>NZ_RDBL01000001.1:0-32496 GCF_008042035.1 Streptomyces sp. col6
GCCCCGCCCCACCTGCCCGTCCACCCCGTGGACCGGGCCTTCCTCAACCTGGAGCGCGCACGCCCGGACGTACGCTGGGACGCCGGGGGCGTCGCGTACCTGAGCGGGCCGCCTCCTGCCCTCGCGGACCTCCGCGCGTACTTCGGTCACCGCCTGCGCGCGCTGCCGCTGATGACGAGCCGTATCGAGAGCGGCCAGCGACCGCGATGGCAGCCGGACGAGGGCTTCGACGTGGACCGGCACGTGCACGAGGTCGTCGCCGACGGGCCCGACGGCTGGGACGCCGCCCTGCACACCGCGCTCAACGCCCCCTTCGCGCCCGGCACCTACTGGGGAGCCTGGCTGGTCCACGGCCACGATCCGGACGCCTACGCCCTGTGCTACCGCTTCCACCACGCCTGCCAGGACGGTGCGGCGGCGGCCATGACCTTCCGGGCCGTGCTCGGTGAGGGGGAAGCCTCCGGCAGGCCCGTGCCCGGCCCGGGGCGCCGGGCCGGGATGCCCCGGCGTGCGGCCGCCGCCGTCGGGCTGGCCGCCAGGTTCGCGGCCGGCACGGTCGCCGTACGCGGACACCGCCCCGTCGCCGCGTACGTGCCGACCGGCGAACGGCGGCTGTACCGGGGGCGTGTGCCCTCGGACACCCTCCGGCGGATCGGTGCGGCACGGGACGGCTCGGCGCACGACGCGCATCTCGCGGCGCTCGCCGGGGCGCTGGCCGCCTGGGCCGACGAGTCGGAGGTACCGCTGCCCCGGGTCACGGCCGTGCTCCCGGTCGACGCGCGGCGCCCCGACGAGGAACAGACCTGGGGGAACCGCTGCTTCGCCCTGCCCCTGGAACTGCCCGTGCGCCTCGCCCCCGCCGACGCGTCCTCGGACGGCGACGCCTTCAGGCGGCTGGACCACGTGACGACAGCGACGCGGAAACTGCGCGGCGCCGCACGACGGCAGACGATCGTGGACCTGGTACGCCACATGCCGGCCCGGCCCACCGAGTGGTACATGCGCCGGGTGCTCTCCCCGCGTGTCACCAACGTCATGACCACCTCGATGCCGCTCGCCGACCGGGGCGGCCTGGGCGAGACCCGGGTGACGGGCACCGCCCTGCTGCCGCTGCTCGTCCCCGGTCATCTCTTCGCGGTCGCGCTCTCGTTCTTCGGCGAGTGGGCGGAGGTGTCCGTCGTCGTCGACAGGGGCCTGCCGCGGGGAGAGCGCCTGCCGGAGCTGTGGGAGCGGGCCGTGGCGGAACTGGAGGAGGCGGCGTCGCGATGAGGCGATGCACGGCGGCGAGCCGGCCGCCCGCCCGGTCCCGTACACACCCGACACGACGGAGCAGCGCGATGGACGTCACCGATGTGCACCACTCCTACCGGCGGCACGCCGTTCTCCGGGGCGTCGGCCTCCAGCTGCGGCCCGGCGCACTCGCCGGGATCGTCGGGGAGAACGGAGCGGGGAAGTCCACCCTGCTGAAGATCCTGGCCGGTGAACTCGCCCCGGACCGGGGAACGGTCCGGCACAGCGGCAGGCTCGGCTACTGCCCCCAGGCCGTCGTGCTCGACGACTCGTTCACCGTCCGCCAGCACCTCGACTTCTTCCGGCACGCCTTCGGCCTGCCGGACCTCCGGCGGGCCTTCGAGGTGATGGAGATCCTGGCTTTCACCGAGTATCTCGACCACCGTGCGGGGCTGCTGAGCGGCGGTTCGAGGCAGAAGCTGAACCTGACACTGGCGCTCATGCACGACCCGGACGTCCTGCTGCTGGACGAGCCCTACCAGGGGTTCGACTGGGAGACCTATCTGCGGTTCTGGGAGCTGGCGACGAGCCTGCGCGACGCCGGACGCTCGGTGCTGGTCGTCTCGCACCTCGCGTACGACATCGACCGGCTCGACCTGCTGTGGCGGCTGGGCGGCGGGCGCCTGCACCTCCGCGACACGCGTACGGGGGCGACCGCGTGAGGAGGCACTGGTCCCTGTTCGTCACGGCGTCCCGCTACGCGCTGACCGGCCACGCCCGCAACCGGTTCGCGATGCTGCTGGTGGTCGTGTACATCCCTGTCTGGATCGGCCTGGCCTATGTGGCCATCCCCAGCCGGCCGGCCCCGTTCCGGCTGCGGGCCACCGGCGAGATCCTGTCCCCGCCGGGCAACCACCTCACCCAGATCACCGGCGCGCTCAACGCGGTCACCCTGATCGCCGGTTTCATGATGTTCGCCGCCACCTTCACCGGGGGCGCCTTCGACCGTCGCCTGGCCATGGCGGGATACCCCCGGTATCACCTCGTCCTCGCCAAGCTCTCCGCGCTGACGCTGGTCTGTACGGCCGTCGCCGCTTACGCCACGGCTGCCGCGGGCTTCGCCTGGACCCCGCGGCAGCCCCTGATGCTGGCCGCCGGGCTGTTCCTCGCCGCCCTGACCTACGGGGCGCTCGGCGTGGTCTTCGGATCGGTGCTCCGCCGCGAGGTGGAGGGGATGTTCGCCATCCTCATGATCAGCATCCTCGATGTGGCCCTGCAGAACCCGCTCTCCAGCTCGGGATCGGACAGTGCGGTCGTCCGCTTCCTGCCGACCTACGGGGCCGTGCAGGCCAGCATGTCCGCCGCATTCTCCGACGCTCCGGTGGGGGAGGGGCTCGCGATCCAGTTCCTCTGGCTCACCGCCGCCGCGTGCGCCGGACTGCTGGTCTTCCGCAGGCGCACCCGCGACGCGCTGCCCGCCCGGGGGAGGTCCGGCGTGCCGGCGCCCACCCGGTCCCCGGAGGCGGCACGACAGCCGTGACCTCCGAATACCGGTGATCGTTCTGTAGCCGTCGGGCGCGTACACGGCGCCCGCTACGACACCCCCCTCGCTCAAGGAGCACCACTCCCATGACCCTGTCGCGTACCGCCCGGAGCACCGTCCTCGCGGTGGCCCTCCTGTCCGTCTCCGCGCTGGCCTCCCCGTCCCCGGCCCAGGCGGCGGCCCTGCCGCCGGCGTGTCAGGAAGCGCTGCTGGAGACCTTCGACAAGTTCCCCGTCGTCGACTTCACGGTGCCGGACAAGGTCAAGAACACCATGCTCGGTGAGGTTCTCGGCCTGAGCGAGGAGGATCAGAAGGTGTTCACCGAGAAGGCGTGCGCGGCCTGGAACAGCTGGGCGACCGCCAACGGCCAGGCCGTCGCCGCGGACCTGGACACGCGCTACCGCAACGCGGCGGCGCCGGTGTGCAACAAGTTCGCGAAGTCGTCCCTCGCGACGATCAAGAAGTACGCCCCGAACGTGCCCGCCGAGACGCGCGACCTGGAGAAGCTGGCCAAGCGCATCTGGAAGGACTCCATGACGAAGCTGGCCGCCAACGCCACCAACGCCGACTGCCGTACCGCGTACGACACGGCGAAGGCCGGCTGGTAACACGGCCCGCGGACCGTCGCGCCCGTGCCCCGCGTTCCGTACGGGACGCGGGGCACGGCACCGAAGTCAGCAGGTGGCCGCTTCCTCGACCGTGGCGCGCACGTAGAGGACCGCGTCGAGTCCGGTGAGCTCCAGCAGCCGCTGGAGCTGGGGCTTCGGGGCGGCCAGGCGTAGGGCGCCCGCCCGGTGGGTGAGGATCAGCAGGTTCAGGAGCGAGGAATCCGCGAAGGTGATCCCGGAGGCGTCCAGCACCACCTTCGGATGGCGCCAGGCGGCGGTGGTCAGTGCCTCCTCCAGCCGCGAGATCGACTCCAGGTCGCAGGAGCCCTGGGCCGCGACCACCCACACACCGTGGCGCTCGTACTCCACCACCACGGCCTGCGCCGGGCCGGGCCCGCCGGACGGGCGCGCGCTGCTTGCGCCGACGCCGCTCACGCATGCTGCCGGGCCGGCTTCGCGGTACGACACCCGTGGCCTCCTGTGACTTTCACCCTGTCAGTGATTACACGAAAAGTATGTCATGTAGTTGAGGGCGGGCAAGCATGCGCGCTTAGATGGGATGCATGCCTGGAGCACCCGAATCCCACACCGGATGGACGTTCATCACCAATCACGCGCGCGTACTGGCGACGATCGCCGAGGGCTCGACCGTCCGGATCCGCGACATCGCCGCACGGTGCCGGCTCACGGAGCGTGCGGTCCAGCGGATCATCGCCGACCTCGAACAGGACGGATACCTCTCCCACACCCGAGAGGGGCGCGCGAACACGTATCGCATCGAAACGGACAAGGTGCTGCGGCACCCCGCCGAAGCCGGCCTTTCCGTCGCCTCGCTGCTCACGCTCCTCGTGCAGGACGAAACGGACCGGGGCAGAGACCGGGTGAAGGCTCCGTGAGGGTTCCGCGTCCGACGGGTGGCGGGACGGTGGCGATATCACGCTCCGTCACCGTGACGGGGGCGGTCGATTGCCAGCGAGGGCGGCGCTGCGGGATAGTTGCCGCACGGCAAATGCTTTTCCGTCCAGTTGGAAGGTGGTGCCGCCCGCCGCAGGCGGGCGCCCCCTCATGGCCCCTCCCCGAAGAACGTCCGTGACGAGCGCCGGCGAACGTCCGGCGCCCGGCCCATGGTCAACGGCTCCGCATCCGGTGCTCGAAAGCGCCGCGGACGGCGTGCTGACCGAGGTCAACCCCGCCGCCTCCCGGCTCCTGCGCGACGCGCGGCCGGGCGCCAGGATGGCCGACGCGGCCCCCGCCTGGCTCGCCCTGGCGGACGAGGAACTGCGCGACCGGACCGTGAACCGGTGCGCGGACACCGACGGCGGTGCGTCCGGCTGGATCGGCACCCGCAGTTTCGAGGCCCTTCCCAGCCGGGGCGAGAACGGGAACGTGGTGTGGTGGCTGGTCGAGGACACCGGCCGCAGGCGCGCCGAGGAGGCGCTCGCCACCGAACGCGAACGGACCGCTTTCCTCTCGGAGGCGTCCCACGTCCTGCTGTCCTCGCTGAACACCGACCGGTGTGTGAGCGCCACCGCCCGGCTCGCCTCCGAATACCTCGCGGAGGCGGCGTTCGTCGTCTCGCCCGCCCGGGGCGACAAGCTCCCGCTCGCCCACGCGGTCGCCGGCCAGGACGCCGGGCGCGGCCTCGTCGCGGCCGACCCGTGCGAACTGCCCGGCCTGGACGAGGCCCTTCAGGGCTTCCCGCCCGTGCCCTCGCGCTGGATCGATCCCGGGACACTGCCCGCCTGGATGATCCCCGAGGGCTACACCGGAACGATCACTTCGGTGGTCATCACGCCACTGCCCGGCCAGGGGGTCCCGGCGGGCGCCCTGGTCCTGCTGCGGAGCGGCGGCCAGTTCACCGAGAACGAGCAGGTCTTCGCCCGGCTGTTCGCCGCACGGGCAGGTGCGGCCCTGTCCGCCGCCCATCTGTACGCGGAGCAGAGCGCCATCACACGGACCCTGATGCAGGACCTGCTCCCGCCCCGGCTGCACCGCGTCAACGGGGTCGAGTTCGCGGGCGGCTACCGGCCCGCCGCCGCCCGCGAACGCGTCGGCGGGGACTTCTTCGACGTCCACCACTCAGGCACCGAGGAGGAGGACTCCTCGCTGGTGATTCTGGGAGACGTGTGCGGCAAGGGGCTGGACGCCGCGGTGCTCACCGGCAAGATCCGCAACACCCTGCAGGCCCTTGTCCCGATGGCGGACGACCACCAGAAGATGCTGGGACTCCTCAACGGGGCGCTCCTCAACTCCCACCACACCCGCTTCGCGACCATGGTCCTGGCGTCGGTCCGGCGGACGGACCACGTGGTGCGCCTGCGGCTCACCTCCGCCGGCCATCCCGTGCCGCTGGTGGTCCGGGTGGACGGCCGCGTCGAGGAGGCCGGCACCCACGGCACCCTCATCGGCGCCCTTCCCGACATCGAGTCCCGGACCGTCGAAACCGTGCTGCGCCCCGGCGAGACGTGTCTGCTCTACACCGACGGGTTCACCGAGGCCCGGGGTGGCCCGCTCGGCGACGAGATGTTCGGTGAGGAGAGGCTGAAGCGGGCGCTCTCGGAGTGCGCGGACATGCCCGGTGAGGCCGTGGTCGAGCGCATACAGATGCTCGCCGCCCAATGGGTACGGGGCGGTGGCCACGACGACATGGCGGTCGTCGCGATCACCGCGCCCCGGACGAACCACCTCAGCGCGGTGGACGGACACACACGGGGCAGGTACACCGCATGACGGCTGTGACGGGGGAGCTGCGTGACCGGCTCCTGACCGCCGTGGCCCTGGACCGCGACGAGTTCGCCGCCGCCGGTCTCGTCACCGGCGCCCTCGACGACGGCACGCCCCCGGAATCGGTCCTCCTGGACCTCATCGCACCTGTGCAGGCGCGGGTGGGCACGGAGTGGGCCGCCAACCGCCTCACCGTGGCCCAGGAGCACGCGGCCAGCGCCATCGTCGAGCGGGTGATCACGGCGCTCGCCCACCACCCCGCCGCCCGTACGGAGCCCACCCTCGGCAGGGTCACCGTGGCCTGCGTCGAGCAGGAGTGGCACTCCCTGCCCGCCCGGCTCCTGGCCGAGGTCCTCACCCTGCGGGGCTGGGAGGTCGACTTCCTCGGCGCCCAGGTCCCCACGCCCCACCTCGTCGCACATCTCCACCACACCGGCGCGGACGTGGTCGCGCTCTCCTCGTCCATCCCCACCCGGCTGCCCGCCGCCCACGCGGCGATCACCGCCTGCCAGTCCGTCGGGGTGCCCGTCCTCGCCGGGGGCGCGGCCTTCGGGCACGACGGCCGCTACGCGCGCATGCTCGGCGCGAACGCCTGGGCCCCCGACGCTCGCGGCGCCGCCGAGCAACTGGCCGCGGGTCTGGCTCCGCCCACGCCGGCCGGCGTACGGCAGCAGAGCGACGACCTGCCGCACCTGCTCGACCAGGAGTACACCCTGGTCTCGCGTGCGCAGGGGCTGCTCGTCAAGCAGGTCCTGGCGAAGCTGGAGGACATGTTCCCGGCCATGGCCGCGTACACCGGACTCCAGCGCGAGCGCACCGCGGAGGACATCGCGCACATCGTCGAATTCCTGTCCGTGGCGGTGTACACGGACGACGACGAACTGTTCACCACCTTCATGACCTGGACCGCGGACATCCTCACGGCCCGTCGCGTCCCCGCCCGATCCCTGCCGCCCGTCCTGGACATCCTGATGACCGAACTCAAGGACTTTCCCCGGGCCGTCCGGCCCCTGACCCGGGCCCGGACCATCCTGGCCGACGCCGTCGCAGCGAACCCGGGAGCCCACGCATGAGCACCCCGTCCCTCTCCCTCACCGTCGAATCGGAGGACGGGGTCATGCGCCTGCGCCTCGCGGGCGTCCTCGACTACGACACCAGTGACGGACTCGTCGCGCGGGCCGGCGCGTGCGTCGACGAGGACCCGCGAGCCGGCGGACTGCACCTCGACTGCGAGCAGCTCCGGCTCTGCGACTCCACGGGGCTTTCCGCGCTGCTGATGATCCACCGCCGGACCACCGACCGGGGGATCGCGCTCTTCCTCGACAACCCGCCGCCGTTCCTGGAGCGGATGCTGGACGTCACCGGTACCCGGCACCTGTTCGCAGCGGAGAACGAGACGTCACGGCAGACCCGCCCCGACGAGATCCGGGAGACGACCGACTGACGGCCCTGCCCGCGCCTCCCGGCCGCTCAGGGGTGCGCGGGCAGGGCCATCAGCACCGTGATCCGTTTGCCGCCGGGGACCGGGCTGATGGATACCCCTTCGGCCAGCAGACGGACCAGCGGCCAGCCGTAGCCGCCGATCCTGGCCGCCCCCGCCCGCACCTCCGGCCCCACGTCCGGGGACTCGGCGGGCCTCTCCGTACTGGCGTCGCCGACGGTGATGCGCAGACCGTCACCCGACACCTCGGTCTCGAACGAGGTGAGCCGCCCACCGTGCCGGAAGGCGTTCGTCACCAGCTCCGACGTGACCAGCAGCATGTCGTCCACCACATGGGCGGGCCACTGCGCCACCGCGGCTCCGAAGCGTTCCGCGAGCAGCTCGGACACGATGCCCCGCGCGGCGGCCGCGTTCTGCGGCACGGCCGAGAGCCGATCCGCCTCCCCACCTGCCTCTATCGACACCCGGACACCCCCACGCCCCCGTGAACCGCCGCGCTCAGCAATGGAGCGCCGCTTCCACGTCGTCCGCGAACCGGAACGCGCCCGAGGTGCCGGTGACCTCGAAGAGCCTGCGGACGCCGGATTCCAGGGGACCGGCCAGGACGAGCGGCACCCCCGCCCTCGTATGTTCCCGCTGACCGCCCAGCAGAGCGTGGAGCGCCGCGGAGTCGGCGAAAGCAACCCCGGACAGATCGACCACCGTGCGGACGGCGCCGCCCTCGACCGCGCCGGTCAGGGCGGCCGACAAGTCACCGCTGCCCGACCAGCCGTCCAGACTGCCCCGGACCCGGATCAGCACCACATCGCCGGCCGTCTTCTCCGAACCGACCGATCTTTCATCTTCCGCCATGCGTCATATCTTCCTATGCCCCGCTGCCGGGTCGTCGTCCAGGGGCGGTGTCACGCGTGCGCCGCCCCTCGCGCCGGGCGGCGCCGACCAGGGAGGAAGCGATACCCGTGCGCTCGCTGGAGCAGGTGATTCCGGCTCGGGCGCGTTCCGCGTTCACGTGTCATGGGCAATTTCCGATCAGCGGTCCTCACCGTTGAGAGGGACACTCACATGACGAGCCACGCAACCGAAGTCGACCTCGAAAGCCTCCTCCGCCGAGCCCTGCAGGCCACCCGCACGGCCGCGCGCTGGACCACCGGAACCGACGAGACGTGGTGCCGCGTCGCACCCCGGTCGGGAACCCGCCGCGACCAGGGCTGGAAGCTGCACCTGTCGGCGACGGCCGCCTCGGCGCCGACGGTCCTGGTCAACGCCCTGGACGTACTGCTGCCGGACACATCGGCGTTCAAGTTCGCGCGCTCGCTGGACCAGGTGAGCACCCTCAACTCCCGTGCCACGCCGCGCGGCAGCTCCGGCAAGTTCCTCACCGTCTATCCGCGCTCGGACGCGGACGCGGTCCGGCTCGCCCTGAATCTGCACGCCGCGACGGCCGGACTGGCGGGGCCGCGCATCCTCTCCGACCGGCCCTACGCCCCGCACAGCCTGGTGCATTATCGCTACGGCGCCTTCACCGGCCGGCAACGGCTTTCGGACCAGGGCCTGTTGATCTGGTACATCGAGGACCCCGACGGCAACCCCGTGGAGGACGAGCGCACCGGTCGCTACGCCCCGCCTCCGTGGGCGCAGTGCCCGTTCCCCGACACCGTGCCCCTCCCGCCGCCCGAGGCCGAGGCGGCGAGCGGCCCGGTCCTGCTCGGCGGCCGCTTCGCGGTACGGGAGGCGATCCGCCACACCAACAAGGGCGGTGTCTACCGGGGCACCGATGTCTCCACCGGCGCCCCCGTGGTCATCAAGGAGACGCGGCCCCACGTCGAGGGCGACGCCTCCGGGCGCGATGTCCGCGACTGGCTGCGCGCCGAGGCCCGGATGCTGGAGAAGCTGGAGGGCACGGAGCTGGCCCCGGAAGCCCTGGCCCTCTTCGAACACGGCCAACACCTCTTCCTGGCCCAGAGCGAGGTCCCCGGTGTCAGCCTCCGTACCTGGGTCGCCGAGCGCTTCCGTGACCTCGGGGGAGAGCAGTACCGGCGCGAGGCCACGGCCCTGGTCGCCCAGCTCGTCGACCTCGTCACGGCGGCCCATGCCCACGGCTGCGTCCTGCGCGACTTCACCCCCGGCAACGTCATGGTCCGCCCCGACGGCGAACTGCGCCTCATCGACCTGGAACTCGCCGCCGACGAGACGGGCCCCAGTATGCCCACCCGGGTCGGCACCCCCGGGTTCAGCGCCCCCGAACGCCTGACGGACGCACCTGTGTCCGTCACGGCCGACTACTACAGCCTCGGCGCCACCACATGCTTCGTCCTGACCGGGAAGGTGCCGAACCTCCTGCCCGAGGAGCCCGCCACCAGAACCGACGAGGAACGGCTCACCGCCTGGCTGGACGCCTGCACCGGACACGCCAAGCCCCCGGGCGGTACGGCGCGGATGATCGCCGGACTGATGAAGGACGATCCCGCCGCACGCTGGAACACCCTGCGGGCGCGCGAAGCCCTACGCGAGCCGGAGACGGCCCGCCCCGCGGTCCCCTCCCGGCCCCTCCCCGCACAGGACGAGGACCTGCACGCCGCGGTCACCGGACTCGTGAACCATCTCGTCGACTCGATGACCCCGGCGGACGACCGGCGCCTGTGGCCCGTCTCCACCGCGGCCGGCGAGACCAACCCCTGCACCGTGCAGCAGGGCGCGGCCGGCCCCCTGGCCGTACTGACGCGGTACTTCACGCTGACCGGGGACCCCCGTCTGCCCGAACTGCTCTCGGCGGCGGGCCACTGGATCGCGGACCGCACCCCCATGCCATCCACCCGGGCCGGCCTGCACTTCGGGGACCTCGGAACCGCCTGGGCGCTGTACGAAGCCGCAAGAGCCATCGACGACCACGCCCTCGTCGACCACGCGCTCGCCCTGGCCCTGACACCGCAGGAACCCACGTTCCACCACGACATCACCCACGGCACCGCCGGCAGCGGCATGGCAGCCCTCCACCTGTGGCACCGCACCGGTGATCCGCGCCTGGCCGCACTGGCCGTCGACGCCGCTGACCGGCTGGCGTCCGCGGCGCAGCGCGCTCCGTCGGCGGTGAGCTGGCCGGTTCCCGCGGAGGCACTCGGCGGCGAGACCGGCAAACGGTACCTGGGATTCGCCCATGGCTCCGCCGGCATCGGCTGCTTCCTCCTGGCCGGCGCGGTCGCCTCGGGACGCCAGGACCACCTGCGGCTCGCCGTGGAGATCGGCGAACACCTGGTGCTCAGCTCCGTACGTGTCGGGGAGGCCGCCCAGTGGCCCGCCCAGGCCGGCGACGAACCCACCGCCCCCTACTGGTGCCACGGCGCGGCCGGTATCGGCACCTTCCTCGTACGGCTGTGGCAGGTCACCGGCGACGACAGATTCGGGGACCTCGCCCGCCGCAGCGCCCTGGCCGTCACGGAACGCGCCTCGCGCGCCCCGCTCTCCCAGTGCCACGGACTGGCCGGCAACGGCGACTTCCTGCTCGACATGAGCGCCGCGACGGGGGACACCGCCTACCGCGCGATGGCCGCGGACCTGGGCCGCCTCGCCGTCACCGAGGGAGCCCGACGCCACGGGCACGTGGTCTTCCCCAACGAGTACGGGGACGTCTCGACCAGCTGGAGCGACGGGTCGGCCGGGATTCTGGCCTTCCTTCTGCGGCTCCGCCACACGGACTCCCGGCACTGGCTCGCCCAGTTGCCGGGCTGAGCGGCAGAAACCCTGCCGCCCAACCACAAAGAAGAAGGAGAGAACCATGGAAAACCAGACCCAGGACCTCGAACTCCTCGCCCACCTCCACGCCCTTCCCGAGACCGACCCCGTCGGCGCCGAAGGGGCGGCGTTCTCCGCCACCTGCGAGTGCGTCGGCCTGCTGACGGTCCTCAACACGGTCTGCATCGGCATCAGCTGCGCCTAGGACCGGCATAACGTCCGGCCGTCGGCTGTCCCGGGACAGCCGACGGCCGGACGTTATGCCGGTCCTAGGCGCAGCTGATGCTTCCCGCCCGTCCAGCCCGTCCCGCTCGTTCAGGCGAGCAGCGGGCCCAGCATCGCGCCCACCACCGCGCCCGGAGTCAGAACCGGCGCGGTGATCCCGGCCGACCGCAGCGCCTCGCGGTGGCGGGCGCCGTAGCCCATGCAGTCGAGCACCAGGGCGTCCGCGCCCTCGTCCAGCCGCGCGCGGGCCGCCGCGCACAGGGCCGCGGTGTCGTCGGCGTACGGCGAGGCCGTGCCGAACGACGGCGCCGGGTCTAGCGCTCGCCACTTCGTTCGGGCCTCCGCCACCTGCTCCGGCAGTGGTACGAGGATCCCGGTCCGGCGGCCCCGCAGCGCCGTGCTCACGTAGCCCGTCAGCAGCACGTCCGGCTCGACGAGCCGCGCCCGGCGCGTCCGCAGCCCCGGGAACTGGCCGGTACACAGGAGCACCACGACGTCTGCCCCCTCGTCCTCCACCCGCTCGGCGAGGGCCGTGAGCCCGGCCCCGACGGCCTCGGCGTCCAGCGTCACGGTGGCCCCGTCGGCCAGCCGGCTCAGCAGGGTCGCCCGCCCGGCCACCGCCCCGAACCGTGCCTCCACCTCTGCCCGCGCCAGGCCGTCGAGCACGCCCGCCTGCCGTATCCGGGCCGTCGCCGGCAGCTCCGCCTCGACCGCCATGGACAGGTCGCGGCGGGGGGACTGGCCGATGGTCAGGAAGGTCACGGTGTGCATGGAGCCTCGCTTCGGTGCTGTTCCGGATTATGGGAATCGGTTGCGGAACAACGTAGTCCCTGACGTCGGAAGTCCGGCAGGGCGAGGCCCCGGCGGTGGTGGCGATCGCCGGGGCCGATGCCGGGTGGGTCAGTCCGGCCCCGCTCCGCGGACGCCCTCCCGTCGGACCGCCACCGCCGCCCGGTGGCCGGGTGGGACGGCGATGTCGGCCAGGAGCCAGCCGGCCGGGGCGGCCGGTGCCGGACCGGCGCCGACGTACTCCGTCGACGGGTCCGCGCCCAGGCCGATGCCGAGGCCCTTCAGGTACGCCTCCTTCCTGGTCCACACCCGGGCGAAGGCGGCCGGTCGCAACGCGGGTGCGAGGGAGGCGAGTTCCGCCGCCTCCATGCGGTGGACGACATCGGCGGCCTCGACGAGTGTCTGCGGGTTCGGTACGGGTTCGACGTCCACGCCGACCGGGGCGGCGGCGACGGCTATCAGGCTCAGGCCCTCGCAGTGCGAGAGCGAGAAATGCAGGGGCTCGCCGGGGAGTACGGGCCGGCCGTGCGGTTCTCCACAGCACGGGCAGGGAGCACGGGCCACCGAGACCGTGCGGGGTGCGATGCCCAGGTGGTTGCCGAGGACCCGGCGCAGACCGACGTGGGCGCACAGATAGGTGGCGCGGTCGGTGGGGCGGCGGAACTCCTCCGCCCTGGCCAGTTCCGACGGGCCGAGGACGAGTGGGGCGTAACGGGCCGCGGTCTCCTCGTGCGCGGCCGTGGCGACCAGCCAGAGCTGCGGGCGGCCGGGGCCGGGGTCCGTCAGCGGTGGCAGAGCGGCGGGCAGCGGGGGGAGCGCGGTCGGGAGAAGGAGGGAATCGAGGACGGGCGGCGGGCTGGGTTCCAACAGGGACATGTCTGCCTCACACGGCTGTGACGGTGGGCTCGGGGGCGGCGGACGCCTTGGTGGCGGGGGCGTTCCGCGTCAGGGGCGCGCGCAGGGCGAGCGTCGCGGCGACCGGCGAGAAGAGCGCGACGGACGCGCACAGCAGCCAGGTACCGGTCACGCCCAGCGGGGCGGAGAGCGAACTGAAGACGGCCAGGGACAGCGGCGCGGCCCCGATGCTGGACAGCGAGAACGTCGACATCGCGGCGCCCAGCTTCCCTTCGGGGACGGCCTGTTGGTACGCGGTGACCAGGGCCGGTCCGTTGAGTCCCGAGAACAGGCCGACCGTGCACGCCGTGACCGCCAGGACCGCGGGCGAGGGCACCAGGGCCATGGAGCCCATGCCGACGGCGAGCCCGGTGCCGGTGACGATCAGCTTGACCGGGACCGGGATGCGGTGCGCCAGTGCGGCACCGGCCGCCGCCGACGCCAGGGCGCCCGCGCTGAACGCGGTGAGGGCCGCCGCGACCGAGCCGATGCCCCAGCCCTCGCCGGCCGCGCGCAGCGGCAGCGCGACCTCGGCCGGCCACAGGAACGCGAAGTCCATGCAGAAGCAGGCGATGAACATCCAGCGCAGCCTGGGGTGACGGCCCAGCAGCGCGAGGCCGTCGCCGGAGCGCCGGAACAGTGACGTGCCCCCTGCCCCGGCGCCGCGCTCGGGCCGGGTCATGCCCCGGGTCACATGGAACGCGCAGACCAGCCAGACGGCGCAGCCGGCCGCCGAGACGAGCATGACCCCGGACAGGCTGCCGGCCACGACCAGCCAGGCACCCAGCGGCGATCCGGCCATCGGGGCCAGCCGCATCACCATGGAGAACAGGGAGTTGGCCCGGCCCAGATGCTCCTTCGGGGCCAGCCGGGTGAGCAGGACGCCCGACGCCGGGCCGGTCAGGCCGAGCAGCGAGCCCTCGACCACGGCGACGGCGACCAGCGGCCAGACGCTCTCGGCGCCCGTCGTGACCAGGGCGCCGATCACCAGGACGGCGAACCGGGTCGCGGTGGCCCGCAGCAGGACGGCGCGCGGGCCGAGGGCGTCGGCGAGGGCGCCGCCGAACAGCAGCATCAGGGCGCGGGGCAGCGTGGAGGCGAGGATCACGAGCGTGACCGCGCCCCGCCCGCCCAGCTGCACGGCCGTCCAGTTCATGGCGATGATCAGGGCGAAGCTGCCGCACTGCACGGCTGCTTGGCCGGTGACGAAGCTGCCGATGCGCCGCCAGTCGGGGGCGGGCCCCGCCTCGGACGACGGGGCGGTGGTGTTCGTTGTCATGGGTTCGGCTTCCTGGGGGAGTGGGTCGGCTTCCTGCGTCAGGTGGGCGGGCCGGTTCAGCGGCGGGTCGTGCGGACGCTGACACCGGTGTCGTCGCCGCGCAGCGTCGCCGCGACGGCCAGGGCGGCGGCGCGGCCGGCGGCGCGGCGCAGGGACCGGCGGTCGCGCGTGGCACGGGTCGGTCCGTGCGTACGGAGTTCCAGGCGGCCACCGAGATAGCCCCGGCCCGCCTCGGTGAGGGCACGCTGGGCGGCGAGCCGGGCGGCATCGGCCACGGCATCCGGGGCGCCGGTGTCCCGGATGCCTCGGTCGGTGGAACCGGCGGAACCGGCGGAACCGACGATGATTCCGGGGGCCTCCAGCAGCTCGAACCAGGCCTGGACGGTGCGGCGGCGGCCGGTGAGGCCGGCGGCCTGTCGGGACAGGGGCCGCGCAGCGCGCCCGTGCCCGGCGCGGCCAGGGGTCTCCCGTGACAACAGTCGCACGGACCGCCCCCGCCTCCGGTGCGCCCGCCCATTCATGACGTCGCTCCGGCGGCGGCCGGGTCGGCGGACTGCGGCGACCGGGCATCGCCGTGGCCGCCGTCCGGCCACCACAGGTCCTCCGGGGCCAGCGCCCCCACCGTGTACTTGCCCAACGCACTGACCAGCAGCCGTAGTTCGAGCGCGATGCTCTCCGCGAGGCGTACCAGCCCGTGGTCCGGGTCCTCGTCGACCGCGATCAGCGCGGCGCGTCCGAGGCCGACGGCGCCGGCGCCCAGGGCGAGGGCCCGCAGCGCACGTCCGCCCTCCCACATCCGCCCGCTGGCGAGCAGGCAGCCCTCGGGGCGGCCGATCCGGCGCAGGCACTCGGCGAGCGGCAGGCCGACCTGGTCGAGGAAGACCCGGGGGGCCCAGCCGGTGCCGCCCTCCGCGCCGTCCACGGTGACGGCGTCCGCCCCGGCGGCCCAGGCGGTGCGCGCGGCGTGCCCGATGTCGCGGCCCGGGTGGAACTTCACCCATGTACGGGCCCTGGGGAAGTTGTTCCGCATGAAGCGCAGCTGCTGGCGCAGGATCTCGTCGGTGAAGGTGCCCGGCGTGGCGCACCGCAGCCGGCGCTCGTCGTCCGCGCCGAACGCCTCGGTGACCGTGAACCGGTCGGCCAGCTGCGCGGCCTCGGCACCCGCGACGACGGTCATGCCGCCGAGACCGGGCTTCGCGCCCTGCCCGGTCTTCAACTCGAAGGCCAGGCGCCCGGATTCGAGGAGGGGCCGGGTGGCGGGATCGCTGTAGAGGAGGTTCCAGACCTCCGAGTCGGCGTCCTCGGTGGACTGCTGGACGACGATCCCGCCGACGCCCTCGGGGGCCGCTTCCAGGTACGCGTCGACGCGGGCGAGGAGTGCGGAGCGGGCGACGTCGCCGCCGCGTCGGTAACCGTGGACGGGGACCATGTTCTCCCCGATGACCATGGGGATACCGAGGCGGCCGGCCTGCCGGGACGCCTGGACGGCGAGGTCGCCGCTGCCCGCCCGGGTCGAGCCGAAGGCCGACAGGTAGAGGGGCAGCGAGGCGTTGAAGCCGCCGGTCCGGACCGCCAGGCCGACGTCACCGAACTCGGGCTCGCGCGCCAGCTCGATCAGCTTCTCCAGCCGCTCCGGCATGAAGACGGGCGGGACGATACGGGCCCGGTCGAGCGCGTCGGCCTCGGCCGCGACGCGGGGGCCGTGTAGCTCGTCCCCGTACGAGCCGGGGTCGGGGAACACCTCGGCGGTGCCGCGCCGGGCGCGGGCGCGGATCTCGCGCTCGGGGAAACCGGGGGAGGAGAGGGCGCTCACGGGGCCATCACCCCGGGGAGCTTCGGGTAGGCGCTGACCTGCCACAGGGAGTCCAGGCCGGTGAGGAAACGGACGAGGCGCTGGAGGCCCATCCCGAAGCCGGCGCTGGCCGGGATGCCCTCGCGGGCCTCCTTCAGGTACCAGGCGTACTTGGCGGGGTTCTCGCCGCTCTCGCGCATCCGCGTGACGATGGTCGCGTAGTCGGACTCGCGCTCGCTGCCGGAGACCAGCTCGCCGTAGCCGTGCGGGGCGATGAGGTCGAAGTTCCGCAGCACACCGGGGCGTTCGGGGTCCTCGCGGTCGTAGAAGCCGCGGGAGCCCTTCGGGTAGTCGTTGATGAAGAACGGCCGGTCGCTCTCCAGCGAGAGGAGCCGTTCACCGGTCCAGTCGATCTCGCTGTCCGGGCTCTGCGGATGACCTGCCGTCAGGAGGCGGGATACGGCCTCGTGATGGGTGCACACGTCGTACTTGCCGCTGCGGACATCCGCGAAGTCCGCCTCCTGGCGCCCCAGTTCGGCGAGTACGTCGGGCACGGCGGTCCACACGTGCTCGGCGACATGGGTGAGCAGACCGGCGGCGACCTCCTGGGCGTCCTCGCGGGTCGCACCGGCGATCTCGACGTCGATCTGGTGGAACTCGACCAGATGGCGGCCGGTGGTGGCGGTCTCCTCCGGCTCCACGCGCACGTTGGGGGCGATGTAGAACAGCTTCGGGAAGCCGTGCAGGGACGCCTGCTTGTAGAGGATGGCGCTGGTCATCAGCTTGTACGGGCGCCCGTAGTAGTCGACGTCCAGCGCCTTGGCGCCCCGGCCGCCCGGGTCGGTGACGGGCCCGACGAGCGGGGGCAGCAGCTCCGTGAAGCCCGACCGCCGCAGGAAGTCGCGGGCCGCCTGGAGGGCCTCCTGCTGCACGAGCATGGCGGCGCGCAGCCGCGGGGAGCGCAGGTGCTCACCGAGCGGGGGCGGCAGGGCGGGTCCTGCGGGCTGCGGGGCGTGGTCCATGACGGGCTCCTGTTCGTGGCGGTGGTGAGAGGGCGGGGGAAGATCACGTGCGGTGGCGGGTCTCCGGTACGCCGATACGGGGTCGGCCGGCGGCCGGTCATAGCGGTCGGCCATGTGGTTCAGGGCCGTGAGCAGGCCGTTCGCGGTGAGCGGCGCCAGATCGGCCGGGGCGTCGGGGCGGATCGGCATCGCGCCGGTGTCCGACCAGCGCAGCCGCCCGTCCGCGCCGATGACGCCGCGGGAGCGGCCCGCGTTGTCGGGGTGGAGGCAGAACGGCACGTCCAGCAGCCCGCGTTCGAAGGCGGCGGGCAGGGCGCGGGTCAGGTCGGGGTGGAGTCCGAGGACGGCTTCGATCAGGGCGCGGGCCTCCGCGTAGACCTCGCTGCTCCCGTCCCGTCCGGGCGGGAGCGGGGGACCGGCGAGCGCGGCGGCCGCGGCGGCGGTCTCCAGGGCGCGGACGTTCTCCTCGACGGTCGGGATACGCCGGGACTCGGCGGTCGTCTTCACGAGGAGCCGGTCCGCCCCGGCCCGTACCGCGAGGCGGGCGGACGCCTCCAGGAGCCGGGTCGCACCGCGATCGGTGCGCGGGTAGACGCCCATGTAGGTGTAGAGGACGACGTGGTGGTCGACGCCGGCCGGCAGGAACTCACCGGCCAGTCGGCGCAGGGCCCGTATCGCCTCCTCGTCCTGGCCCGGATCGGTCTGCTGGGCGTAGCTCAACGAGACGCTGCGCACCCCGTGCTGGGCGAAGAACAGGCACTCCAGCACGCTCGTCGCGACCAGCAGACCGGGCGGGCAGAGCTGGCCGAGCAGACAGCCGCCGAAGCTCTCCAGATGCGGCACCGAACCGGGCCGGGCGCCGGCGGCGAGGAGTTCGCACCCTTCGGCCCAGGCCGCGACGGAGTCCCGGAGCGGGGTGCGGCCGTAGGGCAGGCAGTACGAGACGGGCCCGCCCTCGGTCGCGTCGAGGCCGGCGGCGAGCAGGGCCCGGACGATGGCCTGCGGGCGGGCGGAACCGTGCCGGACCTGGACGGGGAAGTCGTCGTCGTGCAGCCCGGCGAGCAGGCGGCGCGTGACGTCCAGGGGGTGCGTGGCGATCGGGTAGCCGTTGAGTCCGGCACCCTCGGCGAGGGCGGCGCGGGCACCGGCGAGATCTCCGACGCGGGTGTAGCTGTCGATGGTGAGCGTGCCCACGGTCGTCGCGGTGGCGGCCCTCGTCCGCTCCAGGCCGGTGCGCATGGCGCCGGGGTCACCGAAGCCCATGCGGGGCTGGACGACCAGCCGTCCGGCGGCGGCCGAGGCCGCGACGAACGCCCCGAAGGGGCGCGGGGCTCCGGCGGCGGTCATGCCACCACCCGGGCGCGGGCCGCGAGGAACGCGCACAGGGCCTCCAGGTCACCGGCCCCGTCCCCGAGGACCGCGTCGCAGCCCGCCTCGCGGAGCCGGGCCGCCTCGGCCTCCCCGGAACGGCCGGCGGTGCCGAGCTTGCCGCCGACGGCCACCGGCAGCGCGGCCAGCTCCGGTTCGGCGCGCAGCGCGCGTACCGCCGCGAGGGCGTCCCGGTAGCCGTGGCCGTTGACGCTGCTGAGCACGACCACGTCGGGGGCATGCCGGCGACAGGCGGCCGTGAGCAGACGGGGACTCACGCAGGGGCCCAGCGCGACGACGTCGTGCCCCCGCTCCTCCAGGAACAGCCCGAGATACACGAGGTTCCAGGTGTGGGAGTCCGAAGCGGTTCCGCTCAGGAGTATCTTCATGCCTTCGAGGTTATGTGCGAAAAGGGCTTCCGGGCGGAAGTCGAGCGGCAGTCGCGGGCGGCAGTTTCCCTTTCTCTTTTGCTTTGTCCAGGCGCCCTGATTCCCCGGCCGGCGGGCATACGGAAATGCCGCGCCCCGCAGGAGATGCGGGGCGCGGCATTCGGTGGAGAGGGCGGGTCAGACGTACTGGGCGACCAGGCTACGGGGGCGGATGTCGGTCCAGTGGGCGGTGATGTACTCCAGGGCATCCGCCCTGTTCCCGGGCCCCCAGACGCTGTCCCAGCCCGCCGGGACGTCGGCGAACGCCGGCCACAGGGCGTGCTGCCCCTCGTCGTTCACCACGACGTGGAAGGAGCCCTCGGCGTCGTCGAAAGGGTTCACGATGTCGCTCATGAATAACTCCTCGTTTCGTTTTCCCGCAGGTTCTTCTCCTGCAGTGCGGAGAGTTTCTCCGCGATGACTTTCCCGATGTGTGCGAGAGGTTCTTCCTCGGCCATCCGGAGATGACTGGATTCCACGGTGTGGTTCTCGGCCGTTCCCGTCAGGAACGGATTCCAGGTGGCGGCCAGCGCGCCTTCCGGTTCGCCGGGCCGGCGGGCCGTGAAGAAGACCGCGCCGGTGTCGGCGACCCCGGGTTCATGCCGGGACATGAGGGCCGCGTGGCTCTCGGAGGCGCGCAGCACCGCCCGTATCTCCTCCGTGCTGAAGCCACCGAGCACCGGGTCCTCGCGGCGCACCCGCTCCACGGCGGCCGGCAGCTCGTCCTCCCCGAGGGGCCCGGGGACCCCGCGCTCCTGCGGCGGCAGCACGGACACGCTGCCCGGCCCGGTCTGGTGGACGTCCATCAGCGCGAGCAGTTCGACGCGCTGACCGGCCGCGCGGAGCCGGACGGCCATGGTGTGCGCGACGATCCCGCCGAAGGACCAGCCCAGCAGCCGGTACGGCCCCCACGGCTGGACCTGGCGGATGCGCTCCAGGTAGTCGTCGGCCATCTCCTCGACGGTGCGCGGGCGGTGGCCCGGCTCGCTCAGCGCGCGGGCCTGGAGGGCGTACAGCGGCTGTTCGTCCCCGAGATGCCGGGCCAGGCCCGCGTACGACCAGCCGACGCCGGTGCCGGGGTGCACGCAGAACAGCGGGCGGCGGGTGCCCCGGGTGCTCAGCGGCAGCAGGACGCCCATGGCGCCGGCCGTGCCGTCGGGGTCCTGCGCGCCGAGCAGCCCCGCCGGGGTCGGGGCGCGGAACAGGTCCCGGACGGTCCGGTCCACGCCGAGCACCGACCGCACCCGGCTCACCAGGCGCACACCGAGCAGCGAATGCCCGCCCAGCGTGAAGAAGTTGTCGTCGAGGCCGACCCTGTCCACCCCCAGGATCTCGGCGAACAGCCCGCACAGCACCTCTTCCCGGGCATTGCGCGGCGCGCGGTGCCCGGCGACGGCGCCACGGTCCGGGGCGGGCAGCGCCCGGCGGTCCGGCTTGCCGTTGACGGTCAGCGGCAGGGCGTCCAGGACGACGACCGCCGACGGCACGAGGTGGGCGGGCAGCGCGGTACGGGCCAGAGCCAGCAGTTCCGCCCCGGTGACCGTGGATCCCGCACGCGGCACCACGTAACCGACGAGACTCCGCTCGCCCGGCCGGTCCTCCCGGACCACGGCGAGCGCCTGGCCGACGGCGGGGTGGGCGGCGAGCGCGTGCTCGACCTCGCCCGGCTCGATCCGTACCCCGCGCAGCTTGATCTGGCCGTCCGCCCGCCCCAGGAAACGCAGTTCACCGTCCGGTGTCCAGACCACCCGGTCACCGGTGCGGTACATCCGGCTGCCGTCGGCCTCGAACGGGTCGGGCACGAAGCGCTCGGCGGTCAGGTCCGGCCGGCCCGTGTACCCGCGCGCCACATGCGATCCCGCGATGTACAGCTCCCCGGGAACACCCGGCGGCACGGGCCGCAGCGCCCCGTCCAGGACATGGCTGCGGGTGTTGTCCATCGGCCGGCCCAGGTGCAGCCCGGCCCCGCCGAGCGAGCCCCGGCCGCCGGTGAGCCACTGGTTGTGCGAGGCGAAGGTCGTCTCGGTGGGTCCGTAGGAGTGGACGAGGACGGTGTCCGGGCAGTGCGTCAGGACCCGCTGCACGGCGGCCGGTGAGGCGACGTCGCCGCCCGTCCACACCTCCCGCAGCAGCCGCAGGGTGTCCAGCGCCTCGTCGGCCATCACATGGAACAGGCCTACGGTGAAGTAGGCGTCGGTGACCCCGTGCTCGCGTACGGTGCGGGCGGTCTCCGCGAGGTCGGTTCCGTCGCCCCGCATGACGACCAGGCTGCCGCCGTCGAGCAGCGGCACCCACATCTCGAAGACCGAGGCGTCGAACCCGGTCGCGGAGTGGACCAGCATCCGGCGGGGCCCGCCCGATGTGGTGTCCCGGTCGGCGGCGAGTTCGGTGACGTTGCGGTGGGTGACGCCGACGCCCTTCGGCCGGCCGGTCGACCCGGACGTGAACATCACGTACATCAGATCGTCCCCGTCGACCGCCACGGGCGTGCGGTCCGAGGGCGCGTCGCTCCCGGGGGGCGCGTCGACCAGGAGGGCCGGTACGGAGACCTCCTCGGGCACCGCACCCGCCCGCCCGGCGTCGGTCGCGACGAGGCGGACGCCCGCGTCCCGGACCATCAGCGCGATCCTGGCCCCGGGCAGCGCCGGGTCCAACGGGACGTACGCGGCACCGCACTTGAGAACGGCCAGCGCGGTCACCACCAGCGGGACGCCCCGCTCGAGGAGCACCCCCACGGTGTCACCCGCTCGAGGAGCACCCCCACGGTGTCACCCCGCCGCACCCCCGCCGCTCCCAGCCGGGCGGCCAGCGCGTCGGCGCGGGCGTCGAGTTCCCCGTAGCCGACGGTCTCCGCGTCCGTGATCAGAGCCGGCAGCTCGGGGCCGAGCGTGGCCCGGCGGGCGATGACCTCGTGGACGGCGGCCCGCTCCCGTGTCACCGTGGCGGTGTCGTTGTACTCCGCGTGCAGCCGGAACCGCTCGGCGTCGGTGAGCAGGTCCACGGCGCCGATCCGCACCCCCGGATCGGCGGCGACGGCGTGCAGCAGTCGCCCGACGTGCGCGGCGAGCAGACCGGCGGTGGCGGTGTCGAACAGATCAGTGGCGTACTCCAGACCGCCCGCCAGACCCGCCGGCCGCCCCTCCTCGTCCTTCCGCTCCCACAGCGAGAGGGTCAGGTCGAACTTGGTGGACAGCGTCTCCAGCGGCGCTGGTTCGAGCCGCAGCAGCGGCCCCTCGGCCGGGGCGGAGGTGTAGTCGTGGTGGAGCTGGACGACGTACTGGGCGAGCGGGTGGTGGGCGGTGGAGCGGGCCGGGTTGAGGTGTTCCACGATCCGGTCGAAGGGCAGGCCCTGGTGGGCGTAGGCACCGAGGTCCGTGTCGCGCACCCGCTCCAGGAGTTCGGCGAACGCCGGGTCACCCGAGGTGTCGGTGCGCAGGACCAGTGTGTTGACGAAGAAGCCGACCAGATCGCTCAGTGCCTCGTCGTCGCGCCCGGCCGTCATGGTGGCCAGCGGCAGATCGGTGCCCGCGCCGTGCCGGGTGAGGACGGCCGCGAGGGCCGCCTGCATCACCATGAACAGCGTGGCGCCGTGCCGTCGGGCCAGCTCCTCCAGCGCCTCGTGGGTGGCCGCGTCCACGGTGAGCGGTGCGTGGCCGCCCCGGTGCGTGGCCTCGGCCGGGCGCGGCCGGGCGGCGGGCAGTTCGAGGACGGGCGGCGCTCCGGCGAGGGCGCGTTCCCAGAACGCGAGGTGGTCATGCGCCGCCGGCCCGTCCAGGAGCTCCTGCTGCCAGAGCGTGTAGTCGGCGTACTGGACGGGAAGCGGCCGCCAGCCCGGTACGCGCCCCTCGGCGCGTGCGGCGTACGCGGCGGCCAGGTCGGTGAGCAGCGGACCGGTCGACCAGCCGTCGGCGGCGATGTGGTGGACGAGCAGCACCAGCACCTGCCCGCCGCCGTCGTCCGGGGTCAGGAGGGCGGCCCGCAGCGGGATCTCCCCGGCCAGGTCGAAGACATGCCCGGCGGCGGAGGCGACAGCCGCCCGGAACTGCCCGGCCGGCACCGTGCGGACATCGAGGACGGGCTGCGCGCCCTCGACGATCTCCTGGTGCGGTTCCCCGTCGACCGACAGGTAGCGGGTCCGCAGCACCTCGTGGCGCTCCACCAGGTCGGCCAGAGCGAGGCCGAGGACACCCGCGTCCAGCGGCTCGGCCGGACGCAGCACCAGCGGGATGTTGTACGAGGCGCTGGGACCCTCCAGCGCGTCGATGAACCAGAGCCGTCGCTGCGCCCGCGACAGCGGCAGGCGCTCCGGCCGGTCCGCGCGGCGGACGAGCGCGGGGCCCTTGTCCTCGGCGGCCGAGCGGGCGTCTGCGATGCGCCGGGCCAGCGCGGCGGGCGTCGGGGCGAGCAGCAGGTCCCGTACGTGGACGTCGGCGCCCAGGCGGGCCCTGATCCGGTTGGCCAGCCGCACCCCGCTCATGGAGTGGCCGCCGATCGCGAAGAACCCCTCGTCCGGGCCGACTTCACCGATCCCCAGGATCTCGGCGAACATCTCCCGCAACGTGTCGACGTGCTCCGCGTCGGGCGCACCGCTCCGCGCGGCGGCCTCGCCGGCCTCGGCGGCCTGAGCAGCGAGGGCCGTCACGCGCTCGCGGCGCTCGTCCAGGGACCAGCGGTCGTCGGGGCCCAGCAGCGCGGCGTCGGCGACCGGCGCCTCCGGGTCCTCGGCGGCTGTACGCAGGGCGCGTTCCAGGGCGCCCAGGAGGAGGCGGGCGGTGCCCTCGTCGAGCACGTCGCACGCGTACTCCAGGTTGAGTGCGAGGCCGGCGGGCGTGCCGTCGGCGTCCCGGTGCTCCACACACGCGGCGGTCAGGTCGAACTTGGTGGTCGCGGGGCCGTCCGCCCGGAAGCGGCCGGTGAGCCCGCCGAAGGCGAACGGGGCGTCCTCCGGGGCGGCGGTGACCAGGGTCAGCATCGTCTGGAAGAGCGGGTGGACCCCGGGTGTGCGCGGCGGGTTCAGATGCTCGACCAGCAGGTCGAAGGGGAGGCCCTGGTGGGCGTAGGCGGCGAGGTCCGTGTCACGTACCCGCTCCAGCAGCTCGGTGAACGCCGGGTCACCCGAGGTGTCGGTGGGCAGGACCAGCGTGTTGACGAAGAAGCCGACCAGCGCCCCCAGCGCCTCGTCGTCGCGGCCCGCGACCGGCGTGCCCACGGCCACCCGCTCCCCGCAGCCCGCCGCGCGCAGCGCGAGGGCCAGCGCGGCCTGGAGGACCATCAGCATGCTGGCGCCGTGCGCGTCGGCCAGGCCGGCGAGGCGGCGGTGCGCGGCCGGTTCGATGTGCGCGGTCACCACACCGCCCCGGTGGTCCGGCACGGCGGGCCGGGGGCGGTCCAGCGGCAGGCCGGTGACGGGGGGCAGCCCGTCGAGCGCGGCCCGCCAGTGCGCGAGCCCGCGCGAGACGGCCGCGTCCGGGTCGTCGGTTGTGCCGAGGACGTCGTGCTGCCAGAGGGTGTAGTCGGCGTACTGGACGGGAAGCGGCTCCTGCTCCGGCGCACGGCCTTCGACGCGGGCCGCGTACGCGGTGGCCAGGTCGTTCACCAGCGGCGCCAGCGACCACCCGTCCCCCGCCACATGGTGCAGCAGCACCGCCAGCACCGCCGCCGGCCCGTCACCGGCCGCGTCCTCGGGCACGAACAGCGCCACCCGCAAGGGCAGTTCCCGCGCCAGGTCGAACGTCTCGGAGACGAAGTCGGCGACCCGGCTCCGGAGTTCACCGGCCGGGCACTCGACGACGCGGGCGCGTACCGTGGAGGCCGCCAGCACGTGCTGGTAGGGCTCGTCCTCCGGCGCGAGGAACACCGTGCGCAGCACCTCGTGCCGCTCCACCAGATCGGTGACCGCGGCGGCGAGCGCCGCCCGGTCGGGGACCCCGTCCAGCTCCAGGACGATGGGCATGTTGTACGCGCAGGACGGCCCGTCGAGCTGGTCCAGCAGCCACAGCCGGCGCTGCGCGTGCGAGAGCGGCACCCGGTCCTCGGCGGGCAGCGGCTCCTCGTGGACGACCGACAGACGCGGGTCCGTGGTCCGCAGCACCTTGCGATTGATCTTCCCCGAGCTGGTGCGGGGCAGGGCCGCGACGATTCCCACGGCTGCCGGGACGGCGGCGGCCGGCATGCGCTCGCGCACCAGTGCGCGCAGCTCCTCGGCTCCGACACCGCCCTCGGTGACGACGAACGCGACGAGCCGCTTCACCCCGTCGGCGTCCTGCTGGGCGACGACGGCGGCCTCCCGCACCTTCGGGTGGGCCGACAGGACGGAGTCGACGGCGGCGGGGTCGATGCGCTGCCCGCCGATCTTCACCTCGTCGTCCAGCCGCCCGTGGTACAGGATCTGGCGGTCCTCACCGATCGTGACGAGGTCCCCGGTGCGGTAGGCGCGCTCCCCGTCCAGCTCGGTGAAGCGGCGGGCATTCAGCTCCGGGTTGGTGAGGTAGCCCCGGGACAAGCCGCCGCCGAGCAGCCAGAGTTCACCGGCGACGACGGCCGCGCGGACCCCCGGCAGCGGGCGGCCGATCGGCACCGGACCGTCCCCGTGCCGGGTCAGATCGGCGACCGTCGCGACCACCGTGGTCTCCGTGGGGCCGTACGCGTTGAGCAGCCGCACCCGCTCCCCGGTCAGCGCGCGCCACTGGGCGACCCGCTCCGGCAGCGCGGCCTCCCCGTAGATGATCACCGTCTCCAGGCAGCCGGGCAGCCGCACCGAACCGGCGGCCAGGACGTGGACCAGCTCGTGCCAGTACGCGGCCGGCAGGTCGAGCAGCGTGATCCCGTGCCGCGCGCAGCCGGCGAGCAGATCGCGCACGTCCAGCATGTCGTCCGTACGCAGCACCAGCGTCCCGCCGGCCCCGACGGTCGCGAACAGCTCCTGCACGCTGGCGTCGAAGTGCAGCGGCGAGAACTGGAGGACCCGGGAGGCGGGGCCGATGCCGTACGCGGGGGTGGCGCCCGCGATGAAGTGCGCGAGCGAGTCGTGGGCGACGACGACACCGTTGGGAGTGCCGGTCGACCCGGAGGTGTAGATCACGTATGCGGCGCCGGCCGGTGCGCCGGGGCCGGGCAGCACGAGTTCGCCGGCGGCGGCCACCTCGGCGGGCGTGGGCGCCAGGTCGCCGCAACTGTCCTTGAGGATGGCCGCGTTCCGGGCGTCCGGGGCCTGGATGTCGAGCGGGAGGTAGGCGGCGCCCGTGCTCAGGACGGCGAGGAGGCCGACGACGGCGTCGATGCCGCGCGGGCGGTGGAGGGCGACGAGCCGGCCGGGGGCGGCGCCCTCGGCGGCCAGGACGCGGGCCCGTTCCCGTACGGCACCGGCGAGTTCCGCGTAGGTCAGGCGGGCGGTGTCGTGGACCAGGGCCGGCGCGTCGGGGCGGGTGCGTGCCTGGTGGGCGATGAGGTCGAGCACCGGCGGGGCGGGTGCGGGAGAGGGACCGCCGTCGAGCAGGTCGTCCGTTCTGATGGGGGGCATCCTGGGTTTTCCTCCGGTTAGGGCCGAGAGAGACCGGGGCGGCGAACGGTTCCTCTCGCCTCCGTGGCCTTCACGCTAGGGGCCCGGGACTGCCCCCCTCGGCAGTCCGTCCGGCAGCTCGGACCGGCAGAAACGGGGGTGCGGAGCTGCCGCTCCGCACCCCCGCACGCCTCGTCGGCTCACCCCCGGCGGGCGCCCGCCCTGGTCCGGCGGCGCAGCGTCGGGGCGGCGGCCGGACCGGCGTCCTCCGGCTCGATCGCGTCGGCCACGGCACCGGCGAGCCGCTGGGAGAGCGTGGCCGCCGTCGGGTTGCGGAACACATCGCGCAACGTCAGGTCCTGGCCGAACTCGGACCGGATCCGGTTCAGCAGACGCACCGCGAGCAGCGAGTGCCCGCCGGACTTGAAGAAGTTGTCGTCCGCCCCGACGTCCCGCCCGCCCAGCACCTCCCGGAAGATCCCCAGCAGCCGCGCGTCCGCGCCGGCCGCCGCTGCCGGCGCCCCCGCGTCCTCCTCCGGCAGCACCGCCGGGTCCTCGCCGGGTGCGGGCAGCCACGACGACCGCACCACCCGGGCCGGTGCCAGGTATTCCGGCAGCCGCTCGGCGGCCCAGGCGCGCAGCGCGCTTTCGGCGGGCGGCGTACCCGGGGCACAGGTCACGAAGGCGAGCAGCCGGCCGTCGCGGACGAGGGCCCGCGCCCCGGTCACCGCCGGGTGCCGGGTGAGAACGCCCTCGACCTGTCCCGGCTCCACCGGATAGCCGTTGACGGACTGGGCGGCCACGGGCCGCAGCACCCCGTCCGCGTCCCGGTACGCGCGCCGCCCGGTCGCCCGCAGACCACCGCCCGGCGCGGGCTCGTGCACCTCGCCCGGCACCCGGACCGGGGCGGGGCGACCCTGCGCGTCGACCACCACCTCCGGGCCCCCGGGCGCGGGCCGCCCCTCACCCAGCGCGGAGAGAAGGGCCTCGGGGTCGGCGGCGCAGGCGTCCAGGGTCTCCGCGAGCCGCCGGGTCAGCAGCCGGGCGGTCTCCGCGTCGTACAGGGCCGTGGCGTACTCCAGGACACCCCGCAGCCCGCCCGGCGCCCCGTCCGGGCCGGTGGTCTCGGTGAGCGCGAAGGTCAGATCGGACTTGGCGCCCGCGCCCCGGAACGCCATCGGTTCGCCGTCCAGCGCGGACGGGGCCGCGGAGGCGTCGGCCGCCCCCGCCGCGTGCACCTGGAGCATCACCTGCACGAGCGGGGCGTGCGCGGACGAGCGGTGCGGGCTCAGGTACTCGACCAGCCGGTCGAACGGCAGATCCTGGTTGCTGTACGCGCCCAGGCCCGTGTCGCGGACCCGGCGCACCAGCTCGGTGAAGGCCGGGTCGCCCGACGTGTCCGTGCGCAGCACCAGCGTGTTCACGAAGAACCCGACGAGCGGATGCAGAGCCTCGTCGCCCCGGCCCGCGACGGTGGTGCCGATCGCCAGGTCCTCGCCCGCCCCGTGCCGCGTCAGCAGGGCGGCGAGCGCGGCCTGCACCACCATGAACAGGGTGACCCCGTTCTGCCGGGCGCACCGCAGCAGCGCCCGGTGCGTCCCGGCGCTCACGTCGAACGGGGCGAGCGCGCCCCGCCCGTCCGGTTCGGGCCCGCGGGGCCGGTCCGTGGGCAGCGCGAGCAGCGGCGGCATCCCGTCGAGCGCGGTACGCCAGTACGCC
This sequence comes from Streptomyces sp. col6, assembly GCF_008042035.1. Taxonomy (GTDB): domain Bacteria; phylum Actinomycetota; class Actinomycetes; order Streptomycetales; family Streptomycetaceae; genus Streptomyces. The sequence continues at coordinate 28,290 of NZ_RDBL01000001.1, forward strand.
AGCTGCTCACCGGCCACCCCGTGCTCACCGTCCAGCAACTCGTGCTGCCACAGCGTGTAGTCGGCGTACTGGACGGGAAGCGGCTGCCACCCGGGCGCCCGGCCCTCCGACCTGGCCCGGTAGGCGTGGTCCAGGTCGGCGAGGAGGCAGCCGGTGGACCAGCCGTCGCCGGCGATGTGGTGCACCAGCAGCACCAGCACCTGGCCTCCGTCGCCCTCCTCCAGAAGCCACGCCCGGAACGGGATCTCGGCCGCGAGGTCGAAGACATACCCGGCGGCGGCGTCCACGGCCGCCCGCAGCCCCTCCGGCCCGTCCGTCCGCACCACGTCGAGTACGGGCTCGGCGTGGGCCAGCACCTCCTGGTACGGCTCGCCGTCCGCCGACCTGTGCACCGTGCGCAGCACCTCGTGCCGTCGTACGACATCGGTGAGCGCGGCACGGAACGCGGCCGGTTCGACCGGGCGGCGCAGCCGGGTCACCACCGGGATGTTGTACGTGGCGCTCGGCCCCTCCAACTGGCCGACGAACCACATCCGTTGCTGCGCGGCGGACAGCGGAAGCCGGGCAGGCCGCAGGGCGGCGGGCACCGGGCGCAGCGGCGGCCGGACCGGTCCTTCGCCCTGTTCCGCGAGGCGGCGCAGCAGCCGGGCGGGGGTCGGGGCGAGGAACACGTCGCGGATGGCGGCCTGGACGCCGAGCGCCTTGCGGATGCGGTTGGTGAGCTTACCGGCGAGCAGCGAGTGCCCGCCCAGCTTGAAGAAGCTGTCGTCCGGGCCGACCTCGTCCCGGCCCAGCACCTCCGCGAACAGGCCGCGAAGGATCTCCTCGCGGGGGTCGGCGGCAGCGGTGCGCCGGCTCCCGCCGTCGTGCGGTTCGCCCTGGGTGGCGGCGGTCCGCTCCGCGGCCCGGGTCAGGGCCTCGTGACGGCGGTCGATGGCCTCGCGGTCGGAGGCGGTGAGCAGGCCGGTCCGGCTGAGGGGTGTGCCGGCCGGCTGTTCGGCGTACGCGGTCAGCGCGCGGTGGAACAGGGTGAGGAGCAGCTGCGCCGTCTCCTCGTCGTACAGGTCGGTCGCGTACTGCAGGCCGAGCAGTACCCCGGCGGGATCGCCGTCCGGGCCGTAGGTCTCGGCACAGTTGAAGCTCAGGTCGAACTTGGCGGTGGCCAGGTCCGCGGCGTCGAGGGTGCCGGATACGGCGCCCAGGGTGCAGGTGGTGTCCTGCGCGGTCTGCGTGGTCAGCATGACCTGGAAGAAGGGGTGCAGGCCGAGGGACCGTTCGGGGTTGAGGTCCTCGACGAGCAGGTCGAACGGCAGGTCCTCGTGGGCCAGGGCGGCCAGGTCCCGTTCGCGGACCCGGTCGAGCAGCGTGCCGAGGTCCGGATCGGCGGACAGATCGGCGCGCAGGGCGAGTGAGTTGACGAAGAAGCCGACGAGGTCGTGCAGATCCTCCTCGGGCCGGCCGGCCACCGGTGTCCCCACCACCACGTCGGGCCCCGCCCCCGCCGCCTGCAAAGCGGCGCAGAGGGCGGCCCGTGCGGTCATGAAGAACGTCGCGCGGTGGGCGCGGGCGGTGCCGGCGAGCGCCTTGTGGGCGGCGGCGGAGAGACGGGCGGTGACCAGTGCTCCCCGGTGGCTCGGTTCGGTGGGGCGGGGGCGGTCGGCGGGCAGCCGGGTCGCGGCCGGTGCGCCGTCCAGCGCCTCGCGCCAGTGGGCGAGTTGTTCGTACGCCAGGCTCTCGGGATCGGCGGCGTCGCCGAGCATGTCCCGCTGCCACAGCGCGTAGTCCGCGTACTGCACGGGCAGGGGTTCCCACCCGGGTGCGCGGCCCCCGCACCGTGCCGTATAGGCGCGGTCGAGGTCGTTGAGCAGGCAGCCGACGGACCAGCCGTCGGTCGCGATGTGGTGAACGAGCAGCACCAGTACGGCGCTTGTCCCGTGGGCCGTGAACAGCCGGGCCCGCAGCGGCAGATCGCGGGTGACGTCGAACGGCAGGCGCACGAAGGCGGTGACCAGTGCGTCCACGTCGTCGCCGGGCCCGCACTCCCGCACCTCCAGGCGCACGTCGGGATCGCCGACGATGTCCTGGTACGGCTCCCCGTCCACGGCCCGGTAGACCGTACGGAGCACTTCGTGGCGGTCGGCCACGTCACGCACCGCCGCCTCCAGGGCCTCCCGGTCGGGCACCCCGTCCAGGCGCAGCACGACGGGCGCGTTGTACGCGGCCGACGGGCCTTCGAGACGGTTCAGGAACCACAGCCGGTGCTGGGCGTACGAGAGGGGGATCACGGTTGCTGCTCCTCGGGGATGACGGGGGCGGGCGGGAGTACGGGCCGGGGCGGAGGCGGTCAGCCATCCTTGGCGGCCAGCAACTCCTCGATGTGGGCGGCGAGATCACGCAGCCTCGGGTGGGCGTAGACCGCCTTCACCGGCAGCGCGACGGCGAGTTCGGCCCGGACGCGCGAGACCAGCTTGATGGCGAGCAGCGAGTGGCCGCCGAGCTTGAAGAAGTTGTCGTCCGGGCCGATCGACGCGGCGCCCAGGACCTGCGCCCACACCCGGGCGATCAGCTCCTCCGCCCGCCCGTCGAGCCCCGCACCCTGCTCCGGCTCCTCGACCGGCGCCGCCGCCTCGATCCGGGCCGGCAGCGCGGCGCGGTCCAGCTTGCCGCTGGGCGTCGTCGCGAACCGGTCGACCGCGACGAACGCGGAGGGCGTCATGTACGACGGCAGCGCCGCCGCCACGGCGGTGCGCAGCGCGGCGGCGTCCCCGCCCCGGTGGTAGGCGATCAGGCACGGGGTGCCCCCGGCGTCCTCACCCAGGACCACGGCCGCCTCGGAGGCGCCCGCCCGGGTCAGGGAGGCCTCGATCTCCTGCACCTCGATGCGGTGGCCGCGCAGCTTCACCTGGCCGTCGAGCCGCCCCAGGTGCACCAGCCGTCCGTCCGGCAGCAGCCGGCAGCGGTCCCCGGTGCGGTACATCCGGCTCCCCGGCGCGCCGAACGGGTCGGCGACGAAACGCTGGGCGGTCAGATGCGGGCTGCGCCGGTAGCCACGGGCGATCCGGGGACCGGCGAGATACAGCTCCCCGGCCCCACCAGGACCGACGGGCGCCATGCGCTCGTCGAGCAGCCGCATCCGCAGCCCGGGGAGCACGGCACCGATGTGCGGCTCGCCCGGCTCCTCGATCCAGCCGGCCGTCGCGTCGACCGTGCACTCGGTCGGCCCGTACACGTTGACCGCGCGCAGCAGTCCGGAGCGGTGCGCGGCGGCCAGCCGGTCCCAGAGCGCCGGACCGATTGCCTCGCCGCCGACCAGCAGGGTCAGCGGGCGCGGGCCGCCGTCCGCCGTGAGCAGGTCCAGCAGCGGTTCGGCGTGCGACGGGGTGATGTCGAGATCCGTGAGCCCCTGCTTGTCGACGAAGGCCGCCAGCAGGGCCGGGTCGCGGCGCGTCTCCTCGTCGATCATCACCAGCGTGTCGCCGCGCGACAGCCGTACCCACTGCTGGACCGACGCGTCGAACGACGGCGACGCGTTCCACCCGACGCGCGCACCTTCGCCGCTCGCCGCACCCTCGTCCTCCAGCTCCCGCAGCAGCAGCGAGGCCGAACCGCGCGCGATCTCCACGCCCTTGGGCCGGCCCGTGGAACCGGAGGTGTAGATGACGTACGCGAGCGCGCCCGGCCCCACCGGCACCGGAGCGAAGCTCCCGCCCGGGAAGGCGGTCAGCTCGTCGGCCGTGACCGCACGGGGCCCGACGGGCACCGGACCGGTGCCGTCGGTGACCACCAGGTCGGCCCCGGAGTCCTCGACGAGCAGCCGCCGCCGCTCCTCGGGCAGCGCCGGGTCCACCGGGAGGTACGCGGCCCCCGCCGTGAGGGTGCCGATGATGGCGGTGACCAGAGCGGCGCCGCGCGGCAGGCTCAGCGCCACGACGCTCTCCGGCCCGGCGCCCCGCGCGGCGAGTCCGGCCGCGAACGCGGCGGCCCGCTCCCGCAGTTGGTCGAAGGTGAGCTCCTGGTCCTCGGCGACCACGGCGGTGCGGTCACCGGGCACGGCCGCGAGCCGGGCCATCAGGTCGGCCGCGCCGGTCCCGGCGGCGGCGCACGCCTCGCAGGGGCAGCCGGCCGGGTGGACGAGGGCGGGGGCGGTCGCGCGCTCGGGGAGTACGGCGGTCATGGCGGGGCTCACTTTCCGTACAGGGTGGTGGAG
>NZ_RDBL01000001.1:32596-35138 GCF_008042035.1 Streptomyces sp. col6
GGTGGAGGGGGCGGAGGCGGGCGAGCAGTCCGAGAGCGGCACCGGCTCGCCCATGGCGACGAGGATCTTCCGCTCCCCGGTGAACGCCTCACGGCCGTGCGCGCAGAGGATGTTGTCGACGAGCATCACGTCGCCCGACTGCCAGCTCTCCCGTACGGTGACCGCCTGGTACGCCTCGTTGATCGCGTCCACCTCCGCGTCGGTGAGGGCGGTGCCGTCCCCGAGGTAGGTGTTGAAGGGCAGCCCGTCCTCACCGAAGGTCTCGGCCAGCACCTCGCGGACGTCCTCGTCGAGGCTGCGGGCGTTCCAGAACGCGAAGTGGTTGAACCAGACCTTCTCGCCGGTCACCGGGTGCGTGATGATCGCCGAACGCCTCTGCCGCGTACGCAGGGTGTCCTCGTCCAGCCACTCGTAGCCGATGGCGTGCGCGTCGCAGTACTCCTCGGCACCGTCCGGGCTCTCCGAGGAGAACGCCTTGCGCCACGGCATGCCCGCCAGGTCCGAGTAGTTGCGTACGAGCAGCCAGCCGGCCTCCGCGAACCGACCGGCCAGCTCCGGCGGCAGCATGGCCAGTGCGGCGCGCATGTCACCGATGGTGGTGGCGCCGCCCGTCTCGGCGGCGGTGACACAGCCGAAGAGCAGCACACCGGGGAAGTCCAGCGTGTAGCTGTTCTCGTTGTGCAGCCGGATCGGCTGGACGGCCGGCAGATCGGTGGAGGAGAACACGCCCTCGCCGAAGTCGGTGCGCGGGGTGGCCTTCTCCTTGTAGCCGGCCCGCTCCGCGATCAGCGCGTCACGTGCCTCGGCGAACGTCGCCGCGTCCCGTACCGGCAGGCCGCGCAGCATGACCGCGCCGGAGCGGTGCAACTCGGCCTGGATCGCGGGCCGCTGGGCGGTCAGCCACGCGGTGGCCTCCGCCATGGAGCCGAACTCCGGCGTGTGGACGATCACCGGCTTGCCGGGCTCGCGAACAGGGGTGATACCGGTGGCGGCGGCGGCGGGCGGCTGGGCGAGAGCGGTCACGATGGGTTCCTCTTTCTCGGCTTGGTTCGAACGAAGTCGGGTGGGGTTACGCGGACGCGGTGGCGGAGTCGCGCAGGGCGTAGAGGACCGGGTTCAGGTGAGCGAAGAAGCCCGCCAGGTCCTGCTGGAAGTAGAAGTGGTCACCGGGCAGCACCTGCGGCTCGACCTCGTGGCCGGTCACCAGCGACCAGCCGGCGAGCATCTCCGCCGGGACGATCGGGTCGGCGTCCCCGCCGAACACCGCGACCGGGCAGTCCAGCCGGGCGTCCGGGGCGGTGCACCGGTAGGCGTCGTCGATCGCGAAGTCGGCGCGGATGGACGGCAGGACGATCTCGCGCAGCTCCGGGTCGTCCAGGATGCCGTCGTCGGTGCCGCCGCGCTCCTTGATGGCCGCGACCAGCTCGTCGTCGTCCAGCAGTTCCGGGTGCACGGGGCACTGGTTCGGCAGCACCGGCGCCCGGCACGCGGAGGCGATCAGCAGGCGCGGGGTGCGGCCGGCGGCCCGCAGGGCGCGTACGACCTCGAAGGCCACCAGCGACCCCATGCTGTGCCCGAGCACCACCAGCTCGCCGGTGTCGGCGGGCAGCGAGTCCACCACGGGCTGCGCCAGGTCGTCGACCGAGACCGGCAGGTCCTCGCAGTAGCGGGCGCCACGGCCCGGGTACTGGCCGATCAGCAGCCGCACATCGGCCGGCAGGTGCTCGCGCCAGCCGCCGTATGCGTGGGCGTTGCCCCCGGCGTGGGGCAACACCAGCAGCGACAGGCGGTGCGGGCCGTCACCGGGAAGGTCCCAGACGACGTCTTCGGGGGCGGGGAAGGCAGAGTTCATGAGCTGATCCGTTCTGTCTCGGTACGACGGCGGAGGGCGGGCCGGGCCTTCTTGGCGGCCGGCGCGGTCTTCAGCGCGGTGATGTGCTCGGCCAGCCGGGCCGGCGTCGGGTGCTCGAAGACGTCGCGGACGGTGAGCCGGACGTCCAGGGAGACGGCGATGTGGTTGGTGAGGCGGGCGCCCAGGAGCGAGTGGCCGCCGTGGTGGAAGAAGTCGTCGTCGATGGTCAGCGCGTTCTCGGCGCCCAGCGTCCGCGTGAAGAGGCCGACCAGGGTCTCTTCCAGCGGGGTGCGCGGGGCGCGGCCCCGGGAGACGACGGCCGCCGGTTCGGGCAGGGCGCGCCGGTCGATTTTCCCGTTGGGCGTGAGTGGGAGCCGGTCGAGGACGGTGAAGTAGGTGGGCACCATGTGCTCGGGCAGCCGCTCGACGAGGTGCCGGCGGATGTCCTCGGTCGTCACGGTCGACGTACCGGTCACCACGTACGCGGAGAGCCGGCGGCGGTGGGTGGTGACCGTGGCCTGGGTGATGCCGGGGTGGGTGAGGAGCGCGGCCTCGACCTCTCCGGGTTCGACGCGGAAGCCCCGGATCTTCACCTGGCTGTCGGCGCGGCCGTTGTAGTGCAGGTGGCCGTGCCGGTCGAAGTGGGCGAGGTCGCCGGTGCGGTAGAGGCGGGTGCCGGGGGTGCCGTAG
>NZ_RDBL01000010.1 GCF_008042035.1 Streptomyces sp. col6
AGGGTGTGTTCGGGGCGAGGTTCGGGCATGCGGGGCCTCCGGGAGGGGAGCTGGGGCATCGGTCAGCCCTTGACGGCGCCGGCGGCGAAGCCGGAGGTGACATGGCGCTGGAGCAGCAGGAAGACCACCAGCGCGGGCAGGGCGAACAGGGTGGAGGCGGCCATCGTGGCGCCCCAGTCGGTGCCGAAGGTGTTCTGGAACGAGGACAGCCAGACCGGCAGGGTGCGGCTGTCCTGGTGCTTGATGATCAGGAAGTTGGCGTACGCGAACTCGTTCCAGGCGGTGATGAAGCCGAACAGCGAGGTGGCCATCAGACCCGGCGCGAGCAGCGGCAGCGCCACCTTCCGGAAGGCGCTGGTCCTGGTGCAGCCGTCGACCTGCGCGGCCTCCTCCAGCTCCGGCGGGATCGTCCCGATGAAGCCGCGCAGCACGATCACCGAGAACGGCAGCGTCACCATGAAGTAGACGAGGGTCAGGGTGGGCAGCCGGTCCAGCATGTCCGTGTCGCGGGAGATGATGTAGATGGGAATGATCAGCGACTCCCAGGGCGCCATCTGCGCGATGAACACCATGAGCATGAACTGCCGCCGCCCCTTCCAGCGCAGCCGGGCCACCGCGTACGCCGAGGCCAGCGCGACCACCAGGGCCAGCAGGATCGAACTCACTGTCACCAGAAGGCTGTTGCGCCAGAACATCCCGAAGCCGTCGGCCTGTACGGCGGTACGGAAGTGGTCGAGGGTCCAGGTGTGCGGGAAGAGCTGCGGGTCGGTCGACTGGATGTCCTTGGACGGCTTGAACGCGGTCGAGATCATCCAGTACACGGGGAACAGACAGACCAGGACGGTCAGCGTGGCGGCGGCGTTCAGCGGCAGCCGCCGCAGACGCGCGGTACGGGCACGGCTCATCGGATCTCGTCCTCCTGGCGGAGCATCTGGCGGAAGTAGAGGACGAGCACCCCGGACATCAGGACCACGGTGACCATCGAGGCGGCCGAGCCCAGGTCGTAACGCTGGCCGGCGAGCGCGGTCTGCACCGCGTACACGGGCAGGATCGTGGTGGCGTCACCGGGGCCGCCCCGGGTCATCACCCAGATCTGGACGAACGCCTTGAACGTCCAGATCACCTCCAGCGAGAACACCAGCAGGAAGATCGGCCGGAGCACCGGGAGGGTCACCGAGCGGAAGATCCGGGCCGCGCTCGCCCCGTCCAGCCGCGCCGACTCGTACAGCTCGGCCGGGACCGTGGTCAGCGCGGAGTAGATCGTGATCGCCGCGAACGGCACCGACTGCCACACGACCAGCAGCACCAGGATGGAGAAGGCGGCGGTGCCGTGCGCGAACCACGGATAGCGGTCGAACGAGGAGAAGCCCGCACCGGTCAGCAGATGGTTGACGATGCCGAACTCGGAGTGGAACAGCCACTGGAAGACCGTGGTGGCCGCGATCACCGGCATGGCCCAGGCCAGCACCAGCGAACTGAGCACCACCGTCCGGGCGATCTTGCCCAGCCGCTCGGTCATCAGGGCGACCAGCGTCGCGATCGCCATGATCAGGACCACGTTGACCGCCATGAACAGAAAGGTGCGCCGGACCACCTCCCAGAACCGCGGATCGGTCAGCAGCGTGCGGTAGTTGCGCAGCCCGACGAACTCCGCATCCCCCGTGATCAGCTGCCGCAGCCGGAAGTCCTGGAGCGAGATCAGGACCGCCCGCAGCAGCGGATAGACCAGCAGGTAGAGCATGCCGCCGACCGCCGGAGCGATCAGGGCGTACGGCCACAGGCCGCGCGGTTCCCCGGACCGCCGCCGGCGGGGCGGCGGTCCGGACGTGCCGGGAACGGCCCGGCGCTTGGGACTGGGGGGTGCGGTCCGTTCCCGGATGACCGACACGGCACGCCTCCTCTCGGGGGTCTGGACGGATGAGCGGATGGGGGGATCAGGAACCGGAGTTCATGGCCCGGGTGATGTCGGCGGACGCCTTGGCGGCCTCCTTCGCCGGGTCGCCACCCGTGAGGACGGCGGTCATGTAGTCCTTGATCGGGTTCTCCGCCTCGACCGCCGCCCAGCTCGGGGTGTTGGGCGTGGCGTGGCCGTTCGCGGCGCCGACCGCCATCGCGGCCGCGCCCGGGTCGCCGGCCACCGCGGAGGCGAGAGTGGTCCGGTTCGGCACGTAGCTCATGGCGACGGCGAGCTTCTTCTGCCAGGCGTCACCGGTGAGTTCCTTGATGAAGGTGAGCGCGGCGTCCTGCTTGCCGGACGCGGTGGGGATCACCAGATCGGAGCCGCCGGTGAAGACGGCTCCCGGGGTGTCCGCCGTCTTGCCGGGGATCGGGAAGAAGCCGAGCTTCCCCTTGAGGTCCGGGTTCTTCTCGATGACCACGTTGGCGCCGCCCGGGGTGGAGATGACCTGGGCGACCTTGCCCTGGGCCATCACATCGGCCTGCGGCGGGTCGGCCTCGTCGGCGTCCTTGGGGCCCTTGCCGAGCGCCTGGAGCTTCCCGTAGAACTCCATCCCGCGCAGCGCCTCCGGGGTGTCCAGGGCGCCCTTCCACTTCTCCCCGGACTCGGTCGCGAGGTCGCCGCCCTCGTCCCAGACGAAGCCGGCCAGGGCGTACCAGGTCTGGCCCGGCAGGTAGATGCCCTGGTTGCCGCCCTTGTTGAGCTTCTCGGTGGCGGCGATCCACTGGTCGCGGGTCTTGATGGTCTTCGCGTCGATACCGGCCTTCTCGAAGAGGTCGGTGCGGTAGATGACCACGCGGTTGGCCGCGTAGTACGGGATGCCGTACTGCTTGCCCTCGTACGCGCCCGGCTCGGCGAGGCCCTTGAGCCAGTCCTTGCCGTTCAGCTCGTCGACCTTGTCGCTGAGGTCGAGCAGCCCGCCGCTCTCGGCGAACTGGGCCACCTGGGTGTTGCCGCTCTCGATGACGTCGGGGGCGTCGTTGCTGGCGAGCGCGGCGGTGATCTTCTCGCCGATGCCGTCCCACTCCTGGATCTGGACCCGGGCCCGGATGTCGGGGTGCGCCTTCTCGAAGCCCTGGACGAACTCCTTCTGGAACTGCGCCGAGACGCTGTCGCGCATCAGCCAGACGTCGATGCTGGTCCGGCCGTCACCGGACGCGTCGGACGAGTCGTCGGACGAGCCACAGGCGCTGAGGACGGCGGCCAGCACGAGCGCGGACCCACCGGCAAGCAAGCGGTACTTCACGGTTCACCTCTGGGAGAACAGGACCTGACCACCTGACCAGTGAAGGCCGCTGGACAGCTCACCTCTTGTTGGTGGATGAAGGTGGCATAGACCTTTGGGAGCGTCAACCCCCTTGGTATCAAGGGATTTTTGCGATCTTCCGGAAAGACTGCTTGGAACCCGGAGTGCGATTGCGGTTACAATCCACCTGACCAGTGGCCAAGTTGGTTCGCCCGATCGGGCAAGTGGTCAAGGAATCAGGACGTCAGGAGGGGGCAGCACATGGACGCCGACGCATCGGGGACGGTGCTCAAACGGGAGCGGGCCCGTGACGCCATCCTGGAACTGATCGAGTCCCGGCGCCCCGGTGACGCCATCCCCTCGGAGCGGTCCCTGTGCGCCACGCTCGGCGTCTCCCGCCCCACGCTGCGCGCCGCCGTCGACGAGCTGGTGGCCGCCGGGCTGCTGGTGCGCGAGCACGGCCGGGGCATGTTCGTCGCGCCCGAGAAGATCACCCAGGAGCTGATATCGGCCGACCTCGCCCTGTCGGTCCCGCAGGCGGCCGGGGCCTGGTCGAGCCGGCTGCTGGAGTTCACCACGCTCCAGGCCGGCGCCCGGGTCGGCCGCAAGCTGCGCATGTCACCGGCCGCCGACATCGTGTACGTCGCCCGGCTGCGCCTCGTCGACGGCGCCCCCATGGCCATCGAGCATCTGCACATCCGTGCGGAACTGGTGCCCGGACTCTCCGCCGAGGAGCTGGAGAACGGCGACCTGTACGAGCACCTGCGCGAGCGGCACGACGTGCACGTCCACGAAGCGGTCCAGGCCATCGAGCCGACCGTGGTGACCCGGGCCGAGGCCCGTCTCCTGGACGTGCCGGAACTCTCCCCGGCCCTGCTCTTCGAGCGGCTGACCTCGGACACCACGGGCCGCCCCGTCGAGTACGTGCACTCGCTCTACCGGGGCGACCGCTACCGCATCGTCTCCCGGCTGGCGCTCGGCCCGGCCGCGGCCGTGGAGCCGGTGGAGGGCGGCCACCATCCGGGCATCCCGCCGGGCGACTTCGCGCAGCGCGAGCCGATCACGTCCTCGACGCGGGGGGACATCCAGTCCGGGGACTGAGGGGGAGGGCGGGGCGGTGGCCCGCCGTGCGCAGAGCCTCGCCGCCCAGGGGCGCCATCGCGTTGCGCCCTGTGCAATGACCGGTGCACCTCTTGCGGTGGCCCCCGGGGAGGGCCACTGTGGCTGACACATCCGACGCTACCGACCCCACGAGGTGCCTCGCATGACGTCCCCCACCAGCCGCCGCACCCTGCTCGGCGCCCTCCTCGCGGGCGGCGCCCTCGCCGCCGCCCCCAGCCTCCCGCGCCTGCCCTACGACGACCCCGCCACCTACCTCTCCCACCAGCTCTCCTGGCAGACCTGGCCCTACCAGGCCACCGTCACCCTCCACGAACCCGCCGACGCCGTCGCCGAGCGCCTCTGGCCCGGCATGGGCGTCCTGGAGGCCATCGACCCACACACCTGCCTCCTGCGCCTCGGCGCCGACACCATCCCCACCCTGGTCTGGATGATCACCTCCGTGGACGCCGACTTCACGCTCACCCACGGCCCACCGGAACTCGCCGACGCCCTGCACACCCAGGCCACCCGCTGCCTGAACGCCGTCCAAGGGCCCCCGCACACCACCTGACAACCTGAGCACGGCCCATGCCGAGGTGCTCGGAGTGCCGCGACCGCACGAAGAAGGGCCGGCACCCCTCACCCGCCACCGTCATGCGGATGCTGCGCGTGCCCTGTCCGTAGCCAAGGCACGGACCGGGGCTTGCCGCGTACTGCGGCGAGTTCGGCCTCGAGCGGGTTCGGGGGTACCACGAGGACGGGGCAGACCGCGTGGGTCAGGCAGTAGCGGGCCGCCGGCGCTCTCAGCCCGGGGAGCCATCTGCCGCGTGTGCCCGTACCCACGACCAAGAGGTCGTCGGTCGACTCGGCGGCTTCGACGAGTACTGCTCCCGGTTCGCCGCGCATGGCGAGCGCGGACAGGGGGACGCAGGGCTTCGCGACGGCGAACGCACCGCTGAGAACTGCACACAGCTCTCCGACAGCAGCCTCCTCGCACTCCCGGAGCAGGTCGGGGCCATGGACCGTGCGGCTGCCCAGTCCACCGCCGGGCAGTTGCCAGGCCAGCACGGCGCACAGGGCGGCGTCGCGTTCCTGAGCCTCGATGACGGCTCGGTGCAGGGCTGCCAGGCTTCCGGTGGAGCCGCTCACACCGACCACGATTCTCTGCCGCATTGTCCAGTCCCCCCATCGGTTCACTGTTCCGGATTTCATTGAACGGTGGCCGTCGTGCCGTGGGTGTCAGCGATCCGTATGGACTCGTCCCCCGCCGTCAGAGTCGCGTCAGGCGACAGGGCGGTGCGAGCCGTGACGGGCATAGCTTCGACGTCAGGCGCCGGGCAGTTGCCCGGCGCGGGCGCCTTGGAGGAATGCCATGTGTCTCTTCTCGTACGACGATGATCCCGACCCCGATGAACAGGCCCTGGCCGGGCTGCTCCTGTACGTGCCCGTCCGGCCGGAGGGCGCGGGCTCCGTGCTGAGACTGTTCCGTACACCGCTGGGGGAGCGCACCGCCGTCGGGTTCACCCGCCGGGACCTGATGATCGCGACGCTGGGTCCGGGCCAGCAGGCGATGGTGCTCGCCGAGCCGGCCCTGCGCGCGTTGACGGTGCCCCTGGGGGTCGGCCGGCTTGTCGTCGACCCCGTCCTCTCGGCTCGGGCGGTCACCGCGGAGTCGGTGGACGTGCCCGTCCGCGCGCTGTGACCGCGCTCCTTCCCACGCCTGCCCAGGAGTCCCGCCATGTCCGCACCCCTTCTCGCCCGCCTTTCCGCCGGTCCGGACGATCTGACCGTCTGGCCGGCCTCCACCGCCCGCCTTCCACAGGGCCACGTGAGCGTCGGCGGGGTGTCCCTCGCCGACGTGGCCGACTGCTTCGGCACCCCCGCCTACGTCGTGGACGAGGGTGAGATACGCGGACGGTGCCGGATGTACCGGGCGGCCTTTCCGCAGGCTGACGTGGTGTACGCGGCCAAGGCATTCCTGTCCCGGGCCATGGTCCGGTGGATCGACGAGGAGGGGCTGGGGCTGGACGTCTGTTCCGCCGGCGAGCTCGAACTCGCCCACCTCGCCGGGTTCCCGCCGGAGCGGATGGTGCTGCACGGCAACGCCAAGTCACCGCACGACATCGAGACGGCCCTGCGCGTCGGCGTCGGGCGGATCGTCGTCGACAGCCCGTCGGAGATTGCGAGGATCGCCGCGCTGGTGGGTCCCGCCGGGAGGCAGAAGGTGATGGTACGGGTGGTGCCCGGGGTGTCGGCCGGGGGGCACGAGAAAATACGTACGGGTACGGACCGGCAGAAGTTCGGCCTGTCTCTCACCGATGGGTCCGCCCAGCATGCCATCGCCCGGGTGCTCGGCCAGTCACAGCTTCAACTCACGGGTCTGCACTGCCACATAGGCTCCCAGATCACCGACATCAAGCCGTACCTGGTGTCCGTGCGGCGCATGGTCGGCCTGATGGCCCGAATCAAGGACAGTCACGGCGTCACCCTCCCCGAACTCGATCTGGGCGGCGGGCACGGGGTCGCCTACCGGCCGGGAGATCCCGCGCTCGACCCGACCGCCCTCGCTCGCCGTCTGAACGCGGACCTCGCCGCGAGCTGCGCGGTGGCCGGGCTGCCTGTGCCCAGGCTGGCCATCGAGCCGGGGAGGGCGATCGCGGGCCCTGCCGGGGTGGCGCTGTACCGCGTCCTCGCCGTCAAGCACACCGGCCCGAACATGTTCGTGGCTGTCGACGGTGGCATGAGCGACAACCCCCGGCCCGCCCTGTACGGCGCCCGTTACGCACCCCGTCTGACCGGCCGTGTCAGCGGCGCCGAGCCTGTGACGGCCATGGTCGTGGGGCGGCACTGCGAGGCCGGTGACGTGATCGCGAGCGATGTCCTCCTGCCCGGGGACACACGTTCCGGCGATCTCATCGCCGTGCCCGTGGCGGGTGCCTATCAGGTGTCCATGGCCTCCGCCTACAACCTCGTCGGCCGCCCGCCGGTCGTCGCGGTGCACGGGGGAGTGGCGCGCCTCCTGATACGGCGAGAGACGCAGGAGGACTTCCAGCGGCGCGATGTCGGCGCATAGGCTCGAAGGGAGGGCAGGACGCTCCGCGGTCGATGGTCAAAGGTGTGGGAGGCCTTCCAGCCGGGGCTGCTCGCCGGGCAGCATCCGAGTGTTCCGCCTACGGCACCGGTTGCCTCACGGGTCCTGCGTCCGGGCTGCTGATCACGTAGTTTCCGGGGCCGGGCCCACCCTCAGTCCCGGTTCGCCGTGCCCACAGGTCACAATGGAAGGGCTTCCATAAATTGCTGCGAGGGAAGGCCCACGACCATGGCTGAGGAACTGGCGCATCGGCACGCCACGCTTGACGAGGTGGCCGCGCTGGCCGGTGTGTCGCGGTCGGTGGCTTCCCGGGTGATCAACAATGCTCCCCATGTCAGCCGGGTCAAGCGTGAGTCCGTCGAGAGGGCGATCAGGAAACTCGGCTACGTTCCCAACCCGAAGGCGCGTGCTCTGGCCACGCGCCAGGCGGGGGCGGCCGCGCTCGTCATCTCGCGGGACGACCCGGAGGTCTTGACCGACCCGTTCTTCGCGCAGGTCATCGCCGGGGTGGCGGGCGGCCTGGAGGAAGCCGACCTGCACATGATGCTCTGCGTGGCTGCTACGGCGCGCGGCCGGGAGCGGGTGGAACAGCTCGTGCGCTCCCGTGTCGTCGACGGGGTGATGCTGATGGCGTTGCACGAGGGCGACCCCTTGGCCCGGATCGCCCAGGAGAGCCGGCTGCCGGTCGTCTTCGGCGGGCGCCCGGTGGACTTCGAACCGCGCTGGTACGTCGACATCGACAACGTCGGCGGCGCGCGGGATGCGACGGATCACCTGCTCGCGCGTGGGCGGACGCGGGTCGCCACGATCTGCGGTCCGCTGGACACCGAGGTGGGTGATTCCCGGCACCGTGGCTACCGGGAGGCCATGATGCTCGCCGGCCTGACACCTCTTCCGCCGGAGGAAGGGGACTTCTCCGAAGCCGATGGGGCTGCCGCCATGGCGCGGCTGCTGGAGGCGCATCCGGATCTGGACGGGGTGTTCGCGGCCAATGACAACATGGCGGCGGGCGCGTTGCGCGCCCTGCGTGCAGCCGGCCGGCCGGTGCCTGGGGATGTGGCCGTGGTGGGGTTCGACGACCTCGCCGTCGCGCGGATCGCCGATCCCGCACTCACCACGATCCGTCAGCCCATTCGGGATCTCGGGCGCGAGATGGCCCGGATGCTTGCCGGGCTCATCGCGGGCCGTACCGCCAGCCCGCTGATCCTGCCCACCCAGTTGGTGAAGCGTTCCAGCACCTGAGGGGCCTTACGAGCCGTCCTCCGGGAAGCGGCAGTGGGATGTGAACGGGGTGTGAGTGGCGCGCGGCCGGCAACCGCCGGCCGCCGGAGGCGGCCGTGGCGGGGAGTGAGTGTCGGCTGCCTGCCCGGAGGCGGGCCGCGCGCCACCGTTCATGGGTGATCGCCAGGATTCGGCTTCCGGGCCGGATCACCTGTTGTGCGGCCCGGTGAGGGCCCGTTCATCCCTTGACTGCGCCGTGCATGATGCCCCCGACGATCTGCCGTCCGAGCAGGCCGAAGACGACCAGGACGGGCAGGGTGCCCAGGAGGGTGCCCGCCATGACCACGGACTGGTCCTGGACGTAGCCGCCGCCGAGTTGGCGCAGGGCGACCTGCACGGTGGGTTCCTGGGAGGAGAGCGCGATGATCGGCCAGAAGAAGTCGTTCCAGGCCGTCATGAAGGTGAGCAGTCCGAGGACGGCCATCGCGGGGCGTGCGATGGGCACGACGATCCTCCAGAAGATCCGCGCGGTGGAGGCGCCGTCGACGCGGGCGGCCTCGATGAGTTCGTCGGGCAGCGACTGAGCGATGTACTGCCGCATGAAGAACACCCCGAAGGCGGAGACGAGGCTCGGAAGGATCACCGCCTGGAGCTGATTGGCCCACTCCAGCTTCGCGATCACCATGAACAGGGGGATCACACCGAGCTGCGGCGGAATCATCATGGTGCCGACGGTGAACGCGAGCAGCCCGTTGCGTCCCTTGAAAGGCAGCTTGGCGAAGGCGAACCCCGCGAGGGTCGAGCACAGCACGGTACCGACGGTGATGGAGCCCGACACGATCAGGGAGTTGAAGAGGGCCTTGCCGATATCCGCCTGTTCCAGGGCCAGTTGGAAGTTCTTCAGCAGATTCGGCCCGGGGATCAGCGTCGGTGGGGTCTTCGCGATGTCCGCGTTGGAGCGGCTGGCCGCCACGATCGTGTAGTAGAAGGGGAAGGACGAGACCAGCACGGCGAGGATCAGGAAGCCATAGGTGGGGCGGCTGCCGTGCATGGTGCGTCCGGCGCCGCGCTTGCGCCCTGCGGGCCGGGACCCGGTGGACGCGGACGGCCGCGTGGGGTTCGCTGATTTCGGATCGGCGAAGGTGGTCATCGGCCGGCCTCCTTCGCAAGGCGTCGGCGCGCGAGCAGGGCGTTGGCCCCGACGAGCAGCAGGATGAGCAGGAACATCACCCAGGCGATGGCAGCGGCCCGGCCCAGGTGGAAGAAGGACCAGCCCTGCTCGTACATGTACAGGCCCAGAGTCTGGTACTGGTGCGTGATGCCGCCGCCGGGATTGCCCTCGAACAGGAGCGGCTCGCCGAAGAGCTGGGTGGCGCCGATGGTCGACATGATGACCGAGAAGACGATGGTGGGCCGCAGCCCCGGCAGCGTCACGTGCAGGAACTGCCGCCAGCGGGAGGCGCCGTCCATTTCGGCCGCCTCGTACAGATCGCTCGGGATGGACTGCATGCCCGCGAGGAAGATCAGTGCGTTGTAGCCCGTCCAGCGCCAGACGACGATGCACGAGATGGCGATCTGGGAGGCGATGGTCCCCGTCTGCCAGTCGACCGGACTCACACCGACGAGCCCGATGACGTAGTTGATCAGCCCGAAGTCGTGGCCGAAGAGCTGGGCGAAGACCAGTGTCGCGGCGGCCACCGAGGTGGCGTACGGCATCAGCATCATGGTGCGGAAGAAGGTGCGTCCGCGCAGCTTGTAGTTGAGCAGGTGCGCAAGGCCCAGCGCGATCATGAGCTGGGGGACGGTGGACAGCACACCCAGGGTGAAGGTGTTGCGCAGGGCGCCCCAGAAGAACGGGTCGGTGAAGATCGCGGTGTAGTTGCCGAAGCCGCGCCACTCCATGTCGCCCGGCGTCTGCAGCTCGATCCGGTACAGCGAGATGAACGCGGTGTAGATCAGCGGGAAGAGACCAAAGGCTCCGAACAGCAGGAAGAACGGGGCTATGTAGGTGTACGGCGACAGGGCGCGCCAAGCGCGGCGCCCGGGTGGAAGGTGTGGGTTGCGCGCCTGCCGCGCCCTGTGCAGTGCCGGGACGGGCGCGGCAGGCGAAAGGCGTGAAGCCGGGGGCCGGGCCGGGTCAGGCACGGCCCGGCCCCCGGGGCTCGGTCAGCCGATGGCGTTGTCGATGCCCTTCTCGGCGTGCTCCCAGGCCGTGTCCGGCGACGTGCCCTTCTTCTCGACCTCGAACAGCGCTGCGGCGAACTGCTCCTGGATGTCCATGTCGTGCACTCCGAGCACCTGCACCGGAGCTTCCTTGGCGGCGTCACCGAAGATCTTCCCGATCGGCGCGCCCGAGAAGTACGGGTCCTTGGTGCCCGCGACCTTGGCGATGGCCGGGACGCTGGAGGGGAAGTTTCCGATCTTGTTGAACAGCTTGGCCTGCTGCTCGGGCGCGGTCAGCCACTCGATGAGCTCGTAGGCTTCCTTCTTGTGCTTGGCCGCCTTGGGGATCGACAGATAGGAGCCGCCCCAGTTGCCCGCGACGCCGGGCATCTTCGCGATGTCCCACTTGCCCTTACCGGCGTCGCCCGCCTGGCCCTTGATGTAGCCGAGCATCCAGGCCGGGCACGGCAGAGTGGCGAACGAGCCCGCGGCGAACGCCTGGTTCCACGGCGGCGTCCACTGGGCCAGCTTGGCGCTCAGGCCCTCTTGTTCGGCCTTGACCGAGAGGTCCCAGGCTTCCTTGACCGCCGGGCTCCTGTCGTAGATGAGCTCGCCGGAGGAGTCGTAGTAGCGCTCCTTGTACTGGCCGGCCACGTTGGTGTAGATGCTGCGGACGCTGTCGATCCAGGCGGTCTTGGCGGGAGCGTTCTTCATGTACTGCTGACCGAGGTCAAGGTAGCCGTCCCAGGTGGACCACTTCTTGGCGAGTTCCTCGCGGTCGGTGGGCAGTCCGGCCTTCTTGAGCAGGTCGGTGCGATAGCAGATGGCGCCGGGCCCGTTGTCCGTGCCCAGGCCCATGATCTGGCCGCTCTTGCTGGTCGCGGCGCCCCACTTGGCGTCGGTGAAGTTCTTCTTGAGCTTGTCCGCCCCGTACTGGGTGAGGTCCTCGAACTTGTCGCTCTGCTGCTGGGCGACCGAGGCGATGCGCCCGACCTCGATGCCCTGGACGTCGGCGAGGCCGCCGCCACCGGCGAGGCGGGTCTGCAGCGCCTTCCAGTAGTTGCGCTCCTCCTGGGTGTCGCTCTGCTTGATGGTGATGTTCGGGTGGCTCTTCTCGTACTCCTTGTAGAGCCCGGCCTCCTTGAAGCCGAACGTGCCGAACAGGTCGACGGTCAGGGTGACCTTGCCGTCGCCGGCCTGGTCACCGGTCGAGCCCGATCCGCAGGCGGCAAGCAGTGTGCCTGCCACTGCGACAGCGCCCAGGCGGACGAGGGTCCTTCTCGCGGCTCTTGCTATGGACATGGGAAGCCTCCTAGGACTTCGTCTCGGGTGGGTGTGGAAGCGCTCCCAAACGCTGGTGCACTCAAGACGTGATGAAGATGCGGGTGGGGTGGAGGAGATCTAGCGCCCGCGGTGGGCGTTCGCGGCGTCCCGCAGCCACAGCGCACTCTGCTTGGGAGTGCGGCGCTGGGTCGCGAAGTCGACGTGGACGATGCCGAAGCGCTTGTCGTAGCCGTAGGCCCACTCGAAGTTGTCCATCAGCGACCAGGCGAAGAATCCCCGGACGTCCGCTCCGGCCTCGCGGGCCCGGCCCACCGCGGCGAGGTGGCCGGCCAGGTACACGGTGCGGTCGATGTCCTCGATGCGGCCGTCGGCATCGGTTCCGTACACCGAGTCGTCGAAGGCCGCCCCGTTCTCGGTGATGTAGACCGGGATGCCGGGGTAGTCGCGGCCGATGCGTGTGAGCAGGTCGGTCAGGCCCTGGGGGTGGATCTCCCAGGACATCGCGGTGACGGGCCGGTCGGGCTGGGGGACCCGGGTGGTCCGGCCCGGCTCGTCCCCGGCGGCGACGACGTCGCTGAGGTAGTAGTTGATCCCCAGGAAGTCCAGTGGCTGCGCGATGACGTCCAGGTCCCCGGCCTCCACCGGCACGTTGACGTCGAGCCCGGCCAGGTCGTCGAGCACGTCCTGCGGATACTGCCCGCGCAGCACCGGGTCGAGGTAGATGCGCGCACCCATGCCGTCCGCCCGGCGGGCGGCGTCCAGGTCGGCGGCCGAATCGGAGGCCGCGTACACCTGGGACGGGTTGAGGGTGATGCCCACCCGCACAGGCGTGGGCACCACGGAGCGGATCCGCTGGACGGCGAGGCCGTGTCCGAGGTGCAGGTGGTGCACGGCACGGATGGCGGCCCCGAAATCCTTGCGGCCGGGCGCGTGGCAGCCGATGTGGTAGCCGAGTATCGCCGAGCAGAACGGCTCGTTGAGAGTGATCCAGTGGCGCACCCGGTCGCCGAGCCGTCCGGCCACGAGCTCCGCGTAATCGGCGAAGCGGTGGGCGGTGTCGCGCTCGGGCCAGCCGCCGGCGTCCTCCAGCTCCTGCGGCAGGTCCCAGTGGTAGAGCGTGGCCCAGGGGGTGATGTCCTGGGCGAGCAGTTCGTCCACCAGGCGGTCGTAGAAGTCGAGGCCCTTGTCGTTCGCCGGGCCGCGGCCGCCGGGCTGGACGCGGGGCCAGGACAGCGAGAAGCGGTAGGCGTCCAGGCCGAGGCC
The DNA here is from genome assembly GCF_008042035.1 of Streptomyces sp. col6. Lineage (GTDB taxonomy): Bacteria > Actinomycetota > Actinomycetes > Streptomycetales > Streptomycetaceae > Streptomyces. The sequence continues at coordinate 13,327 of NZ_RDBL01000010.1, forward strand.
GGCAAGCAGCCGGACGTCTTGCGGCATCCGGTGGTAGTGGTCGCACGCCACGTCGCCGTGGTCGTCGTTGTCGATGACGCCGGGGGTGTGGCTGAAGGTGTCCCAGATCGACGGCGTACGCCCGTCGATGTCGACCGCCCCTTCGATCTGGTAGGCCGACGTAGCGGTTCCCCAGACGAAGTCCGCCGGGAGGCCGGGAAGTTCGAGGGCGGGAAGGGGCTGGGGAAGGGGCCGGCCGGAATCGGCCGGTCGCAGATCGATGCTCATGGGGTGCTTCTCCAACAGCGGTGAGGAACGGAGGGGGCCGCCGAGTTCGTGGCTTCAGAATGGGCGGCAAGTTGGGAGCGCTTCCAGAAAGATGGGGCGAGGTTCCTCCTTTGTCAAGGGCCTGTGTGTGGGCATTCGTACCCTCGCCGACTCGGGACCCACGGGATCGGGCGACCAGTTGTGCCTGTTCATCCCAGGTTCTCGCAGGGCACATCCGGGGGTGCCTGCTGGATCGACTTCACCTTCATGAATCGCTCGCGGCTTGACACCGTCGGATCGCCTACGCATTCTTTGGGAGCGCTACCAGAAGAGCGCCCTGTGAAAGCCGGTTCACGGCCCTCAACCCAGCCGCAGCATGGCGCTCACCGCCGCGCGGCCCGCCCTGCTCTTCCCCACAAGGAGTGCGTCGTGCCCGAACCGTCCGCGACCGGCCGCCCGACCCTGGAAGCGGTCGCCGCCCACGCGGGAGTCTCCCGCTCGACGGCATCCCGCGCCATCAACGGTGGAACCGGTGTGCGTCCGCAGGTCATGGTCAAAGTGGAAGAGGCCATCAGAGAACTGGGATACATCCCCAACCGGGCGGCCCGGACCCTGGTCACCCGGCGCACCGGGAACATCGCGGTGCTCATCGCCGAACCGGAGGGCCGCATCTTCTCCGATCCCTACTTCGGGCTCCAGATCCGCGGCATCAGCAAGGAACTGGTCGACAACGACCTCCAGCTCGTCCTCCTCCTCGCCGAAGGCGCCGGCGACCACGAACGGATCGACCGCTATCTGGCCGCCGGTCACATCGACGGGGCGCTGGCCTTCTCGGTGCACCGTGACGATCCGCTGCCCGGCCTCGTCCGACGCCTCGGCCTGCCGACGGTCTACGGCGGCAGGCCCCACTGGACACCGGTCCCCGGTGAAGCGGCCCTGGCCTACGTCGACGCCGACAACCGCGGCGGGGCAAGGGACGCCGTGCGCTACCTCGTCTCGCAGGGGCGCCGGCGGATCGGCCACATCGCGGGCCCACTCGGCCTGGCAGCGGGGGCCGACCGGCTGGACGGCTACCGGGATGTGCTGTTCGACGTTGACCCCTCGCTCATCGCGCAGGGCGACTTCACCGACGAGGGCGGTGAGCGCGCGATGGCCGTACTCCTGGACCGCCACCCCGGCCTGGACGCGGTCTTCGTGGCCAGCGACCTCATGGCCAAGGGCGCCCTGCGCACCCTGCGCAGACGCGGTCGCACGGTGCCGGGCGACGTGGCGGTCGTCGGGTTCGACGACCTCACCTCCGTGTCCGCCTGCACCGATCCACCGCTCACCACGGTCCGCCAGGACATCGAGGGCATGGGTCGCACGATGGCCCGCCTGCTGGTGCGCAAGCTGCACGAGCAGGACACCGGAACACGCGCACAGACCACCGTCATCACACCCACCACGCTGATTCGCCGCGGGTCGGCCTGACCGGGCGAGTGGGTGGGCGGCGTCCACGACCGGTGAGCCGGCCGGCGCGCATGTGCGGCACACGGCTTCTTCAGGACGGTGGGTGAAACAGCCCGGCCCGCCTTCTCCCACCGAAGGCAGGCCGGGCTTGTCCATGGGGGCGGGCGTCCAACCGTCCGACGCCCGCCGGCCGAGCCCGGCTACCGGCCGGTGTTGAAGGTGAGCGCGGGCTTCGCGTTCCTGGCCAGGGTGTGCGCGAAGTCCGGCCACCACGCGCCGGCCGCCGGGTCCTCGATGCCGTACTCCGGGTCGACGGGGCCCGCCGTGCCCCGGCGGCAGCTTCCGTCCGACTCCCCGATGGTCTTCACGTACAGGTAGGCGTCGGCCAGTGGCCGGCCGGTGTCGGCGGTGGGCCGCGCACCGATGCCGCGTCCGGGCGCGTTGCACCAGGGTTCGGCGTCGGAGTACTTGCCCGCCGGCGGGATCCAGGCGCCGAGGCCGTTGCGGCTGTTGTCCAGGACGTAGTGCGTCAGGTTCTTGACCGGGGGGCGGCCGACGGTCCGGTCGAACCAGGCGTCGGTCCACTTCCAGGTGGACGGATCGTAGAAGTCCACCGCGTTGCCCGGCTGCCCGTCATTGGGGGCGGCCGCCGAGTAGTACTGGCTTGCACACGTATCGGTCCTGCCGCGTGCCTCCTCGGGGCCCTCGGTGGTGTACCAGACGCACTTGGAGACCCAGGTGGCATACCGGTTGAGCTGGTCGGTGGGCTGGTAGTTGGAGACGTTCAGGGCGAAACCCTGGGTCTTCTCCAGGCCGGCCTTCACCAGCCGTCCGGCCAGTTCGCCGACCGGCTGCCAGTTGCTGCTGCCGCCGTCCAGGTACACGGACGTCCTGGGCTCGGCCTCCATGAGGTCCACCGCGGTGCGGATGTTGGCGTACCGCTCCTCGGTGCGGGTGCCGTCCGCGTCGCCCTCCGGGCAGTCCTTCGGCAGCAGCGCGAGCCCGTCGGGCTCGACCACGACCACGGCACGGCCGGTGCCGATGCCGTCGGCCACGCCCTGGACCCAGTCGCGATACTCCTCGGGGCTGTCCGCCCCGCCGGACGAGTAGAAGCTGCAGTCGCGGCCGGTGACGTTGTAGAGGACGAAGACCGGAACGGTGCCGGTGACCTTGGCCGCCCGCATCTTCTTCCCGACTACCTTCTGGATTTCGGCGGGTGTGCCGTAGTCGAGCCAGATCGCCTGCGGCCAGGAGGCGAGCTTCGCCATCCGCAGGGCGTCGTCGACCTTGCCGGCCTTCAGGTCCGCGACCGCCTGCTGGGCGGCACCGGCCTTGGGGTCGACGTAGAAGCGGGTGTCCTTGGGCAGCGTATGGTCCGCCGCCGGAGGACGGGGCGCGGCAGTGGCCTCGCCACCGGCCAGGGCGCCGGCGGTCAGTGCGGCGCAGGCGACCGGGACGAGCAACCGTCGCACTCTGCTCATGGGGTGAAGTCTCCTTCGTGCGGGAGGGTGAGCTGATCTTTGGTGTGTGGGTACGGAAGCGCCGGGCGAAGGACCGGCTGTACGGGCTCTCTCAGCGTGACGCGGGCCGCGGCACGGACGGTGGCGCAGGACGGGCGAGTACGCCCTACCGGCACCGCCAACTGGGAGCGCTTCCAGAACGGAGTGCATGCAGCACTCCCGGGGCCACATGCTGGGGCCGGTGTCGCGGATATGTCAATAGACGTTCCTTCCCTTGCCGTTCAGGCCTCTCTGACGTGCCGGTACTGTGGAAGTGGTGTTCGCGGAGCGGCACTTGTCCGGCCTGTCTGACGTCGCCTGAGGTGCCTCGGCGTGAACGGAAGGTTTCCTCCGTACTTCACCGAGCGGCCCCGGTCTCTTGTCGTGCTGTTGATGCGCTGCTACTTTTTGGAAGCGGTACCAGTACCCCCCGCTCACGGCGCGCCACTCATGCGCCGAATGCACATGCCAGGCGTTGTCCGGGTGTCAGCTGCGCCCTGTTCACCGCCGGCGGCCTGTGCCGCACCGCGTCTCTCGGGTCCCCACCGGTGGCGCACGGAAGATCGTGGTCGAGCGGTGCACTTCCCAGCACCACCACAGGCGTCCTCCCCCCGCACAGTTGTGCCGTCAGTGGACGCCGAGCCTGTCCCGCACATGGGTTTCACGGCACATGCTCCGAGCCGCACGCCTCGATGGATGGTGCGCCCGGATTCTGACTGCCGCATTCGCGCCCCAAGGAGGCCGAAATGCAATCACGCAGAACATCCCGCCGGTTCCGCAGGTACAGCTGGCTACTCGCCCCGCTCGCCACCCTGGCCCTGATCCTGAACCCGCTGTCCAGCCCCGCGTACGCCGCCGGCGGCAGCTTCACCGACAACTTCGACTCCTACAACACCGGCCTCTGGAGCAAGTCCGACGGCTGGTCCAACGGAGGCATGTTCAACGCCGGCTGGCGTGCCGACCACACCTGGTTCAACGGCGGCGTCATGGGCCAGAACCTCGACACCGCGAGCTGCCCCTCCGGCTGCTCGGGCAAGCCCTACGCCTCCGGCGAGTACCGCACCAACGACCTGTACTCGTACGGCCGTTTCGAGGCACGACTCCAGGCGGTCAAGAGCTCGGGCACCGTGACCGGGTTCTTCACCTACACCGGACCGAGCGACGGTCAGCCCTGGGACGAGATCGACGTCGAGATCCTCGGCAAGAACACCACCCAGATGCAGACCAACTACTTCACCAACGGCGTCGGCGGCCACGAGACCCTGATCAACCTCGGCTTCGACGCCTCCGCCGGCTACCACGACTACGCCATCGAATGGTGGAACCAGGGCACCATCAACTGGTTCGTGGACGGCAAGCTCGTCCACCAGGAGAACGGTTCGCGTGGCCCGCTCCCGACCCGCCCGATGCGCATCATGGCCAACCTGTGGCCCGCCACCGGGGTCGACAGCTGGACCGGCCCGTTCACCTATCCGGGCGCTCCGCTGACCGCCCGCTACGACTGGGTCAAGTACACCAAGTACTGAGTCCGGGGTGCATGAGGTGAGGCCGGCACGGGATGTGATGTCCTGTGCCGGCCTCGCTGCCGGCTCACCGGCGGTGCCGGGCCGACGGACTCCGTGTCCCGGCGGCCGGCAGCCCGGCGAGCGTGTCCAGGGCGTCCGCGACCGGGGTGGGGTCCAGAGGGCCGACGTGTGACGCCCCGGGGAAATCGTGTACGCGGAAGCGGTTGCCGGGTGTGGACGCGTCGGCTTCCGCGATCATCCGGTCCTGGAGCGCGGTGGCGATCGTACGGTCCCTGCCGAAGCGCAGATATGTGCGGGGAACGCGTCCCCAGTGGCCGGCCCGGCCGACCGCCCGGCCCGCATAGGCGGCGACGGGCTCGTCGGTCTGCATACCGGCCAGGATCCGGCGGAAGCCGGCGTCGGGGTGGTCCGCGCAGATCATCTCCTTCAGGAGGGCCAGCTCACCGCTGACACCCGTACGGAAGTTCAGCCGCAGTACCCCGAGCCGGTCCGGGTCGCCCACCGTCAGTTCCACCGGGCTGACGGCGTCCGCGTTCTCGGGTGCCGCCGTGCAGGCGTCCGCCGTGGGCAGGACGCGGCTGGGACAGAAGGCCGCCATATAGCAGATGTGGTGAAGCAGGTGCGGAACGGCATCGGCGACACGGCTGACCGACACGCCTCCCAGGCTGTGCCCGACCAGCACCACCGGGCCGTTGCGCGCGGCCTGCCGCACGACGCCCGTGACGCGCGCCTCGTAGTCGTCCAGACCGAGGCCCTTCAGCGGGGAGGGCTCGACCGCCATCGCCGCGAGGTCCTGCCGCTGGTACGACTCCGCCACGAAAGCCTCCGCGCCGTGCAGTGGCTGGTCCACCATGACGACGCGGTGGCCGCGCAGCGCCAATTCCCGCGCGATCGGCATCCAGAACGCGCCGGCGCTGTGGGTGCCGTGCACCAGCACGTAGGTCACGGGTCCGCCGCGCGGGGCCGACGCGGCCGGCGAGGTTCCGAGGCCGGTGGCCAGCGCCACGCCCCCTACCGTGAGTCCCAGCCCACGCAGTGCCGTCCGCCGGGTGGCGCCTTGTCGTTCTTCGTTCGTGTGATGCGTCATGAACACCACGCTATGAAGGGCCTGTTCGGCCCACCAGCGGTTCAGCACCCCAGCGGGGGTGGACCCAGAACCACCCTGAACCTCCGGCGGCGGAACGAAGCCGAGCGGACCATGACCGGCCGGTTCACCGACGATGCGGAGGCCGCGTTCCGCATCGGCGGGATCGCGGACGCGGAGGACCCGTCCCTGGTCGCCGCGGGGCCCCGGCCGGGCGCCTCATCCGGTGACGATGCCCATGACGAGGTTGATGACCGTGGCCAGGATGCTCGCCCCGAAGACGTAGGACAGCAGGCAGTGCCGCAGCACGATGGCGCGCAACCGCGCTGTGGAGACGTTGGTGTCGGAGACCTGGTAGGTCATGCCCAGGTTGTAGCTGAAGTAGAAGAAGTCGCTGTAGCGCGGTGACTGCCGCGTGTTGAAGTCGATGCCGCCGCCCGGCTCCGCGTAGTAGAGGTACGCGTAGCGGGTGGCGTACATCAGATGGAGCGCGGCCCAGGCCATGAAGACGCCGCACAGCGCCGTCGCGGCTCCCGCGTGGCTCAGGCCGGAGTCGCCGACCAGGAGCAGCAGCACGATGGCGACCAGGCCACCGAGCGCCGCCGCCACGACGGCCACTTCCTCCAGGACCGGCCGGAACTCCTCACGTCCGGCGTTGCGCCGGGTGGCGGCGGCGTCCATCGGCCACAGGACCAGCCAGCCCGCCACGACGAACAGCGTCAGCGCGGTGGCGATCCCGGCGAGGGCGCCCAGCGGCACGCCCGAGGCCACGGCGACGCCCGCCCCGACGCCCGCGCCGACCACCGCGGCGCAACTGAGACGGGGAACGGCGGAGAGCAACGGCTGACGGTTCACGACCTCGTCCCAGCCCTCGTGGAGGCACGGCCCGGCGCCGCCCCTGACGTCAGACTTCAGGAGACAGGGCGGCGGAGAGGCCTGCAAGCCGACTGCGCCGAACGGGACGCCACGGCCTCCGTACTCCGGGCGGGCCGCCGGCCGCCCGGGGCGCGGTGCCGTCCGGGGTGTCGGGCCCCGCGCGGCCCGGCCGCCTGCCGCAGGATGGGCGTCGGGCGGGCGATCGCCTGTTCCCATGAAGCCCGGAAGGACCGAAGCCCCGTGCCCGAGTCGCAGCCCGTCGTTGTTCCGCCGGCCAGAGCCACCGTCTTCCTCGTCGCCACCGTCGAGCCGGGCGGTGAGCAGACGGTCCGGGGCGTACTGGAGGACGTGTCGGCTCTGCGGCGCTCGGTCGCGTTCCGGTCTCCCGGTGATGAGCTGACCTGCGTCGTGGGCATCGGCTCGCAGGCCTGGGACCGGTTGTTCAGCGGTCCCAGGCCGCGCGATCTGCATGAGTTCTTCGAGCTGAACGGTGAGAAGCACCGGGCGCCCGCCACCCCCGGCGATCTGCTCATCCATATCCGTGCCGAGCGTGCGGACCTCTGTTTCGAGCTGGCCCGGCTGTTCATGGACCGGCTGCGAGGCCAGGTGTCCGTGGTCGACGAAGTGCATGCCTTCAAATACTTCGACGAGCGCGATCTCCTCGGTTTCGTCGACGGCAGCGAGAACCCGGAGGGCCGCCTCGCCGCCGAGGCGGTGTTCGTCGGGGACGAGGACCCCGAATTCCGGGGCGGCAGCTACGTGACGATCCAGAAATACCTGCACGACCTCACCGCGTGGAACCGCCTCCCCACCGGCGAACAGGAAAAGGCCATCGGCCGCACCAAGGCGGACAACGTGGAATTCCCCGACGACCTCAAACCCGAGGACGCGCACATCGCGCTCAACACCATCACCGACGAGGACGGAACCGAGCGCAAGATCGTCCGCGAGAACATGGCGTTCGGCACGGTGGGAGAGGGGGAATTCGGCACCTTCTTCATCGGGTACGCACGGACCCCGGACGTGACGGAGCACATGCTCCGCAACATGTTCCTCGGTACGCGCCCCGGCCTGCACGACCGGATCCTCGACTTCTCGACCGCCGTCACGGGGTGCCTCTTCCACGTCCCGACCGCCGACTTCCTGGACGACCTGCCGCCGGCCCCGTAGGCGTCACCTCTCCGAGCGCGGTTGCGAGTGCCGGGGCGCCGCGTTTGGCTGGTAGGAAACGCCGCGCATTGGAGTCGCCATGTCGATGTCCTCGTTCGGATTCGGTTCGGCAGATCCGTTCAGTGAAATGTTCAACCGTTTCTTCGGTACATCTCCCGCATCGTCGCCGCCCGCGGTTCAGCGCGTACCCATAGGGCGTCTGCTGTCCGAGTCCTCCCAGGAACTGCTCAACCTGGCCGCCGGAAAGGCGATCGAGGACGGGACGTCCGACCTGGACACGGAGCACCTCCTGTGGGCGACGACCAAGGTCGACCCCTCGCGGCGCATCCTGGCTCAGGCGGGGGTCGATCCGGATGCCTTCGCCGCCGAGATCGCCAAGGTTCTGCCACGCGAGTCCGTCGAACCGTCCTCGGAGCCGGGGCTGACACCGGCGGCCAAGCGCACGCTCACCGCGGCCTACTCCCACTCGCAGGCCGCCGGCGTGTCCTACATCGGGCCCGAGCACATCCTGGGCGCGCTCATCGCGGACCCCGACAGCGGCGCGGCCCAGCTGCTGGACGCCGGCGGGCTCGACCCGCGCAAGCTGGCCGGTGCCACGGAGCAGGCGGACCGGGCGGACGGCCCGGCCGGCGGGCAGGCGCCGTCCACGACCCTCGACGAGTTCGGCCGCGACCTCACCAAGGAGGCCAAGGCCGGCAAACTGGACCCGGTGGTCGGGCGGGCCGAGGAGATCGAGCAGACCGTCGAGATCCTGTCGCGCCGCTCGAAGAACAACCCCGTGCTCATCGGGGAGCCCGGTGTCGGCAAGACCGCCATCGTGGAGGGCCTGGCCCAGCGCATCGTGGCGGGTGAGGTGCCCGACACCCTCAAGGACAGGCGGGTCGTCTCGCTCGACCTGTCCGGCATGGTCGCCGGTGCGCAGTACCGCGGCCAGTTCGAGGAACGGCTGAAGAAGGTCATCGAGGACGTCCAGAACGCGGGCGGCGACATCATCCTGTTCATCGACGAACTCCACACGGTCGTCGGAGCGGGAGCCACGGGCGAGGGCTCCATGGACGCGGGCAACATGCTCAAGCCCGCGCTCGCCCGTGGGGAACTCCGGGTCGTGGGCGCGACGACCATCGACGAGTACCGCAAACACGTGGAGAAGGACGCGGCGCTCGAACGGCGCTTCCAGCCCGTACTGGTACCCGAGCCCTCGGTCGAGGAGACCGTGCAGATCCTGGAAGGGCTGCGGGACGCCTACGAGGCCCACCACCAAGTCCGCTTCGCCGACGGCGCTCTGGCCGCCGCCGCGGAACTCTCGGACCGCTACATCGGCGACCGCTTCCTGCCCGACAAGGCGATCGACCTCATGGACCAGGCCGGCGCGCGGGTGCGGCTGCGCAGCGCGAGCCGTTCCACGGAGGTGGTCGGCCGCGAGGACAGGCTCGCAAAGCTGAACCGTGAGAAGGACCAGGCCATCGCCGCGGAGGACTTCGACAGGGCCTCCGAGCTGAAGCGGGAGATCGCCGAGGCGGAGGGCGAACTCGCCGGGATCGAGGAGCGGCGCGAGGGCGTCGTCTCCGTCACGGCGAGCGACATCGCCGACATCGTCTCGCGCCGCACCGGCATCCCCGTCTCCCAGCTCACGGCGAGCGAGAAGGAGAAGCTGCTCAAGCTGGAAGAGGAGATGCACGCCCGTATCGTCGGCCAGGACGAAGCCGTCACCGCGGTCTCCGAGGCGGTGCGCCGCAGCCGTGCGGGCATGGGCGACCCGAACCGGCCCGTCGGCTCGTTCCTCTTCCTCGGACCGACCGGCGTCGGCAAGACCGAACTCGCCAAGACCCTCGCCGAGCTGCTGTTCGGCGACAAGGACCGGATGATCCGCTTCGACATGAGCGAGTTCCAGGAGAAGCACACCGTCGCCCGGCTCGTGGGCGCGCCTCCCGGATACGTCGGCTACGAGGAGGCGGGGCAGCTCACGGAGAAGGTCCGCCGCCACCCGTACAGCGTGGTCCTGTTCGACGAGGTGGAGAAGGCGCACCCCGATGTCTTCAACACCCTGCTGCAGATCCTCGACGACGGCCGGCTCACCGACGGCCAGGGCCGCACCGTGGACTTCCGGCACTGCGTCGTCATCATGACGTCCAACATCGGCGCCCACCGCATCCTCCAGCACGAGGGGGACGCGGCCGAGCTCAAGGACGAGCTGATGGAGGAGTTGCGGGGACGGTTCCTGCCGGAATTCCTCAACCGCATCGACGACATCATCGTCTTCCACAGCCTCACCGAGAACGACCTCGACCGCATCGTGGACCACCTCCTGGCCCGGAGCGAGCACCGGGTGCGCGCCCAGGGCATGGAGCTGGAGGTCACTGGGGCCGCGAAGAAACTGCTGATCGCGCACGGGCACCAGCCGGAGTTCGGAGCCCGGCCGCTGCGCCGCACGATCCAGACGGAACTCGACAACCGCATCGCCTCCCTCCTGCTCAGCGGCGACGCCGGGCCCGGGGACACGATCGTCGCCGACGTCGAGAACGACTCGCTGCACTGCACCGTCCGGCCGGGACAGACCGCCGGGAGCGGACAGGAGGACGCGGAACAACCGGCCACCACCGACTGACCCGCCGGTCCACCGCCGGCGTCGCACACACGGAGGAACCATGAGCCACCACAAGTCCAACCGCAAGGTCGAAGGGGACCCGGACCGCGACCACGGCCGCGGCATGCCGAGGCGCCCCGACGAGGAAGAGCTCCAGGAGATGACGGAGGAGGACCGGCGGGACGTCGGTCTGCCCACCGGCACCGAGCGCCGACGGGACGAGGACGACACTCTGTGAACGTCCCCGAGGAGGACCCGGGCGCGCTGGAGCCCCGTATCGGCCCCGCCCCCGGGGGGAAACCCGAGTCCCGCCCGTACCACCACCCCGCGGCGGGCTGGGGCGCGGCCAAGAGCGTGACCAAGTTCCTGGTGCGGGAACGCGAACTGGTCGACGGCCCGCGCGCGATCGTCAGGATGAACCACGAGAACGGCGGCTTCGACTGCCCCGGCTGCGCGTGGCCGGACGACCTCAAGGGCCTCAAGCTCGACATCTGCGAGAACGGCATCAAACACGTGACGTGGGAGATGACGCGCAAGCGGGTCGGCCGGGAGTTCTTCGCCGAGCACTCGGTGAGCGAGCTGTCCCGGTGGAGCGACTTCGAGCTGGAGGACCAGGGGCGCCTGACCGAGCCGATGGTGTACGACCCCGAGTCGGACCACTACGAGCCGATCAGCTGGAAGGACGCCTTCGCACTGGTGGGCCGCACCCTGAGGGAGCTGGACAGCCCGCACCAGGCGTCGTTCTACACCTCGGGCCGGCTCGGCAACGAAGCCACGTTCCTCTACCAGATGTGGGCCCGCGAGCTGGGCACGAACAACCTGCCCGACTGCTCCAACATGTGCCACGAAGCCAGCGGACGCGCCCTGCAGGCCGCCCTCGGCACCGGCAAGGGCACCTGCGACCTCAAGGACTGGGAGAGCGCGGACGCCCTCTTCATCATGGGCGTCAACGCCGCCTCCAACGCTCCCCGGATGCTGACGGCCCTCGCCGAGGCCTGCCACCGCGGTGCGCAGGTCGTCCACGTCAACCCGCTCGTCGAGGCCGCCGCGACCCGCACGATCATCCCGCACGACGTCATGGACATGGCGTTGTTCAAGTCGACGCCGACCAGCACCCTGAACCTCCAGGTGCGCATCGGCGGGGACATGGCCTTCCTGCGGGGGATCGCCAAGGCGGTCCTGAAGGAGGCCGAGACGGACCCGAAGGCCCTGGACGCGGAGTTCATCGACCGCTACACGGAGGGCTTCGAGGCCTACCGCGCGGTGTGCGAGGAGACCACCTGGGACGAGATCGAGCACCAGGCCGGCCTGAGCCGCGACGCCATCCTCAAGGCGGCGCGCGTGTACAGCGAGGCCGACCGCAGCATCATCAGCTGGTGCCTGGGCATCACCCAGCACGACCACGGCGTCGACACGATCCGCGAGATCGTCAACGTCCTTCTGCTGCGCGGCAATCTGGGCCGCGAGGGAGCGGGCCCCTCGCCCGTGCGCGGGCACAGCAACGTGCAGGGCAACCGCACCTGCGGGATCGACCACCGGCCGCCCCCGGAGTTCCTGGACCGCCTGGCCGACGCCTGCGGGATCGAGCCGCCGCGCGAACACGGCCTGGACACGGTGGGCACGATCCGGGCGATGCACCAGGGCGACGTGAAGGTGTTCGTCGGCATGGGCGGCAACTTCGCCCTGGCCGCGCCCGACACCGCGTACACCTACGAGGCGCTGCGCACCTGCGAGCTGACCGTTCAGGTGAGCACCAAACTCAACCGCAGCCACCTCGTCCACGGCCGCAAGGCGCTCATCCTGCCGTGCCTGGGCCGCACCGAGAAGGACCACCAGCGCGGTGGTCTCCAGTCCACCTCGGTCGAGGACTCGATGAGCATGGTGCACCTGTCCGTCGGGATGAAGCGTCCGGCGTCCCGGCACCTGCTGTCCGAGCCGGCCATCATCGCGGGGATGGCCCGCGCCACGCTGCCCGGCAGCGACACCCCGTGGGAGTGGTACGTCGAGGACTACGACCGCATCCGCGACTCCATGGCCCAGGTCATCGAGGGGTTCGAGGACTGCAACCGCCGCGTACGCCTGCCCCTCGGCTTCCGTATCCGGCAGCCCGCCCGTGAGCTCGTCTTCCTGACCCCGTCCGGCCGCGCCGAGTTCTCCACCGCGCCCCTGCCGGACGTCGTCCCGGCGCCGGGCACGCTCTCCCTGGGCACGATGCGCTCGCACGACCAGTGGAACACCACCATCTACTCCGACAACGACCGCTACCGCGGCATCAAGAACCTGCGCACTCTCGTCTTCATGAACAAGGACGACATGCGCGAGCGCGGCGTCGGGGATTTCGACCCCGTCGACATCACGAGCACCGCCAGGGACGGCAGCAGGCGGCGTGTGGAGCGGTACCTCGCGGTCCCGTACGACATCCCCCGGGGCTGCGCCGCCGGATACATGCCCGAGATGAACGTCCTCTGCGCGCTCGTCGACTACAGCACCCAGAGCGACCAGCCCCTGATGAAGCACGTGAAGGTGACCATCACACCGTCGGGCTGAGCGGTTCCCGCCCCGGTCCCGCCGGCGGGACCGGGGCGGGAGGCCGGGCGGATCAGCGCGGCTCCGGCCGGGGTGCGCGGGTGTAGCGGTGCTCGGGGCGGCCGGCATCGCCGTACCGCAGGGACAGTTCGAGTGAGCCGTTCTCCTGGAGGTGGCGCAGATAGCGCTGCGCCGTCGAGCGGCTGATGCCCGCGCGGGTCGCCACGTCCTGGGCGGACAGGGGGCGGTCGGCGCCGGCGATCACCTGGCGGATCAGCTCCACCGTGGGACCCGACCAGCCCTTGGGGGGCACGGAGGGCGTGATCGCCGGGGTGCGCACGGAGCCGAAGATGCGGTCGATCTGCTGCTGCCCCGGGGTCGTCCCCGCGCCGGCCGCCCGCAGGCTGCGCCGCAACTCGGTGTAGCTGTTCAGCCGGGAGCGCAGGCCGTCCAGCGTGAACGGTTTGACGAGGTAGTGCAGCACGCCGTACCGCAGGGCCGCCTCGACGACCTCGACGTCCTGCGCGGCCGTCACCATGATCACGTCGCTGCGCAGGCCCTTCTGCCGCATGTGGCGTACGAGATCCAGGCCCGCCCGGTCGGGGAGGTAGTGGTCGAGCAGCAGCAGATCGACGTGGAGGGTCTCCAGCATCTGTAGGGCGTGCAGGGCGGTATGGGCCGTGCCGACGACGCGGAAACCCGCCGTCTTTTCCACGTAGGCCTTGTTGATCGCCGCGACGTGGAAGTCGTCGTCGACCACCAGAACGTCAATCACGGTGCTTCTCCTGCCGGGACGGGCTGTTCAGGGGTCAGGGACCGTGCGGCGATGTCGGGGAACGTCACGGTGAACACGGCGCCGCCCCCGGCCCGCGCGGCGATGCGGGCGGTGCCGCCGTAGCGTTCGGCGAGGCTGCGCACCATGGCCAGACCGAGCCCGCGGCCGCGGTGGTGCGGGGATTCCTTGGTGCTCCAGCCCTCCTCGAAGACGGTCTCGCGCAGTTCCACGGGCACCCCCGGTCCGTTGTCGCTGACGCGGGTCACGACCGTGTCGGCCTCGACGAAGATCTCGACCTCGACCTCGGGACGCGCGCTGCCTCCCCCGACGACGTCGAGGGCGTTGTCGATGAGGTTGCCCAGCACGGTCACGACGTCCCGGGCGTCGATCAGCCGGCTCGGCAGCCGGCTGCGGTCCGAAAGCCGCAGGGTCACGCCGCGCTCGGCCGCGACGGCCGCCTTTCCGACCAGGAGGGCCGAGACCATGGGGACACGAACACGGTCCGCGAAGTTGTCCGCCGTCGCGCGCCGGGCGTGGGTGAGGCCGGCGACGTAGGAGCGTGCGCTGTCGGGCATGTCCAGGTCGAGGTAGCCGAGCACGGTGTGGAGGCGGTTGGCGTGCTCGTGGTCCTGGGCGCGCAGTGCGTCCAGCAGGCCCTTGGTGGAGTCGAGTTCGCGGCCGAGGAGTTCGACCTCCGTACGGTCCCGCAGGGTGACGACCGCGCCTCCGTCGGGGGTGGGCATCCTGTTGGCGATGAGCACCCGGTTCTCCCGGACGGTCAGCAGATCGCGGCCGGTGACGTGCCCCGTGAGGACGTCGCGGGAGCGGCCGGGCGGCAGCACCTCCTCCAGATCGCGGCCCTCCGCCTCGTCGCGGAGCGAGAGCAGCCGGGCGGCCTCGTCGTTCACCAGCCGTACGCGCTGATGCTCGTCGAGGGCGATGACACCCTCCCGTACAGCGTGCAGCATCGCTTCCCGTTCCGACAGCAGCGCCGTGATGTCCCTGAGGGAGACGCCATGCGTGCGCTTGCGGAAGACACCGGCCACGAACAGGGCGGCGCCCGCCCCCACCGCGAGCGCCGCACCCGCGTAGCGCAGCAGTCCGGGCAGGGCCGCCAGGAGTCGTTCCTGTACGCCGGAGTAGGCGATGCCGACCGACACCGCCCCGATCACGGTGCCCGCGCCGTCCCGCAGCGGGACCTTGGCCCGCGCCGACGTGCCGAGGGTGCCCCGGTCGATCTCCAGGATGACGTGGCCGTGCAGGGGAGTGGACGGGTCCGTCGACACCCGGTGGCCCACCTGCCGCACATCCGTGTGGGACCAGCGGATCCCGCGCGGATCCATCACCACCACATACAGCGCGCCCGTCGCCTCCCGGGTGCGTTCGGCCTGCCGCTGCACCGGTCCCGCCGGGTCCGGTTCGCTCGACAGCAGGCCCGCGGCGATCTCCGGATCGGCCGCCGTGGTCTGCGCGATGGCCAGGGCCTGGTGCTCGGCCTGGTCGTCGAGCTGTGTGCGCAGCGGTTGCAGGAAGAGGCCGGTCAGCAACAGCAGGACGCCCGTGGTGATCAGCAACTGCGCGATCAGCACCTGGGCGAACACCTGCCTCGGCCAGCCGATGCGCAAGCGGGCCACGGGAGACACCTGCTTTCGGGAACATGCCCGTGCGGCCGGGAGTTCCGCCGGGACCAGCGCACCGTAACCGCAGCCGATTCGGCCGGGGAAGGGCTTGGACGACAGTGCCCGTCCATGCGGTCGGCACAATGCGCAGAATTCCGCTTACGGGAAGAACCCGTGGTTGCGGGCCAAAACTTCCCGGCCCGCACGGCCCTTTCCTAACGTCCCCGGCATGACAAGCCCTTCGAGCCCGGCCATCGAACTACGCGGTGTCCGCAAGGCATTCCGAACGCCGTCCGGCGCGTTCCACACCGCTGTCCATGATCTCGATCTGACCATTCAGCAGGGCGAGTTCGTCGCCGTCGTCGGCCCCACCGGCTGCGGCAAGTCCACCACGCTCACCCTCGTCAGCGGACTGGAGGAGCCGACTGAGGGCGAGGTGATGCTGTCCGGCACGCCGGTCCGGGGCATCGACGACAAGGTCGGCTTCGTCTTCCAGCAGGACGCTACGTTCCCCTGGCGGACCGTGCTGTCCAACGTCATGGCCGGGCCGCGCTTCCGGGGCGTCCCCAAGGCGGAAGCGAGGGAGCGAGCCCGGGAGTGGCTGGCCCGCGTCGGGCTGAGCGCGTTCGAGGACCGGTACCCGCACCAGTTGTCCGGCGGCCAGCGCAAGCGGGTCGCCCTGGCCTCCACGTTCGTCAACGACCCGTCGATCCTGCTCATGGACGAGCCGTTCTCCGCGCTCGACGTCCAGACCCGCGCCCTCATGTCCGACGAGCTGATGGAGCTGTGGGCCGGCACCGGTTCCTCCGTCGTCTTCGTCACCCATGACCTGGAGGAGTCCATCGCGCTGGCCGACAAGGTGGTCGTCATGACGGCGGGCCCGGCCACGGTCAAGGAGGTCTTCACGATCGACCTCCCGAGGCCGCGCCGTGTCGAGTCGGTCCGGCTGGAGCCCCGGTTCGTCGAGATCTACCGCGAGATCTGGTCCTCGCTGGGCGAGGAAGTCCGCATCACCCGCGAGAGGGGTGCGCAGCATGTCGCCTGACGTCACCGCCGAGGCGGCCGTCGCCAAGTCCGCCGCGACGCCGGATCCGGGTGAGGCCACCGCATCGGCCCGCACCGAGGAGCGCGCACGGGCCGCGCGGCGCCGGCGCGGCATCGTCCTGCTGGCCCGCGCCGCCGTGCTCGTGTTCGTCCTCGGTGTCTGGGAGTGGTTCTCGCGTGCCGGGATCATCGACCCGTTCAACTTCTCGATGCCCTCGAAGATCTGGGACCAGATCCAGCAGTGGGCGCTGCACGGCACCCCGCAGGGCTCGCTGCTCGAACAGATCTGGTACACGCTCTACGAGGCGCTGCTCGGCTGGGTCGTGGGCGTCATCGCCGGTGTGGTGCTCGGTATCGCGCTCGGCCGTGTCCGCTTCCTGGCCGACGTGCTGGGCCCGTACATCAAGGTGCTCAACGCCCTGCCCCGTATCGTCCTGGCCCCGATCTTCCTCATCTGGTTCGGCCTCGGCCCGGCGTCGAAGGTCGCCTCCGCCGTCGTCCTCGTCTTCTTCCCGGTCTTCTTCAACGCCTTCCAGGGCGCCCGGGAGGTCGACCGCCACCTCATCGACAACGCCCGCATCCTCGGGGCCCGTGACCGCCAGGTCACCTTCCAGGTCGTCATCCCCGCCGCGACCTCGTGGATCTTCACCAGCCTCCACGTCAGCTTCGGGTTCGCCCTGATCGGCGCCATCGTCGGCGAGTACATCGGCGCGACCAAGGGCATCGGCCTGCTCGTCTCCGCCTCGCAGGGCACCTTCAACTCCGCCGGGGTGTACGCGGCGATGGTCATCCTCGCCGTCGTCGCGCTGCTCGCCGAAGGCGTACTCACCTTCCTCGAGAACAAGCTCTTCCGCTGGAAGCCCGCCGCCGATGAATCCCGCTGAACCCTTCCGCCACCGCAGCACGTCCCGCCCCCAGGAGCCGCACATGCCCCGCCGTCATCCGGCCGCCCGACTCGCCGCCCTCACCGCCACCATCGCCGTACTCGCCGCCCTCGGCGGTTGCGCCGACGAGGTCTCCTCCCACGCCTCCGACGGTGGTTCGGGCGGGAAGGGGCCCAAGGTGAAGATCATGGTCGGCGGGATCGACAAGGTCATCTACCTGCCCGCGATGCTGTCGCAGCGCCTGGGCTACTTCAGGGACGAGGGCGTCAACGTCGAGCTGCTGAGCGAGCCCGCCGGCATCGATGCCACGACCTCCCTGGTCGCCGGGAACGTCCAGGGTGTCGTCGGGTTCTACGACCACACCCTCGACCTGCAGACCAAGGGCAAGTCCGTCGAGTCCGTGGTGCAGCTGGCCCAGACGCCGGGCGAGGTCGAGATCGTCTCCAACAAGGCGGCGGACGGCCTCAAGTCGCCCAAGGACTTCGCCGGCAAGAAGCTGGGCGTGACCGGGCTCGGTTCCTCCACCGACTTCCTCACCAAGTACCTGGGCGTCCACGACGGGGTGGGCGTCGACAAGTTCACCAATGTCGCTGTCGGCGCCGGCCAGACCTTCATCTCCGCCCTGCAGCAGGGATCCATTGACGGCGGTATGACCACCGACCCGACCGTGGCGCAGATCCTCGACAAGAAGATCGGCAAGGTGCTGGTCGACATGCGCACCCCGGAGGGCTCCCGGCAGGCGCTCGGCGGGCTCTACCCGTCGTCGAGCCTGTACATGAACACCGACTGGGTCGACGGGCACAAGGACACGGTGCAGAAGCTCGCCAACGCCTTCGTACGCACCCTGAAGTGGATGTCCACGCACAGCGCGAAGGAGATCGCGGCGAAGATGCCCGGCGACTACGCGCAGGGGGGCGAGGGGCTCTACGCCCAGGCCATCGAGAGCACGCTGCCGATGTTCACGAAGGACGGCACGATGCCGGCCGACGGCCCCGCGACGGTGCAGCGCGTACTCAAGGCCTTCAACCCGAACCTGAAGAACGCCACGATCGACCTGGAGAAGACGTACACGACCGAGTTCACGCGGAAGGCCCGCTGACCGGCACGATCGCGCCACGAGCCCGCCGGGCCCCGAGAGGGGACGGCGGGCTCGTGGCGCGATCGTGCCGCCGGGAGGGGCTTCCCCCGCCCCGTGCCGATTCCGTGGACAACGTTCGCATAAGGTGAGGCTCGCCTAATCTTTCAAAGGTGAACAAAACGAGGAGACACACTCATGTCATATCGGCGCCGCGGTTCAGCCGCAGTCGCTCTGGCCGTCGCTGCCGCCCTGTCACTGGCCGCGTGCGGCGCCGATTCCTCCGGCAAGGACGGGAACGCGTCCTCGCAGGGCTCGGGCAAGGAATCGAAGTCGGTCGCCAAGGGCGGCAAGGACTTCGGCGACGCGGCCGCGAAGACCGCGGCCCTCGGCACGGACGCGAAGCCCGGCCAGTGGCCGCGTACGGTCAAGCACGCCATGGGCAGCACCGAGATCAAGGAGCAGCCCAAGCGCGTGGTCGTGCTCGACGTCGGTGAGCTCGACAATGTGGTCTCACTGGGGGTGAAGCCCGTCGGTCTCGCCCCGACCGAGGGATCGCCGGAGCTGCCGTCGTACCTCAAGAAGGACGCGGGCACCCCGAAGAACATCGGCACGATCAACAGCCTCAACCTGGAGGCGATCGCCGCGCTCAAGCCCGACCTGATCCTGGGCAGCCAGCTGCGCGCCGCCAACTCCTACGACGAGCTGTCGCAGATCGCGCCCACCGTCTTCTCCATCCGGCCCGGCTTCACCTGGAAGGAGAACTACCTCCTCAACGCCGCCGCGCTGGACCGGACGGCGCAGGCCGAGGCGAACCTCGCCGCGTACAAGAAGAAGGCGAAGGCCCTCGGGGACGAGCTGGGGGCCCACAAGCCCACCGTGTCGATGGTCCGCTACCTGCCCGACGGCCTGATCCGGCTCTACGCCAACGACTCCTTCATCGGCACCATCCTCAAGGACGTCGGCATTCCGCGCCCCGAGAACCAGGACATCGCCGACCTGGCCGCCGAGGTCAGCGCCGAGAACATCGACCAGGCCGACGCCGACTACATCTTCACGGGCGTCTACGGCGACGCGAAGGCCACCGACAAGAGCAAGGCGCAGGCCAACCCGCTCTGGAAGAACCTGAAGGCGGTCAAGGACGGCCACGCCTACGACGTGCCCGACGAGACCTGGTACCTGGGACTCGGTGTCACTGCCGCCGACGTGGTGCTCGACGACCTGAAGAAGTACCTGACGGCCTGAGGGCCCGGGACAGCCGAGAAGAGAGAGTGAGCCCGGTGCATGCCGCCCCCTGACCTCAACCGCCGACGGGCCGCCTGGCTGCTGGCCGGCGTGGCGATGCTGCTGCTCGCCGTACTCCTGAGCCTCACCGTCGGCAGCCGGCAGGTCGCGCCGGGCGACGCGCTCCAGGCCCTGTTCCACGACGGCGGGAGCGACGACGCCCAGGTGGTGCGTGCGCTGCGCGTACCCCGGACGGTGATCGGTGTGCTCGCGGGCGCCGCGCTCGCTCTCGCGGGCGCGGTCATGCAGGGCATCACCCGCAACCCCATCGCGGAACCCGGCATCCTCGGCGTCGGCCAGGGCGCCTCGGTGGGCGTGGTGACCGCGATCGCGTTCTTCGGGGTGCACTCGCTGAACGGCTACGTGTGGTTCGCGTTCGGCGGCGCCGCGCTGGCCGGGGTGGCGGTCTATGCCGTCGCCAGCGGCGGCCGGGGCGGCGCGTCGCCCGTCAAGCTCGCGCTGGCGGGGGCCGCGATGAACGCGTTCCTCGCCTCGCTCGTGTCCGGGATCGCCACCACCAACGCCCGCGCCCTCGACGAGTTCCGCTTCTGGCAGGTCGGCTCGCTCGGCGGGCGCGACGGCGAAGTGATCCGTCAGGTGTGGCCGTTCATCCTGATCGGAATCGTCCTGGTCGCGGCGCTCGCCCGCGGCCTGGACGCGCTCGCCCTCGGCGACGACGCCGCGCGGAACCTCGGCAACAACGTCGGACGCCTGAGGATCCTCGGCGCGCTCGGGGCGACCGTGCTCACCGGGGCCGCCGTGGCCTCGGTCGGCCCGATCGCCTTCACCGGTCTGGCCGTTCCGCACATCGCCCGCGCGCTGGTGGGCACGGCCCACCGCTGGGTACTGCCGCTGGCGGCCCTGCTGGGCCCGGTGATGCTCCTCGGCTCCGACGTGCTCGGCCGCGTCCTCTTCCCGCCCTCGGAGGTGCCGGTGGCCGTCATGACCGCCCTGATCGGTGTGCCGTTCCTGATCGCGCTGGTCCGGCGCCGGACGGTGGTGGCCGCGTGAGCAAGCTCGAAGCCGCCGTCGCGCCGCGTCTGCGCCCCGTCGGGCATGCCGTGCTGCGGCGCGGGCGGGCGAGTTTCCTCGTGCACCGCCGGGCGGCCGTCGTCGCCGCGGCGCTCACGGTGCTGCTGGCGTGCGCGGTCGTGGCGTACCTCTGCGTCGGTGAGTCGTTCGTGACGCCGTCGGAGGTTGTACGCGTCCTGCTCGGCCGCCCCAGCCCGGACGAACTCGTCGTGGGCACCCTGCGGTTGCCGCGTCTGGTCGTGGGCCTCCTCGCGGGCGCCGCGTTCGGTGTCGCCGGGGCGCTGGTGCAGACCGTCGCCCGCAACCCGCTCGCCAGTCCCGACGTCATCGGCGTCACACACGGGGCGGGGGCGGCCACGGTGGCCGCACTGAGCTTCAACGCCGTCGCCGCCGACGCGCTGCCCTACGTCTCCGTCGCCGGCGGCCTGGCGGCGGCCCTGCTCGTGTACGTCTTCGCCTGGCGCGGCGGGCTGCACTCCTCCCGCTTC
This sequence comes from Streptomyces sp. col6, assembly GCF_008042035.1. GTDB lineage: Bacteria > Actinomycetota > Actinomycetes > Streptomycetales > Streptomycetaceae > Streptomyces. Next base: position 34,488 of record NZ_RDBL01000010.1, read on the forward strand.
GTCCTGGTCGGCATCGGGGTGTCGGTAGCGCTCGGCTCGCTGACCCAGCTGCTGCTGACCAAGGGCGACTATCTGGTGGCCCAGCAGGCCAAGGTCTGGCTGACGGGCTCGCTCAACAGCCGGGGCTACGAGGAGGCAGGGCCGCTCGTCGTCGTCCTTCTGGCGGGCATCCCGGCGGCCGTGTGGGCGGCGCGGGCACAGCGCAGCGCGTCCTTCGACGACGACACGGCCACCGCGCTCGGCGTGCGCCTGGGCCGGGTCCGGCTCGGGCTGACCGCACTCGGCGTCGTCCTGGCGTCGGTGGCCACCGGCGCGGTGGGACCGGTCGACTTCGTCGCGCTGCTCGCCCCGCAGATCGCGCGCCGGCTCACCCGCACCGCCCAGACCCCGCTGCTGTCCTCGGCCCTCGCCGGGGCGCTGATCGTCGTGGTCGCGGACCTGCTGGCCCGCCGTCTGTTCTCCCCGATCGAGCTGCCGACCGGGGTCCTCACCGCCGTGGTGGGCGCCCCGTACCTGATGTGGCTCATCGTCCGTACCCGCAGCCGTTACGGAGGCACCTCGTCATGAGCCGTCCGCCCGCCAGCCGCCTCTCGGCGCACGATCTGACCTTGGCCTACGAGGACCGCACCGTCGTCGAGGGCCTGGACATGGAGATCCCCGACGGTAGGGTCACCATCGTCGTCGGGCCCAACGCCTGCGGAAAATCCACCCTCCTGCGGGCGCTCGGCCGGCTCCTCAAGCCGCGGCGCGGCACCGTACTGCTGGACGGCGCCGAACTCGCCGGGCTCCCGGCCAAGGAGATCGCGCGGACCGTCGGCGTGCTGCCGCAGTCGCCCACACCGCCCGACGGCATCACCGTCGCAGACCTCGTTGCCCGGGGCCGCCAGCCGCACCAGAAGTGGTGGCAGCAGTGGTCGGACGCCGACGAGCACGCCGTGGGCGAGGCTCTGGAGCGTACGAACACGGCAGGACTCGCCGACCGGCCGGTGGACGAACTCTCCGGCGGCCAGCGCCAGCGCGTGTGGATCGCCATGGCCCTGGCGCAGGACACCGAAATTCTGCTGCTCGACGAGCCCACGACGTACTTGGACGTCGCCCACCAGGTGGAGGTGCTGGACCTGGTACGCCGTCTCAACCTGGAACGCAGGCGCACCGTCGTCGCCGTGCTCCACGACCTCAACCAGGCGGTCCGGTACGCCGATCACCTCGTCGCGATGAAGGACGGGCGCATCGTCGCGCAGGGGGCGCCGGACGAGGTCGTCACCACGGAGATGGTCCAAGAGGTCTTCGGGCTGTCGTCCGTCATCATTCCGGATCCCGTCACCGGCGGCCGCCTCGTCGTGCCGGGCTACAGCTGGCAGCCCTCGCCCCCGCCGACGGAGAAGACGCACGCCCACTGACCGGGATGGGCAGCCCCGGTTTCCTGGGCCGGCAGGAGGGCGGGACATAGCTCCGGGGCCTGCGCGGCCCCCGGTCCGCGCCGTGAACCGGGGGCCGCCATCGCGTCGGTGGCGAGGAGGAACACTCAGCAGAGTGCCAGCCCGTCGAACTGCGGCGCGAGGCCGCGCTTGGTCTTGAACTTCTGTCCGGGCTTGAGGGTGTTGCAGTCGGAATCGGGGGCGAAGGACCACACGACCTTGACCCGCTTCGTCGTGGAGCACTTGTTCGTCACATAGGCCGTCTTCGAGATGGTGCCCTTGTCGACGTTGACCTTGACGCAGGTGGGGGCCGCTGCACTCGCCCGGACGGCGGGGGCCGCGGCGTGAGCCGTACCACTCGTGGCCAGTAGGGCGGCGCCGGTCGCCGCCACGGCTATGAATCGCTTTGCACGCGAGGGAATTCGCACTCGACAACTCCAGGATCGTTGCTTGTCGGGACTGCTGAGCACTGTAGGCCACCCGTGGGGTCCGGTCGCTTGATCGTCCCGGTGCGGGGTAGCGAAGGGACATGGCCACTGAGAACACATCCGCTGCCGCCGGCGGCTACGTACAGCCCGAGGTCGACGTCCGGGCGCTGACCGAGGTGCTCGACGGCGACTACGCCGGCATCCGCGAGCTCGTCCGGACCAATCTGGTGGCGTACGCCTCCGTCCTGGAGGAGGCCGAGGAGCTCGGCATCGACGCCTTCCGCGAACGGGTGCGGGAGATCGTGGTCGAGATGGCCGCGACCGGCCAGACCGGGATGGGGTTTCCGCAGGAGTACGGCGGGGGCGGCGACGTCGGGGCGTCCATCGCGGCGTTCGAGACGCTGGCCTTCGGTGACCTGTCGGTGCTGGTGAAGGTGGGGGTGCAGTTCGGGCTCTTCGGCGGCGCGATCCTCCATCTGGGCACCGAGCGCCACCACGAGGCGTACCTGCCGGACCTGATCACCGGGCGCCTGATGGGCTGCTTCGCGATGACCGAGACGGGACACGGCTCCGACGTGCAGTCGCTCGGCACGGTCGCGGCGTACGACCCCGACGCACGGGAGTTCGTCCTCACCACCCCCGGCGACGAGGCGTGCAAGGACTACATCGGCAACGCCGCCCGCCACGCGGAGCTGGCGGTGGTCTTCGCCCAGCTGGAGGTGGCCGGGAAGGCGCAGGGGGTGCACGCCTTCGTCGTACGGGTCCGGCAGGACGGCCGAGTGGTGCCCGGCGTCCGGATCGAGGACGACGGACGCAAGATGGGCCTCAACGGCGTGGACAACGGCCGCATCCGCTTCAAGGGCGTACGCGTGCCGCGCGAGGCGCTGCTCAACCGGTTCGCCGACGTCACCGCCGACGGCGTCTACGAGAGCCCCATCGAGAACCCCGGACGGCGCTTCTTCACCATGCTCGGCACCCTCGTCCAGGGCCGGGTCAGCGTCGCCGGCGCCGGGGTCGGCGCGGCCAAGGTGGCCCTCGCGATCGCCGTCAAGTACGCCGTGCGGCGCCAGCAGTTCGCGGCGGCCCCGGGCACGGACGAGCAATTGCTCCTCGACTACGGACTGCATCAGCGCCGGCTGCTGCCGCTCCTGGCCCGCACCTACGCGCTGCACTTCGCGCAGGACGTCGTCCGCACACAGCTGCACGACGTCTTCTCCGGCATCGAGGACGACGAACAGGCGCGGCGCCTGCTGGAGTCACGGGCCGCCGGCACCAAGGCGCTCGCCACCTGGCACGCCACCCGGGTCGTCCAGGAGTGCCGCGAGGCGTGCGGCGGCGCCGGCTACCTCAGCGTCAACCGGTTCGCCGCGCTCAAGGCCGACAGCGACATCTTCACCACGTTCGAGGGCGACAACCACGTTCTGCTGCAACTCGTCGCCAAGGGGCTGCTCACCCATTACGCGAGCGAGTTCGAGGACCTCGACCAGCTCGGCACGGTCCGGCATGTCGCCGGGCTCGCCGTCGAGACGGTCATGGAGAAGACCTCGGTCCACAAGATGCTGGAGCGGGTACGGGACCTGCTGCCGGGCGGCGACGAGTGGGACCGCGAGGCCGGGCTGCTCGACTCCGAGTACCACCTCGCCATGGTCCGCTTCCGCGAGGAGCACATGCTCGCGGGGGTGGCCCGCAGGCTCAAGCGCGGCATCGACGAGCACCGCGACCCCGGCGCCGTCTTCTCGTACGTGCAGGACCACGTCATCGCCCTCGCCCGCGCGCACGTCGAACGGCTGGTCCTCGAAGCGTTCGTCGAGAAGGTGCGCGCGCTGCCCGAGAGCGGCGACAAGCGCGCGCTGGGCCTGCTGTGCGACCTGTTCGCCCTGTCGACGATCGAGGCGGACCGCGCCTGGTTCATGGAACACGGCCGGCTGACCGTCCAGCGCTCCAAGGCGATCAGCCGCGAGGTGAACGACCTCTGCCGCAAGGTCCGCCCGCTCGCGGTCGATCTCGTCGACGCCTGGGGCATCCCGGACGAGATGCTGCGCGCGCCGGACCTGGTCGGCTGAGCCCGCGTCAGGCGGTGGTGCGTACGGCCGAGGTGGCCAGCGTCGTGTACTGCATGGTGAAGCCGCCCCCGAGGGCGTCGATGGCCTCGCCGACCGCGGACAGGACAGCGGCCAGCCGTTCGGGACGTAGCCGGGTGAGGCCCCCGGTGGTCGGGAGCAGGTTCAGCCACTCGTCCCGGGTGTAGGGCCGCTCCCAGTCGAACTGCCACTGCTCCGGTTCGTGGAACCGGCCGGTCGCGCGCACCTGGTCGGCGTTCTTCGCGTAGCCCGCCCGGTACATGTCCAGCGGGCGCCGCGCCGGCCGGCCGCTGAACGGTGAGCCGGGCGCCACCCGGCGGTAGGCCGCCGCGAACGCCTCGGCCACCTCGGCGGGCGGTTCGAATACGTGGCCGAAGACGGCCAGGCGTCCGCCCGGACGCAGTACCCGGGCCGCCTTGGCGGCGCCGACGGCCGGGTCCACCCAGTGCCACGACTGGGCGGCGGTCACCACGTCGAACGTGCGGCCGGCCGGGTCCCAGGCTTCAAAGGACGCCACCTCGACCCGCAGGCCATGGGCCCGCGCGAGGTCCGCCATCCGGGCATCGGGCTCCACGCCGAGCACGGTGCAGCCCGCCGACCGGAACTGGCGGGCCGCGATCCCGGTCCCGCAGCCCACATCGAGAACGTCTCGTCCAGGACTCCCGGCGACGATGCGGTCCACCAGGCCGGCGGGATAGGAAGGGCGCGCCTCGTCGTAGCGCCGCGCGTCCGCACCGAAGGATTCGGCCGTCCGCCGGGCCTCATGGGGCTGCGGCGGTCCGGGCTGCTCTCGCGGTAAAGTGGGCATGCGTTCACCTTAGTGGGCGCATGCCCACATGCCAACACGGCGGCGTGGACGCGGACGAGGAGAGGACGGATACGTGCCGACCGGAGTGCACCTGCGCGACCCCCGGCAGCACCTGTTCGACGCCGCCGAGCGTGTGTTGCTGCGGGACGGTGCGAACGGGCTGACCAGCAGGGCCGTCACCGACGAGGCGGCCTGTGCCAAGGGCGTCCTGCACCGGCACTTCACCGACTTCGACGCCTTCCTCGTCGGGCTCGTGCTCGACCGGGCCGCGCGGATCGAGGAGCAGGCGCAGGCGCTGCGCGGGAGTGCCGGAACCAGGACGGTGGCAGGGAACCTCGCGGACGCGCTGACCACTCTGTTCGGGCCGGTTCCCGTGGCGATCATCCCGCTCATCACCTTCCGGGACGAGTTGCGCGCACGGCTGCGGCAGGCCACGCCCGGCGGCGGCATCGCCGTCCTCGCCCAGATCACGGCGGCGGTCTCCGGCTATCTGACCGAGGAGCGCGCGCTGGGCCGCGTCTCCGCCGACGCGGACATCGACTCGCTCACCCTGTCCCTCGTCGGGGGCGGGCACCTGCTGTTCGCCGACCGGGAGCCGGGTCCGCCGGAAGCGGCGGCGGTCGGCAAGCTGGTGACCTCGGCGCTCGCGGATGTCGTACAGGGGCCCTGACCGGGGCGCCGCCCGTCCGGATACACACACCGGATGAGTACGACCGCTCAGCCGCGCGGCTGTCGCGCCCGGGACGATGGAACCCGTCCCGAGTGAACCGGAGAATCCCATGCTCAGCCGCCTTGCCGGTCAACTGGTCCCCGCATTCGGGCGGTTGACGCTCACCACCGACGAAGGCGCCGCCCTTCCCCCGGCCGGGATCATCGCCGCCAACCACACATCGCTCGCGGACCCCGCGATCGTCCTGGCGGCACTCCTCAGCCTCGGCGCCCGCCCCGTCGTCATGGCGACAGCGGGTCTCTGGCGGGTGCCCCTGCTCGGCCGCGCACTCGCGCGTGAGGGGCACATCCCCGTCTACCGCGGCGACCCCCGCGCGGCCCGGTCGGTCGACCTCGCCCAGGAGGCGCTGGAGCAGGGCCGGCACATCCTGATCTACGCCGAGGGCGGCCTGCCCCTCCGCACGGACGCGGCCGAGGCCGAGCCGGGTGCGTTCCGGCGCGGCCTCGCCCGGCTCGCGCACCGCACCGGCGCGCCGGTGATTCCGGTGGGCCAGGCCGGGGCGCGCCGCGTCACCTCCGGCTCGGCCGTCAAGCAGCTCGCGGGCCTGGCCACCGCTCCGCTGCGGCGGCCCCGCCTCCACGTCCACGTCGGGCAGCCGCTGCTGCTCGACGGCGACGGAGCGGCGGCCACCGCGCGGGCGCGCCTCGCCGTCACCGCCGCCTGGCGGACCGCGGCCGCCCGGCTGGGCGAGCCCGCGGCCCTGACCGCCTGAGGTGCGGAGCGCCGGGGGAGCGGGCGGGGCCCTCCGGCGCGGGCTCCGACGGACCGGGCCGCGGCTCTTCCACGTAGGCGCTGATGGGCCGTCAGGGGCGGGCGGCGCTCTCCTGCGCGGGTGCTACGGACCGCCGGCCGACGGGCTTACAGCTCGGCGCCCACCGCGCTCAGGAAGGTGCGGAACTTGGCGGCGGTTTCGGCGGTTTCGGCCTCCGGCTCGGACGCCGCGACGATGCCCGCTCCGGCGTAGAGGCGCAGCATGCGCTCCTCCGCCTCGGCGCAGCGGATCGTGACGACCCATTCGCCGTCGCCGTGCGCGTCGCCCCAGCCGACCATGCCTGTGAAGTAGCCGCGGTCGAACGGTTCTGTCTCCGTCAGCACCTCCCGGGCGGTGGCCGTCGGCGTGCCGCACACCGCGGGGGTGGGGTGCAGCGCGCAGGCCAGAGTGAGGGCCGAGGTGTCCGGGTCGGTGAGGGTGCCCGTGACCGTGGTGGACAGGTGCCACATGGTAGCGGTGCGGATCAGGGTCGGCCGGGGCGGGACGGTCATCCCGGCGCAGTACGGGGCCAGGGCCTGGTGTACGGCGTCCACGACGACGGCGTGCTCGTGGAGGTCCTTCGCGGACTCCAGGAGCGCGGCGGCCCGGCGGACGTCCTCGGCGAGGTCGTCGCTGCGCGGGGACGAGCCGGCGAGGGGGTTGGCGACCACCTGGCGGCCCCGGCGCGAGACGAGGAGTTCGGGGCTGGCGCCGATCAGGGTGCGGCCGGGGCCGGTGGGGAGCGCGAAGGTGTAGCCGGAGGGGTCGCGCCGGGCCAGGCGCTGGAGCATGGCGGGCACGTCCAGCGGTGCGGGGGAGGTGAGTTCGAGGGTGCGGGCGAGGACGACCTTGCTGAACTCGCCGCGCCACATCCGCTCCACGGCCGAGGCGACGCCCTTCGCGTAGACCTCCGGCTCCGGCACCGGGCGGATGTGCCAGTCGGGGGAGTCCGCCCCCGCCGAGGGCAGCGCGATGAGCGGGTCGGAGGCGAGGGGCGGGGCGGTGCGCAGCGTCGCGGGAACGCTCAGGGCGGCCGGCGCGGTGTGGTCGAACGGGATCGCGCCCATCACCACCGGCGTCTCCTGCCCGGCGTCGGCGGCCTCGGCGAGGGCGGCCGAGACCCGTTGGTCCACCGGCTGTGTGCCGTGCGGAACCGGGCGTGCGGGGCCGTGGGCCAGCAGGGTGCGCCGGGGGGTGGCGAGGAAGCGCGCGCCGGGCGCGTAGGCGTCCAGGAGGGAGGTGGCTGCCCCGGTGGCCGGGTGGGCCACGGGTATGTGCGTGGCGACTCGGGATGCCGTCGACACGGGGACTCCGTTCTCGATGGCCCTGTAGGAGGGGCCGGATGAGGATGGGCGGAGGAGCTGCGCCGACAGGGCGCGGCGGACTGGCCGCCGCGGCCCTTCACCCGGAGCAGCCCCTGCGCTAGGTTAGGTGAGGGTAACCTAAGTTTGCCTCGGCGCGCAGAGGGTCGGTGGGTCGCACGTCAGGGGGGTCCGGTGTCTGAACTGCGCACATGTGCCGTTCGGTTGGCGGATGGGTTGCTTACGTCGGGCTTGCCGATGTTAGGTTAGCCTTGCCTGGGCCTGAGGGGGACTGTGTGTGGGCGAGGAATGTGGGGGACGCCGGTTTTTTCCGGCATCGGGCGCGTTTGCGCCACACGTCCCTCGACAGGGGCCGCACACGCGGTGCCGGGCCGCGTCCATGACGTCCCGCCGTGAGCCGCCGCGCTCTTCCGGTGGGCCGGGTCGCGCCGCCACCGCCCTTCCTTGTCCCGTGAACATCGCCGCCCCGGGCGGCTGTTCGCGCGCGCATTCCCTTGCCGGGCCCCGTGAAACACCGCCACTGTCGCTCCGACCCCCTGTCGGCGCCCACCCCCGAAGGAGTACTCCGATGAGCCAGACCTTGTCGCCCGACCGTGTCAGGGCCGACATCGCCGAACTGCTGGGCTGCGAGCCCGGCGAGATCGCGCCCGACGACAATCTGGTCGATCTGGGTCTGGACTCGATGCGGATCATGGCCCTGGTCGAGCGCTGGCGTGCGGCGGGCGCGACCACGCTGGAGTTCCCCGACCTGTTCGAGCTGCCCGAACTCGGGCACTGGCAGGCGCTGCTGGCGGGTGAGGCCGCATGAGCCGCGTCGACCACCGGGACAGGTACCTGGAGCGCATCGCGGAGGTGCGGGCCGGCCGGCATGCCGAGAAGGTCGGCTACCCGATCGGCATCCGTGAGGTCGAGGTCGTGCGTACGGCCACGGTCGGCGCGGGTCTGCTGCGGGTCACCCTGGGCGGGCCCGGGGTCGAGGGATTCGAGGCGCACGCGCCCGACGAGCACGTGAAACTGATCTTCCGGGAGCAGGACGGCAGCCTGCGGCTGCCCGAGCGCAACGGGACGATGCTGCGCTGGCCGAGGCCGGTGCCCACCTCGCGCGAGTACACCGTGCGCCGCTACGACCCCGTCGCCGGCGAGATCGACATCGACGTCGCCGTGCACGAGGGCGGACTCGCCTCGGACTGGGCCGGCAAGGCGCAGTCCGGCGACACGATCCATGTCGCCGGACCGCCCGGCGGGCTGATCGTCCCGCACACCTACGACCGCTACCTGCTCGTCGGGGACCTCACCGCGCTGCCCGCCGTCGCGCGGTGGCTGGAGGAACTGCCCCGGACCGCCAGGGGCTGGGCGTTCATCGAAGTCACGGGCCCCGACGAGGAGATCGAGCTCTCCGCCCCCGAGGGCTTCGAGGTCCGCTGGCTGCACCGAGGCGACGCGCCCGCGGGATCCGGTGACGCGCTGGTCCGGGCCGCGACCTCGGTCACCGTTCCCGAGGGGGAGCGGGCGTACGTGTGGGTCGCGGGGGAGGCGGGGCAGATCAAGCCGTTGCGGCGCTGGGTCCGGGACGAACTGCGCCTGGAGAAGGCCGATTACGACATCACCGGCTATTGGAAGCGGGGTGTCGCGGACTTCGACGAGGACGACCACGACCACGAGCCCGGTCACGACCACGACCACTGATCCACCGGCCGGACCGGGTGCGACCACCCGCGAGTTGTCCTGTCGAAAGGCCATCAACTAAGGTGAGCCTTACCTAAGTAGCAAGGAGTTCGGAAATGTCCATACGCAGATCGTCCGGTCTGGTCGGCGCCCTCGCGCTGGCCCTCGTTCTGACCGGATGCGGGTCATCCTCGGACGGCGGGTCGGACTCCGCCTCGGAGAGCAAGACCCGGGTGTTCACCGCGGACAACGGCAAGATCAAGATCCCGGCGAACCCGAAGCGTGTGGTGGCCACCGGCTATGCCGTGCCCGCGCTGATCGAGGCAGACGCACCGCTGGTCGGCATCTCGTCGTGGAAGCGCGGCGAGCCGATGATGAACAAGGAAGACCTCGCCACCTACAAGAAGCTCAAGAAGGTGGCCGGCGAGCAGGCGGCCGAGACCAACTACGAGGCCATCGCCGAGGCCGAGCCCGACCTGATCGTCATCGGTGTCCCCGCGCCCGTGCTCGGGGACATCGACATGAAGCGGCTGAAGTCGATCGCCCCCGTCGTCGCGATCGGCCCGAGCCTGCCGTCCGCCTGGCGCGACCTCTCCCGCAAGCAGGCCGACGCCGCCGGTGCGGTCAAGCAGTTCGACGCCCAGAAGAAGACGTACGACGACAAGGCCGCCGAGCTGGCCGCCAAGTACAAGGACGTCCTGCCGAAGCTCAAGCTCGGCCACGTCGGTGCGTACGGTGACGCCGCCAAGGGCACCTTCCAGCGCGAGTTCAACGGCTCCTGGGGCACCAACATCGCCGAGGACCTGGGCGCCACCTACTACGGCAAGGTCAAGAAGGCCGGTCCGGGGTCCGCGGCGGTCAGCGAGTACCCCTCCATCGAGGAACTGCCCGCAGCCTTCCGCGAGGCCGACGTTCTGACGTACTCGGTCAGCGCCGACGGCAGCGTCCCGCCCTCCGTCAAGTACGTCCTGGACTCCAAGCTCTGGAAGAACCTGCCCGCCGTCAAGGCCGGCAAGGTCTTCCCGTACCGCTACACCGAGGCCGCCACCTACGGTGAGGCTCTGTTGACCCTGGACGCGATCGACAAGTCGCTCGCTCCGCTGCTGAAGTCGTGACCGTCGCGGGCCGCGCGTCCGAGGCCGCGGGAAAGAACCGGCGGGCCGTCCCGCAGACCGCCCTGCTCGTCGGCGGACTGATCCTGCTGGTCGTTCTCGCCGTACTCAGCATGGGCGTCGGGGCCCGCCACGTCGCCCCCGGCGAAGTCGTGCGCGCACTCTTCGACTACCAGGGGACCGACGACCACGTCGTCGTACGGGACGTGCGGGCACCGCGTGCGCTGCTCGCCGTCGCCGTCGGTGCCGCGCTCGCCGTCGCGGGCGCGCTCATCCAGACGCTCGCCCGCAACCCGCTGGCCGAGCCCGGCATCCTCGGGGTCACCGCGGGCGCCGGGTTCGCCGTCACCCTCGGGTCGGCGGCGGGCCTGGCCGGCGGCCAGGCCGGCGAACTCGGCTTCGCGGTCGTCGGATCCGTGGCCGCGGCGTTCCTGGTCGCCGCGGTCGGCCGCACCTCGCCGCTGCGCCTGGTCCTCACGGGCGTGGCGGTGACCGCGGTGCTCAACGGCGTCGCCCTCGGGCTGCGCCTCATGCTCCCGGACACCTTCGACCTCTACCGGTTCTGGTCGGTGGGGACACTGGCCGGGCGCGAACAGGCCGCCCTGTCCTGGCCGTTGACCGCCATCGCGGTGTCCCTGGCCGGTGCGCTGCTGCTGAGCCGGGCGCTCAACGCCCTGACACTCGGCGAGAACGTGGCGCACACCCTGGGCGCCAACGTGGGCCGGGTCCGCCTCACCACCCTCGTCCTCATCACCGTGCTCAGCGGCGCGGCGACGGCGGTGGCGGGCCCCATCCTGTTCGTCGGCCTGATCGTGCCCCACCTGGTGCGCAAACCGGCTTCCGGATCGGTGCCCTGGCTGATCGCCTACACCATGGTCCTCGGGCCCGTCCTGCTCCTCGCCGCCGACATGGCCGCGCGGGTCCTGCTGCCCACCGGTGAGGTGCCGGTGGCCATCGTGACCGCCTTCCTCGGCGGCCCCATGCTGATCTGGGCGGTCCGCCGCTACGGGGCGGGGTCCCTGTGAACGTGCTGAAATTCCACTTCGAACGGCGTACGGCGATACTCGTCGTCGTCCTGGTCGCCCTGATGCTGGGGCTCGGCCTGCTCGGGCTGTGCTACGGGGCGTCATGGGCCCCGCCCGGCAAGGTGTTCGCCGTCCTGACCGGCTCCGAGCACTCCGTGGTGATCCGGGACTGGCGTTTGCCGCGGGTGCTGGCCGGCCTGGTCTTCGGCGCCGCGCTCGGCGTCGCCGGCGCCATCTTCCAGAACCTCACCCGCAACCCCATGGGCAGCCCCGACGTCATCGGGCTGGACGCCGGCGCCTACACCGGCGCGCTGGTCGCCCTGACCGTACTGTCGGGCACGTCCGCGCAGCTCGCCACCAGCTCCGTGATCGGCGGACTGGCCGTCGCGGCCGCCATCTACCTGCTGTCGCTCGAACACGGCTTCTCGGGCCTTCGGCTGGTCGTGATCGGTATCGCCATCAACGCGATGATGACCGCGGTCAACTCGTGGATCGTGCTCCGCGCGGACCTGGAGGTGGCGATCGCCGCCGTCGGCTGGAGCGCGGGCTCGCTCAACGGCGTGGGCTGGGAGGACCTCGGTATCCCCTTCACGGTGATCGCCGTCCTGCTGGCCCTGATGACCACCAAGGCCCACGCCATGCACCAGGCGTCGCTCGGTGACCCGATCGCCGTCACGACCGGCGTAGGACTCGACCGGCTGCGCCTGCTGATGGTCCTGGTCGGCGTCGGCTGCACCGCCACGGTGACCGCCGTGGCCGGGCCCATCGCGTTCATCGCGCTGGCCGCCCCGCAGATCGGCCGCCGGCTCGCCGGCGCTGCCGGGATCCCGCTGCTCCCGGCAGCACTGACCGGGGCGGTGCTCCTCCAGGGCGCCGACCTGGTGGCCCAGATGCTGCTGGCGCCCGTCGCGCTGCCCGTGGGCGTCGTGAGCACCGCGATCGGCGGTTGCTACCTGATCTGGCTGCTGACCAAGGAGGTGAGGCGCGCGTGACCGCACGCCTGACAGCGCGGGACATCACCCTGCGCTACGGAGACCGGGTCGTGTCCACGCGGCTGACCCTCGACATACCCGACGGCGCGTTCACCGCCATCGTCGGCCCCAACGCCTGTGGCAAATCAACGCTGTTGAGCGCCCTGGTACGGCTGCTCAAGCCGCACTCCGGACACGTGGAGTTCGACGGGCGCGAGGTCGGCGCCTTCGGCACCAAGGCGCTGGCCAAACAGCTCGGGTTCCTGCCTCAGGACCCGATGGCGCCCGACGACATCAAGGTCCGCCAGCTGGTGGCCCGGGGACGCTTCCCGCACCAGTCGATGCTGGCCCTGTGGTCGCCCGAGGACCAGAAGGCCGTCGACGGGGCCATGGCCGCGGCCGGCGTCTCGGACCTCGTCGACCGGCCCGTACAGGAACTGTCCGGCGGACAGCGCCAGCGGGTCTGGATGGCCATGGTGCTCGCCCAGCAGACGCCCTATCTGCTGCTGGACGAACCCACGTCGTTCCTCGACATCACCCACCAGTACCAACTGCTCGGCCTGCTCGCCAGGCTGCGCAACGAGGGCCGCACCGTCGTCGCGGTCCTGCACGACATCAACCAGGCATGCCGGTTCGCCGACCACCTGGTGGCCATGAAGGCGGGTGCCGTGGTCGCCGAGGGCGACCCCGGGGACATCGTGGACGCCACGCTGATCAAGGACGTGTTCGACCTTCCCAGCGTCGTCGTCCCGGACCCTGTGACCGGCACTCCGATGGTCGTTCCCACACTGCAAGGAGAGTAAGTTGACCACCGCGAGCGTGTCCCAGGACGGCCTCCTTCCCCTGACCGGCGCCCAACTGGGCATCTGGAACGCCCAGCGCATCGAACCCGACTCGCCGTACTACGTCGTCGGCGACGTGATCGAGATATCCGGCGGCGAACCGGTCGACACGGACGCGCTCGCGCAGGCGGTCCGGGCCACCACCGAGGAGGCCGAGAGCCTGCGGCTCAGGGTGTACGAGACCCCCGAGGGCCCGCGCCAGGCGGTCGGTGACGAACCCGTCGCCCTGCCCCCGCTCGTCGACGTCAGCGCCGAGGCCGACCCGGCTGCGGCGGCCCAGGCGCTCGTCGACGCCGAACGCGCACGCCTCGCCGAGGCCTGCCGCGGCATGACGGACCGCCCGCTGTACTCGCGTACCGTCATCAAGCTCTCCGACCACGAGGTCTGGTACACCCAGCTCGGCCACCACCTCGTCTTCGACGGCTACACCGCCGCCCAGCTCGCCCGGCGCACCGCGGCCCACTACACCGCCCTGGTGCGCGGCACCGAGCCGCCCCGCTCCACGTTCGGCGCGTTCGCGACGCTCGTCGCCGAGGACACCGCCTACCGCACGAGCGAACAGGCCGCCGAGGACCGTGCGTACTGGGTCGAACGCTTCACCCCGCTGCCCGAGGTCGACGCCGAGGACGGCCCCGGCAGCGGCGGCGCCCCCGCCCGCACGCTCACCGCGCGGGCCGCCCTCACCTCCGAGGAGACCGCCGCCCTGCGCGCCTTCGCCGATGCCGAGGGCGTCGCCTGGGGCCAGGCGCTCATCGCCTGCTACGCGGCGTTCCTGCACCGCATGCTGGGCCGCACCGACGTGGTCTTCGCGCTGCCCCTGATGTGCCGGACCGGCTCGGCCGCGCTGCGCACCCCCTCCATGGCCGTCAACGTGCTGCCGATGCGGGTCACCGTGCGCGGCGGCGACCGGCTCGGCGAGCTGAGCCGCCAGGTCGCCACCGCCATGCGCGAGATGCGCGACCACCAGCGCTACCGGGGCGAGGACCTGCCCCGCGACCTCGGCGTGCCCGGCGCCGGCGCGCTGCTGCACGGGCGCGGGATCAACCTCAAGGCGTTCGACCTGACACTCGACTTCGCCGGGGCGGCCGGCGTCATGCGCAACGTCGCCGGCGGACCGCCCGAGGACATGGGCCTGAGCGTCCTGCCGACCCGCGACGGAGGGCTCCTGCTCGGCTTCGAGGTCGACGCCCGCGCCAAGGACCAGGCCGCCGTCGACAGCCTGATGAGCGGGCTGCGCGCCCTGCTGTCCGGGCTGATGGAGGGCCGGCCCGTCGGCCGGATCGCCCTCACCGCCGACGCCGGCGGACTGCTCGCCCAGTGGAGCCCGGCCGCCCTGCCCGGCACCCCCCTCGACGTACCCGCCGCGTTCGACGCGATGGCCGCCGCCGGACCCGATCGCACCGCCCTCGTCTGCGGCGGCGAACGGCTGACCGCCGCCGAACTCGCCGACCGGGTGCACCGGGTGGCCCGCGCCCTGCGCGCCCGGGGCATCGGCGCCGAGGACATCGTCGCGCTCGCCCTGCCGCGCTCGGCCGACGCCGTCGTCGCCCTGCTCGCGGTGCTCGACGCGGGCGCCGCGTTCCAGCCGCTCGACGCCGCGCACCCGCCCGAGCGGCTGCGCGAACTCATCGACGACACCCGCCCCGCCCTCGTCCTCACCGACGGCACGGTCGAAGGACTGCCCTGGAAGGCGCTCCTCGACGAGGCCGCCGGCCTGTCGGGCGCCCCCCTCACGGCCGCCGAACTCTCCCGGCCCCGCGACCCCGGACACCTCGCCTACGTCATCCACACCTCCGGGTCGACCGGCCGGCCCAAGGGCGTACTCGGCCGCACCGGCGGCCTTGCCTCCCTGCTGCACCACCAGCGCTCCACGGTCGTCGCGGAAGCCGAACGGGCCACCGGCCGACAGTTGCGCGCCGCGCACACCTACTCCTTCGCCTTCGACTCCGCCTTCGAACACCTCGTCTGGCTGCTGTGCGGCCACGAACTGCACGTGTACGACGCCGACACCGCCCGCGACGCCGACGCCCTGCTCGCCGCGTACGCCCGCGACGGCATCGACATCGTCGACACCACCCCCTCGATGGCCACCCCGCTCATCGACGCCGGGCTGCTCGACCTGCCCCCGGCGCTGCTGCTCCTGGGCGGCGAGGCCACTCCGTCCGCGCTGTGGCGCCGGGTCGCCGCGTCGGGTATCCCCGCGCGCAACATGTACGGGCCCACCGAGGCCACCGTGGACGCCACCACCGCGCGCATCGACGACGGCGAACCGACCATCGGGAACCCCCTCGCCGGCACCCGGGTCTACGTCCTGGACAACGCCCTCCAGCCGGTCCCGTACGGCACGGCCGGCGAACTGTACCTGGCCGGACCCCACCTGGCCCGCGGCTACCTCGGCCGGCCCGGGGCCACCGCCGAACGATTCGTCGCCGACCCGTTCGGCGCGCCCGGCGAGCGGATGTACCGCACCGGCGACCTCGCCCGCTGGGTGCCCGGCCGGGGCCTGGAGTACGGCGGCCGGGGCGACGGACAGGTCAAGATCCGCGGCCACCGCGTGGAGACCGGTGAGGTCGAGGAGGCGCTTGCCGCCCTGCCCGGCGTCACCGCGGCCGCCGCGCGGGTCCTCTCGTCCCGGCTTGTCGGCTACATCGTGTCCGCCTCCCTCACCGGCGACGAGGCACGCGCCCTGCTCGCCGAGCGGCTGCCCGAGCACATGGTCCCCGCCGCCGTCGTCGTGCTGAGCGGCCTGCCCGTCACCCCCAACGGCAAGCTCGACCGGGCCGCCCTGCCCGCCCCCGCCCTCGCCGGCGGCGGCCGGGAGCCGGGCACCGAACGCGAACGGCTGCTGTGCACCGTCCTCGCCGACGCGCTCGACATCGAACGGGTGAGCGTGGACGACGACTTCTTCGCCCTCGGCGGGGACAGCATCACCGCGATCACCGTCAGCAGCCGGCTCCGCGCCCTCGGCCTCGGGCTGCGCCCCAAGGATCTGCTGGCCCGCCGCACCTTCGCGGCGCTCGCCGCCTCCGCCGAACAGCTGGGGGAGACGGCCGGCCCGGCGGACGAGCCGGTCGGCCCGGTCCCGGCCCCGCCCATCGTGCGCGGCCTGCTCGACCCGCACCCCGACATCGACACGGTCGCCGGATACGCCCAGTGGACCGCCCTGCATGTCGACGCACTCACCCTCGACGAGCTGACCAGGGGCGTGCAGACCCTCATCGACCACCACGACGCCCTGCGGCTGCGCGTGGCCGACGGACCGGAGATCCTGCCCCGGGGCACGGTCCGCGCCGCCGTCGAGGAGGTCACCGGCGACGAGGTGACCGCCCTGGCCGCACGGCTGGCCGGTGCACTCGACCCGCGCACCGGCGACCTGGTGCGCGCCGCCCTGCTGCGCACGGAGGAGGGCACGGCGGACCGGCTGGTCCTCGTCGTGCACCACCTCGCCATGGACGGCGTGTCCTGGCGCATCCTGCTCCCCGACCTCCACACCGCCTGCGCGGGGGGCACCCCCGAACCCGTCGGCACGTCCTGGCGGCGGCACGCCCAGGTCCTCGCCGAGCAGGGCAGCACCGGCGCCCGGCGCGGCGAACTCGACCACTGGCGTACGGCGTTGGGCGCATCGACCCGGCTGGGCGCCCGCCCGCTGGACCCCGTACGCGACACCGTGGCCACCGCCCACCGCTCGGTCACGACCGCCTCGCCCGAGGCGACCGAGGCCCTGCTGACCACGCTGCCCGCCGCCTACCGGGCGGGCGTCGACGAGGTCCTGCTCGCCGCCCTCGCCCTCGCCCTGCGCGGCTGGGGGCTGCGCGGCGACGCCCTCACCGTCACCATGGAGGGCCACGGCCGCGAACATCTCGACCTGGCACGCACGGTCGGCTGGTTCACCAGTGAGTACCCCGTCCGCGTGCCCGCCTCCGACGACGTCCGTGAGACGCTGCGCGCCGCCAAGGAGGCCCGCCGCGCCGTCCCCGACGGCGGCGTCGGCTACGGAGTGCTGCGCCACCTCGACCACGAGGCAGCGGCGGAACTCGGCGCCGTCCCGCCGCCCGACGTACTGCTCAACTACCTGGGCCGGTTCGCCCCGTTGACCGCCGACGGCTGGCGGCTGCCCGACCACGACGCCTTCTCGGTCACCGAGCCCGGCGCCAAGGCCCTGGAACAGGTGCTGGCCCTCAACTGCTTCGTCCACGAGGGCCACGAACCCCGGCTCGCCGTCGAGTGGACCGCCGCCGGCGAGGTCCTGGGCACCGACGCCCTGGCCGCCCTCCAGGACGCCTGGGCCTCCGCGCTGGACGCGCTGGCCGCGCACGCCCTGCACACCACCGGCGGGCTCACCCCCTCCGACCTGCCGCTGGTCGCACTCGGCCAGGACGCCATCGACGCCCTGGAGCGCACCGGCCGGGTCAGCGACGTGCTGCCCGCCACCCCGCTCCAGGTCGGCCTCTCCTTCCACACCCTGGTCCGGGACGACGCGGACGCCGACGTCTACGTCGTCCAGGCCGTGACCAGCCTGTCCGGGGAGCTGGAACCCGCACGGATGGAACGCGCCGCCCGCGAACTGCTGCGCCGCCACCCCGCCCTCCGCGTCCACCTGGGCACGGCCGGGGACGACGTGGTGCAGGTGATCCCCGCCGACGTCACCCTGGACTGGCGGGAGGACGACGACTTCACCGAGGCGGCCCGCGTCGACCTGGAGCGCCCCTTCGACCCGGCCCGGCCGCCGCTCATCCGCTTCCTGCTCTCGCGCGTCGGGCCCGGCGAGCACAAGCTCGTCATCACCAACCACCACGCCCTGCTCGACGGCTGGTCCATGCCGATCGTCGGCCGCACCCTGCTCGCTATCTACGCCGAACTCGGCGGCGGTCCGGCGGCCCCCGTCTCGCCACCGCTGTCGGAGTACTTCCGCTGGCTGGCCGGCCGGGACGAGGAGGCGTCGCTCACCGCGTGGCGCGAGGCGCTCGCGGGCGTCGACGACGCGACCCGGCTCGCGCCCGCGAGCACCGGCACCGCCGTCGAGCGGCCGGGCCGGGAGACCGTCGCCCTGAGCCGCGAGTTCAGCGACCGGCTGCGCGCCTTCGCCCGCGAACAGGGCATCACCCTGACCACGGTCCTCCAGACCGCGTGGGGCCTGCTGCTCGGCAGGCTCACCGGCCGCCACGACGTCGTGTTCGGCTGCCCGGTCTCCGGCCGGCCCGCCGAGGTCGACGGCGTCGAGTCGATGATCGGCCAGCTCGGCACCACGATCCCGGTCCGCGTCCGGTACACCCGGGACCGCACGGTGACCGACCTCATGGCGCAGGTGCACGCGGAGAGCGTCGCCCTGGCCGAGCACCACCACGTCGGACTGCCCGGCATCCAGCGGGCCGTGGGCATCGGTGAACTCTTCGACACCATGCTCGTCATGGAGAACTTCCCGCTCTCCAGCCGCACCCGCACCCCCCTCGCCCCGGGGCTCGACCTCACCGGCGTGGACATCACCGACGCCACCCACTACGCCCTCACCGTCATCGTGATCCCCGGCGACGAGATCACCATCGGCCTCGGCTACCAGCCCGGCGCCTTCGACGCGGACACCGTGCGCGACTACGGCCGCTGGCTGCACCACCTGCTGCGCGAGATCACCGAGGACCCGGCCCGGCCCGCGCTCGTGCTGCCCGCCCTCGACGCCGGCGAGCGCGCGCGCATGCTGCGCACCGGCACCGAGATCGTCGCGGCGAAGGAACGCGGCCACTGGCTGGAGGAGTTCGCCGCCTGGGTCCGGCGCAAGCCCGGCGCCGAGGCACTGGTCTGCCGCGACCGCAGCCTGTCGTACGACGAACTCGACCGGCAGGCCAACCGGCTCGCCCACGCTCTGATCGCCCAGGGCGTCCGGCCGCAGGACCCGGTCGCGGTCCTCATCGGCCGGGACATCGAGATGACCGTCGCCCTGTTCGGCGTGGCCAAGGCGGGCGCGGTGTACGTGCCGATGGACGCGAGCTACCCCCGTGAACGGCTCGCGTTCATGTTCGACGACATCTCCCCGGCCGCCGTCGTGACGACCGGCGCCGAACTGCCCGTCGACCGCGACGTCCCCGTCCTGCGCCTCGACGACCCGGCCACCCTCGCCTCCGTACCCGACACCGACCCGGCTGACGCGCGCGCCCGGCTCACCGACGACGCCCTCGCGTACGTCATCTACACCTCGGGCACCACCGGCCGCCCCAAGGGCGTCGGCGTCACCCACCGGGGCGTGCCCGACCTGATCGCCCTCCAGGAGGAGGTCGTCGGCGTCAGCGAGCACGACCGCTATCTGCACTTCGCGTCGACCAGCTTCGACGTGGCGTTCTGGCAGACCATGGTGCCGCTGCTGTCCGGCGGTACGTCGGTGATCGCGCCCGAGGAGGTGCGCGTACCCGGCGACGAACTCCTCGACTACATCGTGGAACACCGCGTCACCGGCGTGAACCTGCTCCCCTCGTTCCTCGCCGCGATGCCCGACGACCGCACCGTCGACTCCGACGTGTTCTTCGTCGTCGGCGCCGAACGGCTCGACCCGGAGCTGGCCCACCGCTGGGGCCGGGGGCGCCGGGCGCTGTTCAACGCCTACGGGCCCACCGAGGTCACCATCAACTCCACCACCTGGCACTACGACCCGGACGACGAGGGACCGCTGCCCCTCGGCCGCCCCGACCCCAACGTCCGCGCCTATGTGCTCGACGGCGGACTCCAGCCCGTGGGCGTCGGCGTCACCGGCGAGCTGTACCTCGGCGGCCCGAGCCTGGCCCGCGGCTACCTCGGCCGCCCCGGGCTGACCTCCGGCGCGTTTGTCGCCGACCCGTTCGGCCCGCCCGGCACCCGCATGTACCGCACCGGCGACCTGGTGCGCTGGCGCCACGACGGGCAGCTGGTGTTCCTCGGCCGCGCCGACCACCAGATCAAGGTGCGCGGCTTCCGCGTCGAGCTGGGCGAGATCGAGACCGCCCTCACCGGCCACCCCGACGTCCGCGCCAGTGCCGTCGTGATGCGCGAGGGCCGGCTCGTCGGCTACGTCATCCCGACCGACGACGCCGACCTGGACACCGCCGCGGTGCGCGCGTACCTCGCCGAGTCGCTGCCCGACCACATGGTGCCGACCGCGCTCGTCCCGCTCGACCGCCTGCCGCTGAGCCCCAGCGGCAAGCTCGACGCCTCGGCGCTGCCCGCCCCGGCCACCGTGTCCGCCGCGCGCCGCGAACCGGCCACCGAGGCGGAGGCGCTGCTGCTCGCCGTGTTCCGGGACGTCCTCGGCCGCGACGACATCGGCCCCGACGACAACTTCTTCGACATCGGCGGCGACAGCATCGTCTCCCTCCAGCTGGTCTCCCGGGTCCGCCGCCAGGGGCTCGGGCTCAGCCCGAAGGACGTGTTCGACGGCGAGACCGTCGCGGGCATCGCCGCCCGTGCCCGCGCCCTGGAGGGCGAGGCCGCACCGGCCGTCGGCGACGCCCCGCTGACCCCGGTCATGCGCGACCTGCTGCACCGCGCCGGGAAGGCCGCCGACGGCTTCTGCCAGTGGGTGGAGGTCTGCGTACCGGCCGGCGGCGACGAGAAGACCTGGACGGCCGTGCTCGACGCCCTGCTGGCCCGGCACGACGTGCTGCGTGCCCGCCTCGGCGACGACGTGCTGCACATCCCGCCGGCCGGCGAGGTGACCGGTGCCGACGTCCTGACCCGCGTCCCGGCGGACGGCGACCCGCGCGCCGCCGCCGACGCCGCGACCGCAGCCGCTCGCGCGGCCATGGACCCGCGCACCGGACCGATGCTGCGCGCGGTCTGGGTGGACGCGGGCCGCGACCGGCCCGGCCGGCTCGTCCTGATCGCCCACCACCTGGTGGCCGACGGGGTGTCCTGGCGCATCCTCCTCGACGACCTCCGGCACGCCCACGACGGCGGAGAGCTGATCCGGCACGGGCAGTCCTTCCTCGGCTGGGCCCGCACCCTGCGCGACGCCGACCGGCGCCCCGAACTCCCGCACTGGCGGCGGATGACCGCGACCGAGCCCCTCGCTCAGCCGCTCGACCCCGCCCGGGACACCGTGGCCACCGCGGCGCACCACGAGATCCGGCTCGACGCGGACGCCACCCGCGCCCTGATCACCACCCTGCCCGCCGCCCACCGCACCACACCGGACGCCGTGCTTCTGACGGCGCTCGCCCAGGCGGTACGCGACTGGCGGGGCATCCCGGAACTCCTGGTCGCGCTGGAGAGCCACGGCCGCCCGCGCGAGGTCGACCTCTCGCAGACCGTCGGCTGGTTCACGGCCATCCACCCGGTCCGGCTCGACGCCGCCGACGACGTGCGGGCGGTCCGGGAACGGCTGCGCGCCCAGGGCGACGGCCTCGGCCACGGCATCCTCACCACGGCCGGCCTGACCGACCCGGTCCGCCCGGAGGTCGCCTGGAACTACCTCGGCCAGTACCCCGGCGCCCCGGAGACGGAGACGCCCTGGCAGCCGGCCCCGGACGCCGACCCGCTCGGCTCCGACGGTTCCGGCCCGATGCCCCTCCCGTACAGCCTCATGGTCAACGCCCTGGTGCGTGACGACGCGCTCGGGGTGCGGATCACCTGGCCGGAAGCGCTGTTCAGCGGCGCGGAGATCGAGGAGCTGGGCCGGCACCTGAGGGCCGCGCTGCTGCGGGTCGCCGCCGCGCCGGAGATCAGCGCGCTCGGGGACCAGCCGGTCGCCGCCGTGCAGCCGCTCAGCCCCTTGCAGGAAGTGATGCTGCGGCACGCGCGGACCGAGCGCCCCGACCCGTACACCGTGCAGTCGGTGTTCTCGCTCGCCGGCCCGCTCGACACCGGGGCGCTGCGCGGCGCGGGCGACGACCTGCTGGCCCGGCACCCCAACATGGGCGCCGTGTTCCCCGCCTCGCTGGGGGTCATTCCGGAATCGCCCCGGCCGGAGTTCCGCGTCACCGACACGCCGGCCGACGACGTGCTCGCCGCCGACCTCGCCGAACCGTTCGACCTGGCCCGCGGCCCGCTCTACCGGATCACCGTGATCCAGCTCGGGCCCGAGCGCGCCGACCTCGTCCTGACCAGCCACCACGCGCTCTCCGACGGCTGGTCGGCCCCGCGCATCCTCGGCGAGCTCTTCGCCCTGTACACCGCGCGCACCGAGCACCGCGCGCACGGCCTGCCGGACCCCGTCCCGTTCTCGGACTACCTCACCTGGTGCGCGGAGCACGAACCGGACCTCGACGCGTGGGCGGCCGAACTCGACGGACTGCCCGAGGGCGACTACCTGGGCGGCGGCGAGAGCGGCCCGGCCTGGCAGGAGCCCGAGGTCATCACGTTCGACGCGGCGCTCGTGGACGGGCTCACCCGGCTCGCCGCCCGGCGCGGCCTGACCCCCAACACCCTGGTCCAGGGCGCCTGGTCGGTGCTGCTGGCCCGTCGCTCCGGCCACCGGGACGTCTGCTTCGGCGCCATGGTCTCCAGCCGTCCCCCGGAGCTGGAGGGCGTCGAGGAGATCATCGGCCTGCTCGCCAACACCGTGCCGGTACGGGCGAGGCTCACCGGCACCCTGGCCGACGCGCTGACCGGCCTCCAGGCCCGCCAGCGCGACCTGGTCGAACACCACCATGTGGCCCTGGCCGACCTGGAACGGATCACCGGGCGGCGCCGGCTGTTCGACAGCATGGTGGTGTTCGAGAACTACCCGGTCGACCCGGACCGCCTGCGCGAACCCGCTCCCGGGCTCACAGTGCTGGGCACGCGCTTCAGGGAGTCCACCCACCACCCCGCCACTCTCACCGTCATGCCCGACGGCGACGGCTGGACCGGCGTGCTCGCGCACCGGGCCGGCACGGACACCGAGGGGCTCGCCGGCCAACTGGTCGAGCTGCTGCAGACCATGGAACAGCACCTCGACGCGGACGTGCGCGGCCTTCTGGAGGACCGATGAGCGGGCAGAAGACCGCACCACCCGCCGATCGTGTGGACGGAGAACTGCTGCGGATCGCGTTCATCCTGGTCCTCGGCACGTTCATGGCCTCGCTGGACGCCACCATCGTCAGCGTCGGACTCGACCGCCTCACCGAGGAGTTCGACGCCTCGGTCGCCGAGATCCAGTGGGTCTCCACCGCGTACCTGCTGGCGATCGTCGCCGCCGTCCCCGCGTCCGGCTGGCTGGCCGGCCGGTTCGGCGGCCGGCGGACCTGGATCGCGGCCGTGGGCCTGTTCCTGCTCGGTTCGCTGCTGTGCGCCTCGGCCTGGTCGGCGACCAGCCTCATCGTGTTCCGCGTGATCCAGGGCCTCGGCGGCGGACTGCTGCCCGCGACCGGGCAGGCGTTGCTGGCCCGGGTCGCGGGCCCCGGCCGCACCGGCAAGGTGATCAGTGTCGTCGCCGTGGTCCCGCTGCTCTCACCGGTGTTCGGGCCGCTGGCCGGGGGCTCGGTGCTCGCCGTGGCGTCCTGGCCCTGGCTGTTCCTGATCAACCTGCCGATCGGCATCGCGGCGGTGCTGCTGGCCCGCCGCTATGTCCCGGTGGTGCCGCCGGCGTCGCAGCGCACGGCCTTCGACCTTCGCGGGGCCCTGCTCCTGTCACCCGGCCTGGCGATGCTGGTGTACGGGCTGACCGAGGTCGCCCACCACCGCACGCTGCCGGCCACGGCCGGGGTGTCGGCCGGGGTCGTGATGCTCGCCGCCTTCACCGTGCACGGGCTGCGGACACGGAGCACCCCGCTCGTCGACCCCCGGCTGTTCGCCCGGCCGCCCTTCGGCGCCGCCGCCCTCGCGCTGTTGGTGCTCGGGGCCTCGGTGTTCGGCACGATGTTCCTGCTGCCGCTCTACTTCCAGTCGGGCCGGTCCATGTCGGCGTGGGAGGCCGGGCTGATGCTCGCCCCCCAGGGGCTGGGCGCGGCGGCGGGGTCGGTGCTCGTCAACCGGACGATCAGCAAGGTCGCCCCGAGGACCCTGGTGGTGGCCGGCATCGTGCTGATCCTCGCCGGGACGGCACCGTTCACCTTGCTCGGCCACGGCGTCCCGGACGCGGTGATCGTCGCGGCCCTGGTGGTCCGGGGCTTCGGGATGTCGATGATCGGCGCGCCGGTGATGAACATCGTCTACAGCCGGATCGAGCCGGAACAGCTGCCCCGGGCGGCCGGAGCGCTCAACCTGCTGAACACCGTGGGCGGTTCGGTCGGCACCGCGGCCCTGGCCGTGATCCTGCAGACCCGGCTCGCCGCCCGGGGCACGGACATCTCCGCGGCTTTCGGCGACACCTTCTGGTGGGTCCTGGGCTTCTGCCTGTTCGCCGCGGCGGCGGCGACGCGGCTTCCCCGTACCCAGCCGAAGACGGCATAGCGCGCGGTACGCGACGGAGCGGGGGCGGCCCAAGTGGCCGCTTCCGCTCCGTCGTTGCGCCCGCCGACGTACGTGTGCCCCGGCCGGAGCCGGGGCACACGTACGTCCGGGTCAGGGACGGCTGGTCAGGTAACCGCCCATGGAGGTGAAGTACTCCGTCGCGGGCAGCTCGCGGCCGTCCTCGGTACGGACCCGGGTGATGGCCAGGCCGTGGTTGCGGCCGGTGCGGGCGTCGGCGCCGGCGACGATCACCACACCCTCGCCCTCGCGGTAGAAGATCCGGCCGGGCGTCCCGCCGTAGCGGCCCTCGGACACCACGGCGGCGACCACCTCGATGCGCTTGCCGCGGTGGAAGGCGTAGGCGCTCGGGTACGGGGCCGACTGGGCGCGTACCAGGCGTTCCAGGTCCTCGGCAGGCCAGTTCCAGTCGATCCGGATGTCCTCCTCGGACCGCTTGTGGAAGAAGGTGGCCTGCGAGCGGTCCTGCGGGGTGAACTCGGTCTGCCCGTCCGCGATCAGCGCGAGCGCCTTCGTGGTGACGGGGGCGATGAGGTCGACGGTCTTGTGGAACAGGTCGGTGGCGGTGTCCTTCGGGCCGACCGGGACGGACTCCTGCCGGACGATGTCGCCGGCGTCGAGCTCGTCGTTCATCATGTGCGCGGTGACGCCGACTTCGGTCTCACCGTTGATGAGCGCCCAGATCAGCGGCGAGAAGCCCGCGTACTTCGGCAGCAGCGAGTCGTGCACGTTCAGGGTGCCCCGGCGCGGGAGCGCGAAGATCCGCGGCGGAATCCAGGTGCGCCAGTTGTTGGCGACGATGACGTCGGCGTCGGCGGCCTTGAGGCGCTCGTACAGCTCGTCGTCGTCGGGCCGGTTGCGGATGAGGACCGGGACGCCGTGCTCCTCGGCGAGATCGGCGACGGAGTCGCTCCAGATCTTCTCGTACGCGTGCTCGCTCCTGGGATGCGTCACGACCAGCACCACGTCGTGCTCGGAGTCCAGGAGGGCTTGCAGGGTGCGGTGCCCCCAGGTCTGGTAACCGAACATGACGACCCGCATGGGGTTCCTCCTCAAACCGAAAACAGAGCGGCCCCAGTAAAGCAAGGCTTACCTTATCTCGCAACGCGCTCGCGGAGTGCCGCAGTTGGAGCGCCCTGCCCGGGGGCTGTCCGGATCGCGCCGGTCGACAGCGCCGGAGGATTAGCTTAGGCTCACCTAAGTTATCGGGTCGCTCCGTCTGCGTGCCCGTATGACGCCCCTTCCCCACATCCGACAGGCGGCTTCCCCGCACGATGGGAGTGACATGTCACAGGCTCGTCCTGGCGACGCACCACCGGTCCACGACCTCATAGGCATCGGCTTCGGGCCGTCCAACGTGGCCATGGCCATCGCGATCAGTGAGCACAACGCGCGCTCCGGGACGCAGGAAGCGGTGACCGCACGGTTCTTCGAGCAGCAACCGCGCTTCGGCTGGCACCGGGGCATGCTGATCGACGACGCCACCATGCAGGTGTCCTTCCTGAAGGACCTGGTGACACTCAGGAATCCGGCCAGTGAGTTCAGCTTCCTCTGCTACCTGAAGAGCAAGGGACGCCTGATCGACTTCATCAATCACAAGAACCTCTTCCCGCTGCGGGTGGAGTTCCACGAGTACTTCGAGTGGGCCGCCGCCCAGGTCGCCGACCTGGTCTCCTACGACCACGAGGTGGTCGGCGTCACCCAGGTCGTCCGGGACGGCACCGTCGAGTTCCTGGACGTCACTGTCCGGTCGGGGGAGGGGCTCACGGTCCACCGCGCCCGCAACCTCGTCATCGGCACCGGACTGCGCCCGCTCGTGCCCGAGGGCGTCGAGCGTGGCGACCGCGTCTGGCACAACTCCGAACTGCTGACCCGGGTCGGCGAGCTGGACGGCACCTCGCCCACCCGCTTCGTCGTCGTGGGCGCCGGCCAGAGCGCCGCCGAGAACGTCGCCTATCTCCACCGCCGCTTCCCCGGCGCCGAGATCTGCGCGGTCTTCTCCCGCTACGGCTACAGCCCCGCCGACGACAGCAGCTTCGCCAACAAGATCTTCGACCCGGACGCGGTCGACGAGTTCTACGCGGCGCCCGAGAGCGTCAAGCGCCGGCTGATGGACTACCACGGCAACACCAACTACTCGGTCGTCGACATCGACCTGATCGACGACCTGTACCGGCAGATGTACCAGGAGAAGGTCCTCGGCACCGAGCGGCTGCGCTTCCTCAACGTGTCCCGGCTCACCGAGGTCAAGGAGACGCAGGACAAGGTACGCGCCACCGTCACGTCCCTCGTCACCGGCGAGGAGACCCTGCTCGACGCCGACGTCGTGGTGTTCGCCACCGGCTACAGCCCCGCCGACCCCCTGGGCCTCCTGGGCGAGGCGGCCGAGCTGTGCCTGCGCGACGAGGAGGGCCGGGTCCGCGTCGAGCGGGACTACCGCATCGCCGCGGACACCGCGCTCAACTGCGGCATCTACCTCCAGGGCGGTACGGAGCACACCCACGGCATCACCTCGGCCCTGCTGTCCAACACCGCGATCAGGGTCGGCGAGATCCTGGACTCGCTGCTGGACCGGAGCGTCAAGTCCGCCCCCGACGCCGCCCGTCCGGTCATCGACAAGAGTGGCGGCACCGCCCGCTAGGACGGCCGGTCGCGGGCACCGTCCCCCTCCCACGGAGGCGGTGCCCGACCGCTGTCCCGGCCCGGTGGATCAGAGAGATAACGTACGTCGACATGAGCACGACTGCAGTGGAGCGCCCCCTGCCCAAGGAATCGGCGCCGGCCCGCCGACGACGGGTCATGGGTCTGGGCGCGCTCGCGGTGACCGT
Source organism: Streptomyces sp. col6 (assembly GCF_008042035.1). GTDB lineage: Bacteria > Actinomycetota > Actinomycetes > Streptomycetales > Streptomycetaceae > Streptomyces. The sequence continues at coordinate 61,818 of NZ_RDBL01000010.1, forward strand.
CCTGGTCGTGGCCGCCCTGTCCCTGGCCGTCGGGGCGCGCGCGCTGACACCCTCCGAGGTGTGGCACGGCCTGTTCGCGGGCCCGGAGTCCGATCAGCGGCTCTCCGAGATCCGGCTCATCGTGCAGACCGTGCGCGTACCCCGCACGGTCCTCGGGATCGTGGCGGGTGTGGCGCTCGGGGTCGGCGGTGCGCTGATCCAGGGGTACACGCGCAACCCGATCGCCGACACCGGGCTTGTGGGGGTCAACGCCGGCGCCTCGTTCGCCGTGGTGTCGGTGATCGCCCTGTTCGGGTTCACCGACCCGCTCCAGTACGTCTGGTTCGGCTTCCTCGGATCGGCGGTCGCCGGCGTCGTCGTGTTCGGCCTCGCCAGCATCGGCCGCGGCGCGGGCAACCCGCTGACCCTTGCTCTGGCCGGACAGGGGGTCACGGTCTTCCTGGCGGCCATGACCACGGCCGTCGCCCTGTCCGACGTGAAATCGCTGAACGCGCTGAGGTTCTGGAACGCGGGCTCGGTGGCGGGCATCGGCTTCGACGTCATCTGGCCCGTCACCGCGTTCGTCGCGGTCGGGCTGGTACTGGCCCTGGTCATGCTGCCCTCGCTGAATCTGCTCAACCTCGGTGACGACGTGGCACGCGGACTCGGTGTCAACATCGCGCTGAGCCGGACGATCGGCATCGTCGCCATCACGCTGCTGGCCGGCGCGGCCACCGCTGCCTGCGGCCCCATCGCGTTCCTCGGACTGATGGTGGCCCACGTCGCGCGGTATCTGACCGGGCCCGACTACCGCTGGCTGGTGCCGTACGCGGGTCTGCTCGGCGCGGTCGTCCTGCTGGTGTGCGACATCGTCGGGCGCCTGGTGGTACGGCCGGGGGAGCTGGACGCGGGGGTCGTCGTCTCGCTGCTCGGCGCGCCGTTCTTCGCGGGCCTGGTGTGGCGAGGAAAGTTCAGGAGCGCATGAACGGCACGGAGTTGAAAGCATCGGTCACGGGGGGCGTCCGCGTCGGCGGTGTCTCGTTCGTCTGGCGGCCCTGGCTCGTCCTGGTCACCCTGCTGCTCGCCGCGGCGGCGTTCCTGGTGTTCTGCCTGTCCATCGGCGTCGGCGACTTCCCGATAGGCCTGTCCCGGGTGGTCGCCACCATCCTCGGCCGGGGCGAACAGGTCGACGAGTTCGTCATCATGGACCTGCGGATGCCGCGCGCCCTGGCCGGCGTCGTCGTGGGCGTCGCGCTCGGGGTGTCCGGTGCCATCACCCAGTCCGTCGCGCGCAACCCCCTCGCAAGCCCCGACATCCTCGGCATCACCGGGGGCGCCAGTGCGGTCGCCGTGTTCCTGGTGACGGTCTCGGGCGGGGCCGCCACGGCGGTCACGAACTCCGTGGGTCTGTCGGCGGCGGCGCTCCTGGGCGGTCTCGGCACGGGGCTGATGGTGTACTTCCTGGCCTGGCGGCGCGGGATCGACGGCTTCCGGCTCATCCTCATCGGCATCTCGGTGAGCGCGGCGATGGAGGCGATCACGACCTGGCTCCTGACGTCGGCCGACATCCGGGACGTGGCACGGGCCCAGGCCTGGCTGGTCGGTTCCCTGGACAACCGGTCGTGGGGCGAGGTCCGGGTGGCGCTCTGGTGCACCCTCGTCCTGCTGGCCTTGGTGGTCTGCCTCGCCTTCCAGTTCAAGCCGTTGCACCTCGGGGACGAGGTCGCGGCGGGGCTCGGCGTCCGGTTCAACAGGGTGCGGGCCGTCATGCTGCTGTGCGCGGTCCTGCTGGCCGCCTCCGCGGTGAGCGCGGCGGGCCCCGTGCCCTTCGTCGCGCTCGTCGCGCCGCAGGTGGCGATGCGTATCGCGAGACACCCGACGCCGCCGATGGCCGCCTCCGGCCTGGTGGGCGCGCTGCTGCTGACCGGTTCCGACCTGATCGCGCGCACGGCCCTGCCCGACGGCCTGCCGGTCGGTGTGGTGACCGCCGCGATCGGCGGACCCTTCCTGGTGTACCTGCTGGTCCGGGCGAACCTCAGCAAATGACAGACGAGTCGGACAACCCGAGCAGAGGGGGGCCAGTGGCCGCGCATCTCACCACCACCGGAACCAAGGCGGTGGGCGGCGACGCCCCACGGCTTGCCGCCAGGGGCATCAGGGTCGGCTACGGCGGCCGGACGGTCATCGACGGCCTCGACGTCGAGATCCCGTCCGGGGTGGTCACCACCATCATCGGCCCCAACGGCTGCGGTAAGTCGACGCTGTTGCGCACCCTGACCCGGCTGCTGAAGCCGGCCGGCGGCGCCGTCGTGCTGGACGGCGAGGACATCGCCTCGCTCCGGACCAGGGACGTGGCGAAGAAGCTCGGCCTGCTGCCCCAGACGCCCGTCGCGCCCGAGGGGCTGACGGTCTCGGACCTGGTCGCCCGGGGACGCCACCCGCACCAGAGCTGGCTGCGGCAGTGGTCGTCGGACGACGCCGACATCGTACGGCGCTCGCTCGCTCTGACCGGGGTCGCCGATCTCGCGGACCGGCCCGTCGACTCGCTCTCCGGCGGACAGCGCCAGCGCGTGTGGATATCGATGACCCTGGCTCAGGGCACCGACCTGCTGCTGCTGGACGAACCCACCACCTATCTGGATCTGGCGCACGCGATCGACGTGCTCGACCTGGTGGACGACCTGCACGAGTCCGGGTGCACGGTGGTGATGGTCCTGCACGACCTCAACCTGGCCACCCGTTACAGCGACAACCTGGTGGTGATGCGGGAGGGTTCGGTCCTGGCGCAGGGCCACCCGCGCGATGTGATCACCGCGGAGCTGCTGGACGAGGCGTTCGGGCTGCGGGCCATGGTGATCGACGACCCGGTGGGGGACCGGCCGCTCATCGTGCCCATCGGGCGTACCCACGTACAACTGAAGTAGTTTTGAGATCAATCAAACGGCAAGTAAGGCTAGGCTGCCCTCAGTGAGGCGGGGTAAGGTTTGCCTGCCCTTTGATCGGGCCTCAATGGACAGTGTGAAAGCAAGGGATTCGGATGCTCCTCGACAGAACCACGCCCACCAGGTCGCGGCGGCGGCTCGCAGCGGTCATCACCGCGGCGGCCCTCGGCGTCGGCCTCCTCGCGGGCTGCGGCTCCGACTCCGAGGACAAGGCGGCCGACAAGGCCCCGTCCGCCTCGGCGGGCGGCGCCTTCCCTGTCACCGTGGAGCACGCCTTCGGGTCCACGAAGATCACCAAGGCCCCGCAGCGGGTGGTCTCCGTCGGCTACACGGACGACCAGGACGTCCTGGCGTTCGGCATCAAGCCGGTCGGCATGGTCGACCAGTACCCGAACCCCGAGGGCAAGACCCCCGACATCAACACCCAGTGGCCCTGGACCAAGGACAAGTGGGGGGACGCCCGCCCCGAGGTCATCATGAAGAACGGTGACTCCGGCCCCAACTACGAGAAGATCGCGAGCCTTCGGCCCGACCTGATCGTCGCCGTCTACTCCGAGATCGACAAGGCCGCCTACGACAAGCTGTCGAAGATCGCCCCCACGGTCGCCCGCACCAAGGGCGAGAAGGAGCCCTTCAGCGCCCCGTGGCAGGACAACGCGGTGCACATCGCCAAGGCCCTCGGCAAGGAGAAGGAGGGCAAGGAGATGGTGGCCGGCATCCAGGAGAAGCTGGACGCCGCCAAGAAGGCGCACCTCGAGTTCGCGAAGCAGACCGCTGTCGCGCTGTCCTGGTACGACAACTCGGTGGCGCCGTTCACCACCACCGACGTACGCGGCCGACTGCTGACGGGCATCGGCTACCAGGGCGACACCGAGATCGACAAGATCGCCGGCGGCAAGTTCTACACCAAGCTGTCCCCGGAACGCATGGACCTCGTCGACGTCGACCGCGTCTTCGTCATCAACGACAAGGCCGACACGGAAGCCCTGAAGAAGTCCGAACTCTTCCGCAACCTGAAGGTGTTCAAGGAGGGCCGCGTGACCTACCTCCTCGACAGCGAGGGCCCTGCGGTCGGCGCCGCCATCTCGCAGGGCACGCTGCTGTCCATGCCGTACGCGGTCGACGAGCTGGTGAAGGCGGCGGCAGCCAAGTGACCGACGCCGCCCCCGCCCTCCACCGGCACGCCCCGGCGTCCGAGTGAGTACGACCGGCATCCGTGCCGCCTCCCCGTCGACGCTCCGTACGGCGACGGGCGGTGAGGCCACCCGCTGGCTCACCGCCCACTGCCGCGCGATGCCCTGGCTGACGGCCGCGACCCTCCTCACGACCGTGGCGGGCGCGGCGCTCCAGGTACTCCCTGTGCTGCTGCTCGGCCAGGTGGTCGACGGGGTTGTGGACGGCGAGTCGCGCACGGTGCTGGTCAGGGTCGGGGCGCTGATGGTCGCCGCCGCGCTGCTCGGCGCGGCGGCCACCGCGGCATCGACGTATCTGATCGGGCGTCTCGGCGCCGACCTGCTGGCGACGCTGCGGGAAGGCGCCGTCCGTGCGGTGCTGGGCATGCCGAGCGCCCGGCTGGAACAGGTCGGCCGCGGTGATGTGCTCTCCCGGGTCGGCGACGACGTCGCCGTGCTCTCCCGGGGCATCAGGAGCGCGATCCCCACCGTGTTCTCGGCGGGGGTGCTCGTCGCCATCGCCACCGTCGGCATGTTCGGCCTGGACTGGCGGCTCGGGCTCGCGGGCGCCGGGGCGCTGCCGGCGTACGCACTGGCGCTGCGCTGGTACCTGCCGCGCTCCGCCCCGCTCTACCGCGAACAGCGCACGGCCCAGGCCGACCGCGCCCAGGCGCTGATCAGCGGCCTCAACGGGATCGACACGGTCCGGGCGTACCGCCTGGAGGGCGCGTTCCGGGAGAAGGTCACCACCGAGTCCTGGCGGGTACGCGATCTGGGCGTCGACGTCTTCCGCTTCTTCGGCCGGTTCGTCGGCCGGGAGAACCGCGCCGAGTTCATCGGTCTGGTCCTCATCCTCCTGGTCGGCTACGCCCTGCTGGAGGGCGACGCGGCCACCCTCGGCGAGGTCGCGGCCGCACCGCTGATGTTCCACCGGCTGTTCACCCCGCTCGGCGCGATCATGTTCACCTTCGACGAGGCGCAGAAGTCGGGCGCGAGCCTGACCCGTCTGGTCGGGGTGCTGGGGGAGGACACCGACGACCGGCTCGTGGGAGACCCCTCCGTGGCACCCGCTCCCGACGTGCCGTATCCGGTGACGGTGGAGGGGCTGACGTATCGCTACCCCGGTTCCGACGAGCCGGTCCTGCGCGACGTGAGCCTGGCCATCCCGGCCGGCGGCTCCCTCGCGCTGGTCGGGGCCACCGGCGCCGGCAAGTCGACCCTGGCCGCGCTGATCGCCGGCATCGGCAGCCCCCAGTCGGGATCGGTGCGCATCGGCACGACCGATCTCGCGGACGTGGACGAGGCGGGCGCGCGGGCCCTGGTGAGCATCCTGACCCAGGAGACCCATGTGTTCTCGGGTCCGCTCGCCGACGACCTGCGGCTGTCCGCGCCGGGGTCGAGCGACGCCCAACTGCTGGACGCCCTGCGCACGGTCGGCGCCGCCGACTGGGTGGAGGCGCTTCCCGAGGGGCTCGACACCGCGGTCGGGGAGGGCGGTGAGCGGCTGGACGTCACCAAGGTGGCCCAGGTCGCCCTGGCCCGTCTGGTGCTGGCCCGTTCACCGGTCGTGGTGCTCGACGAGTCCACCGCCGAGGCGGGCAGCGAGGGCGCCGCGGAGCTGGAACGCGCCGTGCTGGCGGCCTGTGCGGGACGCACCACGCTGTTCGTGGCGCACCGGCTGACCCAGGCGATGGCGGCGGACCGCATCGCCGTCCTGGACGCCGGGCGTGTGGTCGAACAGGGCTCCCACCAGGAGCTGGTCGCTCTCGGCGGCCGTTACGCGCGTCTGTGGCGAGCGTGGCGGGAAGGAAGTTAGGCATGCCTGGTTAGGTTAGGCTCAGCTAACCATCTCGGAGAGAAGCGGAGTCCTCGATGTCGGAACCGAGCGGTCACCACGTACGGCTTTCTCCCCGGGGGCTGGCCGACCTGCGCCGGCGGACCGGCGACCGCGACGACCGGACCCTCACCGAAGCGTGCGCCATCGGCCTGGCGTACTGGGCGAGCGGCCGGAGCCCGGAGGGAATCGACCTGACTCCCGCCACCCTCTTCGCCGATGTGCTCGCCTGGGCCGACAACGGCGGTACGGCGCCCGCCGGCTGGCAGGTCGGCGCGGACGGCCGGAGCATCGCGCTCCCCGACGGTGTGGCGCGGGAGGACGCGCAGCTCGCCCTGGACGACCTCGCCGACTTCCCCGGCCGGCCGCTGGGCACCATCGCCCCGTCCGGGCCCGCCACCCGGACCGAGGAACTGGCCCGCTGGAACGACACCGGGGCGGACCGGGACCGCCCCACGATCGTGGAGATGTTCCGCGAGCAGGCGCGGTCGAGGCCGGACGCCGTCGCGATCGTCGACGAGCACCGCACCCTGACGTACCGCCAGGCAGCCGGACTCAGCGCCCAGCTGGCCCATCACCTCGTCGCGCGCGGCCTGACCGCCGAGCAGGTCGTCGGGATATCCCTCGGACGGTCCGCCGAGATGGTCATCGGCCTGCTCGGAGTGCTGCAGGCCGGGTGCGCGTTCGTCCCGCTGGATCCGCTGTGGCCCGCGGCCCGGCGTGCCGTCGTCGCGGAGGACGCCAGGATCGCGCTCCAGCTCAACACGTCGGGCGAGCAGACCACGGGAGAGCCCGAGGCCGTGGGCGTCGACCTCGACGACTGGGCCTTCGCCGCCCACCCCGCCGACCCGCCCGCCGTGGCCGTCGCCGGCGAAGCCCTCGCCTATGTGATCTTCACCTCCGGCTCGACCGGCCGGCCCAAGGGCGCCATGATCCGTCACGAGGCCATCAGCGAACGCCTGTTGTGGCAGTCCCGCGAGATCCTGGGCTTCGGCCACGACGACGCCTCGCTCTTCAAGGCCCCGCTCTCCTTCGACATCTCCGTCAACGAGATCTTCCTGCCGCTGGTCACCGGCGCCCGGCTGGTGGTCCTGCGGCCGGGCGGCGAGCGCGACCCGCACCACCTGCTGAGTGTGATCGCCGAACACCGCGTCACCTTCACCTACCTGGTCTCCTCCATGCTCGACGTCCTGCTGGAGATGACCGGGGAATCCGGCCGGCTCGACAGCCTGCGGCATGTGTGGTGCGGCGGTGAACTGCTGACCCCCGAGCTGTACGAGCGGTTCCGCACCCGCCTCGACATCCCGCTCTACCACGGCTACGGCCCCGCCGAGACGACGATCGGCGTCTCGCACGTCATCTACCGGGGCGAGGCGGAGCGCCTGTCCACCTCCATCGGCAGGGCCAACCCCAACACCCAGCTCTACGTTCTCGACGACGAACTGCGCCCGGTGCCCGTCGGAGTCGGCGGCGAACTGTACGCGGGCGGGCTCCTGCTGGGCCGGGGTTACGTCAACGCTCCGGGACTGACCGCGTCCCGCTTCGTGGCCAACCCCTTCGCGCAGGACGGCTCCCGGCTCTACCGCACGGGCGACCTCGCCCGGTTCCTGCCGGACGGCTCGCTGGACTTCCTCGGCCGCGCCGACAACCAGATCAAGATCCGCGGTATGCGGCTGGAGATCGAGGACGTGGAGGCCGGTCTCGCCGAGCACCCCCGCGTACGCCACACCTGCGTCGTCGCCCGGAAGAACACGGCCGGCGGGACCTACCTGGTGGCGTACGTGATCCCCGCCGCCGGACACGAGGAGCTGACCCCGGACGACGTCCGGGTGTGGGCCGAGGCGCACCTGGTGGAGTACATGGTGCCCACCCACACCGTCGTGCTGGACGCCTTCCCGCTCACCGCGAACGGCAAGACCGACCGGGCCGCGCTGCCCGAGCCGGTGCTCGCCGGCGGTCCGCTCACCGAGCCCGCCACCGACGACGAGCGCACCGTGTGCGCGGCGGCGGCGGAGGTGCTGCGGCTGGACGCGGTCGGTGTCGACCAGGACTTCTTCCGCCTCGGCGGGGACAGCATCCTGGCGATCTCCCTGCTCAGCGCCCTGCGCAGGTCCGGCCTCCACGTCACCGCGCGCCAGATCTTCACCCACAGCGTCATCGGCGAACTCGCGGCGGTGGCGAGCCGCGAGGACGTCCTCACGGCCCGCGACGACGACGAGCCCACCGGACCCGTCGTGGGCACGCCCATCGTGCGGTGGCTCGGCGAAACCACCGACGCGATCGACGGATTCGTGCAGTCCGTGGTGCTGAACACCCCCGCGGACCTGACCGCCGGAGCGCTGGACGACATCCTCACCGCCGTCGTCCGCCGGCACGACATGCTGCGCGCCCGGCTCGTACGCGGCGAGCACTGGGGCTTCGACATACCCGCGGCGAACGGCGCCGTCGCCGCCTGGGAGGAGAGCGACGAACCGCTCGACGCCTGTGTCGCCCGCGCCACCGCCGGTCTCGACCCGGACCACGGTGTGATGCTGCGCTCCGTCTGGCGCCGCGAGGCCCGCCAACTGGTCCTGGTCGCCCACCACGTGGTCGTCGACGGCGTCTCGTGGCGCGTCCTGACGGAGGACCTGGCCACCGCCTGGGAGCAGTCCGCCGCGGGCGCCCCGGTCCTGCTGCCCCGTGAGGGCACCTCGTTCCGCCGCTGGGCCGGACTGCTCGACCGCACCGGCTTCGACGCCGACCGGGACCACTACGCGCGCCCCCTGCCGGGCCCCGACGGACCGCTGGGCCGCCGGCCCCTGTCCGAGGACGACACGGTCGCCCGGGAGCACGAGCGGACCTTCACGCTCGGCCCCGCCACCACCTCCGCCCTGCTGGGCGAGATCCCCGCCAGGTTCCACGCCGGCGTCAACGACGTCCTGCTCACCGGTCTCGCCGTCGCCCTCGCCCGGTGGCGGCGCGACCGGGGCCGGGACCAGACCTTCGCGCACATCGAACTCGAAGGACACGGCCGCGAGGGCCAGGCGGTCGCGGACACCGCCGGATTCGAGCCCGACCTGTCGCGGACCGTGGGCTGGTTCACCACCCTCTTCCCCGTCACCGTGGATCCCGGCGCGGCGGCCGACCTCACCGACCCCCGCTACCTGGCCGCCGCGCTCAAGGCGGTGAAGGAAGACCTCGCCCGCGTCCCGCACAACGGCCTGTCCTACGGCACCCTGCGCCACCTGCACGGCACCGTCGCGTCCGCGCCCGCACCCCAGGTGCTCTTCAACTACCTGGGCCGGTTCGACGCGGGCACCGGCGGGGACTGGCAGTTTGCCGGAACCACCGGGCAGCTGGGCGAGAAGCGCGACCCGCGTATGCGGCTGCCGCGCGCCCTGGAGTTCAACGCCATCGCCGAACCCGACGCGAGCGGTGCCTACGGCCTCGCCACCACCGTCTCCTGGCCCGAAGGTGTGTTCACCGACGAGGACATCGACACCCTCGGCGGATACTTCCAGGACGCCCTGACCGCCCTGGCCGCGCTCGACGGCGGCGGGCACTCGCCCAGCGACTTCGCGCCCGTCCCGCTCACCCAGGCCGACGTCGACGCCCTGGACGGCCCCGCCCTGCGGGACATCCTGCCGCTGACCCCGCTGCAGGAGGGCCTGTACTTCCACTCGGTCTTCGACGACGACTCGGCGGGCAGCTACGTCGAGCAGCAACTCCTCACCCTGGAAGGCGAGGTGGACCCCGGACGGCTGGCGGCGGCCGCCACCCGGCTGCTTGCCCTGTACCCGAACCTGGCCGCACGCTTCGTGGCCCTCGCCGACGGCCGCGTCGTCTCCGTGCTGGAGAGCGGCACCGAAGCCCCCTTCACCGTCCTGGACCGGCCCGGCATCACCGACGAGGAGATCCGCGGCCTCGCCGAGCGCGACCGCCGCGCCGGCTTCGACCTGGCCGCGGGCCCGCTCATGCGGTACACGCTCGTCCGGGGCGGCCCCGGCCGCACCGTGCTCGTGCAGACCGTGCACCACATCGTCGCCGACGGCTGGTCCGTGCCGCCGATGCTCCGCGCGCTGCTGGCCGAGTACCACCGGCCCGGCGCCGCCTACCGGGCGGGCGGCTTCCCCGACTACGTACGCCTGCTCGCCGGACTCGACGACGAGGAGAGCGACCGGGTCTGGGGCGAACAACTCGCCGGGCTGCCCGGTCCGTCCCTGGTCGCCGAGGGCCACACCCCGTCGGACGGGTTCGCCGACACCGCCGTGGAACCCGCCCACGACATCGACTCGGCCGCCCGCGCGGCCGGGGTGCCGCTGAGCGTGGCCGTCCACAGCGCCTGGGCGGTGACGCTGGGCGGTCTGCTGCACCGCGACGACGTGGTCTTCGGCTCCACGGTCTCCGGCCGTGACGCCGAGGTGCCCGGCATCGCGGACATGGTGGGCCTCCTCATCAACACCATTCCGGTACGCGCCCGTTGGGACGCGTCCAGCACCGCCGGTGATCTGCTCGCCTCCGTACGCGATCACCAGAGCGCGGTCCTGGCGCACCAGCACGTCTCCCTGGCGCGGATCGGCCGGCTGGCGGGCGCCGCCGCCCGCTTCGACACCCTGGTGGTGTTCGACATCGCCACCGATGTGGCCGCCTTGCGCGGCCCCGACGACGAGCTGGTCGTCGCCGGCATCGTGAACGAGGGCGCCCCCCACTACCCGCTGACCCTGGTGGTGGAGCGCGCGTCCGACGGCCGCCCCCGCTTCAACCTGATCTACGACGGCGCACTCCTGCGGGAACCCGGCGCCCGGCGCATCCTCGACACGTTCACCCGCACCCTCACCGGCCTCCTCACCCGGCCCGGCACCCCGGTCGTTGAACTGGCGACCGAGGACACCGCGCCCCTCGCACCGTCCACCCCCACCACGCTGAGCGCCCTGTTCGACGCCGCCGCCCGACGCGACCCGGCCGCCACCGCCGTCACCCGGTGCGGCCTCGACGGCACCACCGATTCGCTGACCTACGGCGAACTCGCCGCCGCCAAGGACCGGTTGGCCGCGACCCTGCGCGCCGCCGGTGTCCGGCCGGGGCTGCGCGTCGCCGTCGCCGTCCCGCGCTCGCTGGAGCAGGTCACCGCGCTGATCGCCATCGTCTCGGCGGGCGGCGCCTACGTGCCGCTCGACCAGGCGTACCCGGACGAGCGGCTTGAGTACATCCTCGGCGACGCCGCCCCGCAGGCCGTCCTGGTCGGCCCCGACGAGCGTGAGCGCTTCACCGGGCTGCTCGAGCGGGCGGGCGTCCCGGCCCGGGTGCTCGTCCTCGGCGACGAGCCGGCCGAGACCGGCGGGACGCCGGAGGCCTCCGCCGGCCCCGCCCCGCACGATCCCGCGTACGTCATCTACACCTCGGGATCGACCGGCCGGCCCAAGGGCGTCGTCGTCCCCCACCTGAGCGTGGTCGCACTCCTCGCCCACACCCGCGCCGACATGGACTTCGGCCCCGACGACGTGTGGGTGCAGTTCCACTCGTACTCCTTCGACTTCGCCGTCTGGGAGCTGTGGGGCGCGCTGGCGCACGGCGGGCAGCTGCTGGTCCCGGACTACGGGCTGACCCGCTCCCCGGTCGACTTCCACCGGCTGGTGTGCGAGCGCGGGGTGACCGTGCTGAACCAGACCCCGTCGGCCTTCTACCAGTTCATCGAGGCCGACCGGCACGCCGGGGAACGGGCCACCGCGCTGCGCCGGATCATCTTCGGCGGCGAGGCGCTTGACCCCGTACGGCTGCGCGGCTGGGTGGAGCGGTACGGCACCGGGTCCCCCGAGCTGGTCAACATGTACGGGATCACCGAGACCACCGTCCACGTCACCCACCGGGTGCTCACCGATGAGGACTTCGGCGCCGACGTCAGCCCGATCGGCGGCCCGGTCCCGGGCCTGACCACGTATCTGCTCGACGACCGGCTCCGCCCTGTTCCGCCGGGCACGGTGGGCGCGATCTACGTGGCCGGCGACCAGGTGTCCCTCGGCTACCTGGGCCGGCCCGGTCTCACCGCCGGGCGCTTCGTCGCCAACCCCTTCGCCGACGACGGCTCCCGGATGTACCACACGGGCGATCTGGCCCGCCGCACGCTCGACGGCGAGCTGGAGTTCGCGGGCCGCGCCGACGACCAGGTGCAGCTCAAGGGTTTCCGGATCGAGCTGGGCGAGGTCGAGGCGGCGGTCCGCGAGCTGGACGGTGTGGTCGACGTGGCCGTCACCCCGTCGGCCGACGGCGACCAGCTCATCGCGCATGTCGTGGGCCGGGTCCCCGGCGACCTCGGCGCACTGCTCGCCGCGAAGCTGCCCGTGCACATGGTGCCCGGCCGGGTGCTGACGGTCGACGCGCTGCCGCTCACGGTCAACGGCAAGCTCGACCGCAAGGCGCTGACCGCACAGGCCGCCACGCAGCCGGACAGCGTCCCCGCGCCCGCGGCCGACTCCGCGGTCGCCGCGCTGACCGCGGTCTTCGCCGAGGTACTGCCGGGCGCCGCCGTCGACGAGGACACCGACTTCTTCATGGCGGGCGGTGACAGCATCGTCGCGATCACCGTCATCAACCGCGCCAGGGCGCTCGGACTGGCCATCGCGCCCCGGGACGTGTTCCTGTGCAAGACCCCGCGCGCCCTCGCCGAAGAGCTGCGCTCGCGCGCCCCGCGGACCGGCGCGCCCGATCGGTCCCGCCCGCAGGAGGGGCCGTTCGCACCGACGCCGATCATCCTGCGCCGACGCGAACTCGGCGGCACCCTCGACCGGTTCGCCCAGGCCCGGACGCTGGTGACGGACGAGGGGACCACGTTCGCCGGCATCGAGCGCGCCGCGAACGCCGTTGTGGCCGCCCACCCGGCCCTGCGCATGCGTCTGGACACCGCGCACGGCGTCTGGACACCGCACATCGGGCCTGCCCGCGAGATCACCGTCGTCCACGCGGACATCGGCGACGCCACACTCGCCGCCCACGACGCCGCCGCACACCTGAACGCCGAAACCGGCGAGGTCGTCGCGTTCACCTGGCCGGCCGCCACCCGGACCCTCGTCGTCACCGCGCACCACCTCGCGGTCGACACGGTGTCCTGGCTGATCCTCCTCGACGACCTGGCCACCGCTCTGCGCGGCGAGGACCTGCCGCCCGCGACCACCTCCTACGCCGAGTACGCCGACGCGCTCACCGCGCAAGCCGCGCACTCCACCGAGGGCCTGGGCGACTGGATCACCGTGCTCGAAGCCCCCGCCGCCCTGCCCGCCGCCGGGGAGCTGCGCGAGACGACCGTGGTCCTCGACCCCGAGGTGAGCGACCGGGTGACCCGTACCGCGCCCGCCGCACTGGGCATCGGCCTGACCGAACTGCTCTGCGGCGCCCTGCGTACGGCCCTGACGCACATCCAGCCCGAGCCCACCGACCTGGCGGTCGACCTGGAGCGCCACGGCCGGGTCCCGGCCCTCGACCACCACGACTACACCCGTACCGTCGGCTGGTTCACCTCCATCGCGCCCGTACGGCTCACCCCGCACACCGACCCCGTCGCGGCTGCCCGTGAGGTCGTGGCGCGCCAGCCCGACGAGCACGGGCACGTCGCCTACGGCCGGCTCCGGTACCTCAACCCGCAGACCGCGCCACTCCTGACCGCCCGCCCGCAGGTGCTGTTCAACTACCTCGGCCGGGGCGGCGAGTCCGACGCCCCGCAGATCACCGGCGGCGAGGGCGACAGCCCGTACGCCGTCGAGGTCAACGCCTGGACCGACGCCGCCACCGGCAGCCTGCACGCCGCGTTCATCCTCGCCGACGGCATCCCCGACGAGATCACCGGGCACTGGCGCGCCGCCCTGGAGCGCCTCGCGGACACCGCCGCGACCGCCGAACGCACGGCACCGGTCACCCCGCTCCAGCGCGGCCTGTACTTCCAGGCCCAGCTGACCGGCGCGACCGGGCACTACGTCGCCCAGAGCTACTTCACCCTCGACCGGCGCCTCGACACCGACGCACTGGCCGACGCGATGGCGTACGTCATCGCGCGGCACCCGGTCGTCGGCGCCGGGTTCACCACCGACGACGACGGCAACCCGGTCCAGATCCTCCGGGCCGGCACCCGCGTCGGCGTCCGCACGGTCGACGCCGGGTCCGAGGCGGAGGCCGACGCGCTGCGCGCCCGGGACCGCGACACCGGGTTCGACCCCGGTGAGCCGCCCCTGATCCGGCTCACCGTGCTCCGCCTGCCCGACGGCCGCGACGGGCTGCTGCTCAGCTACCACCTGCTGCTGTGGGACGGCTGGTCGCGGGAGATCCTGCTGCGGGACCTCTTCGACGCCTACGCGACCCTCGTCGCGGGCGAACCCCTGACCGACGCCACGCCCCGTACGCCCGGCTTCGAGGACTATGCCCGCGCGCTGGCCGCCAAGGACCCCGCCGTGTCGGAGCGGTTCTGGGCGGAGCACCTGAGCGGCCTCACCGGCCCGACGCTGCTCGCCGGCGCCCGGCCGCCCCGCACGGACGAGCTGCCGCACGCGCTCCTGCACACCCTGTCCGCCGAACTGTCCGACTTGCTGCGGGACTCCGCCAAGGCGCACGGCGTCACCCTCAACACCCTGCTCACCGGGGCGTTCGGCCTGCTGCTCGGGGCACACACCGGCCGCGGCGACGCGGTGTTCGGCGTGACCGTCTCCGGACGCGACGGCGACGAGGACCTGTCCGGCATCGTCGGGGTCCTCCTCAACACCGTCCCCATGTGGACCCGCGCCCGGCCGCAGGACACGGCGGGCGAGTACCTGGCGAGCGTCCAGGCCGCCCGGGTCGAGGCCATGGAGCACGAGCACCTGGGACTCGGCGAGATCCAGCGCGCCGGCGGCCACGACACCCTGTTCGACAACCTCTTCGTGCTCCAGAACTTCCTGGACCTGGACGCCCTCGCCGGGATCAACGCCCGGCACGGCATCACCTCGGTACGGGCCGACGACTCGACGCACTTCCCGTTCACCTGGGTCGTCACGCCCGGCGACCGGCTCACCGTCAAGTTGGAGCACCGCGACGACGACTCCGCCGGCGCCCGCCGCCTCCTGGACGGCTACGTACGGTTGCTTGAGGACCTGGCACGGGCCACCGGCCCGCTCGGCGCCCTGCCGGGACTCGAACCGGCGCCCGAGCCCGCCGCCCGCACGGACGTCGGCACGGACACCGTCGTCGACCGCTTCGACCGGGCGGCCGACCGCCACCCCGACCGCGTCGCGCTCGTCGCCGGCGGTGCGGCCATGACGTTCGGGCAGCTCCGGGACCGCAGCCGTGAGGTGGCCGGGGTTCTCGCGGGACGGGGCATCGGACCGGAGAAGGCGGTGGGCATCGCCGTCCCGCGCTCCCTGGACTCCATCGTGGCGCTGTTCGCCGTGCTGCGCACCGGCGCCGCTTACGTGCCGCTGGAACTGGACCACCCGGACGAGCGGATCGCGGCGATCGTCGCGGACGCCAGGCCCGAGGTGACCCTCACCGTGAGCGCCGTCGCGCCCCGCCTCACCGGCGAACTGATCGAGCTGGACCGCCCGTTGCCCGCCGCCGAGCCGTACACCACCTTCGCCCCCGGCGACCCGGACCGGCTGCGGCACCCCGCGTACACGATCTACACCTCCGGCTCGACCGGCCGGCCCAAGGGTGTGGTGACCGAGTACGCCGGGCTCACCAACATGCTGGTCAACCACCAGCGCCGGATCTTCGAACCGGTCCTGGCGGAGCACGGGCACCGCACCTTCCGGATCGCGCACACCGTGTCGTTCGCGTTCGACATGTCGTGGGAGGAACTGCTCTGGCTCGCCGACGGGCACGAGGTGCACATCTGCGACGAGGAACTGCGCCGCGACGCGCCCCGGCTCGTCGCGTACTGCCTCGGCCACGGCATCGACGTCATCAACGTGACCCCGACCTACGCGCAGCAACTGGTCGCCGAGGGGCTGCTCGACGACCCCGGGCGGCGGCCCGCGCTGGTGCTGCTCGGCGGCGAGGCCGTCACCCCGGGCCTGTGGCAGCGCCTCGCGGACACGGAGGGCACGGTCGGGTACAACCTCTACGGGCCCACCGAGTACACCATCAACACCCTCGGCGTCGGCACCTTCGAGTGCCAGGACCCGGTGGTGGGCGTGGCCATCGACAACACCGAGGTGTACGTCCTGGACCCGTGGCTGCGCCCGCTGCCCGACGGGGTCCCGGGGGAGCTGTACGTGGCAGGCGTCGGCATCGCGCGCGGCTACCTCGGACAGCCCGCCCAGACCTCCCACCGCTTCGTCGCCTGCCCGTTCGGCGCACCCGGCGAGCGCATGTACCGCACCGGCGACCTGGTCGTCCGGCGGCCCGACGGAAACCTCTCCTACCTCGGCCGCACCGACCAGCAGGTCAAGATCCGCGGGCACCGCGTCGAACCCGGCGAGGTCGAGGCCGCGTTCGCCGCGCACCCGGCGGTCCGGTTCGCCGCCGCTGTCGCCCAGCCGGACCCCCAGGTGGACGGGGCCCACCGGCTGGCCGCCTATCTGGTGCTCGACGGCGCCGATCTCGCGGCCGTCGCCGCCGAAGTGGGCGCCGCGCTCCCGGACTTCCTGCGCCCGTCCCACTACGCCGAGGTGGACAGCATCCCGCTCACCGTGAACGGCAAGGCCGACACCAAGGCCCTGCCGGAGCCCAAGCCGCTCGGTGTCCTGGCCGGGGCGGGGGAGCGCGCACCGGAGACGGAGACCGAGATCACGGTGTGCGAGTTCTTCGCCGAGGCGCTCGACCTGGACGACGACGAGGTGAGCGCGGTCAGCGACTTCGTCTCCCTCGGCGGACACTCCATGCTGGCGGTCCGGCTGATCGGACTGCTCCGGCGGGAGTACGGTCCAGTGATCACCATCCGCGACCTGCTCACCCTGCGAACCCCCGAAGCGATTGCCGGCCACCTCGATGAACACTCCTGACACCCCCCGGCCCCGCCAGGGCGCCGCCATCCTGCGCACCGCACTGCGGCGCAATGTCGGCGCCATGGCCTGGGGCACCGTTCTCATGGGCCTCTACCAGGCCGGGGAGACCGCGTTCCCGATCGCGCTCGGCCTGATCGTGGAACACACCCTGCAACACCGCAGCCCCACCGCGCTCGGCCTGTCGATCGGCGCGCTGGCCGTGATCATCACGACCGTCTCGCTGTCCTGGCGGTTCGGGATGCGCATCCTGCAGAAGGCCAACACGACCGAGGCGCACCGCTGGCGGGTGCTGGTCGCCGCCTGCGGTCTCCAGCCGGTCGCCCGCGACGTCGACCTGAAGTCCGGTGAGGTCCTGACCATCGCCACCGAGGACGCCGACCAGACCGCCGACATCATCGAGGTGGTGCCGCTGCTGATCAGTTCGCTGGTCGCGGTCCTGGTCGCTGCCGTCGCGCTCGGGCTCGCCGACGTACGGCTCGGGCTGCTGGTGATCGTGGGTACCGTGGCGATCCTGTCCGTGCTGAGCGTGATGTCCCGGCGGATCGGCGCCAGTACGCAGGAGCAGCAGGCCAGGGTCGCGCGCGCCGGTGCCAAGGTCGCGGATCTGATCACCGGTCTGCGCCCGCTGCACGGTTTCGGCGGCAACCACGCCGCGTTCCGCTCCTACCGCCGGGTCAGCACCGAGGCCAAGGAGCAGTCGGTCACCGTCGCCCGGGTGAACGGGGTGTACGCGGGCACCGCGCTGGCCCTCAACGCGGGCCTTGCCACCGCTGTCTCCCTGACGGCCGGGTACCTGGCCTTCGCCGGGCACATCAACATCGGCGAGCTCGTCATGGCCGTGGGCCTGGCGCAGTTCATCATGGAACCGCTCAAGCTGTTCTCGGAGATGCCCAAGTACGTGATGATGGCGCGCGCTTCGGCCGAGCGCATGGCTCTGGTGCTGTCCGCGCCGCCGGTCACCACGCCCGGGACCGGGCGCCCCGAGCCGGGCGGGTCGCTGAAGATCGACGGCCTCCGCCACGGGGTGCTGCGCGGCGTCACGTTCGAGGTGGGCGCCGGGGAGTTCGTGGCCGTCGCCGCCTACCAGCCGCGCGCGGCGGCCGACTTCGCCTCGGTCCTCGCCCTGGGCGTCCCGCCGGAGGCGTACGAGGGAGTGGTGCGGGTCGGCGGGCAGGACCTCGCGGAGCTGTCGGCCGAGGCCGTCCGGGAACACCTGTTGGTGAACCCGTACGACGGGGAGATCTTCGCCGGCACCCTCCGTACGAACATCGACCCGACGGGCACCAGCACCCTGCTGCCCGAAGCCGTCGAGGCGTCCATGCTGACCGACGTGGTCGCCCTCCACCGCGAGGGCCTCGACTACGCCATCCGCGACCGCGGCGCGAACCTCTCCGGGGGCCAGCGTCAGCGCCTCTCGCTGGCCCGCGCCCTGGCCGCCGACTCCGAGATCCTGGTGCTCCACAACCCGACCACGGCCGTCGACGCGGTGACCGAACAGCTCATCGCCCGCAACATCGCGAAGCTGCGCCGGGGCCGGACCACCGTGGTCATCACCAGCAGCCCGGCCGTCCTGGACGCCGCCGACCGGGTCCTAGTCCTGGACGACGGCGTCATCACGGGGGAGGACACCCACCGCAACCTGCTGTCCACGGACGAGGCGTACTGCCTGGCCGTGGCGCGCTGACTCAGGCGAGCGCCCAGGCGACGTCCCGGAGCATCGCGTGCCGCCAGCCCGCGCGGTCGTGATCCGAGGCGGAACGCGACACGCGTACGGCCGCCCCGGCCTGCTCGGTCAGGGCCTCGACCGCCGCGCAGTGGGGGAGCATCCGCGTCTCGTGCTCCCCCACGTCGAACGCGATCCGCAGCCCCGACAGGTCGGGGCGCTCCCGCAGCCGGCCGGCGAGGGCGCCGCCCAGCGGGCCGTCCAGCAGGTCCGTACGGGCCGCGCAGTCGGGGGCCCACCAGAAGGAGCCCGACTGGCAGGCGACCCGGGACACCAGCTCCGGGAACTCCAACGCGGCGTACAGGGCGCTGAGTCCGCCGAGGCTCTGCCCCGCGACCACCAGCGTGCCCGGGTCGGCGGGCACCCCGGAATCCGCCACCAGCGGCAGGAGTTCGTCGCGGACCGCCTCCCACAGTTCCGGCCGGCACGTGAACTCGCCCACGCGGTCCTTGGCCGGCAGGAAGACGAGCGTCACCGGCGGCAGCGCCCCGTCGGCGACGGCCGCCTCGAACGCGGTCATGGCCGGGTGCAGATACAGCCAGTCGTCCCCGTCGAGCAGCAGCACCACGGGCCCGCCGCCGGCCACCGGGTGGACGCGCACCGTGCGGCGCCCGCCGAGCCGCGCGGACGCCCAGCGCAGCCGGGTGCTGGGGACGGGCAGCACGTCGTCCGCGCCGACCAGGGGCCAGTAGGGCTGTGCCGGTGCGTCCGGGGTGACCGCGATCGAGCGGTCGCCACCGGCGGCGGACGGGTTGAACGGGTCGGCGTATGCCCCCTCGTCCGTGATGAACCGGTAGGTCACCCGCAGCCGCGCGGGCATCGCCACCTCCGCGTACCAGCAGTCAGTGACGCCCCACCGGCGCAGCGGCGACGGCTCCCGCGACCAGCTCTCGAAGGCCAGGTCCGCCGGGCCGCCGCGCCGGAGGAACAGCGTCACCCAGCCGCCGTCCTCGCCGGGCCGGGACGCGGGCGTCCTGGCCGCCGCCCAGAACGCCTCGGTACCCGGTTCGCCGGGCAGCCCGAAGGCGGCGAAGGGGCTCTCGGTGGCGGCCACGAGCTGATCCTTGCGATCACCGGGGGGCATGAGGGGTCTCCTTGTGCAGAGGGAAAGGAAAAGGCTAAGCTCACGATCGGTTAGGGGAGCCTAACCTAAGCTTGTTTTTCCTTGATGAGGAGGCCCTGCCCGCATGAGCACCAACCCGTTCGACGACCCCGAAGGCCGTTTCCTGGTCCTGGCGAACGACGAGGGCCAGCACTCCCTGTGGCCGTCCTTCGCCGAGGTGCCCGGGGGCTGGACGGTCGCCTTCGAGGAGAACACACGCGAGGCGTGCCTGGAGTACGTAGAGGCCAACTGGACCGATCTGCGGCCCCGTTCGCTCGCCGCGTCGATGGACGCCTGACCTCCGTAACGACAGCTCCGGCGGGACGGCCCGCCGGAACGTTCCTGCCCTGTGGCACCGAGGAAGGACCGTCTTGACCACGGCCGCGCCGCGCCCCGTACCCCTGCCCTCCCCTTCGCTCCAGCGGGCGCCGCGCGTCCGGACCGCCGGGTCCGGCGACGCGGCCGCGCTCGCGGAGCTGTCCCGGCCGTTCGCACGCGCCGGCGCCCTGCGCGAGCGGCCCGATTCCCTCTACGCGGCCCGCGCCGCCGAATTCCTGGTGGCGGTGGGGCGGGACGGCGGCSCGGAGGGCTGTGTGGGAATGCGGGTGTACGCGGGGGAGGGGATGCCCATGGGCGTCCTGTACAACTTCTGTGTCGCCGGGCACCGGCAGGGGCGCGGGACGGGGGCCGCGCTCCTGCGGACCGCGCTGGCCGTGGCGCGCGCCCAGTCGCTCGGCGCCCTCTTCACCGCGACCACCGGGGACGGCCGGCTGTTCCGCCGGTACGGCTTCGCCCCCGCGACGGCCCGTCGGGCGCCGCGCGCCTGGGCCGAGTCCCTGGACCCCCGGCGCAACGCGCTGATCCTCACCCGCACCCTCTGAACCGGGCGCCGGGCCGCATGTGAGCCCGGCCCGGCGCCCTCCTCCACGTCAGACCGGGCTCACCACGTGGTCCTCGTCCGGCACCACCGTGGTCCCCGCGACGTTCCCGTCCAGGACGCCCCGCAGTACCGCGTGCGGCACTCGGCCGTCCAGCACGTCGGCCCGGCCCACCCCGCCCCGTACGGCCCGCAGGCAGCCCTCCATCTTCGGCAGCATCCCGCTCGCCAGGTCCGGCAGCAGCCCGTCCAGCGCGCCGGCCGTCAGACGGGTGATCACCTCGGTGCTGTGCGGCCAGTCCGCGTACAGCCCCGCCACGTCGGTGAGGACCACCAGCCGTTCCGCGCCGAGTGCCACGGCCAGGGCGGAGGCGGCGAGATCCGCGTTGACGTTGTAGACCTGCCCGTCCTCGCCCCGGGCCACGGGGGAGACCACCGGTATGTGACCCTGTGTCAGGAGGGTGTGCACCATGTCGGGGTTGACCTCGGCGATGTCCCCGACCTGGCCGATGTCCACCGCCACGCCGTCCACCCACGCGGGCCGCCGTACGGCCGTCATCGTGTGCGCGTCCTCGCCGGTCAGGCCGACGGCGTACGGGCCGTGGCTGTTGATGTGGCCCACCAGTTCGCGCTGCACGCGGCCGGACAGCACCATGCGGACGACCTCCATGGTCTCCGCCGTCGTCACCCGCAGGCCCGCCTCGAAGCGGCTCTCCAGTCCCAGCCGGTCCAGCATCGCGCTGATCTGCGGTCCGCCGCCGTGCACGACGACCGGGCGCAGCCCCGTCCGGCGCAGCTCCACGACGTCCTCGGCGAAGGCCTGTTGCAGCTGTGCGTCGACCATGGCGTTGCCGCCGAACTTGATGACGACGACCGGTCCCGAATCCTCTTCCATTTAGCTTAGCCTAACCTTAATTGGCCCGGTCGTGGTCAAGAGGAAGCCCGTCGGCGGAGGACGTCCCCTCCGCCGACGGGCGGTACCCCGTGGGCGTCAGCCGATCTCGATGAGGAGGTCGCCCGCCTCCACCTGCTGGACCCGGCCGATCGCCAGGCGGCGCACCACTCCGGCCGACTGCGCGGTGATCGACGCCTCCATCTTCATCGCCTCGATCGTGGCGACCGTCTGGCCCGCCGAGACCGACGCGCCCTCCTCCACCTGGAGTGTCACCACCCCCGCGAACGGCGCCGCCACATGGCCGGCGTCGGAACGGTCCGCCTTCTCCGCCGCCTTCACCTCGGTCGCCACCGACTTGTCCCGCACCGACACCGGCCGCAACTGCCCGTTGAGCGTAGTCAGTACGCTGCGGAAGCCGCGCTCGTCCGCCTCGGAGATGGCCTCCAGCTCGATCAGCAGGGTGACCCCGGGTTCGAGCGTCACCGGGTGCTCGGTCTCCGGCTCCAGCCCATACAGGAAGTCCGGCGTCGGCAGCACCGAGGTGTCGCCGTACGCCTCGCGGTGGGCGGTGAACTCCTTGGTCGGGCCGGGGAACAGCAGCCGGTTCAACGTCGCGCGCGGGGACTCGCGCAGCGCCTCGCGGTCCTCGTCCGACAGGTGCGGCGTCTGCGCCTTCTCCGGGCGGCCGTGGAGCGCCCGGGTGCGGAACGGCTCGGGCCAGCCGCCGGGCGGGTCGCCCAGCTCACCGCGGAGGAACCCGATCACCGAGTCCGGCACGTCGAACTTGCCCGGGTCCGACTCGAAGTCGGCCGCCTCCACGCCCGCGCCCACCAGGTGCAGCGCCAGGTCACCGACCACCTTCGAGGACGGCGTCACCTTCACCAGCCGGCCCAGCATCCGGTCGGCCGCCGCGTAGCAGTCCTCGATCAGCTCGAAGCGGTCGCCGAGGCCCAGCGCGATGGCCTGCTGCCGCAGGTTGGACAGCTGGCCGCCCGGGATCTCGTGGTGGTAGATCCGGCCGGTCGGCGAGGCCAGCCCCGACTCGAACGGGGCGTACACCTTGCGGGTCGCCTCCCAGTACGGCTCCAGATCGCCGACCGCCTGGAGGGACAGGCCCGTCGCGCGCTCCGTGTGGTCGGTCGCGGCCACCAGCGCGGACAGCGGGGGCTGGCTGGTGGTGCCGGCCATCGACGCGACGGCCGCGTCCACCGCGTCCACCCCGGCGTCGATCGCGGCGATCAGCGTGCCCAGCTGGCCACCCGCCGTGTCATGGGTGTGCAGGTGCACCGGCAGGTCGAACCGCTCGCGCAGGGCGGTGACCAGGGTGCGCGCGGCCGGCGGACGCAGCAGCCCCGCCATGTCCTTGATGGCGAGCACATGGGCGCCCGCCTCCACGATCTGCTCGGCCAGCCGCAGGTAGTAGTCCAGCGTGTACAGCGTCTCGCCCGGGTCCGACAGGTCGGCGGTGTAGCACAGTGCCACCTCCGCGAGCGAGGTCCCCGTGGCGCGTACCGCGTCGATCGCCGGACGCATCTGTGAGACGTCGTTGAGGGCGTCGAAGATACGGAAGATGTCCATTCCGGCCGAGGCGGCCTCGGAGACGAACGCCTCGGTGACCTCGGTCGGGTACGGCGTGTACCCCACCGTGTTGCGGCCGCGCAGCAGCATCTGCGTACAGATGTTGGGCACCGCCTCACGGATCTTGACCAGCCGCTCCCACGGATCCTCCGCGAGGAACCGCAGCGCCACGTCGTAGGTCGCGCCGCCCCAGCACTCAAGGCTCAGCAACTGCGGGACGGTGTGCGCGACATGTGGCGCGACGGCCAGCAGGTCCCGGGTGCGGACCCGGGTGGCGAGCAGCGACTGATGGGCGTCGCGGAACGTGGTGTCGGTGACGGCCACGGCCGACTGCGCCCGCAGTTCGGCGGCGAACGCCTCGGGACCCAGCTCGGCGAGACGCTGGCGCGAACCGGGCGGCGGCGTCCCCGGCGGCAGGGCGGGCAGCTTGTCCGCCGGGTCGATGACCGAAGGACGCGGCCCGTACGGGCGGTTGACGGTGGTCTCCGCCAGGTAGCTGAGCATCCGGCTGCCGCGGTCGGCCGAAGGGCGGGCCCGGATCAGCTCCGGGTGCTCGTCGATGAAGGAGGTCGTGATCCGTCCCGCCCGGAACTCCGGATGGTCCAGCACCGCCCCCAGGAACGGCAGGTTCGTCGCCACCCCGCGGATACGGAACTCGGCGATGGCCCGGCGCGCCCGGCGCGCCGCGTTGGCGAAGTCGTGGCCGTGACAGGTGAGTTTCACCAGCATCGAGTCGAAGTGCGCCGACACCTCCGCACCCGTGTGGACGGTCCCGCCGTCCAGCCGGACGCCGGGCCCGCCGGGGGAGCGGTACGCGGAGATGGTGCCGGTGTCCGGACGGAAGCCGTTGACCGGGTCCTCCGTCGTGATGCGGCACTGCATCGCGGTCCCGTTGAGCGTGATGTCCTCCTGGGACAGCCGCAGTTCGGGCAGCGTCATGCCCGCCGCGATCCGCAGCTGCGCGATCACCAGGTCGCGCCCGGTGACCTGCTCCGTCACCGTGTGCTCCACCTGGATGCGCGGGTTCATCTCGATGAAGACATGGTGGCCGCGCTCGTCGACGAGGAACTCGACGGTGCCCGCGTTCACGTACCCGATGTGCCGGGCGAAGGCGACCGCGTCCGCGCAGATCCGCTCCCGCAGCTCCGGATCCAGATTCGGGGCCGGTGCGATCTCGACGACCTTCTGGTGGCGGCGCTGGAGCGAGCAGTCCCGCTCGTACAGGTGCACCACGTTGCCCTCGGCATCGGCCAGGATCTGCACCTCGATGTGGCGGGGGTTGATCACCGCCTGCTCCAGGAACACCGTCGCGTCCCCGAACGCGGACCGCGCCTCGCGCATCGCCGCGTCGATCGACTCGCGCAGCTCGCCCGGCTCCGCCACCCGGCGCATGCCGCGCCCTCCGCCACCGGCGACCGCCTTCACGAAGACCGGGAAGCCGATCTCCTCCGAGGCCGCGACGAGGGCGTCCACGTCCTCCGACGGCTCGGACGACTTCAGCACCGGCACACCCGCGTCCCGGGCCGCCGCCACCGCACGGGACTTGTTGCCCGTCAGGTTCAGCACCGAGGCGGGCGGCCCGACGAAGGTGATGCCCGCCTCCGCACACGCCGCCGCCAGGTCGGGGTTCTCCGACAGGAAGCCGTATCCGGGGTAGATGGCGTCCGCACCCGCCTTGCGGGCCGCCTTCACCACCTCGTCCACCGACAGGTACGCCCGCACGGGATGCCCCGGCTCACCGATCCGGTAGGCCTCGTCCGCCTTGGCCCGGTGCAGGGAGTTGCGGTCCTCGTGCGGATACACGGCCACGGTGGAGATGCCGAGCTCGAACGCCGCGCGGAACGCGCGGATCGCGATCTCCCCGCGGTTGGCGACCAATACCTTGTCGAACATCAAACTCCCCAGTCGTGTCACGAGCGTGTGGCGTCAAGGACGGGCGGTACGGCACGGACACGCTGCGCGTCGGAGACCGTACGGCGGTGGCGAGGTGCTCCGTGAACCCCTGGGACCGGAGCGTTCGACACCGTACCGGAGACTTCCCCCGAGATCGCGAGCGCAAAAGATGGCTTGCGTCACGCCCCAAAACGTCCCCCGGCTGCAGTCCCCAACAAGGATGTTTTGCCGGTTCTTGGGAGCGGGGCCATGCTGGGGGTCATGGCCGACCATGCCGGCCCCGAACCCGTCGCCGCGGTGCGGCGCGCTCTCCGCCTGCTGGAGGCCGCCGGCGCGCACGGGCACGAGGCCACCGCGCAGCAGCTGGCCCGGGAAGCGGGGCTTTCCCCGGCCGCGGTGGACGAACTGCTGCCCATGCTGGTCGGCGACGGCTACCTGAAGGAGCTGGAGGACCACACCTTCGTCCTCGCCGACACCGCCCCCGGCGGCGGCCCCGGCGCGCAGCCGGTGCCCGTGCGGGTACGGCCCGCCCTCGCCGCCCTGCGCAACGATCTGGGGGCCGCCGCCTATCTGACGCTCTACGTGGACGGCGAGATCCGGGTCGTGGAGATCGTCGACAGCGCGCGCACCCCGCGGGTGGACCTCTGGGTGGGTCTCGACGAGGCCGGGCACGCCACGGCCCTCGGCAAGAGCGTGCTGCGGGAGCTCGACGAGGAGGCGCGCGCCGACTACTTCTCCCGGCACGATCTGACCGGGCTCACGCCCCGCACCATCACGCACAAGGACGAGCTGTTCGAGCAGCTCGACGGCTCGCGCGCCCCGGTGGTCATGGACCGTGAGGAGTACGTGCGCGGCACCACCTGCGTGGCGGTGCCGGTCTACAGCGGCGAACAGGTGGGCTCCCTCGGCATCTCGTTCCGGTCCGACCGGATGTACCGCACCTCGCAGGTCCGCGAGGGCCTGTTGTCGGCCGCCGTCCACATCTCCCGGAAGCTCACGCTGCCCGGCTGACGGGCGGCCCTCAGTCCAGCCGGGTCAGGTCCGGCCGAAGCCGCTGCCACACCGGGTGGCGCAGCCGGCCCGCCGCCGTCCACTGCGAGGCGCTGACCTCCGCGACCAGCCGCGGCTCCACCCAGTGCGCGCCGGCCACGTCGACCGGGCCGGTGAACGGGGATCCCGGGCACGCGAGCACCTTCAGGTACTCCCTCAGGTCGCCCAGCTCCTGATCGGACAGCCCCGACCCCACGGAGCCCGCATACCGCAGCCCCGCCGGCTCGTCCACCCCCACCAGCACCGCCCCCGGCACACCGGCGGGCGCACCCCTGCGCTGGGTCCAGCCGCCGATGACCACGTCCAGCGTCTCGACCCGCTTCGTCTTGCGCCAGTCGGGTGAACGGAGCCCCGGCGTGTACGGGGAGGAGAGCCGTTTGGCGACCACTCCCTCCAGGCCGCCGCGCTCGACGGTCTCCCACGCCTTCGCACCGTGACCGCGCACATAGGACGGCACCGACCAGTGCGGCCCCGCGGACAGCACCCCGGACAGGACCGCGCGCCGCTCCTCGTAGGCCAGGGCGGTCAGCGGGCGGCCGTCGAGGAACATCACGTCGAAGACCACCAGGTACGCGGGGAAGTCCAGTGCGAGGCGGGCCGCGCGGCGCGCGTTCATGATGCCCATCCGGCGCTGGAGCAGCCCGAAGTCCGACCGCCCCGCCGCGTCCAGGGCCACGATCTCGCCGTCCAGGACCACGCTGCGCCCCCGCAGCACATCACCGAGGGCGTGCAGCTCCGGGTAGGTCGGCGTGACGTCGTTGCGCGCCCGTGAGGTCAGCCGCAGCGAGCCGTCCCCCGGCGTCGAGACGACACAGCGGGCGCCGTCCCACTTGGCCTCGAACGCCCACTCCGCGTCCGGCACGGGCAGCGGGCCCGGCACGGCCAGCATGGGGGCGATCGTGGGGGGTGCCCCGGAGGAGTCCCAGGGGGTGGCGGCCATAGCCTCCATGATCGAGCGGCCGGCCGGTCCCCGCAGTCCGGGAGTGTCAGGCCGCCCAGGCGGACACCGTCAGGGTGGCGGCGAGGACCCGCCACAGCGCCCAGGCGCCCGCCCGGCTCGCCGCTCCGCACGGCACGCTCCTGGTGCAGGAGGTCTCCCGGTCCTGCCACGCGGCGACGTCCAGGTAGTGGAAGCCCAGGGAACGCGTGAAGGTGAACCGGATATGCAGCCCCGCGCCCAGGTCGTGGCCCGGGAGCGTGGCGATCTGGAGGTGGGCGCCCGCGGCGGACTCCACGCGCACCGGATTGCCACCGAGCAGGTCGCAGACGTCACCCGAACGGACGCGGTCGGGGCAGCCGCCGCTCACCGGGAACAGCCAGAAGTGGCTCGTCAGCTGCCGGCGCACGGCCTCCGGCGTGGTGAACGGGTGTACGCCGAGCCCGTAGTCGAACCAGTACAGCAGCCGTTCGGCGTCGAGGCAGCGCTCGCGGCCGGGGTCACACGCACCGGCGGTGTGCGACGGCCCGCGCGGGGGAGCCGCCCGCCGGGGTCCGGCGTCCGCGCGGGCCGCAGGGGCGGCGAGCACCAGCGCGAGACAGGGCGCCACCGCGAGCGCCAGGGCGCGCCGGGCGCCCCGGCGCTCACGGGGCACCTCTCAGCCCGGTGACTCGTCCGGCACCGGATGTTCCGGGTGCACGCCGGCGTTGCGGGCCTCGCCACGTCCGGACCCGGACTCGTCCGGATCGGGCAGGTCGCGGCCGTCGTCCTCGTCACGCCCGGCGCGCGGCGGCGCCGGCACGTCCATCGGGTCCTCGCCGTCCTGGACCTGCTGGTCGGGCAGGTCCGCGGGCACCGGAGGGGGACTCGGGGACGCTCCCTCGTGGACGGGTCCCTCTGGTCTGCGGTCGGTCATGAAGATCCTCCGTCGTCGTCCCCGCGGGCAGGCGGCGGGGCATCGGTCGCCTCGCGGCGCCGGGTACCCGCAGCGCGCCCGCCAATTCATTGTGGTCCGGCCGGGAGCGCACGGCATGTCCGCCGGACCCGGGACGACGGGGCCCGTTCCCGGCTCAGCGGCGGGCGAGCAGGAACATCTGCGGTTCGGGCACGGCCGCAGGGACGGCGGGGACGAACATGGTGCTCTTCCGCGACAGGACGGTGAACCCGGCCTCCTCCACCAGCGCCGTGAACGCGTCCTCACCGAAGCTGGTGACCTCCACCGGCTGACCCATGAACGTGCCGCTGACCCCTTCCACGTCCAGCGGCACCGTCGCGACCGCCAGATGACCCCCCGGCCGCAGCACCCGTGCGGCCAGGCGCAGCACGTCCCCCTGGTCCGCGCGTGGCATCTGGAGCAGTGCGAAGTACAGGCACACCGCGTCGAAGGCGCCGTCCTCCAGCGGGAGGGTGCGGACATCGGCGCACCGGAATTCGGCGGCCGGGACCTGGCGCGAGGCGATGTCCACCATCACGGGGGAGACGTCGACCCCCAGCACCTCGTGTCCGGCGTCGACGAGGGTCTGAGCCGTCGGCCGGCCCGTGCCGCTGCCGATGTCCAGCACCCGGCCATGGGCGGGCAGTACGGCCAGGAGCTGTTCCAGCGAGGCGAGGTGCGCGGCCGAACCGGCGAACGCCTCCTCGTACATGGTGCCGAGGGCGTCGAACACCGCCGCCGCGGTGCGAGGTTGTCCCGCTGACATGGCAGACCCCTTTCTGCTCCGGTCCTGTTCCGGTGCTCCTCCACTTCTACTGCAACGCGCGCACCGCCGCCGCGAAAACCGCCGGGGCCCGGTGTGCCGCCGGCACCACCAGCCGCGCCGTGGCAGGGCGCCTGGCCGCCGCCAGCAGCCCCGCCGTCAGTAGCCGGTGACGCAGGGTCAGCCGCTGCCAGTGGGCGGGGTACGCCCGCGGCCGGCCGGCGGCCAGCGCGTCCACCGCCGCGCCCGCCGTCGCCACGGCCAGCGCGACGCCCTCACCGGTCAGCGCGTCCAGGTAGCCCGCCGCGTCCCCCACCAGCAGCACCCGACCGGCCCGCCGCGCCCGCGCCCGCTGGTGCAGCGGCCCGGCACCGCGTACGGGCCCCGCCTCGCGGCCGAGCAGCGAGGCGGCGAGCCGGGGGAACGCGGCCAGCTGACGCCCGTACGGCAGGCGCTCACGGCTGAGCACCGCCACGCCGACCGAGCCGTCACCGAGCGGAGTCACGTACGCCTCGCCGTGCCGCGACCAGTGCACCTCCACGAAGTCCGTCCACGCGTCCACGCGGTAGTGGCGCCGCAGCCCGTAGCGGCGCACCGGTGTCGCGGGCCCGTCGAGCCCCAGTTCCCGGCGCAGCGGCGAGTGCAGCCCGTCGGCGGCGATCAGCCAGCGGGCCGTCAGCCCGCACGCCGTCACCCGGTCCGTCTGCTGCCGGACACCGGCGACCTTGCCGGGGACGATCCGGACGCCGAGCTCCAGCGCCCTCCGGTGCAGTGCGGCGTGCAGCACGGTGCGCCGGACCCCGAGCCCCGGCCCGCCGCGGAACG
This sequence comes from Streptomyces sp. col6, assembly GCF_008042035.1. Classification (GTDB taxonomy): domain Bacteria; phylum Actinomycetota; class Actinomycetes; order Streptomycetales; family Streptomycetaceae; genus Streptomyces. The sequence continues at coordinate 91,262 of NZ_RDBL01000010.1, forward strand.
GGGCGACCGCGCTGCGCGGGCCCGCCACATACCGGATGCCGCGCAGCGGCTGCCCGTCGACCGCGACGCCCAGGGCGGCCAGGGCGGCCGCGCCGCTGGGCATGATGCCCTCGCCGCACGCCTTGTCGACGGGCGCGGTCCGAGGCTCCACGACCACCGTCTCCATGCCGAGAGCGGCGGCCCGGATCGCCGCCGCGAGTCCCGCCGGGCCGCCTCCCGCGACCAGCAGGTCGATCACGCCGCTGCGCCCGGCGCGGAGGCGAGTGCGGCCTCCTCGCACCGCACCCGTACGGCCATCAGCCCGGCGTTGCACACGGTGAACACCACGGCCGTCACCCACGCGCCGTGCACCAGTGGCAGCGTGATCCCCTCGGCCGCGACGGCCACGTAGTTGGGGTGGCGCAGCAGCCGGTAGGGGCCGCCCGTCACCAGCGGCAGGCCCGGCACCACGACGACGCGGGTGTTCCAGCGGTGCCCGAGCGTACGGATGCACCACCAGCGCAGCGCCTGTGCGGCGGCGACCGCCGCCACCATCGCCCAGCCGAGGAGCGGCACGAACGGCCGGTCCGCCACCGCCGCCTCGGCCAGGCAGCCGGCCAGCAGCGCCGTGTGCAGGGCGACCATCGCCGGGTAGTGGCCCCGGCCGGACTCGACACCGCCCCTCGCCCGCGCCCAGCGGGTGTTCCGCAGGGCGACGGCGAGTTCGGCGACGCGCTCACCGGCCACGGCCAGTACCAGCACGGCGTACCAGAACATGTCTCCTCCGACCTACCAGCGCAGCAGCACCAGTTCGCAGCAGAATCCGGGCCCCATGGCCATCAGCAGACCGGGGAAGCCCCGCTCCGGACGGCGTTGCTCCAGGGTGTCGCGCAGCACATGGAGCACGGAGGCCGAGGAGAGGTTGCCCACCTCGGCGAGCGACCGCCAGGTGACGTCGAGCGCCCCGTCGGGCAGCGAGAGGACGTCGGACACGGCCTCCAGGACCTTCGGGCCGCCCGGGTGGCACACCCAGTGCGCCACGTCCTTCGGCTTCAGCCCGTGCTCCGCCAGGAAGTCGCGCACATCGTCCGCCAGATAGCGGCGCACCACGTCCGGCACCCCGGGGTCGAGCCTCACTTTGAAACCGGAGTCGCGGATGTCCCAGCCCATGACGTGCGCGGTGTCCGGGTACATACGGCTGCGTGTGGCCACCACCTCGGGGCCCTCACCCCGTCCCCGGTCCGCCCCGAGCGCCACGACGGCCGCCGCCCCGTCACCGAACAGCGCGGTCGCCACCAGATTCGCCGGGGTCGCGTCCCACCGCTGGAACGTCAGCGAGCACAGCTCCACCGACAGCAGCACCGCCACGTCCTCGGGCCGCCCCAGCAGATAGTCGTGCAACCGCGCCACCCCGGCCGCCCCCGCGACACAGCCGAGCCCGAACACCGGCAGCCGCTTCACATCGGGGCGCAGGCCGAGCCGCCCCACGAGCCGGGCGTCCACCGAAGGCGCCGCCACCCCCGTGACGGAGGTGAACATCAGCAGGTCCACGTCCTTCGGCCGCAGCCCCGCCGTCCGCAGCGCCCCGCGCAGCGCCTCGGCGCCCAGGTCGACCGCAGCCCCGATGAACACGTCGTTGGCGTCCCCGAATCCGCGCAGCTCCCCGTACTGCTCCAGGGGCAGCACCATGGTGCGGGCGCGCACCCGGGCGTTCTCGTGCAGCCGGTCCAGGACACGCCGGTCCGCTCCCGGCGGCAGGCAGGTCCGGGCCACCATGTCGGTGACCTCCCGCTGCGTGTGCCGGTACGGGGCCAGGGCGCCGTGCACGGCCGCGATCCGGGTCATCGCGGGTCCCGCTGAGCATGCGTCATGCGCTCATCCCTGCCCCACGAGGGGGATGAACCACCGCAAACAACCCTTGCGGGTGCCACTCCGGGCCGTGCCGGATGCCTACGATCACGCCATGGGCACCCCGGAACCCCCGCGCTCCTGCGCCGCACCGACGTGGCCCCTCCACCGCACGGCCGCGCTGGCCCGCTCCTGCCACCCGGGCCCGGTGGCCGCGGTGACCGTGATCGCCGCCCTCCTCGGCACGGGGGCGGGTCTGAGCGGTGCGCGCACCACCCTGCTCGTCGCCGCCGTGCTGACCGGTCAGCTATCGGTGGGCTGGTGCAACGACGCGTTCGACGCCCGGCGGGACGCGACGGCGGGCCGTCGCGGCAAACCGGTGGCCGACGGGGCGGTGAGCGCCCGGACGGTATGGACGGCGGCCCTCACCGCGGCGCTGCTCTGCGTCCCGCTCTCCCTGGCCTGCGGCTCGCTCGCCGGAACCCTGCACCTCGCGGCGGTCGCCGCGGCCTGGGCGTACAACCTGGGAGTGAAGGCGACCCCCCTGTCCTGGCTCCCGTACGCGACCGGCTTCGCCGCCCTCCCGGCGATGGCCGCCCTGTCGGTGCCCGACGGCCCGCCCCCGCCCTGGTGGCTGGTGACCGCCGGCGCCCTGCTCGGCGTCGCCGCGCACCTGGGCGACGTCCTCCCCGACATCGAGGACGACCTGCGCGCCGGCGTGCGCGGCCTGCCCCAACGCCTCGGCCCCACCAGGACGGCCGCCCTGCTTCCCCTGCCGCTCCTGGCAGCCTCCGCGACCCTGGCTCTCGGCCCTCCGGGTCCGCCCGGCCCCTGGGGAACGGCGACCCTGGCCATCGCAGCCCTCACAGCCCTCACCGGCCTCTTCCTCGCCCGCACCTGGCGCAAGGCACCCCTGGCCGCCGCCGTGATCGTGGCAGCGGCGGACGCGGTGCTCCTGGTGGTACGGGGAGTGGGCCCGGGGTGAGCGGCGGCGTCCTGCGCGGGCGGCCTCAGCCCGATGCCGCGGGTGCCGCGTCCTCCAGGTGGCGGTAGAACTCCCGCCACTCCTCGAAGGCCCCCTCGAACCAAGGGACTCCCGCGGCGAGGGGTACCGCGTACCGGCACGTCTCGCGGTAGTAGGAGCGCTGCTTCTCGGCCCGCGGGTGCGTGCCGAGCCGCTGCACGTTGCTGAACCGGTCCGCCAGCTTGAGCGCCAGGACCTCCGGCGGGGCGGAACGCAGGCCCAGAAGGTAGCGGTCACGCACCTCCGCAGGATCCTCGTGGGCTTCGGGGTCCGGCTTCGTCACCCAGCTCACCCACTCCTCGACCCGGGGGCCGAACCGCTCACCGACCTCCCCGGCGGTGCGGTCGGTGTCCTCGACGACGTCGTGGAGTACGGCGGCGACCAGCAGGTCCTCGTCGCGGACACCCGCGCCCGAGACGAGGATCTCGACCACCTCCAGAAGGTGCTCCAGGTACGGCTCACCGGCAGGTCTCTTCTGCTCCCCGTGTGCCGCTTCGGCGAATGCGACGGCCTCCCCGAGGCGCTGCGCCGACACCTCCGGAGCGAGCACCACCAGCTCCCGGCGGGCGGTGTCCCAGTCGTGCCACGCCCCGAACACCCGATGAGTCAAGACAACTCCGCGTCCGCGGCTTCCAGCTGCCTCTTGTATTGCGCCCATCGAGGCAGCGTCGACGGCGGCTCGCCGGCCTTCGCCCTGCGGGTCTCGAATTCTCCGGCGATGCGTCGCCGCTGTATCTCGGCGAGGGCTTCGGTCCTGATCGACTTCATTTCCGCGGCGGACTCGCACTCCCTCTCGTCGATGACGAAAGTCGCGAGATCGAATCCGTCCGCAGTCCTCCTGCGGAATGTCGAGATCATGACGAACTCCGGCCCTGTCTCATCTGTCACGGGTGCCTCCTGCGAGTCTCTTCCCGAAAATCCTGGCGGGCCGTCCGCAGAGGACGCGCGTCCGGGGCGGTCGTGCCGCACCGTACGGGTGGCTACCGGCCGCCCGCCACCCTGAGCACCGTCCCCGTCGTGTACGACGCGTCCGGGGAGAGCAGCCAGGAGACGGCGGCGGCGATCTCCTCCGGGATGCCGGGGCGGCCCAGGGGGATGCCGGGGCCGAGCTTGTCGGGGCGCTCCGGGTCCGCATGGAAGCCGGTGCGGATGACGCCGGGGGCGACCGCGTTGACGCGGATGCCGGCCGGGCCGACCTCCTTGGACAGGCCGACGGTCATCGTGTCGACGGCCCCCTTGGCGGCGGCGTAGTGCACGTACTCGCCGGGGCTGCCCAGCGTGGCGGCGGCCGAGGAGACGTTGACGATCGCCCCGCCGCCGGTGTGCGTCATGTCGCGCACCGCACGCCGCGCGCAGAGCAGGTACCCGAGGACGTTGACCTCCAGGGCACGCCGCATCCCCGCGGCATCGGCGTCCGCCAGGGGGCCGACCGGGCCGCTCATGCCCGCGTTGTTGACCAGGCCGGTGACCGGGCCCAGCTCGGCGGCCGCGGTGTCGAAGAGGCGGTCGACGTCCGCCTCGTCGGCGGTGTCCGCCCGGACCGTCACACAGCGCCGGCCCGTCGCACGTACCGCGTCGGCGACGGACTCGGCCGCCGCGGAGTCCGCGTGGTAGGCCAGCGCGATGTCATGGCCCTCGCCCGCCAGCCGTACACACACCGCCGCACCGATGCCGCGGCTCCCGCCGGTGACCACGGTGACCGGTTGACCGTTCATGGCAGACCCCACCTTCCGTCGTACTCGTTCGCGGGGCCATCGTAGGCGGGGGTGATCAACAGCCCGAGCGACGGGGGCCGGGGTCACCGGCCCGCGCACGCGACGGTGGACTGCCACCCACTCATGGAAGAGTGACAGTCCACCGGTCTGTGTGCCGTGTCGTCACACGGGGAGGCCGTTGTTCTCGCGGCCGTCCTGCTGGTCGCTCTGCTCCCGCAGCTTCCGGGCCTTCTCCTGGAGCCGGCGACGCTGCTCCGGGTCCTTGGTGCGCTCCGCGGCCTCGGTCATGTGCTGGGCCTTCTCGCGCATCTGCTGGGCTCGGTTCGCCTCTCGTGCAACGCTCATCGTCACTCCTCGGGGACGGTAGGGGAGAGCGGGCCCCTTCAGGGAAGCAGCGCGCCGTCACCAACGCACGCCGAAGCATCACACACCGTGATGGCCGCAGGTGGGGGCGGGCGGGACGGACCGGGCTCCGGCGCTGGCATGATCGAGGGTATGAACGAGCGCATGATCGCCGCGTGTGACGGGGCGTCGAAGGGTAATCCGGGGCCCGCCGCCTGGGCCTATGTGGTGGCCGACGCCGGGGGCCGGCCCCAGCGGTGGGAGGCGGGGCCGCTCGGCACCGCCACCAACAACGTCGCCGAGCTGACCGCCCTCCAGGAGCTCCTGGAGTCGGTCGGCCCCGCCGTGGCGCTCGAAGTCCGGATGGACTCGCAGTACGCGATGAACGCGGTCACCAAGTGGCTGCCCGGCTGGAAGCGCAACGGCTGGAAGACCTCGGCCGGCAAGCCCGTCGCCAACCGCGAGCTGGTGACCCGCATCGACGAACTCCTCGCCGGGCGGGCCGTGACCTTCGTGTACGTACCGGCCCACCAGGTGGACGGTGATCCGCTCAACGCCCTCGCCGACCAGGCCGCCAGCGAGGTGGCCGTCACCCAGAGCGCCGCCGGCACCTCGCTGGCGGCCTGGTCGGCGAGGGCGTTGAGCGGATCACCGTCCACCTGGTGGGCCGGTACGTACACGAAGGTGGCGTCGGCAAGACGACCCTCGCCGTGCACGTCGCCCACCAGGCCCGCAGACACTTCCCCGACGGCCAGCTCTACGTCGACCTCCAGGGCGCCGGAGCACGCGCCGCCGAGCCGGAAACCGTCCTCGGCGCCTTCCTCCGAGCCCTCGGCACCGCCGACTCCGCCATCCCCGACACCCTCGACGAACGCGCCGCCCTCTACCGCTCCACCCTCGACGGCCGCCGCGTCCTGGTCCTCCTCGACAACGCCCACGACGCCGCCCAGATACGCCCACTGCTCCCCGGCACGGAAGGCTGCGCCGCCATCGTCACCAGCCGGATGCAGATGGTCGACCTGGCCGGCGCGCACCTCGTCGACCTCGACGAAATGTCCTCGGCGGAATCCTTCGAGTTCCTCACCCGGATCGTCGGCGAGGAACGCATCCACTCCGAGTGGGAGGCCGCGCTCGACGTGGTCGCCGCCTGCGGGTTCCTCCCCCTCGCGATCCGGATTGCAGGCTCACGCCTTGCCGCCCGCCGTAGCTGGACGGTCTCGGCCCTGGCCGCCAAGCTCTCCGACGAGCGTCAACGGCTGCAAGAACTACAAGCTGGAGACCTGGCCGTACGTGCCACGTTGGACCTGAGCTTCCGGAACCTCACGAAAGTGCAAGCCCGGGTCTTCAGGATGCTCGGGGCGCAATCTTCACCGGCAATCTCAGCGGAAGAGGTGCGAACCATGCTCAGGGTCGGTGCCGTCGAGGCGGAGAGAGTCCTTGAGGAACTGGCAAGTGCCGGCATCTGTATTCCGCTGGAGTCCGGTAGGTATCGGCTGCATGATCTTGCACGGCTCTACGCCAGAACGGCGACCTACTAGAGCGAACTCGTCCTCAAGTAGCCTGCCCCTCACGCACGCAGGATTGAACCGGTCACGGACAACCGGGGCGGGGGAGGGGCGAGCTACCGTGGTTGACGCAGATGCACGGCTGCGCGCGGGCGGTACGTATGGACCGCCTCGCCACTGTTCCGACACGGAAGCCGGATAGGACGTCACACGGTGGGCTGGAAGCGGCTCGACAGCGAGCGCCTGCACCTGGGGCCGGTTGTGTCCCTGCGCAGGGACCGGGTTGTGCGGCCGGACGGAAGCACCGGCGTCTACGACCATGTCGTCGTCCACGACATGGTCAGGATCGTGGCCCTGGACAGCCGGAGACGGCATGTGCTGCTGGTCGAGGACGACTTCTACCTCCAAGAGTGCCGGATGCTGCATCTGCCCGGCGGCGGCACCGACGGTGAGGCTTCGGTGGCGGCCGCGCAGCGCGAGCTCGCCGAGGAGACGGGATTCGTCGCCGATCGGATCGCCCCTCTGGCGACGCTGGACCTGCTGCCGGGCGTGACGGCCGCGCGTCTCCACCTGTTCGCGGCGACGGGCCTCACTCCGAGCCGGGACACTGCCCGCAGGGACGCCACCGAGGCCGGACTGACAGTGGCGTGGTGGCCCCTTGAGGAGGCGGTAGCGGCAGCGAGTACGGGCAGGATCACCGATGCCGGGAGCGTGGCCGGGCTGCTGCTGGCCGTCAAGGAAAGGTGACAGCCCGCACACGGGACATCCAGTGCCCGGGGTGGAGGCTGTGTACCCCGGTCCCGGCCGAGACGGAGTTCTGGCAGTCGGACACGCACCGCCTCCACCGCCGTCGCCGGTACGAGCGCGTCGTGGCCGGCATGCTCCTCGGGAGCGACACCCGCTTCGGCCGCAGCACGCGGTCGGCCGCCCCGGCCGGCCGCGTCCGGCCCGCCTCACAGACCGGCCGCACCGGCAGTGAACAGCCCGTGACGCGGAAGGAACCCCGAGCGCGGCGTCCGGTAAGGCGGCGGTGTCAGCGTGGGCTCCATGACCATCCTCGCCGCCTCGGCCCCGCCGCCCGCCTCCTGCCGCGACGTTCCATGGACGAGCGCACGCGAACGCGCTCACGCGGCCCCCGCCCCGTTGCCCGCCACGCGGGCTCCCCTCGCCGACGCGGCCGGATCCGCCCTCGCCGAGGCGCTGCGCAGCCCCCAGCCGATACCGGCATTCGACACGGCTGCCATGGACGGCTACGCCGTCGGCCCAGGCATCGGTCCCTGGCGGGTACTGGGCGTGGTGCCGGCCGGCGGCATCTGGGCGGGTGGGACGCTGCACGCCGGTGAGGCAGTCGGGATCTCCACGGGAGCGCCGGTCCCGGCGGGAGCGCGCGCGGTGGTTCCGCTGGAGCAGGCCGGACGGTCCGGGGACCTCGTGCACGGTCCGTTCCTGGCCGAGGACCGGCACATCCGCCGTGCCGGGGAGGACGCGCCGGCCGGATCGGTCCTGGCCGCGGCCGGAACCCGTGCCGGCCCCGCTCTGCTCGGCCTGGCCGCGGCATGCGGCTACGACACCCTTCCCGTACGCCCCCGTCCACGCGTCCGGATACTCGTCACCGGCGATGAAGTCACGCGTACGGGCCGCCCCGCGACAGGCCGGGTACGCGATGCGATCGGACCGTTCCTGCCGCCCCTCGTCAGAGCGCTCGGAGGGGAAACCACGGATGTCCGTCACGTGCCGGACCGCCCCGCCGGCTCGCTGCGCGCGCTGGTACGCGCCGCGTCCGACGAGGGCGCGGACGTGACGGTGATGACCGGGTCCACCTCGGTCGGCGCCACCGATCAGTTGCGGAGGCTGCTCACGGAGGCGGACGCGCGGTGGGTGGTCGACACGGTGGCCTGCCGCCCCGGCCACCCCCAGCTCCTGGCCCGGTTGCCCGACGAGCACTGGGTGGTGGGCCTGCCCGGAAACCCGTACGCCGCCCTGGTCGCCGCTCACACCCTGCTGGCGCCGTTGCTGTCGGGGCTCACCGGCCGTCCGCTGCCCGCCTTGCCGCGCATCCCGCTCGCCGGCGACATCCGTACCGTCCCCGGCCGCACCCGCCTGATCCCGGTGGCCTGGGACGGCGCCACCGCACACCCTGTCGGCGGTCATGGCCCCGCGTTCCTGCGCGGAGCGGCCCTCGCAGACGCCCTCGCCGCCGTGGCGCCGGACTGGCGGCCCGGACAGCCCGCACCCCTGATCCTCCACCCCTGAGACGGAGGGCCCGCAGGCCGGCGGCGCGTAGTATCCATTGCCGGTGGCGCGGAGCCACCCCTGATGTCCGCTGCGGCATATCCGGGTCTCCGCGGCCGGCAGGCCATGTGGTGTACGTGCCGCGTCGCGGGCATCGCGCCCTTCTGACGCTGCCCGGGAACGAAGTGAGGTAGGGCAGTGATCTGCGTCGGCGGCATGATCGGAATCGGCAAGACCAGTGTGGCCGAGCTGATCGCCAAGGAGCTGGGAAGCAAGGTCTTCTACGAGAGCGTGGAGGACAACCCGATCCTGCCGCTCTTCTACACGGCCGGCCCCGAGGAGATAGCGGCGAAGCGCTACCCCTTCCTCCTCCAGCTCTACTTCCTGCAGACGCGATTCGCCGCGATCAAGGAGGCGTACCGGCAGGACGACAACGTCCTCGACCGGTCGATCTATGAGGACTGGTACTTCGCCAAGGTCAACCACGACCTCGGCAGGATCAGTTCCCTGGAGATGCGGGTGTACGAGGGGCTGCTCACCGAGATGATGCGTGAGATCGACGGCCTGCCCTACCGCAAGGCGCCGGACCTCATGGTCTACCTCAGAGCGGACTTCGAGACGGTGCTGCACCGCATCGGTCTGCGGGGGCGCGCATTCGAGCAGGATGAGGGTCTCGTCGAGTACTACCGGATGCTGTGGTCCGGATACGACGACTGGGTGCGCGAGCACTATCGCGCCAGTGACGTCCTCGTGATCGACATGAACCGCACCGACGTCGTGAACAGCCCCGAAGACGCTGAGCGCGTCGTCCGGGAGGTGGCGGACGCCCTGTCCGTCGCAAGGGCCCGGCGTTCCTGACGCGGAGGTACGTGGTGGCGGGGGATCTGGGTGACGGCCTCATGAACAGCGGTCCGGGCGCGGCGGACGAAGCACCGGTGGACGAGATCGTCGAAGCGCTGCGCGGTGTCGCGCAGCTGGGAGGCTTCTTCGCCCTCGGCACGGTCCGGGGGCCCGGGTCCGGCGGAGGGCACCTCACGTGGGAGGGGTTCTCGGCGCGGGCCAGGACCGTCAACGAACGCCTCGCCACCGCCGAGACCCGTATCGGTGTCTCCATCGCCCACCTCGGACTCGCGGCACGCCTGTGGTCGCCGGTGCTCGCCTGCGCCCTCGTCCACGGGATCGTGCCAGTGATGACCACCGTGGAATGGGCCGACGACGGCTCGTCCCTTCGGCTGGCGGGGCCGCGGGGCAGCCGCGCACCGCGATCGGCTGCGGCACTGGCGGACGCCGTGGCCGCGCAGGCCGACGGCGTCCTCCAGCGCGTGGAGAGCCACCTGCCCGCCCGGGTGGCGCCGCGGCTGCTCGCGGGGAACTCCGCTTCCGCGCTGGTCGGCTCGGCGGCGCAGCTGCTGAGGCTGCGGCCCGGCCTGCGAGGGCCGCTCACCGAGCTGACGCGGGACCTCCTGGAGACGGGACGGCTGCGCGGGACCGGCCGGATCACCGGCCCCGAGCTGAGCTTCCGCCGCCGCAGCTGCTGCCTGTACTACCGGGTGCCGAACGGCTCGACGTGCGGTGACTGCTGCCTGGTCCGGTGACCGGGCACTCCCCACCAGAGGGACCGGGCCCTTCCAGCGGGAGAGGCCCCTGGAAGACTGTCCGCATGAGTACGGAACAGCGCGCGGTCCTCGTCATCGGCATCGGGGCCGGGGACCCCGACCACCTGACCCTCCAGGCGGTGAAGGCGATCCGGCGTACCGACGTCTTCTTCATCGTCGGCAAGGGCCTCCACAAGGCGTCCCTGACCGACCTGCGCCACCAAATGATCGAGGAGCACGCGCAGGGCCCGTACCGCGTGGTGGAGGTCGAGGACCCCAGCCGCGACCGGCGCCCGATGGACCGCTCGGACTACACGGCGGCCGTCCACGACTGGCGTGAGCGGCGCGGTGAGATCTTCGAGAGGGCGATGCGCGAGGAGATGACAGCCGGCGAGACGGGGGCCTTCCTCGTCTGGGGCGACCCGTCCCTGTACGACAGCACGCTCGGCATCCTCGGGGACATCGAGGACCGTGGCGCGCTCTCCGTGAGCGTCGAAGTGATCCCCGGCATCACGAGCGTCGCCACCCTGACCGCCCGGCACCGCATCCCGCTCAACCAGGTGGGCCGACCGGTGCACATCACCCCGGCCCGCCGCCTCACCGACGTCGGCCGGAACGACGACGGCGACATCGTCGTCATGCTCGACGCCCACGAGTCGTTCACCCGGGCCGTGGGCGACGACGTGTGGATCTACTGGGGCGCCTACCTCGGCACCCCGGACGAACTTCTGGTCGCCGGGCCGCTCCACGAGGTCTCCGACCGCATCCGGCGGGTCCGCGCCGAGGCACGCGAGCGGCACGGCTGGATCATGGACACGTATCTTCTGCGGATGAGGGAAGACCTGTCGCGGGGAGCCGCCGCGCCCGCGGAGGCCGTCTAGCAGTGCCGCTGCCACGGGCCGAGGTACGAGCTGTCGATCTCGTACAAGCCGGATGCCGGCACCTTGAGGCGCACCCACTCGCCGTCACGTTCGATGCAGCCGCCGTTGGTGCGCAGCCAGGGGGAGTAGGCGATACGCAGGCTCACCGTCCCCGCACTCCGGGTGCGGACGGTGACCTCGGCATGGTCGCTGCTGACCACGGACGCGCCGGCGCCGGTCACCATGGGGCGGGCGTTCTCGACCGCGTAGATCTTCCAGTGGGCGTCATGCCACACCGGCTTCAACCAGTGGGGCTCGCGCTCGACGAGTCCGGCCTCGTCCTTCGCCGCGAAGTCGGGCTCCCCTTCCAGGAGAACGACGTACTTCACTGCCCAATTGTCGAGCCAGGAACGGTACTTCGCAGTTGAGAACCGGCCCTCGTAGAAAAGGTCACCGCGCTCCACGTCCACCTGACGATTCCATCCGCGGGCGAGATTCACCTGGCTGCCGAGCACGGTGGTCTCCCGGTGGCTGACCGCCGGTACGACCTCCACACGGGCCCGGTCCGCACCCAGCCGGTCCAGCGCCGCCCGTACGCCGCGCGTTTCCGTGGCCCACGCCGGCACGGGCGTAGACATCCTCGTCACGTGAAGGGTGTGCGTCGTGACCCACTGGGCGGAGATCGCGAGCGCGACGGCGAGCGCCGCCCTCTGCGGCAGGCGGGCCCTGCCGGTGAGCACCGCGGCGAGCAGCACCGGGCCGCCGAACAGCTCGGCCAGCCGCACGACATTGGCTCCCACAGGGGTGGGGATCACCGCCGACAGGATGACGCCGAGCGCGTACACCGCGGCGCCGTAGCGGAGCACCCGCCACTCCGGTGGCGCACACGCGGCGAGCAGAACGCCGAAGAGGACCGGCTTCCACAGATCGCTCGTGGAGATGGGCATCACGCCGCTGAAGGGGAAGAGCAGCGTCGTCAGACCCACCACCGCGATGGGGGGAGCGCACAGAGCGAGGGCCTTGCCCACGTCCCGGTCGAGGAGCCGGCCCGCGCCGCACACGAGGAGGAACAGCCCTGCCACCGGACTGGCCATGGTGGCCAGGGCGCTCAACACACCGGCCATGACAAGGCGCTTGCTCTCCCCCGTCAGCACCAGGCACGAGGCCAGGGCCGGAACGACGCCCAGCGCGAAGGTGGACCGGCCCGAGGCGACGTTTCCCCACAGGAACAGCACGGCCAGGAGCGTGGGCCACATCGGGTGGCGGACTCCGCCGCGGACGAACAAGCAGCCCACGAGCCATGAGGCGGCCATACCCGAGGCCACGGTGACGGTTCGCACGCCGAGCAGAGCCATCAACTGCGGGGCGAGGACGCTGTAGTTGCCCACATGGACGCCGCCGTACCAGGCAAGGTTGTAGGGCGATCCGGGGTGGTCGGCGACGAATCGCGTCCAGGAGATCTGTGCGGCGAGGTCGCCGCCTCCGGTGGCGAGAAACAGGGCCCAGAGAACGTATGCGGGCAGGGCGACGACGCAGGCGGTGAGGGGTACGCGATAGCGCTCCAGGAATGGCCGCGGCTCTCGCGGCCCACCGGTACGGGTGTTCTTTCTCTGGGCGGGAAGTCCGGCCTTGACATCGGATACCGCGGTCGCGGTTCGCCGTTGTGCCGGATCGCTCCCGGCGACCACTGCCCAGCCGTCTTCAAGGTCGTTGTCGGTCAAAGCCAGTTGCTTTCCTTGAGGCGCTCCACCGGGCGGCGGCTTTTCGGACGCCATGACCGCTTCGGGCTGCGTCGAATGTACTCGACTTGGGGCCGTCGGACTTCGCGGAGCAAGCCGGCGGGCCGACAACCGGTCGTGCCATGAGCGTTCATGTCCCGTTCACCCTCTCGGATCGATCATTCGATCAATAGGTCATGCTATTGAACGAATCTCTTGACCTGATCAATCGTGACCTCTACTTTCGGGCCACCCACCCCAGGAGGTTCTCGCATGAGTATCCGAGCCGGTCATGCGCTCTTCGCCGCGTCCGTCGCCCTCATCGGCACCGCTGTCCTGCCGGCCCAGTCGGCCCTGGCGGACGGCTCCACGACCTACGTCGACTGTTCGCGATCCACCGCGGGGACCGGCACCCAGGCCAGTCCGTTCAACAGCATCGCCCAGGCCAACGGGAAGACTTATGGGGCCGGCGACACCCTCGCCTTCGCGTCCGGCACCACGTGCAAGGGTGCCCTCGCCCCGAAAGGCAGCGGCACCGCGAGCCGGCCCGTCACACTCACCCGCTACGGCTCGGGTGCACTGCCGGTCCTGAACGGCGACGGAGCCACGGACGCGGTCTCGCTGACCAACCAGGACCACTGGACGATCAGTCACCTCAAGCTCACCAACCCGGCCGGTTCCCTCGCCCGGCGCACCGGCCTGCGCATATCCGCCACCGACGGCAAGGCTCACACCGGGTTCGACATCGGCAACCTCGTCATCGACCGTGTGGCCGGCCAGACCGACAAGACCGGTTCGGTCACCGAGGACTACGTCCAGTCGGGAAGCGTCGTCACCGGCGCCACCGGGACGAACTCCACACTCGGCGACGTACACGTGCACCACAACACCGTGAGCAATTCGGGTGGAGGCGGCCTGAAGATCCGTACCGGCTCCATGGCCACCAAGGGCGACGGCGTTCTCGTGGAGTACAACACCGTCAAGGACGTCGGCGGAGACGGCATCATCGTCAGCTACGCCGACTCCCCGCTGATCCAGTACAACGACGCGTCCGGCGTCGGCAATGGCGTCTACCCGTTCTCCGGCGGCAACTTCGCCGGTATCTGGGTGCTCGGCGACCACAACCCGACCATCCAGAAGAACGCCGTGTACGACATCACCAGGATGTCCGTCGCCGACAGCCAGGCGTTCGACTGCGACTGGGGCAACACCGGCTACTGCACGATCCAGTACAACTACAGCCGCGACAACATCGGCGGCTTCTTCCTGGACTGCGACGGCTGCGGCACGATCGGTGGCGCCAAGCAGGTCATCCGCTACAACATCTCCGAGAACGACTGCCGGATGAGCAGCAACAGTGCGGGCCGGTCGGCGCTGCACCTGTACAACAACGTCCTCTACTGCACGGACAAGAAGTTCGATGTCACGCTCCCGGACGAGAGCGTCGTCGAGAACAACATCTTCGTCGGCACGTCCGACTCCCGGCTTCCCGCCACGTCGGGTATCCAGTGGTACTGGAACGTCTTCCAGGGTGTACCCCGGCCCACGGCCAACGGCATCGCCGGTGACCCGCAGTTCGTCGCACCCGGGACCGGCGGCAGCTCGATCCACGAGGTGGACGGCTACCAGTTGAAGTCCACCTCGCCCGCGCTCGGCAACGGTGCCGTCATCACCGACAACGGTGGCCGCGACTACTGGGGCAACGCGCTCTCGGCGACGGCGAAGCCCAACCGGGGTGCCTACCAGGGCCCGGGTCTGTAGCCGACGGCCGATACCGACCTTTCAGGAGTGTCATGCGCAAGCCAAATCGACGCGACTTCATCGCGCTCACCGCAGCGACGGCGGCGGCCGCGGCAGGGGTGAGCGGTCCCCAGGCGGGCCGTGCGGCCGCCGCCGGGGCCCGGAAGGCCCCGGCGGGGGAGACGGCCGCGACCGGGACGCTGAAGGACGCGAAGCACATCGTGATCCTCATGCAGGAGAACCGCAGTTTCGACCACTACTTCGGGCTGCTCAAGGGCGTACGGGGCTTCTCCGACCGCAGCACCGTCGAACTGGCGGGCGGCCACGGCGTCTTCGACCAGCCGAACGGCACCGCCCGCCACTACCCCTGGCAGCTCAGTGCGACGCAGCCGGCCGGGGGTGCCGACCCCGAACGCCTCGCCCAGTGCAGCGGGGACCTCGCCCATGACTGGGCCAGCCAGCACGCGGCGTGGAACCACGGCAAGATGGACTCCTGGGTCTCCGCGAAGGGTCTGCGCTCCCTGGGCTACCTGACCCGCGAGGACATCCCCTTCCACTACGCCCTGGCCGACACCTGGACCGTCTGCGACGCCTATCACGCGTCGGGGATGAGCGCGACCGGTCCCAACCGCACCTACCTGTGGAGCGGAAGGATCAGCGAGGCATCCAAGGACGGCGGCAGCGAGTCCGGGCTGACCTGGGAGACCTACGCGGAGGCGCTGGAGAAGGCAGCTGTCAGCTGGAAGGTCTACCAGGCGGCGGACAACTACGGCGACAACGCGCTCGCGTACTTCGCGCAGTTCGCCTCGGCCCCGGCCGGCAGCCCCCTGCGGAGCAAGGGCATGTCCACGGTCCCCCGGGGCACCACCGAGCCGGGCGATGTGGCCGCCGACATCTGTGACGCGATAGCCGCCGACGTACGGGCGGGCACGCTGCCGCAGGTGTCATGGATCGTCCCCGACCAGAACTACTCCGAGCACCCCATGGCGACACCGGCCAACGGCGCCCACTTCGTCCACCAGGTCATCGACGCGCTCAACGCCGACCCCGACGTCTTCAACTCCACCATCCTCTTCCTCAACTACGACGAGAACGACGGCTACTTCGATCACGTACCGCCACCCACCCCGCCGGCGGGCACGGCCGACGAGTTCATCGGCGGGACGAGCATCGGCCTCGGCTTCCGTGTACCGCTGATCGCGATCTCCCCCTGGAGCCGGGGCGGCTATGTCAACTCCCGGACCAGCGACCACACATCGGTACTGCGGTTCCTGGAGAAGTGGACGGCCGCGATCGGCAGACCGGCCACCTGCCCCCACATCAGCGCCTGGAGACGTGCGGTGTGCGGCGACCTCACCAGCATGTTCGACTTCACCAGCCCGGTGTACGGCCTGCCCGCCCTGCCGGCCACCGCGACCACCGTCGACATGGGCCAGTGCTCCGGCCTGCCCAACCCCGTACCGGTCGACAACAAGCTGCCCACCCAGGAGGCGGGCACCCGCAAGGCACGGGCCCTGCCCTACCAGCCGACGGCCGACCTGGCCGCCTTCACCACTTCCGGCAGTTCCGTCCAGGCCAACATCACGATGGCCAACGGGGGCAGTGCGGCCTGCCATTTCGCCGTGTACACCAACGGCACGCAGCGCTCGGGAGGCCCCTGGCCGTACACGGTCGCGCCGGGCGGCAGCGCCGGTGACTTCTACAACTGCGGCCCCGGCTACGGGGACGGCCTCTACGACCTCACCGTCCTCGGCCCCAACCGTTTCATGCGCCGTTTCAAGGGCAACGCCACCAAGGCCGGCAAGGACCTTCTCGTGGCCGCGTCCGTCGTCGGCGTCTCCGGGACCGTCAAGCTCCGTTTCACCCTGACCAACAACAGCGCGGCCGCCGTGACGTTCACCATCAAGGCGAACGCGTATCGCACCGGCGGGCCCTGGACGTACACCGTGCCGGCCGGGAAGACCGTCACGGACGACTTCTCGGTGCTCACCTACGGCTCCGGCTGGTACGACCACACCGTCACCGTGTCCTCGGACACCACCTGGTCGCAGCGGTTCGTCGGCCACCTGGAGAACGGCCTGCCCAGCGTCAGCGGCTGACGCCGGTGCTGCCCCGGCGAGGAGGGCCACTCAGTCGCGCCACCACGGTTCGCGCACGTAGAGGCTCTCCTCGCCGACGCATCCCGCGCCGTTGGAGATCTCCCGGGTGTCCAGGTTCCAGCCCACGACACCGTTGCCCTTGCGGCTCAGCTCGATCAGCCGTTCGCTCGCGGTGTGTGTGCCGGCGGTGACCTCGCAGCGGACGATCCCGGTCCATGCCTGCCCGTTCAGGGCGGCGGCGAAGGCCAGCACCGGCAGTGCGAGGACGGTCAGGCCGAGGACGGCCCACTGCTCCAGGGCAGCCGCGCGACGCAGCAGGGGCGACGGCCGGTAGCTGTCGTCGACGTGCGATCCGGACGCCTCCCGGCCGCGGCCGGAGTGCCGGTGAGGGTGGCGTCTGCCGGTGCGGTACTCCACGACGACGCCCTTGCGCAGCGCATAGGCGGCGAGCCCGGTACCCAGTCCCCACCAAAGGCCGAAGAAGCACGCGACCACCACGGCCATCGAGGCCGGGCTGACGACGGTGAGGGCCGCGCGCTGGAGCGCCCGGAGGAAGCCGCCTTTCACCGGGACCGCGCCGCGCGCCGCGAACAGGGCGAAGACGACGCGGGAGACGACGACAGCCAGCACGGACGCGAGCAGCGCGTCGGTGAGCACCATGCCGATCAGGACGTCCGGCCAGTTGGCGGGTTCCATACCGATGAACACATCACGGGCCGCGGTGCCGCCCCCGACCGTGTACGCGACCTTCGTGACCGGCACGGCGAAGGCCACCGCCAGCAGCACGGTGTGCCCGGGGCCGCCCTTGCGGTCGGCCGACCGGGCTTCTGCCTCCGGGTCCTTGCAGTCCGTCTCCGCCATGGCGCCTACAGCGGGACGTGAATTGGCGCGACACGGGGCATCGATGTGGCTGCGGCCTGCCGCTCGTCGGTACGGGCGGGACGGACGACGCTCATGAGTGTGCTCCCGGCTTCTGAAGGGCGAGCGCGTGGAGACGCCGCGCTGCCCCGCAGCCTTACCCCGCCGCCGCACCCCGGCCACCGGCGTTACGCCGCCTGGGGCAACGCAGGCGCGAATCCGGCCCCCGGACCGGCAGTGCCGGCATCACACCGATCCCTGCGGGCGCTCGCGTTCCGGAAGATCAGCAGAGCAGCGCCGTGCGCAGGTCGAGCCGGTTGTCCAGGCGGGACAGGTCGCGGCCCGAGAGGAGTTCGATGCGCCGGACGCGGTAGTGGACGGTGTTGACGTGGATGTGCAGGGCCTCCGCCGTGCGGGCCCAGGAGCAGTCGTGGGAGAGGAAGGCTCGCAGGGTCTCCAGGAGCATGGGGCCCGACTTCGGACCGGCGTCCAGCAGGGGGCCCAGAACCGTGTCGCGGTAGATCGCGCGTACCTCGGACGGGACCCCGGCCAACAGCAGAGCCACCCCGCTGAGTTCACCCTGCACGACGACCGGTGTGCTGCCCGGGGCGGCGGAGCGGGCCGCCGCCAGGGCGTAACGGGCTTGCGTCAATGCCCCGTTGAGGCCGGCGGGGGTGCCGACCGGTCCGCTGACACCGGCATGCCAGGCGCTCTGCGGGCGGCAGTCCTGGATCAGGGGCCACACCTCGCGCAGCCGTTCCCCCACCCCGGCCGCCGCCTCCAGGGGATGCCCGACGACCGCCGTCACCTCGTCACCCGCGCCCCGCGCCACGGCGAACACGGCCCCGGGCAGATGGGCCAGCGCCTCGCCGAGGGCGGCGATGCCGTCCTCCCCGTGCTCCAGCACCGCCGTCACCACGGTGTACGCGGACCCGCCGGCCAGTCCGCACGACTCCAGTGCGCCCCTCAGGCGTTCCGGGTCCGGGCGCAGGGCGCCGGCGGCGGCCACGAGACGGCCGGCGGCGGGCTCGCGCGACGCCCGGTGCCGGTCGCTGCGGCGCCGGTACCTGCCGAGCAGGCCGGATATCTCCTCCAGGACCCGAGGCGGCACCCGTGCCCCCTCGGGGAGGTGCAGGTACCAGGTGTCGAAGGCCGTGCTCTCGGACTCGACGCGCATGGTCGTGCCCCGTCCGCCGCGCAACTCGTCCGCGGCCCGGGGCGCGGGCAGACGCGCCGCGCCGCCGGTACGGGCGACGGTCCGGCCACTGCTGGTGAGCAGGTGGCAGGCGGGCGCCCCGAGATGGGCGAAGGCGCGGTGGAGCAGTTCCCCGGCCCCCGCTCCGCCCTCCAGGGCCCGGTCCAGGTCCTCGCGTACGTTCTCCGGCAGGGCGTGATGGCTGGTGGGCCGGCCGCTGAGGTCGCCCCACTGGCGCAGGTAGACCGCCTCGGTCACGGCCCGGAAGCTGGTCTGCGGCGGTACGGCGATGAGGGCCACGCGGTGCTTGCGACAGGCGTCGACGAGTTCGCGCGGCACCTCGCCGTGCGTCTCCTCACCGGCCAGCAGGGCGACGGCTCCCGCCTGCCGCAGCGCCGACACGAACCGGTTCGTCCGGCCCGGCCCCCCGTCCGGACTCCACCACACCAGACCGCTCAGCACCACCTCTCCCGGCTGGAGGAAGCGGGCCGGGTCCTCCAGATCCGTCGCGGTGACCCCGGCGATCTCCTGGCCGAGCAACGTCTCGTCGCCCCAGACGAGAGCCAGGTCCAGGCGGTCCAGCCGGAGGAGGTGGTCGACGTGCATACGAGCTCCTTGCGCGGTCACGGGGCGAGCCCGCACTTGCATTCACGAGGCGAATGCGAGTCATCGCATCGTAGATGCAAAGCCTCAGGCGTAAAACGTCTCTTGTTTGATCCTCCAGGTACCGGGGTCCGGAGGTGGACGTTTTCCGGGTTCGCGTCCAGTCGTACCCGGGCGTCCCGGCCGCTTCACTGGCTCGGAGACATCGGTCGGAGGGCTGGGTGGGATGGATCTGAACACGATCACCGACGTGAGGGACGCGCGCCTGCGGGAGCCGTGGCGGACCGGGGACGCCTGGCTGGGAGGAGGCACGTACCTGTTCTCCGAGCCCCAGCCGCACCTGCGCCGCCTGGTCGACCTGAGCCGGCTGGGCTGGGAGCCGCTGACGCGCCACGCGGACGGTTCGCTGGAGATCTCCGCGACCTGCACGATCGCTCAGCTGTCCCGCTACGGCCGCCGCTCGCTGCACGCGCCGGCCGCCCCGCTCTTCGAACAGTGTTGCCGGGCCTTCCTCGCCTCGTTCAAGATCTGGAACATGGCGACCGTCGGCGGGAACCTGTGCAACGGCCTGCCGGCCGGGCCGATGATCTCGCTGACGGCCGCGCTCGACGGCACCTGCCTGCTCCGCGCCCAGGACGGTTCCGTGCGCGAGGCCAAAGTGGCCGACTTCATCCGGGGCGCGGGCCGGAAGGACCTCGCGGAGGGCGAGCTGCTGCGTTCGGTGACGCTCCCCGGGCGGGCGCTGGAATGCCGTACGGCCTTCCGGCAGGCCTCGCTGTACGGACTCGGCCGCTCCGGCGCACTTGTCATCGGCACGCTCGACCCGGTGGACGGCTCGCTCGCCGTGACGGTCACCGCCGCCACGGTCCGGCCCTTCCGCTTCTGGTTCCCGTTGCCGCCGACGGCCGGGCGGCTGCGGTCGGCCATCGACACGGCGGTGTCCGGAGCCGAGTGGTTCGACGACATCCACGGACTGCCCGAGTGGCGCCGGCACATGGGGCTGCGCCTCGCCGAAGAGGTCCGCCGCGAGCTGGCCGAAGCAGCCGGAAAGGACGACCGATGAGTTACGAACTCCATGTCAACGGGCGGACGTTCGAGGAGGAGCCGCGCGGCGGCCAGTGCCTGCGGACCTATCTGCGCGAACGCGGCTGGTTCGGCGTGAAGAAGGGCTGCGACGCCGGGGACTGCGGCGCCTGCACCGTCCACGTCGACGGCGAACCCGTGCACAGCTGCCTCTACCCGGCGGCCCGCGCCGAAGGCCGTACGGTGACAACCGTCGAGGGCCTGTCCACGGCGGACGACGAACTCCACCCCGTACAGCGCAAGTCCCTCGACGCGCAGGGCTATCAGTGCGGGTTCTGCACCGCCGGGTTCCTGATGACCACGGCGGCCCTGGAGGCGGAACGCGGCACCGAGCACGACGACGGCAAACTGGACGACCTGCCGCGCGCGTTCAAGGGCAATCTCTGCCGCTGCACCGGCTACCGGGCGATCGAGGACGCCGTCCGGGGCGTCAAGCACACCGAACGCCCGTGTGCGGGGCAGGCGGTGGGGCGCAACGTCGGCGCACCGGCCGGGCCGCAGGTCGTCACCGGCACCGCCCGCTACACCTTCGACATCGAGGTGCCCGGCCTGCTCACATGAAGCTGCTGCGCTCACCGCACCCGCACGCCCGCATCCTCGCGATCGGCACGGCCGCCGCTCTGCGCGTGCCGGGGGTCGTCGCCGTGCTCACCCACGAGGACGCGCCGGACACGCTGTACTCGTCCGCCCGGCACGAGCACCCCACCGAGGACCCCGACGACACCCGGGTCCTGGACGACGTCGTCCGGTATGTGGGCCAGCGGGTCGCGGCTGTCGTCGCGGACAGCGAACAGGCCGCCGAGGAGGGGTGCCGGCGGATCGAGGTGACGTACGAGGTCCTGCCCCATGTCACGGACCCGGAGGAGGCGATGCGCCCCGGCGCGCCCGTCATCCACGCCGGGAAGGGGCCCGACGCCCGCATCGCCCGGGTTGCGGAGAACGTGGCGGGAGAGGTGCACGGCGAGACCGGCTCGGTCGAGGACGGCTTCGCCGAGGCCGACCTCGTCCACGAGGAGACCTTCCGTACCCAGCGGGTGCAGCACGCCAGCCTGGAGACCCACGGCTGTGTCGCGTACTTCGAACCCAAGGAGGACGGCACGGGGGAGCGGCTGACCGTACGCTCCTCGACCCAGACGCCGTTCCTGACCCGGCGGGCACTCTGCGCGCTGTACGGGCTGCCCGAGGACGAGGTGCGGGTGGTCGCGGGCCGGGTCGGCGGCGGCTTCGGCGGCAAGCAGGAGATGCTCACCGAGGACATCGTCACCCTCGCCGCACTGAGGCTGCGGCGCCCGGTGAAGCTGGAGTACACCCGCGCCGAGCAGTTCTACGGCGCCACCACCCGCCACCCGTTCACCATCGCCGTCAAGGCCGG
Organism: Streptomyces sp. col6; assembly: GCF_008042035.1. Classification (GTDB taxonomy): domain Bacteria; phylum Actinomycetota; class Actinomycetes; order Streptomycetales; family Streptomycetaceae; genus Streptomyces. The sequence continues at coordinate 113,030 of NZ_RDBL01000010.1, forward strand.
GGTCCGCAGGGACGGCACGCTTACCGCCCTGCGGATGTGGGTGGTGTCGAACACCGGTGCGTACGGCAACCACGGTCCGGCGGTGATGTTCCACAGCGTCGGCGAGTCGTTCGCCGTCTACCGGGCGCCGCACAAGAAGGTCGACGCGTACTCCGTCTACACCAACGTCGTCCCGGCGGGCGCCTTCCGGGGCTACGGCCTCGGCCAGGTCACGTTCGCCGTCGAATCCGTCATGGACGAACTCGCGCGGCGCCTCGGCATGGACCCGCTGGTCCTCCGCGAGAAGAACATCATCGGTCCCGGCGAACCCATGATCAGCCCGATCGGTGAGGAGGAGGACCTGCACATCGCGTCCTACGGACTCGACCAGTGTCTGTCCGTGGTGCGGAAGGCCATCGCCGAGGACCGCAGCGCCGACGACGCCCCCGAGGGGTGGCTGACCGGGCAGGGCACGGGAATGGCCATGATCGCCACCGGGCCGCCCGGCGGCCACTACGCCGACGCCCGGGTCTCGCTCCTGCCGGACGGGACGTACGACATCGCCGTCGGCACCGCGGAGTTCGGCAACGGCACCACCACCGTCCACAAACAGCTCACCGCCGGCGCCCTCAACACCACCGCGGACCGGATCGCGATCCGCCAGTCCGACACGGACGTCGTCCGCCACGACACCGGCGCCTTCGGCTCGGCCGGCACGGTCGTCGCGGGCAAGGCGGTGCTGCTCGCCGCGACCTCCCTGGAGCAGCGCCTGCGCACTCTGGCCGCGCGTCACACGGGGGTGGCCCGGCACCTGTGCGTGCTCGGCGCGGAGTCCGTCGACTGCGCCGGACGGCTCGTCACGCTCAAGGAGCTGTACGAGGCGGGGCACGCTGTGGGCGCGGCGGACGAGCTGGCGGCCGACGGGCACTGGGGCGGGTCGCCGCGCTCGGTCGCGTTCAACGCCCAGTGGTTCCGGGTCGCCGTCGATCCGGGCACCGGCGAGATCCGTATCCTGCGCAGCGTCCACGCCGCCGACGCCGGGAAGGTCATGAACCCGATGCAGTGCCGCGGCCAGGTCGAGGGCGGCGTCGCCCAGGCCCTGGGCGCGACGCTCTTCGAGACCGTCCGGGTCGACGACCGGGGCGAGGTCACCACGGCGGCGTTCCGCCGCTACCGGCTGCCCCAGTACGCGGACGTGCCCCGCACCGAGGTCACCTTCACGGAGACCTCCGACTCGATCGGCCCGCTCGGCGCCAAGTCGATGAGCGAGAGCCCCTTCAACCCGGTCGCGCCCGCGCTCGCCAACGCGCTGCGGGACGCCACGGGCATCCGGTTCACGGAACTCCCGGTGACCCGCGACCGCGTGTGGCTCGCACTGGACCGGCGGGCGGGGGACCTCGGCCGATAGACCAGGGTCCCGCCAGGCTCGTACTCGTGTATAGCTCAGAAATGCGAGCTGAAAAGGCGACACGGCATCGCAAACGCGGTTCACCGCTCCGGCGGTCGGGTATCACTGCGCGCAGCCGCCGCACCGACCGCCGCGAGGGGACCGACCATGAGCCGACGTAGCACCGCCCCGCGTCCCACACCCACGGGCACGTTCGCGCTCTGGGGCGACCTGGCCGATCCCGTCACCCTGTCCGTCGCGCGCCTGCGGCGGGACTGGGAGCAGCACCGGGCCGAGGTCGTCTTCGACTGCGCGACCTCGGGACCGCAGCGCCATACCTTCGCCGGTCCTCTGCTGCGCGAGGTGGTGGCCGCGACGTTGCCCGGCTTCGCCCCGCTCCGCCGCAAGGAGCGCTCCCGCTTTCTGCTCGCGGTGAGCGGCGGCGACGGCCACCACACCGTCATGTCCTGGGCGGAGATCGACGCGGACTTCGGCAACGCGCCGGTCCTGCTCGCCACCCGCATGGACGACGACGACCTCGACGCGTCCGGCACCCAGCTGGTCGTCCCGTCCGACCGGTGCGGCGCGCGCTACGTCAGCGCGGTCACCGGCATCTGGCTCGGCTGCCACGCTCACGACGGCGCGCTTCCCCTCGGCGTGTGACGGGAGCGCGGGCCTCGGACGTGGGCCGTTGCGGGGCCCATGAGACGATGACCGGCGATTTGGGCGACGGGAATCCGAGGAAGCCGGTGTGAATCCGGCGCGGTACCGCCACTGTGACCGGTGTTCCGGGAGCCAGAGACTCACACCGTCGCCCCCTCCATGGACTCCGGGGCGGATCTCCCCGGTGAGAGGCGGGTTGCGGGATGGCGCGAACAGCGGCCGATACGGCGGTGGGCCGGGGCGTGACGGAGGGGCCGGCGCCCAGCAGGGTGGTGGTCTGCCGGGACTGCTGCTGCGGCACGGTCAAGGTGGCGGGCGACCACAGGACCCAGACGGCGCGGCTGCGCTCGGCCGTCCCGATGCGTGTCTCCGAGTGTCTGGACGTGTGCGAGCAGGCCAACGTCATCGTCGTGCAGCCGTCGGCCGAAGCCCGTCGCGGCGGGGCCAGGCCGGTATGGCTGGGCCTGGTCAACGACCCGGACGCCACCGAGGACATCATCGCGTGGGTGAACGCGGGCGGTCCGGGAGTGGCGCCGATGCCGGCCATCCTCGACCTGTACGTGTTCGTACCGAACCAGCGTTCCGCGCGGGTGTGAGTGCGGCATCCGGGCCGGGACCGCGCGTCCCGGCCCGGATGCGTCCGCGGTTCAGGAGGTGGGCAGTTCGCCCCGGACGGTACGGGCGGCGGCGACCAGGTTCTCCAGGGAGGCCCGCGTCTCCGGCCAGCCGCGGGTCTTCAGGCCGCAGTCGGGGTTGACCCACAGCCGCTCGGCGGGGATCGCCTTCAGCCCGGTACGCAGGAGCGCGGCGGCCTCCTCGGTGCTCGGGACGCGCGGCGAGTGGATGTCGTAGACACCCGGTCCCGCCTCGCGCGGGTAGCCGTGGGCGGCCAGTTCGTGGGCGACCTGCATATGGGAGCGGGCGGCCTCCAGGCTGATGACATCGGCGTCGAGGTCGTCGATGGCCTGGACGATGTCACCGAACTCCGCGTAGCACATGTGCGTGTGGATCTGGGTGTCCGGCCGCACCCCGCTGGTGGTGAGCCGGAACGCCTCGGTGGCCCAGGCCAGGTAGTCCGCACGGTCGGCGGCCCGCAGCGGCAGCGTCTCGCGCAGCGCGGGCTCGTCCACCTGGATGACCGAAGTGCCGCTCGCCTCCAGGTCATCGACCTCGTCGCGCAGGGCGAGGGCGACCTGCCGGGCGGTCTCGCCGAGCGGCTGGTCGTCGCGCACGAACGACCAGGCGAGCATGGTGACCGGACCGGTGAGCATGCCCTTCACGGGCCGGTCGCTCAGCGACTGGGCGTACGAGGTCCAGCGCACCGTCATCGGCTCGGGACGCGAGATGTCGCCCGCGAGGATCGGCGGACGCACGTACCGCGTGCCGTACGACTGCACCCAGCCGTGCTGTGTGGCGAGGTAGCCGGTCAGCTGCTCGGCGAAGTACTGCACCATGTCGTTGCGTTCGGGCTCGCCGTGCACCAGGACGTCGATGCCGGTCTTCTCCTGGAAGGAGATGACCTCACCGATCTCGGCCCGGATGCGCTCCTCGTACCCCTCGGTGCCGATGCGTCCGGCGCGCAGGTCGGCGCGGGCCGTGCGCAGTTCGGTCGTCTGCGGGAAGGAGCCGATGGTCGTCGTCGGCAGCAACGGCAGCCCCAGATGCGCCCGTTGGGCCGCGGCCCGCTCGACGTATGGCTGGGAGCGGCGGGCGTCGGCCTCCGTGACGGCCTCAGAGCGGGCGCGCACGGCGGGGTCCCGGGTGATGGGGGAGTCCGTCCGGGAGGCGAGGGCTGCCTTGTTGGCGGCAAGCTCGCCGCTGATGGCGCCGGTTCCCTGCGCGAGGCCCTGGGCGAGGGTGACGATCTCGGCGGTCTTCTGGCGGGCGAAGGCGAGCCAGCGCAGGATCTGCGGGTTGATGTCCCGCTCCGGCGCGGTGTCCAGGGGCACATGCAGCAGGGAGCAGGAGGCGGCGACATCGACCCGGTCGGCGAGGCCCAGCAGGGTGCCGAGCGTGGACAGCGACTTCTGCAGGTCGTTGATCCAGATGTTGCGGCCGTTGACGACCCCGGCGACCAGGCGCTTGCCGGGCAGTCCTCCGACGGCCGCCAGGGCATCCAGATTGCCGGCGGCCGCCTCGGTGAAGTCGAGCGCCAGGCCCTCCACGGGGGACTTCGCCAGGACCGGAAGCGCCTCACCCAGCCGGTCGAAGTAGGAGGCCACGAGCAGCTTCGGCCGGTCGGTGAGCGCGCCGAGGTCGCGGTAGGCGCGTTCGGCGGCGTTGAGCTCGGACGGAGTGCGGTCCTCGACGAGCGCAGGCTCGTCCAGCTGCACCCACTCGGCCCCGGCCGCACGCAGATCCGCGAGCACCTCCGCGTACACCGGCAGCAGCCGGTCGAGCAGGGTCAGCGGCTCGAAGTCGGCGGGCACACCGGGGGCCGGCTTGGCGAGCAGCAGATAGGTGACGGGGCCGACCAGCACGGGCCGGGCGGTGAGGCCCTGGGCCAGCGCCTCCTTCAGCTCCGCGACCTGCTTGGTGGAGTCGGTCGTGAAGACGGTGTCGGGGCCGAGTTCGGGGACCAGGTAGTGGTAGTTCGTGTCGAACCACTTGGTCATCTCCAGCGGCGCCACGTCCTGCGTGCCCCGCGCCATGGCGAAGTAGCCGTCCACCGCGTCGGCCGCGACGGCGGCGCGGTGGCGCTCCGGGATCGCGCCGACCATGACGCTGGTGTCCAGGACGTGGTCGTAGTACGAGAAGTCACCGGTGGGGATCTCGTGGATGCCGGCGTCGGTGAGCTGCTGCCGGTTGGCGCGGCGCAGGTCCGCCGCGGTCTCCCGGAGGGCGTCGGCGGTGACGCGGCCCTTCCAGTAGCCCTCGATGGCCTTCTTGAGTTCCCGGTTCTGCCCCTGGCGGGGGTAGCCGTACACGGTGGCCCATGCTGCCGCGGCTGCGGACTTCGCTGTCACGGAGATCTCCTTCGCGAGATGAATCCCTGAAATCCCGGCGACGGGACGAGAGCGCGAAGGGAAGGACGAACCGGACGGCCGCGACCCCGCGCGGCACAGGCACGGTCGCTCCGTCTGGTGTGTACGCCGACCCGCCCACGAGGTCACCGGGATGTCCACATGCGGAATGGTCCGCACGTGGGCAGTTGGCAGGTCTTCGGACTCGCGGGCACGTCCTCCGTACGGAGGACACCTATTGGCCGTCGCTTCCCAGACCCGTCCGGGCCCAGTGCGTATGACGGCGGTCGTTCCCGCTCACCGCTGCGGGGCAGTCCCGGATTCCCACCGGGTTCCCTCTTGCGACACCCCGCCTGGCGGGCGGGGTGAACCAGCTGCTGCGCCCACCCTACGCCGTGGCATGGCGGGAAGAGACACACCGTCCAGCATCCGGAAGGTGCGACGGGACACCCCCGAGCAGGCACGGCAAGGGGGCGGGAGGCGTCGTGCCGACGCCTCCCGCCCCTCTTCCCCGTGTGTCGCCGGGTCCCTCAGCCCCGTGATGGGTGCGGGCCCCTCGGCCCGCGTCGTACCAGGCCCTCAGTCCTGGTCGTAGGTGTGGAACCCACGGCCGGCCTTCCGGCCCAGCAGCCCCGCCTCCACCATCCGCTGGAGCAGTGGGGGAGGTGCGTAGAGGGGTTCCTTGAACTCGTCGTAGAGCGATTCCGCGATCGAGGCGACGGTGTCCAGGCCGATCAGGTCGGCGAGCTTCAGCGGCCCCATCGGGTGGGCGCAGCCCAGCTCCATCCCGTTGTCGATGTCACCGGCCGTGGCGAAGCCCGACTCGGCCATCCGGATCGCGGAGAGCAGATACGGGACGAGGAGTGCGTTGACGACGAAGCCCGCCCGGTCCTGGCTGCGGATCACGGTCTTCCCGAGCATCCGGGTGGCGAAGCCCTGCACGGCGGCGGTGGTCGCGGCCGAGGTGTGCAGGGAGGTCACGACCTCGACCAGCGGCAGCACGGGCACCGGGTTGAAGAAGTGGAGTCCCACGACCCGGTCGGCGCGGCTCGTGGCCATGCCGAGCCGCATCACCGGCAGGGACGAGGTGTTGGTGGCCAGGACGGCCGCCGGGTCCTCGACGATCTTGTCCAGGGCGGCGAAGACCTCGGTCTTGGCGTCGGGGTTCTCGACGACGGCCTCGACGACCAGCTGCCGGTCGGCCAGGTCCTCCAGGCTGCCGGAGAACACGGTCCGGGCGAGTGCCTCCTGTGCCGCCGCCCGGTCGAGCTTGCCGCGCCGCACCGCCCGGTCGAGCGAGGCGGCCACCCGTTCGCGTGCCCGGCCGGCGGCCGTGGCGTCCACCTCGCAGACCACGGTGTCCAGCCCGGCACGCGCGCACACCTCCGCGATGCCCGCCCCCATCTGCCCGCCGCCGACCACCCCGACGCGTGTGATGCCCGCGCTCATGCCCGCACCTCCTGGCGGCGGACCAGGTGACGGGTGTAGGCGCCCGGAGTGAAGAACTGCGGCAACTCGCCCTGCATGGAAGTCTGTTCGAAGAGGATGCGGATGTCGTCGACGGGCGCCCACGGGTACTCGGCGCCGAGAGCGGCGATCTCCTCGTCGAGCAACGCCGTCACGGTCTCCCGGTCGATCACCCGGTGCCGCAGCCACTGCCAGATCTGAACGCGGGCGATCTCGGCGGTGGCCGCGTCCTCCATCAGCCCGTCGACCGCGACCGCGCCCTGCCCGCGCAGCCATGCCGCGTAGTACCGCAGCGCGACGGAGATGTTGGTCCGGACGCCCTCCGGGGTGGGCGGGCCGCTGATCCGGCGGACGGACAGCAGCTCGGCCGGGGTGACCTCGACGTCGTCGCGGGTGCGGTCCAGCTGGTGCGGGCGCGCGCCGAGGACACCGTCGAAGACGTCCCGGCAGACGGGGACGAGTGCCGGGTGCGCCACCCAGGACCCGTCGAAGCCGTCCTCCGCCTCCCGCTCCTTGTCGAGCCGGACCTTGGCGAACGCGGCTTCGTCGGCGGCCGGGTCCTTCCCCGGGACCTGCGCGGCCATGCCGCCGATGGCGTGGGCGCCGCGCCGGTGGCAGGTGCGCACCAGCAGTTCGGTGTACGCCCGCATGAACGGCGCCGTCATCGTCACCTTGGCGCGGTCCGGCAGCAGGAAGTCGGTGCGGTGGCCGAAGGTCTTGATGATGCTGAAGAGGTAGTCCCAGCGGCCCGCGTTGAGCCCGGCGCTGTGCTCGCGCAGCTCGTAGAGGATCTCCTCCATCTCGAACGCGGCGGTGATCGTCTCGATGAGCACGGTGGCCCGGACCGTGCCGCGCGGGATGGAGAGCAGCTCCTGCGCGAGGAGGAAGGCGTCGTTCCAGAGCTGGGCCTCGTAACGGTTCTCCAGCTTCGGCAGGTAGAAGTACGGGCCGGACCCGGCGTCGATCTGCCGCTGGGCGCAGTGGAAGAAGTACAGGCCGAAGTCGACGAGCGCGGCCGGCACCGGACGGCCGTCGTACTCCAGGTGCTCCTCGTCCAGGTGCCAGCCGCGCGGGCGGACCATGATCGTGGCGGGCCGGTCGCCGAGCCGGTACTCCTTGCCGTCCGGCGTCGTGAAGTCGATGCGGCGTTCGACGGCGTCCAGCAGGGTGAGCTGGCCGTCGACGATGTTCTCCCACAGGGGCGCGGTGGCGTCCTCGAAGTCGGCCATCCACACCTTCGCCCCCGAGTTGAGCGCGTTGACGGCCATACGGCGGTCGGGCGGCCCGGTGATCTCGACCCGCCGGTCGGTCAGCCCCGGCGCTGGAGGCGCCACCCGCCAGGTGCGGTCGTCGCGCACCGGGGCGGTGATCATGGGGAAGTCCAGGGGCGAGCCCGAGGCCAGTCGCAGTGCCTGGCGGCGGCGTTCCTTCAGCAGCCACTGCCGGCGCGGCTCGAACGCCTCGGCGAGCCGGCCGATGAACTCCAGGGCGGCGGGGGTGAGGATCTCGTCGTGCCGTCGGCCGGGTGCGGCGAGGACACGGACCTGCTGGGTGAGTGCGGTGGTGGTCATCGGGCTCTCCTGAGGGGGGTCGGCACCGGCCGCGGAGGGGGACGGGGACGGTCGTCCCCCTCCGCGGCCGGTGCCGACCGGACCCGCGCGGTCCGGCTCAGCGGCCTAGGGCCTTTCGTTCGGATCATGCTGGGCTCGCGGGGCGTGGCACGCACTCCCCCGAGCTCTCGGCTTCGCTCGAGCAGGGAGGGCCCCCCGGCGTTGTCGTCGGTTGCCAACGCTCCGCGTTGTCGCCCTCCTCCGCCTTGCAGCCGCACGCACCACGCCCCGCTCCCTGATCCAGCCTGATCCGAACGAAAGGCCCTAGTGGAACTGCTCTTCCTCCGTGGAACCGGACAGAGCGGTCGTGGAGGAGGCCGGGTTGACGGCGGTGGAGACCAGGTCGAAGTAGCCGGTGCCCACCTCGCGCTGGTGCTTGACGGCGGTGAAGCCCTGCGCCTGGGCGGCGAACTCCTTCTCCTGGAGATCGACGTACGCGGTCATGCCGTGGTCGGCGTAGCCGCGCGCCAGGTCGAACATCCCGTGGTTGAGGGAGTGGAAGCCGGCCAGCGTGATGAACTGGAACTTGTAGCCCATCGCGCCCAGTTCGCGCTGGAACTTGGCGATCTGGTCGTCGTCCAGGGCCGCCTTCCAGTTGAAGGACGGCGAGCAGTTGTACGCGAGCATCTGGTCCGGGTGCCGCGCGTGGATCGCCTCGGCGAACTCGCGGGCCTGCGCCAGGTCCGGGGTGCCGGTCTCGACCCAGATCAGATCGGCGTACGGGGCGTAGGCGAGACCGCGCGCGATGACCGGGGCCATGCCGTTACGGACCTGGTAGAAGCCCTCGGCCGTGCGCTCGCCGGTGACGAATTCGGCGTCCCGCTCGTCGACGTCCGAGGTCAGCAGGTTCGCCGCCAGCGCGTCCGTACGGGCGATGATCACGGTCGGGGTGTCCGCGATGTCGGCTGCCAGGCGGGCCGCGTTCAGCGTGCGGATGTGCTGCGAGGTCGGCACGAGGACCTTGCCGCCGAGGTGGCCGCACTTCTTCTCGGACGCGAGCTGGTCCTCGTAGTGGATGCCGGCCGCGCCCGCCGCGATCATCGCCTTGGTCAGCTCGAAGGCGTTGAGCGGACCGCCGAAACCGGCCTCCGCGTCCGCGACGATCGGCGCGAGCCAGTCGGTCGTGTCGCCGGCGTCCTCGGCGGTGGCGATCTGGTCGGCGCGCAGCAGCGCGTTGCTGATGCGCCGGACGACCTGGGGGACCGAGTTGACGGGGTAGAGGCTCTGGTCGGGGTAGGTGTGCCCGGCCTGGTTGGCGTCGGCGGCCACCTGCCAGCCGGAGAGGTAGATCGCCTGGAGTCCCGCCCTGACCTGCTGGACGGCCTGGCCGCCGGTCAGCGCGCCGAGCGCGTGGACGTAGTCGAGGTCGTGCAGCTGCCGCCACAGCCGTTCGGCACCACGCCGGGCGAGGGTGTGCTCCTCGCGGACGCTGCCGGCGAGCCGTACCACGTCCCCGGCGCCGTAGGTGCGCTCGATTCCCTTCCAGCGCGGGTCGGTCGCCCAGCGCCGTGCCAGGTCCTCGGCCGCATGTGTCCTCGCGTCTGCCATGGCTGTCTCCGCCTTCTCGGTTTGTACTGGTTGCCAACGTCGTCGTCCGGATGTGAACGGAGGTGGCACTTGGTGTCATCAGCTGGAATACGCGACCCGCCGGCACGTGGCGGTGGAGCTGGGCAATGTTGCCGACGCAGGGGCTGTCACCTTGACCGGGATCTCCGGCGTCAGGGAGGAAACCGTGCCCCGGATCCAGGGTGTCCCTGCCGTTGCCGGCGGGCCGCACCACGACTCTGGCACTGGCACTGAGTGCCATCAAGGGGGGATGTGTGCCAACATCTGCGAATCTTCACGGGCCGATTTGCCAATCTTGCGAAGCCCGGCAAGGTGGCTTGTTCGGCTACGCTGACCCGACGGAATCCCGGCATCGAGGAGCGGACCGGTGAGCAAGACGTACGCGGGCGCGCGGCTGCGGCAGCTGCGCGAGGAACGCCGGATGAAACAGGCGGACCTCGCGCGCGTCCTCGGCATCTCACCGAGCTATCTCAACCAGATGGAGCACGACTCCCGCCCGCTCACCGTGCCCGTCCTGCTCCGGCTGACCGAGGCGTTCGGCGTGGATCCGGCCTTCTTCTCCGAGCGCGACACCACCCGCCTCCTCGCCGATCTCCGGGAGGCCCTGGCCGGGGAGATCACCGAGTCCCGGGTCTCCCCGTCCGAGCTGGGCGAACTGGCCGCCCGGATGCCGGCGGTGGCCAAGGTGCTGCTGGACCTCGGCCGGCGCAACCAGCAGCTCTCCGAGCGCCTGGCGGGGGCGGCGGACGGCCGGGACCGCGACCGGGCGGCCACCACCACGCCCCATGAGGCGATCCGCGACTTCTTCTACCGCCGGCAGAACTACCTGCACGACACGGACGTCGCGGCCGAACGCCTCGCCGGCGAGATCGGCGTCCGCCCCGGCGAGGTATCCGGGGCCCTCACCGCGAGACTCGCCGACGCCCACGGGATCCGCCTGGCCGCCGAACCCGCAGGGCGGCTGCACCGGTACGACGAGCGAAGCCGCACCCTGCACCTGTCCCCGCGGCTGCGCCCCGGGCAGCGCGCGTTCCGCATGGCCACCCAACTGGCCCTCCTGGAACACGGGGACGGTCTCGACCGGCAGGCCTCCGAGGACTTCGCGCCCGGGTCGCCCAGCCATGCCCTCGCCCGGATCGGTATCGCCAACTACTTCGCCGCCGCCCTGATCCTCCCGTACGCCGCCTTCCACTCGGCTGCCGAGGACGTGCGCTACGACATCGAGCGGCTCGCCGACCACTTCGGCCTCGGCTACGAGACCATCTGCCACCGGCTGAGCACCCTGCAACGGCCGAGACTGCGCGGGGTGCCCTTCTCGTTCGTACGCGTCGACCGGGCCGGCAACCTCTCCAAACGGCAGTCCGCGACCGGGTTCCACTTCTCACGGGCCGGCGGCACCTGCCCCCTGTGGAACGTCTACGAGGCGTTCACCGCCCCGGGGCGCATCGACGTACAGGTCGCCGAAATGCCGGACGGGCAGCGGTACTTGTGGATGGCACGGGCCGTCACCCGGCACCGGGGCGGCTGGGGCGAACCCGGCAAGACCTACGCCATCGGGCTCGGCTGCGAGATCCGGCACGCCCACCGCCTCGTCTACTCGGACGGCCTCGACCTCACCAACGCCTCCCTCGCCACCCCCATCGGCATGGGATGCCGGGTCTGCGAACGCCTCGACTGCTCCCAGCGCGCCGCACCCCCGCTCGGCCGGCCGCTGCGCATCGACGAGAACAGCAGCACCTTCGTGCCCTACCCGGCCCGGGACGGCGACCCGGCCGGCTGAGGCAACGGCCCGGCCCCCGCGCGAGCGGGGACCGGGCCGGCGGCCTGTGGGCGGGGAGGCTCAGCTGCCCCAGCGCAGGGCGATCGTGTCACCCGCGTGGAGCACCTTCCCCCGGGTCGCACCGGCGAACGACGAGCCGTCGACGCTCACCTTCCAGGTGTTCGAACCGCTGTTGGCCTTGCCGTTGAGCGAGGTGAGGGTGCCGGTGCCCGACGCGGGCGTCACCCCGCTCACGCAGCCGGAGGGCGTGGCCGCCGTCGTGGCCGCGTCCAGCACCGCGCCGAGCGTGGCCGTCGTCCCGGTGGGGGTGAACGCGACCGAGCACACCTTGAGGCCGCCCGTGCCGTCGTCCACGGTCAGGGCCAGCTTCGTCGCGGTGCCCGAGGTGAAGGCGCTCTGCGCCACCCACTGGGGCGCACCGCTGGTGGCCGGGACCGGGGGAGCGGCGGTGAAGCCGCCTCCCGCAACCGCGCGCAGGCCGTCGATGGACGCGTAGGCGGACGGCGAGGTGTCACTGGGCAGGTACTTGAAGCCGCCGCCGGGGTTGAACTGCTGGGCGATGAGGAAGTCCACCGGGGTCTTGCCGGCCGAGGTCAGGAAGTCGCCCGTCTGCGGGTTGATCCCACAGGCGTTGAGCCCGGAGACGGCCCAGCCGTTGGAGTCGGTGTTGATCCCGAACATCGCGTTGAACGCGCCGCTGGCGGGGATGAGCTTGCTCTTGAGGAACGCCTTCGCCTGCGTGATGTCGGTGTCGGTGTTCGCGACGCCGGAGACGCACAGCGCGGCCATCGCCGCACCCGTCATGTCGATGTCGCTGGTGGTGGCGAGCTGCGTCGGGTCGCCCTCGGCCTTGCTGTAGTTCCAGCCGCCGTCGTCGTGCTGGTTGGCGCGGATTCGGGTGATCAGCGCGTTCCGCAACGACTGGGGTATGCGCTGCGCACCGGCCTGGGTCCTGGCGCCGCCCAGCGCGAGCGCCGCGAACACGGTTCCGTTGAAGTTCGCCGACGGGCCGAAGTAACCCGGCTCGGCCGTCTGCCAGTAGCCGTAGATGTCCCCGATCAGGTTGCGCGACGCGGAGACGCGGGACGGGTCGATGCCCGCCGCGTACGCGTTGAGCGTGGCGCGCTCGTAGTCGGTGACCACCGGTGAGGCGGACGGCCAGGCCGCCGTGGCGAGCAGGGTGCGGTAGACCGATCTCGCGTTCTTCGTGGTGTCGCCGCCCGGTGTGACGTCGACGGCGGCCGTTCCGGCGGCGGCGAGCGCGCTGAACGCCCACTCGTTGGACAGCCCCGTCCCGGCGTACGAACCGTCCGCCGCCTGGAGCGACTTGAGGTAGGCGACCCCGTTCGTCTTCGAGGTGGCGATCTGGGCGGGGGTGGTCGTCGCGGCGGCCGGCAGAACGGTCAGACAGAACGCGCCGAGCGATGCGGACGCGGTGAACGCGAGACGGCGCGGAAAGGTGAGGCGGGACATGGCCTGCTCCTGGGATGAGGGGCGCCGACCGGACCCGCGATGCTCACCGGACCAGGCGGGAGGCAGCAGCGGGCAGGGCCGCCGCCCGAACGCGTGGACCGGCTTCCTGAAGTGCTTCGCCGCGTGGGCATTCGGGCTCGGAACGGCCCCCGCCGTTCCACACCGCTGCGCGTCAGCCCCGGACTCTCACCGGGTTCCCCCATGTGGCAGGGCGGGACGCTACCGGACGCCGGACCGCCCCGCCAGACGGCCCCGCCGGCCGGACCGTCGGTCGCCGGGGCCGTCTTGACGTTCCGGGAACCACCGTGCTGCAATCCGCTCGACAAGCACTGAGTCCCAGGGGAAGCCGGTCGAAATCCGGCGCTGACCCGCAACCGTAGGCCCGGCACCGCCGGGCGAGCCGGATTACCTGGGGCCGATTACTGCAGCGAGAAGCGCCGTCGCGGACTACGGCGTGGTCGACCAGCCCTGCCCTGCGCCGGATCGCGCGCGGTGACGGGCCGCCTCTGCCACGTTCATGTCCCCGACGGGACGTGACGAGGGGGCCGCGGTGGAGACCGCACAGCGAAGAGACCGGCAGACGGGCGCACGTGCGCTCCTGGCCCTGATATCCACGGGCTTCCTGCTGCTTGCCATGTGCGTGACACTCGTCACGGTCACGCCCGCCGCCGCGGCAGACCCGGTCGGCGACTGCACGGCCACCGAAGGAGCCGTCGTCGCCGTCGACTTCGGCCCCTTCGGCGGGAAGGTCGAGCGCGGCTGCGACATGACGCCGACCACCGGCTACGACCTCCTGCACGACGGGGGCTTCACCACCGAGGGCACCCAGCACGACGGCCCCGCCTTCATCTGCCGCATCGGCCTCGGCTCGGGCACCCAGTACCCGACCGAGAAGCAGGAGGCCTGCGTCCTCACCCCGCCGGCCACCGCGTACTGGTCGTACTGGACCGCGTCCCCGGGCACCAACCGGTGGACGTACAGCCAGTACGGCGCCATGAGCCGCAAGCTGAAGGACGGTGACGTCGACGCCTGGGTGTTCGGCGGCACCGACATCGGCGGCAGCACCGGCAAGCCGACGTTCACCCCCGACGACGTGCGCGCCGGCGGCGGGACCGGGACCCCCGACCCGGGGAACACGCCCACCGTCCCCGCCGGGCAGATCGACCTCGCGGCGGCGGCCGGCTGGATCGGCGGCACGCTCAAGGACGGCGAACGCGTCGTGGACGACGGCGCCGACACGCCCAACTTCCTGCTGACCACCGAGGCGTTGTACGCGCTCGCCGCCGCCGACCCGGAGAACGCCCACCTCGCGAAGGTGACGGCCTTCCTCGCCGACCACACCGACGCGTACGCCTACCCGTCGGGCAAGGACGAGGCCCCGGACGCCACCGCCGCCGCGCGCCTCGCCCTGGTGGCCGAGGCCACGGAGGGCGACCCGCGCGGCTTCGGCGGGCACGACCTGATCGCGGACCTCGTCGGCCACGTCTGCCCGGCGGGTCCCGAATCGGGCAGCCCCACACCCGGCTGCACCGCCAAGGGCGACTTCCGTAACGCCGGCTACGGGGACGGCCAGGCGCTGGCCGTGCTCGCCGTGCTCCGCGCCGGTGTCACGCCCCCGGCCGAGGCGGTGGCCCGGCTCACCCAGCTCCAGTGCGAGGACGGCGGTGTCACCAGCATCCTGATCCGGCCCGGCGAGTACTGCGACGGGGACCCCGGCACCACCGGCCTGGTCGCCCTCGCCCTGCACGAGGCGGGCGGTCAGGACAAGGCGGTCGAGCAGGCCGTGGCGTATCTGAAGAAGGCCCAGCGCCAGGACGGGGCCTTCCCCGGGTACACCGGTGCTACCACCGGCAGCGTCTACGCCACCGGGTACGCCGCCCAGGCCCTGCGCGCGCTGGACGCCACCGCCCACGCGGACGCGGCGGTCGCCTGGCTGTCCCGCGAACAACTCGACGGCGGGGGCTTCGGGTTCGAGGAGGACGCCACCGACCCGGCGCTCTACGCGACCTCGCCCGCCGTCCTCGCAGGCGCGGGTACCGACCTCGGCCGCCTCACCACGAAGCAGCCCGACCCGACCGACCCGCCGGCCACCGAGTCGCCCACGACCGAGCCGCCCACCACCGGGCCGACCACGACGGACCGTCCCACCACCGGGCCCAGCCGCCCGGCCGGCGAAGGTCCCGACCTGAAGAAGGGCGTCGCCTACCTCACCAGCGCCGCCAACCTCCGTCAGGGCCAGTACTACCCGGCCGACCCGAAGCTCCCCGGCGCGGACTTCGGGCTCACCATCGACGGCGCGTACTCCCTCGCCGCAACCGGCCTCGACAACGACAAGCTGCGCGGCATCGTCGACTTCCTCGACCACGGGGGCAAGGACGGCGACGGCAAGACCCTCCAGGACTGGACCGGCGCCGGTACGAAGTACGCGCTGGGCGGCTCCATGGGCAAGGCCGCCCTCCTCGCCGAGGCCGTGGGCCGCGACCCGCGCGACTTCGGCGGCAAGGACCTCATCGCCGCGCTGAACACCGCCGTCTGTGAGAAGGCGAGCAAGGCCCCGGACCGCAGCTGCGCGGCCGAGGGCGCCTACACCTACGCGCCCTCCGTCTTCTCCCAGTCCCTCGCGATCATGGCCCAGCTGAGGGCGGACGAGAAGGACGCCGCCCAGAAGCCGATCGCGTACCTGGAAAGCCTCCAGCACGACAGCGGGGCCTGGCCCAGCCTGATCCCCGCCACGGGTGACTCGGACGTCGACTCGACCTCTATCGCCGCCATGGCCCTGGACCTTGCCGGCGGCGACAAGGCGGACCGGGCCGTCGACAAGGCGCTGTCCTGGATCGCGGGCAAGCAGCTGCCCGACGGCGGCTTCCCCGGCGCGGCCGGCAACTCGGTCAACTCGGCGGCCCTCGCCATCCAGGGGCTCTCGCTGGACCAGAAGCGCTACGACTCCGAGATCGGCAAGGCCCTGAAGTTCCTGGCCGGCCAGCAGAATTCCGACGGCGGTTTCAACGTCGCCCAGGACGGTCAGCGCGGATCGAACCTGCGCGCCTCCGCCCAGGCGGTCGGCGGAGCCACCGGTATCTCCTTCGCCCTGCTGGAACGCAGCCTGGAGGGCACCACCCCGCAGCCCGTCCCCAGCGCATCCACCCCGCAGATCATCACGCCCGGCGGCACCGGAAACATCGTCGACACCGACGGGGGAGGCGGCGCCCTCGCCTCGACCGGTGTGCGGATCGGCGCCCTCGCCGGCGCGGCGGCGCTGCTCGTGGCCGCCGGCTGGTGGTTCGTCGTCGTGTCCCGGCGCCGGGCCGAAGCGGAGGGCCGGATATGAGGACCCCCACCTGGCGCGGGGCCGTACGCGCGATCGTCGCCCTGCTGCTCGGGGCCGCCGCGCTGACGGCCAACGCGCCGTCGGCCACGGCCGATCCGCAGCCCATGGGCCGGTGCACCACCACCTCCGGCGTCGTGCTCGCGGTCGACTTCAGCCACTGGGGCGGGCCCGTCTACCGCTCCTGCGGAACTACCCCCACCACCGGGTACGAACTCCTCAACCAGGGCGGCTGGCGCACCACCGGCACCGGACACGACGGCCCGGCCTTCATCTGCCGGATCGGCTACAGCGGCCACCAGGGCGGCAAGCAGTACCCGACGCCCCAGCAGGAGGACTGCGTCCTGACGCCGCCCGCCTCCGCCTACTGGTCCTACTGGCATGCCGACCCGGGCGCGAGCACCTGGGAGTACAGCCAGCTCGGCGCCATGCTGTACAAGCCGAAGCCGGGCAGCGTCGACCTGTGGATCTTCGGCGGCACCGACATCGGCGGCACCAAGGGCCGGCCGACCCTCACCCCGGACCAGTTGCGCGCCCACAACACCAAGGCGCAGGGCGACGTGGGCAAGCCGGAGTCGACCGAGCGCGCCCCCGAGCTGCCGCCCGGCACGGACACCGGGCCGAAGGCGTCCCCCACGAAGAAGCCCACGCCGTCGGCGTCCGCCTCGCCGACGCCTTCCCCCAGCCCGTCGCAGTCCGCGTCGCCGAGCCCGTCGGAGACCGCCACGCCCACCCCGATCGCGTCGAGTACGGGTCCTGACGTGCTCGTCGCCGCCCCGGCGAGCGACGCGAAGACCGACGCGGGATCCGTCGTCCCGGTCGTCGCCGGCGGCGCGCTGATCCTGCTCGTCGGCGGGGCCGCCGTCTACGCGGCCAGGCGCCGGCGCCGCACCGAGTGAGCGGCACGACCGGCGTGGCGGCCGTCCCGGTGTCCGGCCACACGCCGGACACCGGCGGCCGGCGCCTGCCCAGGACCCTGCACCCCGTCGCCTGGTGGATCTGGGCGCTCGCCCTGGCCACGGCGGTCAGCCGCACCAACAACCCGCTGCTGCTGTTCCTCGTCCTCGCCGTCCTCGGCTACGTCGTCACCGCACGCCGCACCGAGGCCCCCTGGGCGCGCGGCTTCAAGTACTACCTGTACCTCGCCCTCACCGTCGTCGCGATCCGCGTCCTGTTCCGGGCGGTGTTCGCGACCGGCATCACCCCGCACGACCATTTCCTCTTCTCGCTCCCGCACATCCCCACCCCCGACTGGTACGCGGGCATCCAACTCGGCGGCCCCGTCTCGCTGGAGGCCCTGCTGTCGGCCGCCACCGACGGGCTCCGGCTCGCCTGCATGCTCTGCTGCATCGGCGCCGCCAACACCCTCGCCAACCCGAAGCGCGCCCTGCGCGTCCTGCCCGGCGCCCTGCACGAACTCGGCGTCGCCGTCACCGTCGCCATCAGCGTCGCGCCCCAACTCGTCCAGAGCGTCCAGCGTGTCGCCCGCGCGCGCAGACTCCGCGCCGGCCGCAACAAGGGGCTGAAGGCCCTGCGCGGCATCGTCGTCCCCGTCCTGGAGGACGCCCTGGAACGCTCTCTGCGGCTCGCCGCCGGCATGGACTCCCGGGGATACGGGCGGGCCGGCACCGCGACCCGCGACTCCCGGCGTGCCACCGGCGCGCTGATGCTCCTCGGCATGTGCGGGCTCTGTGCCGGGGCGTACGGGCTCCTCGACGCGACCGCGCCCCGCTTCCTCGGTTTCCCGGCCATGGCGACGGGCGCCGTGCTGTGCGTCGCGGGCCTGCGCCTGGGCGGACGCCGGGTGTCGCGGACCACCTACCGGCCCGATCCCTGGCTGCTGCCCGAGTGGACCGTCGCCGGCGCCGGGACGATCGCCGCCGTGCTGCTGTTCAGCAACATGGGGTACGACGCCGCCGAGCTCAACCCCTCCATCTATCCGCTCAGCTGGCCCACCCTGCCCGTGGTGCCGGCCTGCGCGATCCTGCTCGCCGGTACGGCCGGCTTCCTCGCACCACCCCCGGCCGCGCCCCGCCCGGCCGTACCCCGGCCGCGCGCCGAGAAAGCCGAAGCCACGTGATCACCTTCGACCAGGTCACCGTCCAGTACGAGGACACGGCCGAACCCGCCCTCCGCGAAGTCGACCTCACCGTCGAGGAGGGCGAACTCTGCCTCGTCGTCGGGCACACCGGCGTCGGCAAGTCCACGCTCCTGGGCGCCGTCAACGGCCTGGTGCCGCACTTCACCGGCGGCACCCTGTACGGCCGTGTCACCGTCGACGGCCGGGACACCGCCCACCATCCGCCCCGGGAACTCGCCGACGTCGTCGGTGTCGTCGGACAGGACCCGCTCGACGGCTTCGTCACGGACACCGTCGAAGAGGAACTCGCCTACGCGATGGAGCAGTTGGCGACCCCGCCCGCCGTCATGCGCAAACGCGTCGAAGAGACCCTCGACCTCCTGGGCCTCGCCGACCTGCGCCACCGCGCCCTCCACGAGCTCTCCGGCGGGCAGCAGCAGCGTGTCGCGATCGGCTCCGTGCTCACCGCCCACCCCCGCGTCCTCGTCCTGGACGAACCCACCTCCGCGCTGGACCCCACCGCCGCCGACGAGGTCCTGGCGGCCGTCACCCGCCTCGTCCACGACCTCGGCGTCACCGTCCTCATGGCCGAACACCGCCTGGAGCGCGTCGTCCAGTACGCCGACCGGGTCATCCACCTGCCCGGCGACGGCCGCGCGGTCCACGGTGCCCCCGCCGGCATCCTGCGCACGTCCTCCATCGCCCCGCCCCTCGTGGACCTCGCCCGCGCCGTCGGCTGGGACCCGCTGCCGCTCTCCGTCCGCGACGCCCGCCGTGCCGCCGCCCCGCTGCGGACCGGGCTCGCCGGAGTCTGCCCCGAACGCGTGCGCCCCGCCCCGCCCGCCGACGCCGCCACCCTGCTG
>NZ_RDBL01000011.1 GCF_008042035.1 Streptomyces sp. col6
CGTGCGGGGGCTCGTGGGGTCGGCCCTGTGGCCGTACGCCAGGCCTCGGCGAGTGCGCGTACGGAGGGGTGGCGGTTCCGGGGGTCGGATTCCGTGGCTTGTCGGGTCACGGCCAGTTGGCCGGGGGTGCCTCGCCACTGGATCTCCTCGTCGCCGGCGTCCAGGAGCAGGCGCAGTGTCCTGCCGAGGTTGAAGACGGTCGTCCGGATGTCGATGACCGAACCGCGTACGAACTCCTCCGGGGCCATGTAGCGCCTGGAGCCGGGGAGACGGCCGGCGTGGAGCGTGAAGGGACCGGGCCGGTATTCGTCGAGGTCGCACAGCCTCATCCGGCGCTCGTCGAAGTCGTACAGCATGCAGCCGTCGTAGAGATCGACGGCCACGAACCCCGCGGCCTCCACGGCGAGATGGGCGTCCAGGATGCTGTCCAGGGCGGCGTGGATCTCGGGCAGCGGGAGGGTGCGGAACCGGGCCATCGGGCTGCCGGGATCGGCTCGGCCGCCGCGATGGGACGTGGTGGGGTGGTACAGGACTTCGCCCTCCACCCAGGGGTGGACGACGGCCTGCCCGTCATCCGTCGTGATGCTGTGGAGCAGGGGCGTGACGGCTGGGTGGGCGACGTGCTGGTGCAGGCTGACGGCCCGGCGCAGCGAGGCGACCGCCGGGGGTTTCGATGCGCTCTTGACGAACCACCTCTGCCCGGCCGACAGGACGCCGTACGAGACGCATCCGGAATCCTGGCCGGCGAAGGTGCGGAAGACCGTTCCGATGTCCGCGAGGTAGGTGTCCAGCCCGGCCACGTGGGCGACGTCGAGGAGGGGGTGGGGGTGCGGTTCCATGCCTGTGATTTTGCCAAGTGCCATTGCTCGGCGCAGTGCTGTCGCTCGCCATTCTCATGCTGGACGCGTACGGCTATCGAACCGGGGAGTTCTCCACGCTCCTGAATCCGGGGTGCGACCCCGGCCCCGTGCATGTTCATGGGCTCACGCCGGAACGGCTCGCCGGTGCGCCCACCTTCGAGGAGGTCGCGCCGGAGGTGGGGCGCTCCTGAGCGAGCGCGTCATGGTCGCCCGCAACGCGCAGTTCGACTACGATTTCCTGGCCCATGAGTTCGCCCGGGTCCGGTCCTGGATAGCGGTGCGCAGGCGGTTGTGCACCCTGGCCCTCAACCGGCTGGTCGGGCCCGCGACGCCCGACCTCAGGCTGGGCACCCTCGCCGCGCACTACGGGGTACGTCAGGAGCGGGCCCACGACGCGCAGGACGACGTGCGGGTCCTCTCCGGCATTCTGCGCGGTTCGCTGGGAACCGCCGGGCAACTCGGTCTGGCGTTGCCGCTCCTGGACTGCCCGCCGCGCCAGGACTACAAGCCGTACGTGCCCAAGACACCCTGTGCGTACCGGAATCCGGGGCGGATGGCACCCGGCGGGGCGTTGGTCCAGGGCATGAAGACCGCCGTCACCGGGGACACCCGGGTGTCCCGCGAGGAGCTGATCGCCCGTTCGGTGGCGGCCGGGTTGAACATGATGACCTCGGTAAGCCGGCACACGAGCGCCGTCGTCACCAACGACCCCGCCGCCGGGTCGTCCAAACTGCGGCGCGCCGTGGAGGAGGGCGTGCCTCTCCTGGACGAGTCGGCCTACCTCCGGTTGCTGGAGAGCGTGCGGGACGGGGAGGCGAAGGGCGCCGTCCGGCAGGAGCGGGGGGACGGGACGCCCATGGGGGAGGCCGCCGTACCACACCGGACCGAACCGGGCCTTCCGGCGCAACGTACGGTCGCGCCGGACGACCCGCCCGCGGCCCGCAAGGGCCGTCCGCTCGCCGCGCGGCGGGTGCTGGTTCTCGGCGGCGGCCATGAGGAGGCCGCCGAGGCGCGTGCTCGGGCCCTGTACATGGGGGCCTCCGCGGCGGTCAACCTCTCGGGCAGTGTGTCCGACGTGGTCGTGCTTCCCGGCGGGGAGACGGACCGGCGCATGAGCCGCGTGGCTGCTCTCGGCCTCCCCGTTCACAGCCCGGACTGGCTGCTCGCACCCATGCCCGCGGTGATGGCCGAGCTGGTGCGCGGTGCGGCCGGGGGTGCGCCGGACGCCGCGGTACTGGTGCGGGGTGCCGTCCTCGACCTGGCCGACAGCGGTGAGGCGTGGACCGTCTCGGCCATGTGGAGTCAGCTGACCCCGTGCGACGTGGACGTCGTCGCCTTCGCGCTCGACGCCGGCGAACAGGTCCGCGGTGACGAGGACTTCGTCTTCTACGGTGAGCCGGAGCATCCCGACGGGACCGTACGGCTCGCCACGGACGGTCCGAACGAGCAGGTCGTCACCGTGGACCTGGCGCGTCTGCCGCTGGAGGTCCACCGGGTCGTCGTCGCCGCCGCGATCGACGGGGCCGCGAGCTTCTCCGACGTCGGAGCCGTGGAGATCACCGCCACCTGCGGGATCGGCGCTGCCCCGGCCGCCCGCGCCACCCTCGACGCGGCCACCACGGAACGCACCATGATCCTCGCCGAGCTCTACCGCCGGGGCGAGGGCTGGCGGATGCGTGTCGTCGGCCAGGGGTACGACCACGGTCTGGCGGACCTGGCCCGCGGCTACGGCGTGGACATCGACGGCTGACCGCCGCCGGAAGCGCCCGTCAGCCAAGCCCGTCCAGGAACGCCGACAGCGCCCCGTACAGCGCCTCCGGGCGTTCCAGGTGCAGGTCGTGGCCGGTGTCGGGGATGCTCACCGCCTGTGTGGCGGGGCGGCGCCGCAGCATCTCGTCGACCTCCTCGGCCGGGATGAAGCTCTTGCGGCCCAGGACGAGCAGGGTGGGGCAGGTGACCCGGTCCCACTCCTCGTGGAAGGAGCGCCGGGCGTTCTCCGTGATCGAGCCGACCATGACGTCCCGGTCGAAGCGTGGCCGCCAGCCGTCGTCGCATTCGTCGAGTCCGGCCGCCCAGCCCGCACCGGCCGGGCCCCCGCCGAAGAACGCGGCAGCCGCCTCGCGGGACGGGAACGGGACCGGCCACGAGTCGAGCCAGCCACCGATGTGCTCGTCGAGGCCGGGGGACGGGCCGCCGGAGCCGGCCTCGACCAGGACGAGCGCGGCGGGGAGGTCCGGGTGGGCGGCGGCGGTCAGCAGGGCGGTGTGGCCGCCCAGCGACTGGCCGGCCAGGACGGGGCGGTCCAGGCCGAGCCGGTCCACGACGGCGACGACATCGGCCACGTACGCGGCGCGGGAGACGTCGTCCGGCCGGCGCTCACTCGCGCCGTGCCCGCGCTGGTCGACCGCGACGACCCGGTAGTGGGGCGCGAGCCGCTCCGCCAGGCCCTCCCATTCGCCGGAGTGACCGGCCAGGCCGTGCAGCAGCACGAGCGGCCGGCCGGGGCCGCCCCGGTCCCGGCAGACGAGCCGGACGCCGTCCCGTACGACGGTGTGCTCGGTCCACGGCATGTCGTCCCCCCAAAAGTGCGGCTGCTCCCGGTGATCATGCCGTATCCCCGCCGTGTGACCGTCGCCCGTCTCCGCCAGGCACCGGCGCCTCCGGACGGGTCCGAGCGTGCCGCCCCGCACCCGGACCCGTCCGCGTGTTCGCCCAGGATCAGTGCCAGCGCCTGTTGCTGTTGCCCTGGCGGGTGCGCAAGGGCCGCCCCGGCGGCGAGCGTGCGGGGTCCCGCGCCTGCTAGAGCCGACGCAGAAGCGCCGCCAGAGTTTCCGTCTCCCGTGCGGAGAGCTTGTCCGTGAAGTGGCGGCGCACGGCGGCCTCCAGGCCGGGGTGCACGGCGGCGATCGTCCGGTTTCCCGCTTCGGTGAGGGTGACGGTGACGCCGTCGGTCCGCTCGCGGGCGATCAGGTCGCGCCTGCTCATGCGGGTGAGCTGGTGCGAGATGCGCGTGCGGTCCCAGCCGAGTGTCGCGGCCAGCTCGCTCTGGCGCAGGGAGCCGCCCGCCTTGCTGAGGCTGACCAGGATCGTGAGGTCGGGCTCGGACAGGCCCGCCGCGTCGGCGGTGTCGGCGATCACGCGGGCCCTGACCACCTCATGGGCGCGCTTGAAGGCGGACCAGAGGTCCACCGGACCCGGTCCGGGCGGCGTGGCTCCACCAGCCGATGTTGACATATCAACTCACTCGTTCCTAGTGTTGAGATATCAACGCTAGCAGGGGCTGTGCTCGGCCGCCCCCGCCCGGCCCGTCCTCCCACGCAAGGATCTCCATGCGCACTCGCCCCCTCGGAAACGGCGGCCCCCGGGTCGCCCCCATCGCCCTGGGCTGCGCCGGCATGTCCGACCACACCGGACCCGCCGACGAGGCCGACGCCATCGCCACGATCCATGCCGCCCTCGACGCCGGGGTCACCCTCATCGACACCGCCGACTTCTACGGAATGGGCCACAACGAGGACCTCATCGGCCGGGCGCTGCGCGGCGGCCGGCGCGAGGAGGCGCTCCTGAGCGTCAAGTTCGGCGGACTGCGCGGGCCGGACGGTTCCTTCGTCGGCATCGAGGGCCGTCCCGCCCACGTCAAGAACGCGCTCGCCTACTCGCTGCGCCGCCTGGGCACCGACCATGTCGACATCTACCGTCCCTCGCGACTCGACCCGGGCACCCCGGTCGAGGAGACGGTCGGCGCCGTCGCGGAGATGATCGAGGCCGGTTACGTACGCCATGTCGGGCTCTCCGAGGTCGGGGCGGAGACCATCCGCCGCGCCCACGCCGTCCACCCCGTCCACGACGTGCAGATCGAGTACTCCCTGTTCAGCCGGGGCCTGGAGACCAACGGCATTCTCGACACCTGCCGCGAGCTGGGGATCGGGGTCACCGCCTACGGCGTCCTCGCCCACGGTCTGCTCACCGGCGGCTACCGGCAGCCCGCCGAGGGCGACCGCCGCGCCGGCTGGCTGCCCCGCTTCCACCCGGACAACCTCCCCGTGAACCTCGCCCTGGTCGACCGGCTCCGGCCGCTCGCCGAGGCGCACCGCGTCACCGTCGCGCAGCTCGCCACCGCGTGGGTCATCGCCCGCGACGGCATCGTCGCCGTCCTGGGCGCCCGCCGCCCGCACCGGATCGACGAGGCGCTGGCGGCGGCCGAAGTCGCCCTGACCGAAGCCGACCTGGCGGCGTTCGACGCGGCCGTCCCGGCCGGCGCGGTGGCCGGGACACGGTACGCCGCACCCCTGATGGCCCTGCTGGACAGCGATTCCTGAAGGCGGCCGCCGGTGAGACCTTCACCATCGACTTCACCGGTACCGCGGACACTCCCAGGACCGGCGTCGGGGAGAACTTCTACTCCGGCTCCACCGAACTCGGTTCGCTCGACGCGTTCACCAGCATCCAGTCGTGCACCGGCAATACGGCCCCCTGCGTCGAGGTGGAGGGGTACGGCCCGAGGGTCCCGCTCGGGGATCTGGGCGGCGGTCAGCCGTTCAGCGGCTCGATCACCCTCCGTGTCGACCCGGAGACCCCGGCCGGCACGGTCACCTGCGCCTACGGGAGCATCGCCGAGGGCGCCGGCGCCGCCTCCGCGTTCCGCCTTCCCATCGGGCTCCTCGACATCGGCCCGGTCCATGTCACCGCCGCCCGCACCGCGTCGGCCTCCGACGACCCGAACGCGGCCAACGACATCTCGGGCGTCGGCTGCACCGGCCTCTCGATCGCCCTGGCCAACTGCGCCTGAGAGGACGCCCGCACCCTCCGCCGGGATAATCCGTGCGGTGAAGGAACGTATGGAGTTGCCGGGCGGGCTGGTCCTCCGCCCCTGGGAGACGACCGACGCCCCCGCCGTACGGGAGGCGTTCGCCGAGCCGGTCATGGAACGGCAGGCGGACGCCCCCGTCGGTTCGGAGTCCGACGCCGAGCGGTGGGTGCGGCGGCGTCAGGACCAGTGGAGCCGGCGGACCGCGTTCGCCTTCGCCGTCGTGGACGCGTCGGACTTCGCGCTCGGGGGTGTGGCCGTGAGCAGCCTGGACACCCGGCACGCCACCGGGTGGGTCTCCTACTGGACCGGTTCCGGAGCACGCGGCAGGGGAGTGGCGACCCTCGGCTGCCGGGCCCTCGCCGACTGGTGCTTCACCGAACTGGACCTTTTCCGCCTGGAGTTGGGGCACCGTACCGACAACCCCGCCTCCTGCCGGGTGGCGCTCGCCTCCGGCTTCGCGGCCGAGGGGCTGCAACGGCGGAAGCTGTTGTACGACGGCGTCCGCTACGACGTCGAGACCCACGCCAGGCTCGTGACGGATCCGGTCCCGTAGGGGCACTACTGTCGCCGGCATGGCCGAACACGATGCCCTCTCCGTCACCCGTGCCGCGTACGACGAAGCCGCGGACCTGTACGCCCGGCTGTTCAGCGACTCGTTGCGCGACAGTCCGCTGGACCGCGCGATGCTCGACGCCTTCGCGGAGTCCGTCGGTGCGGGCGGGCGGGTGGCCGACCTCGGCTGCGGGCCCGGTCATGTCACCGGCCACCTCGCGGGCCTGGGGCTCGACGCGTTCGGCGTCGACGCCTCCCCCGCGATGGTCGAACTCGCCCGCCGGGCCTGCCCCGGACTGCGTTTCACGGTGGGGGAGATGGGCTCGCTCGACGTCGCCGACGGCGCGCTGGACGGCGTGCTCTCGCGGTGGTCGGTCATCCATACACCGCCCGCCGAACTCCCTGGAATCCTCGCCGAGTTCAGTCGCGTACTCGCACCCGGTGGCCATCTCCTGATCGGCTTCTCCGCGACCGACGGCCCCGACCGCCCCACGCAGTCCTTCGACCACGCCGTCGCGACGGCCTACCGCTGGTCGCCCGACCACCTCGCCGGACTGCTGAGCGCCGAGGGACTGGCCGAGACGGCCCGGATGGTTCGTGAGCCCCGGCCGGACGACCGGCGCCAGTTCCGGGAAGTGCATCTGCTCGCCCGCAAGGAGTAGAGCGGGGCGGTGCCCGTACCCAGGGGCGCCTACGGCCCGAAAAATACCCCCAGGGGTATCTCTGTTACGGTGGAATCCGGATACCCCCCGGGGTAATGAGCCGAGCGTGATGGAGGGAGCCGACCATGTTCTTCGTGGACACCCTGGAGACCGAGGGCCTGGGCAACCGCAGCTACCTGGCCGGCGGGAGGACGACGGCCGTCGTCGTCGATCCGCCGCGCGACGTCGAGCGGGTCCTCGCGGCGGCGGCCGCACGGGGCGTGCGGATCGGGTACGTGGCGGAGACCCATGTGCACAACGACTACGTCACCGGCGGCCCGGAGCTGGCCCGGCTGACCGGCGCCCGGTACCTGGTGCCCGCGGCGGCCCGGGTCTCCTTCGCGCGGGTCCCCGTCGCGGACGGCGACCGGATCGCCGTGGACGCGGGCCTGGAGCTGAGGGCCCTGGCCACCCCCGGGCACACCCCGCACCACACCTCGTACGTGCTCGCCGAGGACGGGCGGGAGATCGCGGCGTTCACCGGCGGCTCACTGCTCATCGGTACGGTCGGGCGCCCCGACCTCGTCGAGCCCCGGCTGACCGAGCGGCTGGCCCGCGCCCAGCACGCCTCCGCCCACCGGCTCGCCGGGGAGCTCCCCGACGACGTCCGGGTCCTGCCCACCCACGGCTTCGGCAGCTTCTGCTCCTCGGCGCAGAGCGAGGGCGACACCACCACCATCGGCGCCGAGCGGCGGGGGAACGACGCCCTGACCCAGGACGTCGACACCTTCGTGGCCGGGATGCTCGCCGGGCTTGAGGACGTGCCCGCGTACTACGCGCACATGGCGCCCCTCAATGCCGGAGGTCCGGCCCCCGTGGACCTGACCCCGCCGGGGACCGCCGACGCGGAGGAGATCGCGCGGCGCCTGGCCGCCGGTGAGTGGGTCGTCGACCTGCGCAGCCGTACCGCCTTCGCCGAGGGGCATGTGGCCGGCACGTACAACTTCGAGGGCGAGGGCAAGCTCGCCACGTATCTGGCCTGGCTGATCCCGTGGGGCAGGCCGGTGACCCTGCTCGCCGCGTCCGCCGGGCAGCTCGCGGACGCCCAGCGGGAGCTGGTCCGGGTCGGCATCGACCGCCCGGCCGCCGCCGCCACGGGCGGCCCCGACGCCTGGCTGCGCGAGGGCGAGGAGCCCCGCTCCTTCCCCCGCGCCGACTTCGCCGCCCTGAAGCGGGCCCGCGAGCTGGGTGAGAAGGCCGTGGTGCTCGATGTGCGCCGCGCCTCGGAGCGCGCCGAGGGGTACGTACGGGACTCGGTGCACATACCCGTCCACGAACTGCGCGAGCGCTCCGGCGAGGTGCCGGACGGGGTGGTGTGGGTGCACTGCGCCGGCGGGATGCGTGCGGCGATCGCCGCGTCGCTCCTGGACGCGGAGGGCCGCGCGGTCGTCGCCGTCGACGACGGGTTCGAGGGAGCCCGGCGGGCGGGGCTGACGGTGGTGCCCGGCGTCGCCGCGCGTCCGGCCGGGGCGCCGGAGAGCGCCCGGCACGCGGACGCCGGCGCGCCCGCGACCTCCCCGGAGAACGGCCGCCGCGGCGGCCCCTCGGCGTGACCGCGCTGATCCTCGCCCTGGCCGCCGGGGCCGTGGCCGGTCTGGCGCTCGGTGCGCTGGGCGGGGGCGGAAGCGTCCTGGCGATCCCCGCCCTCGTCTACCTGCTCGGCTTCAGCCCGGCCGCCGCGACGACCGCGAGCCTGCTCATCGTCACCGCGACCTCCGCGACCGCCTTGTACGCGCACGCCCGCGCCGGACACGTCCGCTGGAAGGCCGGGGCCGCGTTCGCCGCGGCGGGCGTCGTCCCCGCCGCGCTGGCCGGCGTCGCCGCGACCCGGCTCCCGCAGGCCGTCCTCACCGCGGCCTTCGCCGCGCTCGCCTCCCTCGCCGCGCTACGGATGCTGCGCCCCGGGCCCGAGGGGGCGCGGGGAGAGGTGCGGCCGCTGCGTGCCGGGGGAGCCGGGGCCGGCCTCGGCGCGGTGACCGGGCTGCTGGGCGTGGGCGGCGGTTTCCTGGCCGTCCCCGCCCTGGTGACCGTCCTGGCCTTCGAGATGCGGGCCGCCGTCGGGACGAGCCTGCTGGTCATCACCGTGAACTCGCTGGCCTCCCTGGTCACCCGCTCCGGTGGCGCGGCGGGCATCGACTGGGCGGTGACGGCTCCGTTCGCCGGCGCCGCGATCCTGGGCGCGTGGGACGGGAAGCGCCTCGCGGCACGGGTTTCCGGGAGCGTGCTCCAGCGGCTGTTCGCGTGGGTGCTGCTCGCGGTCGCCGCGTTCATGCTGGTCGACGCGGTGACGTGACGGCGGTGCAGCCCCTCAGGCCAGGGACAGGAACAGCTTCTCCAGGCGGGCCCGCATCTGGTTCCGGTCCACGACCGGCTGCTCGCCGTCGGCCATGCACTGCTGCAGGCCCGTCGCGATGATGGCGAAACCGGCCCGGTCCAGGGCGCGGGAGACCGCCGCGAGCTGTGTGATGACGTCCTCGCAGTCCCGGCCCTCCTCGATCAWCCTGACGATCCCGGCGATCTGGCCCTGAGCCCGCTTCAGCCGGTTGAGCACCGACTTCAGCTCGTCGGCCGCCATGTCCAGCTCCACGGTTCCTCCCTCGTCATACCCCTCGGGGTATATCCTACCGTGTTCGGCTCCGCCGGCCGGTTCGTCCCGTGCGGTGCGCCCGGCCTCCCCGTACGGCGTACACCCGCTTGTGGGGCCCCGTACGCCGGGTGAGGGTGGCGGTGCTCGGGCCCGCGCGCGGGCCGGGCCGTCAGGCCGTCGCCGCGAGGGAGACCGACATGCCGCAGGACACCGACGCCAAGCCCGCCGAGCAGACCGTGGCCCGTGCCAACCAGGCGGTGCGGCGCGACTACCCCTTCGACGACACGCAGGACCTGGAGGACGCGCGGCGCGGCTTCATGGGCACGGCACCCGACCCGCTGATCCGTGACGCGGCGGGAGGCGCCGTCTGGGACCTGGAGGCCTACGGCTTCCTCGACGGGGAGTGCCCGGACACGGCCAACCCGAGCCTGTGGCGGCAGAGCCGGCTGTGCTCGGAGCACGGTCTGTTCGAGGTGACCGAGGGCATCTACCAGGTCCGCGGCTTCGACCTGTCCAACATGACGATCGTCGAGGGCGAACGCGGTGTCCTCGTCATCGACCCCCTGGTGTGCGCCCCGACGGCCGCCGCCGGCCTCGCGCTGTACCGCACCCACCGGGGCGAGCGGCCCGTCACGGGCGTGCTCTACACCCACAGCCACGTCGACCACTTCGGCGGCGTGCGCGGTGTGCTGAGCGACGAGGACGTCGCGGGCGGCGTGCCGGTGCTCGCCCCGCACGGCTTCCTGGAGCACGCCGTCAGCGAGAACGTCTACGCGGGTACGGCGATGAGCCGGCGGGCCGCGTACATGTACGGCGCCGCACTCCCCAAGGGCCCCCGGGGCCAGATCGGCGCGGGCCTCGGGCAGACCGTGTCCACGGGGGTGCCGGGGCTGATCCCGCCCACCCTCGACATCACCCGCACCGGGCAGACGGAGACCGTCGACGGCATCCGCATGGTCTTCCAGCTCACGCCCGGCACCGAGGCGCCGGCCGAGCTGAACATCCACTTCCCCGACCTCTCGGCCCTGTGCATGGCGGAGAACGCCACGCACAACCTGCACAATCTGCTGACCCTGCGCGGCGCCCAGGTCCGCGACCCGCGCGTCTGGTCCCGCTACCTCACCGAGTCGGTCAGCCTCTTCGGCGACCTGACGGACGTCGCCTTCGCCTCCCACCACTGGCCCGTCTGGGGCCGCGAGCGCGTGATCGCCTTCCTCTCCGAGCAGCGCGATCTGTACGGCTACCTCCACGATCAGGTCCTGCGCATGCTCAACCAGGGCCTCACCGGGCCGGAGATCGCCGAGCGGATCGAGATGCCGCCCGTGCTCGACAGGGCCTGGCACACCCACGGCTACTACGGCTCCGTCAGCCACAACGCCAAGGCCGTCTACCAGCGTTACCTCGGCTGGTTCGACGGCAACCCGGCCCATCTGTGGCAGCACCCGCCGACCGAGGCGGCCCGGCGGTACGTGGAGTTCATGGGCGGCGCGGCCGAAGTCCTGCGCAGGGCGGGGCAGTCGTTCGACGACGGCGACTACCGCTGGGTTGTGGAGGTCGTCAACCATGTGGTGTTCGCGGACCCGGACAATACGGAGGCGCGCGCCCTGCAGGCCGACGCGCTGGAACAGCTCGGCTACGGCAGCGAGAACGGGACCTGGCGCAACTTCTACCTGATGGGGGCCCTGGAGCTGCGCCACGGCCCGGTGGGCACCCCCACCTCCACCGTCGCGCCCGACGTCCTGGCGGCCCTGACCCTGGAGCAGCTGGCCGACGCGCTCGCGATCCGGGTCGACGGCCCCCGCGCCTGGGACGCGGACATCACCGTCCGCTGGGACATCCACGGCGGCGAACCGCTCACGATGCGGCTGCGCAACGGCGTCCTCACCCATGTCGTGGGCACCGGACCGGCCGTGGGCGAGCCCGACGTCACCATCGCGCTGGCGGAGTCCGATCTGCGGGACGTCCTGGTCGGAGCGGTGCCGCCCGAGGACCTGGCGTCCCGCCCCGGCGTCGAGGTCACCGGGGAGGCCGGCCGGCTGACCGAACTGCTCGGCCATCTCGACGCCCCGGACCCGGACTTCGCCCTCGTCACCCCCTGAGCGGCCGGCCCGCAGCCACGAGACCTGGAGGACCCATGGCCGTACGACACCGTCTGGTCGAAGCCGCGGTGGCGGACGTCTGGAGGGTCCTCGCGGACCCCTCCCGCTACAGCGACTGGGTGGTCGGCACCTCCGACTCACGTCCCCGGAACGGCAGCTGGCCGGAGGTCGGCTCAAGCCTCACCTACGCCCTGGGAATCGGCCGGTGGTCGGTCCAGGGACGGACCGTCGTCCGGCGCTGCGAGGCGCCGCACGTGCTGGAGCTGGAGGCCGACAGCGGGTGGATCGGCACCGCCCGGATCGCCCTGGAGATCCGGCAGTGGGGCGACGACGCCCTGGTCACGCTGGACGAGCACCCCCTGCGCGGACCGGCCGGAAAGCTCCACAACACGGTCGTCGACGCCCTGATCCAACTGCGCCACCGCAGCGTGCTCGCCCGGCTCGCGCAGACCGTCGAGACGTCCCCGAAGGGCACCCGCGAAGAGGTCTGACCCGCCCGCCGCTCGGCTCCCACCCCCTGGAGGCATTGATGCCGGACGCCGTCGTCATCGGCGCGGGACCCAACGGGCTCGTCGCGGGCAACCTCCTCGCCGCCGCGGGGTGGAGCGTCGAGGTGCTGGAGGCACAGCCGGAGCCCGGCGGCGCCGTACGCAGCGACCGCGGGGTGCACCCCGACTACGTGTCCGACCTGTTCAGCGCGTTCTACCCGCTGGCGGCGGCCTCGCCGGTGCTCGGCGGGCTCGATCTCCGTGCGGAGGGGCTGCGCTGGTCGCGGGCCCCCCGCGTCCTGGCGCACCCGCTGCCGGACGGGCGGTGCGCGGTGCTGGAGAACGACGCGCGGGACACCGCGGCGGGCCTGGACGCGTTCGCCGAGGGCGACGGCGCGGCCTGGCTGGAGCTGTGCTCCACCTGGGACCGGGTACGCCGCGATGTGCTGGGCGCGCTGTTCACCCCCTTCCCGCCGGTACGCCCCGCCGTCCGCCTCGCCGCCCGGCTCCGGGCCGCCGACGGCCTCCGGCTCGCCCGGACCCTGCTGCTGCCCGTACGCCGCCTGGGCGAGGAGCGGTTCGGCGGCGAGGCGGCCGGGCTGCTGCTCGCGGGCAGCGCGCTCCACGCGGACCTCGGCCCCGAGGCGGCGGGCAGCGGCGGCTTCGGCTGGCTCATGTCCATGCTCGGGCAGACCTACGGCTTCCCGGTGCCGGTCGGGGGCGCGGGCGCGCTCACGGCGGCCCTGGCCCGCCGTCTGGAGCGGCACGGCGGCGTCCTGCGCTGCGGGGAGCGGGTCACCGAGGTCGTCGTGCGCGGCGGACGCGCCGTCGGCGTACGCACCGCGAAGGGCGAGGCCGTGCCCGCCTCCCGTGCCGTGCTCGCCGATGTGTCCGCGCCGGCGCTCTACGGCGGCCTGGTCGACGCGCACCACCTGCCCGGCCGCCTCCTCGACGACCTGCGCGGCTTCCAGTGGGACTTCGCGACGTTCAAGGTGGACTGGGCGCTGAACGGGCCGGTGCCGTGGACCGCCCGCGCGGCCACCACGGCGGGCACCGTGCACCTGGCGGAGGGCGTCGACGGTCTCACCCGGTTCGCGGCGCAGCTCGCCATGGGGCAGGTGCCGGACCGCCCGTTCCTCCTCTTCGGCCAGATGAGCACCGCCGACGCCACCCGCTCACCGGCCGGCACCGAGGCCGCGTGGGCGTACACCCACGTCCCGCACCGCATCAAGGGCGACGCGGGCGAGGACGGACTGACCGGGCGGTGGGACCGGGGCGAGCAGGAGGCCATGGCCGACCGCATGGAGCACGAGGTGGAGCGCTGGGCCCCCGGCTTCCGCGCCCGCATCGTCGCCCGCCGCCTCCTGGCACCCCCGACCCTCGAATCCATGGACGCCAATCTGTCCGGCGGTGCGATCAACGGCGGAACGGCGTCGGCGCACCAGCAACTGGTGTTCCGCCCCACCCCGGGCACGGCACGGCCCGAGACGCCGGTGCGGGGCCTGTATCTGGCCTCCGCCTCGGCGCACCCGGGGGGCGGGGTGCACGGCGCTCCGGGCGCGAACGCGGCACGTGCGGCGATGCGGAGGCGGCTGCGGCGCTGACGCGATGGGCGCGGCGGGAGGGCCGGGGCCCCTGCTCATGCCCCGGCCCGCCCCATGCCCGGACCTGCCTGTTCATCTGATGCGACGGTAGGACGGGCTCACGCGCGGGGGATGAGTACACCTACTCAGTGGGCGGCCCGTACGACCACCCATGTCATTGGCATGGACCTGCTA
This sequence comes from Streptomyces sp. col6, assembly GCF_008042035.1. GTDB lineage: Bacteria > Actinomycetota > Actinomycetes > Streptomycetales > Streptomycetaceae > Streptomyces. The sequence continues at coordinate 13,876 of NZ_RDBL01000011.1, forward strand.
ATCGTTTCTCCGCTACAGTCCGGAGCGGCACACTCTGAGAGCGCTCTCAGTCAGGACGCCTCGGACGCCTGCTGTTCCTCCCCCACCCAGCCGGAACAACAGAAGGGCCAAGACCTTGAGACGCACCACAGCCCTGAGAACCGCACTGTCCGCCGTGCTCCTCCTCGGAGCCTGGGCGGGCGCGGGCTTCCCCTCGGCCGTAGCCGCGGACACCCCCGCCACCGCACCCGCCTCCAGCGGCCTGCTCACCGCCATGCAGAAGGACCTCGGCCTGACGGAAAGTCAGGCCAGGGCGCGGCTCGCGGACGAGAAGACCGCCACCGCGCTGCAGCCGAAGGCGCGCCGTGCCGCCGGGGCGGCCTACGGCGGCTCCTGGTTCGACCCGGCGACCGGCGGCCTCACCGTCGCCGTCACCGACACCGAGCAGGCGGCAGCGGTACGGGCCACCGGTGCCGCCGTGAGGATGGTGACCCACACCGAGAAGAGCCTCGATTCGGTCAAGGCGAAGCTCGACAAGCTCGACGCTCCGTCAGGTGTCAGCAGCTGGCACGTCGACCCGCGGGCCAACAAGGTCGTCATCGACGTCGTCGCTTCCCGGCAGTCTGACAACGATGTCCGGGCGTTCGTGCGGAAGGCCCGTGAGACCGGGCCCGTCAGCATCGAGAAGACCACGGAAGCGCCGAAGACCTTCTCGGCCGGGACCGTGGGCGGCGACCCGTACTACACGGGCAACGTGCGGTGCTCCATCGGCTTCTCCGTCTACGGCGGCTTCGTCACCGCGGGGCACTGCGGCCAGGCCGGCGCCGGAGTCAGCGGCTGGGACCGCTCCTACATAGGCAACTTCCAGGGCTCGTCCTTCCCCGGTGACGACTACGCGTGGGTCAACGTCGGCAGCGGCTGGTGGACGGTTCCCGTCGTCCTCGGCTGGGGCACCGTCTCCGACCAGCTTGTCCGCGGCTCCAACGTGGCGCCCATCGGCGCCTCGATCTGCCGCTCCGGCTCCACCTCGCACTGGCACTGCGGCAACGTGCTCGCCACCAACGAGACGGTCAACTACAGCCAGGGCGCGGTCTACCAGATGACGAAGACCAGCGTCTGCGCCGAACCGGGCGACTCCGGCGGCTCCTTCATCAGCGGCGACCAGGCCCAGGGTGTCACCTCCGGCGGGTGGGGCAACTGCAGCTCCGGCGGTGAGACCTGGCACCAGCCGATCAACGAGATCCTGAACCGGTACGGGCTGACGCTCCACACCGCCTGACCGCGTCCGGCGGACACCGGGGCCCGCCGAGCGGGACGGCGGGCCCCGGTGCACGTCGGCGCCGGGACTCAGACGAGCCTGAGGTCGATGAACGGCACGGTGTCACCCGGCAGGACGTACCGCTCGGTCTCGACGAACCCCTGCCGCAACGCGAACCGCAGCCCCTCGGGGTTCGACTCCAGGACGCAGGTCTCGATCACCTCGGCACCGAGGTCCCGGGCCAGCTCCAGACCGTGTGTGTACAGCTGCCCGCCCAGCCCCTGGTTGCGGTGCTCGGGCATGACGCGGGCGATGACGGTCGCCACCGGGGCGTCCGCGCCGGGTGGGCGCACGGTGGAGCAACCCACCAGGGCCTCGCCCAGGTACGCGACGGACAACCGGTTGCGGCCCGCACGCTCCGCCACTTCCGCGAACGACAGAGCGGCCGTGGGGATGATGGCGTTGTGGACGAACTGCCAGTCCAGGAGCGAGGCCTCGCCGGCCACCCGCTCGATACGAAGATCGGTCATCGCGTCAGGAAACCGGTCCGGTGGTCACTCGTCAACCGGCCCGCGACGGCGACTCCCGAGGGCCCGTACGCCGGTCGGGTGCGAGGGAGAGCGGGCCGACCGGATTCGAACCGGCGTGCTCCTACATGCCGTGAAGGCGCGACGACCACTGCGCTACGGCCCGCTCCGCCGGTAAGCGTACCGGCGGTCCTCGACAGCCGGTCCAGCGGCACTTGCTCGCACGGGCTCCAGCGTGCCTCGTGCGGAATTCGACTCTCCGGAGCTGTCACACACCGGCCGCCCGGCACACCTTCATGGGCCGGGAGATGCCCGAGGAGGCCATAGTGACCACAGTGACCGGACCCATATCCGCGCAGCCCGTCGCCGCAGCACCGGCGCCCATCCGACGCGTCCGCGAAGTTCCCGTTTTCCGCAACCGCTTCGGCACGTTGTACAACGACGACGTCGTCGCCCCGTCCGGAGCCGCCGGCCAGTACCTGCGCTGGCAGTGGCACAAGGAGGGGGCCGTCGTCATACCGGTCGGCCCGGCCGGATACGCCTTCGTGACGTCCTACCGCTACCCGATCCAGGCCGCGTCCCTGGAGTTCCCCCGGGGCGCCGGCGAGGACAAGGAGAGCCTCGCGGCGGCCGCCGCCCGTGAACTGCGCGAGGAGACGGGGCTCGTCTGCGAGTCCCTGGAATCCCTCGGCGTCATCCACGCCGACACCGGCATCCTCGCCGCTCCGGTCCACGTGTACGTCGCGGAGGTGGACGTGGCGGCCGCGGAGGAGGCGCGGCCGGAAGCGATGGAGTCCCTCACCGAACCGGTATGGGTGACCCCCGAGGAACTGCCCCAGTGGCTGGCCCACGGGCGGATCACCTGCGGGATCACCCTCGCCGCACTCGCTCTCCTCCAGGCCCGCCGTCCGTACACGGTCTCCTAAGGAGCGCGCAGCACCGGCGCATGTGCCTGGGCATGCCGCTCGCCGGGACGGAAGAGGAGAACGATCAGGCGCGCACCCGGCGCGGCCATGGGCTGCGCCGCGCACATCGTGACCCACCCCGGACCGTCGACGGCGTGCCGAAGGGGCCGTGCGTCGCCGTCGGGATGGATGCGCGCTGCGCCCGACTCCCAGATCGGCGCGCACTGCGGGTCGGCCTGCACGTCCCTCTCGATCCGCCGGAGCACCTCGTCGTCCGGCCGGGCGGCCAGCGCCGCCCTCAACTGGGGTACGACCAGGGGAGCCCAGGAGTTCTCCCAGTCGATGAGCATCGCGCGGCCCTGCGGCTCGAGGAGCATCCACCGCAGTGTGTTGGTGGGAACCCGCCTGCCGGGGAACAGCCTGCTGAACTCGTCGTTGTACGTGACGAGCTCCCATGACGCATCGGTGATGTAGGCGGGATGGGTCATCCCGTCGACGGCCTCCTGCCACACACCCGGCACTTCCTTGCCCGAGCGTGCGGTGAGCGGACCGGGAGGGTCTCCTATCCCGGCGTACCGGCACAGTGACACCCACTCCTGCTCATCCAGGGCGAAGAGCATCGCCACATCACGGAGGAAACCGGTGTCCGGTCTCGGCCAGGCACCGGATTCGAGCCGGCGGTAGGTACCGGGGGTGCGGTGCAGCAGTTGGTCGACCTGGTGCTGGGAGAGTCCGGGCGCGCGACGGCCCCGGCGCGACGAACGGTGAAATCCGTGTCCGGCGGGGTCGATCAGCGCACGACGGACGGTGAGGAGCGTCCGCAGTGCCGACTTGTCGGTGTGGGTCATGCGATCAAATCCCCCGCGTGTGGGCCACGTTGCGCCACCGCGAGCCTAATTGGCGCGACGTGGCTTAGCGCTAAAAAACGGCGGTAGAAAACGGTCTGTTTACCTTCCATGCTGGAGGGCGTGAGGCGGTGGCCTGCGGCTCTTCGGGGCAGTGGGCCCCTCGCCTGACGTGCGGACTTCCCGCTGCCCTCTCCCGGCAGGGGGTCCCAGCCGGAATTCCGCGCCCGTTCAGAACGGTGGCGGGAAGGGCTTGACCAGCTAACCGTATTGCGCCCCCGGCGGGGCGGCCGGGCCCCACGGTCCGCTGATCTGGCTCTTTCCGTCACCCACCTCGGCCTCCGGGCCGGGGCGGGGCGGAACCAGGTGCGGCCGGCAGCCCCGCTGCCGGCCGCACCATTCTCGGACGTCCGGGCCGTGCTCCATCCGGAGACGGCCGCACCCGGGTGGTATGCCACGGCGGGGACCACCGTCCTGCGTAATCGGCTCGCCACCACCCCCTGATTTCGCGGTGTGCATGGCCCCATCAGCGGGTATCCCCGCCCTCCGTCGCGACGCGAACTCGTTGCTCTCTGGTGGAGAGGGGTTTCGCCATGTAGCGTCACTGCCGGAAGTCGTGGTTCGCCGAAACCGCCCGTGCTCCGGCGCGGGCGCCTTGCTGTGCAGGGGCGGACCGGGACACCACTGGGACCGCGAGGTGCGGCTCCCGATATCGACTGAGAGGCACCGGCATGGCCAGCGGAACCGTCAAGTGGTTCAACGCCGAAAAGGGTTTCGGCTTCATCCAGCAGGACGGCGGCGGGCCGGACGTCTTCGCGCACTACTCGAACATCAACGCCACCGGCTTCCGTGAGCTCCAGGAGGGCCAGGCGGTGACCTTCGACATCACGCAGGGCCAGAAGGGCCCGCAGGCGGAGAACATCACGGCCGTCTGACGCCGCAGTATCACCGTCCGGCCCCCTGGGAGCACGCTCCCCGGGGGCCGGACGCGTGAAGCGGGCCCGTCCGCTTCAGCCGGCCGCCGGGGCCGCGCCACCGGTGGGCTCCGCCGGTTCGACCGCCTCGGTCGCGGTGTACATGGCGGTGCCCTTCTGGATGCCCTTGCCGATGACGCCCCGCTTCACGAGAGTCTCCAGGGTGTTGCGCACCACCTGCACCGAGGTCCCGCGCTCCGGGTGCGCCTCGGTCAGGTCCGCGTGCACCTCGCGCACCAGGCGCGGTTCACCCAGGGGCATCAGCGCGCGAAGCGGGCGAGGGGGCGCGGTCGCACCGGGCAGTGCGGCCTGCATACCGTCGAGCCAGGTCTCGTCCGTCCTGAGCTGCTCCAGGCGGGCGCGCAGCCGCTCGATCTGAGCGGTGAGCTCCTGCTGCTCGCAACGGTTGTCGGCGAGATCGGTGGCGAATCGCTCGGCATACACCCTCTGTACGCTCTGCGACGCGCTGTCTGTGTTGTTCATGGTGGGGTTCACGCTCCTTGGCTGGGGGTTTGCTGCCGCACGCCTCCATTCACCACCCGGGACGGCACGGGAGCGGAGTTTGCGGTGAAGGTCCAGCCGAAGGGATGAACGCCCCGCCGGAATCCGGGAAGTCCACATGCTGATCACACGATCGTCGCGCACGGGTGGGACCGGGTGGTGCGGTCGTCCCCGCATCGGTCCTGGTGACGGGCCGGGCCGTCGTGAACCGTGGACACCGGGCGGCGCCTGGACGTCCCAACTCCGTTTGTGTGTACAGATGTTGCATTGACGCATGCCTGCGCTGTTCATAACATCGCAACACCTGAAGCCGTGAATGACCGGATCTCGCCGTTGGCGGGACCGTTCGGCCGCCGCGGCATCCCCGTGCCGCCGCGTTGCTCCGCACCCCCACATGCTCCGCACGTCCCCATTGACCTGAAGCAACCGCACACCACGCCGCTCGGCGTGCGCGCCGAGGGAGCCGGATGAGTACCCAGGCCGTCCAGTCGTACCTGACGCATGGCCAGAAACGTCTGTGGTTTCTGCACCAGATGGACCCGCACGACGCCTCGTACAACATTCCGCTCGTTCTGCGGCTGACCGGGGAGCTGTCCCGGCCCGCGGTGCGGGCCGCCTTCGACGCGGTGGTGGCCCGGCACGAGGCACTGCGGAGCCGGTTCCCCTCGGAGGACGGCAACCCGGCCGCACTGGTCGACGAACCGGGCCCGGTCGACGTGGAGTTCCGCGACCTGCGCGGCGACGGCGACCGCATGGAGACACTGGTCGCCGAGCGCACCAACCGTGCCTTCGACCTCGCGCGGGGGCCGCTGCTGCGCGTGTCCCTCTTCCGTACCGGCGACACCGAGCATGTCCTGTGTGTGGTCCTGCACCACATCGTCGCCGACGGCTGGTCGCTCAACGTCCTGCGCGACGAACTGGCGGCGCACTACACCGCCCACCTCGCCGGCGAGGACGCCGCCCTGCCCGCCCCGCCCGCGCGCACGGCCGAGCGGGACGCCGACGAGGCGGAGGCGCGCGAATCCCTCGCCTACTGGCAAGAACGCCTGGACGGCGCACCCGCCCTGGAACTGCCGCTCGACCGCCCGCGCCCCGAACGCCCCTCGCCCGAAGGCGCCTTCCGCACCCGGATCGTCACCGGCGCAGGGCCCCTGGTCGATGCGCTGGCACGGGCCCGGCGCTGCACCCCGTTCATGGTGCTGCTCGCCGCCTACCAGGCGACCCTGTACCGCCTCACCGGACAGCGGGACTTCTGCGTCGGCGTCCCGACCGCCGGCCGCTCGGGTCCCGACGAGGAGCAGGCCATCGGCTACTTCTCGCGGACCCTGGTCCTGCGTTCCGACCTGTCCGGCGCCCCCACCTTCGCCGACCTGCTGCGCCGCGCCCGCACCACGGTGTTCGGGGCCTTCGCCCACGACCGCATCCCCTTCGAGGAGCTGGCCGATTCCCTGCGGCTGGACCGGGACCCGGGCCGCACGCCCCTGTTCCAGACGATGCTGACCGTCCACACCCACGACGCCGGTCTGCTGCGGGACGCGTCGTTCGCCGGTCTCGGCTGCAGCGAACTGGACCCCGGCATGCGGGCCTGCAAGTTCGACCTCACGCTGGACGTGCGCCGGGACGGCGAGGACGTGGTCGCCGTCTTCGGTTATCGCACGGACCTGCTCGACGGTGACCGGGTCGCCCGGCTGGGGCGCTGGTTCGAGACGCTGCTGCGCGCCGCGACGGCTGCCCCGGACACGCCCGTCCATCTCCTGCCGCTGCTGGATGAACCCGGGCGTGCCGCCCTGGAAGCGGCGGGCCGGGGCCCCGGCCTGCCCGACGGCCCGGCCACCGTGCACGAAGCCCTCGCCCGGACCGTACGCGAACGGCCCGACGCGGAGGCCCTGCGCGGGCGCGATGCCTCGCTCTCGTACGCCGCCCTGTGGGCGAGGGCGGGCGGGCTCGCCGCCCGGCTGAGGGCCGACGGGGTCCGGCGCGGTGACACTGTCGGAGTGCTCCTGCCCCGGGGACCGCACGCCGTCGTGGCCATGCTCGCCGCCTGGCGGGCCGGCGCCGCGTATCTGCCGCTGGACCCCGAGTACCCGGCTGCCCGGATCGCCTACATGGTCGAGGACAGCGGGGCGGGAATCGTCGTGACCTCCCGCCACGAGGCAACCGCCGTGGCGGCCGGGGGTGTTCGCACCGTGTACGTGGAGGACACCGGGGACCGGGGGACGGCGGGGGAGAGCCTGATCGTGCCCCACCCCGACGACCCCGCGTACCTCGTCCACACCTCCGGCTCGACCGGCACGCCGAAGGGCGTCCTCGTCCCGCACCGCGCGCTCGCCGAGCGGGTGCGCTGGATGGGCGAGGGGTACGGCATCACGGCCGGGGACCGCGTCCTGCACTGCGCCTCGCTGAGCTTCGACACCTGCGCGGAGGAACTGTTCCCCGCACTCGCGGCCGGGGCCACCCTGGTCGTGGCCGACCCCGGCGCCGCGCTCCCCGACCAGCTGGCCGAGGACTTCACCGCCGATGTCACGGTCATGGACCTGCCCACCCCCTACTGGCAGCACCTCGTCGGCGACCTCGACGTCGTCGCGTGGCCGGACGGACTGCGGTTGCTGATCCTCGGCGCCGACGAGGTGCAGGCCGCCGCCGTGGGCGCCTGGCGCGAGCGGTTCGGCGACCGGGTACGGCTCGTCAACTCGTACGGTCCCACCGAGACCACCGTCATCGCCACGACCGCCGACCTCGGCGACGCCGACACCCGCACCCGGCCGCCCATCGGCGCACCGGTCGGCGGCGTCACCGCCACGGTGTGCGACGAGCACGGCGGCCCGGTCCCGCCCGGCACGCCCGGAGAACTGCTCATCGGGGGTGCGGGGGTGACCTACGGCTACACCGGGCGGCCCGGCGCCACCGCGCGCGCCTTCGTCCCCGACCCGTACGGTCCTCCGGGCTCCCGCCGCTACCGGACCGGCGACCTCGTCCGTCGCCGGGCCGACGGCGCCCTGGAATTCCTCGGCCGGATGGACGGCCAGGTCAAGGTGCGCGGCTACCGGGTGGAGCCCGGCGAGGTCGAGAACGCGCTGCTCGCCCAGCCGGGGGTCGCCGAGGCGGTGGTCGTCGCCCGCCGCGACACGCTGGTCGGATACGTCGTGCCCGCTGCCGCGGCGCTCGATCCGGCCGGGCTGCGGAGCGCCGTGGGAGCGCTCCTACCCCCGTACCTCGTCCCCGCCGCGATCCTCGTCCTGGACCGGCTGCCGCTCACCCCGAACGGCAAGCTCGACCGCACGGCCCTGCCCGCCCCCGACCGGCGCCCCGAACTCCGCGCGAGCTACCTGGCCCCGCGCACCGAGGCGGAGGAACTGGTCGCCGAGATCTGGCGCGCGGTGCTGGAACTCGACCGGGTCGGCGCCCTGGACGACTTCTTCGACCTGGGCGGTCACTCCCTCCTCGCCACCCGGGTCATCGCCCGCGTCAGGGCCACCGCCGAACTCACCGTCCCCCTGCGCACCCTCTTCACCCACCGCACGGTCGCCGCCTTCGCCGAAGCCGTGGAAGCCGCGCTGAGGGCCGAGATCGACGCCCTGTCGGAGGAGGAGGCCGCCGCCCTCCTCGCCGCGGGCGACGACACCCTGGAAGGAACCCGTACGCCGTCATGAGCGACACCAGCACGTCCTCCGCCGGGCTCTCCGACGCCAAGCGCGCCCTGCTCAGCCGCCGGCTGAAGGGCGGTCGCGCCGCCGCGCCCCGGCCCGCCGTCCCCCGGCGCCCCGAAGGCGTTGTGCCGCCGCTCTCCTTCGCGCAGGAACGGCTCTGGTTCATGGAGCAGTTCGCGCCCGGCACCGCCGCGTACAACATCCCCGTCGCCCGCAGGCTCCGCGGCGAACTCGACCGGGAGGCACTGGCGGACGCCCTGGGCACCGTGGCCGCCCGGCACGAGACGCTGCGCTCCCGGTACCCGGCGACCGGCGACGGCCGCCCGGTCCTGGAGATCGCCGACCCCGCGCCCGTACCGCTGCCCGTCGTCGACGCCACGGACGAGGAGCACGCGGCCCGGCTGGTGGACGAGGCGGGGGCCGAGCCCTTCGACCTCACCACCGGACCCCTGCTGCGCACCCTGCTGGTGCACCTCGGCGACCGGGACCACATCCTGCTGCTCGTCGTCCACCACAGCGTCAGCGACGGCTGGTCGAGCGAGATCCTGATCGCCGAGATCCTGCGCTGCTACACGGCCCGGCTTGCGGGTGAGGGGAACCCCCTGCCCGAACTGCCCGTGCGATACGGCGACTTCGCCCAGTGGCAGCGCGACCGGCTGCGCGGTGACGCACTGACCGCCGAAGTCGCCTACTGGGCCGGGGAACTGGCCGGAGTGGAACCGCTCGTCCTGCCCACCGCCCGGCCACGCCCGGCCCGGCAGACCTTCAACGGGGCCGGCTACGGATTCCAGGTGGACCGCGCGCTTCTCGACCGGCTCGCCGCGCTCGGCAAGACGCACGGGGCCACCGTCCACATGGTGCTGCTCGCCGCCTTCCAGGAACTCCTGGCCCGGTTCGGCGGACAGCGCGACTTCGCCGTCGGATCGCCCGTCGCAGGCCGTCCCGAACCGGAACTGGAGGGCCTGGTCGGCATGTTCGTCAACGTCCTGGCCCTGCGCACCCGGCTCGACGGCGACCCCACCTTCGCCGCCCTGCTGGAACGTACCCGCGAAACCTGCCTGGAGGCGTACGCCCACCAGGAGCTGCCCTTCGCGCAGCTGGTCACCGAACTGAACGTGGAGCGCGACGTATCGCGCTCCCCGGTCTTCCAGGCGGTGCTCGCCGTGCAGAACTACGCCACCGGGCGCCAGGCCGTCACCGGCCCGGAACTGGAAGTGGAGACCTACGGTCTGCACGCCTCCGGCACCCGCTTCGACCTCGAACTCTTCCTGATGGAGTGGCCGGACGGGCTGCGCGGCGCCTTCAACTACAACACCGACCTCTTCGACGAGGCGGACGTCGCCCGGCTCGCCGCCCATCTCGACCGGCTGCTGCACGCCGTGGCCGACCGGCCCGATGTGCCCCTGTCCGCACTCGACCTGCTCTCGGCGGACGAACGCGCGCTGGAGATCGAGGACTTCAACCAGACCGAGGCGCCGACGCCGGCCGACGCCACGCTGGTCTCCCTCATCGGCGAGCAGATCGCGCGCACCCCCGACGCCGTCGCGGTGACAGCGGACGACCACAGCCTCACCTACGCCGAACTGGACGCCGCGGCCGACCGCACCGCCGCCCGGCTCCGCGCGTCGGGCGTCGGACCCGGCGACGTCGTCGCCGTCGGAGCGGACCGGTCCCTCGAACTGGTCGCCGCGCTCCTCGCGGTCCTGCGCACCGGTGCCTGCTACACCCCGCTCGACACCGAATACCCCGCCGACCGGCTCGCCTTCATGCTCGACGACAGCGGCGCGCGGGTGCTCCTGACCCAGCGAGGGATCCCCGTTCCCGAAGGCTGCCGGGCCACCGTGCTGTACCTCGATGACAACGAACCGCCCCACGGGAGCGCTCCCATCCCGTCGCCGTGCGAACCGGAGCCCGGCGACCCCGCGTACCTCATCTACACCTCGGGCTCCACCGGCCGTCCCAAGGGAGTGCCGAACACCCACCGGGCCATCGTCAACCGGCTGCTGTGGATGCAGCGCAGCTACCCCATCGGGCCCGAGGACTCCGTCCTCCAGAAGACACCGGCGGGCTTCGACGTCTCCGTCTGGGAGTTCTTCTGGCCGCTGATGACCGGCGCGCGGCTCGTCCTGGCCCGCCCCGGCGGCCAGAAGGACGCCTCCTACCTGCACGAACTCATCCGATCCGCCCCCGTCACCGTCGCCCACTTCGTGCCCTCGATGCTGCCCCTCTTCCTCGCCGAGGAGGGCGCCGGGCGATGTACGGCCCTGCGCCGCGTCGTGTGCAGCGGCGAGGCACTGCCGCCCGACACGGCACGTGCCTTCCACGAGGTGCTGCCCGGCTGCGCCCTGGCCAACCTGTACGGGCCCACCGAGGCGGCGGTCGACGTCTCGGCATGGGAGTGCGAAGGCATCCCCGAGGTGGTCCCGATCGGCTTCCCGGTCGACAACATCCGCCTCTACGTCCTGGACCGGGCGCTGCGGCCGGTGCCCCCGGGGGCACTCGGTGAGATCCACATCGCCGGCACCGGTGTGGCCCTCGGCTACCACCGGCGCCCGGGGCTGACCGCCCGCCAGTTCGTCCCCGACCCGTACGGCCCGCCGGGCTCACGGCTCTACCGCACCGGCGACCTGGGCAGACGCCGGTCCGACGGCGCCCTGGAACACCTCGGCCGCATCGACCAGCAGATCAAGCTGCGCGGGATGCGGATCGAGCCCGGCGAGATCGAGTCCGCCCTGCGCGCGCTGCCCTCGGTCACCGAGGCGGCCGTCGTCGTACGCGAGGACACGCCGGGCGACCAGCGGCTCGCCGCCTACCTCGTCACCGATGGCCCGCAGCCGGAGCCCGACCCCCAGGAACTGCGCGCCGCACTCAAGCGGGTGCTCCCACCTTCCCTGGTGCCCGTCTCCTTCACCGCGCTGCCCGCCCTTCCGCTGACGCCCAACGGCAAACTCGACCGACGGGGTCTGCCCGCCCCGCAGATCCACCGCACGACCGGTGCGGCCAGTGCGCCCGGGACTCCGGCGGAGCGGGTGCTCGCCGACATCTGGGCGGAGGTGCTGGGGCTCGACGAGGTCGGCGCGGAGGAGGACTTCTTCGACCTCGGCGGCCACTCGCTCCTCGCCACCCAGGTCGTCGCCCGCGCCCGCAGGCTGCTTCCCGAGGCGGGCGCCAGGCCGGTCAGCGTGATGGACCTGTTCACCTGCCGCACGGTCAGGGACCTGGCGGCGCTGGCCGACCTCCCCGAGGACGCCCGGGGACCCCGCCGGCTGCTCCACCGCCTCACCCCGCAGGCACCGGCCGGGCGGCTGCGCGCCACCCTGGTCTGCGTTCCGTACGGTGGGGGCAGCGCGGTCGTCTACCAGCCCGTCGCCGACCTCCTGCCCGAGGGCTACGAGCTGTGGTCCGTGGCCATACCCGGTCACGACGTCGGTGTGACCGAGGAGCACCTGCCCTTCGGGGAACTCGCGGAGAACCTGGCCGCCGAGATACGCGAACGGGTCCGGGGCCCGCTGATCGTGTACGGGCACTGCGGCGTCGGCACCGCGCTGGCCGTGGCGACCGCACGCCTCCTCGAAGCGTCGGGCCGCGACCTCGAAGCCGTGTACGCCGGCGCGCAGTTCCCCTTCGCCAAGCCACGCGGGCGGGTGCTCGGCGCCCTTTCCCGGGTGGCGTCCCTGGAAGCGCTGCTCGGCAACCGGGTGTACGTCAACTGGCTCACCGGGATGGGCGTCGACACCTCCCAGCTCGACCGCGAGCAGACCGCGTTCATCGTGGGCAACATGCGCCGCGACAGCCAGGCCGCCGAGGATTACTTCACCGGTGCCCTCGCCGACGTCGAGGCGGGAGCGCCCCGGCTGCGGGCGCCGCTGGTCTCGCTCGTCGGCGACCGCGACCCGGCCGCCGACTTCTACCAGGAGCGCTACCGGGAGTGGCTGCTGCTCGCGGAGCGCTCGGCAGTGGCGGTCATCGACCGGGGCGGCCACTTCTTCGTGAAGTACCGGGCCGCCGAGGTCGCCGACGTGGTGACGAGCGTCCACGAGGCGATCCGTGCCGACGACACCGGGACGCTGCCCGCGCGGTCCCCGGACGCGGCCTGGTGGTTCCACGCCGAGACCGGGCCGCCCGAACCACGACAGACGGCGGACGGGCCGGGCGATGACCCCGAGGACGGCGGGACCGCGAAGACACCGAGTGCCCCCGCCCCCGGCGCCGCCCGCTTCCTCGCCGTCGTACTCGGGCAGCTGGGCTCGATCCTGGGCTCGGCGCTCACGGAGTTCGCCCTGCCCATCTGGATCCTGCTGGAGACCGGCTCGCTGGCCCGGTTCGCGCTGTACTCGGTCGTGGCGATGCTGCCCGGCATCCTCGTCGGCCCGCTGGCCGGCGCCGTCGTCGACCGGTTCGACCGGCGCAAGGTCATGCTCGCGGGCGACATCACGGCGGGACTCAGCCAGGTGGCCATGCTGTGCCTGCTGCTCGGCGGCGCACTGGACACCTGGTATCTGTACCTGCTCCTGGGCGGCCTCTCGGTGGCGCTCACCTTCCAACGGCTGGCGTACAGCTCGGCCATCCCGCAACTGGTCCCCAAGCGCTACCTCGGCCACGCCAACGGGGTCGTCCAACTCGCCTTCGGCGCAGCACAGTTCGTCGTGCCGCTGGTTGCCGTCGCACTCATGGCGGGTATCGGGCTGCGCGGCATCCTGATCCTCGACATCGCGAGTTACGTGGTCGCCGTGGCCGTGCTGACCTGTGTCAGGTTCCCCCGGACACTGCCCTGGAGCCGCCGCGAACCGGTAGTCGAGGAGATCAAGCAGGGCTTCGCCTACACCTGGCGGCACCGGGGCTTCCGTTCGATGCTCCTGTGGTTCGCCGCGCTCAACCTCTTCCTTTCCCCGCTCTTCCTGCTCGTGACGCCCCTGGTGCTGTCCTTCGACACCCTGGACGGGGCGGCGGCGGTCGCCACGGCGGGCGGTGCGGGTGCCGTCGCGGGCGGCCTGATCATGGGCGTGTGGGGCGGGCCGCGCAGGCACCGCGTGCGCGGCATGCTCGCTCTGGCCGGGGTGTTCGCCCTGGCCGGTGCGGTGACCGGGCTGCGGGCAGACCTCTGGGTGATCGGCGCCGGCGCCTTCGGGATGTCCTGTGCCATCGCCCTGGTGAACGGGGTGTACTCGACGATCGTCCAGGTGAAGGTGCCCCAGCGCTTCCACGGCCGCGTCTTCGCCCTGAACACCATGGTGGCCTGGTCCACCCTGCCCATCGGCCACGGCCTCGTCGCGCCCCTGGGAGCCCGGCTGTTCGACCCGCTCCTGACGGCGGACGGGCCACTGGCGGGCAGCGTGGGACGGCTCATCGGGACGGGGCCCGGACGCGGGATCGGCCTGATGTACCTGCTGTGCTGCCTGGTCATGCTGGCGCTGGTGGCCCTGGCGCTGCGGCTGCCGGTGCTCGCCCGCTTCGACCTCGACGTGCCGGACGCCGAACCGGACGACCTCATCGGACTCCGGGAACGCGCCGCGGCGCTCGCCGCGTCCGCACCGCGCACCGAACCGCTCACCGCGGGAGCGAGCCGATGAGCCCCGCCGCGCCTCCGGGCTCCCTCATCGCCCTCCTGGAGCACCGCGCCGCCCTCCACCCGGACCGCGTCGCCCTCCGCAACGGCCGACGTGCCCTGGACTTCGGCACCTGGTGCCACCGCGCCGCCGCCCTCGCCGACGGCCTGCTCACCCGGGGCCTGCGCCCCGGCGACCCGGTCGGACTGCGCTACGGCAGCACGGAGTGGACCGATTACGCGGTCGCGTACTGCGGGGTGCAGTGGGCGGGCGGCATCGCCGTACCCCTGTCCGACCGGCTGGCCCCGGCCGCCGCCGCGCACATCGTTCAGGACAGCCGGTGCGTGGGCGTCCTGCACGCCAAGGGCTGTCCGCCGCCCCGGCTGCCCGCAGGGGTGTGGCAGGCATCCGGCGAGGACATCGAATCCGGGGACGGCGCCGGCCTGCCCCTGCCCGAACCCGCCGCCCCCGCGCAGTACCTCTACACCTCCGGAACCACGGGCCTGCCCAAGGGCGTCCGGGCCGCGCACGCCAACCTCGCCCACGGCTGCACCCTCGACGAACGCCGCAGACCCCTGCGCCACTCACGCACCTTCCTGCACAGCTTCCCGATCGGCACCAACGCCGGGCAGACCATGCTGGTGAACTGCCTGGACGCGGCGGCCACCGGGATCGCAGCCCCCCAGTTCACACCACTGAGGTTCGCCCGGCTGATCGAGGAGCACGCGGTCGGCAGCGTGTTCCTGGTGCCCGCCACCGCCATCGAACTGCTCACCTCCGCCGCCCTCACCCGCTGCGACCTCGGCACGGTCAAGCTGGTCGGGTCGACCGCGGCGGCGCTCCCGCAGGCCGTCGCGCTTCGGCTGTCACAGGTGTTCACCGGCGCCCAGATCGTCAACTACTACACCTCGACCGAGGCCGCGCCCGCCCAGATCACCCTGCTCTACGACCCCGACCACCCCGACTCACCCGGCCGCCCCGCCTCGCTCGACCAGCTGCGCGTCACCGGTCCCGGCGGGCGCCCGGCGGCCACCGGCGAACCCGGCGAGATCTGGCTGCGGTCACCCGCCGCACCCCGTTCCTACCTGGGCGCCCCCGACGCGAAGGTCTTCCGGGGCCGCTGGGTGCGCATGGGAGACATCGGGCGGCTCGACGAGGACGGCTACCTCCACCTGCTCGACCGGGAGCGCGACGTCATCAAGTCCGGTGCCCACAAGGTCTCCACGATCCAGGTCGAGAACGCGCTGCACGCCCACCCGGACATCGCCGACGCCGCCGCCTTCGGCATTCCGCACCCCGTGCTGGGCAGCGTGGTGGCCGCTGTCGTCGTGCCCCGCCGGGACAAGCCGGACACCACCCGGCTGCGGGCCTTCCTGCTCGACCGGCTCGCCGCGCACGAGCTGCCGGCCCGCATCCTCTTCCGCGCCACCCTGCCCCGCAACGAGGGCGGCAAGGTCCTCAAACGTGAACTGCACCGGCTCCTGGACGACGAGGCGACCCCATGACCCCTTCCGCGATCCCCGCCGCACCGGCCCCGCTCGACCCGGCCCAGCACGGGCTCTGGGTCACCGAACAGACCCTCGACACCGGTTCGGCGTACCACCTCAGCATCGCCCTGCACTTCCGCGGGCCGCTGGACAAGGCAGCTCTCGCCCAGGCCTGGACCCACTGGGTGCGGGACGCCCCGGTGCTGGCGGCCCGGACCGACCCGGCGGGCCCCGCACTGGTCCCGGGCGAGGCGCCACCGCTGCGACTGGTCACCGCCGCCCCCGGCGACCTCGGCAAGCTCCGCGACGAGGAGACCACCGCCCGGTTCGGGCCGGACGGCCCGCTGGTCCGCCCGACGCTGTTCACCACCGCCCCGGACCGGCACCTGCTGCTCGTCGTCGCCCACCACCTCGTGTTCGACGGGGAGTCCAAGGACATCCTGGTCTCCGGACTGGCCCGCGCGTACCGGGCGGCGACGGGGGAGGGCGAGCCGCACGCGACGGCCGATGCGCCGTCACCTCCCGTCGCCGATGCGGACATCGACGCCGCCACCCGCTTCTGGTCCGGCCGCTGGCGCGAGAGCCCCGCCCCCGCCCTGCCCGGGATCACCGCCCACCACACGGACCCCGTCACCCCGGCACCGGGCGGCGCCTGCGGTTTCCGACGCGACGGAGACCGGCACGCCCGCCTGGTGGCCGCCGCCGCGACCCTCGGCGTCACCCGCTTCGAGCTGCTGACGGCCGCCTGGCACGCGCTCATGCTGCGGTACGGGAACACCGGCCCCGCCACCGCGATCGAACTCTCCACCCGCGCACCCGGCGCGCCCCGGCAGGCCGGCCTGCACGTCAACGAACTGCCTCTCTTCACCGATCCCCGACCGGAACGATCCTTCGCGGACTTCGCCCACGATGTCCGGGCGGAACTGCGCGCCCTCTACGCCCACCGCACCGTCCCCCTCAGCCGCGCCGTCCGCGGACTCACCCCGCGTACCGCGCTCTGCCCGCTCTCCCTCAGCTACCGGCGCCGCGACACCTCCCGGCCCGCCGGTTTCAGCCCGGAACTCGACGTGCGCACCGAGTGGATGGGCTTCGCCGGCACCGCCCGCAATATCGCGCACCTCCAGCTCGTCGACACCCCCGACGCCCTCGAAGGCAGCCTCCACTACCGCACCGCCGCCTTCGAGCCCGACGCGCCCGCCCGCGTCCTGGACCACTTCCTCACCCTGCTCGACGGCGCAGTGGCTGCCCCGGACACCCCCCTGGCCCGCCTGCCGGTCCTGCCCCCGCAGGAACGCGACATCCTGCTGGCCGACACCGCACGCGCCCCCGGCAACGCTGACACCAGCCTGCCCGCGCTGTTCGCCTCCCAGGCCGCCGCCACCCCGGACGCCATCGCCGTCGTCGAGGGCGACACGGCCCTCACGTACGCCGAACTCGACGCGGCCGTCCGCCGCCGCGCCCACCGGCTCCGCGCCCAGGGGGCCGGCCCCGGCACCCTAGTCGGTATCTCCCTGCCCCGCTCGGCCGCCCAACTCGTCGCTGTACTAGGGGTTCTCACCGCCGGGGCCGCCTACCTGCCGCTCGACCCCGACCACCCGGCGGAGCGCCTGGCGTTCCTCCGTGCCGACGCCGGTCTCACCCTGGAGACCGCCACCGACCCGGGGCCCGAGGACCTGGAGCGGCTCCCCGACGCCTCGCCTGCTCCCGCTCCGCCGGCGCTCACGGACCCCGCCTATGTGCTGTACACCTCCGGCTCCACCGGTGTGCCCAAGGGCGTCGAGGTTGCGCACGCGGCCCTCGCCAACCTTCTCGCGGCCCTGCGGGACACCACCGGCACCGGGCCCGGCAGCCGCTGGCTCGGGCTCACCTCCCTCTCCTTCGACATCTCCACCGTCGAACTCTTCCTGCCCCTGGTCACGGGCGGCACCGTCGTCCTCGTCCCCGAGGGCCGCCACCGCGACGGCACGGCCCTCGCCGCACTCGTCGAACGCCATCACCTCACCCACGTACAGGCCACACCGAGCGGCTGGCGCACCATGCTGGCCGCCGGGCTCCACGCGCCGGACCTCGTCGCCCTGACCGGGGGAGAGGCGCTGCCCGGAGACCTCGCCGGCGAACTGCGCACCGCCGTCGGCAGGCTGGTCAACGTGTACGGGCCCACCGAGACCACCGTCTGGTCCACCGCCGCCGAGCTGGGCCCCGAGGACACCGTTACCATCGGCCGACCGCTCGCCAACACCCGCACCTATGTCCTGGACGCCCGCCTCCAGCCGCTGCCGCGCGGACTGACCGGCGAACTGTACATCGGGGGTGACGGGCTCGCCCACGGCTACCATGGCCGGCCCGGACTCACCGCCTCCCGCTTCGTCCCCGACCCATTCGGCCCGCCCGGCGCCCGCCTCTACCGCACGGGTGACCTCGTCCGGCTCACCGCCGACGGCCGGATCGCCTTCGCCGGCCGGTCCGACACCCAGGTGAAGGTGCGCGGCCACCGCATCGAACTCGGCGAGATCGACGCGGCCCTCGCCGGCCACCCGCTGGTCGGGCAGGCGGTGACGATGCTCAGGGAGGCTCCGGACCGACTGGTGGCCTACGTGGTTCCCGCCCCCGGCCACGTGCCGCCCACGCCCGACGCACTCCGCGACCACCTGGCCCACACCCTGCCCGCAGCGGCGGTACCCGACACGTATGTGACGCTCGACGCGATGCCGCTGACCCCCAACGGCAAACTCGACCGGGCCGCCCTGCCCGAGCCCCCGCGCGTCCGGCCCGCGCCCGCCGGACCGGCCCCGGCGGAAGGCGAGGACGTCGCGGGCATCACCGCCACCGTCCTGGCCATCTGGCGCGATGTGCTGGACCTCGACGACCTCGGCCCCGACGAGGACCTGTTCGACCTCGGCGGCCACTCCCTGACGATCACCGCCATCGCGGGCCGCATCCGCAAGGAGTACGGGGTCTCCGTCCCCTTCGACGTCTTCTTCGACAGCCCCACCGTCCACGGCATCGCCGCCTGCGTCGCCGAACTCATCGAGGAGAACCAGTGAACGCACCCGCCCTCCGCTACCTGGTGGCGGTCAACGACGAGGAACAGCACGCCCTGTGGCCGGCGGACACTCCCTTGCCCGCCGGCTGGTGGCCCGAGGGCTGCAGCGGTACGGAGGACGAGTGCATGGCCCATGTCGACCAGGTGTGGCCCGACATCAGGCCGCTCAGCCTGCGCCGCCGGCTGGCCGGGAAGGAAGACAGTTGAGCACCGCACAGGACCCGGCCGTCGAGGCGCGCGCACGGCTGGCCGTACTGATCAGTGACGCCATGGACGGGCAGATCGCCGCAGCCGAGATCCTCACCGCCCGGGGCACCCTCACCGAACTGGGGGTCACCTCCCTGGCCCTGCTCCGGCTCGCCGACACCCTGGAGGAGCAGTACGCCATCGAACTCGACCTCGCCGACCCGTCGTTCTACCAGGAGAGCGTCGACAGCCTGGCGTCGCGGCTGAGCGGCGGCCGGCAATCCCATGAGTGACCTGGCCACCGTCCGTACCGTGTGCGTCCCCTTCACCGGGGACCGGGCGGGCACGGCACCCCTCACCTGGGGCCAGCGAGCGATCTGGAACGCCATCCTGCGCACCGCTCCGAACGACACCTACTTCAACATCGGGCGCCTGCTCCCGCTCGGGGAGCGCGGACGGGTGACGGACTTCTCGCAGCTGGCCATCGCGCTTGCCGCACTGATGGCACGTCATGAAGCGCTGCGTACAAGGCTGTACGGGATCGAGGACGGCGACCCCGGTCAGTCGCTCGCGGACTCCGGCGCGCTCCCGGTCACCGTGGTGGAGGAGGCCGACCCCCAACAGGCCGAGGCCACCGCCCGCACCCTGCTCGACGAACTGTCCGCCACCCGCATCGACTACGCGGGGGAGTGGCCGCTGCGCGTCGGGGTCGTCTGCCACGAGGGGCGGGTGACACACGCCGCGCTGGTGCTCTGCCACCTCGCGGCCGACGGACACGCAGCGGAGCAGGTGGTGCGCGACCTGCGGCTGCTGGTGCGACGGGGCTCGGCCGGCCGGGCCCCGCGCACCACACCGCTGGACCTCGCCCGGGACCAGCACGGACCGGCCGGTGTACGCCGCAGCGAGCGGGCCCTCGCCCATTGGGAGGGCTTCTACCGGACCATGCCGCCCACGATGTTCCCCCGGGAGACCGCCGCACCCCGCACACCCCGCTTCTGGAGCGGCCGGCTGGTGTCCGAGGCACTGATGAAGGCGGCCGACGCCCTGGCAGTCGCGCACCGGATCAGTGGGTCGACGGTCCTGATGACCGGCCTGGCCGCCCTGGTCGCGGCCGAGGGCGGGCACATGACGGCGGCGATGATGCCCATCGTGGCCAACCGTGCGTCCGAGGACCGGCGGGACCTGGTGGCGATGCTCTCGCAGGACGCGCCGTTCCTCCTCGACACGACCGGCGCCGAACGCTTCACGGACCTGCTTCCCGTGGCGTGGCGCGCGGCCATGGCGGGCTACCGGGCGGCGTCCTACGACCCGGTCGCCTGGGAGGCCTTGCGCGAGCGCATCGGCGGGGAGCGCGGTACACCTGTGCACCCGTACTGCTGCTACAACGACCAGAGGTTCTTCGTACGCCAACCGGACGAGGGACCTCCGCCGGACGCGGCGGAACTGCGCGCGGCGCAGGCGCGTTCGGAGTTCGGCTTCCCCGCCACCGAGGAGAAGCTGGGCTGCCGGTACTGCGTCCATGTCACCGAGGAGCGGGGCGTCCTCGCCGTCATGCTCACCGCCGACACCGCCTATCTGCCGCCGCCCAGGATCGCGGCGCATCTGTGGGCGCTGGAGGAGATGGTCGTCGCCTCGGCGTGCGGGGAGGCCCCGGTGCTGTCCGGCCTGCCCGCGCTGCTGGAGCGCCAGGAGGCGGCGGCGTGACGGGCCGGACCCGGTCGACCTCGCCGGGTGCCGGCAGGCAGACTGTTCCCCGTGACGACACTGAGCAAGGGCGCCAACATGCCGGTGACGGCATCCGCCGTCAGAGCCGTACTGGGCTGGTCGGCCGGGCCGGGTGTGCCCGACGTTGATGCGTCCGCGCTGGTGCTGGGCACCGACGGGCGGGTCCGCTCGGATGGTGACTTCGTCTTCTACAATCAGCCCCGGCACGCCTCCGGGGCCGTGCGCCACCTCGGCAAGCGGACGGGCTCCGACACGGTGGAGGCCGATCTCGCGGCGCTGGGACCGGATGTGGAACGCGTCGCCCTGTGCGCCTCGGCGGACGGGGGCACCTTCGGCCAGGTGCCCGGCCTCCACCTGCGCCTGCTCGACGCCGTGTCCGGCGCGGAGCTGGCCCGCTTCGACATGGCGGCGGGAGCGGAGACCGCGTTCGTGTGCGGGGAGGTCTACCGGCGGGCCGGCGGATGGAAGTTCCGGGCCGTGGGCCAGGGGTACGCGAGCGGGCTCGCCGGTCTGGCGACGGACTTCGGTATCAGCGTCGACGAACCCCGTACGACACCGGCGCCGCCGGCTCCGTCGCAGCCGCCGCCGGTCCCGCCCACCGCACCGCCGGGCGGGCCGTCGCCACGGCTCACCAAGGGCGAGGAGCACCTGCCGGTCGACATGCGCAAGCGCCTGTCCCTGCGCAAGCAGCAGGTGGCCGTCAGCCTCGGCAAGCACGGCCTGGATCGGCTGACCGCCCGGGTGATCCTCGTCCTGGACGCCTCCGGATCGATGAGCGCCCTCTACTCGCGCGGCACGGTGGCGGGTGTCACCGAGCGCATGGCGGCCGTCGCCGCGCAGGTCGACGACGACGGCGAGATGCAGGCGTGGACCTTCGCGTCGAACCCCGCCCGGCTGCCGGACCTCGTCATCGGTGACCTGCCCGAGTGGCTGCACCTGCACGTGCGGGTGGGGCAGGTCGGCCTCTTCGGGCGGAGGAAGCCCCCGAAGGGACTGGTCCCCGGCCAGGTCGACATGCGCGCGGTCGGCATCCAGAACGAGGAACAGAAGGTCATCGCCGAAGTGCGGGAGTACGTACGCGCCAACCCGGTGCCCGCCCCGACGCTCGTCCTGTTCTTCTCCGACGGCGGTGTGTACCGCAACGACGAGATCGAGCGCGAGCTGCGCGCGGCGGTGGAGGAGCCCGTCTTCTGGCAGTTCATCGGGCTCGGCCGGTCGCAGTACGGCGTGCTGGAGCGGTTCGACACCATGCCCGGCCGCCGCGTCGACAACGTCGGCTTCTTCGCCGTGGACGACATCGAGAAGGTCTCCGACCAAGAGCTGTACGACCGCCTGCTGTCGGAGTTCCCGTCCTGGCTGCAGGCCGCCCGGCAGGCCGGGATCCTGCGCTGAACCGTCGGGGCAGACGGAAGGGCGGCCGCCCGGGTCACCGGGTGGCCGCCCTCTGTGCCGGCAGGCGGTTCAGCCGTCCGTCACGGTGTGTTGTTGGCCAGGGCCAGCAGCCGGCTGGCGTCACCGCTGAACCGGTCGCGGTCCACGGCTCCCGAAATGCCGCCCACCGAACCGGAGTCGGTGTACTGCCAGAACGTCCAGTACGGGAAGCCCTTCGGGATGGTGGGGCTGGCCGCGCTCGTCCAGTGCGCGGTGAACAGCGGGCTGCGCGCGGACATGCCGCTCCAGCCCCCCGTGCACGAGTTCCACCAGCTCGCGCTGGTGTAGATGACGACGTCACGGCCCGTCTTGGCCTTGTACGTGTTGTAGAAGTCCAGGATCCACGACTGCATGGAGGCGGCCGACTTGCCGTAGCAGCCGCCCTCCAGGTCGAGCATTCCGGGAAGCGTCAGGTTGTCCCGCGACCAGGCGCCACCGTGGCTCGCGAAATAGGTGGCCTGCGCCGCTCCGGTGGACAGATTGGGGCGTGCGAAGTGGTACGCGCCCCGGATCACCTTCGCGTTGTAGGCGTTGAGGTAGTTGGCGTTGAAGTTGGGGTCCTTGTAGGTGGTGGACTCGGTGGCCTTGATGTAGGCGAACTTGATGCCCGCCGACTTCACCGACGACCAGTTGATCGAGCCCTGGTAGTGCGAGACGTCGATCCCGGGGAGCGTCGTGGCCTGGATGGCGGACGGGCGCTCCGGGGTGAGGTCGAGATGCCGGCTGTCCGGCGCGAACGTGTCGCCGTCGGTGAGGTAGCCGGCACCCATGTATCCGTCACCGAGGGGGATGGTGACGCCGGACGACGGGGACGGGTCGGCCGAGGCGGGCGTCGCCGAGACGGTGGGCACGAGCACCATGCCGAGGCCGGCGGCTCCGAGAGCCACCAGCTTGCGGAGTGCGGGTCTGCGGCTGCGAATGGTTAACAACGGAGCCTCCGGGGGGTGAGCGGAAGTGGTCTACTCGCGTAGCACGTGGGGCGGTTCCGAGCGTAGCTTTGTGTTCCGGGAGCGGCCCGTCACGCAGTGCGGCGAGAACATCGCCTTGACGGGTGCACGTCACGAGTGACGCATGAACTCCACTGTGGCGTAAAGGGTTTTGGGATGGCCTCTGTGGTCCAGTCCAGTGAAGAAGAGGCCGAGCTGCGGTGATTCCGCCACCCGGGTGAGAACTTTCATCCCCGTGAAACCCCGGCCCGCGCCCAGGAGGCGGCAAGACGCGCGCCGTCCCCCTCCGCCGCGAGCAGTGCGACGGCGATGTAGACCGCCTGCTCGGGAATCCGGAACCACAACGGGGTCGCCGGATCGGCGCCCAGCGGAATGTCCTCGACGGCGGCGTACACATTGGCGGGCAGCATCAGCACCAGGAGAGCCGCGAGACACACCCCGGCCGCAGGGCGGGTCGCCGTCCGTACGAGCCCGGCGGCGCCGAGCAGTTCCAGCACCCCGGTCCCGTACACCACGAGATGGGGGAGCGGGACGAACGGCGGCACCATCGCCGTCAGATCGTCGTGGCTCGGCATCACACCGCCGCCGTCCGGGACGAAGTGCGCCGCCCCGCTCGCCACGAACAGCACCGCCAGACCGTGGACGGCGGCGGCCCGCCAGGTCGCGAACCGGCGCACGCCCAGCGCACCCAGAAGGCGGAACACCAGCGTCGGCACGGCGAGCAGCATGAGGGATTCGAACATCAGGTCCTCCGATAGCGGCGGTCGGCGCGGGCACCGCCCACCACCGGGCAGACCCGTCGCACGGGCCGTGCCGGCGGACACCCCGTCACGGCCCCGAACACGACCGCCATGCTTCCCGGAACGCCCCGCCCAGGGCCCCAACCGGCCCCGTCCGGACGGCATTCGACACCGGCCTACACTGCCCGGATGGAATCGGTCACGCTGGACGCACTCGACCTGCGGCTCCTGCACGCCCTCCAACTCGACGGCCGGGCCCCCTTCAGCAAGATCGCCGGAGTACTCGACGTCTCCGACCGCACCGTGGCCCGTCGCTTCGGCAAGCTCCGGTCCGCCGGCGTCGCCCGTGTCGCCGGCGTGACCAACAGCCACCGCCTCGGCCACGCCGAATGGCTCGTCCGGCTGCGCGTACCGCCCGCTCGGAGCACCGCGCTCGCCCGCGCGCTCGCCCACCGCCCCGACACGGCGTGGGTGGCCGTCCTGTCGAGCGGCACGGAGATCGGCTGTGTCTTCCGCGTCGCCGGGGAGGGGCCGGCCCCGCTGGCCGCGCTGGGCCGGCTGTCGTACGTCACCCATGTCGACGCGCACCGCGTGCTGCGGCCGGTCATGGAACGGCGCTGGGCCGGCCGGAATCTGGCGCTGAGCGACGAGCAGATCGCCGCGCTCACGCCCGAGGCCGCCACGGACCCCCGGCAGGTGGAGCTGACCGACCTCGACCGCCGGCTGCTGCCCGCCCTCGCCGCCGACGGCCGCGCCGCCTACCCGGACCTGGCCCGGCGGATCGGCTGGTCGGAGTCCGCGGTACGCCGCCGACTGCATGAACTGCGCCGCTCGGGCGTCCTCCAGCTCGACGTCGAAGTCGACTCGGGTCTCTTCGGGTTCTCGGTGCAGTGCATGCTGCGGCTCTCCGTCGCGCCCGGCAGCCTCGCCCGCGTGGCCCGGGTTCTGGCGCAGGACGCCGAAGCGGCCTTCGTCGGCACCATGACGGGCTCCCACAACCTCATCACCGTCGCCGTCTGCCGGGACGCCGCGGCTCTCGACACCTACCTCACCGAGCGCGTCGGTACCCTCGACGGCGTCGACCACGTGGAATCCGCCCTGGTCACCGCGTACGTCAAACGCGCCGCCCCGGAGAGCTGAGACACCACCGTCAGCGTTCCGGGGCCGCGCTCGTCAGCTCCGGCTCCAGGCCCTCCGTCACCTCGCTGCGTCCGCGTCCCGAGTCCGCGCGCCAGGCCTCGAAGGCCCAGGCGGTCGACGCCACCACGGCGAGCCCGAGCAGCCAGCCACCGACCACATCGCTGAACCAGTGGACACCCAGCGCGACCCGGGTGAAACCCACCCCCAGCACCGACAGCACCGCCACGGCCCAGCACAGCACCCGCGCACGGCGCGGCACCAGCGGCAGCAGGACCAGCAGCAGCACCGCGAACGTCGTCGTGGCCGTCATCGCGTGCCCCGACGGGAACGAGAAACCGGGCGCCCGCGCCACCGGGTCCTCCAGCGACGGCCTGGCCCGCTCGACCACCAGCTTGACCAGCAGCCCCGACAAACCCCCGGCCACCGCCGTGACCGCGCTCCAGGCGGCCAGCCGCCAGGCACGCCGGTACAGCAGCCAGCCGGTCAGGAGGGCGACCACGCAACGCAGCGTCAGCGGGTCCCAGACCCAGTCGGACAGGAAGCGCAGCGTGCTCGTCCAGGCCGGGTGGCCGAGCGCGGTGCGGTGCAGGTGCCCCGCAGCGCCCGAGTCCACCGCGCGCAGCGGCCGCCAGTGCCCCTCGACGAGGACCAGCACCAGCGCGAACGGCACCGCGGACAGCGCCGCGACGGCGGCGGCGCCCAGCAGACGCACGCCGAACGCGCGGTCCGCCGCCCGGCGCCGCCGCTCACGCAGCAGGCGAGTGGTGGCTCGTACAACCATTCATGCTCCCGGATCGTCTTGGATCGGACCGGGCCGGCGGGCGCGGGCAGCCTCCAGCTGCGCCGCGAAGGACAGCCCGAGGAACAGGGCTATGGAGGTCAGATACGCCCACAGCAGCAGCGACATGAAGGCGCTCAGCGGGCCGTAGACCGTGTCGAAGGAGCCGCTGAGGGAGAGGTACTGGCTCAGCAGATAGGTCAGTGCCGTCCACAGCACCAGGTAGAGGGCCGCGCCGAACGCCAGCCACGTGTAGCCCGGCTGGTTGCGGCGCGGTGAGCGGCGGAAGATCGCACTCGCCGACATCAGGGCCAGCAGCAGACCGCACGGCCAGCGCAGCAGGTCCCAGGCGGTCCTCGCCGTGTCGCTGAGGTGGTACACCGTGGCGGCGGCCGTGACGAGATCGCCGCCGACGACCATCAGGATGAACCCGAGCCCCAGCGGGATGCCCGCCGTCAGCGACATCACCAGGCCCCGGAAGTACTTCTGATGGAAGGGGCGGTCGCGCTCGACCCCGTATATCCGGTTGGCCCCGCGCTCTATCTGGCACATCGCCGTCGTCACGTTGACCAGCGAGAAGAGCAGCCCGAACCAGAGCGTGAGCTGAGAGCCCTCGCCGGCACGGCGACGGCTGCGGTCGAGCGCGTCGTCCACCACATCGGCGCTCGGCCCCGCCGCGATCCGATGGATCGTCAACTCCGCGAGCCTGCCCACGTTCTCGGTGTGCAGCGAGGCCGAGAGGCCGACGAACGCGATCACCAGCGGGATGACCGCGAGGACCGTCTGGAGCGCCAGCGCGCGCGAATGGCTGAAGCCGTCGGCGTAACGGAAGCGTACGAACGAGTCACGCACCAGCGGCCAGCCCCCGTAGCGGCGCAGCGATGCCAGCGCCTCGTCCGCGGTCAGTTCGTCGCCCGTCATGTGCCGGGTCTGCGGCACCCGGGTGGCGGTACCCACTACTTGCCCCTCGACGGCAGGAGCACGGTGAGCGCCCCGGGCCGCACCTCGGCGACGAACCGGCGGCCCGGCTCCACCGGGTCGCCGTCGAGCTCCCTCGACTGCGCTGTGGCGAAGCGGACTTCGGCGTGGCGGAAGGTGAAGTACTCCACGGGCGTGTCGCCGGAGTGCTCCGGCTTGCGGCCTCCGCGCAGCACCGCCCCCACGGCCCGCAGCCAGCCACCCGGGCCGTGCGGATCGAACAGGGCCAGGTCGAGCAGCCCGTCGTCGGGCCGGGCGGACGGGACGAGCGTCGCCCCGCCCTGGACGTCCCCGATGTTGGCGAGCAGCACCATCCGCGCCGTACGACGCAGCACCGGCCCGCCGTCCAGCCGGACGGACACCGACATGCGCGGCGCCCGCAGACCGCGCAGCCCGGCGACCACGTACGCGGGCCAGCCGATCGCGGCCTTCGCCGCACTGCCGGTGTTCTCCAGCATCGCGGCGTCCAGGCCCGCCCCGGACATCGCGGTGAAGTGGGTGGCCGGAAGGCCGTCGCCCTCGATGCGGCCGAGGTCGATCCGCCGCTCGGTCCCGCCCAGCGCGGCGGCCAGCGCCTCGGTCGGCGCGACCGGCAGACCCAGGTTCCGCGCCAGCAGGTTGCCCGTGCCGCAGGGGACCACGGCCAGCGGGACCCCGGTGCCGGCCAGCCGGTCGGCCGCCGCGCGGATCGTTCCGTCGCCCCCGCACACCACAACCAGCGACGCACCGTCGCGCACGGCTGCCGCGGCCTGGCCGCCGCCCGGGTCGTCGGCCGTCGTGTCGACGAACTCGGCGCCGTGACGCCCGTACTGTTCCAGGACGAGCCGCAACGTCTCGCGCTGCTCCTCGTCGGCGACCGTCGGATTGACCACGACGACGGTGCGGCCCGTGACCTGCTCCGCGTGCTCGGCCGCCGCCTCCTGCGCGATCTCCATGGCGTTCTTGGGGACCGGGGCGGGGCTCCTGCCCTCGGTCAGCAGTGCACGCCCCGCGATCAGGAGCGACAGGGCGCCGTTCAGCATCCCGCCGAGGACATCGGTGGGGTGGTGCATCCCCCGGTAGAGCCGGGCCAGTGCCACGAGCACCGGAATGAGCAGCAGCAGCCCGGCGAGCACCTTGTGGCGCCGGCTGCGCCCGCCGGGAAGGAGGGCCAGCACGGCGAGACCGGCGTACAGCGCCGTCGCCGCCCCGGTGTGCCCGGAGGTGTAACTGGCCGTCGGCGGCGACGCGTCGAGCCGGTCCACATCGGGCCGGTCGCGGTCCACGCAGATGGTGATCACCAGGAACACCAGGGACTGCAGCGAGACACCGACGGCGAGGAAGACGGCCTGCCGCCACTTCGGCAGCCGGGGGATCACGACCAGGCCCAGGCACACCAGGACGGTGATGGCGATGATGGTGAGGGTGTTGCCGGCCTCCGACGCGACGAACGACACATCGGTCAGGGGGCCGGTCCGCAGGTGCTCGAACCCCTCGTTGACCTTGTCCTCGACGCTCAGCGGCCAGACCGCCTGGGCGGGCCCGGTGATCAGGAGTCCGAGACCCACCATGAGCGCCGCTTGCCCGACGGTCAGCGCGCCGAGGCGCAGTGCGGCCGTCCCGGTCCCGGTCCTCAGGGCCGGGGAGCGGCCGGGCTCCGACGGGGCGCGGGACTCGGTCGTCCGCTGGACGGGTCTATCCGGCTGGGTGGCAGACATGGGGTTCCCCCTCTTCGACGGCGGGGACGCTTCGGTCCTTCCGGTGACCCGCCGTCTGCCCCGTAATCCGTTGGTCAGGCATGCCGTCGCCGGACCTGCCTGATGAGGGGGTGTGCCCGGCGGCGGCGCGGGTACGCGGACGGCGTCCGGACGAACGAGCCCCGCGAACAGGAGGACGGTCATGGCGGTACCGAAAACGGGTCTGCTGGTGCTGGACTGCGCCGAGCCGCAGGAACTGGCCGACTTCTACGCCGCGTTGCTCGGCGCCGAGGTCCGCCCCGGGCACGATCTCGACACCATCGAGGTCGTGGGCGCGGCCGGTATCCACCTCGCGATATGCAGGGACCACGGGTACGCCCCGCCGAGCTGGCCCAGGCCCGACGACTCGCAACAGGCCCATCTGCGCATCCTGGTCGCCCGCGAGGACATCGACGAGGCGGAACGCGAGGCGGTCGGCCTCGGCGCGCGTCCCCTGGACACGAAGAACAACGGCGGCGCCCGTGACGCCCGCCTCTACTCCGACCCCGCCGGACACCCCTTCACGCTGGCCACACCGGCGGCGTAACAGGCGTAGCAACCCTGCCGCCTCGCGCGGCAGCCACGCACACACATCCGCGAGCACGCATACCTACGACTAGGAGTCCCCATGTCTTCCTCGCTCGTCGAGACCGTCGATATCAAGGCCCCGGTCGCCGTCAGCTGGGCCCTGTGGAGCGATGTCGCCCGCTGGCCCGCCTTTCTGAGCCACGTCCGGCACGTCGAGCCGCTGGACGCCCGCCGCTTCGCCTGGCAGCTCTCCCTCCCCGGCGCCGACAAGAGCTTCGTGGCCGAACTCACCGAGGTCGTCCCGGAGAACCGCATCGCCTGGAAGACCACGGAAGGCGTCCATCACGCCGGGGTCGTCACCTTCCACCGGCTGGACGACGAGTCGAGCCGGGTGGCCCTGCAGATCGAGTACGACCCTCAGGGTTTCGTGGAGTACCTGGGCGCCCTCACGCACTTGGACTCGGTCCTGGCCAACTACGACCTCGGTGAGTTCCAGAAGCTGGCCGAACGGACCGCGCGGGGCGACTTCTGACCCTCCTCAGTCCACCGGGTGGCCCGGCGGAATGTCGATCGCACCGGTGACCGACAGGAACGGGAAACCCTTGTCCGCCGGGTGCCGCACCTCCTGCGGCGCGAGCAGGAACCCGACGTGGTCCCCGCCGTCGACGCGCTGCTCGACGCGGCCGACGAACCACGCGGGGGCCTCGTCCAGCACCGGCACCCCGCCCGGCCCGGGATGCCAGGCGACCCGCGCGAACTTGTCCGTACGGTCTCCGGTCTCGCCGCCGAAGAGGCGCGCCAGTGCCCTCTGGTCCCGGCGGAGCAGATGGACGGCGAGGTGGTCGGCCCGCGCGGCGACACGGCAGGTGCGGTTCAGCTCCGACACCCACACCATGAACCGGGCCGGACGCATCGAGCACTGCGAACCGAAGCCGACGAGACAGCCGGCCCGCTCACCGTCCGCCTCGGCGGTCACCACATACATCGGATAGTCGAGCGCGTCGGTGAAGCGGTCGAATGCGATCACGGTGTGGCTCCTTGTCCGGGGTCTCCCTACGGGCCTGTTACGGCACCACCCCGCCGGTGAAGAAACCGGCGGGGTGGTGCGGGCCAACGTTACCCAGGTACGCGGGCGGGGTTCAGGCCATCTCGGGCTGTGGTTCCAGCTTCGGCGCGGGCGCCGCCTTCGGCTCCCACCGCCGGTTGAGCCGTACGTAACCGTAGATCACCGATCCCATGGCCAGCAGGAGCAGCGGTCCGAACAGCCACGGGTAGTGGGCCATCTCCAGCGACAGATAGCGGTACGCCACCAGGAGCGCGGCGAACACCACCGTGCCGTAGGCGACCAGCTGAACGGCCGACCGGTCCCAGCCGCGTTCGAGCGCGCGCATGCCCGTCTCGATCGTGAGCGTGAACACCACACCGGCGACAAGGTCCGCGCCGTAGTGGTAGCCGAAGCCCAGGGTCGCGGCGAGCGTGGCGACCAGCCAGAAGGCGCCGGCGTACTGGAGGAACTTCGGGCCCTTGCGGGAGTGGATGAAGATCGCGGTGGCCCACGCGGTGTGCAGGCTGGGCATGCAGTTGCGCGGGGTGATCTCGTCGAACGGCATGTGGTGGGGGGTGCCGATCGGAACGGCGGTCCCGGGCCACAGGTCGGCCACCGCCCAGTGCCCGCCGTCGGCGCCGTACGCGAAGACCGGGCCGACCACCGGGAAGATCATGTAGATGGCCGGGCCGAGGAGACCGATCACCAGAAAGGTGCGCACCAGGTGGTGGCCGGGGAAGACGCGGTCGGTCGCCACGTTGCGCAGCTGGTACAGCGCGACACAGACCGCGGCGACCGCCAGCTGCGCGTAGACGGCGTTGAGGAAGTGGGCGCCGGCCGAGCCGGTCGCTTCGACGAGCCGCCCCACCAGCCAGGACGGGTTGCCGAGCGCGTGGTCGGCGTTGGCCATGTACTGGTCGAGCACATCGGGGCGCGTCTTCGAGGTGATGAGCAGCCAGGTGTCACCGGTCTTCCGCCCGGTCACCAGGAGCAGACCCAGACCGACGCCCTTCAGGAGCAGCATGCGTTCCTGGCCCGTGCGACGGGTGAGGGCGATGACCGTGACCCCGATGATCACCCACAGCGCGCCGTTCCCGAAGGGGTGTCCCTCGGTGACGGGAGCGTCGGCCACCCACCGGATCAGCGCGATGACGAGGTCGATGCCGGCCGCTACACCGAGCGCGATGAAACGCTGCCGCCAGGTGAGGACCACCATCATCAGACCCATGCTGGCGTACAGCAGGAAGCCCGACTTGGGTGCGACCACCACTTCCTGGACCTGCGTGGTCATCGGCCCCGGCAGCCCGTAGTGGCGTGCGGCGAACTCCAGCGCGACAAGGAACGCGAGCGTCACCACCGCCGCCGCCGTCCAGAGGATCGCCCGCGGCCGGCGCCACGCGGCGAAGGGTATTCGTCGGCTTATTCGCGAAAACGCCCGCGATGCTATAGGTATCAATTCTCTGGCCGATGTCCTGGGTTTTGGTCAAATAGGTCGCTTTTCATGCCTTATGGCATGGTGTGCGGGCGATGAGGGTGGTCGCCGGGGTGGGATCATGCTAACCGAGCGGTTTCGACGGGTATTCGCCGGTCATGGACGCGCGAAAAGTCCTGTCCCGAAAGAGGTGTAGCCCGCCACGGGGGCGGGCTACGGTGCTCCTCCCTGCGGAGCGGTGGGTGCGGGACGGTCAGGAGAGCGTGCAGCTCACGGTCGGCACGGCGCCGGCGGCCGGTGTGCCCTGGAAACCGAAGCCGGTGTGCGCCCCTGCCGCGAGGCCGCCGTTGTAGTCGGTGCTGGTGACGGTGACGGAAGCGCCGGTCTGGGTGTAGGACGCGTTCCACATGTTCGTGATCTTCTGGCTGCCGCCGTAGGTCCAGGTCAGCTTCCACGAGGTGGCGGGCGCCGTACCCGTGTTGGTCACGGTGACGTCCACCCCGAACCCGCTGCCCCAGTCCCCGTTCACGGTGTAGACGGCCTTGCAGCCGGTGTTGCCGCCGGCGCCGGTCGTGGTGGCCGCGGCGGACGCGGAGGGTGTCGAGGTGTTGCCCGCGGCATCGCGGGCCCGGACGGTGTACGTGTACGAGGTGCCGGCCGTCACGCCGGTGTCCGTGAACGTGGTGCCGGTGGCGGTGCCGGCCTTGGTGGAGCCGCGGTACACGTCGTAGCCGGTGACTCCGGTGTCGTCGGACGCGGCCTTCCAGGACAGGGAGACGGACGTCGCGGTGGTCCCGGTGACGGTGAGGCCCGTCGGGGCCGTGGGCGCCTGGGTGTCGCCCCCGCCGCTGCCGGTGCCGTTGCCGAAGTCGGGCGCCTTGATGCTCGCCAGGTAGCCGTCCTTCACGGTGTCGACCGAGGTCCAGTCGTCCTTGAGGATGCCGCCGGTGTCCCCGGAGTTCGGGTTCCAGGACCAGAAGGTCCACGAGAAGCTGTCGGCCCCGTACTGGCTCGTCGGCCGCAGATAGCCGGCCAGGGCCTTGAGCCACTTCTGGTCGGTCGTGGACTGGAGCGTGGTGCCGAACTCACCCACCCACACCGGGGCGATGTTCTGCTTGAAGATGTAGCCCCAGTACTTGTCCCAGACGCCGGGCATGTTGTCGGGGAACGAGGCGTCGGTGAACCACGGCTGCTGGGCGACGCTGGTGGCGTAGTCGTGCGCCGAGTACACCACCCGGTGCGGCATGCTCAGCTCCACCGGGTACTGGCCGACGCCCATGAGGTTGCCGCCCCACCAGCCGGACACCCCGTCGACGGTCTGCACCCCTTCCACGAAGATCAGCAGGTTCGGGTTGGCCGACAGGACGGCGTCGCCGCCGCGCTCCGCCGCCAGTCGCCAGTCCTTCGTGGTGTCACCGCAGCCCCAGCAGGCGGGGTCGTGCGGTTCGTTGTGCAGGTCGATGCCGACCACCGCGTCGTTGCCCGCGTACCGGGCGGCCAGCGACGTGAGGTTGGCCAGCCAGGTGGACTCGGGGACGGCCGAGGTGTACCAGAGCGCCGACTGGCCTGCCGAGTCCGGGCGGTGCCGGTCCAGGATGACCTTCATGCCGACGCTGCCCGCGTGGTCCACGATGCGGTCCATCACCTGGAGCGAGTCGAGTCCCTGCAGGTCGGTGTTCATCCCGCCCGAATAGTTGATGCTCGCCGGGTCGGTGCCGGCGAAGATGTCGTCGCTGTAGGGCAGCCGGATGGTGTTGTAGCCCAGCGACCGCATCTGGTCGATCATGCTCTTGTAGTCGCGTGACCACAGGCCGTGAGGCACGTAGTTGGCGGTCTCGAAGCCGAACCAGTTGATGCCGGCGATGCGCACCGGCCGGTCGGCGGCGTCCAGGATCTGCCGCCCGCTGGTGTGCCAGTAGCCCGACCCGGCAGCCGTCGCGGCCGGCTGGGCGGCCGAGGCCGTGGCGGCGCCGACAAGGGGCAGGAGCAGGGCGGCCGCGCCGAAGGCGGCGGCTCTGGCGGCTCTGCGGAGGGTGCGGAGAGGGTGAAGCACGGTGCTGGTTCCTCTCTCGGGGGCGCGGTGTCGGCGCGAGAAGGGTGGGAGCGCTCCCATCTCGCGCCGCGCGCCGCGCCGCCTGTGATGTGGGGACGGGGGTGCGGGAGTCGCCGGCCACCTCCCCGCTGCCGGGGTGGAGTCCCGTTGCCCGGGGGTGGGGTGGGTGGCGGTGACCCGGCGCCATAAAAGCGATAGAGCCATGGGCATGTCAATGGGGCGTGCGGCGTTCATGTGTTGAAGGCAGTGAGGCGGGTGTGGCAGGCGCCCGCGGCGCGCGCCGTTCGGGATGGGTTCCGGAATGAGGTGGACGCCCACGCCTCGCGATGTAAAGATATGTCACATGACGCATGATCATGCATTGCCGTATATGAGCGACACCCTGACCTGGCCGACGGGCTTTCTCGCGTACACCGGTCACGGTGGGCTGCGCGAGGAGGGCGACGACATCTCGATCGTCGCATCGGACCGGCCGGCGGTAAGTGCCGCCGTGTTCACGCAGAGCCTCTTCGCGGGACCGGCCGTGGTGCTCAGCCGCAGGCACGCCGCCGGGCGCAGCCTGAGCGCCGTGACCACGCTGGCGCAGAACGCCAATGTCGCCACCGGGCGCCAGGGCGAGGAGAACGCCGCCGAGGTCGTCCGCCGCGTCGCCGGGATCCTCGGGGTCCCCGAAGGCGATGTGCTCATCGGTTCCACGGGTGTCATCGGCCGCCCGCTGCCGATGACCACCATCCTCCCGCACTTCGACAGGACCGCCGAGCGGGGCATCGCGGCGTTCACGGCCGGCCCCCGGGACGTGGCCCGCGCGATGATGACCACCGACACCCGCCCCAAGACCGCCGTCCGCACCGTCGGGCGGGCCCGCATCGTGGGTGTCGCCAAGGGGGTCGGCATGCTGGAGCCCAACATGGCCACGATGCTCGCCTATGTATTCACCGATGCCGAGCTGGCGCCGGCCGACCTGGACGCCGCGTTGCGCGGGGCGGTGGACCGCACGTTCAACTGTCTGAGCGTCGACACCGACACCTCCACCTCCGACACCGTGGCCGTCATCGCCAACGGGGCGGCCGGAGCGGTCGATCCGGTGCTGTTCGCCGAGGCGCTCGCGGACCTGTGCCTGGAGCTCACCCTGCAACTGGCGAGCGACGGCGAAGGGGCCACCAAGCTGCTGCGTGTCACCGTGGGCGGCGCCCGCGACCACGCGCAGGCCAAACGCGTCGCCAAGAGCGTGGTGAACTCCCCGCTGGTGAAGACCGCCGTCCATGGCGCCGACCCCAACTGGGGGCGGGTTCTCATGGCGATCGGCAAGAACACCGACGACACCGACATCCACCCGGACGCCGTCACCGTGAAGTTCGGGGACATCGAGGTGTATCCGGAGGAGCCCGAGGCGGACACCCTCGGAAAACTCGTGGACCTCATGCGGCGCGACGAGGTGGACATCGCGATCACGCTCGGCCTCGGTGGTGGTGAAGCGACCGTGTACGGCTGCGACCTGTCGGCCGGCTACATCCGCGTCAACGCCGACTACACGACCTGACGAGCCGGTCCGCCGCCCCGGCGACGGACCGCGCTACACCCGTACGAAGGACCCCACCAGCACCGCCAGGGAAACCACGAGCATGCCGAGGCAGTTCACCCAGAACGTGGTGTTGAGGGCCCGTGCGCGGATGTGTGCCACGGCGGCGGCGATGAAGTAGACCACGATCGCCGCCGTCGTTGTCATCGCGACACCGGAGACCCAGAAGCCGACGACCAGGCCCACCACCGACGCGGTCTTGGCGGTGGTCAGCACCCACCACCAGTCGCGCGGCAGCCGCACGCCCTCCAGGCAGTCGACGATGAACCGGGGCGGGCGCAGCATCATCGCCGCGTCGCCGGCCTGGATGACGAGCAGAACCACCACCGGCCATACGGGGGAGGGGAGTTCGGAGAGTGTCATCGGTCAGTTCCCTTCCTGGGCGGCGACGAACGCGGCGATGGTCCGGAGCCTCACCGCCGTC
Organism: Streptomyces sp. col6; assembly: GCF_008042035.1. Classification (GTDB taxonomy): domain Bacteria; phylum Actinomycetota; class Actinomycetes; order Streptomycetales; family Streptomycetaceae; genus Streptomyces. Next base: position 49,289 of record NZ_RDBL01000011.1, read on the forward strand.
TGCTGGTGGTCGGTCGTTCCGGCGGCGAGCAGCATCAGTTCCCCCAGGTAGCCGGCGAACATCACCTGCGCGCCGAGCCGGGCCCGCTCCTCGGGCATGCCCGCGTTGACCATCGCGGCCGTGAGGTTGTTCTCGGTGAGCGTGCGCAGTGCGCCCAGGGCGGCGTTCTCGGGCCGGCCCCGGGCCAGCGTCCGGAAGTACGCGCGGGCGAGGTCGTCGTTCTCGGCGAACAGCCCCAGGAACGGGTCGAAGTAGTGGGCCAGATACTCCACGGCGGGCTGTGCGGCCCCTGCCGTCGCCGGTTCGGGCGGGGCGGGGATGCGGTCGGCGATGGCCTGGTCGTACACCAGGCTCAGCAGCGACTCCTTGTCCCCGACGGCCATGACCGCGCCCACCGAAACCCCGGCCTCGGCGGCGATCTGACGCACCGTCGTGTTCTGGAAGCCGTGCTCCGTGAAGAGCCGGGCGGCCGCCTCGACGATGCGGGCGGCGGTCCGCCGCTTCTGCGCCGCGCGCGTTGACTGAACCTGTTCATCGAACACGTTCACAATGTACGGGCGTGAGCGCGCCCATGCAAGAGCCCCGGCCCGCGCAGTGGCGGACCGGGGCTCCGGAAGAGCTCTACAGTTCGTCGCCGAACGCGTCGGCCAGCTCGCGGTACTCGGCCAGCGGCAGCCCGGTCTTCCCCCGGTCGGCGGTGACCACCTGGAGTGCCACGTGGTTCGCCCCGGCGTCGAAGTACTCGTTCGCCCGCGCCTTCACCCGCTCGGCGTCGCCGAGGGCGAACAGGGCGTCCAGCAGACGCGCACTGCCCCCGTCCTCGAAGTCGCTCTCCGTGAAGCCGAGGCGCAGCAGGTTGCCCGTGTAGTTGGGCAGCTTGAGGTACATCGCCAGCATGGCGCGGGCCGTGTCGCATGCCCGGTCGAGATCGGTGTCGAGCACGACGGACAGCTCGGGGGCGAGCAGCGCGTCCGGTCCGAGCGCCTCGCGCGCCTCCGCCGTGTGCGCGGCCGTGACGAGGTAGGGGTGTGCGCCCAGCGCCCGGTCCGACGCGAGCTTCAGCATCCTCGGGCCGAGCGCCGCCAGCACCCGGTGCCCGGAGCCCACGGACGGGTCGGCGGCGTCCAGGGCGTCGAGGTAGGCCACCATCGCGCTGTACGGCTTCGCGTACTGGGGGGCCAGCGCGTCGTGGCTGACGCCCAGGCCGAGGACGAAACGGCCCCGGGCGTGCGCGTCGATCGCGGAGATCCGGGCCGCCACCTCCTCGGCGGTGTGGTTCCAGATGCTCAGGATGCCGGTGGCGACGGTGATGGCCGAGGTGGCGTCGACGATCGCGGCGGCGTCGTCGGGCGAGGGGCTGCTGCCGAGCCACAGCGTCCCGTATCCGAGCGCCTCGATCTCCGCGACCGCCTCCTCGATCGCCTTCTTTCCGTCGGCGTCCACCCGCGACGCGTGCAGCGCCCCGTTCCAGATGCCGACCCGGCCGAACGTCTCACGTGTCTCAGAAGTCATGCCGGGGGCAACAGCGCCGGGCTCCCGCTATTCCCGGGCCGCTGCGACCGGGCCGGTTCCCGCCCGACACGCCGTCACCGCGCCGTGAGCGCGACCCGTGTGGACGAGTCGCCGCGTGTGCGGCGGCGGCGCCGGGGCAACTGGCGGATATTGGATGCTCTGCGCCCCGCAGGACATACCCGCCCGGACGAGGAGGCAGCTGCCGTGACGACCCCCGCCGCATCGGAGGGACCTGGAGACAGGAAACAACGCCCGGGTGGGGGAGGGGACCCGGACCGCGATCCGCGCGACGAGGCGGCGGCGCCCGGTGACTCCGGGCTCGGCACCGTCACCACCGCCGTACCCGCCCGGCTGGACCGGCTGCCCTGGTCGCGCTGGCACTGGATGATCGTCATCGGCCTCGGCACGGTGTGGATTCTGGACGGCCTCGAAGTCACGACGGTCGGCAACATCGCGAGCCGGCTCTCCGAGGACGGGTCGGGCCTGGACATCACGTCCGCCCAGGTCACCGGACTTGCCGCCGCCCTCTATGTGGCGGGTGCCTGTACGGGGGCGCTGTTCTTCGGCTGGCTCACCGACCGCTACGGCCGCAAGAAGCTCTTCATGGTGACGCTCGCGGTCTACCTCGCGGCGACCGCCATGACCGCGCTGTCCTTCAGCGCGTGGTGGTTCTTCCTCTTCCGCTTCCTGACCGGCTTCGGCATCGGCGGCGAGTACGCGGCGATCAACTCCGCGATCGACGAACTGATCCCCTCGAAGTACCGGGGCCGGGTCGACCTCATCATCAACGGCAGCTACTGGCTGGGCGCGGTCGGCGGTGCGCTGCTCTCGATCGTCATGCTGAACACGGACTACTTCCCCAAGGACCTGGGCTGGCGACTCACCTTCGCCCTGGGCGTCGTCCTGGGCCTCGTGATCCTGCTCGTACGCCGGCACGTGCCGGAAAGCCCGCGCTGGCAGTTCATCCACGGCCACGGAGAGGAGGCCGACAAGCTGGTGGACTCCGTCGAGCGGGAGATCGAGGAGGAGAAGCACGAGCCGCTGCCGCCGCCGGCCGGGGAGATCACGATCCACGAGCGCAAGAGCATCGGCTTCGGACTCATCGCCAAGACCGTCTTCCACAGCTACCCCAAGCGTGCGGTGCTCGGCCTCTCCCTCTTCATCGGGCAGGCGTTCCTCTACAACGCGATCACCTTCGGTTTCGGTGCGATCCTCACGACGTTCTACGACGTGGAGAGCGGTCACACCGGCTACTACTTCGCGGTGATCGCGGCGGGCAACTTCATCGGCCCGCTGGTGCTGGGCAAGCTGTTCGACACGATCGGACGGCGCGTCATGATCGCCGGCACCTACATCCTGCCGGGCATCCTGCTGTTCATCACGGCCTGGCTGTTCGACCGGGGCTCGCTGACCGCCAACACCCTCACCGCCTGCTGGTGCGTGGTGCTGTTCTTCGCCTCGGCCGGCGCGAGCAGCGCGTATCTCACGGTCTCCGAGGTGTTCCCCATGGAGACCCGGGCCATGGCCATCGCCTTCTTCTACGCGATCGGTACCGCGGCCGGCGGGATCAGCGGCCCCCTGATCTTCGCCGACCTCACCGAGTCCGGCGTCCCGGGCGACACCGCCCTCGCCTTCTCCATCGGCGCCGGCCTGATGTGCGCGGCGGGCCTCGTCGCGGCTTTCCTCGCGGTCGACGCCGAGCAGCGCTCCCTTGAGGACATCGCGAAGCCGCTGTCCCAGACGACGTAACGCGGCCGGGCGCGGCCCTCAGGCCGGACCCGTCGTCGCGGACGCGGGTCCGGCCAGTCCGTGCAGCAGCAGCCGGGTGAGCGTGTCCACGATCTCGTCGTCGGAGATCCCGGGCCGGCCGGGCCCCGCCGTCGTCACCGCGAACGCGAGCTGCGAGACCATCGCCCCCATCGCCGCCGCCACCACGGCGGGGTCGCCCGGCAGCCGGTGGCCCCGGTCGCGCAGCCAGGCCAGGTGCTCGCGGAAGATGCCCGTGTCCCCGGCCAGGCTCGCCCAGGCGCGGCCCTCGCTCGGCGGCCCCGCGAACGTGGTCTGCATCAGCGCCACGATCACCGGAAGATGGTCACGGACGACCCCCCAGGTGGCCGCCAGATGCGCGCGCAGCTGCGCGGGGTCGGTCAGGTCGTGGTCGGCCGGGTGCTCCTGCGCGCCCATCTCCGCGGCCAGTTGTGCGTGAAGATCGCCCACCAGGGCCTTGAGCAGCGCTTCCTTGTCCGCGAAGTGCGCGTAGAAGGAGCCGGTGGCGCGCCCGGCCTCGCGGGTGATGTCGGTGATCTTCGTATCGAGGTAGCCGCGCTCGGCGAACAGCCTGCGTGCCGCGTCCTTCAGTGCCGCCTCGGTCTCGGCGGCCTTTTCCTTGCGAACGCCCATCGGGCGGGGCTCCTTGTCGCTTGACGCGTGGTCGTGCGCTCCATCATAGTGAACGCGAGTTCGGTGAATATTGATTCAATGAATACTGATTCAGGGGGCTGATGTGAACGTCATCGTCGTCGGCGGGGGAGTGGCCGGAGTGGCGAGCGCCATCGCGCTGCGGCGGCTCGGCGTGGAGGTCGCGGTCTACGAGGCGTACGCCGAACCGGCAGGCCGGGTGGGCTCGTTCCTGAGCATCGCGTCCAACGGGCAGCGGGTGCTGCGGGCCCTCGGCGTCCTGGACCGGGTGCGCGGCGCGGGCATCGACGTGCCGCGCCAGCGCATGTGGTCCGGCTCCGGAAAGCTCCTCGGGGACGTACCGCGCGGACGGCTCGGCGGCGACGACCTGCACAGCGTGACCCTGATGCGGGGCGCGCTGGTCGAGACGCTGCGTGCCGAGGCGGTGGCCGCCGGCGCCCATGTCGTCACCGGTGAAAGGCTGGTGGACGCGGTCGCCACGGACACGGGTGTACGCGCGGTCTTCGCGAGCGGCCGCACGGCGGAGGCCTCCCTGCTCGTCGGCGCGGACGGTATCCACTCGGTGACCCGGACCCTGCTCGACCCGCGCGCACCCGTCCCCGCCTACGCCGGCCTGTACAGCGTCTCCGGCGTCTCCGAGGGCGTGCCTGCCGAAGCCGGCGTCTTCCACATGACGTTCGCCCGCAACGGCGCCTTCCTCCACCTCGCGGCCCCCGACGGCAGGGTCTGGTGGTCGGCCCAGGTCGCGAGCCCCGGACAACCGGACCTCGACCGCGCGGACGACGCGTGGCTCGCCCACCTCGCCGGCCTGTACCGGAATGAACGCGTGCCGTCCGAGGTCCTCGCCGCCACCGTCGAACTGCACCGGCCCACGCTGACGCACACTCTGGACGCGGTGACGGTCCGGCACAACGACCGCGTCGTACTGCTCGGCGACGCCGACCACCCCGTGGGCGCCGGGCAGGGTGCTTCGATGGCCCTGGAGGACGCCCTCGTCCTTGCCCGGTCACTGGGCACGCAGACCTCCGTCGCGGCCGCACTCTCCGCCTACGACGCCGCCCGCTCGGACCGGCTCGCAAGGATGGCCAGGGCGGCGGCGGGCAACCGCGACTCCAAGACGGCGGGCCCGCTCGGCCGGTGGGCGCGTGACCTGATGATGCCGCTGGGCATCCGGTTCTTCTACGAGAAGGCCACGGCCTGGCTCTACACGTACGACTGCGGCGAACTCCCGGGTGCCGCCCAGCGAGGCTGACGTCGCATCCCGGGGCTTCGCACCGGTGCCCCGGAAACCAGGTGCGGGCCGTCGTCCCGGTGGTGTGGGATCGGCGGCATGACGATCGCACTCGACACGCCGGACATCGACCGACTGGTCACCGCGGGGGACGCGCTGCGGGACTGGCAGGAGGAAGGCGCACCGATGCAGCTGCATCCGGGGGACCTGGGCTGGTTCTGGCGGGCCGGCCCGCGGGCCACCGCCGAGGCCGTCAGGACCTGGAGCCGGGGCGGGCGGATCCTCGCCGTCGGGCTGCTCGACGGCCCCGGCCTGGTGCGGCTCACCACCGCGCCGGACGCCCGCCGGGACGAGGAACTGGCGCGCCACCTGGTCGCCGACCTGACCGCCCCCGCGCGTGGCGTGCTGCCCAGGGGCAGGGCGGCCGTCGAGGCGCCGGAGGACGCCCTGGTGCGGGAGTTGCTGGCCGACGCGGGCTGGGGCACCGACGAGCCGTGGTCGCCGCTGCGCCGGGACCTGAGCGCGCCCGTGGCCGAGCCGGGGCTGCGGATCGAGGTCGCCGGTCCCGACCGGGCACACCTGGTGGCGGAGGTCGTCCGGGGAGCCTTCGAGGGCTCACGGTTCACGTACGAGCGGTGGCAAGCCATGGCGTCCGGCCCGCTGTTCGGCGATGCCCGCTGCCTGCTCGCGTACGACGACCGGGGCGACGCGGTCGCGACGGTGACGGTGTGGTCGGCCGGGCCGGGGCGGCCGGGGGTCCTCGAACCCATGGGTGTGCACCGGGACCACCGCGGCCGGGGCCACGGCCGGGCGATCACCCTCGCCGCCGCGGGCGCCCTCCGGGAGCTGGGCTCGTCCAGCGCCCTTGTCTGCACCCCGAGCTCCAACACCGGCGGCGTGATCACGTACGTGGCGGGCGGCTTCGAGCGCCGCCCCGAGATCCACGACTGTTTCCGGAGCGCCTGAACGGCGGACGTCGCGGGCCGGGCGGCGCCTCACGCGAACCGCCCGACACCGTCGCTGATCATGGACGGGGCGGATCGGGGCACATGGCGGTCGATGACATTCGCGACCTGATGAGGGAGACGCCGTGCCGATACGCAGAACCAGAAGCGTCACGCCCCGCACCCCCACCACTCACTCGCTGCGCAGCCCGCTGCTCACCCTCGCCCTGGCCGGCGCCGTGATCTGCGGAGGAGTCCTGCTCTTCGTGCGCTTCGCCCACTGGGCCGGCGACCACCCGGTCACCGCCGTGCTGTTGGCGCTGCTCGCCCTGCCGGTGCTCCACACCCTGTTCCGGGCGATGCCTCGCGCCCGCGAGCTGCGCCGGGCGGCCCGCGCGGGCATGACGCCTCCGGCGGAGGAGACCATCACCGAACCGGACCCCGGCCCGCTGCTTCTTCTGCAGGCCCCCACCGACGCGCGGGACGGGCTGACCGCCGTACTCCCGCCCCGGGTGCCCGACTTCACCGCTCTCGACCCGGACGGCTTCGAGGCGGCCGTGGCCGAGCTGTGCGAACGGGACGGCTGCCAGGAGGTCGAGGTGGTCGGCGGCGCCGGCGACCTGGGAGCCGATGTCCTCGCGACCGCGCCGGACGGCCGGCGCGTCGTCGTGCAGTGCAAGCAGTACGGACCCGCGCACAAGGTGGGCTCCCAGGACCTCCAGCGCTTCGGCGGCACCTGCTGGACGGTCCACGGCGCGCAGCTGGCCGCCGTCGTGACGACCAGTGAGTTCACCGCGCCGGCCCTGGAGTACGCGGAGGCGTGCGGCATCCAGTGCGTCGACGGCGCCACGCTCAACGCCTGGGCCGAGGGCGCCGGACCGGCCCCCTGGGGCCCGGCGATGGTGGATTCGGCGTGAGCGCCTGGACGACGGGAGCGCGCGGGATGGCCCAGAGAGTGGTGTGGATCCATCAACTGCCTTTTACCAGTGCTTAGTTGTGTGTGATGCCGGTGTGAACTTTGATCACGGGGACAAGGCCCCTCCGTGACCCGGGAGTACACAGCCATGCATAGTGGAGTCGAGGCGACCGCCTACCTCGTCAATGAGTCCCGGGCCCGGCGGCCCGATCTCTCGCAGGACCCGTTCGCAGGCGCCTGGATCCCCGATCAGGAGCGGCCCGCCGTACGCGGGCTGTGGGACAAGTACGCCGAAGTGACCTACGAACACGACGACCTGGTCGTCTCCTTGCGTGGCAGATACATAGCCGACACCCTCGCCGCCCAGCTGGCCAAGGACCCCGACACGGTCCTCGTGAGCTGTGGCGCCGGGTTCTCCTCGTACCCCTGGCTCCTGCCCTTCGCCGGGGCGCTGGAAGTCGATCTGCCCGGCATGGCCGAGGCCAAGCGGGAGCGTGCGGCGGAGCTGATGGCGGCGGGCGTGCTGCCGCGGCGCGACGTACGGCACCTGCCGATGGACCTCAGGGACGAGGCGGCGCGCGCGGAACTCACCTCGCTGGTACGTGAATGGGCCGACGGGCGGCCCGTGGCCTATGTGGCCGAGGGGGTGGTCTTCTATCTGCCCGCGCGCACCGCGCGCGCGGTGACCGGCCTCGGGGCGAGCTTCGGTACGTGTGCCGTCAGCGCGGTCAGCTACTGGCCCGCCGCGTCCGCCGGCAGTCAGGTGCTGGCCGACCAGCGCGACTGGTTCCGCAGCCGGTCGGTCCCCGAGGAGGCGTCCTTCCTGACCCACGACGAGCTGGTCACGCTGTTCGGCACGGAGATCGAGGACCGCGGGCCCGAGGACCTGCAACGCCACTACCTCGACCGCGTGATCGTGTCCGAGGCCGGGCTGATCCCCGAGTACGTCGCCGTCGCCTGGACGTGACGGCGGCTGTCGCCGGGCCGTACGGGCCCGCTCAGCCCTGACGTACGACCGGAACTGCCGCACAGCCCCGGCGCTCCGCGTCACGACGGGCGAGGCCCGGCGACGGGCCGGCGCCCACGACCCGGCCGTCCAGGACCGCGAGCCAGCCGCCCTCGGGCAGCCCGGTACGCAGCCCCTCCGTATCGGCCGGGTCGATCGCCCGCAGCAGCATGGGGTCCGGGTCCGCCGGTGCGAGGGCCGCCGCCGCGTTCGGGGTGCCCGCACGCCACTCGGCGACCGTACGCTCGGCGCCCCGCACCCGTATCCACAGCACGTGCTGGAGAACGATCAGCGGACCGAGCGCGGTCAGCAGCGGGAACGCACCGGTCAGCACCCCGAGGCCGAACAGCAGGCTGACGGCGCCCGACACCGCCACCCCGGCCCCCGCCGCCAGCAGACCCGCGGCACGTCCGAACGCCTTGACCGCCACCAGCGGGAAGAGGACGAGCAGCAGCAGGTCGCCCAGGCCCAGGGCCACCGGCGGATCGCCACGGGTGACGGCGAGCAGCGGGGCGAACGGCAGCCCCATCACCTGGACCGCGAACCGGTCCATCACCGAGGTGAGCCCCGTCGCCACCAGGTCGTAGCAGGCCAGCGCCCCCGCGAACCAGGCCACGTGCGCCGACCGCATCCCGGCCTGCGCCCACATGTTCGCCACGCCCACGACGGCCGTCGCGAGCAGCACATCGGTGAGGACGAGCACGGCGAGCGACCGGTCCGCGAACGCGCACCCGGCGGTCGCGGCGACCGCCATGAGTGCGAGCGACCAGGCCCTGCCCCCGCCGATGACCGGGGCCAGGGTGAACTGGAGCGCCGCGCAGAGCACCAGACCGAAGACGACGGCGACCATGGCCCGGGGCAGCTCCAGATAGAGCAGGGGAGCGGCCACGACCACGACGAACACCACCGCGACATCGGCGAGTTCGTACCGTCCCACCGGCGGGCGCGGCATCCGCACCCGGGCGAAGTAGCCGAGGCCCGCCAGAGTGATCGCGGCGGTGCAGCAGTTCAGGCCCACCAGGGCCGCGGCGCTCATGCCGGGCTCGTGACGGGAGTGGTGGCCGGGCGGGCCGGTTCGAAGGTGTGCTCGCGCAGATCGGCCCGGACCGGACCGGTCGGCGGCATCGTGGCCGGGTCGTCGTGCAGCACGATGGCGTTCAGCCCGAGCCCCAGGGCGGTGGCCCGCTCCTCCAGCCTGCCCAGGAGACCGGCGGCGGGCAGCCGTCGGACGAGTACGTGCAGGCGGGGGCCCGGCGGCCCCTCGGCCAGGGCGGAGCGCGCCGGCAGCGGGACGTCCCGCTCCGCCTCCAGCAGCTCCAGCACCGACCGGGTCGGTACCGCGATGCTCAGCGGCCCCGACCAGCGGCCGAGGATCTGGGAGGTCGCGGGCAGATGGGCCAGCTCGCAGGCGGGTGGCTCCCCGGGCAGCCGGACCAGGTCGCCGGTCGCGTACCGCAGCAGCAGGGTGCAGTCCCGGTAGGGCACGTAGGGCGTCTGTACGAGCATGCCCGCACCGCCCGGTTCCGTCGGAGCGTGGGTCACCGGATCCAGGACTTCCAGATGCCCGAACTCGGTGGTGTGGTGGAGATGCCCCTCGCTGCACGGGGTGCCGCCCGACGGCACGGCCTCGGTCATCATGTACGAGGTGGAGACAGCGGCCCCCAGCGCGGCCTCGGCCCGCTCCCGCAACGGCTCCGAGAGCGGCTCGCCACCCACGCCGATATGGGTCAGCCCGAAGTCCTGGGCCCGCCAGCCGCCCTGCTCGGCCTCCTCGACCAGGGCCGCCAGGTAGGAGGCCGACAGCGTCAGATGGGTGATTTGCGGGGCCTTCCCGCGCAGCCCGAGCGGAGCGGCCAGCCGGTCGAGCGCCACCGCGGGGGCCACGGTGCCGAGTTGGACGAATGACGCCCCGATCCGGGTCACCGACTCCTCGACGTTGAGCAACGGCAGCGTCGCGCGCGAGCAGCCCGCGTACGCCAGCGTGTGCTGGGGGCGCAGGCCCTGCGCGAGCACGGCGGAGACGGTGCTCATGGCGACCGAGATCTCGACCTCCGCCCGGGAGAACCACACGGTGGTGGGGGTGCCGCTGGTCCCGGTGGTCAGTGCCATCAGCGCCGGTGCGGAGACGGCCGACACGAAGGCCGCCGGCAGCCCGCGCAGCTCCGCCTTCGGCGTGACCGGCACCTGATCCCAGGTCTCCGGGGTCAGCGCCTCCGGATCGATCCCCAGCCGGTCGAACGTCCGCCGGTAGTACGCGGTGTGCCGGGCGGCCGCCCGAGCCGTCGCCCGCAGGCTGCGCTCGGTGACGGTCCGCCGCACGGCGGGATCGACCGCACCGGCCGTCCCGGGCAGCAGCGCCGAGTCCGCGCCCGGCTCGCCGAACTCCGCGAGGGTCGCGACGAGATCCCGGGCGATGCGCTCCAGGTCGTACGGACGGATACGGCGATTGCGCAGGATCGCGGCGCCGTAGCGGAGCTGGCTGAGCGCGGTACCGAACAAAGAGGCCTCCCTACGCCTGGACCGGGGCTTAACTCCCGGTCCAGGCCGGGGCGGGCCCGGTCAGACCATGCTGGCGAACATGGCCGCGGTGAGGGTGCTGAACGCGTACTTGATGTAGTGCTTGACCATGGCGGATCTCCCTTCTCGGGGCCGCCCCGCAAGGGCGGCTGGGCTCCAGGCGGTGCACTCGCAGCCGGGAACGGCTGTGCGATGAACGAGAGAGTAGAGCAGGTGAGTGGACGACTCAACGGTACGAACCGGGACATCGGGCGTTCCGCGACGGGCCCGCGTCCCCGGCGCGCCCCGGTTCAGAATCCGGTGGCCGCCAGGACGCGCATCCAGGCGTCGACCCGCTCGCCGTCGTGGTCGAGGCGGCGGCGGAGCCGCCGCCAGAGAGCACGGCCGTCGGCGAGGTTGTGACGACGGCCGTGCCGTTCACTGCCCCACTTCAGACAGACCTCCGCCGCGTCGTACGCGGGGTCGGCGGCGAAGGGACGCGGATCGACCACCAGCAACCGGCCGTCCGCCCCCGGGACGAGGTTGCCCGGATGCAGCGAGCCGTGCACCCAGGTCCCGGGGGTGGGCGACATCAGTGCGTGGAACGTCTCCCGCGCCGCCACCAGTTCCCTCTCCGCCGGAGCCTGCGTCCCGTGCAGACCGCCGCCGCGCGCGCGTCCCAGGCGAGGGCCGAGGTGGTCGTGAAGTGTATCCGTACGAAGGGACAAGGCCTGTGCCCCGCACTCCTCGACCGCACGCAGCATCGCCCCGAGTGCTTCGACAGAGGGGGCGTTTGAGCTCTCGTGCCGCAACGAGGAGCCATCGCCAAGGAGTTGCGTCACCAGTACAGAGACGTCGCCCACCTCGCCCGGCTCCTCCCAGTGGTCCAGGAGTCGTGGCCCGACACCGGAGCACCCCAGTGCCTCCAGCGCCGCCGCCTCGTGGCGGCTCCGGGTCACACAGGGCGTCACCTTCACCACGCAACGCCCGCCCGGACCGTCGACCACCAGCACGCACGCCGTGCATCCGCCGGTCAGGCGTCGCACCGGCGTCCAGTGGTGCTCCCGGAGCAGACGCCCCATCAGCGCGGGCAGCCCGGCCACCCAGGCGGCCCCGTACCGCTCGCCCAGCCACGCCCGAGCCATGTCGTCGACGAACTCATCGGCCCTGTGCACAGCACGCCCCCGCCTCCCGGTCCCCACGGACACGCCGATCATCCACGAGGGCACGGTCGGGGTCGAGCGTCAGGGGCCGGCCTCTTCCTCCTCCATCCCCTGTTCGCCGACGCTGATCAGCCCCGTTTCGTAGGCGACGATGACGGCCTGGACCCGGTCCCGCAGACCGAGTTTGGCGAGGATGCGGGCGACGTGGGTCTTCACCGTCGTCTCGGCCAGGTGGAGGCGGGCGGCGAGTTCGGCGTTGCTCAGGCCCCGGGCGAGCAGGCCGAGGACCTCCAGCTCGCGCGGGGTGAGCGCGGCGAGGTCACGGTGCGGGGCGGCGCTGTCGCCGCCCCGCCGCGTGAACCGCTGGACGAGACGGCGCGTGATGGCGGGCGCGAGGAGGGCGTCGCCGGTGCGGACCGTGCGCACCGCCGCCGTCAGCTGCTCCGGTGTGACGTCCTTCAGCAGGAAGCCACTGGCCCCGGCCGACAGGGCCGCGTACACATAGCGGTCGAGGTCGAACGTGGTCAGGATGACGACGCGCGGCCGGTCGGAGCCGTCCGCGAGGATGCGGCGGGTGGCCTCCAGCCCGTCCATCTCGGGCATCCGGACGTCCATCAGGACGACATCGGGCCGGGTGCGGCGCACCGCGGCGACCGCCTCCGCCCCGTTCGTGGCCTCGGCGACGACGTCGATGCCGTCGGCGCCGAGGATCAGCCGGAACCCGGTGCGGACCAGGGTCTGGTCGTCGGCGATGAGCACACGCGGCGGCTCGGTCACAGCGTCTCCAAGGGGATCAGGGCCTCCACACGGTAACCGCCCTCCGGACGCGCGCCGGTGCTCAGGGTGCCGTCGTACACGGCCAGGCGCTCGCGCAGCCCGATCAGGCCCCGGCCGCTCCCGGCCCCCGTGCCCGGACGCCCGCCGGCGTCGGTGACCTCCACCCGCAGCCTGCGCGGCCCGTACTCGACGGTCACGGCCGCCGAGGCGCCCGACGCGTGCTTCACCGTGTTCGTCAGGGCCTCCTGGACGACGCGGTAGGCGGCGAGTTCCAGACCGGGCGGCAGCGGCCGGGACCGGCCCGTCACCGCCAGTTCGACCGGCAGCCCCGCGTCCCGGACCCGCCCCACCAGCGTCTCCAGCTGGTCGAGACCCGGCTGCGGGGCCGGCACCACCGCGTCCGGGTCCGCAGCCTCGTCCTCGGCGGTCGTGGTCAGCAGGCCCATCACATGGCGCAGCTCGGTCATCGCCGCCCGGCCGCCCGCCTCCACGGCGAGCAGCGCCTCGCCGGCCAGTGCGGGAGAGGACTTCATAATGGTGCGGGCGGCACCGGCCTGAATGATCATCACGCTGACGTTGTGCGTGACCACGTCGTGCAACTCGCGGGCGATCCTGGCCCGTTCGTGCTCCACGGCCCGGCGCAGCGCCTCCTCCTGCTCGCGCTCCAGCACGGAGAGCCGCGCCCGCCCCTCGTCGGACCGGAGCTTCCATGTGCGCAGCCCCACCGCCGCCACGGCCATCGGGGTCAGGATCAGCAGGGCGATGTACTCGTTGGGGACGATCGGCGTCACCGAGTTCCCGGAGGTCCCGACCAGGGCGACCGACACCGGCAGCGCCACGAGCGTCGCCGTCCGGTGCGGGCTGTACACGGCGGCGCCGTACACCGCGATCACGAACGCGTAGAACGTCAGGCGCATCACGCTCTGCGGGGTCGCCAGCGTCGCGGCCGTCACCACGCACAGCACGGCGAGCGGGTAGCGGCGGCGCAGCACCAGGGCACCCGAGGCGACGGCTGCGAGCGTCACCATGAAGGCCATCCCGCCGGTCCCGGACGGGCGCGCCAACGTGTAGGCCCGGTCGCCGACCATCCGCACCACCACGTTGTCGGCGTTGTCCACGCCGTAGTACACCGTGGCGGCTCCCAGGACCAACGCCACCAGCACGTCGAACTGCCGGGCGCGCCGGGAGGGCCGAGGCGGCGGACCACCGGCGCCGGCCACCCGGCGGGCGCTCTCCCGCAGCCGCTCCAGCTTCGTACGTACGTCCGTCACCGCTTCATTGTCCCGGCGGTGCGCACCCCGGGGGGTCCGCCCCCGTGCCCATTCCGGCGGCGGGCCGTACATCACCCGCCTACCTCGCAAGGACGACGAACGCGCCGCTCATCCCGGCGCCGGACCGGGAGGGGTTCCGGCGGCCGACGCGTGCGCACCGGGACCGCTCCTAGCGTTCAGGCAGCCGGAACGCACAGGAATCAGGAGCCCCGCCGTGACCGCACCACTGATCGAACTGCGCGAGGTGAGCCGTCGCTACGACGACGGTCCGCCCGCCCTCCACGAGGCCTCGCTGAGCGTGCTGCCGGGGGAGGCCGTCGCGATCCTCGGCCCCTCCGGCAGCGGCAAGTCGACGCTCCTCAACCTTGTGGCGGGCCTCGACCGGCCCGACACCGGCACGGTCACCGTCGACGGGGTACGCGTCGACCGGCTGAGCGAGGCAGCGTCGGCGCTGTACCGGCGCTCCCGGGTCGGGATGGTCTTCCAGTTCTTCAACCTGCTCGACGACCTGACCGTCGGCGACAACGTCGCCCTGCCCGCACGCCTCGCCGGCATGTCGCGCGGCGAGGCGGCCCGCCGGACGGCCGGACTCCTGGAACGGCTCGGCATCGACCGCCACGCCCGCGCCTACCCCGGCCGGCTTTCCGGCGGCCAGCGGCAGCGCGTCGCGGTGGCCCGCGCCCTGATGAACCGACCGGCGCTGCTCCTGGCCGACGAGCCGACCGGAGCCCTGGACACCGCCGCCGGACAGGACGTCAGCCGGCTGCTCACCGAACTCAACGCCGAGGGCCAGACGATCGTCGTCGTCACCCACGACCTCGCGCTCGCCCGTGCCTGCACCCACCGCACGATCCGCATCGCCGACGGCCGCATCACCCATGACCTGCCGTCGCGGGCCGACGCGCCGGAGTCCGTCCGATGAGCGCCCTCGGCCGGGTGGTGCGGTCCGGAGTGGCACGGCGCCGCGTGCAGACGCTGGTGATCGGGCTCGCCGTGATGATGGCGGTCGCCGCGTCCGTGCTCGCCGGATCGCTGCTCGTGGTCTCCGGCGCACCCTTCGACGACGCCTTCGCCCGGCAGCACGGCGCGCACCTGTCCATGGAGTTCGACGCGGACGAGGTGAGCGCCGCCCGGCTGGCGAGGACCGGGCACACCGCAGGCGTCCGCGCGTCCGCGGGCCCCTTCCGCACGGCGACGGTCACCCCGCGCCCCGACGCGACCGGTCCCGGGTGGCCCATGACCGTGGCGGGCCGGGGAGACCCGGGCCGGGACGTGGACGAGGTCGCGCTGACCGACGGCCGGTGGGCCGCGCGGCCCGGCGAGATCGTTCTCTCCACCGGTTCCTCGCTCTTTCCCGTCCTGGGCAAGGAGATCCGCTTCACCGGCCTGCCCGGTGACCCCGCGCTGACCGTCGTCGGCGTGGCCCGCTCGGTCACCGGGACCGCGGACGCCTGGGTCGTCCCCGCCCAGATGCCGGCCCTGACCGCGTCCGGCAACGGCGGCTACCAGATGCTGTTCCGCTTCACCGAGGCGGACACCGCCGCGCGGATCACCGCGGGCGGCGGCAGGGTGAAGGCATCCCTGCCCGCCGGAGCAGCCGTGGGCCAGCAGTCCTGGCTGGCCGTCAGGAAGTCCGCCGAGCGGGACACCGCCCTGTACGTTCCCTTCCTCTTCGCCTTCGGCGCGCTGGGCCTGGTCATGTCGGTCCTCACCGTCGGCAACGTCGTCGCCTCGGCCGTCGGGTCGGGGACGCGTCGCATCGGCATCCTCAAGGCCGTCGGGTGCACCCCCGCCCAGGTCGTACGGGCCCATGTGGGCCAGGCACTGATCCCCGCGATCACCGGCACCGTCCTCGGCATCGTCGCGGGGCACCTGCTCGCCGTCCCCGTGATGGCCGAGACCGAGGAGGCGTACGGCACCTCGTCCCTGGCCGTCGCCCCCTGGGTCGACCTGGCGGTCGTCGGGGGAGCGCTCGGCCTGGTGTCGGCGACCGCGTGGGCCGCTGCCTGGCGGGCGGGCCGGCTGCGTACGGTCGACGCGCTCGCCGTAGGACGCAACGCCTCGGCCACACGCGGCCGGTGGGCGGCCCGCCTCGCCGGACGCCTGCCCCTGCCGCAGCCCGTCGCCCTCGGCCTGGTCCGGCCCTTCGCACGGCCCGCCCGCGCACTGGCCATGGGTACGGCGGTCCTGTTCGGCACGGTCGCCGTCACGTTCACCGTGGGGATGGGCGCCTCACTCGGCGAGGTGATGAAGGCCAAGGCGCACGACGCCGCCGACGTCGTCGTTCCCGCGCCCCTCCCGGACTTCGGGCCGCCGGGCGCCGGACGCCCCGCGCGGCACGACAGGGCCGACCCCGCCGCCGTCGCCGCGGCCATCGAGGCGGACCCCGGCACCGGCGCGTACTACAGCGCCTCGACGGTCCGCGCCACGATCGGCGGGCTCACCGGCACCACCGACGTCGTCGCCTTCACCGGAGACGCCTCCTGGGGCGGCTACACCATGGTCGCCGGCCGTTGGATCGCCCGGCCCGGCGAGGCCGCCGTCCCGTCCCCCTTCCTCACCGCCACCGGCACCCGCATCGGTGACACGCTCACCCTGAACGGCCTGGGGGCGCCCGTCACCGTACGGATCGTCGGCGAGGTGCTCGACCCGCGCAACGACGGCATGCAGGTCTTCACCGACGCGGCGACGCTCAAACCGGCCCACCCGGACCTGACGGAGACCAGCCACCACATCGCGGTCGCCCCCGGCACCGACGTCACCGCCTATGCCGACGCGCTCAACAGGGCCCTGAAGCCCCTGGGTGTCACGGCGAGGGCGGGCGGGCTCGGTGCGGGCGGCGACATGGTCGCCACGCTCAACGCCCTGTCCGGGATCCTCACGCTGATGCTCGTCGCCGTGGCCGCGCTGGGCGTGCTCAACGGGGTGCTGCTCGACACCCGTGAGCGCGTCCGTGAGATCGGCATCCACAAGGCCCTCGGCATGACACCCCGCCAGACCGTCGTCATGGTCCTCACCTCGGTCGCCGTCACCGGCCTGGCCGCGGGCGCCCTCGGAGTACCGCTCGGCGTCGCCCTGCACCGCGGGGTCCTGCCCGCGATGGGCGGGAGCGTAGGCCTTCGCCTCCCCGAATCCGTCCTCGCCGTATACCCCTCGGCGGAACTGTTCCCGCTCGCACTCGGCGGCCTCGTCATCGCCGCCCTGGGCGCCGTCCTGCCCGCGGGCTGGGCGGCCGGGGCCCGTACGGCGACGTCCTTGCGAACCGAGTAGCCGCGGGGCCCGTACGGGACTCCGGGCGACGCGGGGAACGCGATTCCCAGGGCGTGTCCTGGGAAACGCGCTCCCGCCGCCGGTCCAGGCGCCGGATCACCGGTGTCGCCGTCGCGCCGTGCAGGAGTACGGAGACCAGTACCGTGAACGCCGCGACCGCCCACAGCTCGTCGGCGTACCGCGTGAAGGGGCCCTCGCCGAGCGCGTACGCGAGGTAGAACAGCGAACCGATGCCCCGGATGCCGAACAGGGCGGTGACCGCCCGCTCGCGCCGCCCGGCCGGGAAGCCCAGCTGCGCGGCGGCGCCGGCGGCAGGGCGGATCACCAGGATCAGGGCGAGGCCGAGGAGCGCCCCCTGCCACGGGAGTTCGCCCAGTCCGTCGGCCACCAGGTAGCCGCCCAGCAGGAACAGCAGCACGGCGGTCAGCAGACGTTCGACCTGTTCGCCGAAACCGTGCAGCACCTGGTGGTAGCCATGACCGCGCTCGGCGGCGCGTATGGTGCACGCCGCGACGAACACCGCGAGGAATCCGTACCCGTGGAGCAGTTCGGTGAGTCCGTACACGGTGAACGTGGCACCGAGCACGGTGAAGCCCTCCATCTGCTGCGAGAGGCGCACATGCCGGGAGCGGAAGAACAGCCGGCCGAGCAGCCGGCCCACGGCCACACCCGCCACCAGGCCGACGACCGCCCGCAGCAGCACATCGGCCAGCAGCCAGTGGCCGATCCACTCCGCCGACCAGCCGTCGCCCGCGGTCGCCGCCAGTGCCACGGCGGCCAGCACGAATGGCATCGCGAGACCGTCGTTCAGCCCGGCCTCGGAGGTCAGCGTGAACCGCACCTCCTCCTCGTCGTCCTCGTCCTCACCGCTCGTCGGCTCCCCGACCCGTACCTCCGCAGCCAGCACCGGGTCGGTCGGCGCCAGCGCGGCGGCCAGCAGCAGGGCCACCGCCGGGGGCCAGCCCACGAGCCACACCCCGAGCAGCGCCACCCCCGCGATGGTGAGCGGCAGGGCCAGCCCCAGGAAGCGCCAGGCCCCCGCCCAGCCACGCCATCCGAAGGGCCGGTCGATCGCCAGACCGGCGCCCATCAGCGACACGATCACGCAGATCTCCGTCACATGCTCGACCCAGACCCGGTCCCGGACCGGGTCCACGACGGGCACGTCCAGCGGCAGCAGGGCGATCGCGGCGCCCGCGACGAGGAACACCATGGGCATGGAGAAGGGGCGCCGCCGGACCAGGGGAGGGAGGACGGCGGCCATCAGGATCCCGATCCCCGCCGCCGTGTATATGCCGTGCACCAACGTCATCCGGTACCGCGTCCTCCATCGTCTCGGGGGCCCAACGGGAACCGGCCGTCGGCACCCCGGATCTCCGGGGTGCCGACGGCCGGTTCCAGGTGTTCGTGGGTTATCAGGCGGCGACCACGCCCACAGGGCCGGTCAGGCCGGCCTCCTCGGCGGGGGCACCGCGCCGCAGCAGCGTGTCGGCGGTGCTCACGGCCTCCCGCACATCGCTGACCCCCGTCATGACACACAGGGTGTACGCGGTGTCCTCGCGTCGCCGGACGGTGTCCGGGGTGGAACGGCGCTCGTCCTCGATCACGGCGTCCGCGTAACGGGACAGCGCGGCGCGCAGATCTGCGGGCGTGGGAAGCAGCACAGCCAACTCCTTCTCAACTGAACTGGCCCTCCCGAGCCGGTTGGGCGGCTGGGGCAGGGTGGTCGCTCACGACGATCTTCGGGTTCCCCGCCACGCGCCGAGCATGCCCCCCGTTTTCGGCCGAAACCGAATTCCCGCATCCGGCCATATCGGTGTTCCTACGGGGCACACGTCTCCCATGGCCGGGGAGGCCGCCCTGCGGATGAAGTCACCCAGCCCCGCACGGCAGGCCTCCCGGTCATCCGTCCCCTCCTGCGGGAACCGCCTCCGCGGACGCGCGAGCCTCCCACGGGTGGCCGAAGCGGGCCAGGCAGTGCCACACCTTCTTGACCGCCTGCGGGTCGAACCGCCCCCCGCGCGCGGCGTCCCCCACGATGCGCGGATCGAGCAAGCCGTCCACGGCGATCGCCGCGCCCAGGTCCACGTACTCCTGCCCGCGATAGCCGGGGTGCCGGCGCAGTTCGTCGACCGTGAGACGGAAGCCGGGGTGCCACTCCACGGGGCAGCCGAGGCGCCGGGCGGCGGACTCGACGGCCGTGTCCCGGAAGCAGGGGTCCAGGACCAGCGCCTCCACATGGCGGTCCGGGCGGACCGACCCGTGGACCTGCGCCTCGATGTAGTCGTCGAGCACGTCCTGCCGGTCCGCCAGCGCGAGAGCGATCAGGCCCATGCGGGACGCGACCCCGAAGTCCGTGGGCTCGCAGAAGCTGTCCGGGTAGCAGAAGGTCGTACGCTCCAGCGCTGCGGAGCCCAGCCTGAAGTGCGCGGAGCCGAACCTCGGCGCCCCGCCTACCGCGTACCGGCGGAAGTTCAACGCCCCGTAGACCGGCCGCTCCTCGGCCGGCGCGCTGTCGTAGGAGCCGTCGAACATCCGGCTCTCCCAGCGCCACCGGTCGCCGCCCGGCCGCGCGGTCAGCCCGCCGTTGCTCGTACCGGTGACGAACTGCGAGGAGTAGACGCCGGTCCCGGCCATCACCTCCAGCACAGGTGTGGCGCGCAGCAGCCGGTCCGGGTGGAAGTTCAGGGTCACCCGCAGCGCCGGGTCCGCCGGGGGGCCTGTCGACAGCGACGCGACATGGTCGAGTGCCCGTCGCTGGGACGGACGGAAGAGGGAACTCATCGGCCCAGTGTTCCCCCAGCTTCCCGGCAGGCGCAGGGAATTGTTCGCCGCCCGGCACCGCCGTACCGCGCGCGGTGTCGCACCGGCCGAGGCGGTGGAACGTGGGTAGGGTCTCCTCGCCGTGCTATTCGACCGGGGGACCTACTGTGAGTCTGACCGACCAGATACTGCCGCTCGCGGGCGTCGCCCTGGGAGCCCTCACCTCGTTCCTGGTGACCAGCGCCAACGAGCGTACGAGATGGCGCAGACAGCAATCCGTCCGGTGGGACGAGCACCGGTTGACGGCCTACGCCGAATACGCCCACGCAGTCAAGGAGTTGGCGGCGCGCTACCAGATGCTCGCCGCGGGCCGCGGACTCACGACCGGCCCCGTACCCGCCGAGGCGACCCCCGAAGCGCTCGCCGAGACAAGCCAGCTGGAGGCCCGCCGCTCCGCGCTGTCCGAAACCCTCGGTCTGCTCGGCGACACGGAGGCGAACGCCGCGTCCAAGTCGGTGGACCGGTGCCTCTGGCGGCTGGAAGGGCTGGCCAGGGGCACCGGCCCGGCCGCCGAACAGGACTGGACCGAGGCCTATCTGCGATTCCGGCAGGCGCGGGACCGCTACATCGAGCACGCACGGGCCAGTCTCGGCGTGCCGGGGACCGCCTCCGGGACCGTCCGGCACTCCGCCTCCGGGACCGTCCGGCACTCCGCCTCCGGGCCGCCGGCGGCGCCGTGACGGCCGGCCGGACCGGCCCTCCAGCCCGGTTCGAGGCAGGGCCGGTCAACTGGGGCAGGGCCATGGGTCCACCGTGCCCGCACGCGTGGGTGACGGGCATCCTGGATGGGAGATCCGCATGTCGAGCAACTTTCCGGCCTTCGCCGAACTGATCGCGCAGACCGAGCATTCCGCCCTCCACCTGGAGATGCGCGACGTCTACACCCCCAAGGGCCCCGTCTTCGTGGACTGGCAGAGGGGCATCCCGATCGAGTACGACCGGCACGGCGACTGGATCGACCTGGTGCAGGGCGCGATCACGCGCGGCATCGACTGGCGCCGCGCCCGGATCGTCTCCGAACCGGTCACCGACTTCATCCAGTACGAGTGGGAGACCACCACCATCGTCAACGTGCCCGCGGGGGAGAAGGTCCGCTGGCTGCCCCGGCAGAACGCGTCGGACCTGCTGCTTCCCGGCAACGACTTCTGGGTCTTCGACGACAGCCTGCTGCGATGGACCACCTTCCACGGCGACGGCTCCTGGGGCCCGCACGCGTTCTCCGAGGACCCCAAGCTGATCCGCCAGTGCAAGGAGGCGTTCGAATCGGTGTGGGCGCGCGCCGTCGACCACGCCGACTACACGCCGCCGCGCAAGGAACAGGCCGCGGCC
>NZ_RDBL01000012.1 GCF_008042035.1 Streptomyces sp. col6
ATCATGCGCCTGCCTAAGACCTATAGGCAAATCCTGAATATCTCAAGGAAACCCGGGCGGTTATCGGCCGACGACACGTTGCCGGATCGATATGCCTGATTTATCGCCGCTCGTCCGGCAAACGGTTCAGACTGTCGGAGACTGGTACTCACCGGCTTCAAGGGGAGAAACACCATGCGTCTGCGCACCGCTCTCACCGCCGCAAGCGCCCGGTCCGCCGCGCCCCGCGAGGCGTGCCAGAGCGTCGTCACCGGCTCCCACACCCTGATCCCGTCCGCCATGCCGACGGCCGCCGCCCCGAACGTCACCCCGTAGTGCGCCGGGTCCGCCGCGACGGACAGGCTGCGCACGACATGGCCCTCGGCCGTCCCCGGAGCGGCCGTGCGCACCGCCGCGTACCCGTGCTCGCCCGGCGACAGCACATACGGCCCGCTCGTCGCCGGCGGTACGGGCTGCGCCGAGCCGTCCAGGCCCCGGAACGTGATGGTCGGGATACGGTCCACGGCGCAGGCTCGGCCGCCCTTGTTGACCACGGAGATCCGGGCGGTGTTCTGCCCCGCCCCGGGCCCGGCGGAGATACGGAGGTCCTTCTCCTGGCAGGGCGCGGTCGCGCGGGCCGCCGCCGGGGCGGCGGTCGTGGCCGAGGCGGCGGGGGCGGTCAGGGCCGCCGCGGCGGCAGCGGTGACGGCGGCGGTGAGAGCGGTGCGCAGACGCATGGTGTTTCTCCCCTTGAAGCCGGTGAGTACCAGTCTCCGACAGTCTGAACCGTTTGCCGGACGAGCGGCGATAAATCAGGCATATCGATCCGGCAACGTGTCGTCGGCCGATAACCGCCCGGGTTTCCTTGAGATATTCAGGATTTGCCTATAGGTCTTAGGCAGGCGCATGATGGTCGTCCCAGGACGAGGAGGCGACCATGGTGCGTGCGGGCCTGACCGCGGAACGCCTGACCCGGGCCGGCGCCGAACTGGCCGACGAGGTCGGCTTCGACCAGGTGACCGTGTCCGCGCTGGCGCGGCAGTTCGACGTCAAGGTGGCGAGCCTCTACTCGCACCTGAAGAACTCCCACGACCTGAAGACCCGGATCGCCCTGCTCGCCCTGGAGGAGATGGCCGACCGGGGCGCCGCCGCCCTCGTCGGACGGGCCGGCAAGGACGCGCTGAGCGCCCTCGGCGACATGTACCGGGACTACGCCCGCGAGCACCCCGGCCGTTACGCCGCGGCCCAGATGACGCTCGACCCCGAAACGGCGGCCGCCAGTGCCGGCCTGCGGCACTCGCGGATGACCCGCGCCATCCTGCGCGGCTACGACCTGACCGAGCCGGACCAGACGCATGCCGTACGGCTCCTGGGCAGCGTGTTCCACGGATTCACCACCCTGGAGGCCCAGGGCGGGTTCAGCCACAGCGCCCCCGGCTCGCAGGAGTCCTGGGACCGGACCCTGGACGCGCTGGACGCCCTCCTCCGCAACTGGCCGGCGCCCCGGCCCTCGTAACCCCGGACCCGGAGCCCCGGCCCTCGTCACCCCGCGACCCCAGGTGGAGCCATGAGCACCGACACCCCTGTACCCCTCTCCTTCACCACCCCCGTCACCACGGACCTCCTGCGCGGCGCGCTCGAAGCGGAGGGCACCGAGGCCGGCCTGCTGCCGCACCGCCTGCCCGCCGACGCCCGTGCCCAGGCCCCGGACGGCCAGATCGCCCTGGCCGAGGCCCAGCCGTCCGGCGTGCGCCTGGTCTTCCGGACCCGGGCCACCGTCGTCGAGCTGACGGCCCGGCGCACCCGCACCGCGTACCAGGGCGTCCCGCCGAGGCCCGACGGCCTGTACGACCTCCTCGTGGACGGCGCCCTCGCCGCCCAGGGCTCGGTGAGCGGGGGCAACGTCCTCGATGTCGACATGTCCACCGGCTCGACCGAATTCCGCACCGGGCCGGTCGGGACCGTACGGTTCGACGGCCTCGCGGACCGCGACAAGGACGTGGAGATCTGGCTGCCGTACAACGAGCGGACCGAACTGGTCGCCCTGCGCACCGACGCGCCCGTCACGCCCGCCCCGGACCGGGGGCGCAAGGTGTGGCTGCACCACGGCAGTTCGATCAGCCACGGCTCCGACGCCGCGAGCCCGACGGCCACCTGGCCCGCGCGCGCCGCCCTGCTCGGCAGTGTCGAGCTGGTCAACCTGGGCCTGGGCGGCAGCGCCCTGCTCGACCCGTTCATGGCCCGCACGATGCGGGACACCCCCGCGGACCTCATCAGCGTCAAGATCGGCATCAACCTGGTCAACGCCGACGTGATGCGGCTGCGCGCCTTCGCCCCGGCGGTGCACGGCTTCCTCGACACCATCCGTGAGGGCCACCCGGACACACCGCTCCTGGTGATCTCGCCCGTGCTGTGCCCCATCCACGAGGACACCCCCGGACCCAGCATCCCCGACTTCAGCCGCCTCGGTGAGGGCAAGGTCGGCTTCGCGGCGGTCGGTGACCCCGACGAGCGCGCGGCCGGAAAACTGACGCTCCGCGTCATCCGCGACGAACTGGCCCGGCTGGTGGAACAGCGCTCCGCCGACGACCCGCACCTGCGGTACCTGGACGGCCGCGAACTGTACGGCGAGGCAGACGCGTCCGAACTCCCGCTCCCCGACGCCCTCCACCCGGACGCCGCCACGCACCTGCGCATGGGCGACCGCTTCGCGGCACTGGCCTTCGGGGAGGGCGGCGCGTTCGCGGGTTCGTGACGGTGCTCGGCACCGGCCGGCCGAGTGGGCCCGTGCGCAGCCGCGTGACGCCCACCGCCCGCACTCGGCCCCCGTAACGCAGTCGGACCGGCACCCTGGGCAGGGGCCGGTCCGACTGCGGGCAGGACGTCAGACGCCCGGCGGCACGTGGGACGGGCGGCCGCGGCCGCCCGTCACCGAGTAGCCGAAGACGGCGGCCAGCGCGGCGAGCACGCCGCCGCCGGCCGTCCACAGCCAGCGGCTCGTCCACCAGCCCGAGGACCAGCCGTCCTCCGGCTCACCGGCGAGCGCGACCGGCTCGGCCGAGGCGTCCGTGCCGTCGTCCGACGCCTGCTCGGCCGAGGACACCCCGGGGACCAGCGGCTTGGACAGGCTGCCGTCCACGTCGGCGGCCCCGCCCTGGTCCTTGGAGTTGACCTCGACCTCGGTGTGCACCGGCAGGCCGAGATCGGCCTGGGCCAGGCCGACGACCGTGAGGCGCACGTAGTAGCTGCCCGGAAGCGGGTCGTTGGCCCACGGCTCGGCGTCGGCCCGGACGGTGCGCAGCACACACGTCAGCTCGACCGCGGCGGCGTCGGTCGCGGCGGTGCCGGTCTGCTTGCCGTACATGCAGGCCTGGCGGCGGCGCAGTCCGTCGTACACGTCGACCTGCCAGGTCTGCGCCCCGTGCCGGGCGGCGCTCTCGGGCAGGGTGACCTTCGCCGTCACCGTGGCGCGCTGCCCGGCGTCGGCCGGGAAGACCCAGTACAGGTAGTCGCCGGTGGAGGCCCCGGCGGTGGCGGTCTCGCCCTGCTGGATCGCGGTGGCGGTACGGAAGGTGGTGCCCGCCTCCGTGGGGCCCGAGCCGTCGCCGGAGGCGCTGGGGCTCGGGGAGGCGTCGTCGGCCGCGGCGGCCGACGCCCCCGTCAGCAGGGCGAGGCCGGTCAGCAGCGCGCCCGCGAGCACGCGTCTCGTACGGGACATCAGTTGGTCCTCCAGACAGCGACGCGCCAGCGCGAGATCCAGCCGAAGAGCAGACCCGCGATCAGACCGGTCAGGGCGAGCAGCCCCAGCAGCCACCAGCCGTGGCCGAGGCCGAACGCGGCGACGTCCGCCGCCTCGTCGGGGCCGTCCACCAGGTCGACGGTCAGCTCGATCGGCATGCCGGGGGAGGTCTTCACCGAGGCCGGGGCCGAGAACGAGTTGCTGACCTGGAGGCAGACGGTCTCCGCGGCCGGCTTGTTGTCGTCCTCCTGTTCGGCCTTCGGGTAGCGCAGCCCGGACGAGATGGCGTCGGTGCGCCCCGTCCCGGACTCGGAGCCCCGGACGATCTCGCGGCCGTGCGTGGTCACCGCGCGCAGCAGCATCCCGTAGTCGTTGTTGACGGCGCGGTCGGCGAACACGCTGACCGAGGCGCGGAGTTCCTGGCCGGGCAGCACCTCGACCTTGTACCAGCGGTGCTCGGCGAACTTCTCGCGGTCCGTGTAGAGGCCGGGCTTCAGCTCGGGCGCGTCCGTGCAGCTGTCGGCGCCCTTCGTGGCGACCGGGGTGACGACGGGCTCCGCGGCCCGGTCCACCAACTGTTTGACGCGGCCCGAGAGTTCATCGGTGTGCTGCACGGCGGTGTAGGTGCCGCCGGTCGCCTCGGCGATGCAGGTCAGCTGCTGGCGGATCTTGGCGTTCGGCACCAGGCCGAGCGTGTCGATGACCAGGTGGATGCCGCGCGCCGCGATGTCGCGGGCGACCTCGCACGGGTCGAGCGGGCCGCAGGTGTCCTCGCCGTCGCTGATGAGCACGATCCGGCGGGTGGAGTCGCCGCCCTCCAGGTCGTCGGCGGCGCCGAGCAGCGCGGGGCCGATCGGGGTCCAGCCGGTGGGGGCGAGCGTGGCCACGGCGGTCTTCGCCTCGGTGCGGTCCAGCGGGCCGACCGGGTACAGCTGCTTGGTGTCCTTGCAGCCCACCTTGCGGTCGTCGCCCGGGTAGTCGGCGCCGAGGGTGCGGATGCCGAGCTGCACCTGCTCCGGCACCGCGTCCAGGACCTCGTTGAACGCCTGCTTCGCCGCACTCATCCGGGACTGGCCGTCGATGTCGCGCGTCCGCATGGAACCGCTGACGTCGAGGACCAGTTCGACCTTGGGGGAGGCTTTCGTGGGGGTTTCATCGGCCGATGCGGGGAGCGCCGAGCCGAGCCCGGCGGTCAGGGTGGCGAGCAGGATGCCCACCCCGACCGTCAGCCTTCTTCTTATGATCATCGCCGGATAGTAGTGAACATCAGTTCGCTATCCAAAACGGCTGGTGGCCGCTGTACGCGCACCCGCCTCACGTACAGCGGCCCTTGATGGCGGATCAGGCGTGACGGTCCCCGCCGAGCAGCGGACCCGCCGCCCGCTCCAGTACGGAGCCGATCCGGTCCCACGCCGTCAGATCCCGTTCCACGGCCTCCAGGAGCAGATCCTCGCCGGTGTCCCAGCCGGCGGCGACGGCGACCGGGTCCGCCCCCGTGGCCGCTGCGGCGGCGAGCGCCGCCGCGCCGAGGGCGACCAGCTCCCCGGCCCCCGGCACGATCACCGGCCGCCCCGAGAGCCGCCGTACGGTCTCCACCCAGACGCGGCCCTGCGCCCCGCCGCCGATCAGCCGCAGCGGACGGCCCGCCACCTCGGGGTCGGCCGGGTCGAGGCCGCACGCCCGCAGCAGCTCGTCGAGCGCCCGCAGCACGGTGAACACCGCGCCCTCGTAGGCGGCACCGAGCAATCGCCGCGGGGTCGTGTCGTGCCGCAGTCCGGTGAGGAGACCGGCGGAGGTGGGCAGGTCCGGGGTGCGCTCGCCGTCCAGGTAGGGCAGCAGCACGGCCTCGCCGCCGGGCGCCGCGTCCGCGCGGTCCAGGCCCAGCAGGGCGGCGACCCTGTCCACGGCGAGCGTGCAGTTGAGGGTGCAGGCCAGCGGGAGGTACGTACCGTCCGCCGCCGCGAAGCCCGAGAGGGCGGCGGAGGCCGGCCGGGTCGCGGACGCGGCGAAGACCGTGCCCGAGGTGCCCAGGCTCAGCACCGGGTGGTCGAGCAGTCCGGCGCCGCCCAGGCCCAGCCCGACGGCGGCGCTCATGTTGTCCCCGGTGCCCGCCGCGACGGCGATCCCGGCGGGCAGCCCCAGCGCCTTGGCGGCCGCCTCCGTCAGGGAGCCCACGCGGGCCGCGCCGCTCTCCGCGACCTCGGGCAGCAGCGCCGGGTCGAGGCCGATGAGGGCCAGCAGTTCGGGGTCGTAGGCGCCGGTCGCGGTGGAGTACCAGCAGGTGCCCGACGCGTCGCCCGGGTCGGTGACGGCCCGGCCGGACAGCCGCTCGGTCAGGAAGTCGTGGGGGAGGCGCACCGCGGCCGCCGCCTCGGCGGTCTCCGGCTCGTTCTCCCGCAGCCACTGCCACTTGGACGCGGTCATCGCGGCCACCGGGACCGAACCGGTGCGCGCGGTCCAGGCGTCGGGGCCGCCGAGCGCGGCGGTGAGGGCGGCGGCCTGCGGGGCGGAGCGGGTGTCGTTCCACAGCAGGGCCGGGCGCAGCGGGCGGCCCTCGGCGTCCAGGACGACCAGGCCGTGCTGCTGGCCGGCGACCGCGATCCCCACGACGTCCGCCGCCGCGATTCCGGACTCCTTCAGTCCGGCCGCGACCGCGTCGCGCAGGGCCTGCCACCAGATCTCGGGGTCGCTCTCGCGCGCACCGCCCTCTCCCGTGACGACGTGGGGGGCGCGGCCGACGGCGAGCAGCCGGCCGGTGGCGGTGTCGGTGAACGCCGCCTTGGTGGACTGGGTGGAGCTGTCCACACCGATGACGACGGTATGCGGCGGCATGGCTGACCTCATTCGCTCGTTTATTTGATCGTGCGCAAAACAAATTACGCGATCGGGTCCGCCCGGAACAGGGCCTGCTCCGGACGCCCGGCGGCGACGAGGGGACGTCTGCGCTCCGGGGGCTTTACGCCGCACGGGCTGTCCGTGCATGATTAGTCATGACAGTGAACAAATAGAGGTTCGGCCGCCCGACCGGCTGCGGAACCCCGGCCCCTAAGGCGGCACCACCATGACGGAACGCTTCGCACCGACCCCCGAAGACAAGTTCACCTTCGGTCTGTGGACCGTGGGCTGGCAGGGCCGCGACCCGTTCGGTGACGCGACGCGCACGGCGATCGACCCGGTCGACTCCGTCAAGCGGCTCGCGGAGCTCGGCGCCTACGGCGTGACCTTCCACGACGACGACCTGATCCCGTTCGGCTCCACGGACACCGAGCGCGAGAGCGTCGTCAAGCGCTTCCGCCAGGCGCTCGACGCGGCCGGTCTCGTCGTCCCCATGGCCACGACGAACCTCTTCACGCACCCCGTCTTCAAGGACGGCGCCTTCACCGCCAATGACCGGGACGTCCGCCGCTACGCCCTGCGCAAGACGATCCGGAACATCGACCTGGCCGTCGAGCTGGGCGCCACCACCTACGTCGCCTGGGGCGGCCGCGAGGGCTCCGAGTCCGGCGCCGCCAAGGACATCCGCGTCGCGCTCGACCGGATGAAGGAGGCCTTCGACCTGCTGGGCGACTACGTCACCGAGCAGGGCTACGACCTCAAGTTCGCCATCGAGCCCAAGCCGAACGAGCCGCGCGGCGACATCCTGCTCCCCACCATCGGTCACGCCCTCGCCTTCATCGAGCGCCTGGAGCGCCCCGAGATGGTGGGCGTCAACCCGGAGGTCGGGCACGAGCAGATGGCCGGGCTGAACTTCCCGCACGGCATCGCGCAGGCCCTGTGGGCGGGCAAGCTCTTCCACATCGACCTCAACGGCCAGTCCGGCATCAAGTACGACCAGGACCTCCGCTTCGGCGCCGGCGACCTGCGCCAGGCCTTCTGGCTCGTCGACCTCCTGGAGAACTCGGACTACGCCGGCCCGCGCCACTTCGACTTCAAGCCGCCGCGCACCGAGGACTACGACGGCGTCTGGGCCTCCGCCGCCGGCTGCATGCGCAACTACCTCATCCTCAAGGAGCGCGCCGCCGCCTTCCGTGCCGACCCGGCGGTCCAGGAGGCCCTGCGCGCCTCCCGCCTGGACGAGCTGGCGCAGCGCACCGCCGAGGACGGCGTGGCCGGGCTGCTCGCCGACCGCTCCGCCTTCGAGGAGTTCGACGTGGACGCGGCCGCCGCACGCGGCATGGCGTTCGAGGCCCTGGACCAGCTGGCGATGGACCACCTGCTCGGCGTCCGCTGAGGACACCGCAGGGCACGACGGAGGGGGCGGACGCTCGGTGCGTCCGCCCCCTCCGTTCTTTCCCTACGTCTCAGGCCATCGCCGGGCGCGCGTACGCCACCGGGTCGGCCAGTACGTCCGTCATCACCAGCGCCGCCGCGCCCCGCGCCGCGTCACCCGCCACGGACGAGGCGCGCAGCCGGCCCCCGCGCGGAGCCCAGAGCCCGGACACGACCCGGCCCGTCAGCTCCTCGTCGGCCGGCGGCGACAGCCACGGCATCAGGTTCCGGTAGATCCCGCCGAGCACCACCGCGTCCGGGTCCAGCAGGTTGACCGCCCCCGACAGCACCCGCCCCAGCATCCGCCCGGCCTCCGCGACCGCGCCGACCGCCCGCTCGTCGCCCGCCCGCACCCGCTTCTCCAGCTCCGCGACCCCGAGCCCGCCGCCGCCCCCGTCGATCCCGGCCGCCCGCAGCAGCGCGGCCTGTCCGGCGTACTGCTCCAGGCAGCCCCGCGAACCGCAACGGCACTGCGGACCCTGCGCGTCCACCACCACGTGCCCGATCTCGCCGGCGAAGCCGTGCGCCCCGCGCAACAGCTCGCCGTCGATGACCACCGCGCCGCCTACGCCGATCTCGCCGGTCAGATAGAGGAAGCTGCGGATGCGCTCCAGGCCGCCGAACCACAGCTCGGCCAGGGCCGCCAGATTCGCCTCGTTCTCCGAGCGGACCGGCAGCGCCCGGTGCTCCGGGTGCTCGGCGGCCAGCGCGGCGGCGAACAGCTCCTCTGCCGGGACCTGGTTCCAGCCCAGGTTCGGCGCCTGGCGGACCGCGCCGCCCGAGACCAGGCCCGGCAGCGCCAGCGCCACACCGACCGGGTACAGCTCCTGCTCCCGCGCCGAGTCGAGGGTGCGCGCGGCGATCCGGGCCGCGCGCGCGAGCACCTCGTCGGGCGGGGTGCCCCGGTTGTCGAGGTGCTCGGTGAGGCGGACCCGGCCGGTGCCGGCCAGATCGACGACGCACACCGAGACGTAGTCGATGTTGACCTCGACCCCGAGCCCGGCCGGTCCGGTGCGGGCCGTCTTCAGCGCGGTCCCGGGGCGGCCCGCCTGCCCGCTGAACGTCTTGCCGGACTCGGTGAGGAAGCCGCTCTCCAGCAGCTGCTCGACCAGCGAGGACACGGCGGCCCGGGTCAGCCCCACGCGCGCGGCGACACCGGCCCGGGTCGCCTCCCCCTCGCCCTCGTCGCGGACGGCCCGCAGCACGAGGCTCAGATTGCTGCGCCGGACGGTGTCCTTGTCGGCCTTGGGCCCCAGCGGTGTGAGGTTGCTCTTCATATCGGTCCTGAGCCTATGCGATTCCGTACGCCAGTACGGTCGTGGCGGGCCGGGGCGGACGGCCCCGGCCCGCCTCAGGACGCGGACGCTCCCCGCTCCTTGAGCATGTCCGCCATGAGCGCGATCTCCGACTTCTGGGCCAGGGCCATACCCGACGCCAGGCTCCTGATCTCCTTGGTGCCCGCCGCCGACGCGGCGGCCTGGGCCATCTCCGCGCCGGCCTTGTGGTGTGCGGTCATCAGCTTCAGGAAGAGCACCTCGGCCGCCTTGCCCTTGGCCGCCCGCAGGGCGTCCAGTTCGGCGTCGGTCGCCATGCCGGGCATCAGCGCGCCGTCACCGCGCGGGGTGAACGAGTGCCCCATCCACGCCATGGGCGGCCCGGGGGAACTCTTCGCCCGCCCCCACATCTCCAGCCACCCCAGCAGCATGCCCCGCTGGTTGGCCTGGGTGTTGATGATGTCGAACGCGAGCCGGCGCACCGCCTCGTCCGAGGTGCGGTCCCGGACGATGAACGACATCTCGACCGCCTGCTGGTGGTGGACCGCCATGTCGCGGGCGAACCCCACATCGGCCGACGACTCGGCCGGCGCGGACGCGGACGCCGGCGCGGCGGGCGCCGACGTCGACGGGCGTACGAACGTCAGCGCGATCAGCGCGAGTGCCAGCAGCAGCACCGCACCGCCGGCCAGCACCAGGGGCCGCGAGGTGCGCGGGGCGGACGTCACTTGGCGATCCCGCCGGTGCAGGCGGCGCCCGGCTCCGGGGTCTGCGGGCCCTGCACGTACTTCGTGAAGAACTGCGCGACGCGGGCGTCGGTGGCGCTCTTCACGGTGAGCTGCTTCCCCCAGGCGCTGAGCATCAGCGGGGCCTCCTGGTCCTCGACCGGGCTCATCAGCGAGTACGGCGTGGACGACACCCGCTCGTTCAGCTTCTTCACATCGGCGGGCTTCGCCTTGCCGGTGTACGTGACCCACACCGCGCCGTGCTCCAGCGAGTGGACGGCGTTCTCCTTCGGTATGGCCTGGGTGTAGACGTCACCGTCGCAGTTCATCCACACCGGGTTGTGGTCGCCGCCGACCGGCGGGTTCATCGGATAGTCGACGGTCTTCTCCACATGGTTCTGCGTGAGCTTGTCCCAGCTCTTCTCGCCGGTGACGGGCGAGATCTTGGCCTGGGCCTCCGCCTTGTCCTGCTCATCGGCGGCGTTCATCAGATAGCCGCCCCCGGCGACGAGGCCGGCGACCACCAGGACGCCGACGGTCAGCGTGATGATGCGAGAGCGGCGCTCACGGGCCCGCTCCTGACGGCGCGCCTCCTCCAGCTTGGCGCGGCGGGCGGCGGCAGGGGTGTTCTGCTTCTTGGTGGAAGCCATGACGGGTCCTTCGGTTCATCGGATCGGCAAGACGGACTGCGTACGGCAGGAGGAGCCGGCGTCCCGGAAGCGGGTACGCGGCATCCCCGGCCGTCCTAGATCCGTTGAACCTGAAGGCGCAGGGGGTCGACCTCGCCGACCGCGTCGTTGGAGGGCCCCCGGATCGAGGCACCACAGGTGAGGGGCCGGGCCGGAAGGAGCGTCACGGCGGCCGTGGGGACGGCGGCCGGTCCCGGCCGGCCGGGCAGCACGACGGGCGCGGAGTGCTCCGAGGCGTCGTGGCAGGAGTCGCCCACGCCCCGGTCGCCGGGGGCGTCGGCCACCACGACCCGGACCACCGTGAGGTCGGTCAGTGTCGCGAGGGCGGACGCGGGGGCGAACTCGGGGGAGGAGTGCGGCCGTACGGACTGCGGCGAGCAGCACACGACGAGCGCGACCAGGACGAACACCCAGGTGAGCACGAGGGACGCACCGGTGCCTCGCACCCGTCCCGCACCCTCGCTCACCCTGTTCATCCCGCACATCGTACTGGTGCGTTGAAGATTCAAGCAGTGCGGGACGCAATCCGGTGAACCTGTGGATCCATGGACGAGCGATCCCGTTTCGGCCATGGCGAGATAGTGTGCCCCGGTGACAACGCACTCGAACGTATCTGCGGGCTGGTATCCCGATCCGCACGGCGCCCCCCAGCTGCTGCGCTACTGGGACGGGTCCCAGTGGACCGAGCACACGAACCCGGCCGGCGGCGACCAGGCCCAGGCCTCCGCCCAGGCTCAGGCCCCCGCCCAGGTTCCGGCGCAGCCGCAGGCCCCCGCGCAGGCCCAGACGCCGCAGCAGCCGGCGGCTGTTCCCCAGCAGGGCGGCGTTCCTCAGCAGGGCGGCGTCCCCGGCGGCGGCTCGCTCTTCAGCCAGCAGGTCCTGGTCGTGAACCAGAAGGCCAAGCTGATCGAGCTGACGAACGAGTACAGCGTCTTCGACCAGCACGGCAACACCGTCGGCTCGGTCGTCCAGGTCGGCCAGGGCGCCCTGCGCAAGGTGCTGCGGTTCCTCACCAGCATCGACCAGTACCTGACCCACCGGCTGGAGATCCGCGACGCCTACGGCCAGCCGCAGCTGCTGCTGACCCGCCCGGCGAAGTTCATCAAGTCGAAGGTCATCGTGCAGCGCCCGGACGGTCAACCGGTCGGCGAGATCATCCAGCAGAACGCCATCGGCAAGATCAACTTCGCGATCATGGCCAATGGTCAGCAGATCGGCGCCATCAAGGCCGAGAACTGGCGCGCCTGGAATTTCGCGATCGTCGACCACAACGACCAGGAGGTCGCCCGGATCACCAAGACCTGGGAAGGGCTCGCGAAGACGCTGTTCACGACGGCGGACAACTACGTCCTCCAGATCCACTATCAGCTGCCCGAGCCGCTGCTGAGCCTGGTGGTGGCTACAGCCCTGACCGTGGACACCGCCCTCAAGCAGGACGCCCGCGGCCTCGGCTGAGCCCGGTCCCGTACGCCCGACCGCCCGCGCCCCTCGTTGAGGAGCGCGGGCGGTGCTGTCTCCCGGGGCCAGTTTCGATCCAGGTGTTTTACTTGTGTAATACCTGTTAAAGTATATGAGTGAGCGATACAACCATCAGGTCCTCCAGGTCCGCCGTCCGCAGACTCCCGCTGACCGGCCCGCTGCGCCTGAACCGGCCGTCCGACATGTGGTTCAAGCCCGCCACCAGCGTCGTCGTGGCCACCGCCGTACCCAACCTGGTGCTGCTGGCCCTCGGCCGGCTCGACCTGGTGATGTACACGATGGCCGGCTCGCTCTGCGCGCTGTACGGCCACAACCTCCCGTACGCCCGCCGTGCCGGCACCGTCGCCGGGGTGGTGCTCGGCATGACCGCCGGTCTCGGCGCCGCCCTCGTCGTCGCCTCGCTCACCGGATCGGCCGCCGTGCTGATCGCCGTCGGCGCGCTCCTGGCCGCCACGCAGAAGCTGCTCTGCGACGCGACCCGGATCGGCCCGCCCGGACCGGTGATCTTCACCTTCGTCAGCTCCGCCGCCCTCTTCGTCCCCCAGACGCTCGGGCAGGTCCCCGGCCACCTCGCCCTCACGCTCGGCGCGGGCGCGGTCGCCTGGCTCGTCGCCGTCGTCGCCCCCGCGCTCGTCCGCCGCGACGGACCCGAGCGCCGCGCCACCGCCCGCGCCCTGAACGCCGCCGCCGCGCACGCCGCCGCCCCCGGTCACGCCACCCGGCGCGCCGCCGTCACCGCCGTGCACGCCGCCTGGCAGACCCTCCTCGCCGCCGGCCGCCCCACCCCGGCACGCCGCGCCCTGGAACGCCTGGTCGTCCACGCCGAGACCTCGGTCCTGGGCAGCGCGGCGGACCCCGCCGACGCGCTGCCCAGGACCGAGGTCTCGGCGTGGACGACCAGGCGTTCCAGGGCGCGGCGTGCCGGGGTGGGGCCGCGTCCCCCGTACGTCTTGGTGAGCCCGTCCGCCTCCAGGACGACCGCCCCGCACCCGGCGCGGTCGTCCTGGAGGCGGACGGGCTCACCAAGACGTACGGGGGACGCGGCGCCCGGCGACGCGGGGTGCCCGCGCTCGACGGGGTGTCGCTGACGCTCAGGGAGGGCGAGACCCTGGGCATCGTGGGGGAGTCCGGCTCCGGCAAGTCCACCCTGGCCCGGATTCTCGCCCACGCCCACACCGCCGACGGCGGCACCCTGCGGCTGCGCGGCGAGGACGTCACCCGGCCCTCCCGGCGCGCGCTGCACGGGGTGCGCCGCCAGGTCCAGATGGTGTTCCAGGATCCGTACGCCTCGCTCAACCCCCGGATGACCGTGGGGGAGATCGTCGCCGAACCCCTCATCGCGTTCGGCATCGGCGACCGCGACGCACGCCGGGCGCGGGTGGCGGAGCTCCTGGAGCTGGCGGGCCTGGACCCCGCCGTGGCCGGACGCCACCCGCGCTCCTTCTCCGGCGGCCAGCGCCAGCGCATCGGCATCGCCCGCGCGCTCGCCCCCGCACCCTCCGTCCTCATCTGCGACGAACCCGTCTCCGCGCTCGACGTGTCCGTCCAGGCCCAGATCGTCGGCCTGCTCACCGACCTCCAGCGCGACCTGGGTCTCTCCCTCGTCTTCATCGCCCACGACCTCGCGGTCGTCCGGCAGGTCAGCCACCGCATCGCCGTGATGCACCGGGGCAGCATCGTGGAGACCGGCACCGCCGACGAGGTGTGCGACCACCCCCGCGACCCGTACACCCGCGCCCTGCTCGCCGCCGCGCCCGAACCCGTACCCCCGGCGGCCCGCAGCGAGCAGGCCGAGAAGACGGGGGCGCTCGCGTGAGCACGTGCTGCACGCCCGGCCGCCCCTGCACCGGCGTACTGCCTCTGCCGTCGGTGCGCCGTGCGGGCCCGCCGTCGGCCCTCGCGCGGCGGGCGATGGCCGAACTGCCCGGCGGTGTCTTCCGGATGGGCGACGCCTTCGGGGAGGGCTACCCCGCCGACCGCGAAGGGCCCGTGCGCGAGGTGACCGTGGCCCCCTTCGCCATCGACATCGCCGCCGTCAGCAACGCCGACTGGGCCCTGTTCGCCGACGCCACGGGCTACCGCACCGACGCCGAACGGTACGGCAGCTCCTACGTGTTCCACCTGCTCCTCGCCCCGGCCGCCGCACGCCACGTCATCGGCCGGGTGCCCGGCGCGCCCTGGTGGCTCGGCGTCGAGGGGGCCTGCTGGAACGCCCCGGAGGGGCCGGGCTCGGGGCTCGGGGACCGGGCCGACCACCCCGTCGTCCACATCTCCCACGACGACGCCCGCGCCTACACCGACTGGGCCGGGCTGCGCCTGCCCACCGAGGCCGAGTGGGAGTACGCCGCCCGCGGCGGACTCGACGGCGCCCGCTACCCGTGGGGCGACGAACTCACCCCCGGCGGAAGCGAGATGTGCAACATCTGGCGCGGCACCTTCCCGCACCGCTCGGACCGTCCGGGCGGCCGCACCGGCACCGTCCCCGTCACCGCGTACGCCCCCAACGGCTACGGCCTCCACAACACCTCCGGCAACGTCTGGGAGTGGTGCGCCGACGCCTTCGGACCCGGCGAACGCGTCATCCGGGGCGGCTCCTACCTGTGCCACGCCTCGTACTGCAACCGCTACCGCGTCGCCGCCCGCTCCCACAACAGCCCCGACTCCTCCACCGGCCACGGCGGCTTCCGCTGCGCCCGCGACCTCACCCCGCCCGCCCCGACCCACCACGGAGCCACCCGCCGATGACCACCAGCACCCGCCGCGACCCATACGACGGCTTCCCCGGCCGGATCGGCCGCACCTTCGCCGCCTCCGAGCCGGCCTGGCCGGCGCCCCGCACCCCGGGGGAGAAGGCACCCAACATCGTCGTCGTCCTCGTCGACGACATGGGCTACAGCGACATCGGCCCCTTCGGCTCCGAGATCGCCACACCCGTCCTGGACGGTCTGGCCGAGGACGGTGTACGCCTCAGCAACTACCACACCATGCCGCTGTGCTCACCGGCCCGCGCCGCCCTCCTCACCGGCCTCAACCCGCACCGCGTCGGCTACGCCATGGTCGCCAACTCCGACCCCGGCTTCCCCGGTTACGGCATGGAGATCGCCGACGACATCCCCACCCTCGCCGAACTCCTCCACGACTCCGGCTACGCCACCTACGCCGTCGGCAAATGGCACCTCGTCCGCGACTCCGCGTCCAACGCCGCCGACGACCGCGACAACTGGCCGCTGCGCAAGGGGTTCGACCAGTACTACGGCGTCCTGGAAGGCCTCACCAGCCTCTTCCACCCGCACCAGCTCGTCCGCGACAACAGCCCGCTGGACATCGACGAGCTCCCCGACGACTACTACTACACCGACGACATCACCGACCAGGCCATCTCCATGGTGAAGTCGCTGCGCGCCCACGACCCGGACAAACCCTTCTTCCTCTACCTCGCGCACAACGCCGTCCACGGCCCCCTCCAGGCCAAGGAGGAGGACATCGCCCGCCACCGGGGACGCTACGACGAGGGCTGGGACGCGCTGCGCGAACGCCGCTTCGCCGCCCAGATCGCCGACGGTCTCTTCCCGCCCGGCACCGAACTCCCCGAGCGCAACAGCGAGGCCGGGCAGGACGTGCCCGCCTGGGACAGCCTCACCGAGGAGCAACAGCGCCTGTACGCCCGCTACATGGAGGTGTACGCGGCACTCGTCGACAACATCGACCAGAACCTGGGCCGGCTCACCGCGACCCTCGACGCGCTCGGCGAACTCGACAACACCATCATCGTCTTCACCTCCGACAACGGAGGCACCGGCGAGGGCGGCGCCGAGGGGACCCGCTCCTACTTCAGCCGATTCGTCCACCACCCCGCACTGCCCGGCGACTGGACCCCCGACGTCGACCGCGACCCCGAACTCATCGGCGGCCCGCGCAGCCTGGTGCACTACCCGTGCGGCTGGGGCATGGCGTCCAACACCCCCTTCCGGCTCTACAAGGGCCACACCTACGCGGGCGGGGTGCGTGTCCCGTTCGTCCTGTCCTGGCACCGGGGCGCGCGCGACGGACGGCTCACCCCGGGGGTGCGCCCGCAGTACCAGTACGTCACCGACATCGCCCCGACCCTGCTGGAGCTGGCCGGTCTGGAGCGGCCGGAGCAGCGGCGGGGCGTCACGCTCCAGGAGCCGGACGGCGTCACCTTCGGCCCGGTGCTCACCGACCCGGACCACCTCTCCACCCACCCCGAGCAGTACTGCGAGATGACCGGCAACCGCAGCTACTACCGCGACGGGCACAAGCTCGTCACCCTCCACCGCCCCGGCGCGCCCTACGACGACTCCGAGTGGGCCCTGTACGACATCAGGACCGACCCGACCGAGATCCACGACCTGGCGGCCGAGCACCCGGACCTGGTCAAGGAACTCTCGGCGGCCTGGGAGACGGCGGCCTGGCGCAACGGGGTCTTCCCGCTCCCCGACGGCAGCGGCGCCCTCGCCCGGCGCAACCCGGCCGAGCGCCGGCTGTCGCGTCCGCTGACCCTGCTGCCCGGCACCCCGGAGCTGGAGCGCTACCGCTCCTCGCGGCTGGTCTCGCTGCGCTCCTTCGAGGTCACCGTCGCCGTCGAGGAGACGGGGGAGGGGGTGCTCGTCTCGCACGGTGACCAGGGCGGCGGCTACAGCCTGTACGTGGAGGACGGCCGCCTGCACTTCGCGTACAACGAGTACGGCGTGCTCCACGAGAGCGACGCCGGGCCGCTGTCACCCGGCGAGCACCTGGTCCGGCTCGTGGCCACCGCCGAGAAGGGGCTGCGCTGGGCCTTCACGATCGATGTCGACGGCGAGGTGCGGGCGACCCCGCCCAGCGTCCACCAGCTCATCGGGATGGCCCCCTTCCAGGGCATCAGCGTCGGCGTCGACCGCAAGTCGCCCGTTTCCTGGCCGCTGTTCGAGCGCCACCGCTCCTTCCGCTACCGGGGCCGGCTGCGGTCGGTGACCTACATCCCGGGAGAGCCCGGCCCCGACTCGCCGGAGGCCGTCGCGCAGGCGCTGAAGGAGGCCGCGGCGGCGTTCGAGTGACCGCGGGGGCCGTCGCCGTACCGGAGATCGATTGGCGACGGCCCGCGGG
Organism: Streptomyces sp. col6; assembly: GCF_008042035.1. Taxonomy (GTDB): domain Bacteria; phylum Actinomycetota; class Actinomycetes; order Streptomycetales; family Streptomycetaceae; genus Streptomyces. The sequence goes on from NZ_RDBL01000012.1 coordinate 17,261, forward strand.
CGGGTCTAACGTCGGGGGAGTGAACGACCGCGTTCACTGCCAGCACGAGCGGCCGATGATCCGATGACGGACTCCTCAGCGACACCTCCGCAGGCCACCGAAACCCCCAGGAAGGGTCGAGGCGGCGGGATCGCCCTGCTGGTCATCTGCTCCTGCCAGCTGATGGTGGTTCTCGACATCACCATCGTGAACATCGCCCTCCCGCACATCCAGACCGCACTGGGCTTCTCCACCGAGAACCTGTCGTGGGTGATCAACGCCTACACACTGACGTTCGGCGGTCTGCTGCTGCTGGGCGGACGGCTCGGAGACATCCTCGGGCGGCGCAGGGTCTTCATGACCGGCGTCGCCCTCTTCGTGTTCGCCTCCCTGCTCGGCGGCCTCGCGCAGGAGTCCTGGCAACTGCTTGCCGCCCGCTCCCTCCAGGGCGTCGGCGGCGCCATCGCCTCGCCCACGGCGCTCGCGCTGATCACGACAACCTTCCGTGAAGGGCCCGCGCGCAACAGGGCGTTCGGCGTGTTCGCGGCGGTCTCGGCCGGCGGCAGCGCCATCGGGCTGCTCGCGGGCGGTGTGCTGGTGGAGTGGCTGGACTGGCGGTGGATCTTCTTCGTCAACGTGCCCATCGGCATCCTGATCGTGCTGGCCACCCGCCGCTTCATCCAGGAGTCCGAACGCCACCCGGGCCACTTCGACGTCATCGGCGCGCTCACGGCGACGCTGGGCATGGTGTGCCTGGTCTACGGCTTCATCCGGGCCTCCGAGGAGGGCTGGAGCGACGTCCTGACCCTGGTCGCGTTCGCCGCGGCGGTGGTGCTGCTCGGCCTGTTCATCACCATCGAGAGCCGGTCCCGGCAGCCCATCACACCCCTGTGGATGTTCCGCGACCGCAACCGCGCCGGCACCTACGGGATGATGCTCAGCCTCGCGGCGGCGATGTTCGGGATGTTCTTCTTCCTGACCCTCTTCGTGCAGAACATCCTGGGCTTCAGCCCCCTGCGCACGGGCCTCGCCTTCCTGCCGGTCAGCGTCATCATCGCGATCGGCGCCGGATTCACCTCCCGGCTGCTGCCGCGCTTCGGTCCCAAGCCCTTCATGGTGACGGGCGCGGTCCTCGCGGCCGTCGGACTCGGCTGGCTCACGCAGACCGACGTCCACAGCACGTACCTGGGCAGTCTCCTGGGCCCGGTGCTGGTGTTCGGCCTCGGCATGGGCCTGCAGTTCGTCTCGCTGACGCTGATGGCGCTCTCGGGCGTCGAGCCCCACGAGTCGGGCGCGGCCTCCGGCATCCTCAACACCACCCAGCAGGTGGGCGGATCGCTCGGCCTGTCCATCCTGGTCACCGTCTTCGGCACGGCCAGCCGCAACGAGGCGACCGACCAGGTGCCCAAGTTCATGGCCGAGGCGACACCGGCGCAGCTCGCGCAGTTCCGCAGGACTGGGCAGCTCCCGGGGCACTGGGGCGACCAGGTCCTGGCATCCGGCGTCTCCACCGCGTTCCTCGCCGCGGCTGCCTTCGCCGTCGCCGCGGCCCTGATCGCGCTGTTCGTCATCCAGGTCCGCCCCTCCGACCTGGAACGGCTGCGCGGCAGCGGGCAGCCGGGACCGTGATCCCCGGCCGCCCGCCGGCGCGGCCGGTCAGCCCTTGACGGTGAAACCCGCCCGCAGCAGGTCGTCGTCGCGTGACGACGGACCGACGAGCAGTTCGAACGCCCCCGGCTCGACGACCCGGCGGCCCTCCGCGTCCACCAGGCTGCACACGGACACCGGCAGTTCGAAGACCACCTCGCGCGACTCGCCCGGGGCCAACGGCACCTGCCGGTAGGCCTTGAGCTCCTTCTCCGCCCACGTCACCGACGTGACCGAGTCGCTGACATACACCTGTACGGTCTCCAGCGCCGGGCGTTCACCGGTGTTGCCGACGACGACGCGCGCCCGCAGGGTGTCGCCCGCGCCCAGGACGTCGGTCAGCACCTCCAGGTCCGAGTAGGCGACGGTCGTGTAGCTGAGGCCCTCCCCGAACACGAACGCCGGCCGCTGCGTCAGGTCCGCGTACCGCGTGCCGTGCTGGCCGCGCAGCTGGTTGTAGTACGTGGGCTGCTGGCCCGCGTGACGCGCGAAGGAGACGGGCAGCCGCCCGGACGGCTCCACGAGACCGAGGACCAGCTCGGCCACCGCACGACCGCCGAGCATGCCCGGGTTGAACGCGTAGACGATGGCCGCCGCGCGGTACGCCGACGGCGGCAGCACCAGCGGCTTGGAGCTGATGACCACCACGGTGAACGGCTTGCCCGTCGCGGCGAGCGCGTCCAGCAGCGCGATCTGTCCGCCGATCAGCTCCAGGGTCGCGGTCGAGCGCCCCTCACCGATCAGTTCGATGCGGTCGCCCACCACGGCGACGACATGATCGGCGGCCTCCGCGGCGGCGACCGCCTCCGCGATCAGCTCCTCGGACGGCTCGCACGGCATGACGATCTCGGGGCGCGGCTGCCCGTCCGGGAAGAAGGCACCCTCCGGGTCCGGGCCCACCGTCAGGATGTCGGCACCCCGCGCGTGGGTGACGGTCCAGCCGGCGGGCACATGCTCCCGGAAGCCGTCGAGCACGGTACGGATCATGGCGCGCGGATGGCCGTCGGGCAGCCAGTCCGCCTGGCCGGAGGAACCCGCCCAGTCCCCGAGCTGGGTCTGCGCGTCATCCGCGTTGGGGCCGATCACGGCGACCGTACGCGGCGGCGCGGCGGTGTCCGCGACCGCGCGCCCGTCCGCCCCGGCCGTGAAACCGCCGTCCAGCGGCAGGGTGCCGTCGTTGGCCAGCAGCACCAGCGAGCGGCGGGCCACCTCCAGGTTCAGCTCGGCGTGCCCGGCGCTGCCGATGACCGCCTCCTGCCGGGCCCGGTCGGGGTGGCGCGGGTTCTCGAACAGGCCCAGCTCGAACTTGAGCGTGAGGATGCGTGCGACCGCCGCGTCGATGTCCGCCTCGTCGAGCCGCCCGCCCGCCACGGCCTGCTGCGCACCCTCGAAGAAGTCCGGAGTCGTCATCACCATGTCGTTGCCCGCCCGGACCGCGGCGGCCGCCGCCTGCGCGTGGTCGGCGTACACCTTCTGCTCCCACACCATGCGCCCGACGTTGTCCCAGTCGGTCACCAGGGTGCCGGTGTAGCCCCACTCGCCGCGCAGCACCTCGCCCAGCAGCCAGTTGTTGACGGTGATGGGGACGCCGTCCATCGACTGATAGCCCAGCATGAACGTGCGGCAGCCCTCCTTGGCGACCCGCTCGAACGGCGGCAGGAACCAGGAGCGCAGCTTGCGCCGCGAGATGTCGGCCTCGCTCGCGTCCCGGCCGCCCTGGGTCTCGGAATAGCCGGCGAAGTGCTTGGCGCACGCGAGGATCGCGGTCGGGTCGTCGAGCCCCTCGCCCTGGTACCCGCGCACCATCGCCGAGGCCAGTTCGCCGATCAGGAACGGGTCCTCGCCGAACGTCTCGCTCACCCGGCCCCAGCGCAGGTCGCGGGTGATGCACAGCACCGGCGAGAACGTCCAGTGCACGCCGGTCGCCGCCACCTCGACGGCGGTCGCCCGCGCCACCCGCTCCAGCAGCTCCGGGTCCCAGCTCGCGGCCATGCCCAGCTGGGTGGGGAAGATGGTGGCGCCCTCCCAGAACGAGTGGCCGTGGATGCAGTCCTCGGCGACCAGGAGGGGGATGCCGAGGCGGGTGCGCCGGGTCAGCTCGGCGGCCTCCAGGACGCGTTCGGGCGAGGCGTGCAGGATCGAGCCCGCGTGCATGTCCTCGATGTGCTGCCGCACCCCGTCCTTGCCGTTGAGCTGGAGCATCTGGCCGACCTTCTCGGGCAGCGTCATCCGGCCGAGCAGGTCGGCGACGCGCTCCGGAATGGACAGGCGGGGGTCGAGATAGGGCAGGGAGGAGCCCACGGGAGTTCCTTTCACGACGTCGGCGACGTACTCATCGGGCGGTACGCGGAGGCTGCGCTCCGGGGACCACCGTACGCCGAATACCGACCTAGTGGTAAGTAAGTAATATGCAAACCTACGCAGCGGTGCCTGCCGAGACGACCGGGGAGCGTGCCGAGTGACCGGTGAGGAGCGGCGTGGCTACGCCAAGGGCCGGGCCAAACGCGAGGAGATCCTCGATCAGGCCATGGCCATGTTCGGCGAGGCAGGGTACCGGGGCGCCTCGCTGCGGGTGATCGCCACCCGCTGCGGCATCTCGCATCCCGGACTGCTGCACCACTTCCCGACCAAGGAGTCGCTGCTGCTCGCGGTCCTGGAACACCGCGACGCCGTGGACGGCCAGTGGCTGGAGGCGGGCCGCCCCACGGGTGTCGACCGGCTGCGCCGGCTGGTGGGCCTCGCGGCGCTCAACGCGCAGCGGCGCGGCATCGTCGAGCTGTTCTGTGTCCTGTCCGCCGAGGCGACCTCCGCCGAGCACCCGGCCCACGCGTACTTCGTCGAGCGGTACCGCAGCTCGCTGCTGTCCACGGCCGTTTCCTACACGGAGGCCCGCGAGAAGGGTGTGCTGCGCGAGGACATCGACCCCGGTGAGGCGGCCCAGCAGCTGATCGCGCTGATGGACGGCCTGCAGACCCAGTGGCTGCTGAGCGGCGGTACGACCGACATGGCCGGTGTCCTCCAGGCGCACGTACAGGCGCAGTTGACGGTTCCTTTCTGAGCGGGTCCGCGGTCGGGGCCGCCGCACCTCTTTACGGGGTTGTCATGTGCCGGTAACTTCCTTGCTGCAAAAGATTGCAGCAACATTCCGGCTGTTTTTACAGGCGGACGATTCCCCGTTTGCTCGGACCTTGAGGCGCGTCAGGGTCTCCGGCGGGACGGCGCGGGTCCCCACTTTCCCGCGCCTCGGACGCCACGGCTTCGCCGCCGCCGTGGCCCTTCCCTGGAGACACCATGAAACGCAATCCTCACCGGCTGCTGAGACGCACCCTGGCGTCCGCCGCTGCCGCCGCCGCAGTGTGCGGACTGCTCACCGCGCTGCCGCAGGGCACCGGCCTCGACGCACGGCCCGTCGCGTCCTCCGACACCACCACGACCGTCTTCTACTACACCAAGACGAAGAACTGGGCCGCCTACAACCTGCATTACGCGCCCGACGGCGGTGCGTGGACCACCGTGCCCGGTGTGGTCATGGAGGCCGCCTGCACCGACTGGGTCAAGAAGACGGTCCCGCTCTCGGGCGCCGCGGGAATCCAGGCCACCTTCAACAACGGTTCGGGCGTCTGGGACAACAACGGGGGCAAGAATTACGACCTCGGCAGCGGGAACATCACGGTCAAGGACGGCGTGGTCGCCCACAGCGACCCGTGCGCGGGCAGCGGTGACCCCGACCCGAGCCCCACTCCGACCGAGGAGGCGCACACCGCGTCGGTGTACTACTCCACCGCCACCGTCGGCTGGACGACCACCAACCTCCACTACCAGCCCGCCGGCGGCTCCTGGACGGCCGTGCCCGGCGTCGGCATGGAGCCCGCCTGCACCGGCTGGGTGAGGAAGACGGTCGACCTCGGCTCCGCGACCTCGATGAAGGCCGCGTTCAACAACGGCAACGGTGTCTGGGACAACAACAACGGCAGCGACTACACCATCCCGGCCGGCCGCAGCACCGTGAAGGACCGGGCGGTCGTCAAGGACGCCGGGGACCCCTGCGCCGCCGAACCCGCCGACACCGAGGCGCCGACCGTACCGGGCGGAGTGACGGCGAAGGCCGACGGCGTGGCGGTCGTCCTGAGCTGGGAACCCTCCACGGACAACACCGAGGTGACGAAGTATCAGGTCACCCGCACCGGCGGCACCAAGGGCAGCGTCGTCACCGATGTCACGTCCACCGTGCTCTCCGAATCCGGCCTGGAGGAGAACACCGCCTACACGTACACCGTCAAGGCGATCGACGCGGCGGGCAACACCTCCGCCGCCTCCGCACCGGCGAAGGCGACCACCGGTGACAAACCGCCGGCGGCGGCCCAGGGCACACCGCTCGGTACCGACCCCCGCAAGGACCCCATCTACTTCGTCCTCACCGCCCGCTTCAACGACGGGGACACGAGCAACAACCGGGGCGGCAGCCAGGACGTCAAGTCCGGCAACGCCGCCAACAACGACCCCATGTTCCGGGGCGACTTCAAGGGCCTGGTCAACAAGCTCGACTACATCAAGGGGCTCGGCTTCTCGGCGATCTGGATCACCCCGGTCGTCCTGAACCGGTCCGACTACGACTACCACGGGTACCACGGGTACGACTTCTACAAGGTCGACCCCCGCCTGGAGTCCGCCGGAGCCTCCTACCAGGACCTCATCAACGCGGCCCACGCCAAGGGCATCAAGATCTACCAGGACGTCGTCTACAACCACTCCTCGCGCTGGGGCGCCAAGGGCCTGTTCACCCCCACCGTCTACGGCGTCCGCGACACCCAGTGGAGCTGGTACTACGACGAGAAGAACGAGGGCTTCGAGTACGACGGACTCACCGTCGAGTCCAAGAGCGGCAAGTCCTACTACAACGGCGACATGTGGTCCACGGCCGAACCCTCGGGCAACACCTGCCTCAACTGGGGCAAGCCGACCGGCGGGAAGTCCGCCGAGGGGTACACGATCTACAACTGTCAGTGGCCCAACCCCACATCGGGCATGTTCCCCAAGGCGTACTACCACACCTGCTGGCTCGGCAACTGGGAGGGCGAGGACTCCCGTTCCTGCTGGCTGCACGAGGACCTGGCCGACTTCAACACCGAGTCCGCCCCGGTGCAGAACTACCTGATCGGCGCCTACGACAAGTACATCGACATGGGCGTGGACGGCTTCCGCATCGACACCGCGGTGCACATCCCGCGCACCACCTGGAACCGCCGCTTCCTGCCCGCCATCCAGGAGCGGGTCACCCAGCGGTTCGGTGCCGAGGCCGCGAAGAACTTCCTTGTCTTCGGAGAGGTCGGCGCGTTCGTCAACGACAAGTGGAACCGCGGTTCGGTCAACCACTCCGCCCAGTTCTTCACCTGGAAGGAACGCAAGGAGTACGACGCCGACGACGCCAAGGCCGCGCTGGAGATGTACGACTACGAGGAGCAGCTCGGCACCGGAAATCAGCCGACCTCCACCAACGCCTTCCTCGACGGCAACACGTACCACACCCCGGACCACAGCCGGTTCTCCGGAATGAACATCATCGACATGCGTATGCACATGAACTTCGGTGATGCCACCAACGCGTACAACAACGGCAAGGACTCCGACGACTCGACCAACGACGCGACCTACAACGTCGTCTACGTCGACAGCCACGACTACGGGCCCAACAAGAGCAGCGAGCGCTACGCGGGCGGCACCGACGCCTGGGCAGAGAACATGGCCCTGATGTGGACGTTCCGCGGCATCCCGACGCTCTACTACGGCTCGGAGATCGAGTTCCAGGCCGGCAAGAAGATCGACTGCGGCCCGACCTGCCCGCTCGCCACGACCGGCCGCGCCTACTACGGCGACCACCTCGCGGGCAGCGTCACCGCCTCGGAGTTCTCCCAGGTCGACTCCGCGTCCGGCGAGGTCGCCAACACCCTCGCCAAGCCCCTGGTCAAGCACCTCCAGCGGCTCAACCAGATCCGCCGTGCCGTTCCCGCCCTGCAGATGGGCCAGTACTCCACGGAGGGCATCACGGGCCAGATGGCGTACAAGCGCCGCTACACCAGCGGGACGACCGACAGCTTCGCCCTGGTCACCGTCACGGGCGGCGCCTCGTATACCGGCATCCCCAACGGCACCTACAAGGACGCCGTCACCGGCGACACCCGGGTCGTCACCGACGGAAAGCTCACCGTCGACGCCCCGGGCAAGGGCAACATGCGCGTCTACGTGCTCAACGGCCCCGGCAAGATCGGCACCGCGGGTCCCTACCTGAAGTAGTCCGACCGTGCGGGTGCCCCGGCAGCCGGGGCACCCGCACACCGTTACGCGCCCAGCAGCTCCGCCCGGCCGATCATGGCCGTCGAACCCGGGGCCGTACAGGCGTAGGCACCGGCGACCGCCCCCAGCCGGGCGCACTCCAACGGCTTCCGGCCGTCGAGCCGGCCGTACAGGAAGCCGGTGACGAACGCGTCGCCGGCCCCGTTGCTGTCCACCACCGGGGCCGGCGGCACGACCGCCGGGACGTGCACCGGCTCTTCACCGCCGTCGCGCGTGAGGAGGTACGCGCCCCCGGCGCCCGCCGTGGCGACCACCGTTGTGGCCCGGCCCAAGCGCAGGATCTCCCGCATCAGCGCGGGGGCGCGCTCGCCCGTCGTCGCCGCGCTGAAGAAGACCAGATCGGACCGGAGCGCGAACTCCCGCTGGTGCTCGCTCAGTCCGTCCCAGTCGTGCAGATCCGTGGAGACCGGCACGCCCAGCGCCTCGATGTCGTCGTACAGGAACCGGGTGAAGTTAGTGATCGACAGATGGACATGCCGGGCCCGCTGAAGCCGGGGCAGATAGAAGTCCCGCGGCATCCGCAGGTCCTCGGGGTCCCGGGCGTCGTAGAACGACATCCGCCGGCCTGTCGCGTCCACCAGGTTCACCGCGCGCCGGGTCCCGGCCGGCGAGATCACCGCGTGGAACTCCACATCGCCATGTGCCAGGCGCTCGCGCACCTGCGTACCGATCCAGTCGTCACCGACGCAGTCGAGAAACACCACGTCGAGCCCCAGCGCGCGGGCGCCGAGTGCCACATTGCCCCCGGTCTGACCGGGCCACTCCTGGATCGGGCCGACCATGACCGCGTCGGCGAGCGGGACCGGCAGGGCATCGACACGGACGATCGTGTCCACCCCGCTGCCGCCGACCACCACGACGTCGAATTCTGCTTGTTGTCGGACCACTGAGCCCCCTCTCGTGTTCCCGCCGCGCCCAGTATCGCCCACCGCCCCGGCCTCTCGACGCGCGCCCGGGACACCCGCTGGCTAGGCTCGACCGGGGGCCGACAACCTGATGTGTGGAGGCTCACGCCATGATGCCGTTGCCCGAACCGCGCGATATCCCGCCGCGCCTGGCCACCGGTGCGTTCATCCTGAACTCCGGCCTCGGCAAGCTGAAGGCCGACGAGGCGACCGCCCAGGGGCTGCACGGAATGGCCGCCAACGCCTATCCGTTCCTCGGCAAGCTGGAACCCGCCAAGTTCACCCGGTTGCTCGCCTACGCCGAGATCGCGGTCGGCGCGAGCCTGCTGGCCCCGTTCGTGCCGACCAGGCTCGCCGGGCTCGCCCTCACCGGGTTCTCCGGCGGCCTCTTCGGTCTCTATCTGCGCACCCCCGGCATGCGGGAGCCCGGCAGCCTGCGGCCGACGCAGGACGGGATCGCACTGGCCAAGGACTCCTGGATGCTGGGCATCGGCCTCGGCTTCCTGGGCGCCGGCGGCCACCGCGTCCACGCCTCGGGGAAGTGCCGCACCCGGCGCGGGTGCTGTCGCTGACCCCACCGCGGCGGGCGGCGGCGCAGCACGCGCCGCCGCCCGCCGTCATGCGTGGACCCGGGCCATCAGCAGCGCCACGTCGTCGTGGTCGTCCGGGTCCCGCAGCTCCCGCAGCAGCCGGTCGCACGTCGCGTCGAGCGTCGCGTCCGGGGTCCGCAGCAGCCCGAGCAACGTCTCCAGCCTGCTGTCGATGTCGTCCTCGCGGGTCTCCACGAGCCCGTCCGTGTACAGGACCAGCCGGTCGCCCGGACCGAGCGGGACCGTGACGTCGCTGAACGGCACCCCGCCCACCCCGAGCGGCGCCCCGGCCGGCAGATCCAGCAGCACCGGCGCGCCGCCCTCCGGGATCAGCACCGGCGGAAGATGCCCGGCGGTGGACACCCGGCATCGCCCCGCGCCCGGGTCGTACACGGCGTAGACACAGGTGGCGAACCACGGGTCGAGACCGGCGGTGATCTCGTCCAGGTGGCCCAGCACCTCGGCGGGCTCCAGGGAGAGCCGGGACAGCGTCTGGGTGGCGGTGCGCAGCCGGCCCATCGTGGTGGCCGCGTTGATCCCGCTGCCCATCACATCGCCCACCACCAGGGCGGTCCGGCCGCCCCGCATCCCGATCACGTCGAACCAGTCCCCGCCGACCTCGTACCGCGAGGCGGCCGGCCGGTAGCGGGAGACCACATCGAGGCCCACCGGGTCGTGGTGGTTGCGCGGCAGCATGCTGCGCTGGAGCGTCAGCGCGGTCTCCTGCTGCTGCCGGTAGAGCCGGGCGTTGTCGATGCCCACCGCGGCCCGGTTGGCCAGCTCGGCCGCCAGCGCCTCGTCCTCGGCGGTGAACGGCAGCGGGTTGTCCGTCCGGATCAGGTCGATGGCGCCCAGCACCTCGCCCCGGGCGATCAGCGGCACCGCCAGGTAGGAGTGGGCACCGGCCTCGGCCAGCAGGGCCGCCGAGCGTTCGTCCCGGGCGATGCGGGCGAGCTTCTCCGCGTCGAGATACGGCTCCCGGACCGGCCGGGCCGTCCGCACGCACCGGGTGACGAGACGGTCGGCGCCGTAGTGGGCGGCCCGGCCCGGGGGGTCGGCCGCCTCCACCACGGGGGTCGGCCGGGCGGCGACGACGGCCAGGGCCTGGATGAGGAGAGGGCCCTCGCTCGAACCCGGGCGCCCCTTGAGCACACTGTCCAGCACATCCACCGCGGCGACGTCGGCGAGCTGCGGCACGGTGACCTCGGCCAGCTCCCGGGCCGTCTGTTCCAGGTCGAGCGTGGTGCCGACCCGCACCGAGGCGTCGGCGATCAGCGCCAGATGCCGGCGGGCCCGCTCCGCCTCGGCGGCCGCCCGGTAGCGGTCGGTGACATCGATCAGCGACACCGCGATGCCCAGCACCCGGCCACCGGAGTCGTCCAGCCGGTACAGCGACACCGACCAGGCGCGGTCGCTCTCCGGGGCGGTGGGGCTTCGGCCCACCACTTGGTGCGACACCAGCGGCACACCGCTGTCCAGCACCTCGCGCACGGCGCTCTCCATGCCCTTCCAGCCGAGGAACGGCAGCACCTCGCCCATGCGCCGGCCCAGGTGTTCCCCGGCGCGCATGCCGTCCATCCGCTCCAGCGCGGCGTTCGCGGACATGAAACGCAGATCGGGGCCCAGCACCGCGAGACCGATCGGTGACTGGTCGACCAGGCCCACGGACAGCGCGAGATCCCGCTCGACCCGGCGCAGCACCTCCCCGTCGGCAGCCAGCCCCAGGGCGAAGAAGTCGCCCCGGTCGTCCTGCAGCCGCATGTTCCGGAACTCCAGCAGCCGGGTGGTGCCGTCCTTGTGGCGTACGGGGAAGACCCCCGCCCACGCCTCGCCGCTGCTCATGACCTGGCCGAAGAGGCCCAGCACCAGCTCGAACTGCTCCTCGTCGACCAGCACCCGTGCGGCGAACTGGCCCAGCGCCTCCTCGGCGGAGTAGCCCAGCAGCCGTTCGGCCTGCGGGCTCCAGAGGACGATGCGGCCCTGGGTGTCCAGGACGAGCGCGGCGACGCCGAGGACGTCGAGCAGACCGCTCTCGGACGCCCGGCGCGCGCCCGCGCGGCGGACCTCGCCCCAGTCGTTCCGCATGTCATCAGTGCCGCCCACGGACGATCCTTCCCATGCCGCCACCGTGCCCGACGCACGCCCGCCGTCTCCCATGGTCGCCCCTGAGCCACCGCCCCCGCAGCTTCGAAGGAGGCGACGGGACACGAACGGGACGGCCTTCGGGGGTTTCGGAGGCGAAATGCCGGTCACCCGCAGCGTACCGAGGCAAACGCGACGTACACGACCGTCAGGAGTGAGAGTCCATGGAGAACTGGCGCATGCACGCGGCCTGCCGCGACGAGGACCCGGACCTGTTCTTCCCCATCGGGAGCACCGGACCGGCGCTCGTCCAGGTCGAGGAGGCCAAGGCGGTGTGCCGACGCTGCCCCGTACAGGAGGAATGCCTGCGATGGGCCCTGGAGAACAACCAGGACTCCGGCGTCTGGGGCGGTCTGGGCGAGAACGAGCGGCGTGCCCTGAAGCGCCGCAGCCGCCGTCAGAGCCACCGTTCCGGATGAGACCGCCGACGGGCACGAGGGCAGTGTCACAGCGGCACATGCCCGATTTCATAGCGTTTCACCGGCTCGCTGGTGGAGGATGAAGCATGGACACCAAGGCTTGGATCATCGTCGGCGCGGTTCTCGTGCTGCTCATGCTGGCTGTCGCCGGCGTCCTGGTGGTGCGGGTCCTGAAGGCCAGGAAACTGCTGGCCGAGGCCGGTGTCCCGCTGCACAACAAGGCGCTGGTCTGGGCGGCGGTGCTGTACACCGTGTCGCCGGTCGACCTGCTGCCGGATCCCGTCTACCTCGACGACATCGGCTTCCTCCTGCTGGCCCTGCGCTCGCTGCACTCCGCGGCGCGGGCCGCGGGGGTCGGTGTCCGTCCGGAGAAGGCGGCCGACACCGGTCGCAGCCTCGTTCCGTAGCCCCATACGCACATTCCGGGGAACCCGGCACGTTCTGATCGTTGACAGCTGGACGGGTACACGTCACTCTCCTGGGAGAGCGCTCTCCCAACCCGCCGCGGGATCCCCGTCCCGCACTCTTCCGCCAGGAGAGAATGTGCACAGAGCCGGTTCAGCCCTGCCCGTGAGACCCCGCACGGGCACGCTGCTGATCACCCTTCTCGCCCTGATCGCGTCCTCGTTGGTCATGCTGACCGCGACCGGCGCACGGGCCGCGGAATCCCTGCTGTCGCAGGGGAAGACCGCCACCGCCTCCTCGTCGGAGGGCGCCGGTTACGCGGCATCGGCCGCCGTGGACGGCAACCTCACGGGCACCCGCTGGGCCAGCGAGTGGGGCGACCCCCAGTGGCTCCAGGTGGACCTGGGCGCCACCGCCGACCTCAGCAGGGTCGTCCTGACCTGGGAGGCCGCCTACGGCAAGGCGTACCGGATCGAGGCCTCCGACAACGGCACCGACTGGCGCACCCTCAAGACCGTCACCAACGGCGACGGCGGCACCGACGAACTGGCGGTCAGCGGCTCGGGCCGCTACGTCCGCATGTACGGCACGGCCCGCCCCGGCGGCTACGGCTACTCCCTGTGGGAGTTCCAGGTGTACGGCACCACCGGCCCCTCCGACCCGGACCCGGGCACCGGCGGCGCCGTCCGCGTCACCGGATCGCAGGGCAACTGGCAGCTCACCGTCGGCGGCAAGCCCTACCAGGTCAAGGGACTGACCTGGGGCCCGTCCGTCAACGACGCGGCGCGCTACCTGCCCGACCTGAAGTCCATGGGCGTCAACACCATCCGGACCTGGGGCACCGACGGCACCTCCAAACCGCTGCTCGACGCGGCGGCGGCCAACGGCATCCGGGTGGTCAGCGGCTTCTGGCTGCAGCCGGGCGGCGGTCCGGGCAGCGGCGGCTGCGTCAACTACGTGACCGACGACGCCTACAAGTCCTCGTCGCTCACCGAGTTCGCCAAGTGGGTCGACACGTACAAGAGCCACCCCGGTGTGCTCATGTGGAACGTCGGCAACGAGTCGGTGCTCGGGCTGCAGAACTGCTACAGCGGTGACGAGCTGGAGAAGCAGCGCAACGCGTACACCACCTTCGTCAACGACGTGGCGAAGAAGATCCACACCATCGACCCCGACCACCCGGTGACGTCGACCGACGCCTGGACCGGTGCCTGGCCCTACTACAAGCGCAACGCCCCGGACCTCGACCTGTACTCGATGAACTCCTACGGGGACATCTGCGGGGTCCGCACCGCCTGGGAGTCCGGCGGCTACACCAAGCCCTACATCATCACCGAGGGCGGCCCGGCCGGTGAGTGGGAGGTCCCGGACGACGCCAACGGCGTCCCGGACGAGCCCACCGACGTACAGAAGGCCGAGGGCTACACCAAGGCGTGGAACTGCGTCACCGCCCACCAGGGCGTCGCACTGGGCGCCACCTTCTTCCACTACGGCACGGAGCACGACTTCGGCGGGGTCTGGTTCAACGTGGTGCCGGACGGCAAGAAGCGGCTCTCGTACTACGCCCTGAAGAAGGCGTACAGCGGCTCCACGGCCGGTGACAACACCCCGCCCGTCATCAGCAACATGACGGTGCAGAACGCCGGCGGCGCCCCCGCGGGCAAGGAGTTCACCGTCCGGGCCGACGTCCGCGACCCGGACAACGACCCGGTCACGTACAAGATCTACCTGAGCGGCAACTACGCCACCGGCGACAAGGCCCTGGTCGAGGCCGCCTGGCGGTCCACCGGCAACGGCACCTTCGCGGTGACCGCGCCCGCGCGCCTCGGCGTGTGGAAGGTGTACATCCAGGCCGAGGACGGGCACGGCAACGCCGGCATCGAGACCAAGTCGGTGAAGGTCGTGGTGCCCCCGGTCAGCGGCACCAACATCGCGCTCGGCCGCCCCGCCACCGCCTCCTCCGCCCAGGCCGGCAGCAGCGGCTGCCCCTGCACCGCGGCGATGGCGGCCGACGGACGGCTGGACACCCGGTGGGCCAGCGACTGGAGCGACCCGCAGTCGATCCAGGTCGACCTGGGGGAGCGGAAGTCCTTCCGCCACCTCCAGCTGGTGTGGGACCCGGCGTACGCCAGGTCCTACGAGGTGCTGGTCTCGGACGACGGCAGCAACTGGCGGTCGGTGTACACCACGACCAGCGGTGACGGCGACGCCGACGACCTCGACATCGCGCAGACCGCCCGCTACGTGAAGCTCAACCTCACCCAGCGGGGCACGGCCTGGGGCTACTCGCTCTGGGAGTTCGGTATCTACAGCTGAGCACCGGGCGGGTGCCGGCGGGGTACGTCCCCGCCGGCACCCGCCCCGGCGCGTGTCGGTGGCCGCCCCCGGGCGGGGCAGCGGCCATGGTGAACATATGAACGTCGCTGACATCCTGACGGATGGTTACTCCCGCATCCAGCAGACCGTGCACGCGGCCGTCGAAGGCCTCGGCCCCGACGACCTGCACGCCCGGCTCGACGACGGCACCAACTCGATCGCCTGGCTGGTGTGGCATCTGACCCGCGTCCAGGACGACCACATCGCGGACGCGGCCGGCACCGAACAGCTCTGGTCCGCACAGGACTGGGCCGGCCGATTCGACCTGCCCTTCCCCGACGACGCCACCGGGTACGGGCAGAGCCCCAAGGAGGTCGCCGCCGTCCGCGTGGGCTCGGCGGACCTGCTCCTCGGCTACTACGACGCCGTCCACGAGCACACCCTGGCCTTCATCCGGAACCTGGAGGGACACGCGCTCGACCGCGTCGTCGACGAGGCGTGGAACCCGCCCGTCACCCTCGGGGTTCGACTGGTCAGCGTCCTCTCGGACGACCTCCAGCACGCGGGCCAGGCCGCCTTCGTGCGAGGAGTGCTGGAACGCCGCTAGGACGCCGTGCTCACGCCCTGCGCGTCCGGGCGTAGTGCCCCGGCCCCGTGCCCACGATGCGCTTGAAGTGGCGGGTCAGATGGGACTGGTCGTAGAAGCCCGCCGACGCGGCCACGGCCGAGGCCGGGAGCCCGCGCAGCAGCAGCCTCCGCGCCAGATCGACCCGCCGGCCCGTGACGTACTGGTGCGGTGCCATGCCGAACTCGCGGCTGAACGCCCGTACCAGATGGGCGTGGTGGGCGTGCAGCCGCGCGCCCGCCTCCTGGAGCGTGATGCCCTCGACATAGGTGGCGTCGAGCAGTTCGCGCAGCCGGTGCGCGAGCTTGCCGTCGTGGACGTACGGGGCGGAGTCGGCGCGGTCGCGCAGATGCTGTTCGAGCCGGTCCGCGACCAGGGCGAGCCGGCTCGCCGCCTCCAGCTCGTCGCCCGGACCCGCGAGGCTGCGGTGCAGGCGGTCGATACGGTCGCGCAGCGCGCGGTCGTGCACGACGGGGCTGACCACCGCCCGGCCGATCAGCCGCTCGTCGACCTGGTCCGTGTCCAGGTACAGCACGCGCTTGCGGAAGCCCTCGGGGGTGGCCGCCTCGCCGTTGTGCGGAACGTGCGGCGGCAGCAGCGTCACCGTGTGGGTGAGCACACCGTGCTCATGGCGGTCCAGGTCGTAGCGCACCATGCCCTCGTCCACGACGAGCAGCGTCCAGGCGTCGTGCGTGTGCATGGGGTAGGCGTGGTCGGTGAAGTGCGCGTGGAAGACCTCGGCGATCCCCGCCACCGGTGGGGACCAGGCGGTGATCTCCGGACGTGCTGCGGCCATGCGCCCGATCGTACGCCGGGGGCGCCGCGCGCCCCGATGCGCAAAGTTCGTACAAGACCGGCCGGCGGGCGGCCGGGCAGGCTCGGGGCATGACAGCTGAGACCACCGCCCCCGCTCCCGTCCGCTTCGACACCAAGATCGCCGTGTTGCTCCGCAACGACCTGGAGACCTGGCAGCGGCTGAACGTCACGGCCTTCCTGGTCAGCGGTCTCGGCACGGTCGCCCCCGAGGTGATCGGCGAGCCCTACGCCGACGCGGACGAGACCCCGTACCTGCCGATGTTCCGCCAGCCGGTCATGGTCTTCGAGGGGACGAAGGAGATGCTCACCACCGCCCACACCCGTGCGGTCGGCCGGGGCGTGGCCCTGTCGGTGTTCACCTCGGACCTCTTTGCGACGGGCAACGACCGCGACAACCGCGCCGCGGTGCGCGCGGTGCACCGCGACGCGCTGGACCTGGTCGGGATCGCGGTGCACGGCCCCCGCAACGCCGTGGACAAGGTTCTCAAGGGGGCGTCGATGCACCGGTGAGGACGCGTCCGCGCCGCCCGCCTTGAAGAGGGCGGCGCGGTGGCGTCACAGGGCGCGGTCCACGACGTACGGGAAGAGCGTGAGCATCTCCTCCAGGGCACCGGGCGCCGGCGGCACGCTCTCCAGGCAGGCCCGCGCCCGCTCCAGGTGGCGGTGCGCCTCCGCCGTGGCGGCCGCCCGCCCGCCGGCCTCCTCCACCAGCGCGGCGGCCCGCCCTGCGGCGTCCTCGTCGAGCGGGCCGCCGCGCAGCAGCGCCGCCAGCTCCGTCGCGGCCGGTCCGCCGGCGGCGAGCGCCGCGAGCACCGGGTAGGTCTTCTTGCCGCGCCCGAGATCGCCGTGGACCGGCTTGCCCGTCACCGCGGGATCGCCCCAGATACCCAGCACATCGTCCGCCGCCTGGAACGCCACCCCCAGGTGGCGTCCCGCCGCGGCCAGCGCGTCGGCCTCCGTGCGCCCCGCCCCGCCGAGCAGGGCGCCCAGACCGGTGGCGCAGCCCAGCAGCGCACCGGTCTTGCGCTCGGCCATCAGCCGGTACTCGTGCGGCCGCACGGCGTCGGGACCGGTCCAGGGTCGCGACTCGAAGAGCAGGTCGTCGGCCTGGCCGTGCACCAGGTCGGTGAGGGTTCCGGCGAGCAGCCGCACCGCCGGCACGCACTGCCCGCCCGGCGCGTCGGTCAGGGTGCGCACCGCCTGGGCGAACAACGCGTCCCCCGCGAGGACCGCCGGACCGGTTCCGTAGGCCTTCCAGGCGGTGGCCCGCCGCCTGCGCGTCTCGTCACCGTCCATGATGTCGTCGTGGAGCAGGGAGAAGGTGTGGATCAGCTCGACGGCGACCGCTCCGGGGACCGCGTCCCGGGCCCGGGCCCCGACGGCCTCCGCGCCGAGCACCGCCAGCGCCTGGCGTACGCCCTTGCCCTGCGCGCCCGGTACATCGCCGCCGTCCACCCCGTCCCACCCCAGCGAGAATGCGGTGATCTCGCCGTGCCACGGGTGGAGCTGGCGTACAGCCCGGGACAGGGCGGGGCGGACCAGGGCGCGGCAGCGGGCCAGGATCCGCGGTGCGGTGGCCGGGGAGGCCGTGGGAGACGTCATCGGCCGCCGCCCGCGTCCGCCGCCGTGTCCCCGGCCGGTTCCACGCCCAGCTCCGCGTACGCCCGGTCGACCATGTCGCGGGCGTTGAGCAGCCCGATCCGGTCGAGCGTGGCCCGCAGCGCGTCCAGATCGGCGGCCGTCTCCCCGGCGTCCCGCCCGAGCCGGGCGAGCGACTTCACCAGCCCGAGCCGCGCCAGCGCCTCGCCCCGGGGCTCCGCCATCGCCCGGAACTCCTCCAGCGCCCCCGCATAGCCCTGCCGGGCCTCCTCGTGACGTCCGGCCCGGTAGAGCACATTGGCGCGCATCTTGTGGTTGTACGCCAGGGCGCTCGACAACCTCATCTCGCGGCAGGTGACCTCGGCCTCCGCGAGCAGGTCCAGGGCGCGGTCCGGGTCGTTGTCGCGGACGGAGATGATGTCGGCCATGCCACGCAGTGCCCAGGCCCGGCCCCGCCGGTCGTCCGCGTCACCGGCCAGCTGCGCCGCCTCCTCGAACATCTCCAGGGCGGTGTCGAAGGATCCGGTGTTGCGGTGGATCTGCGCGATGCCCTCCAGGGCCCAGACGGTGTGACGCGCCTCGCCGCGGACCCGGGCCTCGGCGAGCAGCTGCTCGTGCAGCGCGGCGACGGTCCCGTAGTCGCCCTGGATGCGCCCGGTCTCCGCGAGGCCGGCGAGTGAGTAGCCCCGGGCGACGACGTCCCCGCCCTTCTTGCCCATGTCCGCGGCCAGGCCCAGGAGCCGGAAGGCCAGCCGGAGCCGCCCGCGCTGGCGGGCCAGCGTGCCGCCGCTCCACAGGGCCCAGGCCATCGCCCCGGCGTCGTCCGCCGAGCGTGCGGCGCGGTAGCTCGCCTTCCACGCGAGGTCGGATTCCCGCACCTGGCCGAGCCTGCGGTGCGCCTCGGCCACGGCGAGACCGGCGCGCGCCACTTCCCGGGCGGATCCGGCACGCTCGGCCTCCTCCAAGTGGCGTACGCCCTCGGCGAGTACGTCCGTGAGGGAGGCGTTCACGGACATCTTGGTGAGGGCGCCCTGGTATTCGGGCGCCAGTGCCTTGCTGTGCATGGGTGCCTTTCGCGCGGGCACGGGCCGTCCCGGGCATGACTATGCAGTGCATGTATACACATAGCGCATAGTGGGCCGGTGTTCCGGTCCGTGCTCAGGGGGGTGGGGCGAGGGTCGTCGTGTGTGCGGCGTGCCGCCTTGCTGTGGATCAAGACCACGGATCGGTGCCCGGGGTTGCCTCGTGCCGGAAAAAGCCGTCGGAACCGGTGGCCGGGGTGCGCGTCAGGTGGCGCCCTCGGTCAGGTGGCCGACGAACCACGCGCGGGCCCGTTCGGCGACCTCGTCCAGCGTCCCCGGCTCCTCGAAGAGATGCGTCGCGCCGGGAATGACGTCGAGCCGGTTCTCGCAGCGCAGTTCCGCCTGGGCCCGGCGGTTCAGGTCCAGCACCTCGGTGTCCCTGCTGCCCACGAGGAGCAGCGTCGGCGAGCGGACCTCGCCCAGACGGGCGCCTGCGAGGTCCGGCCGGCCGCCGCGCGAGACGACCGCCCCGATCCCCGTGTCCCGGTCCGCGCCGACGACGGCCGCCGCCTGGAGCGCGGCGGCGGCGCCCGTACTGGCACCGAACACGCCGAGGGGACCCGGGGAGTGCTCCCGCACCCAGGCAGCGGCGTCCACCAGGCGGCCGGCGAGGGCCGAGATGTCGAAGACGTGGCCGCCCTCGGCCTCCTCGTCGGCGGTGAGCAGGTCGAACAGCAGCGTGCCGAGGCCGGCCCTGTTCAGTGCCGCCGCGACCGACCGGTTGCGCGGGCTGTGCCTGCTGCTCCCCGAGCCGTGGGCGAACATCACGAGCGCCCCGGAGTCCCTGGCCGGGGTCAGGGCGCCGGGCAGATCCACTCCGCCCGCCTCCACCAGGACATCGCTGGTGAGCCGGGGCCCCGCCTGCCGCGCGCGGGTCAGCAGCGCGACGACTTCCTCGTCCGGGGTCTGGTCGAAGTCCCGGTACCACTCGCCCACCGCCGAGAACCCGGACGGCGCCGACAGGCACACCAGCTCGTCGGCCTCCTCACGCAGCCGGGCCGCGGCGGACGGTGGCGCGACGGGCACGGCCAGCACGACATGGGCGGCGCCCTGCGCCCGCGCCACCGCGCAGGCGGCTAGGGCGGTCGCGCCGGTGGCGATGCCGTCGTCCACGAGGACCACCGTGCGCCCTTCGAGGGGGATGCGCGGCCGTTCACCCCGGAACGTGCGGGCGCGGCGAGCCAGTTCGACCTCCTCGGCCTGCTGGACGGAGGCCACCTCGGACTCCGACACGCCGGCCCGGCGCACGAGGTCCTCGCTGATGACGCGGACGCCGCCCTCGCCGATGGCGCCGAAGCCGAGTTCCGGGTGATGCGGGACGCCCAGCTTGCGGACCACGATCACATCGAGCGGCGCGCCGAGTTCCTGTGCGACGCGGAAGGCGACCGGCACACCGCCGCGCGGCAGACCCAGCACGACCGGGTCGCTCTGCGCGAGGGGACCGAGGGCCTCGGCGAGCCGCCGGCCCGCGTCGGCCCGGTCGGCGAACAGCACGGGACTCACCTCACATCGGAGAGAAACGCGCGGCAGTCACCCGCCTCGTGCCGGGCGACGCACCTACCTCATTTCCATCGTCCCCGCGCGCCGGACGTGCGCAAATCGGCGGCGGACGAACTCCCGGATCCGCGACCCAGGTGACAATGAAAACGATTGTCGTTAACGTATGCGGGGTCGGGCGCACGGCCTGCCGACCGGGCCGGCGTGCGCCCGACGTCCTGCAACCGTGCGGTCAAGAGGGGGAGTTGTGGCTCATCTGCTGATGGTCGAGAGCTGGGTCGGGTCGATGAGCAGACTGCTGCCGAGAGCGATCCGGGAGGGCGGGCACGAATTCACCTTCCTCACCCGAGACCTGCACCACTACCTGCGCTCGGCGCCCGAGGGAGCCCGCCACCCGCTGCTCTCGGCACGCCACGTGCTGACGGCTCCCACCAACGACCCCGGCCGGCTGCTGCCGTTCGCCGAACGGGCCCACGCGGCCCTGGGGTTCGACGGGGTGGTCTCGTCCTGTGACTACTACCTGCCGTCGGCCGCCCGCGTCGCGGCCCGGCTGGGCCTCGCCGGTCCCGCTCCCGAGGCGATGGAGAACGCCTGCCGCAAGGACGCCACCCGGGACGTCCTCGCCCGTGCGGGAGTCCCCGGGCCGCGTTACGCGGTCTGCGCCGACTGGGCCGAGACCGCGAAGGCGGCGGCGCGGATCTGCCTGCCGCTGGTCGTCAAGCCGGTCGACCTGTGTGCCGGGATGCTGGTGCGCCGCGTCGACGACGAGGCACAGCTCGCTGATGCCCACCGGGCCCTCGCCGACTTCCCGGTCAACGCGCGGGGCCAGCGGCGTTCCCCCGTGGTCCTGCTGGAGGAGTTGCTGCACGGTCCCGAGGTCAGTGTCGAGACCGTCACCCACGGGGGACGGACCCAGGTGGTCGGGGTGACCGACAAGAGCATCGGCGGCGCACCGGCCTTCGTGGAGACCGGACACATGTTTCCGGCGGCCCTCACCGAGCACGACGCCCGCGCGGCCCGGGACACCGCGGTCCGGGCGGTCGAGGCGCTCGGCCTCGACCACGTCGTGGCGCACACCGAGATCAAACTGACGCCCGCCGGCCCCCGTGTGGTGGAGGTCAATCCCCGCCCCGCCGGCAACCGCATCACCGAACTCGTCCGGCATGTGACCGGCATCGACATCGCCGCCGCCTGTGTCGACGTCGCCCTCGGCCGGGAGCCCGACCTGCGCCGCCACGACACCGGACTGCGCAGCGCCGCCATCGGCTTCCTGGTGCCCGGCGCCGGGGGAGTGCTGGACGCGATCGACGGCGGCGACACGGTCGGGGAGGCCCCGGACGTGCTGGAGCTGAGCCTCGCCGCGCCCGGCACCCGGGTCACCGCCGCAGGCAGCAACAACGAATACCTCGGGCATGTGATGGCCGGCGACACCGACGGGCCGGGCGCCCGCGACCGCGTGGAAGCACTTCTGTCGGGCCTGCGCCCCCGGGTGGTGTCCCGATGACCGCACACACCGCCATCGCCCCGGCCCCCGGCTCGTGCGAGGACCTCGTGTCCCGGGTCCTGGCCGGAGCCTTCGGGCACAACCCCAGAACGCTTCGGGTCAGCACCGCCTTCACCACCCGCCAGTCCGTCAGCCACACGGGACGCACCGGCGGTTACCGCAACGAGGTGCTGAGCCTGCGCATTGCCGCAGCCGTCGGCTCCTGCGCGGTCGAGCCGGGCGGACTCCCGGACGGCGCGGCCGACGACTGCGTCGGTACCGATGCCGCCACCCTGCTCGCCCACCCGCTGCGGCCGGTACGGATCGCCGCGCTGGACGCCTTCCTCATGCACGTCCTGCCCCACGGCCCCGCCTCGGGCGCCCGGCCGCAGCCGCTGCCCGCGGGGACCTCACTGGAGAAGTCCCGGGCCAGGGCACGCGCCGTCGTCGGCCTGCTGGACCTCCCGCCCGGCCGGACCGTCCTCGTCGTCGGGGTGGTCAACTCGCTCCTGGAGGCGCTGCGGGAGCGCGGGCTGCGTTACGTGCCCTGCGATCTCAAGGGCGGCACCACGGAGTGGGGCGAGCCGGTGCGCGAGAACGCCTCGGACCTGCTCACCCGCTGCGATGCCGTCCTCGCCTCCGGAATGACGCTCGGCAACGGCAGCTTCGAGCAGTTCAGGACCCATGCGCTGCGGTACGGCAAGCCGCTCGTGATGTTCGCCCAGACGGGCAGCGCGGTGCTGCCCCGGTTCATCGGCTCCGGGGTGACCGCCGTGTCCGCGGAGCCGTACCCCTTCTTCTGGCTCGACGGCGGTCCCGGCACCATCCACCAGTACGGAGGCACCCGGTGACCACGGCACTTCTGCGTCCCGCAGGCAACCGCGAACTGCTCGGCCTGGTCGGGCGCACCCCGCTCGCCCGTATCACCGCGCCCCTGCCCTGTCCGCATCCCGGCTTCTGGGCGAAGCTCGAAGGCTTCGGCGTGGGAGGCATGAAGGCACGTGCCGCCGTGTCGATGCTCCAGGGGGCCGAGACGCGCGGCGAACTCCTGCCCGGCGCCCCGGTCGTGGAGTCGACGTCCGGCACGCTCGGCATCGGGCTCGCCTTCGCCGGCCAGGCACTCGGCCACCCCGTCGTCCTGGTGGGCGACACCGAACTCGAACCGTCCATGCGGCAGTTGCTGCGCTCCCACGGTGCCCGGCTGGAGCTCGTCGACCGTCCGGCCGAGCGGGGCGGCTGGCAGGCGGCCCGGCTCGCCCGGCTCCGCGAACTGCTCTCCACGCTGCCGCACGCCTACTGGCCCGACCAGTACAACAACCCCGACAACACGGCGGGTTACGCCTCGCTCGCCGCCGAGATCGCCGGCCGGCTCGACCGGGTGGACGTGCTGGTGTGCAGCGTCGGCACCGGCGGGCACAGCGCCGGAACGGCCGCCTGGCTGCGCCGCCACTGGCCCGCGCTGCGGCTGATCGGCGTCGACTCCACCGGCTCGACGATCTTCGGCCAGCCCGCCCGCCCCCGGCTCATGCGCGGCCTGGGCAGCAGCATCCATCCCCGCAACGTCGCCCACGACCGCTTCGACGAGGTGCACTGGGTCGGCCCGGCCGAGGCCGCCGACAGCTGCCGCCGGCTCGCCCGGGGCAACTTCGTCAGCGGCGGCTGGAGTACCGGCGCCGTCGCCCTCGTCGCCGCCTGGGCGGCCCGCGTGCACCCGGACGCGGTCGTCGCCACCGTCTTCCCCGACGGGCCCCACCGCTACCTCGGCAGCGTCTTCGACGACGGCTTCAACGCCCTGCACGGCCTGCGGACGGGCACGCCGGCGACCCGGCCCGTCGAGATCTCCCACCCCCGAGCGGCGGAGGCCACGGGGTGGACCCGCTGTACGACCGTTGTCGATCCGCGGGCGGGTGCGCGGGCGGGCGCGGCCCACCTGCCGCACGCACCCCGGGAGAGCCGATGAAGTGCACCCGACGCACCACGGAGCTCCGGCTCGCCGAGCCGCTGCGGATCTGCCGGTCCACCACGACCGCCCGGCACGCCGTCCGGCTGTCCGTCGAGCACCAGGGGCTCCACGGCCACGGCGAAGCTGTCACCAGCGTGTACTACGGCCTGGACACCGGCGCCCTGCACCAGTGGCTGCACCGCTGCTCGGAGGCACTCGCCCGTTTCCCCGACCCCGAGACCGCCCTCGCCGCCCTGCCCGAGGACACCACCGGCGCGCCACCGGCGGTCACCGCCGCTGTGGAGTCCGCGCTGCTCGACCTCGTCGGCAAGCGCGCCGGAGAGCCTGTGTACCGGCTCCTGGGCGCGACCGACGCGCCCACGGCCGCGACCGCCCGGACCATCGGCATCACCACACCGTCCCGGGCCGCCGCCCTCGCCACCCGCCTCGCGGACCAGGGGTTCACGGTCCTGAAGGTCAAAGCCGGATCGGCGGACCCCGAGGACGACATCGCACGGGTCCGCGCCGTCCGCGCCGCCGCTCCCGGGGCACGCCTGCTGCTCGACCCGAATGGCGGCTGGAGCGCGTCCGCCGCGCCCCGGCTGCTCGGCCGCTTCGCCGAACTGGGCGTCGAGGCCGTCGAACAGCCCGTCGCGCCGGGCGACCCGGAAGGGCTGGCCCGCCTGGCCGCGCGTTCACCGCTGCCGGTCGTCGCGGACGAGGACGCGGTGTCCTTCGAGGACGCCCGCCGCCTCACCGGCCGTGTCCACGGCATCAACGTCAAGCTCGCCAAGTGCGGCGGAGCCGGCGCGGCCCTGCGCATCGCCGGACTGCTCGCCGGAAGCGGAACGGACCTCATGCTCGGCTGCCTCACCGCCAGTTCACTCGGCATCGCGCCGGCCGTCCACCTCGCCGACCGCGCCCGGTGGACCGATCTGGACGGGCATCTTCTGCTCTCCCACGACCCCTGGACCGGCATCGGCGGCGATGACGGCACCGTACGCGCGAGTGCGCGGCCCGGACTCGGCGTACGCCCGAGCACACCGTTCGACCACCCTCGGACGCCGGCCCCCGAAGCGGAGGCACGGCCGTGACGACATGGCGCGAGATCCGTGGTTTCAGCCCGGCCGTTCGCCTCCTGCTGGTCAACCAACTCGGTGTGAACACGGGCTTCTACCTGCTCATCCCCTACCTCGCCGTGCATATGAGCCGCGATCTCGGCATGTCCGCCGCTGCCGTCGGCACCGTGCTCGGGGTGCGCAACCTCAGCCAGCAGGGGCTTTTCGTCATCGGCGGCTCGGCGGCGGACCGGCTGGGCGCGCGCGGGGTGATCATCACCGGCTGCGCCCTGCGGACCGTGGGCTTCGGCCTGTTCGCCCTGGGCGACGGGACGGCGGTGCTGCTGGCCGCCTCGGTGCTCAGCGGACTGGCCGGCGCCCTGTTCAACCCGGCCGTGCGGGCCTATCTCGCCCAGGAGGCCGGGGAGCGCAGAGCCGAGGCGTTCGCCCTGTTCAACGTGTTCGCGACGACCGGGGCCCTCATCGGCCCCCTGCTCGGCAGCGCGCTCCTTCTCGTCGACTTCCGGGCGGCGGCCCTGACGGCGGCCGGGCTCTTCGCCCTCCTCACCGTCGCCCAGGCCCTGATGCTGCCCGCCGGTCAGGTCACCCCGGCCAAGGAGAGCGTGCTCGCCGACTGGCGCGAAGTGGTCGGGAACCGGGCATTCATGGCGTTCGCCCTGGCCATGGTTGCCATGATCGCGCTGGAGAGCCAGCTCTATCTGCTGCTGCCCGACGGCGCCCGACGGGCCACCGGATGGGACGGTGCGGCCGGCCCGGTCCTCCTCGTGGCGACGCTCGCCGGTCTCGGCCTCCAACTGCGCATCACACGGGCGCTGAAGCGGCGCGGCAGCCGGGCGGGCTGGATCAGCGGCGGCCTCGCGCTCATGGGCGCGGCCTTCGTTCCCCCCATGCTCGTGACGTCCGGACCGTCCGCCGGCGCGGGGGACCTGCCGGGCTCCCTGCTGCACCTGACCCCGGTACTGATGGGGGCCCTGCTCCTGCAGACCGGTCTCATGATGGCCCAGCCCTTCGTGATGGAACTGGTGCCCGCCTTCGGCCGCTCCCGGCTCACCGGCACCTACTTCGGCATCTTCTACGTCGTCTCCGGCATCGCGGCCGCCCTGGGCAACGCGGCCGTCGGCTGGGCCATGGACACCGGTGGGCGCACAGGCGCCGGGTGGCTGCCCTGGGCGTGCTGCCTCGGTCTCGGCCTCGCCTCCGCCGCCGCCGTCGCCCGGCTCCACCGTGTCGGGGCACTGCCCGGAGGGCCGGCCCCCGTGCCGGCCCGCGCGTGAGGAGGCCGTCGTGAACAACAGGAACCTGCTCACCGACAACCCGGCCCTGTACGAGGCGCGCTTCCCCGACACCGAACGGCTCGCCGGACGCTGGACCGAGGAGTGCCTGCGCACCCACGGGAGCGGCGCCCGCGTCCTGGACATCGGCTGCGGCACCGGCCGCGACGCCGCCCATCTCCACACGGCGGGCCGTACGGTGACCGGCGCGGACCTCTCCGACGCAATGCTCCGGTACGCGGCCCGGCACCACCCCGGCCCCCGCCACGTCCGTGCCGACCTGCGCCGCTTCGACCTGGGGGCGGGGGCTTTCGACGCCGTGGTCTGCCTGGACAGCGCGCTGCTGTACTGCCGGACCGACGCCGAACTCGACGGCTTCCTCGCCTCCTGCCACCGGGCGCTCGCCCTCGGCGGCCTGCTCGTCGCGGAGATGCGCAACGGCGCCTACTTCCTGGGCCGCGCGCACGTCACCGCCGCCCCCGCCACCCACGCGTTCACCCACGAAGGCGTCACCTACCGCTCCGTCACCCGGCTGCGCGTGGACCCCGCCGCACGCCTCCTGCACCGCTCCCGCGCCTGGACCACGGACGACGGGGCGCCCCCGGTCGAACAGCGCTCGGCCTGGCGCCTGCTGCTGCCCGACGAACTGCGCCGCACCATCACCGAGGCCGGATTCGAGGTGCTGGCCCTGCATGACGGGCCCGGCCCCCGCACCGACCCCGCCTGGTGCGAGGGCGACGCGCCGACGGGCACCACGGCCGGTGACCGGCTCCACCTCGTCGCGCGGCGTACGGCCCCGCACGCCTGACACAGGGTCCACCACAGCCGCACCCGGCCCGCGAAACCCACCACACAGCAAGGACATCCGTCATGCACGACGACCATCACGGCCGCTTCCCCGGCCTGTACCGCCGCGGCTTCCTCATCGCATCGGGAGCGGCAGCCGGAGCCCTCGCCCTCTCCGGCTGCGCCGGCGCCTCCGGCCCGGGGCGCTCCGACGCCGAGGGCGACGAAGGCACCCCCAGGCGCGGCGGCCGGCTGCGGGCCGCCTTCGCCGGGGGAGGGGCGAGCGAGACCCTGGACCCGCATCTGAGCAACCTGTTCGCCGACGCGGCCCGCGCCAAGGCCCTCTACGACAAGCTCGCCGACTACGGCGCCGACCTCTCCGCGCGGCCCCGCCTCGCCGCCTCCTGGGAACCGGACACCACCCTGAAGCGGTGGAAGGTCTCGCTGCGTGACGCCGTCTTCCACGACGGAAAGCCCGTGACGGCAGCCGACGTCCTGCACAGCTACCGGCGCATAGCCGACCCGAAGCGCGCCTTCCGGGCCAGGGCGTCGCTCGAACCGATCGACCTGGCCGCCAGCCGGGCCCTGGACGAGCGGACCGTCGAGTTCGTCCTCAAGCGCCCGACGGCCGAATTCCCCAACGTCATGGCCGCGTTCGGCGCGTACATCATCCCGGCGTCGGCACGCGAGGGCGACTTCGACCACGCGCCCGTCGGCAGCGGACCGTTCCGCCTTGTCTCCTTCACGCCGGGCCGCTCCACCCTGCTGCGCCGCCACGACGACTACTGGGAGGGCGCCCCGCACCTGGACGAACTGGAATTCGTCGTCGCCGACGAGGAGTCCGCACGCGTCAACGCCCTGCTCGGCGGCCAGGTGGAGTACGCCCACGAGCTGAACCCCGCGACCGCCCGCGCCCACGAGCACGGCGGGCGCGTGTCCATCGTGCGGCTGCGCAACAGCGCCATGCAGTCCTTCGCCATGAAGACCGACCGGCCGCCCTTCGACGACCGCCGTGTCCGCCAGGCGCTGTTCCTCGTCGCCGACCGCGCGGAGCTCGTCCGCAGCGCCCTCTCCGGCGCCGGTGAGATCGGCAACGACCTCTTCGGCAAGGGGTACGAGTACTACGCCGACGGTCTCCCCCAGCGCGAGCAGGACCTCGGCCGCGCCCGCCGGCTGCTGAAGGAGGCGGGAGCCGACGACCTGCGGATCACCCTGGACACTTCACCGGTCGCCACCGGGTTCACCGAGGCCGCCGCCGTCTTCCGCGACCAGGCGGCGAAGGCCGGTATCACCGTCCGCGTACGGACCGGCAGCAAGGACACGTTCTGGAAGGACATCCTCGACACCGGCACACTGTGCTGCTACCGGTCCGGGGCGATGCCCATCGAGTCGCACCTCTCCCAGCGCCTGCTCACCGACTCCACCACCAACGCCACCCACTGGCGCCACCCCGACTTCGACGCGCTGTATCAGCAGGCCCAGTCCACGCGGGACCCGAAGCAGCGCGCCGATGTCTACGCCCGGATGCAGCGCCGTCTGTACACCGAGGGCCCGTTCCTCATCTGGGGCTTCGCCGACTGGATACTCGGCACCGCCCGCAACGTCCGGGGCATCGCGCGCACGGCACCGGCCAACACCCTCGACTGGGCCCGCTTCGACAAGGTGTGGCTGGCGTGAAGGCGCCCGGACACTGGGTGGCGCGCCGGCTGCTGCTCGGGGGCGTGCAGACCGCCGCCGTGGTCGTGCTCGTCTTCGCCGCCACCGAGGCCCTGCCCGGCGACGCCGCCGTCGCCCTCGCCGGCGACCAGCCGGACCCGGCACGCATCGAGGCCGTCCGCACAGCCATGCGTCTGGACCGGCCGGCCCACGAACGCCTGTTGGACTGGACGGCCGGGCTGCTCCACGGAGACCTCGGCGTCTCGCTGACCTCGGGTCGGCCCGTCGCCGCCGCGCTCGCGGACGGCCTGGGCCCGACCCTGCTGCTCGCTGTGCCAACGGTCCTGCTGCTGGTGCCGGCCGCGATCGGCCTCGGCGTGCTGGCGGCCCGGCGCGAGGGCGGGGCGGTGGACCGGTCCATCAGCGCGGTGCTGCTGAGTCTCTACGCCGTTCCCGAATTCGCCCTGGGAGCACTGCTGGTGGCAGTCTTCGCGCTGCGGCTCGGGTGGTTCCCGCCGACCGCGGTGGGGTACGGCACCGAGCTCGCCTCCCACCCCGCCGCACTCGTCCTGCCCGTCCTCGTCCTGCTCGCGCGCCCGGTCTGCTCGCTCGCCCGGCTCGTCCGCGCGGGCATGCTCGACGCGCTGGCCTCCCCGTACGTCGCTCAGGCCCGCCGGTACGGCCTCTCCCGCACCCGCGTCCGCTACGCGCACGCCCTCCCCAACGCCCTCGCCCCGGCCGCCCAGCAACTGGCCCGCACGATCGACTGGCTGCTGTGCGGGGTGGTCGTCGTCGAGGCCCTGTTCGTGGTCCCCGGGCTCGGCACCGTCCTGATGAACGCCGTCGCCGAGCGCGATCTGCCCACGGTGCAGGGGCTCGCGGTGGTCTTCGGCCTCGCCACCGTTCTGCTCAACCTCGGCGCCGACCTGGTCACCCACCGCCTCGCGCCCCGGACGGAGGTGGCCGCGTGATGGCCGTCGCCGTGGCCCGCTCCCGGCGCGGGCTCAAGAGAATCGTCGTCGGCCGCGCGCACTCCGGCCCGCGGGGCGCGTCGCGCTTCGTCCCCGGTCTCCTGGTCCTCGGCATACCCCTGCTGCTCGCCCTGGCCGGGCCGCTGCTCGCCGGGGACGCGGGACCGCGCGGCACCTCACTGACCCCGGGAGCCGGCCACGTGCTCGGCACCGACTTCACCGGCCGCGATGTACTGCGGGAAGTGCTGCTCGGGGGCCGGTCCGTCGTCACCGTGGCCGTCGCGGCCACGGCCCTGACCTACGCGGTGGCGCTGCCCGTCGGCTTCGTCTGCGCCCTGACCCGCCGGGCCTGGCTGGAGGAGGTGCTGATGCGCCCGCTGGACGTCCTGCTCGCCGTGCCCTCGCTCCTCGTCGTCCTGCTGGTGGCCACCGCCGTACGGCCGGGCCCGGCCGGTCTCGCGGCCGTGGTCGCCCTCGTCGCGATCCCGGACGCGGCCAGGATCGTACGCGCCGCCGGAGCGGAGGCCGCGTCGCGCCCCGCCGTCGAGGCCCTGCGCATGCAGGGCGAGAGCTGGGCGCGGCTGGCCCTCGGCTATGTCGGACGGTCGGTGGGCCGCACCCTTGCCGCGGACGTCGGCGTACGCCTCACCGGCGCGGTCTACCTCGTGGCCACCGCCGCCTTCCTCGGCGTGGGTGTGGCACCGGACGCCTCCGACTGGGCGGTGATGGTGGACCGCAACCGCACCGGACTGTCCGTTCAGCCGTGGGCCGCGGTGGTGCCCGCCCTGCTGATCGTCGCACTCACCCTGGGCGGCAACCTGCTCGTCGACGCCGCGCTCACCCGCCCGCACCGCACGGAGAAGAACCGATGAACACACTTTCGCGCACCGCCGCGACCTCCGCACGGGAGCCGGTCGCCGTGATCGAGGGGCTACGGGTGGAGACCGGCGGACGCGCCGTCCTCGACGGTGTGGACCTGCGCCTGCTGCCCGGCAGGATCACCGCGCTGACGGGCGCCTCGGGCAGCGGCAAGACGACCACCGGGCGCGCCCTGCTCGGCGAGTACCCGCCCGGAGCGCGCGTGACCGGCAGCGTACGGGTGCCGCAGGGCCTGATCGGATACGTGCCGCAGCACCCGGCAGCCGTGCTCAACCCGGCCCGCCGCATCGGCGCGTTGCTCCTGGACATCGCCCGCGGCCGGGTGCGGCACCTGCCGCGCTCCCGGCGCCGGGCGGCGGCGCGGGAACGGGTGCTCGACGCGCTCGCCCGCGTCCGGCTGCCGGCGGACGGCCGGCTGCTGCGCCGCTTCCCGCACCAGCTCTCCGGGGGGCAGCAGCAGCGCGTGGTGCTCGCCCAGGTCCTGCTTCTCGGCGCCCGCGTCGTCGTCGCTGACGAACCGACCACCGGACAGGACCCGCTGACGAAGCGGGGAGTCGTGGACCTGCTGGCCGACGCGGCCCGGCAGGGGATCGCCGTACTCCTGCTCAGTCATGACCCGGGCGTCGTCCGCGCGCTGGCCGACGAGGTGGTCGTCCTGCACGACGGCCGGGTGCGGGATCCGGGGCCGGTGGACGCGCCCTGCCGGACCCCGCTGGGCGGTGCGGGGCGGGACGAGGTGGTGCTCGACGTGCGCGCGATGGACGCGCGGCACGGCCGGACGCCGGTGCTCGACCGCGTCTCGCTCACCGTCCGTGCCGGTGAATGCCTCGCCGTCGTGGGCCGGTCCGGGAGCGGCAAGACGACCCTGGCCCGCTGCCTGAGCGGCCTGCACCCTCGCCATGCCGGCGAGGTGCTGCTCGACGGTGCGTCCCTGCCGGCCGGTCTGCGCGACCGCTCCCGGACCCAGGTGGCCGGTGTGCAGTACGTCTTCCAGGACGCGAAGGCGGCTTTCGACGAGTACCGCCCCGTGCTCGGCCAGGTCGCGCGGACAGCGGTACGCCTGCGCGGGGCGGCCCCGGCCGTGGCGAGGCACGAGGCGCTCGCACTGCTGGACGCCCTGGGCCTCACGGAGACGATGGCGAAGCGGCTGCCCGCGCACCTGTCCGGTGGCGAACTCCAGCGGGCGGCGCTCGCCCGCGCGGTCCTGGCCCGTCCCCGGGTCCTGGTGTGCGACGAGATCACGGCGGGCCTCGATCCGCCGGCCCGGGGCGCGGTTCTCTCCCTGCTCGGCGGGCTGCTGAGCTCCGGCCGCATGAACGCGCTGGTCCTGATCACCCATGACCTGGGCACCGCCGCCCTGGCGGACCGGATCGCGGTGATGGACCGCGGCAGAATGCTGGAGGCGGGGGCGGCGGGCCGGGTACTGGGCTCGCCGGAGCACGCGTTCACGAGGGAACTCGTGGCGGCGGACGGGGCGTTCGCCGTACCCGGGGGCTGACGCGATGCACGTCGCGGAGGTCACCCCCCTCAGCCGCCCCCGCTCGCCAGCGCCTCGATCAGCAGCAGCGCGATGTCGTCGCTGCCGGGCGTGACCTCCTTCGCGTACCGCACCAGGTCGTCCGCCACCGCGTCCATGGGACGGCCGGAGCCGCGGGTGAACTGCTGGGCGAGCGCGGCCGTCGACTCGTCGAGGTCGGTGCCGGGGACCTCCACGAGCCCGTCCGTGTACAGCGCGAGCGCGGCGCCCGGCGGCAGCGGGATCTCGGTCGTCGGGTACCGCGCGTCCCGGTCGATGCCGAGCAGCAGACCGGGCGGCAGCCGCAGCACCTCGGTGTCCCCGCCGGGGTGGCGCAGCAGCGGCGGAGGGTGGCCGGCCGTGGCCAGCAGGGCGCGGTGGCCTGCCAGGTCCAGATGGACGTAGAGGCAGCTGGTGAACAGGCCGGGGTCGAGATCGGCGAGCAGCCGGTTGGTGCGCGCGAGCACCTCTGCGGGCGGTGCCCCCGCCGAGGCGTGCACCGCCGTGCGTACCTGCCCCATCAGGGCGGCGGCCGTCACGTTGTGGCCCTGGACGTCACCGATGGCCGCGGCGGCGGTGGTGGCGTCGAGGGGGATGACGTCGTAGAAGTCACCGCCGATGCCCATGCCGCGGGTGGCGGGCAGATAGCGGGCGGCCACGTCCAGTCCGCCGATCCGGGGCAGGGTGTGGGGCAGCAGATGGGCCTGGAGGCTGTGGGCCAGCTGCTCCTTGGTGTCGTACAGGCGGGCCCGGTCCAGGGCCTGCGCGATCAGGCCGGCGATCGACGTGAGGAGCGCCCGTTCCTCCGGCTCGAAGGCGCGCCTGCGGTCGTAGCCGAGGACCAGTGTGCCGACCGGGCGGCCCGAGGCGAGGAGCGGCAGGAAGGCGTGAGCGGCCAGTCCCTCCTGGAGCGAGGCGGGCGGGAAGGCGCGCAGGAACTCGTCGAAGGACCGGTAGAAGGCGGGCACGCCGGTCGTCAGGACATGGGTGACAGGGGCGTGCGAGGTCAGTGGCGCGCCCTCGAAGCACTCCATCAGCTCCGCGCTGAAACCCCGGTGCCCCTCGATGCGCAGGCGTCCCTCCGCCGTCGTCAGCACGGCGAGCGCCTGGATCCGGAAGGCGGGCGCCAGCTGCTCGGAGATCAGCTCGACCACGTCCTGGATGCTCACGGCCTCGGTGAGCGTCGCGGCCAGATGCATCAGGTGGTAGAGCGCAACGGCCCGGCCCGGGGCGCTCGGCGAGGCGGCGGCTCCGGTGGCCGTGGGCAGCGCCGACGTGTGCGGCCCGCTGACGGGGGTGATGTACACGCTGATGCCGGACGCGTCGGGGTAGAGGCGGAACGACAGCCACTGGTCCGGCGGCCGCAGGGCGACGAAGGACATCGGCTCCCGGCTGATCATCGCGCCCCGGTACTGGTCCTCGAACAGCGGATCGGCCATCCAGCGCAGCGACTCCCAGGGGAGCGTCCCCACCAGATCCTCCACGCGCCCCCCGACCAGTTCGGCCCCGGTCTCCGTGAGGAAGGTGATCCTCCCGTGCATGTCGAGGGTGCAGCAGCCGCCCGGGAGCCGGGCGACGAAGTCCGCGGCGGCGACGGCCTCGGTGGGGGCGGGCCGCGGTGCGGTGACCGGCGGCAGTACCCGAGGCCCGGTGCCGGCGGCCACCGGACGGCCCCGCTCCCGCTCCTCGCGCAGCACCCGCACCGCGTCGTCGCAGCAGCCGTCGACCGCCGCGCGCTCCTGTGGCGACAGCTGGGCCGGGTGGGAGCCCGGCCACAGCAGGACGAGGCCGCCCAGCGCCTCCGTCTCACCGACCAGGGGCGCGGCGGCCAGCGCGAAGCGGTACGGCAGGACGAGCGCGGGGCGCGGATACCGTCTGGCCAGCTCCTCCTGGCTGCCCAGCCACACCAGGTGCCGGTCCTTCACCGCGTCGGACACCGGTATGGGTGCGGACAACGGCACCCGTACCCAGGGATCGGCCATCTCCCCGGGAATCCCGGCGAGCACGGCGAGCCGGAGCGTCGATTCGCCGGGCGGGAGCAGATAGAGCATCACCACGGCGGCGCCCGTCTCCCGCAGGGCACACGCCACCGCCGCGTCGAGACGGTCCTCCGCAGAGTCCATGGCGGGCCCGACAGTGTCCATAACCGGACAATACGCCCGCTCCTCGCGCTCGACACCGTGATGGTGCCCGCCGTGACGTGCTTCCCAGGACCCGTTCGGGCGACCCTGGGCGCGCGGGGATCAGCCCGCCGCCTCCCGGCTGATCTGCTCGAACCGTGCCCCCATCTCCGCGGCCAGCGCCTGCGCGGCCGACAGGGGGCGGACCATCACCATGAGGTCGTCGATCAGGCCCTCCTCGTTCAGGTGGAGGAAGTCGCAGCCGGTGATCTCCCGGTCGCCGACCTTCGCCGTGAAGACGAGCGCGTGGTCGCGCCCGTCCGGGCTCGCCATCTCCCGTACGTAGCGGAAGTCGCCGAACACCTCGGAGACGGCCCGCAGGATCGCGGCAGTGACCGGCTTCCCCGGATAGGGCTTGAACGCCACCGGACTGGTGAAGACGACGTCGTCGGCCAGTGCCGCCTCGGCCGCCGCCATGTCGTGCGCCTCGACCGCCTTGCGGAAAGCGAGCATCCCGGCCTCCATAGTCAATTTGTTGAATAGGTGCCGACGAGATTAATCACACCGGTGCTAGCGTGTCCAGATGTCACTCAAGTACGCGGTCCTGGCGGCCCTGCTCGAAGGCGAGGCGTCCGGATACGACCTGGCGAAGGTCTTCGACGTCTCGGTGGCGAACTTCTGGTCCGCCACACCGCAGCAGCTCTACCGGGAACTGGACCGGCTCGCGGAGGGCGGCCTGATCGAGGCACGCGTGGTCGAGCAACTGCGCCGGCCGAACAAACGGCTCTTCACCCTCACACCGGAAGGCCGCCGCGCGCTCGGCGCGTTCACCGCCGAGGCGCCCCGGCCCACCGCCATCCGGGACGAACTGCTCGTGATGATCCAGGCCGTGGACATCGGCGATCCCGAGGCGGTACGCGCTTCGGTCGAGGAACGTATGGAGTGGGCGCGCGCCAAGCTCGCCCGTTACGAACGGCTGCGCCTGCGCCTCCTGGACGGCCGCGACGAGGCTGCCTTCCTCGCGGAGACCGAACGCGTCGGCCCCTATCTCACCCTGATGCGCGGCCGGTCCTTCGAGGAGGAGAACCTGCGCTGGGGGCTGCGCGTCCTGGAGATCCTTGAACTCCGTTCCAGTGCACGGGCGGTGGGCGGCGGGGACACGGTCTGACGGCATTGTCAGACCCCTCGGCTAGGGTCCCCGGCATGACTGAATTCGTGTTGGTGGCGGGTGCCTGGCTGGACGGATCGGTGTGGGACGACGTGGCGTCGCGCCTGCGTGCGGCCGGGCACGGCGTCCATGCGGTGACCCTGTCCGGAGTCGGTGAGAAGCGGGAGCGGCAGGTCGGCCGGCAGACCCATGTGAACGACATCGTCGACGAGGTGGAGCGGCTCGGCCTGCGCGACATCGTCCTCGTCGGCCACAGCTACTCGGGCATTCCCGTGGGTCAGGCCGCCGCGCGTCTGGGCGACCGGCTGTCCCGGGTCGTCTTCGTGGACGCCTGCGTGCCCGCCGACGGCGAGTCGTTCGTCTCGGCCTGGTGGCAGGGGCCGGACGCGCTCCAGGCACAGCTCGACGGGAACGGCGGCCTCTGGGCCGTACCGGAGGCCGCCGAGTTCGAGGGCCAGGACCTGACCGACGAGCAGATCGCGCGGTTCCGGTCCGGCGCGACGCCGCACCCCGGCGCCGCGCTGGCCGACCCCGCCGTGCTGGACCGCCCCCTGGGCGAGCTGCCGGCGACGTACATCAAGTGCCTCCTCGACGGTCCCGAACCGAGTGAGGACGTGGCCCGTCTGCTGACCGGCGAGCGGTGGGAGCTGGTCACGATGGACACCGGGCACTGGCCGATGATCTCCCGCCCGGACGAACTCGCGGCGATCCTCGACAAGGCGGCCGCCGCCTGAC
Organism: Streptomyces sp. col6; assembly: GCF_008042035.1. Taxonomy (GTDB): domain Bacteria; phylum Actinomycetota; class Actinomycetes; order Streptomycetales; family Streptomycetaceae; genus Streptomyces. Next base: position 53,240 of record NZ_RDBL01000012.1, read on the forward strand.
GGCCCAGGGGGGCGCGGCGGCCCGATCGGACGATCAGGGCGCGCGCCCCCGCGCCGTACGGGCTGCAATGGACGGGTGACCGCGCCCCCCGACGACTGCCTCGCGCGCAACGAGTGGGTCTGCGGCGCCTATCTGAGCAGCCGCCGGCACATCCTCTGGGACGCGGCCCTGCAGCATGTGCAGCTGACCGCGGTCGCCGTGCTCATCGGCCTCGTCCTCGCACTGCCGCTCGCCCTCGCCGCCCGCCGCTGGCAGTGGGCGGCCGGACCCGTGCTCGGCGTGACGACGATCCTGTACACCATCCCGTCGCTCGCCATGTTCTCGCTGCTGCTGCCGGTGTACGGGCTCTCCGCCTCGCTCGTCGTCGCCGGACTCGTCCTGTACTCGCTGACCCTGCTCGTGCGCAACATCCTCGCCGGGCTGCGTGCCGTGCCCGAGGAGACCCGGCAGGCCGCCCGGGGCATGGGCTACGGCCCCGTACGGCTGCTCGTGGCCGTGGAGCTCCCGCTCGCCCTGCCCGCCGCCATGGCCGGGCTGCGCATCGCCACCGTCTCCGCGGTCTCCCTGGTCACCATCGGCGCGATCGTCGGCTACGGCGGACTCGGCAACCTCATCTACGCCGGGATGAACACCTACTTCAAGGCCCAGGTGCTCACGGCGTCCGTGCTGTGCGTCGTCATCGCCGTCGCCGCCGACCTGCTCCTCCTGCTGCTGCAACGCCTGCTGACCCCGTGGACCAGGAGCCGGTCGTGAACACCCTGACGGACGCCTGGTCCTGGCTCACGACCTCGGCGCACTGGCACGGCCAGGACGGCATCTGGACCCGGCTCGGCCAGCACCTCTACCTCACCGTCGTCTGCCTCCTGATCAGCTGCCTCATCGCGCTGCCCGTCGCCCTGTTCCTCGGCCACATCGGCAAGGGCGGGGCGCTCGCCGTCAACATCTCCAACGTCGGACGGGCCGTGCCCACCTTCGCCGTCCTGGTCCTGCTCCTGCTCACCCCGGTCGGCCGCTGGGGCGAGGGGCCGACCATCGTGGCGCTCGTCCTGTTCGCCGTGCCCCCGCTGCTCACCAATGCCTACGTCGGCATGCGCGAGGTCGACCAGGACGTCGTCCGGGCCGCCCGGGGCATGGGGATGACGGGCCGGCAGCTGCTCCTGCGCGTCGAAGTACCGCTCGCCCTGCCCCTCATCCTCACCGGTGTGCGCATCGCGGCCGTCCAGCTCGTGGCCACGGCCACCATCGCGGCCCTCGCGGGCGGCGGCGGCCTCGGCCACATCATCACCGCCGGGTTCAACCTCGCCTCCACCGCGCAGGTGGTCGCCGGAGCGGTCCTCGTCGCCGCGTTCGCGCTGATCGTCGAGGGCCTGTTCGAGACGGCACAGCGGCTCGCGCCCAGCCGCCTCGGACTGCGCGTGGGGGACACCGCGTGAGGGCGGGACCCCGCGTACGGGCCGGCCGCCCGCTCGCCGTACTCCTGCTGCTGGCGGCCACCGCCTGCGGTACCGGGCCCAGTCTGGAGAACCAGGGCGAGGTCACCGCCCCGCCGGGCGACAGCAAGCACCTGACCATCGGCTCCGCGGGCTTCACCGAGAGCGACCTGCTCGCCCAGATGTACGCCCTGCTGCTCGGCCGCGCCGGATACTCCACGAAGATCATCTCCGTCACCAACCGGGAGATCTACGAACCCGCGCTGGAGAACGGCCAGATCGACGTCGTCCCGGAGTACGCGGCGACCTTCGCCGACTGGCTGAACGCCAAGGAGCACGGCGCCGACGCGACCCCCGTCGGCTCACCCGACCTCGCCGCCACGATGAAGGCCCTGCGCACCCTCGCCGCACCCCGCGGCCTCACCGTCCTGGACCCCGGAAAGGCCGTCGACCAGAACGCGTTCGCCGTCACCGCCGCCTACGCCCGCGAACACCACCTGAAGACCCTCAGCGACCTCGGCCGCTCCGGACTGCCCGTACGGCTCGCGGCCGGCGACGAGTGCGTGCAGCGCCCGTACTGCGCACCCGGCCTGAAGAAGACGTACGGCATCGACATCACCGCGGTGGACCCCAAGGGTGTGGGCACCACCCAGGCCAAGCAGGCCGTGCAGAGCGGCCGGGACCAGATGGTGCTGACCACCACCACCGACGCGACCCTGGACGACTTCGGGCTCGTCCTGCTCGCCGACGACGAGCACCTCCAGAACGCCGACTACCTCGTCCCCGTCGTCAACCGCTCCCGGGCCGGCGGCGAGGGCGTGCGCAAGGCGCTGGGCAAGCTGAACACCGTCCTCACCACGGCGGACCTGGCCCGGCTGAACGAACAGGTCGACAGCTGGCGACGGCTCCCCGAGGACGTGGCCCGCGCCTACCTCCGCTCCGAACACCTCGTCCCCGAAGCGAAGGGCTGAGACCGCGAAGCCCGTCCCGGTGCGGACCGATGAGTCCGCGCCGCGGCCCCAGTCAGTATGTCGACACCACCGGAGAAGGCGGAGCGATGAGCACCTTGCGCGAAGTTCTCGAGAAGCAGGTCCGCGACGGATCGGTCCCCGGCGCCGTGGGCCTGGTGGCGCGCGGCCGGCACGTGGACGTGGCGGCAGCGGGCAGCGCGGGCACGGACGACAGCACCCCGATGGCCCGCGACTCGCTCTTCAGGATCGCCTCGGTCACCAAACCGGTCACGGCCGCCGCGGTCATGATGCTGGTCGAGGACGGCCGGATCGCGCTGGACGACCCGGTCGCCCCCTGGCTGCCCGAGCTGGCGGCACCCGTCGTCGTGCGCACCCCGGAGAGCCCGGTGGACGACGTGGTCCCGGCGTCCCGCGCCATCACCCTCCTCGATCTCATGACGTCGCGCGCCGGGTACGGATTCCCGTCCGACTTCTCGCTGCCCGCCGTCGCGCTCCTGTCCGGTGAGCTGAAACAGGGCTCACCGCTGCAGAGCGGCGTCCTTCCCCCGGACGCCTGGATGGAGGCGCTCTCGCGCATCCCGCTGCTCTCCCAGCCGGGCCGGGAGTGGCTGTACAACACCTGCTCCGACATCCTGGGCGTGCTCATCGCCCGGGTCGCCGGGCAGCCGCTGCCGGAGTTCTTCGCCGAAAGGATCTTCGCCCCGCTCGGCATGAGCGACACCGGCTTCGCGGTCCCGGCGGAGAAGCTCGGCCGCTTCACCGCGCTGTACAGGCCCACGGCGGACGGCGGCCTGGAGCTGATCGACACCCCGGCCGGGCAGTGGAGCGGTATGCCGGACTTCCCGTCCGGAGCCGGCGGCCTGGTCTCCACCGTGGACGACCTGTACGCCTTCGCCCGCATGCTGCTCGACGAGGGCACGGCGGGCGGCAAGCGCCTCCTGACGTCCGCGTCGGTGCGGCAGATGACGACGGACCACCTGACCCCCGCGCAGCGCGAGGCCAGCGGACTGTTCACCGAGGGACAGGGCTGGGGTTTCGGAGGCTCGGTGGACATCGACAGGACCGCCCCGTGGAACGTGCCGGGGCGCTACGGCTGGGTCGGCGGCACCGGCACCACGGCGCACATCGTCCCGGCCACCGGCACGGCCGCGATCATGCTCAGCCAGGTGGAGCTGACCGGCCCCACCCCGCCGCGGCCGATGCGCGACTTCTGGCAGTACGCCGCGGACGCCTGACCGGCGGCCGGAGCCGGCCGTTCCCCTCAGGCGTCCGCCACCGAGTCGAACCGCACCTCGTCGCGCCCCACGCCCTGCGCGTCCGCGTCCACCGAACGCCGCAGCGCCTCATGGAGCTTCGCCGGCGTCAGCACCCCGAGGAAACGCGCCCCGTCCAGCACCGCGATCCACCCCGCGTCGTGCTGGAGCATCTCGCTGAACGCCCGCTTCAACGGCGCGCCGACCGGCACCCACGCGTCCATCCGGCGGGCCAGCTCACCCACGGTGCCCTGGTCCCCGGCGATCCGGAGCGCGTCCGCCGACACCCAGCCGTGCAGCTCGCCCTCCTCGTTCAGCACGACCGCCCACCGCGCACCGGCCGCGGCCAGCCGCGCCGCCGCCACCCCGGCCGGTTCGTCCAGCCGTGCCTGCGGTGGCTGCTCCAGATCGTCCGGCTCGATCGCGGTGACCGACAGCCGCTTGAGCCCCCGGTCGGCGCCGACGAACTGCGCCACGTACGGCGTCGCGGGTGAGCCGAGCACCGCGCCCGGTGTGTCGAACTGCTCGATGCGCCCCTGGCCGTACACCGCGATCCGGTCACCCATCCGCACCGCCTCCTCGATGTCATGGGTGACCATCAGAACCGTCTTCCTCACCCTCGACTGGAGCTTCAGGAACTCGTTCTGCAGCCGCTCCCGCACCACCGGGTCCACCGCGCCGAACGGCTCGTCCATCAGGAGCACCGGCGGGTCGGCCGCCAGCGCCCGCGCCACGCCGACGCGCTGACGCTGACCGCCGGAGAGCTGCGCGGGGTAGCGGGAGCCGTACGTCGACGGGTCCAGGCCCACCAGGTCGAGCAGCTCGGCCGCCCGCTCCCGGGCCCTGGACCGCTTCCAGCCGACCAGGGACGGCACGGTCGCCGTGTTGTCGAGGACGGTCCGGTGCGGGAAGAGCCCCACCTGCTGGATGACGTAGCCGATGCCGCGCCGAAGCTTCACCGGGTCGGTCCTCATGATGTCCCGGCCGTCGACCAGGATGCGGCCCGAGGTCGGTTCGATCAGCCGGTTCACCATCATCATCGTGGTGGTCTTGCCGCAGCCCGATGGGCCCACCAGGGTAACCAGTTCCCCCTCGCCGACCTCGAAGGACAGCTCGTCGACCGCGGTCGTGCCGTCCGGATAGACCTTGCCGACCTGCTCGAACCGGATCATGCACTGCACGGTAGGAGCAGGACGCCCCGGGCGCACACGGGCCGCGACCGTCCGGGGCACACCGGTGTGCTGAACTGTCCGGGAACCGTCCGATCCAGGAGCACCCTTGAACAGCTACCGGCAGCCCGGCCTCGTCCTCACCGACCACCGCTTCACCGTCCCGCTCGACCACGCCGACCCCGGCGGTGAGCAGATCGAGATCTTCGGCCGGGAGATCGTGTCCGCGTCCAAGGCCGGCCAGGAGCTGCCCTGGCTGCTCTACCTGGAGGGCGGCCCCGGATTCGGTGCCCGGCGCTTCACCGGCCCGGAGGCATGGCTCGGCCGGGCGGTGCGCGAGTTCCGGGTGCTCCTGCTCGACCAGCGCGGCACCGGCCTGTCCACCCCGGCCAACCGCCAGACCCTGCCGCTGCGCGGCGGGCCGCGCGAGCAGGCCGGCTACCTCGCGCACTTCCGTGCGGACAGCATCGTGCGCGACTGCGAGTTCATCCGCCCGCAGCTGACCGGCGGAGCTCCCTGGACGGTCCTCGGCCAGTCCTTCGGCGGCTTCTGTGCCGTGCGCTACCTCTCGGCCGCGCCCGAGGGCCTGAGCACCGTCCTGATCACCGGCGGGCTGCCCTCCCTGGACGCCCACGCGGACGACGTCTACCGGGCCGCGTACCCCAGGATCGAGCGCAAGGTCGCCGCGCACTACGCCCGCTACCCGCAGGACGTGGAACGTGTCCGGGAGATCACCGCTCACCTCGCGGAGCACCGTCCCGAGAGTGCCGGGCACCGGCTGACACCCGAGAGTTTCCAGTCCCTCGGCATCCTGCTCGGCGGCGGCAGCGGCAGCCACCAGCTGCACTACCTCCTGGAGAACGCCTTCGTCCGCACCCCGCACGGCACCGAGCTCTCCGACACCTTCCAGGAGGCCGTGCGCACCGCGACCTCCTTCGCCGGTCACCCCCTGTACGCCCTCCTGCACGAGGCCATCTACGGCCAGGGCAGGCGCGCCACCTCCTGGGCGGCCGAGCGGGTCCGCGCGGAGTTCCCGCAGTTCGACGCCGCGACGGCGCTGGCGGGCGAGGGCCCGGTCCTGTTCACGGGCGAGACGATCCACCCCTGGCACTTCGAGGTGGACCCCGCCCTGCGCCCGCTGCGCGAGACGGCCGCGCTCCTCGCGGACCGCACCGACTGGGAGCCGCTGTACGACCCCGAGCGCCTGGCCGCCAACGAGGTGCCGGTGGCCGCCGCCGTCTACCACGACGACATGTACGTGGACACCGCCCACGCCCTGCGCACCGCGTCCGCGATCCGCGGCCTGCGCACCTGGGTGACCGACGAGTTCGAGCACGACGGGCTGCGCGCCGGGGGACCGCGCGTCCTGGACCGGCTGCTCGCGCTGGTCCGCGACGAGGTGTGACACAGCGCCCGGGGCCGGCTGCGGATCAGCGGCCGGCCCCGCGCGTCGTGCCGTCCCAGGCGTGCTGTCGCTCAGGCCTGGAGCGTTTCCAGCGTCGCGTCCAGGTCCGCCGCCGAGTGCGGCGTACGGTTGTGCGGGAGCTTCGACAGGACGGCCGCCATGCCGCAGGTGTTGGTGACGGCGGAGAAGACGAGACCGGCGCCCACACCGGCCGACACCCAGCGCGCCGCGGGGAACCGGACGCCCGCGAGCACCCCGGCCGCGACGAGCGACCCCGCCGCCAGTCGGACCTGGCGCTCCATGGGCCAGACGGCCCGCGCACCCTCCGGGCGCTCCAGGCTGTGGCCCGCGCTCTCCCAGGCCGAGGTGCCGCCGCTCAGCGTCGCCGCGTCGATGTCGGCCGCCGAGAGGATGTCGCAGGCGCGCGTCGAGCGGACGCCCGAGGCGCAGACCATGAGCAGCGCGCCGCGTGCCGACGCGGACTTCAGGGCGGGCAGCGCGTCGTCGAGGCGGTCGAGCGGTATGTTCAGCGCCCCCGGCACATGTCCTGCGGCGTACTCGCCGGGTCCCCGCACGTCGATCACGGTGAACTCCGCGAGCCGGGCGGCGGCCTGGGCGGGGGAGAGGATTACGGGGCTGGTCACGAGGTGTGGTCCTTTCGTTCACCGGTACGGGGCGGGTCTCGGCTCTCCTGCCCCGGACGGCCCAGGATACCCCCCTGGGTATGAAGGCCCGTCGTGTCACGGGTCTCCCCACCGCCTTGCCCGTTAGCCTGCGAACATGACCGAGCAGCTGAAGCCCATGCCCGAGGACTGGCGGCGCGCGCTCGCCGTCGTCGCCCACCCCGACGATCTGGAGTACGGCTGCGCGGCAGCGGTGGCCGGGTGGACCGACGGCGGACGCGACGTCACGTATCTGCTCGCCACCCGGGGCGAGGCCGGCATCGACACGCTGGAACCGGAGGCGTGCGGGCCGCTGCGCGAGCGGGAACAGCGCGCGAGCGCGGAGGCCGTCGGCGTCTCCCGCGTCGAGTTCCTGGACCATCGTGACGGGGTGATCGAGTACGGCATCCCGCTGCGCCGCGACATCGCGGCGGCCATCCGCCGGCACCGGCCCGAGCTGGTGATCACGCTCAACCACCGGGACACCTGGGGCGGGGTCGCCTGGAACACGCCCGACCATCGCGCGGTCGGCCGCGCCACCCTCGACGCGGCGGCCGACGCGGGCAACCGCTGGATCTTCCCGGAGCTGAAGGAGCAGGGCCTCGAACCGTGGGACGGGGTGCGCTGGGTGGCTGTGGCGGGCTCGTCCACGCCCACGCACGCGGTGGACGCGACCGCCGGACTCGAACGGTCCGTGCGGTCCCTCCTGGCCCACCGCACGTACATCGAAGTCCTCACGGACGAGGACCCCGAGACGTACTGCCGCTCCTTCCTCACCGGCAACGCGGAGGCGGCCGCGGACCGCTTCGGCGGGCGTCCGGCCGTTCCGTTCGAACTCTTCGCCCGATAGCCGTGCGGGGGTGGTGGCCGCCCCTGAGTGATGCATAACTGCGGTTTCTGGCGACATAACCGCAGGTCCGCGCATTGATGTTGTCCAGACCATTGACATGCAAGCGCCAGGATGTTGAATTCAGTCTCGTTGTGTTGCGCGACTCTGGTGACTTGAGTGACCAATGGAGGATCTGTGACGCCTCGCCCGCCCCGCATCACCGCACTCACCGCCGCGGCGACCTTGCTCGCCGGCGGCATGCTCGCCGCCGGACCGTCCGCCGAGGCGGCAGGTGCCCCGCCCGCACCTGCCAAGGCCCAGGACACCCCCGCCATCACCCCGACCCCGCAGTCGGTCGAGAACCGCCCGGACCGGGTGACCATCACCCCCACCGTCACCCTCGTCGCCGGAGAGACCGCCGACGGACCCACGCTCGACGTGGTGGAGACGGCCCTGCGCAAGGCCGGCGCCCGCCACGTCGTCCGCGCGGACCGGCCCGCACCCGGCAGACTCACCGTGTACGCCGGTGACAGTGCCGCCCTGGACGCCCAGAAGCTCGAAGGGCCCGCCGCACTGCCCGCCGAGGGCTACGTCCTCGGGATCGGCGCCGGCCGCATCGTCCTCGCCGGCAAGGACACCACCGGCACCTACTACGCGGCCCAGACCCTCCGTCAGGCCCTGCCGCACCGTGGGCAGCCCGGCGGCAAGGTCGCCGGACTCGCCGTGCGCGACTGGCCCGGCACCGCGCTGCGCGGGGTCATCGAGGGGTTCTACGGCACCCCGTGGTCGCACGAGGCCCGCCTCGACCAGCTCGACTACTACGGCGAGCACAAGATGAACATCTACGTGTACTCGCCCAAGGACGACGACTACCTCCGCGCCAAATGGCGCGACCCGTACCCCGCCGACCGGCTGGCGCAGATCAAGGACCTGGCCGACCGGGCGGCACTGCGGCACGTCGAGTTCACGTACGCGCTCTCGCCCGGCCTGTCGGTGTGCTACAGCTCCGACGCGGACGTGAAGGCGCTCATCGAGAAGTTCCGGACGATGTGGGACATCGGCGTGCGCACGTTCGCGGTCCCCCTCGACGACATCAGCTACACCGACTGGAACTGCGACGCCGACAAGGCGAAGTGGGGGACCGGCGGCGGTGCGGCGGGCGCCGCCCAGGCCCATCTGCTCAACCGGGTCAACCAGGAGTTCATCGCCACCCACCCCGGCGCCCAGCCGCTCCAGATGGTGCCCACCGAGTACTACAACGTCAGCTCGTCGGCGTACAAGACGGCCCTGTCCGAACAGCTCGACCCGAATGTGCTCGTCGAGTGGACCGGCGTCGGTGTCGTCGCCCCCACCATGACGGTCGCTCAGGCGGACGCCGCGCGGAAGGTGTTCGGCCACCCGATCCTGACCTGGGACAACTACCCGGTCAACGACTACGCCACCGACCGCCTCCTCCTCGGCCCGTTCAACGGCCGCGAGAAGGGCCTCCCCGGTCGCCTCGCCGGGATCACCGCCAATCCGATGATCCAGTCGTACGCTTCCAAGCTCTCCCTCTACACCGTCGCGGATTACGCCTGGAACGACGCCGCCTACGACCCGCGCGCCTCCTGGGGCAAGGGCATCGAGGAGTACGCGGGCGGCGACGCCCGGACCGCGAAGGCGCTGCGGGCCTTCGCCGACGTCAACTACAGCTCCGCGCTCAACACCGACAAGGCGCCCGAGCTGTCCGCCGCGTTCACCCGGTACTGGGAGTCCGGGGACGCGAGGCGGCTCGACTCCGTCCTGGCCTCGCTGGGCGCGGCCCCCGCCCGGCTGCGCGCGGCACTCCCCGACCGGGGCTTCATCGAGGACTCGGGCCCCTGGCTGGACGCCACCGCATCCTGGGCGACCGCGACGCGTACCGCGCTGCGCATGGTCGAGGCGGCCCGCGCGGGGAAGGGCGCCCAGGCATGGAAGCTCCGGCAGCAGCTGCCCGCGCAGGTCGAGCGCGCCGCCTCGTTCACGTACACCGGGCTCGACGGCCGCAAGGTGCCGGTCCTGGTCGGGGACGGGCAGCTGGACGGGTTCGTCGATGCGGCCACCGCCGAGTACGACCGGCTGCTCGGTGTGAGCGGCAGGCCCACGGCCTCCACGAGCCTGGGCACGTACCAGAGCAACACCGTCGCCCGGGTGCTCGACGGCGACGACTCGACCTACTTCTGGAGCGACGGCGCGCCCGCCGCCGGGGATCAGCTGACCGTCGACCTCGGCGAGTCCCGGGCCATCGGTGACGTCACCCTCGCCATGGCCAAGCCGGGCAGCACCGACGACTACCTCCACGAGGGCGTCCTGGAGTACTCGGCCGACGGCAGCAGCTGGCAGAAGCTCGCGGACTTCTCCGGCAGGCCCGATGTCACGGCGACCCCGCCCGCCGGTACGAAGGCCCGCTATGTGCGTGCCCGCGCGACCGCCGGGCAGAACAGCTGGGTCGTCGTCCGCGAGTTCCAGGTCACGACCACGGACGGCGCGGTCACCGGGAACCCGCCCGCCGCCACCGGCTCCTCGCTGCGTGCCGCCGCCGACGGCGATCCGGGCACCGTGTACCGGGCAGCGCGTGCGGCCGGGAACGGCGAGTCGCTGGAGGTGGACCTCATCGCCGAGCGCCCGGTCGGTTCGGTGACCGTACTGCGGCCCGAGGGCTCCGAGGGCACCGCCGACGTCCAGCTGCGCACGGCGGACGGGACCTGGCGCACCGTCGGCAGGCTGCGCGGCGCCTACACCGCCATCGACACGGCCGGGCGGACCGCCGACGCGGTGCGCCTCGCCTGGCGGGCCGGGGAGGCTGCGCCGCAGGTCGCCGAGGTGGTGGTCGGCAGGTAGCCCCGCCGTATATCCGTGCGCCCGGCGCCCCCGCGACCTCCGCGTGCGGGGCCGGGCGCACGGGCGTCTGCCGGGCCGGCCGAAACCATCGCCCCGGGGTTGTTCCCACAGAGGCAAGCGACCGCTTAGTATGCGCCGGAGCAGTGGTAATGCCGACAGTGTTGTGGAGGCCCCTCATGCAGGCATGGCGAGTGCACCGGAACGGCGAGCCGAGCGAGGTGATGCGGCTGGAGGAGACGGACCGGCCGGTGCCCGGCGACGGGCAGGTGGTCGTCGAAGTGCTCGCGGCGAACATCAACTTCCCCGACGCGCTGCTCTGCCGGGGCCAGTACCAGGTGCGGCCCCCGCTGCCGTTCACCCCCGGCGTCGAGATCTGCGGGCGCACCGAGGACGGGCGCCGGGTGCTCGCGACCCCCGCCCTGCCGCACGGCGGCTTCGCCCAGTACGTCGTCGCCGACGAGGCCGCCCTGCTGCCGGCCCCGGAAGCCCTCGACGACGCGGAGGCCGCCGCGCTGCACATCGGCTACCAGACCGGCTGGTTCGGACTCCACCGCCGCGCGCACCTGAAGGCGGGCGAGACCCTGCTCGTGCACGCCGCCGCCGGCGGGGTCGGCAGCGCCGCCGTCCAGCTCGGCAAGGCCGCCGGTGCCACCGTCATCGGCGTCGTCGGCGGACCCGAAAAGGCGAAGACCGCCGCCGCGCTCGGATGCGACCTGGTCATCGACCGGCGCACCGAGGACATCGTGGCCGCGGTCAAGGAGTTCACCGGGGGCCGCGGTGCCGACGTCGTCTACGACCCGGTCGGCGGCGACGCGTACGCCAAGTCCGTGAAGTGCATCGCCTTCGAGGGGCGGATCGTGGTCGTCGGCTTCGCCTCGGGCACGATTCCCGCGCCCGCCCTCAACCACGCCCTCGTGAAGAACTACTCCGTCCTCGGACTCCACTGGGGCCTGTACAACACCAAGGACCCGCAGGCGGTACGGGACTGCCACCAGGAGCTGACCCGGCTCTCCGCAGAGGGCGTCATCAAGCCGCTCATCAGCGAGCGGGTCGCGATGGACGGGGCGGCGGCCGCCGCCCAGCGCGTCGCCGACGGCACCAGCACCGGCCGCATCGTCGTCCTCCCGTCAGGAGCCGCCCGATGACCGCACCCGACGCGGCCGGCCTGCGCCGCCGCACCCGTGAACTGCTCGCCGCTCACCCGCCGGCGAGCACCGGCCGCACCGAATTCCTCAAGGCCCGCTTCGACGCCGGACTCGCCTGGGTGCACTACCCGGTGGGGCTCGGCGGCCTGGACGCCCCGCGCTCGCTCCAGCCCGTCGTCGACGCCGAACTCGCCGCCGCCGACGCCCCGGACAACGACCCCCGCCGCATCGGCATCGGCCTCGGCATGGCCGCTCCGACCATCCTCGGCTTCGGCACCGACGAACAGAAACAGCGGTTCCTGAGGCCCCTGTGGGTGGGGGAGGAGGTCTGGTGCCAGCTGTTCAGCGAACCCGGTGCCGGCTCCGACCTCGCCGCCCTCGGTACGCGCGCGGTGCGCGACGGCGAGGACTGGGTGGTCGACGGGCAGAAGGTGTGGACCTCCAGCGCCCACCTCGCGCGCTGGGCGATCCTCATCGCCCGTACCGACCCCGACGTGCCCAAGCACCGGGGCATCAGCTACTTCATCTGCGACATGACCGACCCCGGCGTCGAGGTCCGGCCGCTGCGCCAGATCACCGGTGAGGCCGAGTTCAACGAGGTCTTCCTCACCGGCGTGCGCATCCCCGACAGCCGCAGGCTCGGGCCCGTCGGCGAGGGCTGGAAGGTCGCGCAGACCACCCTCATGAACGAACGCGTCTCCATCGGCGGCTCCCGCATCCCCCGTGAGGGCGGCATGATCGGCCCGGTCGCCCGGACCTGGCGCGAACGCCCCGAACTGCGCACCCACGACCTGCACCAGCGCCTGCTGACCCTCTGGGTCGAGGCGGAGGTCGCCCGCCTCACCGGTGAGCGGCTGCGCCAGCAGCTCGTCGCCGGACAGCCCGGCCCCGAGGGCTCCGGCATGAAGCTCGCCTTCGCCCGGCTCAACCAGGAGATCAGCGGCCTCGAAGTCGAACTCCTCGGCGACGAGGGCCTGCTCTACAGCGACTGGACGATGCGGCGCCCCGAACTCGTCGACTTCACCGGCCGCGACGCCGGCTACCGCTACCTCCGCTCCAAGGGCAACTCCATCGAGGGTGGCACCAGCGAGGTACTGCTCAACATCGTCGCCGAACGCGTCCTCGGTCTGCCCTCCGAGCCGCGCAACGACAAGGACGTCGCCTGGAAGGACCTCTCCCGATGACCGCACAGACCGAAGCGGGCGGGGCGCCCGATCTCCTGTACTCCGAGGCCGAGGAGGACCTGCGCGCCGCCGTCCGCTCCCTGCTGTCCGACCGGGCCGACGCGCCGTCGGTGATCGCCCGCACCGAGTCCGACACGCCGTACGACCCGCAGCTGTGGAAGGCGCTCGCCACCGGCATCGGCGCCACCGGGCTCCTGGTGCCCGAGGAACTGGGCGGCCAGGGCGCCACGCACCGCGAGGCCGCCGTCGTCCTGGAGGAGCTGGGCCGCAGTGTGGCGCCCGCGCCGTACCTGACCAGCTCCGTCGTCGCCACCGAGACGCTGCTGGCGCTGGGCGCACCGGACGGGCCGGCCGGCGAACTCCTCGCCGGGCTTGCCGAGGGGCGCAAGGTCGCGGTGCTCGCCGTCCCGTTCTCCGCCGCGCCGGCCGGTGCACCGGCCGGCGCCGGCGCCCTGGACGCGGTGCTCGGCCCGGTCGCCGACGCGGCGGCCGCCGACGTCCTCCTGGTGCCCGCCGCCGACGGGCTCCATGCCGTCGCCACCGACGCGCCCGGGGTCGGCATCGAACCGCTCGTCGCACTCGACCTCACCCGCCCGCTCGCCACCGTCACGCTGGACGGCGCGTCAGGAACCCGTCTCGCGGACGCCGGGACGTCGAGGCGCGCGGTGGAGCGAGGGCTGCTCGCCGGCGCCGGTCTGCTCGCGTCCGAGCAGCTGGGACTCGCCGAGTGGTGCCTCACCGAGACGGTGCGACACACCCGCGAGCGCCACCAGTTCAACCGGCCGATCGGCTCCTTCCAGGCACTGAAGCACCGCATGGCGCAGCTCTGGCTGGAGGTCGTCTCGGCCAGGGCCGCCGCGCGAAACGCCGCCGACGCCCTGGCCACCGGCAGCCCCGACACGCCGTTGGCCGTGGCCGTCGCGCAGGCGTACTGCTCCAAGGTCGCGGTCCACGCCGCCGAGGAGTGCGTGCAGTTGCACGGCGGGATCGGGATGACGTGGGAGCACCCCGCCCACCTCTACCTGAAGCGGGCCAAGGCCGACGCCACCGCGTACGGCACGGCGGGACGGCACCGCGAAACCGTCGCAGCGCTGATGGAGTTGCCGGCCCCCTGAGGTTTCGGCGCAGGGGGTGGGGCAACGAACAGGCACCCCCACCCCCTGCCACGTGAGCGCCGCACACGTTCCCCGCTTCACGGGGTTCGACTCAAGGCCTACCCGTTTGGCGCACACGCCGATGCGCCGGACGGCCGCCGGGCTACGCCACACTGACGCCGAATGCCGCACATCGGGCGCGGCGGAGGAGGGTGGCCATGGCTATTTCGATCTCAGTGGTGCTGCTTCTGCTGATTCTCGCGGTGATCTTCCTCCGCAACGGAGGACTGAAGATCTCCCACGCGCTGGTGTGCGGACTGCTCGGATTCTTCCTGGCCGGCACGAGCATGGCCCCCACCATCCAGGACGGCATCATGGCCACCGCCGACGTGGTGAGCAGCATCAGGCCCTGACCGCCCGCGCGCAGGCCTGTTCGGTGACCGGGCCCGTACGGGAAGGGGCCCGTGTCACTCGGCGGCGGCTTCGCCCGCGGCGTGTTCGGGGCCGGGCAGCGATTGGGGAACCGTGGCCGCGGAGCCCTGCCGTACCGCCTCCACGGCGGCCGCGTGCAGCGCACGGCTCGCTTCCTCCGACGGACAGGGCACGGGGCTGCCCGCCATGGTGAACCAGTCGGCCGCGTCGGTGTACTGCACGGTGACCTGCGCCGTGCCCTCGGCCCAAGTGGTGTGGACGGTCAGGTCACCGGACAGCGGCCCGACCTCTTCGGTGAGCACGCCGCCGTGCCCCGAATACACTCCGCGTGTTGTCCAGGACGCCCAAGTCATGCTTTCAGGCTCGCACCAAAGCGGCCGGATCGCGAGCCGCGTGAGCAGGGAATTCGGACTGTCGTCGCATCTTCGCCCGCCGTACACACATTCCCCGGATTCCCCGTCCCGCCGCGCGGGCCGGGGCGGGATCGCGGTCGATCGGGTGACACTGCCCGGTCGGTCCACATGCCGGAGCCGCGCGCCGGTTAAGCATGCGGGCATGACACATGATTCCCGCTCCAAGAACACCGGATTCCTCCGTGCCCACCGCCTGCGCGCGGCGGGAGTCGCCTGCGTCGCGATCAGCGCGGCCCTGCTGACCGGCTGCGGCCAGGACAGCGGCAGCACCTCCACGGCCACGAAGACCTCGGAGGCCGCCCGCGCCGTGCCCGAGGCGACGAAGAGTCCGTCCCCCACCGGGAGCGAGAGCGCCTCGCCCGGCCAGATGACCGAGGACCAGAAGGAACGCAAGGAGCTGATCTCCGCCACCAAGGTCACCTACGACACGGCCATCACCACGGCCGAGGGTGCGGTGAAGAACAGCAAGGTCATCGAGCTCGAACTCAAGAGCGCCGAGGACGCGGCCGACGACGAGAGCGCGAGCCCCAGCCCCTCGCCGACGGGCAGCCCTTCCCCCACCGGCAGCCCCTCGCCGACCGGCAGCCCCACGCCCGGCTCCGCGCCGCAGTGGGTCGCGACCGTCGCCACCAAGACCGGCACGAAGAGCAAGGTGCACATCGACGCCGTCTCCGGCAAGGTCATCAGCTCCGCCGAGGAGTCCGGCCAGGACACCGCCGGCAAGGCCAAGACGGCCAAGCGGCTGACGGATGCCAAGCAGACGCCGCAGCAGGCCGCGAAGGCCGCTTTGGCGAAGCAGAAGGGCACGGTGACCTCCCTCGACCTGGACGACAACGACAAGGACGTCCTCGTCTGGAAGACCGATGTCGTCACCAAGGACTGGAAGAAGACGACCTTCGACATCGACGCGTCCAACGGCTCGGTCACCCATCAGGAGACCGACAGCGACTGAGCGGCCCCGCTCCCGGCGACCCCCGGTCCGTACGGACCGGGGGTCGCCCGCGTCAGGCGGACCGCACGGACTCCTGCCGCCCCTCCGGCGCGTCCGGTGCGGAGAACTGCGTCCGGTACAGCTCCTCGTACCGCCCGCCCACCGCCAGCAGTTCGGTGTGCGTGCCCCGCTCCACCACCCGGCCCTCCTCGACGACCAGGATCAGATCGGCGGCCCGCACCGTCGACAGCCGGTGCGCGATCACCACGGCGGTGCGCCCCTCCAGCGCCTCGGCCAGGGCCTCCTGCACGACAGCCTCCGAGGTGGAGTCGAGGTGCGCGGTCGCCTCGTCCAGGATGACCACGCGCTGCCGGGCGAGGAGCAGCCGGGCGATGGTCAGCCGCTGGCGTTCACCGCCGGAGAGGCGGTAGCCGCGCTCGCCCACGACCGTGTCGAGCCCGTCGGGCAGCGAGGCCACCAGGCCGTCGAGACGGGAGCGCCGCAGCGCGTCCCAGATCTCGTCCTCGGATGCGCCCGGCCTGGCCAGCAGGAGGTTGGCGCGCACCGATTCGTGGAAGAGGTGGCCGTCCTGGGTGACCATGCCGAGCGTGTCACGGATCGACTCGGCGGTCAGATCGCGTACGTCGATGCCGTTCAGCCGGACCGCTCCCTCGTCGGTGTCGTAGAGCCGGGGCAGCAGTTGGGCGATCGTCGACTTGCCGGCGCCCGACGATCCGACCAGGGCGACCATCCGGCCGGGCTCGGCCCGGAAGGAGACGCCGTGCAGCACGCGCGTACCGCCCCGGGAGTCCAGCGTCGCGACCTCCTCCAGCGAGGCCAGGGAGACCTTGTCGGCGGACGGGTAGCCGAAGGAGACCCCGTCGAACTCCACGGACACCGGACCCTCCGGCACCGTGCGGGCGTCCGGCTTCTCCGCGATCAGCGGATTCAGGTCCAGGATCTCGAAGACCCGCTCGAAGCTCACCAGCGCGCTCATCACCTCGACCCGGGCGCCGGCCAGGGCCGTGAGCGGGGCGTAGAGCCGGGTGAGCAGCAGAGCCAGCGTCACCACCGCGCCCGGCTCCAGGCTGCCGCGCAACGCGTAGAAGCCACCCAGCCCGTAGACGAGAGCCAAGGCCAGCGCGGAGACCAGGGTCAGCGCCGTGATGAACGTGGACTGCGCCATCGCCGTACGGATGCCGATGTCCCGTACCCGCCCGGCCCGCGCCGCGAACTCGGCGGACTCGTCGGCTGGCCGGCCGAAGAGCTTGACCAGGGTGGCGCCGGGCGCCGAGAACCGCTCCGTCATCTGTGTGCTCATCGCCGCGTTGTGCGCGGCCGCCTCGCGCTGCATGCGGGCCATGCGCGAGCCCATCCGGCGGGCCGGCACCACGAACACCGGGAGCAGCGCCAGGGCGAGCAGGGTGATCCGCCAGGAGATGGTCAGCATCACCGCGAGTGTCAGCAACAGCGTCACCACGTTGGAGACCACCCCGGACAGGGTGTTGCTGAACGCCCGCTGCGCACCGATGACGTCGTTGTTGAGCCGGCTCACCAGCGCCCCGGTGCGGGTCCGGGTGAAGAAGGCGACCGGCATCCGCTGCACGTGGTCGAACACCGCGGTGCGCAGGTCCAGGATCAGGCCCTCGCCGAGCGTCGCCGACAGCAGCCGGATCAGCAGCCCGAGACCGGCCTCCGCCACGGCGATCACCGCGATCAGCAGGGCGAGACGGACGACGGTGCCGCTCTCCTTCCCCTGCACGATCGTGTCGACCACCCGGCCCGCCAGCATCGGTGTCGCCACGGCCAGCATCGCCGTGACCACGCTGAGGAGCAGGAACCTGTAGAGCTGCCGGCGGCGCGGCCGGGCGAAGGAGGCGATCCGGCGCAAGGTGGCCCGGGAGAACGGTCTGCGGTCCGCCTGTGCGTGGATCGCGCTCTGCAGCGACGACCAGGCGGTGACTTCCATGCTCATGCGGTGCCTCCCGGGCAGGACGGATCGGTACGGCCCCCGACGGCCGGTACGGGATCGGGGCGCGGAACAGAACGCTAGAAGCTCAAGCGAACTTGAGGTCAAACTCCGGGCCCCGTGCGGGCCCGGAGTCGGACCTGCGTAGAATCGGCCCCTGTTTCCGGCCGGACGACGGCAGACACGACCGATTGAGGCAGTTCGACGTGAGTTTCACAGACAGTTCCGAAGCACCGATCTACGCCGGTCTCGTGGAGGAGCACGGCGATGTGATGGCCGAGGTGCGCCGGGTGGCTGAAGAGACCATGCGCGAGGCCGACCTGGCCGTGGACTTCAGCGATATCCGCAGGTCGGCGGCTTACCGGTAATCCCCGAGGTCCTCTGCCGGGGCCTGCGCCCGACCGCCCGCCGAGCCTCCGGTGACCCCGGACCGGCCCGCGCGGACGGCCCGCCCCCTCCCTCGTCCGGCACACCCGGGCGGCTTTTCGGTGACGTCTCGCACTGCGGACCCGGCTCTCCCGTCGGAGCATGGAACGAACAGTCGCCGACGACTTCGGGACGAAGGGAAGCCGGATGGGTGGTGAACGGCATGAGCCACCGACCGACGCGTTCGAGGCCGAGCTGGACCAGATCGAAGCGCTGAACCGGATGCAGGCGCCCGGCCACGACCCCGCGGTGCCCCCGGGACCGGAGAACGGGACCCGGTCCGCCGGCACACCGGAAGAGTCCCGGCGCCGGGACTCCCTGCTGCTCTCGGCCGGACACGCGGTGGCCGCCGCCGACACCCTCGACGAGGCCCTGCGGCTCGTCGCCGGCCTGTACGCCCCGGACTTCCCGCTGGACGGCCAGTGCGTCTTCGGCGTCGCCGACGGCAACCTCACGGCGCTCGGCCAGTACGGATTCCGGCCCGGCGGCGCGGGCCGCGGATTCAGGATGCCCATGAACACCGGCTACCCGGCCGCGGAGGTGGCCCGGACCGGGCGCGCCGTCTACCTCGGCTCCACGGACGAGTACCAGCGCCGCTTCCCGGCCACCTGGCACATGTCCGCCCGCAAGGGACGCGAGTCATGGGCCTTCCTGCCGTTGGTGACCGCCGGCCGGGTCGTCGGGGTCTGGCTGGCCGCCTTCCGCACGGGGATGGACTTCACGGCCAGCGAGCGCGCCCTGCTCACCGTGACCGGACGCATGATCGTCCAGGTGCTCGAACGGGCCCGCGCCAGTCGCGCCGAGCTGGAACTGTCCCGGGGCCTGCGCCGCAGCATGCACACCGCGGGCGCCGCCCCGACCGGCCTGACCGTCGCCACCCGCTACGTGCCCACCGGCGGCGGCCTCATGGTCGGCGGGGACTGGTACGACAGCATCGACCTCCCGAACGGGCGGATGGCCGTCGTCATCGGCGACGTCCAGGGGCACGACGTGCACGCCGCGGGGCTCATGGCCCAGCTGCGCACCGCCGTGCACGCGTACGCCGCCGAGGGGCACGGCCCGGACGCCGTGCTGGCACGGGCCTCCCGCTTCCTGACCACCCTCGACGAGGACCGTTTCGCGACCTGCCTCTACATCGAGGCCGACCCGTCCACCGGCGACCTGCACATCGCGCGCGCGGGACACCCGCACCCCGTCCTGCGGATGCCGGACGGCACCTGCATGCTCAAGCACGTCAGCGGCGGGCTGCCGCTCGGACTGATGCCCGGCGAGGAGGACTATCCCGTCGACACCGTGCGCCTGCACGAGGGCGAGATCCTCATGCTCTGCACCGACGGCTTCATCGAGAACGGCGGCCACGACATGTACACCGGCTGGGTGCGGGTGCGCGACGCGTTCTCGCCCGGCCCCACCGATGACCTGGAGGGCATCGCCGACCGGCTCATGGCGGCCGTCCTCAGCCCCGGTCCGGACGCCCGCGAGGACGCCGTCGCACGCGACGGCGACGACATCGCCCTGCTGCTCCTGCGCCGCGACGCCATTCACGCCCGCGCCGAGGTCAGCCAGCGCCGGCTGATGCTGACCGTGGGCCAGGACCAGGGCGAGGGCCTGGCCGAGGCCCGCGCCGAACTTAAGGCGCTGCTGCACGACTGGGCGCGCCCGGACCAGGTCGACACGGCGGTGCTCCTGGCCACCGAACTCCTCGGCAACGTCCTCGTGCACACCGACCAGGACGGCGCCCTGAACGCCACGGTCTCCGGTGAGACCGGCACCCGCCGGCTGCTCGTCGAGGTCATGGACCGGGGCGACGAACTGCCCCATCAGCGGACCCCGGGCGAACTCGCCTCCTCGGGCCGCGGACTGCTCCTGCTGGACATCCTCGCCGACCAGTGGGGCGTACGGCCCGAGCCCGAGGGGAAGACCGCCTGGTTCGCGCTCAACGAGGCGGCCCCGGCCGACGGCGTGGACGCGCCGAGCATCTGAGAGCGGGGGCGACCGGCCCGGAGGGTCAGGCGCTGTCGCCCGGCCGCTGCGCCAGGACCGCGCCCAGGAGCAGCCCGGTGCCGATGGCGGTCACCAGGGTGATCAGCTCCGTGAGGTCGCGGAAGCCCTCGATCGCGTACCCGCCCGCCAAGGCCGCGGGATTGCGCGTGTCCGCGCGCGGGGCCACCCGAACGGGTGGCTGATACGGCGTTTACGGGTGGACATCGCGCTGAAGAGCCTGTGCCGCAACCGTTGACAGCTCTCCCGGGAACTGGCTTCATGAGCAACGCCTTTGGGAGCGCTCCCATGCTTCCGGGGGTCACGCACGCACCCCCGCACACACCCGGCATCCCCACCGACGTGACGAAGGGAAAGTCCGTTGCGCTCGCTCATCCTCACCGCCCTGCGAAGGCGGTCCCGAAGGCCAGGTCCCGTAGCAGCCGTCGCGTTGGCACTCGCCGTCGGCGCCGGCCTGCTGGTCCCGCTGTCCCTGCCGGCCGGAGCCGCGGCCGCCCCCGCGTTCGATTACGGCGAGGCGCTGCAGAAGTCCGTCCTCTTCTACGAGGCCCAGCAGTCCGGGAAGCTGCCCGACACCAACCGCGTCTCCTGGCGCGGTGACTCCGCACTGGACGACGGCAAGGACGCCGGCCTGGACCTGACGGGCGGCTGGTACGACGCCGGGGACCATGTGAAGTTCGGCCTCCCCATGGCCTACTCGGCGACGATGCTCGCCTGGGGCGGTACAGAGCAGAGGGCGGCTTACGAGGCGTCGGGCCAGCTTCCCTACCTGCGGAACAACCTGCGCTTCGTGGACGACTACCTCCTGAAGGCCCACCCCTCGCCCGATGTGCTGTACGGCCAGGTCGGCAACGGCGGCGACGACCACAAGTGGTGGGGCCCCGCCGAGGTGATGCCGATGAAGCGCCCGGCGTACAAGATCGATACCTCCTGCCCCGGAAGCGACCTGGCGGGCCAGACGGCCGCGGCCCTGGCCTCCTCCTCGATGGTGTTCTCCGACAGCGACCCGGCGTACGCGGCGAAGCTCATCACCCACGCGAAGCAGCTGTACACCTTCGCCGACACCTACCGGGGCAAGTACAGCGACTGCATCACCGACGCGCAGAGCTACTACAACTCCTGGAGCGGGTACAACGACGAGCTCGTCTGGGGTGCCATCTGGCTGTACAAGGCGACGGGCGACACCTCGTACCTCGCCAAGGCCGAGTCGTACTACGACAATCTCTCCACCGAGCCGCAGACCACCACCCGCTCCTACCGCTGGACGCTCTCCTGGGACGACACCTCCTACGGGGCCTACGTGCTGCTCGCCCAGCTGACGGGCAAGCAGAAGTACATCGACGACGCGAACCGCTGGCTGGACTGGTGGACGGTCGGCGTCAACGGGCAGCGGGTGCCGTACTCACCCGGCGGCCAGGCTGTGCTGGACAGCTGGGGCTCCCTCAGGTACGCCGCGAACACCGCCTTCGCCGCGCTGAGTTATTCCGACTGGCTGACCGGTGACGCCATCCGCAAGGCTCGCTACCACGACTTCGCGGTCCGTCAGATCGACTACGCGCTCGGCGACAACCCGCGCGGGTCCAGCTATGTCGTCGGCTTCGGCGAGAACCCGCCGACCAAGCCGCACCACCGCACGGCCCACGGCTCGTGGACCGACCAGATGACCAACCCGGTGGAGACACGGCACACGCTGTACGGGGCGCTGGTGGGCGGTCCGAGCGCACCCGACGACACGTACACCGACGACCGCGGCAACTACGTCAACAACGAGGTCGCGACCGACTACAACGCCGCCTTCACCGGGGCGCTGGCCCGGCTCTACGCCGAGTACGGGGGGAGCCCGCTCGCCGGCTTCCCGCAGCCGGAGGAGCCGGACGGGCCGGAGATGTCCGTCCAGGCGTCGGTGAACGCGGCCGGGGCGAACTTCACCGAGATCAAGGCGTACCTGATCAACCGTTCCGCGTGGCCCGCCCGCGCCCTCACCGACGCCTCGATGCGCTACTACTTCACGCTGGAGCCGGGCGTCGCACCCGGCGACATCGGTTTCACCACCAACTACAACCAGTGCGGCGAGGTGACGGGCCCGACGCATCTGACGGGTGACGTCTACTACGCGACGGTGGACTGCTCCGGTACGGACATCGCGCCGGCCGGCCAGTCCGCGTACCGCAAGGAGGTGCAGTTCCGGATCAGCTCGGCCGGTGCCTGGGACCCGTCGAACGACTGGTCCTACCCGTCTACGGCGACGACCCCGGGCGGCACGCCGGTCGACGCCCCGCACATGGTCCTCCTGGAGGGCTCGGCGCCGCAGTGGGGGAGCGCACCGGACGGCACGGACTCCGACCCGGCGACCACTCCCGCCCCGACGACGACCCCCGAGCCGTCCCCGACGCCCGACCCGACGGACACGCCCGCTCCCGAACCGGGGGCCTGTGACGTCACCTACCGGGTCAGCCAGGCGTGGGGCAGCGGTTTCACCGCCGACGTGACGGTGAAGAACACGGGGCCGACCCCGCTCGACGGCTGGCAGCTGGCCTTCGACTTCCAGGGCGCCGAGAGCGTCAGCAACGCCTGGAACGCGACCGCCACGCAGAGCGGCACCCGGGTCACCGTCAAGAACGCCGGCCACAACGGCTCCGTCCCGGCGGGCGGCAGTGCCTCGTTCGGCTTCCAGGCGAACGGCGCGCCGGGCGCGGCCCCACACTCCTTCACGCTCAACGGGAAGGACTGCGGCTGAGTCCGCTCAGCGGTGGCAGCTCCAGTGCCCCTTCACCCAGTGGGTGTCCCAGTGGCCGGGGACGTGGACCTTGGTCCAGTGACCCTTGACCCACTGGGGGTGGTGGGTCCAGTGGCCGGGCTGCCAGTGGCCGTGCCGGTCGTAGTGCCCGGGGTGCCACACCTTCTGGTCGGCGTAATGGCCCTTGACCCAGTGCTTCGCCCAGTGGCCCTTGACCCACTGCTTCTGCCAGTGGCCCGGCTGCCAGGTGCAGTGGTCGTGGTGGTGGGTGGTGACGGCGGACGCTGCGGCCGGGGCCGGGGCGGCTTCGGCAGCCCCGGCGGTGCCCAGGGCGGCCCCGCCGGCGAGCAGACCGGTCGCGGCGGCGCCGGCCAGCAGGCGGCGGACTCGGATGGAAGCGGTCATCGGACACACCTTCCTCGTATCGGAGCGGACCCCCGAGCCCTGCGAAGACAAAGTCGCGAAGACATAAATATAGCCCGAATGGGGGAATGTGGCCCTTACGCCCGAATGGGTCACGCTCCGGCGGTCACGAACGGGTCGGTGTCCTGAGCGCCGCGTACGTTCCCGAGACCGCCGCCAGCAGGATCACGCACCCGGTGAAGACCAGCCCGGCATCGCGCAGTCCCACCGCCGTGGCCAGCGCGCCCACGCCCACCACGGGCACGGAGATCCCCGTGTACGCGACGACGAAGAACGCCGAGATGGTGCCGCCCCGGTGCTCGGCGGGAGCGGCCTCGCCGACCAGGGTGAGGGCGGCCCGGAACGCGAGCCCCTGCCCGATGCCTCCGCACACCGCGCCGAGCACGAGCAGCGGCAGCGACTTCGCGAGCAACGACGACGCCACCAGCACGAGCCCCACGATCAGCACGGCGCACCCGATGGGCAGCGCACGACGCGCCCCGATACGCGGAGCCAGCGACTGCCCGATCGTCGAGGCGCAGAACACCGAGAACACCACCGCGCCTGTGACCGCCAGGTTGTGCACGCCCAGCGTCGTGGCCGCGAAGCTCGGCGCCACCGCGGTGAACAGGCCGAGCAGCGCGAACCCTGCGAAGGCGGCCAGCCCGGCCGGTACGAACACGCCCTTCACCTCCGCGGGCACCCTGACACCCTGCGGTTCGAGGCGGGGCCACCGGCGCGGCTCGGCCACCGTCTCCGCCAGCCGCCAGGTGATGAGGCACGCCACGGCGACCAGACCCAGGTGGACCCAGAACGGCAGGGACAGCGGCCAGGGCGTGTACTCGGCCAGCACACCCGAGAGCAGCGGGCCACAGCCCAGGCCGCCCATGTTCGCGGCCGTGGCGGCGAATCCGGCACGCGCCCGCTGCCCGGGGCCCGCCAGTTCGATGACCGCCGCCGTCGCCGCGCCGCTCAGCAGTCCGGCCGCGCCTCCGGACAGCACACGGCCGGCGAAGAGCAGGGGCAGCCCGCTCTCCAGCAGGAAGCAGCCCGCACTCGCGGCGGACAGCGCCATGGCGGCCAGCAGGACGGGTCTGCGGCCCACCTTGTCCGAGTAGTTGCCCGCCACCAGGAGCACGGAGATGACCGCGACCGCGTACACGGCGAAGACCACGGTCACCATCAGCT
This sequence comes from Streptomyces sp. col6, assembly GCF_008042035.1. Taxonomy (GTDB): domain Bacteria; phylum Actinomycetota; class Actinomycetes; order Streptomycetales; family Streptomycetaceae; genus Streptomyces. The sequence continues at coordinate 77,740 of NZ_RDBL01000012.1, forward strand.
CGGAGAAACCGATCTCCTTCTGGTAGAGCCCGTACAAAGGGGTCGGCAGTGTGGTGCCGGCCATGCCGATGGCGAACACGACGGCCGCCGCCGCATACCCCGCCCGGCGTCCGTTCACCCGTCCCGTATCCTCACGCACCATCACGCACGCCACTCTATGCAGCGGGCGGCCCCCGGTCGGAGCGACGGGCTGCCGCGCGCCGCAGCCCGAAAGAGAGCCACCATGAGGATCGTCGACGCGAAGGTCGTCGTCACCAGCCCCGGCCGCAACTTCGTGACGCTGAAACTGACGACGGACGAAGGCATCACCGGCCTCGGCGACGCCACGCTCAACGGCCGGGAGCTCGCCGTCGTCAGCTACCTCACCGACCATGTGGCGCCCCTGCTCATCGGTCTGGACCCGCACCGGATCGAGGACACCTGGCAGTACCTCTACCGGGGCGCGTACTGGCGGCGCGGCCCGGTCACGATGGCGGCCATCGCCGCCGTGGACGTCGCGCTCTGGGACATCAAGGCGAAGGCCGCGGGCCTGCCGCTCTACCAGCTGCTCGGCGGCGCCTCCCGCGACCGCGTCGCCACCTACGGCCACGCCAACGGGCGGGACATCCCCGAACTCCTCGACTCCGTACGGGCGCGGCTGGCCGAGGGCTACCCCGCCGTCCGCATCCAGACGGGCATCCCGGGCCTCAAGGCCGTCTACGGGGTGCACACCACCGACGAGCAGGGTGCGCGCGTCCTCCACCAGCAGACCCGGCCCCTGGTCGAGGACTGGGACACGGACGCCTACCTGCGGCACACCCCCAGCGTGTTCGAGGCGGTACGCGCGGAGTTCGGGGCGGAGATACCGCTGCTCCACGACGCGCACCACCGGCTCACGCCCATTCAGGCGGCCCGCCTCGGCAAGGACCTGGAGCCCTACCGCCCCTTCTGGCTGGAGGACTGCACACCCGCCGAGAACCAGGAGGCGCTGCGGCTGATCCGCCGGCACACCACGACGCCGCTCGCGACCGGCGAGGTCTTCAACACGGTGTACGACTACCAGACGCTGATCACCGAGCAGCTGATCGACTACGTGCGCTCCGCGGTCACCCACTTCGGCGGGGTCACCCCGCTGCGCAAGCTCTTCGACTTCGCCGCGCAGTACCAGATCAAGAGCGCCATCCACGGTCCGGAGGACATCTCGCCGGTCGGGATGGCCGCGGCCGTCCACCTCGATCTCGCCGTCCACAACCTCGGCATCCAGGAGTACTCGGGGCACAACGCCCTCACCCGGGAGGTGTTCCGGCACGCGTACACCTTCACCGACGGGCACCTGCACCCCGGAGACGAGCCCGGCATCGGTGTCGAGCTCGACGAGGAACTCGCCGCGGCGCACCCGTACGAGCAGACCTATCTGCCCGTCAACCGGCTCCGCGACGGCACCGTGCACGACTGGTGACCGGGGGAGGGGGCCCCGGGATGTCCGGGGCCCCCTCCGTGTTCTACGGGAAGGCGGGCTGGAGGCCCGCGTACACCCCGTGACGGCCCAGCAGCTCCTCGTGCGTACCGACCTCCGCGATCCGGCCGCCCTCCATGACCACGATGCGGTCGGCGCCCTGGATGGTGGAGAGGCGGTGGGCGACCACGAAGACGGTCCGGCCGTGCACCAGCCGGGACAGCGCCTCCTGCACCAGCGCCTCGGAACGGTTGTCCAGCGCCGAGGTCGCCTCGTCGAGCACCAGGACTCTCGGATCGCGGATCAGCGCCCTGGCGATGGCGAGCCGCTGCTTCTGGCCGCCGGAGAGCCGGGCGCCGCGCTCACCGACCACCGTGTCCAGGCCCTGGGGCAGGCGGCGCACGAACTCCATGGCGTTGGCGTCCTCCAGCGCGCTCAGCAGGGTCGCGTCGTCGGTGTGCCCCAGACCATAGGTGACGTTGTCGCGGATGCTGCCCTCGAAGAGGATCGACTCCTGAGGCACCACCGAGAGGAACCGGCGGTAGCTGCGCAGGTCGAGCCCGGCCATGTCGGTGCCGTCGAGCAGGATGCGGCCGGAGGTCGGCCGGATGAACCCGATCAGGAGGTTGAGGACGGTCGACTTGCCCGCCCCCGAGGCGCCGACCAGGGCGATCGTCTCGCCCGGCCGCGCGGACAGCGTGAACCCGTCGACGGCGGGGGCGTCGTCGTACGCGAAGGCCACGTCCTCGAAGTCGATGCGGCCGGTGACCCGCTCCACCTGCGCCTTGCCCGCGTTGTGCTCCAGGTCGGGCGCCTGGAGCACCTCGCCCGCCGAACGCACCGACTCCAGCCCCTTGGTGAGGATGGGGGCGAGCCCGAGAAGGGTGGTCACCGAGCCGGTCAGCACGGTGAAGAAGGCGCTCAGCATGACGACGTCACCGGCGGTGACCGGCATCCAGCCGTGGTACGCGACCAGCGCGGACCCGGTCAGGCAGAGCACGCCGAGGGTATTGAGGAGCACCCAGGCCAGTGAGCCGAAGCGGCCGTTGAGCATGTCCAGGCGCAGCCCGGCGGCGAACACCTGACGCAGCGAGCCGTCCACGCGCCCCAGCGCGGTCCGCTCCAGGCCGTGGGCGCGGGTGATGGGGATGAGGGTGGTCATCTCGCCGACGCGGGAGGACAACTGCTCGACCTCGCGGCGGAAGGACTCGTTGTGGCTGCGGAGCCGGCCGCGCAGCCTCATCACGAGGAACCCGGCGGCGGGGACGACGACCAGGAAGACGGGCAGGAAGGACGGCACCCGCAGACCGATGACCACGAGCCCGCCGACCAGGGTCACGACGGCGCCGAGCCCCATGTCGGCGCTCTGCTGCACCATCTGCTCCACGGCTTCGACGTCGCGGACCACCTTGGCCTGCAGCACGCTGGAGCTGACCCGGGCGTGGTAGCCGACGGACAGTTGCTGCATCCGGCGGCACAGGGCCGAGCGCAGGGTGATGCCCATGCGGCGGATGCTGCCGCCGAGGCACCGTACGTACCACTGATGCAGGGGGTAGTTGAGGACGAGGATGAACAGGAGGAGCCCGGTCGCCTTCCAGAGCTCGGACTCCGGGCCGTGCTGGACCACCACGTCCAGCACGGTCGCGGTGATCAGCGGCAGCAGCCATATGGGGCTGTGCTTCACGGTGAAGAGGACGACGGCGAGGGCCAGACGGCCGCGGTCCGGGCGGAGGAGGAGGGCGAGCGTGCGGACCGGGTGTTCGCCGCGGTAGCGGTGGTCCAGGTGGTCGAAGGGCGCCAGGGATTCGGCGGAGGGTGGGGATACCGCTTTCTGCATGGAACCATCCCACCGCGCGACCGATGCCCGGGGCAACCGTGTTCCACGGACAGGACACGGGGCGCGTGGGGGTTGGGAAACCGTCAGCGGACAGGGAGTTCGCGGGGCTGTTCCTCCGGCGCAGGGGCGGTACGGCCGGGGCGTCCCACGGAGGCGATCGCGCTGGTGACGAGGCCGGCCAGCAGGCCCCAGAACGCCGAGCCGATGCCCAGCAGCGTCACACCCGAGGCGGTGGCGAGGAAGGTGACCACGGCCGCCTCGCGTGACTCCTTCTCCGCGAGCGCCGAGGCCAGCGAGGACTCGATCGTCGCGAGCAGCCCGATCCCCGCGATCGCCAGGACGAGTTCGTGCGGCATGGCCGTGAGGAGTGAGGCGACGGTCGCCCCGAGCAGCCCCACGCAGAGATAGAAGAACCCGGCCCACATCGCCGCCAGATAGCGCTTGTCCCGGTCGGGGTGGGCCTCGTCACCCGTGCAGATCGCTGCCGTGATGGCGGCGAGGTTGAGCCCGAACGCGCCGAAGGGCGCCAGCACCGCGTTGGCCGCTCCGGTCCAGGTCATCAGCGGTGACACCGGCACGTCGTAACCGGAACCGCGCAGCACGGCGACACCGGGCAGGTTCTGCGAGGCCATGGTGACGACGAACAGCGGAGCCCCGACACTGACGAGCACCTTCCAGTCGAACTCGGGCGCCGTGAAGACCGGGGTGGCCAGGGAGAGCTGGACCCGGTCCGGCTGCCAGCCACCGGTGAACAGCGTGGCCACCACCCCGACGGCGAGGGCCAGCAGCACTGCGTAGCGCGGCTGCAGACGGCGGCCCAGCAGATAGACGACGAACATCGGGAAGGCGACCGCGAAGCTGTCGTGCATGGTGCTGAACAGGCCCATGCCGAACCGCAGCAGCACTCCGGCGAGCAGGGCTGCGGCCAGCGGCACGGGGATGCGGCTCATGACCCGGGCGAACCACCCCGTGACACCGCTCACCAGGATCAGCACCGCCGAGAAGATGAACGCACCGACGGCCTGCGGCATGGACACCCCGGCCAGACCCGTCGTCAGAAGGGCCGCGCCCGGCGTCGACCACGCCGTCACCACCGGCGCCCGGTACCGCAGCGACAGGCCGGCGCAGGTGCAGGCCAGGCCGAGGCCGAGCGCGAGCATCCAGGAGGAGATCTCCCGCGCGTCGGCCCCCGCCGCCTTCGCGGCGGTGAACACCAGCGCCGCCGAACTCGTGACCCCGACCATGACGGCGATCAGCCCGGCGGCTACGGCGGAGGGAGGCGCGGCCGAACGTATACGGGTCAACGCGGACATGAGTGAGCCACTTCCGGAAATGCGATGCGGTGTTCCGTATACGGAACGTTCTGTATGTGGAACACTAGAGATGCGGGCCGGTGCCCGTCAACCACGAAAGCGAGCGGGCGGCGATGGGGCTGAACGAAGACGTCGGACGCAGGCTGCGGGCGCTGCGGAACGGCATGGACGTGTCGCTGTCGGAGCTGGCCAGGCGCTCCGGAGTCGGCAAGGGCACGCTCTCCGAGCTGGAGGGCGGCCGGCGCAACCCCACGCTGGAGACCCTGTACGCCCTCACCACCGCCCTCGGCCGCCCCCTCAGCGCCGTGCTGAGCGACCCGCTGCCCGGCGGTGCCCCCGTCGAGAACCGGCCGGGCGTCTCGGGCAGCGCCGTCACGGCGGTCCTGCTGGAACGGTACGAGGAGGGGGAGGCGGTCACCGACGTGTTCCGGGTGACCATTCGCGCCGGTGCGGTCCAGGAGTCGGAGGCCCATGTGCCGGGCACGACCGAGAGCCTGATGGTGCTGGCGGGCACCGCGGTCGTCGGGCTGCCCGGCGGCCTCGGCACGGTCGGGCCCGGGGACTCGGCGCGGTGGGAAGCCGACGCACCCCATGTCTACAGCGCGCCCGACGGTGACGTGCAGGGCATCCTCTTCGTGCGCAGCCCGGTGGCGGGGGAGCGGCGGAAGTGACCGCCGTCGCCCCCGCCGGAGCGCCGCTCAGCCGAGCAGGTTGACCAGGCGGATGTAGCGGACCCAGTCCCAGTTCGGACCGGGGTCGGTGTGGTCGGTGCCCGGCACCTCGACGTGCCCGAGAATGTGGGCACGGTCCTTGGGGATCTTGTACCGGTTGCAGATGTTGGCCGTCAGCAGCGCCGACTGCTCGTACATGGCGTTGGTGAAGTACGAGGGCTGGTCCACCCACCCCTCGTGCTCGATACCGATGCTGCGGGTGTTGTAGTCCCAGTTCCCCGCGTGCCAGGCGACGTCCTTCTCCCGTACGCACTGGTCGATGTAACCGTCGCCCGAACGCACCACGTAGTGCGCCGAGACCTGCTTCGCCGGGTTCTGGAAGATCGACACCGTCTCGGAGAACGTCTCCTGGGTGACATGGATGATGACGAACTGGACGGGGTACGCCGAGGGCCGGGAGGACGCCGTGTAGTTGGACGTCGAAGCGGGAACCCAGTGCGCCGCCGGGTAGTCCGTCGCGGCCGTCGTCGCGGCGGTGGCCCGGACGGGGGCGGGGAGCAGCGCTCCGGCCGCGGCGACCACGGCGCCCTGGAGGATTCGTCTGCGTTCCATGCGTACTCCTGTGGGGGGTGGGGCGGGCAGGGGGATACGGATGGTGCGGTGCCGTGTACGGCCGCCGGGCGGCCCGTCCGGTGACCGGAACGGGCTGTCCGAAGTGCGGCCGAGTCCTGTGCGGGGCCCACCGTACGGGCGGCCCGCATGTCACGGAAGACGGCAGGATACCCAAATCCTGTTCATGGAAAGGGATGTGACGGGGTGTCGGAGCACCGTCCTCCCGCCGTCAGACGCCTTCCGCCTCCGCCCACGCGGCCGCCGGGTCGTCGTCCGCCGGCCCCGCCGGGAACCACTGACCGCTCTCCCTCCGGTACGGGTACCAGCGCCCGTCCGGGCCGTACCGCAGCTGGAGGCCGCCGTCCGCGGAGGTCCAGCGGTTGTGCTCGGCCCGCAGCCGGGGCGCCTCGTCCTCCTCCCACGCCGCGGCCAGCCGCGTCCTGGCCCGCGCCAGGGCCTCGCCCTCCAGGGGCCGGTCCTCGTCGAGCACGGACAGCGCGGTCGCGCCGCCGTACCGCCAGGCCGCGACGGCGGCCGGGAGCCCGGCGCGCGCACGCCCGGAGCCGGTCGCCAGCCGGTTCACTATCCACGGTTCGGGACGGGCGTCCGCGGCGAGCCGGACCGCGTCCTGGCGCACGGTCAGCCCCTCGGCCACCGGCCGCTGTCCGTGGCCCGGTGCCAGCGCCTCGGCCAGCATCCGGTGGGCGCGGGCCGCCGCGTCCCTCGCCAGCATCTCCAGCGCGGTCGGGTCCACGCCCGACCCGGGCTCGGTCTCCGTGTCGAGCGAAGGGGCCGCGCCCGGTGCCGCGGGAAGCTCCGGAGGCGCGGGCAGCGCGGGCAGGATGCCGCCTGTGGCGTACGCCTGCGCCGCCGGTACGCCGGTCGCCTCCGGGACCGTCGCCCGCTCATCGGCACCGTCCGTGTCGTCCTGCGCCCCGGCCGGTGCCGCGATCCGCTCCTGCAGCTCGTCCAGCAGCCTGCGCTCACCGCGTCCCCGCATCAGCAGCAGCACGAACGGGTCCTGGTCGAGCAGCCGCGCGACCTGGTAGCACAGGGCGGCGGTGTGCGGGCAGTGGTCCCACGCCTCGCACGTGCACTCCGGTTCGAGGTCACCGATGCCCGGGAGCAGATCCATCCCGGCCGCCGCGGCGTCCTCGACCAGATGCGGTGGCATCTCCCGGTCGAGCAGCGCCGCGATGTGCCCCGCCCGCTCGGCCGCCATGCCCAGGAAGCGGTCCCACTCCTGCCCGTCCAGCTCCTGGAGCAGCACATCGCTGCGGTACGTGCTCCCGTCCCGGCCGCTCACCACGGCCGTGATCCGGCCGGGACGCACCGAAACGGCGCCGACGCGGCCCTCGCGGGCGAGCCTGCGCCCCTCCTTCAGCTGCTGGAGGTCCAGAGCGGTGTCCTCCAGCGCCTTCAGCCACGCCCTGCCCCACCACGAAGTGGCGAAACCACGGCCCGGGGCCGGGGGCAGGGCGGCAAAGGTCCGCTCCTGCTCGGATACCGCGTTCTCCCGCTCCTCGCCGCCGTCGGCGAAATCGTCGGCCTCGTATCCGTCCCTCATCGCGTCCCCCCTCGAAGCTCCACCAGATCGGCCAGTTCTGCGTCGCTCAGCTCGGTCAGCGCGCTCTCGCCGGACCCCAGCACGGCATCCGCCAGCCCCTGCTTGCGTGCGAGCATGTCCGCGATCCGGTCCTCGATCGTCCCCTCGGCGATCAGCCGGTGGACCTGCACCGGCTGCGTCTGCCCGATCCGGTACGCGCGGTCGGTGGCCTGCGCCTCGACCGCCGGGTTCCACCAGCGGTCGAAGTGCACCACATGGCCCGCCCGGGTCAGGTTGAGCCCCGTGCCCGCGGCCTTCAGCGACAGCAGGAACACGGGCGCCTCACCCGCCTGGAACCGGTTCACCATCGCCTCCCGCGCGGCGACCGGTGTGCCGCCGTGCAGGAACTGCGTCCCGATGCCGCGCACCGCCAGATGCCTCTCCAGCAGCCGGGCCATCGCGACGTACTGCGTGAACACAAGGACTCCGGCGCCTTCGGCCACCATGGTGTCGAGCAGTTCGTCGAGCAGTTCCAGCTTCCCGGAACGGCCTGTGATGCGCGGCTCCTCCTCCTTGAGGTACTGCGCAGGGTGATTGCAGATCTGCTTGAGCGAGGTCAGCAGCTTCACCACGAGGCCGCGCCTGGCCATGCCGTCGGACTCCGCGATCGCCGCCAGCGTCTCGCGCACCACCGCCTCGTAGAGCCCCGCCTGCTCCGGCGTCAGCGACACCGCCCGGTCCGTCTCCGTCTTCGGCGGCAGCTCCGGGGCGATGCCGGGGTCGGACTTGCGCCGGCGCAACAGGAACGGACGCACCAGCGCGCCGAGCCGCTCGGCCGCCGCCGGGTCGCCGCCCTCCACCGCACGGGCGTACCGGGTGCGGAACGTGCCGAGCCGGCCCAGCAGTCCGGGCGTGGTCCAGTCGAGGATCGCCCACAGCTCGGACAGGTTGTTCTCGACCGGGGTGCCGGTCAGGGCCACCCGCGCCCCGGCGCCGATGGTACGCAGCGCGCGGGCCGTCGCCGAGTACGGGTTCTTCACGTGCTGCGCCTCGTCCGCGACGACCATGCCCCAGCGCGCCGCGGTGAGCCTCGGCGCGTCCAGCCGCATCGTGCCGTACGTGGTGAGGACGAAGCCGTTCTCCGCGAGGTCCTCCAGGCTGCGGGAGGCGCCGTGGAAGCGGCGTACCGGGGTGCCGGGGGCGAACTTCTCGATCTCGCGCTGCCAGTTGCCCATCAACGAGGTCGGGCAGACCACGAGGGTGGGCCCGGCGCCGCCTTCGAGGGTCTGGCGGTGCAGGTGCAAGGCGATCAGGGTGATCGTCTTGCCGAGCCCCATGTCGTCGGCGAGGCAGCCGCCCAGTCCGAGCGAGGTCATGGTGTGCAGCCAGTTCAGACCGCGGAGCTGATAGTCCCGCAGGGTCGCCGTCAGCGCGGCCGGCTGACCGACCGCCGGCTCGTCCTCGCGCCGGGCGGCGGGGTCGGCGACCCGCTCGCGCAGCTGTTCCAGCCAGCCCGTCGCCCGGACCTCGACCCGTCGGCCGTCCACCTCGGCGGATCCCGTCAGGGCCGCGCCCAGCGCGTCGATCGGGGCGACCTTGCGGTCCTGGGTCTCCCGGGCGCGCCGCGCCTCGTCGGGATCGATGAGCACCCACTGGTCGCGCAGCCGTACGAGCGGCCTTCCCGCCTCGGCCAGCCGGTCCAGCTCCTCACGGCTGAGCTGGTGGTCCCCGAGCGCGAACCACCAGTTGAAGGTCAGCAGGGCATCGGACGAGAGCAGCGGCGCCGCGTCCGACGCGGTCCGCGCCAGGCCCCGGGGCGCCCCCCCGTCCTCCTCCTCGCCGTCCGGTCCGATCACCGCGCGCGCCGTGAGCTTGCGGGCAGTCAGCTCCCGGGGCCAGTGGACCTGGACCCCCGTCGCGGAGAGCGCCCGCGCGGCGCCGCCCAGCAGTTCGGTGATCTCCTCGTCGGCCGGCTCCACCGCGTCGGGCACGGCCGCCGACAGCAGCGGGGTCAGCGGCGGCCAGGCGCGGGCCGCCCGGCGCAGCATCAGCAGGGCGTCCATCCGGGCACGCGGGCCGAAGGCCGCCGCTGCCGGACCGCCGCCCGCCCAGATCTCGGCGGCGTCGGCGACCACGGCCGGATCGCTGACGCTGTGGATCTGCGGAACCACGCGGAACGAAGGCAGGGCCTGCCCCTCGTCGTCCCGGTCGAGTCCCCGCACCTCGACGCGCAGCGACAGGCGTACGCCCGCGTCATGGCCGGCCGCGACGTCGGCGGCCCAGGCACGGTGGCCGGGCAGCCGCTGCGGCTCCGGTGCGGTGAACGCGTCGGAGCCCGCGGCGAGCGGCGCGGCGGGGCTCCGGGGCAGGCAGTCGGCGACCGCGTCGAGGAACGCCCGTACCAGCCGCTCGGGTTCGGGCAGGAGCAGCGGGCGGGCCGCCGCGTCCAGGGGCACGGCGTGGGCCGTGGGCGGCATGGAGGCGGCCAGGTCGCGGATGCGCGCGAGGTCGCCCGCGGTCAGGGGCGCGGCCCGCCAGGTGTCGTGGTCCGTCGCGCTCAGGCCCGGCAGGAGCAGACCCCGGGCGGCGAACTGAAGGGCCAGGAGCCCTGCCGCGCCCCAGAACGCGACGGCTTCGGAGGCGTGGGCCGCTGCTCGCGCACGCGTCAGCACGGGCAGCGCCTCACCCACCGACAGCAGCCGCGCCGGAACTTCGTACGGCAGGGCATCGGCACCGGCCACCGTCAGACCGGCCGTTTCGCCGGGGCCGTCGGGCGGGTTGCTGCCGTCGGGGTGCCAGAAGGCGAGGCGGCCGGTGCGGGAGGGGTCCGAGGGCAGGAAGACCGCGGAACAGCCGGCGAGTGCGGAGATCTCGGAGAGCGAAGCGGGGGAGAGGCTGTGCACAGCGATGTCAGAGTCCTCAAATTTGACTAGTCGGCCGAGGTCGCCGAGGGTACCCCAACTCGCACAGCGAGGGGCTTCCTTCATCTGTGACCTGTGCCACTCGATGGCGCCGTGGTGGTGCGTGCCGGTACGGGTGGACCCCCGGGCCGGCAGGGGGCTGGCACCACCCCACCCCGGGTGGTGGCGCCATGGTTCCCCAGACCTCTCCCACCGTACGTTTCCTGAGGTCGGAGCGGATTCGAGACCGGAGACACCATGCCCCAGGCCACCCTTGCCGTCGCGGAACGAACGCGCGACGGAGCCGGAAAACCAGGAAGCGACTTCGCGCCCCTGCTGCGCGCGGTCAAGGCGCGAGGACTCCTCGAACGGCGCACCGGCTGGTACGCCGCGGGCATCACCGTCAACCTGCTCGCACTGGCGGCCGTGGTCACCGGCATCGTCCTCCTGGGCAACACCTGGTGGGTCCTGGCGCTCGCCCTGCCCCTGGCCCTCGTCTGGGCCCGCACCGCGTTCGTCGGCCACGATGCCGGGCACGCGCAGATATCCGGCAACCGCCGGGCGAGCCGCGTCATCGGCCTGGTCCATGCCAACCTGCTGCTCGGCATGAACGAGGCCTGGTGGAACGACAAGCACGTACGCCACCACGCCAACCCGAACCACGTCGACAAGGACCCCGACGTCGGCGTGGGCGCCCTCGTCTGGACCCAGAAGCAGGCCGCGCAGCGCGAGGGCTTCGCGCGCTGGCTCACCCGCAATCAGGCCCGGCTGTTCTTCCCGATGCTGCTCCTCGAAGGCATCGCCCTCAAGATCTCCGGATTCCAGTACCTCAAGCAGCAGCCCGCACGCGAGCGCGTCCTCTCCGCCTTCCTGCTCACCGCCCACCTCGGCCTCTACGCCGCTCTGCTGTTCACCGTGATGTCCCCGGGCAAGGCGGTCGTCTTCGCCCTGGTGCACCACGCGCTCTTCGGCCTCCACCTCGGCATGGCCTTCGCGCCGAACCACAAGGGCATGGAGATGCCCGACCCCGACGAGGACCGCTGGGACCACCTGCGGCGCCAGGTCCTCACCTCGCGCAACGTACGGGGCGCGGCCCTCACCGACTGGTTCCTCGGCGGCCTCAACTACCAGATCGAACACCACCTCTTCCCGTCCATGCCCCGCCCGCACCTGCGCCTGGCCCAGTCCCTGGTCAGGGCTCACTGCGAAGCGCTCGGCCTGCCGTACGCGGAGACCGGACTCGTCGAGTCCTACCGGCAGGCGCTCGCCCATATGCACGAGGTCGGTGCGCCGCTGCGGTGACCGGCCGCGCCACACACGAGGAAGCGGAAACCAGGAACCGATGAGGACGCGCAGACGTTCTCTCCATCAGAGGCGGCCACGGGCCGCGAAGGAGGCATGGCGATGTCGAACAGCGCGAAGGTAGCCATCGGGGGAGTCGTCGTCGCAGTCGTCCTGATGCCGTTCATCGGGTTCTGGCTGTCCCTGCTGGTGCTCGTCGGAGTACCCACGCTCGCCTATCTCGCCCTGGACCCGGCCCAGCGCCGGCGGCTCCGTAGGATCACGCGCAAGGAGATCGGCCGCTGATGGCCGGCCGCTGAGAGGGGAGTCCCGCCGTGGGTGGCACCGTGTCCGCCGTCAGCAGGAACGAGACCTACACCTTCACCAAGCCGAACCGGGACAGCGTGACGCTGCTGGCCGGCCTCGGCGTGGAGGGCGACGTGCACGCCGGCGTGACGGTCAAGCACCGCTCCAGGATGGCCCAGGACCCCACACAGCCGAATCTGCGCCAGGTCCACCTGATCCACGAGGAGCTGTTCGACGAGGTCCGCGCGGCGGGCTTCGAGGTCGCGCCCGGCGAGCTCGGGGAGAACATCACGACGCGCGGCATCGATCTGCTCGCCCTGCCCGTCGGCACCCGGCTGCATCTCGGTGACGAGGCGGTCGTCGAGGTCACCGGGCTGCGCAACCCGTGCCTGCAGATCGACACCTTCCAGGGCGGTCTTCTCAAGCAGGTCGTCGGCCGGGACGAGGCGGGCAAGGTCGTGCGCAAAGCCGGAATCATGAGCGTCGTCGTCGTGGGCGGCACAGTGGGACCCGGCGACGCGGTCAGGGCAGAACTCCCCGCCGGACCCCACCGTCCGCTCGAACGCGTCTGAAGCCGCCGACGGTCACGACGGCCGTACGGCCATCGCCTCCAGCGACATGAGGAGCCCCGGCAGTTTCGGTCCGCGCCCGACCGGCAGGATCTCGCCCGGAGCCTCGTCCAGGAGCAGGAAGGCGATGTCGTCGGTCCTGGCCACCAGCGACCAGCCGGGCCCGTCGGCCCGGATCATCCGGGCATCCCCGGGCGCGAAGGAGGACCGGACACGGCCGGGCGGCGGCGGATCGTCCAGGTAGCCGCGGGCTTCGGCCAGCGCCCGCCGGATGCCGGGGTGCGCACTGGAAGAACCTTCGGCGTCCGGTTCCTGCGGGGCGCCGTCGGGGGTGCGGTCGGCGTCGGTGGCGGCTGAGCCGGAGCCCTCGCCGTCGTCACCGTTCACGGCGGCCGGCGCGCTCTCGTCGCCGGCTTTCGCGCCCGCGGTCCCGGATGCCCCGCCGTCCCCGTCGGCCTCCGCGTCGCCCCCGGTCTCCGTCGCCGCGGGCGACCCGTCCGACCCGCTCGCCGGTTCGGGATCCTGCTCGTCGTCCATCTGGCCGCGCCAGTCGGCCCACTGCGAGGCGATGGCATCCGCTCCCAGGCGGCGCTGGGCCGGTCCCCACGCCTCGGTGTCCGGCGGCGACAGCGGAACCACCGCCTCCACGCCGTCCGTCTCCGGATCGTGCACGGGGTCGTGCGGCGCGGGCACCCCCGGCGCGGCGACGGCGACGGCGAGGGGCCAGCCGGGCAGCGCGCAGACCACCGAGCGGTCGTCCGGCGACAGGTCGTACTCCATGCCGCAGTCCCAGGACGCGATGGCCACCGCGACCAGGGACACGTCGTCGACGACGACGGTCCAGCGGGAGCCGTCGCCGTCCTGGCCCAGGACCAGCCCGTACCCCTCCGCGTACGGCTCCAGCCGCAGTGCCGCGCACGCCGCCGGATAGTCGTCACCGAGCACGCTGGGGAACTGCGCGGGGGTCAGCAGGACCGCGGTCAGCACATACAGTGCGTCGTCGTCGGCGACTGTGTCGTCCGTCCCGGCCACTGCACCCTCCTCGTCCGTCATGGATTCCGTCGGCGCACCCTAACCAGTGGGTAACCCCCTCGTCGAGGCCCTGACAAGGCAGGACTGCCCGCCCGGGACGGCTCCTCCGCGCGTGCCTCAGCCGTCGGACAGCCCCAACAGCTCCCGCGCCACCGTCTGCGGGGACTCTCCCCGCTCCCTGGCGAGTGCGATCACCGCCCGGCAGGCCAGCTCACCGACACCGAAGGACAGCTGCTCGGGCGACACCCAGCCGCTCGCCTCGTCCATCCGTTCCTCGTCGTCCTCGGCCGACGCCGCGACGAAGACGGCCGCCGCTTCGAAGAGATTGTGCTGCCGGCGCACGGCGACCGGCGGCACCGCCGTACGACCGTTCTTGCGGCCCGGGGCCACTGCTCTGCGCAGGGCACCGAATATCTCGGTCATGGGGGAACCGCCTTCCGTCAACGCGTCGACGCGCCTGCGTCGCTCGTACTCACCGTCCTGCCCCCGGACGTACGCTGGGACACTCGACCTGGACAAGGGAGACAGTGCGGTGAAGCGCTACGACTGGCTGAAGGAGATCCAACGCCTCGATCCGGAGCGGGACTTCCTGGAGATCTACCGGATCACCGTGACCTACGAGTTCCCATGGGACATCACCCGCGCCCTCGAACTTGCCCTGTACCGCACCTATGCCGTCCCGAGCATCGGCCGACTGCTCGCCGAGACAGCCGAGCTGACGGACCGTTCGCAGAAGCGGTACGACGACACCGCGCTGCTCCTCGACACCGTCGTCGAGCGCGGCTTCGACAGCGATCCGGGGCGCACGGCCCTGCGCCGGATCAACCGGATGCACGCCGCCTACGACATCAGCAACGACGACATGCGCTATGTCCTGTGCACCTTCGTCGTCACCCCGAAGCGGTGGCTCGACGCCTACGGCTGGCGCCGGCTCTGCGACCACGAACTGCGGGCGTTCGCGGCGTACTACAGGACGCTCGGCGCGCGCATGGGCATCAAGGACCTTCCTCAGACGTACGAGGACTTCGAGCGCACCCTCGACACCTACGAGGACACGCACTTCGGCTGGGACGAGGGTGCGCGTGCGGTCTCGGACGCCACGCTGGAACTGATGGCCTCCTGGTACCCCCGAGCCCTCGCGCCGCTCGTGCGCGGCGCGAGCCTCTCGCTCCTGGACGACTCGCTGCTGCGCGCCTTCCGCTACGAGCGCCCGGCACCGGTTGCCCGGAACATCACCCGGGGCGCGCTGCGGCTGCGCGCCCGCGCCGTACGCCTCCTGCCGCCGCGCACCAAGCCGCACTACGCACGGCAGAACCCGGAGATCAAGGGGTACCCGGGCGGCTACGAGGTGGCCGCGCTCGGCACGTACCCCACCCCCGGCGTCCGCGGCTGCCCGGTCCGCGATCTCGCCGGCTCGGAGACCCCGGCGGAGTGAAGTGGGAGCCGCACGGAGCCCCGCCCTACGGCCGGGGTTCCGTGCGGCGCAGCTGCCCCAGCTCCTCGTTCATCGCCCGCAGGAACCGGATCACGACGAGGAGTTCGTCCTCGTCGAACTGCCGGCGTGCCGCCTCCGTGCCCGCCGCCAGCGGCTTGAAGAAGTCCCGCGCCACGTGTTTCGCCGCCGCCGCGTAGTGAAGATGCACCACCCGCCGGTCGCCCCCGTCCCGCACCCGGCGGATGTGCCCCGCGCGTTCCAGCCGGTCCAGACACGCGGTCACCGCCCCCGAGGTGAGATCCAGCTGCTCGCGCAGCCGCCCCGGCGTCATGGCGCGCCCCTCCTCGCCCCGGTCCGCGTCGAGGATGGCGACGAGGGCCTGCACATCCGTCGGATGCAGTCCCTGGCTCTGCGCGAACTCGTGCGTGATGCGGTTGAACTCGCTGTTCATGCGGCGCAGCAGCACGGCGAACGACTGGAGGCCCGTGGGCCCGCCGTCCGCGCCTCTGTCCGGGCCTTCGTCTGCGGTGCGCATGCCCCTACAGTAATATCTCTCAATCATTGAGATAATGAATGACCGAGAGATTTCGGGCCATGTGTGTCATGTGTCGACCCCTGAGGAAGCAATGAAGCCCCCACCGAGGCACCGCGTCGTCCGATGGCTGGTACCTGTAGCGCTCCTGGTCGTCTGGCTCGGCATCGGAGGGGCCCTCGGTCCCTTCGCCGGGAAGCTCGGCGAGGTCGCGACCAACGACCGGGCGGCGTTCCTGCCGCGCAGCGCCGAGTCGACCCGGGTCGCGGACGAACAGAAGGCCTTCCAGCGGTCCGGGACCGTGCCCGCGATCGTCGTATGGACGGGCGGCACGGACGGACTCCCAGGTGATGCCAGGGCGTCGGCGACCGAGGCACTCGCCTCCCTGTCCGGAAAGCCCGGCGTGGTCGGCACGCCCTCGCCCGCGCTGCCGTCCGAGGACGGCGAGGCCCTGTCGGGCGTCGTGCAGCTGCGCTCCGACTTGGGCGACGAACTGCCGGACACGCTCGACCGGGTGCGTGACGCGGCCCGGTCGGTGACGGGCACGACCGCCGAGATCGCCGGACCCGCCGCCACCCAGGCCGACCTCAAGGACGCGTTCGCCGGAATCGACGGGCTCCTGCTGGGGGTGGCGCTGGCCGCCGTGCTCGTGATCCTGCTGCTGGTCTACCGCAGTGTGCTGCTGCCCTTCCTGATCATCATCAGCGCAGTCTTCGCGCTCGCCCTGGCCTGTGCGATTGTCTACGTCCTCGCGGACCACGACGTCGTCCTCGTGGACGGCCAGGTCCAGGGCATCCTGTCGATCCTGGTGATCGGGGCGGCCACCGACTACGCCCTCCTGCTCACCGCGCGTTTCCGGGAGGAGCTGGCAGCTCACGGCGACCGGACGACCGCCGCTCTCTCCGCGCTCCGCCGCTCCTTCGGCGCGATCACGGCGAGTGCCGCCACGGTGGCCCTCGGGCTGCTCGCACTGCTGCTCAGCGACCTGACGAACAACCGCGCCCTGGGACCGGTCGGTGCCATCGGCATCGTCTGCGCGGTGCTGAGCACGATGACGTTTTTGCCCGCCGTGCTGGTGCTGTGCGGCCGCGCGGCGTACTGGCCGGCCAAGCCGCGTGCCGTCGACGAGGCGACCGGCGGGCACGGCATCTGGCGCCGGATCGCCGCGCGCGTCGACGGGTCCCCGCGCAAGGTGTGGATGTCCTGCATGGTGGTCCTGGTGGCCTGCGCCGCGTTCGCGCCCACCTTGAAGTCGCAGGGCGTTCCGCTGGACGAGATCTTCGTGAACGACGCCCCGTCCGTCTCCGCGCAGGCCACGCTCGGCAAGCACTTCCCGGGCGGCTCGGGCAACCCGGCCGTCGTCGTCGCCTCGGCCGGCCGGGCCGACGAGGTGACCGCCGCCGCCGAGGCGACCCCCGGTGTGGCGTCCGCCGCGCCCGTCACGGCGTCCGGCCGGCCCGGCGGGGGGAAGCCGCTCGTCGTGGACGGCCGGGTGCGCGTCGACGTCACCCTGAAGGACGCGGCGGACAGCGACGCGGCCACCGGGACCGTCAAGCGCCTGCGTACCGCGGTCCACGCCGTGCCCGGCGCGGACGCACTTGTCGGCGGCTACACGGCGCAGCAGTACGACACCCAGCGCACGGCCGAGCGCGACCGCTCGATCATCGTCCCGGTGGTGCTCGTCATCATCCTGCTGATCCTCATGGGCCTGTTGAGGTCCGTCCTGGTGCCGGTGCTGCTGGTGGCCACCGTCGGCCTCAACTTCCTCGCGACCCTCGGGGTCTCGGCGCTGGTCTTCGAGCACGCCTTCGGTTTCAGCGGCACGGATGCCTCGGTGCCCCTGTACGGATTCGTCTTCCTGGTGGCCCTCGGCGTCGACTACAACATCTTCCTGATGTCGCGGGTCCGCGAGGAGGCGCTGGAACACGGGGCGCGCCAGGGCATGCTGAGGGGCCTGGTCAGCACCGGCGGTGTCATCACATCGGCGGGCGTGGTGCTGGCCGCCACCTTCGCCGCGCTGATCGTCATCCCGCTCGCTTTCCTCGCGCAGATCGCGTTCATCGTGGCCTTCGGCGTCCTGCTGGACACGCTGGTGGTGCGGTCGCTGCTGGCCCCGGCGCTGGTCGTGGACATCGGGCCCAAGGCCTGGTGGCCGAGCGCCATCAGCCGCACCTCACGGGATACGGAGCCGTCGGTCTCCAGCTGACGGCTGTGGAAACGGAGCCGGCCCGGCCACCGTGGAGACGGGGCCGGGCCGGTCGTTCTCAGACGTTGACGCCGTAGTCCTTCGCGATACCCGCCAGGCCGGAGGCGTATCCCTGGCCGACCGCGCGGAACTTCCACTCGCCACCGTGCCGGTACAGCTCGCCGAACACCATCGCGGTCTCCGTCGACGCGTCCTCGCTGAGGTCGTACCGGGCGAGCTCCACACCGTTGGCCTGGTTCACGACACGGATGAACGCGTTGCGCACCTGGCCGAAACTCTGCCCCCGGCTCTGCGCGTCATGGATGGAGACCGGGAAGACTATCTTCGCGACCTCGACGGGAACCGCCGACAGATTCACATTGATGGACTCGTCGTCGCCCTCGCCCTCACCCGTCAGGTTGTCCCCGGTGTGCTGGACGGAGCCGTCCGGGCTGTTGAGGTTGTTGTAGAAGACGAAATGCAGATCGGAGACAACCTTGCCGTGCTCCCCGCACAGCAGCGCACTGGCGTCGAGGTCGTGGTCGGCACCCGTCGTCGTCCGCACGTCCCAGCCCAGGCCGACCGTCACCGCGGTCAGGCCGGGCGCCTCCTTCGACAAGGAGACGTTGCCGCCCTTGGCCAGGGTCACACCCATGAACTTCCTCCAATGATCCAGTGGTTCACCGACCGGTGCTCGCGCGTTCCCGGCGGGCGACGGTCCGGCCGTCGCCCGGAACGGACGGCGGCTGTGCCTCACTCTTCCGGAATCGCGAGGATTTGCCCAGGGCGTGAGCGGTCTCCGGCCCGATTGCCCGGCCGGCACTCGGGGAAGACACCCGTACTTCGTCCTGAGCCGGTCTCTTCCGGTCAATGTTTCCCGTGGTCCTGTGAGGACAGGGGATCGGATCGACGATGGTGACGTGTGGTGGCGCAGCACGCCACCGCACGTCACGACCAGAAAACCGCACAACCGCACGACCGTGCGGGGGCGGCCGGGAGGCCGCCCCCGCACGGCAGCCGTACGAACGGGGTGGCCCATGGCAAGCAGGAACAGAGGGACAGGGACGGGTGGGAGGGGAAGCCGCCTGCGGCGGACGGCGGTGTCCGCACTGTCCTTCCTCGTCCTGCTGGTCGCCGGGGTCGGCTGGGGCTACCTGAAACTGACCGGCAGCATCGACACGTTCAGCTCCGACGGCGTCTCCGGTGACCGGCCGCCGGGCTCGTCCGGCGGGCAGAACGTCCTCGTCATCGGCTCGGACACGCGCTCGGGGAACAACAAGGGGCTCGGTGGCGGAACGGGGGCGGTCGGCCGCTCGGACACCGTGCTGCTTCTTCACGTCTACGCCGACCGTGAACACGCCGTCGCCGTTTCCGTGCCCCGGGACGCGATGGTCGACATCCCCACCTGCCGGAAGCCCGACGGCAGTTGGACCGCACCGCAGCACCACAGCCAGTTCAACGGGGCGTTCTCGGTGGGGGAGACGACCGAGGGCAACCCGGCCTGTACCCAGAACACCGTCGAGCATCTGACCGGGCTGCGCGTCGACCACACGGTCGTCATCGACTTCGCCGGCTTCTCCGCCCTGACCTCGGCCGTCGGCGGAGTCCCGGTCTGTGTCCCGCAGGACGTGTACCAGCGCGATCTGAACCCGAAGCGCACGACCCGGGGCTCCCTCGTCCTCGCCAAGGGCCCGCACAACGTCTCGGGACAACGCGCACTCGACTACGTACGGTTGCGCCACGGCATCGGCGACGGCTCCGACCTGGGGCGGATCAAGAGGCAGCAGGCCTTCGTCGCCGCCCTGGTGAAGAAGATCAAGTCCCGCGGCATGAACCCCACCACCCTGCTGCCGCTGGCCAATGCCGCGACCGACGCCATGACGGTGGACCCCGGACTCGGATCGGCCGACAAGCTGCTCTCCTTCGGGCTGTCGATGAAGAACATCGACCTGCACAACACCAAGTTCGTGACCGTCCCCTGGCGCTACGAGGGCGAACGCGTCGCCGTCGTGGAACCCGACGCCGACGCGCTGTGGGCGGCACTGAAGGCCGACCGGCCCCTCGACGCCAAGGCGAAGGACGCCGGGGCACCCAAGACCTCCGAGTCCCCCGTCGCGGGTACGGGCATCGAGGTCGCCGTCTACAACGGCACCACGGTGACCGGACTCGCGGCCAGGGCCGCCGAGCTCCTGCGCGCACACGACTTCACCGTCACCGGCACGGCCACCGCGCAGGACCAGAGCCGCTCCGGAACGGTCGTCACGTACGGCCCCGGCCTGCGTGAGGAGGCCCGTACGACCGCGAAGCTCTTCCCGGGCGCACGCATCACCGAGTCCGCCGGCGCGGGAACGGGAATCCAGGTGACCGTCGGTCAGGACTACGCGGACGAGCCTTCGGCCGCACAGGACACCGCCGCACCGGCGGCAGGTGTACCGGCCGACATCGCCGAAGGAGCCCGCTCGGCCGACGACGACCCCTGCGAGAACCTCTCCTACGGCTGAGCGCGGCGGCCGCTTCCCGGCCGGTGGGGGAGAGGGGTGCTTGCCCGTACGTGACCCGTGCGCAAGGCTTGCACACGAGTGAGGAACGGGGAACGCGTGAACGGGGAGGAAACAGAATGGCGCTGGACAGGGGACTCGACTGGCTCCTTGACGATCTCACCAGCCGGGTGGAGCACATACGGCACGCCTTGGTGTTGTCGAACGACGGCCTGGTGACCGGCGCGAGCGCCGGGCTCGCCCGTGAGGACGCCGAACACCTGGCGGCCGTCTCGTCGGGACTGCACAGCCTGGCCCGCGGGTCGGGCCGGCACTTCCGTGCCGGAAAGGCGCGGCAGACCATGGTGGAGTTCGACGAGGCACTGCTCTTCGTGACGGCGGCGGGGGAGGGCAGCTGCCTGTGCGTGCTGAGTGAGGCGGAGTCGGACGTCGGTCAGGTGGCGTACGAGATGACGCTTCTGGTCAACCGGGTGGGACAGCATCTCGGTGTGGATTCGCGGCAGGACGGGAGCGGGGGAGTCAACCGGCTCTGACAAGACCGGGAGCGACCGCCGCCGCCGGGCCCGTGGAGTTGTCCACAGGCCCGGCGGCGGTTGACTTTCCCGCAGTACTCTGATCACAGAGAGTATTCGCGCTTTGTGGGGGAGTGACGTCATGGCGACGCCGAAAGTATCTGCAGGCAAGGCATTTATGGTCGAATCGCGCGTGGATGCGGTGCCCGAGGTCGACACTGTGCGTGACAGTGTCGCGTCCGCTGTCGCCCCGAGCCGCGCCGCGACGGAACTGGGGCTCAAGCGGAGGGAGTTCGATCTGGCGGTGCACCTGGGGGCGGTCAGGGTGCGGAGCGGACCGGACGGGCGGCCCAAGGTCCACCGGGAGGAGATGGACCGCCTGCGGGCCCGGGACGGCTTCCCCGACGAGCTCCGCGAACTGGTGAGAACGGTGGGTACGGCCGAAGGTGCCCGGCTGCTGGGGATCAGCCCGGTCCGTTTCACCCGGCTGGCGCGCGCCGGATGCCTGACACCGGTTGCCTTCTACCTGAACCGCTACCGGGCGGTGGTGTGGGTCTACCTCGCGCGGGAGGTCGAGGCGCTGGTGGTCCGGTCGCCGGAGCTGCTGGTGGGCAACAGCCCGCCCTGGATGCGCGACCGGCTGGAGACCGGGGGCGACTGGCGGCCGCGCAACTGGCGCTCGCGCCGGATCGAACGCCTGCTGGCGCTCACCGAGGACCCCTGGCTGCGTGTGGCGATCGTGGCCCAGAGCCTGGACCCCGTCCAGTTGGCCGAGGTGGTGGACGACCCCTATGAGCGGGTCCACTTCGCCAGGGTCGGGCGGGCGGCCGAGTCCGGCCGGAGGGGATCGGTCGCCGGGCGCGAGGCGATGGCGCGGCTGATGATCGCCGACGGGCCGGACGAGATCCTCTGGCGCCGGATCAGCCTGATCGCGGAGCTGGACGCCGCCCGCGAGCTGCGCCCGGCACCACGACCGGGAGAGGCGCGGTGGCCGGAGCCGGTGGGCGCACCTGCCGTGCCCACCGCCTCGGCAAGGCTCTCCGGGCCCGCGAGGGCCCAACCGCCGTCCGGGCCGGGAGAGACCTCCCTGACCGAGGAGTCTCAAAGTCCCGTCGTGCCACCCGCGCCCGCCCACCACGCCTCTCCCGGAGCCCCGGCGGGCCTGCTGGCCCGGCTTCGGCTGGGTGCGGCCAGGGGGCTCGGGCTGCGCCGTCCACGGCACCGTGCGGCGGCCCCCAGGACGCGACCGCGGCGGGGCGGCCCGGATAAGGGTTGGTGATCCACGGGCCGACCAGGCATTCTGTGCGCCATGTTGATCAGGGAAGCCACCCCCCAGGACTGGCCCGCCATCTGGCCGTTCTTCCACGAAATCGTCGCCGCCGGCGAGACCTTCACCTACCCCCTCGACCTCCAGGACGAGGACGCCGCCGACTGGTGGCTCCTGAAGCCGCCCAACCGGACCGTGGTCGCGGTCGCCGACGACGGGACCGTCCTCGGCACGGCGAAGATGAACAAGAACCACATGGGCAACGGATCCCACATCGCCAGCGCCAGCTACATGGTCGACCCCAAGCACTCCGGGCAGGGCGTCGGACGGGCGCTGTGCGAGTACACCATCGACTGGGCGCGCACGGCCGGGTACCGGGCCATGCAGTTCAACGCGGTGGTGGAGAGCAACATCGCGGCGGTCAAGCTGTACCGCTCGCTCGGCTTCGAGATCCTGGGCACCCTGCCCGAGGGCTTCAACCACCCGGCCAAGGGCTTCGTAGGCATCCACATCATGCACCGCCGCCTCTGACGGCGCGGGGCGCTCACTTCGCGCCACGGTCCGGCGGCCGCCCCGCGCAGCCCGATGTCCGGCATGCCCCAACCAGTGATGATGTGGGGGTGGTTGTGACACAGAATCGGTTGTGGGGTGGGTGCACACATCGGGGATGCGGGCAGTACTGTGCGCTGCACCGCCCATTCGGGCGCGAAACATCTGCGGAGGAAAAATCCATGACCATACCCAGGAGATCGTGGCGCGCTGCGGGAACTCTCGCCGCTGCCGCGGTGGTCGGCCTGTCCGGCGCGGTCCTCACCGCCGGTCCGGCCGCAGCTCACACCCCCACCTGGGACGTGACCTGTGACGAAGTGAGCCTGCACCTCACCCAGTACAACGCCGGCGTCACCAACGAGGTGACCGTCACCGTCGACGGCAAGGACCTGCTGCCGACGGAGACGTTCGGCAAGGAGTTCGACAAGACGATCGCCCTGCCGGACCACGACCAGCCCCTCACGGTGCGCCTGGTCGTCAAGGCCGGTGACGGCGAGCGCTACTCGAAGGACGACACCAAGCAGGCGCCGGTCTGCGAGAAGACCACGCCGCCGGCGACGCCCACGCCGACTCCGACCGAGACGAAGCCGTCCGAGACGCCCACCACCGCGTCTCCCAGCCCGTCCGACACGCCGAGCGAGTCCGCTTCGCCGTCTGCGCCCGCCGCAGCCACGCCGAGCCCCAGCTCGCCGGATCTGGCCGAGACCGGTTCCTCGTCCGCCACGCCGATCATCGGTGGCGCGGCCGTTGCCGTCCTGCTGGCCGGTGGCGGCATCATGTGGTCGGTGCGCAAGCGCCGTACCGCGCAGCACTGACGTAGTTCCGTTCCCCGGGCGCGCACCGCGCCCGGGGAGGCGGGGCGGAGGGGCGCACCACCACGCACGGCGTGGTGGTGCGCCCCTCACCGTTGTGCGTCCCCGCTTCGCGGAGCGCTGTCGGGGGCGGCCCCGGACCGCTGCCCGGTGCGCCGGTGCGCGGGGGGCGTGGTGGGCGGTGTCGCCGGTCCGATCTCGCACCAGACGGCCTTGCCCTCTCCCCGGGGCTCGATGCCCCACCGCGTGGCGACGGCGTCCAGGAGCAGCAGCCCCCGGCCCGAGGTCGCGGTCTCGCCCGGTGAGCGGCGTCGGGGCCAGGCGCTGGAGCGGTCCTGCACGGACAGCCGCACCCGGCGCACCGGTTCCGGCAGCACCTCCAGGGTGAGCACGGCGCCGCCCTCCGTGTGGAGCAGCACGTTCACCAGCAGCTCTCCGGTCACCAGCTCGGCGTCGTCGGCGAGTTCGGCCATGTCCCAGTCGGTCAGGGCCTGGCGCACGATGGTCCGTGCCTCGGACAGCCCTTCCGGGTCCGCCTGATGGATGTACTGGTGCAGCCGCGGCGCCCGGGGCGAACCCGGATCCGGGCTGCGGCGCAGCACCAGCAGCGCGACGTCGTCCCCGGAGCCCCAGCGCTCCCACAGCCGGTCGGACAGATGGTCGGCCAGCGCCTCGGCGCCCGCCGGACCCGCGCTGACCTCGGTGATGAGGGTGCGCACCCCCGCGTCGATGTCGGCGCCCGGCTCCTCCACCAGACCATCGGTGTACAGGACCAGCGTCTCGCCCGGAACCAGGTCGAGGCGGGTCTCCGGATACTCCTCGTCACCGAAGTCGGTGGAGATGCCCAGGGGCATGCCGCCACGCACCCGTGGGCTGCCGACCCTGCCGTCCATGTGCCGGATCAGTGGCCCGAAATGGCCGGCCCGTACGACCCGCACGGTCCCGGTCCCCAGGTCGACCTGGGCGTATGTGCAGGTGGCGAACCGGTCCGTGTCGAGTTCGGTCAGGAACCGGGAGGCACGGGCCAGTACCGTCGAGGGCGGATGGCCCTCGGAGGCGTAGGCGCGCAGCGCGATCCGGAGCTGTCCCATGATCGCCGCCGCGTGCGTGTCGTGGCCCTGGACGTCGCCCACCATGATCCCGACGCGGTCGTTCGGCAGGGCGATCACGTCGTACCAGTCACCGCCGACCTGGCGCCCGCTCCACGCCGCGTGGTAGCGGACGGCGATCTCGCCCCCCTCGATGTCGAGGATGCGGCGCGGCAGCATCGCGGACTGGAGCCCGGTGGCGAACTCGCGCTCCTCGTCGAACAGCTTCGCCCGCTGCAGCGACTGGGCGACGATCGCGGCGAGCCCCAGGCAGAGAATGCGCTCGTCGGGAGTGAAAGCGGTGCGCTCGCGATAGAAGAGGGCCAGCCCGCCGAGCGACCGCGCCTGCGCCACCAGCGGCAGATAGGCCGCCGCCTGGAACTCCATGCGTCCGACATACGGCTCCAGCGCCGGGTAGCGTCGGGTCAGCGCCGCCAGGGAACTCACGAACCGTGGCCGCCCGCTCAGCACGGTGTCGGCCAGCGGCAGCTTCGGGTCGAGGCGGCCCGACCCCAGCTCGTCGATGACCTCCAGGGACTCGCCGCTCACCGCGATGACGTTCAGCGCCGCGTTGTCCAGCAGCCCGAGCGCCAGCCCGTCCGCACCCAGCCGGGCCAGTCCGCCGGGCCCCGTCAGGACGGCGGTCACGTCGTCCACCGTGACGGCCCGCGACAGGGCGCTCGTTGTTCGTTCAACGATGTCGGTCTGTCGCTGACGGCGCTTTTCCAGTTCCAGCACGAAGGCCGAATGGGTGACCTCGGCCGTCGCGTCCCGCACCAGACCGATCACCCGGCGCGCCCTGCCGTCCTCGCTGCGCAGGATGCGCCCCTGGATGTGCGTCCACTGGTCCCGGCCGTCGGCCAGCGGAATCCGGAAGTGGACACTGTACGAGCTGTCCCCGCTCCGGAACGCTTCGTCCGTCGCCACGTTCAGGCGGGCGCGCTCCTCGGGGTCGAGGAGCGCGGCCAGCGAATCCGGACGTGCGTCGAAGGAGGCCGGGTCCAGGCCGAAGACCAGCAGGCCCGCCTCGTCGATGTCCAGCGTCCGGGCATCGAGGTCCCACTCGAAACTGCCGGTCCGGTTCAGGGCAAGCCGCTCCGCCGTACCGGTCTCGCCGACGGGCGTCGGGCCGCCCGGCCGGCCGGGCGGCCCGGGAACGACCGGCGGCCGGTTCTGATCGGTCATTCCAGCTCCGAGGATCGTCCGGCGGGTCCGCCGTACGGCGTGCCTCAATTGTCCGGCCCGTCCGGCACGCCTGCCACAGCGGAGACCTGCCCGCCTACCGCGCGCCCCCACCCCCTCGGCCCGCTCCCGGGGACGCCGCGCACAATGGCAGCGGGAAGACCGTCCCCCGACCGGCGGACGGTACGGCACCAGGGCTGACCGGAGCGCGCGCATGAACCACGAGGACCCCGTCCTGACGCACACCGAGGGACGCGTCCGCCACCTCACGCTCAACCGGCCCCGCGCCCTGAACGCGCTGAACCACGCCATGGTGCGGCTCATGGCCGACGCGCTCGACGCGGCGGAGCACGACGACGCGGTCGTCGCCGTGCTGCTCACCGGGGCGGGGGAGCGTGGCCTGTGCGCGGGCGGCGACATCCGCGCCGTGCGCGACGACGCCCTCGCCGGCGGTAGCGCCTCACTGGACTTCTGGCGGGACGAGTACCACCTCAACGCACGGATCGCCCGCTTCCCCAAGCCGTATGTCGCGCTGATGGACGGCATCGTCATGGGCGGCGGCGTGGGCGTCTCCGCCCACGGCTCCCTCCGCGTCGTCACCGAGCGCTCCCGCGTCGCCATGCCGGAGACCGGGATCGGATTCGTCCCCGACGTCGGCGGAACGCACCTGCTGGGGAACGCGCCCGGTGAACTCGGTACGCACCTGGCCCTCACCGGAGAGCCGGTCGGCGCCGCCGACGCACTGCTCTGCGGACTCGCCGACCACTTCGTGCCCGCCGACGGCCTCGCCGCCCTGGTCACCGAGCTGGCCGGCTGCACGACCCCCGAGGCCGTCACGGCGACGGCCGAGCGGCATGCCCGCCCCGCTCCCGCCGGTCTGCTCGCCACCCACCGCGGCTGGATCGACTCCTGCTACACGGCTGACACGGTCGAGGAGATCGTCGACCGCCTCGCCGGGCATGGAGACCCCGCCGCCAAGCAGGCCGCGGCGACCATCCTCGCCAAGGCACCCACCTCGCTCAAGGTGACCCTCGCATCCGTGCGCCGGGCGCGCCGTCTCGGCGGCCTCGAAGCCGTCCTCGACCAGGAGTACCGCGTCTCGACCGCCGCCTTCGCCGGGCCCGACCTGGTGGAAGGCGTGCGGGCCCAGATCGTGGACAAGGACCGCTCGCCCCGCTGGCAGCCCGCGGAGCTCTCCCAGGTCACCGACGAGGATGTGATCAGGCACTTCACGCCCCTGGGCGACCGCGAACTCGGCCTCGCACCGCTCCCGGAGGCCGGCTGAGGCCCGGACGGCCGCCGGGCCGTCCGGGGCCGTTGCCGCGACCGCCTCAGTGGCCGCTGCGCGTCAGACTCGGCCGGAGCGAGCCGACCAGCTCGAAGAGCCGCGTCTCGTTGCCCGAGAGCCCCGCGCGCCGCAGTGCGCCGTCGGCCTCCTCCATGGGCGAGGTGAGCAACGGCAGATACAGCGGGGCGTCGTCCGGGTCGGAGAGAGCCGCCCGGGTGGCCTCCAGTAAACGGACATACGCCTGTGCCGCGGCGAGTTCGTCCTTGCGCATCTCAGCATCTCCAGGTCAGAGGATTGCGGACCCACCAGCATCCCTCATGGGTCTGACAGTGGCCGCCGGCGACGGGCGCGGCACGGCATCTATCGGCCGTCCGGCCGACCCCCGCCCGCAGGCGGCTCGACCTCAAGGAACCGGCGGCCGCGCGGTCCCCGGTACAGCAGAGCGGTCCAGCCCAACTCCCGCAGGGCCGCCGCGCACCGGGGC
The DNA here is from genome assembly GCF_008042035.1 of Streptomyces sp. col6. GTDB lineage: Bacteria > Actinomycetota > Actinomycetes > Streptomycetales > Streptomycetaceae > Streptomyces. The sequence continues at coordinate 105,074 of NZ_RDBL01000012.1, forward strand.
AGTTCGCTCTCCTCCTCGTACGCCGCCCCGCTGCCGGACGGCCCCAGCCACTCCACCCGAACCGTGCCCCGCGAAGTCCCGGCCGCCACCCGGTATCCCTTCTCCGTCCGGCCCCCTGACGGGCCGACGGCCGAGGCGGGCAGCCCGGCTGCTTCCAGCGCCAGCGCCACGGCCCGTACCGGACGGTGCAGTTCCCAGGGCGCGGGCACGGACTCCGGGGCGGCCCCGCCATTCGTCAGGCGCCGGATCTGCAGCAGCCCGGCGAACGCCGACCTGACCGAAGCGGCGCGCCCCCGCACCTGCCCGGGGTCCGACGGCCCGTCCCCGGTGGCCGGCTCGAACCCGCGCTCCTCCTCGCCGCCCATCCGCAGCCCCTCCGTCACATCGCCGTACCGCACTGCTGCCAGTGTGCGCCGCCCCACCGACAACGGGAGCCGCGCGTGGAGCCGGTAGGCTCCGGTGCTGCTCACGAACACCGCGCTCCCGGAGGATCCCCGCACCGTGCCCGACAACGACCGCCCGCACGGAAACGACCGGGCGCACGGCACCCCCGTCCGGGACGGAGACGGCCGGGCAGCCCTGCGTGCCGACTGCGGCAACTGCTTCGCCCTGTGCTGCGTCGCGCTCACGCTGACACGTTCCGCGGACTTCGCCGTCAACAAGGCGGCCGGCACGCCCTGCCGCAACCTCCAGGACGACTTCCGCTGCGGCATCCACTCCCGGCTGCGCATCGAGGGCTTCCCCGGCTGCACCGTCTACGACTGCTTCGGGGCCGGCCAGAAGGTGTCGGTGGAGATCTACGGCGGCCGCGACTGGCGCGGAGACCCGGAGACCGCGCAGGAGATGTTCCAGGTCTTCCCGGTCGTCCGGCAGCTCCACGAACTGCTCTGGTATCTCACGGAGGCGGCCGCTCTGACCCCGGCCCGCCCTCTGAGCGGCGAGATACGGAAGACCCTCGACGCGACCGAGGCCCTGACGCGCCTCGACGCCTCCGCCCTGTCCGGCCTGGACGTGGCGGCACACCGGGGCGGGGTCGCCGTGCTGCTGGGACGCGTGAGCGAACTCGTACGCGCCACGGCACCCGGCCGCAAGAAGCGCAACCACCGAGGCGGCGACCTCATCGGTGCCCGCCTCAAGGGCGCCGACCTGCGGGGCGCCGACCTGCGCGGCGCCTACCTCATCGCGGCGGACCTCAGCGGCGCCGACCTGCGCCTGGCCGACCTCATCGGCGCCGACTTCCGGGACGCGGACCTGTCGGGCGCCGACCTGACCGGGGCGCTGTTCCTGACGCAGGCCCAGGTGAACGCCGCCAAGGGGAGCGGCTCCACCCGGCTCCCGGCGTCGCTCGGCCGCCCCGCCCACTGGGCGAGCTGATCCGTCAGCCGTCCGGCGTCTCCAGCGCGGCCTTGAGGCGTTCGAGCGTGGTGTGGATGTTGCGACGCTGGAACACGGCGAAGGTGTGGCCCCGGGTGGCCAGCCGGTCGAAGGCATTCGCCACGACGTCCGGCCAGGCCCGGCGGTCGTCGGTCCAGGTCTCCGTGACCCGGGTGCCGCCCTCCACCGCCTCGAAGCGGTACTCCCAGGTGGCGATCGGCCCGCGCAGCAACGGCCGCCGCGCACCGATCGCGTGGACCCGGAACGCGAAGCGCCGCCCCGGATCGGCCGCCGTTACCGTGCACCGGGTCGTCCAGCTCACCGGCCCGCGCTTGTTGCGGCCGTCGAAGACCATGCCCACGTACGCCTCCCGGCGCTCCCCCCGCACCCGCGCGCCCAGGTTCTCCGGGCTCCAGCGGCCCATCGCCGTCGGGTCGCTCAACCGTTCGTACACCTGGGACGGATCGGCGAACACGACGATGCTGTCCGACACGGACATGGTGCGGGGGGTGCGGGGCATGGGGCACTTCCGTTCCTCGGCCGGCTGTTGTCACCGCTGGGCGCCGGGCCGGCCGCACGGCCGACGGGCTCCCGCACCCACACCTTACTGACGGGTCACATAGGATCCGGAACCGGGGAGTGACGCATCCGGCAGCCGGGACGAGAACGCCCCGCGGCCGTGGTTCGTTGCACAGACGTCGCATCCGGAACACGCCGACGACCGACCGAGGAGCCCGCACATGCCCAGCCGTACCGACCCCAGCCGCACCGAGCCCGGCACCGGAGACCGCACCCGGCTCATCGAACGGCTGATGGAGCAGTTCCCGCACGTGCCGCGGGAGGCCGTCATCAAGGAGGACCTGCTGCGCGGCGGCCTGGCCTTCGACGAGTCGGCGCTCAGCGACAACGAGGACGGCGACGTCAAACCGAAGTCGTACTTCATCTTCTCGTTCGACCACGGCACCCTGCCCGAGCTGGGAGCGGCCGCGCTGCGCCGCCCGCCGGAGGAGATCGTGCTCACCGGCGGTCCGTACGAGCTGCGCCGCACCGTCGTCTCGGTCCGCGTCAATCCCGCGTCCCCGTACCGGGTCGCGGCGGACGCGGACGGGATGCTCGGGCTCTACCTCGACGGCCGTCGGATCTCCGACGTGGGCCTGCCGCCCATGCCGGACTACTACCGGCACACCCTGGCCAACGGGAAGTCCGTGATGGAGGTCGCCCCGACCATCCAGTGGGGCTACCTCGTCTACCTCACCGTCTTCCGCGTCTGCCAGTACTTCGGTGCGAAGGAGGAGTGCCAGTACTGCGACATCAACCACAACTGGCGCCAGCACAAGGCGGCGGGCCGCCCGTACACCGGGGTCAAGCCCGTCGAGGAGGTGCTGGAGGCGCTGGAGATCATCGACCGGTACGACACGGCGAAGACCTCCACCGCGTACACGCTGACCGGCGGCGCCATCACCTCGCACATCGGGGGCCGGGACGAGGCGGACTTCTACGGCCAGTACGCCAAGGCCATCGAGGACCGCTTCCCGGGCCGCTGGATCGGCAAGGTCGTCGCCCAGGCCCTGCCCAAGGACGACGTCCAGCGCTTCCACGACTACGGGGTGCAGATCTACCACCCCAACTACGAGGTGTGGGACCGGCGGCTGTTCGAGCTGTACTGCCCCGGCAAGGAGCGTTATGTCGGCCGGGACGAGTGGCACCGCCGCATCCTGGACTCCGCCGACGTCTTCGGCGCCCGCAACGTGATCCCCAACTTCGTGGCCGGCGTGGAGATGGCCGAGCCGTTCGGCTTCACCACGGTGAAGGAGGCCATCGACTCCACCACCGAGGGCCTGCGCTTCTTCATGTCGCACGGCATCACCCCGCGCTTCACCACCTGGTGCCCGGAGCCGACGACTCCGCTCGGAAAGACCAACCCGGACGGGGCGCCGCTGGAGTACCACATCCGGCTGCTGGAGTCCTACCGGGCGACGATGGAGGAGTTCGGGCTCAGCTCGCCTCCCGGCTACGGTCCTCCCGGCGCCGGCAACGCCGTGTTCTCCGTGAGTTCCTTCATGGACAGCCTGCCGGCAGCCCCGGAGGACGCTCCCGAAGCGGGGTGAGTGCTACGCCTCCGAGGCGAGTTCGCGCACCACGCGGGCGAAGCCCCGTACCAGTGCGGTGTCGGCGCCGTCGGCCCAGGCCAGGACCACGCGCAGGGGTTCGACGTCGGTGAGCGGCACCCAGGCCAGGTCGGGGCGCGCGTAGTAGCGGGCCATGCTCTCGGGTGCGAAGCAGATGGCGGATCCCTGCGCCACCTGCTCCAGCATCTCCTCGACGTTGTCGTTGGTCGGCCCCCATACCGGGGCCGACCCGTCGGGGCGCGGGTTGACGGCCCACCAGTCCACCCACGCGCGGGGCGCCCGCCGCGTCCACAGCAGGGGTTCGTCCCGGACCTCCAGCACGGAGATGCCGGAGCGGGAGGCCAGCGGGTGCCCGGGGGGCAGTCCGACGACGCGGGACTCGGTGTGCACCGGCTCGTATGCCAGCCCCGTCAGGTCGTTGGGCAGCCATACGAACGCCACGTCGGCCAGGCCGTCGCGCAGGGCGTCGGCCTCCTGGCCCCAGTCGTAGCGCTTGGGCGCCACCCGTACAGCCGGATGACGGCGGGCGAACTCCGCACGGGCGCGGGTGGTCAGTTCGCCCGCCCCACTCGCCTCGAACCCCACGCGCAGCACGCCGGTCTCTCCCCGTGTGTGCCGTTCGGCCGCCGCGGTGACCCGCTCGGCCTGGCGCACGGTGAGCAGCGCCTCGGCGATCACATCGCGCCCCGCAGGGGTGGCCGACACCCCGCCCGCATGGCGGTCGAAGAGCTTCACCCCGAGTTCGGACTCCAGACCCTTGAGGGCGTACGAGAGAGCGGGCTGGCTGACGAACAGCCTGCGGGCGGCCCGGCCCAGGTTCTCCTCCTCCGCTATCACCGTGAGGTAGTGCAGCTGACGCAGTTCCATGGCCCGATCATAAGTCGTCTTTATCGCTCCGAAGAATCCATGTCTTGGACCGTTCATGTGCGCGGGTGACATAAATGGATCACCGCAACGCGCCGACGAAAAGACGGAGTTGGACATGAACACCGCACCCACCGCCCCCGCCCGTGACAACGCCCAGGGCCGCGTCTGGCTGATCACCGGAGCCTCCTCCGGCTTCGGCCGCTCCATTGCCGCGGCCGCCCTCGCCGCCGGGGACACCGTCGTCGCCACGGCCCGCCGGCCCGAGGCGCTCGACGACCTTGTCGCCGCCCACCCCGACCGCGCCGTCGCCGTCCAGCTCGACGTCACCGACACCGCCCGCATCGCGGACGTTGTGGCGGACACCGTGCTCTGGTACGGACGGATCGACGTGGTCGTGAACAACGCCGGCATGGGGCTCGTCGGCGCGGTCGAGGAGACCAGCGACCGCGAGCTGCGCGACCTGATGGACCTGCACTTCTTCGGGCCCGCGGCGCTCGTGCGGGCCGTGCTGCCGCACATGCGCCGCAACGGCTCGGGCGCCGTGGTCCAGATGAGCAGCATGGGCGGCCGGTTCACGTTCCCCGGCGTCGGGGGCTACTCGGCGACGAAGTTCGCCCTGGAGGGCCTGTCCGAGGCGCTGGCCGCCGAGGTGGCCCCGCACGGCATCAAGGTCCTCATCGTCGAACCCGGCTCCTTCCGCACCGGCTTCGCGGGCGGCGGCGCCCTGCGGCAGTCCGCGCCGCTGGACGCCTACGCGGACAGCGTCGGCCCGGTCCGCAGCGGCCTGCCCGACTCGGACGGCAAGCAGGAGGGCGACCCCGACAAGGCCGCGGCTGCCATCCTCACCGCGCTGGCCGCCGAGGACACCCCGCTGCGGCTGCCGCTCGGCAACGACGCGACGGACGCCGTGCTGGGCGCGCTCGACGCCTCGCGCGCCGAAGTGCTGGCCTGGGAGAAGGTCAGCCGCTCCACCGGATTCGACGACTGACCCGCCGCGGGCGCGTACGGATCTGCGTGTGTGTGCCGGAGCGCGCGCCCCGGCACACACGCGCATTCGTGCTTCCGATGGGGGTGGAACGCATGCGGGAGGGGAAGGTAAGCGGAAGAGAGCCAGCCATTTGTAAAGGCGGTGCCCATGCTGCACGGTGTCGATGTCAGCGCCCATCAGTCCTCGTTCGACGCGGACGGACTCGACTTCGTCTTCATCAAGGCGACCGAGGGCCGGTCGTACGTCAACCCACGCCTGACCGACCAGACCAAACGGGCTCGCGACGCGGACTGTGTCGTCGGCTTCTACCACTTCCTGTGGCCGGGCAACATCGCGGCGCAGGCCGAGTACTTCCTGAGCAAGGCCCCCGAGAAGGCCGGTGACCTTCTCGCCGTGGACTGGGAACAGAACGGCGAGGGCACCCGGCCGAGCAACGCGGAGAAGGACCGTTTCATCCGCGAGGTCAAACGGCTGCGGCCGCACCATCGCGTCCTGCTCTACTGCAACCGCTACTTCTGGCTGAACCACGACACCACGTCGTACGCCGGGGACGGCCTGTGGATCGCCGACTACGTGAAGGCCGGCAAGCCGCGCATCAAGGCGGCCTGGCGCATTCACCAGTACACCGACCAGCCGCTCGACAAGGACGTCGCCGACTTCTCCTCGCGCTCGGCCATGCGCGCCTGGGCGCGGAAGTGACCGCTCCGCGCACCGGTCAGTACGACTGCAACTCCACGAGGTTGCCCTCCGGGTCGCGTACATGGGCGGTGCGCAGTCCGGGCCCCCACTCCGGCCGGTCGCAGGCGGCTGCGGCCAACTCGGCCCCCTGCGTGAGGCAGAGCGCCAGCCCCGCGTCGACGTCGTCCACGCGGCACACGAACATCGAGCGGTCCTGAACCGGCGGCGCCTGAGCGGGCAGATGGTCCGTCCCGGCGACCGCCGCCATGGCGCGCCGGTCGAACAGCACCAGCACGCCCTGGCCTTCGACGTCCCAGTGGGCGTACGGGCCCGACGCCCCGCCACTGGCGCGTACGGCTCCGATCAGCGGCGGCAGCACGGCGTCGTAGAAGCGGAAGCAGTCGGCGAACCGGTCGACCAGCAGGCGGGGGTGCAAGGCGTCCACAACGAGTCCTTCAGTAGGTGTACACCCATCATTGGGTTGGCCCTACGATATACACGATGAACGAGACTCCGCCCAGCCTCCTGGGAATGACGACCTACCTCATGTCCAAGACCGGCAAGGCGGCTCGCGGCCGGCTCGCGGACCGGCTGGCCGAACGAGGTCTTCGGCTCTGGCACATGGCGGTCCTCGCCGCCCTGGCCGACTTCGGCCCGCATGTGCAGCGGGAGATCGCCGCGCGGCTCTCGATCGACCGCAGCGACGTCGTGAAGATCGTGGACGGGCTCGGTGCGGCCGGCCTGGTGGAGCGCGCCCGTGACACCGCCGACCGGCGCCGTGTCACGGTCACGGTCACCCCGGCGGGCCGTGCGCTGCTGGAAGACCTCGAATCCGAGGCGGTGGCCGTGCAGGAGGAGGTGCTGACGCCGCTGAACGCCCGCGAACGCGCCCAGTTGACCGCCCTGTTGCTCCGCGTGCACGAAGGGCTGCGGGAGACCGGCCAGGTGCGGCCAGGTCGCTGACCGATTCGGCGCGCCGGGTGCGGCAGACTTCTCCGGTGACCACAGCCGCGGCCCAGCCGCCTCGTGACCGTGCGCTCGGGCGCGGTATCTCCACCCTCATTCCGCAGGCCGCGCCCGCCACGCCTGCCGAACAGGCCGCCGCCGTACTGACGGCCATGCAGTCCGTTCCGGTGCGCGTCGGCGTACTCCAAGCGGCGGTCGTGCTGCTGGAGGAGCGGGTGCGCGCCACCGACGACGAAGCGGAACGGGCGGCGGCGGCGACCACTGTGGCCATGCTCCGCGGCGCCATCGGCCAGGCCGGCTGACCGCCTCCGCGATCACTCCCGGCGAATTCCCTTCGCGCAGGCATCCGGAGTGAGCCATCCTGATCACCGCTCCCGCGCCCGGGAGCGGTGAGCGAAGGGCAGTGGGAACGCGTTGAGGAACAGCGGTGTGTACGAGATGGCGAGCGGGCACGTACGCGGACGGGCCCCGGCCGGGGACGTCGTCGCCGTCCTCGGAATCCCCTACGCCGAGCCGCCGTTCGGAGCCGGCCGTTTCCGGGCCCCCCGCCCGCGCACCCCGTGGTCCGGGGTCCGCGACTGCACGGAGTTCGGCCCGATCCCGCCGCAGTCGGCCGAACTCCCGGGCGCCCCCTCCTGGTCGCCCGGCGACGAGGACGTCCTGAGTCTCAACGTCTGGACCCCCGCCGGTGCGACCGGCCCCCTGCCGGTGCTGGTCTGGATCCACGGCGGTGCCTATACCTTCGGATCGAGCGCCCAGCCGGACTTCGACGGGACGGCGCTCGCCCGCACCGGCCTCGTCGTGGTCACCCTGAACTACCGCGTCGGCTTCGAGGGCTTCGGCCATGTCCCCGCCGGTGGTCCGGACGACGCCTGCCCGCCCAACCGCGGCCTCCTCGACCAGATCGCCGCCCTGGAATGGGTCCGCGACAACATCGCGGCGTTCGGGGGAGCACCGGACAACGTCACCGTCGCCGGACAGTCGGCCGGAGCCACCTCGGCGGTCTGCCTGATGGTGATGGAGGGCGCCCGTGGCCTGTTCCGGCGGGTGATCGCACACAGCGCGGTCGGTCCGGTCTTCGCCCAGGAACTCGCCGAGCGGGTCACGGAGCGGGTGGCCGCCGCCGCGGGAACGCCCGCGACCCGCGCCGCCCTGGCCGGGGCGTCCCCGCAGACACTGCTCCGGGCCTCCGCCGCGGTCGTGGAGGAGTACCGCAAGGATCCCGGTTCCGGCCAGTTGCACTGGGACCCGGTCATCTACGGACCCGTCGCCGACGGGCACCTCCTGCGCGACGACCCGCTGCACCTGATCGCCGCGGGAGCGGCCCGGGACGCCGGCCTGCTGGCCTGTAACACGACCGAGGAGTACTGGCTGATGGACGCCGTCGGCAGCAGTACGGACATCCCCACGGACGAGCGGCTGCACCGCTTCGCGGCCGACTTCGACCTGCCGGCCGGGCTCATCGAGGGGTACCGCGCGCTCATGCCCGGCGCCGGGGCGTACGACATCCATCTCGCCGTGTACGGGGACCTGATGTTCGGCGAGTACAGCAGCCGCCTCGCCGAGGCCCATACGGCGGCGGGCGGCCGCTCCTTCCTGTCCCGGTTCGACCGCAGGAGCGGGGGAGCGCGCCCCTGGCACTGCGCCGACGTGCCGTTCGCCTTCGGCAACGTGGACGACGAGAGCATCCGGTTCCTCATCGGCGGTGCGGCCCCGACAGCCGGTGACCGGGCTCTCGCGGACCGGATGACCGCGGCCTGGGCCGGGTTCGCGGCCACTGGCCACCCGGGCTGGGAGCCGGGCGGCGGCGAGATCAGGGTGTGGGGGGCGCCGGACGGTGCGGTCGCCTCCGGGCCCTGGCGGGACAGCGGCGCGCTGCGCGCGCTCTGGGGCGCGTACTCCTACCGTCCCGCCCGCTCCTGACGCGCCGGTTCACATCGGGGGCAGCCGAAGCGGCCCGCGGCCCTCGCGGACCTTGCCGATCTCACGCAGTGCTCCCTGCGGTCTGCCGTCCAGGTCGGTGGTCACCAGCACGGCCCGGTCGCCCAGGCACGTCTTGTCCCCGTCGGGCTCCTCGCAGTACAGGACGTACCCGGTGACCCGGTCGACGGTCCCGGGCTCCAGGCGCCACACCCACTCGTAGTCGCTCACCTGGACGCGGGGGTGGTCCGCCCGCAGCCGTTCCCCGACCGCGCTGTGGACGGCCGCGGCGAACTTCTGCCGCTCGTCGAACGGGCGGACGATGCGGGCGCTCCCCGAGGACGGGTCCACGCGCCCGTCCTTCGCCCCGTAGCCGGCGGAGTAGTAGGCGTGCCCGCTCAGGGCCGCGAGGAGCGGGGTCGCGCTCAGGCGCATGGCCGTCGGCCGGGACTTCTTTCCCGCCGGCCGCTTCTCGGCGACGGACGGGGAGACCAGGTTGACCGATGCTCCCTTGACGTCGGTCCCCTCCTTCCACTGCCGCGCGCACGTTCCGATCTCCTGGAGCAGGGCGGACACCGTGGCATTGGTGGGGGATGCGGCGATCCAGGGCGCCCCGGTCTGCGGGTCGACGGCCAGCACCTCGTGGCCGCAGCGCCGGAACGTGTCGACGAGGACCCGCAGCGCCGCCGCCTCCCGCCGCCCGCGCCGCACCGCCTCGTCCATCACCTCTCGGCAGTCATGGGTGTTGCAGGTGCCCGCGTCGGCGTCCACCCGCATCCGGACCACGGCGTCGGGGTCGTCGGTCATAGCGAAGGTGATCTCCGAACCGCTCGCGTGCGGGACCAGGGTGTGGGCCTCGATCACGCGGAGAACGCCCGGGTAGTACCTGTCGGCCAGCTTCTCGGCGTACTGGCGGTCCTCCTTCGTGGTCACCACGCCGCACCCCGTCAGCGCCGGCGCGAGTACGCATGCCAGCGCACCGGCCGCCCCGACTGCGGTTCCGCGCCGTCTCGGCGATCCGCCCATCCCGCCCCGCCCCCTGCTCATGCCTCCTCCTGAACCACCCCGTCCCCACCCTCTGGAAAGAAGCAGGACATGACGAAGATCCTCGCCGGCGGCGTCGGCAAGACCGAGGTCACCCAGACCATCACGCAGCTCGGCATCGAGGGGCTGGAGGTCACCGCCTCCAGTGACATGGACGCCGCGATGAAGCTGCGCGTCTCCCAGGCCGACTACTACCTGGGCACCTGTCACACGGGCGCCGGTGCCTCGCTCGGCGTCCTCGTCGGCCTGATGGGCAGCGCCGTCTGCCACACCTTCGGCCGCAGCGTCCCCACCGAGGAGCAGATCACCGCCCTGCTGGACGAGGGCAAGAAGGTCTTCGGCTTCTCGATGGACCAGATCGACACCATCGCCCCCCTCATGGCGCGCGCCATCGCCGCCCGCGGCTGACCCCAGCCACCCCGCTCTGATCATCCCGGGCACGAAGGAGTGACCCCGTGAGTTCGACACTCGCAGCCGGTACGAGCCTCGACTTCTCGCTGGCCCAGCAACTGACCGTCATAGCCCTCTGTGCGCTGACCGCGTACATCTCTCACATGGCGCTGGCCGTCTTCAACGACGGCGTTCGCCCGTTCCTCCTGGACTTCATCCAGGGGCGCACCACGCGCAGCGCGACGACGGCGGTCTCGTTCGGCCTCTCGGCCGGGTTCATCTTCGGGCTCGGCGCCCCGATGGCCCTGTCCACCGGGGTACTGAACCCGTGGCTCCTCTTCCTGCCCACCGACATCCTCGGCATGCTGTCGCCGAAGAAGTGGCTCGCACCGATCCTCGGCGGCGCCTGGGGCGCGGTCGTCGTCTTCGGCCTCAACGGCGCCAACAACGTGGCGCATGACCTCCCGGTCGACTTCATCACCGCCATGCAGCAGATGTCGACTCCGATCCTCTTCCTCTTCACGCTGTTCCCGGTGCTGGCCATCACCAAGCAGTTCGGCCGCAAGTGGGGCGGCATCGCGGGGCTGCTGGAGTTCGCCCTGGTCGTCATGACCATGAAGCTGTGGCCCAACATGTTCGCCGGCGCGCTGGCGATGGCCGTCGGTGTGCTGATGCTCATCGGTCTCGCCGTCGCCAAGGACCTCGCCCAGCGCAAGGCGGACAGGGCCGCGGGCGTGAGCGAGCCCGTCATCGAGGGTGACGACCCGATGGCCTCCCTCTTCAGCGCAAGTGCGGCCCGGCTGCGCAGGTATCTGCCCCTGTTCATGGTCCTGGGCGCGGGGGTCTGTGTGCTCGCACAGATGCACATATTCGGCGGCGGCGAGGCAACCAGCTTCCTGATCGCGAAGGGGCAGTACTCCGAGGCGGCGCAGGTCGACTTCTACCGCGTCTTCGGGTTCATCCCGCTGATCGCGACCACCGCGCTGGCCTCCGGCGCGTACGGCATCGCGGGCTTCACCCTCGTGTACCCCATCGGGTACCTGATGCCGAACCCGTTCCTCGCCGCGATCGTCGGCGCCCTGGTCTTCGCGGCCGAGGTGCTGGCCTTGTCCTACATCGGCAAGCTCCTCGGCCGGCTGCCCAGCGTCCGCGACTCCTCCGAGCACCTGCGCAGTGCGATCAGCGAAACGCTCCAGCTGGCGATCCTCTTCGGCTCGCTGATGGCGGCCAACGCCATGGGCGGTGGCCTGGGCATCCTCGTCGTCGGCGGGCTCTACCTGCTGAACGAGGCGATGGGCCGGCCGGTCGTCCGGATGGCCGCGGCACCGGCCGCGGTGATCGTCGGCGGCATCCTCCTCAACCTCCTGTACTGGATGGACCTGTTCACACCGATCAAGGGATAGCCCTACTCCCCCGGATCACGCAGGCCGACCCGAGAAGGACCCCCCACGATGAACAGCCCCGCCCCCGCACTGCGTACCGTCCTCGGAGACATCGCCCCCGACGCGGTACGCGGCCCCGCCCTGGCCCACGAACACCTCGTCCTCGACCTCGACCACCGGGGCGACGGCGCTGCCGTGCTCGCCGCCGGCCGGCACACCGCCGCCGTCACGGCCGAGCTGGCCGCACTCCGCGAGGAGTACGGACTCGCCCTCGTCATCGAGCTGACCTGCCGCGGCATGGGCCGCGACGTGCGCACCCTGGCCCGGATCTCACGGGACGCCCAGATCGCCGTCGTCGCCGCGACCGGCTGGTACTACGAGCCGTTCCACACCCCCGAGATCGACCGCGGCAGCGTCGGGGACCTCACCGCCACGCTCGTCCACGAGATCGAGCACGGCATCGGCGCCACGGGCATCCGCCCCGGCGTCCTCGGCGAGATCGGCAGCCACGGGGACCTCCCGACGCCGCCGGAGAGCAAGGTGCTCCGCGCCGCGGCACGGGCCGCCCTCGCCACCGGCCTCTCCGTCGCCACCCATGCGCAGCTCGGCCGCGGCGGCCTCGCCCAGCTGGAACTGCTCACCGGCGAAGGGCTGGCCCCGCACCGGATCTCGATCGGCCATCAGGACCTGCTGGACGACCCCGCGGTGCACCGGGAGCTCGCCGCGAGCGGCGCGTACGTCGCCTTCGACACCGTCGGCAAGGACGGCTACCAGAGCGACGACACCCGGCTGCGACTCCTGCTCGCCCTCCTGGAGGCAGGACACGCCGACCGGGCCCTGCTCAGCTGCGACATCTCCCGCCATGGCTACCTCACCTCCGAGGGGGGCCAGGGCTACGGCCACCTCTTCGGGAGCTTCCTGCCCAAGCTCAGAGCGGCAGGCGTGGACGACGACCTGATCGACCTGCTGACCCGCCGCAATCCGCTGCGCTTCCTCAGCGGCGCGAACGTGGAAGAGAGCTGACATGCACCCCGTACTCCCCCGGACGTTCCCGCTGCCGACCGTGGCCCCGGCCGATGCCGTCGCCCGCCAGTTCCGGCTCATCGAGGCCACCGCCCGCCACTTCGAGGGCCCGCAGCTGTTCGCCTCCGACGCAGGGGTCGTGCCCGGCCTCGGACGCCCCGCCACCACCGCCCGCGTCGAGTCCGTCCTCGCCGACTTCTTCGGTGCCGAGGGCGCCGCCTTCGTCCAGGGCGCGGGCACCGGCGCGATCCGGGCCGCCCTCACCGCCGCCGTCCGGCCGGGCGACCCCCTCCTCATCCACCGGGCACCCGTCTACCGCACCACCGAGGTCACGCTGCGCGGCCTCGGGGTCCGGACCGTCGAGGCCGACTTCAACGATCCCGACGAGCTGCGCGCGGTCCTGGAATCCGGCCGGTTCCGCTGGGCCTACGTCCAGCACACCCGGCAGCGGCTCGCCGACTCCTACGACCCCGGCGCGGTCCTCGCCGCCTGCCGGGCCGCCGGGGTCCGCACCGTCGTCGACGACAACTACGCCGTGATGCGCACCCCGGCGGCCGGGGTCGAACTGGGCGCCGACGCCTCCTGCTTCTCCCTGTTCAAGCTGCATGGCCCGGAGGGCGTCGGCATCGTCGTCGGCGCCGGCGACCTGATCGAGCACATCCGCCGCGACAACTACTCCGGCGGCGGCCAGGTCCAGGGGCACCAGGCACTCGACGCTCTGCGCGCACTCACCCACGTACCGCTCATGTGGTCCGTGCAGTCCCAGGTGGGCGCCGAGGTCGCCGAGCGGCTGACCGCGGGCGAGGTGCCCGGGGTCGCCGAGGTCCGGCTCGCCAACGCGCAGGACCGGTGCCTGCTGGTCCGGCTCGACCGGCCCGTGGCCAGGGAGCTGCCCGCCGTCGCCGCGCGCTTCGGCGCGGCCCCGTACCCCGTCGGTTCCAACTCCCGCTACGAGATCACGCCGCTCTTCTACCGGATGTCCAGCTCCGCCCTGGACGACTCCCCGGAACTGGCCGACTGGACCGTGCGCATCAACCCGATGCGGGCGGGCGCGGACCTCGTCATCGAGATCCTGCGCCGCTCACTGGCCGCGCTGAACGACCCGAAGGACCACTGACCGTGTTTCTCGACACCGTACTGACCCGCAATCCCGGGCTCGTCGAGGCCGCGGCCGCGCTCCACGACGAGGGCGCGATCCCGCCGGACACCTATGTGATGGACCTGGACGCCGTCGAGGCGAACGCCGCGCTCCTGGCCGCCGAGGCCGAACGGCTGGGCCTCTCTCTCTGGTTCGTCGTCAAACAGCTCGGCCGCAACCCTGAACTGATCCGGGCCGTCGCCCGGCACATCCCCCGCTACGCCGCCATCGACCCGCCCGAGGCGCGCACCCTGCACGCCTCCGGAGCCCGTGCCGGCAACCTCGGCCACCTCGTACAGATCCCGCGCCGCGCCCTGCCCGAGATGCTGGCGGGGCGTCCCGAGACCGTCACCGTCTACGACCTGGACAACGCCCGCGCGGTCTCCGACACCGCAAGGCGGCTGGGCTTCGTCCAGGACATCCTGATCCGTCTCGAAGGCGCCGAGGGAAGCACCTACCCCGGCCAGGAGGGCGGCGTCCCGCTCAACCGGCTCGACGCCTTCGCCGACACCGCCGAACGGCTTCCCGGCATCCGGATCGCGGGGGTCACCGCCTTCCCGTGCGTCCTGTGCGATCCGGCGACCGGGGCCCCGTACGCCACACCCAACTTCGCCCTCGCCCTCAAGGCCCGCGAGACGCTCGCCGGCCGCGGCCACACGGACCTCAAGCTGAGCGCCCCCAGCGCCACCTCGATGGCCTCCCTGCCACTGCTCGCCGGCCTCGGCGCCACCCACGGAGAGCCGGGCCACGCCCTGACCGGCACGACCCCGCTGCACGCCCTCGACCCGGCGCAGCCCGAGACCCCCGCCTACGTGTACGTCACCGAGGTCGCCCACACCCTGGACGACGGCCGCCCCGCCGTCTTCGGCGGCGGGTTCTACGCCCGCTCCCACATCAGGAGCGCCCTGCTGCCACGCACCGGGGCGCGTCTGAACGTGCTGGACGCGCCCGCCGAGAACATCGACTACTACCGGCTGCTCGACGCGCCCGCCCCCGGACAGGACGTCCGCATCGGCGACACCGCGCTGCTCGCCTTCCGCACCCAGATCTTCGTCACCCGCTCGACCGTCGCCGTCGTCTCCGGAATCTCATCCGGCACGCCCCGTCTCAACGGTCTGTACGACGCCCAGGGCCGGTCCCTGAGCTGAGGAGGCACCCCATGGCCAAGACCGTCATCGTCGTGATCGACGGATTCGGCATCGGCGCCATGCCCGACGCGGGCACCACGCGCCCCGGCGATCTGACCGCCGACACCTGCGGACATGTGCTGGACCACTGCCGGGAGGCGTTCGGCCGCCCGGTGCGGCTGCCCGTGCTGGGTTCGCTCGGCCTCGGCCTCGTACACCCGCACCCCGATCTCGCCCGGCGCACCCATCTGCCCGTCGCCGCGGGCCGGGCCGCCCTCGGCTATCCGGGCGCCGACACCTTCGCCGGCCACCAGACCATGATGGGGGCCGACTTCAGCCGGGTGACCGTCGCCCGGCTCGCCGACCACATCGACGAGGTGAGCGCCGCACTCGAAGCGGCCGGGCACCGGGTCGGCCGGCTGGACGGCAGGCCGCTCCTGGTCGTCGACGGCTCGGTGCTGGTCCACGACAACCTGGAGGCCGACCCGGGCATCAACTGGAACGCCTCCGGGCGGCTGGAGGACCTGCCGTTCGACGGGCCGGGCGGCATCCTCGCCGTGGCCCGCACGGTGCGCGCCGTCGCTCCCGTGGCGCGGGTCATCGCGGTGGGCGGGCACGCGGACGGACCGCTGGAGCGCTTCGTGCGGGCCGGCGAGGAGGGCACGGTCGGCCTCGACACGCCCGCCACCGGCTTCTACCGCAACGGCGGCCTCGAAGTGCAGCACCTGGGCGCCCGGATCGACCACACCCGCCAGCTCCCCGACCTGGCCGCCCGCGCGGGCATCCCGGTCACCCTGGTGGGGAAGGCCGCCGACATCCTGGCCTGCGAGCCGGCGGTCCGGCACCCGGCCGTGGACACCGCCGACGTCCTCACGCACACCCTCGAAGCGGTACGCGCCTGCGGCGACGGCCTGGTGGTGTCCAACATCCAGGAGACGGACCTGGCCGGGCACCAGCAGGACACCGAGCGCTACGGACGTCTCCTGGAGCAGGCCGACGCCGGCCTGGCCGCGCTCGTCGCTCTGCTCGACGCGCCGGGCGACCGCCTCATCGTGACCGGCGACCACGGCAACGACCCGACGGCCGGGCACGCCTTCCACACCCGCGAGTACGTCCCCGTGCTCATCCACCGGCCCGGCGCGGACGGCGTGGAGCTGCTGCCCGACTCGGAGAGCCTCGCGGATGTCGGCGCGACGGCCGCCGTGTCCCTGTCGCTGGACCCGGAGGGCCTGGCCAACGGCCGGGCGCTGCGGACAGGCCGACGGGCCGCCTAGGGCAGGACAGCTCGTCATGGGGACACCGCTCGTGTCGACGGCGGAGGGCGGGTCTGGAGGCCGGCCGTACGGGCCCTCCGGCCAGGGCTCCGGCTATCGCAGCACCCGCCCGAGGAAGCCGCGGAGGTAGCCCGCCACGACGTCCAGGTGGCTTTCCAGCAGGAAGTGGCCGCCGTTGACCAGGTGCACCTCCGCGTCCTTGGCGTCGCGGGCGAAGGCACGCGCGCCCGCCGGGCCGAAGATCTCGTCGTTGCGGCCCCACACGGCGAGCACCGGGACCTCGCTGGTGCGCAGGAATTCGTGCAGCAGCGGGTAGAGGGGGCGGTTGTTCCGGTAGTCGCGGAACAGCGCCAGCTGGACCTCGTCGTTGCCCCGGCGGGAGACGAGGGCGAAGTCGTGCTCCCAGGTGTCCGGGCTGACCAGGCTGGGGTCGGGTACGCCGTGCACGTACTGCCAGCGAATGGCGTCGATGCCCAGCGCGACGCGGACGGCGGGTTCGGTGGCGGGTCCGGGGTTCGCCCCGTAGGCCCAGACGTCGGTCCAGAACGATTCGATGAAGCCGTCCTCGTAGCCGTTTCCGTTCTGTGTGACGAGGGCGGAGATCCGTTCGGGGTGCTTGAGTGCGAGACGCCATCCGATGGGGGCACCGTAGTCCTGCACGTAGAGGGCGTAGCGGTCCAGGCCCAGTTGGTCGAGCAGCTGGGAGGTGAGTTCGGCGAGGGCGTCGAAGGTGTAGGTGAACTCTGTGGCGAGGGGGGCATCGGAGTGGCCGAAGCCGAGGTGGTCCGGCGCGATGACGTGGTAGTCGTCGGCCAGAAGCGGGATGAGTTCGCGGAACATGAACGAGCTGGTCGGAAATCCGTGCAGCAGGACGATCGCGGGGGCGTCGGCGGGGCCGGCCTCGCGGTAGAAGATCTCGTGACCGTCGACGGTTGCGGTCCGGTGGTGCACCGAGCTCATACCTAACCCCTTAACGTCATCTATCCGGTTAGTTCGTCGCCATGCAAGCACGGAGCGAGCTAACCTGTCAAACATCTGGATCAGGTTAGAAGGAGGGCGGTGGCCGATGGACACCTTGCTGGACCTGCTCAACAGCAGGCCACTGGTCAACGGCGAGGAACAGGACGCACTCCGCGACCCGGCCCGAGGCAGGCGGTGGGCGCGGGAACACGGCGGCGAAGGCAGCCTCGCGGAGCTGGCGCTGCTGCGCCAGACGCGGGACATCCTGCGGGACGTTGTACGCGGAGAAAGCCCGCCCACCGCGCTGAGCCCGCTGCTCGAAGGGGTCCACCAGGTTCCGGAGATCACCTCCGACGGCCTGGGGTGGATGGTCAGGACTCCCCCGCACGCCCGGCTGGCCGTCGAGGTGGTTCTCGCCTGGGCGGCCACCGAGAAGCAACTGCCCGGCCGGCTGCGCCCCTGCGCCAACGACGAGTGCAGGCTGTTCCTGATCGACCGCAGCCGCGCCAACCGTGCCCGCTGGTGCTCGATGGCCGTCTGCGGCAACCGAGAGAAGGCGCGCCGCCACTACGAACGCACCCGTTGAGCGGTCCCCGCACTCCGTCGTGGCCGGCGTTCTCGGGCACGGCCCGGCGCACGCATCTGACGAGCCCTCAGAAGCCTCTCGTGAAAATGGCGTTCAGCCCCCGGGAGGACGATCCTCCCGGCCGGGCGGCTCGTACACTGACGAAAATGGAGCACCACAAGGCCACCGGGACCGGTGCGCGTCCGGCGCCCGCCTTGCGGGAGTACGTCGACTCGTATGTCGGCTTCGACCTCCGCGGGTTCCCGGCGGGGGTCCACCGCGGCCCGCCGAGCCGCGCGCTCACGGCGGTGATCAGCCTGTCAGGTCCTCTGGAGGTGGCGGCTGGCGTTGACGACGGGTCACCGGTCACCCGATTCGGCAGCGTGGCCGGCGGTCTGATGTGCCGGTCCGTCGCCCTTCACCACGACGGACGCCAGCAAGGTGTTCAGGTATCACTCACACCGCTCGGGGCCCGAGCCATCTACGGTATGCCCGCCGCCGAGCTCGCCCACCGGCTGGTCCCGCTCGACGACCTTCTCGGAGCGCTTGCCGTCGAGCTGGTGGACCGGCTCCGGTCTGCGACGACATGGGCGGCGCGGTTCGCCGCGCTGGACGAACTGCTCCTGCGGGCTGTCGGCCGGGGCGACCAGGCGCGTGAGGTGCGCCCCGCGGTGGCCGAGGCATGGCGCCGCCTCGTCGCCGCACGGGGTTGCCTCCAGGTCGGTGCGGTCGCCGCCGAACTCGGCTTGAGCCGCCGGTACCTCACCGAGCGGTTCCTCGGTGAGGTGGGCCTGCCGCCGAAGACCCTCGCCCGAGTCCTGCGCTTCGAGCACGCGCACGAACTGGCTGCGGCGCGGAACCCGCTCCCGTGGAGCGATGTGGCAGCCGTCTCGGGCTATGCCGACCAGGCCCATCTCGTGCGGGACTGGCGCGAGTTCACCGGCCGGCCGCCGACGGCCTGGCGCCGCGGCGAAGTCCTCCTCGGAGCCGGGTAGCCGACGACCGTCCGCCCGTCGCGCCGGCCTCCCTTCCCATTTCTTCAAGACCGCCCGAACGCCGGCGTGGACGATCGTCGGCATGAGACTCGTCAACGACCCACACAACTCCATGGACCTGCGCGCCACCCCCGTACACCTCGGACTGGGATCGAGAGCGAAACCCGTCGAAGGATTCGCCTGGGACCCGGATGTGCTCCGGGCCTACAGCGCCGCCGTCGCGGCAGACGGCGTCGAGGGCCGCATGGTGATGATCTTCGACGGCGAGGGACCCGGCGACCACTGGGAGAACCACCCCGCAGGTGACGAACTGGTCGTCTGCCTCAGCGGGTCCGTGGCGGTCACCCGCGACGTCGACGGGCTGCCCGAGCGCGTTCTGCTCGGGCCCGGTGAGGCCACCATCAACCCGGCCGGGGTATGGCACGCGGTCGACATGGAGGGGCCGACGTCCATCCTGGCCGTCACCCCGGCCCGCGGCACCGGCCACCGCCCCCGGACCGATACCCACCCCACCGGACATGCCGGCACGCCCAGCCCGGAGGAAGCACCGTGACGACACGCATCGCGTGCCTCGGCGACAGCCTCACCCGCGCACAGTTCAGCGTCGACTATCTGGAACTCATCGAACAACGCCACCCTGCCGGTGACATGCAGCCGGTCCGTTTCGGCGCCAACGGCGACTTCGCCTACAACCTCTTGCAACGGCTCGATGCCGTCGTCGCGAACCCGCCCGATGTGATCACCGTGTTGATCGGGACCAACGACGCCCGAGCGAGCCTTGCCGGCTACCCCGTCGAGCAGGCCATGAAGCGCAAAAACCTCCCCGCCCGCCCGTCGGCGGGCTGGTTCCAGCAGTGCCTGGGAACGGTCGTCGCACGGCTGCGCGCCGAGACCGACGCGACGATCGGCCTGCTGTCGCTACCGGTGCTCGGCCAACGGCTCGACGGAGCGGCGGCGCAGGCATCACAGGCGTACAGCCGGATGATCGCCGAGATCGCCGCCACCCACCGGGTGACCTGTCTGCCGCTCCACGAACGCCAGACCGAGGAACTGCGCCAAGCGGATCCGCCGCCGATTCCGTACCGGGAGGTGACTCCCGCAGCGGCCCTCGGCGTCCTCGCCCGGCGCGCAGTGCTGCGGCACAGCCTCGACACGATCTCGCAGCGGCGAGGTCTCCTGCTCACGACCGACCACATCCACCAGAACAGCCGCGGCGCCGCCCATATCGCCGAGGTCATCGACGCCGGGCTGCTGACCCGGACCGCGTAGCCGGTTCCTGCGCCGGGCCGGCCGGATGCCACCTGCCGAGGGGAGGTGGCATCCGGTCCCGGCAGCCAGCACCTACGCGCCCCGGCTCTCCACGTTCAAGACGATCTTGCCTTGGAGGTGGCCCCTGTCCGCACGGGTGTGGGCCCCGGCCGCGTCACGCAGGGGGAAAACGCTGTCGATGGCGACACGCACATGCCCGGCGTCGATGAGAGCGGACAGTTCGGCGAGATCCGCACCGCTTGAACGCACCTGCCACATGGTTTCGTTGAAGACGATGCCGAGTTCGGCCGCGCGCTCGCGCTGGTAGTCCCCCAGGAAGACGGGCGCGATCCGGCCGCCCCGCCGCACGGTGGGCAGCAGGCGGTGCGCATCGGGGCCGCCGACCGTGTCGATCAGGAGGTCCACGTCGCGGACGACTTCCCCGGCAGGGGTCCGGGTGTAGTCAACGAACCGGTCCACGCCCAGGCCCAGCAGGAACTCCTCGTGTCGCCCGGATGCGACGGCTATCACCTCCTTCGCGCCGGCCACCCGGACCAGTTGCACCGTGAAGTGCCCGACTCCGCCCGCAGCTCCATTGACCAGGACGGTGGTCCCGGTACGGCCGCGCAGGTGGGTGAAGACGTACTGGTAGGCCGTGAGCCCGGCCATCGGCACGGCGGCGGCCTCCGTATGGCTGAGCACTGCCGGCTTGGCGGCCAGATGGGCAGCGGGTGCGACCACGTACTCGGCGTAGCCGGATCCACGGCCGGGGAAGTTGACCAGGCCGAAGACCTCATCGCCGGGCTGCCACTCGGTGACACCCGGGCCGAGAGCCGTGACCGCGCCGGAGATGTCGCTGCCGAGGATGAGCGGTGGCGTCCAGTTCGGCCGGAGCTCGGCCGGGAAGTTCTTGAAGCCGCACCGCGCGTACCGGTCCGGTGGGTTGACACCCGCCGCGTGGACGCGCACCAGCACCTCGCCCGACCCCGGCTCGGGCCGGGCAGTCTCCTCGTAGACCAGTTCCTCCGGACCGCCGAAGGCGTGCAGACGGACAGCACGCATCGTTCCCGTACCCATGGGCCCCTCCCCAAATGCCGGTGCGAAACACTCCGGATAGAATCCGGAGCACTGTTCCGGAACAGATAACCGGAGCACTGCTCCGGTTGTCAACGACAGGGATCCCTTCATGCCCATCGAGTCGCACCCCGGCACACCACGCGCACCGCGCACCGACGCGCGGCGCAACCGCGACCGCGTCCTGGAAGTGGCCGCGGAGGCCGTCGCCGAACAGGGGACCCTGGCCTCCCTTCGGGACATCGCCCGGCGCGCCGGGGTCGGCCTCGGCACGCTCTACCGGCACTTCCCGAACCGGGACGCCCTGCTGGAGGCGCTGCTGCACCAGCGCTTCACGAACCTCGCAGAACGGGCCGACGTGCTGGCGACGACCGCCCCGCCGGAGCGCGCGCTGACCGAGTGGCTGTACGAGTTCACCCTCGGCGCGGGCGCCTACCAAGGGCTGCCGGCCACCCTGATGGCGACCCTCAACGATCCGGAATCACCGCTGCACGCAGACTGCCTGGCGATGCGTCAGGCCGGTGGGCGCCTCTTGGAGGCGGCTCAGGAATCGGGGCGGATCCGGCCGGACGTGGCACCCATCGACCTGTTCGCACTGGCCAACGCCCTCAGCTGGATCGCGGACCAGGCCCCGACACTCACCGAGCGCCGGGACCACCTCTTCCGCCTGGTGGTGGACGGGCTGAGGCCGCGGACCGATCGGGACTGATCCGCGTGACCGTCCCGGCAGGGGGTGCGTTCCGGCAGCGGCCTGCACGCGGTGGTCGCGCTCACGTATGCCGCGGCAGCGTCAGACCGGCCCGCCGTCGGGCGACGAGTTCGGCTGGGGGGTGAACAGCCGCGCCCGGTACAGGCCCACATTCTGCAGTTCTTGTCGCACGATGCGCAGAACGGTGCGGGCCATGTAGGGCATGACCAGCCCCTTGCAGTCCATCCAGACCAGCGGCACGGATGAGTCGAGGCCCACGTAATTCGGGCTGTAGAGGTCGCTGTCGGCGACCAGGTCCTCGTCGGGAATCTCTTGGCCGTCCTCCATGACCGCCCACAGCCGGTTCTCGGCGGCAGCGGTGAGTGCCTCGACGGCCTTGTCGTGGTTGTCCGACTGCACGGCAAGCCGGAAGGCCTGGCCGAGCACATCCCCGTTCTCCCCGCCGAAGATGCACAGTGTGCCAGGGTCCACCTCGATCCCGCCGGCCTCGCTCTCGGAGACCACTGCGCGGCTCATCCAATGGGCAGCGAGGGACGGCACCCACTGGCAGGCGTCGGCAATGCGCCAGAGCATCTCGGAGTCCGATCCGGCCGCGGCCCGTTCGAACCGGGTGGAGGCTGCTCCCCAGCCACCCGGCGCGTCGTCCTCCAGGAGGCGGCAGCCGGCCTGGAAGTGTGTCGCGGCGCTGATCGGTACGTCTGCTGGATTTCCCATGGCAGCCATCTCTAGCACCGAGGTCTGACAGTGTGCCGACGACGGTCCTCCGCGCTGAACGCAGCGGGAACGCACACCCGGTCTGCTCTCGGTGCCCCGCCGCCTTCGACGGCTGTCGAGGGACGTGGCCGGGATCGGTGTGGACCGCCAGCGCCGTGCCTGTTACGCCCACCTCAGATCGGCCTGCACCAGATCGTGGTCCGAGTACGGGGTGAGACGCACCCGTTGCGCCAGCGGATCGAAGCCACGAAGGAAGATGTAGTCGAACTTGCTGCGCCAGTCGGTGGTCGGCTCGCACGTACCGGCTCCGGAGGGACCGCAATCGGGGTCCGCGTCCCTGGCCAGGCCCCACATCACGGTGAGTTCGGAGGCATCCGGCACTGCGTTGAAGTCGCCGAGAACGATCGTGCGGTCGTACCGGGCGACCGCCTTCGCCAGTACGCCTGTCTGCTCCGCGCGGACCGATTCCTGACTCCGCTCGGCCAGGTGCGTGTTGAACACCCGGACGCGCCGGCCGTCCACGAGCGTCGTGACGGCCATGTACCCGCGGTCCTCGGAACCGCCGTCGGGGTACTCCACACGCACACGGTCGGTCATCGGGGCGGCGGAGAGGATTGCCTGCCCGAAGCCTCCCGGGCTCCACGGCACTCCCCCGCAACGGCTCCAACTCGGCAGCACCGATCCGTACTCGACGTGGTAGACCAGCCCGTACCGGTACCGCAGATAGTCCCGGATCCTCTCGACATCACCCACGCACGCCTCTTGCAGGCCGATGACCTGCGGCGCGTACGTGGCGATCTCCGCCGCTCTGCCGCCGTTCCGCCCGTTTCCCCTGCAGGGATTGCAGATGTTCCAGGTCATGACCCGGTTCGGCACGATCTCCTTGGGGGCACCGGCCGGCAGCGGCCCGGCCGTGTACGCGCTGTTCGACGCGCTGGGGCCGGCGAGCAGCAGGCAGGCCATGATCAGCGCGCCCGCAAGCCACCACGCGCCGGTTCCGGTCACCTTCGGCTCCTCGAAGTAGATTCACCCACCCCCATGCGAGGTCTTCCCCGCATGAGCTTATGTGGCGGGGTGTACGCCGGCCGATGTGCACCCCGGGCCGCCTGGCATTCCGGTCGGCGCGCCGGGTGCTGAAGGGGGGATCCGCGATCCCTGGACAACCGCGGCCTTCATCCGGCCTCCGGGCCGCGCGACTGTTGAGTGGCAGGCGGCGACGGACCGGCCGGTCCGCCCGCCCTCGACTCGAATGGAGCCACCATGACCCGCATCGCTCTTATCACCGGCGCCAACCGGGGCCTCGGCCGCAGCACCGCCCTGCACCTCGCCGAGGCCGGTACCGACCTGATCCTCACCTACCGCTCGCACGCCGACGAGGCCGAGGCCGTCGTCGAGGCGGCCGGAAAGCTGGGCCGCAGGGCGATCGCCCTCCGGCTGGACACCGGGGACACCGCCCAGATCCCGGCCTTCATCGCACAGGTGCGTCAGGCCCTGGCCCGGGAGTGGGGCCGCGACGACCTCGACATCCTCGTCAACAACGCCGGACACGGAGTGCACGCGCCGTTCGAGGAGACCAGCGAGGAACAGTTCGACGGGCTGATGGACGTCCATGTCAAGGGCGTCTTCTTCCTCACCCAGGCCCTGCTGCCCCTGATCGCGGACGGTGGCCGCATCCTCAACGTCTCCACCGGCCTGACCCGCTTCATCGCGGCGCCGACCGCCGCGTACGCCGCGGCCAAGGGGGCCGTGGAGATCCTCACCCGCTACCTCGCCAAGGAGCTGGGGCCGCGTGGCATCGCGGTCAACGCCCTCGCACCGGGTGCCACCGGCACCGACTTCGGCGGTGGCGGGGTCCGCGACGACGAGGGCATGCGCTCCATGCTCAGCGGCGTCACCGCCATGGGCCGCCCCGGCGAGCCCGACGACATCGGCGCCGCCGCTGCGGCGCTGCTCACCGAGGGCACGTCCTGGATCACCGGGCAGCGCATCGAGGCTTCGGGCGGCATGCTGCTCTGAAGGGCCCGGCCCACCGGGCCGGCCCGTACACCTCCACCACGCCCCGGACCTCGGGCACCGGAGACACGAGGGAGACTGGAACCGTGGACCGAGCACAACTGGCGGACTTCCTGCGCACCCGGCGCGAAGCCCTGCAGCCGGAGGACGTGGGACTGCCCCGCGGACCGCGCCGCCGCACCCGCGGCCTGCGCCGGGAGGAGGCGGCGGCGCTGAGCGGTATGTCGACCGACTACTACAGCCGACTGGAGCAGCAGCGCGGGCCGCAGCCCTCGGAGCCGATGCTCGCCGCCATCGCCCGCGGTCTGCGCCTCTCCCTCGCCGAGCGCGACCACCTGTTCCGTATCGCCGGACACAACACGCCCTCCCGCCCTGGCAACCTGCGTTCCGACCACATCACGCCCGGTCTGATGCGCATCCTCGGGCGGCTGGACGACACCCCGGCGCAGGTCGTCAGCGATGTGGCGGAGACCCTCGCCCAGACACCGGCGGCCACCGCGCTCCTCGGCGACCAGACGCAGTTCACCGGACCTGAACGCAGCCTCACCTACCGCTGGTTCACCGATCCCGCCGCGAGGCTGCTGTACCCGGAGCAGGACCACCCGCTGCACAGCCGCTTCTTCGCCTCGGGTCTGCGCGCCGCCTACTCACGGCAGGGTGCGGGCGGCCGCGCCGAGCACCTGCGCGACCTCCTGCTGGAGCGCAGCACGGAGTTCGCCGGTCTGTGGAGCGCCCATGAGATCGACGTACCGCGCGTGGACCCCAAGCTGGTACGCCACCCCGAGCTGGGCGTTCTCACCCTCCAGTGCCAGGTTCTGCTGGACCCGGAGCAGAACCAGACGTTGCTGGTCTACACCGCCACCCCGGGTTCGGCGGACGACGAGAAGCTGCGGCTGCTGCCGGTACTGGGAGCGCGCACGGCGGGCACCTGACAGCGCTCGGACCCTCGGGGACGGCCGGCCGGGGAGGTCAGTGAGGTCTGAGAGGACGGCCTAGTCGAGGGTCCACCTGCCCGTGCGCTCGGGGTCCGGCCCGACCTTTTCCATCAGGTACGTGACGGATGTGATCTTCACGTCCTCCGGCACCTCGAAGACGATCCAGCCGGAGACCCGCTGACCGGGCTTGACGATCAGTTGGAGGCCGCCGAGCGACTCGCCGACGGTGGGTGTTCCGGGCTTGCCCTGATACCCCTGCCCGTTCGCGTCGTAGACCATCGCCTCCGCGTACCCGGTGCCCTGGTAGGTGCCGGTGCCGGTTTCGAGGATGGTGAACTCGGCGGCCACAAGGCGTTTTCCGGCGGCGGGTTCGAGTACGCCGATCGCCGACTTGGCGTGGTTCTCGAACTTCTGCAGCGTGAAGTCGGCCTCGATGGTGCCCGTGCCGTTCAGGCTGCCCGGCATTCCCACCAGCTTGAGGGTGTCGCCGAGCTTGCCGGCCGGCGCCGGGGTGCTGTCAGCGGTGGCGCCGGACGACTGCTCGCCGGCGGGCTGGGCGGTGCTGCTGGAGCCGGTGCCCTTCGTGGGCGGCGCGAGCCCGGCCTTGTCGCCGGCTCCGTCCGAACCTCCGCATGCCACAAGAGTGGCGGGGAGCGTGACGACTGCGGCGACAGCCGCAATGGAACGGCGCATGGAATCCCCCGTACGTTCCCGATGGACCAGGTGAACATGACGACTGATCCGGGTGAGTGTGTCGATGCCTGGAATCCTGGTGCATCTCGGTGGCGTGGGACATGGCGGTCCTGTAACCGGACTGCACCAGTAACCCGGCCGGACGTCGCACGCGTGCGGAATGGCACTACGTTGGGCGGATGCAGCCACAGCAATCTCCCACTTCAGCGCCTGTCCCGACGTCCCGCGAGGAGCACGGCACCCGTACGAGGACCGCGGTGCTCTGCCTCGTCGCCGGGCTCGTGCTCGGCGCCGCGGGGATGGGCGCCGCATGGGCGGTGAGCGGCGACTCCGATGCTTCTCCTGGCGGCGGGACCCCGGCAGCGGACGCGCATGCGGCATGTGAGGCGCTCGACGGGTTCGACCCGGCGAAGTACATAGCGAAGGGCTCCGCCGGTGAGGTCGCCATCAACCGGTACGCGGCCGCCGGGGCGCTGTCCGCGTCGGCGGCAGCGGGCGACGCGGCGTACAAGGAACTCGCACAGACCATCCGCCGGTCCCAGGACCGCCACTCCCAGCTCTTCGAGTTCGACGCGACGGCGAAGAAGGATCTGGACCGGGCTCGCGAGATCTGCCGCGGCCTGTAGCCCGGACGCCGTGGGGCCGCCGGCCGCCGGAGCCGGGAGCAACGCCGGTTGCGGGGCGGCCGGCCGGTCTCGACGGGTGCCGCACGGCGGCGTTCGGTGCCGGCAGGACTTTGTGCCGCGTCAGTGCTCCCGTCGGGGGTAGACGCGGGACATAGGTGCCGGATCGATGAAGGGAACCGTCATGGGGGAATCGCTGCGCGCCGTGGGCTGGGCGCGGTCGTTGCCTCTGGACAGTGAGGTGAAGGCCGCGCGGGAATGGGCGCGCGGCCACCTGGAGACGCTTCCGTGGGCCGCGGGCGCCCCGGACGTGGTCGATGATGTGCTGCTGACCGTCTCGGAGCTGGTCACCAACGCCCACGTCCACGCCGGCAGCAGCGCGCAGTTGGTGATGACCTGGGACGAGTGCTGTCTGCACGTGGCCGTCCACGACTCCTCGACCACGCTGCCCACACCGCAGCCGCCGAGTTCCGAAAGGCCGGGCGGCCGGGGCATGTTCCTCGTCGATGCCCTGGCCGACCGCTGGGAGGCCCACCCCTGCAACGACGGCAAGATGGTGATCGCCTGCTTCCGCCCGCCCCTGGCCGGTCAGGGCGCCGATTGACGTTGCGGAACCGGGTGGTCACCGGTCGCCCGTCCCATCCGGACAGGAAGCTCGGCGACCGTGCCCGGGTATGTCCGGCGCGGCAGGCCTGCCGAGTCGGCGGTTCCCCATTCACGGTGGCATGTTCCTGCCATCTTGATCCCTGCGGAACTGTGTCTTCCCCTCACCTCGCCGGGTAGCGTTCCGAATTGCCGCCGAAAAGTCGGCGGAATTCATGCTCGTTTCCCGAAAGGAGTTCCCATGGAAGACCTCGGCGACCTCGAATTCAACCTCGACGACATTCCGGCGGACGTGTTCGAGCTGGCGGACAGCGGCCTCACGGTCGAGTCCCTCACCAGCGGTCACGGCCTGGCGGAGAACGGTGCTTCGGCGCCCAGCTGCGGCAGCTCCTGTTCGTCCCTGCCGTAGCCGGCGGGTGGGTGCCGGGACCTCGCGGTCCCGGCACCCACGGCTTCATCGATCCACGTCAGGGACTGAACGCGGGCTACGGGCAAGGGTGTGGCGTGACTTCGTACGCTGTCGGAACACTGTTCTTCGCGCGAGTGGGCGGACTTCCCGTGTCCGTCGTCGACCAGCTGACCCCGGGGCGGGCCCGGCGCCTGGTCGAGGAGGTCCTGGCGCTGGAAGAAGCCCTCTCGGCGGATGCCGAAGAATTGAGCGACCTGCTCTTCTCCGCGATCGGTGAGCTTTCCGAACCCACCCTCAAACCACGCCTGGTGGCTCTGCGGCGATGCATTCACCGCGGCCGGTTCCCGGCAAAGGGCGAATGGTCCGACGAGATTTCGGAAGTCCTTCCCTCCACGGTTTCCTTACGGGTTCTGCAATGGCTCGACCGTAGACGGCTGCACGAAAGCACGGTGAGCGCGCTCGCGTCGGCGATGGAGGCGGACGGCGCGGACGAAGGCAGGATCCTGCAACGCGTCGCCGCGCTCCCCGCGTTCCGGCACGCGCTGTCCCAGGCCAGCCCCGCGCTCCTCGACGAGCTGCTGCGCGCCGAGCGCGACCGGCTTCCAGTGCTCAGGCGGCGTACCTCGATCGGACTGACGAAGTTCGTGTCCCGCGCCGCCACGAAGACCAGTCCGTACAGCACCTTCACCGCCACGGCGGCGGGCCAGTGGCACGAGGGCCACTCCCCCACCGCGCTCGCCTCGGACGGACGGGGCGACCTGGGGTGTGTGCTCGAACTGGACCGGCTGGTCGTCGAGCAGGTCCTGCGGGCGCTGCTGGAGCGTGACCCGGCCGGGATGGGGCTGAGGGTTCGCCGCAACCCCAGCCTCCAGGAGAGCGAAGGGCGCTATACGTTCCTCGGCCGCAGGCCCGCGGAGTCGCTGGTGACGATCCCGGCGACGCCGCAGGTCGCGGCGTGTCTGCGGATCGTCGGCGACGGGTGCGCGTCCGCGGAGCTCAGGGAGACGCTGGCGGAGCGCGCGGGCAGGCGGCCCGAGGACGTGGCGGCCTTCTGCGGGCACCTGGTGCGGCTCGGAGTGCTGGAGTACGAGTCCCCGGTCGCCGATCACTCCCGGACCCCGCTCGGCGACCTGATCGCCCACCTCGGCCGCGTCCGGCCCGATACGCCTCTCCTGAGTCGACTTGAGCTGCTGCGTACGGAGTTCGAGCGGGGGACCTCGCCGGACGACATCACGGACTACCGCGCGCAGCAGTCCCGCATCGCCGGGCTCCTCGCGGAGATCGGCGCCGGTCTCGGGCTCGACTGGCCGGATTCCTCGACCCTCGGGAAGATCGCCTTCCACGAGAATGCCGTGGTGCCGCACGGGCGGCTGACCGCGTCGAAGGCCGCGTGGCGGCCCGTACTCGACGATCTGGACGTGCTGCGCCGCTGGCTCGGGCTGCACGACCGGATGCTGCCGGTACGGCTGGCCCTGGCCCGGTACGCGGAGCACCGGTTCGGCGCGGCGGCGACCGTGTCCTTCCTCGCACTCCACGCGGCGGTCCAGGCAGACCTGGCCCTGCCCGACGACGAGTGCCCCGACTGGCTGCGGCCCCTGCGTCCGTACCTCCAGCTCAGCACCCCCGTACCGGCCGATGCGCTGGAGCGCAGCCCGGTGCCCGAACTCGCTCTGCTGCACCGGCTGCGCCGGAAGTCGGTGGCGACTGTGCTCTCGGGGGAACGTCACGGCACGGTGATCCGGACCGACCCCAAGCTCCTCGTCGAGCTGACCGAGGACCGGCCGGCGTGGGTGCGCACCCCTGGGTCGGTCGGCTGTTACCTCCAGCTCCTCGACGAGAGCGAGGAGGGCGGGCCGTTGCGCGCCGTCGTCAATACCGTCAGCGGCGGGTTCGGGAAGGGGCGGGGCCGGTGGTCCCGGTTGCTGTCCCAGGCGGGCGGCGACCTGCCCGGGGCGCGGCCGGACGACGGCGGGCCCGGACAGGGAACGTTACTCGCCGAGCTGTCCGGGACCTTCGGTGTCTCGGTCAATCTGCGGGACCCCGTCGCCCCGTACGAGATCGACTATCCGTACACCACCAGCACCCGCCCGGCGGCCGAGCGCATTCCGCTCGGTGACCTGGTCGTGCGCACCGACCCGTCCAGCGGGCTGCTCGAACTCGTCTCCGGCAGCCGTGACCTGCCGGTCCGGCCCGCGCACCTCGGCATGATGGCCGATCCGCTGCTGCCGCCCGCGGCGCGGCTGATGCTCGCGGCCTTCGGCCAGTCGTATCTGCTGCACCCGAGCCTTTCGCTGCTCAAGCCCGCCTCCGCCGCCGAGTCCCCCGAGGTGGAGCTGCTTCCGCGCGTCGAGGTGGGGCGGCTCGTGGTGCAGCGGGCGGAGTGGTCGGCACCGGCCGGTCTGGTGCCGGTGCAGCGACCCGGCGAACCGGACGCGGAACACCTGCTGCGCCTGGCCCGCTGGCTGCGCTCGCACGGCATACCCCGGCGCTGCTTCGTACGGCTCCGGTCGAGCGACGGCGACTGGGTGAGCAGTGTCTTCGCCAAGTCCCGCAAGCCGATGTTCCTCGATCTCGCCAGCATGTCGATGCTGGCCGTGTTCCGCCATATGACGAAGGGGTTCACCGGCCGGGTCACCTTCGAGGAGGCGCTGCCCGACCCCGATGCGGCCACCGCTGTCTGGGGCGAGGCGGCCAGGGTGACCGAGTGCGTCGTCGAACTGTCGTCGGAGGACGGGCGATGAGCGAGGAATCATGGACAGGCGAGGGCGGATGGCTGAGTGCCCATCTCTTCCACCAGGGTGATCTCAGCACGGTGCTGGTGGATCTCGTGGGCCCGCTCGTCGACGAACTGCGGGTGCGCGCGCTCGCCGACCACTCCTTCTTCCTGCGCTACTGGGACGGCGGCCCGCACATCCGGCTGCGCGTGCTGCCCCGGGATCCGTCGGTGGCCGCAGAGACGGCCCGCCTGATCGAAGACAGGGTCCGCGCCCACTTCGGCCGGTACCCCGCGCCCGATGTGCTCAGCCAGGAGGCGTATCTGCGCTCCGCGCGGGAGATCGGCGCCTGGGAGGGCGTGGTTCCCACGCAGCTCATGTACCCCAACAACTCCGTGCGGTTCATCCCGTACGCGCGGGAGTACGGCCGGTACGGCAGTGGCAAGGCGATCGAGGCGGTGGAGGAACACTTCGTCGAGTCCAGCGCGCTGGCCCTGGCCGTGCTGCGGACCGAGACGGGCCAGAACAGGCGTGAGACCGCCGTGCTCTGCTATCTGATGCTGGCCTGGTTCCTCGCGTCCGACGACGTGCTGGGACTGGCGTGGCGGCAGCTCGCCAAGGCGCCGCCGTCGGCCGACGACGCGCGGGCGCTGTACGAGCGTCAACGCGCGCAGGTGCTCACCCTGGCCGCCCGCATGCGCACGGCGGCACAGGGGTGGCGGAAGCTGCCTGCCGGGAGCACCCTCCGGCAGTGGGCCTCTTCGGTGTCGCGGGTCGTGGACCTGCTGCGGACGCACCATGACGAGGAGGGTGGCGCAACGCCGCCCGCCGAGAGCGTCGCCGATCTGTGCGCGCACCTCTTCGCCAACCGCATCGGTGTACGGATCGACGCCGAAGGATCGCTCCGCTATCTGGCCGCCCGCGCGATCACGGAGCCGGCCGCACCCGAGGGGGCATGATGTGGCGCAGTTTTCACGTCCACTACTACGAGCAGGACAGGAACGCGCTGCTCCTGGACGCCGTGCGGCCGTTCGTGGAGCGGATAGCGCCTCGGGTGAACGGGGTCCACTATCTGCTCCACTGGCTGCGCGGACCGCACGTACGTCTCCACGTGGACGCCGCGCCGGAGGTGTTCGACTCGCTGGTGCTGCCCGCGCTCGACGAGCTGGTGCGGGGCCATCTGGCCGCGCATCCCTCGACGGCCGTGGTGGACACGGCGGCGATGCTCGCGCAGCACGAGCGTCTTGCCGGGCTGGAGCACGAAGCGGGTCCGCTCTCCCCGCTGCTCCCCGACAACACCGTCCATGAGGCACCGTACGATCGCAGGCTGCATGTCCACGGCGGGCCGCAGGCGGCGGACCTGCTCGCGGACTTCTACAACGAGACGACGCCCTTCGCCTTCGAGATGATCGAACGGCTGCGAGGTGGCGCGCAGTTGGCGGGGCTCGCCTTCGACACCATGATCGCTTCGGCGCACGGGCTCTCCGGTGTGGAGTTGCGCCAGGGGTTCGTTTCGTTCCGGTCCCACGCGGAGGCGTTCCTGTCCTGGTGGCCGGAGGCCGAGGGACTGCGGGAGGCGTGGGACCGGCACTATGCGGCACACTCAGGCCTGCTGGCCACGCGGGTGCGGGCGGTGCTGCGGTCGGTGGAGGCCGCCGAGAAGGCTCCGGGCGCCGGCGGGTCCGGTCTCGTGCCCCGCTGGCTGGCTGCCGCGGACCCCGTGCTGCGGCGCGGCCGGGCTCTGATCGCGGCGGGTGACCTCTCCATGGATCCCCCGTGGGCGGGCCGGACGTCGCTGGACGACCCGGAGGTCGCGGAGCTGGCCCGTAGGAGTACGTTCCACAACCACCGGCGGCCGGAGGGCGTCGAGGTCGACCGGCTCTGGTTCGACCAGTACCGGCTGACCCTCAACTACACGTATCTGCACCTGACCCGGCTCGGGCTCTCCCCCGTCGAGCGGTTTCTGCTGTGCCATCTCGCTGCCAACACCGCGGAGGACCTGTACGGGGTGCCGGCCACCGATGTCCCGCTGCCCGCCCCGGGCGAGCCGGTGTTCTCATGAGCGGCGCCCGTGTCCGCAGGATCGTGCGGCTGCGCGACGGAGTGAGCGCGGTGCGCTCGACAACCGGCGTCACCGCGCTCACCGCCTGGCCGCACGTCGGGCCGGTCGGCCGTCTCTCGGACGGACAGCGGGCGGCGCTGCGGGCCTTGTCGATGGACACCGCCCCCGAGGACCTACTCCCGCTTTGTCCGGCCGAGGAGGCGGCGGAGCTGCTGGCGCGGCTGCGCGCGGGCGGCTGGCTGATCAGCACGGTCGTCGGCGGTGACGGCACCCCGCTGTTCACCACCCGGCACCTGTGGCCGCCGAGGAAGCCCGCCCCGCCGGCCGAGCCGCGTACGCTCTCCCGCTTCGCAGCGGTCCGCCGGGACGGTGACGCGTTCCTGGTCGAGTCGCCCGTCGCCTCGTGCGTCCTGCGGCTGTACGACAGCCGGCTCGTCGAGACGGTCGTCACGGCCGGGTCCCGTCCCGGTCTCCCCGCCGGGCTGGTGGAGCTGCTGCTCGACGCCCTGGCCGACGGCGGCTTCCTCGCCTCAGCCGCCGAGACGGGCACGCTGGGCGGCGCCCAGTGGAGCCCGCACGAGCTGGCCTTCCACCACGGCAGCAGGCTGCGGCGCGATCACCGGATGGGCGAGGACTTCGGCGGCACCTACTGGGCGCGCGGCACCTTCCCCGCTCCCCCGGGCGCGCACCCCGTGTGGACGTCGGGCGACATCGAGCTGGCGCGCCCCGATCCGCGGCGGCTGCGTGCCCAGGACCCGCCGCTGGCCGCCGTCATGGAGGACCGGCGCTCGCTGCGCGCCTACGACGACGCGCAACCGCTCACCGTCGAGCAGCTGGGCGAGTTCCTTTTCCGGACCGCGCGGGTGCGCGCCACCGGTACGGACCAGGGCCTCGATGTCTCCGACCGGCCGCACCCGGGCGGCGGCGCGGCCCATGAGCTGGAGCTGTATCCGCTGGTGCACCGGGTGCGCGGGCTGGAGAGCGGGCTCTACCACTACGACCCGTACGGCCACCGGCTCAGCCGGGTGCCCGCGAGGACCGGCGATGTGCGCCGGCTGCTGGACGCCTCGGCCGCCGGGATGACGGGAGGCGCCACCCCGCAGGTGCTCCTGGTGCTGGCCAGCAGGTTCGGGCGGCTGGCGTGGAAGTACCGCGCGATGGCGTACGCGCTGACGCTCAAGCACGTCGGCGTCCACTACCAGAACATGTATCTCGCGGCGACGGCCATGGGACTCGCCCCGTGTGCCCTGGGTGTCGGGGACTCGGACGCGTTCGCCGCCGCGACGGGGCTCGATGCCCTGGCGGAGACGAGTGTCGGGGAGTTCGCGCTGGGCAGCCGCCCCCGCACCGCGCACGAGGAGACCGGATGAGGCCCAGGATCGGGGACGACGTCCTCTTCGCACCGGTGCCCGGCGGGGTGGCCCTGATGGGCACCGCGGGCGAGCTGACGCTGAAGGGGGCACATGTCGCCGCCCTCGTGGAGCGGCTCGCGCCGCAGCTGGACGGACGCCGCACGGTCGAGGAGCTGACCGCCTCGCTGCCGGCCGGGCACCGCACGGTGGTCACGGAGCTGATCGGCGTACTGGGCGAGCGGGGTCTGGTGCACGACGCGCATCGCCCCGCGCGGGACGGTGCACGGTTCAGCGGGGGCACCGCACTGGTCATCGGCGCGGGCACGGTGGCCGACGCCTGTGCGCGGGCCCTGGCCCACAGCGACGTCAGCGAGGTGACCGTCGCCGCGCCGGGCGCCGGGGTACCGGAGGGCACCGGCTTCGCCCTGCACCTCTTCGGCCACGGGGAGCTGTCCGGGGCCCGCCGCACCGCCGCGGAGTGCGCCGCGCGCGGCATCCCCCTCGTCCAGGTACTGATCGGCGGGTCGTGCGCGCTGATCGCCCCGCGCGACGGCGTCGACTGGGGTGCGGTGTGGCAACGCATGCTTCCCGCCGAACAACGGGGCTTCCAGACGGCGTCGGAGCCCGCCGCGACGGACGCCGCCTGCCGTGTCCTAGCCAACCACCTCGCCTTCCGCCTCTTCCGGCTCGTGGAGGCCGGGGCGTCCGGGGAGGCGCACGGCGACACGCGGCTCGCCTCCTTCGACCTGGACACCCTGGAACTGACCCGGCACACCGTCCTTCCCACGCCGCCCCCGACCGGTGCCCGCCGGCCCCGCTCCCCGGCCGAGTTCGAGGACGCGGTACGGGTGTTGCGCAAGGAGCCCCGGTGCGGCGAGGAGGAGTTCTCCACCCGTGTCGTGACAGCCGTCGACGCGCGGTTCGGGGTGATCCTCAGCCTCGCCGAGGACGACCTTCCGCAGGTGCCGCTGCGCAGGACGCGTGCCGTCGTCGCGAATCCCGCTTCTCCCGGCCGGACGGTCACCGTGTCGGCATGGGGAGCGGACTTCGCCACGGCTCGGCACAAGACCGCCATGCTCGCGCTCGGCGTGCACCGCTCCCTGTCCTTCGACGCGCCGTGGGCCTGGGGGCTGCGCCTGCGCGACGGCGCACCGTGCCGCGTCGACGCACCCGCCCTGGAGTCCGCGCCGGTGGGCGTCGGCCTCGACTGGCCGGAGATGGTCACCGACGCACTGCTCGCCCGCTGTCGCCAGGAGCTGATCGCCGGTGCGGGCGCGGCACCGGGCACCGGCGTCGCTCCCGGTACCGCCCCGGGGCCGCTCGCCGGCGTCCCGATCCCCGCGCCCGGCCGCGACGCGGACCGGGTCGCGGCCCACCGGCTGCGCCTTCTCGCCGTGCTCGGGCTCGACGTACGGCTCCTCGATGTCACCGCGGCCGCCGGAGC
Source organism: Streptomyces sp. col6 (assembly GCF_008042035.1). Classification (GTDB taxonomy): domain Bacteria; phylum Actinomycetota; class Actinomycetes; order Streptomycetales; family Streptomycetaceae; genus Streptomyces. The sequence continues at coordinate 140,487 of NZ_RDBL01000012.1, forward strand.
TCCGGCCGTCGCCGCGGTCGTCGACGGGGCCGTCCACCAGTTGGTGTGCCGGCCGCGCCGCGCCGATGCCGTCCGCGACGTGCTGGCGGAACTGCTCGTCGCCGTGCAGTCCGGGCAGGAGCCTGTCGCACTCCTCACCGGGATCGGTACGGCCGAGGCCCCCGCCCGCGCTGTCGGCGGCGAGGACGTCGTCGCCGGTGCGGTCACCGCGCTGCGGCGCTCGGGCCGGGAGCCCGTGCTCGTCCCGCTCGACCACGATCCGGCGCTCGGCCGGATCCTGCCCTGCGTCGGAAAGGTCGTGCTGGTCGATGCGTGAGCCCCTGCCCTCGGTCCGGGTCGTCGGCGACGGCGTGCTCCGCACCGCTGTGGACGCCGCACTGAGGAAGTCGGAGTCCCCCGCGGCGGACCTGCCGGCCGTGGTCGTCGTCTCGGACGCCTGGGAGCCGGACCCGGTCGCACGGGCGGGCGCCCTCTCCGTACCCGTGCTGCCCATCGGAACCGAGCCGGGCCACGTCGTGATCGGACCGCTCACCACACCGGGCACCCCCGGCTGCTGGACCTGCGCCGAACTGCGCCGGGACCGCAACCACCCCGGGCGCGCCGCGGTGCGTGCCCGGCACGGGGACGCCCTGGCGAGCCGTCCCTTCTCCGCGCTGAACGGCTTCGCCGCCGACGCCGTCGGTGCCTTGGCCGCCGCGGAGATCGCCGCCCTGTCCGATGGCGGCGCACCGCGCACCAGGGGTGCGTTCCTGCGGGTCGCCCTCGCGGATCTCACCGTACGCACGCATCGGGTGCTGGCCGACCCGCTCTGCCCCCGCTGCGGTGTGCTGCCCGACGACACGGCGGAACGGGCCACGATCGTGCCGGAGCCCCGGCCGAAGCCACACCCCGGCGCCTTCCGGCTGCGGTCGGCCGGCCATGAACACCGCTCGCTGCTGGGCCACTTCGTCGATCCGGAGTCCGGTCTCATCGCCGAGGTCCGCACCGGTGACGAGGGCGGGCTGCCGGTCGCCCGTGCCCCGCTGGCTATGCGCGGCACCACGGCGGAGGAGGCGGGCTGGGGCCGGAGCGACACCTACCGGGCCAGCGAGCTGACGGCGGTCCTGGAGGCCGTCGAGCGGTGGGGCGGGCTGCAGGCCGGCGGGCGGCGCACCACCGTGCGCGGCTCCTACCGCGCACTGCGCGAGGACGCCGTCCATCCCCCGTCGCTCGGGCTGTACGGCGCGGAGCGCTACGCGGAGCCCGGCTTCCCCTTCGTCCCCTTCCACGAGGACCTCGAACTGCGCTGGGTGTGGGCCCATTCCTTCGCCGGGGGCCGCCCGGTCCTCGTACCGGAGACGTATGCCTACTACGGCGCGCATGTGCTGTACCGGGACGAGCCGAGGCTCGCGTACGAGATCTCCAACGGCTGCGCGCTGGGGAGTTGCCGGGAGGAGGCGATTCTCTACGGGCTCCTGGAGGTGGCGGAGCGCGATGCGTTCCTGATGGCGTGGTACGCCCGCAGGCCGCTGCCCCGCGTCGACCTCGCGTCGGCGGCCGACCCACGGGTGCGGCTGCTCGCGGCGCACCTGGAGGAGGAGACGGACCGCACCGTGACCGTCCTGGACACCACCGTCGAGCAGGGGATTCCCTGTGTGTGGGCGATCGCCGTCGACCGCACGGACGACCCCGGCCGGGCCAGGGCACTGTGTGCCGGCGGATCGCACATCGACCCGGAGCGGGCGGTGCTCAACGCCCTGTGCGAGCTGGGCCCGATCCTGGCGAGCGTCGACCGCGCCTACCCGGGGCAGCGTGCGCGGGTGTCGGAGATGGCGGAGGACTCCGGGCTCGTACGGACGATGGGTGACCACTCGCTGCTGTACGCGGACGCCTCGGTCTTCTCCCGGCTGGAGTTCCTGTTCGCATCGGGGCGGAGCGTGACGCTTCCCGCCATGGTGCGGCGCAGTGTCCCCGTCTCCCCCACGGACCTCACCGAGGACGTCCTGCGGACCGTGGGACGGTATCTGGACACCGGGCTCGATGTGCTGGTCGTCGACCAGACCACCCCTGAGCAGGAGGGTGCGGGGCTCTCCTGTGTCAAGGTGATCGTCCCGGGCACGCTGCCGATGACCTTCGGGCACGGGATGCGCAGGGTGGAGGGGCTGCCCCGGCTGTTCGACGTGCCCCGGCGGCTCGGTGATCCTGCTCCGCCGTCGTCGGGCGAGGATCTCAACCCCTTTCCGCACCCGTTTCCCTGACGGGCCCCCGGCCTCAGATCCGCGCCATCCGTACGAGAGGTGCCCTCCGATGACCACGACCGGTGAGCAGGCCGCCGTCGCCTACCCCTTCCACCCGCCGCGGGGTGTGCGCATCGATCCCGAGTTCGCCCGGCTGCGCGGCGAGCGGCCACTGGCCAGGATCACCATGCCGTACGGCGGTGAGGCATGGCTGGTGACCCGGTACGAGGACGTCAGGACCGTGCTGGCCGACAGCAGGTTCAGCAGGGCCGCCACGCTCGGCGAGGACGTGCCCCGGCTGGTTCCGCTGGTGCAGCAGGTGTCGAGCATCCTGACGATGGACCCGCCCGATCACACCCGTCAACGGCGGCTGGTGGCCAAGGCGTTCACCGCTCGGCGGATGCGTGAGCTGCGGCCGAGGGTGGAGTCCTTCGTCGGTCAGCTGATCGACCGGATGGTCGCCAAGGGCCCGTCGGCCGATCTTGTGGCGGGTCTCACCAGGCCTCTTCCGGTGCTGGTGATCTGCGAGCTGCTGGGAGTGCCGTTCGCCGAGCGGCGGCTGTTCTATCTCTGGTCGGAGGCGATGCGCTCCACCGGGGCCGACGCGGTCGCGAAGATGCGCAGGGCGGGCCGCCTGCCCTGGGACTACCTCGCGGAACGGATCGCCGTCGAGCGCGAGAACCCCTCCGACAATCTGCTGGGGACACTGGTCCGGGCGCGGGACGACGAAGACCGGCTCAGCGAGCAGGAGTTGGTGAGCTTCGCCGTGACACTGCTGCTGGCGGGGCATGAGACGACGACGGATGAGCTGGGCAACTTCGTCTACACGCTGCTGACCCATCCGGAGCATCTGGAGCGGCTGCGTGCGGACCCCGCGCTGCTCGAGCCCGCGGTCGAGGAACTGCTCCGCTATGTGCCGATCGGCACGCTGTCCGGATTCACGAGGATCGCCACGGAAGATGTACGGCTCGGTGGCGGGCTGGTGCGGGCGGGTGACGCGGTGGTGGTGCAGGCGGACTCGGCCAACCATGACGAATCGGTGTTCGAGAACCCGGAGGAGCTGGACTTCGGCCGGGTCAACAACCGCCATCTGGCCTTCGGTTACGGCCCGCACCGGTGTCTCGGCGCCCAGTTGGCGCAGATCGAACTGAGGGCTGCGATCGGGGCACTGATCACCCGGCTGCCCGGCCTCGCGCTGGCCGTTCCGGAGCACGAGGTGCCGTGGAAACTGGGCCGCTCCGCTCTGGGCCCGGAGGCGCTGCCGGTCACCTGGTAGACCGGCGGTGCTTCCGGCGGATGGCGCCCGGCCCGTTCAGGCGTCGGCCCTGAGGGCCCGGACGACCTCGGCCACATGGGCCACATACGCGTCGGCCGAAGCGCGCGCGTCGGCTGCGGGAATCGCGTCGGTCCGGTAGCGCAGCACGCCGCCGACGGCCGGATGCGGCCAGAGTTCCACGGTCAGCTCGGGTCCCGCGTTCACCGAGGGGATCCGGATCAGCTCGGCATCCGCCTCGCCCAACCGCAGGGTGGTGGGCGGGAGTTCCTCCTGAAGCAGATACGCCTGCAGCAGGGGGTGGCGCCGGTGTCCTGCGGGGAGCTCGGGCATCACGGCCCCCATCGGTACCAGGGGCGGCCGCATCGCCGTCCGCAGTTCGGCGGCGGCCGCCTTGGCCAGCTCGGCCGGGCTCGTGGCCGTGGCGGGCAGCCGCAGCGGGAGCAGCCCCGCCATGCAGCCGACGAGCCCGCTCTCGTCCTCGGTGTAGCGGCCGCTCACCGGGACGGCGACCGCCGGGTCGGGTGCACCCGTAAGGGACCGCAGCAGCATGACGTAAGCGGCGTAGAAGACCGACATGGCCGTGCCGTGGACGGTGGCCGCCGCCGCGCCCACGTCCGCCAGCAGCCGCGCGTCGATCGCGAGGGGCACCTCGGCGGCAGGCCCGGTCCACGGCAGACCGTCGCGTCCGAGGGGGAAGGCCAGTTCGGGGGCGTCGGCCATCCTTCTGCGCCGGGCCCAGATCGCCTTGGGCAGCAGCTCGCGGTGCTGCTCACGGTGGGCGGCGATGATACGGAAGTACGAGGGCGGCGGCTCGGCCGAAGGTATCCGGCCGTCGGCCAGCACTGTGTAGGCGGAGGCGAGTTCTTCGCTGAACACCCGCGCCGACCAGCCGTCGAAGAAGATGTGGTGGGCGCTGATCGCGAGGACCGCGTCGTCGCTGCCCGCCACCGGGAAGAGCTCGGCCCGTATCGGGCTTCTGGCCGCCAGGTCGAAGGGGCGCATCGCCGCCGTGGTCGCCGCGTGCTCCGCGGTGGCCAGGTCGGTGCTCGTACCGTGCCGACGCAGCAGCCCCCTCGCCTCGCTCGCCGGCAGGACACGCACCGACGGCCGGTCGGGGTCGTCGCCGAACCGGACGCGCAGCACCTCGTGACGGGCGACGAGGTGGTCCAGGGCGGCGGCCAGCAGGGCGGGGTCGGTCTTGCCGCGCAGCCGGTAGACCACGGGCACCACGGCCTCGTCGAGGCGGCTGCCGCCGCGCATCGCCTGCCAGAAACTGCCGAAGATGAAAGGGAGTTCCTTCGGCACGTACCCGGTCTCGGGGCCGGGGTCCGCCTCCGTCGCTCCCCCGTCGTCCGGTGCCGGGGCGGCCGGGGCGTCGGCGAGGAGTCCGGCGATGCGGCGAGGTGTGCGGGCCCGGAAGATGTCCGCCGGGCCGATGCCCCGGGCGTGCAGCCGGCCGAGCCGGGTGGCCAGGCGCATGGCGGTCAGTGAGGTGGCGCCCCGGTCGAAGAGGTCGTCGCCGGGGCCGACGGGGTAGCCCAGCAGTCCGGACGCGACCGCGCGCACGGCTTCGGTGAGCCCGTCACCGTCCGGCTGCCCGGCCCGCGCACCCGTATCGCCCTCGTCCGGTGGCCCGTCGGCGCGCTGCGACTCACGGTCCGCCACGAGTGCGGCCAGGGCCCGCTGGTCGGCCTTGCCGTTCGCCGTGAGGGGGAACTCGTCGACGGCGAACCACAGATCGGGGACGAACCCCGCGGGCAGCGCCTCGGCCACCGCTTCCCGCACCCGGGCGGGCGGCACCGTGCCGTCGGGCGCCCGGTAGAACGCCGCCGTCCTGGTCGCGCTGGGCGCGCCGTGCGGCAGCCCCAGCACCACACAGCGCCCCACTCCGGGCACCCCTTCGACGATGCGCTCGATCTCCTCGGGCTCGATCCGCAGCCCGCGCACCTTCAGCTGGCGGTCCACGCGGCCCGCGAAGAGCAGCTCACCGTCCGGCCCGATCCTCGCGAGGTCGCCGGTGAGGTACGCCCGTACGGCAGCGCCGTCCGTGTCGGTGATCGTCACGAAGCGCCGGGCGGTCTCCGTGTCGGACCCCAGGTAGCCGAGGGACAACCCGTCCCCGCTGACGGCGATCTCGCCGGTCTCTCCGACGGGCACGACACGGCGCCGCTCGTCCAGGAGGTGGATGTCGGTGTTCGTCACGGGGGTCCCGATGGGCACGTCGTCGTCAGCCCTGTCCGCGCGGGCCGGCCAGAGCGTGGTGTTGATGGTGTTCTCGACGGGCCCGTACGCGTTGACCAGCCGGAGGCCGGGATGGGCGCGCAGACAGCGCCGTACGTGGTCCGCCGAGAGGCGCTCGCCCCCGACGAAGAGCAGGGTGAGACCCGCGAGTGATCCGGGGTCGTCGTCCACGAGCATGGCGAAGACGGGGGTGGCGGCGGAGAGGACGGTGACACCGTCGCGGACCAGTTCGCGCAGGTGCGCTCCGGTGAGATACGTGTCGTCGAAGAGCACGCAGGTGCCGCCGTTGATGAGCGTCACCCACAGTTCGAGCGCGAAGACGTCCCAGGCCGTCGAGGAGAGCTGAAGGGACGTCAGGGGGCCGTCGTGGAGGCGCCGTACGTCGATCGCGGTGCGGGCGACACCCCGGTGCGGTGCGAGGGCCGCCTTCGGTGTGCCCGAGCTTCCCGAGGTCAGGAAGACGCAGAACGCGTCGGTTCCGGTGCCGGCCGGTGCGGGGGTATGGGGCGCGTGGGACGCGCTCGCCGCGCGCAGCTCCCGGATCGTGTGCGGGGTGAGGCGGTGCGCGGCGCCGGTCTGCCGGACGAGCTGGGCGCACCGGGCTTCCGGCCAGTCCACCGGGGCGCACGCGTAGACGGCGCCCGCCTTCAGCAGGCCGAGAAGGGTGATGACCGTGTCCGGGGTGCGCTCGGTGCGGACGACCACCACGTCGCCGGGTGCGATGCCCCGGGCGGTGAGGGCTCCCGCCATCCGGTTGGCCGCCGCCACCAGTTCGGCGTGGGTGAGCGTGCCGTCGCGGTGGCGCAGGGCCGGTGCGTCGGGGTGCTCGGCCGCGACCCGGTCCAGCAGGACCTCGATGCGGTCGCCAGCGGTGTACGGGGCACGTGGGCCGCGCAGGACGGACAGCTCGGGGGTGGCCGGGGTCTCGGTTTCCTCCATGCATCGCACACTAGTTGGATCCATCGGAACGGCGGGCGGCTTTCGCCGGGACCGCCGTCGCCGGGTTCTTCTGCCGTACCCCTGTTGTTCGCCCGGCCTGACTACTCTCCACTCGCCCGGTCCGGCCCAGGAGAGGTACGTCATGAGCACCCCGGTCCACCGCACCCCGAGTCGGCCGTCGGCGAGAGTCCTGCCTCAGGCCCGGCAGCACCAGGGCGGGAGCCGGACCGGAACCCCGTCTCTCATGGCGCCGGACCACCCCCTCCTCGCGATCCAGTCCAGCCTCGGCAACCGGGCCGCGATCGCGGCGGTGCAGCGCGCGGGCGAAAACGCCCAGGGGGAAAAGCCGGCAGGCGCCGCCCCGCCCCCCGCGCGGAAGAGCTATCGCGACCGGATCGCCGCGATCCTCGACAAGCTCAAGAAGAACCTCGAACTCATCGACACCTTCGTCAAGGGCGTGCATGTCCCCGCCAACGCGGGCTTCGCCCAGCAGGCCTCCGCGACGGCGAGCGACGGCCTCAAACACTCCACCGGCGCTTCGGGGACCGCCGCCGCGTCGGAGAACCTCGTCACGGAGGCCGCGGGCGCCGTGCTCAGTGGCAAGGAGGCGGTCAAGGCCAGGAAGGACGCCACGAAGCACAAGGACGGGGCTGCGTTCCACACCGCGGACAAGAAGGCCAACTCCAAGACGGCCGACGCGGTCATCGGCGCCGCCGGAGCGGGGAACTACGTCCTCGGCATCGCGAAGGAACTGACCAAGGCGCAGATGGCGGCACACGCCGCGACGGCGTCCGAGGCGAGCGGAATCGGCTCCGGCGTCGTCGGAGCGGTGAAGGGCGCCCGCGCGGCGACGCGTGTCGGGCTGACCGCTCGTAAGTACCGCGCCCTGAAGAAGCTCGAACGGCACGACCGCACCGACGAGGGGGCCATGGCCCGGCTGAACCGGGCGCGGCTGGACGCGGAAGCGGCCGCGGACGACGCGTACGTCGCGCTGGACGGCCACTGGGACCATGAGAGCGAGGAGCGGATGGCGCGCGTTTCCGACGCCATCGACGCGGCCTGGGCGGCGACGGGCGCCGCTCGTGACGCGGCGACGGACATCCGACGCGCCGAGGACGCCAACACGATGAACACCGTGCATGGGTACGCGCTGGGCAAGCAGCGCAACAAGCTGGGCAAGCAGGCGTTCACCGCCGTCGGCGAGTCCACCAAGGCCGCGGGCGGCATCGTGACGGCGGTGGCCGCCACGGCGGGAGGAGCCGGACTGGCGAGCAATCCGGTCGGCTGGGGCCTGGCCGCCGGGGCAGCAGGCCTGATCCTCGGCGTGACCGCCTACAAGGCCGGCCGCGCGGGCATGAAGCGTTACGAGGGGGCCCGCCACCCGGAACGCTGGTCGGCGGACGAGACCCCGGCCGCGCCCGCTTCCCGGCCGGATGCGCTGAAGGAGGCCCTGAAGTTCTGGAAGAAGGTGGAGAACGGGGAACGCCAGGCCATGGCGCGCAAGATCTACGGGCTGGCGGCGGGCACGGAGATCGACGGGAGCGGCGGGACATCGGCCGCCATGCGGGACTCGGCCAGGGCCCTCCTCGTCGCTCTGAAAGCCGGCCCCTCCCACCACCGCCAGACCCCGGAGGAGTGGGCCGACTCCCTCAACGACCCGGCGAAGAGCGCCGCGTGGGTCAAGGAGATAGCGGAGCAGCTGTCCTCGGCCTGACGGACCCGTTGCCCCGGCGCGTCCCGCGCGCGACGGGGGCCGTCATCGGGCGGCCCTGCGGTGGCGGGTGAGGACGGCGGCGCCGACCCGCTCGGCGGCCAGGCATTCCAGCTCGGCGTGGCGGCCGTCGACGGGGAAGAGCCGGCGTCCGGTGCCGAGGACGGTGGGGAAGGTCAGCAGCCGGTACTCGTCGACCAGGTCCGCGGCCATCAGCCGGTCCACGACGCTCAGACTGCCGGTGACGACCACGTCCCGCCGCTCGCGCTCGACGGCGTCGGCCAGGTCGCCTTCGAGCAGCCGGGAGTTCCCCCATGCGGATGTGTCGTCGGCGCTCAGTGTGCGGGAGGCGACGAGCTTCGGGACGGCGTTCATCCGGGCCGAGAACGGGTCGTCGCGCCCCGGCCAGATCCGCGAGAACAGCTGCCAGGTGGCGCGCCCGAGGAGCAGCACCCCCTCGTCCAGCGTGGTCCCGAGCCGGAACTTGTCCCCTGCGACGGCCTCGGGGCCGTACCGGAACGCCCAGCCGCCCAGCGGCGTGCCGGCGGACCCGTCCGGGTCGGACACGATGCCGTCCAGGGTGATGAACTCGATGACGATGACGCTCATGACGAGACTCCTTCGGTTCGGTGCTCACCGGTACGTACCGGCCGCACCGCCCCGGCTCATCGCTCCCGGCCGCACTCGTTCAGGAAAATCTCTCCCGGCAGCTCGAAGGCCTCGAAGACGCGCGGATCGGCGAACACGACGTTGCGCGCGATGCGACCCTCGGTGACGGTGAAGACCTGCAAGGTGTGCAGCCGGTGCCCGCCGCCGGGTCCCGGTGCGTAGGCGGCGAGGGCGGGCTGCCCGTTGGCGGTGAGCTCCCGCATGCCCCAGCCACTGCCGCGCATCCGGAACACCCGCTCCAGGAACCTGCCGTAGTCCCGGCTGCCCCGGTACCACAACGGCACCGGGGGCATCTCCAGCACCGCGTCGTCGGCCAGCAGCCGCACCAGCGCGGGCACGTCCGCCGCCTCGAACGCCCGCATGTACCGCTCGATGACCGCGCGCGCCTCGGGATCGTCGGGCTCGCCGACCTCACCGGCGTCGCCCATGTCGGCAAGGGCGGCGCGCGCCCGCTGCAACGCGCTGTTGACCGCCGCGACCGTGGTTCCCAGCTGCTCGCCTACCTCGGCTGCGGTGAACTGCAGGACGTCGCGCAGCACCAGTACCGCCCGCTGCCGCGCCGGGAGCACCTGCACCGCGGCCACCCACGCCAGTCTCAGGTCGGCCCTGGCCTCCACGTCGAACCGCGCCTCGGGAAACGGGTGCAGCCAGGGCACGTCCAGGGCCGGAGTCAGGGGCGCCTCGGGGTCGCCGCTCGGTGCGCCCAGGCCGGAGGGCAGCGGACGGCGCCCGCGGCCCTCCAGCGCGGTGAGGCACACATTGGCGGCGATCCGGTACAGCCAGGTCCGTACCGCCGCGCGTGCGGGGTCGTAGCGGTCCCGGGCCTTCCAGGCGCGCAGCAGCGTCTCCTGCACCAGATCCTCGGCGTCGTGCACCGATCCCGTCATCCGGTAGCAGAACGCCACCAACTCGCCCCGGTGCGACTCGAATTCCACGGGGCCATCATGCTGTATCCGGTCCCACCCCGGACTGCTACCGCGGTGTCGGCACCGTGGGCAGGTACCGGGGCGCGTGCCTGCCGTCCAGCCGGTGCTCCACCGCCGCGCCGAGGGACAACAGGTCGGTGTCCCGGCCGTCGCCGGCCATCAGGAGCAGCCCCACCGGCAGCTCGCCCACGAATCCGGCGGGCACCGACAGCGAGGGGTACCCGGCGACGGCGGCGGGGGTGGACGACGGGATCACGTCGTTGTCGCCGCGGCCGCAGTCGGTGGTCCACGCGGGCGGGTTCGCCGGGGAGGCGATGGCATCCAGGCCGTGCGCGGCCATGACCTCGTCGATGGAGCGGCGGGACAGATCCGTCAGCTCCGTGCGCATCGCCACGTACTCCGGATCGGTGGTGGACGGTGCGGCGAGGGCCTGTTCGAAGAGTTCCTGCCCGGCGAAGCAGGTCTGCTCCTGCGGGTGGGTCCGGTTGAACTCGATCAGCTCGGCCAGGTCGCGCGGGCCGTTCCGGGTGGCGAGGTAGGCGTCGATGTCCCGGTGGAACTCGCTGAGCAGGGCCGGGAATTCGAGTTCGGCCAGGCGTTCCTGGTACGGGAGGTCCACCTCGACGATCTCGGCCCCCGCGGCTCGCAGCCGTTCGGCCGTGCGCGTCATGAGGGCGTCGACCTCGGTGCCGAGCACCGGAAGCCGCCACAGGCCGATGCGTTTGCCGCGCAGTGCGCCGGGCCGGGCCGCGGCTTCCGCCAGGTCCGGGGCACCGACGTGCGCGGTGTCATCGCCGCTGAGGACCGACAGGGTGAGCGCGGTGTCGATCACGTTACGGGCCATGGGGCCCGCGGTGTCCTGCTCGGCGGAGATCGGGACGATGCCCGACTGGCTGATCACGCCGAGGCTCGGCTTGAGGCCCACGACGGCGTTCATCCCTGCGGGGCAGACGATGGAGCCGTCCGTCTCGGTGCCGATCGCCACCTGCGCCAGCGAGGCGGCGAGCGCGGCGGCCGACCCGGCGGACGAGCCGCAGGGATTGCGGTCCAGGACGTACGGGTTGTGCGTCTGGCCGCCCACCGCCGACCAGCCGGATGTCGGCTTCGCCGCACGGAAGTTGGCCCACTCGGAGAGATTGGCCTTGCCGAGGATCACCGCGCCGCCCGCCCGGAGCTTCGTGACCAGCTCCGCGTCGTTCTTCGGTGGCTTCCCGGCGAGTGCCAGCGAACCGGCGGTGGTCGGCATGTCGCGGGTGTTCACGTTGTCCTTGAGGAGGACCGGGATGCCGTCCAGCGGGCCCCGGGACCTGCCGAGACGGCGCCTGAGGTCACTGGCCGCCGCCTGCCCCAGAGCTGTCGGGCTGGTGCGCAGGACCGCGTTGATCCGAGGGTCGACGGCCCTGATGCGGCGCAGGTAGGCGAGGGTCAGCCGGACCGAGGACAGCGCCCCGCGGGACATACGGGCCTGCAGTTCGGGGATGGTGACCGTGTCGAGGTCGATGCCGCCGACCAGCGTCGATTCGGCGGATCGCGCCGAGTCGCCGGGGCGGGTGCGAGCGGCCGCCTGCGGACCGGGCGTCACCGCGATCAAGGGGGCCACGACCAGGATCGCGGTCAGGGCCGCCATGCTTCTCGTCTTCATGGCGGCCACCCCACTACACCTGGACGGTGCGGCACAAGGGGACCTGCGTGCACGGCTGTTGACGTGTCAGCGTGCGAACTTCTCGATGGCCGCCGGGGTGACGGGGGTGAAGAAGTTCACGAGGTTTCCGTCGGGGTCGCGGAACAGCAGGGCCTTGTTGCCCCAGGGCATCGTGGTGGGTTCGTTGACGAAGTCGGTGACGAAGCCGGTCAGATTCCTGTACACGGCATCCACGTCATCGACGAGGAATTCGATGATCACGCTGCGATTGTCCGCCGGGCGGGCAGAGCCGGGGGCGAACAGCGGGACGGTACGGGTGCTGCCGATCGCCAGGGTGGCACGCGCCGTCCTGAGCTCGGCGAAGTCCTCGTTCGCCCACGTCGCCCGCGCCCCCGTGACTCGCTCGTAGAAGCCGACGAGGCGCGCCACATCGCCGGTGATGATACGGATCGAGACGAGTTCCATGGAAATCTCCTGGGTTGTTCCGGAGGGGTACCTGGCGCAGGCTAGGGGAAATACTGGACAGAATCGGTCCTGTATGCGCGTTAGGCTGCGGGAATGTCCCCTCCCACCAGCCGTGTGCTGACGCTCCTGGAGCTGTTGCAGTCGGGCGGCACCCGGACAGTGGCCGAGCTCGCCGGGCGGCTCGGCGTCGAAGGGCGCACCGTGCGCCGGTACGTGCGGCAGCTGATCGACCTCGATGTGCCCGTGGAATCGGTGCGGGGCCGCTACGGCGGCTACCGGCTGGCGCCCGGGTACCGCTTGCCCCCTCTCATGCTCGGCAACGACGAGGCGCTGGCCGTGCTGCTCGGCCTGGTGGCCGGCCGCCGGGCAGGTCTGACGGCGACGGAGCGCACGGCGAGCGAGACGGCATCGGCGAAGATCCGGCGCATCCTGCCCAAGCACATCGCCCGCCGGCTCGACGCACTCCTGGAGGACCTCGCCTTCACGGATCAGCCCGGCCAGTTCGACACTCCGGACGCCGAGGTCCTGCTCACCGTCGCCGACGCGGTGCGCCACCGCCGGGCGGTCTCGATCCGCTATGCCGACCGCGAGGGGCGGCACAGCGAACGCACCCTGCACGCGTACGGGATCGTCGCCCACGGGGGCCGGTGGTACGTCACGGGCGAGGACGCCCGGGTCGGCGAGAGCCGGACCTTCCGGCTCGATCGCATCGCATACGTGCGAGCCCTGCCCGACACGTTCGAAGCGCCCGTGGATTTCGATCCCGCAGAGCACGTGTTGTCGGGCTTCGCCTCGGCCGAATACCGGCATGAGGTGGCCCTGCGCATCCACGGGACGGTCGGGCAGATCCGCGCCGTCCTTCCGGCAAGCGTCGCAAGGCTGGAGGCGCAGGCACCCACGGCCGATGAGGACGCCCGGACCCCGCGCTGGCTGCGCGTCGAGCTGCGGGCGGAGCGGCTCGACTGGCTGCCTCCCGTACTCGCCTCGCTCGACCGGCCGTTCGTCATCGAGCGCCCCGCCGAACTCCGCGACCTCGTGGCCGCGTTCGCCGACCGTCTCGCGTCCTACGCCACCGAATCCGGCTGCGTGGCCGATACTCACCCCCGTTGTGCGACATCCGGGTAAGCCCGTCAGCGGTCGATCGGCTGAATACGGTCCAGGCCACTCTCGCGGAGGATGCGGTCGACCGTGCCGTCCAGGGTGCTGTCCGCGTCGATGACGGTCTCCAGGGCGTCGGGCAGCAGGTCCTTCTCCCGGAACCAGTCGGTGAGATGGCCGGGGGTGACATGCCGGAGGTACTCGGTATCCGGCTTCGTCGCGTGCCGGCGTACCGTCTCGTCGTACGGCACATCGAGGTAGTAGCAGCGCGAGACACCACGGTGGGCGCGGACCAGGTCCCGGAGCATGGGTCCGTAGCGGTCGGCGTACAGGATGCCTTCGACGACGACGTGGAAGCCGTTGTCCAGGGCGTAACGGGCGGTGAGGTCGATCAGGCCGATATTGGCTCCGCCGGGCCGGTCGCGTTCGCGCAGCACGATGCGTCGGAGGTTGTCCTGGCCGACGACGGCGAGGTTGCGCCCGAAGCGCTCCCGCAGACCGGCCGCGACGGAGGACTTGCCCGAGGCGCTGTTGCCGCGGACCACGATCAGGCGCGTGTTCCGCGTTCCCACCGTCCGCGGTGCTGCCCCCGTCATGCGCCGTCTTCCGCGATGTGCGGCCGCACTCGGTGCGCACGGCGATGTTCCCCGTTCACGGTCCCGAGCGGCAGGGGCTGCGGGAAACCCTGGCGCGGCAGGGTGTGGTGCCGGCCCAGGACGAGCCGGTTGTGGGGCATCGGCAGGTCCCGGCGCGGACCGGGCACAGACGCCTTCTCAGTCATCCGCAGCTCTCCCTCGAAAACACCTCGATGCCGGCAGCGTACGCAGCATTGCTGTGGCACGCTGCCACGGACGCCCTCCCATGCCTGCCCGTCGGGCGACGGCGCACCCCGGATGTCCGCCCGGGGTAAGCACCGCACTCATCTTGCTATGCGTTCAACTTACCTGCGGGATGGGCATCTTCACGTCATGAGTGACCTCGATGCAAGGTCTTGGCGGTCGGTGGCATGGCGGGTAGCGGTCCCGGTCCTCGTCTTCTCGGGCAGCACGACGATGGTGATGACACTCAGGTTCTCCTGGACCCCTCGTGCCGACAGTGACCGCTGGGCAGTGGCCATGGTGGTCGCCGTGTTCCTCAGCGGCTTGGCGGCCAGCACATTCGAGTGGGTCCGCAGCAGGGGCGGCACGTCCCATCCCGGAAACGGCCCGGCGTCGGCCGGCAGACAGCATGTCACCGCAGGCAGGGACAGCGAGAACATCGTGGCCCGAGAGGACATCGGCGTCGACGGGCCGGGCGCGCCGCTGCCGGCCGCCAGACGCCGTGCGGCGGCGCCGTTCGATCAGCGCGTGAAGTCGGGCCGTCGCAGCCGGAACATCGTGGCCGGGGGAAGCGTCGCGCTCCCGCCGGAGCAGAGGGAGTAGCGGTCGGTGGGTGAGAACCGCCCGGAGGTGCGTCAGCAGGTCCGCTCCGGCAGAGGAAGCGTCAACACCGTGGCTGCGGGGGACGTGGACACCGTGCAGGTCACGAACCACTACCACCGGGCGAAATGGACCGGTGTGATCACTTGCGCCTCTGCCGTCGCTTTCGGCGTGGTGTACTACCTCGCCGGTGACCCCGACGTCAGGGACGCGCTCGCCAGTGGACCGCCGCTGAGTGTCACGGTGCAGACCGATGACACCACTCTTGACCACAACGGGGCGTGGTTCTTTCCGGGAAGGCCGCTGAGCGCCGGACAGACACTCCCCGCCGACCAGGTGGCCGCGATCATGTCGAAGCGGTCCGACGGGGTGGACACCTACGGGACCACCACACGGGTGACGCTCGAGGGCAACCGCCATCACACCGTCGACATCACGGGCATCCATATCAAGGTCCGCAGCAAGGCCGTCCCCGCACCGGGCGGGACCCTGCTCGTCTACCCGTCCCAGGGTGAGGACACCAACATCCGGATCGGGTTCAACCTCGACGAAGCGGTTCCCGTTCCCCGGAACGTCGATCCCAGTGACAAGGGGTTCGGAAGCCGCTACTTCGACGGCCACTCGGTCTCCGTCAAGAAGGGGGAGATCGTGAACTTCGGCTTCAGCTTCCAGACCGTCACATGGGACATCACCTACGACCTCGTTCTCGACGAGGTGATCGACGGCAGGCGCACCACACAGACGGTGACCAACGGATCCCGGCCGTTCCACACCAGGGGAATCGCCAAGGCCTACGACCAAGCGCTCGACACGGACTACCAGGGCACTTTCAGCGTCACAGACAGCGCGGACGCGACGGCACAGATATGCGGCACGCCGTGCAAGGTCTGGCTGGACCAGGTCAGCGCATCCGCTACGGCGAAGTAGGCGGGAAGCGGGTGAAGCCGACCGGCATGAGCACAAACCGCAGGATGACGCTGGTACTGGTCGTCGCCGTGATTCTGGCGGGACTGGGTGGCTATCTGGCGAGACAGCGGGATGCCACGGCTCCGGAATCGGCCACCCCGCGCACCGGCGCGTCCACTGCCGCTCCGGAGCGGTCCACCGCCGTACCGAGCCCCAGCCCGTCCGACGACAAGCCGTCCTCCCGGTGCGCCGCCGCACCGGACAAGGTCACCGCCCCGTCGCCGAAGGTCCGGCTCGCATTCTCCACCGCGAGCTGGCGCAGCTGCCTCACCCGCGTCACACGCAGCGGGACCGGAAAAGGAGGTGTGCGGTACGAGGTCGACGCGACCCTGCCGGTCTTCTGGTCGGCGAACAAGTCGGTCGACGCGCTCAACTCACGGCTCAGGAGCCGCATCGACGACGACGTGAAGCATTTCCTCGCCGCTGTAGACGAGACCACGACCGACATGGCTCAGGGCGCGACGTTCACCCTCTCCGAGCTGCCCAGGATCAACCAGGTGGGCCGACTGGCCGTGATCCAGTTCACCGGTCAGGAGTATGTCGGTGGCTCCCACGGCGGGCTGGTCGACGACTGGATCAACATCGACACGGGCACCTGGACAATCCTGGACAAGAACCGGATCCTCCTTCCCGAAGCCCGGCGGACCGAGGGTGCCACCAGGCTGGCCAGGTTGATAGCCCCCAAGATCATGGGCACGAGCACGTCCTGCACCACGGACGCGAAAACCCTCCTCGCCGGCGGTCAGACGCCCAAGAGCACGGCCACGCCCATGAGCTATCAAGACACCATGAAGATGGGCTTCCAGTACGGCGGCGAACTCGTCGTCGACTTCCCGCCCTACTATCTCTTCGCCTACGGCTGTGAAATAGGCTCCGCCACGCTCCGACTCCGCGATCTCGGCGGCCTGATCGACCCGGGCACGGCTGCCCTGGCCACCGCAGCCGTCGCGCCCGAGGTCCCCCCTTCACCCTTCGACGGCTGACTCCACTGAGGCGGAGCCCGGTTCGCACCGCAGCGACTTCCGTCCGACCACTGCCGGTGCACGAGGTCGTTAGGATCCGTCCATGGCAATGGAACATGGGATCGCAGAGCTCGTCCAGGAGTTGGACAGCGGCGACTCGGAGCGCGTGGCCGCGGCGGTCGAGAGGTTGGCGGCACACGGTGAGCGTGCGCTGCCGCGGTTGCTTGAAGGGGCGCGCGCCCACCACACGTCGCAGCGTATCGAGGCGTACGGAAGTGTGCTGTGCCGTATCGGTCCGCCGGCTTTCGACGCCGTTCTCGCGGCAGCACGTGGCGGAGAGTTGGACAGCTGGCTCGCGGTCCGGCTGTTGCGTGTCTTCGATGAGCGTTGTGCCGGACGGTACGCGGCACTGGCTCTCGACCCCGACCGCTCGCTGTCGGGCTCCGGCTTCGCGGGGCTGCTCAGGCTGCGCGTCGACTCCGACGCCGGGCTGCTGGCGCTGGTGGACCTGGTTGCCCGGGGCGGCAGCTTCTACGGCGTACCCGGTGAGTACGTCCGGGCCATGTGGGACACCTTCGCGCCGAGGTTGCGGGAACTGCGCCAGGACCCGGCCACTCCCCGGGCGGTACGGCGTGGGGCCCTCGGTCTCCTGATCGAGGGCGGCGGGCTGGACGCGCTCGACGACCGCGACCGCGTCCTGGTGGACCGGCTGATGGGAGTGAAGCTCCCGGGCAATGTCCGCAACGTGCCGGACACACAGCTCAGCGCCTGGTGGCTGGCCGTGCCCGGGGCGACCTACGAGGGCGTCTTCGCAGCGCTGGGCCTGCACGATCCGCGCCCGGTGACAGTCGAGGCGGGTGTAGCGGCCGCGATGTGCGAGGAGATACGGAGCCCGAGCCCGGAGGATCCGGAGCGTGGCATCAGCCGGGCCTTCGTGACGCCGGAACTGGACGGCTGGCGGCTGGTGTTCGGCCAGTTCCAGCAGCTCGTCGGGTACGACGACTGGAACGACATGATCGAGACGGTGGAGCGGGTCAGCGCCGCGTGCGGCCGGGCCCAGCTCTTCTTCGTGGACGACGCCGGCGGCGCCGACATCTGGTTCGCGGCCGAGGACGGCCTGATGATGCAGCAGTACGCGGCCGAGGGCGGCCTGGAAGAGGAGGAGGACGACGAGGACCCCGATGCCGTCACCGGTGGCGTCCGTGAGGCCTGCGGAGATCTGTCGGTCGACCTGGACCTGGTGGGCGTCCTGGAGACGGTCGTACGCGGTCACGGCTGGCTGGCGGTCACCGCACCGGACATGGGACATGGGCAGTTCCCCGGGCTGCTGCCCGTCTGACGGGCCACTCGACAGTCACCGGGGGCAGCGACCGGTACCCCCGATAGCATGCGGCCATGTCTCATGAAGTCTGTGCACTCGTTGTCGTCGGCCCGGTCGATACGCAGCGAGCCCTCTCGGTGGACCTGCGGGCAGCACTCGTCCATGACGGCATCAGTGTGTTCCCCATCAACCACAACTTTTCCGCGTACTGGGCAGCGAAGCGCGGAAACCGTGCGCTGCTCGATCTGCCGGAGGACATCTCCCTCGTGTTTCCGACGGAGGCGGTGTTGCGTGACCTCGTGCGCGAGATCACCGGGACCGACAGGCCGCGGTTCGCGATCATCGAGACGAACTACTTCGGCGGGATCGGCGACCAGTGGGCTGCCGCGTTCGACGGTGAAGAACGACTGGCACCTGATGATGCGTCAATCAATCAGGCGCTGGCCGCCCTTGGCGTGCGTTCGGCCTCCGACAGGGAGGAGTTCGAGGTGATCGGCCTCGACCGGTTCCGGACCAACCCGGAATACCTCGACACGTACGTGCAGCTGTGTGAGGAGCTTGGCCTGTAACGACCGGGGCGGGGTCGTGGTCACGGCAGGGGCAGCGTGAACGCGTAGGCGCGCGGTTCGCCGCATCCCTGGCAGGCTCCGGCGAACCGGGAGAGGAGATGGCCGTCCTCCCTGGATACGGCGTTACGCCAGAAGCAGCACACCTCCCCGCAGGTGCAGGCGCGTCGGGCGACGTCGGCAAACGCGCCGAGGGTGGAATCGTGTGCCGCTTCGGCACTCGGGCGCGGGAGGACGTCCTCGCCGTCCAGCCTCTGCTGAGGCCGGTACCACGGCACGGTGGCGACGGTCTGCAGTCCACGCCCCGCGCACTCCACACACCTGCCGGGACCGGCGTTGTTGCCCGCGCACCAGCACCGCTCGTAGCGGCTGTAGGGCCTGCCTTCACACATCAGACAGACACCCCAGCCGTGGCAGTCGTGGCACAGCACCCCGTCGGCTGTGCTGCGGGTGAAGGGCGGCTGGCCCAGCTGTTGTTCGAGGTACACGACCGGCGTCCAGCCGGTCAGAGTCAGGATCGCGGATCCGCTGCCTTCGTACACCCTTGCCTCGAAGTCCTCGCGGCGAGCCGTCGCCCAGCTTTCCCCGTAGTGATCCGCGGCGTCGGTGCACACCTCCCAGCCGGCCCCGGCGAAGGCGGTCAAGGTCTCGCCGAACCTCGACGGCGCGTGACTGCCGTCCCCGCTCATGCCTATGAGGAACAGCGAGCGGTAGCCGACCGGTGCGGGACCGCTGAGCCGCACGGAATCGGTCCACTCCCGGGCCACGACCGGGCCGCGGTCCGGACGCAGCGCGGAAGCGATGTCCAGCAGCTGCCCTTTGAGCCACACCGCGCCACTCGATACGCCGGGCTCGTCCCGATCCGCATGCCCATCGGCCGTATGGGCCATCGTCGGATCGCCCCCCCTCTCTCGCTCGGAGATGTACATGATGCCGGGAGCGGCGGAGTGAGTCGAACCGTTCGCCGGGTCGATCGGCGCCTGGTCCGAACGGTACGCCGCGCGGTCCGGATCAGGGCCCGGCGACGAGTTGGCCGAGCCGCATGGCCAGCCACGGCTTGCTGCCGCCGGCCCGCATCCGGCCGCTCGCGACCGCCTTCCAGATCGGCGTACGCCGGAAGGAGACCAGAAGGAAGGTGGCCGGCGCCGCGACTATCCGGCAGTCGTAGGCGCGCGGTGGGGCGTCGCGGGTCACCGTCACCGTTCCGTCGTCGACGACGACCGCGAGGCGGGGCCCGCCCCTGACCGCGAGGTCGAACGCGATGTGTACGCCCCGCGACTTCACCGGGTCCAGGGCCGCCGCCATCATCGTCGGCATCGACTGCCCGAGGACGAGGCGGGCCTCGTCGTCGCCGATCGACCACGGGGTGCGGGCACCGCGTGCGACATCCAGACCATGGACGAGGGTCTCGCTGAGCAGCAGACCGGTCACCGTCGCCAAGGTGAACGGCACCTCGCCGTACCAGGGCGCGGAGACGGGGCTGTCCGGGGGAAGGCCCTCGGTAACGCGCAGGAACGTATCGCTCCGCTCGGCGACGAAGTCGGGCACCTTCGCGCG
Source organism: Streptomyces sp. col6 (assembly GCF_008042035.1). GTDB lineage: Bacteria > Actinomycetota > Actinomycetes > Streptomycetales > Streptomycetaceae > Streptomyces. Next base: position 160,460 of record NZ_RDBL01000012.1, read on the forward strand.
TTCCTCACCCCCGAACAGGGTCACGGAGCGGCTGTTCATCGCGGTGATCCGCTCGACGAAGGTGCCCTCGCCGGACGGCAGGACGTCGTCCCACTCCACCGCGTCGTCGGGCGAGACGAGGGCGGTGTACGCGAGGTACACAGCCGCCAGGTGCGCACCGACGTCGCCGACCGTCCACTCGGGGACACCCGACCTTGCGTCCTGGTCGGGCACGGCGCGCAGCAGCGCGACCAGACGTGAAGCAGCGGCGGCCAGCGCGGCACGGGTCCTCTCGTGCTCGGTGACCGGATCGAACGTCGTGACGGTGCCCATACCACTCCCCCAAGTCGCGGACGGAGCCGAAGATTACCGCCCAGTAGCACGACTGCGACACCCTTCGCGCCCCGCGGATCCCGCGTCCGGACCGAACGCGGTCGCCGGCATCATCGCCCCCTGCCCACGCCCATCGCCGACCGCACTCACCCCCGGGAGGACGGGGCTCACTGCGGAGGCGGGTGCCGGAAGGCCGGCTCACCATCCGCGGGGCCGCATGGCCGCTGCCGGAAAGTCCGGCCGGCTGACAGCCCGGTCGGCTACAATGCCGCTATGCATCTCTCGTCGTGTCTTGGCTGGTGGCGCTCCTCGTAGGAGCGGCTACCTCTCACGCATGACCGGGCCGTTCGGATGGACGGCCCTTTTGTGTTCCCTGGATCGAGGGGGGCGTGTCGTCCGAACGGCGATACGACCACCAGGAGACCTCATGAACACCATCCTTCAGCCGACGAGCCCGAGCCCCGACGCCCCTGCCGTCGAACCGTCAACCGATGCACTCGGAACGACCGCCGCGCAGGCGCGCAGCGCGGCGCTGGAGAAGCTGATCCTCGAAGATCCCGGGCGGTACCGCGTACTGACCGGGGACCGTCCCACCGGACGCCTCCATCTGGGGCACTACTTCGGCACCCTGCACAACCGGGTTCGCCTGCAGAACCTCGGGGTGGAGCTGTTCGTGATCATCGCGGACTACCAGGTCCTGACCGACCGCGATGTGGCGGACAACCTGAGCGGGCATGTCGAGGAACTGGTCCTGGACTACCTCGCCATCGGAGTGGACCCCGCGCGCAGCACGATCTTCACGCACAGCGCCGTCCCCGCTCTCAACCAGCTTCTGCTGCCTTTCCTGAGCCTCGTCTCCGTCGCGGAACTGAACCGCAATCCCACGGTGAAGGACGAGATCGCCCACTCACGGCAGTCCTCCGTCAGCGGTCTGATGTTCACCTACCCGGTGCACCAGGCCGCCGACATCCTCTTCTGCCGGGCCAACCTGGTCCCGGTCGGACAGGACCAGCTCCCCCATCTGCAACTCACCCGCACCATCGCCCGCCGCTTCAACGACCGCTACGGCGCCGGTGGCGCGGTGTTCCCGGAGCCCGAGGCCCTGCTGTCACCCGCACCGCTGCTCCTGGGCACGGACGGCACGAAGATGAGCAAGAGCCGCGGCAACGCCATCAGTTTGGCCGCTGACGCCGACGAGACGGCACGGCTGATCAAGGGAGCCAGGACCGACTCCGAGCGCCACATCACCTTCGACCCGGCAGGCCGCCCCGAGGTCTCCTCGCTCCTCCTCCTGGCCGCTCTCTGCCAGGACCGCACCCCCCAGCAACTGGCGGACGACATCGGCTCCGCGGGAGCCGCGGCGCTCAAACGGACCGTCACAGAGGCGGTCAACGAGTATCTGGCCCCGATCCGGGCACGCCGCACCGAGTACGCCCGCGACCGCGCACACCTGCGCCGGACACTGCGGGAGGGGAACGAGCGGGCCAGAGCCGTGGCGGACACCACCCTTGCCGAGGTGCGGGCCGCGATGAACAGCCACTACTGACGACGACGGCTGCCTGTGCGTGGCGTCGCAGGCAGCCGCCGGCCGGCCCGGCCTGGGAGGGGGTCAGCGGCGGCTCGGCCGGGATGACGTACCCGCCGGACGTACACACTGCAGTTGTCGCTCGTAGACGTCCCCCAACACGTCTTCCACCTGGATTCTCACGTCCAGGGCCGCAAGCCGTTCCAGCGCCTTGTGGCCGAGGGCCAGCAGTTCCATTCCGTCTGTGCCGGTGTTGGTCATCGGGATCGCCGCCCCCTTGCCGAGGTGCAGGAGGAAGACGTCCTCGTTCCAGTCGAGGCCCAGCGACGCCAGCGAGTCGACGGCGGTCTGCCAGGGCATCCAGCCCGGAGGAACAACGCCGGGCTCGGGGCACCGTGCGGATGCCCGGATCCGGTAGGCGACGGAGTGGACCACGGACCTGCCGCCTCCCGCATTGATCAGGTACACGGTGCGCCGGGAGTCGTCGAGCCGGTCGCTGTTCCCAGCCACTGCCGACCAGCTCAGGATCGGCCGCATGGTCTGCGAGAGCTGGGTACGGGTCAGGACGATGCCGGTGAGGAGGGCTACCACGGCCGCGCACGTCGAGGCGTCGAGTACGGTCAACCGCCACGGCCAGCCGTCACGAACGTCGGCGTCGAGGTTCGACTTGATGATTTCCCAGACCAGATCCACCAGGGCGAAGGCGAGCAGGGCGCGTGGCCACCGTAGGGTCCTGCCGCTGACCGAGACACGACGCTGCTCCCACCGGGACTCCTCCACATGCCCTCCCCCATCCCCATCCTCGACGGCAAGGACCACCATGCAGGGTGTGGGGCCGGGATTCAACGCCGCGGAACGCGGTGACCACGGCGGCGGCCTTCGCCGGGCCGGACTCGGTCGGTGACCTGATCAGGGCCTCTCGGCGCGCCCCTCGACGGCACCGGGGTAAGGCGGAAGTTCGAGATCCCTCGTCTCGCGCGACGCGGTCGGGATGCTGCCCGGTGCCCAGCCGAGGACTTCCTCGAAGCGGCGGGCGGCGAAGGGAAGGGGCAGTTGTCCGCGCTCGCTCTCGTGGAGCCTGATGGTCGCCCGGCTCAACCCCGTACGACGCGCCAGATCTCCCTCGGAGATGCCCTCGGCCGCGCGGAGTGCGATGAGGGCTTTCGCCAGCGCCTCGGTCTCTTCGCTCATGGCCCCAGCATTCCCCATCGGGGGCGCTCGGTCACCGTCCCGGCCCGATCCGCGCCCCGCTCGTGCTGACCCGACGGAGCGGGTACGCCACCAAACCCGCTGATCCGGGAGTTTCCTCGTGCGAGGTGTGCGAGAGGATCACACGCATGACTGAGATCGTTCTGATGTCGGATGCCAAGGTCGCCGCGATACCCGTACGGGAGTGCGGCGAGCCTCTCGTGGATGTGCGCGCCGAGGGCTCGCTGCTCGTCGACCGGCGGAAGCAGGACCCTGCCGACGCCTTCGCCCACCTGCGCGAGGGGGTGGCCGGCCGGCTGCTCGAAGCGCAGGCGACGCTGCCGCGAGGACTGCGGCTGCTGTTCGTGGAGGGGTACCGGCCGCCCACGCTCCAGCGCCGGTACTTCGAGGAGTACGCCGACCGGCTCCGCGCCGACCACCCCGGGTGGAGCGCCGAGCGGATCCACGCGGCGGCGAGCCGCTACGTCTCCCCTCCCGAGATCGCCCCGCACAGTGCCGGTGCGGCCGTCGATCTCACCCTGGCCGATGCCGATGGACGGGAACTCGACCTCGGCACACGCATGAACGCGGACCCGGAGGAGAGCGAGGGCGCCTGTTACACCGATGCGCTCAACATCAGTGAGGACGCCCGCGCGAACCGGGAGATCCTCGGCTCGGCACTCACCCGCGCCGGGCTGGTGAACTACCCGACGGAATGGTGGCACTGGTCCTTCGGCGACCGGTACTGGGCCCTGACCACCGGACAGGCCGCCGCCCGCTACGGCGCCAAGGGGACCGGCCCGCTCCACTGAAGATTCCGCGCCGGGGATGTAGAGAACCCGGGGCCGGCTACGACAGTGGGGTGAGGGCGCACCGGAAGGGTGACGCCGTGAGGGTCCGCGACAACTGACAACAGGAGTACGCAATGCCGAAGTTCGCGCTGCTGGTCAACCACGACGGTGGAGTCTTCGAGGAGCCGATGGACACCTGGCAGCCGGGTGACATCGCGGCGCACTTCGACTACTACGCCCTGCTGACCGAGGAGTTGACCGAGAGCGGCGAGATGGTCCAGTTCATGGCGCTGGCCGATCCCCGGCTGGCCCGCACGGTCCGCGCGGACGGAATCGCCCCGGCGGTGGTGACCGACGGGCCGTTCGCCGAGTCCAAGGAGGTCCTCGCCGGCCTCAACGTCTTCGATGTGGAGTCGGAGGAACGGGCTCTGGAGATCGCCGCCCGGATCTCCGCCGTCCCCGGCCCCGGCGGAGTGCCCACCCAGCAGCCGGTCGAGGTGCGGCAGGTCATGGCCGACGAGCACGGCGAGCTGTGAGTGGCACATCCGAGCACGTCGAAGACCTGTTGCGCACGCTCGCGCCACAGGCCCTCGGCGTGCTGGTGCGGCGACGCGGGGACTTCGCGGCGTGCGAGGACGCCGTGCAGGAGGCCCTTCTCGGCGCGGCCGGCTCGTGGTCGGCCGACGGGGTGCCCGACAACCCGCTCGGCTGGCTGATCCAGGTCGCGACGCGCCGGTACACGGACCAGGTACGGAGCGAACTCGCGCGCCGGCGCCGGGAGGAGGCGGTCGCACGGGAACCGGCCGCCGGGGCTGCCACCGGGCAGGACGACTCGTTGACGCTGCTGTTCATGTGCTGCCACCCCGCGCTCACCCCGGCATCGGCCATCGCCCTGTGCCTGAGGGCGGTCGGCGGACTGACCACCGCCGAGATCGCCGGTGCGTATCTCGTACCCGAGGCGACCATGGCCCAGCGCATCAGCCGTGCCAAGCAGCGGCTCAAGGCCTCGGGCGCCTTCTTCGACGTGCCCGAACCGGGCACGGAGGGCTGGGATGCGCGGCTCGGCTCGGTGCTGCGGGTGCTGTACCTGATGTTCAACGAGGGGTACGCGGCCACCCGGGGCCCGGTGCTGCACCGGGCGGACCTGGCAGCCGAGGCGATCCGGCTCACCCGGGGCGTGCACCGTGCCCTGCCCGGGGAAGGTGAGGCGACCTCGCTGCTGGCGCTCATGCTGCTCACCGAGGCCCGCCGCCCCGCCCGCACCGGCCCCGACGGCGAGCTGGTCCCGCTGGCGGAGCAGGACCGCACCCGCTGGGACCGGCGGCTGATCGGTGAGGGGGCCGCGCTGCTCGCGAGCACACTGGGCGGCGGTCGCCCGGGGGAGTACCGGATCCAGGCGGCCATCGCGGCGCTGCATGACGACGCGGCGCGCGCCGAGGACACGGACTGGCCGCAGATCGCCGCACTGTACGGGTTGCTCGACCAGGTGGCGGGGGCGGCCAACCCCGTGGTCACCCTCAACCGGGCCGTCGCCGTCGCGATGAGCCGGGGACCCGCCGTCGGCCTCGCCCTTCTCGACGCGCTCGACGCCGACGGTGGCCCTCTGACCGATCACCACCGGCTGCACGCCGTACGAGCCCACCTCCTGGAGCGCGCCGGCGACATCCCGGCCGCCGTCGAGCACTATCGCGCCGCCGCCGCCCGCACCACCAGCACCCCTGAACAGCGCTACCTGGTCACACGCGCCGCGCGTCTCCACCACGGTGACGCGGGGTGACCGGCGCCGGCGCAGCCTGAGCACCACCCGCATCCGCCCCGGGAACCCCGTCCCCCGCAAGGGCGTTGACTGGGGTTGGCGGGGCAGGGCGAGGGGAGTTGGGCTGTGGTGCAGAGGCACTCGCGGGGTCCTTGGAAGCTGCTGCTGGTCGAGGACGACCGGGAGTTGACCGACATGCTCTCCGCCGTACTGGGGGACGAGGGGTACGCGGTCGATGTGGCGGCCGACGGGCAGCGGGGGCTGCATCTCGGTCTCTCCCGGCAGTACGACGTACTTGTCCTCGACCGCCGCCTGCCGGCGCTCGACGGCCTCGACCTCCTGAGCCGGTTACGGTCCCGTGCCGTGCGCACACCGGTGTTGCTGCTGACCGCGATGGGCACGGTGCACGACCGCGTCGACGGGCTGGACGCCGGGGCGGACGACTATCTCGTCAAACCGTTCGAGCTCGACGAACTCAGCGCGCGCTTACGGGCGTTGTGCCGTCGGGCGCTCGATGCCACCGACGTGCTCCGGATCGGCTCGGGTCACCTGCACGTCGGCCGCCGCGAGGTGGAGCTGGCCAGTGGCGAGCAGGTCGCCCTCGCCGCGCGGGAGTTCGCTCTGCTGTGGGCGCTCGCCTCGCGCCCCGAGGCGGTGCACTCGCGGGCGGACCTGCGCCGGCTGGTGTTCCAGGAGGCGCCCGCTTCGTCCATTGTCGACACGTACGTCTACTACCTGCGCCGCAAGCTCGGCCGGCAGGTCGTGCGCACGGTGCGCGGTCTCGGCTACCGGCTGGGGGCGCTGTGAACCGGTCGGTGCCGGCCGAGTGGGCGGCGGTGCGGCGGGCGCGGCTGCGGATCGCCGTGCTGACCGGGGTGATCATCACGCTGCTGATCACGGTCGTCGGCGGGGTCGCGCACACGGTGATGGTGGACGCGCAGAACGATCAGGTGTGGCGTGAGCTCCGGTACGGAGCGGAGTACGGCGATCCGGCCAGGCCTCCGGTGTGCACCTGGCTGTACGCACCCGGCGTGGCTCCCCTGTCCAACGCCCCGGGCGGCTTCCCGCTGCGCGCCGATGTCAACCGGGTGCGCGCCACGCACGAGGCCGTGGAACGAACGGTGCGGCGCGACCACACGGTCTATCTGGTGCGCACGCAGCTCCGCGCCGACGGGGACGTGGTGCAGGCGGTGCTGGACATGCGATTCCAGCTGGCCGACCGGAGCCATCTGTGGTTCGCGCTGGGGGTGGCCGAAGTGGTGGGTCTGCTCGCGGCTGCCGTCACCGGTGTGTTCCTGGGACGCCGGGCCGTGGCCCCTCTGGCGGAGGCCCTCACCCGGCAGCGTCGGTTCGTCACGGACGCCAGTCACGAACTTCGTACGCCTGTCACCCAGGTGCACACACGGGCGCAGGTCCTCGCCCGGCAGGCGGCCGCGCAGGATCTGCCGGTGCCGCATCGCGACGGGCTGGCACGGATGGTCGCGTCGACCGGGCGGCTCGGTGAGGTGCTCGACGACCTGCTGCTGTCCGCGAGTCTCGCGGCGGGGCCCACGCGGGGGTCGGAGCGCGGTCCGGTCGACCTGGTCGCGCTGGCCCGGTCCGTGGTGGCCGAGGAGCGGGACCGGGCGCGGAGCCATTGCCTCACCGTCGTCGTGGACGGCCCCGCGCGGCCCCTCTTCGTCGACGGCATCCGGACGGCGCTGCGTCGCGCCGTCGGCGAGCTGCTGTCGAACGCGATCCGCCACACCCCGGCCGGGGGCCGGATCGAGCTGACCGTGTCGCGCTCCGGCGGCCTGGTCGTACTGGCCGTCTCGGACACCGGGCCCGGGTTCGACCCGGCCGCGGTGGAGCAGCTGTTCCAGCGGTTCCACCGCGGCAGCGGCGACGGCGGGCGGTACGGGCTGGGACTCGCGCTGCTGCGGGAGGTCGTCGAGCGCCACGGGGGCACGGTCACCGCATCCGGCCGCCCGGGTCACGGTGCACGGTTCGTCATCCGGCTCCCGGAGTACACACCCCCGCCCGTCGCCCCGGCCCCGGCACGTCCGTTCACGGCACCTCGTGCGCGGCGAGCAGGCGTGCCGCGGCGCGGACGTCCGCGTCCAGCGGACGGTCCGGTTCGACCGGGGGGATCACCTCGGTGAGAGCGTCGAGGAGGTCCGCGCAGCGGGGTGCGGTGGGGCGGCGGGCGCCGACGTGGGCCGCCTGGCGCAGGCCGAGGGCGAGCGAACCGGTCAGCAGGGCGAGCAGTTCCGCCATGTCGTAGGAGCGCAGGGCCGCCTGGGTGCCGAACGGTACGACGTCCTGGTTGTGCAGGTTGGTCGGCAGGCTCTGCATACCGGCGGGTGTGGCGTTGCGGCGGATCTCCGCGACGAACGCGGTGGCGGCCAGCTGTACGCCCTGGAGGCCGTGTTGCAGGCCCGGTGCGGTGGCGAGCATCGGTGGCAGGCCCCCGTTGCGTGCCGGGTCCATGAGCAGGTCGAGCTGGCGTTCGGCCAGGTTGCCCAGTTGGGCGGTGACGGAGGCGAGGAGGTCGGCCGCGAACGCGGCGGGCTGGCCGAAGAAGTTGCCACCGTGCACCACCTTGCCCTCGTGCGCGTCGTCGCCGGGGAAGAAGAGGGGGTTGTCGCTGACGCCGCCGAGGTCTGCGGCGACCACGGCGTCGACGTACCGCAGCGCGTCCTCGGCGGCGCCGAGCAGCTGCGGGGTACAGCGGATGCTGTACGGCTCCTGGAGCGGCCGGGTTCCCGAGGGTCCGATGCCGGTGAGGGTCCGCCGCATCCGCGCGCCGGCGTCGACCGCTCCGGCGTGACCGTACGCGCGCAGCAGGTCGTCGTCCAGGAAGCCGGGGTCGCAGCCGAGCAGGTCGGCCAGAAGACAGGTGAGGGCCGTGAGCGAGCGGTGGGCGCCGCGGACGGTGTCACGGGCCAGCGCCAGGGCCGCGGTGGTGACGGAGGTGCCGTTGACCAGGGCGAGGGCGTCGCGGCCGTCGAGGGTGAGCGGGCGCAGCCCGGCGGCGGTCAGGGCCTCGGCGGCACCCATGCGGTGGCCGTCCAGGTAGGCGTGCCCCCGGCCGCGCAGGGCCTGGGTCGCGTAGGCGAGCGGGATGAGGTCGCCGCTCGCACCGACGGAGCCGTAGCGGGGTACGGCGGGCGAGAACGTCGTGGCGAACATCGCGGTGAGCCGGTCGACGACCTCGGCGGAGACACCGGAGTACCCCTGGGCGAGGGACCAGGTGCGCAGCAGGAGGGCGGCCCGGCAGATCTCGTGCGGCAGGTCGGGCCCCTGGCCCGCCCCGAGGTGGGCCAGGGTGTTGTCGCACTGGTCCGCCTCGTCGGCGCGGCCTGCGTACCCGACGAGGGCGCCGAATCCGGTGGTGGCGCCGTAGATGGGACGGGCCGTACCGCCGCCGTCGCCGTGCCGCAGCCCGTGGAAGAAGCGGCGGCCGCGGTCCAGACGGTCCCGGGCCCCGGCGTCCACGGTGACGGTGAGCGGTGTCGCCGCGCGGCGCAGGGCGGCGGAGTCCAGGGGGCCGGTGAGGGCGAGGGCGTCCGTGGTGGTGAGCACGTCCGGAAACGTAGGCGGGAAATCTCAGAGCGCTCTGAAATCGGGTGACTAGCTTCCGGACCATGACCCATGACTACCTGATCATCGGTGCGGGGCCCGCCGGACTTCAGCTCGCCGCCCTGCTGGAGCGGGACGGCGCGGACTATGTCGTTCTGGAGCGCGGCAGCGGTCCGGGGACGTTCTTCACGCGGTTCCCCCGGCACCGCTTCCTCATCTCGAACAACAAGGTGCACACGGGTTACGACGATCCCGAGCTGCGGCTGCGGATGGACTGGAACTCACTGCTGAGCGACGATCCGGAGCTGCTGTTCACCCGGTACAGCCCCCGCTACTTCCCGCCGGCCGACGACCTGGTGCGCTATCTGACGGACTTCGCCGCGCGGACCGGGGTGCAGGTGCGGTACGACACCGCCGTCGAGAAGGTCTCGCGGGATGCGGGGGGCTTCACCGTCACCGACCACACCGGCACGGCGTGGCGGGCACGGCACCTGGTGGTCGCCACCGGGATGCCCGTGCCGAACCTGCCGTCGGTCCCGGGCATCGAGCTGGCCGAGCGCTACGACACGATCGACACCGACCCGAAGGCGTACACCGATCAGCGGGTGCTCATCATCGGCCGCGGAAACTCGGCGTTCGAGACGGCGGAGAATCTGATGGAGACCGCGGCGGTCATCCATGTCGTGGGCTCGGGCTCGCTGAAGATGGCCTGGCGGACGCATTACGTGGGACATCTGCGCGCGGTCTACAACAACTTCCTGGACAGCTACCAGCTGAAGTCGCAGAACGCTCTCCTCGACGGCCGGGTCCTGGCCATCAGGCGTGAACCGGACGGTTTCCATGTCCCGGTCGCCTTCGAGCGGGTCGACGAGGTGGTCAAGGAGATCCGCTACGACCGGGTGATCGTCGCGACGGGCTTCCGGTTCGACGCCTCCCTCTTCGACGACACCTGCACGCCGGAGGTGGTCGTGGACGGCCGTTTCCCGGCGCTGACGCCGCTCGGTGAGTCGGTCAACGTACCCGGTCTGTACTTCGCGGGGACGCTGATGCAGGGCCGCGACTTCCGGAAGGCGACGACCGGCTTCATCCATGGATTCCGCTACGCGGTGCGCGCCCTGCACCGCGGGCTGCGGCAGCGCCATGACGGTGTGCCCTGGCCGACGACGGTGCTCGGGGACGCCACGGAGCGGGCCGTGGACGCGGTGATCGGCCGCGTCAACCGGTCCTCCGCGCTGTGGCAGCAGTTCGCCGTCCTCGGTGACCTGCTGCTGCTCGCCCCGGACGGCACACTGCGCTACGCCGAGGAGGTGCCCGTCGACCATGTGCCCGGGGCCGTGCGCGCCGGGGACTTCGGTGAGGTGGACGCGTACGCGGTGATCACCCTGGAGTACGGCGAGGACCACGACCGGGTGGACCCCTTCGACGTCTCGGCGGGCCGCAAGTCCCAGCAGGACGTGTCCGGGCTGGACGGCCGCTATCTGCATCCGGTCGTCCGCTGGTTCCGGGACGGTGTGTTCGTGGCCGACCACCACCTCACCGAGAACCTGGAGAACGAGTGGGACAGCGAGGAGGTTCACCGCGCCCCGCTGACCGCCTTCCTCGATGCGCGGCGCAGCCCGGCCGCCCCGGTGGCCCCGTGACACTCCGCGAACTGCACGACACGGCACGGAAGATGCTGGATCCGGTCGTCTACGACTACGTGGCGGGAGGCGCAGGGGAGGAACGCGTCCTCGCCGGCAACGAGCGGGCGTTCGACCGGTACGCGTTGCTGCCGCGGGTGCTGAGCGGTGCGGAGGTGCGGGACACCGCCGTGGATCTGCCGGGCGCCCCGCAGGCGGCTCCGGTGATCGTCTCACCGACCGCCTTCCACCGGCTCGTGCACCGGGACGGCGAGCGGGCCACGGCCCGTGCCGCGGCGGCCGAGGGCGCCGTTCTGGTGACGGGGACGGCCGCGACCACCGCGGTCCTCGACGTTGTCGCGGCGGCGCGCGAGGCGGCACCGGACCCGGCCGTGTGGTTCCAGCTCCAGCTGCACCCGCGCCCGGAGGTCACCCGGGCGCTCGTGCGACGCGCTGAGGAGGCGGGCTGCACGGCGCTGGTGGTCACCGTCGACTCGCCGGTGTTCGGCCGGCACACCAGGGACCTGCGCAACGGGTTCACCGACCTGCCGCCCGGATACGCCGCCGAGAACATGCGCGATCTGCCCGGTGCCGAGCCGGGTGCGCTCACGGCGGTCCCGATGTCCGCCGCGCCCGGCTGGCCGGACTTCGCCGAGGTCGTACACGGCACCTCGCTTCCCGTACTGGTCAAGGGAGTTCTGCATCCGGACGACGCCCGGCTGTCCGTCGAGCACGGTGCGGCGGGGGTGATCGTCTCCAACCACGGGGGCCGTCAGTGCGACGCGGTGCCGGCGGCCCTGGACTGTCTGTCCGGGGTCACCGAGGCGGTCGCGGGCCGGGTGCCGGTCCTGCTCGACGGCGGGGTGCGCCGGGGCAGCGATGTCGCGGTGGCGCTGGCGCTGGGCGCGAGCGCCGTCGGCGTGGGACGGCCCGTCATGTGGGGCCTGGCGGTCGACGGGGAGGCGGGCGTGCGGCGGGTCCTCGCGACCCTGCGCGACGCGTACGACCACACGCTCGCCCTGTGCGGTGGGCGCCGGAACGCGGATCTGACGGCCGGCATGGTCGTCGCGAGGGGTGCGGCGTGGTGAGGGCCCGTGCGGGAACGGACGCGTGGTGGCTGCCGCGTGCCGTGGTGGCGCTGCGCGTACGCATCTTCGAGAAGGTCAACGGGGACCGGGTGGTGACCCTTCCCAACGCCACGCACGGGCCGGAGGTGTTCGAGCGGGTCTACGCCCATCCGGCCGCGAACGGGCGGAGCGAGGGGGCCGGTCTGTCGGACCTGTTCTGGTACTGGCTGGCGCCGGGGCCGGAGGTGCACCAGGAGCACCTGGAGCCCGGCGAGCGCTACCAGGACGTGGCGGCGACGACGCGGCGCATCGTCGCCGGGGCCTCGGCCGATCTCACCGCGGCGGCTTCTCGCGCCGTCGCCGGTGTGCTGGACGGGGTGCCGGACTCGCGGATCAGCCTCGTGCGACTGCGGGATCTGGTGATGCCTGCGTGGGCCGCGTTCTGCTACGAACTGGTCTTCCAGGAGCCGTGCCCACCGCCGGCCCGGGAGCTGATCACCGCGCACGCGGATGACGTGATCACCGCCCTGAAGTGCACCGGTCTGCGCCATCCGAAGCGCCGCGCCCGGCTGACCTCGTACCTGCGCGAGCGGGTCGCCGCCGGTCACGTACCGCACGCGCTGCCGGACTCGCTGTCCCTGCCCGAGCAGGTGCACTATCTGCAGGGGACCTTCTTCAACACGGCGGTCGTGCAGCTGTCCGAGGCGACCGCGCACGTCCTGCTGGCCCTCGCCCGCCATCCGCACGTGCAGCAGCGCCTCGCCACGGATCCGGAGGACGACCGGTACCTGACGCAGGTGCTCGACGAGACCATGCGGCTGTATCCGCTGTTCGGCATCGCCCACCGCATCACCACGGGTGAGATACCGCTCGACGGGACGACAGTGCTGCCGGCCGGCTCGGTGGTGTGCTTCAGCTATCCCGGCTACCACGCCACCGGATACGAACGGCCCGACGCGTTCGACCCGGACCGCTGGTCGGCGCTGGCGGCGAAGGACGTCCACCACATCCCGTACGGCGTGGCGGCCAACCGCCCCTGCCCGGCCTGGCGGCTCTCACCGCTCGTGCTGCGCGCGGCGGTCCGCGAGGTGCTCGCGCGCTACCGGCTCGACTCGACGGCCTCGCACACCCGGTCCATTCCGCACCGGGCGCCCTGCCTGCTGATTCCGCGCGGCCAGTCGCCCGGCCGCCGTCGTCTCGGTGTGCTGCGGGGCTTCGTCCGGCTGCGGGACGGGGTGGAGGACGTCACCCGGGGCGTACGCCAACTGGTGCTCGGTACGGCCATGGTGCTGCAGGCCCGCAGGCAGCGTCCGGCGACACGGTATTTCGAGGAGCAACGGGCCGGAGGCTGTCCGGTCCCCCACCGGGAGAGAGGAAACGGATGACGCCCGAGGAGCCGCGCCGGCGCCTGCCCGGGGTGGTCGGATGACCTCCCCCACGCGTCCGGTGTCGCTGATATCCCGGCCGCCGCTCTTCTGGACCGGGGTGGCCCTCACCTGTGCGGGCGTCGGCCAGCACGTGTGGATGTTCGTCGATTCCGCGTCCATGGAATTCCACATGGCGATGATGGGCATGTCCGGCGCGATGTGGGCCGCCATGGCCGCCATCGTCGTGGGGGTGGTGATCTCCGGGGTCGCCGTCGTGCAGCCTCCGGGAGAGGATCCGACGGCCGTCGCGGCCCCGAGCCGGACGAGCCGTGCGGGCCGGCGCCGTCTCATCGGGGTGCTGAGTTTCGCGCTGATGGTTGACCAGATGAAACCCGCGACGCTGGCGTTCATACAGCCCGGCATGCGTGCCGAGTTCCACCTCGGCGCCGCCGAGATCGCCTGGCTGCCCACAGTGGCGCTGAGCGGCACGGTGGTGGGGTCGCTCGTGGGGGGCCGTGCCGCGGACCGGATCGGGCGCAGGGCGACGATCCTCATCGCGTCCCTGCTGTTCCTCGGGACGACGGTGTGCGGCGCCATGCCGACCTTCGGCGGCATCCTGGCCATGTGCGCCCTGATGGGGATGGCGGCCGGCGGCATGCTGCCCGTCGTCTACGCCCTGATGACCGAGAGCCTGCCGCCCGGCCGGCGCGCGGCCATCATGGTGCTGCAGGCCGGACTCACCACCACGGGCGGGTACATGGCGGCCGCCGGACTCGCCGCGGTGCTCATCCCGCTGACCGGGTGGCGCGTCCTGTGGTTCGCGCAACTGCCACTGGTCCTGATCCTCATCGCGCTGAACCGGTGGATCCCGGAATCGGCGGCCTTCACCGCGCAGCGGTCCCAGGTCGCCCGGGTCCCCGCCGCGACCCTGTTCCGACGTCCTCAGACGGCCAAGACGTTGGTGGTCAGCGGCTACGCACTCGCCTGGGGTCTTGTCTACTGGGGCTTCATCACCTTCCTGCCCAGCCAGCTGGAGGCCTCCCACAGGGGAGGCATGTCCGCGGCCACGCTGCTGTTCCTCTCGTCGCTGCTGTCCATCCCCACCTGTGTCGTGGCGGCCTGGCTCTACATGCGCTGGTCGGCGAAGGGCACCATGGTCGTCTACGCGTCCCTGACCGTCGCGGCGCTCCTCGTCCTCGCGGCCGTCGGGATGGACGGCAGCCGGCCCGTCCTCCTCGCCGCCGTGATCCTGCTGTTCGCCGGAACCGCCGGGGTCATCGCGCTCATCGGCCCCTACACCGCCGAGATCTACCCCCTGGCCATCCGGGGCACCGCCGGCGGCTGGGCGGCGGCGGTCGGCAAGTCCGGCGGAGCCTTCGGTCCTCCGCTCATCGCACTGGTCCTCTCCGCGCCGGGAAGCACCCGCACCGCCGCCCTGCTCGTCGCTCTCCCGATGGCCCTGGCGGGAGGCGCCGTCGCGCTCCGCGGCAGCGACCCACGGGCGGCCGACCGGCACCACGAGGAGTCCGCCGGGCTGGACGCCGAACTCGACGGCCTGGTGCGCGGCGAGGCCGTCCGGGCCGAGCGGGCGGCTCCTCCCGGAACGGACGGCGCCCCGCCCTTGTGACGCACACGAGGACGGGGCACGCGGTCAGGGGCGGGTCCGGCTCCCGTCCACGAGGCGCCGTTTGTCGGGCTTGCCGGCCGCCGTGAGCGGTACTTCGCCGATGAGGGTGAGCCGGGCCGGGGCGCAGGCCTCACCCAGGCCCTCCGCCACCCGCGCCCGCAGTTCGCCGAGGTCCGGGGTGTGCCCGGCCGCGGGGACGACGAAGGCATGGACGGCCTCACCGGTGCTGTCGTCGGGCACGGCGACGACGTAGGCCTCGGCCACCGAGGGGTGGCCGGCGAGCAGCCGCTCGACGGGCCCGGCGTAGTACACGTTGGCGTTGACGATGATCACGTCACGGATCCGTCCCGTGAGCCACAGCCGGCCCGACGCGTCGAACCGGCCGAGGTCGCGGGTGCGCACCCACCCGTCGGAGAACACCTCGGCGGTGAGGGCGGGTTCCTGCCAGTAGCCGGAGCTCTGGGACGGCGTACGGACGAAGAGTTCGCCGTCGCTGCCGTCCGGGACCGGACGGCCGGAGGCATCGCGGATCTCCAGGTCCACGGGCGGCACGCCGAGGGAGCCCGGCGGCTCGTCCGGGGCGGCCATGGAGATCATGCCGGTCTCCGTCTGCCCGTAGCCGTGGAAGACGACCGGGCCCAGCACCTCGGTGGCCTCCCTCAGCCGTCCCGGTTCCAGCGGGGATCCCGAGACCATCAGTGCGCGCAGACCGCCGAGGTCCACCGGCGACGCGCGCTGGGCCGCCACGAGTTTCGTCAGCCGGGCCACCGTGATGACGCTCGCGCTCGCCCGGTGGCGCACCAGGGCGTCGGGGAAGTCCGGCGGGTCGGCGGTGACGAGGCTGCCGCCGGCGGCGAGTGCCAGCAGCCCGTACTCCATCATCACCTGGCTGGCCAGGGTGCCGAACACCAGGAACCGGTCGAGGCGCCGGGCGAGTTCGCGCACGGCGGGCGGCCAGGCGTCCGGCCGGTGCGCCCAGCCCGCGGTCATCGCCGCGTAGGTCTGGGCGCACGCCTTGGGGAGGCCGGTGCTGCCGCTGGTGTGGAGCAGCCGCGCGATGTCCCCGGGGCGCGCCAGGACCTTGGGCCGGGTGCCGTCGTCCGCCGTGGCCAGCAGGTCGTCGAGCGCGATGACGGGCCCGGCCGGGGTGCCGTGAGCATCGGGCCGGTCGGTGACCGTCGCGTCCACGTCCCGCAGCACATGGTCCTGCTGACGTGCTGTCAGGCCGGGGCGTACGCCGACGACGCGGGCTCCGACGACGTGGGCGGCGATGATCGCGGCGAACGCCCCGGGGCCGACCCGCAGCAGCATGGCGACGCCGTCCCCGGGGCCGACTCCGTGCTGCCGCAGGCCGTTCACCGCGCTCCTCACCATGCCGAGGAGCCGGGCGCCCGAGACCTCACGGCCGGCGTGCTCGAACACCGGCCGGCCGCCCGCCGCGTCGAGGATGTCCAGTACGGCGCCGGGGAACTGCTCAGTCAAGGCACTCCTTCACGAAGGCGGTGAGCGGCTGCCGGTGGATCGCCGGCAGACTCCACTCGTTCTCCAGGTTCTCCGCCAGATGGTGGGTCCCGGCGAGCACGCCGTCCCGGTAGTGGCGGACGACGGGGTGGAGATACGTCGAGTCCATGGCGTGGTCCACGTCGTTCTCGACGACGCGCGGGACATCCACGTCGAACGGATCGGTCCGGTCGTGCTCGGCGCCGTACTCCAGGTCGACGACGAACCGGTGCGGGCACGGGCCGAGTCCGCCGTCGGTGACGTGGTCCAGCGGGACCTCCTCCTGGTACACGGCCCGGTCGCCGTCCACACCGACCACGTCGCCGAGGAAGGCGAACTGCTGCCAGAGGCCCGACGAGCGGTTGACGCGGCCGATGACGGCGTCGGCTATCGCCTCCGGGGTCGCGGCGAGCGTACGGGCCGGCCAGGGGGTGTCGAGATGGCGGGCGCCGAGGATGCGGTGCAGGGCGCGCGTCGCGTAACGGAAGCCGTGGATGAAGCCGTTGGTGGATTTCTTGAAATCCCGCTGCTGCATCAGCGTTCCGGCGAAGTAGAGGTCCGGGACATTGACCGACTCGAAGGACGAGGTCTGTGCGGGAAAGCGGTCGTTGATGGCGAGTGCGGGGCGGCAGGACTCGTCGAAGACGGACGCGTCGAAGCGGAAGCCGGTGCAGACGATGATCCGGTCGTAGTGCAGTTCGCGCAGCGGTTCCGTGGTCCGGGCGTAGCGGAGCATCACGCGGAAGCCGCCGCCCGCCGTCTTCTCGATGCTCTCCACGGTGCCGTCGAGCACCGCGTTCTGCGATTTGAGCTGGTAGGTGTCCAGGAAGTTGTTGTTCACCGCGCGCAGATGCCCGAGGTAGTGGGTCTTCCAGGCGAGCTTGACCGAGTGCGGGCCGACGACGTGGATCACCGCGGCCTTCTCCACGAGGCCGTCGGCGGTCTCGAAGGCGGAATTCCCCTTGCCGATGATCAGCACCCGCTGGTTGGTGAAGGACACGGGGGCGGTGTCGAAGGTGTCGTAGCGCTCGGCGAGTCCGATGCCCGGGATCGGTGGCTCGTAGAGCTTGGAGATGCCCGTCGCCATGACGAGCCGCCTGGCCCGCAGGGTCCGCCCGTCGCCGTCGAGGACGGTGAAGACGCCGTCCTCGCGGGAGATCCTGACCGCTTCCGTCCCGTACTCGACGCGTACGCCGGTGCGGGCCGCGAAGTCCGCCAGGTAGCGCACGAGTTCGTCCGCCGGCGGGAAGTAGCGTTCGCTGTAGCGGGTGAAGAGCAGTTCCGGGTCGTCGCTGAGGAGTGAGTTCCAGTCCATACGCAGGTTGAGTTCGGGGTCCGTGAAGCCCGTGTTCACCTTGTTCGTCGAGATGAGCTGCCGATGGCGGGGATACCGGGTGAAGGACGTCCCCGGCGCTCTCCCCCGTTCCAGGACGAGGTAGTCGCGCCCGTCGCGTTCCAGCAGAGCGGCAAGTTGGAGTCCGGCCGGACCGGCCCCGATGATGAGATAGTCGCGCACCATGGGCCGGACGGTAGTGTCAGCACATCAGAGGGTTCTGAGATTCGCGCCCGGCGCGGGCGGCGCCCTCACCGGCGTGTCCCCTTCGGGCGGACGTCCGAAAAGCAGCAGCGCGTGAGGTCGCGTCACCTCCACACTGTCCCTGTAGCGATCGGATCTTGCCGTCGGCGGCCTGCGGACACACGGGGGAACATCTTGACGGAGCACGAAGACGCCCAGAGGCCTCCGGCGGACCGTCCACCGCAGGCTCCCTCCTACACACCGCCGGCCGGCGCTTTCGGGCCGCCGGTCCCGCCTCCGCCGGACGCCCCGCCCCCGTACTCCGGGTACGCCGCGCCGTCCGGCGCCTTCGGGCCGCCGCCCCAGGGGCCGTACCCCTCGCCGCAGGGCGCGCCGTACATTCCGCCGCAGCACGCGCCGTACGGGCCTCCGCCCGGCCCGTACGGGCCCATGCCTCCGCCTCCGCCTCCGCCTGCCCGTCGGCGGGGGCGGCTCCTGCTGTTCGGCGGTGTGGGGGTGCTGGCCGCGGGCCTGGTGGCCGGGCTGCTGGCCTGGAACGGCAGTCCGGGCTCGGAGAAGCCCGAGGCCAAGCGGGACCTGCGGCCGTTCCGGCAGGCCGTGGCCGCGCTGGCCGACACTCCGGGCCTGCGGTACCGGGACTCCGCCACCGGCCTGATGAAACGGGACGTCACCGTCACCGCCTCCGGCAGCCGCTTCGGCGCTCTGGGCCTGGGCGACACCGACCTGGCCCGCGAGGTCCTGCACATCGGCGGCAGGACCTTCACCCGGCAGAAGGACGCCGGCTCCGGTACGGGTTCCGGCGGGGACACCTCGGGCAAGTGGGCGGCGGCCGAGGAGAGCGACAGTGTGACGCAGGAAGTGGTGGGGCGCAGGCCGTCCCCGCCCGACCTGGCCACCGGGCTCTCGAAGGCTCTTGACCGGCTGGTGGACACACCGGCACCGACCGGGTCCGCGAAGCCGCTCGCCGTCCACGGCACACCGGCTCTCGCGGTGGACACCTCCGCGGGCCGTCTGCTCGTCACGGAGAAGAAGCCCCACCGGGTGCTGCGCCTGGAGTCCTACGGCCCTTCCCCGTCCGATGAGAGCTCCGACGGGAGCTCCGTCGGCCCCGCCCGTGCCGCTTCCGTCCGGCTCACGCATGTCACCGCGCGGAAGGTGTCCGACGACGACGAGGAGCCCGTGGAGGCTCCCGAGGTGACGGACGGTCCTCTCGAAGGCAGCGATTCCGACGGCCTGGACCTGGCGCCGGTCGCCGAGAACGCCGTCGACCCGATGTTCGACACCCTGGAGAAGCAGACGAAGGAGCTGAACAACGCCACCGACAGCGGCATCACCCTGACCCTCAGCGGTGGGGGAACGGTGAAGTGCGGTTCCGGTGGGTGCACCGCCAGGAACAGTTTCGCCGGCCACATCACCACGGACGCCAAGAGCCGCCTGATGAGCGGCAAGGTCACGGCGGTGATGACCGCCTCCTTCAGCATCGACAGCAAGCCCGCCGGCCGGTGCACCAGCCCGCAGAGCTCCTTCGCGGTCACCGGGACCAGCGTCTCCGGCAGCCTGTCCTGTTCCAATCCGGGCGCCGGGCCGACCTTCGCCTCGGTCGAGGCGCAGAAGAAGGCCGAGGCGCGGGCGCGTTCCCGGGCGAGTGGCGGCCGGATGGTCCAGTACCGCATCCCCTACCGCGCCGACACACTCATCACCGCCCGCGCCCTGGCCACGACCGAGGTCAAGAAACTGGTCGACAAGGTGCGTCAGGAGCGTGACGACGCCGGCTGCAGGCCCGGCGGCTCCGTCTCCGGCACGGCCTACCGTCCGGGCGGGGCCTCCTCGGGGCGGATGCACGCGGCGGTCCTCGTACACCACCGCTCGTCCACCTGGGCCGGACTGCTCGCGGACAAGAAGAAGTGCCCGGACGCGAAGGCCGTGAGCGACTCGGAGAAGATCTCCGAGCGGGCCGCGGAGGGCAAGGTACGCAAGTCGGGCAACTACCACCCCCACTTCAGCGACGAACGCGTGAAGGAGATCCTCACGAGCCCGGACGCGGTGTACCTCTCCCAGGGAGGGCGTGGGAACCTCATCTTCCGCAAGGGCGAGGACATCGTGGTCACGAAGGGGCCGGGTGCCGGCGTGGGTGATGTCATCACCGGCTACGGTCCGTCCGGGAAGAAGGGGCAGAGCGGAGCCGATGCCGTGGGTGGATCGCCCGAGGACCCGGGGCCCCCGGTGACGCACGAAGACATCGTGAACGGGAAGATCCCCGACACGAAGGGCGGCTTCATGCCGCCTGCCAGGCGCATCCGATGAGGCGACGCACACGGTGAGGGTCATCGTCGGCGACGCCATGACCGCCGAGACGACGGACCGGCCGCTCCCGTTCGCCCCCCGCTTCGACTTCCGCGATCTCCAGCTGATCGTCGCGGGGTACGCGGACCCGGCCGGGCGCGAGCGGCAGCTGCCGGACACCTTCGGCAGCGCGCAGTGGCTGTGGTCGCAGGACGAGCACTTCCGTTTCGACCGCGACAGCCGGGACCTGTGCGGTCTCACGTTCTCCGTGCCTCCGGAGTCCGTGGCGCCGCCGCGGGGGCGCGGTGCTCACGCCGAGCCGCCCGCACGGGTGGGCGGCCTGCGCGCGGACGTCGACCGGGAGTTCGCCATGCCCGGCACCACGGTCTTCCACTGCGACTCCGGGGCCGCCGAACTGCGCTGCCTCGGCGATGTACGCCTCGTCGGCCGGGACATGGACGCGCGGCTGGGCATCGCCCCCGACGTGGCCCTCCTCATCCATGAGGGGACGGTGGCCGGATGGAGCCTCGGCGATCCCGCGCGATACCTGACGGACGGGTTCGCCGAGCCCCGGCCGGACCCTCCGGCGCCCGCCACCCGGCGCCGGCTGGCCGAGTGCCTGGAGCTGGTCTCCTCGCCCCTCGTCGACCGGGTGATGGACCGGGACGCGGCCGCCTGGCAGCGGCTCCGGACGACCGAACAGGCCCTGCGCGAGCAGCGGGAGGACCGGCACCGCGTGGACATCCTGCTCGGGGTGATCACCCGCCTCGTCGAGGACTACGAGGCGTGAGGGGGACGCGGCGACAGAACGGTGGCGTCCTGTCGCCCCACGGGTGCTCTCTCAGGGTGCCGGCATCCCGGTGTACGGGTTCGTCAGCCGCCGGAGCAGACGGCGCCGTTCAGCCGGAAGGCGGCCGGGTCGGGGTTGGGCCCGTCGTTGGCGCCGACGAATCCGAAGGACGCCGTCGAACCGCCGTCGGCGGCCAGCGGTCCCGCGCCGTCGGACGCCGTCACGCGGACGTGGGAACCGGTCTGCTCGAACGAGGCGTTCCAGCCCGAGGACAACGACTGGCCTGCGGCCGCCCAGTCCCAGTCCACCGTCCAGCCGGTGATCGGTGTCCCCGAGAGATTCCGGACGGTCACCGTGGCCACGAAGCCGTTGCCCCAGCTCGTGTCGCGGTGGTACGTCACCGCGCAGGCCGCGTCCGACGGGGTGCCGGTGCTGAAGGTCAGGGGTGCTGACGGGCCGGATGCCCGCCCCGAGGAGTCCGCCGCCAGCACGTTGACCGTGTGGGTGCTGCCCGGTGGCAGGTTCCGCAGGGTGACGGCGGTGCCGGTGGTCTCGCCGACCAGCCGGGTGTGCGTGCCGTCGCGCTCCTGGACCAGGTAGCGGGTCGCGCCCGTCGCGCCCTCCCAGGACAGGCGTGCGGTGGTGTCGGTCACCGCCTCCAGCCGGGGCGTTCCCGGTGCAGCGGCAGCCGAGGCTCCCGGCCCGGTACCGGCCTTCGGTTCGAGGGTCACGGTGAGCAGTGCGTACGGGGGCACCGTGACCCGGGACGCGGACGCCTCCCCGTCGGTGACGTCGGTGACGTCGCTGTCGCCCCGCGCGTAGCGGCTGACCTCCGGCGCGGTGGTGGAGGGGGTGAAGCCCGCGCAGTCGAGGTCCACGGTCCGTGCGGTGTCCGGGTCCTTGTTGACCAGCATGACGCTGAGCCGCCCGTCGCGGCGGAGCACGGCATGTGCCGAGACGTCCTGGGCGGAGGACTCGGCGGCGACCATGGTGTCGCCCGCGGTGCCCAGTCCGGCGGTCATCTTCATGCCGTAGTACGGAGGGAACGGCGTGTTCGGTGCCGGTTCGCAGACGTCACCGGTGCAGGCGCCACTGGAGAGCATCCCCATGTCGCCGTAGTCGGTCTCCCCGTCGACGGTGGTGATCTGTCCGGCGCCGTTGTGGGTGTTCCACCAGTCGACGGTGAACACGCCGTTCTCCAGGGCCGTCATGAACGCGTCGGCAGCGAACAGGCCGTTGGGACGGGCGGTGAGCCGGGCGCCTCCGGTGTTGGTGTTGATCTCGGTGAGCGCGATCTCGATGTCCGGGGAGTCCGCGCCCGCCGCCCGGTCGATCTGCCGGCGCACCTCCCGGAGTTCACCGGGCAGCCTGGTCAGCCGCGTCATGGCGTCCTCGGCGGTCGTGTCCGCTCCGCCCGCGTACCAGTGGACGCTGACGAAGTCGACGACGTCGGCCACGGCGGGGAGCACGGTCTGGTTCCAGTCGCCGGAGTCGCCCTCGCCGACGACACCGTCCGGCCACTCGCCCGGAGTGGTGAGCACGGCACCGATCCTGACCGTCGGATCGACGGCCTTCATGGCCGCCGCGTACGCGCGCACCTGGCGCGCGTACTCCTGCGGGCTCTTGTCCTCGTGGTCGTCGTGCTCCCAGCCGCTGCCGTAATGGCCGTTGCCGTAGATCTCGTTGCCGATCTCCCAGTACTTCGCGCCGTACTTCTTGGTGATGTTCGCGTACCTGACCCAGCCGGCTGCCTCCTCGGGTGTGCCGGAGCCATAGTTCGCGATGAGGACGGGCTGCGCCCCGGTGGCCCGGACGGTGCCCATGAACGCGTCGAAGCCGGTGCCCGGGGCGACGTATCCGCCGGGTGCCGTGTGCGTCTCCCAGTGGTAGATGTCCGCGTACGAACCTCCCGGGTACCGCATCACGCCGACGTCGGCCGACTTCATCAGGCCGGCCACTTCGGGGTCGTTCATGTGCGCGTCCCATATGGCGGTGTTGACTCCACGGGCCTCGCTGGTCAGCGTGCCCAGGGCCGCTTGCGCGTTCACCCGGACGTCCGCGTCCGCGTCGTCCGCGCTCTGCGGTGCGGCGGGGGCCACGCCCACCAGCGAGGACAGCAGGGCCAGGGAGGCGGCAAGGACGGCGGCGCCCCGTGCGAGCGGGCGTAACCCTCTCCTGGCCGGATGCGGGGGTCGGTGCGATGACGCCATGGGGGATCCTCCCTGGGATCTCGGCGGCACGGGCGGCGTACGGCGTCCGTGCCGCCCGGACAGCCGATCGTGGGAGCGCTCCCATAATGAGAGGGGTCTGATGCCCTGTCAACGCCCGTGCACACCGGGGACGGCAAGCGCACACCGAGGCGACGGCACGAGCGGAAGTCGTCGCGGCCCGCCCGCATTTCGTCCGCCTGCACCCACCCTCACGATGGGGTGCGAGTTCGCGCACGCATCGCCGAGACGCACCGAGGCCGCACCCCTGAGGTCTTCCGGGCGCACCGCAACCGCTGCGGCCTGCACTGCGTCGGAGTAGGTGGGAGCCGGTCCGGGATCCGTCCGCCTTTGCGCGAGGAAAGGTGTTCTTGACCGGTCCGGCACCGCACCACACGTACTCGCTCCGAAGGAACAGCCTCTATGCCCCGACTCAAGCGCGTCGCCGTCTCGGCCCTCGTCACCGCCGCGGCCGTGACCGGCACCACGCTCGCCACCGCGACGACCGCGTCCGCGGCGAGCTACCACTGCAAGACCAGCAGCGCTTCCGTCGACAACCCGGCCTACTCCGGTCCCGGCACCGACAACTACAACTTCGACGTCAAGCTCTGCGCCAAGCGCTCCGGCGGCTACATATACGCCTACGCGAAGGTGTCGTTCGAGGGGCCCGTCTGGTACGTCAACCAGACCGACACGCTCGACGCCGCCCGCTTCCACCTCCAGGTCAAGAAGTCGGTCTCCGGCACCGACCCCGTGAAGAAGTGGGCCAACTACACCGGCCTCGAGTACAAGCTCGAACACGGCAACACGTGGGGCAACGGCAGCTACACGACCGGCACCATCAAGTACAAGGCCGGCTCGGGCCGTTACCTCGCCGACGGCTTCATCCAGCTCGACTGGAACAACGACGGCAAGGGCTACCGCAACACCAACTTCAGCGCCTCCCCCACCGTTTAGTCACCTGATCGACCAGGGCCTCCCGGTCCGACGTGGCGCCACCGGCACCGCGCACGGACCGGGGGGCCTTCGTGCTGTCGCGGGGCGCCGCTCACTCGGCGCGGCCGTCACCGTCCCCGGCGCGGAGCACCTCGTGGATCCGCTCCGCCGTTCCCCGTGGGCGGAAGACGTATCCGTTGTGGCCGCCCGGGAACAGCTCCAGCCGTGTGCCCAGCACGTCGGCCAGCCTGACGGCACACGCGTGCGCCCAGACATGGCCCGACTTCTCACCGGCCGCGGCCACGACGCGAGCGGGTGAACCCTGGAGCGCGGCAACGTCGAGTACGTGTGACCTGATGGCCGGCAGGTCGTACGTGAGGAGGTGCTCGGCGTTCCGCAGGCGGTCGGGGCCCGGAGCGCGCACCGGGGCGTCCGGCTCGCGGTCGTTCGGGTCGATGTCCAGGCCGGACGCGAACCGGCGCATGGCGGTGTCGGCACCCTCCGACCTGAACGCCTCCTCGACACGGATCAGTTGCCCGAGCGCTCGGTCCGGTTCCGGGAGCAGATGCGTGACGGGCGGCTCGTGCGCGACGACCGTCGCGACCTGCCCGGGGTGCCGGACGGTCAGTTCCAGTGCGATCAGCGCGCCGAGGCTGGTGCCGTGCACGAGCGCGGGTTGCGCCGTGTGGGCGCGGAGCAGGCGGGCGGCGTCGTCCGCGTGCGCGGCGATGGTCGTCGCGGGGGTGTCGGTGGTGCTTCCCGACAGCCCGCGCCGGTCGTACGTGAGGACGGTGTACCGGCAGGCGAGGTGGCGGGCGAGCGGTTCGTTGGCGTCGATGCCGTGGTGTCCCCCGGCGATGAGCAGGAGTACGGGGCCCTCTCCCCGGATGGTGTGGCGCAGTCGTGCGCCCGGTACGGACAGCAGGGATTCCCTCATGGTGCGACCACCGGTCCTCTCGTCGGGCAGACCCGGACGGGCCCGGCACCGATCGTGCCGCCGTGGGCGGCGTACCGGGAGCGGAGCGGTTGCCCTAGGACCGGCGGTCCCAGGATGCGCGGACGCGGCACCGTTACCCTGAGGGCGAGATGACACTGAAGCGTGCAGACCTCGCCGACTTCCTGCGCCGGTCGCGGGAACGCCTGACACCGCGCGATGTGGGGCTTCCCGAAGGGCCGAGGCGGCGCACGCCGGGCCTGCGGCGCGAGGAGGTCGCCGTCCTCGCAGGGATGTCGGCCGACTACTACATGCGGCTCGAACAGGCCCGGGGGCCTCATCCGTCGGTCCAGGTACTCGCCGCGCTGGCGGGCGCGCTGCGGCTGTCCGAGGACGAGCGGGACCACCTGTACCTCCTCGCCGGCCACCGCCCGCCGGAGGGCGCGCGGGCGGGCGGCTACCTGCGCCCGGGGCTGCGGTATCTGCTCGACCGCCTGGACGGTGTGCCCGTGCAGGTGGTGAGCGACCTCGGTGACCTGCTGGCACAGAACGACCTGGCGCTCGCCCTCTTCGGGTGCGTATGCACGGTCGCCGAGGATGACCGCAACATCGTGCTGCGCTGGTTCTCCGACCCGGACGTCCGCGGGCATTTCGCGGACGAGGAACACGCCCAGCAGGCACGGGAGTTGGTCGCCGACCTGCGGGCCGCGACCGCCCGTCGCGACGACGAGGCGTCCCGCGCGCTGGTGGCGCGGTGCCGGGCCGCGAGCCCGGAGTTCACCGCGCTGTGGGACCGGCACGAGGTCGCCGTGCGCCGGTCGCATCCGTACCGGCTCGTACATCCCGAACTGGGCAGGATCGACCTGGACTGCGAGGTGCTGGCGACGCCCGCGGCGGATCAGCGTCTGCGGATCTTCACTCCTCCGCCCGGCGGGACGACGGCGCTGGACGCGTTGCGCGTGCTCGGTCCCCGGCACCGGCACCACGTCACCTGACCGTCGGCCCCTGGGCCCCGGGGCCGACCCGAGTACGACCGCTTCTCGCCCGCATGGGCTACTCCCCCGTATACGCATGCTCCGCCGGACGCACACACGGCCACCCTGGAGTGCGATGCGGGCAACCAACGGCGGCTGGCAGCCTCGCAGTTGTCGCACACAGTCCACACGGAGAGCCGGGCCCATGACTGCCAGCACGCTTCCACTCGCCCCCGCACGTCCCGCCACCGCCGCACCCGTCCCCTCATGGGCGCGGCACACGGCCGCCGCGGTTCTGTGGGCTTCCCTGCCGTCGGCGCTGTGGCGGTTCGCCGTGGTGGCCGGTGTTCCGCTGGGGCTCGCCGAGTCCGAGTACACCGCCATGCTCGTTCCCGGCTGGGGATATCTCCTCCTGCCGCTGCTGTCCGTGTTCCAGGAGGCGCTGGCGTTCCTGACGCTGGGACTGGTCCGGCCGTGGGGCGAGGTGTGGCCTCGGTGGGTGCCGTTCCTGCGCGGACGCCGCGTTCCCGTGCTCGCGGCGACCGTCCCGGCGGCGCTGGGCTCGCTCGCCTGCACCGTGTACGGGGTGCTCTTCGTATGGACCACCCTGCACTCGGACATGGCGATCACCCCGTGGGGAGAGTGGGTGATGACCGTCTGCTACGTGCCGCTCGTGGCCTGGGGGCCGCTGCTCGCCCTCGTCACCACGCACTACTACCGGCGCCGCACCCGTCGTTGACCGCGGGAGGCGGGCGGGTGCTCACGTGGGACCCGCGCCCCCTCCCCCGGCGAACTCAGCCGTACATCGCCACCTGGTACAGGGAGTCGAGCGCCGCGTCGATCGGATGGGGCTGCGGCCTGCCCGAGGCGTCGAGCGTGTTCCACCTCTGCAGGTTGACCGCGACCGCCATCTGCCGTGCGCCGTCGGCGCGGGTCACGGCCAGGGTTCCGCCGCCCCAGACCGTTCCGCCGTGGCCCCAGAAGGTGGGCCGGCCCGGCGCCTCGACCGGGTGCAGGCCGAGACCGTACGCGATGACCTTGCCCTCCTGCGAGATGACCGGGCCGGTGCGCCTCATCTGCTCCAGCGACGACGGGCCGACGATCTTTCCGGCCATGAGCTGGGCGTAGAAGAGGTTGAGGTCGGCGACGGTCGATATGAGGGAGGCCGACGGTCCCGTCCACGACATGTCGAAGACGCTGTAGTCGCGCGGCGGGTCGATCTTGCCGAACCACGCCTCGTAGAGCCGTGAGTGCGGTCCCTCGATCTCCGGTCCGGTGGGGAACGTGGTGTCCCTGAGCCCGGCGCGCTCGATGACGTCGCGGGTGATGCACTCCTCGGCCGTGGTGCCGGTCACCTCCGCCACGAGTTCGGCGAGGAGCAGGTAGTTGGTGTTGGAGTACAGCCCCGGCGCACCGCCCGGGGCGCCAACGGCGGGTGCGCCGACTCCCAGTGCGATGAGTTCTTCGGGGTCGAACCGCGTGAACCGGTGGTCGTCCAGGCTCTGCGCCCCGGTCTCGGCGAGGTCCGGGAACGCCTTGAGCGAGGGGTAGGCGTACGGAAGGTACTCGGCGAGGCCGCTCGTGTGGTTGATCAGCATCCGGACCGTGATCGCCTCACCCCGCTCCCCCGGGACCAGTTTCGGCAGGTAGCGGCCGATCGGTGCGTCGAGTCCGATCCGGCCGCTCTCGGCCTGGCGCAGAACGGCCGCGGCGGTGAACGTCTTGGTGACGCTGCCGACGCGGTGGCGCATTCCGGCGTCCACGGGCCGGCCGGTGGCGGTGTCGGCGACCCCGGCCGCGCCGCGCCAGACATGGTCGCCGTGCCGGACCTCGGCGAACAGGCCCGGCATACCGGCGCGGTGAACGTGGTCGACGGCCGCGTCCAGTGCCGCGGAATCCAGTGGGTTCTTCACGTCGTGCGTCCCTTCGTAACCCCCGGGTCCGCCAGGGTTCCCCATGCCGGACCACGTCCTGCCGGGCCGCCCGGCAAGCTCATGTCCTCATTATGCACGCGGTGCGTGCAACACCAAGTGCATAGGCTAGGCTGGAACCCGGCGAGAGGGGCGAAATGGCAGGCCGAAGGCGTTGGGCGACCGAAGAGATCCTGGATGCGGCGGCCGAGCTGCTGCGCACGAGCGCGACGGAGTCGTTCAGCGTGCGCAAACTGGCGGCGGTTCTCGGGACGGACTCGTCGAGCCTCTACCGGCACTTCCGCAGCAAGACCGAGCTGCTGCGCGCGGTCGCCGACCGTGTCCTTCTGGCCGCGATGGAGGGCTATCGCCCCGAGGGTGACTGGAAGCAGCGCATCACGGCCCTGGCTCTGCGCGTACGGGAGGCCTTCGGCCGGCAGCCGCAGCTCGCCGCGGTCTGGGGGCGTTACGTGTCGGGCGGCGCCGGGTCCCGGCTGGTCGTGGAGGAAGTGCTGCAGGCCCTGCGCGCCTCAGGACTGCCCAACGAGAAGATCCCGGCGCACTACCACCGGATCGCGGTTCTCATCGCCGCACTGATCACCTCCGAGGCCGGCGCCGCCACGGTCACGCCCGAGGAGCGCGAACAGGGGCAGGAGCTGTTCCGTGTGTCGGTGCTGGGCGCCGACCCGGAGCGCTTCCCCGCGCTGGCGCACTTCGCGCGTGACCTCCGGCCGCTTCAGACGGACCACCGGGCAGCGTTCGAGGAACTTCTCGCCGCCCACCTCGCTCACGTCGAAGCGGACGTGCGGAACGGTTAGCGAGGTGCCGCATGGGTGAGGGCCGGGGCGCGCCGCCCCGGCCCTCCTCCACGCACGCGCGTTACGGGTGTTCCGGCGCGGCGGGGTCGGTGCCCGACTCGGCCTTCATCGCCTTGGCCTCACTCTTGAGGATGCGGGCCGACTTGCCCAGGGAGCGCGCCATGTCGGGCAGCTTCTTCGAGCCGAACACCATGATGATGACCAGCGCCACGATGAGCAGGTGCCACGGTTCCAAGCCGTTGCGGAGCATCACGCCACCTCTTTCCTTCGCCGTAGTCGCCCGCGCGTGCGCGGGCACGCTCGCACAACCCTATTGATTGCTACATTGCGCAACTGTACAAGCCTCGCTCGGGGACCCTCCGGCGGCCGGTCCTGACGGAGGCCCCGCGTGAGGCGTCCGAGCACCGCGGCGAATCCGCCCAGCACCGCTGCGAGCAGGAGGTACGCGGGCAGCGGCAGCGGCTCCAGACCCAGCCGCGCCCCGGGCCCGGTGAGCGGCAGCACGAGGCCCACCGCGGCCGGCACCGCGGCGGCCAGGCGCAGAATCCGCGGCGCGGGCCGGGTCCCGGTGCGCAGCAGCAGCATCAGGCTCTGGGTGAGCAGGTTCTCCGTGAACCATCCCGTGTGGAAAGCCCCTTCGTCGTGCGCGGCCGACGCGGTCAGGGCGAGCAGCACGAAGGTGGTCAGGTCGGCGAGCGCGCCGAGCAGGCCGAAACCGGTGACGACCCGGAGGAACGGGGCGGGCCGCAGAACGGTGGGCCGCGCGAGGAGGCGGGGCGCCGGGCGGTCGTGGGCCAGGGCCAGCTGCGCCGCGTCGAAGCAGAGGTTCTGCACGAGGACCTGCGCGGGAAGCATGGGCAGGAAGGGCAGGAGCAGGCCCGCGGTGAGCATCGCGATCACGTTGCCGAGGTTCGACGAGAGGGTGATGCGGAGGTACGAGGCGATGTTCCCGCCCGCGCGCCGCCCCTCGGTGATCGCCTCGTCCAGGGCCGCGAAGTCCCGGTCCGCGAGCACGACGTCCGCGCTCTCCCGCGCCACGCCCACCGCGGTCGACGGGCAGATCCCGGCGTCGGCGGCGCGCAGGGCGGGCAGGTCGTTGACGCCGTCGCCGACGAAGCCGACCGTGCGGCCGTGTGCGCGCAGCGCGGTCACGATCCGCGCCTTGTCCTCGGGCCCGCACCGGGCGAACACCGTGGAGCGGTCCGCCAGGGCGGCCAGTTGTCCGTCGTCGAGGGACCCCAGGGTGCCGGCGTCCACCACCTCGCCCGGTTCCACTCCGAGGTCGCGGCAGACACGGGCGGCCGTGGCCGGATGGTCGCCGGTGAGGACCCTGAGGGCGACCCCGTGACCGGTGAGACGGGCGAGCGCATCGACGGCGCCCGGGGCGAGGGCGTCGCGGAAGGTGACGAGGCCCCGGTACTCCAGGCCCCGCTCGTCGGCCGGACCGTACGGGCGGCCCCGCGCGGGACGTTCACCGGTGGCGACGGCCAGGAGCCGTACGCCCGTGGCGGCCAGGTGCGCGGCCTCGTCGAGGAGCCGTTCGCGTTCCGCTTCGCCCAGCGCGCACCGTTCGAGGACCGCTTCCACCGCGCCCTTGACGACGAGCACGTCGCGGCCGAGCGCGTGGGGAGCGCGCACGACGGCCGTGGAGAGCCGGCGCGCGGTGTCGAAGGGGAGCGCGGCGACCGGCTCGTACGCCATGGCCTCCCCCGGGTCGCCGGCGTCCAGCAGGGCCGCGTCGAGTGTGTCGGGGGCGGGCAGGTCCGCGAGGTGCAGCGTCCACCACGCGTTGACCGTCGCCCAGGCCAGCACCCCGGGTGCCGGACGGCCCTCGGGGTCGACGGCGTCGATGACCTGGGGCCGGTCCTGGGTGAGGGTGCCCGTCTTGTCCAGGCACAGCACGTCCATCGCGCCCAGGTCGTAGAGCGCGGGCGGTCTGCGGACGATGACTCCGTGGGCGCGTGCCAGCCGGGCGGCCCCACGGGTCAGGCAGGTGGTCACGACCACGGGCAGCATCTCGGGCGTCAGTCCCACCGCCACGGCCACCGCGAACGGCAGGGTCTCCAGGCCGCGCCCGCGCAGCGCCGCGTTCGCCATGAGCACGAGCGGGGGCATGAGGAGCATGAAACGGATCAGCACCCACGCGATGCCGCGGACGGAGCGGTCGAAGGAGCTCGTCCGGGGCGGGCCCGCCGGCACGTGCGCGCCGGCGAACCGGGTGTGCGCACCGGTGGCGACCACGACACCCGTGCCACTGCCGGCGACGACCGTGCCGCCCTGGAAGCACAGGTCCCCGCGCGCGAGGGACGCGTCGTCGGCCGGAACGTCGCGGGCTTCCTTGGTGACGGGTTCCGACTCCCCGGTCAGGACCGACTCGTCGACGCGCAGATGGTGGGTCCGCAGGAGGCGCAGGTCGGCGGGGACCAAGTCACCGGGGACCAGCCGGACGACGTCCCCGGGCACGAGGTCGCCGGCGGGGACCTCTCGTACGGCCGGCACCGCGTGCGGCTCCGGTCTGCGCTGTACGGCGGCCGTGGTAGCCACCATCTTCCGCAGATGGGCCATCGCCCGGTCCGCCCGGTGTTCTCCGAGGGCCCGCAGGACGCAGCTGACCCCGACAAGGACGACGATGACGGTGGCCGGGCCCCAGGACGCGACGGCGGCGGAGACCAGGCCGAGGGCGAGCAGGACGCCCGTGAACGGGTCCCGTATGCCGTACGCCAGCCGCACGGGCCACGGCGTGGGGCGGTGTGCGGGCAGCGTGTTGGGGCCGTGTACGCCGAGGCGGACCGCCGCGTCGTCGTCGGTCAGCCCGCGCGGGGAGGTGTCCAGCGTGCGCAGGACTTGGAGCACGGTGGCCGCATGACCGGCCCGTGCTCTCGGTGGTCGGCCCGCGAGACGGTCAGGCACCGGTCCCGTGCAGCCGGCGCACCGGCGCGCCCTCCTGCGCCGCGAGCTGTCCGATCATCAGGCGCACGACAGCCACGACGTCCGTGTCGTCGACGTAGTACACCTGCCGGCGGCCTTCCCGCCGGGAGCTGACCAGGCCGGCGAGTCTGAGCTTTGTCAGGTGCTGGCTGACGGCGGGCAGCGCACCGCCGACCCGTTCCGCGAGGCCGCTGACGTCGCAGTCGCCGTGGGCGAGAATCCAGACGATGTGCAGGCGTGCGGGCGAGGCGAGCAGGCCGAATGCCTCGGACGCGCGGGCGAGGACCGCGGCGGACGGTTCACCGTGCTGACCCGCCACTTCGGCTCCTGCGGTCACGGTCCGGCTCCTGTCCACTCACAACCGCCGGCAGACAGCTGGATCTTTGATGTCGGCCCATTCTAGGCACCGTGCCACGGGCCGGAGGCGGGTCTGCCCGGCACGCTCTCCGGGCAGGGGCGCCGGCCGGTGGAGGTGAGCTTCGCCGGGTGACGGGGCACGCGCGGGAGGTGCGACGGCACGGCAGGCTGCCGTGCCGTCGGCTCCTTCCTACTTCTTCAGGTGCCGGGTGAAGAACTGGGCCGCGGGGTCACCGGCGTGCTGCGGGACACCGGTGTGCCCGCCCATGTGGGCGTGCAGGGACTTCTCCTCGGTGCCGAAGGCGTCGAACAGGTCGAGCGACGCCTGCCGGTCGTTCCTCTCGTCGTCCCACTGCAACAGGACGTGCAGCGGAGTGGTGATCCGGCGGGCCTCCTCGAACGTGGCGCGCGGGACGAAGCTTCCGGCGAAGAGGACGGCGGCCGCGAGGCGCGGCTCGACCAGCGCCAGCCGCACACCGATGGAGATCACTCCCCCCGAGTATCCGACCGGCCCGTCGATCCCTGGCAGGGCGAGGAGCGCGTCCAGGGCGGCCTGCCATTCCGGCACCGCCCGGTCGACCAGCGGGAGGACGACTGCGTCGATGATCTCGTCGCTGAGGGGTTCGCCCGTTTCCAGCGCCCGGCGCATGTCGGCGCGAGCCTCGTCGAGGGCGGGGAGCCGGGGTCGCTCGCCGCAGCCGGGGAGTTCGATGGTGGCCGTGGCGAAGCCCTCCGCCGCGGAGTGCCGGGCGCGGCCGAGCAGACGCGGGTACATCTTGTCCAGGCCGAGCGTGGGGTGACCGAGCAGGATCAGCGGCACCGGTGCGGACGCCGACGCGGATGCGGGTGTCCAGAGGATGCCGGGAATGTCACCGAGGGTGAAGGTGCGTTCGAGTACGCCGTCGTCGAGGCGCTGCTCGGAGGTGAAATGCATGATCGTGCCTTTCGGGAGTGCACAGAATGGCGCTCCCGGACGACCTGCCTATCGCCCGACCGTGACCCCGGAGGGGAGCACCCATGTCGATACTGTGTTCACGGGTACCACCTCCTCGTTCTTTCGCACGGCCGGGACGAATGTAGCAGTGTCCGCTGCGGTCGCCTAACGGGTTTCCGTACGGGCCCGCCGGTCGCGCAGGGCCGCGGCCAGGAGCGCCACGACGATCCCGGCGAACGCCCAGGCACCGAGGATCCACAGCGGCCCCGTGATGTTGTTTCCGTCGAAGTAGACCGTGTTGCGCACCACGGTCGTACCGGCCCCGGGCGGCAGGGCCTGGCCGATCGCGGCCCAGAAGGGCGGCAGCAGGGACGCCGGGTAGACGCCGCCCGAACTCGGGTTGCCGAGGATCGTGAAGATGAGGATGGTCAGGCCGAGGCCGATCGTGCCGAGCAGCGACTGCAGGGCCACCCCCACGGCCCCGGAGGCGAACACGACCAGGGTGCCGATGCCGACGAGCTCCCAGAACGCGCCCGGCAGACAGTTCAGTACGGGGCCCACGATGAGGGCGCCGCCGATTCCGGAGATGAAGGCGTAGGGCACCATCGCCGCGAGCCGCACGATGGAGCGCCGGAAGGTGGGACGCTTCGATCCGGCCGCCATGTTCAGCGCCGACGCGGCGAGGTAGCCACCGATCGTCCAGCTCAGCACGACGTAGAAGGACGACAGCCCGCGCGCGTCCCCCGCGGCGGGCGGGCGGATGTCGCGGATGGTCAGGGCGCGGTTCTGGGCGCGCTCGACGGTCGCCACGACCTTCGCGGCGGCGTCCGAGGCCGAGGGGCCGCCCGCCGAGGCGATCAGCAGGGTGTCGGTGCGTCCGGTCACCGCGACGATCAGCGCGGCGTCGGTCTTCCGCTCCAGGAGCCGCGCCCTGGCCTGTGCGCGGTCCTGTACGGCGGTGACGTGCACCGGGTCACCGGGCAGGGAGTTGAGCCGGGCGACGAGGTCCGCCTCCAAGGGGCGCGGGGCGACCAGGGTGATGGGGACGCGGTGGGGTCTGGGCGCGTGGAACGCCCCCATGTACGAGAGGGCGAAGCCCAGTTGGAGCAGCAGCACACCCACCATGACGAGAACGGCTCTGGTGGTGATCGCGTCCTTCATCTCCGTCCACGCGTCGACCCTCGTCGTCGAGCCTGTTTCATCCGCCACGTGACGTACCCGCTCTCAGCCGTGATTGACCGGTGCACCCATTCCGCCGACATCCTCATCCCCGGTCCGCGCCGCAAGGAGAGAACACGCATGGGTGGTGCCGTACCCACCCGTTCGGCGGAACGCCGGTGCGCGGCCGGTCACTCCTGCCGTTCGAACCGGTGCGTGGCCCATAGCAGGGCCCCGACTCCGCTGATCAGGAGCAGGGCCGCCTTCGCGGCGAGCGGGAGCGGGTGGCCGGCCCAGGTGATGCCACCGACGCCCGTCCCGCCCGGGGCCCGCAGGGCGATGCTGTCGCGGAGCATGTCCACGCCGTACGCGAGCGGGTTCGCCGCAGCCAGGGCGTGGGTCCAGCCGGGCAGGCTCCCGAGGGGGAAGAAGCCGCCGGAGAGGAACAGCAGAGGCATCATCATCACGCCGAGCAGCGTGTGGAACGTCTCGGGTCTGCGCAGGCTCACGGCCAGGGTCAGCGCGAGGGCGGTGATCGTGAAGGAGATCAGGATCATCCCGGTGAGGAGCAGCGCCAGGAGCACCGGGTCGTAGGGCAGGCCGACGACACCGACGAGTCCGAGCAGGACGGCGCCCTGGATCGTGGCGACGAGGGTGCCGCCGGCGCAGCTTCCCAGGAGCAGGGTCGAGCGGCTGACCGGAGCCATCAGGAGCTCGCGCAGATAGCCGCTCTGCCGGTCGGTGATGAGACGGATGCCGACCAGGATGGCGGGCGTCTGCACGGTCATCATCAGCATGCCGGGGAAGAGATAGGTCTGATAGCCCACCCCCAGCTTCGAGTGGGGGATGAGGGCGGCGAGTCCCCCTCCGAGGATCAGCAGGTACAGCACGGGGTGGAGCAGCATCAGCGCGGTGTGGGCGCGCTGGCCGGCCAGGCGCAGCAGGTCGCGGTGGATCAGGCCGTGGACCGCGCGCAGTTCACGGCGCAGGCGCGTCGGCCGGTCGTCGTCCCGGGCGGAGGGCGCGTCGAGAGGGAGTGCGGTCATCGGCCGCCTCCGGGCTGGGCGCTGTGGATGCTGCGGCCGGTGTGGTGGAAGAAGACGTCGTCGAGCGTGGGCGGGGTGGCGGATGCGGCGCGGACGGCGATGCCGTGGTTCTCCAGGGCCGCGCAGAGGCGCGGGATCCAGGAGCTGCCGTCGGGTACGCGCAGGCAGATCCCGTCGGCGTCCGTGGTGACGGTGTGTCCGGGTGGCACGATGCGGCGGACGATGTCGTGGGCTCGCGCGTCCTGGCTTGTGCGCAGCACGACCCGGTCGTCCCCGATGGCCGCCTTCAGCGCGTCCGGTGTTCCCTGGGCCACGAGCCTGCCGCGGTCGATGATGGCGACGCGGTCGCAGTTCACGGCCTCTTCGAGTTGGTGGGTCGTGATGAAGAGGGTGCTGCCGTGCCGCTCCCGCAGGGCGTAGAGGTGGTCCCAGATCTGTGCGCGTGCGTGGGGGTCCAGTCCGGTGGTCGGCTCGTCCAGGAACAGCACGCTCGGCGCGTGCAGCAGTTGTCGGGCGATCTCCAGGCGGCGGCGCATCCCTCCGGACAGGGTGCGTACGGGGGACGCGCGGCGGTCGGTGAGTCCGGCGACCTCCAGCACCTCGGCGGTGCGCTGCCGGGCGTGGCCACGCCGCAGCCCGTAGAGCCGTGCGTGGATGTGGAGGTTCTGCTCGGGCGTCAGGTCCGGGTCCAGGGCGCTCTGCTGGAACAGCATGCCGACCCGTTGCCGTACCTGGTGGGGCTGGGTACGCACATCCGCGCCCGCCACCGTGGCGTGTCCGGCGGTGGGGCGGGCCAGGGCGCACAGCATGGCGATGGTCGTGGACTTCCCGGCGCCGTTGGGACCGAGGAAGGCGAAGGTCTCGCCTCGCGCGACGTCCAGGTCCAGGCCGTTCACGGCGTGAGTGGTGGTGGAGCGCGGTCCGGGGTAGCTCTTGGCCAGGCCGCGCGTGCTGATGGCGCAGCCGGGCGCGGGCGGGCGGGGCATGGTGCGGGGG
>NZ_RDBL01000013.1:0-45404 GCF_008042035.1 Streptomyces sp. col6
CCGCCCCCCATGGCACTCCCCCGCCCCCCATGGCACTCCCGGTACGAATCCCCCGACCCGCACCAGCACGCGCCGCTCTTCGCCGGCGGCCACGGCACCGCGCGCCCACGGGCGGCCAGGGTCGTGGCGTACTGGGGGAGCAGGTCCGGGTCCGCCGGGGAGGCGGCCTCCGAGGCGGCGAAGGCCTCGTAGGAGGGGACCGTGCCCCGGACGATGCCGAGGTTCGGGGTGCCCGCCGCCTGGAGGTCGCGCAGGGCCGTCTCCAGGCGGGCCAGGTGGTCCGGGTGCGAGGCGTACTCGCTGCCCAGGCTCGGGTAGGCGGTGAGCAGTTCGCGCAGTTCGTCCGCCGGCCAGTGCAGCACCGCCACCGGGAACGGGCGCGACAACGCCGTGCGGTACGTGCCCAGTTCGGCGCGCAGGCGGGTGATCTCGGCGCGCAGCTCGCCCGGGTCCGACGAGCCCAGCGACCACAGGCGCTTCGGGTCGTGGAGTTCGTCCAGCGGGACCGCCGCCGTGTGCAGGGTGTCCGCCAGCTCGTCCCAGGCGTCGTGCGGGACGCCCATCAGCCGGCGCACCCGGTGGCGTCCGGTCAGCAGCGACTGGGTCGCGTACGGGACCTCCTCGCCCGGGGCGATCAGCAGGTGCAGGGCCGTGGAGAAGAGGTCGTGGGCCGCCTCCAGCTCGTCGTGGGCCTCCAGCGTCTCGGCCGCGATCTCCCACGGCGCCGCCTCCTGCGGGGCGGCCACGCGGACGCCGTCGATCAGCGCGCGGGCCTCCGCCTCGTGGCCGTACTCCCAGAGGTTCGCGGCGCTGAGCGCCTTCACCAGGTGCGGGTGCTCGGTGCCGGGGGCGTTGAGCAGTTCGTCGTAGAGCGTCGTGGCACGGGCGCGGTCACCGGCGAGTTCCAGATGGGCCGCGGCCTGGAGGAGCAGCGGTTCGTGGTCCTCGGGGTACTGCGCCGCGGTGCGGAGCAGGCGCTCGGCTTCGGTGATGTGGTCGGCAGGGGTGTCGGGGCGCATGAATCACACCGTACTGCTGTGCGGGGGTGCGGCGGAGGGCTTGTCCCGGCCCGGGGCAGTGAGCCTCGTCCCGGCTCAGGAGTGTTGCGGGGCGGCGGATCCGTCGTGCGGCGCGTGGGCGGGCCGACCGGGTGGTGGCGGTGGGTGTCTCATTGCGCGAATCCGGGCGGGCGACGGCAGGACGGCCTTCGGTACCGACCGTCGGGCCTGGTCCCGGGCCGTGCCGGCCTCCCGGCCCCGCATCGCTACGCGTCGGGCCGCTGACCGACGGCGAGGGCCAGGACCAGGGCACGGCTGCGGATGGTCTCGGGATGGTCGGGACCGAGAAGCCGTTCCCGGTCGGCCAGGACGCTTTCCGCCAGAGCGACCGCCTCCGCGAAGCGTCCCGCGTCCCCGTACGAGAAGGCGAGATTGAAGCGGGTGCGGAGGGTGTCGAGGTGGGTGGGTCCGAGGAGCCGTTCGCAGTCGGCCACGACGGATTCCTCCAGCGCGATGGCCTCCGGGAGACGCCCCGTGTAGGCGTAGCGGAGGGCGAGCTCGCTCCTGGTGCGGAGGGTGTCGAGATGCGTGGGCCCCTTCAGTCGTTCCCGGCCGGCCAGGAGGCGTTCCGTCTGCGCGACGGCCTCCTCGGCGCGCCCCACCTGGCTGTAGGCCGAGGCGAGGGCGGAGCGGCTCAGCTGGGTGTCGGGAGCATCGGGGCCGAGGAAGCGTTCGCGGTCGGCCAGGAGCCGTTCCGTTTCGGCGATGGCCTCCGCGGTGCATCCGGTGTCCGCGTAGGAGGCGGCGACGTTGGCGCGTGTGCGGAGAGTGGCCGGGTGTTCCGGCCCGAGGATCCGCGTCTGGTCGGCCAAGAGGTCATGAAAGCGCGTGAGGGCCTCCTCGACGTGCCCCATCTTGCTGTGGGCGAAGGCGACGGCGGAGCGGGCGGTGAGGGTCTCGGCGTGCGCGGGCCCGAGGGTTCTTTCCCGGATGGCCAGGATGTC
Source organism: Streptomyces sp. col6 (assembly GCF_008042035.1). Classification (GTDB taxonomy): domain Bacteria; phylum Actinomycetota; class Actinomycetes; order Streptomycetales; family Streptomycetaceae; genus Streptomyces. The sequence goes on from NZ_RDBL01000013.1 coordinate 2,003, forward strand.
CTCTGCCACGGGCAGGGCTTCCGGCTCTCGCCCCGCGTTCGCGTAGAAGGTGACGAGGTCGGCGCGGAACATGAGGGTGTCGCGGTGGGCGGGGCCGAGGAGCCGCTCGCAGTCGGCGGCGACCTGCTCCGTCAGGGTGATCGCCTCCGCCGCCCGCCCGGTGACGCACCACAGCGCGGCGAGCTCGGCGCATGCCCGGAGAGTGCTGCGGTGTGTCGGACCGAGGATCCTGCGGCTGGTGCGGCCGAGCTCTTCCCAGTGGGCGGCGGTTGTCACGACGAGCCCGGCCGCGCTCCAGCTCCACCCGGCCCGGTAGAGGACTTCGTGCCCCTCGGGCCGCCAGAGGTGTTCGCCGGTCAGCTGGTGCAGCCGGTCGGTGTTGGCGCGCAGGGAGGCCGCCGGCTCGGGACTGGTGTGATCGTGGTCGGGCCAGACGTCGAGGAGGGCGTCGGCGGCCGCCCGCGCGAGTGCGGGGAGGGCCGCCTCGTCGAGCGGCTCGCGGGCGGCGCGGGCGGTGAGTGCGTGGATCCGTACGGACGCCGGGTCGCAGTTGACCAGGGCGTACCTGTGCAGCACCCGCAGGGCCGCCTCGGCCTGTTCGGCGGTGACGGGTTCGGTCCCGATCGCTTCGCCCGGCGCGGCGGACCGGTGTTCGGTGAGGTACGTCAGGACGGCCGGGGCCGTCCACAGAGCGCGGGGGTGCCCGGCGGGTTCCAGGAAGGCGGCGAGACGGAGGGCGGGGCGGGCGAGGCCGGCGGGCTCGGTGCGCTGGGCGGCGTCGAGGGCGAGCAGCAGCGTGGCGGCCACCTCCCGTCCGTAGCCCTCGGTATCGGCGTCCTCGGGAAGCAGCTGCCCGAGGGTCCGGGTGCTGTCGCCGAACAGGACCAGATACCGGGCGCAGGGCAGGTCCTGGTTGAGCATGTAGGCGGCCGCGTGCCCGAGCGCCAGCGGCAGATGCCCGAGAGCGGCGGCCAGATCGCCGATCGCGTCGTCGAGGAGATGCCCTGCGTCGTCCTCGGTCAGGCGAGTGCGGAGATACGCCGTGGCCTCGTCCGGCGTATAGACGTCGACCGGGACGCGCCGTCGCCCGTTGCCCGTGACGCGGGCGTCGTGCAGGCGGGTGGTGGCCAGGACCCGTCCGGTACCGGTCCGACTGCGGGGCCACCAGCCGCTCATCCCCGCCGGGTCGCTGAGGTCGTCCAGGACCACGAGCCAGCTTCGGTCCGTGGTGGCCAGCCACGACAGCAGCGCACGCGCGTCGCGCTCGGTGTCCTCGCCCGTCGCGTCCGGGACGCGGAGGCGACGGGCTGCCCGGGCGTACAGAGCGACGACCCGCCGTACCTCGCCCGCATCCGCCCACACCACCAGGTCCGTGCCCGTGCTGATCGCCTCGGCCGCGTACGAGGCGGCGAGCTGGGACTTGCCCGTGCCGCCACCACCGGACAGGATCTGCGCCGGGGGAGCGGCGCCGTCACGGGCCTGCGCGGCGTCGATCTGTGCCCGTAAGGCGGAACGCGGTTGGAATGCCGACGCGAGACCGGGGACGGTACCGATCTCCACGGGCCAGGCCACCTCGGGGGTGGCGATGTGGATATGGGCCCCTCGAAGGTCGTGCACGCTGCTGCCCGGACCGACCGCGTTGTGGTCCGCGTTTCCGCCCGCCGCCACCGCGCCGTCGGCCGCCGAGATCTGCTGCTCGGGGTCGGCCGGTCCCCTTGCCGTCGTGGAGGCGGCCTCGGCGTCCTTGCGCCGCCGCCGGCGGGGACTCATCGGCGTTCGGCGCCGTCTCCGAGCGCGTTGTCCCGTACGTCGCCGGCGGCGGCGATGGCGTCCCGCCCGGCACGGACGTCCGCCCGCTGCCCGGCACCGCGATTTCTGCCGGGCGTGCTGGGGCGGCCGACGACCGTGGAGTGGTCACCCGCAGCGTTGCCGACCACGTCTCCGCCCGCGGCGACCCCGCCCCGTTCGGAGCGCACCTGCGGTCTCCCGCCCCTGCTCCCGGAACCTCGGACCAACGTGGCCACGGACAACGCCAGGGCGATGAGTCCGACGACGGCGCCTGTGACGGCGGCGGCCAGGTCGGCCATACCGGGATCGGCCACCAGCATCACGATGAGCCCCACCGAGACCAGCCCGGCCACGACGGCGACGATCCATGCGGCGACACGCGCAGTCCTCGAAACAGCCATGTCCCGACTCCCCGTGATTCGAAATCCCTTCCAGTATCGCCCACTTGAAGGTCGCGCGACAGATGTCCCGTGTCCCGGGGCGCCTCCCCGGGAGCCCCGGCGCGCGAGGACGTAACGTTGGCCGACGTGCTCAGACGACGTCCGCAGTTGTTGTGGTTGCTGGTCCCCTACGTCCTCTACTTGGGGGCGCTGCCGTTCGTGAACCGGGTCAGACCTGTCGTTCTCGGGCTGCCGTTCCTCTTCTTCTGGCTGCTCGGCGCGACCCTGCTGACCCCTGTCGCCGTATGGCTGACCCGGCGGGGTGACCGCCGGTGAACGCCGCCGTCGCGACCTCCGTCTTCGGGGTCTTCATGGTCGCCACCGTCGCGCTCGGGCTGCTCGCCGTACGCGGCAGGCGGGGCGGTGGAGGGCTCGCCGAGTGGTCGGTGGGCGGGCGGAGCCTGGGGACGGTCTTCATCTGGGTGCTGATGGCCGGGGAGGGCTACACCAGCTTCAGCTACCTCGGCGCCGCCGGCTGGGGCTACAACTACGGGGCGCCCGTCCTGTACGTCGTCGCGTACATGTCCTGCGGGTACGCCGTCGGCTATGTCGTCGGCCCGATGCTCTGGGCGTACGCGCGCAAGCACGGTCTCGTCGGGATCACCGACATGGTGGCGCACCGCTTCGGGCGGCCCTGGCTCGGCGCGCTCGTCGCCGTGCTGGCGACCGTGTTCCTGCTCCCGTACATCCAGCTCCAGATCACCGGCATGGGCGTCGTCGTCTCGACGATCTCCTACGGCGCCATCAGCCTGAACTGGGCGTACTTCATCGCCTTCGCCGTCACCACCGGCTTCGTCGTCGTCAGCGGGCTGCGCGGCAGCGCCTGGGTGTCCGTGCTGAAGGACCTGCTGGTGATCGTCACGCTCGGGTTCCTGGCCATCTACGTGCCCGTGCACTACTTCGACGGCTACGGGCCCTTCCTCGACCGGCTCGTCACCGAGAAGAGCGAGTGGCTGACCTTCCCCGGCCACGGGGACAGCGGGCTCGGGCAGGCGTGGTTCATCACCACCTCGTTCCTCAACTCGCTCACCGTCGTGATCTTCCCGACCACCGTCGCCGGCTACCTCGGCGCCAAGAACGCCGACGTGCTCCGCCGCAACGCGATGTGGCTGCCGGCCTACAACGTCCTGCTCTTCGTCCCGATGCTGCTCGGCATGGCGGCCCTGTTCGTGGTGCCGGGGCTCGTCGGCGCCGAGTCCAACCTCGCCCTCTTCAAGCTGGTCGTGGATTCGCTGCCCGCCTGGTCCGTCGGGATCATCGGGGTCGCCGCCGCGCTCTCCTCGATCGTGCCCATGGCCGTGTTCATGCTGGTCATCGGCACGATGTGGGGCCGCAGCGTGCTCTCGCTCGTGCCGCGCTGGGAGCGGCGGCAGAAGGGCGCGGCCCAACTGGTCGTCGTGGTCGCGGGGTCCCTCGCCCTGCTCCTCACGTACACCGCCCCCAACACCCTCGTACGCCTCTCGCTCATCTCGTACGAGGGCATGGCGCAGTTGCTCCCCATGGTGCTGCTGGGGCTGATGTGGCGGCGGCTGACCCTGCTCGGGGCGATGTCCGGGCTCGTCGTCGGGGTCGGGGTGGTGTGCGGGTTCGTGTTCACGGAGAACGACCCGGTGTGGGGCGTGAACGCGGGCATCGTGGCCCTCGCCGCCAACCTGGCCGTCGCGCTTGCGGTGACGTACGCCGGTCCGCGCGAGCGCGACGAACGGCCGGACGACGAGGTGCTGGCCCGGGACGAGTGGGAGGCGCCGGTGGGGGCGGGCTGAGCCACGCGCTCGGGCGCATGGCGGCGCCGTCAACGTACGTTGACGGCGCCGGGTCATCGTGTATAACGGATGGACGGCAGGAGCGAGCGAGGAAGGGAGGCACCGTCCATGGACACCAGCGCCGTGAACCGCGTACGCGGCGGTCTCTCCCGCGTCCTGCGCCCCGCGGGGCTGCTCCTCTTCCTCCTCACCGAGGTGCTCCTCGCCGAGGGCGGAAGCCTCTCCGCCGCCGTCGCGCTCGCCGCCACCGCGGCCGCCGGCACCGCGCTCGTCGCCTGCTCGGTCATCAGCGCCCGCTGCGCCACCCCGGTGCCCCGCACCCGTGTGCGCACCGCCATGCGCGACCGGGAGAAGCGCACCGCGTTCCTGCCGCAACGGGACCCGGACGCCCAGGGGCGCCGCCGTCCCCGAGCCCCGGGTCGTGCCCTCCTGACGGCCGCGTAAGGACACCGCCTTTTTCGAAGGGACCCCCTCGCGGATTCCGTCACGCCGAAGCACGTTTCTCCCCGCTTCCCGGCACGACGAGACCCCCGGAGGGCTCACCCATGTCCGCCTTCATGTCCGCTTTCGCCAGCCTGGTCGGCGCCCTCGCCGACCTGCTGCACCCGCTCTTCCAGAACGCGTCCACCGCCGCCGCGATCGTCCTGTTCACCGCGCTCGTCCGGCTCGCCGTGCACCCGCTCTCGCGGGCCGCCGCACGCGGGCAGAAGGCCCAGCGCCGCCTCCAGCCGCAGATCGCCGAGCTGCGCAAGAAGCACGGCAAGGACCGCGAGAAGATGCAGAAGGCGCTCATGGAGCTGCACCGCGAGGAGAAGGTCTCGCCGCTCTCCGGCTGCCTGCCGAGCCTGCTCCAGATGCCCGCGTTCTTCCTGCTCTACCACCTCTTCTCCAGCCAGAGGATCGGCGACAAGGCCAACGAACTCCTCGGCCACCAGCTGTTCGACGCGCCGCTCGGCGAGCGCTGGCACGACGCCCTCGCGCACGGCGGGATGTTCGGCGCACAGGGGCTGGTCTACCTGGGCCTCTTCGCGATCGTGGCCGCCGTCGCCACGTTCAACTACGGGCGCACGAAGCGCCAGATGGCCGCCAACCCGGTCACCCCGGCCACCGGCCCCGACGGGCAGCCGGTGCCGGGCATGGGCGCGATGAACAAGCTCATGCCGCTGATGTCCTTCTTCACCCTCTTCACCGTCGCCTTCGTGCCGCTGGCCGCCGCGCTGTACGTCGTCACCAGCACCACCTGGACCGCGATCGAGCGGGCCTTCCTGTACCGCGACATGCCCGCTCCGGGTGCCGCGGTCGCCACGGCCGCGTAACCGGGCCGGACCGGCGCCGGTCCAGGTGGTGAACAGGGTCTTGCGGAGTGATCGGATGTCTTGGAGGATCGGACAAGCCTGCGATGGCCGCCACCCATCCGACGGGCCTGACCCCGACCGAGGAGAGAAAGACGCGTGAAGCTGCTTCGTGTGGGTACGGCGGGCGCGGAACGACCGGCGCTGCTGGACCAGGACGGAACCCTGCGTGACCTGTCGGGAGTCGTCCCCGACATCGACAGCGCGCTGCTCGCCGACGAGGACGCGCTCGCCCGGGTGCGCGCCGCGGCGGCGGCCCCCGACGGGCTGCCGGCGCTCGACGCCGAAGGGCTGCGGGTGGGCCCGCCGCTCGCCCGGATCGGCAAGATCGTGTGCATCGGGCTGAACTACCACGACCACGCCACGGAGACCGGGGCGGCGATCCCGGACGAGCCGATCCTCTTCTTCAAGGCCCCGGACACCGTCGTCGGGCCCGAGGACACCGTGCTCGTGCCGCGCGGCAGCGTGAAGACCGACTGGGAGGTCGAGCTCGCCGTCGTCATCGGGCGCACCGCGCGCTACCTGGAGACGGCCGAGGAGGGGCTGGCCCATGTCGCCGGCTACGCGGTCGCGCACGACGTCTCCGAGCGCGAGTTCCAGATCGAGCGCGGCGGCACCTGGGACAAGGGCAAGAACTGCGAGACGTTCAACCCGCTGGGTCCCTGGCTGGTGACCGCCGACGAGGTTTCCGACCCGCAGGCCCTCCCGCTGAAGCTCTGGGTCAACGGCGAGCTCAGGCAGGACGGCACGACCGCCGACCAGATCTTCCCCGTCGGCGAGGTCGTCCGCTATCTGAGCCGGTTCATGACGCTCTACCCGGGCGACGTGATCAACACCGGCACCCCGGCCGGCGTGGCCATGGGGCAGCCCGAGCCCAAGCCCTATCTGCGGGCGGGCGACGTCGTCGAGCTGGAGATCGACGGCCTGGGCCGGCAGCGGCAGGAGCTGAAGGACGCGTAGGGCCTGTTCCGCGAAGATCCGCCGTACAGGGCCCTAGAGCGCCCTGATACATCGGAGGGGTGGGGCCGTCCCGTACGGACCCCACCCCTCCGCGTACGTCAGCCGCCGATGCGCGACGCGAACTGCTCCAGCGCCTCCACCACCAGCGCGTGGTCCTCCGCCTGCGGCAGGCCCGAGACCGTCACCGAGCCGATGACGCCCGCGCCCTCGACGGCGATCGGGAACGAGCCGCCGTGCGCCGCGTACACGTCCGGGTCGAGCCGGGACGCCTCGTCGAACGTCGTCCCCTTCGCCCGGAACCGCGTCCCCACCAGGTACGAGCTCTCCCCGTACCGCTCGACGACGCGGCGCTTGCGGTCGATCCACGCGTCGTTGTCCGCGCTCGACCCCGGCAGCGCGGCGTGGAACAGCTGCTGCGCCCCGCGCCGGATGTCGATCGCGACCGGGGCGTGCCGCTCCCGGGCCAGGGCGACCAGCAGGCCGCCGAGCGCGTAGGCGTCGTCGTAGCCGAAGTGCGGCAGGGTCAGCCTGCGCTCCTGGGCGATCAGCTCGGAGATGGTCGGAGCGGTGGGGTTCATACGGACTGCTCCTCGGATGCGTGGGCGGAGGCGCCGGCGGGCCGCAGGGTGACAGTGATCCCCTCGCGGGCCGAGCGGCGGGCCGCCTCCAGGACGTCCAGCGCCTCGGCGGCCTGGAGGGCGGTCACCGGATTGTCGCCCTTCCCGCGCAGCGCGTCCGCGACCGCCGCGTAGTACGCCGGGTAGTCGCCCGGGAGCGTACGGACCGGGGTGCCGCCGCCCGTGAGCGGGGACTCGCCCGCGCCGAGCCGGCCCCACAGCTCCTCGGGCTCCTCGCCCCACGGCGCGTCGCCGCCCGGCCGGGCGCCCTCGCGCAGGGCGGCCTCCTGGGGGTCGAGGCCGTGCTTCACGAAGCCGGCGGCGGACCCGAGCACCCGGAAACGCGGGCCGAGCTGGGCGGTCGTCGCGCTCACGTACAGGTGCGAGCGGACGCCCGAGGTGTGCGTGATCGCCACGAACGTGTCGTCGTCGGCCGCCGCGCCCGGACGCCGCAGGTCCGTCTCCGCGTACACCCGGGCCGCCGGGCCGAACAGGGTCAGCGCCTGGTCGACGACATGGCTGCCCAGGTCGTACAGCAGCCCGCCGATCTCGCGCGGGTCGCCGGACTCGCGCCAGCCGCCCTTCAGCTGCGGGCGCCAGCGCTCGTACCGGGACTCGAAGCGCTGGACCTCGCCCAGGGCGCCGTCCGCGAGGAGCGCGCGCAGGGTGAGGAAGTCGTTGTCCCAGCGGCGGTTCTGGAAGACCGAGAGCAGCAGTCCGCGCTCCTCGGCCAGCGCCGCCAGCTCGCGCGCCTCGGCCGCCGTGCCCGCGACGGGCTTGTCCACGACGACGGGCAGCCCGGCTTCGAGCGCCGCCTTCGCCAGCGGTACGTGCGTCCTGTTCGGTGACGCGATGACGATCAGGTCCAGCTCGTCCGCCCGCTGCCACAGCTCGTCGGGCGAGGCGGCGAACCGTACGTCCGGGTAGGCGGCACGGGCCTCGGCGCGGCGCTCCTCGTCGCGGGTGACGACCGTGTCCAGGACGAGGCCGTCGGTCGCCGTGATCAGCGGGGCGTGGAAGACGGACCCCGCCAGGCCGTAGCCGACGAGTCCGACGCGCAAGGGGGAGCCGGAGGTCTCGGGTGAGGTGGGGGAGGTCATGACTCCACTTTGGCAACGCTGTTGCCAAAGTGCAAGCGCGGGCGACAATGGGTGGGTGAACAGGAGCACCAGCGGCGCCAACCTCCCCACCTTGCGCAGCCACAACGCGGCCCTCGTCCTCGACCTGCTGCGGGTCGCGGGCGAGCGCGGCATCAGCCGGCTCGAACTCGCCGAGCGCACCGGGCTCACCCCGCAGGCCGTCAGCAAGATCACCGCCCGGCTGCGCGCCGAGGGCCTGGCCGCCGAGGCGGGCCGCCGCGCCTCCACCGGCGGCAAGCCGCGCACCGTGCTGCGGCTGGTCCCCGAGGCCGGTTACGCGGTGGGGCTGCACCTGGACCGCGACGGGCTGACCGCGGTGCTCGTCGACCTCGCGGGCGCCGTCGCCGCGAGCCGTACGGCCCCGCTCGACTTCGGGGCCCCGGCGGACGAGGTGCTGGCGGCCGCCGCCGGGGCGGTCGAAGCCGTGCGCGGGGACGGGGCGCCGCCGGTGCTCGGGGTGGGCGTCGCCGTGCCGGGGCCGCTCGACCACCGGGGCGGGGTGCTGCACCGGGTCACCGGCTTCCCGCAGTGGGACGGGTACCCGCTGCGGGACGCGCTCGCCGCCCGCACCGGGCTGCCCGTCGTCCTCGACAAGGACACCAACGCCGCCGCCCTCGGTCTCGCCCTCGGGGCGGGCGGCCCCGCCGACTTCGCCTACCTCCACCTCGGTACCGGCCTCGGCGCGGGGCTCGTCCTCGGTGGGACGGTGCACCGGGGGGAGCGGACGGGGGCGGGGGAGTTCGGCCACCAGACCGTGCAGCTGGACGGCATCCCGTGCGGCTGCGGCGGACGCGGCTGCCTGGAGGCGCTGTGCCTGGCCGCCGTCCGCCGGGGCGACGCCGCCGAGGCCGCGCGGGTCCTCGGGACCGGCGCCGCCAACCTCGTCGGGCTGCTCGACATCGACCGCGTGGTGCTGGGCGGCCGCACGGTCGCCGCCGACCCCGACGCGTACGTACGCGGGGTGCGCGCGGTCCTCGACGAACGCGCCCGCCGCGACGGGGTGCGCGGCACACCCGTCCCGGTCACGGCGCACCGCGAGGGCGACCGCCCGGTCGCGGAGGGCGCGGCCCAGCTGGTGCTCGCCCCGGTGTTCGGAAGGGTCGGCAACGGCGGGGCGGAGGCGGGCCGATCCCGGTAGGCGCACCCCGCCCTGCGCCGATCGGGCGGACCCACGGCGCCGTCCGGACGGGCCCCCGGCACGCCTGCGCGGGACGCACACGCGCGCGTGACAGGGTCGCCGCCCCAGGGCGTGTTCCCGGAGCGGAGCAGCGCCGTCCGGACGACCGGGCCCCGCGCACGCGCCCCGACCGGCCGTTGCCGTACGAAGTGGAGGCTGCCCCGCGATGCCCCCCGAACCAGCAGAGCCCTCCGGGTCCTACGAGCCCGCCCCGTCCTCCGAGCCCGCCGAGCCCTCCGGGGCCGGCCGCACCCGGCACGGTCTCGCGCTCGGGCTCGCCGCCGCGAGCGTCATGCCCGTGGTCCTCGGCGGGGCCACCGCGTCCGCCGCGCCGCAGCGCAGCCCGGTCGCGGGGCCGGCCACGAGGCTGACCCCGGCGGCGGCGGCGCCCGGCGCGGCCGCCGCCGACCAGCAGCCCGCCTGCGGCACCCCCGCGTCGGCGGACTTCCCCATCGACACCCGGATCCACGGCGGACCCGACACCTACGCGTCCGGCGGTGGCTACGGCACCTGGTTCCTGGACCTGACGAACACGACGACGGAGTCCTGCCGCGCGATCCACCCCGTGCTCGTCCTCACCGACGAGGACCGGACGCTGACCTCGGACCAGATCCAGCTGGAGTTCTCCGAGCGCGCCCGCCCCGGTGTCGAGCACCGCGTGACCTGGGAGACGACCGACCGTGACGAGCACATCGGTGTCTTCGGCGGCGACGGGGACGACGCCTTCCCCGGATTCACTGTGCCCGCCGGACGCACCGTCACCGTCCAGGTCCGGCTGGCCTTCACCTCCGACACGAGCCCCGGCCGGATCACCGCGAACGCCGCGATCGTCCAGCGCCGGGGCGCGGGGAGCACGCCCGGCGGCGACGGGGAGTGGGTCGGCGAGTCCGAGGACTACCCGTTCACCGTGGTCGACGAGCACAGCGACGGTGACGGCACCGACAGCGGCGGGACGGACGGCGACCGCGAGAGCGCGGACGGAACGGGCAGGGAGAGCGTGGGCGGCACGGGCGAGGACGAGGAACAGGGGAGCGGCACGGTGAAGGGCAAGGGCGACGAGGGATACGCGGACCCCGGCACCACCCGGCGCCCCGTTCCGCCCGGCACCGACCCGGCGGGGGTCCCGCAGCTCGCCGCCACCGGCATCTCCGTCCCCGTACCGCTCCCCGCGCTCACCGTCTCCGGTTTCCTGATCGGCGGCGGCGCGATGGTCCTGGCATCCCGCCGCACCCGCCGCACCCAGCCCTGATCGGACCGGCGCTCCCCACGGGGCGTCCTCGCCGCTCAGGAGGTACCTCCACGTCGAACAGTCGGCCTAAACTCTGGGACGTCGGCGCTGCACAGCGCGGTGCCGCCGGCGTCCCCGCACCTGGCGTACGGCAACTGGAGTCCCACATGGCAGAGCGCAAGCCGATCTCGTCCTGGCTCACCGACATGGACGGCGTCCTCATCCACGAGGGCACGCCGATCCCCGGTGCCGACGCCTTCATCAAGCGGCTGCGTGACTCGGGGCTGCCCTTCCTGGTCCTGACCAACAACTCGATCTACACCGCCCGCGACCTCCACGCCCGGCTGAAGCGCATGGGCCTGGACGTGCCCGTCGAGAACATCTGGACCTCCGCGCTGGCCACCGCCCAGTTCCTGGACGACCAGCGCCCCGGCGGCACGGCGTACGTCATCGGCGAGGCCGGTCTCACCACCGCGCTGCACGACATCGGCTACGTCCTCACCGACCACGACCCCGACTACGTGGTGCTCGGCGAGACGCGTACGTACTCCTTCGAGGCGCTCACCAAGGCGATCCGGCTGATCAACGGCGGGGCCCGGTTCATCTGCACCAACCCGGACGAGACCGGCCCGTCCGCCGAGGGCCCGCTGCCCGCGACCGGCTCCGTCGCCGCCCTGATCACCAAGGCGACCGGCAAGGCCCCGTACTTCGCGGGCAAGCCGAACCCGCTGATGATGCGCACCGGGCTCAACGCGATCGGCGCGCACTCCGAGTCCAGCGCCATGATCGGCGACCGGATGGACACCGATGTGCTGGCCGGTCTTGAGGCGGGCATGCAGACGTTCCTGGTGCTCACCGGGCTGACCACGGTCGCTGACATCGACAAGTACCCGTTCCGGCCGTCCACGGTCGTCGACTCCATCGCGGACCTGGTCGACCTCGTCGACCTGGGCTGACACCGGATTCCGGTGGGGGAGCGGGCCCGCGCCGGGTCCGCTCCCCCCACTCCATCGGCCCAGCGCCCCCGCGCTGCGGATGCGAAACGTCCCGGCGCGCGTGAACCTGCCATCAGGAGGTTCACGATGCGTTCCATACCCCTCACGTTCTGTGCCGCCGCACTGGCCGCGGCGACCCTGGTGCCGATCCCCGCGGCACTGGCCGAATCCGGCTCCGGTCACGAGGACTCACACTCCCGCGCCACTCTGTCGGTCTCCCCCTCGTCCGTCGCCCCCGGCCGCGAGGTCGACCTGGAGCTGTCCGGCTGCAAGGCCAAGGAGGCCAAGGGGAACTCCGACGCCTTCGTCTCCGAGGTGCGCTTCTCGGCGGGCAACGACCGGACGCTCTACGCCGAGGCGAGCATCCGCTCGGACGCCGAGCCCGGTGACTACGACGTCGAGGCGATCTGCAAGGACGACAAGCACACCAAGGCGACCGCCACCGTCACCGTCGTCCACCGCGAGCGCCCCATGCCCGTCGCCCCGGTCCACGCGGGCGGCGGCGGCACCGCCGTGCTCGCGAGCGAGACCGCGGACCAGGACGGCCCCGGCACCACCCACGAGGTGATCGGCCTCGCAATGGCCGCCGTCGCGGCCGTCGCCGTCGCCTACCGCAGCGTGCGCCGTCGCCGCCCGGCGGCCGACTGACATGTCTGCATCGGAGGACTCGGCAGGTCACGGCAGGCTGCTCACCGGAGTGGCCTGGGCCGTGATCCTGCTGGGCCTGTGGCTGTGGGGCCGCGGCATCACCGACGGCTCGGGCATCGGCTCGGCCCCGACCACCGGCGACGTCGCCGCGGTCGGGCGCCCGCTCGGCGTCCCGCTGCCCCCGGCGCACGCACCGATCAAGGGCGTGACGCCGAGCAGCGTCGAGATCCCCTCGCTCGGTGTCCGCGCCCCGGTCGTCTCCCGGGGCCTGGACGCGGAGGGCGCCATCGAGCCGCCGTCCTTCGACACGCCCCAGACGGTCGGCTGGTACGGCAGCGGCACCCGGCCCGGCGCCGAGGGCCCGGCCCTGCTCGTCGGCCACGTCGACACCGAGACCAAGCCGGCCGTCTTCTACGGGCTCAGCGCGGCCCGCCCCGGCGCGAAGGTCGACGTCACCCGCACCGACGGCACGGTCGCCGAGTTCACCATCGACGACGTCCAGGTCCTCACCCGCGCCCGGTTCGACGCCGCGAAGGCGTACGGGCCCCGCAAGGACGGCCGGGCGGAGCTGCGGCTGATCACCTGCGGCGGCACGTACGACCGCGCGTCGCACTCGTACACCGCGAACGTGATCGTCTCCGCCTACCTCACGGCGGAGAAGCCCGCGGGCAAGGCCGCCTGAGCGCGCCCCCACCGGTACCGGGCCCGGCCGCCGCCCGTCCCGGGCGGCGGCCGGGCCGGTCCTCGACCGCGGTACGCGGGCCGCGGGAGTGGCCCGGCGCCGACACGGGAGGTCTGGGGTCGGCCCGGCGGATCCCGGTCGACCGGGCCCGCCGCACGCCCCACTGTAGGGGGACACGCCCGGCCCGCCCACCCGTTTCCTGACGTTACGTCGATAACCGGTCACCCTCCGCACGCGGTGAAGCGCTTGCGTCGCGCACCGGAAACGATCAAGGCCCCCTCGCACGAAGCGAGGGGGCCTTGAGTGTGCGTGCGCCGCCAGGGACTCGAACCCCGGACCCGCTGATTAAGAGTCAGCTGCTCTAACCAACTGAGCTAGCGGCGCCTGCTGACCTGGAGAACTCTACCCGATCCCGAGCGGTGCTCCCGACCATCTCGCCGCCCTCCCGGCCTGTCGGATGGTCGTTTTTTCCCTTCTATCCGTCAAACTGCGGTATGTCACGACCGTTGCCACACTGACGCCCGAGCAGATGCGCCCGAGGATCTTGACGACTGCGGAGGGGAATCGCATGACTGTGCCGGATTTCGAGGAGTACGTACCCGCCATCGACTGTCCCTGTCCGGGCTGCGCCGACCAGCGGCGGACCGCCGCCGGGGGGCTGCCCAGGCGGTACGGGGGGAACCCGGCCGCCCACGGTGCCCGGCGTGCGATGGTCCTGGTCACCGCGGCCGGGGTGGTGCTCGGCGGCGCGGCCGGGGAGTCCGCCGGAGCCCCGCACGACCCCGCCCCGGTGCCCGGTGCGGGGCTGCCCGCCGGGATCGGCCCGCTGCCGGACAGCCCCCAGGGGGTTCCCGGACCGCTGCGGGGGGCCGGGGCCTCCGGACCGCAGGCGGCCCAGGCGCCCGTGCCGCGCGCGACGACCCGCGCCGACATCATCGATCGGGCGAAGAAGTGGGTCACCGCGCAGGTCCCGTACAGCATGTCGAAGTACTGGTCGGACGGGTACCGGCAGGACTGCTCCGGCTATGTCTCGATGGCCTGGAACCTGGCGGGCAACGAGTGGACCGGCAGCCTCGCCGCGTACGGCACCCGGATCGCCCGCGCGGACCTGGAGCCCGGCGACATTCTGCTCTTCCACAACCTCGCCGACCCGGCGAAGGGCTCCCACGTCACGATCTTCGGCGGCTGGACCGACTCGACGCACACCCGATACACGGCGTACGAGCAGACCAAGCCGCACACCCGCAAGCAGACGACGCCCATGGCGTACTGGACCAACTCCGCCAGTTATGTGGCCTACCGCTACAAGGGCCTGAACCCGGGGAAGTCCGGCAGCGAGACCACCGCGACCCCGTTCCCCGGCGCGGCGAAGTTCGGTCCCCGGACGAACAACGCGCATGTCACCCGGCTCGGCACGATGCTCGTCGCCCGGGGCGGCAAGCGCTTCTACAAGGTCGGCCCCGATCCGGTCTGGACCGATGCCGACCGCAGGGCCACCCAGGCCTTCCAGCGGGCCCAGGGGTGGAAGGGCGCCGAGGCCGACGGCATCCCAGGCCCCGACACCTGGGAGCTGCTGGTGACCGGAACCGGCCACGACATCCCCGCCGCGGGCGGCCAGAGCGGCTCCAAGGCGGTCCCGGCCTTCCCCGGACGGGGGTATTTCCGGCCGGGTCGGTCCAACAGCCATGTCGACAAGCTCGGAAAACAGTTGGTGAAGAAGGGATACGGCGCGTACTACCGGTCGGGCCCCGACCCCCGCTGGACCGAGGCGGACCGGCGCAATGTCGAGGCCTTCCAGAAGGCCCAGGGCTGGCGGGGCGCGGAGGCCGACGGCTATCCGGGCCCGGAAACCTGGCGGCGACTCTTCGCGTGACACGACGGACATGACGGAGGCGGTAATGCGATCCACGGTGTCGGACAGCTCCGGAAACCCGGAGCACGGCCAGGAGACGGAGTACGGGGAGGAGCGGTACGGGACCGTCCCGGTACGGGAATGGGTGGGCCCGGGAGGCGCCGGCAGCGTCACCGACGCGTGGGCGGCGGCGGGTACCCGGGCCGTGATGGGTGAGGAGGCCGACGCGGTCCCCGAGGGCCTGCCGGTGCGGGGCGTGGTGCCGTCCAAGGACCCCGGCCCCGTGCCGCCGCCGGTCTTCGGGCCGGTCGCGGTGTCGGTGCCCGCCGGCGGTGAGGTGGTCGTCGAGGTGCCCGAGGACCGGGTACCGGCCGACGAGACCGGGCCGGTGGACGCCGAGGTGCGTCCGGAGAACGGGACGCGTCCGGAGACCGGGGCGCTTGCGAAGGCCGGGGACGCGACCGGTTCCGATTCCGTCGTCGATCTGGTGCTCGATCTCATGCCGGGCGAGGACGACCGCAGGGGGCTGCTGGGTGCGACGTCCGCCTCGGTGTCGGTGCCCTCGGCGGCGGGAGCGGATGCGGAGGCCGGTGCGGAGGAGCCCGCGGACGCGGTGCCCTTGGGCGCGGTGCTCGCCGATGCGGTGCGAGCCGACGCGGCGCCCACTGATGCTGTGCCCGCCGACACGGTGCCCGCTGATGCCGTGTCGGCCTCCGTGCCGGAGCCCGCTCCCGAGCCCGAGCCGGTCGCCGAGGCCCCCGTCCCCGAGCGCGAGCCCGTCCTCGCCGGTGCCCGCGCCGGCGTCGAGGGCGGCACCGGCCCGGTCCTCGTCCCCGGGCCCGACTCCGCACCCCGTACCGACCCGCTCCGGGACAGTGGCCGGCATCAGGCGGTCATCGCCAACGAGCGGACCGCCTCCATCCCCGTGCACCTCCTCTTCCGGGAGGAGCGGAACGCCGGGGCTGCCGCCGTGCCGTCCACCGTCGTACGCCCCGGCGGGGGCGAGCCCGGGGCCGGTGTGCGCCGGCCGCCCGTGCCGAGGACGCCCCAGGTGCGGCCCGCCACCCGGCCCGCGCCCGACGCCGACCCCCGGCTGCACGAGCGGCCGGGCCCCGCGCTGCCCGGCTGGTTCGCGCTGCTCACCGGATTCGGCGGGACCGCGGCGGCCGCGGGGGTGCTGTGGTGGACCGGCGCGCTGCCGGCCGTCGTGCTCGCCCGCTTCGGGCTCGGTCCGCGGCCGTACGACGGACTGGGCACGGGCGCCTGGGCGGCGCTCGTCTTCCTGGCGGCCGTCGTGCTCTTCGCGGTCGGGGGCCTGACCAGGGGCCGGGTCGGCCACGCCTGGGTGCTCACCCTGTTCGGCCAGTACCGGGGCAGCGTGCGGCGGACCGGGCTGATGTGGATCAGCCCGCTGCTGCTGCGCCGCCGCATCGACGTACGGCTGCGGCACTGGCGCAGCGAGCCGCTGCCCGCGGTGGACGCGAACGGCACCGCGCTGCGGGTCGTCGTCCAGGTCGTGTGGCGGGTCAAGGACACCGTGCGGGCGGCCCTCGGGATCGAGGACCACGAGACGTACCTGCGTGAGCAGGTCGAGGCGGCGATGGCCCGGGTCCTGTCCCAGCTGCCCGCCGACGCCTTCCACGAGGACGCGCACACGCTGCGCAACGCGGAGGCGGTCGGCGACGCGCTGACGCGGATGCTGAAGGCGGACTGCGAGCCCGTCGGCGTCGAGGTGTACTCGGCCCAGCCGACCGGGATCGAGTACGCGCCGGAGGTGGCGGCGGCGATGCAGCGGCGCCGGATCGCGGCGATCGACGCCCAGCACCGGGACAGCGTCCTGACTTCGGTCGTGGACGCGGTGGACGACACCGTCAGCCGGCTGACCGAACGCGGTCTCGTGGAGCTGGACGACTACGAACGCAAGTCCCTGGTCAAGGACTTGACGGTGGCCTTCTACACCGGGCGTACCGGGGGCGACGGCGCCTGAGGACGTGCGGGGGAGGTTCCGGGGCAACCGGAATCACGCGCTCATTGGTCTGGACATGGTCAAGGCACGGCAATAATCTAAGCCTTGGTCTAGACCGCAGAACGCGCGTACGCAGCAGTGCTCATGGAATCCCCACTCCCCCCACGATCCGAGGAGCGACATCACATGCGTATGAAGGCAAGTGCGGCCCTGGTCGGCCTCGCGGTAGCGGGCGTCTCGATGTTCGCCACCAGCAGCGCCAGCAGCCACGGCTACACGGACAACCCGATCAGCCGTCAGAAGCTGTGTGCCAACGGCACGGTGACCGGCTGCGGCAACATCCAGTGGGAGCCGCAGAGTGTCGAGGGCCCCAAGGGCTTCCCGGCGGCCGGTCCGGCCGACGGGAAGATCTGCTCCGGCGGCCACGGCGAGTTCGCGCAGCTCGACGACCCGCGCGGCGGCAACTGGCCCGCCACCAAGGTGACGGCCGGTCAGGGCTTCAGCTTCCGCTGGCAGTTCACCGCCCGCCACGCCACGACGGACTTCCGCTACTACATCACCAAGGACGGCTGGGACCCCACCAAGCCGCTCACCCGGGCGGACCTGGAGCCGCAGCCCTTCATGACGGTGCCGTACAACAACCAGCAGCCCCCGGCGACGCTGACCCAGCAGGGCACCATCCCCACCCAGAAGTCCGGGAAGCACATCATCCTGAGTGTCTGGAACATCGCGGACACCGCCAACGCGTTCTACGCGTGCTCGGACGTGCAGTTCTGACGTCCGCCGGTGACCGTGCCGCGTGACTGACGTGCTGCCGGCGGGCAGCGCGGCGAGCCCCGGGGAGTCCACGGACTCCCCGGGGCTTCGCCGTGCCGGTACGGGCCGGGCCACCGTCAGACCTGGGCGGGGACCGGAGCCGCGGCCGGCGCCTCGGTGGCGGTCTCCCCGGCGGCGGTCGCCGCCGGCCGGGTCGCCCGGCGCAGCAGGGTCGCCGCCAGCACCGCACCGGTCAGCAGGATCAGCGACCCCGTCACCGAGGCGTACCGCATGCTGTGCACGAAGGCCTCCTGGCCGATCGCGATCAGCGAGTGGTCACCGGTGGTCAGCGCGCCCGGCAGGGTCTTGCGGGCGACGTCCGGGGCGGAGGCGGGCATGTCGGCCCGGTAGACCGCGGTGGAGACGGCGCCGAGGAGGGCCATGCCCAGCGCGCCGCCGAACTCCTGCCCGGTCTCCAGCAGCGAGGCTGCCGAGCCGGCCTTCTCTGCGGGGCTGACGGCCATCGCCATGTCCGAGACGAGCGCCATCACGGCGACGATGCCGCTGCTCATCACGGCCGAGCCGATCAGCAGCAGGACCAGTGAGTCGGTCCCGGCCAGGGTGAAGAGGCCGAAGCCCGCCGCCCCGATGACGAACCCGGCGCAGACCACGTACGCCCGCTCGGTCCGCTGGGCGACGGCGGTCGCCGCGGGCGCCGCCGCACCCACCGCCAGCGACGGGGCCAGGCTCCACAGCGCGGCCTCCATCGTGCTCATGCCGAGCACCGACTGCAGGTACTGGGTGGTGAAGAAGGCCGAGCCCATCATCGCGAAGGCGGCCAGCGCGTTCAGTCCGATCCCGGTGCCGAAGCCGCGGCCCCGGAACAGCTCCCGGCTGATCATCGCGTCGGAGCGGGTGCGCTGCCGGCGGACGAAGACCCAGCCGACGAGCAGCCCGGCGGCGATGATCAGCGCCCGCTCGGTGTCGAGCCCGTGGGCGGCGCTCTCCTTGATGCCGTAGACCACCGGCAGGACCGTACCCATGGACAGCGGGACGCTGAGGAAGTCGAAGCGGTCCGGGTTCGGGTCCTTGAACTCCGGCACCAGCAGCGGCACGAGGATCAGCAGCAGGAGCATCGCGGGCACGTTGATCAGGAAGACCGAGCCCCACCAGAAGTGCTCCAGCATCACCCCGCTGAGCACCGAACCGAGCGCGACGCCGCCGGCCATGGCGCCCGACCAGATGCCGATGGCCTTCGCCCGCTGCTGCTCGTTGCGGAACATGTTGCGCACGAGCCCGATGGTGGACGGCATCAGCGTCGCCCCGCCGATCCCGAGGACCGCCCGCGCCGCGATGAGCATCTCCGGGCTGTTCGCGTACGCCGCGCAGACCGAGGCGGCGCCGAAGGCGAGAGCCCCGATCAGCAGCAGCTTGCGGCGGCCGATGCGGTCGCCCAGCGAGCCCATCGTGATGAGGAGGCCGGCCAGCGCGAACGCGTACACGTCGAAGATCCACAGCTGCTGGGTGGCGCTGGGGGCGAGGTCCCGGTCGATGGACGGGATCGCGAAGAAGAGGACGGAGACGTCCATCGAGACGAGCAGGAGGGGGAGGAGCAGGACCAGGAAGGCGGTCCACTCCCGACGGCCGGCGAGTGCGCCGGGGGCGGCGGTGGAGCTCGTGGGGTTCGTCATGCCAAGGAATATACGGCTGTTTAAAACAGCTGTCTAGTACGACTGTGTAAAACGTTCGTACATGACTGCAAGCAGCGCAAAACGCACGAGGCGGCTTCCGTGGATACGGAAACCGCCTCGTGCGTTGTCTGTGCGCCGCCAGGGACTCGAACCCCGGACCCGCTGATTAAGAGTCAGCTGCTCTAACCAACTGAGCTAGCGGCGCCTGCTGACGTGAAAATAATACCTGGTCCGGAGGGGTGCTGATGACACACCTGTCCCGGGCGCCCCTACAGCGCCAGCGACAGCAGGACCGGGGCCGCGCGCCGGTTGAGTGTGTCCGCCGCGGCGCGCAGCCGGTGCGCGTCCTCCACCGGCATCGACAGGGCCAGGCAGCCCGCCGAGGACCCGGCCGTGAGCGGCACCGCCGCGCACACCGTGCCGACCGCGTACTCCTGGAGGTCGAGCACCGGGACCGTGGCCGGCTGGCTGTCCAGCTTGGAGAAGAGGACCTTCTCGTTGGTGATCGTCCGCGAGGTCAGCCGGGCCGTCTTGTGCCGCGAGATGTGGTCGCGCCGGCCGTTCTGGTCCAGCTGGGTCAGCAGGCACTTGCCGATCGCCGAGGCGTGCGCCGACGAGCGGAAGTCCACCCACTCGTTGACGGCGGGGGTGAGCGGACTGTCGGCGTACTGCGTGACGCGGATCTCGCCGTCGACGTACCGGCTGATGTAGACCGCCGCGCCGACGGAGTCGCGCAGCTGGGCGAGGGTCTGCTGGAGCTTGGACTCCAGGGCCTGGCGGCGGGCGGCTCCCGAGCCGACCAGCAGCAGCGAGGCGCCGATGACGTACGCCCCGTCGGTGATCTGTTCGACGTAGCCCTCACGGCGCAGTGTCAGCAGGAGCGGGGAGAGATGGCCGGCGGGCAGTCCCGTCTCCCGGGAGATCTGGGTGTCCGTGACGCCGCTGCCGTGCTTGGAGACCGTTTCGAGCACGCGCAGGGCGTACTGCACCGAGTGGAATGACGCCGTCGGTTCGGGCTTCAACGCCACGGCTTCCCCCTGCCAGTTGGAACCGGAGGCCGGCCTGTGGCCGGAGGCTTCGCCCCCACGATAGCCGCCGGAGGCCTGTTCAGGGGGGTGTGCGGGGGACTGGGGGATGCGCCCCGGAGCCGCGATCAGGGGCGCACCCCTACGGCATATGCCTATGTCATGCACGAGCCACGGATGCCGAGGTCACAGCACCGCGTTGAGGAATTCGCGTGTGCGTTCGTGCGAGGGATCGGAGAAGATTTTTTCCGGCGAACCGGACTCCACGACCCGTCCGGCGTCGAACATCAGCACCTTCTCCGAGACGTCCCGGGCGAAGTTCATCTCGTGCGTCACGCAGAGCATCGTGATGTCGGTGTTCCTGGCGATGTCGCTCAGCAGTTCCAGCACCCCCGCGACCAGCTCCGGGTCCAGCGCCGACGTCACCTCGTCCAGGAGCAGGATCTCCGGCTCCATCGCGAGCGCGCGGGCGATGGCGACCCGCTGCTGCTGGCCGCCGGAGAGCTGTGAGGGATGCGCGTCGATCTTGCCGGACAGGCCGACGAGTTCCAGCAGCTCCCGGGCGCGGGCCTCCGCCCTGTCCCGGTCCATGCCGAGGACGTTGACGGGCGCCTCGGTGATGTTCTGGAGCACCTTCATGTTCGGGAAGAGGTTGAACTGCTGGAAGACCATGCCGATCCTGCGGCGGGCCGCCCGCAGATGCTTCTCGGACGCCGGCTTCAGCGAGCCGTCCGCCGCCCGGGTGTGCGTCAGCGGCTCGTCGTTGATCCAGATCACGCCGTCGCTGACCCGCTCCAGCGTCATCAGCAGCCGCAGGATCGTCGTCTTGCCCGAACCGCTCGGCCCGATCAGGGTGACGTGCTCGCCGCGCTCGACCGTGAAGTCCAGCCGGTCCAGGACCACATGGTCGCCGTAGCGCTTGACGACCTTGTCGAAGCGGACGAGCGGATGCCCCTCGTCCTTCGCGGCGTCGACGGTCCGGGCGTCCTCGGGCGCCGGGGCCGCGTTCTTCTGCAGGGGGAGGGGTTCAGTGGCCAAGGCGCTTCTCCAGCTTTCTCATCAACAGCGAGGTGGGGTAGCTCGCCACCAGGAAGATCAGTCCGGCGAGGGTGAACGCCTCCGTGTAGCGGAAGTGCTCGGTCCCGTAGTTGCGGGCCTGGTAGACCATTTCGTGCACCGTGATCACGGCGAGGTACGGCGTCTCCTTGAACATGGAGATCGCGTAGTTGCCGAGCGCGGGCAGCACGTTGCGGACCGCCTGCGGCAGGATCACCGCCTGCCAGGTGCGGCGGGGCGTCAGCGAGAGCGCCCGGCAGGCCTCCCACTGGCCCTTCGGCACCCCGTCGATCCCGGCGCGGTACACCTCGGAGGTGTACGTGGCGTAGTGGACGCCCAGCACCACGATGCCGATCGTCAGCGGTTCCACCGAGGTGAACAGGGCTGCGGCGCCCACCAGTTGCACCAGCAGCGGGGTGGAGCGGATGAACTCCATCACCGCCTTCACCGGCACGGTCACCAGCCGGGACGGGGCACGTCCGGCGACCGCGATGGCCAGCCCGAGGACCGCGGCGACCAGGGTGCCCAGCACCGTGGCCAGCAGGGTCGTCCAGAACCCGTCGATGAGCAGGGGGAGCGCGTCACCGACGGCGCCCCAGTCGAAATCGCTCTTCACCCGGCACCTCCGGCGGTCTGGGCGGTGTTCACGGCGCTGCGGGACTTCAGCAGGCTCTTCCCGCCGGTGGCCAGACCGAGCCGCCGCTTGGCGGACCGCTCCAGCAGGTTCATCAGCAGGGTCAGCGCGTACGCCAGGACGAAGTAGCAGACCAGCAGCGTGACGTAGGCGGTGAGGGTCTCACCCGTACGGCTGCGCAGCTTCTCGATGGCGGTCATCAGGTCCGCCGCCGAGATCAGCCACAGCAGCGGGGTCGCCTTCAGCAGCTGGATCAGCAGATTGGTGAACGACGGGATCATCTGCACCCACGCCTGCGGCAGGATCACCTTGCGCATCCGGTGCAGCGGCGACATGTTCAGCGCGAGCGCCGCCTCGTACTGGCCGCGCGGTACGGAGTTGACCGCGCCGCGCACCACTTCGGCGCCGTACGCCCCGTAGTTGAGGCCGAACGCGAGCACCCCGCAGACCAGCGGCGTCAGTTCGTACCCGGTCAGCGGCGGCATCGCGTAGTACAGCCAGAACAGCTGCACGTACAGCGAGGTGCCGCGGAAGAACTCCACGACCACGCGGGAGACCCCGCGCGACAGCAGGAGCCGGCTGAGCGACATCAGGCCCAGCACGAACGACAGGAGCAGCGCGAGGAGCGCGCCCAGGACCGTGGCCTCCAGGGTCACCCACAGGCCCGACCGCAGTTGCGGCAGATCGTCGGCGAAGGCCGAGAAGAAATCATTCATGCGGTGGGTCCCGTCCCTGTCAGCCCTTGCACAGATCAGCCGTCTTCAGCGTGGCCGGCGGAAGTTCGGTCGCGCCGAAGCCGTAGTCGCGCAGCAGCTCCACATAGCGGGACTTGTCGGCGACGATCTTCTTCAGCTCGCGGTTGAAGGCGTCGCGCAGCTCCTCGTTGCCCTTGCGGAAGACGGCGCCGCCGGGGCTGTACTGCTTGGCGCCGTCCAGCTCGGGCAGGAAGGCCTCGGTGACCTCGGTGCCCTCGTTGGTCTTGGCGAGCCAGCGCAGCGAGATGCCGGTCAGCAGGAAGGCGTCGATCCGGCCGCCCTTGACCGCGTCCGCCCCGTCCTGCGGCTTCTGGAGGGTCTTGATCCTGCTCTCGGGGATGCCCGCGCCCTTGGCGTACGAGCCCTCGACCGCGCCCGCCATCACGCCGAGGGTGATTCCGGCGGCCTTCGCCGACGCCAGGTCGGTGACCTTCTTCGGGTTGCCCCTCTTCACCATCATCGCGGTCGGCGAGATGAACTCCGGTTCCGAGAAGAGGGCGTTGGCGCAGCGCTCCGGGGTGATCGCCATGCCGGCGCTGACCACGTCGTACTTGCCGGCCTGGAGTCCGGGGATCAGGCCGTCCCACTCGGAGAGGGTGGGCTTCAGCTCGTCGACACCGAGGGCCTTGAAGATCTCGCGGTGCAACGTGGGCGCCTCGCCCTTGAGTTCCTTGCCCTCCATGTACCCGTACGGCGCCTCGTCGGCGTACGCGACGCGTACGAACCCCTGCTTGCGGAGCTTCGCGAGGGCGCCCTCTCCGTCGGCGGAGTCGGCGCCGGTCTTGCTGCACGCGGCGAGGAGGCCCGGGACGACGAGCAGACCGCCCACCGCTGCCGATCGGTTGAGAAATCCCCGGCGGGACAGGTTCGGGAAGTCAGCCATGGTTCGCAATCTCCTGAAGGGGTCGAACAGTCCGGACAGGCTTGGGCCTGTCCGGCGGGTCTTCGTGGGCCCGCGACGCCTGGCACGCACTCTCGCCGCACGCCCGCATCACCCAAGTACGTCCAGTACGAGGGCGATCCGGGCGCACGCCGAGAGCACGCACCAGACGCCGCGGGCTGATCCACGAAGACCCGCCGGGCAGGCCCTGGGCGCCTGCCCGATCCCGTACGTCTATTCAGAAAGAAGGCGCATGTAATCGAACGGTGGCCGGAGGGTGACCTTCCCGTGTCCGGTGGCAGGCCGGAAGGCGGGGTTTCGTAGGGGATGTCCCGTACGAGGCTCCGTACCGCGACGGGTGCCCGTGCGGTCGCCGTTCATGCACGCGGCCGGCCGCCCGGGGCGAGATCCGGGGCGGATGGCGGAATACTGGAACAGGAGCGGGGAAACCGGTCAGTGCCGCCGCCGGTTCGCGCGGCGGGCGCGGCGGGCGATCCGCCGCGGCACGGACGCAGGTGCAGAGAAAGGGTGGACATGACGACCGTCGGATTCCTCTACCCGGGTCACTTCGCCGAGGACGACTACCCGCGCATGGAGATCCTCCTCGACAGCACCATCAGACTTGTCGTCCACCACACCGAGAGCCCGGACGGCGCTTACGCCGAGGACGCCCTGCGCGCACTGGGCACCCCCGGCCGGCTCGCCGCGGGCATCGAGGAGCTGCAGCGCTCCGGGGTCCAGTCCATCGTCTGGGCCTGCGACGGCGGCAGCTTCCTGTACGGGTGGCAGGGTGCCCACGACCAGGTCGCGGCCCTCGCCCGTGCGGCGGGCGTACCCGCGTCCAGCACCTCCATCGGCTTCGTCCACGCGGTACGGAAGCTGGGTGCCGAGCGCGTCGCGGTCGCCGCGACCTACTCCGAGGCCGTCGCGGAGCGGTTCGCCGCGTTCCTGCGGGAGACCGGCGTGGAGGTCACCGGCGTGCACGCGGCGGGCGTCACCGACGCCGCCGAGGCCGCGTCCTGGGACGCGGACCGGGTGCTCGAACTGGCCAGGGCCGCCGACCGCCCCGACGCGGACGCCGTCCTGATCCCCGACACCTCCCTGCACACCGCCGCCCACCTCCCCGAGCTGGAGGAGGCGCTCGGCAAGCCCGTCCTCACCGCCAGCCAGGTGGCGGCCCGCGAGGCCCTGCGGCTGGCCGACCGCCCCGCCTGGGCGCCCCGGCTCGGCACGCTCTTCGCCAACCGCGAGCAGCCGCCGGCCCCGGTGAGCTGGGGGAGCGGACGGGCGTACGCCCACGGGAAGAAGAGCTGAGAGGCAGCGGCCCGGAATAAACGGAGCCATCCTCCTGTTTCCGCTCTCCGAACGGACGAGGCACTAAGCGCACCACCGGAGAGGCCAGAACGTGGACGAGATTCGAGGCGACGAGATCCAGGGCGACAGGATCCAGGGCGACGAGATCCGCGGTACGGCCCGGGGGACCGCCCCCGTGCCGCTGTCCGTGCTGGATCTGGTGACCGTGGGCCAGGGCCGCACGGCGAGCCAGGCCCTGCGCACCGGCGTGGAGATCGCCCGGCTCGCCGAGCGCCGTGGCTTCCACCGCTACTGGGTCGCCGAGCACCACTCGATGCCCGGCGTCGCCTCCTCGTCCCCGGCCGTGATCCTGGCCCACACCGCCGCCCGCACCGAGCGCATCCGGCTCGGCTCGGGCGGCGTCATGCTGCCCAACCACGCCCCGCTCGTCATCGCCGAGCAGTTCGGCACCCTGGAGGCGATGGCCCCCGGCCGCGTCGACCTCGGCCTGGGCCGCGCGCCCGGCACGGACGGCGCCACCGCCGCCGCACTGCGGCGCACGGACCGGCTCAACGAAGGGGCGGACGACTTTCCGCAGCAGCTCATGGAGCTGACCCGGTTCCTGGACGACGACTTCCCCGACGGCCACCCCTACGCCCGCATCCACGCGGTCCCCGGACCCGTCCAGGCCACCGCCGAGGGCGGCGTCCAGTCCCCGGCGCGCCCGCCCATCTGGCTGCTCGGCTCCTCCGGCTTCAGCGCCCGGCTGGCCGGGGTCCTCGGGCTGCCGTTCGCCTTCGCGCACCACTTCTCGGCCCAGAACACCGTCCCGGCGCTGGAGCTGTACCGCGACTCCTTCAAGCCGTCCACGGTCCTGGACGCGCCGTACGCCCTGATCGGTGTCGCCGCCCTGGCCGCCGACGACGAGCGCGAGGCGCGGCGGCAGGTGCTGACCGGTGCCCTTTCGATGCTCCGGCTGCGGTCCGGGCGGCCCGGCCTGGTGCCGACGCCCGAGGAGGCGGAGGCGTACGCCTTCTCCCCGATGGAGCGCGAGTTCGTCGACAACTGGCTGGTCAACATCGTCCACGGC
This sequence comes from Streptomyces sp. col6, assembly GCF_008042035.1. Lineage (GTDB taxonomy): Bacteria > Actinomycetota > Actinomycetes > Streptomycetales > Streptomycetaceae > Streptomyces. The sequence goes on from NZ_RDBL01000013.1 coordinate 27,790, forward strand.
ACCTCCGACGAGGTCCGCTCCGGCCTCGACGACCTGGCCAAGCGCACCGGCGCCGACGAGCTGATGATCACCGCCAACGCCCACAGCGGCGAGGCCCGGCTGCGCAGCTACGGGCTGATCGCGGACGCGTACGGGCTGCCCGACGCGTAGGGCTCACGCCCCCGGGGCGCGGGTTCCGATGAGTTCGGCGATGCGTTCCGGGGCGACCGCGCGCGAGTAGAGCCAGCCCTGTCCCGTGTCGCAGCCGATCCGGCGCAGCCGCTCCGCCTGGCCGGCCGTCTCCACGCACTCCGCGGTGACGGTCAGGCCCAGCCGGTGCGCCAGCCCGACCATGGCCTCGACGATCGTCTCGTCGGCGGGGCTGGGATGCGTGCCGTCCTCGTACCGGAAACCGCGCACGAACGCGCCGTCCAGCTTGAGCACGGACACCGGCAGGCGGCTCAGGTAGGCGAGGTTCGAGTAGCCGGTGCCGAAGTCGTCGATGGCGATGCGGACGCCCATGTCGCTGAGCGCCTGGAGGGCCCGCAGCGGGCGGCCCGCCGAACCCATCACCGCGGACTCGGTCAGCTCCAGCTGCAGCAGCGCCGGATCGAGCCCGGTCTCCGCCAGGATCTCCGCGACATCGGTGACCAGGTCGGAGTCCCAGACCTGGCGCACCGCGACGTTGACGCTGATGAACAGCGGCGGCTTCGCCGGATGGTCGAGCTGCCAGCGCCGGGCCTGCCGGCAGGCCGAGCGCAGCACCCACCGGCCGAGCTGCACGATCGAGCCGTCCTCCTCGGCGATCGCGACGAACCGATTCGGCGAGAGCATGCCGAACTGCGGGTGGTTCCAGCGCACCAGCGCCTCGACGCCGCGCACGACCCCGTCGGCCATGCCGACCAGCGGCTGGTACTCGATGGTGAACTCGCCGCGCTCCACGGCCGGGCGGAGGGTGGAGGACAGCGCCTGGCGGGTCATCCGGTGGGCGTTGCGCTCCGGGTCGAACAGGGTCCAGCGGGCCTTGCCGTCGGCCTTCGCCCAGTACAGCGTGGTGTCGGCGGCCTGCATCAGACCGGTGGCGGACGTGCCCGCGACGGGCCGCTCCACCACTCCGATCGACGCCGAGACCGAGAGCCGCTGCCCGGCCAGGTCGAAGGGCTGCTGGAGCGCCCCCAGCACCGTGCGCGCCAGGTCGGTCAGCTGCTCGGTGCCGGTGGACTCCTCGACCAGGAGCGCGAACTCGTCGCCGCCGAGCCGGGCCACCAGCGGGGCACCGGCCGGGTACGCGCCCTCCTGCTCGGCGCAGTCCGTGAGCCGCGCGGCGACGGCCGCCAGCAGCCGGTCGCCGATCCGGTGGCCCAGGGTGTCGTTGACCGCCTTGAAGCCGTCCAGGTCCAGGTAGCAGAGCCCGACGCGGGGGCCGCCGCCCTCCTGGTGGGGCGGGGGCCGCAGCGCCGCCGACAGCCGCTCGAAGAACAGCGCCCGGTTGGGCAGCCGGGTCACCGGGTCGTGCATCTGGAGGTGGTGCAGCCGCTTCTGCAGTTCGCGCCGGTCGCTGACGTCCGCGACGGAGAGCAGCACCTGACCGGGCGCAGCGCCCGTGTCCGCCTCCGTGGCGTCCGGCATCGGCACGACGGTGATCTCGGCCCACAGCGCGCGCCCGTCGGGGTGCTTGAGCCGGCGGGTGCAGCGGAAGCGGGTGCGCCGGCCGTGCAGCACCTCGCGGTACGCGTGCCAGGCGCGGGCGTCCGCCGCCAGGTCGACCAGATCGGCCGCCGACTGCGCGGTGAGCGCCGCCGCGCCGGTGCCCGTCAGCGCGCCGAGCGCCTCGTTGGCGGTGACGATCAGGCCCTCGGGGCCGACGACGGCCATCGGCAGGGTGGCGGCCCGGAACGCGGCCCGGTAGTCGTGCGCCTCGGTGGCGGACGCGCCGGGCGGCCACGCTTCGTGACGCTCCGTCACCACGGGGCGCTGTGCAGGGGGTGCCGTGGGCCCCGGTCCTTCGGGGGTTGCGCTCACCGTTCGCTCCGCCCTGCAGTTCTGTCCCGGACACCTCCGGTCGGACTGGCCCGCCGCGTGGAGCACCGCCGTGGGAGGCGGGAACCGCGCAGGAAAGCGAGGTGAAGCATAGAGGGCCGCGCCCCGGCCGTTCCAGCGCCCCGGCCCTCGGACGCCCCGCTCCGACTCGCACGGCCCATGCGGACGCCGTTCCGGTTTGTCCCCGACTGATTGTTTCTGCGCGCCTCTGTTCTCTCCGGTTGCGCGCGTGATCGATTGTGACTTTCTGTGAAGGGCGTGGCCGATTAAGCCCCCGACCCGACTGGGCGAGCCCGACGTGACGAAACGCCCATAAGCCCACAAGGTGGACAGGAGAGTTCCCGGGGTCGTGCCTGGGGCCCGCGCCGGAAACCGTCCGCGCCCCGCACCGGAGGGATGCGCTCCCCGTACCGGAGGTAGATGTGCCGCGTCAGTCCGGGCCCTCAGGGGTGGAGAGGCCGAGCCCGCGAGGGCTGGTGGCCGGGCTGATCTCGCTGCTGGCGCTCGTCGCCACCTCCCTCGTCGCCGGGCCCGCTGCCGCCGCCTCCGGGGACGCCGCCCCCTGCGCACTGCCCCGCACCGCCGCCCACCACTCCCTCGGCGTCGACCGGTGGAACGGTGCCTATCCGCGCCCGGACCACACCCTGGACGCGGTGATGGTCTTCCTCTCGTTCTCCGACGCCCGGCCGGCCACCACGCCCGCCGAACTCACCTCGGACTACTTCCCGGCCACCACCCAGTTCTTCCGGCGTGCCTCGTACGGGAAGTTCACCCTGCGCCCGCACCCGCAGCGGCAGTGGATCCGGATGCCGAAGCCCTCGGCCTGGTACGGCATACAGCGTGACTGGGCCAGCGACCGGCGCAGCGCCTACCTGCGCGACGCGATCCGGGTGGCCGACCCCACGGTCGACTTCTCGCGCTACGACATCGTCTACCTGGTCGCGGACCCGGACGCCCCCGGCGTCGACTCCGACGCCACCAAGGTCGTCAACTTCGACCGGCCGCTGCACGCCGACGGCACGGACATCAGGCGCGTCGTCACCGTCTTCGAACAGCACCCGCCGGACCACAACGTGCTGGCCCACGAGACCGGCCACGTCTTCGACCTGCCGGACCTCTACCACCGGCCGTCCGACGGCAAGGGCGACTGGGACACCTACGTCGGCGACTGGGACGTCATGGGCAGCCAGTTCGGGCTTGCGCCCGACCTCTTCGGCTGGCACAAGTGGAAGCTGGGCTGGCTGGACGACCGGCAGGTGGTCTGCGTCCAGAGCGACCGGGTCGTCACCCTCGAACCGATGGCCGCCGTCCCCGTGCGCGGTGCGTCCCTCGGCACCCGGCTTGCCGTGATCAGGACCGGCGAGGGCAGCGCGGTCGCCATCGAGGCCCGTGGCTCCACCGGCAACGACCGCTCGACCTGCGCCGAGGGCATCCTGCTCTACCGGGTGCGCAACGAGACCCCGTCCGGCGGTGGCCCGGTCGAGGTGCTCGACACGCACCCCGACAGCGACGCCTGCTGGGAGAGCTCGGTCTACCCGCCGCTCGCGGACGCACCGCTGCGCGTCGGCGAGACGTACTCCGTACCCGGCGCGCACGCCACCGTCGAGGTCGCCGACCGTACGCCGTCGGGCTCCTGGACCGTCCGCATCACCACGGGGACCTGACCCGGGCCCGTACCGGACAACGAAGAAGCCCCTCGCTCTCGCGAGGGGCTTCTTCCGTCTGTGCGCCGCCAGGGACTCGAACCCCGGACCCGCTGATTAAGAGTCAGCTGCTCTAACCAACTGAGCTAGCGGCGCCTGCTGACGTCGTAGACCTTAGCACCCTGATCGGTGAGAGGAAAAATCGAAATACGGGGCGTCGGAGCGGGTGCCGACCGGGCCACCCGCACACAGGCCCACAGCAGTACGTCCGGGCCCGGAAGCCAGGGGCTGCGCGTGTCCGGGGCCACCAGCCAGCGGGGCCCCGTATAGCCCTCGATGCAGGTCAGGGGCGGGACCGTCACCGCGTCCCCGGTGCCGTGACAGAGCAGCGGGGGCACCTTCGCACCGTCGCCCTCCTGGCTCTGCGGGGCGCCGCCCCACTCCTCCCAGTCCAGCAGCGAGGGCAGCCGCTGGGCCGTGCCCGGGGTGGCGAACAGCAGCATCCGGCCCCGGTGCGAGGCGACCGGGCCGGACCCCGGTCCGTCGGCCCACAGGTGCTCCAGCATCCGGCGCCCGAACAGCGTCGGTACGTTCACCACGTCGAACGCCGTGCCGCACGGCAGGACCCCGGGCGCCGTCGGGCGTGACTCCCACTGCGCCAGGGCGCTGCGCGGGTACGCCGTGGCCCCGGCCAGCCACGCGGCGCCGGCCGCGGTCACCTGAGCCGTCTGGTGCCGCGCGGGCTCGCGCAGCGCCGAGAAGAGGTCGGCCTCGTGTCCGGCGCCGGGACGGGGTCCGTCGCCATGGTGCAGGGTCGTTTCGTCGGGCAGCCATGCGGTCATGTGCACAGGTCTACCGGGAGTGATCAACCGGATTCCGAGAGTTGCCGAAAATCGGGACACGATAACCGCGCGAGGAGTATGGTTCGCGCGGGCATATGCCGGTGGTGGTACCCGGCGTCACCCCCGGGCTGCCGGACGCTACGACGGCGGCGGCGCGTTCAGAAGGGTGCGGCCGAACTCGACCATCTTCTTCGCGTAGTCCTCGGTCCACTCCGCCCGCCGCGCGATGTCCGCGGTCGTGAGCCGGTCGAAGCGGCGCGGATCGGCCAGCTGGGCCGCGGCTATCGCCTGGAACTCGACCGCGCGGTCGGTTGCCGCGCGGAACGCCAGGGCCAGTTCCGTCGCCCGCCCCAGCAGCTCCTTCGGATCGTCCATCGACTCCAGGTCGAAGAAGTGCTCCGGGTCCGCGACGGCCGCGGCCGGCTCGAAGAGCAGGGGTGCGGGACGCAGCCGCTGCTGCTCGCTCCGCTCGGGTTGTGCCATGTGGTCTTCCTCCTCGGACGGCTCCGACGGCCACCCTCAATTGTCCAGTGCGCCGCAAGGGCGCATCACTCCCGCCACCGGGGCGCGCGGCGGCCCGGCCGCGCCCCCGGCGCACTCAACAAGGCAGGCGCACCCGGTGTTCCGCCAGATGTGCCAGCACCGCGTGGTTCGCCTCCCAGCCGTCCGGGAACTCCACGGTGACGCCCAGCTGGACCGGCTCCGTCGACGGGTGCTCGTCCAGCAGGTCCGCCACGCCCTCGCGGCAGACCACGATGCACGCGTGCCGGTGGCGGGAGGCCAGCACGCACAGCCGGCCCGTCTCCAGATGGAACGCGGTGGCGTCCGGGCGGCCCGACAGCGGGTGCAGCACCACCGTCACGTCGAACTCGCGGCCCTGCAGCCGGTTCGCCGTGTCCACCGCGACCCCCGTCACCCCCAGCTCCGCCAGCGCGGCGCGCACCGCCGCCGCCTGGTCGCGGTGGGCCGTGCCGACCGCGACCCGGTCCGCCGTCACCGGCGCCGGATCGGGCGACCGCTCACTGGTGGCCGCGCCGCCCCGGTCCAGCAGCCGGCGCACCACCAGGGCGACCGCCCGCACCGCCTCCGGATCGGTGCGCGGGGTGTGCCGGGCCGGCAGTTCGAGGAGCCCCCAGCCCGACTCCGCCGCTTCGTCCAGCACCCGGTCCGCCGCCGACCCGTCCGACGCGACCCCGAAGGACAGCCGCCGGTCGCCGTGGTCCGTGCCGCTGCGGAACGGGGTGTACGGGTAGAACGCGTCCGACACCAGCGGAGCCGCCGACGCCGGCAGCCGCCAGGAGACCGGCAGCCGGTGCTGCGGCAGCTCCGGGTTGTGCGCGAGCAGCGTGCTCACCGCGCTCGCCGAGGGGTCGTAGCTCAGCCCCGCCCACTGGTCCGCGCCGACGATCGAGAACGGGTCCAGCTGACCCGGATCGCCCACGAACAGCGCCCGTTCGAACAGCCCGGCCACGGCCAGCAGCGCGTCCGAGCGCATCTGGTACGCCTCGTCGACGATCGCCTGCCCCCACGGCTCCACGTTCTTCACATGGGCCCACTTCGCCGCCGTCGAGATGACGACGTCCAGCCCCGCCAGATCCGCCGCCTTCGCCGACTTGCGTACGTTCTCCAGGCCGTCCAGCACCTTGTCGTACGGATCGGAGTCGCTGCTGTGCAGCCGGCCCACCGGCAGCTCGGGCTCCTTCTCCGCGAGCCGCACCACCAGGTCGTCCACCTGCGCGTTCGTCTGCGCGACCACCATCAGCGGGCGGCCCGCCGCGGCCAGCTCCAGCGCGGCGCGCACCACCAGCGTCGACTTGCCCGCGCCCGGCGGGGAGTCCACCACGACACCCCGGGCCGTGCCGTTCAGCGTGTCGTCCAGGATCCTCGCGGTGGCCAGGCCCGCCGCCGCGCCCGGGTCGAATACGGCCGTCACAGCAGGTCCTCCGGGGTCACGGGGTCGGGCAGCTCGGCCGCTTCGAGGCCGCCCGGCGGACCGCCGTGGGTCCACGGCGTCTCCTCGGCGTCCGGCAGCTGCGGCCCGCCGCGCTGGTCGTGCTCGAACAGGGTCCAGGCGATCCGGTCGCCCGGCTCCGGGACCGACCCCGGGGCGGGCTCCTTGCCGCGCCCCATCCGGTCGGTGATCCGCAGCACCAGCGAGCGCGCGCCGCCCTCCTCCTCGTCCGCCGGGCCGAACGCCACGAACTGGGCGGTCTGCGGCTTGCCGTCCAGCGAGCGGTAGACCTTGACGCCCTCGCCCAGCTGCGGCCGCTCGTCCGTGCGGACCGTGACCAGCGGGCGCGGCGAGGGCCGCTTCGACTCGCTGTACGCCATCTCCACCGCGGTCACCTCCCCGAGGAACGCCTCCCCGGCCAGCCGCCGGCCCGCCAGCACCAGCGGATCGTCCAGCGCCTCCTGCGCCTCCAGCTGTGCCTGGGCCGTCTCGCGCGCGGCCAGCTTGCGGGCGGCCGTCACCGCGTCGTCCCGGCGCGGCTGCGGCGGCTCACCGGAGCGCACCCGGTCGCGATGGGCGGTGAACGACCAGCGGTCCCTGGTCCAGCGGTCCTCGGTCCTGGCCCCTTCGGGCAGCTCCCGCAGCAGGTCCAGGCCCCGCCACACCGCGTCCCAGGTCGGCCGCAGCACCCCGGCGAGCAGCGCCCTGATCTCGCGCTCGGCCCCGGTCAGCTCCGCGAGCCGGGCATCTGCGGCGAGCCCGTCCTCGGCCGCCGCCAGCGAAGCGCGCGCCCGGTCGTACTTCTCGATCGCGGGGGCCAGCAGCCGGTTGTCGAAGTCCGGGTCGGTGGCCGGGCCGGCCGGCGGGCACAGCAGCTGCCCCGCCGCGTCCCGGGCCAGCTCCGCGCGGAGCGCCGCCTCCGCGCCGGACTCGCCGGCCGGCGGGTCGATCCAGGCGAGCAGGGCCCCCAGGTGCTGGTCCTCCAGATTCGACTGGCCGGTCGCCCAGTGCCGGTTGAGCAGATCCGTGCAGGCGAGCAGCAGCGAGGAGCCGGGGACCCGGGCCCGCTCGCCGTAGTGCGTCAGCCAGCGCCCGAGCAGCGGGACCCGGGCGGGCGCCGGATACGGCGTGTCCGGGTCGTCCTCGGCGGTGCGGCGGAAGCGCATCGAGCGGCCCAGCAGCCGGACGAACTCGACGCCCGCCCGGCTCGGCACCACGAGCTGCGCCGCGTCCACGCACAGCTCGGTCTCGACCTTGACGCGCTTCCCGGTCGCCGGATCGGTCTCGCCCCGCTCGGCCGGCTCGACGACGTCCGCGTACGACTCGATGTGCGGCAGGACCGCCTCGGCCAGCTCGGCGAGGAACGCGAAGCGCAGGTCCCGGTCGCGGGGCTGGGCCACGGCCAGCAGCCGGGGCGCCTCCCGGTCCGTACCGACGAGCGCGCCGAGCGGGGCGCCCGCCTCGCCCGCCGTGGTCAGCGGCACCAGGACGAGCGGCCGGCCGGTCAGCCGGCGGTGGCGCACGGTGGCCGTCGGCCTGGCGCGCCCGCTCTCCACGGCCTCCAGCCGGGCCAGCGTGGTGATCAGTGACATGCGGCGCACCCCTCCAGTGCCTCGGCGCGCAGGGCCGCAGCGCGGCGCAGGGCGGCGACCGCGGGGTCGGCCGGATCGCCCTCCTTGCCGGCGGCCGCCGCCAGCACCCCGGCGACCGTCGTCAGGCCGCCCAGCTCGCCCCGCACCCCGCGCCCCAGCGCCTCGACGGCCCCCTCGGAGCGGGCCCGGGACCGGCAGTGGAACGCCAGCTCGCAGGAGGACAGGCACTCCGGCGCATAGGCCGCGGTGACCGACTCGACGGCCGTCTCCAGGTCCTCGGGGGAGCGCTCCGGGTCGAAGGTGGCGCCCTCGGGGAGGGCCGCTGCGATCTCCTCGATGCGGGTGAGCCGGGTCAGCTGGCGGCGGGTGACGGCGCGCTGCTTGCGTACGTCGACGACGGAGGCGGCCGGCAGGTTCGAGAAGTCCTTGGGGCACACCAGCAGCACCCGGTGGCCCACCCGGGCCCCGTCCGTGACCTCCGCGACCCGCTCCAGCGCCAGCACGTACACCGCGGACTGGCGGGCCGCCGCACCCACCTTCGCGGCGTCGGCGGAACCGTCGATCATGGGGAACGACTTGATCTCGACGACCGTCCAGGTGCCGTCGGGGTGCACCACCACCGCGTCCGGCTCCAGATAGGCGGGCGAGCCCGCGACCTCCAGGGCGAGCATCGGGTGGTCGAGCAGCGCCCAGCCGCCCGACTCCGTCGCCTCCCGCAGCGCGAGCGCGGTCCGGGCCGCGCGGCCCTGGGGCCCGGCGGCCGTCAGATCGGGCACCGCCACGTCACGCGGCGGTTCACCGGAGCCGCCGAGCCGCTCGTGCAGCAGGCGCATCAGCTCCGTACCGCCGTCGGCCTTGACCCGGGCCTCGAAGGCGTTGCCCCGCATGAAGGCGAACTGGGACTGGCCGAAGGGCGCCGGTGAGCCCAGCGCGGAGGCGAGCGCACCCTTGTCGACCCCGGCGCCGTCGAGCAGGGCGCGGCGCTTGCAGCCCGGGTTGGCGGCGAGGGCCGCGAGCGCGCGGGCGTCCAGCGGGCGCGGGGCGACCGCCGGTCCTCTCAGCTCAGCGAGACGCCGCCGCAGGGTCTCCGTCGGGGGTCCGTCCGGCATCGGCGGCGACATCGGACCGGGCAGGCGGACCGGCCGCTGCTGCCGCGTCGGACGGTTCTGCGGAGGAGGTCCGCTGGCCGGGGATTCGCTCACCCGCCGAAGTCTTGCACCCGGCACTGACATCCGGGGACTTCGTGGTCGCGGACACCTGGGCGAAGCGGGGCAGGACCGCGGCCCTGACCCGGTCGGCCAGCCGTATCACGGGCCGGGCCAGCAGGGCCCCGACGCCCATCACGGCGCAGCCGGCGACCGCGTCGAGGAAGTAGTGGTTGGCGGTGCCCATCACGACGAACGTGGTGAGCAGCGGGTAGGCGATGCCCGCGGCCCGCAGCGCCGGGTGCTTGGCGTGGCGCCACAGCAGGATGCCGCACCACAGCGCCCAGCCGACGTGCAGGCTGGGCATCGCCGCGTACTGGTTGGTCATGCCGCCCATGCCGCGCGGCGCGCTCGCCTCCGTGCCCCACCAGCCGTACGAGCTGTACTGGGCCATCGTGTCGACGAATCCGTACTTCGCGTCCAGCAGCCTGGGCGGGCACGTCGGCATCAGCGTGAAGCCGATCAGACCGAGCATGGTCGAGGTCATCAGCCAGGTGCGGGCCCTGCGGTACGCGGCCGAGTGGCGGCGGAACATCCAGATCAGGACGGCCGGGGTGACCACGTAGTGCAGGGAGGCGTACGCGAAGTCGGAGGGTATGCCTATGGAGGCGTGCGCCGTGAACAGGCGGTTGAGCGGGTGCTCCGCGTTCAGGAACAGCGCCTTTTCCAGGTCCAGGATGCGCAGACCGTGGTCGACGGCCGTGGACACGTCACCGCGTACGAGGAGCCGGCCGCCGGAGTACGCCGCGTACACCAGGGCCAGGAGCGGCAGCTCGGTCCACCAGCGGAGCCGGTGGAGCGGAGCGGGCGCGGTGGTGGCGTGCGGCATCCGGAACTTCTCCATCACGTGTTCATGCGGCCGACTGCGGGCGTTCAACCGTACGGTGCGCGTCGGCCGCGTGTCCCCCGGGGGTGTGGTCGGCACCCCTCAGCTGCTCGGATTCATCTGTGGTCTGTGGGACGCCGTCGCGGCCCCCCGGGTTGCCTCATGTGCAGGTACGGGATGATGGGAACAAGATCTCAGATTCCGCATCCCAGGTCCCAGCTTTTCAGGGAGAACCCTTTTATGGCACCGCGCATCCTGCTCGCCCGGCACGGGCAGACGGAATGGTCCCTCAACGGCAGGCACACCGGCAGGACGGACATCCCGCTGCTCGACGCCGGACGCGAGGGGGCGAAGCTCCTCGGCGAGCGGCTGCACAAGGGGCCGTGGGCCGAGCTGCGCGACCTGGAGGTCCGCACGAGCCCGCTCGTCCGCGCCTCCGAGACCTGCGATCTCGCGGGCTTCGGCGACCGCGCACAGCCGTGGGACACGCTGATGGAGTGGGACTACGGGGCGTACGAGGGACTGACCCCGGCCGAGATCAAGGCCGGGCGGCCGGACTGGTTCATCTGGCGCGACGGGGTGCCGGAGGGGGAGAGCACGGCCCAGGTGTCGGCCCGTGCCGACGAGATCGTGGAGTGGGCCCGCTCGGCCGACCGCGACGTCCTGGTCTTCGCCCACGGCCACATCCTGCGGGCGCTGGGCGCGCGCTGGCTGGGCGAGGACATCGCCTTCGGCGCCCGCATCTGGCTGGCCCCGACGTCCCTGTCCGTCCTCGGCTGGGCTTACGGCGCCCCGGCCATCCAGAAATGGAACGACACGGGGCACCTTGAGCGGTGAACCACGCGGTGACCGGTGCGAACTCCAGCCGGTCCGGCGCGTGTGACGGGGCCGGTGCGCCGGTGACACCCAGCCGTCCGGCGCGTCTGGCGGGGCCGGCCCGCCCGGCCAACCCAGCCCGTCCGGCGATTGAGGACGGAACCCCCTGCCCCGGTCCGGGGCGCCCCCGCTCGGACCTCAGCCCAGGGCCCCGGAACGCGCGCCGCCCCCGCACGCAACGGTTCCGTCCTCAAWCGCCGGACGGGCTGGGGTGGGCCGGGGCGGGCATCGTCGTGCCGGGCGCGGCCGCGCCCTCGTGGCGGTCCAGGAAGTCGCGGACCCGTGGGGCCGCCCCGGTCCGGGGGCCCAGCACCGCTGCCGCGTCCATGAGCATGGCGCGGATGCGGGAGGACCGGACCTCGTCCAGGAGGTCCAGGACCGCGTGACCGGCCGACGCCGCCTCCTCGTGGCGGCCCGCACGGGCCAGGTCCCAGGTCAGCTCGGCCCGGTACAGCGCGAGGTTCCGGGTGAAGTGCGGGTCCTGGAGCCGTACCGCCCGGCCCGCGTGGCGCGCGGCCCGGGACCACTCGCCCAGCGCCGCCCAGCACTGCGCCTCCAGCATCTCCAGCTCCGCCTCGCGGAAGAAGCTCATCCATTCCGGGTCCGCCCCCGACGGCCCCCGCGAGAACGCGGTGTGTGCCCGGCCGAGCGCCCGCTCGCAGCCCGTACGGTCCCCGAGTCCCGCCCGGCCGCCCGCCTCCCGCAGCGTGAGCAGCGCCCGCAGCCGTGGCGAGCCCAGCGGTTCGGCGGCACGCAGACCCGCCTCCGCCGCCCGCACCGCCTCCCGGGGCCGCCCCGTGTCGCGGGCCAGGAACGACGTGTTGCAGAACGCGTGCGCCTCCAGGGCCGCGTCCCCGGCCACCCGCGCGGTGGCCAGCGCCTCCGCGTAGTGCGAGCGGGCGTCCTCGAAGCGGCCCGAGTCATGGGCCAGCCACCCGACCGAGAGGGCCAGTTCACCGGCGCCCGAGTGCAGCCGGTCCGCCGTGGAGCCCCGGCTCACGGTCCCGGCGTCGAGCAGCGCGTACGCCGCCTTCAGCGGTTGTGAGGCACGCCGGTAGAGCCGGTCGCCGCCGTGCCGGTCGTCCAGCACCCGGATCTGCCGCACGGCTCTCTCGACGGCGCTCACCTCCGTCTCGCCGACCCGGCGCTGCAGGGGCAGGGAGACGGCAGGGCCGCCGAGGCCCAGACCCAGGGGGACGGCCGCCACCGCGGTGGTGCCGCTCGTCATGAACACGCGACGCAGCACGTCGCTCTCCTCGTCGGTGTCGCTGCCGGCCTCCGGTGGCGGGGCAGTCGGGGGCGGACCCGGAATGGATGAGCTTCTTCCGCGAGGCGGAGCTGGAGATGCTGGAGGCGCAGTGCCCTGGAGGACCTGGGCTTCTCGCCCCGCGCATCCGTACGCGGGCCTGGCCGCCCGCCCGCGTACGGATGCGCGGGGCGAGAAGCCCAGGTCCTCCAGGGTCGTCCCGGGGAACATGTGCAGGAAGACCCGCTCGTACGCGTAGTTGGGACAGCGGATCTCGCCGGACTCCACGCGCCCGATGTACCGGGCGTCGCAGGCGACCTGCTCGCCGATCTCGCGAGCGGACCTGCGGACCGCGGCAGCGAACTCCCCGGCGGAGCGCGGTCCGCGCAGCCGCCGGAAGGCGAGGTTGGGAACGGCCCCTGTCGACACCATGGCGTGGCCCTCTCGGTGCGAGCCGGGCGTTGTTTCCGGTGTCCCGGCGGAGCAAGAACGTACCTGCTGTGACGAGTCGCACACGCAGCGTTTCCGGATGAAGCGGGCATCTCGGTCGCGATCCGCCATGAACTGCCACCCTTTGCGGCGGTGTCGCACCGTAGCCCTTGACGTGGTCGGCGCGTTGGTCCCTGTGGAGACGGAACGCGGCTCCGGCGATGAGAGGAGAGGTCCCTTGTTGCACATCGACATGGCGACGGGCGGTACGGCGTCCGCCGACGAACCCTGCGATCTGGTGACCGTGCCCGCCCGGCAGGGGCTGGAGGCCGTCGACATCCTGCGCCGGCGCGCGGCGCGGGAGGCCGTGGGGCCGGTCATCCACGACGGCACCTGCGACACCCTCGGCTTCCTGGTGCCGCCGGGCACCGCGCAGGGCTGGGACGTACCGGGCAGTGCCTGTACGCGGACCGACGGCCGCGGGCTCCGTATCCCCGCCGAGCCGCCGGTCTCCGGCAGCGGCTGGCTGCTGCCGCCCGCCGCGGACACCCCGGTCACCGACCCGGCCGTGCTGCGCGACGCGCTCGACCAGGCCGCCCGGCTGATCGAGGCCGCCGACAACTGCCGCTGAGCCGGACCGCCCCGCCGCACCGATAATGGCCGGACGGCGGGCCGCGCGGATCGGTCCGTCCCGGACACGGTGAGCAGTGGGCAGGGGCGAGAAGCAGTGGCACGTCGAGGAGCGGCCGGCGGCGGCGACCGCAAGCAGCGTGGGGCCGGTCGCGGCGGAGCCCCCGCGGGCAACGTCTCCGAGCCCGTGGACGGCGGCCTCGCCGAGCTGGTGCCCGACCGGGAGCGCCGCCGTGCCTGGACGCTGACGATCGACGGGGCCCCGCAGTCCCATGTCGACCTCGACGACCCCGCGTACCTCTCCTTCGAGTACCAGCGCCGGATCGGGCACATCGCCGACCTCGTCGCCCCCGCCGGGCAGCCGCTGCACGTGGTGCACCTGGGCGGCGGGGCCTTCACGCTCGCCCGGTACATCGCCGCCACCCGCCCCCGGTCGACCCAGCAGATCATCGAGGTGGACGCGGCCCTCGTCCAGCTGGTGCGCCGTGAACTGCCGCTGGACCCGCAGGCCAGGATCAGGGTCAGGTCCACCGACGCCCGCGCCGGACTCGGGAAGATCCAGGACGGCTGGGCCGACCTCGTCATCGCGGACGTCTTCAGCGGCGCCCGTACGCCGGCCCACCTGACCACCACCGAGTTCCTCGCCGAGGTGCGCCGGGTCCTGAAGCCTGGCGGGACATACGTCGCCAACCTCGCGGACGGGCCGCCGCTGGCCCATCTGCGCGGCCAGATCGCCACCGCCGCCACGGTCTTCCCCGAACTCGCCCTCGCCGCCGACCCCACGGTCTGGCGGGGCCGCCGCTTCGGCAACGCCGTGCTGCTCGCCTCCGACACCGTGCCCGAGATCGCGCAGCTCACCCGCCGGGTGGCGACCGATCCGCACCCCGGACGCGTCGAACACGGCCGGGCGCTCGCGGACTTCACCGGCGGCGCGGCCCCCGTGCACGACGCGGACGCCCACCCGTCACCGCCGCCGCCCCCGAACGCGTTCCACTGAGCGGTTCTACGAGTTGACGATGTCCACCTGGGGCGCGTGGTCGTTCCAGGTGCAGAAGACGGAGACCGTCGTGCCGTCGTCCCTGGCGAAGTTCACGCGGATCCAGGTCGAGTTGGACCACACCCGCATCGACCAGCCCGGTTCCGGGGTCGCGGACACCAGCTCCGCCGAGTCCGCCCCGATCTCGAACACGACCCGGCCGCCGTCCGTCGCGTAACTCCGCGCCTGCCCGGCCGGGGTGCCGGCGGTCCCGGACGCCGGGCGCGGGGTGTTGGGCGACGGGGTGCGCGAGGGCGACGGCGTACGGGACGGCGGCGCGGACGGCTTCGGCGTGGTGGCCCGGGGCTTCGGGCTCGGCGAGGCCGACGGGGCGGGGCGGTGCGTCGAGGACACCAGGCTCTCCGTCGTCGGCGCCGAGATCGGCACCGCGCGCGGCGGGTCGTACACCGTGCCGGCCAGCACGGCGTGCACACCCCACCACGACACCGTGACCGCCGCGCCGGTGGCGAGCGACCACGCCAGCGCGTGTACGAGACCTCGTTGCATCTTCAATATCCTGCCCCACGAACCCGGTGGACATGACGCCCGTAGGGGTCCGATGGCGTACGGTGCCGCCCATGCCCAGTGTGCTCGTGGTCGAGGACGACCAGTTCGTACGTTCCGCCCTCATCCGGCACCTGACGGAGGCCTCCCACACCGTACGGAGCGTCGGCACCGCGCTGGAAGCGCTGCGCGAAGTCGCCCACTTCCGCTTCGACGTGGTCATCCTGGACCTCGGACTGCCCGATCTCGACGGCTCCGAGGCCCTGAAGATGCTGCGCGGCATCACCGACGTCCCCGTCATCATCGCGACCGCCCGCGACGACGAGAGCGAGATCGTCCGGCTGCTCAACGACGGCGCCGACGACTACCTCACCAAGCCGTTCTCCGTGGAGCATCTCTCGGCCCGGATGGCCGCCGTGCTCCGCCGGGCCCGCGCCACCGGCGGCGAGGCACCGCCCCCGCGCGTCATCCAGGTCGGCGGGCTCTCCATAGACCCGCTGCGCCGGCAGGCCGAACTCGACGGCACCGCCCTCGACCTCACCCGCCGCGAGTTCGACCTGCTGACCTTCCTGGCCGGGCGGCCCGGCGTCGTCGTCCCCCGCAAGGAACTCCTCGCCGAGGTCTGGCAGCAGTCCTACGGCGACGACCAGACCATCGACGTCCACCTCTCCTGGCTGCGCCGCAAGCTCGGCGAGACCGCGGCCCGGCCCCGCTACCTGCACACGCTGCGCGGCGTCGGCGTCAAGCTCCAGGCCCCGGCGCCGGAGCGGCCGGCATGAGATGGGCGCTGGTCAAGGTCTGCCTGGCCGTCACCGCCATGGTCGTGTTCGCCTTCGCCGTGCCGCTGGGCCTCGTCGTCAAGGAGATGGCCCGCGACCGCGCGTTCTCGGACGCCGAACGGCAGGCCGCCACGATCGGCCCCACGCTCTCCATCACCACCGACCGGGCCCAGCTCCAGAAGGCGGTACTCACCACCGAACCGGGCGCCGCCGGGCGGATGGCCGTCCACATCCCGGCCTCCGGCGAACCCGACGGCCTCGCGGTGGACATCGGCCACGGGCACGCCACCGCCAAGGACCTGGAGACCGTACGCATTTCGGGACGCGCCGCCATCACCGAGGTCACCGGCGGCTCCGTGCTGCTCCAGCCGACCGCCGTCGGGCCCCACGACATCGCGGTCGTCGAGGTGTTCGTCCCCGAGGACGCGGTCTCCCACGGGGTCACCACCGCCTGGCTGATCCTGGCGGGCGTCGGCGTCGCGCTGATCGTCGGCTCGGTCGCGGTGGCCGACCGGCTCGGCGTGCGCATGGTCGAGCCCGCCCGGCGCCTCGCGGGCGCCGCGCACGACCTGGGGGAGGGGCGGCTCGGCACCCGGGTGCCGGAGGAGGGACCGGACGAACTGCGCTCCGCGGCCGTCGCGTTCAACTCCATGGCCGACCAGGTGGTCCAGCTGCTCGCCAACGAACGCGAGCTGGCCGCCGACCTCTCGCACCGGCTGCGCACCCCGCTCACCGTCCTCCGGCTGAACGCCGCGTCCCTGGGCGAGGGCCCGGCGGCCGAGCAGACCCGGGCGGCCGTCGAACAGCTGGAGCGCGAGGTCGACACCATCATCCGGACCGCCCGCGAGCAGCGCCCGCAGACCCAGCCGGGCGGTCCGGGCGCCGGCTGCGACGCCTCCGAGGTGATCCGTGAGCGGATGGACTTCTGGTCCGCGCTGGCCGAGGACGAGGGCCGCGAGGTGCGCCTCGCCGGGGTGGAGCGCACGCTGCGGATTCCGGTGGCTCGCCCCGAACTGGCCGCCGCGCTCGACGCGTTGCTCGGCAACGTCTTCCGGCACACCCCGGAGGGCACCGCCTTCGCGGTCGACGTGCACCACAGCGGTGACGCGGTCATCGTGCTGGTCTCGGACGCGGGGGGCGGTATCGCGGACCCGAAGGCGGCCCTGGCGCGCGGCGGGGCCCGGGACGCGGTGGGCTCGACCGGCCTCGGGCTCGACATCGTCCGCCGGGTCGCGGAGTCCACCGGCGGGGACGTGCGCATCGGCCGCTCGGTGCTGGGCGGTACGGAGGTCCGGGTCTGGATCGGGCTCGACGGACAGCGCCCGGAACGACGCGGACGCGGCCACCGGGTGGGACGGCAGCGGCGCCACCGGGGCTCGGGACGCGCGAACCTTTAGCGCGGCCGATGCGCTCCTTAAGCCAACCCTAAGAACATCAACCCGGGCCCGGCTCACCCCATTTGCCCGTTCCGCAGCCGCTAGCGTGCTCCCGCATCCCCCACTCCCGTACGACGAGGCAGGAACGCGATGGGCACCAGAACGCACCGGCGCACGATGGGCACCAGGACCAAGGTGATCGGCTCGGTCGTCGCGGCCGCGGTGATCGGCGGGACGGTGTTCGCCCTCACCGGCACGGCCCAGGCGTCGGCGGTCGGCGCCGCGTACACCCGGACCAGCGGCTGGACCGGCGGGTACACCGGGCAGTACGTCGTCACCAATGACACCGCCGCCGCGAAGAACGACTGGACGCTCGAGTTCGACCTGCCCGCGGGCACGAAGCT
Organism: Streptomyces sp. col6; assembly: GCF_008042035.1. Lineage (GTDB taxonomy): Bacteria > Actinomycetota > Actinomycetes > Streptomycetales > Streptomycetaceae > Streptomyces. Next base: position 45,148 of record NZ_RDBL01000013.1, read on the forward strand.
CAGCTCGCTGTGGAACGGCGAGCACACCGTCAGCGGCAGCCACGTCACCGTCCGGCCCGCGAGCTGGAACAAGCAGCTCGCCGCCGGGCAGTCCGTCACGGTCGGCTTCGTCGCCGCGTCCCGGGCCCCGCCGCGCGCCAGGGCCGCCTTCGGGTCCGCGATACCGCCCCCCGCGTCCGAGACCAGCACGATGACCGCGTCACCGCTGTGGTGCACGTCGACCGCGAAGGCGGTGCCCTCCGGGGTGTGCCGGAAGA
>NZ_RDBL01000013.1:45504-115054 GCF_008042035.1 Streptomyces sp. col6
ACTCCCACCCCCACGCCGACCCCCACGAAGACCGACGACGGCGGTGGCACCGCGAGCGGCGCCGGCTTCGCTCCGTACGTGGACACCTCGCTCTACCCGGCGTACGACCTGACCGACACCGCGAACAAGACCGGGGTCAAGCAGTTCAACCTCGCCTTCATCACCTCCGGCGGCAGCTGCGCCCCGCTCTGGGGCGGGGTCACCGGCCTCGGTGACGACCACGTCGCCTCCCAGATCGGCGCCCTGCGCGCGGCCGGCGGCGACGTCCGGGTCTCCTTCGGCGGGGCCGCCGGCTCCGAACTGGCCCTGCGCTGCTCCTCGGCCGCCGACCTCGCCGCCGCGTACGGCAAGGTCGTCGACACGTACAAGCTGACCAAGGTCGACTTCGACATCGAGGGCGGCGCGCTCCCCGACACCGCCGCCAACACCCGCCGCTCGCAGGCCATCGCGCAGCTCCAGAAGGCGCACCCCGGCCTGGACGTGTCGTTCACGCTGCCGGTGATGCCCGAGGGCCTGACCCAGCCCGGCGTCGACCTGATCGCCGACGCGAAGAAGAACGGCGTGGACGTCGGCGCGGTCAACATCATGGCGATGGACTACGGCGCCTCCTACAGCGGCGACATGGGTACGTACGCCATCCAGGCGGCCACCGCCACCCAGGCCCAGATCAAGGGCGTGCTCGGGCTCTCCGACGCCGAGGCGTGGAAGGCCGTCGCCGTCACCCCGATGATCGGCGTGAACGACGTCAGCACCGAGGTCTTCAAGGTCGAGGACGCCACCCAGCTGGTGACCTTCGCCAAGGAGAAGGGCCTCGCCTGGCTCGCGATGTGGTCGGGCACCCGGGACAAGGAGTGCGCGGGCGGCGCCAAGCCCACCGCCGACGCCTCGTGCAGCTCCATCACGCAGGAACCGCTCGCCTTCACCAAGGCGTTCGGCGCCTACAAGTAGGGCCGGCACACAGGACCACACCCCCCTCCGCGCACTCCTTGTCCCGGGTGCCCGACGTGCTCGGCCCCGGCCGGAGTGCGCGCCCCACTGCCCCCGGCCGGGGCCGAGCACCCCCCTTCACCCGGCCGGGGGCGCACCCGTCCGCGAGCCGCTACCCCCGCGCCCGGTTCACCGCCGACAGCACCGCCGCCACCGACGCGGCCACGCCCGAGGCGTCCCGGCCCGCGCCCCAGCGCTCCTCGCCGCCGGCGCGGCAGCGCGCGTACGCGGTCGTTGTCCCGGTCCCGTCCGGCCCCTGCTCCACCAGGTCCAGGACGGCCGCCTCCACCCCGGCCGCCGCCAGCGCGTCCGCGAACGCCGTGACCGGACCGGTGCCCGCCCCCTCGTAGTCGCCCTCCCGCTCGTCCACCCGCAGGGTGCAGACGAAGCGGTGCTCACCGGCCGGTCCGGTCTGCGCAGACCAGGAGGTGAGGGCCACCCCGCCGTCCCGCCCGGGGACCAGGTACGCCGCCTCGAACAGGTTCCACAGGTCCTTCCCGGTGGCCTCCAGACCGCTGTCGTCGGTCGCCTCCTGGACGGTGCGGGAGAACTCCGCGCGCATCCCGGCCGGCAGGTCCACGCCGTGGCCGGTGCGCAGCAGATGGGCGATGCCGCCCTTGCCCGACTGCGAGTTGACCCGGATGACGGCCTCGTACGTACGTCCCACGTCGGCCGGGTCGATCGGCAGGTACGGGACCTCCCACAGCTCGGAGTCCCCGTCCGCGCGGCGGGCGAAGCCCTTGCTGATGGCGTCCTGGTGGGTGCCGGAGAACGCGGTGTACACCAGGTCCCCGCCGTACGGATGGCGCGGCGGCACCGGCAGCCGGTTGCAGTGCTCCACCGTGCGGCGGATCTCGTCGATGTCCGAGAAGTCGATCATCGGGTCGACGCCCTGGGCGTGCAGGTTGAGCGCCAGGTTGACCAGGTCGACGTTGCCGGTGCGCTCCCCGTTTCCGAACAGGCAGCCCTCCACCCGCTGGGCCCCCGCCAGCACCGCCAGCTCCGCGCAGGCCACGCCCGTACCGCGGTCGTTGTGCGGGTGCACGGAGAGGATCACCGCGTCGCGCCGGGCCAGGTTGCGGTGCATGTACTCGATCTGGTCCGCGTACACGTTGGGTGTGGCGATCTCCACCGTGGCCGGCAGGTTGTGGACGACCGGCCGGTCGGGCGAGGCGTCCCACAGCTCGGTCAGGCTGTCGCAGATCTCCAGGATGTAGTCCGGCTCGGTCAGGTTGAAGACCTCCGGCGAGAACTGGAACCGGATGTCCGCGCCGGGCCGGGCCCGCGCCAGCCGGTCCATCTGCCGGGCGGCCTCCAGCACCACGCCGTGCACCTCGGCCCGGTCGCGGCCCAGGACCACCTCGCGCCAGACGGGCGCGGTCGCGATGTAGAGGTGGACGACGACCCGGTCCAGGCCCGCCACGGACTCGAAGGTCCGCTCGATCAGGTCCGCCCTGGCGGGGGTGAACACGACCACGGTGACGTCGTCGGGAACGGCCCCGCTCGTGGCCAGGTGGCGTACGAAGTCGAAGTCGGTGCGGCTCGCCGACGGGTAGCCGACCTCGATCTCCTTGAAGCCCATCGCGACCAGCAGGTCGAACATCCGCCGCTTGCGCGGGGTGTCCATCGGCTCGGCCAGCGCCTGGTTGCCGTCCCGCAGGTCCACCGGCACCCACAGCGGGGGCCGTTCGATACGGGCCTGCGGCCAGCTGCGCCCGGTCAGCGGGACCGCGACGCGGTCGTACGCGGAGCGGTAGCGGTGCGACGGCATGGAGCTGGAGCGCTGGGGGTTCCAGCGGGGCGCGGCCTCGGGGACCGGGCCGCGGGGCGTGCAGATGGTGGGGAAGCCGTGCATCGGGGACCGGGCGCCGGACGGGGCCGCGGGCATGAACTCGGGCATGAACGGTGTCTCTTCTCGCATCGCCGGATGCGACCGGCACAGCACGGCACCCCGCGGCGGGGTGCCGATCGCTTCAGGCCCCGCCGCGGCAGCCGAGAAGGAGGAGACCGCGGTACGTCATGGCCGGTACAGTAGCCAGAAGACAACTCCTCAGACAACCTGACAGGTGAACCCGTGTCCGCGCTCGGCCCCCTCCGCCCCAGCCCCCTCGTCGAACAGGCGACCAGCCATCTGCGCGCGCGGATCACCGAGGGGCACTGGCCGGTCGGCACGAAGCTCCCGGGCGAGACGACCCTCGCCCGCGAACTGGGCGTGGGCCGCTCCACGGTCCGCGAGGCGGTGCGTACGCTCGCCACGCTCGGCCTCCTCCGCTCCCGCCAGGGCGCCGGCGTCTTCGTCGTCGCCGACCACGTCACGGAGGACTGGCCGGTACGGCTGCGCAGGGCGTCGGTCACCGATGTCTACGAGGTCCGCATGCTCATCGAGGTCCAGGCCGCGCGCCTCGCCGCCCGCCGCCGCACCGACGAGGACCTGGCCGCCCTCGACGCCGCGCTCACCGCCCGGCTCGCGGCGGGCGAGGGCACCGACGACGCGGACTTCGTGGACGCGGACATCGCGGTGCACCGGGCGGTCGTGGCCGCCGCGCACAACCCGGTCCTCAGCGACCTCTTCGCCGAGTTCGTCCCGGCCCTGCGCCAGGGGCTCATCGACCTGGTGGACCTGCTCGGGCTGCGCCGCGACGACCCCCACCACGGGCATGCGGGCCACCGGGCCCTGGTCGCCGCGGTGGTGGCGGGCGACGCGGAGGCGGCGGCGCGCGCGGCGCAGGAGGAGCTGGAGGGCACGCTGACCCGGCTGCGCGCGGCCTAGGCTCCGGAGGCCCGCCACTCCTGCGCGTACTCGTCGAAGACGACCCGCAGCTGGTGGCCGATCTTCAGGTAGTCCAGGTCGTCGAGGTTGGCCAGGGACACCCGCACCGACCATTCCGGTCCGTCGAAGCCGCCCCCGTTCAGCAGCACCACGGAGGTCTGCTCGGCCAGCCGGAACAGCGGGTCGACGGGTTCGTAGTTGGCCTCCAGATAGGCGGCGAACTCCTTGCCCAGGGTGCGTTCCGCCTCCGCCAGCAGGTCCAGCTCGATGTAGTACGCGGCACGCTTCGGGTCCTCGGAGATCTTCATGTGGGCGCCTTCGAGCAGCAGATCGAGGCGCCGGTGCACGATGGAGCGGATGCGCCGCTTGTACTCCTGGCCCTCGTCCAGCATGTCGAACAGCGAGAACAGCGCCATCATCACCTGCTGCGGCAGCGACAGCCCGGCCGTGTGGTTGAGCGCCACCTGCCGGGAGTCCGCGACCAGCCGGTCGATGAACCGCATCCGCTCCGGTTCCAGGGAGAGCGACCCGTACCGCTTGTTCAGCCGCGCCTTCTCCTCGGCGCCCTGCGCGGCCAGCAGGTCGTCGATCACGTTGTCGTCGTGCAGCCCGATGACCCCGAGCCGCCAGCCGGTGGCCCCGTAGTGCTTGGAGTAGGAGTACACGAGCAGCGAGTTGCGCGGCAGGTCGGCGGCGAGCGAGCGGAAGCCCTCGACGAAGGTCCCGTACACGTCGTCCGTCACGACGATCAGGTTCGGGTTCTGCCCGGCCACGATGTCCACGATCTGCCGGGCGACCTGCGGGGAGAGAGCGAGCGAGGGCGGGTTGCTCGGGTTGACGCAGCAGACCATCCGCACCGAGGGATCCGCGAGCTTGGCGATCTCCTCCGGCGGGTAGCGCCACTGCCGCACCCCGGTCTCGGTGAACAGGTTCGCCTCGACGTGCACGACGTCGAAGCCGTACGTTTCCAGCTCCGGGATCTCCAGGTACGGCGTGAACACCGGCACCATCAGGGCGATCCGGTCGCCCCGGTGCAGGATGCCGTTCTTCAGCAGCGAGTCGAAGATGTAGCACATCGCGGCGGTGCCGCCCTCGGTCGCGAAGAGGCTGAGGTGCTGCCCCTCCGGCGGCCGGTGGTCGAACATCTCGTCCGTCACGTATCCCCGTACGATCTGCTCGACGTGCGGCAGGATGCGCCCCGGCACCGGGTAGTTGTCCCCGATCGAGGAGTCCGCCAGCTCGTGCACGAAGGCGTCGGGCGTGAAGCCGAACCGCTTGACCGCCAGGTCGACGCACGCCTTCAGCAGCTCCATGCCGGGCAGCCCCGGGCGCGTACGCGTGAAGCGGGCGAAGCGCTCGGCGCAGCCCGACTCCTCCGGCATCCCGCCCAGGTTGTCCGCCGTCCAGACCCGCCGGGACTCCTCGATCGCGAAGTAACCGAGCGCGTGGTACGCCTCGCGGGGGCCGGTGGCGACCCAGTTCGGGTTGCCGCGGCCCGCGTTGAGCATGACCCGGGTCGTCTTCCCCTTCTGGCCGGGCTTGTCGCTCTGTTCCGCCTGGGCGATGCTGATGAACTTGTCCTTCAGCTCGAACGGGCTGAGCTGGGCGTACGCGTGGATCTGCGCGCGGCCGAGGGATTCCTTGGGCATGTCCGTGCTCCCGCTTGTCAGTGGTCGAGGGTGACGGTGGTGGCGCCGGGGGAGCCGGTCATCCGGATCCCAGGACACCGACGAGGACGGGGCCGGTGAGGGGCAGCAGGAAGTTCGAGAGCGCGTACGTGATCGTGTAGCCGAGCAGCGGTACGGAGCTCTGCGCCACCTGGGTGATGGAGGTGATCGCCGGGGTCGAGCACTGCTGGCCCGCGATGGCGCCGATCAGCAGCGGCTTCTCGATGTGGAGCAGCTTCAGGCCGACGACCAGGGAGATGGTGGCCGGGACGAGCACCATGGCGATCCCGGCGAACGGCAGCAGCGCGCCGTACTCCTTCAGCAGCGGCCAGGCCTGCGGTCCGGCGGTGAGGCCGGTGCAGGCGATGAAGACGGCCAGGCCCAGGTCCTTCAGCGTGTTGGCGGCCTGCGGCGGGAACGCCCCGAAGGTCTGCTTGCGGGAGCGGAACCAGCCGAAGAGCAGCCCCGAGACCAGGCAGCCGCCACCGGTGCCGAGCGACATCGGGATGTCGCCGAACCGGACCACGACCTGCCCGAGCAACGAGCCCGCCACGATGCCGAAGCCCAGGTAGATGAAGTCCGTCGCGTCGTTCTTCACGACCGCGCCGATCTTCGCCACCAGCTTGTTCAGGCCCGCCCGCGCACCGACGAGGGTGAGCACGTCGCCGCGCTGCACCGTGGTCTCGGCGGAGGCGGGCAGATGCTGGTCGTTGCGCAGCACATCGGTGACGTAGACCCCGTCCTTCAGGAACTCGGGTTGGTCCCGCTCCAGTTGGGCGATGGTGGAGCCGGCCGTGGCCTTCTCGGTCACCGCGACCTGCCGGGTCGCCAGCGGGGTGTCGAGGCCCGGCACCGAGGGCGTCTCGGGTCCGATCTCGCGGCCCGCCTCGATGATCCAGGAGCGCCGGCCGACCAGCTGGACCAGATCGCTCAGGGTCAGCTCCAGGTCGGGGGAGGGGGTGAGCAGCTTGCTGCCGCGCTTGACGCCCTCGACGGTGACCCTGCCTGCCCGTACGGCTTTCAGTTCACCGATCCTGAGGCCGTCGGCCAGGGTCACCAGGTAGGTACGGCCCACCGTGCCGGGCAGCGCCTCCCGCTCGTCGGCCTCCAGGCCGCGGGCGCCGCCGCGCATCTTCTCCCACAGCTCGCGGGAGGCGTCCGCCAGGTTGATGCGCATCAGCATCGGCATGATCTGGCTGGTGTACAGCACGATGGTGACCAGGCCGAAGAGGTAGCAGACGGTGTACGCGGTGGCTACGTGGCCCTGGTACTGGGAGACCTGGGCGGACGTCAGCCCGTCGAGCTTGCCGATGGCCTCGGTCGCCGTACCGACCACGGCGGACTCCGTCGCGGCGCCTGCCAGGATGCCGGACGCGGTCCCCACGTCGAGGTCGAACGCCTTGGCCAGCCCGAAGGCGATACCGAGGACGCAGACCAGCTCGATCAGGCAGAGCGCGAGGAAGCGGAGGCTGCGCCGGTTGAGGTTGGCGAAGAACTGCGGCCCGGCGAGATAGCCGAGCGAGAAGATGAACAGCGCGAAGAACACCGTCTTGACGTCGTCGTCGACGGTGACGTGCCGGGTACCGATCAGCAGCGAGACGATCAGCGTTCCGCAGATGCCGCCGAGCGTGATGGGGCCGACGCGGAGCTTCCCCACGAGGTAGCCGAGGGCGAGACAGAGGAAGAGGGCAAGCTCGGGATGGTCCCGGATCACGCCCATCCGCTCACCACCCCGGACCGGCAAAGCTGACATTTAGCCACATAGCCGAAAGCTAACAGCGCCTCCGTTCCCCGGCACGTCCACACCGTTCGGGGCATGCAACCGGCCCCCGGCCTCCGGGTCGCCCCACCCGCCGGCTCCGGCCGGTCCCGCCCCGGCTTCGGGCAAAGAACGCGCGACTCCGCATTCCCGCCCCCCGCAGGCCGTACCCCGTTCACTTCCCGGCGGGGCCCCCGAGGGTGGGGCGGCCCGTTTCCGGGGGATGCCGGAAAACCGGCACGCCTGCCGGTTCTTCCCGGGCGCCCGGCCAAGATCCAATCCCAACCCGCTTGCCACCTGCGGTAATTCAAAATCGCGGCCGAGGCCGCAACGCGGCGCACCGCTTTGGCAAGCCTTCGGGCGGACACGGTCTCGTGACTTGCAGGACACGCTCACGCAACGGAAGCGTCTTCAACTCTTGACACCCACCCCTCCGAGGCAGCAATCTTCCGACATCGACGCATGGGAGCGCTCCCACATCGCACGGGGTTTCCCGCGTGAACGGCACTGCCCGTGTCCTCCCCCCAACCCCATCCGGCACCCGCACTCACCAGCGCGTATGCCACGCAGTGAGCCAGTCCCACCCTGGAACAAGGAGTAGTGGAATGCGTATCACCCGCACCGTCGCCGGCCGGAGCCGCAGAGTCGCGGTTCTGGCCACCACGGGCCTGACCGCTTCGGCGCTGCTGCTGACCGGCTGCAGCAGTGACGACTCCGACTCGAACGAGTCCTCCGGCGCGAACGGGAAGATCACGCTGACCGTCGCCGACTTCGGCCAGTTCGGCTACAAGGAAGCCGGTCTGTTCGCCAAGTACCACGAGCTGCACCCGAACATCACGGTGAAGGAGGACACCACCGCCGATGAGAAGGTCTACTACCCCAAGCTGCTCCAGCAGCTGAACTCGGGCAGTGGTCTCGCCGACGTCCAGGGTCTCGAGGTCGGCCGCATCAAGGAGCTCGTCGACACCAAGGCGGACCAGTTCGCCGACCTGAGCAAGGTCATCGACGTCAACGAGTTCGTGTCGTGGAAGGAGAAGCAGGCCACCACGGCGGACGGAAAGGTGATCGGCGCGGGTACCGACATCGGCCCGATGTCGCTCTGCTACAACACCGAGCTGTTCAAGAAGGCCGGTCTGCCGACCGACCGCAAGGAGGTCGCCGCCAAGATCTCCGGCGGCTGGGAGGACTACCTCAAGCTCGGTGAGGAGTTCAAGAAGAAGGCCCCGGCGGGCACGTACTTCATGGACTCCGCCAGCGCCATGTACAACGCCGTCGTCAGCTCCAACGCGAAGCAGTACTACGACGAGAGCGGCAAGGCGATCTACAAGGACAGCCCCAGCGTCCAGCAGGGCTGGAACCTCGCGGCCGAGGCCGCGGACAAGAAGCTGACCCAGGGCCTCGCCCAGTTCAGCGACCCGTGGAAGGCCGCGCTGCGCAAGAGCACGATGGCCACCGTGGTCTGCCCCGCCTGGATGGCCGGCCAGATCTCCGTGAACGCCGGTGACGCCAACAAGGGCAAGTGGGACATCACCACCGCCCCCGGTGCCACCGCCGCCAACTGGGGCGGTTCCTTCCTCGGCGTCCCGAAGGCCGGCAAGAACGTCGACGAGGCCACCAAGCTCGTCAAGTGGCTGACCGCCCCCGAGCAGCAGGCCGCCGTCTTCAAGGCGATCGGTTCCTTCCCGTCCAACAAGGGCGCGTACGAGCTGCCCGACGTGAAGACCGCGACCCTGCCGTACTTCAACGACGCCCCGATCGGCCAGATCTACGCCGACGAGGCCAAGTCCATCCCCGAGACGATCCTCGGCCCGAAGGACGCGGCGATCAAGGACACCATCTCCACCCAGATCAACAACATGGAGCAGCGCGGCACCAAGCCGGACGACGCCTGGGAGGCGGCGACCAAGGCCATCGACAAGGTGATCGGCTGACGTTCGCCGGGGCGCGTCCGGCCTGATCCGCCGGACGCGCCCGGCGCGGGCGGCCCTCCGGGGCCGCCCGCACCTGCGTGTTCCTGAGGGGTGCGACGCGACGGCCCAGTCGGCCCCCGCCCCGTACCCGGGTAACTCAAGCAATCCAGGGAAGGACTCCCGCTCGTGGCCACCTCGACTCCCACCCGGGACGCATACGCGCCGCCACCCCGCGGCTCCCAGCACACACCGGCGGACACCCGCCGGCAGACGTGGCGGAGCAGGCTCTGGCGGTTCGACGACAAGGCGTCGCCGTACGCCTACATAGCCCCGTTCTTCCTCGTCTTCGGGGCGTTCGGGCTCTACCCGCTCGTCTACACCGGCTGGATCGCCCTGCACCGGGTCGAGATGACCGGCATGAACCAGATGGAGTGGGTCGGCTGGGACAACTTCGACAGGATCCTGCACGACTCCGAGTTCTGGACGGCCGTCGGCAACACCTTCCTGATCGGTGTCATGTCGACGGTCCCGCAGCTGCTCGTCGCGCTCGGCCTGGCGCACCTGCTGAACTACAAGCTGCGCGCCAGCACCTTCTGGCGCACGGTGATCCTCACCCCGTACGCCACCTCGGTGGCCTCCGCGGCCCTCGTCTTCGCCCTGGTCTTCCGGGCCGACGGCGGCCTGCTGAACTGGGCGCTGCACTTCGTCGGCCTCGGCGACACCAACTGGGCCAACGGCCACTGGACGTCCAAGATCGCCATCTCGGTCATCGTGATCTGGCGCTGGACCGGCTACAACACCCTGATCTACCTGGCCGCGATGCAGGCGGTGCCGTCCGACCTGTACGAGGCGGCCTCGCTCGACGGTGCCTCGCGCTGGCAGCAGTTCCGCAAGGTGACCATCCCCTCGCTGCGGCCCACGATCCTCTTCACGATCGTCATCTCGACCATCGGCTCCATGCAGCTGTTCGGTGAGCCCCTGCTGCTGGAGGGCGGCACGCTCGGCGCGACGGGCGGCAACGAGAATCAGTACGAGACCCTCAGCGTCTATCTCTACAACTACGGCTGGAACCTGGGCCATCTCGGTCCGGCCGCCGCGGTGGCCTGGGCGATGCTCGCCCTCCTGCTGATCATCGCCGCGGTCAACTGGCTCATCGGCCGCTTCGTACGCACATCCGCGGTCTGACCGGGAGCGATATCCAATGACCATCACCAGCCCCACCAAAGCCCCGGAGCTCGGCCTCCCAGCGCGTTCCGCCCACCGCGCGCCGAAGCGCGCGAGCCGCTTCAAGCCCGGTGCCGGGCAGCAGCTGAAGGGCGGCCCGTTCGCCTACATCGCCCTGGCCGTCGTCGGTATCGGCTCGCTGCTGCCGCTGTACTGGACCCTTGTGGCCGCGTCCCACACCCAGGACGAAGTGCTGGCCACCACCCCGCCGTTCCTGCCGGGCGACCGCCTCTTCCACAATCTCGACGCCGCCTGGACCCAGGCCCACCTGGGCAAGGCGATCGTCAACAGCGTCATCGTGGCCGGCTGCATCACCGCGGCGACGCTCTTCTTCTGCACCCTGGCCGGCTACGCCTTCGCCAAGATGCGCTTCCGCGGCCGCAACGCCCTGATGACCGGGGTCATCCTGACCCTGACGATCCCGCCGCAGCTCAGCGTCGTCCCGCTGTTCATGATGATGGCCGACCTCGGCTGGGGCGGGAACCTGGAGTCGGTGATCTTCCCGACCCTGGTCAGCGCCTTCGGCGTCTTCTTCATGCGCCAGTACCTCAGCGAGGCACTGCCGTACGAGCTGATCGAGGCCGCCAAGATCGACGGCGCGAACAACTTCCGCATCGTGCTGAGCGTGGTGCTGCCGGTGGCCCGCCCCGCGATGATGGTGCTCGGCATGCTCACCTTCGTCCAGGCGTGGAACGACTTCTTCTGGCCCTACCTCGCCCTGAACCAGCAGAACCCCACGCTTCAGGTGGCCCTCGGCCAGCTCAGCGCCTCGTACACCCCCGACACCAGCATCGTGATGGCCGGCGCGCTGATCAGCACCCTGCCGCTGCTCGTGGTGTTCGTGGTCTTCGGCAAGCAGATCGTCGGCGGGATCATGTCCGGCGCCGTCAAGGGCTGACGCCCGCTCGCCACCACCTCTCCGTACCGGACCCGTACGGCCCCCGCCCGCCCCGCGGGTCGTACGGGCTCCGCAGCCCCACCCGTCACGCCCCTGTCCGTCACCTCCCTGGGAGCGCTCCCGCATGACTGCTGTACGACCCGACATCGCCCCGAAGCCGGTGCCCGAGGCCACCACCGAGTTCCCGACGGGCTTCCTCTGGGGAGCGGCCACCGCCGCCTACCAGGTCGAGGGTGCCGCCGCCGAGGACGGGCGCACGCCCTCCATCTGGGACACCTTCAGCCGCACCCCCGGCAAGGTCCGCAACGGCGACACCGGCGACATCGCCGCCGACCACTACCACCGCTACCGCGACGACGTGGCCCTGATGAAGCAGCTGGGGCTGAAGGCGTACCGCTTCTCCGTCTCCTGGTCCCGGGTCCAGCCCACCGGCCGCGGCCCCGCCGTCGAACGCGGCCTCGACTTCTACCGCAAGCTCGTCGACGAGCTGCTGGAGGCCGGCATCACGCCCGTCGCCACCCTCTACCACTGGGACCTGCCCCAGGAGCTGGAGGACGCCGGTGGCTGGCCGGAGCGCGCGACCGCCGAGCGGTTCGCGGACTACACCGCGATCATGGCCGGCGCCCTCGGCGACCGCGTCGGCATGTGGACCACATTCAACGAGCCGTGGTGCTCGGCCTTCCTCGGCTACGGCTCCGGGGTACACGCCCCCGGCCGCACCGAGCCCGCCTCCGCCCTGCGGGCGGCCCACCACCTCAATCTCGCCCATGGCCGGGCGATCGAGGTTCTGCGCGGTCAACTCCCCGCTACCGCGCAGACCTCGGTCACCCTCAATCTCCACCAGGTGCGCCCGCTGACACCGAGCCCCGAGGACGCGGACGCCGCCCGCCGCATCGACGCGGTCGGCAACCGGGTCTTCACCGGACCGATGCTGCACGGCGCCTACCCGGAGGACCTGCTCGCGGACACCGCGCACGTGGTGGACTGGTCGAAGCTGGTGCGGGACGGCGACCTGGAGGCGATCTCCCGCCCGGTCGACGTCCTCGGCGTCAACTACTACACGCCGACCCTGGTCTCCACGCCCGCCGAGGGCGCCGGCGACACCCGTAACGACGGCCACGGCGCGAGCGACTACTCGCCCTGGCCCGGCTCCGAGCACGTCGCCTTCCACCTTGCCGACGGCAAGCCGACCACCGCCATGAACTGGTCGATCGACCCCAACGGGCTCTACAACCTGCTCATGGACGTCACCCGCGAGCACCCCGGCGTCCCGCTCATGGTCACCGAGAACGGCGCCGCCTTCGACGACTACGTCTCGCCCGAGGGCCGGGTGCAGGACCCCGAGCGCATCGCCTACCTGCACGGCCACCTCGACGCCGTGCAGCGCGCGGTGGCCGACGGCGCGGATGTGCGCGGCTACTTCCTCTGGTCGCTGATGGACAACTTCGAGTGGGCGTACGGCTATTCGAAGCGCTTCGGTGCCGTGTACGTGGACTACGCCTCGCAGCGCCGCATCCCGAAGGCCAGTGCCCACTGGTACGCCGACGTGATCCGCCGTCACGCACTGCCCCCGCAGGGCGGTCTCGCCTGACATCTCCCTCCCTCTCCGGTACGTCCTGACCCGTACCGGCCCGCTGAGACCCGGCACCCGTGCCGGGTCTCAGCCGTTTCCCGGCTCCACCCCCGGCCTGTGCGGAAGGCTTGACCACGCGCGTAGAGTGGGAGCGCTCCCACTCAGTGGGGGAGGGGAGCGGCCGACCGGTCCCGCAGAGTGTCAAGGGAACCCACACCAGGACTTGGTTTGGTTATCCGACTGTGAGAAATTGACCGCGAACGGGAGGCAGCCATGACGGCAGCGCGAGTACGGAGCGKGGGCCGGCCCMCGCTCGAAGAGGTCGCGGCGCGGGCGGGGGTCGGGCGGGGCACGGCCTCGCGCGTCATCAACGGATCGCCCCGCGTCAGCGCCCACACCAGGGAGGCGGTCGAGGCCGCCGTCGCCGAGCTGGGTTACGTACCCAACCGGGCGGCCCGTGCGCTGGCCGGCAACCGTACCGACGCCATCGCGCTCGTCGTGCCCGAGTCGGAGAGCCGCTTCTTCGCGGAGCCGTACTTCTCCGACATCGTGCGCGGGGTCGGCGCCGCCCTCGCCGACACCGAGATGCAGCTGCTGCTCACCCTCGTCGGCAGCGACCGCGAGCGCCGCAGGCTCGCCCAGTACCTCACCGCGCACCGTGTGGACGGCGTGCTGCTGGTCTCCGTGCACGCCGACGACCCGCTGCCCGACCTGCTGGAACAGCTCGGTATGCCCGCCGTGATGAACGGGCGCAGATCCGCCGCCGAATCGCTCTCCTCGGTCGACTCCGACAACTTCGAGGGCGCCCGCGGCGCGGTGGAACACCTCGTCTCGCGCGGTCGCCGCACCATCGCCACGATCACCGGCCGGCTCGACGTCTACGCCTCCCAGAGCCGCCTGGACGGCTACCGCCAGGCCGTCCGCGACGCGGGCCTGGAGCCCGACGAGCGGCTGATCGCCCCCGCCGACTTCTCCGAGGAGGGCGGCGTCCGGGCCATGCGCGACCTGCTCGCCCGCCGCCCCGACGTGGACGCGGTCTTCGCCGCCTCCGACGTGATGGCCGCCGGCGCCCGTCAGGTCCTGCGCGAGGCCGGCCGCCGCATCCCCGACGACGTCGCCCTCATCGGCTTCGACGACTCGGCCGTGGCCCGCCACATGGACCCGGCCCTCACCAGCGTGCGCCAGCCGATCGAGGAGATGGGCCGCACGATGACCCGGGTCCTCCTCGACATGATCTCCGGCGAGAGCGCGGATCGCGCCCAGATCGTGCTCCCCACGGAACTGGTGGTCCGCGACTCCTCGTGAGCCCGGATCGCGGCAACTCGGGTCATCCGGGGCGCATTTCGCGTAGTTTCTGAGTCGTGGACCCTTCCCTGGGCGCTCTGGTCGTCGCCGTCGTGGGGGCCCTGCTCGGCTCGGCTTCGCGCCGGACGCGTGGACGGAGTTCGTCGGTCACGTCGGCCGGGCGACCGTCTTCTCCAGCAGCTCCTGAAGGGCCCGCTGCCCTCCCGGGCCGAGCCCGGCCAGCGGTGAGCCCTCGGTGAGGAGTTCCAGGAGCCGTGCGCGTACGCCGGTGCCCTCGGGTGTCAGTACGAGGTGCCGGGCGCGCCGGTCGGTGGGGTGGGGGCGGCGTTCGACCAGTCCCCGCTTCTCCAGCTTGTCGACGACGAAGGTGGCGTTGGACGGCTCGCAGCTCATGCGCTCGGCCAGCTCGCGCATGGTCATCGGCCCGGTCATCTCCCGCAGTGCCGTCGCCTGGGCGGCGGTGAGGCCGAGGGGGACGGCGCACGTGCGCACGTGATCGGCGATCCGGGCGGCCAGCCCGTTCACCAGCCCGCAGAGCTCCCGCTCGGCGGCGGCCCGTGCCTCGGGGGGTGTCGTCATGGGCCCACTCTAGCAAGTCCATCAAGCACGAATAATTACAACTTGAATGTTTCTAGTTCGATGCTTACGGTGGCACCGCCACACAGCGACGAACGAGGAGCGACGCCATGACGGACCCGAGCACCCTGCGTCTGGGCGACACCACAGTGTCCTTCGTGCCGGACGGAGTGATCCAGGGCCGCCCGACCGCCTGGCTGCCGAACAGCACCGACGCCTTCTGGGCGGCCCACCCGGAGTACCTGGATGCCTCCGGATACCTGGTCGCGAGCGTCGGCGGTCTCCTGGTGGAGCACGGCGGCCGCGCCCTCCTGATCGACGCGGGCTTCGGCCCGCACACGCTCCCGGCGGACCCGGCCACCCCCAACGGCGCCATGCGCGGCGGCGACCTCCCGGCCGGCCTGGCCGCGCTCGGCCGGACCCCGGACAGCATCGAGGCCGTCGCCTTCAGCCACCTCCACCCGGACCACACGGGCTGGGCCGCCCACGAACGGCTCTTCGCCCGCGCCGCGTACCTGGTGGCGGAACCGGAATGGGCCGCCCGCGAGCCCGGCGACGGCCTGGACGCCCTCGCGCCCCACGTCCGTACGGTGGCCGACGGCCAGGAGATCTTCCCCGGCGTCCGGGTCCGGGTCACCGCCGGACACACCGCGGGCCACACGGAGTTCGTCATCACCGGCGGCGGGAAGCGGCTGATCGCCTTCGGGGACTCGCTGCACTCACCGGTCCAGGTGGACCGGCCCGACTGGTCCTGCGTCTACGACCACGACCCGGCCGGGTCCGCCGGGCACCGCCGCCGCCTCGTCGCCGAACTCGCGGAGCCCGGCACGCTCGCCTTCGGCATCCACTTCGCGGACCGGGTCTTCGGCCGGGTCGTACCGGGCGGCGACGGACCGGCCTGGCGGCCCCTGGGCGCCGCCGACGGTCTCGCGTAGCGCCGGGAAACGCATCAGCCCCCGACCTGTGAGACAGGTCGGGGGCTGATCATTCAGGGTGAGTAACGGGACTCGAACCCGCGACATCCTGGACCACAACCAGGTGCTCTACCATCTGAGCTATACCCACCATGTCCGGTCGTTTCCGACCGGCCGAGAAAAAGTGTACAGGGTCCGGGAGGGTGCTCGCGCCCTCATTCCCCGGCGGTGGGTCACGGCCCCCGGAAGGGCCGTGACCAGCGGCTTCAGCCCCGGGGCTGCGACACCCGCGCCGCGGCCGCCTTCGCCTGCTCGGAGTCCGGGCCGGGCTGCGGGACGAACACCGCCTCGCGGTAGTACCGCAGCTCCGTGATCGAGTCGCGGATGTCGGCGAGCGCCCGGTGGTTGCCGTTCTTCTCCGGGCTGTTGAAGTACGCCCTCGGGTACCAGCGGCGGGCCAGCTCCTTGACGGAGGAGACGTCCACGATCCGGTAGTGGAGGTAACCCTCCAGGAGGGGCATGTCCCGGGACAGGAAGCCGCGGTCGGTACCGACCGAGTTCCCGCACAGGGGCGCCTTGCCGGGCTCCTTCACGTGCTCGCGGACATAGGCGAGGACCTGCTCCTCGGCGTCGGCCAGCGTCGTACCGCCGGCCAGCTCGTCGAGGAGGCCCGAGGCGGTGTGCATCTGCCGCACCACCTCGGGCATGGTCTCCAACGCCGCGTCCGGCGGGCGGATCACGATGTCCACCCCTTCGCCGAGCACGTTCAACTCCGAGTCGGTGACCAGCGCGGCCACCTCGATGAGTGCGTCTTCCGTCAACGAGAGCCCGGTCATCTCGCAGTCGATCCACACCATGCGGTCGTTCATGCGCCCCACCCTACGGGGCGCTCCGCTGTCCGGGCAGGGCCGGGCGCCCCGCGGCGAACACGTCGGTGCCCGCCTTCCCGGGGTCCGGACGGCCCGCGTCCAGCACCGCGGGCGCGGCGCCGGACGGACCCGCGACCGCGGCCCGGCGGCTCCCCGGGGTGCCCTGGGCGGGCACCGCGAGCTCCGTCACCGGGACCGGCTCCGGTACCCCGCCCTGCGGACGGCGGGCCCGGTAGGCGGCCCGGTACGCGGCGGGGGAGGAGCCGAGCTGGCGGCGGAAGTGCCCGCGCAGCGCGACCGGCGAGCGGAAGCCGCAGCGGCCCGCGACCTCGTCCACCGAGTAGTCCGACGTCTCCAGGAGGCGCTGCGCCTGCAGCACCCGCTGAGTGATCAGCCACTGGAGCGGTGCGCTGCCGGTGAGCGAGCGGAACCTCCGGTCGAAGGTCCGCCGGCTCATGTAGGCACGCGCGGCCAGCGTTTCCACGTCGAACTGCTCGTGGAGATGCTCCAGCGCCCAGGCGACGACCTCGGCGAGCGGGTCGGAGCCGATCTCCTCCGGTAAAGACCTGTCCAGGTAGCGCTCCTGGCCGCCACTGCGCCGGGGCGGCACGACGAGCCGGCGGGCCAGTGCCCCGGCGGCCTCCGTGCCGTGGTCCGAGCGGACTATGTGGAGGCACAGGTCGATGCCGGCCGCCGTCCCGGCGGAGGTGAGCACGTCGCCGTCGTCGACGAACAGCTCGCGCGGATCGACGTGGACCGACGGATAGCGCTTGGCCAGCGTCGGCGCGTACATCCAGTGCGTGGTGGCGGGGCGGCCGTCCAGCAGCCCGGCGGCGGCGAGCACGAAGGCCCCCGTGCACAGCCCGACGATGCGGGCGCCCTCCTCGTGGGCGCGGCGCAGCGCGTCCAGGGCCTCCATGGGCGGCGGCGAGGTGATCGAGCGCCAGGCGGGCACCACGACGGTGCCGGCCCTGCTGATCGCCTCCAGCCCGTAGGGCGCGGTCAGTTCGAGTCCGCCGGTGGTGCGCAGGGGTCCCTCTTCGCCGCTGCACACGAGCAACCGGTAGCGCGGAACTCCCGCGTCCTGGCGGTCGATTCCGAACACCGACAGCGGGATGGAGCTCTCGAAGATGGGGCCACCGCTGAACAGCAGTACGGCGACGACTTCACGACGTCGTCGTCCGCCCAGCTTCCGTACAGCCTCCGTTGCGGTGGCGGAGTCCTGGCTCATGACGCTAAGCCCCCCTCGGTGTTCGCGTCTTCCTGGTCCTTACGGGCCTGTCGCACCTGCACTTGTCCCCTCGGTCGTGCACGAGTCCCCGGCCTTCGACGCCCAAGATCGAATCTACTGCGTCCCGTGGTGCCGTCGTGACAAGTTCACCAACCGGCTCATTGTCGACAAGGCAACCTGGCGGGAAGCGTTCGATCACGAAGCGTTTCACTCGCAGGTCGTGCAGGGAAGTGCGTTCGGCGTTCATGGCCCGTCCCCATGGGGTGGAAGCGTACCGCCCGGTCTCTTCCTGCCTGGTGGCAAGGGGGTTGATCGGCCATTTCGACAAGGAATCAACCGGCCCCAGAAGTTGGCTGAAAATGTACGGTCGCGTGTGCGGAAATCAGTCGTTCTACCGGCGCACAACCCACGGCGCCCGGCCACTCCCGCGCGCCCCCTCGCGGGATCGCGCAACCACGACGGCCGGGCCGGCGCGCCCGGTGGGGCGTGCGCCGGAGCCGGCAGCCGGATACCGTCCACGCGGTTCCATGCGGGGCGGGTCGTGCGTCGGGTTCCGGACGGGTCGGCCGGCTCCCCCGGAAGGGTGGGTTCCGGTACGCCCGGCCGACGCGCCCGCCGGACCCGGCGAAGCGTTTCTTCCGGGCGCCCGAAGGGGTGCGGGGAGCGGACCGGGCGGTCTGTGTACCGGGCAACCGGCATTGCCATACAGGGCCGCTCTCGGGCATGCTCCGGAAAACGTCGCATGCGCCGTGCGCGGGGCGGGCAATGGAGGAGTGGCGCCGTACCCTTGGGGGTAAGGGGTTGGGAAGATGATTCCCGGACACCACGACACCGCCCGCTGACGCACCTTTCCACGTCGCTCTCCTCACGAGGACTCTCTTCGCCGAGAAACCGATGGCCGGTCACGAAATCCCCGAACCCGCGGACCGCAAGCAGGTAGCCGACCCCATGTCGGAGCCGCTCGCGGCCGAACAAGCGCGCCGTCCGTGCGACCCCGCCTTCCGGCATGGGGTCGTCGTCGGCTTCGACGGCTCGACCTCCAGCGAGCGGGCCCTCGCCTATGCGATCGGCATGTCCCGCAGGACGGGCTCCGGTCTGATCATCGTCCACGTCGCCAACCGGCTGCCGACCACGGTCTGGGCGGGCTGCGAGCCCCCCGTCTTCGTCGACGTCCCGGACCACCGCACCGAGGTCCTCGGCCTGGAGCTCGCCTGCGCGGACTATCTCGCCGAGGTGTCCTGGGTGCTCGTGGAGCGCGGCGGGGACATCTGCCACGAGCTGGAGGAGGTCGGCCGGGAGTACTCGGCCGACGCCATCGTGGTGGGCTCCACGCACGGCCTGGTGGGCAAGATCTTCGGCTCCGTGGCGGGCCGTCTGGCCCGCCGCGCGCAGCGCCCTGTCGTCGTCATTCCGTAGCCCCGGCCGGCGGTCCGCGGCCCGTCACCGGTACCTCGGGAATTGGCCTGCGGCCCGTGCGCCGGGCGGCGTGATTCCGGCTGTTCGGGGCCGCTCGCGCGGTGGCGTCAACTCGCCTGTGGAAAACGCCGGATGAGTGACGCTACCAACGCGTAGAGCGGGATTCCGCGCTGGTGAGGGGCGGATACGCGTCACCCGGCACAGCACATTCGTATGCGAAGGAGCGGTCCCGCGGGCCACCTCTCGTGGCCTGCGGGACCGCTCCTGTGCGTCGCTGCGCGCCGTGCCTACTCGACGGTGACGGACTTCGCCAGGTTGCGCGGCTTGTCGATGTCCCGGCCCATGGCCAGCGCCGTGTGGTACGCGAAGAGCTGGAGCGGGATGCCCATGAGGATCGGGTCCAGCTCGTTCTCGTTCTTCGGCACGACGATGGTGTGGTCGGCCTTCTCCTGGACCTGGTGGGCCACGGCGAGGATGCGGCCGCTGCGGGCCTTGATCTCCTCCATCGCGGCGCGGTTCTTCTCCAGCAGGTCGTCGTCCGGCACGATCGCCACGGTCGGCATCGCGGGCTCGATCAGCGCGAGCGGGCCGTGCTTCAGCTCGGACGCGGGGTAGGCCTCGGCGTGGATGTACGAGACCTCCTTGAGCTTCAGCGAGGCCTCGCGGGCCACGGGGTAGCCGCGCACCCGGCCGATGAACATCATCGACTTCGCATCCGCGTACTCGGCGGCCAGCTTCTTGATCTCGTCCTCGCCCTCCAGGATCGCGCTGATCTGGGCGGGCAGTTTGCGCAGGCCCTCGATGATCCGCTTGCCGTCGGCGACCGAGAGGTCACGGATGCGGCCCAGGTGCAGGGCGAGCAGCGCGAACGCGACCACGGTGTTGGTGAAGCACTTGGTGGAGACCACGCACACCTCGGGGCCGGCGTGCACGTACGTACCGCCGTCGGCCTCGCGGGCGATCGCCGAGCCGACCACGTTGACCACACCGAGGACCCGGGCGCCCTTGCGCTTCAGCTCCTGGACGGCGGCCAGCACGTCGTACGTCTCACCGGACTGCGAGACCGCGACGTACAGCGTGTCGGGGTCCACGACCGGGTTGCGGTAGCGGAACTCGGATGCGGGCTCGGCGTCCGCGGGGATGCGCGCCAGCTCCTCGATCAGCTGCGCGCCGATCTGGCCCGCGTGGTACGAGGTGCCGCAGCCGAGGATCTTGATGCGGCGGACCCCGCGCGCCTCGCGGGCGTCCAGGTTGAGGCCGCCCAGGTGCACCGTGGAGAACCGGTCGTCGATCCGGCCGCGCAGCACCCGGTCGACGGCGTCCGCCTGCTCGGAGATCTCCTTGTGCATGTACGTGTCGTGGCCGCCCATGTCGTACGACTCGGCCTCCCACTCCACGGTGGTCGGCGTGGCCGTCGTGGTCGAGCCCTCCGTGGTGTACGTACGGAAGTCGTCGGCCTTGAGGGTGGCCATCTCGCCGTCGTCGAGGGTGACGACCTGGCGGGTGTGGGCGACCAGGGCGGCGACGTCGGAGGCGACGAACATCTCCTTCTCGCCGATGCCGAGGACGACCGGGGAGCCGTTGCGGGCCACCACGATGCGGTCGTTGAAGTCGGCGTGCAGGACGGCGATGCCGTACGTGCCCTCGACGGAGCGCAGGGCCTCGCGGACCTTCTCCTCCAGCGTCCCGGCCTCCGAGCGGGCGATCAGGTGGACCAGCACCTCGGTGTCGGTCTCGGAGAGGAAGACGACACCCTCGGCGGTCAGCCGGGCGCGCAGCTCGGAGGCGTTGTCGATGATCCCGTTGTGGACGACGGCGACCTTGCCCTCGGCGTCCAGGTGCGGGTGGGCGTTCTCGTCGCTCGGGGCGCCGTGCGTGGCCCAGCGGGTGTGGGCGATGCCGGTGGTGCCGGCGAAGCGCTTGGGGACCCGGGACTCCAGCTCGCGGACCCGGCCCTTGGCCTTGACCGACTTCAGCGTCGCGGGCTTCCCGGCCGCGGGCTTCCCGGTGATCACGATGCCGGCGGAGTCGTAACCCCGGTACTCCAGCCGCTGCAGGCCCTCCAGCAGCAGCGGAGCCACGTCACGCTTTCCGATGTAACCGACGATTCCGCACATAGAGCGTTCTGCCCTCCATCGACGAACAAGTAAGGGGTACCCGGCCGTGAGGCGGCCTCAGCCGTAGACGATGCGGCGCAGCTGACGGAGCGAGAGCTCCGGCGGCGCGACCGCCCGGTGCGGCAGTTCGGCCGCGATCCGTTCGAAGATCTCCGTGTTCACCAGGCCGCCGGACTGCAGTTCGCGGTGGCGGCGGCGGACGAAGACCTCGGTCGTCTCGTCGAAGTACGCCAGCACGTCGAGGATCACCCGGGCGGCTTCACCACGGGGGAGCGTGGTGCTGCGCACCACGTGGTCAATGAGGTCGTCGTACGACGAGAGGCGTTCGAGCACCCGTCGATACTGCGGTGGAAGCGGCCCGAGCGCAACAATCCTGCCCGATATCGGGCAGAGATGGGGGTCGGGGGCCCTCTTTTCTGCGTCTTGGGTGGATTTCGAGGGGGCGGTGCGCGGTCACGGAGAGGGGCTGTCGCCCCAGTGGTCGGAGCCGAAGGGGTGAATTCGCACATAAGCCGCAAAGCGTCCCCAGGGCGCCGGGGCGGCCAACGCCGGTAAGTGGTCTACACCTTGACCATCCGTGAGGCGCGCGGTACGCATGGCGACGGAGAAAGGTCAGGAGACCCAGCAGAGTGACCCCGTAGAAAGGGACCCGGCTTGTGAGACTGCACACGGTCCGGCGCAGTGCTCTTCCCCGTGCTCTACCCCGACTCCTCGGCTCGCTGCTCCTCGTCGCGGCGGCCGCTGTCTCCAGCGCGTGTGCCGCCCCCGAGGCGTCCGCCGCAGGGGCCACCGCGGTGGCGTGGACACCCAGGCCGCTCGGCCAGGTGGTGCCCGCCCCCGCCTCGGTCAGACCCGGCGGCGACCCCTACGTCCTCACCCCGGCCACCAGGATCCGGGCGACCGGCTACTCCGGCGAGGCCCGGAAGATCGGCGAGTACCTGGCGGGCGTACTCCGCCCCTCCACCGGGTACGCCCTGCCGGTCACCGGCAGCGACGGCGCCGACGGCATCCGGCTCCGGCTCGACCCCCGCGCCGGCACGCTGGGCGCGGAGGGCTACACGCTCACCTCGGGGCGCGGCTCCGTCACCATCACCGCCGAACGGCCCGCAGGCCTCTTCCACGGCGTCCAGACGCTGCGTCAGCTGCTGCCGGCCCAGATCGAGCGCGACAGCCGCCGGCAGGGCCCGTGGCGGGTCGCCGGCGGCACCATCACCGACACCCCGCGCTACGCCTACCGGGGCGCGATGCTCGACGTCTCGCGCCACTTCTTCTCGGTCGACGAGGTGAAGCGGTACATCGACCAGGTCGCGCAGTACAAGATCAATACCTTCCACATCCACCTCTCCGACGACCAGGGCTGGCGCATCGCCGTCGACTCCTGGCCGAAGCTGGCGACGTACGGCGGCTCCACCGAGGTCGGCGGCGGGCCCGGCGGGTACTACACCAAGGCCCAGTACCAGGAGATCGTGCGGTACGCGGGCTCCCGCTATCTGGAGGTGGTCCCGGAGATCGACATGCCGGGCCACACCAACGCCGCCCTCGCCTCGTACGCCGAGCTGAACTGCGACGGGGTCGCGCCGCCGCTCTACACCGGCACCAAGGTCGGTTTCAGCTCCCTGTGCGCCGGCAAGGACGTGACGTACGACTTCATCGACGACGTCGTGCGCGAGGTGGCCGCGCTCACGCCCGGCCGCTACTTCCACATCGGCGGCGACGAGGCGCACTCCACCAGCCACGAGGACTACGTGGCGATCATGACCCGGGCCCAGGCGGTCGTCGGTAAGTACGGCAAGACCGTGATGGGCTGGCACCAGCTCACCGGGGCCGACCCGGTCAGGGGCGCGGTCGCCCAGTACTGGGGCTACGACAAGACCAGCGCCGCCGACCGGCAGCAGGTGGTGGACGCGGCGAAGAACGGCACCCGGCTGGTGCTGTCGCCGGCGGACCGGGTGTACCTCGACATGAAGTACACCGACGAGACCGAACTGGGCCTGAAGTGGGCCGGACTCGTCGAGGTCCAGCGCAGTTACGACTGGGACCCGGGGACGTATCTCGCGGGCGCGCCGGAGAGCTCCGTGCTCGGCGTCGAGGCGCCGATCTGGTCCGAGACCCTGACCGACAGCGACGACATCGACGTGATGGCGTTCCCGAGGCTGCCCGGCGCCGCCGAGCTGGCCTGGTCGCCGGCGTCGACGCACGACTGGGAGACGTACAAGGTGCGGCTGGCGGGGCTCGGGGAGCGGTTCACCGCCCAGGGCATCGACTACTACCGCTCGCCGCAGGTCCCGTGGCCCGCCTCGGAGACGGGCGGGAGCTGACACGGCACCGCCCCGGCGGCCGGAATCCCGGCCGCCGGGGCGGTGAACAGCGGGGTCAGGCGACCTTCTTGGCGTTCTCGATGGCCTTCGCCAGGTCCTCCAGGATCGGCGCGCACTTGTCGTAGCTGTAGATCGGCTCGGTCGTACGCGGGACGACCTGGCCCGCCTTGACGGCCGGCAGCTGCGCCCAGGTCGGCTTGGAGGTCAGCGCCTCGGGCTGGAGCGCCGAGGAGCGGTTGTCCATCATGATGATGTCGGCGTCGTACTTGTCGACGTTCTCCCAGCTCAGGTTCTCGAAGAAGCCCGCCTTGTCGACCTTCGGCTCGACGAACTTCACGCCCAGCTCCTGGAAGTACAGGGTGTCGGCGGACATCTTGGCGAGCGAGACGTAGAACAGGTCCTGGCTGGCCGAGCCGATCATGACCTTGATCTCCGGCTTGGACTTCGCCGCGGCGCGCAGCCGGGCGGCGGCCTTCTCGAACCGGGTCTTCGCCGCGGTGACCTTCGCGGACTTCACATCGGCGCCGAGCGAGGCCGCGAGGTCCTCGTGGCGCTGGATGGCCTTCGGCATCGTGGTCTGGGCCGCCCACAGGGCGACGCTCGGGGCCAGCTTCAGGATCTTGTCCTTGGACTGGTCCGGCACGTACCAGAGGGCGTCCTTCTCCCACATCGCCGTGACCAGCAGCTCCGGGCCGAGCTCCGCGTACTTCTCGACGTTGAACTCGCCCCAGACGTTGCCCAGGATCTCGACCTTGCTGACGTCCAGGTCGCCGGCCTGCACATCGGCCTTGCCGTCCTTCGTCTTTGTCGGGCCGAAGACCGCCTTGACCTCGACGCCGTAGTCGTGGAGGGCGGCGGCGACACCGGTGAAGGCGACGATGTTCTTCGGGACGGACTTGGCCTCGGCTATCCGGCCCCGGTCGTCCTTGAACTTCCACGGCCCGGCGGCGGCGCTCTTGGAGCCGGAGCCGGCGGAGTCCTTCGAGTCGCTGCCGCCGCAGGCCGCCAGCACGGCGCCGAGACCAACGGCGCCGCCCATGGCCAGCAGGCCACGGCGGGTGGGACGGGACGCTCGGGTTGTGCTCATGACGGAATCCGCCTTCGTACGAGCCGGAGACCGGCAGGTGACACGTTCAAGGGAAGGCTAGCCTAACCTCATGCAATGTCGACCTGTCGACGGCCCCCGGCCCCTACGGGCGGGCCGGGCTCAGGCCTGCAGCCCCAGCTCGCGGGCGATCAGCATGCGCTGGACCTCGCTGGTGCCCTCGCCGATCTCCAGGATCTTGGAGTCGCGCCACATCCTGGCCACCGGGTACTCGTTCATGAAGCCGTAGCCGCCGTGGATCTGGGTCGCCTCGCGGGCGTTGTCCACGGCCACCGTCGAGGAGTACAGCTTGGCGATGGCCGCCTCCTTCTTGAAGGGCTCGTCCGCCAGCAGCCGGGAGGCCGCGTCACGCCAGCCGATGCGGGCCATGTGCGCCCGCATCTCCATGTCCGCGATCTTGAACTGGATGGCCTGGTTGGCGCCGATCGGCTTCCCGAAGGCGTGCCGCTCGGCGGCGTACTTCACCGACTCGTCCACACAGCCCTGCGCCAGGCCTGTCGAGAGCGCCGCGATGGCGATCCGGCCCTCGTCCAGGATGCGCAGGAACTGCGCGTAGCCCCGGCCCTCCTCGCCGAGCAGGTTCTCCAGCGGGACGCGCACGTCGGCGAATGACAGCTCACGGGTGTCCGAGGCGTTCCAGCCCACCTTGGAGTAGGGCGCGGCCACCGTGAAGCCCGGGGTGCCGGACGGGACGATGATCGAGGAGATCAGCGGGGCGCCGTTCTCCTTGCGGCCGGTCACCGCCGTGACCGTCACCAACTCCGTGATGTCCGTACCGGAGTTGGTGATGAAGCACTTGGAGCCGTTGATCACCCACTCACCCGTCGCCTCGTCGCGCACGGCGGTCGTCCGGGTGCCGCCCGCGTCCGAGCCGCCGTCCGGCTCGGTCAGGCCGAACGCGCCCAGCGCCTCGCCCGAGCAGAGCTTCGGCAGCCACCGCCGCTTCTGCTCCTCGGTGCCGAAGCGGTACACCGGCATCGCGCCCAGCGAGACCCCGGCCTCCAGCGTGATCGCCACCGAGGAGTCGACCCGGGCCAGCTCCTCCAGAGCGATGCCGAGCGCGAGGTAGTCGCCGCCCATCCCGCCGTACTCCTCGGGGAACGGCAGCCCGAACAGGCCCATCCGCCCCATCTCGCGCACGATCTCGTACGGGAACTCGTGCCGCTCGTAGAAGTCGCCGATCTTCGGGGCGACGACATCGTGCGCGAACTCCTCGACGGTACGGCGCAGTTCCTCGTGCTCGGCGGTCAGCCGGTGGTCCAGGGACATGGAAACGTTCTCCTTGTGGGCGTTCACTGCGCCGCGAGTGCGCGGACGGTGCGGGAAGGGCTGGGTCGGCCCAGGTGTCCGGCGAGCCACACGCTGGTGGCGGTCAGCTCGTCGAGGTCGACCCCGGTTTCGATGCCGAGGCCGTCGAGCATCCACACGAGATCCTCGGTGGCGAGGTTTCCGGTCGCGCTCTTCGCGTACGGGCAGCCGCCGAGGCCGCCCGCCGACGCGTCCACCGTGGACACGCCGTGCCGCAGCGCGGCCAGGGTGTTGGACAGAGCCTGCCCGTACGTGTCGTGGAAGTGCACCCCGATCACGTCGGTGGGTACCCCGGCCTCGTTCAGCCCGGTCAGCAGCGCGGTCACGTGGCCGGGGGTCGCGACGCCGATGGTGTCCCCGAGCGACAGCTCGTCGCAGCCGAGGTCCATCAGCGCCTTCGCGACCCGGACCACCTGCGGGACGGGCACGGCCCCCTCCCAGGGGTCGCCGAAGCACATCGACAGATAGCCGCGCACATGCACCGCCTCGGCCCTGGCGCGGGCCACCACCGGCGCGAACATGGCCAGCGACTCGTCGACCGTCCGGTTGAGGTTGCGCGCGGCGAAGGTCTCCGTGGCGGAGCCGAACACCGCGATCCGCCGGGCCCCGAGCGCCAGCGCCCGGTCGAGCCCGCGTTCGTTGGGCACGAGGACCGGCAGCGCCACGTCGCCCACGTCCGCGATGTCCCCGAGCATCGGGAACAGCTGCTCGGCGTCCGCGAGCTGGGGCACCCACTTGGGGTGCACGAAGCTCGTCGCCTCGATCGTGGTCAGCCCGGCGACGGCGAGGCGGCGGATGAACTCCGCCTTCACCTCGGTCGGGACGACCCCCTTCTCGTTCTGCAGGCCGTCGCGGGCGCCGACCTCGTGGATGCGGACCCGGGCAGGCAGGCCCTCGGCCGGGACGGTCATCGGCAGGGTGCGTCCGGCGGTCGTCACGCGTCCTCCCCGGCGGCGGGCACGACCACGGCCAGCACCTGGTCCATGGCGACCGTGGCCCCCGCGGTCACGTCGAGTGCGGTGACGGTGCCGGCGTGCGGCGCGGAGATGGCGTGCTCCATCTTCATCGCCTCCACCACCAGCAGACTCTGCCCGGCGGCGACCTCGTCCCCGACCGCGACCTTCACCACGGTCACCGTGCCGGGCATGGGCGCGGCCAGCGTGTCGGCGCCCGAGCGTCCGGCGCCGGTCAGTGACGCCTCGACCGGGTCGTGGTCCCGCACGTGCCAGCTGTCGCCGTCCCGGCCGAGCCAGTGCCCCTCCGGGGAGACGGCGTAGGCGAACACATGGGTGACCCCGGCGAGTTCGAGCGCGATCCGGCCGTCGCCGACCGCGAGGGTCCTGGCCTTTTCCGCCGTACCGGGCAGCGGTCCGAGCGGCCCGCAGGTGCCCGACTCCGGGGCCGGCGGGTGCGCGCCCTCGCCGACATGGCCGAACGTCAGCTCCGTGTCCCCGCCGCCGCACGGCCGCAGGCCCACCTGGACCGGGTCGTGGCCGGGGATGTGGAAGTCGTACACCGTCCGGGCCGGGGTGCCGCCGAGCCGCCAGCCGTTGCCCGCCGAGAACGGGTCGGCCCAGGCGCCCGGCGCGGGGCGGGCGGCGGCGGACGCGGTGTGCCGCCGCAGCAGCGCCGCCGCCGCGTACACCTCCTCCGGCACGCCGTCCGGGACCAGCGCGTCCACCTCGCGCTCCACCAGACCGGTGTCCAGCTCGCCCGCCACCACGGCCGGGTGGGCCAGCAGCCGGCGCAGGAAGCCCGCGTTGACCGGGACGCCGAGGACCACGGTGTCCGCGAGGGCGACCCGCAGCCGGCGCAGGGCGGTCGCCCGGTCGGGGCCGTACGCGATGACCTTGGACAGCATCGGGTCGTACAGGCTGCCGACCTCGCCGCCCTCGGAGAGCCCCGAGTCGGTGCGCACCCCGCCGCCCTGCGGCTCGTGCAGCGCGAGCACCGTGCCGCCCGAGGGCAGGAAGCCGCGCGCCGGGTCCTCGGCGCAGACCCGGGCCTCCACGGCGTGCCCGGTGAGGGTGATGGCGTCCTGCCCGTACGGCAGCGGCTCCCCGGCGGCGACCCGCAGCTGCCACTCCACCAGGTCAAGGCCGGTGATCAGCTCGGTCACCGGGTGCTCGACCTGGAGGCGGGTGTTCATCTCCATGAAGTAGTACGAGGACGGGTCGTTGCCCGGGACGATGAACTCCACCGTGCCCGCGCCGACGTACCCGCAGGAGCGGGCCGCCTGGACGGCCGCCTCGCCCATCGACGCCCGGGTGGCCTCGTCGAGCAGGACGGATGGGGCCTCCTCGATGATCTTCTGGTGGCGGCGCTGGAGCGAGCACTCGCGCTCGCCCAGGTGCACCACATTGCCGTGCGCGTCGGCGAGGACCTGGATCTCGATGTGGCGCGGCCGGTCGATCCACCGCTCCACCAGCAGGGTGTCGTCCCCGAAGGAGGCGCGGGCCTCGCGCCGGGCCGCCGCGATCTCGTCCGCGAGCAGCGCCGCGTCCCGGACGAGCCGCATGCCCTTGCCGCCGCCGCCCGCCGAGGGCTTCAGCAGCACCGGCATGCCGATCCCGGCCGCCGCGTCCGCCAGTTCGGCGTCGCTCAGCCCGCTGCCCGAGGAGCCGGGCACCACGGGGACGCCCGCCGCCGAGACCGTCTCCTTGGCCCGGATCTTGTCGCCCATCAGCGAGATGGCGCCGGCGGGCGGCCCGATGAAGACGAGCCCGGCCTCGGCGCACGCCCGCGCGAAGGCCGCGTTCTCCGCGAGGAAGCCGTAGCCGGGGTGGACGGCCTGCGCGCCGGTGCGGCGGGCGGCCTCCAGGAGGCGGTCGGCGCTCAGATAGCTCTCGGAGGCCGGCGCGGGGCCGATCCGTACGGCCGTGTCGGCCTCCCGTACGTGCCGCGCGTCGGCGTCCGCGTCGCTGAAGACGGCGACCGAGCGCACGCCCAGCTCGCGCAGGGTCCGGATGACCCGGACCGCGATCTCGCCGCGGTTGGCGACGAGGACCGTGTCGAACATCGTCATCTCTTCCTCACATCCGGAAGACGCCGAAGCCGGCGTCGCCCAAGGGCGCGTTGGCGCACGCGGTCAGGGCGAGCCCCAGCACCTGCCGGGTCTCCAGCGGGTCGATCACCCCGTCGTCCCAGAGCCGGGCGGTGGCGTAGTACGCGTTGCCCTGGGTCTCGTACTGCTCGCGGATCGGGGCCTTGAAGGACTCCTCGTCCTCGGCGCTCCAGTCGTCGCCCAGCTGGTCGCGCTTGACCGTGGCGAGGACAGAGGCGGCCTGCTCGCCGCCCATGACGGAGATCTTCGCGTTGGGCCACATCCACAGGAAGCGGGGGCTGTAGGCCCGGCCGCACATGGAGTAGTTGCCCGCCCCGTAGGAGCCGCCGACGACCACGGTCAGCTTCGGCACCCGGGTGCAGGCGACGGCGGTGACCATCTTCGCGCCGTGCTTGGCGATGCCGCCGGCCTCGTAGTCCCGGCCGACCATGAAGCCCGAGATGTTCTGCAGGAAGACCAGCGGGATGCCGCGCTGGTCGCACAGCTCGATGAAGTGCGCGCCCTTCTGGGCGGACTCGGAGAACAGGATGCCGTTGTTGGCGACGATCCCGACCGGGTGGCCGTGGATGTGCGCGAACCCGGTGATCAGCGTCGTGCCGTACTCCGCCTTGAACTCGGCGAACCGCGAGCCGTCGGCCACCCGGGCGATCACCTCGCGCACGTCGTACGGGGTGCGCGAGTCGACCGGGACCGCCCCGTAGAGCCCGGCCGGGTCCACCTTCGGTTCCTCGGCCGGCCGCACGGACCATGGCAGCGCGCCCCGGTCCGGCAGCGTCGCCACGATGTTCCGCACGATCCGCAGCGCGTGCGCGTCGTCCTCCGCGAGGTGGTCGGTGACGCCCGACGTACGGGAGTGCACCTCGCCGCCGCCCAGTTCCTCGGCCGTGACGACCTCACCGGTGGCGGCCTTCACCAGCGGCGGGCCGCCCAGGAAGATCGTGCCCTGGTTCCGGACGATGACGGCCTCGTCGCTCATCGCCGGGACGTACGCCCCGCCCGCCGTGCACGAGCCCAGCACCGCCGCGATCTGCGGGATGCCGGCGCCGGACATCCGGGCCTGGTTGTAGAAGATCCGCCCGAAGTGCTCGCGGTCGGGGAAGACCTCGTCCTGCATCGGCAGGAAGGCGCCGCCCGAGTCCACCAGGTAGAGGCAGGGGAGACGATTCTCCAGCGCCACCTCCTGGGCCCGCAGATGCTTCTTCACGGTCATCGGGTAGTACGTGCCGCCCTTGACCGTCGCGTCGTTGGCGACGATCACGCACTCCCGGCCGCTGACCCGGCCGATCCCGGCGATCACCCCGGCAGCCGGCGCGGCGCCCCCGTACAGCCCCTCGGCCGCCAGCGGAGCCAGCTCCAGGAAGGGTGAGCCCGGGTCGAGCAGGGTGTCCACCCGCTCCCGGGGCAGCAGCTTGCCGCGCGCCACATGCCGGGCGCGGGCCTTCTCACCCCCGCCGAGCCTGGCCGTGGCGAGCCGCTTGCGCAGCTCGTCGGCGAGCGCGTGATGCGCCGCTTCGTTGGCCTGCCAGGCCTCCGAGGCGGGATCGGCCGCGCTCGCCAGCACCGGTGCCTGCTGCATCCTGTCGAGCCCCCTTGCCCGTTGTGCAGTGTTCCTGAGCGTCCACGCCACCTTGTTAATGAGCGTTAACGTGGCTACAGGTTAACGAGCGCTAACCCGCCTGTCTAGAATGGCTGCTCATGAGCACCCATGCCGCCGCCCGCGTCGCGGCCCCCACCCGCCGCGAGCAGATCCTCCGGGAGGCCGCCCGCCTCTTCGCCGAGCGCGGCTTCCACGGTGTCGGCGTCGACGAGATAGGCGCCGCCGTCGGCATCAGCGGCCCCGGTCTCTACCGGCACTTCCCCGGCAAGGACGCGATGCTCGCCGAGCTCCTCGTCGGCATCAGCGAACGGCTGCTGGCCGGCGGGGAGCTCCGGGTGTCCGAGGACGCCGCCTCCGGCGACGGATCGCCCGAGGCCCTGCTGGACGCGCTCATCGAGGGCCACATCGACTTCGCCCTCGACGACCGCCCCCTGATCACCCTGCACGACCGCGAGCTGGACCGCCTGCGGGACACCGACCGCAAGCGGGTGCGCCGGCTCCAGCGGCAGTACGTCGAGGTGTGGGTCGCCGTCGTCCGCGACCTCTACCCGGACCTGCCCGAGCACGAGGCCCGCGCCGCCGTCCACGCCGTCTTCGGCCTGCTGAACTCCACCCCGCACCTCGGCCGCCCCGGGGCCCAGCCGGGCCGTACGGAGACGGCGGCCCTGCTGCACCGGCTGGCCCGGGGCGCCTTCGCGGCGGCGGGGGAGCGGGACTTCACGGACACCCTCTAGGGCCTTTCGTTTGGATCAGGCCCTAGGAGGCACCCTCCCGGGTGGACACGGTGACCCGGTCGACCCGCATGGGGTGCCCCGGTTCCGTCGCGGGGCCCGGCGTACCGCCGTCGGCGGACGGGAGCGCGCCGCCCATGGCCACGTCCAGGATCAGGAACTGTCCGCGCAGCAGCGCCTCCTCCCAGGCCTTGCGGCCCGTCGCGGACGCCTTCACCCGGTGGTACACCCGGCCGTCCAGGGACCAGCGGACCTCCTCGGCGCCCGGCGCGGTGTCGACCTCCACGGCGTACGTACGGAACGCGCCGCGGCAGCCCGCGCACTTCTGCCGGGGCGAGGTGAGCCCCATGGGCTCCTTGCAGGGGCCGCCGTCGAGCGTCCCGCAGTGCAGCGTGCCGAAGACCGACTCGCGCCCGTTGACGGACTCCATGACGTCGATCTCGCCGGTGGCCGGCCAGCCGGTGTAGCCGTCGCGCAGCCCGGCGCCCATCGTCCAGAACGCGGGCCAGTAACCACCTGCCGCCGCGCCCGACACATCCGGCAGGGCGATCGACGCCTCGATGCGCAGGACGCCCCCGGGCGGCGGCGCGAAGTCGGCGCGCCGGGACTCGATACGGCCCGAGTACCACCGCCCGTCACGGCGCGTCGGCGCGATCTCCAGCGCCCCCCTGCCGTCCAGCCGGACGTTGTCCGTGGAGTCCGTCATGGTCTCGATCTCACCGGTGCCCCACTGCGCGGCCGGGCAGCCGGGGTAGCAGGTGCCCTTGTCGTACAGCCACCGGGATGCGGCCGGGCGGCTGCCCGCCGGGCCGTCGAACGTCTCGTCCAGCAGGGTGGTCCGGCCGTCGCGGGACGGCTCGCCGTTCCCGATGCCCGCCGCCTCGGTGAGGAGCCGTTCGAGGCGGGGGGCCAGCACCACGGCGGCCACATCGGTCAGATGGGTGTCGTCGCGGTAGAGCAGCACCCGGTCCAGGACCGCCGGGCACGTCGGTCCCGCGGCCGGGCACAGCACCGGGTTCACCGAGACGGACCGCACCCCGGGCAGCCCGCCGGCCGCCGCCTTCCGGGCCAGCGGGTCGGGCCACCGGGCCTTCTTCCGGTCGAAGGCGCAGGCCTCCGGGTCCGCGAGGTGACCGGAGACGCAGGCGGGCACGTCGCGCCCCGGGGCCGGGGTGTCCTCGATGTACACGATCGGCACCCCGAGCGCCCGCAGCGGCTTCAGCGTCCGCTCCCAGCCCCTGAGCAGCGTGTGCTCGTCGTCCGTGTAGCGGTTCAGCGAGGAGACGACGACCAGCCGGGGCTTCGGGCCCTCCGCCAGCCGGGCCAGGCTGTCCGCCCGCCAGGTGTCGCACTCGTGGTACACGCGCCCGAGCTGCGGGTTCACCACCGACAGCTCCGGCAGCGGGCAGCCCTGCTTCACCAGCTCCTGGAGCGCCCAGCCGCGTTCGGCCGCCAGACTGAGCAGCGGTGAGAACCACTGCCCCGCGTGCGAGTCGCCGAGCAGGACGACCCGGTCGGGGCTGTCCACCGCCCCGAACAGGCAGGGCGGGCTGCTCGTCACCGGCGGGGCCACCTCGCACGCCCCGTCCGGCGGGAAGCTCTGCCGGGCCTGGACCGGGTTCGGCACGAGGGGACCGTCACCGGGCTGCGCCCCGGTCCGGGTCAGCAGGGCGGGGCCGGTGACCGCGCCCGGCGGCAGGCCCTTCAGGTCCACCGGGGTGGCCGGGCCCAGCAGCTTCAGCGTGGTGGTGCCGACCACCAGGGCCAGGACGACCGGGATGACGACGGAGGCGACGCCCAGCGCGAGGCCCCGCCGGGGCAGCTCGGAGACCGTACGGCTGTGGCGCAGCGGCCGTTCGACCCAGTGCCGGGTCGCCAGGGCCGGCAGCACCGAGGCCGCCGTGAGGGCGACCCGGGCCGGCCAGCCCAGGGTGCCGAAGCGGGCCTCGGCCAGGACGAGCACCGGCCAGTGCCACAGGTAGAGCGTGTACGACAGCCGGCCCACCGCCCGGGGGCCGCGCAGGCCGAGCAGCCGCCCGACCGCGAGGCGCGCGGGCGCCTCCGGGCCCCGGCCGGGCGCGCCGGCCAGCAGGACGGCCGCCGTGGCCAGGGTCGGCACGAGCGCCGCGTATCCGGGGTACGGCGTCGAGGCGTCGTACCGCAGCACGCACCACACGAGCGCGCCCGCGCCCGCCCACCCGCACAGCAGCCGCAGCACGCGCGGGCCGGGCAGCAGATGCCAGGGCAGCAGCGCCAGCAGCGCGCCGGCGCCGAACTGCCAGACCCGGGACGGCGTTCCGAGGTACGCCAGCGAGACGGAGTCGTCCGTCCGGCGCAGCGCCAGTGCGAAGGAGACCAGGGTCAGCACGGCGGTGACGGCGACGGCCACCGGCCGCAGGGCCCGGCCCCGGCGCACCGCGCGGGCGGTGAGGAGGGCGAGCAGGGCGAGCAGCGGGCCCCAGCACAGGTAGAACTGTTCCTCCACCGCCAGCGACCAGAAGTGCAGCAGCGGGCTCTCGTCCTGACCGGCCGCCAGGTAGTCGGTGCGCTGGTGCACGAACCGCCAGTTGGCCACGGACAGGGCCGCCGCGACGACGTCGTTCTCCAGGTCCGTGCGGCGCAGCGGCACGGTGAGCCAGGCCCCGGCCGCCGCGACCGCGACCAGCACCACCGCCGCCGAGGGCAGCAGCCGGCGGGCCCGGCGCGCGAAGAACTCGCCCAGCCGGATCCGGCCGGTGGTGACGGCCTCCCGGACCAGGAGCCCGGTGATCAGGTAGCCGGATATGACGAGGAAGACGTCCACGCCGACGAAGCCGCCGGCCAGTCCGGGCACGGAGGCGTGGAAGGCGAGGACGGCCAGCACGGCGAACGCGCGCAGCCCCTCGATGTCGGGGCGGAAGCGGGTCCGGTGGGCGGGCCGGGGAGCGGGAGCAGGGGTGGGATGTGCGGGCCGCGGGGCGGCGGGAGCGGACATCGCGGTRAGGGCCTTTCAGCTCAGCCAGGGCAGCATGGGGTTGACCCAGCCGGACGCGAGCAGCGCGGTGAGCACGAGCGTGGCGGTGACGGCCAGCGCCTCGGGCCAGCGCCGGGGCAGGACGGCGGCGCGGGAGCCGCGCGGGGCGCGGGCGGGCCGGGGCGCGGCGGCCGGGCGCAGCTCGGTGAGCAGGTCCCGGATCAGCGGGACGTTGATCTGGAGCTGGACCAGCAGATAGAGGCCGAGGCCCCAGTTGGGCTCCCAGCCGTTGCGGGCGACGGCCAGGGCGAGTCCGGCGGCCGCCGCCGAGGTGGAGCAGACCAGCCAGCCGAGCGAGACGAGGATGACCCGGCGGGCCAGGGCGCCGGACTTCCCGCCGCCGGCCCCGGTCGGTACCCAGGCGGCGCTGCGCCCGCGCAGGGTGTGCCAGACGGCGGCCCCGGCGGCAACGCTCATCAGGACGTTGGCCCGGATCACCTCGATCCGCCAGCGGGTCCGGCTGATCCGGGGCAGCAGCACGTGCCACAGCCACAGCGGCGCGAGGAGCGGCAGGACGTGCCAGGGCCGGATGTGGTCCGGGTACCAGATCATCATCACGAGCGGCGGCAGCGGGGCGGCGAAGGTGTTCACCACGGTCGTCAGGTAGCCGACGATCCCCTCGTGGAAGCAGAGCCGCATCCGGATGGGCGCGCCCATCCGCTTGAGGACCGGTGTGCCCAGCAGGTGCAGGTTGCCCATCGCCCAGCGGTACTGCTGGTTGAGGTAGGAGGCGAGGTTGTCCGGTGAGGTGCCCTTGGCGACCAGCACCGGTACGTACAGAGTCCGGAACCCCTCGGCGTGCAGGGCGAGTCCGGTGAACAGGTCCTCGCTGTGGTCGAGCCGGGCGAAGCCGCCGGCCCGGTCGATGGCGCTGCGCCGGTAGACCGCGTTGCTGCCGCAGCAGATCGCCGCGTCGCTGGCGTCCCGGGACGGCTGGATCCACCGGAAGAACCACTCCTGGGCCGATCCGGCGGCGCGCTGGATCCACCCCATGGTCTCGTCGGTGTCGAAGCACTGCGGGCTCTGCACGATGCCGACGCCGGGGTCGGCCAGATACGGCACGAGGTGGCGCAGGAAGTCGGGCCTGGGCGCGAAGTCGGCGTCCAGGATGGCGATGTGCTCGGCGCTGCTCAGGGTGAGCGCGTGGTTGAGGTTGCCCGCCTTCTTCAGATGGCCCCGGTCGGGCCGGACGACGTAGCGGAAGCCGTATGCGCCGGCCAGCGCGGCCACCTCGGGGCTGTCGGCGTCGTCCAGCACCCAGACGGTGAGCGCGTCCGGCCAGTCCAGGGCGGCGACCGCGCGGTAGGCGTTCTCCAGGACGGCGAGTGGTTCCCCGCAGGTCGGCAGATAGAGGTCGACCGTGGGCAGTCCGGGCGGGTTCCAGGCATGGACGAGGACTTCGTGCGAACGCCGGGTCAGCCGGCGGGCGCGCAGGCTGTTGACCGACGAGAGCGCGAGCGCGACGACGTTCAGGGAGAGCACCGCGAGAAACACCCAGAGGGCCGGGGTGCGCAGGGCGAAGGTGAGCATGGTCGCCGCCGTGAGCACGAAGGCGAGCGAGGAGCTGATCAGGACCCAGCGGCGCTGCGGCCCGAAGTACCAGTAGAGCTCGCGGTCGGACGGAGGTTGCGGCAAGTGATGCACGGTCATAAAGCCCCCCACGGCTGTGCATGTCCCGGTATTGGGTGACCCAGACTAGCGCCAAAGGTATAGACCACTTGGCGTCCGCCGGTGAACCGGACAGGGGTTGGCGCAAAGTCAGTGGTCTATACCCATTTCACGCCGGTGGGCCGGGCGGAGCGGAAAGTTCCAGGTCACAGCCGGGTGAACGATCACTCAACATCCGGCCTCCGGACGGCCGGGACGCGGCGCACCCGTCACGGCACAATGACCCCATGCCGATACCCAGCCGCGCCGCCCTCGTCGAACACCTCGTCCGTACGCGCATCGCGGGGGACGTCGCCACCCCGCGCGACAACAACCTCGCCCACTACCGGAGCCTGGCCAACGGCGACCGGTACTACTGGCTGGGCCTGGAGCTGGGCGACCGGTGGCGCGACGAGCAGGACGTGCTGGCCGTGATGGCCGAGCGCTGCGGGGTCAGCGACGACCCGGAGCACCGGTTCGGGCAGGACACCATCGACCCCGAGCTGACCGTAGACGCTCTGGACCGGGCTGCCGCCCGGCTGCGGAAGGCCGCCGAGGGCTCGGAGCGGGTCCTCTTCGCCACCGGCCATCCCGGCGGCCTGCTCGACGTGCACCGGCAGACGGCGCAGGCGCTGCGGGCGGCCGGCTGCGAGATCGTACGGATCCCGGGCGGGCTGATGGCCGACGAGGGCATGGTCTTCCAGTTCGCGGACGTCGCCGTCCAGGAGCGCGGCGCGACGCTCTGGCACACCCACTCGCCGGCCCCGATGGCCGCGATCCTCGACGGCCTGGAGCGGGAGGGGCGCCCGCTGCCCGACCTGGTCGTCGCCGACCACGGCTGGGCCGGCTGCGCGGCGCAGCGCGGCCTGGACGCCATCGGCTACGCGGACTGCAACGACCCGGCGCTGTTCCTCGGGGAGTCCGAGGGCACCCTCCAGGTCGCCGTCCCGCTCGACGACCACGTCCTGGACCCGCGCTTCTACGACCCGATGACGGACTACCTGCTGGACGCGGCGGGGCTGCTCTGAGAGACCTCAGGCGCCCTCTTCCCCGTCCTCCCCGGCCGCGCGGGCGGCGGCGGCCCGGCGGCGCGCCTCCCGGCCCGATGTGGGGTCCAGGTACACCCGCTTGATGGACGCGTACCGCTCCCGCAGCCGTCGCTCGGCCTGCTCGCAGGCCGTCTCGACCTGCTCGGCGCTGACCGTGTCCAGGAAGTCGACCTTCGCGGCGAC
This sequence comes from Streptomyces sp. col6, assembly GCF_008042035.1. Classification (GTDB taxonomy): domain Bacteria; phylum Actinomycetota; class Actinomycetes; order Streptomycetales; family Streptomycetaceae; genus Streptomyces. The sequence continues at coordinate 82,736 of NZ_RDBL01000013.1, forward strand.
CAGGATCTCGTCCGGCCCCTGGATGAGGGTCGTCAGCTCCAGTACGGAGATGAGGTGGTCCACCGCGAGCAGCTCCTCCCGGATGCCCTCGCGCATCGGCGCCGACACCGGCCGGCCGATCAGCAGCTGGACGTTGGACCGGCCGAGCACCCAGGCCACGTACACCAGCAGCACACCGATCAGCAGTGAGGCGATGCCGTCCCACACCCCGGAGCCCGTCAGCTGGCCGCCGAGCAGCCCGCCCGCCGCGAGCAGCAGGCCCAGCAGGGCCGCCGAGTCCTCCATCACCACGGCCTTGACCGCCGTGTCCGGGGTGCGCCGGAAGTAGTGCCGGGCGGGGGCGCCGAGGCGCACGGCCTCCTCGCGGACCTGCTTCAGCCCGGTCCGCAGCGAGAAGCCCTCCAGCAGGAACGCCACCACCAGCACCAGGTACGAGAGCAGCGGGCTGCCCAGGTCCTCGCCCGCGAGCAGGGTGTGCACCCCGTCGTAGATCGAGAAGACCGCGCCGCCGACGAAGGTCGCGACGGAGGCGAGCAGCGCCCAGATGTACCGCTCGGGGCCGTACCCCAGAGGGTGGTCCTCGTCGGCCGGCTTCTCGCTGCGTTTGAGCGCGGTGAGCAGCAGCACCTCGGTGACGGTGTCGGCGACGGAGTGGGCCGCCTCGGAGAGCATCGCGCTCGATCCGCTGATCAGCCCGGCGACCGCCTTCGCCACGGCGATGCCGAGATTGGCGAGCGCCGCGACGACGACGGTGAACGTGGACCCCCCGCCACTGCTTTTCGCGTCAGTCATGCCGGTGAGTATGTCCGCGACCGGCGCGCTCATGTCCGACGCGCGGCCGGGGGCCGGCGGACCGGCTACCGGGGGACCCGGACCACACCCTCCTGGATGACGGTGATCGCCAGGCGGCCGTCCTGGGTGTGGATACGGGCCTGGCCGAGGCCGCGCCCGCCGGACGCGGACGGCGACTCCTGGTCGTACAGCAGCCACTCGTCGGCGCGGAACGGGCGGTGGAACCACATCGCGTGGTCCAGGCTCGCGCCCACCACGTCACCGACCGCCCAGCCGCCGCGCCCGTGGGCCAGCAGCACGGAGTCGAGCAGTGTCATGTCGGAGACGTACGTCGCCATGCAGACGTGCAGCAGCGGGTCGTCGGCCAGCTTGCCGTTGGTACGGAACCACACCTGCGACCTGGGCTCGCGCGGCTCGCCCACCGTGCCGAACGGCGGGGCGTCCACGTACCGCAGATCGACCGCGGCCCGCGCCTCGACCAGCCGGTCCACCATCCCCGGGTCGCTGAACCGGTCCGCGTACCGGGGCAGCATCTCGGCCGCCGTGGGCAGCGTCTCCGGGTCGGGCGCGGCCGGCATCTCCGCCTGGTGCTCCAGGCCGTCCTCGTACGTCTGGAAGGACGCGGAGAGGTGGAAGATCGGCTGCCCGTGCTGGACGGCGACGACCCGCCGGGTGGTGAAGGACCGGCCGTCCCGGATGCGGTCGACGGTGTAGACGATCGGCGCGCCCGGGTCGCCCATCCGCAGGAAGTACGCGTGCAGGGAGTGGGCCGACCGGTCGGCGGGGACGGTGCGGCCCGCGGCGACGAGCGCCTGGGCCGCGACCTGTCCGCCGAAGACCCGGGGCACGACCGCCGAACGGCTGGTGCCCCGGAAGATGTCCTGCTCGATCCGCTCCAGGTCGAGCAGATCGAGCAGGGAATCGAGTGCGGTGCTCATGGGAGTCGGGCGGTCCCTACAGGCCCATGGACTTGGCGATGATCGACTTCATGACCTCGCTGGTGCCGCCGTAGATGCGGTTGACGCGGTTGTCCGCGTACAGGCGGGCGATCGGGTACTCGTTCATGAAGCCGTAGCCGCCGTGCAGCTGGAGGCAGCGGTCGATCACGCGGTGCGCGACCTCGGTGCAGAACAGCTTCGCGGAGGCGGCCTCGGCGGCGGTCAGCTCACCGGCGTCCAGCGCCTCCAGCGCGCGGTCGGCGACGGCCTGGGCCGCGTCCACCTCGGCCTGGCACGCGGCCAGCTCGAACTTGGTGTTCTGGAACGAGGCGACGGTCTTGCCGAAGACGGTGCGCTCCTGGACGTACTCCTTGGCGAACCGCACGGCGGCGGCGGCCTGGGCGTACGCGCCGAAGGCGATGCCCCAGCGCTCGGAGGCCAGGTTGGTGCCGAGGTAGCCGAAGCCCTTGTTCTCCTCGCCGAGCAGGTCCTCGGCGGGCACCTTGACGTCGACGAACGCCAGCTCGGCGGTGTCGGAGACCTTCAGGCCCAGCTTGTCGAGCTTGCGGCCGACGGAGTAGCCCTCGGACTTGGTGTCCACGGCGAACAGCGAGATGCCGAAGCGGCGGTCGTCCTCGCGCGGGGCGGAGGTGCGGGCGCAGACGATGACGCGGTCGGCGTGCACCCCGCCGGTGATGAACGTCTTGGCGCCGTTGAGGACGTAGTGCGTGCCGTCCTCGGAGAGCTTGGCGGTGGTCTTCATGCCCGCCACGTCCGACCCGGTGCCCGGCTCGGTCATCGCGAGGGCCCACATCTCCTCGCCGGTGACGAACTTCGGCAGCCAGCGCTTCTTCTGCTCGTCGGTGGCGAGCATCTTGACGTACGGCAGACCGAGCAGCGTGTGCACCCCGGACCCGCCGAAGGACACGCCCGCGCGGGCGGTCTCCTCGTAGATGACGGCCTCGTACTTGTGCGAGTCGATGCCCGCCCCGTCGTATTCCTCGTCGACGTTGATCCCGAAGACGCCCAGCTCACCGAGCTGCTTGTAGAACTCGCGCGGCGCCTGCCCAGCCTCGAACCACTCGTCGTACACGGGCACGACCTCGGCCGTGATGAAGGCCCGGATGGTCTCCCGGAACGCCTCGTGGTCCTCGTTGAATACCGTACGGCGCACGGGGTGCCTCCCTGGTCGGCTGCGGCTGCTACGTCTATCGGCGCTTGGCTAAGCGCTTGCTCAGCCATGGTTAAAAGTTACCCGGCGGTCACGGGGGCTGTCCAGGGTGATGCTCAGCACGGCCGTTTGAACGCAAGACGCATTGCGATTTCAACTTGAGTTGCCCTTTTCAAACTGCGTTGCCCATGAGAGGCTTCCCTCATGGTGAACGTGGGGAAGTACCTCGAACTGGCGGAAGCGCTCAGCGAGAAGATCACCTCGGGCGAGCTGGCCCCCGGTGATCAGCTTCCTACGGTCACCGAACTGGCGAAGCAGTTCGGTGTCGCCCCGAACACCGCCTCACGCGCGGTGCAGGTGCTCAAGGAGCGCGGCCTGCTGTCGGGGCGCATCGGGGGCAAGACGTGGGTGCGGGTCCCGCCGCCCCAGACGGTCCGCCGGAACACGCGCTACCAGGCGGAGAAGGACCTCGTCCTCAAGTCCGAGGCCGAGCGCCGGGGCACCGGGGTGTCGGAGATGGATACGGGAATGGCCCTGGCGTCCGCCCACCGGGACACCCTGACGGTCGACGTGGTCAAGTGCCCGCCCGACATCGCCGAGGTCCTGGGCATCGAGCCCGGGGCGAGCGTGCTGAGACGCGTCGGCGTCCGCCACCCCCGCAAGGGGGCCGGTGCGGTCACCGGCGTCTCGTACATCCCGTACGAGATCGCCAAGCAGAACCCCGACCTGTTCGACGCGGGCAACGAGCCCTGGCCGGGCGGTTCCCAGCACCAGCTCCACATGCTGGGGATCGAGGTCGGCCGGATCGAGGACCGCGTGACGGCCTCGCAGGCGACGGAGGAGGAGGCGGTCCTGCAGGACATCCCTCCCTCGGTCCCGGTGATCCGGGTCCGCAAGATCACCTACTCCACCACCGGCCGCGCGGTGGAGGTCAACGATCTGCCCTTCCCCGCCGACCGCACGACGCTCATCTTCGAAACCCCGCTGACCGAGTGGGACACCTGATCCGCTAGGGCCACGCGGCCCGCGACACCGGCATCACCCGAAGGCGAACCGCCTGCCGGGCGTGGATCCGCCACGCCCTCTTCATCCCGCCGCCCGGCCGAGTCGCTTCGCCCTGCCCGCGAACGGCCGGCCCCGGGCCGCGGCCCCGTAACCGCAGAGGGAGAACTTCCGCATGCCCCGAAACCTGGCCTTATCCCCGTCGTCCGCCGGAAACGGCCTCGTTCCCCCGTGCCGGCCCGTCCGCTTCCGCACAGCCCGACCGAACGTTGACACGGAGGTATCGATATGAGCGCGGCATGGTGGTCCTGGGCGGCGGCAGCGGTGTCGATCATCGGCCTGTGGGTGGCCGGCATCAACCCGCGGATCGGCTGGGCCTACGGGATAGCCAGTCAGACGGTCTGGGTCGCCTACGGGATGGCGACCGAGCAATGGGGCATGATCGCCCTCTCCTTCGCCTTCGTGGTGATCTACGTGCGCAACCTCTACCGCTGGCGCCACACCCGCTTCGAGCGTTCGCCGGGCGCGGACTCCTCCTCGGCACCCGGCACCGGGGCGGCTCCGCCCGCCGAAACCCTTTCCACGTGAGCGTCCCGCGGCGGACCGCGGACGCCGGGCGCGCCGGGGCGCGGCGATTCATCCGTTCCGGTGGGTGAGTGGACGAAACGTACACTTCAGTCCGGCCCCGCGGCCGCCTAGCGTCGCTCCGGCACCCGCACCCGTAGGAAAGGGCAGACCCACCATGAGCAGCAACGACACGCCGCGCGGCCCCGTCGACTCCTCGCGCGTCCCGCGCTACGCCGGGCCCGCGACGTTCGCCCGGCTGCCCCGCCTCGACGAGGTCGGCACGGCGGACGTGGCCGTCGTCGGGGTGCCGTTCGACTCGGGTGTCTCCTACCGCCCCGGCGCCCGCTTCGGCGGCAACGCGATCCGTGAGGCCTCGCGGCTGCTGCGCCCCTACAACCCGGCGCAGGACGCCTCGCCGTTCGCCTTGGCGCAGGTCGCCGACGCGGGGGACATCGCGGCCAACCCCTTCAACATCGAGGAGGCCGTGGAGACCGTCGAGGCGGCGGCCGACGCGCTGCTGGACACCGGCGCCCGCCTGATGACCCTCGGCGGCGACCACACCATCGCGCTGCCCCTGCTGCGTTCCGTCGCCAAGAAGCACGGCCCGGTCGCGCTGCTCCACTTCGACGCCCACCTCGACACCTGGGACACCTACTTCGGCGCCGCCTACACGCACGGCACCCCGTTCCGCCGGGCCGTCGAGGAGGGCATCCTCGACACGTCCGCGCTCTCCCACGTGGGCACGCGCGGCCCGCTCTACGGCAAGCAGGACCTCACCGACGACGCCAAGATGGGCTTCGGGATCGTCACCTCCGCCGACGTGATGCGGCGCGGCGTCGACGAGATCACCGACCAGCTGCGGCAGCGGATCGGCGACCGGCCGCTGTACATCTCCATCGACATCGATGTGCTGGACCCGGCGCACGCGCCCGGTACCGGAACGCCCGAGGCCGGCGGTCTCACCTCCCGCGAGCTGCTTGAGATCGTGCGCGGCCTGTCCTCCTGCCACCTGGTCTCCGCCGACCTGGTCGAGGTCGCCCCCGCGTACGATCACGCGGAGATCACCTCCGTCGCCGCCTCGCACACCGCGTACGAGCTGACGACGATCATGACCCGCCAGATCGCGGAGGCCCGCCAGCAGTGAGTCACGACCACGACGAGCGGCCCGCGCTCACCCCGGCCCAGATCGAGGCCGCGCTGAACCCCCCGCCCGGCCGCACCGGCGGCGACCTCGTCGTCGAGACCCTGCGGGGCCTCGGCGCGACCACCGTCTTCGGGCTGCCCGGACAGCACGCGCTGGCCCTGTTCGACGCGCTGCGCCGCTCGTCGCTCCAGTACGTGGGGCTGCGCGTCGAGAACAACGCGGGCTTCGCCGCCGACGCCTACGGGCGGATCACCGGCGAGGTCGCCCCGCTGTTCCTGTCGACCGGGCCCGGCGCCCTGACCTCGCTCGCCGCGCTCCAGGAGGCGGCCGCCGCCTCCGCGCCGGTGCTCGCGGTCTCCAGCCAGGTCCCGGTCCGGGGGCTGGGCGGCGGGCGCCACGGCCATCTGCACGAACTGCGCGACCAGCAGGCGTCGTTCCGGGACGTGGTGAAGTCCGTCCACACCGTGCGGGCGGCCTCGCAGATCCCGTCCGCGATCGCCGCAGCCTGGGAGTCCGCGCTGACGGCCCCGCACGGCCCCGTCTGGGTCGAGATCCCGCAGGACGTCCTGGACGCCGCGACGGAGCTGCCCGTCGTCGTGGCCCCCGACGCCACCCCGCGCGAACTCCACGCCCGCCCCGAACTGATCGCGGTCGCCGCCGACCTGCTGTCCCGGGCCGAGCGCCCGGCGATCGTCGCGGGCGGCGGAGTCGTACGCTCCGACGCCTCCGGCAAGCTGCGGGCGCTGGCCGAGAGGCTCAAGGCCCCGGTCGTCACCACGTACGGCGGCAAGGGCGCCTTCCCCTGGCAGCACCCCCTCTCGCTCCAGTCGTGGGTGGAGGACCGGCATGTCACCGACTTCCTGGAGGATGCCGACGTCCTGCTCGTCGTCGGCTCCGGACTGGGCGAACTCTCCTCGAACTACTACACGTTCGCCCCGCGCGGCCGGGTGATCCAGATCGAGGCGGACGCCGGCAAGCTGGAGGCCAACCTCCCGGCGCTCGGCATACACGCGGACGCCCGCGACGCGCTCGCCGACCTCATCGACGCGGTCGCCCCGCGCGAGGACCCGGCCGTCGCGGACCGCGTCGCCGGGGTGCTCGGCCGCGTACGGGACCGGATCGCCGGCCAGGGACGCGAGCTGGAACAGAACCTCCTGGCCGCGATCCGCACCGCCCTGCCCGACGCCTCGCCCAGCTTCTGGGACATGACGATCCTCGGCTACTGGGCCTGGGCCGCGTTCGACGCCCGCCGCCCCAACACCATGCACTCCGCGCAGGGCGCCGGCGGCCTCGGCTACGCGTTCCCGGCGGCGCTCGGCGCGGCGGTGGCCGACCCGTCCCGGCCGGTCCTCGCGGTCTCCGGCGACGGCGGCGCGATGTACTCGGTCGCGGAACTGGCCACCGCCCGGCAGTACGGCCTGCCGGTCACCTGGCTGATCGTCGACGACGGCGGCTACGGCATCCTCCGCGAGTACCTGACCGGTGCCTTCGGCGAGACCACCGGGACGGAGCTGGCCCGCCCCGACTTCACCGCCCTCGCCGAGTCCTTCGGCGTCCCGGCCGTGCGGACGAGCCCGGAGTCGCTGGCCGCGGACCTGGCGGAGGCATTCGGACGCCCCGGGCCCTCGGTCGTCGTACTCCCGGCCCTGCTCACGATGTTCGAGCCGACGCACCTGTAGCCCCACGCACCATCCGTAGCCCCACGCACCATCCGCACACCCATGCATCTGTCGGTCCCCCGCCCGTAGGCCCCGCGTTCGCTGTGGCGTACAACCTTCCGGGCGCCCGTGAGTCATCTCTTGCGGGCGTGCCGGGGGGCCGCCCGCAGGAACCACTCAGGGGGAACCACCATGACCACGTCCCGTACGTCCGGGCGCGCCCGCGCCGCGCTCTGTGCCGCCGTCGCCACCGGGGTCCTCGCACCTGTGGCCCTCGCCGCGGCGCCCGCGTCGGCCGCGACCGCGCAGGTGAGCTGCACCTCCGGCCGGGCCGGGCTCGCCGCTCAGCTGACCAAGGACATCACCGCCGCGCTCAAGGGCCGCAGCTCCACCGCCGCCGTCGCGCTCTACGACCGGACCACGAAGACCACCTGCACGCTGCGCGCCACGACCAAGTACGACTCCGCGAGCGTCGTGAAGGCGACCGTGCTGGCCACGCTCCTGTGGGACAACGCCAAGCACAACCGCTACCTCACCCAGCGCGAGATCGACCTCAGCACCAAGATGATCACCAAGTCCGACAACGACGCCACCACCAGCCTGTGGAAGCAGCTCGGCGTCACCAAGGTCAACGCCTTCCTCAAGGCGGCCGGGATGACCCACACCGTCCCCGGCTCCGGCGGCTACTGGGGCCTGACCCAGATAACCGCCCAGGACGAGCAGCGGCTGCTGACCCTGCTCACCTCGAAGAACTCCGTACTCACCGACGGCGCTCGCTCCTACGAGCTGGGGCTGATGAACAAGGTCGTCTCCTCGCAGCGCTGGGGAACCCCGGCCGGCGCCCTCACCGGGACCACCGTCCAGCTCAAGAACGGCTGGCTGCAGCGCGCCACCCACGGCTGGCGGGTGCACAGCATCGGCGCCTTCACCGGCAACGGCCACGACTACGCGCTGACGGTGCTCACCCAGGACAACAAGACGATGAACGACGGCGTCAACACCATCCAGGCCGTCGCCCGCGCCGTCCACAAGGACCTCAACCCGCGCATCATGCACCCCAGGGTCTTCACCGTCCCGGCCGCCCCGCAGGAAGCCGTCCCGCCGGTCCCTGAGGCGCCCGCCGGCCGGATGCTCACCGCCAAGAAGCGCTAGCGGGACCTAGGTCCCAGGTCCCGTATTTGTGAACGCGGGATGAAATCCGCAGCCCACCGCGTTGGTGCCTTCCGTCGGAACAGGTCGAACGGGAGGCACCGGGTGGCGGACGCACGGGAGACGGAGCGCGGGCAGCGGGGCGGCTGGGCGCGGAGACTGACCGGCTACGCCTGGAACTACCGGCGCAACGTCCTGCTGGCCCTCGGCTCCTCGCTCGGCGGCATGGCCGTCATGGCCCTCGTCCCGCTGATCACCAAGGTGATCATCGACGACGTGGTCGTCGGGCACACCCGCTCCCTGGCCGTCTGGACCGGGCTGCTGATCGTCGCGGCCGTCCTCGTCTACGCCTTCACCTACATCCGCCGCTACTACGGCGGCCGGCTCGCCCTCGACGTCCAGCACGACCTGCGGACCGGCATGTACGGGACGATCTCCCGGCTCGACGGCAAGCGCCAGGACGAGCTGTCCACCGGGCAGGTCGTCGGACGCGCCACCAGCGACCTCCAGCTGATCCAGAGCCTGCTGTTCATGCTCCCGATGACCATCGGGAACGTCCTGCTCTTCCTGATCTCCCTGGTCGTCATGGCGTGGCTGTCGCCCCCGCTGACCCTCGTCGCCGTCGCCGTCGCCCCCGCCCTCTGGTACATCGCCCGCCGCTCCCGCGCCCGCCTCTTCCCCGCCACCTGGTACGCCCAGTCGCAGGCCGCCGCCGTCGCCGGTGTCGTGGACGGCGCCGTCTCCGGCGTCCGCGTCGTCAAGGGCTTCGGGCAGGAGGAGCAGGAGACCGGCAAGCTGCGCGAGGTCGGCCGCAGGCTGTTCGCGGGACGGCTGCGCACCATCCGGCTGAACTCCCGCTACACCCCCGCCCTCCAGGCCGTCCCCGCGCTCGGCCAGGTCGCGATGCTGGCCCTCGGCGGCTGGCTGGCCACCCGGGGCGAGATCACCCTCGGCACGTTCGTCGCGTTCTCCACGTACCTCGCGCAGCTCGTCGGCCCGGTCCGGATGCTCGCCATGGTCCTCACCGTCGGCCAGCAGGCCCGCGCCGGCGTGGAGCGCGTCCTGGAGCTCATCGACACCGAGCCCACCATGCAGGACGGCACCAAGGAGCTCCCCGCCGACGCCCCCGCCAGCGTCGAGTTCGAGGACGTCCGGTTCGGATACGACGAGACACGCCGCCCCGTCCTCGACGGCTTCTCGCTGACCATCGAGCCCGGCGAGACCGTCGCCGTCGTCGGCGCGTCCGGCAGCGGCAAGTCCACCGTCTCGCTGCTGCTCCCGCGCTTCTACGACGTCTCGCACGGCGCGGTCCTCGTCGGCGGCCACGACGTGCGCGAACTGACCCTGGACTCGCTGCGCGCCGCCGTCGGACTCGTCCCCGAGGACAGCTTCCTGTTCTCCGACACCGTCCGCGCCAACATCGCCTACGGCCTGCCCGGCGCCACCGACGAGCAGATCGAACAGGCCGCCCGCTCCGCCCAGGCCCACCGGTTCATCGCCGAGCTGCCGAACGGCTACGACACCGAGGTCGGCGAGCACGGGCTCACCCTCTCCGGCGGCCAGCGCCAGCGCGTCGCGCTCGCCCGCGCCATCCTCACCGACCCCCGGCTCCTCGTCCTCGACGACGCCACCTCCGCCGTGGACGCCCGCGTCGAGCACGAGATCCACGAGGCGCTGCGCCAGGTGATGGCCGGCCGTACGACCCTGCTCATCGCCCACCGCCGCTCCACCCTGAACCTCGCGGACCGGATCGCCGTCCTGGACAACGGCCGCCTCGCCGACCTCGGCACCCACGAGGAGCTGGAGCGCCGCTCGCCGCTCTACCGGCGCCTGCTCACCGACCCGGACGAGCTGGGTACCCCCTCGCCCGGCCACCGCCATGCGGCCGCCAGGAGCACCGAGGACCCCGCGCGGGACCGCGCGCTCCAGGAGGAGATCGACGCCGAGTCCGAGGCCGAGCGCGGGATCACCCCCGAGCTGTGGGTCCGCCGGGAGGAGGACCGGAGCACCGACGCGGCGGGCATGCCCGCGACGCCCGAACTGCTCGCCCAGGTCGAGGCGCTGCCCCCGGCGAACGACGTGCCGGACGTCGACGAGGCCCGTGCCGTGCACACCGAGGACTCCTACGGACTGCGCAGGCTGCTGCGCGGCTTCGGACTGCCGCTGCTGGTGAGCCTCGGCCTGGTCGCCGTGGACGCCGGGGCCGGGCTGCTGCTCCCGGTGCTGATCAGGAACGGCATCGACGACGGGGTCACCCAGCTGGCGCTGGGCGCGGTCTGGGCGGCGTCCGCCTTCGGCCTGGTCGTCGTCCTCGTGCAGTGGGCGGCCCAGATCGGCGAGACCCGGATGACGGGCCGCACCGGTGAGCGGGTGCTGTACGCACTGCGGCTGAAGATCTTCGCCCAGCTCCAGCGGCTGGGGCTCGACTACTACGAGCGCGAGCTGACCGGCCGCATCATGACCCGGATGACGACGGACGTGGACGCGCTGTCCACGTTCCTGCAGACCGGCCTGGTCACCGCGTTCGTCTCGGTCGTCACCTTCCTCGGCATCATGGTCGCGCTGCTGGTCCTCGATGTGGAACTGGCCCTCGTCGTCTTCGCGACGCTGCCCGTCCTCGTCGTCGGGACGGTCTTCTTCCGCCGCAAGAGCGTCAAGGCGTACGAGCTGGCCCGCGAGCGGATCGGCGTCGTCAACGGCGACCTCCAGGAGTCCGTGGCCGGGCTCCGGATCGTGCAGGCGTTCCGGCGCGAGCGGGACGGCGCCGAACGGTTCACCGCGCGCAGCGACGAGTACCGCGAGGCCCGGGTGCGCGGGCAGTGGCTGATCTCCGTCTACTTCCCGTTCGTCCAGCTGCTGTCCTCGGTGGCCGCCGCCGCGGTGCTGATCGTCGGCGCGGGCCGGGTGGACGACGGCACGCTCACGGCGGGCGCGCTGGTCGCCTATCTGCTGTACATCGACCTGTTCTTCGCGCCCGTCCAGCAGCTCTCCCAGGTCTTCGACGGCTACCAGCAGGCCGCCGTCTCGCTGGGCCGCATCCAGGAACTCCTGCGCGAACCGGCGTCCACCACCGACCGGGCCGAGGCCCGCGAGGTGCCCGGACTGCGCGGCGAACTCGCCTTCGAGGACGTGTCGTTCGCGTACGGGGACGAGGAGGAGGCCCTCCGGGGCATCGACCTGCGCATCCCGGCCGGCCAGACCGTCGCGTTCGTCGGGGAGACCGGGGCCGGCAAGTCGACCCTGGTCAAGCTGGTCGCCCGGTACTACGACCCGACGGACGGCCGGGTCACTGTGGACGGAAGCGACCTGCGCGGCCTCGGCCTCACCGCGTACCGGCGCCGGCTCGGTGTCGTACCGCAGGAGGCGTATCTCTTCTCCGGGACGGTCCGGGACGCCATCGCCTACGGGCGGCCGGACGCCACCGACGCGGAGGTGGAGGCGGCGGCACGGGCGGTCGGCGCGCACGACATGATCGCCACCCTGGACGGCGGCTACCTCCACGAGGTCTCCGAGCGGGGCCGCAACCTCTCGGCCGGTCAGCGCCAGCTGATCGCGCTCGCCCGCGCCGAACTCGTCGACCCCGACATCCTGCTGCTCGACGAGGCCACCGCCTCGCTCGACCTCGCCAGCGAGGCGCAGGTGAACCGGGCGACCGACCGGCTCGCGGGCCGCCGCACCACGCTCGTCGTCGCGCACCGCCTGACCACCGCCGCGCGCGCCGACCGGGTCGTGGTGATGGACCACGGCCGGGTCGTCGAGGACGGCACCCACGACGAACTCCTCGCCCGCGACGGGCACTACGCCCAGCTGTGGCGCACCTTCATAGGAGAGGACGAGCCGGCCGGGGTGTGAGCTATTCGCCGTCGCGGATCGCGGAGATCTTCCCGGTCGCGAGGTCCGAGCGCACGGTCAGGTACGTGTACGAGGGGGCCTCGGCGGAGCCCCAGGTGAGGCGGACCGTGGACCAGGTGTGGCCGGCGCCGCTGTGGCCGGGGGTGACCCGGTAGTCCGCCGGGACGTCCTGGGCGAGCAGCACACCGTCGGCGTGGTTGGCGGCCTCCCAGTCGGCGAGGCGGGCGCGCAGGGCGGGCGTGAGGTAGAAGCTCCGCAGCGCGGTGGCGAGCCTGCCGCCGTCCTCGGCGGCCACGGCGTCGGTGTACGCGCCGTAGAAGTGGTCGACCAGCCGGGACTCCTGGGTGGCGGTCTCGTCGGCGGCCGGCGCCACCCGGTCCGTCCCGCTCGGGGCAGCCGCGGAGGCGGGCACGGCGACGGCCGCGGCCAGGAGCGCGGAGGCGAGCAGCGTACGGGCGGCGGTGCGCCGGCCGGAGCGGGTGCGGATCATGGCGGTTCCTGCCTTTCATGGCGTTCTGTCCTGTCCGGCTCCATGGTGGGCCGCTCCCGCGTCCGGGAGCGCCGGGCCCGCCGGGTGCAACCTCCGGATGGCCTCTCGCGTCGTACGCAGGTATACGCATATGCGCTCAGGTGTCGGGCAGGGGCGCTGATGTTCGACGAAGCGATGGGGCTGCTGTGACCAGAGGGACCGAAGGACATGCCTGGGGCGCGAGACGCGGCCTGGGCCGCCGTTTCGTGGTCCTCGCCCTGGCGACGGCCTTCGCACTGGTTCTCGGCGGGGCGGTCGCGGGGAGCGCGGACGCCGCCTCGGTCTGCGCGGGGCGCCCCAAGAAGACGGTGAAGTTCGCGACGGGCGAGCTGCGCGTGTACAAGTCGCGCGCCTACGCGTGTGCCACCGCCGTCGCCAGGCCCGGAAAGCGCCGCCCCATGTCCGTGACCATCCAGCCGCGCGGCGGCCACCCCGTCACGGACCGGGGCCGCTACACCGAGCGGGCCGGACCGGTGACCGTCCACGCGCTGAACCGGTGTGTGCGTGTCTCCGGCACGGTCGACGGCAGGGGCGGCAGCACGAGCTGGATCCTGTGCTGACCGGGTGACTTGTCCCGGACCCCGGCAAGGAGGTCTGGTGGTACGGGTGTTGCCCCGCTAGGTTCACGGCGTCAGCTGTGAATCAAGGGGTGTCCCGGGACCCGGTCGTGATCGGCGAGGCGCCCCCCAAGGGGAGGACGCGCATGCGCAAGGCGCTCAGAGGAATCCTGTCGCTCGCGGTGCTCATCGGCACGGTGAGTGCGACGGGTGCCTCGGCCGGGGCGGCCACCGCCGCCGAACCGGCCTCGCTCCGCACCGCCGCGAGCGACAGCGGGACGAGCACGGACATCAAGGACCGCATCCTGGCCATCCCGGGAATGAGTCTCATCGAGGAGAAGCCGTACGCCGGCTACCGCTACTTCGTCCTCAACTACACGCAGCCCATCGACCACCGCCACCCGTCCAAGGGAACGTTCCAGCAGCGCATCACCCTGCTGCACAAGGACACTTCCCGCCCCACGGTCTTCTTCACCAGCGGCTACAACGTCTCCACCAACCCCAGCCGCTCCGAGCCCACCCGGATCGTCGACGGCAACCAGGTCTCGCTGGAGTACCGCTTCTTCACCCCGTCGCGCCCCTCGCCCGCCGACTGGTCCAAGCTCGACATCTGGCAGGCGGCCAGTGACCAGCACCGGGTCTTCACCGCGCTCAAGCGCATCTACTCCAAGAACTGGCTGACCACCGGCGGTTCCAAGGGCGGCATGACCGCCACGTACTACGAGCGCTTCTACCCGAAGGACATGGACGGCGTCGTCGCGTACGTCGCACCCAACGACGTGGTCAACAACGAGGACTCGGCCTACGACCGGTTCTTCGCGAAGGTCGGCACCAAGGAGTGCCGCGACAAGCTGAGCGGAGTCCAGCGCGAGGCCCTGGTCCGCAGGGGCCCGCTGGAGAAGAAGTACGCCCAGTACGCCGCCGACAACGGCTACACCTTCGACACCGTCGGCTCCCTGGACAAGGCGTACGAGGCCGTCGTCATGGACTACGTGTGGGCGTTCTGGCAGTACAGCCTGCTCGCCGACTGCGACAGCCTCCCGGCCGACGCGAAGAAGGCCACCGACCAGGAGATCTGGGACTCGGTCGACTCGATCTCCGGCTTCTCCGCCTACGCCGACCAGGGCCTGGCCACCTACACCCCGTACTACTACCAGGCGGGCACCCAGCTCGGTTCGCCGGACATCAAGCAGCCCTGGCTCGGCAAGCTGAGCCGCTACGGCTACCAGCCGCCGCGCAACTTCGTGCCGCGCTCCATCCCGATGACGTTCCAGCCCTGGGCGATGCGGGACGTGGACACCTGGGTGAAGCACCACGCGACGCACATGCTGTACGTCTACGGCGAGAACGACCCCTGGGGCTCGGAGCGCTTCCGGCTCGGGGCCGGCGCCCGTGACAGCTACGTCTTCACCGTGCCCGGCGGGAACCACGGCTCGAACGTCGCGGGGCTCGTCCCCTCGGACAACGCCACGGCCACGGCCGCGATCCTGCGCTGGGCGGGCGTCGCCCCGGCCGCCGTCCAGCAGGACGAGTCGAAGGCGAAGCCGCTCGCGAAGTTCGACGCCCGGCTCGACAACAAGGACCTGACGACCGACCACCGCCTCGGCGTCCGGCGCCCGTGACATGAACCCGCCCCGGCGGCCGTGGTGACACGGCTGCCGGGACGGGAACCGGCTCAGTACTTCAGCCCGTACCCCACCGGGTACAGCACCGTCGACGGGTCGTCCGCCCGCTGCACCGGCACCGGAAGCCTGCCCTCCGGCCGGGCTCGGCCCGCGATCACCCGGACCGCCGCGCGCAGTTCGACATCCGTCCAGGAGTACGCGGCCAGATGCGCCTTGTGCCCCGTGCCCGCGAGCTGGGCGATGTCGTACGGGTTGCGGACGGCGATCGTGATCACCGGGACGCCCGTCGCCGCCAGCGCGCTCACCAGCGTCCGCTGCGCACTGGTCGCCGAGACGTTGTACGTCCCCACGACCACCGCGTCCTTGCCCTGCGCCGCGGCCACCGCCGCGTCGATGGCCGCCTGGGTGGGCGCGGTCCCGGTGGACAACGCGGTCGCGGCGTACCCCAGCTCGTTGAACGCCTCCGCCAGCGTCGTCGTCGGCGGGCCCGTGGTGCCCGAGGGCGAGGCCGGGTCGGCGCCGACCACCAGCACGTTCCGGTGCGAGCGGCGCGAGAGCGGCAGCAGCCGGCCCTCGTTGGCCAGCAGCGTGGTCGTGTGCTCGGCGATCCGGTCGGCGGCGGCCAGGTGCGCCCGGGTGCCCACCGTGCGGTCCACCCCGCGCCCGGTGACGAACGGCCGGTCGAAGAGCCCCAGCTTCGTCTTCAGGCGCAGGATGCGCAGGATCGATTCGTCGAGCCGGGCCTCGCTGACCTCACCGCTCTTGACGGCGGCCAGCAGCGCGTTCCACGAGACGTCCAGGCTCGGCGGGTTGAGCAGCTGGTCGACGCCCGCCTGGAGCGCGAGCACCGGCACCCGGTCGTCGCCGTACTTCGTGCGTACGCCCTCCATGCCCAGGGAGTCGGTGACCACCACCCCGTCGTAGCCCAGCTCCTCGCGCAGGATGCCGGTGAGGATCGGCTTCGACAGGGTCGCCGGGTCCTCGGACGGGTCGAGCGCCGGCACCACGATGTGCGCGGTCATGATCGAGTCGATGCCCGCCGCGATGGCCGCCCGGAACGGTGGCGCGTCCAGCTCCGCCCACTGCGCGCGGGTGTGGCCGATGACCGGAAGACCGGTGTGACTGTCGGTGCTGGTGTCGCCGTGGCCCGGGAAGTGCTTGGCCGTGGAGGCGATCCCGGCGCTCTGATACCCCTTCACCTGCGCCGCGACCATCCCGGCCACGGCCTGCGGGTCCGAGCCGAAGGACCGTACGCCGATCACCGGGTTGGCCGGGTTCACGTTGACGTCCGCGTCCGGCGCGTAGTTCTGGTTGATGCCGATCGCGGCCAGTTCGGCGCCCGCGATCTGCCCGGCCGTACGGGCGTCGGAGCGCGAACCGCCCGCGCCCAGCGCCATCGCGCCCGGCATCAGCGTGGCGGGCTCGCCGACGCGGCAGACGATGCCGTGCTCCTGGTCGGTGGAGATCAGCAGCGGCAGGGGCGTCGGCCCCGCGAGGCCCGCGCGCTGGATGCCGTTGGAGAGCTCGGCGATCTGGTGCGGGTCGCGGGTGTTGTGCGCCCAGGCGAAGTAGATGATGCCGCCGACGTGGTACTTGGCGATCATCTCGGCCGCCGTGCGCACCCCGATCTCGGCGAGGTTGGCGTCGATGTCGGCCTGGTCGGGGTCGGTGGCGGAGTGCCCGTAGACCCGCATGACGAAGAGCTGGCCGACCTTCTCCTCCAGGCTCATCCGGGAGATGAGCCGCTTCAGCCGCCGGGTCGTGGCGGCGGAGGTGTGACTGCTGTGCGCGGAGCCCTGGGAGGCGAGGGCCCCGGGGGCGGTCGCCATGCCCGCGGCCGCCGCGACGGCGGTGGCCGCGGTGGCGGTGAGGAGGGTGCGTCTGGAGGTGCGGTGGTGCACGTGAGCTCCTTCGGCCGTACTCGGTGACGAGGGGGTGGTGAAAGAAACTTCCAAGGAGCACGGATATCCAGAAAATAACTTCCGGTCAAGGGTGCGGACCGTTTTGAGCGCGTCCCGGGTGCCCCTCGCCTACCGCAGCCCCACGCTCGCCCCGTGTGCCTGGAGCGCCGCGACCGCCGCCGTGATCGCGGGCCGGCGAGCCGCCCCCGTACGCCACAGCGCGTACAGCCGCCGCACCGGCACCGGGTCCATCCGCACCGCCACCACACCCTCGGGCAGCGGCCCGCGCCCCAGCCGGGGGATCATCGCGACCCCGAGACCGGCGGCCAGCAGGGCGAGCTGGGTGTGGTTCTCCTCCGCCTGGTGCCGGATGTCCGGCGCGTACCCCGCCGCGCGCAGCGTCCGTACGAGCCAGTCGTGGCAGACCGTCCCCGGCGGCTGGCAGATCCACCGCTCCCGTGCCAGTTCCTCACGCCGCACTCCGTCCCGCCCCGCCAGCCGGTGCCCCGCGGGGACCAGCAGATCGCACAGGTCGTCCCCGATCACCGCCTGCTCCACACCCTCCGGCGCGGGCAGCGGGGCGATGTCCCAGTCGTGCGCGACGGCCAGGTCGATCACGCCCTTGGCGACCAGGTCCACCGAGAGATGCGGGTCCACCTCGGTCATCCGCACGTCCAGCTCCGGGTGCTCGCGGTCCAGATCCGCCAGCGTTCCGGGCAGCAGCCCGCGCGCCGCCGAGGGGAACGCCCCCACCGAGAGCCGTCCCGTCGGCAGCCCCCGGCGCTCCTCCAGGGACGTCTCGGCGCGCTCCACGATCGCCAGCAACTGCTGGGCGGCGGCCACCAGATGGACGGCCTCCTCGGTCAGCGCCACCCCGCGCCCGCGCCGCTCCAGGAGGGTCGCGCGGGTCTCCCGCTCCAGCTTGGTGATCTGCTGCGAGACGGCCGAAGGGGTGTAGCCGAGGGCCGCCGCCGCACCCGCGACCGAGCCGTGGACGGACACCGCGTGCAGGGCGCGCAGCCGGGCGAGATCGAGCATCCGAAGCCTCCGGGACGGGCTGTGAATCATTAGCGATGCTCAATTCCACCATGAAGAAACGCGCGCTGGTGCTACATGGTCGGGCTGGGTGATCCTCGGTGCATGCGTCCCCTCCACATCGCCCTGGCCGCCCTGGTGGCAGCCGTCTGGGGTGTCAACTTCGTCGTCATCGAGCTGGGCCTCGACCACTTCCCGCCGCTGCTCTTCTCGGCCCTCCGCTTCCTGGTCGCCGCCCTGCCCGCCGTCTTCTTCGTCGGCCGCCCGAAGGTGGCCTGGAAGTGGATCGTCGGGGTCGGACTGGCCCTCGGGGTCGCCAAGTTCGGGCTGCTCTTCATCGGGATGGACCGGGGGATGGGCGCCGGGCTCTCCTCGCTCGTCCTCCAGGTCCAGGCCGTGTTCACCGCGCTCTTCGCGGCCCTCGCGCTCGGCGAACGGCCGGGCCGCACCAAGCTCCTGGGCATGGCGGTGGCGCTCGCCGGCATCGGGGTCGCGGCGCTCGACGAGGGCGCGAGCGGGCCCGTGCTCGCCTTCGTCCTGGTGATCGCGGCGGCGGCCTGCTGGGGCGTGTCCAACGTGCTGACCCGCAAGGCCGCCCCGCCCGACCCGCTCAACTTCATGGTGTGGGTCTCGACCGTGCCCGTCCTGCCGCTGCTCGGGCTCTCGCTGCTCTTCGAGGGCTGGGACCGCGACCGGGCGGCGCTGACCGGGCTCGACTGGAGCGGGGCCGGGACCATCGTCTACGTCGCCTGGATCGCCACGGTCTTCGGCTTCGGGGCGTGGGGCTTCCTGCTCAGCCGCTACCCGGCGTCCTCCGTGGCCCCGTTCACCCTGCTGGTGCCCGTCTTCGGGATGTCCTCGGCCGCGCTGCTGCTCGACGAGTCGGTGAGCGGGCTGCGGTGGTGCGCGGCGGCGCTGCTCGTCGGCGGGGTGGCGCTCACCTCGCTCGCCGGGACGCGCCGCAGGGCCGCTCCGGACCCGGCCGCCGAACCCGCCCCCGCCTGATACCGCTTACTGCTTGGGCGCGCCCAGCCGCAGCAGGTGCTCGCGCCCCGCGCCCAGCAGCCCCGGCAGCTCCGCCGCCCCCGGGTACCAGCGCTTCTCGTACTCCCAGCACACCCAGCCGTCCGGGTCCAGCGTGTCCAGGCACGCCCGCAGCGGCAGCACCCCCGCCCCCAGCGCCAACGGCGTGGTGTCCTCGGCCGAGGCGATGTCCTTCACCTGTACGTAGCCCAGGTGCGGGGCCAGCACCGCGTGACCGGCCACCGGCTCCTCGCCCGCCAGCCAGGTGTGCATGACGTCCCACAGCGCGCCGACGCTCTTGTGCCCCACCGTCCCGGCCACCCGGGCCACGTCGGCCCCCGCCCGGTGCGAGTCATGGGTCTCCAGCAGGAGGCATACGCCCAGGTCGGCGGCGTACGGGGCGGCGGCGCCCAGCCGGCGCGCGGCGATCGCGTCGGCCTCCGACGGCTCCAGGTCCCCGCCGCCCGGGAACACCCGGACGTACGGTGCGCCCAGGTCCCGGGCCAGCTCGGTCAGCGCGGCCAGCTCGTCCAGGACCGGCTGGTCGTACCCCTCGGCGGCGACCTTCGCGTACCCGGCCACGCCCAGGATCTCGACCCCGGCCCGCTCGAACTCCGCGACCACGGCGGCGCGTTCGGCCTGCCCGAGGCCCAGGTGCACCGGCTCCTCGGGGTGGGCGCGCAGCTCCACCCCCTGGTAGCCGTTCCCGGCGGCCAGCCGGACGACGTCGGCGATGGGCAGCCCCGGAACCCCGAGGGTGGAGAAAGCGAGCTTCACGTGCGTGTTCCTTCCGTCGTTCCGTGCCGCCCCGTCCGGCGGGAGGCGGGGCGCCCTGACGCGTACCCCGGCCCGGGGGCGCTCACCCCCGGGGCGGCGCCGTCGATCCGCGCACCATCAGCTCGGCCGGGATCAGCGCGATGCCGCCCGGCGGCGGCTCCTCCTTGCCCAGGGCCAGCCGGCCCGCCCGCGCCCCCGCCTCGAAGAGCGGCAGCCGTACGGTCGTCAGGGCCGGGACCACATCCACCGAGAACGGCAGGTCGTCGAAGCCGGCCACCGAGATGTCCTCCGGGATGCGCAGCCCCCGGTCGCGGACGGCCGCCGCCGCACCGAGCGCCACGGTGTCGTTGGCGGCGACGACGGCCGTGATCGCCGGTTCGCGGCGCAGGAGTTCGACGGTCGCGTCGTAGCCGGAGCCCCGGTCGTACGAGCCGTGCACGGTCAGCCGGTCCTCGTCGCCGGCCGCCCCCGCCCCGCGCATCGCCTCGCGATGGCCGGCCAGCCGGTGCCGGGTCGTGGTGCGCTCCAGCGGGCCCGCGACATAGCCGATCCTGCGGTGCCCGAGCGAGAGCAGATGCTTGGTGAGCCGCTGGGCGCCGCCCTGGTTGTCGAAGGCGAGCGCGGCCACCACGGCCGCCCCGTCCGGCAGCGGCGGACGCCCGCACAGCACGACCCGGGTGCCCGCCTCCGCGAGCTTGGCCAGCTTCGCGGCCATCGCCGTCTGGTGCTCCGGGTCCTCCACCGCGCCGCCGGTGAGGACGACGGCGGCGGCGCGCTGGCGCTGGAGCAGGGTGAGATAGGTCAGCTCGCGGGCGGGGGAGCCGCCGGTGTTGCAGACGACCGCCAGTTTCTCGCCGCCCGCCCGGCCCGACCCGTCGCCGGGTCCTCCGATCTCGGTCTGCGCCGCGCCCGCCATGATTCCGAAGAACGGGTCGGCGATGTCGTTGACGAGGATGCCGACCAGGTCCGAGGTGGCCGCCGCCAGGGCGCTGGCCTGCCCGTTCAGCACGTAGTCCAGATCGTCCACCGCGCGCAGCACCCGCTCCCGGGTGGACGCCGCCACCGGGTAGTTGCCGTTCAGCACACGGGAGACGGTGGCCGGGGACACCCGGGCGCGGGCCGCCACGTCCGCCAGGGTGACTGTCATCGCTCTCCTCCGTGGCCTGTGGCCGATTGACGGGCCCCTCTTGTCCGGGCCGCTGTCGGCAGGCTAGCGTCATCCCGCATAGAAAGCGCTTGCTATCGGCCGTACGAAGGGAACTTTCGTGACACGCAGGACAGTGCGCATCGCCATGAACGGCGTGACGGGACGCATGGGATACCGGCAGCACCTGGTGCGCTCGATCCTCGCGATCCGCGAGCAGGGCGGCCTCGACCTCGGCGACGGCGACGTGCTGTGGCCCGAACCGGTCCTCGTCGGCCGCCGCGCCCACGCCCTGGAGGAGCTGGCCGCCCGCCACGGTCTGACCGAGTGGTCGACCGACCTCGACGCGGTGCTCGCGGACGACACCGTCGACATCTACTTCGACGCCCAGGTCACCCAGGCCCGGGTGGAGGCCATCAAGAAGGCCGTCGCCGCCGGCAAGCACATCTACACCGAGAAGCCCACCGCCACGGACGTCGAGGGCGCCCTCGACCTGGCCCGCCTGGCCCAGGAGGCCGGCATCAAGCACGGCGTCGTCCAGGACAAGATCTTCCTGCCGGGCCTGCTGAAGCTGAAGCGCCTCATCGACGGCGGCTTCTTCGGCGAGATCCTCTCCGTGCGCGGCGAGTTCGGCTACTGGGTCTTCGAGGGCGACTGGCAGGAGGCCCAGCGCCCCTCGTGGAACTACCGCGCCGAGGACGGCGGCGGCATCGTCGTCGACATGTTCCCGCACTGGGAGTACGTGCTCCACGAGCTGTTCGGCCGGGTCACCTCGGTCCAGGCGCACGTCCAGACCCACATCCCCGAGCGCCGCGACGAGAGCGGAAAGCCGTACGCGGCCACCGCCGACGACGCCGCCTACGGCATCTTCCAGCTGGAGGGCGGCGCCGTCGCCCAGATCAACTCCTCCTGGGCGGTCCGGGTCAACCGCGACGAGCTGGTCGAGTTCCAGGTCGACGGCACCCACGGCTCCGCCGTCGCGGGCCTGCGCAACTGCCGCGTCCAGCACCGCTCGGTCACCCCGAAGCCGGTCTGGAATCCGGACCTCCCGGTCACCGAGTCCTTCCGCGACCAGTGGCAGGAGGTCCCGGACAACGCGGAGTTCGACAACGGCTTCAAGGCCCAGTGGGAGCTGTTCCTGCGCCACATCGTGCTCGACGAGCCGTACGCCTGGGACCTGATGGCCGGCGCCCGTGGCGTGCAGCTCGCGGAGCTGGGCCTGAAGTCCCACGCTGAGGGCCGCCGCCTGGACGTCCCGGAGCTGTCGCTGTGACCAGCCGCCTTCCGCTCGGACCCCAGGAGCTCTCGCCGTGACCATCCATCTCCCGCAGGGCCCGTACGAACCCCGGGCCAACCCGCTCGACCTGGCCCCGGCCGGGTCGCCGCTCGCCTCCCGTACGGTCTTCTCCGCCGCGCACGTCGTGGCCGACCCGTACGCGGACGTCAGCCCGGACTCACCGGCCGCCGTCGACTGGGACGCCACGCTCGCCTTTCGCCGCCACCTCTGGTCGCACGGTCTGGGCGTGGCCGAGGCCATGGACACCGCGCAGCGCGGCATGGGCCTGGACTGGGCGGGTGCCGAGGAGCTGATCCGCCGCTCGGCCGCCGAGGCCAGGTCCGTCGGCGGGCGCATCGCCTGCGGCGTCGGCACCGACCAGCTGCCGCCGGGCCCGGCCACGCTCGCCGAGGTGCGTTCCGCGTACGAGGAACAGCTCGCCGTCGTCGAGGAGAGCGGCGCCCAGGCCATCCTGATGGCCTCCCGCGCCCTCGCCGCCGCCGCGAAGGGCCCCCAGGACTACCTGGACACGTACGCCCACCTGCTGCGCCAGGCCACCGAACCGGTCGTCCTGCACTGGCTGGGCCCGATGTTCGACCCGGCGCTCGAAGGCTACTGGGGCTCCACCGACCTGGACCTCGCCACCGACACGTTCCTCCAGGTCATCGCGGAGCACCCGGACAAGGTCGACGGCATCAAGATGTCGCTGCTCGACGCGGACCGCGAGATCGACGTGCGCCGCCGGCTGCCGGGCGGGGTGCGCTGTTACACCGGCGACGACTTCAACTACCCGGAGCTGATCGCGGGCGACGACCGGGGCTTCAGCCACGCGCTGCTCGGCATCTTCGACCCGCTGGGCCCGCTGGCCGCGCACGCGATACGGGTCCTGGACACCGGTGACACGAAGGGCTTCCGTGAACTCCTCGACCCCACGGTCGAGTTGTCCCGGCACCTCTTCCAGGCACCGACCCGCTTCTACAAGACGGGCGTGGTGTTCCTGGCCTGGCTGGCCGGCCACCAGGACCACTTCACCATGGTGGGCGGCCTCCAGTCGGCCCGCTCGCTGCCGCACCTGGCGAAGGCGTACCGACTCGCCGACGGCCTGGGCCTGTTCCCGGACCCCGAGCTGGCCGAGTCCCGGATGCGCGCCCTCCTCACGGTCAACGGAGGCACCCGATGAGCGACGGCCGTCTCTCCCTCAACCAGGAGACCATCAAGCAGTGGTCGCTGCCGGAGCTGGCCGAGGGCTGCGCGAAGGCGGGCGTCGACAAGGTGGGCCTGTGGCGGGCTCCCGTCCAGTCGTACGGGGTCGGGGCGACGGCCCGGCTCCTCGCCGACCACGGCCTGACCGTCACCAGCCTGTGCCGGGGCGGCTTCCTCACCGCCCAGGACCCGGCGGAACGGGCCCGCGCCCTGGACGACAACCGTGCCGCGCTCGACGAGGCGGCGGGCGTGGGCACGGACACCCTGGTCCTCGTCTCGGGCGGCCTCCCGGAGGGCAGCAAGGACCTGTACGGGGCCCGCGAACGCATCGCGGACGCCCTGGCCGAGCTGGTCCCGTACGCGGCGGAGCGCGGGGTGCGCCTGGCCATCGAGCCGCTGCACCCGATGTTCGCCTCGGACCGCTGCGTGGTCTCGACGCTCTCCCAGGCCCTGGACCTCGCGGAGCGCTTCCCGGCCGAGCGGGTGGGCGTGGTCGTGGACACGTACCACCTCTGGTGGGACGACCGGGCGCCCGCGCAGATCGCGCGGGCCGGTGCGGGCGGCCGCATCCACTCCTTCCAGCTCGCGGACTGGATCACCCCGCTCCCGGCGGGCGTCCTGCTGGGCCGGGGCCAGCTCGGCGACGGCAGCGTGGACTTCCGGTTCTTCCGCGAGGCGGTGGAGGCGACGGGCTTCGACGGGCCGGTCGAGGTGGAGATCTTCAACGAGGACCTGTGGGCGCGCGACGGCGCGGAGGTCCTGGCGGAGGTGGCGGCCCGCTACGCCGAGCACGCCTGCTGAACGAGGCCACCTCCGGGGCCCGGCTGTGCGGTCCGGGCCCCGGGGCCGCCGGGCGGTGCGTCACACTCCGGCGACGGACCCGCAGGTGATGGTGCCCTCGACGGTGATCGAGTCACCCGTCGGGTCGGTCGGGCCCAGCTTCAGGCCGGACACGGTGATGACCCAGGTGCCGCCGCTCTTGCTGCCGGTGATCCCGGGTGCGGCCGTGTGCAGATAGCTCTTGCCGTCCGCCGTGGTCAGCGTGGTCATCGCCTTGTCGTCGCTCATGACGGCGGTGAACGAGGGCTTCGCGGGGGTGGCGCTGTCCGCGCTCTCCGGCGCGGTGATGGCGGCGAGCTTCCCGCCCATCACGGCGCAGCTCACGCTGTTGATCGTGACCTCGCCGCTGTCCCCGCCGCTGTAGGTGAGCTTCGCGGACCCCTTCCCGTCCCCGGCGGGCTCCGCGTTCCCCTCGTCCTTGCCGGTGTCCTTCCCGGCTTCGGCCGGCGTGCTCGCCGACGAACCGCCCGTTTCCTTACCGGAGTCCTTGCTGTCCGACGAGCAGCCCGTAAGAGCCAGCGCGGCGGCGGTGAGGGCTATGAGGGGCAGGGTGAGGGCACGGGTCGTGCGCATGCGGAAGCACCTTTCAGCGATCGGGAAAGACGCTCACCGTACAGGGGTTCCGCCGGCGGATGACAGGATTCCGGGGGGCGGTGGCGGCCCGTTCAGCGGAGGGCCGGCCCGGCCGTCTCCTCGTAGGCCTCGCGTGCGCCCTCCACCTCCGGCAGATGCGCGGCGGCCCAGGCGCAGCAGGCGGCCATGGGGGCGAGCACCGAGCGGCCGAGCGGGGAGAGGGCGTAGTCGACGCGGGGCGGGACGCCGTCGCCGACGGTACGGGTGATCAGGCCGTCCCGTTCCATGGAGCGAAGGGTCTCGGTGAGCACCTTCGGGGTGATGCCGCGCAGCGGGACCGCGAGTTCGGAGAAGCGCCGGGGTCCGTCCTCCAGGCACCGGACGATCTTCGCGGTCCACTTGCCGCCCAGCCGGAACGGCGATTCGGTGTGGTCGCAGCCGGTGAACATGTCGGCGTCAAGAGGTTCGCTCACTCCGTCGAGCGTACGTAACTATCGTTGCGGAAACCATGGGGTGCCCGTCTAGCGTCACGGCAACGGCCCACGGACGACGCGGGCCCTGACGGGGGGACAACCCATGAGCAGGATCGCTGTGTTCGGAGCCGGTGGACGCGCGGGGCGGCGGGCGGTCGCGGAGGCCGTGGCGCGGGGGCACCGGGTGACGGCCGTGGTGCGGGACCCCGCCGCGCATCCTGGGCTCGGCGGGCCAGGGGTGGACGTGGTCGCCGGAGACGTGACCGACGCGGAGAGCGTGGCGGCGGTGGCAAAGGGCCATGACGCGGCGATCGGCGCCGCGGCACGGATGGACATGCCGTCGGCCGAGTTCTTCGTGGGCGCGGCGCACGCGCTGCTGGCCGGCCTGGAGAGGGCGGGCGTGCCCCGGCTGGTGCTGGTCGGGATCGGTACGACGCTGGAGGCGGCCCCGGGCGTCATGCTCCACGACACCCCCGGCTTCCCGGCGGACGCCCGGACCTTCTCGCTCGGCCACGCGGCGGAACTGGATGTGCTGCGCGCCGCCGGGACGACCGTCGACTGGGTGGTGCTCGCCCCGCCGCCGGTGTTCCTGGACGACGAGGCCGAGCGCACCGGCCACTACCGGACGGGCGGCAACGCGCTGCTGCCGGACGCCGATTCCCTCTCGTACGCGGACCTGGCGGTCGCCCTGGTCGACGAGATCGAGACCCCGAAGCACAGCCGCTCACTGACCGCGGTGGCTTCCTGACCGTTGCGGGGCGCCGGTGCCGCTCATGGCACCGGCGACTTCTCGGGTGCGGCCCGCGCTCTGTCGGTCCCGCCCGATACCGTCGCCTCCATGTCCACCACGCCCACCGTGCCGAACATGGCCGTCCTCGAAGGCGTACTCGAACGGATCACGTACGCCAACGAGGAGAACGGGTACACCGTCGCCCGCGTCGACACCGGACGGGGGAGCAATGACCTGCTCACCGTCGTGGGGGCGCTGCTCGGGGCGCAGCCCGGGGAGTCGCTGCGGATGGAGGGGCGTTGGGGCTCCCACGCGCAGTACGGCAAGCAGTTCGTCGTGGAGAACTACACGACGATCCTCCCCGCCACCATCCAGGGCATCCGGCGCTACCTCGGCTCCGGGCTGATCAAGGGCATCGGGCCCGTGATGGCCGACCGGATCACCACCCACTTCGGCGTGGACACGCTCGACATCATCGAGCGGGAGCCCAAGCGGCTGATCGAGGTTCCGGGGCTCGGGCCCAAGCGGACGAAGATGATCGCCGCCGCGTGGGAGGAGCAGAAGGCGATCAAGGAGGTCATGGTCTTCCTCCAGGGCGTCGGCGTCTCGACGTCCATCGCGGTGCGGATCTACAAGAAGTACGAGGACGCCTCGATCTCCGTCGTGAAGAACCAGCCCTACCGGCTGGCCGCCGACGTCTGGGGCATCGGCTTCCTGACCGCCGACCGGATCGCCCAGGCCGTCGGCATCCCGCACGACAGCCCGGAACGGGTCAAGGCCGGGCTGCAGTACGCGCTGTCGCAGTCCACGGACCAGGGGCACTGCTTCCTGCCCGAGGAGCGGCTGATCGCGGACGCGGTGAAGTTGCTTCAAGTGGACACCGGGCTGGTCATCGAGTGCCTGGCCGAGCTGGCGGAGGAACCGGAAGGCGTCGTACGGGAGAAGGTGCCGTCGCCCGAGGGCGGGGAGCCGGTCACGGCGGTGTACCTCGTGCCGTTCCACCGGGCGGAGATCTCGCTCGCCGCGCAGGTGCGGCGGCTGCTGCGGACGCCGGAGGAGCGGATGCCCGGCTTCGCGGACGTGGACTGGGACAAGGCCCTGAAGTGGCTCGCCGGCCGGACCGGCGCCCAGTTGGCCCCCGGGCAGGAAGCCGCCGTACGGCTCGCGCTGAGCCGGAAGGTCGCGGTGCTGACCGGCGGACCGGGCTGCGGCAAGTCGTTCACGGTCCGGTCCATCGTGGAACTGGCACGCGCCAAGAAGGCGAAGGTGGTGCTCGCCGCGCCCACCGGCCGCGCGGCGAAGCGGCTCTCGGAGCTGACGGGTGCCGAGGCGTCCACCGTGCACCGGCTGCTGGAACTGAAGCCGGGCGGCGACGCGGCGTACGACAGGGACCGGCCGCTGGACGCGGATCTGGTCGTCGTCGACGAGGCGTCGATGCTCGATCTGCTGCTCGCCAACAAGCTGGTCAAGGCGGTGGCACCCGGTGCCCACCTGCTGCTCGTCGGCGATGTGGACCAACTGCCCTCGGTGGGCGCGGGGGAGGTGCTGCGGGACCTGCTCGCGGACGGCGGTCCGGTGCCGGCGGTCCGGCTGACCACCATTTTCCGCCAGGCCCAGCAGTCGGGCGTCGTCACCAACGCGCACCGCATCAATTCCGGCGTACCGCCCCTCACTCAAGGGCTCAGCGACTTCTTCCTCTTCGTCGAGGACGAGACCGAGGACGCGGGTGTGCTCGCGGTGGACGTCGCCGCCCGTCGTATTCCGGCCAAGTTCGGGCTGAACGCGCGCCGCGATGTCCAGGTGCTCGCGCCGATGCACCGGGGCCCGGCCGGGGCCGGTCATCTCAACGGGCTGCTCCAGCAGGCGATCACCCCGGGGCGGCCCGGGGTGCCGGAGAAGCGGTTCGGCGGCCGGGTGTTCCGCGTCGGGGACAAGGTCACCCAGATCCGCAACAACTACGACAAGGGCGAGAACGGTGTCTTCAACGGCACGGTCGGCGTCGTCACCGGCCTTGACCTGGACGAACAGCGGCTGACCGTCCTCACCGACGAGGACGAGGAGATCGGCTACGACTTCGACGAGCTGGACGAGCTGGCCCACGCGTACGCCATGACGATCCACCGTTCGCAGGGCAGCGAGTACCCCGCCGTCGTCATTCCGGTGACGAAGAGCGCGTGGATGATGCTCCAGCGGAACCTGTTGTACACGGCCGTGACGCGGGCCAAGAAGCTCGTCGTCCTGGTCGGCTCCCGGCAGGCGATCGGACAGGCGGTCCGCACGGTTTCCGCAGGCAGACGCTGTACGGCGCTGGATCACCGGCTGCGCGGAGACGCCGACGGAGGATCATCGGTAAAAATGATCGATCAAAACGGTGGGAAACATCACGGAGGTCTTCCGGAACCGCAGTCAAGGGGGCAGGATGGCTAAGTTCGCGGCACTCAGTGCCGCGAGTAGGTCCAATGGACGACCCCGAGTGCACTCTCCTGAGCCAAATGGGGGAGGGTGGAGACAGTCAGGGAACCTCGAAGAAGAGGCACTACGTCGGTGAGGGATGACGTGAGCGAGCACACCAACAACGCTGTGGTACTGCGGTACGGCGATGGCGAGTACACCTACCCGGTGATCGACAGCACCGTCGGCGACAAGGGCTTCGACATCGGGAAGCTCCGGGCGAACACCGGCCTGGTGACGCTGGACAGCGGATACGGCAACACCGCGGCCTATAAATCGGCCATCACCTACCTCGACGGCGAGCAGGGCATCCTGCGCTACCGCGGCTACCCCATCGAGCAGCTCGCCGAGCGCTCGACGTTCCTCGAGGTCGCGTACACGCTGATCAACGGTGAGCTTCCCAAGGTCGACGAGCTGTCGACCTTCAAGAACGAGATCACCCAGCACACCCTGCTGCACGAGGACGTCAAGCGGTTCTTCGACGGCTTCCCGCGCGACGCCCACCCGATGGCCATGCTGTCCTCGGTCGTCAGCGCGCTGTCCACGTTCTACCAGGACAGCCACAACCCGTTCGACGAGGAGCAGCGCCACCTCTCGACGATCCGGCTGCTCGCCAAGCTCCCGACCATCGCCGCGTACGCGTACAAGAAGTCGATCGGTCACCCGTTCGTCTACCCGCGCAACGACCTCGGCTACGTCGAGAACTTCCTGCGCATGACCTTCTCGGTCCCGGCCCAGGAGTACGAGCTCGACCCGGTCGTCGTCTCGGCGCTCGACAAGCTGCTCATCCTGCACGCGGACCACGAGCAGAACTGTTCGACCTCCACCGTGCGTCTGGTCGGCTCCTCGCAGGCGAACATGTTCGCCTCGATCTCCGCCGGCATCTCCGCGCTCTGGGGCCCCCTGCACGGCGGCGCCAACCAGTCGGTCCTGGAGATGCTGGAAGGCATCCAGGCCAACGGCGGCGACGTCGACTCCTTCATCCGCAAGGTGAAGAACAAGGAGGACGGCGTCCGCCTGATGGGCTTCGGCCACCGGGTGTACAAGTCCTTCGACCCGCGCGCCAAGATCATCAAGGCTGCCGCGCACGACGTGCTGTCCGCGCTCGGCAAGTCCGACGAGCTGCTCGACATCGCGCTCAAGCTGGAGGAGCACGCGCTCTCCGACGAGTACTTCGTCTCGCGCAACCTCTACCCGAACGTGGACTTCTACACGGGCCTCATCTACCGCGCGATGGGCTTCCCGACCGAGATGTTCACCGTGCTCTTCGCGCTCGGCCGGCTGCCCGGCTGGATCGCCCAGTGGCACGAGATGATCAAGGAGCCGGGTTCCCGCATCGGCCGCCCGCGCCAGATCTACACCGGCGAGGTCCTGCGCGACTTCGTCCCGGTCGAGGGCCGCTGAGTGACCCCTCCCGCGTCATCCCGGCCCTGACTGACGCCGGTTCCTTCGCCCCGTACTGCCGCGCCCTCGCCCCGAGCGACGCGGAGTCCGGGGCGTTGCGCATTTCCGGGGGCGGGCGGCGGGGCGGCGGAGCCCGGCGCGCACAGACCCGGGAGCGCTCCCGCAACAAGCGAGAAGCGCCTCGCCATCGATCCCCCCACGGGCCGACAGCGAGGCGCTTCCCATATCCCGGAGCGGATTCCCCCCACGGGATCCGGCCGGGCGTTCTGTGGGAGCCGTAGCTCCTGGGTGGTGCCTCGGTACTGCGGGTACTGCGTGTGCGTTCCTGCCTGTGGTCTGCCGGGGTACGTACCGACGGGAGGGCCGCTCAAAGCTCCCCGGTGTACGTGCCCCGGCCCACTTGCCCGGAGCATCCCCCAAGATGCTCCGCCGGACGTCCCCCAAGACATCCTTGGCATCGCACTCTAAGACTTACGAACCCATCGAATGGTTACCCTGAAACCGATGTGATCTGGATCTCATTGTGGAAATTACGTGAAGGACCGCAGGCGCAGGCTGTTCGTCACGACGAAGACCGAGGAGAAGGCCATCGCCGCTCCAGCAATCATAGGGTTGAGCAGCCCAAATGCCGCAAGGGGTAGAGCGGCCACGTTGTAGCCGAATGCCCAGAAAAGGTTGCCCCTGATGGTGGTGAGGGTGCGCCGGGAGAGACGGATGGCGTCTGCTGTCACCTTGAGATCTCCACGAACGAGGGTGAGGTCGCTCGCCTCGATCGCCGCGTCGGTGCCGGTTCCCATCGCCAGACCCAGGTCGGCGGTGGCCAGCGCGGCGGCGTCGTTGACCCCGTCACCGACCATGGCGACGACCCGCCCCTGAGCCTGCAGACCCCGGATGACGTGCGCCTTCTCCTCGGGCAGCACCTCGGCGCGGACCTCGTCGATGCCGACCTCGCGGGCCACGGACTCCGCCGCGGCGCGGTTGTCACCGGTCAGCAGGATCGGGGTGAGGCCGAGATCCCGGAGCGCGGCGACGGCTTCGGCGCTGGTGTCCTTGACCGCGTCGGCCACCTCCAGGACCGTGCGTGCCTCGCCGTCCCAGCCGACCGCGATGGCCGTACGCCCTTGAGCGGCGGCCTCCTCGAAGGCGGCGGCCAGGGTGTCGGGGAGGGTGATCCCGGCGTCGGTGAGCAGCCGGGGCCGCCCGACGAGGACGGCGTGCCCCTCCACGGTGCCCTGGACGCCGAGTCCGGGGACGTTGGTGAAGTCCTCGGGGGTGGGGAGGGTGCCGGTGCGTTCGGTGGCTGCGGTGGCGACGGCCTGGGCGATGGGGTGTTCGGAGGCGTGTTCCAGGGCTCCGGCCAGGTGGAGGGCCTCGGTGTCGGTGGTTCCGGCGGCCGTGTGGACGGCCTGGAGGGTCATGCGGCCGGTGGTGACGGTGCCGGTCTTGTCGAGGACGATGGTGTCGATGCGGCGGGTGGATTCCAGGACTTCGGGGCCCTTGATGAGGATGCCGAGCTGGGCGCCGCGTCCGGTGCCGACCATGAGGGCGGTCGGGGTGGCGAGGCCCAGGGCGCAGGGGCAGGCGATGATCAGGACGGCGACCGCCGCCGTGAACGCCGCCGTCACGTCGTCCGTGGTCAGCAGCCAGACGATCAGGGTGGACAGGGCGATCAGCAGGACGACCGGGACGAAGACCGCCGAGACCCGGTCGGCCAGGCGCTGGACCTCGGCCTTGCCGTTCTGGGCGTCCTCGACGAGCTTCGCCATCCGGGCCAGCTGGGTGTCCGCGCCGACGCGGGTCGCCTCGACGACGAGCCGGCCCGAGACGTTCACCGTTGCCCCGGCGACCTGGTTCCCGGTGCCCACGTCCACGGGAACGGATTCGCCGGTGAGCATGGACGCGTCCACGGCGGACGAGCCCTCGACGACCGTGCCGTCCGTCGCGATCTTCTCGCCAGGCCGGACGACGAAGCGGTCGCCCACGACGAGCCGGCCGACGGGGACGCGCACCTCGGCCCCGCCGCGCAGTACGGCCACGTCCTTGGCGCCCAGGTGCATCAGCGCCCGGAGCGCGGCCCCGGCCCTCCGCTTGGACTTCGCTTCCAGATAGCGGCCCAGCAGGATGAAGGTGGCGACGCCCGCCGCGACCTCCAGGTAGATGGTCGTCGAGCCCTCGGTCCGGGAGGCCGTCAGGTCGAAGCCGTGCCGCATCCCGGGCATCCCGGCGTCACCGAGGAACAGCGCCCAGAGCGACCAGCCGAAGGCGGCGAGGGTCCCGACGGAGACGAGCGTGTCCATGGTCGCCGCGCCGTGCCTGAGGTTGGTCCAGGCTGCCCGGTGGAAGGGCAGGGCGCCCCAGACCACGACGGGCGCGGCGAGGGTGAGCGAGAGCCACTGCCAGTTGTCGAACTGGAGCGCCGGGATCATCGCCAGGGCGACGACGGGGGCGGCGAGTGCGGCGGAGACGACGAGGCGCTGCCGGAGGGAGGCCAGGGCGGGGTCGGGG
>NZ_RDBL01000013.1:115154-205572 GCF_008042035.1 Streptomyces sp. col6
CCCCGGCCGGGCCGCCACCCAGGCCCGGACGGTGCCCCGGCCGGGCCGCCACCCAGGCCCGGACGGTGTCCGCGTACCAGTAGGGCTTGCCGCTCTCCACGTGGTCGGGGGCCGGGAGGAGGCCGTGCTTGCGATAGGAGCGGACCGTGTCCGGCTGAACCCGGATGTGCGCGGCGATGTCCTTGTAGGACCAGAGCCTTGTGTCCGTCATGGTGCCACCTCTCTGCACCGCGGCGGCGGCCTGGAAGCCGTCGGGGGAGCTGCGCCGCGGTCACTGACGATCACTCAGCCTCGGCGGGGTGACCGGCAGCGGCCGGCACCGGGCGGGCCTGTTGAGCGCCTGTGACGGAAGACCCGCGTAACGGAGATATGCGTGACAAGGGGGTGATCTTCGCGGGGCGCCCGCCAGAGCCGTCGCGCCCGCCAGACCCGCCGCGCCCGCCCGGCCTGCCCGACGGTCAACGGGGAACGCCGGTCACGCGGTTGGGGCAACCGGCGCGTCGCCGCGCCAGAGCGCGGCCCAGGTGTCCGCGTCGACCACGCCGCTGGCCAGGAGCGGCGGGTGGGCGGCCTGGAAGCGCTGGACGGCGTCGAGGGTGCGCAGGCCGAAAGCCCCGTCGACCGCGTCCCACGGCAGGTACTGCCGGTTGGCCAGCATGCACTGCACCTGGAAGGCCCGTTCGCCCTGGTCACCGAAGACGGTGAGCCCGTCACCGTCGTAGAAGGCGCACACGGGGCTGGAGCCGGCCGGCGGCACGTTCTCGGCGTCGGCGGCGGCGCCCGGGGCCGCGGCGAGGGTGGCCGTCAGCGCGAGGCCGGCCAGCGCCCCGGCGGCGAGGCTGCGGCGCGGGGTGAGAGGGATTCGGGGCATGGGGCTCGCTCCTAGCGGTGAGGTCAGGGGGGCGGGCCCGTGGGCCCGGTCTCACCGAGGACAACAGCTCGCACCGGCGTCACGTCACTGCCGGATCCCGGCCAAGCCGCCAGAACCGGCGGAAGACCGGGGGACGGGCCCCCGGGAGCCCCGAGCCCACGGGCGCTCGGGCCTCGCCCCCTCAGCGCCCCGCCCGGGGCGCCCCGCAGGAGCGGAGGTAGTCGCGGGTGCGCCGGGCGATCGGGAAGGGGCGGTCGGGCGGGCAGGGGTACATGTCCTGCTCGACGATGGCGAAGAGGTCGACGTCCAGCCGGCGGGCGGCGGCGAGGACGGGTTCCAGGGCCGGGACGCCGCCCGGCGGCTCGCACATGACGCCGCGTGCCACGGCGGGCCCGAACGGCACCTCGCCGGCGACCACTTCGGCGAGGATCTCCGGATCCACCTGCTTGAGGTGGAGGTAGCCGATCCGCTCGCCGTAGGTCTCGATCAGCTTGACGCTGTCGCCGCCGCAGTACGCGTAATGGCCCGTGTCGAGGCAGAGCGAGACCAGGCCGGGGTCGGTGGCGTCGAGGAAGCGGGCGACGTTCTCCTCGGTGTCGATGTGGGTGTCGGCGTGCGGGTGGACGACGACGCGCAGCCCGTAGCGGTCCTGGACCTCGCGGGCCAGCCGCTCGGTCTGGGTGGTGAGATGACGCCACTGCCCGGCGGTGAGGGTGCGGTCCTCCAGCACCTCGCCCGTCTTGTCGTCCCGCCAGAACGAGGGGATCACCACAAGATGGCCGGCGCCCATCGCCCGGGTGAGGGCCGCGATGTCGGCGACATGCGCCCAGGTCCGGTCCCAGACGTCCGGGCCGTGGTGCAATCCCGTGAAAACGGTGCCCGCCGAGACGGACAGCCCGCGGCGCGCCGTCTCGTCCGCGAGGCGGGCCGGATCGGTCGGGAGGTAGCCGTACGGGCCCAGCTCGATCCACTCGTAGCCCGCGGCGGAGACCTCGTCCAGGAAGCGCCGCCAGGGCACCTGCCGCGGATCGTCGGGGAACCACACCCCCCAGGAGTCGGGCGCTGAGCCGATACGGATGCCGGCCGGTGCGGAGGGGGAGGAGGACATCATGCGTCCACCCTCATCACGCGGGGGGACGGGTGTCAAGGATAGGTCCGTATGTCCGTACAAGTGGGGAAGGTGATCGCGGAGAAGAGGGGGACGGGGAGGAAGGGACGGGGAAGAGTAGGCGGGAGGCCGGTCGCCGCCGCGGCGGCCGCTCTCGCCGGTGGCCCGAAGGGCGCCCAGCGGAAGGGAAGCCGAATGCCTGAGCAGCCGTACGACGTGATCACCATGGGACGGATCGGGGTGGACCTCTACCCGTTGCGGACGGGCGTGCCACTGGCCCGGGTCGACACCTTCGGGAAGTTCCTCGGCGGTTCCCCGTCCAACGTCGCCGTCGCCGCGGCCCGCCTCGGCCGGCGCACCGCCGTGGTGACCCGCACCGGCCGGGACCCCTTCGGCGACTACCTGCGCGAGCAGTTGCGGGAGTTCGGGGTGGACGACCGGTGGGTGACGCCCGTCGCCGCCTATCCGACCCCGGTGACCTTCTGCGAGATCTTCCCGCCCGACGACTTCCCACTCTACTTCTACCGGCAGCCCAAGGCCCCCGACCTGGAGATCCACGCCTCCGAACTCGACCTGGACGCGGTCGGGGCCGCCCGGGTGTTCTGGATGACCGGCACCGGCCTGTGCGCCGAGCCGAGCCGTACGGCCACACTCGCCGCGCTGCGCGCCCGCGACCGCTCCGGCATCACCGTCTTCGACCTCGACTGGCGCCCGATGTTCTGGCCCTCCGACGCCTCCGGACCGAGCCCGGCCGCGCGCTACCGCGAGGCCCTGGCGTACGCGACCGTCGCCGTCGGCAACCTCGACGAGTGCGAGGTCGCCACCGGCGAGCGCGAACCGTACGCGGCGGCCCGCGCCCTCATCGAGGCCGGTGTCGAACTGGCCGTGGTCAAGCAGGGCCCGGCGGGCGTCCTCGCCGTCCACCGGGACGGGACCAGCGCCGACGTGCCGCCGCTCCCCGTGGACGTGGTCAACGGCCTCGGCGCGGGAGACGCGTTCGGAGGAGCGCTCTGCCACGGGCTGCTGAGCGGCTGGGACACCGCCCGCACCATGCGCTACGCCAACGCCGCCGGAGCCATCGTCGCCGCCCGGCTCGCCTGCTCCTCCGCCATGCCGTTCCCGCACGAGGTCGAGGCCGCCCTCGGCGAGGGCGCGGTCACCGCACACAGCGAAAGGGCCTGAGCATGCGAGGCGAACCCACGTACCACCTGCCCGCCGGCCACACCGCGCGCGGCCCCTACGCCCTGGACATCGGGCCGGAACGGGCCGGCTGGGAGCGGTCGAGCCTGCGCGTGCTGGAGCTGGAGCCGGGAGGAGTTCACACACTTGTCACCGGGGAGAGCGAGTGGATCGTACTGCCGTTGACCGGCAGCTGTACGGTGCACATCTCAGATGAGATCTTTGAACTGCTGGGCCGTAAGAGCGTGTTCAGCGGCGTTTCCGATTTCGCCTAT
The DNA here is from genome assembly GCF_008042035.1 of Streptomyces sp. col6. Lineage (GTDB taxonomy): Bacteria > Actinomycetota > Actinomycetes > Streptomycetales > Streptomycetaceae > Streptomyces. The sequence continues at coordinate 118,588 of NZ_RDBL01000013.1, forward strand.
GTACCGCGCGACGCCCGTGCACAGATCGCCTCCGGCGCAGGAGGCCGCTTCGCCCTGGCAGGAGCGAAGTGCGAGCGACGACTCCCCGCTCGCTACGGCCCCGCGCCGGAGGTTCGTGTGGAACTGCGCGGCGCCGGCGTCTGCTCCCGCCAGGTGCACAACTTCGCCGCCGCCGACGCCTTCGACTGCGACCGGCTCATCACCGTCGAGGTCCTCACTCCCGGGGGCAACTGGTCCTCCTACCCGCCGCACAAGCACGACGAGCACCACCCCGGCGAGGAATCCGTCCTGGAGGAGATCTACTACTTCGAGGTCGAGGACGACGGCCTCGGCTACCACCGGGTCACCCCGTCCCGACCCGGCGGTACGGACGTGCTGGCCGAGGTCCGCAGCGGTGACACGGTCCTCATCCCGGACGGCTGGCACGGCCCCTCCATCGCCCCGCCCGGCCGCACGCTGTACTACCTCAACGTCATGGCGGGCCCCGGTGAGACGCGGGAGTGGCTGATCCGCGACCACCCCGACCACACCTGGGTCCGCGACACCTGGCCGTCCCAGCCGGTCGACCCCCGGCTGCCGTTCCACGGACCGGAGGACCCCGCATGACCACGACGTCCGGCAGGACCGGGGGGACCACCCGCCTCACGACCGCCCAGGCGCTCGTCGCCTTCCTCGCCCGCCAGTACACCGAACGCGACGGCGAGCGCCACCGGCTGATCGCCGCCACCTGGGGCATCTTCGGCCACGGCAACGTAGCGGGCGTCGGCCAGGCGCTCCTGGAGACCGGACCGGCCATGCCCTACCTCCAGGGCCGCAACGAACAGGCCATGGTGCACGCGGCCGTCGGTTACGCCCGCCAGTCCGGCCGGCTGTCCGCCCAGGCCGTCACCACCTCCATCGGCCCCGGTGCCACCAACCTTGTCACCGGCGCCGCCCTCGCCACCGTCAACCACCTCCCCGTCCTGCTGCTGCCCGGCGACACCTTCGCGACCCGCCCCGCCGATCCCGTGCTCCAGCAGCTGGAGGTGCCGTACGCGGGCGATGTCTCCGTCAACGACTGCCTGCGCCCCGTCTCCCGCTTTTTCGACCGGATCACCCGCCCCGAGGCCCTGATCCCGGCCGTGCTCCAGGCCATGCGGGTCCTCGCCGGCCCGGCGGAGACCGGCGCGGTCACGCTCGCGCTGCCGCAGGACGTGCAGGCGGAGGCGTACGACTGGCCGGCGGAGTTCTTCGCGGAGCGCGTCTGGCACGTACGCCGCCCCGCCCCCGACCCGTACGAACTCGACCAAGCGGTACGGGCGGTGCGCGCCGCCCGCCGCCCTCTGGTCGTCGCGGGCGGCGGGGTCCGCCACAGCGGCGCCGAGGGCGCTCTCGCCGCGTTCGCCGAAGCCACCGGCATCCCCGTCGCCTCCACTCAGGCCGGCAAGGGCTCCCTGCGCCACGACCACCCCGCCGACGTCGGCGGCATCGGCCACACCGGGACCGCCACCGCCGACGGCCTCGCCCGCACCGCCGACCTCGTCATCGGCATCGGCACCCGCCACACCGACTTCACCACGGCGTCCGCGACCCTCTTCCAGAACCCCGGCGTCCGCTTCCTCAACATCAACATCACCGGCTTCGACGCCCACAAGCTCGCCGCTCTTCCGCTCGTCGCCGATGCCCGCACCGCCCTCGAAGCCCTCACCGACGCCCTGGCCGGCCGCCGCACGGAGCCCGCGTACGAGGCGGAGTACACGGAGGAGAAGGCCCGTTGGGAGCGGCGCGTGGACGCCGCGTACGCCGCCCCCGACCCGCACGCCCGCCCCACCCAGACCCAGGTCCTGGGCCTCCTGGACGAGCTGGTCACCGACGAGGACATCCTCATCAACGCGGCCGGTTCACTCCCCGGTGACCTGCACAAGCTCTGGCGCGCCCGCTCCCCGCGCCAGTACCACGTGGAGTACGGGTACTCCTGCATGGGCTACGAGATCCCGGCCGCGATCGGCGTGCGGATGGCGGCCCCGGACCGTCCCGTCTGGGCGCTCGTCGGCGACGGCACGTACCTGATGAACCCCACCGAGATCGTCACCGCCGTCCAGGAGAACGTCCCCGTCAAGCTCGTCGTCCTGCAGAACCACGGCTACGCCTCGATCGGCGGGCTCTCCGAGGCCACCGGCGGCGAGCGCTTCGGCACGGACTACCGCCACCGGTCGGCGGACGGAGACTTCACCGGCCCCCCGCTCCCCGTGGACCTCGCCGCCAACGCCGCCTCGCTCGGCATGCGGGTGCTGCGCGCCGGGACGGTGGGCGAGCTGCGCGAGGCCCTTGCCGAGGCCCGTGCGGCGGACGGGCCCGTCTGCGTGCACGTGGAGACCGAAACACCCGGCGCCGGACAGGGGCCGCCGGAGGCACAGGCGTGGTGGGATGTCCCCGTGGCCGAGACGGCCACCCGCCCCGCGGCGGTCGCAGCACGGAAAGAGTACGAACGCCACAGCGCCGACCGACGCCGTCACCTCTGAAGGAGCCGCAGCATGAAGACCCTGAACCACTGGATCGGCGGCAAGACCGTCGAGGGCACCTCGGGCAACTACGGCGAGGTCACCGATCCCGCCACCGGCGCCGTCACCACCCGGGTCGCGTTCGCCTCGGCGGAGGAGGCCGACGCGGCGGTGGCCGCCGCGAAGGACGCGTACACGACGTGGCGCGACTCCTCGCTGTCCGCCCGCACGGCGGTCCTGTTCCGCTACCGCGCGCTGCTGGACGCCCACCGGGACGAGATCGCCGCGCTCATCACCGCCGAGCACGGCAAGGTGCACTCCGACGCGCTGGGCGAGGTCGCCCGGGGCCTGGAGATCGTCGAGCTGGCCTGCGGGATCACCACCCAGCTCAAGGGCGAGCTGTCCACCCAGGTCTCCAGCCGGGTCGACGTCTCCTCGATCCGCCAGCCGCTCGGTGTGGTCGCCGGGATCACCCCGTTCAACTTCCCGGCCATGGTGCCGATGTGGATGTTCCCGCTGGCCGTCGCCTGCGGCAACACCTTCGTGCTCAAGCCCAGCGAGAAGGACCCGTCCGCCGCGAACCTCCTCGCCGAGCTGGCCGCCGAGGCCGGGCTGCCGGACGGGGTGCTGAACGTGCTGCACGGGGACCGCGTCGCCGTCGACGCCCTGCTGACCCACCCGGACGTGGCAGCCGTGTCGTTCGTCGGCTCGACGCCCATCGCCCGCCACATCCACGCCACCGCCTCGGCCAACGGCAAGCGCGTGCAGGCGCTCGGCGGCGCGAAGAACCACATGCTGGTGCTGCCCGACGCGGACCTGGACGCCGCCGCCGACGCCGCCGTCTCCGCCGCGTACGGCTCGGCCGGTGAACGCTGCATGGCGATCTCCGCCGTGGTCGCCGTCGGCGCGATCGGCGACGAGCTGGTCGCCCGGATCAAGGAGCGGGCCGAGCGGATCACGATCGGCCCCGGCACCGACCCGGACTCCGAGATGGGCCCGCTGATCACCGCCGCCCACCGCGACAAGGTCGCCTCCTACGTCACCGGCGCCGCAGCCCAGGGCGCCGAAGTCGTCCTCGACGGGACCGGGTTCACCGTCGAGGGCTTCGAGGACGGCCACTGGATCGGCCTCTCGCTCCTCGACCACGTCTCCACCGACTCCGACGCGTACCGGGACGAGATCTTCGGCCCGGTCCTGTGCGTGCTGCGGGTGGAGACGTACGAGGAGGGCGTCGCCCTCATGAACGCCTCGCCGTACGGCAACGGCACCGCGATCTTCACCCGCGACGGCGGCGCGGCCCGCCGCTTCCAGCTGGAGATCGAGGCCGGCATGGTCGGCGTCAACGTGCCGATCCCGGTGCCGGTCGGCTACCACTCCTTCGGCGGCTGGAAGGACTCCCTCTTCGGCGACCACCACATCTACGGCAACGACGGCGTGCACTTCTACACCCGAGGCAAGGTCACCACGACCCGCTGGCCCGACCCGGCGGACGCCCCGGCGGGCGTGGACCTGGGCTTCCCCAGGAACCACTGACCCGCCACCCACGGCCCGCGTACAGGCCGGGGCCACCCGGTCCCGGCCCGTACGTCAGCCCAGCTCCAGCACCCCGACCGTCTGGTCCCCGCTCGTCTCGCCAGTGGCCCGGAAGCCGAGCCCCAGATAGAAGCCCTCGGGGCCGTCGTCGCCCGGGTGCCAGGTGACGTACATCCGGTCGCCGCCGCGCCGGCGGATCTCGGCGGCCACGGACTCGACCGCGAACCGGCCGCAGCCGCGCCCCTGTTCGTCCGCCGCGATGTTGAGGCGCCACAGCCCCGAGCGGATGTCGCGCCCCGTGCCGTCACCCGCGAAGTCGATGTCCAGGAAGGCCATCAGGAAGCCGACGAGCCGGTCACCGTCGTGTATGAGCCGGGGCCAGGCGGCCTCCGGGTGCACATACGCCTCGGCGAGGGACTTCACCACCGGCGCCACCAGATGCTCCTGGTCGGGCCGGACCCTGAGGCCGATCGCGGCGTCGACGTTCTCGGCGGTGACCTCGGCCAGCCTCAGTGAAGTAGTCATGCGGAAACGGTAAACGGCGTGGTCAAACGCTTTTCGGGGCGGACGGAACGCAACCGCAGGGCCACTCCCCCGGAGTGGCCCTGCGGAGTTTCGAGGGAGCTTCAGCGCTCCGTGGCGCCGGCCTCGGTCTCGGCCTCGATCATCCGCTCCATCGGGGCGACCGCGACGCGCCCCGAGACGAGGAACGCCAGCACCATCGAGACGATCATGATCACGGTCCCGGCCCACACCATCGTCTCGACCGGCACGGTGTACGCGCCCACGGCCCGCACCGCGCACTCGGTGAGCAGCGCCAGGCCCCACACCGCCGAGAACCGCGTCTCGGCCCGGCGGAACGACGGCGAACCGGCCGACAGCCGCTGCCAGGCCGCCGTCTTGGCGGCCTCGCCCCGGGTCAGCCACGGCCGCAGGCCCGCCGACAGCATCGGCCGCCCCCGCAGTGCGGTCACCAGGAACGCCAGCCCGATGGTGCTGCTCACCGCGCTGTCCTTGAGGAGCATCACCCGCGGGTCACCCGCCACCAGGCCCAGCAGCAGCGAGATCGCGTTGACCGACACCATCAGCGCCGCAAGGCCGTTGAGCCGGCGCTCGCGCACCGCACCCCACAGCGTGCGCACCGCCGGCACCACGCTGCTCCAGGCCAGCGCGCCGAATGTGCCGAGCCCCGCCGCCTTCAGCACGTAGTAGGACGCGAGCGGCAGACCGACGTCCACCAGCAGCGGCTTCAGGCTGTCCACGAGCGCCTTGCGGGGCGCGATCGGGGCGGCGGCCGCCGGGGCGTCGACGACGGGGGCGTTGAGTGTGGCGGCCGGGCTGCTCATGTCGGTTCCTCCCGCTGCGGCGGCGCCCTCGCGGCTCCCGCTCTCGACACGTCCAGAGTGCCGATCCGGGCCCCCTCCCCGGCAGAGCCGCGTGTACTGACCTCCGCATGACGAATGTCATTGCCTTCGCATGCGGTCGTACGGCTCCGAGCGCGTGACCGGATCGTTGCCGTGCGGCGTACAACCGCCGACGGCCCTTCGCGGTCCCACAGACGGTTCGGTCGTCGAGGGAAGCAGCGAGCTCACACTGATGGCGAAGACAATGTGGAACGCGGTGGTCGCCGCGGGAGCGGTGGCCGTGGTCACCGCGACGACGGCGGCTCCGGCCGGGGCGGCGACGGGCGGGGTCTCGTACTCCCAGGTCTCGGTGAACGGCGGGAAGCCGATTGTGATCGGTATCCAGGAAGTGGTCTCGGTGCCCGTGACCTTCCGGATGACGACCACACGGACCTGGGACGGGCCGCCGCTGTTCCTGCTCTACCGGGGAGAGCTCGGCGATTTGGGCCCGAACAATCTGTACAGCGGGTTCGGCTATTCCGATGACGCCTGCCCGACCGAGGGGAGGGGCAGTTGCGTCGTCGACGACGGGGTGCTGGACATCGACCCGAAGGGCGACATCAAGGGGAACGGTTACGCCGGCACCTGGAAGAGCTCCGCCCTGCTCCACATCCCCGGCGAGGACCTCTTCACCGACCTGAACCACCCGGTCCAGGTCCAGCGCGCCACCCGCGTCACGGTCAACGCCGCGCCCGAGCCGGTCGTCACCGGGAAGACGATCACCGTGACCGGCAAGGTCACCCGGGCCAACTGGGAGACGCACTCGTACCAGGGTTACGCCGGCCGCACGGTCAGCCTGCAGTTCAAGGCGGACGGCGCGTCCTCGTACACGACGGTCAAGAAGGTGACGTCCGGTTCGACGGGCTCGCTCAAGACCACGGTGAAGGCCGCCAAGTCGGGGACCTGGCGCTGGAACTACTACGGCAACTCCACCGCCGGTGCGAAGGCGTCGACCGGGGACCACGTCATCGTGTGGTCGGGCGTCCGCGTGATGCACGCGCGGTAGAAAACCCGTTCGCCGTCCCCCGCCGCACGGTGCTGTGATGCATGTATGACCGCATCCGCGACCACCACGCCCCAGCATCAGATCCGCGCACTCCACACGGCCGGCACCGTGACCGTCTACCAGGCGTACACGCCGTCACTCGGTCTGCCGGCCGCCCGCGACGGGCGCTTCCCGGCCGCCTGGAAGCGCGATCGCATGACGTGGATCAAGCCGAGCTTCCTGTGGATGATGTACCGCTGCGGCTGGGGGACGAAGGAGGCCCAGGAGACCGTCCTCGCCGTCGAGATCAGCCGCGAGGGCTTCGACTGGGCCCTCGCGCACGCCGAACTCTCGCACTACGAGAGCGGTGTGCACCCGGACCGCGCCACCTGGCAGCGCGATCTGCGCCGCGCCCCCGCCCGCGTCCAGTGGGACCCCGAGCGCGACCTGCACCTGAACCGGCTGCCGCACCGCTCGCTCCAGCTCGGCCTGGCGGGGGAGGCGTCACGGCGGTACGCGGACGAGTGGACCGTCGCGATCCGCGATGTCACCCCGCTCGCCCGGGAGATCCACGCGCTGGTCCGGGCGGGCGAAACGGAGGCCGCGACGGCGCTGCTGCCCGCCGAGTCGCCCTACCCGCTGCCGCAGGGCACCCCGCTTCCCGCGCCCCGGACCGCCGCCGTCTAGACCCCGGCCCACCCCGTCAGCTTCACGATCTCGGACGCGATGTCCACGACCGTCCGCCCGTCCGTCGCCACCCGCACGGTGTCCGCCGGGGCGTGTTCGTCGAGCATCCGGGCCTTGCGCATGCTGCTGCGCAGCTCGTGCTCCAGCTCGGAACCGATCTCGCGGCCGGTGAGCCGCTGGGCGGTCGTGGCGTCGGACGCGGTCAGCAGGACCCGTACGCACCGCACCCCGTCCCCCATCGCCCGCTCGAACATGGGCGCCGAGCCGGCCAGCACACTCACCGTGTTCGTGTAGACGAGGCGGCGCAGGCCCAGGTCCGCGTAGTTGGCCCAGACCGCCGCCAGATTGCGTTCGGTGATCAGGGAGCGGTGCGGGTCGTCGTCCGGCGCGGGATGCACGGCGCCCATGAAGTCGCCGTCGATCACCGCGTGCGCCGCCCCGGCCTCGCGCAGCCGCGCCGACACCTCCCAGGCCACCGTTGTCTTCCCCACGCCCGCGCGCCCGCCGATCAGCAGTACTTCCGGTTGGTCCATGACGGCAGCGTCCCAGGGCGGGGCGGCCGTGCGCGACGCAATTGCGGGCCCGGCGCATACCGCGTGCGCAGTACGCGGGGCCGGCCCCGTACGCCTTGAGGATGCCCGGGAGTTCCGCCCGGCGGCAGGCGGGACGGGGTGCGCGGCCGCATAGGCTCGACGGCATGGATTCCCCTGACGCGCGTACGTCCCGGTGGCGGCGCCTGCTGCCCCGCACCCGAGGCCGGTGGGCGGCGGCCGGTGCCGCGCTCCTCGTGCTGGCCGGTGCGGGCACCTGGACGGCGGTGGCCGACGACAGCGGTCCCGCCGTGCACCGCCAGGACCGGATGATGCGCGTCGACGGCGTGTCCCTGGACACCTCCTACTTCACGGCCGGCGGCAGCGGGCGCCGGCCCGCCGTGCTCATCGGCCACGGATTCGGCGGCAGCAAGGCGGAGACCCGGGCACAGGCCGAGCAACTGGCCCGCGACGGGTACGCCGTGCTCACCTGGTCCGCGCGCGGCTTCGGGAAGTCGGGCGGCACGATCGGGCTCAACGCCCCGGACCACGAGGTCAAGGACGTGTCCCGGCTGATCGACTGGCTCGCCGCGCGCCCCGAGGTACGGCTCGACGCCGAGGGCGACCCGAGGGTGGGCATCACCGGGGCGTCCTACGGCGGTGCCGTCTCGCTCCTCGCGGCCGGTTACGACCACCGCGTGGACGCGATCGCCCCGCAGATCACCTACTGGAACCTCGCCGACGCGCTCTTCCCGGACGGGGTGTTCAAGAAACTCTGGGCCGGGATCTTCGTCAACTCCGGCGGCGGCTGCGACCACTTCGAGAAGGAGCTGTGCGAGCTGTACGAACGGGTCGCCGTCAGCGGCAAGCCGGACGCCGCCGCGCGCGACCTGCTCACCGCACGCTCCCCGAGCGCCGTCGCCGACCGCATCAAGGCCCCCGCGCTCATCGTGCAGGGCCAGACCGACTCCCTCTTCCCCCTCGGCCAGGCCGACGCCATGGCGAAGGCCATCGCCGCCAACGGCGCGCCCGTCTCCGTCGACTGGACGGCCGGCGGGCACGACGGGGGTGACATGGAGACCGGGCGGGTACAGAAGAGGATCGGCTCCTGGTTCGACCGCTATCTGAAGGGGGAAGAGGGCGCCGGCACCGGCCCCGCCTTCCGCGTCACCCGCACCGGCGGCATCGACTCCACCGACGGCGCCGCCCTCACCCGGGGCGCGAGCAGCGACACCTACCCGGGCCTGCACAGCGGCGGCAGGGCCGTCGCCCTGCGCGGCGGCACCCAGAAGGTCACCAACCCCGCCGGGGCCAACCCGCCGTCCATCTCCGCCGTCCCCGGAGCCGGCGGCTCCCTCGCCCAGCTCTCCACCCTCGGCGTCGGCCTCTCCCTCGACTTCCCCGGCCAGTACGCCCGCTTCGACTCCACCCCGCTGGCCACCGCACGCCGCATCACCGGCGCCCCGACCGTACGGGTGACCGTGAAGGCCGACCACGGCGACGCGGTTCTGTTCGGCAAGGTGTACGACGTCTCCCCGGACGGCAAGCGGCAGGTGCTCCCCGCCCAGCTCGTCGCCCCCTACCGGATCACGCCCGCGCAGCAGGGCAAGCCGGTCGAGCTGACGCTGCCCGCCGTCGACCACGAACTCGACGCGGGCCACCGCCTGCGCCTCGTCCTCGCCTCGACCGACCTCGGCTACGCGTCCCCGGCCGAGCCGGCCACGTACACCGTCTCCCTCGACGGGCCCCTCACGCTTCCCACCGCGCCCGGCCTCGAAACCGCCTCGGCCGCGCTGCCCTGGTGGACCTGGGCCCTGCCCGCCGCCGCCCTGGTGATCGCCGCAGCCCTGCTGCTCACCGCCCGCCGCCGTACCGCGACGCCCGCACCCGATCCCGCACTCTCCGACGTACCGCTCCAGATCACCGGCCTGTCCAAGAAGTACGCCAAGTCCTCCGACCGGTACGCGGTCCGCGACCTCTCCTTCCGCGTCGAGAAGGGCCAGGTGCTCGGCCTCCTCGGGCCCAACGGCGCCGGCAAGACCACCACCCTGCGCATGCTCATGGGGCTCATCACCCCCGACGACGGCGAGATCCGCGTCTTCGGGCGGGCCATCCGCCCCGGCGCGCCCGTGCTCTCCCGGGTCGGCTGCTTCGTCGAGGGCGCGGGCTTCCTCCCGCACCTGTCCGGCCGCGCCAACCTGGAGCTGTACTGGAAGGCCACCGGACGCCCCGACGAGGACGCGCGCATCGACGAGGCGCTGGAGATCGCCGGCCTCGGCGACGCCCTGGCCCGCGCCGTGCGCACGTACTCGCAGGGCATGCGGCAGCGGCTCGCCATCGCGCAGGCCATGCTCGGCATGCCGGACCTGCTCATCCTCGACGAGCCGACCAACGGGCTGGACCCGCCGCAGATCCGCGAGATGCGGGACGTGATGATCCGGTACGCGGCCGGCGGCCGCACCGTGATCGTCTCCAGCCACCTCCTGTCCGAGGTGGAGCAGTCCTGCACGCACCTGGTCGTCATGGACCGCGGCCGGCTCGTCCAGGCGGGCCCCGTCGCGGAGATGACCGGCTCCGGCGACATGCTCCTGGTCACCGCCGCCGATCCGCTCGCCGAACCCCTCGTGGAGAAGATCGCCGCCCTGCCGGGCATCGGCTCCGCCGTCCGCACCGACGACGGGCACGGGCTGCTCGTCCGGCTCGACGGGGCGAACTCGCCGCAGCTGATCGCCGAACTGGTCCGCCTCGACGTGCCGCTGACGGGTGTCGGCCCGCACCGCCGCCTGGAGGACGCCTTCCTCACCCTGATCTCCGGAGGCTCCGCATGAGCACCGCAGCCGACCTCGCCGCGGCCCCCGAGGCGCCCGGCTACCGCGCCCGCCACACCCTGCCGCTGCGCGTCGAGGCGGTACGGCAGCTGCGCCGGCGCCGGACCCTGCTGATGGGCGGGGTGCTGGCCGCGCTGCCGTTCATCCTGATCATCGCGTTCGCGATCGGCGGCACCCCGGACGGCGGGCGCGGCGGCAACGACCGGATCACGCTGATGGACACGGCGACCGCGTCCGCCGCGAACTTCGCCGCGACCTGCCTGTTCGTCTCGGCGGGCTTCCTGCTCGTCGTCCCGGTCGCGCTGTTCTGCGGCGACACCGTGGCCTCCGAGGCGAGCTGGTCCTCGCTGCGCTACCTGCTCGCCGCGCCCGTGCCCCGGGCCAGGCTGCTGTGGAGCAAGCTCGTCGTCGCGCTGGGCTTCAGCCTCGCCGCGATGGTCCTGCTGCCGCTCGTCGCGCTCGCGGCGGGGGCGGCGGCCTACGGCTGGGGGCCGCTGGAACTGCCGACCGGGGGAGCGCTGGCGGCCGGGGACGCGGTGCCGCGCCTCGCGCTCGTGGTGGCGTTCGTCTTCGTGTCCCAACTGGTGACCGCGGGGCTGGCGTTCTGGCTGTCGACGAAGACCGACGCCCCGCTCGGCGCGGTGGGCGGCGCGGTCGGGCTGACCATCGTCGGCAATGTGCTCGACGCCGTGACCGCGCTCGGCTCCTGGCGCGACTTCCTCCCGGCCCACTGGCAGTTCGCCTGGGCCGACGCGCTCCAGCCCTCTATCGAGTGGGGCGGCATGGCCAAGGGCGCGGCCGTATCGGTGACCTATGCCCTGATCCTGTTCGCTTTCGCCTTCCGTGGGTTCAGCCGTAAGGACATCGTGTCCTGACCTTGACATTCCGCCGCCGAAGCGCTCGTTGTTGCCGCATCGAGATCGTTCCGCAACGCTTTCGGCCGGTCCGGATCGCCTGCTCGCACGTCACATTCACAAGTGCTGACGTGACGACACAGGGGGTAACGGAATGGAACACCGCACACGGAAGTACCGAGGAGCCGTCGGGCTCCTGCTTGCGACAGGCGTACTGCTCACCGGCTGCTCGGGGGAGGACAGCGGGGGCAAAACGACCTCCGACCAGCGGCGCGCGGGGGCGCCCGCACCGGCCTACACCGGCGGGGCGAAGGGCGACGCGCAGGGTGCGGACAAGGACGGGGCGAAGAACGGCGACGAGGCGGACCGGCTGAAGGAGTCCGCTCCGCCCGACTACCTGTCCACCTTCGCGCTGGACGTGGACACCGCCTCGTACGGCTACGCCCGCCGCACCCTCGACGAGGGCCGGCTGCCCGGTCCGGAGACCGTACGGCCCGAGGAGTTCGTCAACAGCTTCCGCCAGGGCTACCACCGCCCCGAGGGCAACGGCTTCTCGGTCTCCATGGACGGGGCCGGGGCCGGTGCGCAGGACGGCGACTGGTCGCTGGTCCGGGTCGGCCTCGCCACCAGGGCCGCCCCCAGCAACACCGAACGGCCCCCGGCCGCCCTCACCTTCGTGGTCGACATCTCCGGTTCGATGAACTCGCCCGACCGCCTCGGCCTGGTCAAGACCTCGCTCGGCATCCTCACCGACGAACTGCGCGACGACGACTCCATCAGCCTGGTCACCTTCAGCGACGAGGCGGAGACCGTCCTGCCCATGACTCGGCTGAGCGGGCACCGCAGCAAGATCCGCGAGGCGGTCGACTCCATGGAACCCGCCGCCTCCACCAATGTCGGGGCGGGCGTCGAGCGCGGTTACGAGGAAGCGGTGGAGGGCCGCCGCAAGGGCGCCAACAACCGCGTCGTCCTGCTCTCCGACGCGCTGGCCAACACCGGCGACACCGAGGCCGACGACATCCTCGAACGGATCGAGAAGGCCCGCCGCGAGTACGGCATCACCCTGTTCGGCGTGGGCGTCGGCAGTGACTACGGCGATGCCTTCATGGAGGAGCTGACCAACAAGGGCGACGGCCACACCACGTACATCGCCGACGAGGAGCAGGCCCGCAAGGTCTTCGTCGACCAGCTCCCCGCCCACCTCGAACTGACCGCCCGGGACGCCAAGGCGCAGGTCGCCTTCGACCCGAAGACCGTCGAGAAGTTCAAGCTCATCGGCTACGAGGACCGCAAGGTCGCCGACGAGGACTTCCGCGACGACACCGTGGACGGCGGCGAGGTGGGCCCCGGTCACACCGTCACCGCCCTGTACGCGGTGCACCTGCGCGACGGCGCCTCCGGTCATGTCGCCACCGCGACCGTGCGCTGGCTCGACCCGAAGACCCGCAAGCCGCACGAGAAGACCGGCTCGGTGGCGACCGGCGCGATCACCGGCAAGCTGTGGGGCGGCCGGAGCACCCGGCTCCAGGTCACCGCGGTGGCCGCCTACTTCGCGGAGAACCTGCGCGGCACCGGTCTGCCCGGCGCGCCGGGCCTCGGTGAACTCGCCGACCGGGCCGAGAAGCTGGCCGCGAGCACGGAGGACGCCTCGGTCACCAAGCTGGCCGACGCGATCGGCCGCGCGGACCGGCTGAAGGGCGGGGACCGGCAGACCGAGGACACCGCCCGCGAGGGCGAGATGGACTGACCGGAGCCTGGGGGAGCGGGTTCGCACACGTCTGCGAAATCCGGCTGTGCGCCCGCTCCCCGCAGGCCATGATGACCCCATGGCCTCCCTGTTCCTCGCCCTCGCCGTGATCACGACCGGCCTCTACGCCGGTTTCCTGCTGACGTTCCTGATCGCGGTGATGCCCGGCCTGGCGGCTCTGCCCGACGACGGCTTCACCGCGGCGATGCGCCGCTTCAACGAGAAGGTCCCCGGCCCGGTCTTCCTGGTGCTCTTCCTGGGCGTCATCGCGTTCCCGGCCGTCCCGGTGTTCACGGAGGCCGGCGAGAAGACCTGGCCGCTGCTGATCGCCGCCCTGGCCTGCGCCGTCGTCTCGCACCTGATCACGGTCGCGGGCAACATCCCGCTGAACAACGCGCTCGCCGCCTCCGACGGCGGCGACGACACGGCGGCCCGCACCGCGTTCGAGGCGCGCTGGAACGCCTTGCACCGCGTGCGTACCGTGCTGTCGCTGGCGGCCTTCGTCCTGCTGGTGGTGGCGGCGGTCTGAAGGAGCCCGGCGAGGGGCCGTGTTTACACGGTCACTACATGGTCCGCGCTAGCGTGCTGTGCTCCATGAGAAAAGGCCCTCCCTGGGGAGGGCCTGATCCGGGCTGAGGCGCCCCCGGCAGGACTCGAACCTGCGGCCAAGCGCTTAGAAGGCGCCTGCTCTATCCACTGAGCTACGGGGGCCGGGTAGTGGCTGCGGTGATCCGGAGCCCCGGGTCCCGGGCGGTCCGTGACCTTGCCGGGACAAGGATAGGGCTCCGATTGGCTCGACCTCGTTGCTTCACCTGCGTGGCACGATGTGGAGGTTCGGTGAAGCGAGACGATAATCGCAGGTAGGTGCGGATCACGCACCGCTTTTGGCGCTTCGCGCACCGGGTGTTGTGCACTCGTTATGCCTGCGCCCCACTCATCCCCTCTGCCCGGACGGGGGAACCGGCGCGCAGAGGTGGCTATACGCTTCAAAAAGGCTCCAAAATTGGGCATTCTTCGCATGTGGTGACCTTGGACGTACGGCCTCAGCTCATCGACGCACTTTCCGCCCTGCGCGACCGTGTCGCTGCCGTGCGTCTCCCACTTCCGCTCCCAGGGGCCCCCCGCGCCAGGCAGACCAGGACCGAGCTGCTCGCCCAGCTCGACGACTACCTGCTGCCGCGGCTGAAGGACCCCGAGGCGCCGCTGCTCGCCGTCATCGGCGGATCGACCGGTGCCGGCAAGTCGACGCTCGTCAACTCCCTGGTGGGGCGCCGGGTCAGCGAGGCCGGAGTGCTCCGGCCGACCACCCGTACACCCGTCCTCGTCTGCCACCCGGACGACCAGCACTGGTTCGCGGGCGTACGGGTGCTGCCGCAGCTCACCCGGGTCTGGCTGTCGCCCGAGGAGTACGCCGACCCCGGCCAGTGCGACGACCTCGACGGCCCCGACGGGCACGCGGCCGAGGAAGGCACCGCGCTGCGCGTCGAGACCGCCACCGGGCTGCCGCGCGGGCTCGCCCTGCTGGACGCCCCCGACATCGACTCCCTCGTCGTGCGCAACCGCGTCCTGGCCGCCGAACTCATCTGCGCCGCCGACATCTGGGTCATGGTCACCACGGCCTCCCGGTACGCCGACGCCGTGCCCTGGCACCTGCTGCGGACCGCCAAGGAGTACAACGCCTCGCTCGTCACCGTCCTCGACCGCGTCCCGCACCAGGTGATCGCCGAGGTCTCCCGGCAGTACGGGGCCCTGCTCACCAAGGCCGGCCTCGGCGAGGTGCCCCGGTTCACCATCCCCGAACTACCCGAGTCCGCCGGCGGCGGGCGCGGACTGCTGCCCACCACCGCGGTCGCCCCGCTGCGCGCCTGGCTCGCCCACCGCGCCCAGGACCCGGCGGCCCGTCAGCAGGCGGTCGGCCGGACCGCCGCCGGGGTCATCGACTCCCTGGACGTCCGGATGCCCGCGCTCGCCGGGGCCGTCGCCGCCCAGTACGCCGCCGCCGTACGGCTGACCGGTGTCGTCGAGGACGCGTACGGGAAGGAGGGGGCCCGGGTCCGCCGCAGGCTGAAGAACGGCGGCGCGCTCGCGGGCGACGCCCGGACCCGGTGGCGCGGCTACCCCACGTACAGCACCTCCGAGGAGGTCCTCGACGCGCTCGTCGAGAGCCTGGCCGCGCTCCTGGAGTGCGCGGTCGCCGCCGCCGACGAGCAGATCCGCACGGTCTGGCGGCGTGAACCCGCCGCCGCGGCCTTCGCCTTCGAGGCGGCGGGCCGCGAGGAAGGCGGCTGGGGACCGGCCGAGGACATCCGGGGCCGGATCGACATGACCGTACGCAGGTGGCGCCGGATCCTGGAGGAACTGGCCGAGGAGGAGCTGCGCCTGATGGAGCGCAACACCCCCCCGGACCCCGAGACCGTCGCCGCCCTGCTGGCCGCCGCCCTGCTCGGCGGACGCCGTGCCCGTACGGCGGGCGAACAACTCGCCGAACGCATGGGGGCGCAGGGCGCGCTGCGGCTGCGTGACAAGGGCGGCGCGCTGCTCACCACGTACCTCGACCACGTGCTCAACGGGGAACGCGACCGGCGGCTCGCACCTCTGGACGCCCTCGACGTCGCCCCCGAACCGCAGGCCGAACTGATCGCAGCGCTGTCCCTACTGCAGAAGGAGAGGTGGCAGCGATGACTGCCGTCACTGACGAGAATCCGGGACAGGGACGGGGCGGGGCCGACGAGGCCGCGAGCCCCCGGGAGACGGCCGGTTCCGGCGGCTGGGACGACGGTCTGATCGCCCGCCGCGCGCAGGCCGCCCGCGCGGAGGCCGAGCAGACCCCGGACGAGATCCCCCCGGAGGACGACGGGCCGCCTCCGGTCGAGGCCTACGTGGACACCGAATCCGGCAGCCCGCTCCGGCCGCGCCTGGACGCCCTGCGCGAACTCGTCGGGCTGTCCAGGGCCCGCCTGGACCGGGCCGCCCTCGCCGAGGCGGGCCGGGTGCTGGACGAGGCGGCCGCCCGGCAGCGGCTCTCCTCGCGGCACACCGTCGTCGCCATCGCCGGAGCCAGCGGCAGCGGCAAATCGGCCCTCTTCAACGCGCTCGCGGGCGCCCAGCTCTCCGAGACCGGCCTGCGCAGGCCCACCACCTCGTCCCCCCTCGCCTGCTCCTGGACCGACGGAGCCGCCGGGCTGCTCGACCGGCTGGCCGTGCCCGGCAGGCTCCGGCGCAGGCCGCAGCCCGGGGCGGCCGCCGACGAGGCGCTCCAGGGCCTGGTCCTCGTCGACCTGCCCGACCACGACTCGGCCGCGCGGGGCCACCGTGACCAGGTCGACCGGGTGCTGGCGCTGGTCGACGCCGTGATCTGGGTGGTGGACCCGGAGAAGTACGCGGACGCCGCGCTGCACGAGCGCTACCTGCGCCCGCTGGCCGGCCACGCCGAGGTCACCTTCGTCGTCCTCAACCAGATCGACCGGCTGCCGGGCGAGGCGGCCGATCTGGTCCTCGACGACCTGCGCCGGCTGCTCGACGAGGACGGCATGGCCCTCGGCGAACACGGCGAGCCCGGAGCCACCGTGCTGCCCCTGTCCGCGCTCACCGGTGAGGGCGTCGGCGAACTGCGCGAACTGCTCGGCCGGTTCGTCCAGGACCGCACCGCGGCCACCCGGCGCCTCTCCGCCGATGTGGACGCGGCGGCGGCCAGGCTGCGCCCGGTGTACGTCGCCGAGGGGCGGCCGGGGCTGGGGGAGCAGGCCCGGGAGGAGTTCACCGACCGCCTCGCGGAGGCGGTGGGCGCGGCGGCGGCGGGACAGGCGGCGGAGCGCGAGTGGCGCCGCAACGCCGGGCGCGCCTGCGGCACGCCGTGGCTGCGGCTGTGGCGCTGGTACGAGTCCGCCCGGCAGCCCGGAAGCCGCGACCACACCCCGCTCGCCGCTCCGCCCGAGGAACGGATCACGGCACGTCAGCGCGTGGAGCAGGCCGTGCGCACGGTGGCGGACGACGCCGCCGCCGGGCTGCCGGGGCCCTGGGCGCAGGCGGTGCGCGAGGCGGCGGTGCACGGCGCGCAGGGGCTGCCCGACGCGCTCGACGAACTGGCGGGCCGGGTGGGCGGCGGCGTCGTCCGCCACCGTGCGCACGGCCTGCTCCACGCGCTGACGTGCCGTGATCCGTTCCTCGGGCGGAGCGGCGAGCGGGGTGTGGTCGCCCGGCGGCCGGTGGCGCGGGTGAGGGCCGGGGCGGGCGGGCAGCCGGGAAACCGCCGCGTCCCGCCTGGTGGCCGGCGGCCGTGCTGGCTCAGGTCGCGATGACGCTGCTGCAGATCTTCGGGGGCCTGTGGCTGGCGGGCCAGATCATCGGGGTGCTGGAACCGGGGCTGCTGACGCCCTCCCTGGTGATGCTGGCGGGCATCGTCGGCGGCCCGTTGGTGGAGTGGTCGTGCGCGGCGGCGGCCCGGGGGCCCGCGCGGCGGTACGGCCAGGAGGCCGAACGGCGGCTGCGCGAGGCGGCGGCGGCCTGCGGACGGGCCAGGGTGCTCGACCCGGTCTCGGCCGAGCTGGTGCGCTACCGCGAAGTGCGCGAACGGTACGTGGCGGTGACGGAGTTCTCCACAACGGGCCGTTAGTCCACAGCCCCCAGCGGGATATCCGCCTCCCCTCCAGCATGGGATCAGTGACCGCACGCACCGTGCGGCCACGGAGACCTGGCGAAGGGGAGGCGGAGTCATGAACGAGACCTTGGTGACGCTGGTGGGCAACGCGGCGACGGCGGTGGAGTTCCGGGACACGACGACCGGGGGTATGGCCCGGTTCAGGTTCGCGGTGACGCCCCGGCGCTGGGACCGGGTGAAGGAGGTGTGGGCCGACGGGCACACGAGCTTCTACACCGTGTGGGCGTGGCGCACGCTGGCCGCCAATCTGACGGGTTCGGTCGCGGTGGGGGAGCCGCTGGTGGTGCACGGCAGGCTGAAGGTGCGCGAGGAGGAGCTGGAGGGGCAGCGCCGGACGTTCGTGGACATCGAGGCGGTTGCGGTGGGCCACGACCTGACGCGGGGGACGGCGGCGTTCCGCCGGGTGGTCAGGGGCGAGCCGGGGCTGACGTCGCGGTACGGCCCGGCGCCGGTCGGCGCGGGGGAGGACCCCTGGGCGGTGCGGGACGCGCCGGAGGCGCGGGGCGTGAGCGAGGAGGCGGTGGACGACGGGGGCGCGGCGGACGGAGCGGTGCGCTCGGGGGAGCGGCCGTCGCAGCGGGAGGAGCCGGCGCCGGAGCGCCCGGCCGCCCGGCGGCGGACGGTGCGTCAGAAAGGCGGAGCAGCGCCCCGGAAGACCGACTCCGGTCTGGTGACCGCGTGATGACGAGGCGTGCCGGTGGCCGGTGCTCACACCGGGGCGGGAGTGGCCCGTGATAACGATTGCGATTCGGAATGGTTGTCGGATGGTATGACGGGGGACTCTCCTTGGCTTGCTCCATAGGATCTCCCCGTACTCACAAGGCACTTGAGTAAGCAGGCGGGACAATCCCCACACGCGTACCGGGCGCGAGGGTCTCGCCCGGAGGGGACATCAGTGTTTTCTGCTTCTTCAGCGACCATTTCGTCATCCACGACGACGGCCCCTGGCGCACGGCGTGGGCGCATAGCCCGGCTGACCGCCTCGGCGCTGGCGTCCGGCCTGGTTATGGCCGGCGCGCTCGTCGGCGCGGGCAGCGCGGCGGCCGACGAGGTGCCCGCGCACCAGGGCGGTGCGACCGCCGTGCTGGACGGCCTGAAGACCTACGACACCGCGCTCCTGAATGACAACGGCAAGCAGCGCAAGGTGTCGGCGGGCCTGTTCGAGATGAACGTCGACGGCGGCGGCACGCTCAAGACGTACTGCATCGACATTCACAACCCGACCCAGGACCGGGCGAAGTACCTGGAGACCCCCTGGGGCCAGACCTCGCTCGGCGGCAACAACGACGCCGGCAAGATCCTCTGGATCCTCCAGCACTCCTACCCGCAGGTGAACGACCTCTCGAAGCTCGCCGAGGCGGCCGGCACCGGCACGCTCACCGAGAAGACCGCGGCGGCCGGCACCCAGGTCGCGATCTGGCGCTTCTCCGACCACGCCGACGTGACCGCCCAGGACGAGCAGGCGGAGAAGCTCGCGGACTGGCTGGAGAAGTCCGCCACCGTCACCGCCGAGCCCAAGGCGTCCCTGGCGCTCGACCCGGTCGCGGTCTCCGGCCGCTCCGGTGAGCGCCTCGGCCCGGTCACCGTCCACACCAACGCCGGCCAGGCCACGGTGACCCCGCCGGCGGACCTCGCCAGCGGCGTGAAGGTCACCGACAAGGCGGGCAAGCCCGTCACCACGGCGTCCGACGGCGACCAGCTCTACTTCGACGTGCCCGCCGGCTCCGAGGAGGGCACCGCCGCGCTGAGCGTCCAGGCCACCACCTCCGTCCCGGTCGGCCGCGCCTTCGCCGGGGTCACCAAGAGCCAGACCCAGATCCTGGCCGGCTCCAGCGACTCCACGGTCTCCGCGACCGCGACCGCCGGCTGGGCCAAGAAGGGCCCGATCCCGACGGCCACCGCCGAGAAGAACTGCTCCAAGGGCGGCGTCGACATCACCGTCGGCAACCAGGGCGACGAGGCGTTCACCTTCAACCTCGCCGGCAAGGAGAACACCGTCGAGGCCGGCAAGACCGTGACCGTCACCGTGCCCGTCGCCGAGGACCAGGCGTACGACGTCACGGTCACCGGCCCCGGCGGCTTCTCCAAGACGTTCAAGGGCGTCCTGGACTGCAAGACCACGGGGAGCAGCACCGGCGGCAGCAGCACCGGTGGCACCGACACCCAGACCGGTGGCGACAAGCCCACCACGACCACGGCCACGGCCGGCGGCAGCACGGGCGGCGACACCAACCTCGCCGAGACCGGCAGCTCCAGCGCCACCCCGATGATCGCGGGCATCGCCATCGCCCTGGTCGTCGTCGGCGGCGGCGCCGTCGTCCTCCTGCGGCGCAAGGGCCGCACCGCCAGTGAGTGACCAGCGGTAGCACACCGTCACACGCACTGATCAAGGCCCCGGCGGGCTTCGGCCCGCCGGGGCCTTCGCGTACCCCGGCCGCACCACCCCGTCCCGCCCGCGCGTACCGCGACCCGGGATCGCGCGTATCGCGCACCGGACCGGTTTCCGTCAAGAGGCGGCCGTCAGGCAAGATGGGGTGTATCTGCCCACACATCGATTGCCGGACGGTTTCTCTTGGCTGAGTTCATCTACACCATGCGCAAGACGCGCAAGGCGCACGGCGACAAGGTGATCCTCGATGACGTCACCCTGAACTTCCTGCCCGGCGCGAAGATCGGTGTCGTGGGGCCCAACGGCGCCGGTAAGTCCACGGTGCTGAAGATCATGGCGGGCCTGGAGCAGCCGTCGAACGGTGACGCGTTCCTGTCTCCCGGCTTCAGCGTCGGCATCCTCATGCAGGAGCCGAAGCTCGACGAGTCGAAGACGGTCCTGGAGAACGTCCAGGACGGCGCCGCCGAGGTCATGGGCAAGCTCAAGCGCTTCAACGAGGTCGCCGAGCTGATGGCGACCGACTACTCGGACGCGCTCATGGACGAGATGGGCAAGCTCCAGGAGGACCTGGACCACGCCAACGCGTGGGACCTGGACGCCCAGCTGGAGCAGGCCATGGACGCCCTGGGCTGCCCGCCCGGCGACTGGCCCGTCACCAACCTCTCCGGTGGTGAGAAGCGCCGCGTCGCGCTCTGCAAGCTCCTCATCGAGGCGCCCGACCTCCTGCTCCTCGACGAGCCCACCAACCACCTCGACGCCGAGTCGGTGAACTGGCTGGAGCAGCACCTCTCGAAGTACGCGGGCGCCGTGGTCGCCGTCACCCACGACCGCTACTTCCTGAACAACGTCGCCGAGTGGATCCTCGAACTGGACCGCGGCCGCGCGCTGCCCTACGAGGGCAACTACTCCACGTACCTCGACAAGAAGGCCGCCCGCCTCAAGGTCGAGGGCCGCAAGGACGAGAAGCGCCAGAAGCGGCTCAAGGAAGAGCTGGAGTGGGTGCGGTCGAACGCCAAGGGGCGCCAGACCAAGTCCAAGGCGCGCCTCGCCCGTTACGAGGAGATGGCCGCCGAGGCGGACAAGATGCGGAAGCTGGACTTCGAGGAGATCCAGATCCCGCCGGGGCCGCGGCTCGGTTCCATCGTCGTCGAGGTCGAGAACCTCTCGAAGGCCTTCGGCGACAAGGTCCTCATCGACGACCTGTCGTTCACGCTGCCCCGCAACGGCATCGTCGGCGTCATCGGTCCGAACGGCGCGGGCAAGACCACGCTGTTCAAGATGATCCAGGGCCTGGAGACGCCGGACAGCGGCTCCATCAAGGTCGGCGACACGGTCAAGATCTCCTACGTCGACCAGTCCCGCGCCAACATCGACCCGAAGAAGACCCTCTGGGCCGTCGTCTCGGACGAGCTGGACTACATCAACGTCGGCCAGGTCGAGATGCCTTCGCGGGCGTACGTCTCCGCGTTCGGCTTCAAGGGCCCGGACCAGCAGAAGCCGGCCGGTGTCCTCTCCGGTGGTGAGCGCAACCGCCTCAACCTGGCGCTGACGCTCAAGGAGGGCGGCAACCTGCTGCTCCTCGACGAGCCCACCAACGACCTCGACGTCGAGACCCTGTCCTCCCTGGAGAACGCCCTCCTGGAGTTCCCCGGTGCGGCCGTGGTCATCTCCCACGACCGCTGGTTCCTGGACCGCGTCGCCACGCACATCCTGGCGTACGAGGGCGACTCCAAGTGGTACTGGTTCGAGGGCAACTTCGAGTCGTACGAGAAGAACAAGATCGACCGTCTCGGCGCCGACGCGGCCCGCCCGCACCGCGCCACGTACAAGAAGCTCACGCGAGGCTGATCGTCTTGGCTCGTCATATCTACAGCTGCCCGCTGCGCTGGTCGGACATGGATGCCTTCGGCCACGTCAACAACGTGGTCTTCCTCCGCTACCTGGAGGAGGCGCGCATCGACTTCATGTTCCGGCTGGCGCCGGGGGACGGCTCGCCGTCCTTCGCGGGCGGCTCCGTGGTGGCGCGGCACGAGATCGACTACGTGCGGCCGCTGGTCCACCGGCACCGGCCGGTGACCGTCGAGTCCTGGGTCACGAAGATAGGCGCCGCGTCGCTGACGATCGCCTACGAGATCAAGGACCCCGACCAGGTCTACGTACGGGCCTCGACCGTCGTCGTGCCCTACGACCTGGCGGCGGAGCGCCCCCGGCGGATCTCCGCCGAGGAGAAGCTGTTCCTCCAGGAGTACCTGGCCGAGGAGCCCGCCGCGGTATGACCGTGTCCGTGCAGTCGCTGCGGTTCGCCGACGCGAGGGAGGCCGCGGATCTCGCGGCCTTCCTCGGACGGCTGCTCCACTACGACCGTGCCGCCGCCGTACGCCTCCAGGCGGGCGGCGGCGCGCTCGCCGTGTTCGGCAGGCCGCCGTCCTTCGACGTGCTGGCGATCCGCGCGGTGCGGCTGGCCGGTGCGCACGACATCGACGTCACGGTGTCGGCCGGCGATCTCCTGGAGACCCTGCCCGCCGAGGGGCCGGACGCCGCTACGGGCACGCTGCCCTCACCGGTGACCGGGCCGCCCTGGGCGGGCGTCCTCCCGCCGCGCGGCGGCTGGACCGAACGGCCGGGGCTGCCCGGCCCCGCCGCCCTGCGCGCCGCGCTGACCGCGGCCGTCACGGAATTCCGGGCCCGCGACGAGGCCCTGCCCGAGGAGCGGCGCACCCGGGCCGAGCGGGACCGCATCGGCCACGACATCTGGTCGCGGACCCTCGCGGACACCGAACTCCCTTTGCGCGCCGTCCACGCCGCGCAGTCCCTCGGCTTCCTGCGCGCCGCCCCCGACTTCCCGGTGGCCCTCCTGACGGCGGGCAGCTGGCTGCGCCTGCGCACCCCGTACGGCTCCATCGCCCTGCGCCGGGCCGGCGCGGCGGGCGGCCTGGGGAACCTCGCGGTCTCCGTCAACGGCTGAGACCCCGCGCGCCCCTCACCACCGCATGCGCACGTCCTCCGCCCAGCCCAGCAGCCGCTCCACCGCGATCTCCGTGCCGTCGTCGGCGCGGACACGGCCGTCGTAGTGGCCGAAGCACTGGTCGGTGCGGTTGGCGAGCAGCCCGGCCTCGGTGCGGGTGCGGCGGTTGTGGAACGGGGTGAAGGTCAGGTCGATCTGACCGGTCAGCGGGGTGCGGATCGTCCAGGGGGCCATCGGGTCCGATGCCGACCAGCGCCAGTCCAGCTCCTCGCCGACCTTGCTGAGCCGGCCGTCCACGCACAGGGCGTTCTCCGTGGACCCGGTGCCCAGCGTCCACCGCCCGCCGAGCTGGAGCCCCACCGTGTGCCCGTCGGTGCGGCCGGACGCGGCGCCCCAGTTCCAGTCGACCGTACGCGGCCAGCGGCCCCGGCCGTGGTCCAGGACGGCCCAGGTGTCGTCCCCGTCGAAGTCCAGGAACTCCCCGCCGATCCTGACCTGGCCGGAGGCGGGCAGCGCGGTCTGCTTGGAGGTGTACTGGAAGCACCGGCTGTTCCACGGGACGACCACGGAGAGCGATTCGTGGCCCGCCGGCCGGGCGACCAGGAGGTCCACTTCCACCGGCACCCGCTCCGGGGTCAGACAGCGCGCCCTGAGCCGGGTGCCGCCGGGCTCGTCGCGGATCTCCACGCGCACCTTGCCGCCCGTGGGGCGCGCGGGCCCGGTCACCACGTCCGGGGAGCCGGGGGCACCGGCCACGGTGTCGGGCAGGTGGACACCGAGGCCGCCGGGGATGATCGCCGTACGCTCCATCTCCAGCCCGCCCGGCGCGTATTCGAGCAGGTAGACGCTGTTCAGCGCGAGGAAGTCGAGATCGCTGACGGTCAGTGCCACCAGATGGGTGGGCGTCGTCACGCACCAGTACTCCCACCGCTTCGTGCGGCCCCAGCCGCGCAGATTGGCGCGGTGCAGCGGCACCCGGGACCAGCCGGCCGCCGCCGGGTCGAGGCGGCCGTCGGGCAGGCACAGGTCGACCGGCTCGGTGATCTCGCGTTCGAACGTCGTCATGGCCGGATCCTAACGGGGGGTCACGGACGGATCCCGGGGGCCGTCATTCCGTCCCGGGACCGCGCCCGTCCGGCCAGACCCCGATGTGGTCCTGCTCCAGCTCCAGCATCACGCGGTGCTCCATGCCCAGCGCCTCCGTGTAGTCGGCGGGCAGCTGGAGCCGGCCGGCGCGGTCGAGCATCGCGTACTCGCGGGCCACCTGGGACTCCTGGCCGGTCGCCGCGTCGACCTCGGTGCGGCGCAGCACCTCGAAGGACGTGCGGCCGTCGCGGATCGCGACCGTACGGCGCACCTCATCGGCGACGGCCTGGTCGTGGGTGACGATCACGATGGTTGTGCCCAGCTCCTCGTTGGCACGGCGGAACGCGGCGAAGACCTGCTCGCCGGTGGCCGAGTCCAGCTCGCCGGTCGGCTCGTCGGCGAGCAGCACCGAGGGGGAGTTGGCGAGCGAGACGGCGATGGCCACCCGCTGCTGCTGGCCGCCCGACATCTGCTGCGGACGCCGGTCGCGGCAGTCCTCGACCTCCAGCATCTTCAGCAACGCCTCGGCGCGCGCGGCCCGTTCGCGGCTCCGGCCGCGCCCACGCAGCTGCATGGGCAGCGTGATGTTCTGGATCGCCGTGAGATACGGCAGGAGGTTGCGGGCGGTCTGCTGCCAGACGAAGCCGACGACGTCCCGGCGGTAGCGGAGCCGTTCCTTCTGGCCCATGGACAGCAGATCGCAGCCCGCCACCTTCGCCGCCCCGGCCGTGGGCTCGTCCAGCCCCGCCAGGATGTTCATCAGCGTGGACTTGCCGCTGCCGGAGGCGCCCACCAGGGCCAGCAACTCGCCCTCCTGAACCAGCAGATCGAGGCCCTGGAGGGCCTGCACCTCCACCCCGTCCGTGGTGAAGATGCGGACCAGGCGGTCGCAGGCGATGAGTGCGTCGTGCCCGTAGGAGGGCCGGTCGCGCCGGGCGGTGGCCCGCTGTTCGAGCTCCGCCAGCGTGGAATCGGTCGACGGCGTCGTCATCGGGAGTCTCCTGCCCTGAGTTCGGTGATCGATCCGCGGCGGCCGGTCCACCAGGCCTGCACACCGGCCACCGCGGCGGCGAGCACGATCACGCCCAGCGCCGGCAGGACCAGGGACCACGGGTCGGTCCGCAGCGGTGCGGTGTCCAGCAGACCGGAGCCGGGACCGGTCGAGAGCGCGAGGTGCGTCAGGTCGATGCCCGGCGCGAGCAGCGCGATGGTGGCCCGGCCGACGAGCAGCCCGCCCACGGCGGCGAGCAGCGCCTGCGGCATGGCCTCGAAGCCGAGCAGCCGCCCGCCCTGCCGGGAGGTGAGGCCCATGGTGCGCAGCCGGGCCAGCAGCGTGGTGCGCTCCGGCGCGGTCCGCAGCAGCGAGAGGAGGACGGCGAGCAGGGCGTACCCGGCGCCGGCCGCGATCGCCGCCAGATAGATCTGCTCGGCGCCGTTCTGCATCGGGGTGTCGACGTACGCGGCACGCTCCTCGGAGCGCAGCTGTACGGAGAAGTGCTCGCCGGCCTTCGTGGCCGCCGCCCGCAGCGCGCGGGCGTCCAGGTGGTCGCCGGTGAGCAGCAGCGCGGTGGTCTGCCGGTGGGTGAGGGCGGAGGCGTCGACGATCATGAACGAGGAGTCGGTGACGGCAGGGGTGCGCGTCACCGTGCCGGCCAGCCGCACCCGGAAGTCCCCGGCCAGCGACTGGAGGTCCTGCGGCCGGCTGCCGAGCCGCTGGGCGACGGACGGCGAGGCGAGCACGGGCAGAACCCGTTCCCTGTCGGCCGGTTCGCCCTTCACGGGCCGCGCGCCGGTGGCCTTCAGCCGGTCCGCCGGGAAGGTGCCGAGGCCGACGGTACGGGCCAGCCGGGCGTACGCCTCCGGGTCGACGCCGATCAGCGTGGCGCCCTTGGCGTCCTCGGCCCCGTCCGCCGCAGGTGGCAGCGCCACCCCGTACTCGATCTGGGCCCGCACCACCTCGCGTACGCCGTCCGCCTCCCCGGCCGCGCGGATCAGTCCTGCGGGCAACGGTACGGCGTCCCCCTGGCCGCTGATCCGGGCGTCGGCGCCGGTGGCGAGCACGGCCGCGTCGTCCCGGGCGTCCGCGACCCCGGCGAGCACCGAGCCGCCGAACGCCGCCGTCGTCAGGGCGACCAGCAGGGCGAGCAGGGGCAGGGTGCCGGCGGCGGACGAGCGGCCGGCGCGGGCCAGCGACAGGAAGCCGACCGCACCGCGCAGCCGGGACACCGAGCGCAGCGCGAGCCGCAGCGGCAGTGGGTAGAGCCGGACCAGGACGACGGCGGCGATCAGGGCGACCAGCACGGGTGCGGCGCTGACCAGCAGGTCGGTGCCGCCCTCGCTGTCCGTACCGCGCCGGCGCAGCGCCACGACGGCGCCCACGGCCAGCACCAGAAGGGTCAGTTCGGCGACGGTGCGCCGCCGCGAGGGGCGGGCGGTCGCGAGGTCGTCGCGCTCCCCGTGCGCCCGGTGCCTGCGGTGCAGCAGGGCCGTGCGCAGCGGAAGCGCGGCGCAGACCAGCACGACGACCGCGCCGGCCCCTACCGTGGCCGGCCACAGCCGGGCCTCGCCCACCGCGAGGACCGCGAGCAGCAGCCCCAGGGCGCCGGCGGGCACGGCCGTCACCGCGGTCTCGGCGAGCAGCCGGCCCCCGATGCCGGTCAGGGACGCGCCCCGGGCCCGCAGCAGGGCGAGTTCGGCGTGCCGGCGGCCGGCGACGAGGCCGCCCGTCATCAGCAGCACGACGGCGGCGACGGCCCCGATGCCGACGGCGGCGACCGTGACGACCGGCTCGATCGCCGCGCGCATGTCCTCGTACGCGGCCAGGACCTCGTCCAGGTCGGTGGTGACGGTGACCGTGTCCCCGGCCAGTTCGCGCATGGCGAGCAGCCCGGGTCCTCCCTCCAGGGACGCGATCGCCGTGCGGAGCCGGGGCACGTCACGGGAGGTGAGGCCGGAGCCGTCCGGCGCGAGCCGCCAGTAGACCTCGGGCTGCCCGGTGGTGGAGAGCAGGGCGGGCGCGGCGTCCGGCGGCAGCAGCAGCGCGGCCGTCCAGTAGTAGCGCGGGGTCTCCTTGGTGGGGATCGGCACCAGCGAGGGGGTGCGCAGCAGCTGCTCGGCCGACCAGTAGGACGCCTCGGGCTGCTTCGGGGCGACGATGCCGGTGACGCGTACGGTCAGCGTCCCGCCGCCCCGGGTCGGGACGGCGACGGTCGCGCCCCGCTCGATGTGCAGGGCCTTCGCGGTCGCCTCGGTGACGGCCGCCTCGACCTCGCGGGTCCGCATGGTCACCTTGCCGTGGACCTTCGGCCAGGAGCCCGTGCGCAGGACGGCGTGGTCGGCGAGCCCGGACTGGGTGACATAGGTGAGCGAGGGGTCGAGGCCGTAGGGGCGGGGGAACCACGTCTCCGACGCCGGGATGCCCTTCGAGGTCCTGACCCCATACGCGGACTGGGCGGCGTCGGCCCGTACCGGGTCGGGAAGCGTGCGCAGGATGCGGCGCTGGGCCGCGCCCATCGTGGCGCCGCGCACCGCCTTCTCGCGGGCCCGGACGGGGAGTTCGAGGCCGGGCTGCGGGCCGCTCACCTCCAGGACGTCGCGCCTCGGTTCGACGACGCCCAGGTCGTGGCGCAGCCCCTGGCCCTCGTAGCGGTCGACGGCCCGGGGGAAGGCGGCGGCCAGGAACGCCGTCACCAGCACCAGCAGCGCGAACGCGGCCGACGCGCCGGGCGCGGTCCGCAGCCGGGTGCGCACCCAGGGGGCGCAGGCGGCCGACACGCGGGGGGTTCTCGTACGCGGGCTCATGTCAGTGGTCCCCCTGGTGGCGCAGCGATATCGCGGGGTCGGCCCGGCGCAGGGCGAGGGCCGCGACGATGAGCAGAGGCAGCGCGGCGACCCCGGCCAGCAGCAGGGCGACCTGCCCGGCCGGCAGGTGCGTGAGGACCGGGGGCACCGGCTGGGCCGCCTGCCCGGTCAGCACGATCAGCGGGACGACGGCCCGGGTGAGCAGCGCCCCGAGCAGGCCGCCGACGAGCAGCGCGATGGCGATCAGGACGCCCTGCTCGGCCGCGGTCATCCGGGCCAGCTGGCGGCGCGGGGTGCCGAGCGCCCGCAGCACGGCGAACTCGGCGGAACGTTCCCGCTGCGAGCCGACCGCCGCCACCGCGAAGCCGACCGCCGCCAGGGCCGCGGCGATCACGGCGACCGCCAGGAGCGCGGACTGCGGGCCGGCCCCCAGCGGGTCGCTGACCAGTTCGTCGGCGACCTCGTCGCGCACCAGCACCTGGGCCGGGTCGGTGTCCGGCAGGGCGCGCAGCGCGGCGGCGACCTCGGCGGTGCGGCCGGGCGCGGTGCTCAGCCACCACTCGGTCACCGAGAGCCGGGCGGTGGGACGGTCGGCGAACACCTGGCCCAGCGACCGGAGGTCGAGCAGCAGCGCCCCGCCGTCCTTGGCCCGCCGGTACTCCGTGGTGGTCTCGGCGGAGCCGCCGGGTCCGGTCGTCGACAGCCGGTGCACGGTCCGGGCGATCCTCACCCGGACCCGCTCGCCGGCCAGGGTGACGTCGACGGTCTGCCCGGTCCGCGCCCCGGTCGCCTTGAGGTAGGCGTCCGTGGCGACCGCCCGGATCACGGCCGGTGCCTTGGGCCGTTCCGCGGTGATCCGCACGTTGAGGCCGGGGATGGAGTACACCGCGTCCTCGGAGGTGACCGAGCCGGTGAGGTAGTCCAGGCCGAGCGGGGTGGCGTCCGATGCGGTGGGGAAGGCGGCGGCGCCGGGCCGGACCTCGCCGAGCGAGTCGGCCGAGACGGCGGCGCGCCAGCGGAAGCCGCCGGGCACCGGGACCGGCTGCTCGGCGCCGCCCTCGGTGACGGTGCGCAGACGGGTCACGGCCAGCCGATGCGATTCGCCGTCGTCCACGGGCTGCTTGTCGTCCAGCTCGAAGCCGGTCACGGCGAGACCGCCGGCCGCGGCGACCTTGATCTCGAACGGCCGCTTCCTCCCGTCCACCGGCACGGCACCCGCGACGACCTGGTACGGGAGGCCGTAGCGGTCCTCCAGCAGGACGGTGAGCTGCGGGCCCATGCCCGAGGGCGAGGCCTTGTGCGGGGCGGCGGGCGCGGAGAGGGCCAGGTCGAACCGGAGCCGGGTGCTCTTCGCCGGCAGCGTGAGCCCGGGGCGCGCGGCCTCCTTCGGGGCGAGGGAGTCGAACAGCCGGGCGGTGGCGCCGGCGCCGAGGTCGTCGCGCATCAGCATCCGCTCGCCGGCGTGCGCGGTGTCCAGCGCGAGGATGTCGGCGGTGCGCCCGCCGGAGAGGTCGAGCGTCGTGCGGAAGGCGGGCGCCGCGTCCCGCACGCCCGGCAGCTGACCGTACGCCCCCGACTTCTCCGGGTCCCCGTTGATACCGCCGGTCATCCGGACCGAGGCACCGGACCTGAAGTCGGCCTGGTCGCTCTGCGAGCGGTTCCACGACGCGCTCTGCCCGATCGCGAGCATGCCCATCGCCACCGAGAGGACCAGCAGCAGCACCGGTCCGGCCCCCCGCAGCGGCCGGCGGCTGAACTGCCAGCCCGCCAGCGCGGTCGCCAGGCCCCGGCCGCCCGCCGCCCGGCGCTCCGCCAGCCGCGCGGCGGGCGGCAGCAGACGCAGCGTCAGTACGGTGCCGGCGAGCAGCGCCAGCGCGGGCGCGGCGACGAGGAGCGGGTCGATCCCGAGCCCGCCCGAGCGGTCGCCGCTGAGCGCGCCGCCCCCCGAGCCCTTGGTCTGCCGGTCCAGCTGCCAGTACGCCACCGCGGCCACCAGCAGCAGCGCGAGGTCGGCGCCCGCCCGCACCGGGCCGGGCAGCGCGGCGGAACGCGTGGCGCGCCGGCTCCCGGCACTGGCGGCCAGAGCGGGCGCCACGACGGCGAGGGCGCAGGCCAGCGCGGTGACGGCGGCGATCAGCCACAACTGTCCGGTGACACCGGTGTCCAGGCGGAGCCCGATCCGGGAGAGTTCGCCGCGGTTCGCCAGGAGCCGGGTCAGCGGGCCCGCGAGCAGCGGCGCGACGACGGCCGCGGGCAGCGCGAGCAGCAGTGCCTCGGCGGCGGCGAGCCAGGTGATCCGGGCCCGTGAACCGCCGCGCGCCCGCAGCAGTTCGGTCTCGCCCGCGCGCTCGCTGCTGAGCAGCCGGGCAACGAGCAGCAGGGCGTACCCGGCGAGCAGGACCAGCTGTACGGCCACGATCGTGAGCGTGGAGCGGGAGACCAGCAGGGCGCGGTCGATCTGTTCGAGCACGGTGGGCAGCGACGTCTGCGCACTGCCTCCGTCCTCGAACCCGGGGGCGGCCAGCAGCTTCTTCGGGCCGGTGGTCGCCGCGTGCCGCAGGTCCGCCATCCGGTCCGTGGTGACCGAACTAAAGTCGGCGACCGCCAGCCAGGACACCTCGCCCGCGCTGGTCCGCCCCGAGCCGAGAACGGCGGGGTCGGTGAGCAGCGGACCGTACGTCGTGAAGACGACCTTGCGGACGCCGCGCCCGCCGAGCGCGTCGAGCTGCCAGTACGGGTCGGCCTGGTCGGCGGCCTTGTAGAGCCCGGTGATCTCGATGGTCACCGGCTTGCCGCCCAGCCGGTCGGTGACCTTGAGCCGGGCGCCGGGCTTCAGCGACAGCGCCTCGGCGGCGGTCGCGGGCAGGGCGACCTCGACGGGGCTGCCGCTCTTCCCCGCCCCGGCGGCGGGCATGCGGCCGGCGGTGAGGCGGACGCGGCTGCGGTCCAGCGAGGCGAAGTGCGTGAGGTCCGGGTCACCGCGCCGGGCGGCGGGTGCCTGGAGGCTGCGCGGCAGCGCGTACGGGCCGGACGCCTCCAGCTTCCGTACGGTCACCGGCAGGCCGTCGAACGTGTCGCGGGCGGCCTCGCGCGCCGCCGCGTCGGCCGGCTCGCGCTCGTCCGGCTCCAGCTGCGCGGAGACCACCAGCGAGGCGGGGACGGCGGAGCGGTGGGTGAGCGTGTGGCGCAGCGCGGCGTCGCCGATGGAGCCGGAGAAGGCGGTGAGCGCGGCCAGGACCGAGGTGGTCAGGAGCACGGCCAGCACGGCCGCGGCGAGCAGGAGCCGGTGCGCCCTCACCCGCAGAAAGACGAACCCCGTCACCTGTCCCCCAGTCCCCACTCACCCCATGCGCGCCCCCCGGCGTTGCCTGGATGCTGTCAGACCGCCGGTGCTCGTGGAAACCGCTTACGGGTACAACTTGATGCATTCGTGACCGGTATCCGGCCGTGGAGTACCGGATTCCGCACGGATATCGGCAGTCCGTGACCGCGGGTCAGCCGTCGGTGTTCACCATTGAGGCGGCCGCGTAGGTGAGGTAGTCCCACAGCTGCCGCTCGTGCTCGGGCGCGAGGCCCAGCTCGTCCAGGGCGGTCCGCATGTGGTGCAGCCAGGCGTCGTGCGCGGCGCGGTCCACCCGGAACGGCGCGTGCCGCATCCGCAGGCGGGGGTGCCCGCGCCGGTCGCTGTAGGTCCGCGGACCGCCCCAGTACTGCATGAGGAACAGCGCGAACCGCTCCTCGGCCGGCCCGAGGTCCTCCTCCGGGTACATCGGCCGCAGCAGCGGATCGTCGGCGACGCCCTGGTAGAAGCGGTGGACCAGGCGCCGGAAGGTCTCCTCGCCGCCGACCTGCTCGTAGAAGGTCAGCTCCTGCACCGTGTCGCGCGGATTCTCAGTCACCCGTCCATGGTCGCAGACGCGCCGCGCCCCGGGCGCCGGGGATCTTCTCCGCATCCCCTCATTCCGTCTTGTCAGTTCGTTGTGCGAACTACTATGGTTCGTGCAACGAATGAAGTGATGTGTAAATGCGTGTGAGTCATTCAGGAAAGAGGCCGGCATGGCAAACGGAACAGTGAATCGCACCGTCGTGGTCATCGGCGGGGGATACGGCGGCTCGGCCGTCGCCAAGGCGCTCGACGAGGAAACCGATGTGGTGCTCGTCGACCCCCGGGACGCATTCGTCCACGCGGCGGGCTCCCTGCGGGCGCTGGTCAGGCCCGACTGGGCGGAGAACATCTTCTTCCCGTACGACACCCTGCTGAAGCGCGGCACCGTCCGCCGCGAGCGGGCCGTCGCCCTGGACCCGGGCGGGGTCACCCTGGCGAACGGCGAGCACGTCGCCGCCGACTACCTGGTGCTCGCCACGGGCTCGGACTACCCCTTCCCCGCCAAGACGGACACCGATCTGGCCGACGAGGCGCTGGCCCGGATACGCGAGGCGCACAAGGAACTCGCCGGCGCGCGGCGGGTCCTGATCGCCGGCGCCGGACCGGTCGGTCTGGAGCTGTCCGGCGAGATCAAGGCGGTCTGGCCCGAGAAGCACGTGGTCATCACCGACCCGGCCGGCGAACTGCTGCCGGGCTTCCTGCCCGAGGTCCGTGAGGAACTGCTGCGCCAGCTCGACGCGCTCGGCGTCGAGCTGCGGCTCGGCACCGCGCTCGCCGAGGAGCCGCAGGCCGTCCCGGGGCGGCTGGAGCCGTTCACGGCGGCCACCGCCGACGGCGAGCGGATCGCGGCCGACATCTGGTTCCGCTGCTACGGCGTGCGCTCCAACGGCGACTACCTCGCCGACGGCCGGGTCGCCGTCCGCGACGAGCAGGGCCGGGTCCCGGTCGACGAGCGGCTCAACGTCTTGGGCCACGACCACATCTACGCCCTCGGCGACCTCACCGACCTGGCCGAGGCCAAGATGGCCGGGTACGCCATGAAGCACGCCGAGGTGGTGGCGGCCAACGTCCTCGCCCAGGTCCGCGGGGAGGAGCCGGCGGCCGTCTATCTGCCGTCCCCGGTCCGCTCCGCCCTGCTCCCGCTCGGGCCCGGCGGCGGGGTGGGGCAGGTGCCTGCGCCGGGCGGCCCGGTGCTGCTGTCCGCGGAGGAGGTCAGCGCGTACAAGGGGAAGGACCTGTTCACCGGGCGCTTCGCCGAGCTGTTCGGCATCACGCGCTGAGGCCGCGCCGGGGCCGCCCTCAGCAGCCGGGGGTGGCCGTGGGGGCGTTCTCGCAGGACTCGCGGAAGACCATGGGCACCTTGTTCTCCAGGACCAGGCGGCCCAGCAGCCCGGTCAGCACCTCGCGGTCGGCGTCGTCGAGGCCCTCGGCCAGGGCCTCGACCCGCCGGCAGGTCTCCGCGTAGAACTCCTCGGCGAGCGCGCTCCCGGCCTCGGTCGGCGCGACCCGCACCGCGCGCCCGTCCTCCGGGTCCGGCTCCCGGCGCACCAGGCCGCGCTGTACGCACCGGTCCACGAGGCCGGTGAGGCTGGACTTCGCCAGACCGAGTACGGTGCCCAGCTCGCGCATGCCGTACGGCTTCAGCATCAGCACGCAGAGCAGCTGGCCCTGCTGGGCGGTGATTCCGTGTTCGCGGCCGGAATCCGCGTACACGGCATTCACCAGGAATGCGGAGCGCACCAATGCGGTGGCGATCCCCATCTGGCCGTCCTCTGCCTTTCGCATGTGAACAGAATATGGCAGCCGGGAGCGGTGCGGGCCCGCCGGGACGGGAGATTCGCGGTACGAACTACCGTACGCCGAAGCGGCCGGTGGCGGGGGCACCCCCTCCACCGGCCGCTTCGCCGTACGCGGTGCTCAGTCCCGGCGGACCGTGATCGTGGTCCACGCACCTACGTGCACCTGGTCGCCGTCCTGGAGCGGGACGGGGACGTAGGGCTGGATCGGATCCTCGGAGCCGTTGACCGTGGTGCCGTTCGTGGAGTTCTGGTCGACCACGGCCCAGCTGCCGTCGGGCTGCTGCACCAGCACGGCGTGCTGGTGGGAGACGCCGGGGTCCTCCGGCGGCACCGACAGGTCGATGTCCGGGGACTCGCCCGTGCTGTGCCGGCGGCGGCCGATCGTGATCTGGCTGCCGGTGAGCGCGAGCTGCTGCTCCGGGGAGTACGCGGGCAGGTTGAGCCCGGTGGCCTCGGGGCCGCTGCGCTGCATCATCGCCAGGAAGTACTCACGGTCGGGCGCGATGAACGCCGTCCAGTTGTTGGACAGCGGGGGCCGGCCGGGCCCCGGGCCGTGCTGCTGACCGGGGTCGTGCGCACCGGGACCGTGCTGGCCGTGCTGCGGACCGGGTCCCCCGTGCTGCTGTCCCGGACCGGGCTGCCCGGGGCCCTGCGGACCCGGACCCTGCTGCCCCGGGAACGGCGGCTGCTGCATCGGGGACTGCGGGCCCCGGTCCGGCTGCGGCGCGGGCTGCGAGGGCGGGGACAGCAGCCAGTCGTCGCCGTCGGAACGCGGCGGGGCCGGCGGGGGAGCCGTCTGCTGCTGGAAGGCGGGCGGCGCGCCCTGCTGCTGGAACGGCGGCGGGCTCTGCGGGCCGCCCTGGGGCCCCTGCTGGTACGGGGGCGGAGGCGGCGGTCCCTGCCGGCCCTGCTGCTGGCCCGGGGGGCCCTGCTGGAACGGCGGCGGGGTGCTCTGCGGGCCCTGCCCGAACGGCGGCTGACCCGGGCCCTGGGGACCCGGCTGACCCGGGCCCGTGGACAGGGGCTCGGCGGACCGGTTCATCTGCGAGGGC
Source organism: Streptomyces sp. col6 (assembly GCF_008042035.1). Lineage (GTDB taxonomy): Bacteria > Actinomycetota > Actinomycetes > Streptomycetales > Streptomycetaceae > Streptomyces. Next base: position 153,270 of record NZ_RDBL01000013.1, read on the forward strand.
CGCGAGCCCTGGTAGTCGAAGGGGTCGCGCGCCTGCTGCGGGGGCGGCGGCTGCTGGGCCGGGAAGCCCGGCGGCCGGCTGCCGGCGGGGCCGGGGTCGCCCGGAAGGTTGTGCCGGGGGGCCAGCGGGGTGTAGGACGTGGCCGTGTTCGTGAGGAAGTTCCAGCGGCACTCCTCGCAGAACGGCGCCATCGCCTCACGCGGCGTGCGGCACTGCGGGCACAGCTCGGCCTGGGCCGTCGCGTCCGGGTCGTGCGGCTGGGGGTATCCGTAACCGCGCGCGGGCGGCGGGGAGGCGGCGGGGGAACCGCACCCGCAGGCGCGCCCGCCCCGGTCATGCGGTGGCCGCAGACCTCGCACCAGTCCTCGGAACCCGACTGGTGTCCGTTCGGGCAGGTCGGCATGTCGGCGCTTCCCCCTCTCCTTCTCCGGCCCGCAGGCCGTTACTTGTCGTGCTCCGCCGCCCGGCGGACCTGAACCGGCGGGTGGCTGATCGTGGTGACTGTCCGATTATTTCTTGACGCGAACCGTCTTCGTCGAGCGCGTTTCGAGAGTCATCTCGTCCGCTTCCGCGACCTTCGCCTTCAGTCGCACAGTACCCGTCGCCGCGTCGACGACGTCTACCACCTTCGAAAGCAGTTTCGCAGTGTCCTCGTTCCCGGACGCCGACGCCAACTGCACCGCGCGGCCCAGTTTGGCCGTGGCGCCGTCGAAGTCTCCCGACTTGCGGGCATCGAGCCCCTGCTGGATGACTTGTGCCAGTTCGGCCTGACCCGTGTAGTGCGCGACCTGCGGATTGATCGAGGTCGACGCCACCATGTCGTCGGTCCACACCGCCCGGACCAGCCCCTGCGAGAGGGTCTGCGGCGCCCCGCCCGCAGGGTCGGGAAGGATCAGCGAGACCCGGGCCGCGAGCATCTCCTGCCCGATGCCGGCCTCCGGCACCCGGACGCACACGTGGTAGTCGCGGGACTCGTCGCCCCAGGAACCGGTGGGGTAGTCCCCGGCCCTGGGACCCGCCTCGGTGCGGCGGGCGGTCAGATCGGCGACCGTCGGCGCGACCTGCTTCACGAACATGATCTCCACGCCGACCGGGGTCCACAGCCGCAGCGCGACGTCCGCGACCTCCTTGCCCATGGCGTTCTCCATCATGTGCGTGAAGTCCGCCGCGAGACCGGCCGGGTCGGCGACGATGTCGGCCGTGCCGAGCAGCGCCGAGGCGATGGCTGTGACCTCTTTCACCTCCCAGTCGGTGCCGACCCCGCGGGCGTCACAGGTGAACCGCCCCGCACAGGCGTCCAGCGCGGCGCGCAGGTCCTCCGGGGACTCGTGCTCGTTGCGCCCGTCGGTGAGCAGGATGCCGTGCCGGATGTCCACGTCGGCGGCGCCGAGCAGCCGGTCCGCCAGCCGCAGCCAGGTCCCGATCGCCGTACCGCCGCCCGCGCTCAGCCGGCGCAGGGCCTGCTTGGCCTCGGCCCGGGTCCGCGCGTCGGCGACGGCGAGCCGGCCGTTGCCCGGGTAGACCTCCTTGGCCACGTGCGTCCCGCCGACCACGGCGAACGAGGTGCCGTCGCGCAGGGTGTCCACGGCCGCCGCCGTCGCGTCACGGGCGTTGCGCATCTTGGTCGGCGGATAGTCCATCGAACCCGAGCAGTCCACCATGATCACCACGGCGGCACCGGTCGCCTGCCCCGGCACCGGCGACCCCGCCAGCGGAACGCCGCCGGTGGTGCCGCCCCCGGTCGAGGTGACCGTGATGATGCCGTTGACCTCACGGCCGCCCTCGGGCAGGAACTCGTTCTGGTACACCTCGACGGAGAACTGCGGCACGTTCGACTTGGAGAAGTTGGCCATCTGATCGGCTCCTTGAGGCTCCACGCGTCGGACGGAGCCAGCGGTACGGACAAAGGCAGCGAAGTCGGGGAGGGATCAACCGCCCCGTATCAGGCGGAGCCTGCCCCTTGCGGTGACACGGCGAACGGCAGCAGGGCCACTGTTACGTTGTCGTGGCCGCCGCCGTCGAGGGCGTGGCCGACCAGCACCTGGGCGCCGTGCAGCGGCCGTTGGTGGGCGTCCTCGGGCACGGCGGCCGCCATCTCGGCGGCGGACTCCGCGTAGTTCCACAGGCCGTCCGTGCAGACCACCACCAGGCCGGGGCGGTCCGGCTTGAACGAGGCGGTGTGCGGCTCCAGTTCGTAGGCGTCCGCGCCGAGCCAGCCCGTGATGGCGTGGGCGCGCTCGTCCGCGTACGCCTCCGCCTCGTTCATCAGGCCCGTCGCGACCATCTGCGCGGCCCACGAGTCGTCCTCGGTGAGCCGGGCGGGCGCGGTGGCGCGGTCCTCGGGCACCCAGTACACGCGGCTGTCGCCGACCCAGCCCACGACCAGCAGGCCGCTCGCCATGACCGCGCCGACCAGGGTGCATGCCGGGGCGTTCTGATGGCGCTCCGGGCTCTGACCGGGCTGCTGGGCCAGCAGGTTGACCGACTCCGACGCCGCGACGATCGCCTCGTGCATCGCCTGCTGCGGATGCGTGCCGCGCGGCAGGGACTCCAGCAGGGCCGCGTTGGCCGCGCTCGCCGCCGCCGCCGACGCCTCGTCGGGCCGGCTGGCCGAGGAGACCCCGTCGCAGACGATCGCGACGACGGCCGCCGAGCCGTCCGGCAGGGCGGTCGTCGACACCGCGAACGCGTCCTCGTTGCGGTGGTGGCGCAGCCCCCGGTCGCTGACCGCGGCGACCGCGCCCAGCTCCTTCTCCATGTGGTCGCGCTCGCGCGGCTGCGCGTGGCCGCAGTTCTCGCAGTAACCGTCGCCGTCGACCCGCCCGGCCCTGCAGGCCACGCAGACCTTGCCCCCGGCCGCCGGGGCCGGGGCGGGCGCCTGGGCCGGCGCCGGCCCTGGGGACGTACGGGGATCGGGCGCGGCACCCGGAGCGGCGAGCTCGAAGTCCCCGGCGGCGTCCGGCCCGTCGTAGCGGACCCCGGCAGGGGCGCCCGCGTCCGGCGCACCCGCGCCGGGCGTGGCGATGGCGACCGTCGGGCGGTCGTGGGGCGGCTCGGGCACGGCCGACAGGTCGTACCCGCAGGCACCGCAGAACAGGTCGCCCTGCTCCAGCGGCTCCTCGCAGCCGGGGCACCTCGGCAAGGCCGTCTCCTGGTGGTTCTGCGACATGTTCACACCCACGTTCGGGGGCGGAAGCGGTTGGCCCGCTCCACCAGTTCGATCCTCTCGGCGCCGGGCTCAGCGAGCCGGGCGAGCATCCGGTACGCACGCTCCAGGCCGAACCGCAGTCCGCGCTCGTCCAGCTCGCTGCCGAGCAGCGTCCCCGGGCCGTGCGGCCCGGCGTGCGCGGCCGGCTGCGGCCCCGAAGGGCTACCGGAGAGTACCCAGTCGAGCGCCGTGCCCAGCACCTCGGCCGACAGGCGCTCCCGCCGGACCGCGTCGAGCCCGAGCCCCGAGAGCCCCGACACCTGGGCCGACGCGGCCATCAGGTCCGCCAGCAGCGGCTCGTCGGGGGCGCGTTCACGCAGCCGGGCGCGAACGGCGGCGATCCGGGCCGCCGTGAAGTGGATCGACGCCTCCGGCACCGACTCCAGCGTCCGGACGGCCGCGCTCCGGTCGCCGGCCGCGATCTGCACCCGGGCCAGGCCGAACGCCGCGCTCACGAAGCTCGGATCGGTCAGCCACACCAGCCGGTAGTACTCGGCGGCGTTGTCCAGCTGCCCCAGGACCTCCGCGCAGATGCCGAGGGCCAGCTTGGGCGCGGGCTCCCCGGGGAACGCGTCGTACACCGCGTCGAACGACAGCGCCGCGTTCTCGTTGTCGCCGGTCACCAGGGAGGTGAGGCCCCGGTACCAGACGACGCGCCAGTCGTCCGCGTGCTGCCCCTCCAGCGCGGCCAGCGTCTTCGCGGCGGCGGCGAGGTCCCGCATCTCCAGGTAGGCGCGCAGCTCGCGCAGCCGGGTCTCCAGCGAGGCGGCCGGCACCGCCTGCAATGCGGAGATCAGCTCGGCCGGCGCCGACGCCATCACCCCGGCCAGGAAACCGGCGTTGGGGTCGCTCGCGTCGACCCGGGGCACGGGCAGCGCGAGCGAGGTCACCCGCACGTCGAGCCCGGCCAGCCGGGGCGCCCGTCCGGCCGCCGGCGCCTGCGGGGCACCGGGGGAGGGGACCGGGCTCCGGGGAGCCGGGACACTCGCGGCGGGTGCGTACGGCAGGGGCCCGGAGCCGGTGCCCGCGCCGCCGGGGCTGCGGACATGAGTGGCGGCGGAGGGCACCGGGGCCGCGCCGGTGGGCGCCATGGGCGGAGGCCCGGCGGGCAGCGCCCCCGGCACACCCCCGGGCGGGGTCACCGCGGCGGGCGCGGACGGCGTCCGGGCGTCCGGCCCGCCCCGCCGGCGGCCGAGGCGCCCGCCGGAGCCGGCGGTCCGGGCGCCCAGCCGGGACACCTCGTCCGCCTGGTCGGCGAACAGCTCCGTGTCGGTGACCCGCAGCTCCGCGCCGAACAGCGTCGACAACGCCGGACGCGGACGCCCCGTCTGGAGGGACACCACCTCGCGCAGCACGCCCGTCAGCTGCTCCGCCATCTCCGCCGCCGAGGCGAACCGGCGGGCCGGGTCGGGGTCGGTGGCCCGCACCAGGAGCCGGTAGAACGACTCGTAGGTCCGGAACACCTCGATGTTGTCCGGGTCGGGCAGCGAGTCCACGAAGACGTTCGTGTACCCCTGGAAGTCGAACGTGAGCACCGCGAGCGTGCGGGCCACCGTGTACAGGTCGGAGGCGACCGACGGGCCCAGCTCCGCGACCTCCGGCGCCTGGTAGCCGACGGTGCCGTAGATGGCCGACTCGTCGTCGTCCATCCTGCGGACCGCGCCCATGTCGATCAGCTTCAGCTGGTCCTCGGTCTGGATCGCGTTGTCGACCTTGAAGTCGCAGTAGAGCAGGTTGCGGCTGTGCAGGTGACCCAGCGCCTCCAGGGCCTCTATGCCGAAGGCGCACGCCTGCTCGACCGGCAGCGGGTCGCGCTTCCCGGCCGGGGTGCGGCGCTCGTTGGCGATCTCCTTGAGCGCCTTGCCGCCGACGTACTCCATGACGATGTACCCGTCGAGCGAACCGGTCCGCTGGTCCAGGTGCTCGACGAAGTTGTAGATGCGGACGATGTTGGAGTGCTCGATCTCGGCGAGGAACCGCCGTTCCGAGATCGCCGCCGCCATGGCGTCCTGGTCGCCCGTGTCCAGCAGGCCCTTGAGCACCACCCACCGGTCGGAGACCGCCTTGTCCACCGCGAGGTAGACCCAGCCGAGACCGCCGTGGGCCAGACAGCCCGCGACCTCGTACTGCCCGTGGACGACGTCGCCCGCCTGGAGCTTGGGCACGAAGGAGTACGGATGGCCGCACTTCGTGCAGAACCCCTCGGTGCGGCCGGGACGTTCGCCCCGGGACCGGCCCACCGGCGCCCCGCAGTCCGACCGCGAGCAGAACCGCTTGCGCTCGGGCACCTCCGGGTTCTCCATCACGGCCGTACGCGGATCGGGCCGCGGCACGTCCGGCACCTGCACCAGGCCCGCGCCCAGCCGGTTGCGCCCCGAGGCGTTGGTCGACTTGGCGGAGGAGCGCACCGAGACGGAATGCGAGGTCGTCGTGCCCGACAGCGAGCGCGAGAGCCGCCCCGACACCGAACGCCGGGAGGTCGACGAACGCGACGAGGACCGCGAGGACGCCCGCGACGAGGCCTGTGAACTGCTGCGCGCCGAGGCGCTGTTGCTGCCCCGGCTGCCCCGGCCGCCGCCCGCGATGCCGGTGGGCGGCGAGCTGACCATGCCGTTGGGCGACACCACGGGTGCCAGACCGCAGGTGTCGCAGTACAGCTCACCGCCGCCCATGTCCTCGTAACTGCCCTCGCACGCGGGGCGCTGGCACTGCGTACTCATGTTCGTTCCCCCTCTTCGCCCCGCCGCCTCGGCGGCCTCGACGTTCCGTCATTCCTGCTCATGCCCGCTGTACGCCCCCCGGGCCCTTTCACGAATACCCCCGCCGGTCCTGCGGGCCGGGTGCGCCCCGGCCGCCCAGCAGTTCCAGCGCCGCGTCCTGGTAGCGCTGCACGGCGCCCGCCGCCACCCGCAGATCGCACGGGGCGCTCCACAGCATCCGGCGCGCCGCGTCGTACCGCTCGATCAGCACCGGGTCCTCCGCCAGCCCGTTGCGGGCCACCTTCGCCCGGTACGCGTCGAGCCGGCCGCGCAGCTCCGCCCGGACGGCCAGCGGCGCGGTGACCGCCGTCAACTGCTCGCGGGCCCGCAGCAACTCCTCCTCGGCCTCCCGCTCCAGGGTCTCCAGGAGCGGCGAGAGGCGGTGCCAGCGGGCGTGCCTGCGGTACTCGGACGCGGCGGCCAGACGCTCCTGGAGCGCGGTCGGTGGGCCGTTGACCACGGGCACCTCGGACGCGGCGATCTTGGCCAGGACCTCGCCGCGCGCCACCCGGGCCTCGGCCAGTGTGCGGTCGGCCCGGGAGAGCACGTCGCGCAGGTGCACGAGCCGCTGCTCGGCGTCCTGCCGCACGGCGAGCACCGCTTCGACCTCGCGCCGCACCTCGTCCAGCGCGCGGGCCGCCCGGTCGTAGCGGGTCGTGTCCGGGCGCCCGCCGCCGGGCGCCGCGCTCCCCGGCCCCGGCAGCCAGAACGCCAGCGGGTCCGCGATCACCTGCGCCCGCAGCGTGGCCAGCTCCTCGGTGATCGCCTCCAGGTCGTCGCCCGCGGGATGCTCACCGGGCCGTACGCCCACCGAGTGCGCCAGCGAGTGCGTGCGGCGCAGTTCGGCGGCGAGGAGGTCTATCCGCGCGGGCATCGCGGACCACACGGAGTCCGACGCCACGACCATGTCCAGGGCGCTCGCGTACAGCCCGTTCATCCGGGAGACCAGCTCCTCCAGCGTGAACCGCTCGGAGAGCCGGGCCGGTCCGGAGACCGACGGGTCGTGCCCGGCGGCGCCGTGCGCCACGGTGACACCCTGGCCGCGCAGCAGCTCGGTCAGGGCCACCAGGTCCTCGCGGTTGGGGTGGCGGCGTCTGGCCCGCACCGCGCGCGCCTCGGTCAGCACACCCGCGTACGCGTCGAAGTAGCTCCACAGCAGCGTGACCGACCGCTCCGTGACGGCCCACCGCTCCCGGGTGACACCGGACAGCTCGGCGCCCTCCAGGAGCCGGCGGCCCGCGTGGTCCTGGAGGGCGAGGAGCGAGGTCTCGATCGCCTCGTGCTCCGCGCCGAGCCGGGCCAGCGCGCGGTCGGCCTCGTCCCGGTCCATGACCGGACCGGGGGGCCGGGCCGCGTAGCTGGGGAAGGGGCCAGCGACGCCCATCGATCACCTCTCCGCTCTCCCCGCCGGGCCGGGGCCCCGCAGGATCAGTGCCGCCCGCGGGCGGGGGCCTAGTCCCGGTACTTCGGCGCCGGCGGCGCCTTGATCCCCGGCAGGCCGTCCTCCAGCCATTCGCGGTACGACTTCATCCAGAGGCTGTCCGCGCCGCCCGCCCGGTAGTCGACCAGCACCTTGTTGACCCGGGACACCAGGTCGTCCGCGCCCTTCTTCGTGGCCACGCCGTAGTACTCGGTGGTGAAGGGGGCGCCCTTGAGCTCCACGGCCGGGTCCTGCGCGGCCTGGCCGGCGGCCAGCGCGTTGTCCGTGACGACCGCGTCGACCTCGCCCAGCTGGAGCCGCACCAGGCAGTCCAGCTGGTTGGGGACCGTGAGCTGGTCCTCGTCGGCCGCCGTGCCGTCGTGCTCGTCCTTGAAGACCGAGCCGAACGACTCCTTCTCCAGCGCCTCGTACGCCGTGGAGCCCTCGGCGGTGCAGACGCGCTTGCCGCCCAGCGTGGAGTTGAACCCGGTGATCGAGTGGTCCTCCTTCGCGGCGAGGACCTGCTGACCGGCCTGGAAGTAGGCCGTCGAGAACGAGACCTGCTTCAGCCGGGCGCAGTTGATCGTCATCGTCCGCACGACGACGTCGACCTTGTCGTTCTCCAGCGCGGCGATGCGCTGGTTGGTCGGGATCGCCCGGAAGATCACCTTGTCGCCGTCGCCCAGGATGTCCTTCGCGATGGCCCGCACCAGGTCGATGTCGAAGCCTTCGAGGTCCCCGGACTCCGGGTTGCGGAAGCCCCACTGGAAGCTGTTCTGGTCGACGCCCGCGATGAGCTTGCCGCGCTCCTTGATCTTCCTGACCGCGTCCCCGTCCACCGCGTCCGGCCGCAGGCTCGCCTCGGGGTCCGTGCAGGAGTCGGCCCGCGCCTGGACGGCGTGTGCCGCGCCCGGCCCCGTCACCTGGGGGCCGAAGACGTCGTCGCCCTCGTGGGACAGCGGCAGCAGGGTCAGCGACGCCGTCACCGCGCAGGCCGCGGCCATGGCGCTCACCCCGCCCCAGCCGCGCAGCCGGCGCCGTCGGCCGCGCCCCGTCCTCGGGTCCTTCGATGTCATCGCTCCCCCTGTCACCGGAACTCCGAGAGCCTGCGGTTGACCCCGACAATCGCCGCGACCGCGCCGAGCAGCGCCAGCACCGCCGCGCCGACGGGCAGGCCGCCCAGGGCGCCGCGGCCGTCCCGCGCGGCCCGGGTGAAGTCGCTCTGCTCGTGCGCCAGGGCCTCGCGCAGCGCGTCGTCCACCTTCTTGAACGACTCGCCCGTCGAATTCTCCTGGCCGATGATCTGCTCCAGAGCCGATTCGTAGTCACCGGCGTCGTCGGTCTTCCGGGCGGTCCGGTGGCGGTCCTGCCACTCGGTGACCGCCTTGGACGCGGAGGCGACCGGCTTGCCGCCCTCGGCGTCCCCGGTGTCGTCGGCGAGCTTCGCCGCCGCGGCCAGCTCCTCGCCCAGCGCCTTCATGCCCGCGGTGTAGTCGGTCTCGTACTTGTCGTTCTTGCCGTCCGCGGTCAGCACCGCACCCCGGGCGACCACCGTGAGGTTCTCGTCGGCGCGCGCCTTCAGCGAATCGATGCGCGCCCGGTTGAGCACGTCCATGGACCGCTGCCCGTGCGAATCGGCCTCGGCCAGGTCGGACCGGGCCACCATGTGTCCCACCGCCAGCCAGAGCAGCAGCACCACCGCGGCGGCCGTCGCGGCCACCAGACCGTGGTTCAGCACCCGGTTCGTACGGCGGTAGTTGCGCCGCTGCGCCCAGAACAGCACCCCCAGCGCGATGACGCCGACACCCAGCGAGAACCACGGCCAGGCGCGCGCCGCGCGGTGGTCCCGGTCGAGCCGGCCGGTCTCCGCCGCGTACAGCCGCTCGGCGGCCGGCAGCAGCTCGCCGGACATCTGCTGGTTCGCGTACCGCAGGTAGGCGCCGCCCAGCGGGAGCCCCTGCCGGTTGGCGGCGCGGGCGCGCTCGATCAGGCCGGTGTAGCGCGGGAGGCCCTCGTTGAGCGTGGTGATCTCGCGGCCGGACGTCGTGGCCGCGTCCGTGTTCGCCGCGGCCTTCACCAGCAGGCGGGACGCCTCCTCGATGTCCTTCACGTACTGGTCGTGCACCGTGCGCGGCTCCTGCGGGCCGGCCAGGAAGCCGCTCGCCGCCGCCGCGTCCGCGTCGGCCAGCGAGCGGTAGATGCCCGCCGCGTCCGCGCTGAGCGGCTGGCTGCGCTCCACCACGTCGTCGGCCGAGGCCGCCCGGCCGCTGATCTCGAAGGCCGTCACCGCCCCGAACGCGAGGACGAGCAGCGCCAGGACGGCGCCGATGATCCGGAGGCGCCCTGGTTCGGTGGTCGCCGCGGCACGCAGCCGCCCGATCGCGGCGGCGCGGGCACTCGGCTGCGGCGGCACGGGCACGGCCACCGGTGCGGGCGGCTGCTCCGGTGCGCGGTGCGGCGCCTGGCGCACACTCGGCGGGTGTGTCACTTGACCTCCCCCTCGGTCACTGACGGCGGCCCGCCCCCCGGCCGATCGGGGGACTGGTGCCCGGCCAGAAGTATGGCCTCAGGGACCGGCACACACATCCGGAACGACCGGATCGGGCACCGGACCACGCAGCGGCAGGTCATGACCGGCCGCGGTCAACGGCATTCGATCAAGACAAGCGCCGTTGATCAAGGCGAACGGCACGATCCCCCGCCGCACCGTCCTCCCCACCATCAACACGTCCGGGGCGGCCGATCGGTTCCCGCACGCGAAAGGCGCCCCGCAACCCGCAGGCTACGGGACGCCCCTGACGGTCCGGAACCCGGCCGTCCCGTGCTCAGGCGTACTGCGCCCGCAGCCTCGCGTGCACCTGTGGCGCCGCGCCCGTGTGGTCCAGGCCCAGCAGCCCGGCGCCGAGCACCGGCGACTGCTGCACCACGCGCACCACGGCCTTCGGGGCCCGGTCCGCGAGCAGTGCGGCGATCCGGTCGTCCAACTGCGGGTGCCGCGCCGCCAGGACGCTGCCGCCGAGCAGCACCGGCGCCTCCTCGCCGAGCAGCCCGAGGCGGGTCAGCGCGACGGCCGCCAGCGCCACGACCTCCTCGGCCAGCCGGTCCACCAGGGCCCGCGCCACCGGGTCACCGGCCGCGCTCGTCGCGAACAGCACCGGGGACAGCTCGTGCCGGCGCTCCGGCGCGATGCGGCCCAGGTGCAGCGCCTCGATCAGCGCGTACATCGAACCGAGCCCGAAGTGCGCGGGGAGCGTCCGGGCCAGCTCGGTCGGCTCGCCCCGGCCGTCCTCGGCGCGTGCGGCGAACCACATCGCCTCCTCGGACAGGCCCGAACCGCCGCCCCAGTCACCGGAGATCCGGCCTATCGCGGGGAAGCGCGCGGTGCGCCCGTCCGGGACCATGCCGACGCAGTTGATCCCCGCGCCGCACACCACGGCCACGCCGCGCGGCTCGTCGACCCCGGCCCGCAGGATCGCGAAGGTGTCGTTGCGGACCTCGACCGTGCGGCCCCAGCCGCGCGCGGCCAGCGCCTCGGTCAGCTGCTCCTCCTCGACGGGCAGGTCCGCGTTGGCGAGGCAGGCGGACACATGGGAGACCTGCCCGGCGTCGGTGCCGGCCTGGGACAGCGCCTTCTCCACGGCCGCGCCGAGCACGTCGACGGCCGTCTCCACACCGACCACCGGCGGCTGGAACCCGCCGCCCCTGGCCGTGGACAGCACCGTGCCGTCCGCACCGATGAGCGCCACATCGGTCTTGCTGTTCCCCGCGTCGATCGCGAGGACCGAACCGTTCACGCCCACGCCAGGTGCTCCCGGTTGTGCGCGATCAGCTTGTCGGTCAGCGCCTCGGCGTACTCGAACTGCCCGATCAGCGGGTGCGCGAGCAGCGCCTTGAACACCCGGTCCCGGCCGCCGTGCAGCGCGGCCCGGAGGGCGAGGTCCTCGTACGCCGTGACGTTCGCGATGAGCCCCGCGTACAGCGGGTCCAGGGCCGGCACGGCGAGCGGCGTGGCGCCGGAACCGTCGACCTTCGCCTGGACCTCGATCACCGCGTCGTCCGGGAGGAACGGCAGCGTGCCGTTGTTGTACGTGTTGACCACCTGGTGCGCCGAACCGCCGCCGCCGAGCAGCGCCGCCGCCAGGTCCACGGCCGCCTCGGAGTAGAAGGCGCCGCCGCGCTTGGCGAGCAGCGCGGGCTTCTCGTCCAGCGCCGGGTCGCCGTACATGGCGAGGAGTTCCTTCTCCATCGCGGCGACCTCGGCCGCCCGGGAGGGCTTGGTGCCCAGCTCGCGGACGACCTCGTCGTGCGCGTAGAAGTACCGCAGGTAGTACGAGGGCACGACGCCGAGGCGGTCCACGATCGCGCGCGGCATGTGCAGGTCGTCCGCGATGGCGTCGCCGTGCTCGGCGATCAGCCGGGGCAGCACGTCCTCGCCCTGCGGGCCGCCGAGGCGCATCCCCGTCTCCCAGGTGAGGTGGTTCAGCCCGACGTGGTCGAGGTGCACCTCGCCGGGGGCCACGTCCAGCAGCCGGGCGAACTTGCGCTGGAAGCCGATCGCCACGTTGCACAGGCCGACCGCCTTGTGTCCGGCCTGGAGGAGGGCGCGGGTGACGATGCCGACCGGGTTGGTGAAGTCGATGATCCAGGCGTCCGGGTTGGTGCGCCGGACGCGTTCGGCGATGTCCAGGACGACCGGGACGGTGCGCAGGGCCTTGGCGAGGCCGCCGGCCCCGGTGGTCTCCTGGCCGACGCAGCCGCACTCCAGCGGCCAGGTCTCGTCCTGGTTGCGGGCGGCCTGGCCGCCGACGCGCAGCTGGAGCAGGACGGCGTCCGCCCCGGCGACGCCCGCGTCGACGTCCGAGGTGGTGACGATGCGGCCCGGGTGGCCCTGCTTGGCGAAGATCCGCCGGGCGAGGCCGCCCACAAGGTCGAGCCGGTCGGCGGCCGGGTCGACGAGGACCAGCTCCTCGACCGGCAGCGTGTCACGCAGCCGGGCGAATCCGTCGATCAGTTCGGGGGTGTAGGTGGACCCGCCACCCACTACAGCGAGCTTCATGGTTCAGCCCTTTACTCCGGTCAGTGTGACGCCCTCGACAAAGGCCTTCTGTGCGAAGAAGAAGACGACGATCACAGGGGCCATGACCAGAACGGTCGCGGCCATGGTCAGGTTCCAGTCGGTGTGGTGTGCGCCCTTGAAGGACTCCAGTCCGTAACTCAGCGTCCAGGCGCCCGGGTTCTCCGAGGCGTAGATCTGGGGGCCGAAGTAGTCGTTCCAGGCACAGAAGAACTGGAAGAGGGCGACGGCGGCGATGCCCGGTTTGGCCATCGGCACCACCACGCGCAGCAGGGTGCGCAGTTCGCCGCAGCCGTCGACCTTCGCCGCGTCGAGGTACTCGTCGGGGATGGTCAGCAGGAACTGCCGCAGCAGGAAGATGGAGAACGCGTCGCCGAAGGCCATCGGGATGATCAGCGGCCACAGCGTGCCGGACAGGTCCAGCTGCTTGGCCCAGAACAGGTACATCGGGATGACCACGACCTGCGGCGGCAGCATCATCATCGAGATGACGAGCATCAGCGACAGATGCCGGCCGCGGAAGCGGAACTTGGCGAGCGCGTACGCCACGGGCAGCGAGGACACCACCGTCAGGACGGTGCCCAGACCCGCGTACAGCAGGGTGTTCTTCCACCAGGTCAGGAAGCCCGGGGTGTCGAACACCTTCTTGTAGTTGGCCCACTCGAAGGGGTGCGGCCACAGGTCCCGGGTGAGGGCCTGCTGGTCGCTCATCAGCGAGGTGAGCACGAGGAAGACGAACGGCAGCACGAAGAAGAGCGCGGCGGCCACGCCGAGCGAGTGGACGGCGATCCAGTGCAGCAGCGCCTTGCGGCGCGCCACGCGCTGGGCCGGGGTGACGGGGTCACTCACCGGTCCGGCGGCCTTCGGGTGGTCGAGAACCTGCGCCATGTCACTCACCTGCCTGGATCAGTCCGCTGCGGCGCCGCATCAGCAGTGCGGTGAACGCCATGGCGAGGACGAAGAGAACGAGCGCGACCACACAGGCGGAGCCGTAGTCGAAGCGCTGGAAACCGAGGTTGTAGACCAGCTGCGGAAGCGTCAGTGTCGACTTGTCGGGATAGCCGGGTTCGAACTGCTGGCCCGAGCCGCCCATGACACCGGACGCGACCTTCCCGGCCACCAGGGGCTGGGTGTAGTACTGCATCGTCTGGATGATGCCGGTGACCACGGCGAACATGATGATCGGCGAGATGTTCGGCAGCGTGACGTACCGGAACCGGTGGTACGCGGTCGCCCCGTCCAGCTCCGCAGCCTCGTACTGCTCCTTCGGTACGTCGAGCAGCGCGGCCATGAAGATCACCATCAGGTCGCCCACCCCCCACACCGCGAGCGCGGTCAGCGCGGGCTTGGACCAGGTGGCGTCGGTGAACCAGCCGGGCGTCCCCATCCCCAGGTCCCCGAGGATCGAATTGACCGGCCCGGTACCGGGGTTGAGCAGAAAGACGAAGCCCAGCGTGGCGGCGACCGGCGGAGCCAGGTACGGCAGGTAGAACAGCGTCCGGAAGACACCCGTACCCGTCTTGATCTTGGTGATCAGCAGCCCGACACCGAGCCCGAACACCACCCGGCAGGCCACCATCACCACGACCAGCCAGAGCGTGTTGCGCAGCGCCGGCCAGAACAGCGGGTAGTCGTTGAAGACGAACGACCAGTTCTTGAAGCCGCTGAACTGAGGGGCGGCGAACCCGTCGTAGCTGGTGAAGGAGAAGTAGACCGTGGAGATCAGCGGGTAGGCGAAGAAGACGCAGAACCCGATCAGCCACGGCGACATGAAGGCCGCCGTCCGAAGCGCCGACCTGCGGCGCTTCGAACGGAGTGTGTACGTGCTCATCGCGCCGGTCCTACTTCGCCTGGGCGATCGCCGCGTCGATCTCCTTGGCGGTCTTCTCCAGACCCGCCTTGATGTCCGTCTGCTTGCCCTTCTCGACGTCGAAGCCGAGGTTCTGCAGGGACACCAGGTACGCGCCGCCGTTCACCGAGGGCGGGGTGGTGGTGGACTTCGGGTTGGCCGCGATGTCCAGGAAGGTCTTGAAGCGCGGGTCGTACTTCAGCTTCGGCGACTTCAGCGCCGCCAGGGTGGACGGCACGTTGTGGATGGCGTTGGCGAAGTTCACGACCGCGTCGGTGTCGGTCGTCATGAACTTGACCAGCTCCCAGGCCGCGTTCTGCTTGCCGGAGGTGGCGGCGATGCCCGCGATGGTGCCGGTCAGATAGCCCTTGCCGTACGTGTCGGCCTCGTCGTCCGCGACGGGCATCGGGGCCACCCCGATCTCGAACTTCGGTTTGGTGTCCTCGGCCATGCCGAGCCGCCACTCGCCGTCCAGCTGCATCGCCACCTGGCCGGTGTGGAACGGGTGCTTGGCGCCCCACTCGTCACCGAAGCCGGTACGGAACTTCTCCAGCTTCGCGTAGCCGCCGAGCGAGTCGACCAGCTTCTTCTGCTGGGTGAGCATCGCGGCGAACGCCGGGTCCTTCGCGATGTTCGACTTGCCGTCGGCGTCGAAGTACGTGGGGTTCCAGCCGCCCAGGTAGTGCTCGGTCGTCGACTCGTAGCCGTGGTAGTTCGGCATGAAGCCCAGCTGCTCGTACGAGTCGCCCTTGGTCTTCGTCAGCTTCTTCGCGTCGGCGGCGAACTCGGACCACGTCTTCGGCGGGTTCGCGATCCCGGCCTTCTCGAACGCGTCCTTGTTGTAGTACAGCCCGTACGCGTCGCCCAGCAGCGGCACCGTGCAGCGCACCCCGTCGAACTGGGTGTACTCGTTCATCGCCTTCGGGAAGGTGGCCTCGGGGTCGATGCCGTCCTTCTTCAGGAACGGGTTGAGGTCGACGAACGCCTTCGAGGAGCAGAACTTGCCCACGTTGTTCGTGGTGAACGACGAGACCACGTCCGGCGCCTTGGAACCGCCGGCCCGCAGCGCCTGGTTGATCTTGTCGTCGGTCATGTTGCCGACGACCTTCACATGGATGTTGGGGTGCGCCTTCTCGAAGGCGTCGACCGTGTCCTGGATGCCCTTCACCTCGCCCGGCGCGCTCCAGCCGTGCCAGAAGGTGATGGTCGTCTCCTTGGACGCGTCATCGTTGGCCCCGGAACTGCTCTGCCCGGTACAGGCGGAGGCGAACAGGGCTATCGCGGCGGTCGCGGCGAGTGCGGCGGCCGGCTTCCGGCGGTTTCCGGACATGGTGGTGTCTCCCGGTGAAGGGGTGGGCAGGGAAGGGCGGAACGTCTACGGGGAAGCGGAAGGGGCAGGGGTGTCAGCGCGAGGTGTCGAACACTTCGTCGCGGGTGGTGGCGAGCGCGCTCTCCAGCGCGCCGCGCAGTACGGGCCGGTGGGTGACGTCCCCGGCGAGCAGCCGGGGCCTGGACGCGGCGAGCTCGGCCAGCTCGGCCGCGACCCGGGCGCGCAGCGGCTCCCCGCCGCGCGAGAACAGCTCGCCGGAGAGCACGACGATCTCGGGGTCCAGGACCGCGACCAGGGAGGCGAGGCCGGTCGCGAGGCCGGTGGCGAACCGGTCGAGCAGCCGGCCGTACGGACCGTCCGCCTCCCCGTCCTCCACCGCTTCCACGGCCCGGCCGACCAGGGCGGCGCCGATCTCCTGATGGGTGCCGGAGCCGGGCGCGTCCTCGATGCCGAGTTCCCGGGCCAGCCGCGCGAGCACCTGGGCGCCCGCCAGCTCCTGGAAGCCGCCCGCGTTGGCCTTGGCGACCTGGCGGACCAGCGGCGCGCCCGGCACCGGCAGGAAGCCGACCTCGCCGGCGCCCCCGGTGAAGCCGCGGTGCAGCCGGCCGTTGATCACGAGGGCGGCGCCGAGGCCCTCCTCGTTCCACAACAGGACGAAGTCGTCGTGGCCCCGGGCCGCCCCGCTCCGCTGCTCGGCGACGGCGACGAGGTTGACGTCGTTCTCGTACTCCACGGGCATCGGCAGCAGGGCCGCCAGCTCGTCCAGCAGTGCGGGGGAGTGCCAGCCGGGCAGGTGCGAGGCGTAGCGCAGCCGGCCCGTGTTCGGGTCGAAGGCGCCCGGCGTGCCGATGACCACGCGGTGCAGGTCGGCCCGGGTCAGTCCGGCGTCGGCGACCGCCCCGTCCAGTGCCTCGGTCACCTGCCGCACCACGCTGTCGGCGCGCCGTCCGGGGGTCCGCAGCTCGAACTCCCCGACCGTCCCGCCGGTCACATCGGCGACGGCGGCGACGATCCGGTGGGCGTTCACGTCGAGCCCGGCGACATGGGCGGCGGAGGCGTTGACGGCGTAGAGCTGGGCGTTTGGGCCGGGGCGCCCGGCCGCGGTCCCGGTGGCCACGACGAGTCCGGCGGCTTCGAGGCGGGCCAGGAGCTGGGAGGCGGTGGGCTTGGAGAGCCCGGTGAGCTTCCCGATCCGGGTCCGCGAGAGGGGGCCGTGCTCCAGGAGCAGATCCAGCGCGGCCCGGTCGTTCATGGCGCGCAGAACGCTGGGTGTGCCCGGCGTGTTTCCGGCCATGAGCTCGGCACCTGCCCCTCTGTTAGGAAAGTTTCCTATTCGGTGAGAGGAAGGTAGGTCCCGCGCCGCCGGGGCGTCAATGACCTGACCGCCGGTGGCAACCAAAGCGTTACCTGGCCGGAAACGACAACGGCCGGGGACCGCGCGGGTCCCCGGCCGGGTGGCCTACTTCGTGGTGCTCGGCGGCGGGATCGGGGTCGTCGCGAGGGACTGCGGGGAGGTCGCCGAGGCGTACGCGGACGGGGCGGCCACGCCGGCCGTGGGGTCGGCGCCCTCCGGAGCCTCCTCCGGGGTACCGGTCACCATGCTGATGCCCGCCGCGTCCAGGGCCACCTTGATGCGCCAGCGCAGCTCGCGCTCCACACCGACCGCCTGGCCCGGCATCGTCTTGGCGCTGACCCGGACCGTCATGGACTCCAGCAGCACCGTGTCCAGCCCCAGGATCTCCACCGGGCCCCACAGGCGCTCGGTCCAGGGGTCCTCCTTGGCCATCTCCTGGGCGGCCTCGGTGATCACCGCGCGGATCTTCTCCAGGTCCTCGGTGGGGCGGACCTGGACATCGACGCCGGCCGTGGACCAGCCCTGGCTGAGGTTGCCGATCCGCTTCACCTCGCCGTTGCGGACGTACCAGATCGCGCCGTTCTCGCCGCGCAGCTTCGTCACGCGCAGGCCGACCTCGATGACCTCGCCGGAGGCGACGCCCGCGTCGATCTGGTCGCCCACGCCGTACTGGTCCTCCAGGATCATGAAGACCCCGGACAGGAAGTCGGTGACCAGGTTGCGGGCGCCGAAGCCCAGCGCCACACCGGCGACCCCGGCGGAGGCGAGCAGCGGGGCCAGGTTGATCTGGAACGCGCCCAGGATCATCAGCGCCGCGGTGCCCAGGATCAGGAACGAGGCCACCGAACGCAGCACCGAGCCGATCGCCTCCGAGCGCTGGCGGCGGCGCTCCGCGTTGACCAGGAGGCCGCCGAGCGCGGTGCCCTCCACCGCCTGGGCGCTGCGGTTCATCCGTTCTATGAGCTTGGTCAGGGCGCGGCGGACCGCGATGCGCAGGAAGAGCGCGATCGCGGCGATGAGGACGATCCGCAGGCTGGTGTTCAGCCAGGTGGACCAGTTCTCCTCCACCCAGCCCGCGGCGTTGCCGGCCTGCTTCGCGGCCTCGTCCAGCGAGCCCCCCGGCTCGGGTGACGGAGCTGCGGCCAACAGGGCGGACAGGGACACGGCGAAACCTCCAGGGGCGGGCGCTGAGCGGAAGAGCGCTGAACAACCACACTAACGGGGCATCACCCGTGCTCCGTTGCCGTGACCGGGGGGAGAGACGCGGCTCACCCGGAGATACGGAACGGATAAGGGCCGAAGGCGCCCCGGCACGCCCCCGGACCGCTCCGGCGGGGAAATTCGTTCCCGCCCGTTACCCGCACGTGGTGGCGCTTCGACCAGGCGTGAGGGGAGACTGAGAGCGGAGATCGTCCCGGCGCGAGCCACGCGCCGCCGGCGTACAAGGAGGCATCCGTGCCGCATGTCCTGGTTCTCAACGCGTCGTACGAGCCGCTCGGCGTCGTACCGCTCCGCCGCGCGCTCGTCCTCGTCCTCGAGAACAAGGCCATCTGTCTTGAGGAATCCGGCGCCCTCATGCACAGTGCCACCCGGGTCGTCCCGGCCCCGAGCGTCGTCCGTCTCAAGCGCTTCGTCCGCGTCCCCTACCGGGGTCCGGTGCCGCTGACCCGGCGGGCGCTGTTCGCCAGGGACGGCGGGCGCTGCATGTACTGCGGGGCCGCCGCGACCAGCGTCGACCACGTCATTCCGCGCAGCCGCGGCGGACAGCACGCCTGGGACAACGTGGTGGCGGCCTGCCGCCGCTGCAACCACGTCAAGGCCGACCGCCATCTGCCGGAGCTGGGCTGGCGGCTGCACCAGCAGCCCGCCCCGCCGACCGGGCTGGCCTGGCGGATCATCGGCACGGGCCACCGCGACCCGCGCTGGCTGCCTTATCTGCAACCGTTCGGCGCGGACGACGCGATGGCCCGGATCGACGGCATCTCAGCCTGAGACCGGGCCTGTGTGCTTTCCGGGGCCGGTATGCCGCGCCGGGAGGCGAACCGGTGTGCCCGGCGGCGGTCCCCGCGGTCCGGGGCCCCGGCCTGCCGCGCCCCGGCCCCGTCAGTCGCCCTTCGCCACCGCGTACGCCCGGACCGACCACAGCGAGATGCCGTACTTCGTGGCCCGCTCGTCGCCCGTGACGCGGATGAACCGGGTGTCCTTCGCGTCCATCCGCACCGACTCGCGGCCGCCCGCGCCCTCGCGGACGGTCGCGGCGGTGCGCCAGGTGCGGCCGTCGGCGGAGACCTGGACGCGGTAGCGGGAGGCGTACGCGTCCTGCCAGCTCAGGTCGACCTTGCCGAGGCGGACCGGGGCGGGCAGTTCCGCCTGCCACCACGCCCCGTCCTCGGCCGGTGAGGACCAGCGGGTCTCCGGGTCGCCGTCGGACGCGGCGGACGCCGGGAAGCCCGCGGTCTCGTCGCCCGACGAGGAGGCGGTGGCCCCGCGCAGCAGGTCGGGCCCGGCGGCGCGCGGGTAGGCCCGGACAGTCAGCGTGGTCTTCTCGTCGCCGAAGGAGAACGGCACCTCGTACTCCCCGGCCGGGGTGTCCTTCGGGACGGTGATCTCCACCGGGACCTCGGTCCGTGTCCCGCGCGGCACGGTCGTACGCTTCGGCACCCGGACCTCGATGCCCTCGGGCGCCTTCGCGGTCAGCCTGCCGCGCACCTCGGCCGGCCGGCGTCCGGAGAGCCGGGCCCGGACCTCCTGGGCCCTGCCGCCGATCACCGCGTCCGTCTCGCCGCGTGCCAGGTCCAGCCGTGCGGCGGGCTCGTCGCCGAACCACGGCACCAGCGAGCGCACGTCCGGGGCGGTCCCGGAGCCGACCGACGCGCCGGCCAGCGGCGGGATGATCAGGGGCGGCGATCCGGCCACCACCGGGGTCGCGGCCGGCCAGCTGATCCGGACGGCGTCGGCCCGCACCCCCTCGCCCGCCGCCTGCGTCCAGCCGCTCGCCGACAGCGGGCCGAGCGTCCGCCAGCCCTCGCCCGGCACGTGCGCCTGGACGGTCGCGCCCGCCGCCGCCTCGGCTCCCGGCACGGTCGTCGCGGTGACGGCCTCCAGCGGACGGGCCCGGTCGAGCCGGACCGTGTAGCTGCCCGGTGCCTCGGTCACCTCGCCGCCGGACCGGTCCGTTCCGGTCCAGGAGCGGGCCTCCTTACGGACCCGGTCGAGGAACGGACCGAGGACGCCCTCGCCGACCTTCGCCCCGCCCGCCGCGATGTCCGCGCGGACCGGTTCCAGCGCCAGCGACGTCCGCCAGGCGGCGGCCCCGTCGCCCCGGGCCTGGGCGCGCAGCAGGTCGACGGCCAGCTCGCCCGCGTAGCCGTAGCGCGAAAGCTGCACGGTCCACGGGCGTACCTCGTCGCCGAGCCGGCCGCCGGCCGCGCCCGCGAGCCGCCCCGGGGCCCCGCGCATCTCAGCGAACGCGGCCCGCAGCCGGTCCGCCGCGGCGTCGAGCGCCTTGCCGTCGTCGCCCGCGTACTCCGCCCAGAACGCGGCGATCAGCGGCCGCAGATACGCGGACTCGGTGGAGCCGAGGACGGAGCCCGCGCTGTTGCCCGCCAGGGCCCGCAGCGCGTCGCCGCTGCCGTCGGCGGGGCCCGCGAGGTCGTCGACGGCGGCCCGCCAGGACTCCTCGGAGTCGTAGCCCCTGGGATTCCACGCGAAGTCGGCGGCCGTGAACAGCGGGATGCGGGAGGCGGCGGGCTGCTCCATCGCGTTGGCCAGCAGCGCCGCCGAGCCGACCGCCACCGCCGGGTCCCGGCCGGTGTACGGGCCGAGGAAGATCCGGTCCTGGGCGTAGTCGTTGACCGGGTAATTGTCCATGGTGACCAGCGGGTGGCCGAACGCGGCGCGTGCCGCGGCCAGTTCGGCGCCGGTGATGGTCCTCGGCACGACCCCGACCCCGGTCCAGGCGACCTCCACCCCGTCGGCCAGCTCCGCGGCGAGCGCCGTGCGGTACTCCGTGGCGCCGTCCTGGTAGAACTCCGTCGGCATCACCGACAGCGGCGCGGCGTCCGGGTGGCGTTCCGCCAGGTGCCGGGCCACTCCGTTCACGACACGGGCCTGGGCGCGGGCCGCCGCCCCGGGGCCGCTGCCGAAGGTGTCCGCGTCGGCCGCGCAGTGCCACTCGCTGTAGCTGACGTCCTGGAACTGCACCTGGAAGACCCGTACCCCCAGGTCCCACATCGCGTCGATCTTCCGGTTGAGCGCCTTCCGGTCGCGCTCCGAGGACAGGCACATGGACTGCCCCGGCGCCACCGCCCAGCCGAGCGTCACATGCGAGGCCGCGGCGCGCTCGGCCAGCGCCCGGAAACCGGCGCGCCGCGCCGCCGGATACGGGTCGCGCCAGCGGGCCTGCCGGTACGGGTCGTCGCCCGCCGCGTAGAGATAGCGGTTCTGCTTGGTGCGCCCCAGGAAGTCGATCTGCGCGAGCCGGTCCTCCTGGCTCCACGGCTGCCCGTAGAAGCCCTCGGTCAGCCCGCGCACCGCGGTCGAGGGCCAGTCCCGGACCGTGACCCCGGCGACCTTTCCGCCCCGGACCAACTGGCCCAGCGTCTGCACCGCATGGAACAGGCCGTCCTCACCGACGCCCTCCAGGGCCACGGTGTCCCGCTTCCCGGCCCGGCCCGCCGAGAGCCGGTAGCCGCCCGCAGGCAGGTCC
The DNA here is from genome assembly GCF_008042035.1 of Streptomyces sp. col6. Taxonomy (GTDB): domain Bacteria; phylum Actinomycetota; class Actinomycetes; order Streptomycetales; family Streptomycetaceae; genus Streptomyces. The sequence continues at coordinate 174,972 of NZ_RDBL01000013.1, forward strand.
GCCCGGTCCGCCGCGCCCAGGGCACGCAGCGCGTCCCCAGCCCCTTCGCCGCCCACCCGGATCACCGGCCCGGCGCCCGGCAGCGTCTCGTGGACCGTACGCACCCCGGCCTCCCGCAGGACCCTGCGCAGCGCGTCCACGGCGTACGGATCGGCCCGAGCGTCCGCGAGCAGGGTGACCTCGCCGGTCAGCGCCACGGCCGGTCCGGCCGCCTTCAGGCTCTGCGGGCGCGGCCACACGGCGGGGGGAGCGGGGTCGGCGGCGCGCTCCCGGTCCGCSGCGGACCGCGACGCCGGGTCCGGGGGAGCGGCGGGTGCGGGCGGGGCGGCGGCGAGCAGCCCGCCGAGCGCGGCCACGGCGACGGCTGTCGCCCGCGTCCTGCCACTGAGCCGCATCCCGGTCTCTCCCCTCGCTCCCACCAGTGGGTTCCGAGCCCACCACCCCGCGCGCGAGAGTGTCAATGCGCGGGCCGATCGGTGCGGAAATGCCCGGTTGTGACCGGTGTGATGAACGGGATGCGTGCGACGGGGTGATACGCGAAAGACAGCGCCGAATGGCCGAAAAAGGCGAACGTCTTGCGGACAACCGGCCCTCCGGGAACGGATTGTGACCCGGAGCACGTTGAACTCGTTGTTGTAACGCCTACGTCTGCGGCGGCGCCCGCTGGGTAGGCCGTCTCTGTCCTGTTCTCCACGGCCAGGAGGCCACCATGCCCGCCACCGCGCAGCTTCCGCTCTCCGCCCTCTCCAAACAGGCATCCGGTCCCGCCCCGCTGATCAGCGCGTCCCCCGCCACCCTGCCCGGCRCGCTCACGAGCGAGCCGCCGCTCGCCGACGCCATACCCCTGACCAGCGAGCCCCCGCTCGCCGAGGCCACCCCCCTGACCAGCGAGCCGCCGCTCGCCGTCCTCGCCCCGCTGACCAGCGAACCGGCCGCGTCCGGCAGCGCGTGGGGCCCGGAGTCCCCAGGAGTCTGAATGGGCTTGTCCCGGCTCGCCGCACTGCACGGCGTCGCCACCTCCTTCTCCCCGTCCGCCGGCGTCACTCAGTCCGTCCCCGAGACCACGGTCGTCGCCGTGCTCGGTGCGCTCGGCATCGACGCCACCACGCCCGAAGCGGTACGGGACGCGCTCGCCGCCGCCGAATCGGCGGCCCGCGCCCGGCTGCTCCCGGCCACGCTGGTGGCGTGGTCCGGCGAGCCGCTGCCGCCGGCGCTGAGCGCCCTGCCGCCCGGCACGGAGCTGGCCGTCCGGCTGGAGGAGGCCGACGAGACGGACGAGCCGGTCCTGCTGCGGGTGCCCGCCGGGGAGCCGGATCCGGCCGGACCGGGAAGCGCCTGGTGGTCCGGGCCCCCGCTCGGGGTCCACCGGCTCACCGCCCACGCGCCGGGCCGCGAGCCGCAGGACTGCACGCTCGTCGTCGCCCCGGACCGCGTCCCGCAGCCGCCCGGCCGCACCCACGGCTTCCTCGTCCAGCTGTACTCCCTGCTCTCCGCCCGCTCCTGGGGCATGGGCGACCTCGGTGACCTCGCCGACCTCGCCTCCTGGTCCGGCCGCCGGCTGGGCACCGGCTTCGTCCAGATCAACCCGCTGCACGCGGCGGTGCCCGGCGACCCGACCGACCCCTCGCCCTACCGCCCGTCCTCCCGCCGCTTCCCGGACCCGGTGCACCTGCGGATCGAGTCCGTCCCGGAGTACGGCCACGTCCCCGACCCGGTGGCCCTGGACGCGTTGCGCCGCAAGGGTGCCGAACTGCGCGAAGCCGTCCTGGACAAGGGCGCTCTCATCGACCGGGACGCCGTCCGGGCCCTCAAGCGGCAGGCCCTCGACCTGCTCGTAGCCGTCCCCCTCACCCCCGGCCGGCACGCCGCCTACTGCGACTTCCTCGCCGCCCAGGGCCGGGCCCTGGAGGACCACGCCCTGTGGTGCGCCCTCGCCGAGGTGCACGGTCCCGACTGGCACGGCTGGCCCCAGGACCTGCGCGACCCCCGATCCGACGCCACCGCCCGCGCCCGCACCGAACTGCTGGACCGGGTCGACTTCCACTGCCGGCTCGCCTGGCTGACCGACACCCAGCTCGCCGAGGCCCAGCGCGCCGCCCAGGACGCCGGGATGGCCGTCGGCATCGTCCACGACCTCGCGGTCGGCGTGCACCCCGGCGGCGCCGACACCTGGGCCCAGCAGGACGCCTTCGCCCGGGGCATGTCCGTCGGCGCGCCCCCGGACGCCTTCAACGCGCGCGGCCAGGACTGGGGCCTGCCGCCCTGGCGCCCCGACGCGCTCGCCGCCCTCGGCTACGCCCCGTACCGCGGCCTCCTGCGCGGCCTCCTCGCCCACGCCGGCGCCCTGCGCATCGACCACGTCATGGGCCTGTTCCGGCTCTGGTGGGTGCCCGAGGGCCGCCCGCCCACCGAGGGCACCTACGTCACGCACGACGCGGAGGCGATGCTCGCCGTGCTGGTCCTGGAGGCGCACCGGGCCGGCACCGTCGTCATGGGGGAGGACCTGGGCACCGTCGAGCCCGGCGTCCGCGAAGCACTGGCCCGTCGCGGCGTCCTCGGCACCTCGGTGCTCTGGTTCGAGCGCGACTGGGCGGGCGACGGGCGCCCCCTCGCCCCCGAGCGGTGGCGCGAGGACTGCCTGGCCACCGCCACCACCCACGACCTGCCCTCCACCGCTGCCCGGCTGACCGGCGACCATGTGACGCTGCGCCACCGCCTCGGCCTGCTCACCCGCCCGCTCGACGAGGAGCTGAGGGAGGACGGCGCGGACACCGCCGAGTGGCTGGCCCTGCTGACCCGGCTGGGCATGCTCCCGGAGGGCGCCGAGGACGAGGAGGCGGCCGTCCGGGCCGTCCACCGCTTCCTGCTGCGCACCCCCGCCCGGATGGCCGGGGTGTGGCTGCCCGACACCATCGGCGACCGCCGCCCGCAGAACCTGCCGGGCACCTGGGACCAGTATCCCAACTGGCGGCTGCCCATCGCCGACGCGGAGGGCGTTCCGGTGACGCTGGAGCAGCTGGCCGCCTCGCCCCGGCTGCACCGCCTGATGGACGTCCTGCGCAACCCCGGGGAGCGCCCGGAGGTGCGGGAAGCGCCTTAGGGCCTGTCCGGCGGACCCCGTACGGCACCCCCGGGCGCGCGGCCCGCGTGGGCGTTCGCTACGTTTGCACCGTGGACAAGAAGAACGCTATGCGCGCCGGCGCCGTCGCCGCCGGAACGACGCTGATGATGCTGCTCATGTCGTCCCCTGCGCTCGCGCTCACCCGCGACGACGGCGACGACCCGGGTCCCGGCCTGAGCGTGCTCGACACGCTCGGCCTGTTCGTCCTGGCGCCCCTCGTCCTGTTCGCGGTCATCGCGGGCCTGGTCATGGTGCTCGACAAGTCCAAGAAGCAGGCCTGACCCACCTGGCCGGCGGCCGGGGCCCCGCCCCGGTCCCGCTCCGCGCAGCACGGGTGCGCCGCACGGTAGTCACTACCGCGCGGCGCACACGCATGTCCGGGGCGGGGCACGGCGGTAGGTTGCGGCCATGACCGAGTGGGACGTCAAGAAGCTCCGCATCCTGCGCACCCTGCGCGACCGGGGCACGGTCACCGCGACCGCCGAGGCCCTGCTGATGACCCCGTCGGCCGTCTCCCAGCAGCTCTCCAACCTGGCGAAACAGCTCGGCGTGCCCCTCCTGGAGGCCCAGGGCCGGCGCGTCCGCCTGACCGACGCCGCCCATCTCGTCCTGCGCCACGCCGAGGCCGTCTTCGCCCAACTGGAGCGCGCCGACGCCGAACTGACCGGCTATCTGCGCGGCGAGGCCGGCGAGGTGCGCGTCGCCGCCTTCGCCACCGCCGTACCCGCCCTCGTCGTCCCGGCGGTGCAGCGGCTGCGCGCCGACGGCCGCCCCGGCCCCGGCGTCCGGGTCCGGGAGGCGGAGGCCGCCCTCGCGTTCGAACTGCTGGCCGCCGCCGAGGTGGACCTCGCCCTGTCGCTGGCCGCCCATGCCCCGACGGCCCGCGACCCCCGGTTCGCCGTACTGCCGCTGCTGGCCGACCCGCTCGACGTGGCGCTGCCGGCCGGTCACCGGCTCGCGGACGCGCCGGGGCTGCGGCTGGCCGATCTGTCCGCCGAGCCGTGGATCTTCGGCGGTTCGGAGCCCTGGTCGGAGATCACCGTCTCCGCGTGCCGGGCCGCGGGCTTCGTCCCCGAGCAGGCGCACAGCGCGTCCGGCTGGACCGCGATCCTCGCCATGGTCGCCGCCGATCTGGGCATCGCCCTGGTGCCGCGCATGGCCTCGGCGGAGCGGCAAGGCCGGGACGGCGTGGTGATGCGGGTCCTGGACGCGGACCGGCCCCGGCGCCATGTCGTCGCCGCCGTCCGGCGCGGAAGCGAGGACGCCCCGGCGCTGGCCCGGGTCCTCACGGCGCTGCGCGAGGCGGCGGAGCCGTACGGGGAGAACGCGACCGTTCAGTTCAGCTGAACAATTCGTGCGGAAACTTTCGATGGACCTACCGGCTTCCGTCGTACGACAGTGAACGCATGACCACCGAACAGAATGAGATCCGGAACGACGATCCCCACGCCAACGACGCGGCCCCGTACGGCGGCGGCGACCCCTACGCCGACTACCGCACCGCCGACCTCCCCTTCACCGAGCTCGTCGACCTCGCCGACCGCCGCCTCGGCGCGGGCGTCATCGCCGCCAACGACGAGTTCTTCGCCCAGCGCGAGAACCTCCTCGTCCGGGAGCGCGCGGTCTTCGACCCCGAGCACTTCGGCCACAAGGGCAAGATCATGGACGGCTGGGAGACCCGCCGCCGGCGCGGCGCCGACGCCGAACACCCCTTCCCGGCCGTCGACGAGCACGATTGGGCGCTGATCCGCCTCGGCGCGCCCGGCGTCATCCGGGGCATCGTCGTCGACACCGCCCACTTCCGCGGCAACTACCCGCAGCGCGTCTCGGTCCAGGCCGCGTGCGTCCCGGGCTCGCCCGGCCCGGAGCAGCTCCTCGCCGACGACGTGAAGTGGGAGGAGATCGTCCCCCCGACCCCCGTACGCGGCCACGCCGCCAACGGCTTCGAGATCACCGGCGGACGCCGCTACACCCACATCCGCCTCTGCCAGCACCCCGACGGCGGCATCGCCCGCCTGCGCGTGCACGGCGAGGTCGTCCCCGACCCGTCCTGGCTGGCCACCCTCGGCACGTTCGACCTGATCTCGGTCCTGAACGGCGGCAGTTACGAGGACGCCTCGGACCGCTTCTACTCCTCGCCGACCCAGATCATCCTGCCCGGCACCTCCCGCAAGATGGACGACGGCTGGGAGAACCGCCGCCGCCGGGTCCGCGACACCAACGACTGGGTCCGCTTCCGGCTGCCCGCCCAGGGCGCCGTCCGCGCGGTCGAGATCGACACCGCCTACCTCAAGGGCAACGCGGCCGGCTGGATCGCCCTGCACGGCCGCGACGGCGAGAGCGGCGAGTGGTTCGAGATCATCCCGCGCACCCGGCTCCAGCCCGACACCCTGCACCGCTTCCCGCTGCCGGCCGAGGCCGTGGTCACCCACGTACGGCTCGACGCCTTCCCCGACGGCGGGGTCGCCCGGATGCGCCTGCACGGCTCCCTGACCGCGTCCGGAGCCGCCGAACTGACCGCCCGATACGAGGCCTCGGCCTCGTAACCCCTGCTCCCGCCCGGCGGACGGCTGCGCTTCAGCGCCTGTCCGCCGGGCGGTTTCCATCTCCTTCCTCCCGCCACCGCCCACCGGGAAAACTGCCTGGTGTGAAGAGCTGGTGAACGGGCAAAGGGGTGTTCGTGCCTTCGACCATCTCTCACCCGGCCCCCCCTTGCCCGGCCCGGAACGCTCCTCGTGGCGCCTCCGGCCGCCTTCCGCGTACCGCGCGGGGAGCATTCAGCTGATGGCATACGCTGCGACTGATCACAGCCAAGGGCCTGAGGCAGAGGGAGCCAACCCGTGACTGAACAAGACATATCGGCCAGGCTGGTCGAGCTGCTGTCGACACAGCAGGAAACGCTCGGCGGGGCCTGGGTGGAGGCGGTCGCGCGCACCCTGCGCGGACGCATCTCGCTCGCCGAAGTCGACCGGGAGCTGCGCGAGCTCTATACAGCGCTCATCCAGGGCCTGCGCGGGGACGGGCTGGACTGGCACGGCGACGCCTACGGCGAACTGCGCGCGCTGCTCGCGGAGCTGTCCCGGGCGCGGGCCCGCCAGGGGTTCACCCCGACCGAGACCGCCACCAGCGTCCTTGCGGTCAAGGACGTCCTCGCGCCCACCGACGACACCCCGTCCGACGACATCAAGTCCTACCTCCAGCTCAGCAAGGTGATCGACGCCCTCGGGCTCTTCACGCTGGAGGTCTACGCGAAGACCCGCGAAGAGGTCATCAGCGCGCAGGCCGAACAGCTGATGGAGCTCTCCACCCCGGTGGTGAAGCTCTGGGACGGCGTCGTCGCCGTGCCGCTGGTCGGAACCCTCGACTCGGCCCGCACCCAGGTGGTGATGGAGAAGCTGCTCCAGGCCCTCGTCGACACCGGCTCCGACCAGGCCATCATCGACATCACCGGCGTTCCCGCCGTGGACACCGAGGTGGCCCAGCACCTGCTCAAGACCGTGGTCGCCGCCCGGCTGATGGGCGCCGACTGCATCATCTCCGGCATCAGCCCGCAGATCGCCCAGACCATCGTGGCCCTCGGTATCCAGTTCGGCGACATCGTCACCAAGTCGTCGCTGGCCGACGCCCTCAAGCACGCTCTGCGCCGGACCGGCGCGGACGTCACGCTGTCCGGCGGCGCGGCGTGAGCGAGCGTGTACCCGTACTGAAGATCGGAGACGTCCTCCTCGTCTCCATCCAGGTCGAGCTTGAGGACCAGGTCGTTCTGGAGCTCCAGGACGACCTGGCCGCGCGGATCGTGGAGTCCGGCGCCACCGGTGTGATCATCGACATCACCGCCGTGGAGATCGTCGACTCCTTCGTCGGCCGCATGCTGGCGACCACGGCGTCCATCTCCCGCCTGCTCGATGCGCAAACCGTCGTCGTCGGCATGCGGCCTGCCGTAGCCATCACTCTCGTGGAACTGGGACTCTCCCTGGGCGGCGTGCGCACGGCCCTCACCCTGGAGAAGGGTCTGGAAATCCTGGCCCGGCGCGACGACGTCAGTCCGGCTGGACGATGAACGGCTTCGCGCCCGTCCCCGATGCCGAGCACGAGACCGTCCCGATCGTCACCAATGACGACGTGGTCCGGGCCCGGCAGCTGGTGCGCACGCTCGCCCAGCGCTGCAAGCTCTCCCTGGTCGACCAGACCAAGCTCGTCACCGCGGCGAGCGAACTGGCCCGCAACACCCTGGTGTACGGCGGCGGTGGAGTCATGCGCGCGGGAGTCGTGAGCCAGGACGGCAGGACCGGTGTGACGGCGGTCTTCGAGGACTCCGGCCCCGGCATTCCGGACATCGAACAGGCACTGGTCGACGGATGGACCTCCGGCGGCGGTCTGGGCCTCGGGCTCAGCGGCGCTCGCCGGTTGGTGGACCACTTCGCCCTGGACACCGAGCCCGGCCGCGGCACCCAGGTCGCGGTGACCAAATGGGCGCGCTGAACCTGCCTCTCCCGGATGCCGAGGACGTCGTCTGGCTCCGGGACCAGGAAGCGCTACCAGCGGCGGCCCGTGTCGCCGCCGTGGCGCTGGCCCGGCGCATCGGCCTCGACGAGCAGCGGTGCGCCGAGGCCGCCCTCGCGGTGAGCGAGGCGGCCTCCAATCTGCGCAAGCACGCGGTGGAGGGCTCCTTCCTGCTGCGCGCCGTACGCACGCCCAGCGACGCGGGGCTCGAATTCGTCACCCTGGACGAAGGGCCCGGCATGGCGGACATCGCGCACGCCCTCTCCGACGGCACCTCCACCGCCGGCACGCTCGGCATCGGCCTCGGCACCATCTCCCGCCTCGCCGACTCCTTCGACCTGCACTCCTTGCCCGGCCGGGGCACCGTGCTGACCGCCCGGTTCTGGCGGCGGGAGGCCGCCGACCGGATGGCCGCCCTGGGCCGTCCCGTGGTCGAGGGGCTCACCAGGACCATCACCGGGGAAGAGGTGTGCGGAGACGCGTGGGCCGCCCGTCCCACGTCCGGCGGCCTGCCCACGGGGCCCGGCCGCACGCCGGCTCCCGCGGCGACGCACCCGGGGCCGGACGAGCGCTTCGGCTGGGCCCAGCTCACCGGCTACCGCAGGCCGGTTCCCACCGGCCCGGAACACGTGGACGGTGCGTCCGGGCAGCAGGGCCCGGACGGCCGGGCGCTGCTGGTGCTCCTCTGCGACGGCCTGGGCCACGGCCCCCTCGCCGGGCGCGCCGCGCAGGCGGCGGTGACCGCGTTCCGGGACACGCGCGCACAGACGCCCGAAGCGATCATGCGGGAGATCCACCAGGCCCTGCGCGGGAGCCGGGGCGGTGCCGTGTCCGTCGTCCGCGTCGAACCGGACGCCGGAACCCTCACGTTCTGCGGCGTCGGCAACGTCAGCACCTTCGTGGTGGACCCCGCCACCGGCACCCGCCGCTCGCTGCCGTCGGCGCCCGGCATCGTGGGCCACCAGCTGCCGACCCTGCGGACCGTACGCCAGGGTCTGCCCCCGAAGAGTGCGGTGGTCATGCACTCCGACGGCCTGACGGAACGCTGGCGGGCGGACGCCATGCCCGGCTTCCTCGACCGGGCCCCGCTGGTCGCGGCCGCCCAGCTGCTGCGCGAGGCAGGCGTACGCAGGGACGATGCCGGCGTCGTGGTGGCGAAAGGCCTCTGGTGAACAGCTTCACCGCCCTCGGCGCGGACCCTCTCGTGTCCTTCCCCCTCAGCACGGAGCAGGACGTCTTCCTGCTGCGTCGTAGCGGCAAGTCGGCCGCCGAGGCGCTCGGAGTGGAGAAGCAGGACCAGATCCGGCTGGCGACCGCGCTGAGCGAGCTCGGCCGGGACCTGCTGGGCTCCGACGGGCTCACCGTCGTCTTCGGGGTGGCCCGGCGGCCGCTTCCGCTGCTGCTCGTCGGCATGGACTGGACGGAGGACCGGGCCCTCGGCGGCGAGGCGGTCAAGGCCGCGTCCCGGCTCGTCTCCGTGCACTACAACCCGTCCGAGCACGCGGTGACCGTCGAGCAGCCGCTCACCGCGGACGGCAGGACGGCCGAGGCGATCGAGCAGGCACGCGAAGCCGTACTCGCCCACACGGAGTCCGGCGTACTGGACGACACCAGGGCCCAGACCAGCGACCTGATCGCCGCGCTGGTCGAATCCCGGGCGCAGCGAGAGGAACTGCGTCGCCTGAACGCGGAACTGGAGGAGACCAACCGGGGCGTCGTGGCGCTCTACTCCGAGCTGTCGGAGGAGCTGGAGGAGACCAACCGGGGCGTCGTGGCCCTCTACGCGGAGCTGGAGGAGAAGTCCCGCCTGCTGCGCGAGGCCAGCGAGGCCAAGACCAGGTTCTGGGCCAACGTCAGCCACGAGCTGCGCACCCCGGTCAACTCGGTCGTCGGCCTGGCCCGGCTGCTCCTGGAATTCGACGGGGACGGGCTGGACGAGGAGCAGCGCCGTCAGATCGGGCTCATCTCCGCGTCGGGCGCGACCCTGCTCGCCCTGGTCGACGAGCTCCTGGACGTCGCCAAGGCGGAATCCGGCCGCCTGGAACCCCACTGGGCACCCGTGGACCTGCGCGCCGCCCTCGGCCAGCTGCGCGGCACCCTGCGGGGCTACGAGTCCCCGGGTGCCGCCGAACTGATCGTGAACGAGTCCGGGCTGAGCATCGTCAGCGACGAGGTCATGCTCACCCGCGTCCTGCGCAACCTCCTGTCCAACGCCCTCAAGTTCACGCCCTCCGGGACGGTGCGCCTCGACGTGGCGGCGGACCGGGCGGACGGCCGCGACCAGGTCGTATTCACCGTGTCGGACACCGGGATCGGCATCCCGGAGGCGGAGCAGCAGCAGGTCTTCGAGGAGTTCTACCAGGTACGCGGCACCCACCAGCGAGGCCGGAGCGGCACCGGCCTCGGCCTGCCCTACGCGCGCCGGCTCACCGAGCTGCTCGGCGGCAGCCTCACGCTGAGGAGCGAGCCGGGGGCAGGGACCGTGGTTACCGTGATGCTGCCCGCCGACGGACGGCCCGACGCCCGGCCCGAGCCGGGCGAACCGGGCACACCGGGCCTGGCCGTCCTGGTCACCGTGGACGACGACGACGCCTTTCGCGCGTCGATCCGGCCGCTCCTGGAACGGATCGCCGGGCGCGTGATCGAGGTGGCCGAGGGCGGGCAGGCGAGCGCCACGGTGCGCCGCGAGCGACCCGACGCGGTCCTCCTCGACCTGCACCTGCCCGACCTCGACGGGTACGCCGTACTCGCGGAACTCGCGTCGGACCCGTCGCTGGCCGCCGTACCCGTCGTCGTCCTCACCTCGACGCCCGCCGCGGAGCTGGACCGGAACCGGCTCACGCACGCGCGGGCGGTCCTGGACAAGTCCGCGCTGAACGCGACGGTGCTGGCGGGCGTGCTCTCCGGCTTCGGGCCGTCCGCTCCCTCGCGGGCGAGCGGGAAGGGAGACACCGCATGACCTCGCATCTGCATCACGACAGCGCCGCCGCGACCGTACTGGTGCTCGACGACAACGAGACGAACCGCTACATCGTCGGCAGCTGGCTGCGCCGGGCGGGCCACACGGTGGTGGAGGCCGCCGATGGCACCGAAGGGCTCGCCCTGCTGGCCGCGGCTCCCGACGGGAAGCTGCCCGAGCTCGCCGTCGTGGACGTCAAACTGCCCGACATGAGCGGCTTCGAGGTGTGCGAGCAGATCAAGGCCGACCCGCGTACCGCCTCGCTGCCAGTCATCCACGTCTCGGCCACCGCCATCGAGCTGAGCGATCGCACGCAGGGCCTCCACCGGGGCGCCGACGCCTACCTCACCGAACCGATCGCCCCGGACGAGCTGCTGGCCACCGTCACCGCCGCGCTGCGCTACGCCCGCGCCCGCCGCCGTGCCGAGCGGCTCGCCGTCCGCGTCGCGGCCCTCAACAGCAGCACCCTGGCCGTCTATGCGGCGAAGGACGGGGGGACGTTCACCGAGGCCGCGGCGGCCGGGGCCGCGACGCTCATGCAGTCGCCCGCCGTCGCCATCGGCCTCAGCCCCGACAACCGCGTGCTGCACGTGGCCGCCGCGCCGGACCTCAGCGGCGGCCGGACCAGCACGGTACAGCCGGAGGAGCGGCTGCTGGACCTGCTCGCCGAAAAGGTTCTCGGTGACCGGGCCGGGACGGAGACCGCCGTGCTGACCGGCGCCGAATGGCGGGCCCTCACCTGCCGTGAGGACGGTTGCGCGGACGTCTTCCCCGGGGACGTCGCCCTCGTGCTCGCCCGCACCAAGCGGGGGCGGCCGCCCGTCGCCTTCGCGGTCAGGGCCGACGCCCTCGCCGGCGCGGACGACCGCGAACTGCTCTCGCAGCTGGCCCAGGCGGGCGCGCTGGCCCTCGAAGCGCTGCGCACCCGCAGCGAGGAGCACGCGCTCGTCCTCACCCTCCAGCGCACCTTCCTGCCGGACCGGCTGCCCGAGATACCGGGCGTGGGCCTGGCCGTGCGCTACGAACCAGCCGCCGACGATGCCGAGATCGGCGGCGACTTCTACGAGGCCATCCAGACCCCGGACGGCCTGCTGCTCGCCATCGGGGACGTGGCGGGACACTCGCTCAAGGCCGCGATGATCATGGGCGAGGTGCGGCACGCGCTGCGCGCCTACGCCATCGAGGGCCACGACCCGCAGTCCCTGCTGAAGCACCTCGACGCGCTGTTGGTGCGCCTGCGCCCGTCGATGACGGTCACGGTCTGCCTCGTCCTGGTCGAACCCGGGGCACGCCGCATCCAGGTGGCCAACGCCGGCCACATCCCGCCCCTGCTCCGGCACCCGGACGGCACCACCCGCTATCTCACCGAGCACGGCCCCCTCCTGGGGCTCAACCTCCCGCATCCGCCTGCCGTCACCCACGACGTACCGGAGGGCTCCACGCTGCTGCTGGTCACGGACGGCCTGATCGAGGTGGTCGGCGAGGATCTGGACACCAGCCTGCGGTCGCTGAGCGACACCCTCTCCCGGGCACCGGCCGGGATCGAGGAGCTGTGCGACCGGCTGCTGGCGTCCTTCGGCCAGGGCAAGACGGACGACATCGCCCTTCTCGCCGCCCGCCTCGACTGAAGCAGCCGGGACGGCGTCACGAAGGGGGCGCCCCATCGTGGGACGCCCCCCAGCGCCGTTCCGTTACGCGGTCGCGGCCGCCGCGTCGGCCGTCCGCGCCCGCAGCGCGCGCTCCACGCCCGAGCGGGACTCCGAGATCAGCCGGCGCAGACCCGCGCCCGGCTCGGCCGAGGCCAGCCAGGCGTCCGTGGCGTCCAGGGTCTCCTGCGAGACCTGGAGCACCGGGTACAGGCCGATGGCGACCTGCTGGGCCATCTCATGGCTCCGCGAGTCCCACACGCCCTTCACCGAGGCGAAGAACTTCTCCGTGTACGGGGCCAGCAGCTCGCGCTGGTCCGTCTGCACGAAGCCGGCGATGACCGCCTCCTGGAGGGAGTTCGGCAGCTTGTCGGACTCGACGACCGACGCCCACGCCTCGGCCTTCGCCTCCTCGGTCGGCCGCGCCGCACGGGCGGAGGCCGCGTGCCGCTCGCCCGCCGCCGTGCGGTCGCGCGCGTACTCGGCGTCGATCTCGTCCTCGTCGATCAGCCCGGTGGCCGCGAGCCGCTGGACGAGCGCCCAGCGCAGCTCGGTGTCGACGGCCAGCCCCTCGATCGCCTCGGTGCCGTCGAGCAGCGCGCGCACCAGGTCCAGCTGCTGCGGGGTGCGGGCGGTGGCCGCGAAGGCACGCGCCCAGGCCAGCTGGTGGTCACTGCCCGGCTCCGACGCACGCAGGTGCGCGAGCGTCGCCTCGGTCCACTGCGTCAGCCCCGCCTCGCGCCACTCCGGCGTCGCGTACAGGTCCAGCGCCGTCTTGACCTGGCGGTGCAGCGACTGCACGACGCCGATGTCCGACTCCTTGCCGATCCCGGACAGGACCAGCGCCAGGTAGTCGCGGGTGGCCAGTTCGCCGTCGCGGGTCATGTCCCAGGCCGACGCCCAGCACAGGGCGCGCGGCATCGACTCGGCGAAGTCGCCCAGGTGCTCCGTGACGACCCGCAGCGACTCCTCGTCGAGGCGGACCTTCGCGTACGAGAGGTCGTCGTCGTTGAGCAGGATGACGGCCGGCCGCGCGGTGCCGGCCGGGAACGGCACGGTGGTGCGCTCGCCGTCGACGTCCAGCTCGATGCGGTCCGTACGCACCAGCTTCCCGGCCTCGTCGAGGTCGTAGAAACCGATGGCGATGCGGTGCGGGCGCAGCGTCGGCTCGCCCTTCGCGCCGGCGGGCAGCGCGGGCGCCTCCTGGAGCACGGTGAACGAGGTGATGTGACCGTTCTCGTCGGTCTCGATCTCCGGGCGCAGAATGTTGATGCCGGCCGTCTCCAGCCACGCCTTCGACCAGGTCTTCAGGTCGCGGCCGGAGGTCTCCTCCAGCGCGCCGAGGAGGTCGGAGAGCCGGGTGTTGCCGAAGGCGTGCGCCTTGAAGTACGCCTGGACGCCCTTGAAGAACTCGTCCATGCCGACGTACGCCACCAGCTGCTTCAGGACGGATGCGCCCTTGGCGTACGTGATGCCGTCGAAGTTGACCAGGACGTCGTCCAGGTCGCGGATGTCGGCCATGATCGGGTGGGTCGAGGGCAGCTGGTCCTGCCGGTAGGCCCACGTCTTCATGGAGTTGGCGAACGTGGTCCAGGAGTGCGGCCACCCCGAGCCCTCGGCGTACGCCAGGCAGGCGATCGAGGTGTAGGTGGCGAACGACTCGTTCAGCCAGAGGTCGTTCCACCACTCCATCGTGACGAGGTCGCCGAACCACATGTGGGCCAGCTCGTGCAGGATGGTCTCGGCCCGCGTCTCGTACGCCGCGTCCGTCACCTTGGAGCGGAAGACGTACTGGTCGCGGATGGTGACCGCGCCCGCGTTCTCCATCGCGCCCGCGTTGAACTCCGGGACGAAGAGCTGGTCGTACTTGGCGAACGGGTAGTCGTAGTCGAACTTCTCCTGGAACCAGTCGAAGCCCATCCGGGTCACGTCGAAGATCGCGTCCGCGTCCAGGTACTCCGCGAGCGAGGGCCGGCAGTAGATGCCCAGCGGGACGGTCCGGCCGTCCTTCTCGTAGCTGCTGTGCACCGAGTGGTACGGACCCACGATCAGCGCGGTGATGTACGAGGAGATGCGCGGCGTCGGCTCGAACGACCAGACGTCGTCCTTCGGCTCCGGCGTCGGCGAGTTGGAGATCACGGTCCAGCCGGACGGGGCCTTCACGGTGAACCGGAAGGTCGCCTTCAGGTCCGGCTGCTCGAAGCTCGCGAAGACGCGGCGCGCGTCCGGGACCTCGAACTGGGTGTACAGGTACGCCTGCTCGTCGACCGGGTCGACGAAGCGGTGCAGCCCCTCACCGGTGTTGGTGTACGCGCAGTCGGCGACGACCTTCAGCTCGTTGGCGCCGGCCTGCAGGTGCGGCAGGGCGATGCGTGAGTCGCGGAACACCGCCGCGACGTCCAGCGCCCGGCCGTTCAGCTCGACCTCGTGCACCGCGGGGGCGACCAGGTCGATGAAGGTCTCCGCACCGGCTTCGGCGGAGTCGAAGCGCACGACGGTGATGGACCGGTAGGTCCCGCCCTCCTGCGCTCCGGAGAGGTCGAGATCGATCTCGTACGCGTCCACGGTCAGCAGGCGCGCCCGCTCCTGTGCCTCTTCGCGGGTCAGATTCGTGCCAGGCACGCGGTCATCTCCTTGCTCTGTGATGTTTCCCGTCATCCTTCCACGGGACCTGCGCCCAGGGCGATGTCCGTTTTCCGCCGGACCACGGCGTCGGGGCGCGGGACGCTCGGACCATGACCACTTACGAGGCCCGCGCGATCGAACCGGACGCGCTGAAGGAACTCCGGGAGACCGACGACGCCGGCCGCCCCTGTGTCCCGTACACCGCCACCGAGGCGGGCGACCCGCTGCGGTGCTGCCTGCGCGGCAGCGAACCGGGGGAGCGCATCGCGCTCGTCTCGTACGCCCCGCTGCGCCGCTGGGCGGCGGAGACCTGGGCCCGCCCGGGGGCGTACGACGAACAGGGCCCGGTCTTCATCCACGCCGAGGAGTGCGAGGGCCCGGACCCCGCCCGGAACGGCTACCCGTTCTCGCGCGCGGGCGCCCTGCGCACGGTCCGGCGCTACGACGCGGACGGTCATATCGTGGGAGGCCGCCTCCTGGAGATCCCCGAGGACGAGGAGCACGGCTACGACGAGGCCTTCGCGGAGGCCTTCACGGACCCGGCAGTGGCCCTGGTCCACGTACGCGCGGTGGAGTACGGCTGCTGGCACTTCGAGGTGCGTAAATCAAGCCCCTCCGGCGATTGAGGAGCGGGGGTCCGGGGGCAGCGCCCCCGAACCCCACGGCACCCCGGCTTCAGCCGGCAAGCTCCGCCGCGACGAGCTCCGCGATCTGGACCGCGTTCAGCGCCGCGCCCTTGCGCAGGTTGTCGTTGGAGACGAACAGCGCCAGCCCGTGCTCCACGGTCTCGTCGTCGCGGATGCGCCCCACGAAGGACGCGTCCTTCCCCGCGGCCTGCAGCGGCGTCGGGATCTCGGACAGCTCGACGCCCGGCGCGTCCTTCAGCAGCTCGTACGCGCGCTCCACGCCGATCGGGCGGGCGAAGCGGGCGTTGACCTGGAGCGAGTGGCCCGAGAAGACCGGCACCCGGACACATGTGCCGGAGACCTTCAGCTCCGGGATCTCCAGGATCTTGCGGGACTCGTTGCGGAGCTTCTGCTCCTCGTCCGTCTCGAAGGAGCCGTCGTCGACGATCGAGCCGGCCAGCGGCAGCACGTTGAAGGCGATGGGGCGCTTGTAGACACCGGGCTCCGGGAAGTCCACGGCCGAGCCGTCGTGCGTCAGCTTGTCCGCGTCGGCGACGACCTTGGACGCCTGGCCGTGCAGCTCGGCGACGCCGGCCAGACCGGAGCCGGAGACCGCCTGGTACGTGGCGACGGTCAGCGCTTCGAGCCCCGCCTCCTCGTGCAGCGGGCGCAGCACGGGCATGGCGGCCATCGTGGTGCAGTTCGGGTTGGCGATGATGCCCTTGGGGCGGTCGGTGATCGCGTGCGGGTTGACCTCGGAGACGACCAGCGGGACCTGGGGGTCCTTGCGCCAGGCGGAGGAGTTGTCGATCACGACGGCGCCCTGCGAGGCGACCTTCTCGGCCAGCGCCTTGGAGGTGGCGCCGCCGGCGGAGAACAGCACGATGTCCAGGCCCGTGTAGTCGGCCGTGGCGGCGTCCTCGACGGTGATCTCGCGTCCCTGCCACTCGATGACGGAGCCCGCCGAGCGCGCGGAGGCGAACAGCCGCAGCTCGTCGGCCGGGAACTTCCGCTCGGCCAGGATGCTGCGCATGACTGTGCCGACCTGACCGGTGGCGCCGACGATTCCGACCTTCACAGGAACTCCCTCAGACGTACGAACGGGCACGGTTGCCGCTCCATGATGCGTATGTCCACGGCCGCCTTGTCCAATCCATTGTCCGACCTGCGGACGGCGTGCGCGCAGCGCAGCGGGGGCGGGCGCTCCGTGAGCGCCCGCCCCCGCTGTCGTACGGATCACATGTTCAGCGCGGTGTGACTACGGCGTGACCTTCTCGATCACGACGCTGCCGGTGCCCGCCGCGGTGCCCCGGGCGTTCACCAGGCTCACCTCGCCGAAGAACTGCCGGCCCTCGGGGGCCGCGCCGGCCACCTTCACCTGGGCACCGACCGTGGCCGACGCGCCGGGGGCCAGGTTCACGGCCTTCGACTCGTCGACGGAGAGCGTGCCGAGCGACGCCGAGTAGTACACGTCCCGGTAGTCGTACTCGGTGGTCCCGGCCGGGACGGAGTAGCCGTCGATGACGACCGTGTACGTGCCGGCGGCCGGCTTCACCAGGCTGACGGACTCCTCGGAGCCCGCCGTGGTGGAGGCGCCCACCTCGGTGCTGCCCTTGTAGACGTACAGGTCGAGGTCGGCGTTGGCGTCGCTCGTACCGCCGATGGCGACGTCCAGCTTCTCGACGCCCGCACCGATGGTGACCTCCTTGACGTACTCGCCGCCCGTGGAGATCGACGGACGCTCGACGTCGGCCGAGCCCAGCGAGCCGCCCTTGAGCCGGGCCTCCAGGGGACCCGCGTTGTTGGTGACCTTCCAGTCGACCGCCGCCGGGGTGCCGATCTTCGCCTCGGGGATGGTCCGCACCGCCGGGTCGAAGGTCGCGCCGAGCAGCGCCACGTCGAGCTTGTACGGGTTGTCCAGCAGCGGCGAGGTGCGCCGGGCCTCGACCTCGATCTCCCAGACACCGGGCTGCGGGTCGGCGTAGGAACGCGCGTCCGGGCGGCAGGTGTTGGCCGGGTTCTCGTAGTTCGGGTAGCAGAACGGCGTACCGCTGTCCTCCATCTGCACCCCGTACGGGTGGATCGAGATGAAGCGGGTCTGGCTGCCCGAGCGCAGGGCGCTCATCGCGACCTCAAGGGTCTTGGCGCCCTCCGGCACGGTCACGAAGTACGACGTGGTGCCGTTGCGCTGCACCGAGCCGGACGCCTTGAACGCGTAGGACGGCTTCGCCAGCTCCTTGGAGACGACGACCGTGGTGAGGATCTGCTGGTCCGTCCCGGCGGTCTTCTTGTCGTCGAGCTGCAGGATCGCGCTGTGCACGCCCGCGCTGCCCGGCTTCGCCTGGACCTTGACCGTCACCGGCTTGCCCAGCGGCAGCGAGACCTTGTCGGAGCCGACGAGCTTGAAGGTGCCGTCGTTGTACTTCCAGGAGAGCTTGTGCTCGACCTTCTTGTCCGGGCCCGTGGTGCGGGTGACCGTGACGTCGTAGGTCTTCTTCTGGCCCGCCCCGAGGCCGCCCTCGCGGTCGTACAGGCCGGTGCCGAAGCCCGGGGTCTTCAGCGCGAAGTCGATCGCGGTGTCGACGGGCGCCTTGACGGAGTACTCGTGCGCCGGGGCGCCCTGCTTCGCGATCAGCTTCCAGGCGTCGACGATGTTGATCAGACCGGCGCCCTGGGCGTGCGCGGGCACGTCCTTGATCTTGGTCGCGGTGCTGGTCAGCGCGGTGCGCAGGTCGGCCGGGGGCAGCTCGATGTGCTTCTGCTTCGCGGCGGACAGCAGCAGCGCGGTGGCGCCGGCGGCCTGCGGGGAGGCCATCGACGTGCCCTGGAGCATGGAGTAGCCGGCCGGCAGCGAGTAGCCCGCCTCCTTGACCGGTGAACCGGGCAGCCAGGTCTGCGTCGAGTTGATCGACGCGCCGGGCGCCGTCAGGGTCGGCGCGAAGCCGCCGTCCTCACGCGGACCGCGCGAGGAGAAGGGCAGCATGTCGTACTTCTTGGTGACGTTCGAGCCGTAGTTGGCGGCCCAGGTCTCCTTGGAGATGGACGCGCCGACCGAGATGACGTGGTCGGCGAGGCCGGGGTCACCGATGGTGTTGACGCCGGGGCCGTCGTTGCCGGCCGAGATGACCAGCTGGACGCCGTAGATGTCGACGAGCCGCTTGTACAGCTCGGCGCGGGCGTTGTTGCCGTCGTTCAGCGGCGGCAGGCCGCCGATCGACATGTTGACGACGTCGACGCCGCGGTTCACGACGAGGTCGATCATGCCCTCGGTGAGCGCGATGTTGGTGCAGCCGCCGGACCAGGTGCAGGCGCGCGAGGAGACGATCTTCGCGCCGGGCGCGGCACCGTTCATCTTGCCGCCGAACAGGCCGTTGGCGGCGGTGATGCCCGCGACGTGGGTGCCGTGCTCGGACTCGATGACGCCGATGGACACGTAGTCGGAGGTGTCGCCGGCCGCGTTGTAGACAACGTTCTTGCGGTTCTCGACGACGAACGGGATGCGCTCCACCACATCGGTGCGCGGGTCGTCCTCGCCGAAGTAGGAGACCTGGTGCTTCTCCTTGTACGGCTTGAGGGCGGTGTCGTCGGAGAAGTCCGCGTTGTTGTTCAGATCGACGCGGGTGGTACCGGTGACCGGGTCGTACAGGACGGCCCAGGTGTCGGTGGTGTCGCCGTCGCGGTTCAGGTCGCCCGCCATGTCGCCGCCCTTGGTGGCGGCCTCGGCGAACAGGCTGATCCGGTACGCGCCCTTGGGTGCGTTGTACGTACGGTCCTTGTACGTGAACACCGGACCGGACACGGCGTCCGTCATCCGCAGCCAGGTGCCGTCGCCGTCGCTGACCGGGTCGGTGGCGGTCACCCAGTCGGTGATCTTGCGCTCACCGGTGGTGGTCTTCTGCAGCGCCGGGTGCGCGATGTCGACGCCCGCGTCCAGGACCCCGATGGTGATCCCGCGTCCGTCGGCCTTCGGGTGCTGCTTGACGAAGTCGACCGCACCGGTCTCGAAGGACGGGTTGTACGGGTTCTTCGCCGGGGTCTTCTTCCCGGGTGCCGCGTAGCTGCCGGTCGACTTCACCTTGGCCTTGCTGCCGGTCGCCCGGTCGGCCGCGGGGGTCGGGTCGTCCAGCATGATCTCCTGCTTGAGATCGATGCCGTGGACGGAGCTGAGCTTCGACGCCGCCTTGATGGTGGCCTCGGCGGCCGAGGTCGGCACGGTCGCGCGGACGTAGCCGAGCTTGTCGTACGCGCGCCCCAGCACGGAGCCCTTGACGGCGTCCAGCTGCTTGGTGACCTGCTCGGTCGCGCCCGGGGCGGTCGCGACCATCATGGTGATGTTCTTCTCGCCCTTGGCCTTGGCCTTGGTCAGGACGTCGGCGTCGGCGGTGCCCAGCTTGTCCGCCGGAGCGGTGCCGGCGGCCTTGACGGGTGCGGTGGCCGGGTCGTCGGCGGCGAAGACGGGGGCCACACCGGTGGCGGCCAGCGCGGCCACCAGACCGGCGGCGGCAGCCACCCGGGCCGCTCGTCTCGCTCCGGATATGGAACCGGGGGATTCGGAGGTCATCAGCATCCCTGTATGTGAAAGAGAGAGTCCGGAAATCGGTACCGGATGACCGCTCACCCTTTCGTAAATGCCAGGGGTTTGTGGAGAGTTGTGGGGGGCTTGTTGCGGACATGGCGGAATTCCGCCACGGGGGCCGAAGCGTCAGAGGGGACGAACGGGCTGATACGGCACGTAAATCCGGCCGTTCGGGAGCACCGGGGGAGTGTGGGCCCGGTTCAGCGGGGAAGGATCATCACATACGCCGCCGGCTCCCGGTCCGCCGCGGCCATCAGCGCTGTCCGGACCACGGCCGCCTGCTGCTCGCGGGCGTCGCGCAGCTTCTTCGGCGTGAGGTGGACGACGGTGACGCCGAGCCGCTCCAGGTGTTCGCGCCGCGCGGCGTACGCGGACCACTCCGCCTCGTGCTCCTCCTGGCGCCGGCCCCCGTCGAGCCGGCTGTGGCGCGGGGCCCTGGTGTCCAGCTCCACGGCGACCGCCTCGTCGGGCCAGTAGGCGTCCACCCCGCCGAGGTGCGGCCCGCCGGGCAGCCGCAGGTCCACGTTCCACAGCGGCTCCTTGAGCCCGTACGCGCGCACCATGTCGTACAGCCGCTCCTCCGCCATGGCCCGGCCCTCGGCCAGCAGGGTGTCGACCGCGTGCACCACCTGGGGCCGGCCGAGCACCTTGGCGCGGTTCAGCTCGCCGACCACCACGGCCGGTTCGCAGTGGCCGCCGCGCACCGCCTCGGTCAGCAGCCGGCGCACGGTGACCGCGTCCCCGAGTCCGGCCACCGCGTCCGCCAGCGCCCGCGCCACCGGGGCGACCGGCAGCCCGTCCACCCGCTCCGGGCGCGGCAGTTCGGCGGTCCGCAGCAGCCGGGCGTACCCGGCCGAGCGCAGCCGCCGCACCCGGGGGACCAGCACGTCGACCCGGTCCACGGCGGCGGCGGGCGGTGCGGAGGCGAAGCCGTAGAGCGCGAGCGCGGCGAGCCCGGTGAGCATCGCCTCGCCGTACGCGGGGTCGGCGACCCGGGAGGGGGCCTGCCGCCGCCCGGAGGCGGGCGGCCGGCCGGCGTACAGCAGCGCGGACCGAAGCCGCTCCGGGCCGCTGAGCGGCCCGGGGTGCAGGACGAAGACACCGGGCAAGGGCTGCT
Organism: Streptomyces sp. col6; assembly: GCF_008042035.1. Lineage (GTDB taxonomy): Bacteria > Actinomycetota > Actinomycetes > Streptomycetales > Streptomycetaceae > Streptomyces. The sequence continues at coordinate 196,145 of NZ_RDBL01000013.1, forward strand.
GCCACGGACCACCGTCCCGGCACCGCTCGGCGGCCTGCCCGGAGGTCACCCCCATCACCTTCAACTGGGTCGCGGACAGCACGCGTTGGTGGATACGGGTGGTGGCGGAGTGGCAGGGCGGGAGCGGGGTGTTCTGGGTCATGCTCCGGTGTATCCCGCCGAAAGCCGGGACCTTAACCCTTGTTACAGGCCCGTCGACATACCCGGACAACGCCGTCCTAAAGCACGGACGTTCGGCTTCCGAAAAGGCCGGGTCCGCCCCACGATCCAGCCCGTCCGGCGTGTGAGGACGGAACCCCTGCCCGGGACCGGGTCAACTGGGCAAGGGCTCCCGGCCGGTCAGGCCACCGAGTCCGCGGCCTGCGCCCGCAGCCCCCGAGCCAGGTCGTCCCGGGCCTCCAGCACCAGTCGCCGCAGCGCCGGCGCCGCGTCGGGCCGGGCCTCCAGCCACGCGTCGGTCGCCTCCAGCGTCGCCGGGTCGTCCTGGAGCGACGGGAACAGTCCCTTCACCACGGCCATCCCGATCTGGATCGACCGCTCGGACCAGACCCGCTCGATCGCCTCGAAGTACCGCGAGGTGTACGGCGCCAGCAGCTCCCGCTGGGAGGACTGCGCGAAGCCCGCGATCGTCGCTTCCACCAGGGCGTTGGACAGCGCGTCGGACTCCACGACGTCCGCCCACGCCCGCTCCTTGACCTCGGCGGACGGCCGGGAGGCCAGGCACCGCACCTGGTGCCGCTTGCCGGACGCCGTGTCGTCCCGGGCCAGCTCCGCGTCCACGGCCGCCTCGTCGGCCGCGAGGTGCGCGACCAGCGGGGACAGGAACGCCCAGCGCAGCTCCTGGTCGACGTCGAGCCCGTCGATCCTGGCCGTGCCGTCGAGCAGCCCGGACAGCAGCTGGAAGTCGGTGTCCGACGCGGCGACCGACGCGAAGAACCGGGCCCAGGCGAGCTGGTGCTCACTGCCCGGCTCGGCGAGCCGCAGTTCGCCGAGCGCGCCCTCGGCCAGCGCCAGGCCGCCCTCCTCGCGCCACGCGGGAGCGGCGTAGTGGACGAGCGCGCCGCGTGTCCAGGCGTGCAGCATCTGGAGCACCCCGATGTCCGTCTCGCGCCCGGCGAAGGCCAGGACCAGCGAGACGAAGTCGCGGGCCGGCATCAGCCCGTCGCGGGTGAGGTTCCACAGCGCGGACCAGCACAGGGCGCGGGCCAGCGGGTCCGTGATGTCGCCCAGGTGCGCCCGCAGGGTGGCGAGGGAGACCTCGTCGAAGCGGACCTTGCAGTACGTCAGGTCGTCGTCGTTGACGAGGATCAGCTCGGGGCGCTCGGCGCCGGCCAGCTCCCCGATCACCGTGCGCGGACCCGACACGTCCGCCTCGGCGCGCGCGTAACGCACGAGCGCGCCCTCGGTGTCGCGCCGGTACAGGCCCACGGCGACGCGGTGGGGCCGCAGCTCCGGGTGGGACTCGGCGGCCTCCTGGAGGACGGCCAGTTCGGTGATCCGGCCGGCCGCGTCGTACGTCGCCACCGGGGTCAGCGAGTTGACGCCCGCGGTCTGGAGCCAGGAGCGCGACCACGCGGTCATGTCCCGGCCGGACGTCTCGGACAGCACCGACAGCAGGTCCCCGAGCCGGGTGTTGCCGTAGGCGTGCTTCTTGAAGTAGCGCCGGGCGCCCTCCAGGAACGCGTCCCGTCCCACGTACGCCACCAGCTGCTTGAGCACCGAGGCGCCCTTGGCGTACGTGATGCCGTCGAAGTTCAGCTTGGCGTCCTCCAGGTCACGGATGTCGGCCGTGACCGGGTGGGTGGACGGCAGCTGGTCGGCGCGGTACGCCCAGGACTTGCGGTTGTTGGCGAAGGTGATCCAGCCGTCCTCGAAACGGGTCGCCCCCACCATCGCGAAGACGCCCATGAAGTCCGCGAAGGACTCCTTGAGCCACAGGTCGTCCCACCACTGCATGGTGACGAGGTCCCCGAACCACATGTGCGCCATCTCGTGCAGGATGACGTTGGCCCGGCCCTCGTACGCCGCCTGCGTCACCTTGCCGCGGAAGATGTACTCCTCGCGGAACGTGACACAGCCCGGGTTCTCCATCGCGCCGAGGTTGTACTCCGGCACGAACGCCTGGTCGTACTTCCCGAACGGGTACGGGTAGTCGAAGTTGTCGTGGAAGAAGTCCAGGCCCTGCTTGGTGATCAGGAAGATGTCGTCGGCGTCGAAGTGCTTGGCGAGCCCCTTGCGGCACATCGCGCCGAGCGGGATCTCCAGCGTCGTGCCGTCGTCGAAGGTCCGGCTGTAGGAGTCGGTGACGTAGTGGTACGGGCCGGCGACGACCGCCGTGATGTACGTGGAGATCGGCTCGGTCTCCGCGAACCGCCACACCCCGCCCTCGCGGGACTCCTCCGCCCCGTTGCTCCACACCGTCCACTCCGCGGGCGCCGTCACCCGGAAGCGGTAGGGGGCCTTGAGGTCGGGCTGCTCGAAGTTGGCGAAGACACGGCGGGCGTCGGCCGGCTCGTACTGCGTGTAGAGGTAGACCTCGCCGTCCTCCGGGTCGACGAAGCGGTGCATGCCCTCGCCGGTGCGGCTGTACGCGCACTGCGCGTCGACCACCAGGACGTGCTCGCCCTCCGGCAGGTTCGCCAGCGCGATCCGGGCCCCGTCGAAGACGGCCGCCGGGTCCAGCTCCGCACCGTCCAGCGTCACCGCGTTCACGGACGGGGCGATCAGGTCCGCGAAGGTCGACGCGCCGCCGCGCGCCGTGCGGAACCGGATCGTCGTCACCGAGCGGAAGGTCAGCGGACCGTCCTCCCGGTTGTCCCGGCCGGGCTCGCCGATCGCGGAACGGACGTCGAGTTCTACGTCGTAACCGTCGACGGACAGCAGTTCCGCCCGCTCGCGGGCCTCGTCTCGGGACAGGTTCTCGCCGGGCACGGCACACTCCTTTGTGTCACGTTCGAATAGTTTGATCCTCCCATGCCGTCTCCGGGACCCGCGGGCGGGAATGGCCGGAGCGTCGTCCGGTGTTCTCGCGCACAGACGTGCGTACCGATGCGATCGTCCGTTCTAGGAGAGACATGTCTGACAACAGCACGACCGGCAGGACCCCCGTCGACTTCTGGTTCGACCCGGTCTGCCCCTGGGCCTGGATGACCTCCCGCTGGATGCTGGAGGTGGAGAAGGTCCGCGACGTCGAGGTCCGCTGGCACGTGATGAGCCTGTCCGTGCTCAACGAGGACCGGCTCGACGACCTGCCCGTCGAGTACCGCGACATGCTGGAGAACAAGGCGTGGGGCCCGGTGCGGGTGGTGGTCGCCGCCCAGCAGCTCCACGGCGACGAGGTCGTCGGCCCCCTCTACACCGCGCTCGGCACCCGCTTCCACAACCGGGGCGAGGGCGTCACCCGCGAGGCCGTCGAGGCCGCGCTGAAGGACGTCGGCCTGCCCGTCGAGCTGGCGGACCACGCGGACTCCGACACCTACGACACCGAGCTGCGCGCCTCCCACAAGGAGGGCATCGACAAGGTGGGCCAGGAGGTCGGCACCCCGGTCATCGCCGTCCCCGGCTCCGACGGCGAGCAGATCGCCTTCTTCGGCCCGGTCGTCACCCCCGCCCCCAAGGGGGAGGAGGCCGCGAAGCTCTGGGACGGCACCCTGATGGTCGCCTCGATCCCCGGCTTCTACGAGATCAAGCGCACCCGCACCCAGGGCCCGATCTTCGACTGAGCGCACGCCCCGGCGGCGGGGAGGGCTCCCCGCCGCCGTCTGTGACGCCGCTGTGACGCGATATGTGACCTGGAGCACAGCCCGGCCCCGGCGCCCTTTGATCTTCTGGGCGGATGCGTCCCGCCACCGCCCTCGCCCTGTGTGCCGCCCTCGCGAGCACCGCGCTGCTCACCGGATGCGGGAAGGAGACGGCCGGGGCCCCGGCCTCGCCCGGGGCGACCTGCGCGCCCGACGAGCCGGTCGTGGACCCCGACGGGCGGACCTGGGACAACGTCCGGGTCGTCAGCGGCAAGTGCGGTCCCTCGGGTGCCCCGTCCACCGGGTACGAGGTCACCAACACCGACAAGGAACCGCTCACCTTCACCCTCACGTTCAGCCTGGTCAACGGCTTCGGTGAGGCGATGGACACCATCACGCGCACCGTGGAGGCGGTGAAGCCCGGCCAGACCGTACGGCGGCCCCTGGACGCGGCGGACGGACCGGGCTCGGCACGTGCGTACCGGGCCCGGCTCATGAAGGTGCGGGCCGTCCCGGCGGACGGGACGGGCGGCGACTGCCCGTCCTCGGGCGTCCGCATCACCAACGACCGGGGCGACGCCGCGATGGGACTGCGCGTCGTGGGCATCCACCTCGAGAACTGCGGGGCCGCCGACTACCGCCTCGACGGCTACCCGGCGCTCCGGCTCCTCGACGAGGACCGGCACGTGGTGACCGGGGTGAAGATCCTGGACGGCACCACCGCGATCTCCACCGGCATCGGGGGCGACGCCGCGCCCCGCCCCGTCACGCTGCACCCGGGCGAGAGCGCGTATGCCAACCTCGCCTGGCGCAACACCACCACCGAGGGCGACCCGGTGAACGCCCCGTACGTCGAGGTCACCGCGAAGCCCGGCGCGAAGCCCGTGACGGTCACCCCGGAGCTCGACCTCGGGACCACGGGCCGGCTCGGCGTCGGCCCGTGGACGAAGACCCCGGCGGGTGCCGGTCAGGAGTAGAAGTTGCGCGGCCACCGGTGCGCGGCCAGCACCGCCAGCTGAGCTTCGGTGAGCGGCTTCCCGTCGCTGACGGCCGCGTTGCGCTCCACGTTGCGGACGCTGCGCATGCCCGGGATGACCGTGGAGACCGCCGGGTGGCTCAGGACGAACCGCAGCGCGTGCTCCGCGAGCGCGTCCTGCCCGATGCCCAGGTCGGCGACGATCGCCGCGACGCGCCGCTCGACCTGCGCCGGGCGGTCGTCGCGGAAGTAGCGGTTGCGGAAGTCGCCCTCGGGGAACGTCGTGTCCGCGGTGATCCGGCCGGTCAGCCCGCCCTCGTCCAGCGCGACCCGCACGATCACCCCGACCCCGTGCTCCGTACAGGCGGGCAGCAGTTCGTCGGCCGGCGTCTGGTCGAACACGTTGTAGATGACCTGCACGCTGTCCACCGCGCCGCTGCGCACCAGCGCGACGGCGCTCCCGGGCGCGTGGTCGTTGACGGACACCCCGAACAGGCGGATCTTGCCCTCCTGCTTGAGCGCCGCGACCGTCTCCAGCCAGTCCCCGCGCCCCAGCCACTCGTCGTTCCAGACATGGAACTGGAGCACGTCGAAGTGGTCCAGGCCGGAGGCGGCGAGGCTGGTCTCCAGGCTGCTGCGGATGTGCTCGCCGGGGAACGTCTCCGCCGGGTCCGTGCCGTCCGCCGCCGGCCACTGCCCGTTCAGCGGCGGCACCTTGGTCGCGACCAGCACCCCGTCACCGGCCCGTTCCCGTACGACTTCCCCGACGATGCGCTCGCTCTCGCCGTAGCCACGCGCGGTGTCGATGAGGTTCACACCGAGGTCGATGGCCCGGTGCAGGGCGCGCAGCGACTCGTCCCGTGTCGCCCCCACCCAGCTGGACTCACCGATGCCCCAGGCCCCGTAGCCGATCTCGGACACCGAAAGTCCGCTGCGTCCCAGCTCGCGGTAGCGCACAGTCATCCTCCACGTCGTCGTCCCGTTCCGGGCACACCTCACGTCGACGATAGGAGAGCGGCCCGCCAGGGGCAGCCAATTTTACGGGCGTTCAGCCGCCCACGGGCTGTGGACGGAGACGGGATCGCCGACTCGCACCACGCCCTCGCGGACCACGGCGTTCTTCGCGCCGAAGCTGAGCTTGTTGCCGAATTCCGGCTCCCTGCGGTACGTGGCCAGCGTGCGCACCGGCTCCGGGCCGGCGCGGCGCCCGGTCCGCTGGTCGATGAGCGGGACGTTGCACCGGATCGCCTTTACCGAGTGGGCGAGTTCGGCGGTGCCCACGGTCATCCGCGCCACCCGGTCCTCGAAGTGCGGCTCGTCGTCACCGGTCAGCACGATGTTCGCGCGGAAGCGGTCCATGGGCACGGGCGCGGCGTCGCCCCGGGCCGCGATGCGGGCGTTGAGACCGGCCAGCGAGGCCGTCGAGGTGACCAGGAGCGCGTGCGCGTCGCCGAAGTTGACCTTGCCGGGGGTCTCGCCCCAGCCGTCGCGGTCGAAGCCGGGCCGCACCCGTACCAGCCGGGACGCCGCTCCCAGCACCTCGGAGAACCACTGCGCGGCCTCGTCCCCCTGGTCGACGGCCTCGCCGAGGTCCCGGCCGAACATGCTGACCTCGCGGCGCGGCCCGTCCGGCGCCACCTCCAGGCGCAGCGGCCCGGCACCCTCGGCGGACAGGGCGAGAGCGGCCCCGGCGTCCAGGACCCGGACGCCGACCGCCGCCATCGCGGGGTGGGTGCGCTGGCTGCGGAAGGCGCCGTCGGCCGCGTCGACCACCATGAACATCCGGTCGTGTTCGAGGCCGGTGACGGTGACCCGCGCGGAGTCGACCGTGGTCCCGGCGCACCCCTTGACCGGGTAGTACACCAGCGCGTGGACGGTGATCGTCATGATGTGCTCCTCATGGCGGCCATCATGGCAGCCGGGGCATGCGACAGAGAGGCCCCCGCCTGTCACGTCCAGGCGGGGGCCTCCCCTTCATCCGCCCGCCCGGTGAAGGTTGAGAAGACGATCACGAGGCAGGACGTTCGGCGCGCCCCGGTGCGGGGCGCCGGCTCAGGGCGCGAGCAGCAGGACGTCCGCGCGCTCCTTGGCGGCGGCGTAGCGCTTGGCCACGTCCTGCCAGTTGACGACGGCCCACATCGCTTCGATGAAGTCGACCTTCTGGTTCTTGTACTGGAGGTAGAAGGCGTGCTCCCAGGCGTCGAAGACGAGGACCGGGACCGAGCCCTGGCCCACGTTGCCCTGGTGGTCGTAGACCTGCTCGACGATCAGCTTGCCGCTGACCGGCTCGTACGCGAGGACGCCCCAGCCGGAGCCCTGCGTGGTGGCGGCGGCCTTCGTCAGCTGGGACTTGAAGCCCGCGAAGGAGCCGAAGGACTCGGTGATCGCGTCCGCGAGGTCGCCGACACCGTCCGCGGCGAGGGGCTCGCCGCCGCCGTCACCGGTCATGTTGTGCCAGTAGATCGAGTGCAGGATGTGGCCGGAAAGATGGAAGGCGAGGTTCTTCTGGAGGCCGTTGATCGCCCCCCAGGCCTCCTTGTCGCGGGCTTCCTCCAGCTGCTCCAGGGTGTCGTTGGCGCCCTTCACGTAGGCCGCGTGGTGCTTGTCGTGGTGGAGCTCGATGATCTGCGGGTTGATGACCGGTTCGAGCGCGGCGTAGTCGTACGGGAGTTCCGGGAGCGTGTACGTGGCCATTGGTTTCGAACCCTCCAACTGCTGACAAGTTGTTATTGCGACCTCTATGCAAGAGCAGGCTAACAGCAGGAATGCGAAACACCGGGTCAGCCCTTCGGCTTAGGACCCGGTGTTTCGTACGGCTTTACGAGGGTTTGGTTCAGGCCGCCGAGCGCCTGCGCTGCCGTACCGCCCCGACCGCCGCCAGGACGAGCGTCAGCGCGCCCGACGCCAGGAGCTGGTCGCGGGTGCCGGGCTGGCGGAGCATGAGCACGAAGATGCCGGCCATGGCGAGCAGCGCCGCCACCGTCAGGCCCGGGAACAGCCACATCCGCACCACCAGCTTCTCGGGCGCCGCGCGCTCCAGACGGGCGCGCAGGATCAGCTGGGAGACGGCGATGAAGATCCAGACGACCAGGATCACCGCGCCGGTCATGTTGAGCAGCCAGGGGAAGACGTCGTCCGGGCGCCAGTAGCTCAGCAGCACGCACAGGAACCCGAAGACGGAGGAGACCAGGACCGCCGTGCGCGGCACCCCGCCGGAGACCCGGCCCAGCCGCTTCGGGCCCTGGCCGCGCGCCACCAGCGAGCAGGCCATGCGCGAGGCGCCGTAAATGTTGGCGTTCATCGCGGAGAGCAGGGCGACCAGGATGACCACGTTCATGATCTGCGCCGCCTCGCCGACGCCGAGGTGGTCCAGCGCCGCGTAGAACGGGCCCACCTCCACGACCTTCGGGTCGCTCCACGGGACCAGCGTGACGACGACCGCCATCGAGCCCACGTAGAACAGCGCGATCCGCCACATCGCCGTCCGCACCGCCCGCGCGACGCCTCCCACCGGGTCCTCGGACTCGGCGGCGGCGATGGTGACGGTCTCCAGACCGCCGTACGCGAAGACGGAGGCGAGCAGTCCGATGACCAGCCCGTCCGGGCCGTTCGGCAGGAAGCCGCCCGCGCCGCTCAGGTTGGCGGTACCCGGCGCGTCCGTCCCCGGGAGCACCCCGAGGACCGCCAGCACGCCCAGCACCAGGAACAGCGTGATCGCGGTGACCTTGAGCGCGGCGAACCAGAACTCGAACTCGCCGAACTTCGTCACCGAGGCCAGGTTCGTCCCCAGGAACACCACCATGAACAGCGCCACCCAGGCCCACTCCGGGGTTCCCGGCAGCCAGCCCGTGACGATCTTCGCCGCGCCGATCCCCTCCAGGCCCACGGCCACGCACAGCAGCACCCAGAACGCCCAGCCCGCCGTGAACCCGGCCCACGGCCCGATCGCCCGCTCGGCGTGCACGGAGAACGAACCGGACGCCGGATTGGCCGCCGACATCTCGCCCAGCATCCGCATCACGAGCATGACCAGCAGCCCCGACACCGCGTACGCGATGACGATCGAGGGGCCCGCCGCGGCGATACCGGCACCGGAGCCGACGAAGAGCCCGGCGCCGATGACACCGCCCAGGGCGATCATCGAGAGATGGCGCTGCTTGAGCCCGTGCGTCAGGGGCGAGTCGGGGCCGGTGTCCGGCGCGGTGGCCGGGGAGCCGGTGGGGGAGGGCGCGGAGGTCCGGGACATGGACGAACTCTGTTCGGTCGGTGAGACGGGCGGTTGCGTCCAGTCTGACCACGCGCCCCGGTCACCGGGAACCATCGTCCGTTATACGGTCACCGGGTCCACACCGCGCGCCCACGGGACGGCGGTCGACGGGCCGGCGTCACGTACCGCGCGTTTAGAGGGAGTTCACAGTCCCGCCCTCGCGTCCCTTCCCTGCCGGGCCCGGATGAATCCGTTCTCACCTCCGTGACAAGCATCACGCCTCGCGATGATTGCGCGGCTCTCCTTGTGAGAATCCCACCAACGCCCCAACCGCCGCTTTGTGGGCCTGGAGGGGATCGGCGCGGCGAAGATCGTCACGGGCTGGCTGCCGGGAACCCCGGAGTGGGCCTGGGTGGCGCTGTTCATGGTGGTGTTCCTGGGGACGAACCTGGCCTCGGTGACGAAGTTCGGCGAGTTCGAGTTCTGGTTCGCCGCGCTCAAGGTC
>NZ_RDBL01000013.1:205672-251076 GCF_008042035.1 Streptomyces sp. col6
TCCAGTCGCTCGCTCGATCAGGTGCGCACCCAGCCTCCCCGCCCTACACGACATCCACTGTCAGGTATCGCCGCGCGCCCGAACCCCCCGTCGTCGGCCGCCCGGCGCCGCTCGTGCCACACTCCTCCCATGCGCGTGTACCTCGGATCCGACCATGCCGGTTACGAACTCAAGAACCACCTCGTCGAGTGGCTCAAGGCACAGGGCCACGAAGTCGTCGACTGCGGTCCCCACGTCTACGACGCCCAGGACGACTACCCGCCGTTCTGCCTCCGGGCCGCGGAGAAGACGGCCGCCGACCCGGACAGCCTCGGCATCGTGATCGGCGGCTCCGGCAACGGCGAGCAGATCGCCGCCAACAAGGTCAAGGGCGTCCGCGCCGCACTCGCCTGGAGCGAGCAGACCGCCGCGCTCGGCCGCGAGCACAACGACGCCAACGTGATCTCCATCGGCGGCCGGATGCACACGGTCGAGGAGTCCACCAAGTTCGTCGAGATCTTCCTCGCCACCCCGTACTCCGGCGAGGAGCGGCACACCCGCCGCATCGACATGCTCACGGCGTACGAGAACACCGGCGAGCTCCCCCCGATCCCGGCCCACCACCCGCAGCAGGGCTGACCGCTTCCTGTGCCGCCGGTCCTTCCGGCGGCACAGCCATGTCCGGCCCCCGCACCATCAGGAGACCCGCCACCGTGCCCGAGGGACACACGATCCACCGCCTCGCCGACGACCACCGTGAGCGCTTCGCCGGCCGGCCGGTGAGGGTGAGCAGTCCGCAGGGGAAGTTCGCGGACAGCGCCGCCCTGCTCGACGGCCGGGTCCTCGGCACGGCGGACGCCCACGGCAAGCACCTCTTCCTCGGCTTCCCGGACACCGGCTGGGTCCACATCCACCTCGGCCTCTTCGGCAAGCTGAACTTCGGTACGGTGCCGGCCCCGCCGCCCACCGACACCGTCCGGCTGCGTCTGGTGAACGACGCACACCACGCGGACCTGCGCGGCCCCACCACCTGCGCCCTGATCACCGACGCCGAGAAGCGCGCGATACACGACCGGCTCGGCCCCGACCCGCTGCGCACCGGCGAGGACGGCGAGCGGGCCTGGCAGCGGATCTCCCGCAGCCGGATCACCGTCGCCGCCCTCCTCATGGACCAGAAGGTCATCGCGGGCGTCGGCAACGTCTACCGCGCCGAGGTGCTGTTCCGGCACGGCATCGACCCGTACCGGGCGGGCAGGGACCTCACCCGCCGGGAGTGGGACGCGATCTGGGCGGACCTGGGCGAGCTGATGCGCGAGGGCGTACGGAACAACCGGATCGACACCGTCCGCCCCGAGCACCTGCCCGAGGCGATGGGCCGCCCGCCGCGCGTCGACGACCACGGCGGCGAGGTCTACGTCTACCGGCGCGCCCGCCAGGGCTGCCACATCTGCGGCACCGAGATCCGCACCGCCGACCTCGCCGCCCGCAACCTCTTCTGGTGTCCGGGCTGCCAGTCCGTCTAGGGCCGACGCCCTACCCGTCAGTACAACATCGGCCGGGCCGATTTCGAACACATTGTCACGGGGTCCCCCTGCACCGGAGGCCGCCGGGTGGATAAGGTCCCCGCAATGGCCCGACGCGCAGGAGCAGAGACGTACCCGGCCCGATGGCGGAAATCGGCGCACCGGGTCTACAGCACGCTGCGCCGGTCCGGGGTCGACTACTTCCGCGGCGACGGTTCCGACTGGATCGCCCTGGCCGGCCTGCTGCTCCTCATCCCGGCCATCACCTGCGTCACCCTGGCCGACCCGGTCTGGTGCGCGCCCACCATGCTCGTCCTGCCGATCGTCGCGGGCGGACTGCTGCTGCGCCCCGCCAGCCTCCTCGGCCTGTACGCGGCGGCCGCCGCCGCCCTCATCGTCGAGTCCATCTGGCTCGGACCCTACGAGGACGGCCCGGCCAGGGTCACCCCGGGCACCGTGCTCACCGTCGCCGCCTGCGGGTTCTTCGGGCTGATCCTCGCCCAGTTCCGCGCCCGGGTCGGCGTGCCCTGGCGGCGCGGCGGCACCATGCTCTTCGACCTGCGCGAACGCATCCGGGTCCAGAGCTCGCTGCCCCGGCTCCCGCAGGGCTGGCACCGCGAGATGGCGCTGCGCCCGGCCGGCGGGCAGTCCTTCTCCGGGGACTTCGTCGTCGCCGCCCGCACCCACAACGGCCGCACCCTGGAAGCCGTCCTCACCGACGTCTCCGGCAAGGGCATGGACGCGGGCTCCCGCGCCCTGCTGCTGTCCGGCGCCTTCGGCGGGCTCCTCGGCTCCCTGCCGCCGCACGGCTTCCTGCCCGCCGCCAACGGATATCTGCTGCGCCAGGACTGGGACGAGGGCTTCGCCACCTCCATCCACCTGGTCCTCGACCTGGAGACGGGCGACTACGAACTCCTCTCGGCGGGCCACCCGCCCGCCCTCCAGCTCCACGCCGGCAGCGGCCAGTGGGAGGAGAAGGCGGCGGAGGGCCCGCTGCTCGGGGTGTACGACGGCGCCGAGTTCGACGCGGTGAAGGGCCATCTCGCCCCCGGCGACGTGCTGATGCTCTTCACCGACGGGCTGGTGGAGGCGGCGGACCGGGACATCGCGGAGGGCATCGACCGGCTGACCGGCGAGGCCGACCGCTATGTCAGCACCGGCTTCGAGGGCGCGGCCTGGCACCTGATCGAGGCCTGCGCCAAGGACGTCAACGACGACCGGGCGCTGCTGCTCCTGTCACGGAAGTCCTGAGCCGGCCCGCACGGGCTCGGGGAGCGCCGGTTTCGGTCCGCCCGGCAGGAAGCGCGCCAGCCAGTGCGAGCGCCCGGCCGCCAGCGGGGCCAGGACGGCGAGGACCAGTACATAGCCCGCGATGAACGGGGAGAGCCGTTCGTCGAGCCCGGCGCCCGCCGCCATCGTGGCGAGGATCAGGGCGAACTCGCCTCGCGCCACCAGGGTGGTCGAGATGTTCGCGGTGGCCTGCGGGCCGAAGCCGTACACCTTGGCGGCGGCGATCCCGGCGCAGACGTTCATCGCGAGGGTGACCGCGACGGCGGCCAGCACCGGCCACAGCACGGTCGGCAGGTCGCCCGGGTCGATGGAGATCCCGAAGGCGAAGAAGAAGATCGCGCCGAACGCGTCGCGCAGCGGGTGCACCAGCTTGAGGATGCGCTCGCCCGACGACGTGCTGCCGAGCATGAGCCCGACCATGAAGGCGCCGATCGCGTCCGCGACGCCGAACCACTCCGAGATCCCGGCCACCAGGACGGCGGCGCCGAGGAAGGAGATGACCAGGAGTTCGTCGTCCCGGGTCCCGATCAGCTTCCCGACGACCCGGGTGCCGTACCGGGCGGCGAGGGCGAGCAGCAGCAGGAAGCCGAAGGCCTTGCCGCCGTCGACCGCCGCCGCGGCGAGGCTGTCGGCGCCGGAGAGGATCGGTTGCAGGGCCGCCAGATAGAGGGCGAGGAAGACGTCCTCGACGACGATGATGCCGAGGATGGGCCGGGTCTCCGGGTTGCCGATCCGGCCGAGGTCGACCAGCACCTTGGTGACGATGGCCGACGAGGAGATGCCGAGCACCCCGGCGAGCACCAGCGCCTCGGAGGTGCCCCAGCCGAGCGCGAAGCCGAAGCCGAGCCCGGCGCCGACGTTCAGGGCGAGATAGGTGCCTCCGGCGACGGCCATCTTGCGGCCGCCCGCCTTGAGGTCGTCGAGGTGGAACTCCAGGCCCAGGTAGAAGAGGAGCAGCACCAGGCCGAGCGCGGAGAGCATTTCCAGGTCGTGCGGGTCGGCGACGAGGACGATGCCGGGGGTGTGCGGGCCGAGCAGGATTCCGGCCAGGATGAACAGGGGGATCGTGGGCAGTCCGATGCGGCTGCCCGCGCGGGCGAGGACCGCGGCGGCGAGGAAGGCACCGCCCATGGCGATGAGCGTGTCTGCGTGTCCGATGAGCCTGACCTTTCGAAGAGTCAAGAGATCGTCAAGGAATCGTCAGCAGTTAGTTTACCGAACGATTGACCTTGCAACTCTCCGGCCGGGGGACGAGGTACGTTCTAGAGTCCTCGCCATGACCGCATCACACGCCCAACTGACCCTGGCCGAGGTCGAGGCCCTCGCCCGCGAGGCCCACGCCGCCCAGCGGGACAAGGCCGGCCGCCCCTACGCGGAGCACCTCGCGGCCGTCGCGGAAGGCGTACGGATCGGAGGGGGCAGCGACCAGCAGATCGCCGCGGCCTGGCTGCACGACGCGGTGGAGGACGACGCGCTGTCGGCCGAGTGGCTGGCCGGAGCCGCACTGCCGCAGGAGGTCAAGGACATGGTGCTCGCGGTCACCAAGCGGGCCGGCGAGGAGCCGGAGGCGTACGCCCGGCGCATCCTGGCGACGCCCGGCGCCCTGCTGGTCAAGGAGGCGGACCTCGCGCACAACGCCGACCCTGCCCGCCTCGCGGTGCTGGAGCCGGCCACCCGTACCCGGCTGACCGCGAAGTATGCGCGGGTGCGGGAGCTCTTGGGGCTCACCGTGCCGGACGCGCCCCCGGAGCGTCGGGATTGAGCCAACACCGGTGAGCACGACGAAGCCCGGCCGCGGGGGCCGGGCTTCGCGGGGTGCGTGCGGAGGGGTCAGATCCGGGCGGCGTCCCGGCGGAAGGCCCAGTCCATGTCCGGTTCGGTCACGCAGCGCAGTACCCGCCGCACCGGCGGCGTGCACAGCAGGGTGACGGCGGTGGAGGCGACCACGGTCACGATCACCAGGCCCGCCGGGCCGACCAGCCAGGTGTGGTCGTCGAAGACGCCCGCGTAGTCGGCGCCCTTCACCAGGAAGCCGTGCAGCAGGTAGCCGCAGATCGTGCCGGCGCCGAGCACCGTGAACCACATGTGGCGGCGCGGGACCAGCGCCAGGAACCCGGCCGTCAGCAGCGTCGCGCAGCCGAACAGCGCCAGGGTCATCACCGCGCCCGACCACCAGGGCGCCCCCATGTCCTGGGCGCTGGAGTCCCGCAGGAACCAGCCCAGTTGCATCCGGGGCGCCGCCCAGTACGCGAAGACCAGCGCGCCGGCGAACAGCGGCAGCGCCAGCAGCCGTGCCTCCCGGCGGCGGACCAGCTCGAAGTGCTCGGGCTTCAGCTGGAGTCCGAGCACGAAGAACGGCAGGAACTGCAGGACGCGCGGCAGGTCGAGGTCGTCACCGATGCTGGGGGCGAGCGAGGCGAGGACGGCGATCACGAGGGAAATCGCCAGCGGGTGGCGGAGGTTGCGCCAGATCGGCGTGGTGAGCCGCCAGATGAACAGGGCGGCCAGGAACCAGGTCAGGTACCAGGGCTCCAGCAGGCTGATCGCGGCGTCCGGCTGGTCGTTGGCGTACCGCCGGAACAGTGAGTACGCCGTCTCGAACACCACGTACGGCACGGCGACACCGGTGACCAGCCGCTTCACCTTGGTGGCGCTCAGGTCGAACGACCGGGAGAAATAACCCGAGATGAGGATGAAGGCGGGCATGTGGAACGTGTACACGACCATGTACAGCGCGCGGGCGGTCCGGCTGCCGTCCATGACCGGGACCCACGAGTGCGCCACCGCGACGAGCACGATGGCGAGGTACTTGGCGTTGTCGAAGAAGGGGTCACGCTTCTTGGCCGGGCCGCCCCGAGCCGGCCGGTCCGCCATCGGGGCGGGGGCCTCCCGCACCGCCGTCTGCGCAGGGTGTCTGGGCTCCGACTCCCTGGTCGCCGGGGGGAGCGCGGCCCTCTGCATTGCGTTCGGAGCGTGGAACATCTCAGGCACCCTAGACGTCTCGATTGCCATTCGTAAAACCGCCGTTGAATAGCGCGTCTTCCCTGCATATCAAATGCCAAACCAATGGAATCTGACCGTTATGTACGTTTTCATCCGCATCAAATGGGGCAAACCGTCAGGCAGTTGACCGAAGTGAATTACCTCGCGTTCGGCGTCGAATTTGCCTGTGAATAAACTGTGTGGATACAGAAACGATCACCGTTGCATATCGCCCCGAACTGCGGTCGTGAAGGAACGGGCGGCCTTGGTGGCGACGGCCCGGAGCGGCGGGCGCCGCAGGGTCACGCGGTTCCGCTGTGACCCGGCGCACAGGGGGCGCAAGGGGCGCAAGATGGCGCGATATCGACAGGTCGATACGTCACCGGGCAACAACCCGGGGGGAGTTGGTGGCACGATGGAAGCGACGGAGGGTGCACGGCCGCACATCTCCGGGCCGGCAAGGCGGACCGACCGAGGGTGTGAGCAGTCGTGGCCATTTCGCTGTCTGTGGTGCTTCTGTTGGGGATCATCCTGGTCGTCATGATCCGAAGCGGCTCGATCAAGGCCGGGCCCGCGGTTGTCGCGGCGCTCTTCGGCTTCTTCCTGGCGCCGACGGGCATGGGCCCGTCGATCAACAGGTTCATGCACTCGATCATCGACTCGATCAGCCAGATCAGCTTCTGAGCCGCCGGGCGGCCTCCGGGCCGCGGAGCCGGCGGGACGCGGAAGGGCCCGGTCCACCGGACCGGGCCCTTCGCGATGGAGCGGGCGACGGGAATCGAACCCGCGTAGCTAGTTTGGAAGACTAGGGCTCTACCATTGAGCTACGCCCGCAGAGACGGCGCCGCAGGTCACGACGACCGCGGCACGACAAGCATCGTAGCGGGTCGCGGGCGCCGCCCGCACACCCCTTCCCCCGGCCGCGCGGCGGCGCGTGCAAAGCGGGGGGCCCGGTGCCCTGCTGCATGTACCCTACGTGTCGCACCGACGGGGTGTGGCGCAGCTTGGTAGCGCGTCCGCTTTGGGAGCGGAAGGTCGTCGGTTCGAATCCGGCCACCCCGACCACCGGCAAGATCGCATTGCGGGAGTTCTCCCCCTTGCCGTTACTATGCAAAATGCGTGCCCGTGTGTCTGATGTACCGGGCTCGGTCCGCGAAGCCGCCCCCCGTGCGGCGGAGCAGAACCCCAAGAAGTCAGCCACCAAGGAGACCGAACCGTGAAGAGCGCCGTGGAGACCCTGAACCCGACCCGGGTTCGGCTCAGCATCGAGGTGCCCTTCGAGGAGCTCAAGGACAGCCTCGACGCGGCGTACAAGAAGATCAACCAGCAGGTCACGGTGAAGGGGTTCCGCAAGGGCAAGATCCCCAGCCGGGTCATCGACCAGCGGTTCGGCCGTGGTGCTGTGCTGGAGGAGGCCGTCAACGACGCGCTCCCGAAGTTCTACACCGAGGCCGTCAACGAGGGTGAGCTGAACGTCCTCGGCCAGCCCGAGGTCGACATCACGGAGCTGAAGGACGGCGAGCTGCTGGCCTTCACCGCCGAGGTCGACGTGCGCCCCGAGATCGAGATCCCGGACTACTCCGGCATCGAGGTCACCGTCGACGCCATCGAGGTCACCGACGAGGACGTCGACCAGGCCGTCGAGCAGCTGCGCGGCCGCTTCGCCTCCACCAACCCGGTCGAGCGCGCCGCCGCCGAGGGCGACGTCGTCACGATCGACCTGCAGGCCAAGGTCGACGGCGAGGTCCTGGAGGACGGCGTGGCCGACGGTGTCTCGTACACCATCGGTTCCGGCGAGCTCCTGGAGGGCATCGACGAGGCCGTGACGGGTCTGGAGGCCGGTGGCGAGGCCACCTTCACCTCCGAGCTCAAGGGCGGCTCCGCCGAGGGCAAGGAGGCCGAGGTCACCGTCAAGGTCACCGCCGTCGCCGCCCGCGAGCTGCCCGAGCTGGACGACGACTTCGCCCAGATGGCCAGCGAGTTCGACACGCTGGAGGAGCTGAAGGCCGACAGCCGCAAGCGCCTGGAGAACACCAAGCAGTACGACCAGGCCACCCAGGCCCAGGAGCGCGTCCTGGAGGAGCTGCTGAAGCTCGCCGAGGTCCCGATCCCGGAGAAGCTGCTCGCGGACGAGGTCCAGACCCGCAAGCACAACCTGGAGCACCACCAGCTCGGTCAGATGGGTCTCACCCTCGACAAGTACCTGGAGATCCAGGGCAAGACCGCCGAGGAGTTCGAGGCCGAGACGTCCGAGCAGGCCGTCAAGGGCATCAAGACCCAGTTCATCCTGGACGAGCTCGTCAACAAGGAGAAGCTGAACGTCAACCAGGAGGAGCTCACCGAGCACCTCATGCGGCGTGCGGCCTCCTCCGGCATGAGCCCGGACCAGTTCGCCCAGGCCGTCGTCGAGGGCGGCCAGGTGCCGATGCTCGTCGGCGAGGTCGCCCGCGGCAAGGCGCTTGCCGTCGTGGTCGAGGCCGCCAAGGTCGTCGACACCAACGGTGAGGTTGTCGAGCTGGAGGACGACGAGGAGGCAGCGGAGGAGGCCACCGAGGCCGCCGCCGAGGCCACCGAGGCCGCCGCCGAGGAGAAGACCGAGGCCTGAGCCTCGCGCTGACCCGGTACGACGGGCTCCGGACGCCACCGCGTCCGGGGCCCGTCGTCGTACCGGCGGACGTTTCGCCACAACCCGCGTGCGGGCTGCGGACCTTGCGCTCCCAGCGAACAGTCGCGGAAGCGGGATGGCGTTGTTCCACCTGCGCGTTAGGGTCCATGAAGAGGAAGGGTCGGGTAGTCCCGGCCCACCCGGTACGAAGACGCTGAGACGGCCGGAGCCGTCAGAGACGAGCAGGTGGATACGTGACGAATCTGATGCCCTACGCCGCCGGAGAGCCGTCCCTCGGTGGAGGCCTCGGTGACCAGGTCTACAGCCGGCTGCTCGGCGAGCGCATCATCTTCCTCGGTCAGCAGGTCGACGATGACATCGCCAACAAGATCACCGCGCAGCTGCTTCTCCTCGCCGCGGAGCCGGAGAAGGACATCTACCTCTACATCAACAGCCCCGGCGGTTCGGTGACGGCCGGCATGGCGGTCTACGACACCATGCAGTACATCCCGAACGACGTCGTCACCATCGGCATGGGCATGGCGGCCTCGATGGGCCAGTTCCTGCTCACCGGCGGCACCGCCGGCAAGCGCTTCGCGCTCCCGAACACCGACATCCTCATGCACCAGGGCTCGGCCGGTATCGGCGGTACGGCCTCGGACATCAAGATCCAGGCCCAGTACCTGCTGCGCACCAAGCAGCGCATGGCGGAGATCACCGCCCGCCACTCCGGCCAGACCGTGGAGACGATCATCCGCGACGGCGACCGCGACCGCTGGTACACCGCGGAGGAGGCCAAGGACTACGGCCTCATCGACGAGATCATCTCGATCGCATCGGGCGTTCCGGGCGGCGGCGGCACCGGCGCCTGATCCGGACCCCCGGACAGCGCCCGTACCGCACCGCATCTCTCGTACGCCGAGACACCCAGCCACAGAACGCCACCAGGATGGTGAACACCCACATGAACAACTTCCCCGGCGCCTCCGCGAGCGGCCTCTACACGGGCCCGCAGGTGGACAACCGCTACATCGTGCCGCGCTTCGTGGAGCGCACCTCGCAGGGCGTGCGCGAGTACGACCCGTACGCGAAGCTCTTCGAGGAGCGCGTGATCTTCCTCGGCGTGCAGATCGACGACGCGTCCGCCAACGACGTCATGGCGCAGCTGCTGTGCCTGGAGTCGATGGACCCGGACCGGGACATCTCCATCTACATCAACAGCCCCGGCGGCTCGTTCACCGCGCTCACCGCGATCTACGACACGATGCAGTTCGTGAAGCCGGACATCCAGACGGTCTGCATGGGCCAGGCGGCCTCCGCCGCCGCGGTGCTGCTGGCCGCGGGCACCCCGGGCAAGCGCATGGCGCTCCCGAACGCCCGTGTGCTGATCCACCAGCCGTCCTCGCAGACCGGCCGTGAGCAGCTCTCCGACCTGGAGATCGCGGCCAACGAGATCCTGCGCATGCGGACCCAGCTGGAGGAGCTGCTCGCCAAGCACTCCACCACGCCGATCGAGAAGATCCGCGACGACATCGAGCGCGACAAGATCCTGACCGCCGAGGACTCCCTCGCCTACGGTCTCGTCGACCAGATCGTGTCGACCCGCAAGAGCGCGGCCGGCGCGCTCGCCTGACCTGCGCCCGAGCCCCTTGGCACGGCGGCGGCACCCGGCTCCGGCCGTGTGAACCGTGCCAAGGGGGGCCCGCATGGGGGGCCAGGCAAGGTACCGTCGGATAGAGGCACAGGAGCCGCTGAACCAGGCGTCTCCCAGGCGAAGGGGAAGCACCTCGTGGCACGCATCGGTGATGGCGGCGACCTGCTCAAGTGCTCGTTCTGCGGAAAGAGCCAGAAGCAGGTGAAGAAGCTCATCGCGGGTCCCGGTGTGTACATCTGCGACGAGTGCATCGATCTCTGCAACGAGATCATCGAGGAGGAGCTCGCCGAGACGAGCGAGGTCCGCTGGGAGGAGCTTCCCAAGCCTCGCGAGATCTACGAGTTCCTGGAGGGATACGTCGTCGGGCAGGAGCCCGCGAAGAAGGCCCTCTCGGTCGCTGTGTACAACCACTACAAGCGGGTCCAGGCCGGCGAGAACGGCGGCGGGGCGGGCCGCGACGACGCGATCGAACTCGCCAAGTCCAACATCCTGCTGCTGGGCCCCACGGGCTCCGGCAAGACGCTGCTCGCGCAGACCCTGGCCCGCATGCTCAACGTCCCGTTCGCCATCGCGGACGCGACGGCGCTGACGGAGGCCGGCTACGTCGGCGAGGACGTCGAGAACATCCTGCTGAAGCTGATCCAGGCGGCGGACTACGACGTCAAGAAGGCCGAGACCGGGATCATCTACATCGACGAGATCGACAAGGTCGCCCGCAAGAGCGAGAACCCGTCGATCACCCGCGATGTCTCCGGCGAGGGCGTCCAGCAGGCCCTGCTGAAGATCCTGGAGGGCACCACCGCCTCCGTACCGCCCCAGGGCGGCCGCAAGCACCCGCACCAGGAGTTCATCCAGATCGACACGACGAACGTCCTGTTCATCGTGGGCGGCGCGTTCTCCGGCCTGGAGAAGATCATCGAGTCCCGGGCCGGCGCCAAGGGCATCGGCTTCGGCGCCACGATCCGCTCCAAGCGGGAGATCCAGGCGAGCGACCAGTTCCAGGAGGTCATGCCGGAGGACCTGGTGAAGTTCGGGATGATCCCCGAGTTCATCGGCCGTCTCCCCGTCCTGACCTCGGTCCACAACCTGGACCGCGAGGCCCTGCTCCAGATCCTCATCGAGCCGCGCAACGCCCTGGTCAAGCAGTACCAGCGCCTCTTCGAACTCGACGGCGTGGAGCTGGACTTCGAGCGCGAGGCCCTGGAGGCCATCGCCGACCAGGCGATCCTGCGCCAGACCGGCGCCCGCGGCCTGCGCGCGATCATGGAGGAGGTCCTCCAGTCGGTGATGTACGAGGTCCCCTCCCGCAAGGACGTCGCCCGTGTGGTCATCACCGCCGACGTGGTCCGCAACAACGTCAACCCGACCCTGGTCCCGCGCGAGCCGCGCACGATCGGCAAGGGCGACGAGGGCCGCCACGAGAAGTCCGCGTAACGCGGTGCGCTAGCCCGCACACACACGAAGGGGCGCCCCGCCGGAAAACCGGCCGGGGCGCCCCTTCGCGTCGCCGCGGTCAGATCTTGGTGCGGGACGTGTTGTAGAGCTTGGCGGCGAGGTCGGCGACCTCGTCGGTGGCCATGCTCTTGCCGGTCATGGCCGCGCCGACGTCGACGGCGAAGACGATGCCGACGGTGCTGTAGTCGGCCCAGATGCAAACGGGCGTGTTGAGCTCCTTGGGGCCCTTCGCGACTGAACCGTCGGCGTCCTTGTTGATGCTCTTGAGCACCTGGCACTTCATCAGGGCGCCGTCGAAGCCCTTGGGCTCGGCGGTCTCGGGGGAGCCGACGAGCGAGACCTCGCTGTCGCCGTCGCCCTCGTCCTTGCCCATCTCCTCCTTGGCGCTCGCGAAGGCCGCGTCGACCGCCTTCGCGGGGTCGTCGACCTCGCCCCACAGACCCTTGAGCATGAGCATCTTCGCCGTGAGCGGGTTCTTCTCCATGTCCCCGCTGGTGTAGCCGGCGCTCGCCTCGGTGGGCGACTTCATGCCCATCGCCTCGGCCTCGGTCTTGTCCTTGCCCGTCAGCGGCCCGGTCTTGTTGTCGGAGGAGTCGTTGCTCTTCTTGTACTCGCCGACTGCGTCCGGCGGCGTCAGCTTGTAGCCCTTGGTGGAGGACGCGACGGAGCCGCTGCCGCCGTCCGACGTCAGGAAGTACACCCCGCCGCCGATGACCGCCAGGGCCACTATGACCGCGCCCACGATCAGCCCCGTCTTCTTCTTCGCGGGGGCCGGCGGGGGGAAGCCCGGCTGCTGGCCGTACGCCTGCTGGCCGCCGTACGGAGGAGTGGGCGGCTGCTGGCCGTACGGGCCCGGCTGCTGGGCCGGCGGGTAGCCGTAACCGGGCTGCGGCTGCTGCTGGGGCGGGACGCCCTGGGGGGCCTGCTGCGGGTAGCCGTAGCCGGGCTGGCCCTGCGGCGGCTGACCGCCGTACGGGCCCGGCTGCTGGCCGTACGGTCCGGGCTGGCCCTGCGGCGGCTGGCCACCGTACGGACCCGGCTGGTTGTAGCTCATCTGCGGTGTCCCCTGTTCGTGATACTTACGCGTTGCGAACATCCTGACGGAAGCCCCGCGCGCGCGGACCACCGGGAGGCACACCGTTACGGAACAAACCGGTTTCGGGGCACTCCTGTAACGGCTCTAAACTGTCCGCGTGACCGAGAACCCAGCGCAGCAGCCAGCCAGCAACCCCGAACTGCCGACCCAGTACACGCCGGCCGAGGTAGAGGGGAAGCTGTACGAGCGCTGGGTAGAACGCGGGTACTTCGAGGCGGACGCGAAGAGTGAGAAGCCGCCGTTCACCATCGTCATCCCGCCGCCCAACGTCACCGGAGCCCTGCACCTGGGCCATGCCTTCCAGGTCACGCTCATGGACGCCCTCACGCGCCGCAAGCGCATGCAGGGCTACGAGACGCTGTGGCTGCCCGGCATGGACCACGCCGGCATCGCCACGCAGAACAAGGTCGAGCAGCAGCTCGCCGAGGAGGGCAAGTCCCGGCACGACATCGGCCGTGAGGCCTTCGTCGCCAAGACCTGGCAGTGGAAGGAGGAGTACGGCGGCCGGATCCTCGGCCAGCTGCGACGCCTCGGTGCCGGTCTGGACTGGTCGCGCGAGCGCTTCACCATGGACGAGGGCCTGTCCGAGGCCGTCCAGACGATCTTCAAGAACCTCTACGACGACGGGCTGATCTACCGCGCCGAACGCATCATCAACTGGTGCCCGCGCTGTCTGACCGCGATCTCCGACATCGAGGTCGACTACCAGGACGACGACGGCGAGCTGGTCTCGCTGAAGTACGGCGAGGGCGACGAGACCGTCGTCGTCGCCACCACCCGCGTCGAGACGATGCTCGGTGACACGGCCGTCGCCGTCCACCCCGACGACGCGCGCTACGCCCACCTCATCGGCAAGCGGATCAAGCTGCCGCTGACCGACCGGACCATCCCGGTCGTCGCCGACGCCCACGTCGACCCGGAGTTCGGCACCGGCGCGGTCAAGGTCACCCCGGCCCACGACCCGAACGACTTCGCCATCGGGCAGCGGCACGGGCTCGAAATGCTCACGATCATGGACGAGCGGGCCATCATCACCGTTCCCGGCCCATTCCAGGGACTCGACCGCTTCGAGGCCCGGTCCGCCATCGTCGAGGCCATGCGTGACCAGGGACGCGTCGTCTCCGAGAAGCGCCCGTACACGCACGCCGTCGGCCACTGCTCACGCTGCAAGACGACCGTCGAGCCGCGGCTCTCCCTCCAGTGGTGGGTCAAGGTCGAGACGCTCGCCAAGTCCGCCGGCGACGCGGTCCGCGACGGCCGTGTCGCGCTCCACCCCAAGGAGATGGAGAAGCGGTACTTCGACTGGGTCGACAACCTCAACGACTGGTGCATCTCGCGCCAGTTGTGGTGGGGACACCGCATCCCGGTCTGGTACGGCCCCGAGGGCCAGGTCGTCTGCGTCGGTCCCGGCGAGGAGCCCCCGAGCGGCGAGGGCTGGACCCAGGACGAGGACGTCCTCGACACCTGGTTCTCGTCCGGCCTGTGGCCCTTCTCCACGCTGGGCTGGCCGGAGGAGACGCCGGACCTGGCGAAGTTCTATCCGACCGACGTCCTGCTCACCGGCCACGACATCATCTTCTTCTGGGTCGTCCGGATGATGATGTTCGGCCTGTACGCCATGGACGGGGAGGTCCCGTTCAGGACGGTCGCGCTGACCGGCCTGGTGCGCGACGAGTTCGGCAAGAAGATGTCGAAGTCCAACCCCAACGCGGTCGACCCGATCGACTGGATGGACGCGTACGGCTCCGACGCCGTCCGCTTCACGCTGGCCAACGGTGCCAACCCGGGCGCGGATGTCCCGATCGGCGAGGACTGGGTCAAGGCGTCCCGCAACTTCGCCAACAAGATCTGGAACGCGACCCGCTTCGCGCTCATGAACGGCGCCACGGTCCAGGGCGAACTGCCGTCCGCCGAAGAGATGTCGGCGGCCGACCGGTGGATCCTCTCGCGCCTCAACAAGGTCGTCGCCCAGGCCGACGCGTACTACGACGACTACCAGTTCGCCAAGCTGGCCGACGTCCTCTACCACTTCGCGTGGGACGAGGTCTTCGACTGGTACGTCGAGCTGTCGAAGACGACGTTCTTCGCGGGCGGCGACGGGGCCAGGGTCTCCGCGCGGGTCCTCGGCGAGGTCCTGGACAAGCTGCTGCGCCTCCTGCACCCGATCGTCCCCTTCGTCACCGAGACCCTGTGGACCGCCCTCACCGGCCGCGAGTCGATCGTCATCGCGGACTGGCCGAAGGCTGCGGTCGTTCCTGGCGCCGACGCGCCGGGCGGCTTCCGCGACGACGCCGCCGAGCGGGAGATCGAGCTCGTCCAGCAGGTCGTCACCGAGGTCCGCCGCTTCCGCTCCGACCAGGGCCTCCAGCCCGGCCAGAAGGTCCCGGCCGAGCTGACCCTGACCGGGACCCCGCTCGCCCCGCACGAGACGGCCATGCGGCAGCTGCTCCGGCTCCAGCCGGCCGGTGACGGCTTCCACGCCACCGCCTCGCTGCCCGTCGCCGGGGCGACCGTCGCGCTGGACCTGTCCGGCACGATCGACGTGGCGGCCGAGCGCAAGCGCCTCACGAAGGACCTGGAGGCCGCGCGGAAGGAGAAGGCGCAGGCGACCGGCAAGCTCGGCAACGAGGCGTTCCTGGCGAAGGCCCCGGACAACGTGGTCGACAAGATCCGCGGCCGGCTCGCGAAGGCCGAGGCCGACATCGAGCGGATCAGCGGCCAGCTGGCCGCCCTGCCGCAGGCCTGAGACGACGCCCGGAGCCCCCGCACCCCTCACCCGAGGGGCGCGGGGGCTCCCGCGTGTCCGCCCCCGGGCGGCTGCGCGCGATGTCCGTGGCCATCCGTAGACTGGGGCCCGTGAGTGAGCCCCGCCCCGACCGGCCCGACGCGTCCGATCCCGACGAGACCTTCGAGGAGATCGTCGACGAAGCGACCCAGCGCGACCCCGACCTGGCGGTGATCGAGGCCGGGAGCCGCACGCTGCGCGCCGCCTCGGGGCCGCCCCGCGCCGAGGAGCTGCCCGCCCGCCCCGCCGACCCCGAGGTGGACAAGGCGCTGCGCGCGGTCGAGCAGGAGCTCGCCGGCCGCTGGGGCGAGACCAAGCTGGAGCCGTCCGTCACGCGCATCGCCGCCCTGATGGACGTGCTCGGCGAGCCGCAGCGCGCGTACCCCTCGATCCACATCACCGGCACCAACGGCAAGACGAGCACAGCCCGCATGATCGAGGCCCTGCTCGGCGCCTTCGACCTGCGCACCGGCCGCTACACCTCGCCGCACGTCCAGTCGATCACCGAGCGGATCAGCCTGGACGGCGCCCCGGTGGACGCCGAGCGGTTCATCTCCACGTACGAGGACATCAAGCCGTACGTCGAGATGGTCGACGCCCAGCAGCCCTACCGGCTGTCCTTCTTCGAGGTGCTCACGGGCATGGCGTACGCGGCCTTCGCCGACGCGCCGGTCGATGTCGCCGTCGTCGAGGTCGGCATGGGCGGCACCTGGGACGCGACCAACGTCATCGACGCCTCGGTCGCCGTCGTCACCCCCATCTCGCTGGACCACACCGACCGCCTGGGCAACACGCCGGGCGAGATCGCGACCGAGAAGTCCGGGATCATCAAGCAGGGGGCCACGGTCATCCTGGCCCAGCAGCCCGTCGACGCCGCCCAGGTCATGCTGAAGAAGGCCGTCGAGGTCGACGCGACCGTGGCCCGCGAGGGCATGGAGTTCGGCGTGGTCTCCCGGGAGATCGCGGTCGGCGGCCAGCTGCTGACCCTGCGGGGCCTCGGCGGCGAGTACGACAACATCTTCCTTCCGCTGTACGGCGCCCACCAGGCGCACAACGCGGTGGTGGCGCTCTGCGCGGTCGAGGCGTTCTTCGGCATCGGCGCCGAGCAGCCCCGCACGCTGGACGCGGACATCGTGCGCGCCGCGTTCGCCTCGGTGATCTCGCCCGGCCGCCTCGAAGTCGTCCGGTCCAGCCCGACCGTCGTCCTGGACGCCGCGCACAACCCGGCCGGCGCCCGCGCCACCGCCGAGGGCCTGTCCGAGGCGTTCGGCTTCTCCCGGCTGATCGGCGTGGTCGGCGCCAGCGGCGACAAGGACGTGCGAGGGCTCCTGGAGGCCTTCGAGCCGATCTTCGCCGAGGTCGTCGTCACACAGAACTCCACCGAGCGCGCCATGGACGCCGACGCCCTCGCGGCCGTCGCCGTCGAGGTCTTCGGCCACGACCGGGTGCAGGTCGAACCCCGGCTCGACGACGCGCTGGAGGCGGCGATCACCCTCGCCGAGGAAGAGGACGAGTACGCGGGAGCCGGAGTCCTGGTGACCGGTTCCGTGATCACGGTCGGCGAGGCCCGGCTGCTCCTGGGAAGGCGCTGACCCATGCGCACGCTCTGTGCATCCACGCTGATCGGCGAGTTCTTCGTGATCGGGTTCGCCGGACTCGTCGCGATGAAGTCGGACGACCTGTCGAACGCCACGGTCTGGACGGTGTGCGGCATCGGCATGCTGTTCTCCGTGCTGCTCTGCGGCATGATCACCCGGCCCGGCGGGATCCAGCTCGGCTGGGCCCTCCAGGTCGCGCTGGTCGCGAGCGGCTTCGTGATCCCGGTCATGTTCATCCTGGGCGTGGCCTTCGGCGCGCTGTGGTGGGCCTCGGTGCACTACGGACGCCGGATCGACGAGGTGAAGGCCCGCTGGGCGGCCCAGGCCGAGGCGGAATCGCCCGCCGCCGGCTGAGCGGCGCCGCCCCGGCGCGCCCGCCCGCGCCCACCGCGGCAAACCCGGCGGCGGGCCCGTCGCCGGGCCCCTGTAATGTCGCCTCACCGCACCCGTATGCCTGCAAGGAGCCGCACATGACCCAGCGCACCCTCGTTCTTCTCAAGCCCGACGCCGTACGCCGCGGACTGGTCGGCGAGATCGTCGGCCGCATCGAGCGCAAGGCCGGCTGGAAGATCACGGCGCTGGAGCTGCGTACCCTGGACCGCGCCACGCTGGAGCAGCACTACGCCGAGCACGTGGGCCGCCCGTTCTACGAGCCGCTGGTCGAGTTCATGCAGTCGGGTCCGGTCGTCGCCCTGGTGGCCGAGGGCGAGCGGATCATCGAGGGCGTCCGCGCCCTGGCAGGACCCACCGACCCGATCGCCGCCGCGCCCGGCTCGATCCGCGGTGACTTCGGCACGATCACCCGGGAGAACCTCATCCACGCCTCGGACTCCGAGGAGTCCGCGGAGCGGGAAATGAAGCTGTTCTTCCCGGGCCTCTCCTGAACCGCACTCAGCCGAACAGCGCTCATGACCTGGGGCGACCGAATTAATTCGGTCGCCCTTCGGCATAGGGTGTCCGATCGCGGGAACGCATCCCCCCGACGTAACGTCACCATGAGTGGAACGGCCACCCGTTCTGCCCAGCAAGGCGGCGTACCCTCGCGCTGTGTCGGTGCATCCGGCACTACGATGGAACCTTCCACGCCCGCAGCGCCCACTCTCGCCTACCAAAACAAGCCATCCACGCTTTTGCTTGGGAAGGCCCGACGCATCCTCATGGGGAACAAGGGGAACTCAATGTCGTTCATCGGCCGTGACATGGCTATCGACCTCGGGACTGCCAACACGCTGGTGTACGTCAGGGGGCGCGGCATCGTCCTGAACGAGCCGTCCGTCGTGGCCATCAACACCAACACCGGCGGAATTCTGGCGGTCGGCGCCGAGGCCAAGAAGATGATCGGCCGTACGCCCGGCAACATCGTCGCCGTACGGCCCCTGAAGGACGGCGTGATCGCCGACTTCGAGATCACGGAGCGGATGCTCCGCTACTTCATCCTGAAGATCCACAAGCGCCGCTACCTGGCCCGCCCCCGGGTCGTGGTCTGTGTGCCCTCCGGCATCACCGGGGTCGAGCGACGCGCCGTGATCGAGGCCTCGACGCAGGCCGGCGCCCGCCAGGTGCACATCATCGAGGAGCCCATGGCGGCGGCCATCGGCTCGGGCCTCCCGGTCCACGAGGCCACCGGCAACATGGTCGTCGACATCGGCGGCGGCACCACCGAGGTCGCGGTCATCTCGCTCGGCGGCATCGTCACCGCCCAGTCCATCCGGGTGGCCGGCGACGAGCTGGACAACGCGATCATCCAGCACATCAAGAAGGAGTACTCGCTCCTCCTCGGGGAACGCACCGCCGAACAGATCAAGATCACCATCGGCTCCGCGTACGAACTGGAGAAGGACGAGCACACCGAGATCCGCGGCCGCGACCTTGTCTCGGGCCTGCCCAAGACCGTGGTCATCTCGGCCGGCGAGGTCCGCAAGGCCATCGAGGAGCCGGTCAACGCGATCGTCGACGCGGTCAAGACGACGCTCGACAAGTGCCCGCCCGAGCTGTCCGGCGACGTCATGGACCGCGGCATCGTCCTCACCGGCGGCGGCGCGCTGCTGCGCGGACTGGACGAGCGGCTGCGCAACGAGACCGGCATGCCGATCCACATCGCCGAGGACCCACTGGACTCGGTGGCGCTCGGTTCCGGCAAGTGCGTCGAGGAGTTCGAGGCGCTCCAGCAGGTGCTGGACGCCCAGCCCCGACGGTAGTCACCCCACGACCCTCCGCGCGGACGCTGCCGCTCCGCGCGGGGGATCGTTGATATACAGGCACGATCATTCCTACGAGGAAGGCACGGCCGCCGCACTGTGAGGGACACACGAGAGAGCCGGCTGCTCCTGGTGCTGCTGATCGCCATCGCGTTCGCACTGATCACGGTGGACATCCGCGGCGGTGAGGCGTCACCGGTGGACGGCGCCCGGCAGGCCGCCGCCACGGTCTTCGGACCCGTGGAGAACGGCGTGGCGTCGGCGGTCGACCCGGTGGGCAACGCCATAGGGGCGGTACGCGCCTCCGGCACCCGCCACGACAAGATCGCCGCGCTGGAGAAGCAGAACGCCGAGCTGAAGGCGAAGCTCGGCAGCGACGACCGCAACCGCAGCCGGGTCCGTGAGCTCGACGAGATGCTGAAGAAGTCGGCCACCGGCCAGTACGGCATCAAGGCCGCCGAGGTCATCGCCATAGGAGCGGCCCAGGGCTTCTCCTGGACGGTCACCATCGACGCGGGCTCCAAGGACGGCGTCAAGCGCGACATGACCGTCCTCAACGGCGACGGGCTCGTCGGCCGCGTCACCACCGTCGGCCCGGACACCGCCACGGTGCTCCTCGCCAACGACCCCGACTTCACCGTCGGCACCCGGATGGAGTCCACCGACGAACTCGGCTTCGCCACCGGGCAGGGCTCCCGTCCGCTGGCGGTCCAGTTCCTGAACGGCAAGGCCAAGGTCAAGAAGGGCGACCGCCTCGTCACGTTCGGCTCCAGCAAGGACAAGCCGTTCGTGCCCGGCGTCCCGGTCGGCGAGGTCGTCCGCGTCGACCCGTCGGGCGGCGACCTGACCCGTACGGTCTACGTCCGCCCCTACGTCGGCTTCACCAAGCTCGACATCGTCGGCATCGTCGTCCAGGCCCCGCGCGAGGACCCCCGCGACATGGTCCTGCCGAAGAAGCCGAAGGCGCCCGCCAAGCCGAAGCCCACCCCGACCGTCACCGTCACCATCTCGCCCAACGGCGACATCGTCGACACCGAGGGCAACGTGGTCGGCAACATCCACGAGAGCCCCAACCTCAGCGGGAACGCCACTCCGAACGCCGACAACGCGGTCAACGAACAGAGGTAGAGCTGATCCCCATGCACGTCAACCGGACCCTGCTCTCCATCGTTCTGGTCGTCTTCGCCCTCGTCGTCCAGGTGTCCGTCCTGGCCCGCCTCCAGCTCCCCGGCGCCGTGCCCGACCTGCTGCTCATGGTCGTCCTCGGCCTGGCCTTCGTGTACGGACACGTCAGCGGCGCCCTCATCGGCTTCGGCGCGGGACTCCTCGCCGACCTGGCGCCCCCGGCCGACCACGCCGCCGGGCGCTACGCCCTGGTCCTCTGCGTCATCGGCTACCTCGCGGGCCTCGCCCGGCCGGAGAACGGGCAGCTGAAGTCCGCCTTCCTGCCGATGGCCGTGGTCGTCGCGGCGGCGATCGGGTCGACCCTGCTGTACGCGGGCGTCGGCGCGCTCGTCGGCGACACGGCGGCCCGTCACGTGGGCCTCGGCAGCCTGTTGTTCACCGCCGCCGTCTACGACCTGCTCCTGGCGCCGTTCACCGTGCCGCTGATCATGGCGCTCGCCAGACGTACGGTGAACGACCCCGTCACCGAGTCCTCCTCGGGCCGCGGCGACGTGGCGGCCGGCTGGCTCGCGGCGGGCACCGGGCTGCGGATCGGCAGCCAGCGCGGCGGGCTGCGCGTGAAGGCGGCCCGCAACCGGGCGGCACGCGCCGGACGGATCAAGGGAGTCAAGCGACTGTGAGGCTGCATTCCTCCGGGCCCCGGCCCCGGACCACCACCGGGGGCGCCCCGTGAGCAACATCCCCGAGACCGGCCGGACCCAGCGCGTCCAGATCCGGCTCATCGTCATCCAGGTCCTCGTCTTCTCGCTGCTGCTCACCCTCGGCGGCCGCCTCTGGTACCTCCAGATCCGCAACGGCCAGGAGTACTCCGACGAGGCGAAGAACAACCACGTCCAGCAGGTCGTCCAGCCCGCCGCCCGGGGCTCCATCCTCGACGCACGCGGTGTGCCGCTCGCCGACAACGAGACCCGCCTCGTGGTCTCCGCCAGCCGCACCGACCTGATGAAGATGGCCGACGACGGCAAGGCCGTGCTGACCCGGCTCGCCGACGTGCTCGACATGAAGCCGAAGGACGTCTTCGACAAGGTCCGGCTCTGCGACGCCAAGACGCCGCAGCCCTGCTGGAACGGTTCGCCCTACCAGCCGATCCCGGTCACCGACGAGGCCACCACCCAGCAGGCCCTGACGATCCGCGAGCGCGCCGAGGACTTCCCCGGCATCACCGCGGAGCCCACCGCCGTCCGCCGTTACGCGGCGCCCGGCAAGGCCAATACCGCCCAGGTCCTCGGCTACCTCTCGCCCGTCACCGACGAGGAGATCACCAAGGCCCAGGACACCGACTCGCCGTACCTGCGCTCCGACATGGTCGGCCGGTCCGGCCTGGAGCGCACGTACGACAAGGAGCTGCGCGGCAAGGCCGGCGTCACCCGCTACGAGGTCGACAACCTCGGCCGGGTCATCGGCCAGGCCAAGAACGACGAGGCCGAAGCCGGCTCCAGCGTCGTCACCTCCATCGACGCCCGCGTCCAGGCCGTCGCCGAGTACGAACTCAACGACGCCATGAAGAAGGCCCGCCAGGAGTTCGACACCAACACCGGCGAGAACTACAAGGCCGACTCCGGGGCGGTCGTCGTCATGGAGGCCAAGACCGGCCGGGTCGTCGCCATGGCCTCGCTGCCCAACTACGACCCCAACGCCTGGGTCGGCGGCATCTCCGCCAAGGACTACGCCAAGCTCACCGGCAAGAAGTCCAACTTCCCGCTGCTGAACCGGGCCATCCAGGGCCAGGCCGCCCCCGGCTCCATCTTCAAGGTCATCTCCTCGACCGCCGCGGTCAACGCCGGATACCCCTTCGACGGCCACTACCCCTGCCCCAGCTCGTACTCCATCGGCGGGCAGACCTTCAAGAACTTCGAGTCCCAGGGCTACGGCGACATCACCATCGGCCGCGCCCTGGAGGTCTCCTGCGACACCGTGTACTACGGCATCGCGCACAAGGAATGGCAGAAGGACGGCGGCAACAGCCCCAAGAAGAACCCCAAGGACTGGTTCTACAAGACCGCCCACCAGTTCGGCCTCGGCAAGGAGACCGGCATCGACCTCCCCAACGAGGTCAGCGGCCGCGTCCCCGACCGCGAGTGGAAGAAGAACTTCGCCAAGGCCAACCACGACGCCTGGTGCAAGCAGGGCAAGAAGGACGGCACGTACGTCGAGAAGATCGCCTACGAGAACTGCCTCGAAGGCGACAAGATGCGCGCCGGTGACTCGGTGAACTACTCGATCGGCCAGGGCGACACCCTCGTCACCCCGATCCAGATGGCCACCATCTACGCGGCCATCTCCAACGGCGGCACGCTCTACGACCCCACCGTCGGCAAGGCGATCGTCAGCGGCGACGGCAAGACCGTCCAGGAGATCGATCCCACGTCGCACGGCAAGCTGCCCTTCACCAGGAAGACGCGCAACGAGATAGACGAAGCCCTCGCGGGTGTCGCGACCCGCGGCTCGGCCGCCTGGCGATTCGGCGGCTGGCCGCAGGACAAGATCCCGATGCACGCCAAGACGGGTACCGCCGAGGTCTACGGCAAGCAGACGACCTCCTGGTTCGCCACGTACACCAAGGACTACTCGATCGTCATGACGATCTCCCAGGGCGGTACGGGTTCCGGCGCGTCCGGGCCCGCCGTCCGCAACATCTACAACGCGCTCTACGGGCTCGACGCCACCGGCAAGCAGGACCTCAAGAAGGCCCTCCTGCCGACCCCCCAGAAGGGCCTGCCGAAGGTCCAGACGGACGGCACCATCGACGCCCCGAAGATCAAGCCCTACGACCCCGCCTCGCAGAAGCCGCCCACCGAGCAGACGCTCGCCGCCGTCCTGGGGAGGCGCGACTGATGGCCGGCTTCTCCGTCCAGCGCTACGCCCCCGAGCGGTCCACCTGGGGCCGGCTCATGGCACGCGACTCCGTCGTACGCCGGCTCGACTGGCCGCTCCTCGGCTCGGCGATCGCGCTCTCCTTCATCGGCTCGCTGCTGGTCTGGTCGGCGACCCGGGGACGCGACTCCCTGACCCACGGCGACCCGTACTACTTCCTGTTCCGGCACGCCCTCAACACCGGCATCGGCATCGCCCTGATGATCGGCACCATCTGGCTCGGCCACCGCACCCTGCGCGGCGCGGTACCGGTCCTGTACGGGCTGTCCGTCCTCCTCGTGATGGCGGTCCTCACCCCGCTGGGCGCCACCGTCAACGGCGCCCACGCCTGGATCCTGCTGCCCGGCGGGTTCTCCCTCCAGCCCTCCGAGTTCACCAAGATCACCATCATCCTGGGGATGGCGATGCTGCTCGCCGCCCGCGTCGACGCGGGCGACCAGGTGCACCCCGATCACCGGACCGTGGCCAAGGCCCTCGCCCTGGCGTCGCTCCCGATGCTCGTCGTCATGGGGATGCCGGACCTCGGCTCCGTGATGGTCATGGTCGTCATCGTGCTCGGGGTGCTGCTGGCCTCCGGCGCGTCCAACCGCTGGGTCTTCGGACTCCTCGGCGCGGGCGTGGCCGGGGCGGTCGCCATCTGGCAGCTCGGGCTCCTCGACGACTACCAGATCGCCCGCTTCGCCGCCTTCGCCAACCCGGCGCTCGACCCGGCCGGAGTCGGCTACAACACCAACCAGGCCCGCATCGCGATCGGCTCCGGCGGCCTGCACGGCACCGGCCTCTTCCAGGGCACCCAGACAACCGGGCAGTTCGTCCCCGAGCAGCAGACCGACTTCGTCTTCACGGTCGCCGGCGAGGAACTGGGCTTCCTCGGCGCCGGGCTCATCCTCGTCCTGCTCGGCGTCGTCCTGTGGCGCGCCTGCCGCATCGCCCGCGAGACCACCGAGCTGTACGGCACGGTCGTCGCCGCCGGGATCATCGCCTGGTTCGCCTTCCAGTCCTTCGAGAACATCGGCATGACGCTCGGCATCATGCCCGTCGCCGGACTCCCGCTGCCCTTCGTCTCCTACGGAGGCTCCTCGATGTTCGCCGTCTGGGTGGCCATCGGCCTGCTCCAGTCGATCCGGGTGCAGCGGCCGATAACGGCCTGAGCACGCGCCCGGCGGCGCGTTAGATTCGGTACATGGCGGACACCAAGCGCGAGATCGAGCGGAAGTACGAGGCCACGGACGCCACCCGGCTGCCCGACCTGGGCCGGGTGGCCGGGGTCGGGTCCGCCGAGCACGAGGGCGTCATGGAACTCGACGCCGTCTACTACGACACCGAGGACCTCCGCCTCGCCGCCGGAGACATCACCCTCCGCCGCCGCACCGGCGGCTCGGACGCCGGCTGGCACCTGAAGCTCCCCGTCGCCCCCGGCGTCCGCGACGAGATCCGGGCCCCGCTCTCCGACGCCGTGCCGGCCCGCCTCACCGCCCTGATCCGCTCCCGCGTCCTGGACGCCCCCGTCGTCCCCGTGGTCCGCCTGGTCTCCGCCCGCGACGTCCATGTGCTCACCGGCGCCGACGGCACACCGCTGGCCGAGCTGAGCGTCGACAAGGTCCGCGCGGAGCGGCTGCACGGCGGCGACCGCACCGCGGCCTGGACCGAGATCGAGGTCGAGTTGGCCGACGGCGGGGACCCCGCCTTCCTCGACACCGTCGGCCGCGCGCTGGAGGAGTCCGGCATCCGGCTCTCCGCGGCCCACTCCAAGCTTGCCCGCGCGCTGGAGGAGACGGCGCCCGGGGCCGCGCGTCCCCGGGAGGACGAACCGCGCACCGCCGGCGACCACGTCCTGCGCTACGTACGCCGGCAGGCCGAGGCGATCGTCGCGCTCGACCCGGCCGTGCGGCGGGGGCTGCCCGACTCCGTGCACCGGATGCGCGTCGCGACCCGGCGGCTGCGCAGCGCCCTGCGCACATACCGCCGCGTCCTGGACCGCGACGCCACCCGCCCCCTCGGCACCGAGCTGAAGTGGCTCGCGGGGGAGCTGGGCGTCGACCGGGACCAGGAGGTGCTGGACGCCCGGCTGCGCGCCCGGCTCGACGAGCTGCCCCGCACCCTGGTCATCGGGCCGGTCAAGGCGCGGCTGCGGCTCTGGTCGACGGCGGGCCGCAGCGGTTCGCGCCGGCGCACGACCGCCGTCCTGGACTCCGCGCGCTACCTGGACCTGCTGCGCGCCCTGGAAGCCCTGCTCGCCGGTCCGCCGCTGCTGCCCGGGGCGGACGCCCCGCCCGGCGACGAGCTGGCCCGCGCCGTCCGCAAGGACCACAAGCGCCTCGCCCGGCGGATCGCGCACGCCCTGGAGCTGGAGCCCGGACCGGACCGGGACGCCGCTCTGCACAGCGCCCGCAAGGCCGCGAAGAGGGCCCGGTACGCGGCGGAGGCTGCCCGCCCCGCCCTCGGGAAGCCCGCGAAGAAGGCGGCCAAGCGGCTCAAGGCCGTACAGAGCCTCCTCGGCGGCCACCAGGACGGCGTGGTCGCCCGCGAGACCCTGCGCGCCCTCGCCGTACAGGCGCACGCGGCGGGGGAGCCGTCGTTCGCCTGGGGACTGGTGTACGGGCGGGAGGAGGCGGCGGCCGCCGCGGCCGAGCGCGAGCTGCCCCGGGTGTGGCACCGGGCGCACCAGGCCCGTATCCGGCGTCGGCCCGGGAGCTGAGCGGCGTACTCCGGCGGGCGCGGGCAGTCCGGGCACCGAGGTACGCTGGATGGTCACCCCTGCCGGCTCTCGAAAGTTCGCGATGTCTGTCGATTCGGTCTTCCCACAGCTCGAAGCTCTGCTCCCGCATGTGCAGAAGCCCATCCAGTACGTCGGCGGTGAGCTGAACTCCACCGTCAAGCCGTGGGACGAGTGCGACGTCCGCTGGGCACTGATGTACCCGGACGCGTACGAGGTCGGGCTGCCCAACCAGGGCGTCATGATCCTCTACGAGGTGCTCAACGAGCGCCGGGGCGTCCTCGCCGAGCGCACCTACAGCGTCTGGCCGGACCTCGAAGCGCTGATGCGCGAGCACAAGGTGCCCCAGTTCACCGTGGACAGCCACCGCCCGGTCAAGGCGTTCGACGTCTTCGGGCTCAGCTTCTCCACCGAACTGGGCTACACCAACATGCTCACCGCCCTGGACCTGGCCGGCATCCCGCTGGCCGCGAAGGACCGGGACATCGACGACCCGATCGTGCTCGCCGGCGGCCACGCCGCGTTCAACCCGGAGCCGATCGCGGAGTTCATCGACTGCGCGGTCATCGGCGACGGCGAGCAGGCGGTCCTGGAGATCACCGAGATCGTCCGCGCCTGGAAGGCCGAGGGCCGCCCCGGCGGCCGCGAGGAGGTGCTGTTCCGCCTCGCGAGGACCGGCGGCGTGTACGTCCCCGGCTTCTACGACGTGGAGTACCTCCCGGACGGCCGTATCGGCCGCGTCGTACCGAACAGGTCGGGCGTGCCGTGGCGGGTGTCCAAGCACACGGTCATGGACCTCGACGAGTGGCCCTACCCGAAGCAGCCCCTGGTCCCGCTCGCCGAGACCGTCCACGAGCGGATGTCCGTGGAGATCTTCCGCGGCTGCACCCGCGGCTGCCGTTTCTGCCAGGCCGGCATGATCACGCGCCCCGTGCGGGAGCGAAGCATCACCGGCATCGGCGAGATGGTCGAGAAGGGCCTCAAGGCGACCGGCTTCGAAGAGGTGGGCCTGCTCTCCCTCTCCTCCGCCGACCACACCGAGATCGGTGAGATCGCCAAGGGCCTCGCGGACCGCTACACCGAGGACAAGATCGGCCTCTCGCTGCCGTCCACCCGCGTCGACGCGTTCAACGTGGACCTGGCCAACGAGCTGACCCGCAACGGCCGCCGCTCCGGTCTCACCTTCGCCCCCGAGGGCGGCTCCGAGCGCATGCGCAAGGTCATCAACAAGATGGTCTCGGAGGAGGACCTGATCCGCACGGTCGCCACCGCGTACGGCAACGGCTGGCGCCAGGTGAAGCTGTACTTCATGTGCGGGCTGCCCACCGAGACCGACGAGGACGTCCTCCAGATCGGCGACATGGCGGTCAACGTGATCGCCAAGGGCCGCGAGGTCTCCGGGCAGAACGACATCCGCTGCACGGTCTCCATCGGCGGTTTCGTGCCCAAGCCGCACACCCCGTTCCAGTGGGCGCCGCAGCTCAGCGCCGAGGAGACGGACGCCCGGCTCGGCAAGCTCCGGGACAAGATCCGCGGCGACAAGAAGTACGGCCGCTCGATCGGCTTCCGCTACCACGACGGCAAGCCCGGCATCGTCGAGGGCCTGCTCTCGCGCGGTGACCGCCGCGTCGGCTCCGTCATCCGCGCGGTCTACGAGGCCGGCGGCCGGTTCGACGGCTGGCGCGAGTACTTCAGCTACGACCTGTGGATGAAGAGCGCCGAGGCGACGCTGCCGGACTTCGGCGTGGACGTCGACTGGTACACCACCCGCGAGCGCACCTACGAGGAGGTCCTGCCCTGGGACCACCTGGACTCGGGCCTCGACAAGGACTGGCTCTGGGAGGACTGGCAGGACTCGCTCGACGAGACCGAGGTCGAGGACTGCCGCTGGACGCCGTGCTTCGACTGCGGGGTGTGCCCGCAGATGGACACCAGCATTCAGATCGGCCCGACCGGCAAGAAGCTCCTGCCGCTGACCGTCGTGAAGTGAGCCGCGAAGTGATCGCGGGCGTGTGACAGCTCGGTGACGAGGCCCGGTCCGGGGAAACCCCGGGCCGGGCCTTCGCGTCATGTGGTGCATGGAACAGGGAAAGCACCGGGCGCCCGTACGGCCGGAGTACGGCGCCCATCAGGCGCCCGCGCACTACGAGGGCGGTGACGGCTGCCTCACCACGGTGATCCGGATCCCGGTACGGATCGTGGTGTTCCTCGTCGTCCTGCCGGTCCGGATGCTGTGGGACGCCCTCGTCGTCACCGTGCGCGCCGCCGAACGCGTGCTGTTCCGGCCGCTCGGCCGCGCCCTGGCCTGGCTGTTCGACGTGCTGGTGGTGACCCCGGCGGGGTGGCTGTGGCGGTACGTCTGCGTCCCGCTGGGACACGCGCTGGTGTGGCTGGCGCGGGCGGTGTTCGTCTGGCCCTGGGTCGCGCTCTGGCGCTACGTCGTGGTGCCGGGGGTGCGGTACGCGATCGTGCTGCCGCTCCAATGGGCGTACGCGCACCTGCTCACCCCGCTCGGACACGGGCTGCGGTGGATGTACCGCGAGGTGCTGGTGCCGGTGGCGCGGTGGGTGGGCACTGGCCTGAAGTGGTTGCTCACCGCGGTGTTCGTGGTGCCGGTGGTGCTGCTGTGGCGGTACGTCCTGGTGCCCGTCGGGCTGGCCGCGGCCTGGCTGGTCCGGTACCTGGTCGTGGTCCCGCTCGTGTGGACG
Source organism: Streptomyces sp. col6 (assembly GCF_008042035.1). GTDB lineage: Bacteria > Actinomycetota > Actinomycetes > Streptomycetales > Streptomycetaceae > Streptomyces. The sequence continues at coordinate 234,321 of NZ_RDBL01000013.1, forward strand.
TACCGGAACGTGCTCACCCCGGTGGGCCACGGCATCGCCTGGGCGCTGGATCTGCTGATCCGGGGGATCGAGGCGTTCTTCCGGGGGCTGGGCATCGCCCTGCGGTGGCTCGTCGTCACGCTGCTCGTGGTGCCCGTCGTCTGGATGTACCGGCACGTCCTGGTTCCGGTGGGCCGGGAGATTGCCGCCGCGCTCGGCATCGCCTGGCGCGTCGCCGGATTCGTCTCCCGTGCGGTCGGCCGCGCGCTCGCCTGGCTCGCCCGGAACCTGATCGCCGCGCCGGTGCGCTGGGCGTACCGCACAGTGTGTGTTCCGGTCGGCCGTTTCGTACGGGACGCCGTCCTCGCGCCCGTCGGGCGGGGGCTGCGGGCGGTGGGCCGCACGGCCCGCCAGACGCTGCGCACGGCCCGCGAGACGATCCGCCGCGCCAGGCGCGACGCCTGGCGCGCACTGGTCGGCGGGCCCGCCCCTTCCGAGCCCGGGGAACTCGGAAGCCCCCTTGCGCGTACTCTGGGTAGTGCAACGACCGTGCCCAGCGCGGCGCCCGTACCCGAGTTCGCCCCGCTTCCGGAGAAATCCGCACCGCAGGGGTGAGCCGGTCCGGGCCCCCGGGCCACCCGTATTTCGTGGGCGGCGCGCCACCGCGCCCGCCCCGCACCGAGGAGAAGAACCACTGGGCAAGCGACAGCCCGAAGGCCCGCCGCCCGCACCGGCGGTGCAGCGCATCCGACTGCGCTACACCAAGCGCGGCCGCCTCCGGTTCACCAGCCACCGTGACTTCCAGCGTGCCTTCGAGCGGGCGCTGCGCCGCTCCCAGGTGCCCATGGCCTACTCGGCGGGCTTCACCCCCCACCCCAAGGTGTCGTACGCCAACGCCGCCCCCACCGGTACGGGCAGCGAGGCCGAGTTCCTGGAGATCGCCCTCACCGAGGCCCGCGACCCGGGCGTCCTGCGTGAGCTGCTCAACGACTCGATGCCGGACGGCCTGGACATCACGGACGCCGTCGAGGCCCGCACCTCGGGTCTCGCCGACCGGCTGACCGCCTCCGTCTGGGAGATCCGCCTCGACGGGGTGACCCCCGAGGACGCGGAGAAGGCGGTGTCGGCGTTCAACGCGGCCGAGACCGTCGAGGTCGAGCGCCGTACGAAGAACGGCATGCGGACCTTCGACGCCCGTTCCGCCGTGGTCGACCTCCAGACCCTTGATCTTCCGCCTGATAGGTCCGGTGACAGGGCCTGTGCGATACTGCGCCTGGTTGTTCGGCACGTGACACCTGCCGTACGGCCTGACGACGTCCTGTCCGGTCTCCGCGTTGTGGCCGACCTGGCGCCGCCGGTCCCCGCAGCGGTGACCAGGCTGGCGCAGGGGCTCTTCGACGAGGAGTCCGGCACGGTGACCGACCCGCTCGCGCCCGACCGCGAGGCAGCCCCGGCCGCATCAACCACGGCCACCGGGACCGCCGTCGCGACGGCGCCGGAAGGTGCAGGTTCCGCGTAAGGCGGTCGTTGTAGCGCAGCCCTCGCGCTCGGGAGCCACCTGGGCCGGGCCGCGCACTGACCCATAAGACTTTCGCCAGGCCGTGCGCAGACCGCGTACGGAACCGGCGAGCCAGACATTCAGCTCCCGTGCGGCGCCCGCGCCCCGGACGGCGGTGCCGCGGCCACCACGCGGACCGAGCCGGACCGGAACCAGGTGCGGCGCCCGGGAGCGCGACGGGAGAAACGCCCGCATGCCTCAGCCGAACGAATCCGGCACCGCCGGAAACGCAGAAGACAACAACACCCCCGGGGACAAGCTGCCGCCGCGCCGCAGGCGCCGCGCCGCTTCCCGCCCCGCCGGCCCGCCGTCCACGGGCGACCGGGCCGCCGCCGACGCCTCGGCCATACCGGCCGTTGACGCCGCAGAGTCCCCGCAGGCCGCCGAGCCCGCCGCCGACACCGCCGCCCCGGCCCGCCCGCGCCGCCGCGCGGTCCGCAAGGCCACCGCCCCGGCCGGCGCCCCGCAGGCCGCCGAGCCGGCCGAGAGCGCCGCGCCCGCCCCCGCCCCCGAGCCGGTCGCGGACGAGCCCGTGGCGGAGCCCGCCGCCGAGGCCCCGCGCGCCCGCCGCCGCGCGGTCCGCAAGGCCACGTCGCCCACCGGTGCGCCGAAGGCGGCCGAGCCGGTCGAGATCGTCGAGGAGGCCCCCGTGGCCGAGACCCCCGAGCCGGCCGCCGAGCCCGAGGCGCCGCGCGCCCGCCGCCGTGCCGTCCGCAAGGCCACGTCCCCCGCCGGTGCGCCGAAGGCCGCCGAGCCGGTCGAGATCGTCGAGGAGGCCCCCGTGGCGGAGAGCCCCGAACCGGCAGCCGATTCCGCTGCCCCGGCCCGCCCGCGTCGTCGCGCGGTGCGCAAGGCCACGTCCCCGGCCGGTGCGCCGAAGGCCGCCGAGCCCGTGGAGATCGTGGCGGAGGTCGCGCAGACCCCCGAGCCGGCCGCTGCCGAGCCCGCAGCCGAGCCCGCCGAGGCCCCGCGCGGCCGCACCCGCCGCAGGGCCTCCGCCCCGGCCGGTGCCCCGCAGGCCGCCGCCGCGCAGCCCGTCGACGAGGTCACCGATGAGGACGAGCAGCCGGCGGAGACCGAGGAGGCGCCCGCCGAGGCGCCCGTCGAGGCGCCGCGTGGCCGCCGCCGCGCGACCCGCAAGGCGACGTCCCCGGCCGGTGCGCCGAAGCCCGCCGACGAGCAGCCGGCCGAGGTCCAGACCGGCGAGAGCCTGCCCGAGGCCGCCGTGGAGGAGCTCGCCGCCGAGCCCGTCGAGGTCGAGGAGGCCGCCCCGCGCGGCCGTCAGCGCCGCCGGGCCACCTCTGCCGCCGGCCGCCCCGAGTTCACCGCCAAGGCGGAGGAGCCCGCGCGCCGCAGCCGTCGGGCGACGCGCCCGGCCGTCGCCGTCTTCCAGGCGCCGGTCTTCGCCGAGCCGATGTTCCAGACCCCGGAGACCGCGGCGGCCGCCGCGGCTGCCGCCTCCCACGAGGAGGAGCCCGAGGACGAGATCACCCCGGTCCAGGAGCGGACCGCCGAGGCCGCGCCCGCCGAGGCCGCCTCCGAGGCCGCGTCGCAGGTTGGCTCGCGGCGCCGTCGCCGCCGTCGTGGTGAGGCCGCCGAGGCGGAGACCGCCGAGCCGGTGGCCGCCGCCCCGGAGCAGGCCGAGGACGAGCAGGAGCCGGAGGCCGCCGCCGACGCCGAGCAGGACGGCGACGACTCCGACGAGTACGGCGACCGCCCGTCGCGCCGCCGTCGCCGGGGCGGCCGTCGCCGCCGCCGGGGCGAGGCCGCCGAGGACGAGTCCGCCGAGCCGCAGCACGCGGACGAGGCCGGCCACGCCGAGGACGAGCACGAGGCCGCCCAGGAGCCCGAGGACGAGGGCGACGAGGAGCAGGACGAGCACGAGTCCGCCTCCGGCACGAGCAGCAGCCGCCGTCGCCGTCGCCGCCGTCGTCGCAGCGGTGACGCCGCGTCCGAGGCCGAGAACGGCTCGGACGACCCGGAGCGCACGGTCGTCAAGGTCCGTGAGCCCCGCAAGAAGGAGGAGCGGGAGCCCGGCACCGGCTTCGACGAGGTCCAGTCCATCAAGGGCTCGACCCGTATGGAGGCCAAGAAGCAGCGCCGCCGCGAAGGCCGCGAGCAGGGCCGCCGCCGGGTGCCGATCATCACCGAGGCGGAGTTCCTGGCGCGCCGCGAGGCCGTCGAGCGCGTCATGGTCGTCCGCCAGAGCGGCGAGCGCACCCAGATCGGCGTCCTCGAGGACAACGTGCTCGTCGAGCACTACGTCAACAAGGAGCAGGCCACCAGCTACGTCGGCAACGTCTACCTGGGCAAGGTCCAGAACGTGCTGCCGTCCATGGAGGCCGCGTTCGTCGACATCGGCAAGGGCCGCAACGCCGTGCTGTACGCGGGCGAGGTCAACTTCGAGGCGCTCGGCATGGCCCACGGGCCGCGCCGTATCGAGACCGCGCTCAAGTCCGGCCAGTCCGTCCTGGTCCAGGTCACCAAGGACCCGATCGGCCACAAGGGCGCCCGCCTGACCAGCCAGGTCTCGCTGCCCGGCCGTTACCTGGTCTACGTCCCCGAGGGCTCGATGACGGGGATCAGCCGCAAGCTGCCCGACACCGAGCGCGCCCGGCTGAAGACCATCCTCAAGAAGATCGTTCCCGAGGACGCGGGCGTCATCGTGCGTACCGCCGCCGAGGGCGCGAGCGAGGACGAGCTGCGCCGCGACGTCGAGCGGCTGCAGGGCCAGTGGGAAGAGATCCGGAAGAAGTCGAAGAGCACCGGCAGCTCCAACGCGCCGACGCTCCTGTACGGCGAGCCGGACATGACCGTCCGGGTCGTCCGGGACATCTTCAACGAGGACTTCTCCAAGGTCATCGTCAGCGGCGACGACGCGTGGGAGACCATCCACGGTTACGTCTCGCACGTGGCGCCCGACCTGACGGACCGGCTGTCGCGGTGGACCTCCGAGGTCGACATCTTCGCGACGTACCGGATCGACGAGCAGCTCATGAAGGCGCTGGACCGCAAGGTCTACCTGCCGAGCGGCGGCTCGCTGGTGATCGACAAGACCGAGGCGATGGTCGTCGTCGACGTCAACACCGGCAAGTTCACCGGCCAGGGCGGCAACCTGGAGGAGACCGTCACCAAGAACAACCTGGAGGCGGCCGAGGAGATCGTGCGCCAGCTGCGGCTGCGCGACCTCGGCGGCATCGTGGTCGTCGACTTCATCGACATGGTGCTGGAGTCCAACCGGGACCTGGTGCTGCGGCGCCTGCTGGAGTGCCTGGGCCGGGACCGTACGAAGCACCAGGTCGCCGAGGTCACCTCGCTGGGCCTGGTCCAGATGACCCGCAAGCGGGTCGGCCAGGGGCTGCTGGAGTCCTTCTCCGAGACCTGCGTCCACTGCAACGGCCGCGGCGTCATCGTGCACATGGAGCAGCCCTCCTCGACGGGCGGCGGCGGTGGCGGCAAGCGCTCCAAGAAGCGCCGCGGCGGTGCCGGCCAGGACCACGAACACGACCACGACCACGCCGTCGAGGCGGAGGCCGAGACCGAGGCCGAGGTGGCGGCGGAGGTCGCCGCGCCGGTGGCCCTGCCCGAGCCGGAGTTCGTTCCGGACGAGGAGCTGTACAGCAGCGCGGCCGAGGCCGAGGCGGCCGCCTCGCGCGGCCGTGGCCGGCGCCGGGCGACCCGTAAGGCATCGGCCCCGGCCGGTGCCCCGAAGTCCGCCCCCGCCCCGGCGGCGGAGATCGTGGCCGAGCCGGTCGCGGAGCCGGAGCCCGTCGTGGCCCCGGAGCCGGTGGCCGAGGTGTCCGCCGAGACGCCTCAGGGCCGTACGCGCCGCCGGGCCACCCGTAAGGCGACCGCACCGGCGGGTTCGCCGGCCCCGGCCGACACGGTCGTGACCGAGCCGGCCCCGGCCGACACGGTCGTGACCGAGCCGGCCCCGGCGGAGCAGCCCGCGCCCGCCGCCGCAGAGGAGCCGGCCGCCGGCCCCGACCCGGTGGCCGCCGAGGACCCGGTCGTCGAGGCGTCGCACGCCGAGGCCCCGGCCGAGGAGCCCGCCGCGCCGCCGCGTGTCCGGCGCCGCGCCACCCGCAAGGTCAGCGCGCCCGCCGGTTCCCCGGCGGGGGCCGAGGAGGCCGCGGTCGTCGTGGTGGAGGCCCCCGAGGCGGAGGCCGACGCCGGCGCCGAGGCGGCTCCGGCCAAGAAGGCGGCCCGCAAGACCGCCAAGAAGGCCACGGCGAAGAAGGCGGCCGTCAAGAAGACGGCGGCCAAGAAGACGGCCGCGAAGAAGACGACGGCCAAGAAGGCGGCGGCGAAGAAGACGGTGGCCGCGGAGCAGTCCGCCCCGTCCGTCACGGCCACGGCCGACGAGGCCTGACCCCCTCGTACCGTGCGTGACGCGGTCCGGCCGGTCCCTTCCGGGGCCGGCCGGCCGCGTCGCGGCGCCGGGCCGCCCCGCTCCCGACACGAAAGCCCCCACATGCGCAAGATCCAGAAGGCCGTCATACCGGCCGCCGGGCTCGGCACCCGGTTCCTGCCGGCGACCAAGGCGACCCCCAAGGAGATGCTGCCGGTCGTCGACAAGCCGGCGATCCAGTACGTCGTGGAGGAGGCCGCCGCCGCGGGGCTGAGCGACGTGCTGATGGTCACCGGGCGCAACAAGCGGGCGCTGGAGGACCACTTCGACCGGAACTACGAGCTGGAGTCGGCGCTGACCCGCAAGGGCGACGCCGAGCGGCTGGTCCGGGTCCAGGAGTCGAGCGAGCTCGCGACCATGCACTACGTCCGCCAGGGCGACCCGCGCGGCCTCGGCCACGCCGTCCTGTGCGCGGAGCCCCATGTGGGGGACGAACCCTTCGCGGTGCTGCTCGGCGACGACCTGATCGACCCGCGCGACCCGCTGCTCACCCGGATGACCGAGATCCAGGAGCGCGAGGGCGGCAGCGTCGTCGCGCTGATGGAGGTGGCGCCCGAACAGAGCCACCTCTACGGGTGCGCGGCCGTGGAGGGCACACCGGACGGCGACATCGTCCGGGTGACCGGCCTGGTCGAGAAGCCGGAGCCGGGCGACGCCCCCAGCAACCTGGCGGTCATCGGCCGCTACGTCCTGGACCCCGCCGTCTTCGCCGTACTGCGCGAGACGGAGCCGGGCCGGGGCGGCGAGATCCAGCTGACCGACGCGCTGCAGCAGCTGGCCGCCGACGAGAAGCTCGGCGGTCCGGTGCACGGCGTGGTCTTCCGGGGCCGCCGTTACGACACCGGCGACCGCGGCGACTACCTGCGGGCCATCGTCCGTCTCGCCTGCGAGCGCGAGGACCTGGGCCCGGACTTCCGCACCTGGCTGCGCGCCTATGTGGCGGCGGAACTCTGACCCGCCCGCCGGGCCCCGTACTCCTGATCCCCGACACCCGTACCACCGCACCGAGGAGAACCCCATGATCGGCATGATTCTGGCGGCCGGCGCCGGCCGCCGTCTGCGCCCCTACACCGACACGCTCCCCAAGGCCCTGGTGCCCGTCGGCCCCGAGGGCGACGAGGAGAGCCTGACCGTCGTCGACCTGACGCTCGGCAACTTCGCCGAGGTCGGCCTGACCGAGGTCGCGATCATCGTGGGCTACCGCAAGGAGGCCCTGTACGAGCGCAAGGCGGCGCTGGAGGCCAAGTACGGCGTCAGCATCACGCTGATCGACAACGACAAGGCCGAGGAGTGGAACAACGCCTACTCCCTGTGGTGCGGCCGGGACGCCCTCAAGGACGGCGTGATCCTCGCCAACGGCGACACCGTGCACCCGGTCTCCGTCGAGAAGACGCTGCTTGCCGCGCGCGGCGACGGCAAGAAGATCATCCTCGCCCTCGACACGGTGAAGAGCCTCGCCGACGAGGAGATGAAGGTCGTCGTGGAGGATGGCAAGGGTGTCCGCCGGATCACCAAGCTGATGGACCCGGCCGAGGCGACCGGTGAGTACATCGGCGTCACGCTCATCGAGGGCGAGGCGGCCGAGGAGCTGGCCGACGCGCTGAAGACGACGTTCGAGCGCGACCCGGACCTCTACTACGAGGACGGCTACCAGGAGCTCGTCAACCGCGGCTTCAAGGTCGACGTGGAGCCGATCGGCGACGTGAAGTGGGTCGAGATCGACAACCACGAGGACCTGGCCAAGGGCAGGAAGATCGCGTGCCAGTACTGACCCGGCTGATACCCGCGCCGGTCGTCGTCGACATCCGGGCCGGGGCTCTCGCGGATCTGGCGGGCGTCCTCGCCGACCAGCGGATCTCCGGCTCCGGCAAGCTGGCGGTCGCGATCAGCGGGGGTTCCGGCCGGGCCCTGCGGGAACGGCTCTCGGACAGCCTGCCCGGCGCCTCCTGGTTCGAGGTGGGCGGCGGCACGCTGAACGACGCCGTCAAGCTCGCCGAGGCCATGAAGTCGGAACGGTACGACGCCGTGGTGGGCCTCGGCGGCGGCAAGATCATCGACTGCGCCAAGTTCGCCGCGGCGCGCGTCGGGCTGCCGCTGGTCGCCGTGGCGACGAACCTGTCCCACGACGGCCTGTGCTCCCCGGTGGCGACGCTCGACAACGACGCGGGCCGCGGCTCGTACGGAGTGCCGAACCCGATCGCCGTGGTCATCGACCTCGACGTCATCCGCGAGGCCCCCACCCGCTTCGTGCGGTCCGGCATCGGGGACGCGCTCTCCAACATCTCCGCCGTCGCGGACTGGGAGCTGGCCCACCGGGTCAACGGCGAGGACATCGACGGCCTGGCCGCCGCGATGGCCCGGCAGGCCGGCGAGGCCGTGCTGCGCCACCCCGGCGGCCTGGACGACGACGCGTTCCTCCAGGTGCTGGCCGAGGGCCTGGTGCTCACCGGGATCTCCATGTCGGTGGCCGGTGACAGCCGCCCGGCCTCCGGCGCCTGCCACGAGATCAACCACGCCTTCGACCTGCTCTTCCCGCAGCGGGCCGCCAGCCACGGCGAACAGTGCGGGCTCGGCGCGGCGTTCGCCATGCATCTGCGCGGCGCCGTCCAGGAGTCCGTCCGGATGACCGAGGTGCTGCGGCGCCACGGGCTGGCGGTGACCGCCGAGGACATGGGCTTCGACGTGGAGGAGTTCGTACGGGTGGTGGCGTTCGCGCCGAAGACCCGGCCGGGCCGCTACACGATCCTGGAGCACCTGAACCTGTCCGAGGACGGGATCAGGGACGCCTACGCCGAGTACGTGAGAAGCGCCGCGGTCTGAGGGGCCGGGCCCGGTTTGACCGGCTGTGCCGGGCCCCGTAACCTTGACCGTCGGCGTTTGTTCGCCACACCTCTGAGCACCGACCTCCCGCTCGTACGGGAGAGGCCGCTCGTCCACTCCGGATCGTCATGGGTCCCCGGACCCGTGTGAGCGGCTGGCATCAGAGGTTTCCGCTTCGAGTGAGAGTGAGATCCGCGTGTACGCCATCGTGCGCAGCGGTGGTCGCCAGCACAAGGTTGCTGTCGGCGACATCGTTGAGGTTGACAAGATTTCCACCGCCAAGGTTGGCGACACGGTAGAGCTCTCTACCCTGCTCGTTGTCGACGGCGACGCCGTGACCAGCGACCCGTGGGTGCTGGACGGCATCAAGGTCCAGGCCGAGGTCGTGGACCACCACAAGGGCGCGAAGATCGACATCCTTCGCTACAAGAACAAGACCGGCTACCGCCGTCGTCAGGGTCACCGTCAGCAGTACACGGCGATCAAGGTCACCGGCATTCCCGCGGCTGCGAAGTAAGGGACTGAGAACACATGGCACACAAGAAGGGCGCATCGTCCACCCGGAACGGGCGCGATTCCAATGCTCAGCGGCTCGGCGTGAAGCGCTTCGGCGGCCAGGCCGTCAACGCCGGTGAGATCCTGGTCCGCCAGCGCGGCACCCACTTCCACCCGGGCACGGGCGTCGGCCGTGGCGGCGACGACACGCTGTTCGCCCTCGCCGCCGGTGCGGTCGAGTTCGGCACGCACCGTGGCCGCAAGGTCGTGAACATCGTTCCGATCGCCGGCTGAATTCCCGGCGCTCGTCGAGCGGTATGACGTGGAGGCGGACCTCACTTCCTGTGAAGGGAAGTGGGTCCGCCTTTCGCGTGTTGTCCCTACGGGGGCGAGCGAAGTTTTTCCGCAGGTATGCAACTGGAGGTTCCACCCATGACCACCTTCGTGGACCGCGTCGAACTGCATGTCGCCGCGGGTAACGGAGGCCACGGCTGTGCCTCCGTTCACCGTGAGAAGTTCAAGCCGCTCGGCGGCCCGGACGGCGGCAACGGCGGCCGCGGCGGCGATGTGACCCTGGTCGTCGACCAGTCCGTCACCACGCTCCTCGAATACCACCACCACCCCCACCGCAAGGCCACCAACGGCCAGCCCGGCGCGGGTGACAACCGCACCGGCAAGGAGGGCCAGGACCTGGTCCTGCCCGTCCCGGACGGCACCGTCGTCCTCGACCGCCGGGGCAACGTGCTCGCCGACCTCGTCGGCCAGGGCACCGCTTTCGTCGCGGGCCAGGGCGGCCGCGGCGGCCTCGGCAACGCCGCGCTGGCCTCCGCCCGCCGCAAGGCCCCCGGCTTCGCGCTGCTCGGCGAGCCCGGCGAGGCGCGGGACATCGTCCTGGAGCTCAAGACCGTCGCCGACGTGGCCCTGGTGGGCTACCCGAGCGCCGGCAAGTCCTCGCTGATCTCGGTCCTGTCGGCCGCCAAGCCGAAGATCGCGGACTACCCGTTCACGACCCTCGTCCCGAACCTGGGCGTGGTCACCGCGGGCAGCACCGTCTACACCATCGCCGACGTCCCGGGCCTGATCCCGGGTGCCAGCCAGGGCAAGGGCCTCGGCCTGGAGTTCCTGCGCCACGTCGAGCGCTGCTCGGTGCTCGTGCACGTACTGGACACGGCGACGCTGGAGTCCGACCGCGACCCCGTCTCCGACCTCGACATGATCGAGGAGGAGCTGAAGCTGTACGGGGGTCTGGAGGACCGGCCCCGCATCGTCGTCCTCAACAAGATCGACATCCCGGACGGCCAGGACCTCGCGGACATGATCCGTCCCGACCTGGAGGCCCGCGGCTACCGCGTCTTCGAGGCGTCGGCCGTCGCCAGGACCGGGCTCAAGGAGCTGTCCTTCGCCCTGGCCGGCGTCATCGCCGAGGCGCGCGCCGCCAAGCCGGTGGAGGAGGCGACCCGTATCGTCATCCGGCCCAAGGCCGTGGACGACACCGGGTTCACCGTCACCCTGGAGGAGGACGGCATCTACCGGGTGCGCGGCGAGAAGCCGGAGCGCTGGGTGCGCCAGACCGACTTCAACAACGACGAGGCCGTCGGTTACCTCGCGGACCGGCTGAACCGGCTGGGCGTCGAGGACGAGCTGCGCAAGGCCGGGGCCCGCGCGGGCGACGGCGTGGCCATCGGCGCCGAGGACAACGCGGTCGTCTTCGACTGGGAGCCGACCGTGTCGGCCGGTGCGGAGATGCTCGGCCGCCGGGGCGAGGACCACCGCCTGGAGGAGCAGCGTCCGGCCACCCAGCGCCGCCGCGAGCGCGAGGCCGAGCGCGACGAGGCCGTCAAGGAGTACCAGGACTTCGACCCGTTCGCGTAGAGCGGGCGGCGTTCACCGAAGAGACGACCGCGGTCCCGGCCCCTTCTCCGTACACCGGAAGGGGCCGGGACCGCGGTCGTCGTGCGAGGTCCGTCAGGTCCGGGCCGACGCCTCGGCGGGGGAGGGGGCCGGGGTGCGCTCGGCGAGCGGGACGACCGGCAGCAGGGTCTCCTCGCCCAGGAACACCCTGCGCACCACGCGCTCGGCGGCCCGCCCGTCGTCGTAGTCGCAGTAACGCTTCCGGAACGCCGTGCGCAGCGCCGCCGCCTTCTCGTCGCGCCACTCGTCCGAGCCCAGGATCGCGGTCAGCCGCTCCTGGGTCCTCGCGACGGCGCCCGGCGGTTCGGCCATGAGGTCGAAGTAGGTGCCGCGCACCACCCGGTAGGTGTCCCAGTCGTCCGCGTGGATCACGATCGGGCGGTCCAGGTTGGCGTAGTCGAACATCGCCGAGGAGTAGTCGGTGATCAGGGCGTCGGAGGCGAGATACAGCTGCTCGACGTTGCCGTGGCCGGAGACGTCGATGATCCGGCCGCCGGCCTGGAGCTCGGCGAGCCGGCCGGTGGGCTTGTAGAAGTAGTGCCCGCGCACCAGCAGGGTGACGTCCGGGCCCAGGTCCTCGGCCAGTTTCGACAGGTCGAGCCGGGGCGCGAAGGACTTCTCGTACTCGCGGTGGGTCGGCATGTACAGGAAGGCGGTCGTGCCGTCGGCCAGGCCCAGCTCCCGACGCGCCTGCACGACGTCCGCCGCGGTGGCGTTGACCAGCACGTCGTTGCGCGGGTAGCCGGTCTCCAGCGTGGTGTACCGGCAGGGGTAGACCCGCTCCCAGACGGTGGTGGTGAACCGGTTGGACGACAGGCTGTAGTCCCAGCGGTCGCACCGGCGCAGCAGCTTCTCCATGTCCATGTCGGTGGACGCGGGGTACCGCGCCTGGTCGAGCCCCATCGTCTTCAGCGGGGTGCCGTGGTGGGTCTGGAGGTGGATCTGCCCCTCGCGCTTCACGATGGTGTCGCCGAAGTTCACGTTGTTGGTGAGGTACGTGGCGCGGGCCATGACCGCCCAGTACTCGCGCGAGCCGACGATCACCTTCTCGACGCCCTTGGGCACCCGGTCGCGGTGCTCGGAGCGCACGGCCCAGACGCGGCGTATGTGCGGCGCGAGCCGGCCCAGCTCGGCCTCGATGGCCGCCGGGTTGCAGGAGTAGCCGCGCCCCCAGTACGCGGAGAACACCGCGAGGTTCTCGTCCAGCGGCATCCGCAGCTGCGAGCGGTAGAACATGCCGAGGGCGGCCCGCTTGGCGCGGCCGACGCGGGCCCGCCCGCCCAGCCGGGCGCGGTGGCGGACGTTGTTGGCGCGGGTCAGGCCGTAGAACGCGGAGTACGAGTCCATGCCGAGCAGCGCGTACTTGTAGCCGCGCCCGCCCGGCGGCCGTTCGAAGCCCTCCGGAAGGCGCGCGCGGTAGTGCTCGGCCGCCCGGTGGAAGAATTCGGCGCGCGCGTTGCGCGGCAGCCGGCCCGGCTTCTCCAGCACGGTCAGGAATTGGTCGGCCATTTTCCGGAAGAGCGCCGGACGCCATACATCCAGTTCGGGCCGCTCGTCCAGGAAGGCGAAGACCCGGTCGTACTGGTCGAAGACATCGAAATGCTTCCGGCTGACCGTACCGAGAATGTTGCCGCCCTCACGCCGCTGCCGGTACAGCACACAGGAACGGTCCAGCACCGCGATGCGTTCCGCCGCGATCATCGAGCTGTACGTCCAGGGGGCGTCCTCGTAATAACCGGGCGGGAAACGGAATCCGTGCCGGATGACGAAATCGCGCCGGTAGGCCTTGTTCCACACGATCTGCAGCAGATCCAGCAGCTGCGGGCGCTCCGCGAGCGAGAAGACGTCCGGGCCGTCCTCGCTCAGCAGGGCGGAGCGCTTGTTGCGCAGCAACCGCCCGTCCCAGTAGGTCCGGGTGTAGTCGTAGACCAGGATGTCCGGGTCGTCCGTCGCGTCGAGCCGCGCGGCGACGGCCGCCAGCGAGCCCGGCGCCAGGGTGTCGTCGCTGTCCAGGAACAGGACGTAGTCACCGGTCGCCGCGTCCAGACCGGCGTTGCGCGCGCGGCCCAGGCCCACGTTCTCCGTGAGGTGCAGCACACGCAGCCGGGAGTCCCGTGCCGCGTACGAGTCGAGGATCGCGCCGGAGCCGTCGGGGGAACAGTCGTCGACGCCGATGACCTCGATGTCGGTGAAGTCCTGCCCGAGCACGGAGTCCAGACACTCCCCGATGTACCCCTGCACGTTGTACGCAGGCACGATGAGTGTCAGTCGAGGCATCGTCCACCAGTTCCAGAGGGCTGTCCGCAGGGGTTGTACGAGGGGCGCGGCCGGACCGTGCGACTGTGGTCGGCGTCCGGCACCCGGACAGCGTAATTGATCGCCCCGGCCGTCCCAGGGGGGTGCCTCGGGGCGTCCGCGTAGGGTGGAACGCCGACAGGGTTCAGCATCTGACAGGAGACGCACGACATGACCTGGATGGTTACGGGCGGGGCGGGGTACATCGGTGCGCACGTGGTGCGCGCGATGCTCGCGGGCGGTCAGCGGGTGGTCGTGTTCGACGACCTGTCGACCGGCAGCGCGGAGAAGGTGCCTGCGGGCGTTCCCCTGGTGACCGGCAGCGTGCTCGACCGCCAGGCCCTCGACGCCGCGATCCGCGAGCACGGGGTGACCGGCGTGGTGCACATCGCGGGCAAGAAGCAGGTCGGCGAGTCCGTCGAGCGCCCCCTCTACTACTACAAGGAGAACGTCACCGGCCTGGAGGTCCTGCTGGAGAGCATGGTCGCCGCGGGCGTCGACCGGCTGGTGTTCTCCTCCTCGGCCGCCGTCTACGGCATGCCCGACGTCGATCTCGTCACCGAGACGACGCCGTGCGCGCCGATGAGCCCCTACGGCGAGACCAAGCTCGTCGGCGAGTGGCTGATCCACGCCGCCGCTCGGGCCCACGGGCTGCGCTGTGCCTCGCTGCGCTACTTCAACGTGGCGGGCGCGGCCGAGCCGGAGCTGGCCGACGCCGGGGTCTTCAACCTGATCCCGATGGTCTTCGAGCGCCTGGAGGCCGGCGAGGCCCCGCGCATCTTCGGCGACGACTACGCGACCCCGGACGGCACCTGCATCCGCGACTACATCCACGTCGAGGACATCGCCTCCGCCCACCTCGCGGCCGCCCGCCGGCTGGAGTCCGCCGCGGCCGGCACGGACCTCACCCTGAACATCGGCCGCGGCGAGGGCAGCTCGGTGCGCGAGATGGTCGACCGCATCCTCAAGGTCACGGGCAACGAGGACACCACCGCCGCGGTCACCGCCCGCCGCCCCGGCGACCCGGCCCGCGTGGTCGCCGCCGCCGACCGCATCCGCGAGGAGCTGGACTGGTCGGCGCGGTACGGCGTGGACGAGATGATCGAGTCCGCCTGGCAGGGCTGGCGCCTGCGCCACCCGTAAGGGGCCGTACGAAGGTGCGCCACCCGTAAGGGGACGGACGAAGGGCCCGGCATCGCTCCCCGTCGAGCGGTGCCGGGCCCTTCGTACGTCCTCAGGCCTCCAGGTCCAGGCCCCTGCTCTCGGGGACGGGGCTGCGCTGGGCCGGTATGCCGGGGAGCAGCCGGTCCGTCATCCGCAGCCGGTGCGTGTCCGCGGCCTCGCACAGCTCCCGCACCGCCTGAGCGAACCGGACCGGGGACGGCGGGTCGGACGGGCCGAGCAGCCGGAGTTTCAGGGCCGCCCGCGCCTCGGCGAGCCCGTCGCCCCCGGGGTCGCGCACGGCCGCGAGGAGGGCGGGGACGCCCGCCGCGTCCGGGGTGAGGACCGTCGCCGCCGAGACCGTCGGGAAGGTGGCGCGGAACACCGCGTCGGACAGGCCGCTGGTGTTGGCCACGGCGTACGGCTTCTCGCCGGCCAGGTAGTCGCCGATCACGCTCGACACATCGCTGATCAGGAGGTCCGAGGCGTTGAAGCAGGAGTACAGCGCGGGCCGCGCCGCCGTGACGATCCGGTGCTCCCCGGCCGGCAGGGACGCCCAGTACGCCGCTTCCCAGGCCGCCGTCCCCGCCTCGACCGCGGCGGCCCGCCCGGCCTCCGGCGCGCCCTGGGACAGCATTCGTTCGGCGTCGTCCGCGTCGGGGCGGAAGGCGGACGCGGTCAGGGCGTCCAGCTCGGCGGTGCGCCGGGCGAGCTCCTCGGCGGCCCCGGCGGCGGGGCGCGGGCCGGTGCGGGCGCGGTTGGCCGCGTGGATCAGGTCCCGGATGCGGGCGTCGGCGGCGCCCGCGCGCGGGTCCACCGAGCCGGTCATGGGGTGCGGTTTGTACAGGAGCCGGACGCCGGGGTCGGCGAGCAGTTCCCGGACGATGTTCTCGCCGGCCAGGACGACCGAGGTGTTGCCGGGATTGCCGTCCCAGCCCTCCCAGGTGGGGGCGTAGAGCACGGTCGTGTACGGGCCGGAGGGCGGGCCCGCGTACGGGGCGACCGGCGCCAGCTGCGGGCGGCCGATCTCCACGACATCGGCGTCCCG
The DNA here is from genome assembly GCF_008042035.1 of Streptomyces sp. col6. Taxonomy (GTDB): domain Bacteria; phylum Actinomycetota; class Actinomycetes; order Streptomycetales; family Streptomycetaceae; genus Streptomyces. Next base: position 249,999 of record NZ_RDBL01000013.1, read on the forward strand.
GACCCCGACGTCGGCCAGGGCGTAGCGCTCGCGGGCGGCGGGGCCGGCGACCCACACCTCGTCGTACGCCTTCGCGTACGGGTTGCAGCTGGAGAGCTTGTCGCTCTCGCCGTGGTTGACGAAGGCGTGCTTGATCGTCGGGATGCGCAGGACCTGGGACGTCTTGCCGGAGTTCGCCGGGTGGATCAGCACCTTGAGGGCCGACTGCTCCAGGCGCAGCAGCTGGGCGACCTTCGGGAGGCAGACGACGGGGAGGTCGGTGACGCCGATGCGCTGCATCATGAAGCGCTCGCGCACCATGACGACCGGCCGTTCCCCGAGCGAGGCCAGCGCCTCCAGCCACATGTTCGCCTGGTACGCGGAGGAGGCGCCGCCCGAGAAGTACATGCCGACGGTGGGCCGGTAGGCGTCGAGCCAGGCGTCGAACCACTCCTGTACCTCGTCGGGCCCGGCGGGCCGGCGGCGTACGAGCGACCGCACCAGTTCGCCGAGGGCCACCGCCGCGAGGCCGGCCGTCACCGCGATGCCCGTCGCGGCGTACTGGGGCCGGTCGGTCGCGGCGGTCACCAGCAGTCCGGCGGTGGCCGGCAGCCCGAACAGCAGCAGCCGGGGCCCGTGGCGGCGGGTCAGCAGGGCGGGCGGCGCCGGGGTGATGCGCAGCGCGGAGGCGTCGATGTTCCGGGTGAGCAGGGGCAGGGTCCGTGACTGGCGCACCCGGATCGCCGCCGCGTGGAGGGCGAAGTGCAGGGCGTAACAGAGGAGCAGACCGAGGACGAGCGGGAGATAGACCGCCTCGCGCTGGTGTCCCGGCAGCCGGGCCATCCCGAAGAGCAACAGGAAGTCGCAGGTCAGGCGGCGGGTCATGGTGTCGGCGCGCACCTTGGCGAGCAGGGCGACCTGGCCGGGCAGCCACCGGTGCAGGGCGGCTTCCGCGCCCAGGACGCCCGCGGTCGCCAGGGCCAGCAGGAGCAGATGAGGGACGACGGCCGCCGCGGCCTGGACGGTGAAGGAGACCGCCAGCAGGACGAGGGGGAGGGCCTTCGCGGCGGCCGTCGTCCCTCATCTGCTCCTGCTGGCC
>NZ_RDBL01000013.1:251176-339087 GCF_008042035.1 Streptomyces sp. col6
GAGGTGGCACGGGTGGGACTCCAAAAGAGCTCGGGCTCTTGTGTGCGCCGTGGGGGCGGCGGCTTTCGGCCGGGGTGCGCGAAGGAGCGGGGATTTCGAGAGCCACCGTAGGGAATGCGGCCAGTCGGACGATGAGACGGACGTGAAAGCTTCGTGAGAAACGAGCGCCCGCGCGCAACCCTTTGCCATGTCCATGAATTCACTCGCCCGGAGCAAAGAAAGGTGCGAGAGCGCGCCGGATGTGCCGCAACGGGTGGGCCGGAGCCGTTTTGTCACGGAAGTGCGGGCGAATCTCAGTAAGGTCGGCCGGAGGTCACGGCTGCGACAGGACCGCCATCTCATCGGCCACATCTCATCGTGGGGGCAGAAACTGTGAAGGCTCTCGTACTTTCCGGTGGGGCGGGCACCCGGCTTCGTCCCATTACCCATACCTCGGCCAAACAGCTGGTGCCGGTGGCGAACAAACCGGTGCTGTTCTACGGCCTGGAGGCCATCGCCGAAGCCGGTATCACCGAGGTCGGCATCATCGTGGGCGACACCGAGGAGGAGATCCGCGCGGCGGTGGGGGACGGTTCGCGCTTCGGTATCGATGTCACCTACATCCCGCAGTCCGAACCCCTGGGTCTCGCCCACGCGGTCCTGGTCGCCCAGCGCTTCCTGGGGAACGACGACTTCGTGATGTACCTGGGCGACAACTTCATCGTCGGCGGGATCGCGGGTCTGGTCGAGGAGTTCCGCGCGGACCGGCCGGACGCGCAGATCCTGCTGACCCATGTGCCCGACCCGACCTCGTTCGGCGTCGCGGAACTGGACGGGGACGGCAGGGTGGTGGCGCTGGAGGAGAAGCCCGAGCACCCCAAGAGCGATCTCGCGCTCGTCGGCGTCTACCTCTTCACCCCGGCCGTCCACGAGGCCGTCCGTTCGATCCGGCCCTCCTGGCGCGGCGAGCTGGAGATCACCCACGCCCTCCAGTGGCTGATCGACCGGGAACGCGACGTGCGCTCCACCGTCATCCGGGGCTACTGGAAGGACACCGGCAACGTCACGGACATGCTGGAGGTCAACCGGACCGTGCTGGAGAGCGTCGAGCCGTGCACCGAGGGCGCCTACGTCGACGGCGAGAGCGAGATCATCGGCCGGGTGCTGATCGAACCGGGCGCCCGGGTCACCCGCAGCCGCATCGTCGGGCCCGCCATCATCGGGACCGGGTCGGTGATCAGCGACGCCTATGTCGGCCCGTTCACCTCGGTCTCCCGCAACTGCCGCATCGAGGACAGCGAGATCGAGTACTCCATCGTGCTGCGGGGCGCGTCCATCGACGGGGTGCGGCGCGTGGAGGCCTCGCTGATCGGCCATGACGTCGAGGTGACGCCCGCGCCCCGCAGCCCCTCCGCCCACCGACTCGTCCTCGGCGACCACAGCAAGGTGCAGATCTCCTCATGACCCCCACCCGCATCCTCGTCACCGGCGGCGCCGGCTTCATCGGCTCCCACTACGTCCGCACGCTGCTCGGCCCGGACGGCCCCGGGAACGTCTCCGTCACCGTGCTCGACGCCCTGACCTACGCGGGCAACCCGGCCAACCTGGACGAGGTCCGGGACCACCCGGGCCTCGCCTTCGTGCACGGGGACATCTGCGACGCGGAACTGGTGGGCCGGCTCATGGCCGGGCACGACCAGGTGGTGCACTTCGCCGCCGAGTCCCACGTCGACCGCTCCATCGACGGCGGCGCCGCCTTCGTCCGTACGAACGTCACCGGCACCCACACCCTGGTCCACGCCGCGCACGAGGCGGGCGTGGACACCTTCGTCCATGTCTCCACCGACGAGGTCTACGGTTCCGTCGACGAGGGCTCCTGGACCGAGGACGAACCCCTCGCGCCCAACTCCCCGTACTCCGCTTCCAAGGCGTCGAGCGACCTCATCGCCCTCGCGTACCACCGCACCCACGGCCTCGACGTGCGTGTCACCCGCTGCTCCAACAACTACGGCCACCACCACTTCCCCGAGAAGGTCATCCCGCTCTTCGTCACCAACCTCCTGGAGGGCCGGCCCGTCCCGCTCTACGGCGACGGCGCCCATGTCCGCGACTGGCTGCACATCGACGACCACGTCCAGGGCATCGAACTCGTCCGCACCAAGGGCCGCCCCGGCGAGGTCTACAACATCGGCGGCGGCACCGAACTCTCCAACAAGGAGCTCACCCGGCTGCTCCTGGAGGCCTGCGACGCCGACTGGGACACCGACGTGGTCCACGTCGAGGACCGCAAGGGCCACGACCGCCGCTACTCGGTGGACTGCACGAAGATCCGCGAGGAGCTGGGCTACGCGCCCCGCAAGGACTTCGCGGCCGGCCTCGCCGAGACCGTGCGCTGGTACCGCGAGAACCGCTCCTGGTGGGAGCCGCTCAAGGAGAGGGCCGCCCTGTGAGCCCGCGCTGGCTGGTCACCGGGGCCGGTGGCATGCTCGGCCGGGACCTGACGGCCGCCCTCGCCCGCGCGGACGTCACCACCGTCGCGGCGGACCGCGCGGCCCTGGACATCGCCGACCCGGCCCGCGTGCGCGAGGTGTTCGCCGCCCACCGGCCCGCCGTCGTCGTCAACTGTGCCGCCTGGACCGCCGTCGACGAGGCGGAGGGCCGGGAGGCGGAGGCGCTGCGCGTCAACGGGACCGGGCCCGCCGTCCTCGCCGAGGCCTGCCGCGCCCACGGCAGCGTCCTGCTGCATGTCTCCACCGACTACGTGTTCGCGGGCGACGCGGACCGGCCCTACCCGGAGGACGCCCCGACCGCCCCGCGCAGCGCCTACGGACGCACCAAGCTGGCCGGCGAGCGCGCGGTCCTGGAGACCCTGCCCAGCACCGGCCACGTCGTGCGCACCGCCTGGCTCTACGGGGCGGGCGGCGCCAACTTCGTCCGTACGATGATCAAACTGGAAGCCGTCAAGGACACCCTCGACGTGGTGGACGACCAGCGCGGACAGCCCACCTGGACCGCCGATCTCGCCGCACAGCTGGTCCTGCTGGGCCGCGCCGCGCTCGACGGCACCGCACCGGCGGGCGTCTACCACGGCACCAGCGGCGGCCGGACGACCTGGTACGGCCTGGCCCGGGAGGTCTTCCGGCTGCTCGGCGCCGACCCGGACCGCGTCCGCCCGACCAGCAGCGCCGCCTTCGCCCGCCCGGCGCCCCGGCCCGCGTACAGCGTGCTCGGCCACAACCGCTTCACGGCCGCCGGGATCGCCCCCCTCCGTGACTGGCGTACGGCGCTGGCCGAGGCCTTTCCCGCCCTGCTCGCCGCCGAACGCCCCGCTCAGCGCCCGGACGGACTGAGCGACGGCTCCTCCGTCCTGACCCCCGGGACCGCCGGACCACCCGCCCGCAGCCGCGCGTAGTACGCCTCGCACGCCTCGTACGAGGGCAGCAGTCCCCGCTCTCCGGCCTCGGCCAGCTTCGGGGCCGAGGCGTCCTTCGGGGACAGCAGCGGCGCGATGTCCGACGGCCACTCGATGCCCAGGTCCGGGTCGAGCGGGTCGATGCCGTGCTCGCGCTCCGGCGCATAGCCCTCGGAGCACAGGTACAGCACGCACGCGTCGTCCGTCAGCGCCATGAAGGCGTGGCCGAGCCCCTCCGCCAGGTAGACCGCCCGGTGGCCGGTGTCGTCCAGCGGGACCGCCTCCCACCGCTTGTACGTGGGCGAGCCGGTCCGTACGTCCACGATCACGTCGAGCACCGCGCCCCGCACGCACTTCACGTACTTCGCCTGGCCCGGCGGCACGTCGGCGAAGTGGATCCCGCGCAGCGTGCCCCGCCGCGAGGTGGAGAAGTTGGCCTGAGCGAGCCCCAGCGTGTGCCCGGCCGCGGCCTCCAGGTCCGCGGCCCTGAACCACTCGTGGAAGCTGCCGCGGCCGTCCGGGAAGACCTGGGGCTCGTGCACCCAGGCCCCGGGAACGGAGAGCCGGCGCATGCGATCACATCCTCTTCGCAGTCCGCGGGGCCTCCTGCCGGCCCCGTACCTCGGCCCAACGAGTCCGGCGGGCGAACAGACACGGAACGGGACCAACCGGTACGAAACCGGGTCCACGGTACGGAACGCGAAGGCGCCGGATTCCCCTCTCGCGTAGATTGCGGGGTCCAGCGAGCGAACCTTGGGGGATGCGGGTGTCAGGGGCAAGGCAGGGCGTCACGGAAGCCCGCAGGATCGTGGTCAAGGTCGGTTCCTCCTCCCTCACCACCGCCGCCGGCGGCCTCGACGCCGACCGGGTCGACGCGCTCGTCGACGTACTGGCCAAGGTCCGCGACGGCGGCGAACGCGAGGTCGTCCTCGTCTCCAGCGGGGCCATCGCCGCCGGACTCGCCCCGCTCGGACTGCACCGCAGGCCCAAGGACCTGGCCCGCCAGCAGGCAGCCGCCAGCGTCGGCCAGGGACTGCTCGTCGCCCGCTACACCGCCTCCTTCGCCCGCTACGGCGTCCGGGTCGGCCAGGTCCTGCTCACCAGCAACGACACCAGCCGCCGCGCCCACTACCGCAACGCGTACCGCACCCTGGACCAGCTCCTGGACATGGGCGCGCTGCCGGTCGTCAACGAGAACGACACCGTCGCCACCGACGAGATCCGGTTCGGCGACAACGACCGGCTCGCCGCGCTCGTCGCCCACCTGGTCCGTGCCGACCTGCTGGTGCTCCTCTCGGACGTGGACGGCCTCTACGACGGCGACCCGAGCATCCCCGGCACCACCCGCATCGCCGAGGTCACCGGCCCCGCCGACCTGGCCGGGGTCAGCATCGGCAGCGCCGGCAAGGCGGGCGTCGGCACCGGCGGCATGGTCACCAAGGTCGAGGCCGCCCGGATCGCCACCGCCGCCGGCGTCCCCGTCGTCCTGACCTCCGCCAGCCACGCCGCCGACGCCCTCGCGGGCCGCGACACCGGCACCTACTTCCACCGCACCGGCCGCCGGTCCGCCGACCGGCTGCTCTGGCTCGCCCACGCCTCCACCCCGCGCGGCTCGCTGACCCTGGACGACGGGGCGGTGCAGGCGGTCGTGGAGCGCCACAGCTCGCTGCTGCCCGCCGGGATCGCGGCGGTCGAGGGCGAGTTCACCGCGGGCGACCCGGTGGAGCTGCGCGATCTGCGGGGCCGGCCGGTGGCCCGCGGGCTCGTCAACTTCGACGCCAAGGAGATGCCGCAGCTCCTCGGCCGCTCCACCCGGGACCTCGCCCGGGACCTCGGCCCCGCCTACGAGCGCGAGGTCGTACACAGGGACGATCTCGTCGTCCTGCACGGCTGACGCACCCCTGAAACGGCTGAAAGTCCAGCCATCGGACAGAGACCTTCACGAAAACCGCCCCACACCGGGCCGCGGGCTGGTCCACTTTGTAGCAGGGAAACTGCGGGGTACAGCAAAAGCAACACATCACAGGAGGCCGCCGGTGAGACGAGCGCGCCCGGGGGCGCCGCCCCGAGGAACGGGTGGCCGCACCCTGACCAGCGTGGGAGCGGGGGCCGGCTTCGACGGGAGCGGGCCCGCCGACCGGAGGGACGAGCGCACCGCCCGGCCGGAGCCGAGACCGGCCGGCCAGGAGCACACCCCGTCGAAGCTGTGGCACATCACCCTCTGCGTCTCCGGGACCGAGTTCCCCCTGAAGGAGGTCCGGCGCGGGCTCGAACAGCTCGCGCACGACCACCCGTTCCTGCTGACCAGCCGCTATGCCAACGACCACGCGGAGATCCGCTACTGGGAGGAGGCCCGCGACCTGCACGACGCGGCGGCGGTGGCCCTGCGCCTGTGGGGCGAGCACCGTTCCAGCGCCGGCCTGCCGCCCTGGGCCATCGTCGGCCTCGAAGTCATCGACCGCGAGACCTACCACCAGCGCGTCGCCGAGGGGTACGGACCGCCCCCGGCCGCCCCGGTCGGCGTCCACCCGTACTGACCCGGCCGCCGCCGGTGGGACGGCCGTCTCGCATCACGGGATGCGTGCGGAATGCCCGCAGTGTGCGCACTACTCTGCGGGCATGACCACGCTCTCGCCGTACGACAACATGTCTCCCGTGGCCCAGGCCGCCTACCGGGCCCGCTCCGCCGCCGCCGACATCGCGCCACTTCCGCGCGCGGCGAAGGACGACGCGCTCCTGGCCATCGCGGACGCGCTGGAGGTACGGACGAGCGACATCCTCGAGGCCAACGCCGAGGACGTGGCGCGCGCCCGTGAGGCCGGGACCAGCGAATCCGTCGTCGACCGGCTGACCCTCACCCCCGAGCGCATCCGCGCCATCGCCGCCGACGTACGGGACGTCGCCGCCCTGCCCGACCCGGTCGGCGAGGTCGTGCGCGGCTCGACCCTGCCCAACGGGATCGACCTGCGCCAGGTCCGGGTGCCGCTCGGCGTGGTCGGCATCATCTACGAGGCCCGGCCCAATGTGACGGTGGACGCCGCGGCCCTCTGCCTGAAGTCGGGCAACGCCGTCCTGCTGCGCGGCTCGTCCTCCGCCTTCTCCTCGAACACCGCCCTGGTGCGGGTGCTGCGCGACGCGGTGGGCGGCTCCGGGCTGCCGGCCGACGCGGTGCAGCTGGTGCCCGGCGAGAGCCGCGACTCGGTGCGCGAACTCATGCGCGCCCGGGGCCTCGTCGACGTGCTCATCCCGCGCGGCGGCGCCTCCCTGATCCGCACCGTGGTCGAGGAGTCCACGGTCCCGGTCATCGAGACCGGCACCGGCAACTGCCATGTGTACGTCGACGCGCAGACCGACCTGGACATGGCCGTGGAGATCCTGGTCAACTCCAAGGCCCAGCGCCCCAGTGTCTGCAACGCCGCCGAGACCCTCCTCGTCCACAAGGACATCGCCGACGCCTTCCTGCCGCGCGCTCTGGACGCCCTGGCCGAGGCCGGCGTGACCGTGCACGGCGACGAGCGGGTGCTGGAGTACGCCGAGGGCTCCAAGGCCACCGTGGTGGCGGCGACGGCCGAGGACTGGGAGACCGAGTACCTCTCGTACGACATCGCGGCGGCCGTCGTGGAGTCGCTGGACGCGGCCGTGGCGCACATCCGGCTCTGGTCCTCCAGCCACACCGAGGCGATCGTCACCACCTCGCAGGCCGCGGCCCGCCGCTTCACCCAGTTGGTGGATTCCACGACGGTGGCCGTCAACGCCTCGACCCGGTTCACCGACGGAGGCCAGTTCGGATTCGGCGCGGAGATCGGCATCTCCACGCAGAAGCTGCACGCCAGGGGCCCCATGGGCCTGCCGGAACTCACGTCGACCAAGTACATCGTCACCGGCGACGGCCACGTGCGCTGATTCCCGTGCGCGCCGAATCCGCCGTCTCCCTGCCCAAAGCGGGCCGCCGGGGCTAGTCTGAAACCGTGCCGGACGACGTGGGGGGCAGGCCGTATCCGAACGGCCGGGAGCCCGACGACGACCGCGGGGGCGCGGACGAGGACTTCGCCTCCGTGGTGTTCGACGAGGACTTCGTACGGGCCGCCGAGTTCCACGAACCGACCGCGGTGGAGCGGTTGTTGGCGGCCGCCGAGGCACGTGCCGAGGCCGACGCCCGGCGCGCGGGCGTCCGCGGCGGTCCGCTCGACGACGAGCTGTACGACGAGGGCTACGGGCCCGGAGGCTACGGCGACCCGCTGGACGCGGACGACGACGGCACCTACGAGCACGGGCCCTACGGGCGCCACGGCGGCTCCCTGCGTCCCTACCGGGGCGCCGCCCGCTGGCACCGGCCGGTCGCCTGGCTGCTGGCCGTCCTGATGGGCGTGGGCATGGTCGCGCTGGCCTTCAGCGCCGTCTACCGCAACAGCTCGGGCGACCGGCAGGACCAGATCCCGCCGCCGGCCACCACCGGCGTGGACAGCGCGCCCGGCCCCGGCCCGGGTTCCGCCCCGTCGGACGCGGACGACTACTCCCGCCCGATGGTCTCCGCCGTCCCGCGCACGCCCTGATCCCCCAGCCGGCGCAGAACGGCCCCCGACCGAAACTCCCCGGTGGTTCCCGGGCGCCACCGCGTTTACCGTCGTCGTGATCGACCCACCCTGAATGTATGACCCCTCCTCCGCTCGAAGAGGGGACTTCTCACGGAGTCGGGAGAAGTCATGGCAGACCGCGGCGACCCACCCGATGGCCCGGCGGAGAACGGTGCGAGCGGCCAGGACGACGAGTACGGCTCACTCGTCTTCGACGAGTCCTTCGTACGGGCCGCCCGGCTGCAGGAGCTCTCCGCCCAGGAGCGCATGGGAGAGCACGCCCACGCCGTCCGCAGCCTGCCGGGGCGGGCCTTCCGCAGCGGCTCCCGGATCGCCATCGCCCTGATGATCCTGATCGCGCTCGCCTTCGGCACGGCCGTCTTCATGGGCCTGAGCCACCCCTACGAGACCCCGGCCGCCCGGCGGCCCGAACCGCTGCGGATGACCCTCGTCCCCCTGGCCCCGCGCACCAGCGTGCCCGGAGGCACGCCCGCCGCCCTCTTCGCGAGCAGCCCCGCCGCCCACTACGCGAAGGGCAGGGACGGCATCAGCCCGCCGCCCGCCCGAGCCACCGCCGACTTCTCGGAGAGCCAGGTCAGCGCCGCCCTGGCCACCGTCAAGGACTACCTGGTGGCCTCCTCGCTCGACCCCGACGTGCTCGGCGGGAACGCCGTGCGCCCCGTGGAGTCGCTGCTCGACCCGGACCAGATGGAGCAGTTCGACCGCAGCGTCGACGAGCCCTACGACGACGGGCAGCACGCCGCCACCGGCTGGCTCGTCCGCTTCGACCCGGCCCGTGTCGAAGCGGACCCCGAGATCCGGGTCCGGGGCACCCTGCGCTACACCCAGACCGGCTCCGACGCCCTGGAGGTTGTGTCGGACCACACCTTCACGTACGCGCTGCGCCCCGCCGTCTCCGGCCCCCGGCCGAAGGGCGGCGCCTCCCTGTTCACCGTGCGGCGGGAGATGCGCTTCCGGTTCGACCGGGAGGACCTGCGGCTGCACCGGCTGGAGGTGCAGACCAGCTACCTCCAGGCGGGGCCGCAGTCCTGCCCGGCCGACACCTCGGGCGCCCTGCGGCCGCTGCTCGCGGGCGAGCGGGCCGTTTCGCGCGGCCCGGCGGGCACCGACCCGTACGCCACGGGCCGGCCCGTCGCCGCGCTCTGCGGGACGCTGGAGGTCAGCTCCCTTCCGTCCGGGGCCCCTGCGAGCCCTCAGGGCCCTCCGTCCCCGACGGCTGCCCGGAGCCGTCCGTAGCACCGCCCTTGGAGCCGCCCCCGCCGGTGAACTTGTCCCGCAGCTTCCCGCCCAGGTCCCCGGCGCCCCCGGCCAGGTCGCCGACCAGCTTCATCAGCGGGTCCTTGCTGTTGCGCACCGAATCGGCGTAATGCGAGGCGGATTCCTTGAACGCGTCCGTCACCGAGGTGTCCTTGTCCGCGTCGCGGCGCGGGTAGTGGCCGTCCATGATCCGCTGGTACTCGCGGGTCTCCGACCACTTCTTCAGCTCGGCCGCCCGGACCGTGGTGAACGGGTGCGAGCGCGGGAGCACGTTGAGAATCTTGAGCACCGAGTCGCGCAGGTCCCCGGACTTCTCGTACTCGTCGGCCTGGGCGAGGAACGCGTCCACGTTCATCTCGTGGAGGTGGTTGCCGCCGGCGATCTTCATCAGACCGCGCATCGACGCCTGTATGTCCTGGCCGACCAGCAGCCCCGCCCGGTCCGCCGACAGCTCCGACTTGCGGAACCACTCGCGCAGCGCCGTCACGATGGCCATGACCGCGACGTTGCCCAGCGGGATCCAGGCGACCTTGAGCGCCAGGTTGGTGAGGAAGAGCAGTATCGTCCGGTACACCGCGTGACCGGACAGGGCGTGGCCGACCTCGTGGCCGATGACCGCCCGCATCTCCTCCTCGTCGAGCAGCTCCACCAGCCCGGTGGTCACCACGATGATCGGCTCGTCGAGCCCGATGCACATGGCGTTGGGCCGGGGGTCCTGGTTGACGTACATCGGCGGGACCTTCTCCAGGTCCAGGATGTAACAGGCGTCGCGGAGCATGTCGTTGAGGTGGACGAACTGGGCGTCGCTCACCCGGACGGAGTCCGACAGGAAGAGCAGTCGCAGGCTGCGCTCCGGCAGCAGGCCGCTCAGCGCCTTGAAGACGGTGTCGAAGCCGCTCAGCTTGCGCAGCGCCACCAGCGCGGAGCGGTCCGCAGGGTGCTCGTAGGCGCGGGAGGAGATGCCCGGGAATCGCGTGCGCTGCCTGCTCGGCACGCCGCCCCGGTTCTCGTGGCTGTCGGTCATGAATGGGCCCCCTGTGTTCGTACGAGACGTCGCTCGCCCCCCTGACGCCGTCCACCCTAGGTGCTGGGGCTACGGTGTGCGGGGGGCTGTGGATAACTGAGGAGACGCCCGACATGCCGCACGCAGTTGCTCTGTTCGCCGCCGCATCCGAGGACCAGGGGCCGGGCAACACGATCCGCGTCGTGCTCGTCGTCTCCCTCCTCGGAGCCGCCCTGCTGGCCTGGTTCCTGCTGCGCGGATACCGCAACGACGACAACAACGACTGAGTCGGCGTGAGCGTGCCCGGGGCACCCGCATACGATGTCCGCGACGTCTTCCCCCGACTCCCGATCGATAGGTCCTGCCGAAGATGAGCCTCACGAGCACCGCACAGCAGCTGGTCACCGTCGCCGCAGAGGGCGAGCACGGCGGCAATCACGAAAGCCTCAGCCCCTACCTCACCGGTGGCGGTGCCTTTGTCGTGCTTCTCCTCCTTCTGTGGATCACCACGCGCTTCAACCGCGACCGCTGAGGCCGAGGCGTACAGCTGTGCCAGTAGGCTCTGCACGCATGGGAGAGCAGGAAGTGCCTACCGGCCGCGGAAAACGCCGACTCGGCGTGATGGGCGGGACGTTTGACCCGATTCATCATGGACACCTGGTGGCGGCCAGTGAAGTGGCCGCCCAGTTCCACCTCGACGAGGTGGTCTTCGTGCCGACCGGGCAGCCGTGGCAGAAGAGCCACAAGCACGTCTCCCCGGCGGAGGACCGCTATCTGATGACGGTCATCGCGACGGCGTCCAACCCGCAGTTCTCGGTCAGCCGCAGCGACATCGACCGCAAGGGCCCCACGTACACGATCGACACCCTGCGGGACCTGCGCGACGTCCACGGCGACGCCGATCTCTTCTTCATCACCGGCGCCGACGCACTCTCCCAGATCCTCACCTGGCGCGACGCCGACGAACTGTTCTCGCTGTCCCACTTCATCGGTGTGACCCGGCCGGGCCACGTGCTCACGGACGACGGGCTGCCGAAGGGGGGCGTCTCCCTGGTGGAGGTCCCCGCGCTCGCGATCTCCTCGACGGACTGCCGCGCGAGGGTCGCCCAGGGGGAGCCGGTCTGGTACCTCGTGCCCGACGGTGTGGTCCGCTACATCGACAAGCGCCAGCTGTACCGCGGCGAGTGAGCCACGGAAAGGGGCACCGGTGAACGACCGACAGAACCCGTACGACCCGTACTACCAGCAGCCGCAGATCATCGGCTACGACGAGTACGGGCAGCCGGTGTACCAGCAGCCGGGTCAGCAGCAGTACGACCCGTACACGCAGCAACAGCAGCAGCCGTACCAGGGCCGGCAGCCGCAGCAGCCTCCCCAGCAGGCGCCGCAGGGCGGGCAGGGGTACGGCTACGACCCGTACGCCCAGCAGCAGCCCCCCGCCCCGCCGCAGCAGTACGACCCCTACGCGGACCGGTCCGCCGAGGCCCCGCAGCAGGGCTACGGCTACGACCCGTACGGCTATGACACGGGACAGCAGCCCGCGTACGACACCGGACAGCAGGCCGCGTACGACACCGGGCAGCAGCCCGCCGCGGTCGACACGACCCAGCAGTGGGGCATACCGCAGCAGGCCCCGCCCCCGGCCCCCGCTCCGGCACCGCCGCGGGAGCCCGAGCCGCAGCCGGCGCCGGAGGCGGCCGTCCCCGGGCAGCGCCGCGGCGGCGAGGACTACCGCACCGAGCAGTTCGCCTTCATCGAGGAGCCCGACGAGGACTCCGAGGACGTCATCGACTGGCTCAAGTTCACCGAGAGCCGCAGCGAGCGCCGCGAGGAGGCGCGCCGCCGGGGCCGCAACCGGATCGTCGCGCTGATCGTCGTCGCGGTCCTGGCCGTGCTCGGCGGCGTCGGCTACCTGTGGTCGGCGGACAAGATCCCCGGTCTGTCCGGCGGCGAGAAGGAGAACACCGCGACGACCGGTCCGCAGCGCCGGGACGTCATCGTGGTGCACCTCCACGACACCAAGAACGGCGGCACCTCCACCGCCCTGCTCGTCGACAACGTCACCACCAAGCAGGGGACCACGGTCCTGCTCCCCAACTCCCTCGCCGTCTCCGACGAGGACGGGACCACCACCACGCTCGGCAAGTCGGTCGACGACGACGGCACCTCCGGGACCCGCGAGTCCCTGGACACCCTGCTCGGCACGGACATCGGCGGCACCTGGCGGCTCGACACCCCGTACCTGGAGAACCTCGTCGACCTCGTCGGCAACATCGACATCGACACCGACACGGCTGTGCCGGGCGCCAAGAAGGGCTCCGGCGACCTGGTGAAGAAGGGCGAGGCGCAGACCCTCAGCGGTCCGATGGCCGTCGCGTACGCCACGTACCGCGGGCCCGGCGAGGCCGAGGCCAAGCAGCTGATGCGGTTCGGGCAGGTCATGCGCGGGGTCCTGCGGAAGATCTCCGACGACCCGAAGGCCGCCACGGTCACCGTTCAGACGCTGGCCCAGATCCTCGACCCGTCGCTGCCCGAGAAGGACCTCGGGGCCTCGCTGGCCAAGCTCGCCGAGCACGCCAAGATCGGCGACTACAAGACCGCGCTGCTGCCGGTCCAGGAGGACGGCACACTGACCGACGCGGCCACCGAGAGCGTGGTCAAGGACATCCTCGGCGGCACGGTCAAGGCTCCGTCCGCGGACGGGGTGGTCCGGGTCGGGATCAAGAACGCCACCGGTGACACGGGCGGCACCGAGTCCGCCCGGGGCAAGCTGGTCAACGGCGGTTTCGCCTTCGTCAACGGCGGGAAGGCCGACGCGGTCGCCTCCTCGCAGGTGGTCTACGCCGAGGCGGCCGACAAGGAGAAGGCGACCCAGGTCGCCAAGACCCTCGGACTGCCGACGAGCACGGTGAAGAAGGGCAAGCCGGCCGGGAACGCGGACGTGTCCGTCCTCCTCGGCCAGGACTTCAAGATCGAGTGACGGGCGGCGGGAGGAGGGCCCCGGGCCCTCCTCCCGCGAGGCAGGCGCGCGGCTCTCGGGCGGCCCCGGAATACGGCTGCGTGCGCCGACGGTTCCCCGTGAGACCCTAGGGGTCTATCCGACCGACGACGAAAGCCTGCTTGTGACCGCCACTGACCGCTCCATCGAGCTCATCAACGCCGCCGCCCAGGCGGCTGCCGACCGGCTCGCGCACGACATCATCGCCTACGACGTCAGCGACGTGCTGTCGATCACCGACGCCTTCCTGCTGGCCTCGGCCCCCAACGACCGCCAGGTCAAGTCGATCGTCGACGAGATCGAGGAGCGGCTCCAGAAGGACCTCGGCGCCAAGCCGGTCCGCCGTGAGGGCGACCGCGACGCCCGGTGGATCCTCCTCGACTACGTCGACATCGTCATCCACGTCCAGCACAGCGAGGAGCGCGTCTTCTACGCGCTGGAGCGCCTGTGGAAGGACTGCCCGGAGATCGCCCTGCCCGAGGACGCCGTGAAGACCCGCGGCAAGGCCGCCGAGCACGCGGAGCTCCATGGCGGCACGGAAGGTGAGCAGAACTGAACGGCAGCAGGAGCGGCAGGGGCCGCCGGATCGTCCTCTGGCGCCACGGCCAGACCGCGTGGAACCTGGAGCGCCGCTTCCAGGGCTCCACGGACATCGAGCTGACCGGGACCGGCGTCGCGCAGGCACGCCGGGCCGCCCGGCTGCTCGCCTCGCTGAAGCCGGACGCGATCGTCGCCTCCGACCTGCGGCGGGCCGCGGCCACGGCCGCCGAGCTCGCCGCGCTCACCGGGATCGACGTGGTGCACGACCAGGGCCTGCGCGAGACCTACGCGGGTGCCTGGCAGGGGCTGACCCACGAGGAGATCGTGGAGCGGTACGGCGAGCAGTACGCCGCGTGGAAGCGCGGCGAGCCCGTGCGGCGCGGCGGCGGCGAGCTGGAGACCGAGGTGGCCGACCGGGCCGCCCCCGTGGTCCTCGGGCACGCCGGGAAGCTGCCCGACGACGGCACGCTGGTCGTCGTCAGCCACGGCGGCACCATCCGGACCACCATCGGCCGGCTGCTGGGCCTGGAGGCACACCACTGGGAGGGCCTCGGCGGGCTCACCAACTGCTGCTGGTCCGTGCTGGGCGAGGGCGCCCGCGGCTGGCGTCTGCTGGAACACAACGCCGGCACCCTGCCGGAACCGGTGCTCGGCGACGACACCTGACCCGGTCGCCGCCGGCCGCTCCGGGCGGCAGGGGCCGGATTTCACTTTCCGGCTGGTCACAGGCTAAAGTTCTTCTTGTTCGCAGCGCACAAGCGCAGGGAAACACAGCGGACAGCGGGGCTATAGCTCAGTTGGTAGAGCGCTTGCATGGCATGCAAGAGGTCAGGAGTTCAATTCTCCTTAGCTCCACAATCGGAAATCCCGCCCCCACCAGGGGGCGGGATTTCCGCATGTACGGCTCCCGCGATCAGGGGCGGGCCGCAGGGCCCCGACGCTGTGTCCGCAGGACCGCGAGCAGTCGCCTGCTCTCCTCGTCGGCCGGCGTGTACGTGACGATCCGGCACTCCGGCAGCCCGTTGACCGTCAGTGACACCGACGTCATCCGTATCTCGCCGGTCACCGCCCGGTGCCGGAAGACCTTCACGCGCCGCCCCGGCGGCAGGACGTCCCCGCTGCGCCACAGCTGCGCGAAGTAGGGGCTGGCCTCCGACAGCGCCTCGATGAACGTCTCCCATGCCGGCTCGCCCACATGGCGTCCGTAACCGCTGCGCAGGGTCGCCGCCATCAGGGGAAGCTCCTGGCTGCGGTGGACGACGGGACAGTCGTCCTCCGGGGCCGTGAACAGCGACCACAGGGCGTTGCGGACCCGGGTTCCCTTCATGGGAGGGATGCCGAAGAGGTCGCGGTAGCCGGGGTTGGTCGCCAGCACGTCGTAGCGCGCGTTGTAGACGACCGCGGGGAGCGGGTCGAGGGCGTCGATGATGCCCTGGATCTCCTCGCCGACCTCGACGATGTCGGACTCCCGGCCCGGCAGAAAGGCGACCCCGGCCAGCTCGTAGAGGTGCTCGCGCTCCGGCGGGTCCAGCCGCAGCGTCCGGGCCACGGCGTCCAGGACCTGCGGCGACGCGTTGATCGGGCGGCCCTGCTCCAGCCACGTGTACCAGGTGACACCGACGCCGGAGAGCTGGGCGACCTCCTCGCGGCGCAGCCCCGGCGTGCGGCGCCGTAACCCAGGGGCCATGCCCACGTCGGCCGGGGTCACCCGGGCCCGGCGGCTGCGCAGGAAGGCGGCGAGCTCCGGCCGCCTGCCCGTCGCCGGCCCGCCCCGCCGCGTGTGCTGCTGTGTCGTCACCGTCGTCACGCCCCCATCGTCGGTGCTGCGCACGGGAGTTGCCAGGTGCTGTCAGTACCAGCATCAGCGGGCTCTCGTTACCCGTATGCGTCCGGGACCAGCCTGGAACGCATGACCGCGACCTCCGAGACGGCGGCCTCACGCTCCGTCACCAGTAAAGCTCCCGCCACTGACAAAGCACCCGCACGGCTGCTCGCCGTGGTGCTCACGGCCCAGTTCATGGCCATGCTCGACATCTTCATCGTCAACGTCGCCGCCCCGACGATCCGGACCGAACTCGGCGCGTCCGGGGCCGGATTGCAGCTGGTGGTGGCCGGATACACCATCTCGTACGCCGTCCTCCTCGTCGCCGGTGCCCGGCTCGGCGGCGTGTTCGGCCACGGCCGCGCGCATCTGGCCGGACTCGCGGTCTTCACCGCGGCCTCGCTCGCCTGCGGACTGGCCGCGGACTCGGGCCAGCTGATCGCGTTCCGGGTGATCCAGGGGGTGGGCGCCGCGGTGATGATCCCGCAGGTGCTCAGCCTGATCCAGCAGCACTTCACCGGGGCGGCGCGGGTCCGCGCGATCGGCGCCTACAGTGCCGTGCTGGCCACGGGGGCCGCCGCCGGGCAGGTCGTGGGCGGGGTGCTGGTGAGCGTCGACCTGTTCGGGGCGGGCTGGCGGCCGGTCTTCCTGGTCAACGTGCCGATCGGGCTCGTTCTGCTGGTGCTCGGCGCTCGTGTGCTGCCGGGGGAGCCTCGTACCGGGCAGGCCCGGCGCGAGGCGCGGGCACGCGGGTTCGACCCGGTGGGCCTGGTCGTGCTCGCTGTGGGCGTCACCCTGCTGACCGTCCCACTGGTGCTCGGCCAGGAACTGGGCTGGCCGGCCTGGACCTGGATCTGCCTGCTCGCCTGCGCGGTGGTCCTCGCCGGCTTCGTGGCGTACGAGACGAGGCTCGCCGCGAGGGGCGGTGCGCCCCTGATCGCGCCCCGGGTGCTCCGGTTGCCCGGAATCGCCGTGGCCTCGGTGCGCATCCTGCTCGTGATGGCCACCAACGCGGGCTTCCTCTTCACACTGACCCTGCACCTCCAGGGCGGCCTCGGTCACTCGGCACTGCGCGCCGGGCTGATGTGCGCGCCGACCGCGGCGGCCTTCGGGGCGGCCGGGCTGACATGGCGGCGGTGGCCCGCACGGCTGCAACGGGCCCTGGTCCCGGGCGGCTTCGTGGTGATGGCCGCCGGCGAGGTCGTGATCGGTCTGGTGCTGCGGGGCGGCGACGGCGGCGGCCTCGTGCTGTACGCGGGTTTCGTGCTGATGGGCGCGGGTATGGCTCTCGCGTTCAGCCCGAACCTCGCGGGCGCCCTGGCGAACGTACGGCCCGAGGACGCCGCCGACGCCAGTGGTGTCCTGGTGACCGTGACCCAGCTCGGCCAGGTCATCGGCGTCGCCACCATCGGCACCCTCTACCTCAACCGCCTCGGTGCACCGGGGCCGCAGGGCTCGGGTCACGCGCTGTGGATCTGCGAACTGGTCCTCGTCGCGGCGGCCTGCGCGGGGGCCGCGGCTGGGCTCGTACGGCGTCGGCGGCGGGCGGCGACTCCGGCGGGCTGACCCCCTTGCGGGGTCATGGCAGAATCGGACCGCCGGAGGGGGCGACGGACCGAACGGGAGGGTGTGCGCGATGCCTGGGAGCCGCCACGAGGTCCCGACGCCGCCTTTCCTCCACCGGAGCCGGAGCTGATCCATGGGTGCACACAGGCGGAAGTGCGACTGGTGCGGCAGCGGTACGCCCATCGTCAGGGACATGGATCCGGTCAACGCGGACTACCAGTACTGGTGCGAGGAGTGCGCGCGGGCGCTGATCATAAAAGGCGACCCCATCGAGACCTACCGGGAACTCGAGGGGGAGCCGATCTACGGCCGGCTCCTGGAGGAGCACTGCACGCTCAAACGCTTCTACTCCTTCGCCACGGCCTGACCGCTTCCCCCTCTCCGGCGGGTGAAAACCGGGCGGACCGGAATGGATTTGGTGGACAGCCCGGGGGACCGGTACTGTTCTCGATGTCGCCAGGGAGACCGGGCGGCGCAGCGAGGGGCTATAGCTCAGTTGGTAGAGCGCTTGCATGGCATGCAAGAGGTCAGGAGTTCAATTCTCCTTAGCTCCACAGCGAAGAAGGAACGGCGGGCCATCCGGATCGGATGGCCCGCCGTTCTGTGTGTACGGGTCTCACCTCCGGCCACTGCCCGGAGGCGGACCGGCTCCGTGCGGTACCCTGACGCCATGCGTGCCGTAGGCCTTCTGCTTAGCGAGCCGCGCTGATCAGTCCCGACCGGTGAGAATGCCTGGTCGGCATCAGCGCGGCGTCCCCTCCTGTGCGAGGGGATTTTTCGTTTCCGTGGACGTGTGTCCGTACGACGTGGGCGCCGGCAGATGACGATCGATGGAGCTTTGAGGATCATGAGCGAGACGAATTCCGCAGCCGACGTTGCTGCGCCGCACCGCTACACGGCAGCGATGGCCGCCGACATCGAGGCACGCTGGCAGGACTTCTGGGACGCCGAGGGAACGTACGAGGCACCCAACCCGACCGGTGACCTGGCGGGCGACCCGGAGCTGGCCGCCAAGCCCAAGAAGTTCATCATGGACATGTTCCCGTACCCCTCGGGCGCGGGACTGCACGTCGGCCACCCCCTGGGCTACATCGCCACCGATGTCTTCGCCCGCCACCAGCGGATGACCGGGCACAACGTCCTGCACACCCTGGGCTTCGACGCCTTCGGCCTGCCCGCGGAGCAGTACGCCGTACAGACCGGCACCCACCCTCGGATCTCCACCGAGGCCAACATCGAGAACATGACGGCGCAGCTGCGCCGGCTGGGCCTGGGCCACGACAAGCGCCGCTCGTTCGCCACGATCGAGTCCGAGTACTACAAGTGGACCCAGTGGATCTTCCTGCAGATCTTCAACTCCTGGTACGACACCGAGGCGGACCGCGCCCGGCCGATCGCCGAGCTGGTCGCCCAGTTCGAGAGCGGCGAGCGCGCCACCCCCGACGGCCGTGACTGGAGCGCGCTGAGCGCCGCCGAGCGCGCCGACGTCCTGGGCGGGTACCGGCTGGCCTACGCCTCCGACGCGCCGGTCAACTGGTCGCCCGGCCTGGGCACCGTGCTGGCCAACGAGGAGGTCACCGCCGACGGCCGCTCCGAGCGCGGCAACTTCCCCGTCTTCAAGGCCAAGCTGCGCCAGTGGAACATGCGCATCACGGCCTACGCCGACCGGCTGCTGAACGACCTGGACGGGCTGGACTGGCCCGAGGCCATCAAGCTGCAGCAGCGCAACTGGATCGGCCGCTCCGAGGGCGCGCGCGTCGACTTCCCGGTCGACGGCGCGGGCAGCGTCACCGTCTTCACCACCCGCCAGGACACCCTGTTCGGCGCCACCTACATGGTGCTGGCGCCGGAGCACGAGCTGGTCGAGCGGATCATTCCCGCCGCCTGGCCCGAGGGCACCCACCCGGTCTGGACGGGCGGCCACGCCACCCCGGCCGAGGCGGTTACCGCGTACCGCAAGCAGGCCGCGTCCAAGTCCGACGTCGAGCGGCAGGCCGAGGCCAAGGACAAGACCGGCGTCTTCACCGGCGCGTACGCCACCAACCCCGTCAGCGGCGAGCAGATCCCCGTCTTCATCGCCGACTACGTCCTGATGGGCTACGGCACCGGCGCGATCATGGCCGTACCGGCGCACGACGCGCGCGACTTCGCCTTCGCGCGCGCCTTCGAGCTGCCGGTGCGCTGTGTCGTCGAGCCGTCGGACGACCGCGGTACGGACGCCTCGACGTGGGAGGACGCCTTCGCCTCGTACGACGCGAAGCTGGTCAACTCCGCCAACGACGAGATCTCGCTGAACGGTCTGGGTGTCGCCGACGCCAAGGCGCGCATCACCGAGTGGCTGAAGGAGCACGGTGTCGGCGAGGGCACCGTCAACTTCCGGCTGCGCGACTGGCTGTTCAGCCGCCAGCGTTACTGGGGCGAGCCCTTCCCGATCGTGTACGACGAGGAGGGCATCGCCCACCCGCTGCCCGAGTCGATGCTGCCGCTGGAGCTGCCCGAGGTCGACGACTACTCGCCGCGCACCTTCGACCCGGACGACGCCGACACCCAGCCCGAGACCCCGCTGTCGCGCAACGCCGAGTGGGTCAACGTCACGCTGGACCTGGGCGACGGCCCGAAGAAGTACCGCCGCGAGACCAACACCATGCCCAACTGGGCCGGCTCCTGCTGGTACGAGCTGCGCTACCTGGACCCGAACAACTCCGAGAAGCTGGTCGACCCGGCCATCGAGGAGTACTGGATGGGCCCGCGCGAGGGGCAGCCGACCGGTGGCGTCGACCTGTACGTGGGCGGCGCCGAGCACGCCGTGCTGCACCTGCTGTACGCCCGCTTCTGGTCCAAGGTCCTGCACGACCTGGGCCACGTCTCGTCCGCCGAGCCGTTCCACAAGCTGTACAACCAGGGCATGATCCAGGCGTTCGTCTACCGGGACAGCCGCGGCATCGCCGTCCCGGCCGCCGAGGTCGAGGAGCGCGACGGGGCGTACTACTACCAGGGCGAGAAGGTCTCCCGCGTCCTGGGCAAGATGGGCAAGTCCCTGAAGAACGCCGTCACGCCCGACGAGATCTGCTCCGAGTTCGGTGCGGACACCCTGCGCCTGTACGAGATGGCGATGGGCCCCCTGGACGTGTCGCGGCCCTGGGACACGCGTGCGGTCGTCGGCCAGTACCGGCTGCTGCAGCGGCTGTGGCGCAACATCGTGGACGAGGAGACCGGCGAGGTCACCGTCGTCGACTCCGAGCCCGGCGAGGACACGCTGCGCGCGCTGCACAAGGCCATCGACGGCGTCGGCGGCGACATGGCCGGCATGCGGTTCAACACGGCGATCGCCAAGGTCACCGAGCTGAACAACCACCTGACCAAGGCGGGCGGCCCGCTGCCCCGCCCGGTCGCCGAGGCCCTGGTGCTGCTGGTGGCGCCGCTGGCCCCGCACATCGCCGAGGAGCTGTGGCGCCGGCTGGGCCACACGGAGTCGGTCGTGCACCAGGACTTCCCGGTGGCCGACCCGGCGTACGTCGTGGACGAGACCGTGACCTGCGTGGTCCAGATCAAGGGCAAGGTCAAGGCGCGGCTGGAGATCTCCCCGTCGATCACGGACGCGGAGCTGGAGGCCCTGGCCCTGGCCGACCCGGCCGTCGTCGCCGCGCTGGACGGGGCGGGCATCCGCAAGGTGATCGTCCGCGCGCCGAAGCTGGTGAACATCGTTCCCGCCTAGTCACGGGAGCGGGTGAGGGCTTTCCCCTACGGGCAGGTTGGGGGTTCCGACGGAACCCCCAACCTGCCCGTTCCGTTTACGGTGGAGAGGACCGGTGAACCTGTACCGGAGGCCGTCACACCACCCGAGGGGCGCTCATGGAAGCCGTGATCCTGATCCTGGGGCTGCTCGTCGTCGCCTTCATGGCCCTGGGCGTCTACGCGACCGTCAAGGTCGTCGGGGCGGCCCGGCGCGGCGTGGACCGCACGATCACACAGGCGCGCCGCACCGTCGAGGACACCACCCTGCGGGCCAAGAGCTACGGACAGCCGGGCGTCGGCGGTGAGCTGGCACAGCTGCGCCTCTCGCTGCGTACGTCGATGCGTGCCACGCAGGAGGCACTGCGGGCGGGCGCGGCCGAGGACGCGTCGCTCGCCGAGTCCCTCGGCCTGTTCGACCGGCTGAGCGTGCACGGACATGAGCTGGACGCGGAACTGAAGGCGCTGGAACGCGAGCCCGACAAGGCCACGGTGACCTCGCGGCTTCCCGGCCTGAAGGAGCGCACCGCACGGATCACCGGGTCCGCCGACTCACTGCGCTGGGCGGCCCGGGACCGGGCCCGCAACTTCGCCGACGACGAGCTCTCGGCGCTCAACGCACAGATCGACGTGGAGGCCGGGGCGCTGCGGCACTGGACCACGGTCACGGAGGAGCCGATGGCGGACCGGGACGCGGGTCAGAGGCCGCGCCGGGCGCAGGAGGCGCCGGAGGAGTGGAGCGCGGAGCCGGATGCGCCGGAGGCCATCACCGCCCGGGATCCCCGGCAGAGCGCCACCTACCCGTGGCAGAAGACGGCCCGTCGCGAGACCTCGAACTGAGCGGTGCCGGGGCGTGCGCCGCCCGCGGGGTGCGCGGCCGTGACGCGCCGGGGAACACCGGGACCACCGCTGACCGGGGGGTGGCAGGATGCGATACGAGATGACCGCGACCGATCACTCGTGCGGGGTCGGACTGCCGAGGTCCCGCCCCTGCGGGTAACCTCCCGCTCATGTCCCGCCATGTCGCCATCGTCACCGATTCAACGGCCTACCTGCCGCCCGACACGATGCGGCGGCACGGCATCACCGCGGTGCCGCTGACCGTGGTCCTGGGCGATCAGGCCCTGGAGGAGGGCACCGAGATCTCGGCCCGCTCGCTGGCGGTGGCCCTCCAGAAACGCCGCTCCGTCACGACTTCCCGGCCCAGCCCGGAAGTCTTCGCCGCCACCTACCGGGCGGCCGCGGAGGCCGGTGCGAGCGGCATCGTCTCGCTCCACCTGTCGGCGGAGTTCTCCGGCACGTACGACGCGGCGGTGCTCGCGGCCAAGGACGCCCCGGTGCCGGTGCGGGTGGTGGACACGGGGATGGTCGCGATGGCCCTCGGCTTCTGTGCCCTGTCGGCCGCCGAGGCCGCCGAGGCGGGCGGTGGTCCGGACGAGGCGGTGGCGGCCGCCGAGAAGCGCGCGTCGGGCACGGCCGCGTACTTCTACGTCGACACCCTGGACTACCTGCGCCGTGGGGGCCGGATCGGCGCCGCGCAGGCCCTGCTCGGCTCGGCCCTCGCGGTCAAGCCGCTGCTCCAGCTGGAGGGCGGCCGGATCGAGCCGCTGGAGAAGGTCCGGACGGCCTCGAAGGCGATCGCCCGGCTGGAGGAAATCGTCGCGGAGCGCGCGGGCGGCGGTGCCGTGGACATCGCCGTGCACCACCTCGCGGCGCCCGAGCGGGCGGAGCGGCTGGCCGAGCGGTTGCGGGAGCGCGTGCCCGGACTGGTGGACCTGCACGTCAGCGAGGTGGGCGCGGTGATCGGCGCGCACACCGGGCCGGGGCTGCTGGCCGCGGTGGTGTCGCCGCGCTGAAGCGGCGCGGTGGCCGGCCGGCTCCGACGCCTGCGGCTCCGCGCTCCATCACTCTCCGGAGTGGTGGAGTTATCCACATCGGGCCCATTTTCCACTGAAATCGCTTGTGCTCAGCGGGCTTTGGCGTGTGTGCCTAGCGTCTTGAGGCATGGCTTCCCGATCACATCGTGCAACCAGCGGACCCGGACGTGCCCCGGCTTCCGACGGCCGCGTCCTGCGGGCCGCGGGCTCCGGACCGGGGCGCCGCCGACGGACCACGGGCCGCGCCGAGGCTACGGCTGCGGCGGCGCGCAGCCGGGCCGATGCGCTCATGGCGGGCGGGTACGGGGGACGCGTCGCGCGATGGGGGACGGGCGCGGCCCCGGCTCTGCCGGCCGCCTCGGTTCCTGCTCCGGCCTCCGGCCCTTCGCGGGCCGGGGACGGCGATGCGGATACGGAGACGACCGAACCGGCTCCGGCGGTACCGGCCGCGGCTCCCGTGGGGCGGCGAGCTGCGGCACTGTTCGCGGTACGGGAGCGGCTGCCGATGTGGGTGCAGCTCCGATGCGGCCTGGAGCCGAAGGCCCTTGCCGCGCTCGCCGTGGTCCTGGTCGCCGCCGCCGTGCTCGCCGGGACGCACTTCTGGTCCGCCCGGCCCGAGGGCGTACGGGCCCCGGACGTGGTGGGTGGGGCGGTGCACGCCGCCGGGCTGCCGACGGACGCGGATACGGACCCGGACGCGGAGGGTGCGGAGCGGCCCGAGCCGTCCCCCGGTCCCGCACCCGCCGCGACGACGGGCGGACAGATCGTCGTGGACGTGAGCGGGAAGGTGCGGAGCCCGGGGCTGCGGCGGCTGCCGTCGGGTTCACGGGTGGACGACGCGTTGCAGGCGGCGGGCGGGGTGCGGCCCGGGACGGACCTGGCGGGTCTCAACCGGGCGCGGGTGCTCATGGACGGCGAGCAGATCGTGGTGGGCGCCCCGCCGGCCCCGGTCCCGGCAGCGGGTGCTCCCACCGCTTCCGGCGGTCCCGCCGGGCCGGTGAGCCTGAACACGGCGACGCCGGACCAGTTGGAGGGGCTTCCGGGCGTGGGCCCCGTGCTGGCCCAGCACATCGTCGACTACCGCACGCAGCACGGCGGATTCCGGTCCGTCGACGAACTCCGCGAGGTCAACGGGATCGGCGCCCGCCGGTTCGCCGATCTGCACCCCCTGGTGCGGCCGTGAGCGCGCCGGACATCCACGCGGCGTCGGGCAGGCGCCTGGGCCTCTCCGACCCCCGGCAGGAGGAGGGCCCGGCCGATCTGCGACTGCTCGCCCCGGCAGCGGCGGCCTGGGGCGGTGCGGGGATCGCCCTCGGCGTTTCCGGGGGGTGGGTGGTGATGGCGGTGGTGTTCTGCCTGGGGGCGGCGATGGTCCTTCTGGCGGCGCCGGGGCTGCGGGGGCCGCGCGTGGGGAGTCCTGGACAGGCCGGGTCCCCTGCGGTGGGCCCCGGGCGGGCGGGTAACCGTGCGGCGGGCGGGCAGGCTGTCGCCGCGGGAGGCATGGGTGAGCCGGGCGRGGCCGGCGCCGGCCACGCCCGGTGGAGACTTCACGCCACCGCTGCCGCGACCGCGCTGCTCTGCGCGGCAGCCGGCGCGGCCTCCGCCGGGCTGCACAGCGCCGACGCGCGACGGGGCCCGGTGCCCGGACTGGCCCGGCAGTTCGGGCACGTCGACGCGGAGATCACCCTCACCTCCGACGCCCGGCGCACCTACCCCCGGGTGCGCGGCGACCACAGCACGCCCGCGTCCTTGCTCGTGGACGCGGAGATCACCCTCCTGACGCGGCCCGACGGCACGGCCGTACGGCTGCGGACTCCGGTGCTGGTCATCGTCCGGCCGGGCGGGGCGACGGCCGCCTGGCAGCGGTTGCTCCCCTCCACCCGCCTGCGGATCGGCGGGCGGCTGTCACCTCCGCTGCACACGGGCGAACGGGTCGCCGCCGTGCTGCGGCCCGACGGAAAGGCCCCGCCCCGGGTGACCGGGCCGCCCAGCCTCCTTCAGCGCACGGCCGGCCGGCTGCGTGCCGGACTGCGCGAGGCCACCGCCGGACTGGGCCCCGACGCGCGGGCGTTGCTGCCGGGCCTGGTCGTCGGCGACACGTCACGGATCACCCCCGAACTGCACGACGCGTTCCGGGCGACCGACCTCACGCACTTGATGGCTGTATCCGGTTCAAACCTGAGCATTCTGCTCGTCCTGCTCATCGGACCGCCCGGCAGAGCACTGCGCGCCGAACGCGGGGGACTGGCCCCCGTGCTCGGGATCTCCCTGCGGATGACCGCACTGCTCGGCGGCGGGCTCACGCTCGCGTTCGTCCTGGTCTGCCGGCCGGAACCGAGCGTGCTGCGGGCCGCCGCGTGCGGGCTGATCACGCTGCTCGCCATCGGCACCGGGCGGCGCCGGTCGCTGATCCCCGCGCTGTGCGCCGCCGTGCTGCTGCTGGTGCTGTACGACCCGTGGCTGGCGCGCAGTTACGGCTTCGTCCTGTCGGTGCTGGCCACCGGTGCCCTTCTGACCCTCGCCCCCCGCTGGGGCGAGGCGCTACGCCGGCGCCGGGTGCCGCCGCACCTGGCGGAGGCGCTGGCCGCCGCGGCCGCCGCCCAGGCGGTGTGCGCGCCCGTCGTGGTGCTGCTCGCCTCCCGGGTGAGCCTGGTGGCGATCCCGTGCAACCTGCTGGCCGAGTTCGCCGTGGCGCCGGCCACGGTCCTCGGGTTCGCCGCGCTGGCCCTCGCACCGGTGGCGATGCCCGTGGCCGGGCTGCTCGCCCGCGTCGCGGGATGGCCGGCCGGATGGATCGCCTCGGTGGCCAGGACCGGAGCGGCGTTCCCCGGGACGGAGACCGACTGGCCCGACGGCCTGTCCGGGGCGCTGTTGCTGGCCGCCCTGACCCTGGTGCTGGTGACGGCCGCCCGGTGGGTGGGACACCGCCCCTGGGTCTGCTCGGCCGCCGCGCTGCTGCTGGTGCTCGCCGTGCTCCGGCCGGCTCCGCTGACCCGGGTGCTGACCGGGTGGCCGCCACCCGGCTGGACGTTCGCGATGTGCGACGTGGGGCAGGGCGACGCCCTGGTGCTCGCGGCGGGGCGGGGTGCGGGGGTGGTCGTCGACGCGGGCCCCGATCCCCGGCTCGCCGATCGGTGCCTGCGCGAACTGGGCGTCAGCCGCGTCCCGTTGCTGCTGCTCACCCACTTCCACGCCGACCATGTGCGGGGGCTGCCCGGGATGCTGCGCGGCAGAACGGTGGGCGCGATCCAGACGACGGGCCTGGACGAACCGCCGGAGCAGGCCGCGTTCGTACGGGCCACGGCGGCCAGGGCGCGGATCCCCATGATGAGGGCGGCCCCCGGTGAACGGCGCCGGATCGGCGAGCTCGACTGGCAGGTGCTGTGGCCGCCGGGGGAGTCGGGCACGGCTGCGGCGGCCGGTCCCGTCCCGCAGGACCCGAACGACGCCAGTGTCACCCTGCTCGTGCGGGCCGGCGGACTCACCCTGCTGCTGCCGGGCGATCTGGAACCGCCCGCCCAGCAGGCGTTGCTGCGCAGCCATCCGGAACTGCCCCGGGTGGACGTGCTCAAGGTCGCCCACCACGGCTCGGCGTATCAGGACAGCGCCCTGCTGCGGGCCGTCCGGCCCAGGTTCGCGCTGGTGAGCGTGGGCCGGGACAACCCGTACGGGCACCCGGCACCCCGGACGGTCGACGCGCTCAGGGGGCAGGGGGCGGTGGTGCTGCGCACCGACCGGGACGGGGCGATCGCGGTGACGGGCACGGGCAGCGGGCTGCGGGCGGTGGCGCGGTCATGACGGCGTACCGGGCGGTGGCGGTGGCCGGGCCCTCAGACCAGCCAGCGGCCGTCCGTCATCAGGTCGCGGCCGGGCTGCTCGTTGGACTCGCGCCATGCCCGCACCGCGTGCGGGGTGAAGCGGAGGTACACCCAGGCGGGGCGCCCTCGCAGGTCCCAGCCGAACTTCCCGGCGAAGGCGTCGCCCGATGCCGTCGGGAGGTCCGTGCCCTCCACAACCTCGGCCGTCGCCTCGATCATGACCACATCGCGGGTGTGGCCGAGCGCGATGTGGGCGCGGCCGCGCGGTGTCAGGTTGACCGCCGTCGGGTTGGTGCGCCGGGTGGCCATCAGCAGGGTCTCCCCGTCCCACGCGAACCACAGCGGCACGAGGGTCGGCGCTCCGTCGGCGGAGGCCGTGGACACCCAGGCGTCCGTGTCCTTCTCCAGGCGGTCTAGGGCGTCCTGCTTGCGCTGTTCACGGGTGCGAGCCGGTTGCGGGTGAGGCATGCCGCGGACGCTAGCCGCTCCTCCGGCCCCGTAACACCGCCACTGGTCCTAGGACCAGTGGCGCATGGCGCGGCGCCGCGACCTCTGCACAGACTGGCCCCATGGACCCGGAACTGCCGCAGACCATCGACGCCTACCTGGAGCGCATCGGTGCGGACAGGCCAACCCGCCCCGACGCGCCGGCGCTGCGCGAACTGCAACTGCGCCACCTCGTCGCCGTGCCCTTCGAGAACCTCTCGATCCACCTCGGCGAGGACATCGCGCTGGAGGAGGGCGCCCTCCTGGACAAGATCGTGGCCCGCCGGAGGGGCGGCTTCTGCTACGAACTCAACGGCGCGTTCGCCGTACTGCTGCGGGCGCTCGGCTTCCGCGTCACCCTGCTCCAGGCCCGCGTCCACGGCGACGGGGGACGGCTCGGCATCCCGTACGACCACCTGGCGCTGCGCGTCGAGACGGACGACGGGACCGGGCCGTGGCTCGCCGACGTCGGCTTCGGTGACCACGCCAGGCGGCCGCTCGCGCTGGACGACCGCGGCGACCAGGCGGACCCGGGCGGAACCTTCCGGATCGTGCCGGCCCCGGACGGCGAGGAGTCCGGGGACCTCGATGTGCTGTGCGACGGCAGGCCCCGGCTCCGGCTGGAGCGGCGGCCCCGGGTGCTGGGCGACTTCCGGGCCGGTGCCTGGTACCACCGGACCTCGCCCGACTCCCACTTCACCCGGGCCCCGGTCTGCTCGCGCTGCACGGAGGACGGCCGGATCACGCTCACCGGCCGCAAGCTCCTCACGACGGTGGGCACCGACCGGTACGAGACGCCGCTGGGGAGCGACGACGAGGTGCTGGCCGCCTACCGCGAGCACTTCGGGGTGCGCCTGGACCGGCTCCCCAGCAAATCGGACCTTCGGTAACACCTGCACCCAAGTCCCTGCGAGCTGCTCTGTTTGCCTCGAACACCCCAAGAGTGATCGAATGCATGCTCGTCGGCGGGCCGCTGCTCCGACATCGACGTCTGCCCTCCGGCCCGAGGTGAACGCGCGCCCGGGAGTGTGTGGAGATGTTCGGCCGTTGGTTCGGAAACAAAGCTGCGACGGGTGCCGCTCGTGGCAACGCCCTCGCCGGACTGGTGGTACCGGACTCGGCGGGTGTCCTCAGCTGCCGGGTGCTCGACCCGGTCAACGAGCCCGTGGTGCGGGCGGAGTTCGTGCTGACGGACCGCTCGGGGCGCAAGGTGGTCGGGGGCGAGACCGACCCGTACGGCAATGTCCTTGCCACGGTTCCGGCGGGAGAGTACCGGCTCGCCGTCACGGCGGAGGGGTTCACGCCCTTCCACGGTGCGGCCACGGTCGGCGAGGGCGCTCACGCGAGCCTGGGCGATGTGACCCTCCAGGTCTCCGCGCCGCCGCAGCTGCCCGAGCCGGGCGACTGGGAGATCGAGCCGATGCACTCGCAGATCGGCTTCACCGCCCGGCACATCGGGATGGCCCGCATCCACGGCCGGTTCAACACCTTCGCCGGGGCGGTGCGGATCGCCGACCGAATGGAGGACTCGGCGATGCACGTGATCATCGACGCCGCGTCGATCGACACGAACGTCCAGATGCGCGACGACCACCTGCGTTCCAGCGACTTCCTGGACGTCGGCCGCTATCCGACGCTGGAGTTCTACAGCGACCGCTTCGTGCACCGAGGCGGGACCCGTTGGGGTGTGAGTGGGGCGCTCACACTGCACGGGGTGAGCCGCACGGTGACGCTCGACACCCAGTACCTGGGGCTCGGCAACGGGATGGAGGGCGAGTCCCGGGCCGCCTGCCGCGCCACCACACAGCTGCACCGCGAGGACTTCACCCTCACCTGGCAGACGATGCTGGCGCGCGGTATCGCGGTCGTCGGCCCGAGCATCTCCATCGAGATGGACGTGCAGATCGTCCCGAAGGGCTGATCCTCCGCCCCGTGGCGCCGGTCCTACGGGGCCTCCAGCCAGCCCTCGTACTCCGCGGCGAAGGCGTCGAGCGCCGTCGGGTCGAGACGGTGGTCCGGGTCCTCCACGACCAGCAGCCACTGGGCGTCCTCGGCGTCGTCCTCGCCGGCCAGCGCGTCGCGTACGAGCTGCGGTTCGTCGGTGACACCGAAGCGGTCGGCGAGCTCCTCCGCCGCCTCCTCGGCGGCGTCGCGGTCGGGCAGCACCAGTACGTGTCTCTCATCGCTCACCCGCCCATTCTCGGTTACGGGGGAGGGAGCGGCGGACCCGGCCGCCGGGTGCGGTGGTCCGGCGGCGGCCGGGCTGTCAGCGGCCCGTGGGATGCTGGACGGCGATGGCCACCAGAAGAAATTCCACCGACGATCCGCTCGCCCCGCTCACGCTCGCCGTGGGGCAGGAGGACCTGCTCCTCGACCGTGCCGTGCAGCAGGTGGTGGCGGCCGCGCGCGCCGCCGACGCCGACACGGACGTCCGGGACCTCGCCCCCGACCAGCTCCAGCCGGGCACGCTGGCCGAGCTGACCAGCCCGTCGCTGTTCGCCGAGCGCAAGGTCGTGATCGTGCGCAACGCGCAGGACCTGGGCGCGGACACGGTCAAGGACGTCAAGAAGTACCTGGACGACCCGGTCGAGGAGATCACGCTCGTCCTGCTGCACGCGGGCGGCGCCAAGGGGAAGGGGCTGCTCGACGCGGCCCGCAAGGCGGGGGCCCGCGAGGTGGCGTGCCCGAAGACGACGAAGCCGGCCGAGCGGCTGTCCTTCGTACGGGGTGAGTTCCGGGCGCTGGGACGCTCCGCGACGCCCGAGGCGTGCCAGGCGCTGGTCGACGCCATCGGGAGCGACCTGCGGGAGCTGGCCAGCGCGGCGTCGCAGCTCGTCGCGGACGTCGAGGGCACGATCGACGAGGCGGTCGTCGGGCGCTACTACACGGGGCGGGCGGAGGCGTCGAGCTTCACGGTCGCCGACCGGGCGGTCGAGGGGCGGGCGGCGGAGGCGCTGGAGGCCCTGCGCTGGTCGCTGTCCACGGGCGTGGCCCCCGTCCTGATCACCAGCGCGCTGGCGCAGGGCGTACGGGCGATCGGCAAGCTGTCCTCGGCGCGCGGGGGGCGGCCCGCGGATCTCGCGCGTGAGCTGGGGATGCCGCCGTGGAAGATCGACCGGGTGCGCCAGCAGATGCGGGGGTGGACGCCGGACGGGGTCGCGGTGGCGCTGCGGGCGGTCGCGGAGGCGGACGCGGGAGTGAAGGGGGGCGGGGACGACCCCGAATACGGGCGGGCGTAGCCCGCGGTAGGGGGCGGCCCGCGGCTGTCCTCAATCGCCGGACGGGCTTGAACTTGCCGTTCGGGCGTCCTCAATCGCCGGACGGGCTGGGATTGTCGGCCTGGGTTTTGCCGTGCGGGCTGTGGGCGTGCCGGTTCGGGCAGCGTGAAAGCAGGCACATGCCGAAGGCCCCGCTCCCTGGGGAAAGGGTGGCGGGGCCTCGGGTACAGACGGGGTGCGTCGCACCCGCGTGGCGAACGCAGGTTCGGTGTGCGACGCGGGGGCCGGGCAGGAGCGGGGTAGAGGGCCCGCTTGGTCCGTTCCGGCGGTTGATCAGATCGTTCAGGCCTGGAGGGTGGCAGCCTTGGCAGCCAGCGCCGACTTCTTGTTGGCGGCGGCGTTCTTGTGGATGACACCCTTCGAGACGGCCTTGTCGAGGGCACGCGAAGCGTCGCGAACGGCCACGGTGGCCTTCTCGACGTCGCCCGCGACAACGGCCTCACGGGCCTTGCGGATGGCGGTCTTGAGCGACGACTTGACGGCCTTGTTGCGCAGGCGCGCCTTCTCGTTCGTCTTGTTCCGCTTGATCTGGGACTTGATGTTCGCCACGAAAGAGCCTTTTCAGGTTCGTTGGATCTTCGATGTGTGTCCGCGCGGCCCGGGAGCCACATGGCACAGCTGTCCACGGTAGCAGGAGCGGTCCGACCGGCCCAAACCGGTCGCTGCCCCGCGGGCGTGGGACGATGGAAGCTACGTACAGATCCGCCCCGACCCGACATCGACCCGAGACACGGCGTCCGGCGTCTCAAGAATCAGGACCCTGCGTGCCCGCGACTCCTCTCCACGTGCCCGAGCCGAGCCGTACCGACCCGGCGCTGATCCGCAATTTCTGCATCATCGCGCACATCGACCATGGCAAGTCGACCCTTGCCGACCGGATGCTCCAGCTCACCGGGGTGGTCGACCAGCGGCAGATGCGCGCCCAGTACCTCGACCGGATGGACATCGAGCGCGAGCGCGGCATCACCATCAAGTCCCAGGCGGTCCGGCTGCCCTGGGCGCCGACCACCGGTGAGGGCCGGGGCAGCACCCACGTCCTCAACATGATCGACACACCGGGACACGTCGACTTCACCTATGAGGTCTCCCGGTCGCTCGCCGCCTGCGAGGGCACGATCCTGCTGGTCGACGCCGCGCAGGGCATCGAGGCCCAGACCCTGGCCAACCTCTACCTGGCGATGGAGAACGACCTCACCATCGTTCCGGTGCTCAACAAGATCGACCTGCCGGCCGCGCAGCCCGAGAAGTTCTCCGAGGAGCTGGCGCACCTCATCGGCTGCCAGCCGGAGGACGTGCTCAAGGTCTCCGCGAAGACCGGCATGGGTGTGGACGCGCTGCTCGACCGCGTCGTCCGGGACGTCCCGGCGCCGGTCGGGAACGCCGACGCGCCCGCCCGCGCGATGATCTTCGACTCGGTCTACGACTCGTACCGCGGTGTCGTCACGTACGTCCGTGTCGTCGACGGTTCGCTGAACAAGCGCGAGCGCATCCGGATGATGTCGACGGGCGCCACCCACGAGCTGCTGGAGATCGGTGTCTCCTCGCCGGAGATGACCCCGTCGGACGGCATCGGCGTCGGTGAGGTCGGCTACATCATCACCGGCGTGAAGGACGTCCGGCAGTCCAAGGTCGGTGACACGATCACCTCGCTGAACAACGGGGCGACCGAGGCGCTCGGCGGTTACAAGGACCCCAAGCCGATGGTGTTCTCCGGCCTCTACCCGCTGGACGGCTCGGACTACCCGGACCTGCGCGAGGCCCTGGACAAGCTCCAGCTCAACGACGCCGCCCTGGTGTACGAGCCGGAGACCTCCGCGGCGCTCGGCTTCGGATTCCGCGTCGGCTTCCTCGGCCTGCTCCACCTGGACGTGGTCCGCGAGCGGCTGGAGCGCGAGTTCGGCCTCGACCTCATCGCCACCGCGCCCAACGTGGTCTACCGGGTCGAGATGGAGGACGGCAGCGAGCACGTCGTCACCAACCCGAGTGAATTCCCCGAGGGAAAGATCGACAAGGTGCACGAGCCGGTCGTCCGGGCCACGGTCCTGGCGCCCAGCGAGTTCATCGGCGCGATCATGGAGCTGTGCCAGCAGCGCCGCGGCACCCTCCTCGGCATGGACTACCTCTCCGAGGACCGGGTCGAGATCCGCTACACGCTGCCGCTCGCCGAGATCGTCTTCGACTTCTTCGACCAGCTGAAGTCCAAGACCCGGGGTTACGCCTCCCTCGACTACGAGCCCACCGGCGAGCAGTCGGCGCAGCTCGTCAAGGTCGACATCCTGCTGCACGGTGACAAGGTCGACGCCTTCTCCGCGGTCACGCACAAGGACAAGGCGTACGCGTACGGTGTGCGCCTCGTCGCCAAGCTGCAGAAGCTCATCCCCCGGCAGAACTTCGAGGTGCCGATCCAGGCGGCCATCGGCTCCCGGGTCATCGCCCGTGAGACCGTCCGCGCCATCCGTAAGGACGTCCTCGCCAAGTGCTACGGCGGTGACATCTCCCGTAAGCGGAAGCTGCTGGAGAAGCAGAAGGAAGGCAAGAAGCGGATGAAGATGGTCGGCAACGTGGAGGTGCCGCAGGACGCGTTCATCTCCGTGCTGTCGACCGACGAGTCCGCCGGTGAGGGCAAGGCCAAGAAGTAGTCCCGGCAGGACAGGACCGGCGGCCCCCGTATCGCAGCACGCTGCGGTGCGGGGGCCCGTTCGTTATCAAGCGGGGTCCGATTGCCTCTTACGTGGCGCGCGCGGGCCCTTTACCCTGATCACGACTTCTTAGTTACTCGCCAGTTAAGCAAGCGGGATCGCAGCACGCAGGATCACATCAAGCAGCAGCCGGTCGTGAAGTAACGCCGCAGGCCCGGAGGATGTCGTGAGCGACACACAGACCATGATCGATAACCGCCCGCCCTCGGTGGCGACCCTCTTCATCGACCGGGTGGCGGCCACTCCGGACGGGGAGGCCTACCGCTACCCGGTCCCCGCGGCCGGCGGCGAGGGTCCCGACGAGTGGAAGTCGCTCAGCTGGGCGCAGGCCGCCGAGCGGGTGTACGCCGTGGCCGCCGGGCTGATCGCGCTCGGCGTGCGCCCGGAGGAGCGCGTCGCGCTCGCCTCGTCCACCCGGGTCGAGTGGATCCTCGTCGACCTCGGGGTCATGTGCGCGGGCGCCGCGACCACCACGGTCTACCCCTCCACCAACGCCGAGGAGTCGGCGTTCATCCTCTCCGACTCCGAGAGCCGGGTCCTGATCGCCGAGGACGCCGCCCAGCTGGCCAAGGCCCGCGAGCGCCGTGCCGAGCTGCCGGACCTGGCCCATGTCGTGGTCATCGACCCCGAGGGCGCGGGCCCCGCCGAGGGCGACCCGGAGGGCTGGGTGCTCACCCTGGCCGAGCTGGAGGCCCTGGGTGCCGAGCACCTGGCGAAGAACCCGGAGGCGGTCCGCGAGCGCGTCGACGCCATCACCTCCGAACAGCTGGCGACCCTCATCTACACCTCGGGCACCACCGGCCGCCCCAAGGGCGTACGGCTGCCGCACGACAACTGGTCGTACATGGCCAAGGCCACCGTCTCCACCGGCCTGATCACCAAGGACGACGTCCAGTACCTCTGGCTGCCGCTCGCCCACGTCTTCGGCAAGGTCCTCACCTCCGGGCAGATCGAGGTTGGCCACGTCACCGCCGTCGACGGCCGGGTCGACAAGATCATCGAGAACCTGCCGGTCGTCCAGCCGACCTACATGGCCGCCGTCCCGCGCATCTTCGAGAAGGTCTACAACGGGGTCGCGGCCAAGGCGCGCGCGGGCGGCGGCGCCAAGTACAAGATCTTCCAGTGGGCGGCCGGCGTCGCCCGCGAGTACGCCAAGGTCTCCCAGGACAACTTCCGGCGCACCGGCCAGGCCTCCGTGCCCTTCGCGCTCGGCGCCAAGCACAAGGTCGCCGATACCCTCGTGTTCGCCAAGATCCGCGAGGCCTTCGGCGGCCGGCTCCGCGCCTGCGTCTCCGGGTCCGCGGCGCTCGCCCCCGACATCGGGCTCTTCTTCTCCGGTGCCGGCATCCACATCCTGGAGGGTTACGGCCTCACCGAGTCGAGCGCCGCCTCCTTCGTCAACCCCGGCGAGAGCTACCGCACCGGCACGGTCGGCAAGCCGCTCCCCGGCACCGAGGTCCGCATCGCCGACGACGGCGAGATCCTGCTCCGCGGCCCCGGCATCATGCAGGGCTACCAGGGCCTGCCGGACAAGACCGCCGAGGTGCTGGAGGCCGACGGCTGGTTCCACACCGGCGACATCGGCGAGCTGTCCGTGGACGGCTACCTGCGGATCACCGACCGCAAGAAGGACCTGATCAAGACGTCGGGCGGCAAGTACATCGCGCCCGCCGAGGTCGAGGGCCAGTTCAAGGCGGTCTGCCCGTTCGTCTCCAACATCCTGGTGCACGGCGCGGACCGTAACTTCTGCACCGCGCTGATCGCCCTGGACGAGCCGACCATCCTCGGCTGGGCCGCCGAGAACGGCATGGAGGGCAAGTCGTACGCCGACGTCGTGGCCTCCCCGAAGACCGTCGAGCTGATCGAGGGCTACGTCAAGCGCCTCAACGAGGGCCTCCAGCGCTGGCAGACCATCAAGAAGTTCCGGCTGCTCCCGCGTGACCTCGACATCGAGCACGGCGAGGTCACGCCCAGCCTCAAGCTGAAGCGGCCCGTCGTCGAGCGCACCTACAAGGACCTGATCGAGGAGATGTACGCCGGTTCCCGCGAGGCCTGACCGGCGCCCGCCCACCCCCGTACGCCCCCGAAAGCCCCCCGCGCGCTCCGGCGCGGGGGGCCGGCGCGTTGGTGACACAACGTCTTCACCACCCACTTCGGTAACTCGGCGCGTATGGGGAGGGCCGATCTGTCACTCTGTCCGTGTCGTCAGCGGCGCACATGGAGAAACAGGCAGAGCGAGAACAGGTCAGGAGCCGCCCTGTGGGGTCCATTCCCTTGCAGCGGGACATTGTGCAGCGTCCCGGAACCACCGCCGCCACGGGCACACAGCCGGTCGCCCGGACCAGTCTGCCCGGCAACCTCCTCGCGCCCTCCGCGGCCCGGCGGTTCGTCGCCGCCGCGCTCGCCGAGTGGACCGGGCTCGGGCTGCCCGCGGCCGTGGGGTTCAGCGAACGGCTGTCCGATGACGCGGCGATGATCGTCAGCGAGCTGGTGACCAACGCCGTCGTCCACGCGGGTACCGCCGTCGAACTGCTCTTCCGGCTGGAGGAGGCCACCGAGGACGAGGCGTCCGCCCTGGTCCTGGAGGTGTCCGACCACCACCCCGCCCGTACGGTGCGCGGCGACCACGCGCACAGTTCCGAGGGCGCGGGCGAGCCTGCCGACTACGGGCGCGGCCTGGACATCGTCGCCGCCCTCGCCGAGCGCTGGGGCATCACCTACCGCGCCGGCACCAAGACCGTCTGGGCCCGGCTCCCGGTGGACGACTGGAACCCGTTCCCCGAGGGGCGCGGCGAGACCGGCCTCGACCGCGGACTGCGCTCCGAGATCCTCGCCCCCGCCCGGCGCGTCGCACGCGACGACGGGGACTGGGCCGGTCGCGGCGCGCTCTCCTTCCTCGCCGAGGCCTCCGACCTCCTGGCCGGGCAGCTCGACGAGGACATCGTGGCGGCCCTCGCCGGACAGTTACTCGTCCCCCGGCTCGCCGACTGGTGCGCGATCTGGCTGGAGCCCGAGAGCGGCGGCCCCGCGGCCGTCCCCCGCCTCGCCAAGATCTGGCACGTGGACGAGGAGCGCATCCCGGCGCTGCGCACCCTGCTGGAGGGCCACCCGCTCCGGCTCCCCGAACGCGTCGGCACCGGCGCGGTCTCCATGCCGTGGCCCGGCAGCGCCGAGGACGGCGAACCGCCGGACGAGGACGAGGGCGTCGCGTTCGCCTACCGGATCACCTCGGGCGGCCGCACCCTCGGAGCCGTACTGCTGGGCCGTGAGACCACCGTCCGCCTGCCCGACGAGCTGACGGCCCTCATCGAGGACTTCGTGCGCCGGGTCGGCCTCGCCGTCGGCGCCGCCCGCGCCTACACCCGCCAGGCCACCATCAGCCGCATCCTCCAGCGCGGCCTGCTGCCCAGCAAGGTCGCCGAGATACCGGGTGTCGCCAGCTCCCTGGTCTACGAACCGAGCGACGACGGCGTGGTCGGCGGCGACTTCTACGACATCTTCCCGTGCTCCGGCGACCGCTGGTGCTTCGTGCTCGGCGACGTGCAGGGCAGCGGCCCCGAGGCCGCCGTCGTCACCGGCCTCGCCCGCCCCTGGCTGCGGCTGCTGGCCCGCGAGGGCTTCCAGGCCGACGAGGTGCTGGTGCGGCTCAACCGGCTGCTCCTGGACGACGCGATGGAGGCCGCCGAGGCAGCGGCGCTGATGGTCGCCGCCGCCGGCGGCCAGCACTCCGAGGACAACGGGGGCCAGTCCCGCTTCCTGTCCCTGCTGTACGGGGAGCTGGTGCCGCTGCCCGGTGGCGGCGCCCGCTGCACCCTGGCCAGCGCGGGGCACCCGCTGCCGCTGCTGCTGCGCCCGGACGGCACCGTGCGGCCCGCCGCCGAGCCGCAGCTGCTGCTCGGCCTCATGGACGACGCCGTCTACGAGACCCAGAGCTTCGACCTGGCGCCAGGCGACAGCCTGCTCTGCGTCACGGACGGGGTCACGGAGCGGCGCTCGGGCGGGGAGATGTTCGACGACGGCGACGGGCTCGCCCAGGCGCTGTCCGGCTGTGCGGGGCTGAACGCCGAGGAGATCGCGGAGCGCATCAAGCGTGCCGTGCACGACTTCGCCGAGCGCCCGCCGGACGACGACCTGGCGCTGCTGGTGCTCCAGGCCGAGTAGGGCGCGCCCGGCGGCCTCCGCCGGGCGCGCCACGGGCGTGGCGTCCGGTTGCCGGGCGGCGCGCGACAATGGACGGTATGCCTTCCGTACTGCCCGATGGTGAACCCGTACCCGACGACGGGGCGCTGCCCCGCCATGCCCTGGAAGGCGCGGCCGGCCGGCCGCTCGGCTTCTACCTGCACGTCCCGTACTGCGCGACCCGCTGCGGCTACTGCGACTTCAACACCTACACCGCGACCGAGCTGCGCGGTTCCGGCGGTGCGCTGGCATCCCGCGACAACTACGCCGCCCACCTGACCGGGGAGGTCCGCCAGGCCCGCAAGGTCCTCGGCGACGACCCCCGCCCGGTCCGCACGGTCTTCGTCGGCGGCGGCACGCCCACGTTGCTGGCCGCCGCCGACCTGGTACGGATGCTGGCGGCGATCCGCGAGGAGTTCGGGCTCGCGGAGGACGCCGAGATCACCACCGAGGCCAACCCGGAGTCCGTCGGCCCGGCCTACCTGGCGGAGCTGCGCGAGGGCGGCTTCAACCGGATCTCCTTCGGCATGCAGAGCGCCCGGCAGCACGTCCTGAAGGTCCTCGACCGCACCCACACCCCGGGCAGGCCCGAGGCATGCGTCGCCGAGGCGCGGGCGGCCGGCTTCGAGCACATCAACCTCGACCTGATCTACGGCACCCCCGGCGAGTCCGACGACGACTGGCGCGCGTCCCTCGACGCGGCGATCGGCGCCGGGCCCGACCACGTCTCCGCGTACGCGCTGATCGTCGAGGAGGGCACCGGGCTCGCCCGCCGCATCAAGCGCGGCGAGATCCCGATGACCGACGACGACGCGCACGCCGACCGCTACCTCATCGCGGACGAGGCGATGGCCGCCGCCGGCTACTCCTGGTACGAGGTGTCGAACTGGGCCCGCACCCCCGAGGGCCGCTGCCTGCACAACGAGCTGTACTGGCGCGGGGCCGACTGGTGGGGTGCCGGCCCGGGGGCGCACAGCCACGTCGGGGGCGTGCGCTGGTGGAACGTGAAGCACCCGGGGGCGTACGCGCAGGCGCTCGCTGAGGGGCGGTCACCGGGGGCGGGGCGCGAGATCCTGTCTGCCGAGGACCGCCGCGTCGAGCGCATCCTGCTCGAACTGCGGCTCGTCGACGGCTGCCCGCTCTCCCTGCTGGCCCCCGCCGGTCTCACGGCCGCCCGCCGCGCGGTGGACGACGGGCTCCTGGAACCGGCGCCGTTCGCCGAGGGGCGGGCCGTGCTGACCCTGCGCGGCAGGCTGCTGGCCGATGCGGTGGTGCGCGACCTGGTGGACTGAGCAGGGCGCGTCCTCGGGGGCGTACGCGAAGCAAGGCGTACGCCCCCGGGGACGCCCCGTTCACTTCAGCGGACACTCCGCCGGTGTCAGCGCCCGCGCCCCCGCTGCCCGGCCGCAGATGATCCGGGCATGGCTGCGGCCGTCCGGATAGGTGATCTGGACGACGTCCAGACCGTGGCCCGCCTGTGCCTCGTACGGGATGAAGCCGCGGAAGGTGATCGTGCCCGTGGGCATGGTCCGCAGGTTCACCGCGTACAGGTTCGCCCAGGTCTCCGCGGCGCTGTTCACCGCGTCGCCGTGGCTCGCCGCGTCGTACAGCGCGGCCGTGGCGCTGTACGAGATCACCGACTGGCCGCTGGCGAAGAGCAGGTCCTCGTACGGCTTCGACGCCGGCAGCCGGGGGAGCGTCCCGCCCTCGGGCAGCAGCTTCTGCAGCGCCCGGTACGACTCCTGGTAGAAGCCGTCGGCCCGGCCGCGGCTCATCGGGGCGAGGGCCGTGTGGTAGAGCGTGACGTTCCGCGTGGTGTCCGTGCTCGCGTCGAGCCGGGCCTTGGTCAGGTCGTCGCCCGTGAAGACGGTGATGGGGCGGCGGGAGCAGCTGTGGGTGAGCCGGCTCATCAGGTTGGCGACGTCCTCGACCCGGCCCGCGAAGTACAGCGCGTCCGGCGCCGGATCCGCCCCGCAGATCTGCTGCACCGGCCGGTCCAGGTCCGCGCTGCTGCGGCGGCCGAGGCTGTACTCCACCGGCTCCGAGAGCGCGAAGCCCGACTTGGCGAGCATCGCGCTGCCCACCTTGCGCTGCTCCAGCGTGTAGCGGTCCTTGTCGTTGTTGCCGAGCTTGCGGGACAGGACCAGGGCCCGGGGCTTGCGCGTGCCGGCCGCCTTCCCGGCCACCTGCTTCGCGACGAGGCCCATGGCGTCCGCCTGCTCCTGGTCGGTGGCCGCCAGACCGAAGTAGTTGGAGTAGTCCGTCGCCAGATAGCCGCCGGAGTTGGTGGTGTCCACCACGGGCAGGCCCGCCCGCTGGAGGAGCGCGGTGGCCTCCGGGCTGTCGGTGGTGTCGCGGCCGAGCCCGACGACCCCGACGACCGAGGGGTCTCTTCCGGCCACCTCGATGATCTTCTTCACCGCGGGTATCTGCTGGAGCATGTCCTGCCCGCCGTTGGCCGTCAGCACCCGCAGCTTGACCGAGAAGTCCAGCGTGTTGGTGTGGTGCTGGTAGAGGTAGACGCCGGTCAGCTCCTCCAGGGCCTTGCGGGTGCCCTCCGGGGACCGGGCGGTGAACGGGCCCGCGTAGACCAGGGTGACGTACTTGTCGCCCGGCTCGATCGACGC
Source organism: Streptomyces sp. col6 (assembly GCF_008042035.1). GTDB lineage: Bacteria > Actinomycetota > Actinomycetes > Streptomycetales > Streptomycetaceae > Streptomyces. The sequence continues at coordinate 291,045 of NZ_RDBL01000013.1, forward strand.
GTTCTCCTCGGCCACCGCCCGTTCGACCCGGTCGAAGGTGATCCCCGCGCCGGCCCCGTCCAGCTCCAGGCCGTTGCCCTCGGCGAAGCGCACCTTCGTGGTCGTGGCCACGCCGATGCACTCCTTGTCCCCGCCGCCCGGACCGGTCAGCCGCACCGAGTCCGTGTTGAAGTCCGTCAGCGGCCCATGGCAGTAACGGTTCGCCAGCTGGTTGCTCAGCAGCAGCGTCCCGAGCAGCGCGCCGGCCACCAGACAGGCGACCGTCGTCCGCGACATCACCCACCACACCCACGTCCTGCGCACCCGCACCGTGGACAGCTGCGCGTGTGCGTGCTCGTGGGTCAGCTGCTCGGTCGACAGCGGCAGCCGCAGCACCCAGGCGGGCGTGGCCGTGGCCGACGGGGCCTGGCCGATGCTGAGGTGACTGACCCAGTCCTCGTACCGGGCACGCGCCGCACCGGTGCGCGTGGGCGGCGGATCGGGCGGCAGCGGCGGGGTGTGCCGCAGGATCTCCGCCGCCGGCAGCGAGGCCAGGAGCAGCAGCGGATCGACCTCGCTGCGCCGGGAGCGGACGTTGTTGAGGGCGTTGATCAGCTGGATGCCGCCGTTGCCCTGGGCGGCCTTCGGCAGGAAGACCACCGGGGGCACCGTGCGCTTGCCGCGCCGCCAGTCCGTCGCGTGCGGCCGGTAGTTGTTGCGCAGGTCCTCCAGCAGGGCCTGCACCCGCAGCTCCAGGTGGAACTGGCGGGACCGCTCGTCGCCCGCCGCCGCGTCGGCTACCCGCCCCGCCACCACCGCGGCCCGCGCCCGGATCACCCGCCAGGAACCGCTCGGCGAGAATCGGGACCACCCGTCGGACGGGTAGCCGGTACTGGCGGCGGCCAGTGACGAGGTGGTGGCGAACCACTTGCTGGCCCGGCGCAGCCACAGCAGCGGCGGCGCCGACGTCGTCAGCAGCCGCACGACGGCGAGCCCGAGGACCGCCCCCACGGCCACCAGCGTGGTCGGCAGCCAGCCGATCTCGCCGAGCAGCACGCCCAGGACCGCGATGACCACGGCCCCGACGAAGGTCTCCGGCCGCACCGACTCGCGGAACGCGTTCCACCAGGTGCCCGGCCCGCGCCGCCCGGCCCGCCAGCGCAGCGCGCTCAGCTCCTCCAGGATCCGTTCGTCGCGCTGGTACCGGGAGCCGCCCGGGTCCGGGTCCCGCAGCACGGCCTCGGTGGCCTGTTCGATGGCGCCGAGCAGCCGGGAGCGGGGGAAGGCGAACGGCTTGTACTGCGAGCCGCCCCGGGTCTCCCACGGCCTCTCGGTCAGCGTGCGGACCATGTCCAGGGCCGCGTCGTACGGCGTCGGGCCCCGCCCTTCGAGCAGCTTCAGGGGGACGCGGCGCGGCTGGTTGGCCCGGTGGATCTGCCGCACGATCTGTTCGACCCGGGCGTCCACGGCGGCCGGCACATCGGCCTCGGCGGCCTGGAGGACCACCAGCGGCATCACGGGCCGGTTGTCGCGGTACCGGTCGATGAGCTGCTGGAAGAAGTGGAAGACGGCGGAGGCCGCCTCGTTCTCCGCACTGTCCCGCCATACCTCGCGCGCCATCGCCCCCGTGCCTTCCCTCGCGAAAAGAGCCTGGTCCCACTCAATAACCGATGATGCGTGCGAGGCGCAGGCATTCGTCCGTATCGGTGCGGGATCGACGGGAAGGCCCGCCGGACATCAGTCCGGAAGGGTGACGAAATCGATCAATTCCTCGACCCTGCCCAGGAGTTCGGGCTGAAGGTCCCGGTAGGACCGGACCGAGGCCAGGATGCGCTGCCAGGCCGCTCCGGTGTTCTCCGGCCAGCCCAGTGCCCGGCACACGCCCGTCTTCCAGTCCTGCCCGCGCGGCACCACCGGCCACCCGGCGATCCCCACCGACGCGGGCTTCACGGCCTCCCACACGTCGATGTACGGATGGCCGACCACCAGCACGCTGTCGTCCGAGACCTGGGCCGCGATCCGGGACTCCTTGGAACCGGGCACCAGATGGTCGACCAGCACCCCCAGAGGCGCGTCCGGCGCGGGCGCGAACTCGCGGACGATGGCCGGCAGGTCGTCGATGCCCTCCAGGTACTCGACGACCACGCCCTCGATGCGCAGGTCGTCGCCCCAGACGCGCTCCACCAGCTCCGCGTCGTGCCGCCCCTCCACGTAGATCCGCCCCGCCCGCGCCACCCGGGCCCGCGCGCCGGGCACCGCCACCGAACCGGAGGCCGTACGGGCCGGCCGCACCGGGCCGCCGGCCGACGGGCGCACCAGCGTCACCACCCGGCCCTCCAGCAGGAAGCCGCGCGGCGCCATCGGGAAGACCCGGTGCTTGCCGAACCGGTCCTCCAGGGTCACCGTCGGCCCCTCCGCGGTCTTCTCGCACCGGATCACCGCCCCGCAGAAACCGGTGACGGCCTCCTCCACGACGAGATCGGTCTCGGCGGSGACCTCGGGGGCGGGGGCGGACTTCTTCCACGGCGGGGTCAGATCCGGCTGGTAGCTGCGCATCGCACGACGATAAGCGGGGAAGGGCCACGACACGCCGAGCCGGGCGGCCGGCCGGCGCTTCCGCGTTCCCCCTCCGGGCCCCGCCGAACCTCACGCCCCGCCGAACCGCGCCGCCAGCGCGTCCCGCTGTTCCCGGACGAACGCCGCGTCCACCACCGCCCCGTGCCCCGGCACGTACAGCGCGTCCTCGCCGCCCAGCGCCAGCAGCCGGTCCAGCGCCGCCGGCCAGCGGGCCGGGCGGGCGTCCGGGCCCGCCTGCGGTTCGCCGGACTCCTCCACCAGGTCGCCGCAGAACACCAGCGCCGGGGAGCCGGGAGAGCCCGGGACCAGCACCGCGAGGTCGTGGCCGCTGTGCGCCGCGCCCACGTTCACCAGCACCACCTCCCGGCCGCCCAGATCCACCCTCAGCTCCCCGTCCACCTCCTCGCCCGGGGCCACCAGCACATCGGCGGACTCGGCCGCGTCCGGCTCCGGCAGGCCCTGGGACACCGCGTCGGCGTACAGCCCGTCCGCCCCGTGGCGCAGCAGCTCCGCCGTCCCGGCGGCGCCGTACACCCGGGCCCCGGCGAAGGCGGCCGTGCCCAGTACATGATCGAAATGAGGGTGGCTGAGTGCGATGTGCGTCACCCTGCGGCCGAGCAGCGACTGCGCCTGCATACGCAGTTCGATGCCCTCGCGCAGTGACGCACCGGTGTCGCAGAGCAGCACCCCGTCGGCGCCCGTCACCAGCAGGGCCGTCGCGTCCCACACCGGAAGGCGCCGGCGGCCCGTTCCGTGACCGAGCCGCTCCCACCCGAAGTCTTCCCAAGAGGCGTCCATGCGGCGACGCTATCGGCAACGACCTGCGCGGTCCTCCGGCACGGTGGCCGGTCGCCCTTGCTAGGAAGCCACCCCGTCGCCGTACACTGGCCGGGGATCGCTGGCACTCGTACGCACCGAGTGCCAGGGGAAATCCCGGGAACGGCCCGAGAACCACCGAGATGGACAGCTGGAGGTGTGCGCGATGCTCAGCGAACGCAGACTCGAAGTGCTGCGCGCCATCGTCCAGGACTACGTCGGCACCGAGGAGCCCGTCGGCTCCAAGGCGCTCACGGAGCGGCACAAGCTGGGGGTCTCCCCGGCCACCGTCCGCAACGACATGGCGGTGCTCGAGGACGAGGGCTTCATCGCCCAGCCCCACACCAGCGCGGGGCGCATCCCGACGGACAAGGGCTACCGGCTCTTCGTCGACAAGCTCGCGGGCGTCAAGCCCCTCTCGTCGCCGGAGCGCCGCGCCATCCAGAACTTCCTCGACGGCGCGGTCGACCTCGACGACGTCGTGGGCCGGACCGTACGGCTGCTCGCGCAGCTGACCCGGCAGGTCGCCGTCGTGCAGTACCCCTCGCTGACCCGCTCGACGGTGCGGCACGTGGAACTGCTGTCCCTGGCCCCGGCGCGGCTGATGCTCGTGCTGATCACGGACACCGGCCGGGTCGAACAGCGGCTGGTCGACTGCCCGGCGCCGTTCGGTGAGACCTCACTCGCCGATCTGCGGGCCCGGCTCAACAGCCGGGTGGTGGGACGCCGTTTCGCGGACGTCCCGCAGCTGGTGCAGGACCTGCCGGAATCCTTCGAGAGCGAGGACCGGGGAACCGTGTCCACCGTCCTCTCGATCCTGCTCGAAACCCTCGTCGAGGAGACGGAGGAGCGGCTGATGATCGGCGGCACCTCCAACCTCACCCGCTTCGGACACGACTTCCCGGTGATGATCCGGCCGGTGCTGGAGGCACTGGAGGAGCAGGTCGTGCTGCTGAAGCTGCTCGGCGAGGCCAAGGACTCGGGCATGACCGTACGCATCGGGCACGAGAACGCCCACGAGGGCCTCAACTCCACGTCCGTCGTCGCGGTCGGCTACGGTTCGGGCGACGAGGCAGTCGCCAAACTCGGCGTGGTCGGACCGACCCGCATGGACTACCCCGGAACGATGGGAGCGGTACGCGCAGTGGCACGTTACGTCGGACAGATCCTGGCGGAGTCGTAAGTGGCCACGGACTACTACGCCGTACTCGGCGTGCGCCGCGACGCTTCCCAGGACGAGATCAAGAAGGCCTTCCGGAGGCTCGCCCGCGAGCTGCACCCGGACGTGAACCCCGATCCGAAGACCCAGGAGCGGTTCAAGGAGATCAACGCCGCCTACGAGGTGCTGTCGGACGCCCAGAAGAAGCAGGTCTACGACCTCGGCGGCGACCCCCTCTCCCAGTCGGGGGGCGGCGGCGCCGGCGGCTTCGGCCAGGGCGGCTTCGGCAACTTCTCCGACATCATGGACGCGTTCTTCGGTACGTCGTCGCAGCGCGGGCCCCGTTCGCGCACCCGGCGCGGCCAGGACGCCATGATCCGGCTGGAGATCGACCTCGCCGAGGCGACCTTCGGCACCACCAAGGACATCCAGGTCGACACGGCCGTCGTCTGTACGACGTGCAGCGGCGAGGGGGCTGCCCCCGGCACCTCCGCGCAGACCTGTGACATGTGCCGCGGCCGTGGTGAGGTCTCGCAGGTCACCCGGTCCTTCCTGGGCCAGGTCATGACCTCGCGGCCCTGCCCGCAGTGCCAGGGCTTCGGTACGGTCGTGCCGACCCCGTGCCCGGAGTGCGCCGGCGACGGCCGCATCCGCTCGCGGCGCACGCTGACCGTGAAGATCCCCGCCGGTGTCGACAACGGCACCCGCATCCAGCTCGCGGGCGAGGGCGAGGTCGGCCCCGGCGGCGGCCCCGCCGGCGACCTCTACGTCGAGATCCACGAGCTGCCGCACGCGGTGTTCCAGCGCCGCGGCGACGACCTGCACTGCACGGTCACCATCCCCATGACGGCGGCGGCCCTCGGCACCAAGGTGCCGCTGGAGACGCTGGACGGACTGGAGGAGGTCGACATCCGGCCGGGCACCCAGTCCGGCCAGTCCGTCCCGCTGCACGGGCGCGGCATCACCCACCTGCGGGGCGGCGGGCGCGGCGACCTGATCGTGCACGTCGAGGTGATGACCCCGACGAAGATGGACCCCGAGCAGGAACGCCTCCTGCGCGAACTGGCCAAGATGCGCGGCGAGGAGCGGCCCACCGGCCAGTTCCAGCCGGGCCAGCAGGGCCTGTTCTCGCGCCTGAAGGACGCCTTCAACGGCCGCTGACGGCCCGCGTCCACGCGGTTACGGGCCCGGTCACCGGGCCCGTACCGCACGGACGGCGCCGCCGTGGGGCGAACATCACGGGACAGGAAGGACATGACACGATGCGGTCATGTCCTCCGCGCTGACCGATCTCTGCCGGTATCCGATCGTGCAGGCCCCCATGGCCGGCGGTCCCTCCTGCCCGCAGCTCGCCGCGGCCGTCTCCGAGGCCGGCGGGCTCGGCTTCCTGGCCGGCGGGTACCGGACGGCGGACGGCATCCGCGACGAGATCGGGCAGATGCGCGCCCTGACCGGGCAGCCCTTCGGCGTCAACCTCTTCATGCCGCAGCACAACCCGGCCGATCCCGCCGTCCTGGACGCCTACGGCGACCGGCTCGCGGGCGAGGCCGCCTGTTACGAGACGGCGCTCGGTGACCCCGGCACCGGCGGCGACGACTTCTACGAGGACAAGCTCGCCGTCCTCCTCGACACCCCGGTCCCGGTCGTCTCCTTCACCTTCGGCTGTCCCTCGCGCGACACCCTCGACGCCTTCGCCGCGGCCGGTACGTACACCGTCGTCACGGTCACCTCGCCCGAGGAGGCCCAGGCCGCCCAGTGGGCGGGGGCCGACGCCGTCTGCGCCCAGGGCACCGAGGCGGGCGGCCACCGCTCCACCTTCGAGGACGACCCCGCGACCGAGGACGGCGGGACCGGGCTGCTGAGCCTGGTGACCCAGGTCCGCGAGACCGTGCAGATACCGGTCGTCGCCGCCGGCGGCCTGATGCGCGGCTCCCAGATCGCCGCCGTGCTCGCGGCGGGCGCCGACGCCGCCCAGCTCGGCACCGCCTTCCTGGCCTGCCCGGAGTCCGGCGCCCACGCGCTGCACAAACAGGCCCTGACCAACCCGCTGTTCGTCCGGACCACCCTGACCAGGGCGTTCTCCGGCCGCCCGGCGCGCGGTCTGGTCAACCGCTTCGTGCGCGAGCACGGGCCGTACGCCCCCGCCGCCTACCCGCAGGTCCACCACATGACCTCCGTGCTGCGCAGGGCGGCCGCGCGGGCCGGGGACGCGCAGGGCATGGCGCTGTGGGCGGGGCAGGGCCACCGGATGGTCCGCGAACTGCCCGCCGGCCGGCTGGTCCGGACGCTCGCCGAGGAACTGGACGCCGCACGGACGGCAGTGAGCACAAGGAGTACACAGTGACGGCACCCGTCTTCGTCGTCGAACAGCTGCCGGACGCGCCCGAGTTCGTCCTCGACGGCCCCGAGGGGCGGCACGCGGTCTCCGTGAAGCGCCTGCGCACCGGCGAGGAGGTCGTCCTGACGGACGGCCGCGGCCGTTGGGCCCCGGGCGCCGTGCGGTCCGCCGAGGGCAAGGACCGGCTCGTCGTCGGCCTGGAACCGGTGCATGAGGAGCCGCGCCCCGCCGTCCGGATCACCGTCGTCCAGGCCCTGCCCAAGGGGGACCGGGGCGAGGTCGCCGTGGAGACGATGACCGAGACCGGCGCCGACGGGATCGTGCCGTGGCAGGCGGCGCGCTGCATCACCCAGTGGAAGGGCGACCGCGGCCTCAAGTCCCTGGCGAAGTGGCGCAACACGGCCCGGGAGGCGGGCAAGCAGTCCCGCCGGGTGCTCTTCCCGGACGTGGCGGACCTGGCCACCACCAAGCAGGTCGCGGCCCTGCTGGCCGCGGCGGACTTCGCGGCCGTGCTGCACGAGGACCGCGACTACGACAGCGAGCCGCTGGCCACCGTCGCCCTGCCCGCTGCGGGCGAGATCGTGCTGGTCGTCGGCCCCGAGGGCGGCGTGTCCCCGGACGAGCTGGCCGCGTTCGCCGCCGCAGGGGCCCGCACCTGCCGGCTGGGCCCCACGGTCCTGCGTACCTCCACGGCGGGTACCGCGGCGGCGGCGCTGCTGCTGGGACGCACGGGGCGTTGGTCGTAACCCGCCCCCGAAGGGGTGGTTGTGGCCGCAAGCGGTCTACCGCACCGTCAGGAGGGGTGGGAAGCTGCCCGTATGGGGACATCAAGGGCATGGGGCCGGTGCACGGCCCGTCGCTTTCCGGCCGCACTCGGCATCGCCGCGGTGGCCGTCACCGGCCTCACCGCCTGTGAACCGGCCGACGGCATCGGGGCGTTGAACACCGCGTCCGTCGCCGTGACCACCGACCGGACCGCCACCCGCGCGCTGGAGCACGAAGGCGTCCATGTGCGCTGGCTGACCTGCACGGCCTCCCTCGACGGGGGCGACGCCACCCGCTCGACGGCGCCCTCCGCCTCCGCGCGCCGGGTCGCCGAGGTCCACTGCGACGGCGAGACGAGGTCCGGCGGGGACATCGCGCTCGACGGGAAGGTGACCCAGGCCGTCGAAGGCCGGTGCGTACGCGGCGACATGACCGCGAAGTCCGGCGGGCGCGCCGTCTTCCGGGCCACCCTGCTCGGCGACTGCACCGCCCCGGCCACGACCGCTCCGCCCGCCCGAGGTCCGGGCAGCGGCAACGGCCCGACCGCCACCGTGACGGTCACGGTCACCGCGTACCCGGGCAAGTAGGGTTGCCGCGTGGGCCGTTGACGTTCCCCGTGGTCCGCATGTCCCCGGGGCATGTCCGCACGGCCGGCGCCGGCGCGGGACGTACTCCGGCCAACCCCGTGCCACCCGGGGCGTGCGCGGCCTAGGGTGATCGTGTGACACAGCCTTCCTACCTCCGGTACCCCCATGTCCAGGGTGACTTGATCGCCTTCACCGCCGAGGACGACGTCTGGCTCGCCCCGCTCGACGGTGGCCGGGCATGGCGGGTCAGCGCAGACAACCGTCCCGTGACCCAGCCGCGCATATCGCCCGACGGCACTCTCGTCGCCTGGACCTCCACCCGTGACGGGGCGCCCGAAGTGCACCTCGCACCCGCAGACGGCGGACCCTCACGCCGGCTCACCCACTGGGGGGACACCCGCACCACCGTGCGCGGCTGGACCCCCGAAGGGGACGTACTGGTCACCAGCACCCAGGGCCAGGTCTCGCTGCGCCGCACCTGGGCACGGGCCGTCCCGGTCGACGGCGGACCCGCGCGGACCCTCCCGTACGGCCCCGTCGGCTCCCTCGCCTACGGGCCCGGCGGACGCGTCCTGCTGCTCTCGGCCACCATGGGCCGCGAGGCCGCCACCTGGAAGCGCTACCGGGGCGGCACGGCCGGCAAGCTCTGGATCGCGGCCGAGGACGACCCGCTGGAGTTCGTCCGCGTCCACGAGGATCTCGACGGGAACCTGGAGTGCCCGATGTGGGTGGGGGAGCGCATCGCGTTCCTCTCCGACCACGAGGGCGTCGGCGCCCTCTACTCCTCGCTGCCCGACGGCACGGACCTGCGCCGGCACACCCCCGTCGACGGCTTCTACGCGCGACACGCCACCACCGACGGCACCCGGGTCGCCTACGCCTGTGCCGGTGAACTCTGGCTCCTGGACGGCCTGGAGGGCGACGAGCCCCGCCGCGTGGAGATCCGGCTCGGCGGCCAGCGCGCCGATCTCCAGCCCTACCCGCTGCACGCCGACAGCCATCTGACCAGCGCGTCGCCCGACCGCACCGGCCGCGGCAGCGCGGTCCTGTCACGGGGCGCCGTCCACTGGGTCACCCACCGCGAGGGCCCGGCCCGCGCGCTCGCCGCCGACCCCGGTGTGCGGGCCAGGCTGCCGCGCACCTTCCAGGCCGACGGCGACCAGCACGTCGTCTGGGTCACCGACGCCGAGGGCGACGACGCGCTGGAGATCGCCCCCGCCACGGGCACCGCGCCCGGCGCCGGGCCCCGCCGCCTCGCGGCCGGCCGGATCGGCCGCGTCCTGGACCTCGCCCCGGCCCCCGACGGCAGCCGGTTCGCGGTCGCCGCGCACGACGGCCGTGTGCTGATCGTCGAGCGGGAGAGCGGCGAGATCCACGAGGTGGACCGCAGCGAGAACGGCGACGCCTCCGGCCTCGCCTGGTCGCCCGACTCCGCCTGGCTCGCCTGGTCGCACCCCGGCCCCGAGCCGCTCAGCCAGCTCAAGCTGGCCCACATCGCGGACCTCTCGGTCTCCGAGGCCACCCCGCTGCGGTTCCGGGACTTCGCGCCCGCCTTCACCGCCGACGGGAAGCACCTGGCCTTCCTCTCCGAGCGGGCCTTCGACCCCATCTACGACGCGCACGTCTTCGACATGGCGTTCATCGGCTCCTGCCGGCCGCACCTGCTGACGCTCGCGGCGACCACGCCCTCGCCGTTCGGTCCGCAGCTGCACGGGCGGCCCACCGAGAAGGAGAAGGGCGGCGACGGCGAGGACAACCCCACCGCGCTCCCGATCACCCGCATCGACCTGGACGGCCTCGCCGACCGGATCGTGCCCCTTCCCGTCGACGCGGCCGTCTACTCCTCGCTCAGGGCCGCGCGGGACGGGCTGCTCTGGCTGCGCCACCCGCTCACCGGGGTCCTGGGCACCAGCGGCGCCGGTCCGGACGCGCGGCGCCCGGACACCGTCCTGGAGCGGTACGACCTGGAGAAGCTGCGCTGCGAGGAACTCACCTCCGACGTCAGCCGTTTCGCGGTCAGCGGTGACGGGAAGCGGCTCGCGATCGTCCACCACGGCAAGCTGTCCGTCGTCCCCTCCGACAGCCGGGTGCCCGCGGGCGACGACGACCACGACGACGCCGTGACCGTCGACCTCTCCCGCATCCGCCGCACCCTCGACCCGGCCGCCGAGTGGCGCCAGATGTACGACGAGGCCGGCCGCGTCATGCGGGACAACTTCTGGCGGGCCGACATGGGCGGCGTCGACTGGGACGGCGTCCTGGAGCGGTACCGGCCGGCCCTGGAGCGCGTGGCGACCCACGACGACCTCATCGACCTGCTCTGGGAGATCCAGGGCGAGCTGGGCACCTCCCACGCCTACGTCACCCCGCCCGGCGGCTGGCGCGACGAGGCGGCCCGGCAGGGGCTGCTCGGTGCGGACCTCTCCCGTGCGGAGGACGGCAGCTGGCGCATCGACCGCGTGCTGCCCTCCGAGACCTCGGACCCGGCGGCCCGTTCGCCGCTCGCCGCGCCCGGCGTCGCCGTCCGGGCCGGGGACGCGATCCTGGCCGTCGACGGGCACCCCGTCGACCCGCTGACCGGGCCCGCGCCGCTGCTCACCGGCTCGGCCGGCAAGCCCGTCGAGCTGACCGTCTCCCCGGCCGACGGCGGCGACCGGCGCCATGTCGTCGTCGTACCCGTCGCCGACGAGGAGGCGCTGCGCTACCACGCGTGGGTCGCCGGCCGGCGGGCGTACGTGCACGAGCGGTCCGGGGGGCGCCTCGGCTACCTCCACGTCCCGGACATGGTCGGCGGCGGCTGGGCCCAGATCCACCGCGACCTGCGCACCGAGATGGCGCGCGAGGGCCTGGTCGTGGACGTCCGGGAGAACCGGGGCGGCCACACCTCGCAGCTCGTCGTGGAGAAGCTGGCCCGCCGCATCGTGGGCTGGGACCTGCCGCGCAACATGCGTCCGTACAGCTACCCGGGCGACGCGCCGCGCGGGCCGGTCGTGGCCGTCGCGAACGAGTTCTCCGGCTCGGACGGCGACATCGTGAACGCCGCGATCAAGGCCCTGAAGATCGGGCCCGTGGTCGGCGTGCGGACCTGGGGCGGCGTGATCGGCATCGACAGCCGCTACCGGCTGGTCGACGGCACGCTGGTCACCCAGCCGAAGTACGCGTTCTGGCTGGAGGGGTACGGGTGGGGCGTCGAGAACCACGGCGTCGACCCGGACGTGGAGGTCGTGATGACGCCCCGGGACCACGCGGAGGGGCGTGACCCTCAGCTGGACGAGGCGATCCGTCTGGCGCTGGAGTCGCTGGAGCGGGTCCCGGCGAAGGCGGCACCGGAGCTGCCGGGCCTTCCGGGGTGACTTCGGCGGGGTGGGGAACAGGCGCGCCTGCGGCGGGCCTGTTCCCCACCCCGCCCCTTCCCGAACCCGGGGCTCCGCCCCGGACCCCGCGTCTCAAACGCCGGCGAGGCTGGAAGTGGCCGCGCGGCACGATCAAGCCCCTCCGGCGATCGAGGAGCGGGGGTCCGGGGGCAGCGCCCCCGGATAGGCTGGCACGCAACGGATCACCCAGACCAAGGAGCGCGTAAGCGAATGGCAGGAGAACCGCAGCCCGACTGCCTGTTCTGCAAGATCGTCTCGGGCGAGATCCCGGCCACCATCGTCCGGGAGACCGACACCACCGTCGCCTTCCGCGACATCAACCCCCAGGCCCCCACCCACGTACTCGTCATCCCGCGCCTGCACTACCCGGACGCCGCCTCGCTCGGCGCCGCCGAACCGACGGTGCTCGCCGACGTGCTGTGCGAGGCGGGCAACGTCGCCGCCGCCGACAAGATCGACGAGACCGGCTACCGGGTCGTGTTCAACACCGGCGCCGGCGCCGGCCAGACCGTCTTCCACGCGCACGCCCACGTCCTGGGCGGCCGAGGCCTGGAATGGCCCCCCGGATAGATGTCCGCTCGTGAACTCGTCGTGCTCGGGACCGCCAGCCAGGTCCCGACCCGGCACCGCAACCACAACGGCTATCTGCTGCGCTGGGACGGCGAGGGCATCCTCTTCGACCCCGGCGAGGGCACCCAGCGCCAGATGCTGCGGGCCGGGGTCGCCGCGCACGACATCAACCGGATCTGCGTCACGCACTTCCACGGCGACCACTCGCTGGGCCTGGCCGGGGTGATCCAGCGGATCAACCTCGACCAGGTCCCGCACCCGGTGACCGCCCACTACCCGGCGAGCGGGCAGCACTTCTTCGACCGGCTGCGGTACGCCACCGCCTACCGCGAGACCGTGAAGCTGACCGAGGCCCCGGTCGCCGCCGACGGAACCCTGGCCACCACCCCGGCGTACACGCTCGACAGCCACCGGCTCTCGCACCCCGTCGAGTCGTACGGCTACCGGCTCACCGAGCCCGACGGGCGGCGCATGCTGCCCGCGAAGCTCGCCGAGCACGGCATCGCGGGGCCGGACGTCGGACGCCTCCTGCGCGAGGGCGCGCTCGGCGGGGTCACGCTCGCGGACGTCTCCGAGCACAGGCGCGGACAGCGGTTCGCGTTCATCATGGACACCAGGCTCTGCGACGGCGTGTACGCCCTCGCCGAGGGGTGCGACCTGCTGGCCATCGAGTCGACCTTCCTCGACGAGGACCGCAGGCTGGCTCAGGACCACGGCCACCTGACCGCGGCCCAGGCGGCCACGGTCGCCCGGGAGGCGGGCGTACGCCATCTCGTCCTCACGCACTTCTCCCAGCGCTACCCGGAGCCGGAGGCCTTCGAGGCCGAGGCGAGGGGGGCCGGGTACCAGGGCGAGCTGACCGTCGCCGAGGATCTGATGCGGGTACCGGTCCCGAGCCGTCACCCGTAACAGCCCCCACACCAGCACCACCTGCGTTAGCGAGAAACACCGTGCACCTCCCCAAAGCGGAACTCCACCTCCACATCGAGGGAACCCTCGAACCGGAACTGGCCTTCGCGCTCGCCGCGCGCAACGGCGTGACCCTGCCGTACGCGGACACCGAGGCCCTGCGCACCGCGTACCTCTTCGAGGACCTGCAGAGCTTCCTGGACCTCTACTACGCGCTGATGGCGGTGCTGCGGACCGAGGACGACTTCGCCGAGCTCGCCGACGCCTACCTCGCCCGCGCCGCCGCCCAGGGCGTGCGCCACGCCGAGATCTTCTTCGACCCGCAGGCCCACACCGCACGCGGCGTGCCCATCGGCACCGTCGTCGAGGGCCTGGGCCGGGCGCTGCAGCGCAGCGAGGAGAAGCACGGCATCTCCACCCAGCTGATCATGTGCTTCCTGCGCGACCAGTCCGCCGACTCGGCCCTGGAGACCCTGGAGGCGGCCCGGCCGCACCTGCACCGGATCAGCGCCGTCGGCCTGGACTCCGCCGAGGTCGGCCACCCGCCCGCGAAATTCCGCGAGGTGTACGAACGGGCCGGGGAGCTCGGGCTGCGCAAGGTCGCCCACGCGGGGGAGGAGGGGCCGCCCGCCTACATCCGCGAGGCGCTCGACGTGCTGGGCGTGGAGCGCATCGACCACGGGCTGCGCTGCATGGAGGACCCGGACCTGGTGAAGCGGCTGGTCGCGGAGCGCGTACCGCTCACGCTGTGCCCGCTGTCCAACGTACGGCTGCGCGCGATCGACACCCTGGAGCAGCACCCGCTGCCGGCCATGATGGACGCCGGGCTGCTGTGCACGGTGAACTCCGACGACCCCGCCTACTTCGGCGGGTACGTCGGAGACACCTTCCACGCCGTGCACGAGGCGCTCGGGCTGGACCGCGAGCAGCTGCGCACGCTGGCCCGCAACTCCTTCGAGGCGGCCTTCCTCGACCACGACGAGGAGCGCAGGGCGCGCTACCTGTCGGAGGTCGAGGCGTACGCGTTCGACTGACCGCCCTCCGGGCCGGCCGTGCGGAACGCGTTCCTGCCCAGGCGCCTGCGGCGCAGGGCCGGGATGCTGAGTTCCGTGACGGCCTGCTCGGGCGCGCCCACCTTGGGCACGGCCCCGGGCACCGCACCCGTGGTGACGGCGAGCAGCGCGGCCGGCGCACCACCCCGGCGGCGTACCGAACCGGGCACCAGCGGACGGCCGCCGGTGTGCAGGGCAACGGCTGTCACCGGGAGCGCTATCAGCAGCGTCGTCACGCCCAGGACCAGGCCCATTCCCGGATAGCCGGCCGCCTCCGACAGCACACTGCCGAGCACCGGCCCGCAGGCGACACCGACGGACGAGGCGGACCCCGCGAGGACCGCCCAGCGGCCGCGCACGTCGAGGGAGGCGGCCAGGCCGATCAGGTACGAGAGGACCACCGGGTAGACGGTGTTCCACAGGATCTCGCCGGTCGCGAAGGAGCCGAGGCTCCCGGCGGACGAGCTGAGCACGATGCTCCCCGCGATGACGGCAGTGCCCACGCCGATCGGGACCGCCCGGCCGAGCTTGGAGCCGAGCAGCCCGGCGCCCATCACGCCGAGCAGCCCCGCGCCGAGCGCGGCGGCGAACACGGCGCCGATGGTCACCTCGGACAGCCCGACCTGGTCCACGCCGATCCGGCTGCTGACGCCCCACAGCGCGTTCTGCGCCATCGACCAGACGAGCATGCCGCCCGCGAGCACCAGACCGGAGCGGCGGTGCGGCAGCCGGCCGGCGGCGGGGACGGCCGGTCCGGCCTGGTCCTCGCGGACCGAGCCGCCGAGCCGGGAGGTGGCCGGCCACACCAGGAGCGCGACCAGGGCGATCGAGGCGAACGGCAGCCGGTGGCCGCCGCCCAGGTGCGGCACCGTCAGGTACAGGGCGCCCGCGGTCGCCGAGACGCTCAGCAGCCCCAGGGACGAGGTGCGGTGCGGGTCGTGCTGGGCGGCGATGCCCGCCGCCGCGACGGCGGTCGCCGTGCCGGAGCCGAGGCCGCCGACCACCGCGCCGGCGACCACCAGCGGCACGGACCCGGCCAGCGCCGCGCAGCCGTACCCCACCACGCACAGGATCAGTCCCACGCGTGCCGGTCTGCACGGTCCGTACGTCTCCACGCGTCCCGCCAGGGTGAAACCGGCGGAGGCCGAGCTGAGCAGCAGGGCGCTGCCGACCAGCCCGGCCTGGGCCGTGCTGAGACCCAGGTAGACGGAGAGCCGTCCCACGATGGTGGGGAGGAGGTAGGCGGCGAGGTAACCGGCGGTGAACACGGCGACCAGGGGCCACGCGGCGCGAGGGCGCGAGGACATGGGCGTTCCTGAAGACATGCCAGAAGAGGCGGAAGGCAGGGAGGGGTAAGGCGCGGGGTGGTACGAGGGGGTGGTGCGAAGAGGGCGATGCCCGGAGGGTGACGCGAGGAGAGGCACTGCGGGAATACGAGGAAATCGGCGCTTCCGTCGGGTACGTCTCCAACGGTGCTCGCGGGCCAATTTGTATCAAGTGCTCCCGGCGCGCCGAAAGCCGGTCTCCTGTGATCTGGGTCACCTTTGTGTTTATGCGGTCCATCGATGGGTAACTGCGCATGTTTATGCAGGTCAGAGTCGGTGAACACACGCGCGGCGCGCACTCGTCCCATGCGGCCGGGAATCGGGCACACTGGCCGCAACCGCCACGACCGGGGAGTGCAAGGTGAGCGCTGGGATTCCGGACATCGACCCGCTGGACGGGCTGCGCGCCCCGCAGGACCCCGACTGCGACGTCTTCCTCACCGGCACGGTCTTCCTGGACATCATCTTCACCGGCCTGGACAGCGCCCCCGTACGCGGCACCGAGTCCTGGGCCCGGGGCATGGGTTCCAGCCCCGGCGGGGTCGCCAACATGGCGACCGCGCTGGCCCGTCTCGGCCTGCACACCTCGCTGGCCGCCGCGTTCGGCGACGACCACTACGGCGAGTACTGCTGGGACGCGCTCGAACAGGGCGAGGGCATCGACCTGTCCCGCTCGCACACGGTCCGCGGCTGGCACTCCCCGGTGACCGTCTCGATGGCGTACGAGGGCGAGCGGACGATGGTCTCGCACGGCCACGAGGCCCCGGCGCTCCCCACCACCGCCTCGCCCGAGGCCCCCGCCTTCCCCCGCTGCCCGCCCAGGGCTCGGGCGGCCGTCACCTCGCTCGTCCCCGGCCGCACCGAACCCTGGGTCGCCGAGGCCGCCCGCCGGGGGGCCCTGATCTTCGGGGACGTCGGCTGGGACGAGACCGGGCGCTGGGACCTGGACGCCCTGAACGGCCTGGAGCACTGCCACGCCTTCCTCCCCAACGCCGAGGAGGCCATGCGCTACACCCGCACCGACTGCCCCCGGGCCGCCGCGCACGCCCTCGCCGAACGCGTACCGCTCGCCGTCGTCACCCTCGGCTCCGAGGGCGCCTACGCGGTCGACGCGGCCACCGGGACCGCCGCCGAGGTCCCGGCCATCGCGGTCGAGGCCCTGGACCCGACCGGCGCGGGCGACGTCTTCGTGGCCGGCTTCGTCACCGGCACCCTGGCCGGCTGGCCCCTCGCCGACCGCCTCGCCTTCGCCGGGCTGACCGCCGCCCTCTCGGTCCAGGAGTTCGGCGGCTCGCTCTCGGCCCCCGGCTGGGCGGAGATCGCCGCCTGGTGGCAGCAGGTGCGCACCTGCGCCGGCCAGGACCCGGCCGCGCTGCGTCGTTACGCCTTCCTCGACGACCTGCTGCCGGCCGCCGCCCGGCCCTGGCCGCTGCGCCGGGCCGTACCCACGATCGGCTTCCGTCCGTAACCCCACCGCCCGGGAAAACCTCTGGTGTTGTCACTGCGGAGTCGTAGGCTTGTGGGACACGAGGTTTTCGAGCAGCGAGAACCCTGCAACGGGAGGTATGTGCAGGCCCGAGGGCCGGCCCATGACTCAGTCACCCACACAGCCGCAGGCGCGTGCCCACATCAGCATTCCGGCCGCTCACCCGATGGTGATGCTGCTGGGAGCGGGCGACTCGCTGCTGCGCGTGATCGAAGCGGCGTTCCCGGCGGCCGACATCCACGTCCGGGGCAATGACATAAGCGCGACGGGCGACGCGGCGGACATCGCGCTGATCCAGCGCCTGTTCGACGAGATGGTGCTGGTGCTTCGCACCGGACAGCCGATGACGGAGGACGCCGTGGAACGGTCGATCGCGATGCTCAAGGCCAGCGACAACGGCCAGGCGGACGGCACGGAGACCCCGGCCGAGGTGCTGACGCAGAACATCCTCTCCAGCCGCGGCCGCACGATCCGCCCCAAGACGCTCAACCAGAAGCGGTACGTCGACGCGATCGACCAGCACACGATCGTCTTCGGCATCGGCCCCGCCGGTACGGGCAAGACCTACCTGGCCATGGCCAAGGCGGTCCAGGCCCTCCAGTCCAAGCAGGTCAGCCGGATCATCCTGACCCGCCCCGCCGTCGAGGCGGGCGAGCGGCTGGGCTTCCTGCCCGGCACGCTGTTCGACAAGATCGACCCGTATCTGCGCCCGCTCTACGACGCCCTGCACGACATGCTCGACCCCGACTCGATCCCGCGCCTGATGGCGGCGGGCACGATCGAGGTCGCGCCGCTGGCGTACATGCGCGGCCGGACCCTGAACGACGCCTTCATCATCCTGGACGAGGCGCAGAACACCAGCGCCGAGCAGATGAAGATGTTCCTGACCCGGCTCGGCTTCGACTCCAAGATCGTCGTCACCGGCGACATCACCCAGGTCGACCTGCCGACGGGGACCAAGAGCGGTCTGCGCCAGGTGCAGGAGATCCTGGAGGGCATCGACGACGTGCACTTCTCCCGGCTCACCTCCCAGGATGTCGTCCGGCACAAGCTGGTCGGCCGTATCGTCGACGCGTACGAGAAGTACGACAGCAGCAAGGGCGAGCAGGACGGCAGCGGCCATCGTGGCCGGGGCCGCCACAACGGGAAGCAGTAGCAGCGCACCATGTCGATCGACGTCAACAACGAGTCCGGAACCGAGGTCGACGAGCAGGCGATCCTCGACATCGCCCGCTACGCGCTCGCGCGCATGCGGATCCACCCGCTCTCCGAGCTGTCGGTGATCGTGGTGGACACCGCGGCCATGGAGCAGCTGCACATCCAGTGGATGGACCTCCCGGGCCCGACGGATGTCATGTCCTTCCCGATGGACGAGCTGCGTCCGCCGGCCAAGGACGACGAGGAGCCCCCGCCGGGGCTCCTCGGCGACATCGTGCTCTGCCCCGAGGTCGCCACGAAGCAGGGCCAGGAGGCCGAGACGCAGCACTCCATGGACGAGGAGCTCCAGCTCCTCACCGTCCACGGGGTGCTGCACCTGCTGGGCTACGACCACGAGGAGCCGGACGAGAAGGCCGAGATGTTCGGCCTCCAGGCGGCCATCGTGGACGGCTGGCGCGGTGAGCGCGGGCTGACCGGCCCGTCCCCCGCCCCGACCGTCTCGTGAGCCTGCCGCTGATCTCCGGCGTTGTGCTGCTGGTCGTCGTCGGCTGGCTGGCCGCCTGCGCCGAGGCCGGGATCGCCCGTACGTCGAGCTTCCGGGCCGCCGAGGCGGTCCGCTCGGGCCGGCGCGGCAGCGCCAAGCTGGAACAGGTCGCGGCCGATCCGACGCGCTATCTCAACGTCGCCCTGCTGGTGCGGGTCGCCTGCGAGATGGCCGCCGGGGTGCTCGTCACCTACGCCTGCCTGAAGGAGTTCCCGGAGACCTGGGAGGCACTGGCCGTCGCCATCGGCGTGATGGTCCTCGTCTCCTATGTCGCGATCGGCGTCTCGCCGCGCACCATCGGCCGCCAGCACCCGCTGAACACGGCCACCGCCTCGGCGTACGTGCTGCTGCCGCTGGCCCGGATCATGGGGCCCATTCCGCAGCTGCTGATCCTCATCGGCAACGCGCTGACCCCCGGCAAGGGGTTCCGCAAGGGGCCGTTCGCCAGCGAGGCCGAGCTGCGCGCCATGGTGGACCTCGCCGAGCAGGAGTCGCTGATCGAGGACGAGGAGCGCCGCATGGTGCACTCCGTCTTCGAACTCGGTGACACGCTCGTGCGCGAGGTGATGGTCCCGCGCACCGACCTCGTCTGCATCGAGCGCTACAAGACGATCCGTCAGGCGCTCACCCTCGCGCTGCGCTCCGGCTTCTCCCGGATTCCGGTCACCGGCGAGAACGAGGACGACATCGTCGGGATCGTCTATCTCAAGGACCTGGTCCGCAAGACGCACATCAACCGGGAGTCGGAGGCCGACCCGGTCTCCACCGCGATGCGCCCGGCGGCGTTCGTGCCCGACACCAAGAACGCCGGTGACCTGCTGCGCGAGATGCAGCAGGACCGCAGCCACGTCGCCGTCGTCATCGACGAGTACGGCGGCACGGCGGGCATCGTCACCATCGAGGACATCCTGGAGGAGATCGTCGGCGAGATCACCGACGAGTACGACCGCGAGCTGCCGCCCGTCCAGGAGCTGGAGAACGGCTGCTTCCGGGTGACCGCCCGGCTCGACATCGGCGACCTCGGCGAGCTGTTCGGCCTCGACGAGTACGACGACGAGGACGTGGAGACGGTCGGCGGACTCCTCGCGAAGGCCCTCGGCCGGGTCCCGATCGCCGGTGCGTCCTCGGAGGTCGAACTGCCCGACGGGCGGCGGCTGCGGCTGACCGCCGAGTCCCCGGCGGGCCGACGGAACAAGATCGTCACGGTGCTGGTGGAGCCGGTGGCTCCCGAGGAGGAGGAGACCCCGGAATGACACCGCAGCAGCTGAGGGCGTTCTGCCTGGGCTTCAACGCCAGCGTCGAGGAGTTCCCGTTCGGACCCGAGGCGTCCGTCTTCAAGGTGCTCGGCAAGATGTTCGCGCTGAGCGCGCTGGACGCCCGCCCGCTGACGGTGAACCTCAAGTGCGACCCCGACGAGGCGGTGCGGCTGCGCGAGGAGTACGAGGCGGTGGTGCCCGGGTGGCACATGAACAAGCGCCACTGGAACACCGTCACGGTCTCCGGCCTCCCCGACGCGAAGCTGCGCGAGCTGATCGAGGACAGCTACGACCTGGTGGTCGCCGGCCTGCCGAAGGCGGAGCGGCTGCGGCTGGACCGGCCCTGAGCCACACCGGGCCGGGCTCCCGCGTACCCGGCCCCGTGCCGGGCTTCGTATGCTCGGCACATGACTGAGAGCACCGACCTCGGCGCCGAGGACCGCAAGATCGTCACCCTGGCGCGCAGCGCCCGCGCCCGCAACGGGGTGCCGGAGGGCGCGGCCGTCCGGGACGAGACGGGCCGCACGTATGTGGCGGGGACCGTGGAGCTGGAGTCGCTGAAGCTCAGCGCGCTGCGGACGGCCGTCGCGATGGCGGTGGCCAGCGGGGCCAAGTCCCTGGAGGCCGCCGCGATCGTCTCCGAGGCCGAGGCCCCCTCGGACGAGGACCGGGCCGCCGTACGGGACCTGGGCGGGGCCGGCACCCCGGTGCTGCTCGCCGGCCCGGACGGGCAGCTGCGACTCAGCGTCACGGCCGGCTGACCCGCGTACGCACGGGCGCCCCGCCCACCGCGCCGTGACGCGCCCCGCGCGGGCGTGGCGGGGCCGCCCCGGACGGGGTCCGGGGCCCTCGGCGGACGCCTGGGTGCCCCGCGGCCCCCGGGATCGGGGACAATGGGCGCCATGAGCGCTCGACCTAACCCCGAAGCCGCCGCGCGGCAGGCTGAGAACACCGCCCCCCACCGGGCCGGTTTCGCCTGCTTCGTGGGACGCCCCAACGCGGGCAAGTCCACCCTGACGAACGCTCTGGTCGGGCGGAAGGTGGCCATCACCTCCAACCGGCCGCAGACGACCCGGCACACCGTGCGCGGCATCGTGCACCGGCCGGACGCCCAGCTGATCCTGGTCGACACCCCCGGGCTCCACAAGCCGCGCACCCTGCTGGGCGAGCGGCTCAACGACGTCGTGCGCACCACCTGGGCCGAGGTCGACGTCATCGGCTTCTGCCTGCCCGCCGACCAGAAGCTCGGCCCCGGCGACAAGTACATCGTCAAGGAACTCGCGGGCATCAGGAAGACGCCCAAGATCGCGATCATCACCAAGACCGACCTGGTCGACTCCAAGCAGCTCGCCGAACAGCTGCTGGCGGTCTCCCGGCTCGGCGAGGAGCTCGGCTTCGAGTGGGCGGAGATCATCCCGGTCTCGGCCGTCAAGGACCAGCAGGTCGACCTGCTGGCCGACCTGATCGCCCCCCTCCTGCCCGAGGGCCCGCCGCTCTACCCCGAGGGCGACCTCACCGACGAGCCGGAGATGGTCATGGTCGCGGAGCTGATCCGCGAGGCCGCGCTCGAAGGCGTACGCGACGAGCTGCCGCACTCCATCGCGGTCGTCGTCGAGGAGATGCTGCCGCGCGAGGACCGGCCGGCGGACAAGCCGCTGCTGGACATCCACGCCAACGTCTACATCGAGCGCCCCAGCCAGAAGGGCATCATCATCGGCCCGAAGGGCAAGCGGCTGAAGGACGTCGGCACGAAGTCCCGCAAGCACATCGAGGCCCTGCTCGGCACGCCCGTCTTCCTCGACCTGCACGTCAAGGTCGCCAAGGACTGGCAGCGCGACCCGAAGCAGCTGCGCAAGCTGGGATTCTGAGGCCGTCAGCCGCGCCGGCCGCCCCGTCTCACGCGCCCTCTTTCAGGACGCGTGAGATCAGGGCGCGCTGGGCGTCGGTCAGGCGGGGGTCCGCGCAGTGCACCGTGCGGCCGTCGACCGTTATCCGGTAGCTGAAGCCGTCCGGGACGCCCCGGGGTGCCGTGTCCTGGCCGTCGGCGAGCGCCGAGCCCGCCAGGGCCTCCCACTCCGGGGCGTCGGCCAGCCCGGAGGTGTCGATCTCGCGGTGGCGCGCGATGCCGGCGAAGCCGCCGGTCCTGCTCACCTGAATCCGCATGCGGTGTCCTTCCACGGCGGACGGGCCGGCCGGTGGGTCGCCCGGTCGGCCGGAGTGCCTAACGGGTCGGAACGCCCACCTCCGACCAGGCCTTGAGGACGGCCTCCACCTCGTCGCCCTCGCCGAAGCGGCTGCGCGCCGCCGCCACGGTGAGCCGGGCGAAGTCCGCGAAGTCCGCGTCCACCGCCAGTTCACCACCTGTGAGCACATCGAACCAGAGCTGACCCGCCCGCTCCCAGGAACTGCCCCCGAGCGCGGTCGCCAGAAGGTAGAACGCGCGGTTGGGGATGCCGGAGTTGAGGTGCACCCCGCCGTTGTCGTCGCCGGTGTGGATGTAGTCGTCCATGGAGGCCGGCTGCGGGTCCTTGCCGAGCACGTCGTCGTCGTATGCGGTGCCGGGCGCCTTCATCGAGCGCAGCGCCACACCCTGGACGCGGGGCGCGAGCAGCCCCTCGCCGATCAGCCAGTCGGCCTGCTCGGCGGTCTGGCCCAGCGAGTACTGCTTCACGAGGGAGCCGAAGACGTCCGAGACCGACTCGTTGAGCGCGCCGGACTGGCCGTAGTAGCTCAGGTTGGCCGTGTACTGCGTGAGGCCGTGGGCCAGTTCGTGGGCGATCACGTCGATGGCGACGGTGAAGTCGAGGAAGATCTCGCCGTCCCCGTCGCCGAAGACCATCTGTTCGCCGTCGAAGAAGGCGTTGTTGTACTTCTCGTCGTAGTGGACGGAGCCGATCAGCGGCAGCCCGTTGCCGTCGATCGAACGCCGGCCGTAGGCGGTGAGCAGCAGATCGAAGGTGGCGCCGAGGCCCGCGTACGCGCGGTTGACGCTGGCGTCGGACGTGGGGTCCTCGCCCTCGCCGCGGACCTTGGTGCCCGGCAGGTCCGTGCCGTGGCGGCAGTCGTAGAGCGTGCGGTCGGGCTTGGCGGAGCCCTCGTCGTCCGGCTCGGCGGTGACGGTGGGCCGGACGACGGTGGTCATCCGGCGACGGGTGCGCCGGGCCGCGTCGGCCTCCAGGGTGCGGCGGGCCGGGTTCGCGAGGACGGGGTCGTCGGACTGGGACAGCTTGTCGAGGAGGTGGGGCGGGACGATGGTGCAGAAGACGGGGTGGAACCCCTGCTGTGAATGAGGCTGCATACACACGACTGTGGCACTGCGTAAGCGCAATGTCACTGGTTGCAACTGGTGTTGATGAAATGGAGTGATTGGTCACTGTTGGGTGTTTAAGCCGCCCGGTCCCGCATACTGATACAGCACCCACGTCTCGGGCGCCCCTCGGCTAGTCTCGACGCATCATGCGTTTCGGGCTGCTTCTTCTTAGCTGCCGCGGCGAGGGCCTGTAGTCGTAGGCCGACCCCCTCCCCGCGGAGTCTGGTGTTGCAGTGACACAGTCGGCCGTCCCGTAGAAGGACCCCGAGGAGCCCTACGCCATGACCGAAGTGAATCCCGCCCAGACCCCCGCCTCGCACGCCGTCGGCCGTCGCACGCCGGTCACCAACGCCGCGGTGCTGCAGAAGCCGTCCGGGATGCCGGTCCACAAGTACGGCGGCTACGAGGCCGTGGACATCCCCGACCGCACCTGGCCCGAGAAGCGGATCACCAAGGCTCCCCGCTGGCTCTCCACGGACCTGCGTGACGGCAACCAGGCCCTGATCGACCCCATGTCGCCGGCCCGCAAGCGCGAGATGTTCGACCTGCTCGTACGCATGGGCTACAAGGAGATCGAGGTCGGCTTCCCGTCCTCCGGCGAGACCGACTTCGCCTTCGTCCGCTCGATCATCGAAGAGGGCGCGATCCCCGAGGACGTGACGATCTCCGTCCTGACGCAGGCCCGCGAGGAGCTGATCGAGCGGACCGTCGAATCCCTGCGCGGCGCCCACCGCGCCACCGTGCACCTGTACAACGCGACCGCCCCGACCTTCCGCCGCGTGGTCTTCCGCGGCACCAAGGAGGAGGTCAAGCAGATCGCGGTGGACGGCACCCGGCTGGTCATGGAGTACGCCGAGAAGATCCTGGGCGAGGAGACGATCTTCGGCTACCAGTACAGCCCCGAGATCTTCACCGACACCGAGCTGGACTTCGCCCTGGAGGTCTGCGAGGCCGTCTGTGACGTCTGGCAGCCCGAGGAGGGGCGCGAGATCATTCTCAACCTGCCCGCGACCGTGGAGCGTTCGACGCCGTCCACGCACGCGGACCGGTTCGAGTGGATGTCGCGCAACCTGTCGCGCCGCGAGTTCGTCTGCCTGTCCGTCCACCCGCACAACGACCGCGGCACCGCCGTCGCCGCCGCCGAACTGGCCCTGATGGCCGGGGCGGACCGCATCGAGGGCTGCCTGTTCGGCCAGGGCGAGCGCACCGGCAACGTCGACCTGGTGACGCTGGGCATGAACCTGTTCTCGCAGGGCGTCGACCCGCAGATCGACTTCTCGCAGATCGACGAGATCCGCCGCACCAGCGAGTACTGCAACCAGATGGAGGTCCACCCGCGCCACCCCTACGCGGGCGACCTGGTCTACACCGCCTTCTCCGGCTCCCACCAGGACGCCATCAAGAAGGGCTTCGACGCCATGGAGGCCGACGCGGCAGCCCAGGGAAAGACGGTGGACGACATCGAGTGGGCCGTGCCGTATCTGCCGATCGACCCGAAGGACGTCGGCCGCTCCTACGAGGCGGTCATCCGCGTCAACTCGCAGTCCGGCAAGGGCGGCATCGCGTACGTCCTGAAGAACGACCACAAGCTGGACCTGCCGCGCCGGATGCAGATCGAATTCTCCCGGATCATTCAGGCCAAGACCGACGCCGAGGGCGGCGAGGTCACGCCGACGCAGATCTGGAGCGTGTTCCAGGACGAGTACCTGCCCAACCCGGCCAACGCGTGGGGCCGTGTGCAGATCCGTTCCGGCCAGAGCACGACCGGTTCCGACGGCCAGGACACGATCACCGTCGAGGCCACCGTCGACGGCACGGACACCGTGCTGACCGGAACCGGCAACGGTCCGATCTCCGCCTTCTTCGAAGCGCTGCAGGCCATCGGCATCGACGCCCGGCTGCTGGACTACACCGAGCACACCATGAGCGAGGGCGCGAGCGCGCAGGCCGCCTCGTACATCGAGTGCGCCATCGACGGAAAGGTGCTGTGGGGCATCGGCATCGACGCCAACACCACCCGCGCCTCGCTGAAGGCGGTCGTCTCGGCCGTCAACCGCGCCACCCGCTGAACCGGCGCCCGGAAGGGCGCGCAGCGGCACGGTCCACGAGCCCCGCCCACCCGTCCTCGGGGGGCGGGGTTCGGCCATTCTCCGGGTGGTTGTGACGGGCGGGGTGCTGACGGCGCAACGGGGATGTGGTTAACATCACGTCGACACGGCAGTGTTGCCGGAGTGTTACGGAGGTGTGCGACGTGCGGTCAGCCCTGGGACAACGCGCCATGAAGCTGCGTATCTGCGGCATCCGTACGCTCTGGGACGCCGTGGGCGACGGGGAGTTCTTCTGCCCCGGCTGCGGAGGCGACCGCAACTACCGCCGCCTCACCGGACGCCGCCGCTTCGCCGTGCTGGGGGTGCCGCTGCTGCGGCGCGGCACCACGGGCCCGGTCGTCGAGTGCGCCGCCTGTCACGGGCACTTCGGCTGCGAGGCGCTCGACCACCCCACCACCACCCGGTTCTCCGCGATGCTCAGGGACGCCGTGCACACGGTCGCCCTCGGAGTCCTCGCGGCCGGCGGCAGCACCTCCCGTACGGTCCTGGAGACCGCGGCCGAGACCGTGCGCGGCGCCGGGTTCGACGACTGCACGCCCGAGCAGCTCGCCACCGTCGTCGAGGTCCTGTCCGCCGACATCGGCCACGGCTCCGCGTTCGACCCCGCCGCCGAGGCGTGCGGCGCGGCCCTCGCCATCGAGCTCCACGAGGTGCTGGAACCGCTCGCCCCGCACCTCGCCCCCACCGGACGCGAATCGATTCTGCTCCAGGGGGCCCGGATCGCCCTCGCCGACGGCGGGTACAGCCCGGCCGAGCGCGAGGTGCTGACGACGGTCGGCGGGGCGCTGCGGCTGCGCGCCGAGGACACCGCCCGGCTGCTCGCCCAGGCGGCGCGTACGCCCTCCTGATCCCGCGCCCGCCCGATACTCCCCAGGGAGTAACGGGCCCGCCGCACCCTCCCGGGCAGTAGCCGGGAAGTCGGCCCCTGGCGCGACGAACTCGCCCCGCCCCGACGGGAGTCTGGACACGACCGGACACCCGTACGGAAGGGGGCCTCCCATGACGGCCGCAGCACAGGACCGAGGACGAGCACGAGCGGTGAGCCGGTGGCGGCTGCTGCCCTGGGCGGTCGTCGCCCTCTGGGCCGCCGCGATGGCCGTCGCAGGTCCGTTCGCCGGGAAGCTCGGCGACGTGGAGGTCAACCGGGCGGTCGACTACCTCCCGGCGAGCGCCGACTCCACGCAGGCCGCGAAGATCCAGGATGCCCTGCCCGGCGGCGAGTCCACCGACCTCGTCCTCGTCTTCCACCGCGGCGGCGGCCTCACCGCCGCCGACCGGGCGCTGGCGGCCCGGCAGACGGCCGAGGTGGCGAGCGGCCACACCCTCACCGCGCCGCCGCACGCCGTCCCGTCGAAGGACGGCACCACGCTGATGTACCCGGTCTCCACGACCGAGCCCGGACAGGACGACGCGGCGCGCACCGCGTTCGTCGACGAGGTCCGGGACACCGCGCGCGGCGGCGACGGCCTGACCGCCGAGGTCGGCGGGCCCGGGGCGATGGACGTGGACGCGAAGAAGGTCTACGGCTCGCTCGGCGGTCCGCTGCTCTACACGACCGTCGCCGTCGTCGCGGTCCTGCTGATCCTCATCTACCGCAGCCCGCTGCTGTGGCTCGTGCCGCTCGTCGTCGCCGGGGTCGCCGACGTCCTCTCCATGGGCATCGTCCACGGACTCCACCGGGGCTTCGACGTCACCGTCACCGGCCAGAGCTCCGCCGTGACGACCATCCTCGTCTTCGGCGCCGGCACCGACTACGCCCTGCTCCTCGTCTCCCGCTACCGCGAGGAACTCACCCGCGCCGAACGCCCCGGCGAGGCGATGGCCGCGGCCCTGCGCGGCTGCGGACCCGCCGTCCTGGCCTCCTCCGGCACCGTCGCGGCGGGCCTGCTGTGCCTCCTGGCCGCCGATCTCACCAGCAGCCGGGGCATGGGCCCCATCGCCGCGGTCGGTGTGCTGTGCGCGCTCCTGGCGATGCTGACCCTGCTGCCGGCCGTCCTGGTGCTGCTGGGCCGCCGCGTCTTCTGGCCGCTCGTGCCCGTGTACGGCTCCGAGCCGCGCCGCCGCCGCTCGCTGTTCGCCGCCATGGGCGGCTCCGCCGGGCGCCGGCCGGTCGCCGTCCTCGTCACCGGCGGGGCCCTGCTGGGCGCGCTGTCGCTCGGGGTCCTCAACCTGCCCGGAAACCTCAAGCTGGAGGACTCCTTCACCACGAAGCCGGACTCGGTCACGGCCATGGCGACCCTCGCCGACGCCTACCCCGACCGCTCCAGCAGGCCCGTCGTCGTCACCACGCCCACCGAGCTGGCCTCCGGCACGCTGGCGAAGGCGCGGGCCACCGAGGGCGTCGCGGCGGCCGAGCGGGGCCGCAGCGGCGGCGGCTGGACCGAACTGGCCGTCACCGCGAAGGCCGCGCCCGAGTCCGCCGGTGAGCGGGCCACCATCCTCGCCCTGCGCGAACGGCTGCCCGGCAGCCACGTCGGCGGCTCCAGCGCCCAGCAGATGGACCTGGAGAAGGCGGGCTCCCGGGACCTGAAGGTCGTCGTCCCGCTCGTCCTGCTCTCCGTCCTCCTCATCCTGATCGCCCTGCTGCGCAGCCTCGTCGCGCCCCTGCTGCTCGTCGCCGCCGTCGTCGCGGTCTGGGGCGCCGCCCTCGGCATCGGCGGACTGGTCTTCGAACCGATCCTCGGCCTCAAGGGCACCGACCCCGGGCTGCCCCTGCTCACCTTCGTCTTCCTGGTGGCCCTGGGCGTCGACTACGGCATCTTCCTGATGCACCGGGTCCGCGAGGAGGCCCGGCGCGGCGCCGAGCCCACCGAGGCGGCGCTCACCGCCCTGCGCACCACCGGCGGGGTCATCGCCTCGGCGGGCCTGGTGCTCGCCGCCACCTTCGCCGTCCTGACGAACATGCCGATGACGGCCCTGGCCGAGATGGGCTTCGTGATCGCCGTCGGCGTGCTCCTGGACACCTTCCTGGTCCGCACCTACCTGGTGACCTCGGCGAGCGTGGCCCTCCAGCGCAGGATGTGGTGGCCCGGTGCGCTCAGCCGCCCCGCCCCCGCGGCCGAGCCCCGCGAACCGGAACTCGTCCCGGTCCCCTGACAACGCCCCGCCCCGTACCGGAGGATGGCGACGTGTCCCCAGTCACCGCACCGGCCGCCCCCGCGGCCACGAGCCGCCGCGACCGCGTCCTGGCCGTCGTCAACCGCGATCCGATGCGGGCGCCGCACCGGGCGCGCAACGACGCCCTGCTCGCCGTGGCCACGGCGGTGCTCTCCACGGCCCTCGCGCTGGCCGCCGGGGGCGC
Source organism: Streptomyces sp. col6 (assembly GCF_008042035.1). Lineage (GTDB taxonomy): Bacteria > Actinomycetota > Actinomycetes > Streptomycetales > Streptomycetaceae > Streptomyces. The sequence goes on from NZ_RDBL01000013.1 coordinate 319,659, forward strand.
CGAGAGGATGGGCGCGGCGGGCTGGGCGCTGCTCCTGGGCAGCGTCGTGCCGCTCGTCTGGCGGCGGCGCGCCCCGGTGCCGGTCCTGCTCGCCATGGTGCCGCTGCTGGCGCTCTACCACGGCACCGACAACCTCCACACGGCGCCGATGCCGCAGACCTGGATCGTGCTCTACACGGTGGCCGTCACCGGCCGCCCGCTGCGCACCCTGGTCGTCGGCATCGGCGTCACCTCCGTGATGGTGACGGTGGTGCTCGCCCTCAGCGCGCACGACGGGCTCGAACTGCTGCGGATCTCCGGGTGGATCGTCGCGGTGCTGTTCTGCGGGGTCGACGTGCGCATCTACCGCCAGTACGTCGCCTCGGTGCTGGAGCGCGCCGAACGCGCCGAACGGACCCGGGAGGAGGAGGCCGCCCGCCGGGTCGCCGAGGAGCGGCTGCGCATCGCCCGCGATCTGCACGACCTCCTCGCGCACAGCATCACCCTCATCGGGGTGCAGACCTCGGTCGCCTCGCACATCCTGACCGTCGACCCGGAACGGCTGGACCGGCAGGCCGTCGCCGCCTCGCTGGACGACATCGCCGAGACCTGCCGGGAGGCCAGGGCCGAGCTGAGGACCACCCTCCAGGTGCTGCGCGGGAGCGGGCGGGAGAGCGGGGGAGCGGACCCGGACGGACCGCTGCCCGACCTGGCTGCCCTGCCCGGCCTCGTACGGGCCGCCGAGGCGGCCGGGGCCCGGGTCGACCTCGACGTCGGTGTCCCGGCGGGCCGCCTCGCCCCGGCCCTCGGGGCCGCCGCCTACCGGATCGTCCAGGAGTCCCTGACGAACGCGGTACGGCACGCGGGCGCCGGCGTCCGCATCCACGTCGTCGTCGAGCCCGCCGCCGGTGCCCTGCGGGTCACGGTGACCGACGACGGCACCGGTCCGGTGGACGACGGCTCCGCACCCGGGTTCGGGATCGTCGGAATGCGGGAACGCGCACGCTCCACCGGCGGCACCCTCACGGCGGGCCCCCGCCCCGACGGCGGCTTCGAGGTGTCGGCCCTGCTGCCGTTCCCGCCCCCGTCCCCGGGAAACCAGCCGGACGGCCCACCCACGTACATGCATGACCACGCACCGGAACGGGAAGCGGAGACCACCTCATGATCCGGGTACTGCTCGCGGACGACCAGACGCTCGTCCGGGCGGCCTTCGCGATGCTCGTCGGCTCCGACCCGGAGATGGAGGTGGTCGGCGAGGCCGCCACCGGCCTCGAAGCGGTCGCGCTCGCCCGCTCGGCACGCGCCGACCTCGTCGTCATGGACATCCGGATGCCCGAGCTCGACGGCATCGAGGCGACCCGCCGCATCGCCGCCGACGAGGACCTGGCCGGGGTGAAGGTGCTGGTCCTCACCACGTACGACACCGACGACCACATCGTCGACGCGCTGCGCGCCGGCGCCTCCGGATTCCTGGTCAAGGACACCCGGCCCGCCGATCTGCTCGCCGCGATCAGGACGGTCGCCGCGGGCGATTCGCTGCTCTCGCCCGGCCCGACCGCCCGGCTCATCGCCCGGGTCCTCAGCGCCCCGCGCGCCCCCTCCGGGCCGGGACCCGACGCTCTGGGCATGCTCTCCGAGCGCGAGTGCCAGGTCCTCGCCCTGGTCGCGCGCGGCCTCAACAACACCGAGACCGCCGACAGCCTGGGCCTCAGCCCGCTCACCGCCAAGACCCATGTCAGCCGGATCATGGGCAAGCTCGGCGCCCGGGACCGGGCCCAGCTGGTGATCGCCGCGTACGAGTCGGGGCTCGTGGTGCCCGCCGGGGGGAGCTGACCGGACCGGCTTTCCGGGGGCGGGCCCCGGGTGTCGGTGGCGTACCGGACAATGGACGCATGAGCTTGTTCCGGGACGACGGCGTGGTGCTGCGCACGCAGAAACTGGGCGAGGCCGACCGGATCATCACGATACTGACCCGGGGCCACGGCCGGGTGCGGGCCGTCGCGCGCGGGGTGCGCCGCACCAAGTCCAAGTTCGGGGCCCGGCTCGAGCCGTTCTCCCACGTGGACGTGCAGTTCTTCGCGCGCGGCAGCGAACTGGTCGGGCGGGGGCTGCCGCTGTGCACCCAGAGCGAGACGATCGCCCCGTACGGCGGCGGGATCGTCACGGACTACGGGCGCTACACCGCCGGCACCGCGATGCTGGAGACCGCCGAGCGCTTCACCGACCACGAGGGTGAACCCGCGGTCCAGCAGTACCTGCTGCTGGTGGGCGGGCTGCGCACGCTGGCCCGGGGCGAGCACGAGCCGCATCTGATCCTGGACGCCTTCCTGCTGAGGTCCCTGGCCGTCAACGGCTACGCCCCCAGCTTCGACGACTGCGCGCGCTGCGGACTGCCCGGACCGAACCGTTTCTTCTCCGTGGCGGCGGGCGGCGTCGTATGCGGCGACTGCCGGGTGCCCGGCAGCGTCGTACCCTCGGCTGAGGCCGTGGCCCTGCTGAGCGCCCTGCTCAGCGGCGACTGGGAGACGGCGGACGCGTGCGAGGCGCGTCATGTCAGGGAGGGGAGCGGGCTGGTGTCCGCCTATCTGCACTGGCATCTGGAGCGCGGGCTGCGTTCACTGCGGTACGTAGAGAAGTGACACAGGGAGACTGAGAAGCTCATGGCAGTACGCGGGATGCTCGGCGGCCGTAACCGGCGCGACCACAAGACCCCGGAGCCGCACCCGTCCGGTGCCGTGCCTCCGAAGATCCCCGGGGAGCTCGTGCCCAAGCACGTCGCCATCGTGATGGACGGCAACGGCCGCTGGGCCAAGGAGCGGGGCCTGCCGCGCACCGAAGGGCACAAGGTCGGCGAGGGCGTCGTCATGGACGTGCTCAAGGGCTGCATCGAGATGGGCGTCAAGAACCTCTCGCTGTACGCCTTCTCGACGGAGAACTGGAAGCGGTCCCCGGAGGAGGTGAAGTTCCTGATGAACTTCAACCGGGACGTGATCCGCCGCCGCCGTGACGAGATGGACGAGCTGGGCATCCGCATCCGCTGGGTGGGCCGCATGCCCAAGCTGTGGAAGTCGGTCGTCCAGGAGCTCCAGGTCGCCCAGGAGCAGACCAAGGACAACGACAGAATGACGCTGTACTTCTGCGTCAACTACGGCGGGCGGGCCGAGATCGCGGACGCCGCGCAGCGCATCGCGCAGGACGTCGCCGCCGGGCGGCTCGACCCCTCGAAGGTCAACGAGAAGACGTTCGCGAAGTACATCTACTACCCGGACATGCCGGACGTGGACCTGTTCGTGCGCCCCAGCGGCGAGCAGCGCACCTCGAACTACCTGATCTGGCAGAGCGCGTACGCCGAGATGGTCTTCCAGGACGTGCTGTGGCCCGACTTCGACCGCCGGGACCTGTGGCGGGCCTGCCTGGAGTTCGCCCAGCGCGACCGCCGGTTCGGCGGCGCCGAGGAGATCGCGGCGAAAACGGATCCCCGGGCCTGAACCCCTGCCGGTACGATCACGGCTCTTTCACACACGCCAGGTGGGGGCCATGAACGAACAGCAGGGTGCCGTGCACGGAGCGGTCGAACTGAGATACCGCCCCGAGCTGCGGGACTACACGACGGCGCTCCGCGCCCGCAACCGGGTCAGCGCCTCGGGCCGGCGGCAGCGGCTGCTGGGGGTGGCCGCGACGGGATGTGGCGTCGTGGCCACCTCGCTGTCCGTGGCGAAGGGCGGCGATGTGCCGGTGCCGCTGCTGGCGGCGCTGCTGGTCTGCGGCCCGCTGCTGTTCCTCGGCCCGTGGCTGACGGCACGCCAGCTGTTCCGGTTCGTACGGCGGCAGGGCGAGTTCCGGGTGCGGGTCGAGGAGTCCGGCGTCGCCGTCGACACGGACAGCACGAGCGCGGTCGTCACGTGGCGGGCGCAGCCGCGGTACGTGGAGACGACGGACCTGTTCGTGATGTTCAGCGACGACCGGAACGCCACCGGGGTGACCGTGATAGCCAAGCGGGGCGCCCGGGACGGGTCCGATGTGGACCGCATGCGCGAGATCTTCGGCCGGAACCTGACGAAGGTCTGAACGGCCGGAGCGGGAGCCGCCCCGGTCCGGCCTACTTCTCTCCGCTCGCGCAGTCCGCGCAGGTGCCGAAGACCTCGACCGTGTGCGCCACGTTGACGAAGCCGTGCTGCGTGGCGATGGTCTCCGCCCACTGCTCGACCACGGGGCCCTCGACCTCGACCGCCTTGCCGCACATGCGGCAGACCAGATGGTGATGGTGCTCGCCGGTCGAGCAGCGCCGGTAGACGGACTCGCCCTCCGTGGTGCGCAGGACGTCCACCTCGCCGGCGTCGGCGAGGGACTGCAGGGTGCGGTAGACCGTCGTCAGGCCGACCGAGTCCCCGCGGTGCTTGAGGACGTCGTGCAGCTCCTGGGCGCTGCGGAACTCGTCCACCTCGTCGAGCGCCGCCGCCACGGCCGCCCGCTGCCGGGTCGACCGGCCGCGGACCGGAGCCGCGTTCGTTCCACTGATCGGCGCCGTCGCCACAGGAGCCTCCTCGTGTCGCCCGTACATCTGTCGGGCCATTGTGCCAGCCCGCTCCTCCCGCGGGGTCAGACGTGGACGTCGTCCGCAGCCGGGCGGGCCGCCGGTACTTCCAGGGTGCACCGCTCCGCCGCGGTCTCGCCGCGCCGGGCCCGGCGGCGGGCGAGGGGGGCGGCGAGCACGGTCAGGGCGACGAAGACCCCGATGGCCAGCAGCACGATCGTCGCGCCGGGCGGGACGTCCTGGTAGTACGAGGTGATGGTGCCGGAAAGGGTGACGCCGACGCCGATGACGACGGAGAGCACGAACGTCACCTTGAAGGACCGGGTGATCTGCTGCGCGGCGGCGACCGGGACCACCATCAGGGCGCTGACCAGCAGCAGCCCGACGACCCGCATCGCGACCGTGACGGTGACCGCGGCGGTGACCGCGACCAGCAGGTTCAGCACGCGCACCGGCAGACCGGTCACCCGGGCGAACTCCTCGTCCTGGCTGACGGCGAACAGCTGCCGCCGCAGCCCGACCGTCACCAGCAGCACGAACGCGGCGAGCAGCGAGATCGCGGTGATGTCCTCGGAGGAGACCGTGGACAGCGAGCCGAAGAGGTACGAGGTGAGGTTGGCGTTCGAGCCGGTGTCGGAGAGGTTGATCAGCAGCACACCGCCCGCCATGCCGCCGTAGAAGAGCATGGCCAGCGCGATGTCGCCGCGGGTGCGGCCGTACCAGCGGATCAGCTCCATGACGACCGCGCCCGCGACGGCGACGGCGGTGGCCATCCAGACCGGGCTGGTGGAGAGCAGGAAGCCGAGGCCGACACCGGTCATCGCGATGTGGCCGATCCCGTCGCCCATCAGGGCCTGCCGGCGCTGCACCAGGTAGATGCCGACGGCGGGCGCGATGACGCCGACCAGCACGGCGGCGAGCAGGGCCCGCTGCATGAAGGGAGGGGTGAGGAATTCCATGGTCAGCTCAGCAGTCCCGTCCGGACGGGCTCGGAAGCCGCGTGGGGGTGTACGTGGTCGTGGCCGGGCAGGGCGTGCTGTCCGACGGCCTTCGGGGGCGGTCCGTCGTGCAGGACGCAGCCGTCGCGGAGCACGACCGCCCGGTCGATCAGGGGCTCCAGCGGGCCCAGCTCGTGCAGGACGAGGAGCACGGTGGTGCCGGCGGCGACCTGTTCGCGCAGGGTGGCGGCGAGGATCTCCTGGCTGGCCAGGTCGACGCCGGCCATCGGCTCGTCCATGATCAGGAGTTCGGGTTCGGCGGCGAGCGCGCGGGCGATCAGCACGCGCTGGTGCTGGCCGCCGGAGAGGGCGTTCACCGAGTCCTTGGCCCGGTCGGCGAGGCCGACGAGCTCGATGGCGCGGTCGACGGCGGCGCGGTCGGCCCTGCGAGGGAGGCCCAGCCGGGTGCGGGAGAGCCGCCCGGAGGCGACGACCTCGCGGATCGTGGCGGGCACCCCGCCGGCCGCCGTGGTGCGCTGCGGTACGTAGCCGACCCGGGCCCAGTCGCGGAAGCGGCGCAGCGGGGTGCCGAAGAGTTCCACGGTGCCTCCGGTCAGCGGCACCTGGCCGATGACGGAGCGGACGGCGGTGGACTTGCCGGAGCCGTTGGCGCCGAGCAGGGCGACGACCTCGCCGCGGTGCACGGTCAGGTCGACACCGCGCAGCACGGGACGTGCTCCGAGGCTGGCGACGGCGTCGCGGACGACTATCACGGGTTCGCGGTCGGGGTGCTGGGGCTCGGGCATGAGCGCCTCCGGTGCTGCTGCGCGGTGCGGGCCGATGGGTGCGGTGGGGTCGTCGCTCACTTCGCGCCGAGTGCCGTGCGCAGGGCGGCGAGGTTGGACTTCATGACCTCGATGTAGTCATCGCCCTTGGAGCTCTTGGTGATTCCCTCCAGCGGGTCCAGGACGTCGGTGCGCAGTCCGGTGTCCCGGGCGACGGTCTTCGCGGTCCTGTCGCTGGCGAGCGTCTCGAAGAAGACGGTGGTGACCTTCTTCTTCTCCGCGATGGAGTGCAGGGCGCTGATGCGGGCGGGGCTGGGCTCGGCCTCGGGGTCGATGCCGGCGATGCCCTCCTGGGTGAGGCCGTAGCGCTCGGCCAGGTAGCCGAAGGCGGAGTGGGTGGTGATGAACGTCTTCGTCGTGGTGTTCTTCAGCCCGTCGCGGTACGCGGTGTCGAGCGCGCCCAGCTCCTTGACCAGCGTGGCGGTGTTCTTGCGGTAGTCCGCGGCGTGGTCCGGGTCGGTCTTCTCCAGGGACTTGCCGACGCCCTTGGCGACCTCGGTGTACTTCACCGGGTCCAGCCAGATGTGCGGGTCGGCGCCGGCCTCCTCGCCCTCGTGCTCGTGGCCGTGCTCCTCGCCGCCGGCCTCCGTGCCGTGGTCCTCCAGCGTGGTCAGCGTGGTGACGTCGAGGGTGTGGGAGGCGCCGGACTGCTTGATCGCGTCGTCGACGGCGGGCTGGATGCCCTTGAGGTAGAGGATGAAGTCGGCGTCGGTGAGGGAGCCGGTCTGCCGGGGGCTGAGCTCCAGGTCGTGGGGTTCCACGCCCGGCTTGGTGAGCGTGGAGACCGAGACGTGGTCGCCGCCTATGCGCTCGGCCAGGAACTGCATCGGATAGAAGGACGCCACCACATCCAGCCGGTCGCCGCTCTTGTGGTCGGAGGCGTCGGACGACGAGCAGGCGGTGAGGGCGGTGAGGCCGAGGGCGACCGCGCCGGTGATGGCGGCCGTGGGTATGAGGCGACGTACGTTCATGACAGTCATTTTCAACAAAAGTGGAAACGATTGTCAACAAGCGGGGTTGGCGGCCGGGACCGATACCGATTTGATCGAAGGGGAGTGGCCGCCGGTAATCTGGGCCATTCGCCCGCCCGTTCCGTCGTAATGAAGAGAGCACCGTGGCCGCCGACAAGATCGACACCATCGTCAGCCTGAGCAAGCGCCGTGGCTTCGTCTACCCCTGCAGCGAGATCTACGGTGGTCAGAAGGCCGCCTGGGACTACGGGCCGCTGGGCGTCGAACTCAAGGAGAACCTGAAGCGCCAGTGGTGGCGCTACATGGTCACCTCCCGCGAGGACGTGGTCGGTATCGACTCGTCGGTCATCCTGGCCCCCGAGGTGTGGGTGGCCTCCGGCCACGTCGCCACGTTCTCCGACCCGCTGACCGAGTGCACCTCCTGCCACAAGCGCTACCGCGCGGACCACCTGGAGGAGGCGTACGAGGAGAAGCACGGCAAGGCGCCGGCCAACGGCCTGGCCGACCTCAACTGCCCGAACTGCGGCAACAAGGGCACGTTCACCGAGCCCAAGCAGTTCTCCGGCCTGCTCTCCACGCACCTCGGCCCGACCCAGGACTCCGGTTCGGTCGCCTACCTGCGCCCCGAGACCGCCCAGGGCATCTTCACCAACTTCGGCCAGGTGCAGACCACCTCGCGCAAGAAGCCCCCGTTCGGCATCGCTCAGATGGGCAAGTCCTTCCGCAACGAGATCACTCCGGGCAACTTCATCTTCCGCACGCGCGAGTTCGAGCAGATGGAGATGGAGTTCTTCGTCAAGCCGGGCGAGGACGAGCAGTGGCAGGAGTACTGGATGGAGCAGCGCTGGAACTGGTACACCGGTCTCGGCATGCGCGAGGAGAACATGCGGTGGTTCGAGCACCCGCAGGAGAAGCTCTCCCACTACTCGAAGCGCACCGCTGACATCGAGTACCGCTTCCGCTTCGGCGGCAGCGAGTGGGGCGAGCTGGAGGGCGTCGCCAACCGCACCGACTACGACCTCACGGCCCACTCCAAGGCCTCGGGCACGGACCTGTCCTTCTTCGACCAGGAGAAGAGCGAGCGCTACACCCCGTACGTCATCGAGCCCGCGGCCGGTGTCGGCCGCGCGATGCTGGCCTTCCTCCTCGACGCCTACAACGAGGACGAGGCGCCGAACGCCAAGGGCGTCATGGAGAAGCGCGCCGTGATGCGTCTCGACCCGCGCCTGGCGCCGGTCAAGGTCGCGGTCCTCCCGCTGTCCCGCAACCCGCAGCTCTCGCCGAAGGCCAAGGGCCTCGCCACCGACCTGCGGCAGAACTGGAACATCGAGTTCGACGACGCGGGCGCCATCGGCCGCCGCTACCGCCGCCAGGACGAGATCGGCACGCCGTTCTGCGTCACCGTCGACTTCGACACCCTCGACGACAACGCGGTCACCGTCCGCGAGCGCGACACGATGAAGCAGGAGCGCGTCTCCCTGGACCAGATCCAGGGCTACCTCGCCACCCGCCTGATCGGCTGCTGACGGCCGCACCCACCGCACGAAGCCCCCGCTTCCGCGCATGCCGCGCGGATGCCGGGGGCCTCGTGCGTACGGGGGACGGGGCGCGGAAAACCGGGTGAGCCGGCGCCCGGGTGTGGGTACCGTCCTGCCCATGTATTCGTTCTTCCAGATCTACGAGTGAGAGCGCGGCGGGCCCGACCACCCGCCGCCCCCCGGATCGATCCGAGGTCGCGAGAGACCTCACCGAGACCACACATTGGGAGAACCCCATGGCCAAGAGCCGCAACAACCTCCTCGGCGTCGGCGGACAGCGCAAGAAGCTGTCCCGCGCCGGGGCGCAGGGGGCCGGCCCCGCCGGAGAGGCCGACCGCAGGACGGCCGCCGACCAGAAGCAGGAGCTGCTCCGCAAGATGCGGGAGCGGGCCGGGGCGCCCGCGCAGCCGGACGCCGAGGACGCGGACGCGCAGGCCGCGGAGCCGGAGGCCCCGGAGGCCCCGGCGCAGAGCTGACGTACGCGGGGGCGCCTGTGGCGCCCCCGCCCACGTTCGCCCCCGTCCGGGCCCCCGCGCCGCCTCAGCTCACCGTGCGCGGCAGCCGCAGGCTCAGCGCCGTCGTCAGGGCGATGGCCGCCAGCTGCACCAGCAGGGTCACCACCAGGGCGTCCCGCATCCCCGAACCGGGCACCAGCGCCAGGAACAGCGAGCCGAGCGTCGCCACGCCCAGGGTGAGCGTCGCCTGCTGGGTCGTCGTCATCACCCCGCCGCCCACCCCGGCCCGCTCCGGCGGCACGTCCGACAGGATGATGCGGAAGATGACCGGCAGCTGGAGGCCCTGGCCGAAACCGGCGACGGCCATACCGGGCATCAGGCCCGCCATCCCCAGGTCCGGCCAGCCGCGCCACACCGTCAGCGCGAGCACCGCCACACCGGCCGCCTGGATCAGCCCGCCGGCCGTGACAACCCGGCTGCCGTACCGCCGTACCAGCCGGGGCCCGGCCAGCGACGCGGCGAAGAAGGCCACCGCCATCGGGGCCATCGACAGGCCGGACTGCGCGGGGCCCAGCTCCAGGCCCTGCTGGAGCGCCACCGCGATGACGAACATGAAACCGCCGAAGCCCACCGAGAACGGCATCACCAGCGCCAGACCGCGCCGCAGTGATTCCAGGCGCAGCAGACTCGGCGGCACCAGAGGGGTCGGTCCGCGCCGGTCCGCCCGCCGCTCCACCCGGTAGAACGCGGCCGCCGCCACCGGGAACAGCGCCAGCGACACCCAGGTCCACAGCGGCCAGCCCGCCGCCCGCCCCTCCGTGAGCGGGGCCAGCAGCGTCAGAAGCGAGACGGCGAGCAGCAGCGTGCCCGGTACGTCGACGGGCGCGGGCCGGTCCGCACGCGTCTCCGGCACCGCGCGCGCCGCCAGGACCAGGCCGACGGCCGCGACGGGCACGTTGACCAGGAACACCGAGCGCCAGCCCGCGCTCTCGCCGAACACCGAGGACAGCGGGGCGGCGGCGACCAGCGCCCCGCCCAGGATCTGGCCCGCGACCATGGAGAGCCCGGCCGTCGCCCCGTACAGGCTCATCGCCCGCGCCCTGCGGTGCCCGGAGGTGGCGGCCTGGATGGTGGCGAGCACCTGCGGCAGCATCAGGGCGGCCGAGGCGCCCTGCGCCACCCGCGCCCCGACCAGGGACCAGGCGTTCGGGGCGAGCCCGCAGGCCAGCGAGGTGAGCCCGAAGGCCGCCATGCCCGTCAGGAAGAGCCGGCGCCGGCCGGCCATGTCGCCGAGCCGCCCGCCGAGGACGAGCAGCACGGCGTACGCGAGGCCATAGCCCGCGACGACCAGTTCCAGCAGGGCGGGGCCCGCAGCGAGGTCGTGGTCGATGGTGGGCAGGGCCACGTTGACGATGAAGAAGTCGATCAGAGGAAGGGCCGCGCCCAGCAGCACGGTGAACAGGCCCAGCCTGCCGAGCACCGGGCCGGGATGGTCGTGCCGCACCACCGGGGAGGCCGTGGCGCGTGCCGTTGTCGTGCGTACAGAGGATTCACTCACGCCACCGACTCTCGCCCGGACCGCAGCCTGGTACCAGAGTGTCTTTATCCTGGTACAAGAACCACCAGGCACAGCTCGTCCGCTGCCCCCGCCCGGCCCGCACCCTGGAGGAATGACGACGATGGCGACGCCCGAGGTGCAGACGGCCGTTCACGGGGGGCGCGAGCCCGACGTCAGGCGGCACGAACTCGCGAACTTCCTGCGCAGCCGCCGCGAACGGATCACCCCCGAGCGGGTCGGCCTCGTCCGGGGCCACCGCCGGCGCACCCCCGGGCTGCGCCGCGAGGAGGTCGCCCAGCTCTCCGCCGTCGGCGTCACCTGGTACACCTGGCTCGAACAGGCCCGGGACATCCAGGTCTCGCCCCAGGTCCTCGACGCGCTCGCCCGCGCCCTGCTCCTGGACCGCAGCGAGCGCAGCCACCTCTTCTCGCTGGCCGGAGCCATCGACCCCGCGCCCGGCACCAAGTGCCCGCACGTCACCCCGGCGCTGCGCACCATGCTGCGGCAGCTGGAGCCGATCCCCGCCTGCGTCCAGAACAGCCGGTACGACATCCTCGCCCACAACCGCACGTACGGGCGGCTGCTCTGCGACCTGGAGACGGTGGCGCCCGAGGACCGCAACGTCATGCTGCTCGCCTACACGAACGAGCAGTGGCGGTCCTCGGTCATGGACACCGCCGAGGTGACCCGCTTCATCACGGCCAAGTTCCGCGCGGCGATGGCGGAACACCTTGCCGAGCCCGCCTGGAAGGAGCTGCTGGGGCGTCTGGAGGCGGCCTCGCCGGAGTTCCGCGAGAACTGGGCCCGGCACGAGGTCGTCGGGACCGGCAGCCGGTCCAAGATCTTCCGCAACGCCTGGGTGGGCCTGCTCCGGGTGGAGACCACCGACCTCTGGCTCGGCCCCTCGGCCGGACCGCGCCTGGTCAGCTACGCGCCCCGCGACGACGAGACCCGCGAGCGGCTGGAGCGGCTCCAGGAACTGGTCCGCGAGGCGGAGGCCGCGGAGGCCTGAGCGGCGGGCGGGCCCGGACCCCCGCCCCCGCGAGGGGCCGGCTCAGGCCCCATCCTCGCGATGGGCTGGGCTCAGGCCCCCGTCCGCGCCGCCGATGAGTGAGCGGCCGGCCCCTCGGCCACCGGCTCCGCCAGCCGCTCCGCCGTCCGGCGGGCCGTGCCCCGCGCCCAGCGGCCGCTGCTCAGCGCCCCGACCAGCAGGACCGCGAGGCCGCAGCCCGTCACGATCCACCAGCCGGGCCTGCTCGCCTCCACGAAGCCCTCCGGCGCTCCGGCGGACCCGCTCATGCCCGCCGCCAGGACCGCGCCGATCACGGCGACGCCGAGGGTCTGCCCGATCTGGCGGCTGGTGGAGGCGACCGCCGCCGCCACGCCCGCCTGGGAACGCGGCATGCCGGAGACCGCGGTGTTGGTGATGGGCGCGTTCACCGAGCCGAAGCCCAGGCCGAACAGCACATACGCGGCGAACATCGAGACCGTCCCGGTCTCCGCGTCGAACGCCGCCAGCATCAGCCCGCTCAGCGCCATCGCGCCGCCCGCGAGCAGCAGCGGGACGCGCGGCCCGCGACTGGCCACCAGCCGCCCGGACAGCGGTGAGAGTACGCAGACCACGGCCGCCATCGGCAACGTGTACAGACCGGCGTCCAGCGCGCTCAGCCCCCGGACGTCCTGGAGGTAGAGCGTGTTCAGGAAGAGGAAGCCGCCGAGCGCGGCGAACGCGCTGACCGCGATCACGGTGGCCCCGCTGAACGGCACGCTGTGGAAGAACCGCAGATCGATCAGCGGGTCCGTGCGCCGCGGCTCGTACACCAGCAGGCCCACCAGGGCCGCCGCCGCGAGCCCGGCGAAGAGCAGGATCTCGCCGGAGGCCCACCCCTTCTGCGGGGCCTCGATGATGGCGTACGTCAGCGAACCCAGCAGGGTGATCACCAGGAACTGGCCCAGCGGGTCCGGGCGGCGGGCCCGCTGGGCGCGCGACTCGGGGACGTAACGCCAGGTCAGCAGAAGGGCGGCGATGCCGACCGGGAGGTTGACCCAGAAGATCGACCGCCAGCCGACCGAGTCGACCAGCCCGCCGCCGACCACCGGGCCCGCCGCCATCGAGATGCCGACGACCCCGCCCCAGACCCCGATCGCACGGGCCCGTTCACGGGGATCGGTGAACGTGTTGGTGATGATCGACATCGCGACGGGGTTGAGCATCGAGCCGCCCACCGCCTGCACCATCCGGAAGGTGATGAGCGCCTCCAGGTTCGGCGCCAGCGAGCAGAGCGCCGAACCCAGGGTGAACAGGACGAGCCCGGCCATGAAGACCTTGCGCCGGCCGATCCGGTCGGCGGTGGAGCCCGCGAGCATCAGCAGGGAGGCGAGGACGAGCGTGTACGCGTCGATCGTCCACTGCATCCCCGCGACGCTCGCGTCCAGCTCCCGGCGCATGGCGGGCAGGGCGACATTCAGGGCGGTGGTGTCGAGGCTGACGATCAGCAGGCTCATGCAGCAGATCGCCAGCACCAGCATCCGTCGCCGGTGGCTGAGCTCAGGCATCCATCGATAGTACGACTAACTAACGACCGCCGCTGCCAGTGCCTTCGCCGCGTCCCGGACCAGCGGGTGGTCGCCCGCCGCGTCGGAGGCGCCCGCGGGCTTCGTCGTCAGCACCGCCAGCACCACCGGCACGCCCTCGGGCGTCCACGCGACGCCCACGTCGTTGCACGAGGCGTACGAGCCGCCACCCGTCTTGTCGGCGACCGTCCACTCCGGCGGCAGCCCGGCCCGGAACCGCGTCCCGCTCGTCCGGCAGTTGAGCAGCCAGTACGTCAGCCGCTCGCGGTCCCGGGGCTCCAGCGCGTTCCCCAGGACGAGCCGGGCGTAGTCGCGGGCGAGCGCGGACGGGGTCGTGGTGTCCGTGACCCGGCCGGGCTCGGCGGAGTTCAGCAGGGGCTCCCAGCGGTCCAGCCGGGTCACCCGGTCGCCCAGGGAGCGCGCGAAGCGGGTGACGGCCGTCGGGCCGCCCAGCTCGCGCAGCAGCAGGTTGGCCGCGGTGTTGTCGCTGTCGCCGATCGCGGCGTCGCAGAGGCGGGCGACGCTCAGCCCGCTCGCGAGGTGCTCCGGGGTGTCGGTGACCGGGGAATCGGAGACGCAGTCCGCCTTCGTGTAGTGGACCACCTTCTCCAGCACCTCGCCGTCCCGGTCCAGATCCCGCAGGACGGCCGCCGCGGCGAGCGTCTTGAAGGTGGACAGCATCGGGAAGCGCTCGCCGGCCCGGTGCCGCACCGAGGCCCCGGTGGCCACGTTGTACGCGAACGCGCCGACGCGGGCCCCGTGCAGCCGCTCCAGCTCGCGCAGCCGGGCCGTCGCGGCCGCGTCCGCCGCACGGGCGGTTCCCGCACCGGCGAGCAGCGCCCCCACGGCGCCGGCGCCGCCGAGCGCGAGCAGTCCGCGACGGCTGGGGGAGCCGGGGGTTAAGCGGGACAGGGGCGTCGTCATGAGCTTCGTCTCCTTCGTGGGCCGGCCCGTCGCCGGAAACCCCACGCTACGGCGGGGGTCCGGCGACGCCCCTTCATTCCCCCGCCCCGGCGGGCCGCGGCCGCCTCGGGAGCAGTCGCCGGGGTACGGGACAATGGGGCCATGACCACGCTCGCCCCCTCGCCCCCGCTGCTCCGCATCGGCCCGCACACCGTGCAGCCGCCGGTGGTCCTCGCGCCCATGGCCGGCATCACCAACGCCCCCTTCCGCACGCTGTGCCGTGAGTTCTCGGGCGGCAAGGGCCTGTTCGTCAGCGAGATGATCACGACGAGGGCCCTGGTCGAGCGCAACGAGAAGACCATGCAGCTCATCCACTTCGACGCGACCGAGACCCCGCGCTCGATCCAGCTGTACGGAGTGGACCCGGACACGGTCGGCAAGGCCGTCAGCATGATCGTCGACGAGAACCTCGCCGACCACATCGACCTCAACTTCGGCTGCCCGGTCCCCAAGGTGACCCGCAAGGGCGGCGGCTCGGCCCTCCCGTACAAGCGGCCGTTGCTGCGCGCGATCCTGCACGAGGCCGTCTCCCGCGCCGGGGACCTGCCCGTCACCATCAAGATGCGCAAGGGCATCGACGACGACCACCTCACCTTCCTCGACGCCGGCCGGATCGCCGTCGAGGAGGGCGTCACGGCGGTCGCCCTGCACGGCAGGACGACCGCGCAGCACTACGGCGGCACCGCCGACTGGGACGCCATCGCCCGCCTCAAGGAGCACGTCCCGGAGATCCCGGTGCTCGGCAACGGCGACATCTGGTGCGCGGACGACGCCCTGCGCATGATGCGCGAGACCGGCTGCGACGGCGTGGTCGTGGGGCGCGGCTGCCTGGGCCGCCCCTGGCTCTTCGGCGACCTGGTCGGCGCCTTCGAGGGCACGCAGACGCGGCAGGCGCCCACGCTGCGCACCGTCGCCGATGTGATGCTGCGCCACGCGACGCTGCTGGGGGAGTGGATCGGCGACGAGGCCCGGGGCGTGATCGACTTCCGCAAGCACGTGGCCTGGTACCTCAAGGGCTTCGCGGTCGGCTCCGAGATGCGCAAGAAGCTGGCGATCACCTCGTCGCTGGAGGAGCTGGGCTCCCAGCTCCAGGAGCTGGACCTCGACCAGCCGTGGCCGGACGGCGCCGACGGACCGCGCGGGCGCACCTCGGGCAACAACCGGGTGGCCCTGCCGGACGGCTGGCTGAAGGACCCGTACGACTGCGCGGGCGTGAGCGCCGACGCGGAGCTGGACACCTCCGGGGGCTGAGGACGCTCCCCGTACGGGTGGGCACTCGGTGCCCACCCGTACCCCATGCTCATCTGAGCGCCGAATGGGCCGCGAAACAGGCCCCGAAGTCTCGAATCGATGCTTTACGCACGAGTACGACCACCGCTCATCACTTCAGGTAAAGGGCAGGGCGCCCAGGGTTACCAAATGGGTGTCCGGATGGTGACATCTGAGCGGCCCCCGTGGAGTGATTCTCGCCACCTTGAGAGCCTGCCTGCTCACATGAGCGTGAAATCCGGGGCTGCATTTCTCAAAGGATGGCACTGGGTGCCAGGTGTCCGTACTTTGATCGATCGACGCAACGATTACTTTCAGCCACTGAACAGCGGGTTCCGTTGTGCGCAGCGTCATCCTGTGTACGAGTCCTGAACGCACGCTTTCCGGTGTCCCTCGGACGGCCGACTTTCGATCTGCTGGCGGACGGGTGGTTACGGCCGTACGACGCGCAAGTGGACGTACCCACGCACCTTCGATCTGGGTATGTTCCTCGCCGTCAGGGCAGCCACCGCGTCCTCGAGGAGTCGAGACCCGTGTCGGAAAACAATGATGTGCAGAAGTTCGTCTACGACTTCACCGAGGGCAACAAGGATCTGAAGGACCTGCTGGGCGGGAAGGGGGCCAACCTCGCCGAGATGACCAACCTCGGTCTCCCCGTTCCTCCCGGGTTCACCATCACCACCGAGGCGTGCAAGGTCTACCTCGACAGCGGTGAGGAGCCGGCCGCCCTCCGCGACGAGGTGAGTGCGCACCTCGACGCCCTGGAGAAGCGGATGGGCAAGAAGCTCGGCCAGGCCGACGACCCGCTGCTGGTCTCCGTCCGCTCCGGCGCCAAGTTCTCGATGCCCGGGATGATGGACACCGTCCTCAACATCGGGCTCTCCGACGCCTCCGTCGTGGGTCTCGCCACCCAGGCCGGTGACGAGCGGTTCGCGTGGGACTCCTACCGCCGGCTCATCCAGATGTTCGGCAAGACCGTGCTCGGCGTCGACGGCGACCTGTTCGAGGAGGCGCTGGAGGCGGCGAAGGAGGCCAAGGGCGTCACCGTCGACGTCGACCTCGACGCGGCCGACCTGAAGAAGCTGGTCAAGCAGTTCAAGAAGATCGTCACGCGCGACGCGGGCCGCGACTTCCCGCAGGACGCGCGCGAGCAGATGGACCTGGCCATAAAGGCGGTCTTCGAGTCGTGGAACACCGACCGGGCCAAGCTCTACCGCCGCCAGGAGCGCATCCCCGGCGACCTCGGCACCGCCGTCAACGTCTGCTCGATGGTCTTCGGCAACCTCGGCCCCGACTCCGGTACGGGCGTTGCCTTCACCCGTGACCCGGCCAGCGGCCACCAGGGCGTGTACGGCGACTACCTCCAGAACGCGCAGGGCGAGGACGTCGTCGCGGGCATCCGCAACACCGTGCCGCTCGCCGACCTGGAGGCGATCGACAAGAACTCGTACGACCAGCTGCTGAAGATCATGGAGACGCTGGAGACCCACTACAAGGATCTCTGCGACATCGAGTTCACCATCGAGCGCGGCCATCTGTGGATGCTCCAGACCCGGGTCGGCAAGCGCACCGCCGGTGCCGCCTTCCGCATCGCCACCCAGCTCGTGGACCAGGGCCTGATCGACGAGGCCGAGGCCCTGCAGCGGGTCAACGGCGCCCAGCTCGCCCAGCTGATGTTCCCCCGCTTCGACGACGCGGCGAAGACCCAGCGGCTCGGCCGGGGCATCGCCGCCTCGCCCGGCGCCGCGGTGGGCAAGGCGGTCTTCGACTCGTACACCGCCGTCAAGTGGTCCCGGTCCGGCGAGAAGGTCATCCTGATCCGCCGCGAGACCAACCCGGACGACCTGGACGGCATGATCGCCGCCGAGGGCATCCTGACCTCGCGCGGCGGCAAGACCTCGCACGCCGCCGTCGT
The DNA here is from genome assembly GCF_008042035.1 of Streptomyces sp. col6. Lineage (GTDB taxonomy): Bacteria > Actinomycetota > Actinomycetes > Streptomycetales > Streptomycetaceae > Streptomyces. Next base: position 337,201 of record NZ_RDBL01000013.1, read on the forward strand.
CGCCCGGGGCATGGGCAAGACCTGTGTCTGCGGCGCCGAGGAGATCGAGGTCGACACCAAGCGCCGGCGCCTGACGGTCGGCGACATCGTGGTGGAGGAGGGCGACCTCGTCTCCGTCGACGGCTCCACCGGCAAGGTGTACCTCGGTGAGGTCCCCGTCGTGCCGTCCCCGGTCGTCGAGTACTTCGAGGGCCGGATGCACGCGGGCGCCGACGACGCCGACGAACTGGTCGCCGCCGTGCACCGGATCATGGCGTACGCGGACCGGGTGCGCCGGCTGCGGGTGCGGGCCAACGCGGACAGCGCGGAGGACGCCCTGCGCGCCCGCCGCTTCGGCGCCCAGGGCATCGGGCTGTGCCGCACCGAGCACATGTTCCTCGGTGAGCGCCGCGAGATGGTCGAGAAGCTGATCCTGGCCGACACCGACCAGGAGCGCGAGACGGCCCTGGAGCAGCTGCTCCCGCTCCAGAAGGCGGACTTCATCGAGCTGTTCGAGGCGATGGACGGGCTGCCGGTCACCGTACGGCTGCTGGACCCGCCGCTGCACGAGTTCCTGCCCGACATCACCGAGCTCTCGGTGCGGGTGGCGCTCGCCGAGGCCCGCAAGGACGCCAACGAGAACGACCTGCGCCTCCTGCAGGCCGTGCACAAGCTGCATGAGCAGAACCCGATGCTCGGGCTGCGCGGTGTCCGCCTCGGCCTCGTGATCCCCGGCCTGTTCGCCATGCAGGTGCGGGCCATCGCCGAGGCCGCCGCCGAGCGCAAGAACGCCAAGGGCGACCCGCGCGCCGAGATCATGATCCCGCTCGTGGGCACGGTCCAGGAGCTGGAGATCGTCCGCGAGGAGGCGGACCGGGTCATCGCCGAGGTGCAGGCCGCCACCGGCACGGACCTCAAGCTGAAGATCGGCACGATGATCGAGCTGCCGCGCGCCGCGCTGACGGCGGCGCAGATCGCGGAGGCGGCCGAGTTCTTCTCCTTCGGCACCAACGACCTGACCCAGACGGTCTGGGGCTTCTCCCGCGACGACGTGGAGGCCTCGTTCTTCACCGCGTACCTGGAGAAGGGCATCTTCGGGGTGTCGCCGTTCGAGACGATCGACAAGGACGGCGTGGGTTCGCTGGTCAAGAACGCCGTCGCGGCCGGCCGGGCCACCCGCCCGGACCTGAAGCTCGGCATCTGCGGGGAGCACGGTGGCGACCCCGAGTCGGTGCACTTCTTCCACGAGGCCGGTCTCGACTACGTCTCCTGCTCGCCGTTCCGTATTCCGGTGGCGCGCCTGGAGGCAGGGCGGGCGGCTGCCGGACCGAGGGGCAGCGACAGCCGCTGACGCGGCACCGACCGATTCCGCGCGCGGCCGGTCCACGAACCCTCACCGAACCGGCGGTGACGCGGAATTCCGGAGGCGGCGGCACCCTGTGCGGGGGTGCCGCCGCCTTGTCGTGCGGCCGCTCCGGCCAACGTTGTCATGTCCCGGATAATCAGAGTGACCGGCGTCCATTGCTTCGTTTAATGCGCAAAGAAATCCAGTTGAACGCACCCCGGCCGAACGAACCAGGGTGCGGCCCGTGGATCCCCATCCACGGGCCGCACCCGGCTTACCCCCATCGAGTGCGGAGCCGCACCATTGCCAACCGCCGCCGAACGAGCAAAACCCCCCACGGCCTTCACTCGCTCTTCCGGTGGCTCCGGAATCGCACCCGACGACGCACAGCCTTTCGTCCGGCGGCGGGTCGGGGCGAGGCGTTTCACCTCTGGCCGAAACCCCGTGGTGACGTGCTGTTACGATTCGCATACGCTTGCGAGGGGGCAATTGCAGGTGCAAGGGGTGGGAGTTCGGTGCTGCGTATCCATGTCTCCGGATGGGACCTTTCCAGGGTGCGGATG
>NZ_RDBL01000013.1:339187-344892 GCF_008042035.1 Streptomyces sp. col6
CGCACCCGGCTTACCCCCATCGAGTGCGGAGCCGCACCATTGCCAACCGCCGCCGAACGAGCAAAACCCCCCACGGCCTTCACTCGCTCTTCCGGTGGCTCCGGAATCGCACCCGACGACGCACAGCCTTTCGTCCGGCGGCGGGTCGGGGCGAGGCGTTTCACCTCTGGCCGAAACCCCGTGGTGACGTGCTGTTACGATTCGCATACGCTTGCGAGGGGGCAATTGCAGGTGCAAGGGGTGGGAGTTCGGTGCTGCGTATCCATGTCTCCGGATGGGACCTTTCCAGGGTGCGGATGGCCGCCGGGCCGGACGCGCTGTGGGAGACCATTCTCAGCTTTCACCGGCTGAGGGACCGGAGGGCTTCCGCGGTCTTCGGGAAATGGCGCTCGGAAACCCGCCCGAGGTTGAGCGGTGAAGTACGTCTGCTGTCCGCGGTCGTTCCGCAGCGCGGATATTTCCCCGACTTCCTGACGCCTTCTCAGGAAAACGCCGAACCACTCGGACTCGACGCCGGAATGGAAGCCGTGCGCGCCACGCCGCCCGAGCGCCTGCGCGCCGAGATCGCCGTCCTGGAGGAGTCGGGACCGCCCGGCGCCCGGCGCGCGGCCCGGCGCGCCCGCCTGGAGCCGCTGCGCGCGGGCGGCGCCCAGCCGCTGGGCCGGCTCGTCGGCGCGTTACGGGACTACCACCGCGCCGCCGTCGAGCCGTACTGGCCGCACATCCAGTCCGCCGTCGAGGCCGACCGCGCGATCCGGGGCCGCGCCCTCCTGGACGGCGGCACCGACGAACTGCTCGCCTCGCTCCCGCCGGTCATCCGGTGGCGGGCACCCGTCCTGGAGGCGGACTACCCCGTCGACCGGGACCTCCACCTGGACGGGCGCGGACTGCTCCTCCAGCCCTCGTACTTCTGCCGGGGCACCCCCGTCGTCCTGCGCGACCCGCTGCTCCCGCCGGTCCTGGTGTACCCGGTCGCGCACCCGGCCGCCCCCGCCTTCGCCGAACCGGGCCCCTGGCTCGGCCGGCTCCTCGGACAGACCCGCTCCACCGTCCTGCGGGCCATCGGCGACGGCTGCACGACGAGCGAACTGGCCCGGCGCGCCGGGGTCTCCCTCGCCTCGGCCAGCCAGCACGCCTGCGTCCTGCGCGAGGCGGGCCTCGTCCACACCCTGCGGCACGGCGGCTCCGTCCTGCACACCCTGACCCCGCTGGGCGGCTCGCTGCTGCGGGGCGGGGCGCCGCTGGCGGTTTCCTGAGCCGGCCCGCACGGAAAGGATGTGCGGCCCGCACCGATGAGTTCCGGGCGGGCCCGGCGTCTACCTGTCGAGAAGCGTTCGACAGACGCACACGGAACCACGCACCGAGAGAGCGAGACGGCCATGCCTCAGATGATCTTCGTGAACCTGCCGGTCAAGGACCTGGAGACGTCCAAGAGCTTCTACGGCAAGCTGGGCTACTCCTTCAACCCGCAGTTCAGCGACGAGCGCACCGCCTGCCTCGTCATCAGCGACACGATCTTCGCGATGCTCCTCCAGGAGGAGCGCTTCAAGGACTTCACCAAGAAGGAGATCGCGGACGCCTCGACGTCCACCGAGGTGATCCTCGCGCTCAGCGCAGACACCCGCGAGAAGGTGGACGAGCTGGCCGACGCGGCCCTCGCGAGCGGCGGTTCCCCCGCCAACGAGCCGCAGGACCTCGGCTTCATGTACGGCCGGTCCTTCCAGGACCCGGACCACCACATCTGGGAGGTCGTCTGGATGGACCCCTCCGCCGTCGAGGACCAGGGCTGAGCTACAGCCCGGCGTACGTCACGCCGGTCAGCTGCTCCGATGCCACCCACAGGCGCTCGCCCGCCACGTCGTCGCGCGTCCGGTCCGCCCGCCAGGAGGGGCCGGGCGCGCCGCGCCAGCCCCGCCGCGGGCCGGTGAACCAGTCGGGGCGCACACCCGGCGCGGTGGCCGCGTACAGCGTGGGCAGGGCCCCGGCCGACGCGGGCTGGGCGAGGACGTTGGCGAGGCTCATGACCCGTTCCACCGCTCTGCGCCGCTCCATCCGGGCCCCCGCCGTGTGCAGGTTGGTCGCGGCGAGGCCGGGGTGCGCGGCGGCGGCGACCAGGGCGCTGCCGGCCGCCGCGGCCCGCCGGGCCAGCTCGTGGACGAAGAGCAGATTGGCGGTCTTCGAGCGCCCGTAGGCGATCCAGCGGCGGTAGTTCCGCTCGCTGTTGAGGTCGCCCATGTCGATGTCGGCCAGCGCGTGCAGCCCGCTGGAGACGGTCACCACCCGGGCGCCGTCGGTGGCCAGCAGCTTCGGCAGCAGCAGCCCGGTGAGCGCGAAGTGTCCGAGGTGGTTGACGCCGAACTGCGTCTCGAAACCGTCGGCGGTCCGCCCGTACGGAAGGGCCATCACACCGGCGTTGTTGATCAGCAGATCGAGCCGGTCCGCGCGGTAGTCCGCCGCGAACTCGCGTACGGAGGACAGGTCGGCCAGGTCCAGCGCCGCGAACTCCACATCCGCGCCGCGCACCGCGAACCGGATGAGGTCGGCCGCCTCCTTGCCGCGTCGTTCGTCGCGGCAGGCGAGCAGCACCCTGGCTCCGCAACGGGCCAGTTCGCGGGCGGTGTGCAGCCCGATCCCGCTGTTGGCCCCCGTCACCACGGCCGTCCGGCCGCTCTGGTCGGGTATGTCGCGCGCACTCCAGCCGTGGCTCATGGATCAAGCGTACGACCGGGAACGCGGACGGCCGGAAGCACCCGTTCGGGGGTTCTTCCGGCCGCTGCCGTGTGTCAGTCCGCGCGGACCTCGAAGACCGGTACGGAGACCTCGTCGTCGTCCAGGCAGGCGCCCGTCGCCAGGTCGAAGCGCTGTTTGAGCAGGGGCGAGGCGACGAAGGGCTGCCCGCCGTCCGAGCCGACCAGTCCGCGCGAGAGGACGTAGGCACCGGTGAACGGGTCGCGGTTGTCGATGGCGTACGTCCGCCCCGCCCGGTCCAGGAAGAGCGCGACCTGCCGGCCGTCCGGGAGGAGGGCGGCGACCCCGCGGCCCGGGGTCAGCAGCGAGCGGTCGCACACCGTGACCCAGCCGTCCCCGGCGGCGAGCCGGATGCTGCGGGTGTCCTGCGCGGTCTCCAGCGTCTGCGTGGTCATCAGGAGGCGGTCCCTTCAAGAGTGCGGATGGCGAGAACCGGGCCCGCGAGGATGTCCAGGTCGGGCTTGATCTGGTCGCGTTCCGGGACGAACTTCACCGACGGGTCGGGCGCGTCGGGGGCGTTGACGAAGGTGACGAACCGGCGCAGCCGCTCCGGGTCGTTGATGGTCTCGGCCCACTCGTCGCGGTAGCCGCGGACGTGGTCGGCCATCAGCCGCTCCAGCTCGTCGCAGAGCCCGAGCGAGTCGTGCACGACGACGTCCCGGACGTGCTCCAGGCCGCCCTCGATCCCCTCCAGCCAGGCCGAGGTGCGCTCCAGCCGGTCCGCGGTGCGGATGTAGAACATCAGGAACCGGTCGATGAGCCGGACCAGTTCGGCGTCCGACAGGTCCTGGGCGAGCAGATCCGCGTGGCGCGGGGTCGCGCCGCCGTTGCCGCCCACGTAGAGGTTCCAGCCGCCGGCCGTGGCGATGATCCCGAAGTCCTTGCCCCGGGCCTCCGCGCACTCCCGGGCGCAGCCCGAGACCGCCGACTTCAGCTTGTGCGGGGAGCGCAGACCCCGGTAGCGCAGCTCCAGGTCGATCGCCATCTTCACGGAGTCCTGCACGCCGTAGCGGCACCAGGTCTGCCCCACACAGGACTTGACCGTGCGCAGCGACTTCCCGTACGCGTGCCCCGACTCGAAGCCCGCGTCGACGAGCCGGGTCCAGATCAGGGGCAGCTGGTCGACCCGGGCGCCGAACAGGTCGATGCGCTGGCCGCCGGTGATCTTGGTGTAGAGCCCGAAGTCGCGGGCCACCTCGCCGATCACGATCAGCTTCTCCGGGGTGATCTCGCCGCCGGGTATGCGCGGCACGATCGAATACGAACCGTTGCGCTGGAGGTTCGCCAGGAAGTGGTCGTTGGTGTCCTGGAGGGCCGCCTGCTCGCCGTCCAGCACATAGCCGCTGGCGCCGACCGTGGGCGCCAGTGAGGCGATGACCGAGCCGACCGTCGGCTTGCACACCTCGCAGCCGTCACTTCCGCGCGCCGCCTCCCGCCCGTGCGAGTCGAGGAGTTCGGCGTACGAGGTGATCCCCAGGGTGCGGACGATCTCGTACAGCTCGCTGCGGGTGTACGCGAAGCAGCCGCACAGGCCCGCGTCCGCGCTCTGCGGGAGCAGCTGGCCGATCACCTTGACGCAACTGCCGCAGCCGGTGCCCGCCTTGGTGCACTTCTTCACCTCGGGCAGGGTGGTGTGCTCGCAGATCGCGCCCTTGGTGACGTTGTGGCAGGAGCAGATCACCGCCTCGTCGGGCAGCGCGGAGGGCCCCAGCACGACCGGGCCGCCCGCACCGGCCGGCAGCACCAGCTGCTCCGGGGCGACCGGCAGGACGGTGCCGGTCATCGGGCGCAGCGTGCCGTACTGGTCGGCGTCGCCCACCAGCACCCCGCCGAGCAGGGTGCCGTCCCGGGCGATCACCAGCTTCTTGTAGACGCCGGAGCGGGCGTCCGCGTAGACGACGTCGAGGCAGCCCTCGGCGGCGCCGTGCGCGTCTCCGAAGGAGGCCACGTCCACGCCGAGCAGCTTCAGCTTCGTCGACAGATCGGCGCCGGTGAACGCGGCCTCCTTGCCCGCGATCACCTCGGCGGCCGTCAGCGCCATCTCGTACCCGGGCGCCACCAGCCCGTACACCCGGCCGTCGGAGGCGAGTGCGCACTCGCCGATGGCGAAGACCGCCGGGTCGGAGGTCCGGCACTCCTCGTCGACGACGATCCCGCCGCGCTCCCCGACCGCCAGACCGCAGTCCCGGGCCAGCTGGTCGCGGGGGCGGACCCCGGCCGAGAACACCACCAGGTCCGTGGCCAGCGCGGAGCCGTCGGAGAGCGACATCCCGGTCACCACGCCGTCCTCGCCCGCGATCACCTCCTGCGTACCGACCCCGGTGTGGACGCTCAGGCCCATGTCCTCGATGGTGCGCAGCAGCGCCGCGCCCCCGCCCTCGTCGACCTGGACCGGCATCAGCCGGGGCGCGAACTCCACCACGTGCGTTTCCAGGCCGAGGCCCTTCAGCGCGCCCGCGGCCTCCAGACCGAGCAGCCCGCCGCCGACCACCGCACCGGTCGTCGCCGTCCTCGCGTACTCCTCGATGGCGAGCAGGTCCTCGATCGTCCGGTAGACGAAGCAGCCGGGGCTGTCCTTGCCGGGGACCGGCGGCACGAACGGGTAGGACCCCGTCGCCAGCACCAGCGTGTCGTACGCGAAGGTCTCCCCGGACCGCGCGGTGACCGTACGGGCCGTGCGGTCCACCGACACCGCCGGATCGCCGAGCCGCAGCTCGAAGCCGTGCCGCTCCATGAAGCCGGGCTCGACGAGTGACAGGTCCTCCGGTGTCTTCCCCGCGAAGTACGAGGTCAGCTGGACCCGGTCGTAGGCGGCGCGGGGCTCCTCGCACAGGACGACGACCCGGGCGGTACCGGCGGCGGCGGTCAGCCCGCGCTCGGCCAGGGCCTCCAGGAAACGCTGGCCGACCATCCCGTGCCCGACGACCACGAGGGTGGGCACGGCGGGGGCGGTGGAG
>NZ_RDBL01000013.1:344992-461918 GCF_008042035.1 Streptomyces sp. col6
GGTGGGGGCGGTCGGGGGAGTGGACACCGGCATCTCGGGGCCTCCGTCGTCGGTGAGCGGTCTCGGCAGGGCCACAGGCGCCGGGCCTGTGTGCTCATGACGGGAAGCGTGTCCCGGCGGTGTTACCCGGCCGGTTCCCCGCTGTTTCCCGGGAGGAACCTTGCGCTCAGCACCCGCCGCCGGGGCCTGTGAGGCCGCCGGAAAGCGGCCGTGGGCTGCGGGAACCTCAGAGTTGGCTCAACTTTCCCGCCGGGGCACCGGGATGGTTGGACGGCGCATGTATCCGCTCCATAGGGTCGGGCCCATGCCGGACATCACCCTGACCACCCTTGTCGTGCTGTGCCTCGCCGCGGCGGCGGCCGGGTGGATCGACGCGGTGGTCGGCGGCGGCGGGCTGCTCCTGCTGCCCGCGCTGCTGCTCGGTCTGCCGCACATGCCGGCCGCGCAGATCCTCGGCACCAACAAGGCGGTCGCCATCGTCGGCACCTCGGGCGCCGCCGTCACCTACGCCCGCAAGGCACCGGTGAAGGTCGGCACCGCGGTCCGGATCGGGCTCGCGGCCCTGGCCGGTTCCATGACCGGCGCTTTCTTCGCCGCCGGGATCAGCAGCGAGGTGCTGCGCCCGGTGATCATGGTGGTCCTGCTCGCGGTCGCCGCGTTCGTGATGCTGCGGCCCCAGTTCGGCCGGGCGGCCGGGGACGGCGTCCCGCCCCGGGTCACCCGGGCCCGTACGGTCACCGCGATCGTCCTGGTGGGCGGCGGCATCGGTCTGTACGACGGGCTGTTCGGGCCGGGCACCGGCACCTTCCTGGTGCTGGCCCTGACCGCCGTGCTCCACCTCGACCTGGTGACCGCGTCCGCCACCGCCAAGATCGTCAACGTCTGCACCAACGCCGGGGCGCTCGCGATGTTCGCGTACCAGGGCAACGTGCTCTGGCAGCTCGCCGCACTGATGGCGGTCTTCAACCTGGCGGGCGGGCTGCTCGGCGCGCGGATGGCGCTGCGCAAGGGCAGCGAGTTCGTACGCGGGGTGCTGCTGGTGGTCGTCTTCTCACTGGTCGCGAAGCTCGCGTTCGACCAGTGGCACAGCTGAGCCTCAGCGCACGCTCGTGAGGTGGGCGTACGCCACCACGTTCCCCCGGTAGCCCGTCGCGTCGGAGTAGCCGCCGCCGCAGGTGATCAGCCGCAGCGAGGCGTGCTCGGACGCGCCGTAGACCCGCTGGTCGGGGAAGTCCTCGTTCTCGTACACCTCGATCGCGTCGAGGGCGAAGACGGCGGTGCGGCCGTCCTGCCGGTCCACCTCGACGGTGCTGCCCTTCTTCAGTGAGCCCAGGTCGTAGAAGACGGACGGGCCCTCGGCGTTGTCGACGTGGCCCGCGACGATCGCGGTGCCCTTGGCGCCGGGCGGTGTGCCGTCCTTGTACCAGCCGACGATGTCGGTGTTCCCGGCCGGCGGCACGTCCAGGCTGCCGTCCGCCCCCAGCCCGAGCCGCATCATCGGCGCGTCCACCCGGATGGCGGGAATCCGGATGCGCACGGGCGCGGAGGGGCGCAGCGGCTCGGCTACCGGTGAGCCGGGCAGCAGGGCGCGCCCGGCGGCGAACGCCTGGGCGGAGGCCGGTCCGGGCGGGGTGAGCCGGGTGCCCGCGCCGTTCTGGATCAGCCAGACACCGGCCAGCGCCACGACGACGAGCAGCCAGCCCTTGGCCTTCTGGGACACGGTCGTCCTCCGGGGTGCGGAAGAAGGGGGAAACGGTCCCGTCCCGGTGGCGCGGGGCCACCGGGACGGACACCGGGCGGTACGGAGGGGTGGATGCCTCCGTCAGCCGGCGTCCCGCGTGCCGCTCGCCCGGCGACGCAGGAGCCAGGCTCCGCCGACGGCGGCAGCGGCGAGTACGCCGGCTCCCGCCGCGATCTGGGTGGTGTCCGGGCCGACGCTGCCGCCGACTCCGGTCTTCACGTGCCCCGAGGGGGCGGTGGGCGCGGCCGAGGTGCGGTGACCCGAGGGGGTCTCGCGCCCGGCCCCGGTCTCGTCCCGGCCGGGCGCGCTCTCGTGGCCCGAGGGGGCGGGGCGCTCGGTGGGCGTGGTGCGGCCCGCGGCCGTGGGCGCGTCCGGGACGAGGCCGGAACCGGCGGCCTCGGCGGCCGGGCCGCCGAGGTCGTCCAGGCCCTCCGTGTCCTCGTCGCTCCCCAGGCCGTCCAGGTCGGAGAAGTCGTAGGCGGGGGAGTCCGTGGTCTCGGCGGACTCGGCGGACTCGGCGGACTCGGCGGACTCGGCGGACTCGGCGGCGGTCCCGGCGGGGTCCTCGGTGCCGTCCTCGCCGGACGCGTCACGGGAGGAGCCGGCGGCCTTCACCTCGATCTCACCGGTGGCCTTCCTGCCGTTCGCGCAGTCCACGCCGATGCCGTACGACCCGGGCGCGACGCCGCCGGGCACCCGGAAGGAGCCGGCCAGGGTCTCCTCCAGGGAGGCGGGCGCCAGCGGGAACTCCGCCGCGTCCAGCGTGCTCGCGTCGCCGGTGGCGCTGCCGTCGCTCCCGCAGGCGGTGGTGTCCACGGTGACCGTGGCACCGGGGGCGGCGCTCGCGGGGGTGATCCGCAGGGATGCGGGCCCGTCCCCGTACGCGGACGGGGCGGCGGCGCTGAGGCCGAGCGCGGCGGCGGCGAGGGCCGCGGCAGCGGTGCCGGTCACGAGTCGGGCAGGACGGCGCATGGGGGTTTCCTCCGGACCTGGGGCGCTGGCGGGTGTGTCCTGACTCCGAGACAACAGCCGGACCGGTTTCCATGCCTGCTGACACCGAGTCAGCTCTCACCCGTACGGCCCGGCGCGCCCTCCTTGCCAAGCGGTATCGCCGCAGGTCACAGGTGTGGTGACGGGGGGCGTGCACGGTTGGTGGCGGCCCGGTGCCGTTCGGGTGACGGGCCTGTCAACGAATGTGGCGCACATCACATGCATGGGGTGGTGCTGGGCGGGAACACGCATCACAACCCCCCACGGGACGGTGCGCACCGCCGCCCCCGGCCGCCGCCCCCTCCGGACCCACCCCCCCCTGGGTCCGGAGGGGGCGGAGCGCATTACGGGCGCGGTGGCGCGGTGGCCGACCACGCGATGACCGGCGGCCGGACGCGGGCGCAGCGCGGTCTCCCCTCCGTGTCCGACAGCGGCAGCCGGGCGGTGAGGTGTCCGGAGCGCACGGCCGCGGCCAGCACGGCCGGGTCGATGTCGGCGAACATCAGCTTGGCCCGGCGGAACATCAGGAACCGGTTCTCGTCGTCGACCGTGCCCCAGGACAGGTAGACGAAGCGCCCGCCGAGCCGGTTCTGCACGTACGGACCCCGGACCGTGACCCCGTCCGCGTCCTCGGCGGCCGTGCACTCCAGGGTCCAGCGGGCGACCGGCGCGTCGCCGGGGGTCAGGCCGAGGAGTTCGCCGGGGCGGTCCTTGCGCTGGACACCCACGTGGACGTTCTCGTAACCGGGGAAGCCGGGCCCGGCCGGGCAGGAGCGGCCGGGCGGCTCCGAACCCTCGATGCGGATCAGCAGGGGCGAGGCGGGCGGGCGTTCGGCGGAGGATTCCAAGGCGCTCAGACCTCCTCGCCCGGCGCGGCCTCGTACGCCGCCGCCAGCCGCCTCATCAGCTCGTCGTCGACCGTGAACACGGTGTCGTCGATCCGGGCGACCGGGGCCATGCCCAGCGAGTTGGTGAGGAACGCCGACCGGAAGGCCCCGAGCCCGTCCAGGGTGACCGCGCGGCGCGCCGACTCCAGGCCCGCGCCCGGCAGCTGCCGTTCCAGGACGTCCATGGCCACGCCGGCCAGCGCGGGTGCCTCGGGCCGGACGATCGCCGTGCCGTCCCAGAACCCGATGTTGGTGATCGACCCCTCGGTCACCGAGCCGTCGGGCAGGGTCAGCAGCGCGTCGTCGAAACCGGCACGGCGGGCCAGGTTCGCGTAGTAGGTCTGGCCGAACTCGCCGGGGCGCTTGAGGTGCGGCGCGGTCCGCGCGAAGGGGACCGACATCAGGCTCTTCGGCTCCGGCGGCATCCCGCCCGGCCCGCGCACCGTGACCATCACGGTCGTCGTGGCCGTCTCCGGCGGCAGGTAGGCGTGCACCCGAACCGAGGCGTCGGCCCTCCCCGCGCCCTCCAGCGCGTGCCGGACCAGCCGGCGTACCAGGGCTCCGTCAAGGGGGAGTTCGAACAGCTCCCGGTTGGCCGAGTCCAGTCGTGCCAGGTGCAGATCCAGCCCGCGCACCCGGCCGTCGCGTACCTGCATCGCCGTGAAATGGCCGTAGTTGAAGAACAGCGCCCGGCGCAGATCGTCCTCGGTGGCGGGCCGGCCGTCGAACTCGGCGTACGGAAGGGCCGCCGCTGCTGGAGTCGTCATGCGCCCACGGTATGCGGCCGTCGCGGCCCGGCGGGAGGCGCGTTCCCCGCCGCGCTTGACCTCAACCATGGTTGATGAACGAACGTCTTCGCCATGGACCTCATCACCGCGGAATCCACCGCCACCGCCCTGTCCGAAAACGCCCCCCTGAAGGTGGCCGTCATCCTCGCCAGCAACCGCGAGGGCCGCTTCGCCCCCGTCATCGCCGACTGGTTCCTCGCCCACGCCGGGGACCGTCCCGCGATCGAGACCGACGTGATCGACGTCGCCGCCCTGGACCTGCCCACCGCCCTCGCGTACCGGCTGGAACCCGATGCCCGCGAGCTGCTGGCCGATGTCTCGGCGCGGCTGGACCGGGCGGACGCCTTCGTCGTCGTCACGCCCGAGTACAACCACTCCTACCCGGCGCCGCTGAAGAACCTCATCGACTGGCACCGCGCGGAGTGGCAGGCCAAACCGGTCGCGTTCGTCTCCTACGGCGGGGTGTCCGGCGGGCTGCGCGCGGTCGAGCACCTGCGGCAGGTCTTCGCCGAGCTGCACACCGTCTCGATCCGCGACACTGTCTCCTTCCACAACGCGGGCGCCCAGTTCGACGACGAGGGCAGGCACCGCGACCCGGCCGGCCCGGACGCCGCCGTGAAGACGCTGCTCGACCAGCTCGTCTGGTGGGGCCGGGCGCTGCGGGACGCGAAGAGGGCCCATCCGTACGGCGGCTGATGGCGCGGCGGGAGCGGGCGGCCCACAATCGGGAGGTACCGCCGACCGCTGCGAGGAGACGCCGAAGTGACGACTACGCCGGCATGGCTGACCGTACTGACCACGACGGACAGCGAGGAGAAGGCCAGGGAGCTGGCGCGGGGGGTGGTCGAGGCGCGGCTCGCCGCCTGTGTGCAGATCTCCGCGCCCGTCACCTCGGTCTACCGCTGGCAGAACGCCATCGAGACCTCCGAGGAGTGGCAGCTGTTCTGCAAGACGACGGCCGAGCGGTACGAGGAGCTGGAGGCCCATCTCCAGGAGGCGCACGACTACGACACCCCGGAGATCATCGCCCTGCCGGTTCTCCGGGGCAGCGCCCGCTATCTGGGCTGGGTCTCCGCCGAGACCGCCCCGGTCACCCCGGTCTGAGGCCCGGTCAGCGGGAGGCCGCCGCGAGGGCGTCGTCGACGCCCCGCTCCCGGGGCCCCAGGAAGTGCGGGTCCGGCTCGAACAGCGCGTCGAGCGCCGCCTTCCCCGCCGCGAACACCTCCCGCGTCCCGCCGTAGTACCAGGTGACGTCGTGCTTGGCGTCCACCCCGACGCCGTACGCGTCGATCCCCGCCGCCCGGCACAGCGCGATGGCCCGGCGGATGTGGAAGCCCTGGCTCACCAGCACTGCCCGGTCCACGCCGAAGATCTTCTTCGCGCGCACGCACGAGTCCCAGGTGTCGAAGCCCGCGTAGTCGCTGACGATCCGGTCGTCCGGCACGCCCCTGCCGACCAGGAACGTCCGCATCGCGTCCGGCTCGTCGTACTCCTCGCGGCTGTTGTCCCCGGTCACCAGGACGACCTTCACCTTGCCGTCCCGGTAGAGCGCGGCGGCCGTCCGCAGCCGGTTCGCCAGGTACGGGGACGGCTTCCCGTCCCACAGCCCCGCCCCGAACACCACCGCGACCTGCCGCGCGGGCACGTCCTCGACGGTCCTGATCCGGGCGTCGGCCACCACGTGCAGCCAGGTCGCGGGCGCGAGCGCCAGCACGCAGGCGGCCATCAGCCCCTGCACGGCCCGCCGCCGCCCCCGCCGGGTCCGCGGCAGCCGGGGCCGCAGCCGGCCGAGGGCCCGCAACAGCCCGGTGACGGCGCTCGGCAGCCGGGCGGCGGCCGTCCGCAGCCGCGCGAAGGCCCTTCGCGGCCGGGTCCCGCCCGCCCCGTCGCCGTCCGCCCGGCCGCCGTTCTCCGGCGTCCGCCGCATCCGTGCCCTCACGTGCCCACCCTCACTCATCCCCCCCGGTGCCGGGGGCTGCCGGGGCCCACGCCCCTGACCTACTGGACGATCCCGCGGCCGAAAGGGTTCTCCGGCCCCCGAACGGCCCGCGTACGATCGGGCGATGTCGCTTCCACGGTTGATCGCCTCCGATCTCGACGGCACCCTCCTGCGCCGTGACGGCTCCCTCTCGCCCCGCACCCTGCGCGCCCTGCGCACGGCCGAGGACGCCGGGGCGGAGATCGTCATCGTGACCGCCCGGCCGCCCCGCTTCGTGGACCGGCTGGCCGAGGCGACCGGGCTCCTGGGCACGGCGGTGTGCAGCAACGGGGCGCTCGTCTACGACATCGCGAGCCGCAGCGTCGTCACCTCCCGGATGCTGCCCCTGACTGTCGCCCGGGAGGTCGCCACCGCGCTCGCCGCCGCCGTGCCCGGCATCGGCTTCGCCCTGGAGACCGGGAACCAGGTCTTCTACGAACCGGCCTACCGGCTGCGCCTGTCCGAGGACGCGGGCGCCGAACTCCCCGTGGCCTCCCTGGCCGAGCTGTGGCTGACCGAGGCCCCGGTCACCAAGCTCCTCGCCTGGTCCGAGCAGCTCGACGCGGACACCCTGCTGGCCGCCGCCCGCCAGGGGGCCGGTGACACGGTCCAGCTGACCCACTCGGGCGGGCGGGGGCTGCTGGAGATCAGCGCGCCCGGCGTCACCAAGGCCGGTGCGCTCGCCGGGCTGTGCGCGGAGCGGGGCATCGAGGCGGCGGACGTCATCGCGTTCGGGGACATGCCCAACGACCTCACCGTCCTCGCCTGGGCCGGTACGGGCTACGCCATGGCCAACGCCCACCCGGCGGTGCTGGCCGCCGTTCCGACGCACGCCCGGACCAACGAGGAGGACGGGGTGGCGCAGGTGATCGAGCGCCTGTTCGCGACGCCGGGGCCCGTCGAAGGCGCCGCCGTACCGGAGGTCTCCGCCTGACAGTCCCCGCCCTGCCCCCGTGAGGCGGCGGAAAACGCCCGTGACCGGCGTGCAACGGCCCGGCAACGTGCGTCAGCCACCATCGGGCCATGCACCGCACCCGGTACCTGACCCCGCCCGGCCGCGCGAGCCGCCCGCGGCCCGCCGCTCCCGCCCTGGTCGCCGTCGCCCACGGCAGCCGGGACCCCCGGGCCTCGCACACCGTGGCAGCCCTCCTGGAACGGGTGCGCGAGCTGCGTCCGGGGCTGGACGTCCGCCTCGGGCACATAGAGCTCAACGCACCCCTCCTGCCGGACGCCCTGCACGCCCTCGGCGCCGGCGAGGCCGTCCTCGTACCGCTGCTGCTCGGGCGCGGACACCACGTCAAGCACGACATCCCGGCGTGCGTCGCGGACGCCCCCGCCCTGCGGGCCCGCGTCGCGGGGGCCCTCGGGCCGCACCCGCTGCTGGTCGAGACGCTGCACGACCGGCTCACCGAGGCCGGCTGGCACCCCTCGGACCGGGGGAACCGCGACAGCGCCGTGGTCCTGGCCGCCGCCGGATCGCGCGACCCCGAATCGGCCGCCGACACCCGGCGTACCGCACGGCTCCTCGGGGAACGCCTCGGCGGCGTGCCCGTCGTGCCCGCGTACGCCTCCGCCGCCTCGCCCACCGTCCCCGCCGCCGTGCGCGCGCTCGCCGCCCGGGGCCACCGCCGGATCGCCGTCGCCTCGTACTTCACCGCACCCGGCCGCTTCGCCTCGGCGTCGGCCGCCCACGCGCCGTGGATCGCCGCCGCCCCGCTCGGCGCCCACCCCGCGATGGCCCGGCTGGTCCTGCACCGCTACGACCAGGCGCGCGCGGCCGGTGCGGCCGTGTACGACATACCCATGAACACACGTTTTCCGGCCTCCGCCTGACCCGTCCTGTCGGTGCGGCGGATCAGAGCCTGTCCGGCGGATCTGCGTGGGCCCGCGACGCCTGGCACGCGCTCTCGCCGCACGCCCGAATCACCCAAGTACGTCCAGTACGAGGATGATCCGGGCGCACGCCGAGAGCACGCACCAGACGCCGCGGGCTTCTCCACCCAGATCCGCCGGACAGGCCCTACTGTCGGACCCATGAACGGCACGGACGGCACGGACAGCACGGTCGGCACACAGCACCCCGGTACGGCGCCCTACGGCCCGGCCGACGCCGAGCGCTGGGACCCCGAGCCGGACAAACGCCCCGGCCGCACCGCCTTCCAGCGCGACCGCGCCCGCGTGCTGCACTCCGCGGCCCTGCGCCGGCTCGCCGGGAAGACCCAGGTCGTCACGCCGGGCACCCGTACTCCGGCCTGGGACGCCAGCCCGCGCACCCGGCTCACCCACTCCCTGGAATGCGCCCAGGTCGGCCGAGAGCTCGGCGCAGCGCTCGGCTGCGACCCCGACCTGGTGGAGGCGGCCTGCCTCTCCCACGACATGGGACACCCGCCTTTCGGCCACAACGGCGAGCAGGCGCTCAACGACTTCGCCTCCGACTGCGGCGGCTTCGAGGGCAACGCCCAGTCGCTGCGGCTGCTCACCCGCCTCGAACCCAAGCGCTTCGTCCCCGACCCCCGCACCGGCGACCTGCTCAGCGTCGGCCTCAACCTCACCCGCGCCGCCCTCGACGCCGCCACCAAGTACCCCTGGCCCCGGGGCGCGCACCCCACCGACCCCGGCACGCCGAAGTTCGGGGTCTACGAGGACGACCTGCCGGTGTTCGAGTGGTTCCGCAAGGGCGCCCCGCTCCACCGCAAGTGCTTCGAGGCCCAGGTCATGGACTGGTCGGACGACGTGGCGTACTCGGTGCACGACTTCGAGGACGGGCTGCACGCCGGGCACATCGACCCCAACTGCCTGGAGGCCGAGCCGGAGCGCCGGGAGATCTGGGACGTGGCGATCGGCCGGTACGTCCCGGCGGACACCGGCCCGCAGGAGCTGGCCGAGGCGCTGGACCGGCTCATCGCCCAGGAGTGGTGGCCGCACGGCTACGACGGATCGGCGGTCGCCCAGGCCCGGCTGAAGGACGCCACCAGCCAGCTGATCGGCCGGTTCTGCCTGGCCGCCGAGACCGCCACCCGCCAGGCGTACGGCACCGGACGCCTCACCCGCTACGGTGCCGAGCTGGTCGTCCCGCGCGCCACCCGAAACGAGTGCGCGGTGCTCAAGGCCATCGCCGACCGTTACGTCATGCAGCGCGCCGAGCAGGAGGAGATCCGCGCCGACCAGCGGATCGTCATCGCCGAACTGGCCGCCGCGCTGACCGCCCGCGCGCCCGAAGGGCTCGAACCGCAGCTGCGCGCGCTGTACGAGGCGGCGCCCGACGACCGCGCCCGCAAACGCGTCCTCGTCGACCAGATCGCCGCCCTCACCGACGCCTCCGCGCGCGCCCTGCACCGCTCGCTCACCACCCCCGGGACCGACCACCACCGGGTGTGACCTGATCGGGCCACACCCCCTTTCGCCACTACGCTGCGTGCGGGACGCTCGCAGTTGGCGCCGCGCAGCAAGCACCGAGGAGGCACAAGTGGTCGACGCACATCGGACGTTCGTCATCGTGGGCGGAGGGCTGGCCGGGGCGAAGGCAGCCCAGACGCTCCGGTCGGAGGGGTTCAGCGGCCGGGTCATCCTGATCGGCGACGAGCGCGACCATCCGTACGAACGCCCGCCGCTGTCCAAGGGCTACCTGACCGGGAAGGAGGACCGCGACAGCGTCTTCGTGCACGAGACCGCCTGGTACGCGGGCGCCGACATCGAGCTCCACCTCGGCCAGCCCGTCACCGCGCTCGACCGCGAGGCCCGCACCGTGGAGACGGGCGACGGCACCGTCGTCCACTACGACAAGCTGCTGCTGGCCACCGGCTCCGAACCCCGCCGCCTCGACGTCCCCGGCACGGACCTGGCCGGTGTCCACCACCTGCGCCGCCTCGCCCACGCCGACCGGCTGCGCAACGTCCTGTCCGCGCTCGGCCGCGACAACGGCCACCTGGTCATCGCCGGGGCCGGCTGGATCGGCCTGGAGGTCGCGGCGGCGGCCCGCGGCTACGGCGCCGAGGTCACCGTCGTCGAACCGGAGGCCACCCCGCTGCTGCGGGTCATCGGCCCGGAGCTCGGCCAGATCTTCACCGAGCTGCACAGCGACCACGGCGTCCGCTTCCACTTCGGCGGCCGGCTCACCGAGATCGTCGGCCAGGACGGCATGGTCCTCGCGGTGCGCACCGACGACGGCGAGGAACACCCCGCCCACGACGTGCTCGCCGCGATCGGCGCCGCCCCGCGCACCGCGCTCGCCGAGGCCGCCGGTCTGGAGATCGCCCCGCGCGAGCAGGGCGGCGGCATCGCCGTCGATGCCTCGCTGCGCACCAGCGACCCGCACATCCACGCCGCCGGCGACGTGGCGTCCGCCGCCCATCCGCTGCTCGGGACCCGGCTGCGCGTCGAGCACTGGGCCAACGCGCTGAACGGCGGCCCGGCGGCGGCCCGCGCCATGCTCGGCCAGGACGTCAGCTACGACCGGGTGCCCTATTTCTTCTCCGACCAGTACGACCTCGGCCTCGAATACTCCGGCTGGGCCCCGCCGGGCAGCTACGACCAGGTGGTCATCCGGGGCGACGCGGGCAAGCGCCGGTTCATCGCGTTCTGGCTGAAGGACCGCACCGTCCTCGCCGGGATGAACGTCAACGTGTGGGACGTCACGGAGAACGTGCAGAAACTGATCAGGACCGGCCGCCCCGTCGACCCGGACGCCCTGGCCGACCCGTCGGTGCCCCTGGAAACCCTGGTCTGAGCGGCCCCGGGCCGGTGCGCGGGACGTCGCTCCCGCCTCCGCGCCGGCCCGGGACGGACCCCCGCCCGCGCCGTCCCTGTCCGAGCCCACCCGTAGACTTCAACGCGTGGCAGGCAGGATCAATGACGACGATGTGAAGGCGGTACGGGACGCGGTCCCGATCGACGCCGTCGTTTCCGAGTACCTCCAGCTGCGCAACGCGGGCGGGGGCAACCTCAAGGGCCTGTGCCCCTTCCACGACGAGAAGTCCCCCTCCTTCCAGGTCAGTCCGAGCAAGGGTCTCTTCCACTGCTTCGGCTGCCAGGAGGGCGGCGACACGATCGCCTTCGTGCAGAAGATCGACCATCTGACCTTCGCCGAGGTCGTCGAGCGGCTCGCCGCCAAGGCCGGCATCACGCTGCGCTACGAGGAGGGCGGCTACAACCCCTCCCATCAGCGCGGCGAGCGGATCAGGCTGGTCGAGGCGCACAAGGCGGCCGCCCAGTTCTACGTCGACCAGCTGAACGGCCCCGAGGCCGAGATCGGCCGGAAGTTCCTCGCCGACCGGGGCTTCGACCAGGCCGCCGCGGCCCACTTCGGCGTCGGCTACAGCCCGGCCGGCTGGGACCACCTCACCCGCTTCCTGCGCGGCAAGGGCTTCAGCGACAAGGAGCTGATCACCTCCGGCATCTCCCAGGACGGCAGGCGCGGCCCCATCGACCGCTTCCGGGGCCGCCTGATGTGGCCCATCCGCGACACCGCCGGGGACGTCGTCGGCTTCGGCGCCCGCAAGCTCCGGGACGACGACAACGGCCCGAAGTACCTCAACACCCCCGAGACCCCGATCTACAAGAAGTCCCAGGTGCTGTACGGCATCGACCTGGCCAAGAAGGACATCGCCAAGTCCAGCCGGGCCGTCGTCGTCGAGGGCTACACCGACGTGATGGCCTGCCACCTCGCCGGGGTCACCACCGCCATCGCCACCTGCGGCACCGCCTTCGGCGGCGACCACATCAAGATCCTGCGCCGCCTCCTCATGGACAACGGCAGCGCCCGCGTGATCTTCACCTTCGACGGGGACGCGGCCGGCCAGAAGGCGGCCCTGCGCGCCTTCGAGGACGACCAGAAGTTCGCCGCCGAGACCTACATCGCCATCGCCCCGGACAACATGGACCCGTGCGACCTGCGCCTGGTCAAGGGCGACGACGCCGTCCGCGACCTGGTCGAACCCCGCACCCCGCTCTTCGAGTTCGCGCTCCGCCAGATCGTCGCCCGCTACGACCTGGAGACCCCGGCCGGCCGCGCCGCCGCGCTCGACGAGGCCGCCACCGTCGTCGCCAAGATCAAGACGGGCAGCATCCAGCGCGAGGTCGCCGTCCAGCTGGCCGGCCTCATCGGCATCCTGGACCAGGAGTACGTCGTCCACCGGGTCAACCAGCTCGCCCAGTGGGCCCGCGGCCGGGGCGGCGACCGGCGCGGATCCGCCCCCGCGTCCCGGGGCGGCGCCCGCCAGGCCCAGCCGGTCCAGCCCGCGCCGGTCCCCGCCGGCCCCGCGCTCAACCTCCGCAGCCCCGCCCACCGCACCGAGCGCGAACTGCTCAAGCTGGCCCTGCAGAAGCCCGAGCTGGTCTCGCCCGCCTTCGACGCCTACGGGGCCGACGAGTTCACCGCACCGCCCTACACCGCCGTGCGCCAGTGCATCGCGGAGGCGGGCGGCGCCGAACAGGGCCTCGCCGACAGCCGCGAATACCTGGTCCGGGTGCTCGACGCCACGCCCAACGAGTCGGTCCGCAAGCTGATCACCGAGCTGGCGGTCGAGGTCTTCCACGGCAAGTCCATCGACGAGACGTACGCCGGCGAGCACCTGGTCAAGGTCCGCCTGCGCGCCGTCGACCGCCGGATCAACGACGTCCAGAGCAGCCTGGCCCGCCTCGGCAGCAACGTGGCCCCCGACCACCTGGCCGCCGCGCAGAACGAGGTCTGGGTCCTCCAGCAGTACGCCCAGACCCTGCGCAACCACGGCGCCGACGCGCTCTGACCCAGGGCCCGCCGTCCGGATCAGGCCTGACCGGGCCGTCACGGAACGGATTCAGAAAGTCACCGCACGCCCCTCGTGGCGACTGTGTGCCGTACCCCACACTGATGGCGGTGCCCTGAGTCATCGGAGCGCGGCCCCACCCCCGCGGTCCGGCAGCGATCACCTGGAGGTCGCCCCCGTGCAGACCCGGACCGTCACCGAAGCCGAGCGCGCCCCCGCCGCCCCCGTGCAGGCCATGGCGGCGGACCACCCCGAAGGGCTCATGGAGGAGCCGGACGAGCCCCCGGAGCCGCGCGGGAGACCGGAGACCGGGCCGTCCTCGGACCTGTTCCGCCAGTATCTGCGTGAGATCGGCCGCATCCCGCTGCTCACCGCCGCCGACGAGGTGGAGCTCGCCCGGTGCGTCGAGGCCGGTCTGTTCGCCGAGGAACGCCTCGCCCGCACCCCGGACCCCGACACCCGCCTCGCCGTCGACCTGGACCGCCTCGTCGTCATGGGCAGGACCGCCAAGCGCCGCCTCATCGAGGCCAACCTGCGGCTCGTGGTCTCGGTGGCCAAACGCTACGTGGGCCGCGGCCTGACCATGCTCGACCTCGTCCAGGAGGGAAACCTCGGACTGATCCGGGCCGTCGAGAAGTTCGACTACGCCCGCGGCTACAAGTTCTCGACGTACGCGACCTGGTGGATCCGCCAGGCCATGTCCCGCGCCCTCGCCGACCAGGCCCGGACCATAAGAGTCCCGGTGCACGTCGTGGAGCTGATCAACCGCGTCGTCCGGGTCCAGCGCCGGATGCTCCAGGAACGCGGCTACGAGCCCACGCCCGAGGAGGTCGCCGCCCACCTCGACCTGACGCCCGAACGGGTCGGCGAGATCCTGCGCCTCGCCCAGGAACCCATCTCGCTGCACGCCCCCGTCGGCGAGGAGGAGGACGTCTCGCTCGGCGACCTCATCGAGGACGGCGACGCCGCGTCCCCCGTGGAGTCCGCGGCCTTCCTGCTGCTGCGCCAGCACCTGGAAGCGGTGCTCTCCACCCTGGGCGAGCGCGAACGCAAGGTGGTCCAGCTGCGCTACGGGCTGGTCGACGGACGGCCCCGCACCCTGGAGGAGATCGGGCGCATCTTCGGCGTGACGCGCGAACGCATCCGCCAGATCGAGTCCAAGACCCTCGGCCGGCTGCGCGACCACGCCTCCGCCGACCAGCTCCGCGGCTACCTCGACTGACGCGCGCGCGTACACCCGGGGCAGCCGCGGAGCGGCCGTGAGGCTAGTCGACCTCGGCGACCGCCTGGGCGAACTGCGCCGCGTACAGCCGGGCGTAGGCGCCCTTCGCGTCCAGCAGTTCGTCGTGCGAACCCTGCTCGACGATCGAGCCGTTCTCCATGACCAGGATGACGTCGGCGTCCCGGATGGTGGAGAGCCGGTGCGCGATCACGAAGCTCGTACGGCCGTGCGCGAGGCCCGCCATCGCCTTCTGGATCAGCACCTCGGTGCGGGTGTCGACGGAGCTGGTCGCCTCGTCGAGCACGAGTATCACCGGGTCGGACAGGAACGCCCGCGCGATCGTGATCAGCTGCTTCTCGCCCGCGCTGACCCCGGAGCCCTCGTCGTCGATCACCGTGTCGTAACCGTCCGGCAGGGTCCGGATGAAGCGGTCGGCATGCGCAGCCCTCGCCGCCTCCTCGATCCGCTCCCGGCCGACGTCGCCGGGGGCCCCGTAGGCGATGTTCTCCGCGATGGTCCCGCCGAACAGCCAGGTGTCCTGGAGGACCATGCCGATGCCCGAGCGCAGGTCGGCGCGCGACATCTTCGCGATGTCGACGCCGTCCAGCGTGATCCGGCCGCCCGTCACCTCGTAGAACCGCATCAGCAGGTTGACCAGCGTGGTCTTGCCCGCACCCGTCGGGCCGACGATCGCGACCGTGTGGCCCGGTTCGACGTTCAGCGACAGGTCCTCGATGAGCGGCTTCTCCGGGTCGTAGCGGAACGCCACGTTCTCCAGTGCGACGCTGCCGCGCAGGATGCCGGGGTGCTCGCCCTCGCCCTTCGCCGGGTCGGACTCCTGCTCCTCGGCGTCCAGCAGCTCGAAGATCCGCTCCGCCGACGCCACACCGGACTGCACCAGGTTCGCCATCGAGGCGACCTGCGTCAGCGGCATCGAGAACTGCCGCGAGTACTGGATGAACGCCTGCACGTCACCGATCGACAGCGCGCCGGAGGCGACCCGCAGCCCGCCGACCACGGCGATCAGCACATAGTTCAGGTTCGACACGAACATCATCAGCGGCTGCATGATCCCGCTGTTGAACTGCGCCTTGAACCCGGCCTCGTACAACGCCTCGTTCTGCTCGGCGAAGTCCCGCGCGGACTCCTCCTGCCGGCCGAAGACCTTCACCAGGGTGTGACCGGTGTACATCTCCTCGATGTGGGCGTTGAGCTTGCCCGTCACCTTCCACTGCTGCACGAACTGCGGCTGCGAACGCTTGCCGACCTTCGCCGCCACGACCACCGACAGCGGCACCGTCACCAGCGCGACCAGCGCCAGCAGCGGCGAGATCCAGAACATCATCACCAGCACGCCGACGATCGTCAGCAGTGAGTTGATGAGCTGGCCCATCGTCTGCTGCATCGTCTGCGAGATGTTGTCGATGTCGTTCGTGGCCCGGCTCAGCACCTCGCCGCGCTTGGCACGGTCGAAGTACGACAGCGGCAGCCGCGACAGCTTGGTCTGGATGTCCTCGCGCAGCCGGAACACGACCCGGTTGATCACCCGGATCGACAGCCGCGTCGACACCAGCATCAGCAGCCCGGCGCCCACGTACACCGCCAGCGCCATCAGCAGGACGTCGCCCACCGCGCCGAAGTCGATGCCCTGCCCCGGTGTGAAGTCCACCTTGGAGAGCATGTCGGCCAGGCCGCTGTTGCTCCTGCGCAGGCCCTCGACGGCCTGCTCCTTGGTCGTCCCCGCGTCCATGCCCCGGCCGACGACACCGGCGAAGACCAGGTCCGTCGCCTTGCCGAGGATCTTCGGGCCGACCACGGAGAGCCCGACGCTGAGGGCGACCGCCACCAGCATCATGTACAGGGTGTTCTTCTCGGCGGCGAAGCGTTTCATCAGCCGCTTCGAGGACCCCTTGAAGTCCATGGACCGCTCGGTCGGCGCCCCGCCCGCCATCATGCGTCCGCCAGGCCCGGCCATTACGCGGCCTCCGCTTCCGTCAGCTGGGAGAGCACGATCTCCCGGTACGTGTCATTGCCGTCCATCAGCTCGTGGTGGGTGCCGGTCCCGACGACCCGGCCCTCGTCCAGCACGACGATCCGGTCGGCCTCGCGGATCGTGGAGACCCGCTGCGCCACGATCACCACGGTCGCCTGAGCCGTCTCCCGGCCGAGCGCCGCCCGCAGGGCCGCGTCCGTCGCGTAGTCCAGCGCCGAGAACGAGTCGTCGAAGAGGTAGATCTCCGGCCGCTGCACCAGCGTCCGCGCGATCGACAGCCGCTGGCGCTGACCGCCGGAGACATTGGTGCCGCCCTGCGAGATCGGCGCGTCGAGCCCGTGCTCCAGGGCCTCCACGAACTCCTTGGCCTGGGCGACCTCCAGCGCGTGCCACAGCTCCTCGTCGGTCGCGTCCGGGTTCCCGTACCGCAGGTTCGTCGCGACCGTCCCCGAGAACAGGTACGGCTTCTGCGGGACCAGGCTCACCGTCTTCGCCAGCAGCACCGGGTCCAGCGTCCGCACGTCCGTGCCGTCGACCAGCACCTGGCCGTCCGTCACGTCGAACAGCCGGGGTACAAGTCCGAGCAGCGTCGACTTCCCGCTGCCCGTCGACCCGATGATCGCGGTCGTCTCGCCCGGCCGCGCCACCAGGTCCACCGACCGCAGCACCGACTGCTCGGCGCCCGGGTAGCGGAAGTCCGCGCCCCGCACCTCCAGATGCCCGTGGGCGCGCAGCTCCCGTACCGGCTGGACCGGCGGGACGACGCTGGACTCGGTCTCCAGGACCTCCTGGATGCGCTCCGCGCACACCTCGGCGCGCGGCACCATCATGAACATGAAGGTCGCCAGCATCACCGCCATGACGATCTGCATCAGATAGGCGAGGAAGGCGGTCAGCGCGCCGATCTCCATGCCGCCGCTGTCGATGCGGTGCGCGCCGAACCAGACGACCGCGATCGACGACACGTTCACGACGGTCATCACCGTCGGGAACATCAGGGCCATCAGCCGGCCCGTCGACAGCGCCACGTCCGTCAGCTCGGTGTTGGCGCCCCGGAAGCGCCCCTCCTCGTAGTCGTCGCGCACGAACGCGCGGATGACGCGGTTGCCGGTGATCTGCTCGCGCAGCACCCGGTTCACCGTGTCGAGCCGCTTCTGCATCTGACGGAACAGCGGGCGCATCTTCCGCACGATCAGGGTGACCGCGATCCCGAGCACCGGCACCACGGCCAGCAGCACCGCCGAGAGCGGCACGTCCTGGCCCAGCGCCATGATGATGCCGCCGACACACATGATCGGCGCCGACACCATCAGCGTGAACGTCATCAGCACCAGCATCTGTATCTGCTGGACGTCATTGGTCGTACGGGTGATCAGCGAGGGTGCGCCGAAGCGCCCGACCTCGCGCGAGGAGAACGACTGCACCCGGTCGAAGACCGACGCCCGCACGTCCCGCCCGAGCGCGGAGGCGGTACGGGCACCGATGTAGACGGCCCCGATGTTGCAGACCACCTGGGCGATGCTGACGACGATCATCACGCCGCCGTACTGGAGGATGTAGCTCGTGTCCCCCTGGACGACACCGTTGTCGATGATGTCGGCGTTGAGGGTCGGGAGGTAGAGGGTGGCGCAGGTCTGCAACAGCTGGAAGACGACCAGCACCGCGATCGGTTTCTTGTACGGACCGAGATAGGCCCGCAGAATTTTTATGAGCACGCGTGTCTCTCGGAGTCGGCGTAGGTCGGGGGAGCCGACCCATCTTCCGGCACCGCTCGCCGGGACCGCGAACGTTTTTATTCAAGTCCAGGTCAAAAAACGGACCCGGTCCATAATTTCGCGGTCCCTCCGCACTCACCGTGCCGAGTCGAACGCCCCCGGGTGAATCTGGTCCCGCGTCGCGATGTACTGCTGACGCACGGCCTGCCCCACGGGCAGCTCCTCACCGGGCTCCAGCACCTGCGCCGACGCGCCCTGCCAGGCCGGGGGAGTGCGCCCGTCGAGCGCCCCCTGCGAGACCCCGAGCGCCCAGGCCGCCTGCCGGGCCGCCCCCAGCGCCGCGTACTGGGCGGGCTGCGGCACGACCACCTGCGTCCCCAGCAGCGAGGGGGCCAGCTGCTGCACCGCCGGCAGCTCGGCCGCCGCGCCCAGCAGGAACACCCGCCGCACCTCCACGCCCCGGCCGCGCAGCACGTCGAGCGCGTCCGCCAGCGAGCAGAGCATCCCCTCGAACGCGGCCCGCGCCAGGTGCTCCGGTTTCATCGACTCCCGCCGCAGCCCGCACAGCGTCCCGGCGGTGTGCGGCAGCTGCGGGGTGCGCTCACCTTCCAGATACGGCAGGAGTACGAGCCCCGAGGAGCCGGCCGTCGACTTCAGGGCCAGCGCGGACAGCGCGTCGAGCCCTTCCGCGTCCAGCATCTCGGCGGTGCCGCGCAGCGCGCGTACGGCGTTCGACGTGTGGACCACCGGCAGGTGCATGCCCGTCGCGTCGGCGAACGAGGTGATCATCCCGGTCGAATCGGCCAGCGCCTCGTGGTGCACCGCCATCACGGAACCCGAGGCCCCCAGCGACACGACCGCGTCCCCGACCCCGACGCCGAGCCCGAAGGCCGCCGCCATGGTCTCGCCGGTCCCGGCGGAGATGAGCAGCCCCTCCGGCGTCATCCCGGCCGCGTCGGACGGTCCGAGCACCTCCGGCAGCGCCGCCTGGTGACCGAGCGCCAGCTCCACCAGATCCGGCCGGTAGGACTCCGTCCCCGCCGACCAGTACCCGGTACCGGAGGCGGCGCCCCGGTCGGTGGTCCGCCGGGCCGGCCGCCCCAGCAGCTGCCACACCAGCCAGTCGTGCGGCTGGAGCACCGCCGCCACGCGCTGCGCCTGCTCCGGCTCGGTGCGCGCCAGCCAGCGCAGCTTGGCCACCGGCTGCGCCGCCTGCGGCACCGCCCCGACCGCCTCGGCCCAGGCCTGCCGCCCGCCGAGCCCGTCGATCAGATCGGCCGCCGCGGCCTGCGCCCGCTTGTCGTTGCCGAGCAGCGCGGGGCGTACGAGGTTGCCCTGGTGGTCCAGCGGTACGAGCCCGTGCTGCTGCGCGGACACGCCGATGGCCTGCACCCCTTCGAGCAGCCCGCCGGTGGCGGCCTCACCGAGGGAGAGCAGCCACGCCTGCGGATCGACCTCGGTGGCCTTCGCCTCGACGGGGTGCGCGGCGTACCCCTCGCGCAGTACGGCGCCCGTGTCCGTATCGCAGACCACGATGTGAGTGAACGCGGAAGAACTGTCCAAGCCGGCGACTATGCCCATACACAGATTCTGCCGCACCTCCGGAGGTTTCCCGTACCGGTGGCGCGGCAGAAGCGAGCGGCGGGGCCGACTAGGTGTTGGTGGTCCCCCAGTCGTCCTCGACGCCGTTGCCCGTGCCGCGCCCCCGCAACGACCGCACCCGGTCCGTCACGGACGCCGGCACCTTGTCGCCGACCTTCTCGCCCACCGCGTGGTACGCCTTCCCCGCGAACTCCCGGCCGCTCTGGGCCGCGGTCTCGCAGGTGTTGCGCACGGCCGGGTTCTGGGCGAACTGGCGTGCGGACTTCTTCAGCTGCTCGTAGCGCTCCCGCCCGGCCCGCGTGCCGAGCACGTAACCGAGGGCCACTCCGGCGATGAACGTGAGCCGGTACCGCATGGCTGCCACCCTTCCTTCGCTCCGTGCGACGTGTGCTGCCCGCCTACCCGCAGACGCCCGAGATCACCCCGGCCGATACCGATTGGCAAAGCACCCCCCTGCTTGCGCTAATGTATGTGTCGCAGCGAACGCGCGCCGCCCGGCATCCGCCAGGCAGGTACGTTCGAGGCACCGCAGCAATCCCCTGTAGCTCAATTGGCAGAGCAGCCGGCTGTTAACCGGCAGGTTACTGGTTCGAGTCCAGTCGGGGGAGCGCGATCCCCTGTAGCTCAATTGGCAGAGCATTCGGCTGTTAACCGGAGGGTTACTGGTTCGAGTCCAGTCGGGGGAGCGATCGGAAGAGGACCCCCTTCGGGGTCCTTTTTCGTGTGCCCGGAACCGGCCGCGAGGCAGCGCCGTCTTCATGGTCATCAGCAGCCGGGCATCCGCAGCGGGAGATCGTATGACCGGCTATGCTGCGGCAGACGGTGCGCACACATGTACGCGCCACGCCGAAACGGGGCGGTAGCTCAGCCGGTTAGAGCAGCGGACTCATAATCCGTCGGCCGTGGGTTCGAGTCCCACCCGCCCCACCCAGCTTCCCCAGGCAGAATCGTTCTGACCTGGGGATTCGTGGTTTTTGTGGCGGTTGCCCGAGGGGCGCCGCGAGCCGTGCTCGATGGTGTTGGGACGGGGGCCCGGAACCTGCGCCCCTTCGGCCGTCCGGATGATCGATTCGGCGGTGCACTCCGCTGTCTCTCCCCGTTCACGGCCTGGCTCGGCAGTCCGGCCGGGTGGTGGTGGCGGGGCGAAGGCTCGGTGTCCGTGCGGGTGGCGGCCGGTGCCGATCCTTTCCGTCGTGACCCGCGTCTGCCCTGTTCTGCGTGGGTGGAGCCACAGGTCACGAGAAGGGGGATATTGGTCCGAATGGCTGACATGCTGGGCGGCGACGTCAGTATCCTGAGCGCCGGGATCCTGGTCGACGGGGGGCGCACATGTCTGGCTCACACACGGTGTACCGCAAGGCAGTTGGGGGAAACTGGGCGGACTGGTGGCTGGCCTGGCCGCTGGTGCAGCGGGTGGCGGTAGGAGACGTTCTCCATAACCTGGACGGCCGCGTTCGGA
This sequence comes from Streptomyces sp. col6, assembly GCF_008042035.1. Classification (GTDB taxonomy): domain Bacteria; phylum Actinomycetota; class Actinomycetes; order Streptomycetales; family Streptomycetaceae; genus Streptomyces. Next base: position 366,111 of record NZ_RDBL01000013.1, read on the forward strand.
CGGCCGGGGCGCTGTCGGACCGGGGGATCGGGTTCGCCCTGCGCCCGGGTCTCCCGCACAGGGATTTTCTGTACGACGCCCAGGGGACCGTTTCGGTCCGGTTCAAGACCGCCGGTGCCGCGATGGACGGTTTCGCGTCTCTCGCCGTCGCCGATCTCGGCGCGGCCGTCGAGTTCACGAAGAGCAAGTCCGCCCTGGTGGTGTTCACGGGCATGGTGGAGCGCGGTGTGGAGAACCACCCCGCCCTCGCGGCAGAGCTGCTCCGCCTGAGCTGGGACACCTGGGACGACTCGCTGCTGGCGGTGACCCAGGTGGTGACCGCGCGGTCCGGCACACTCATGACGAGCGCCGCGAGCAGAGCGTCCGCCGAAGTGCGCCTGCAGGCCGGGGCGGGCCAGGCGCAGCTAGGGCTCGCCGACCTCGCGGCGGGGGCTTCGATCCTGCGGGCGCAGGGTCTGTCCGAGCAGTGGACTGGCGGGGAGTGCACACCGTTCTTCCGCGTGGTACGGCTCAAGAAGCCGTGGTTCAGAGCGGCGAAGGCGGACTACGAACCTCGTCAGCCCGGCCGCGGCGCCGGACCGGTGCCGGTCCCGCCCGTGCTGTTGGAGGAGGCACTGGATGATCCGGGCGCGGTGCTGGAGGAGGTAGGACCGGAGGAACAGCCGGGCTTCGATCCTTCCGGGGAGTAGGGCGGGGCCGGCGAGGATCATGAACAGTGCGGTATGGCTGCGCGTTGTGGAGCTTCCGGGCAGCGCGTCGGGCTTCGGGGTCCACTTCGTGGCGGACAAGGGCATCCAGCTCCTGGTGCCCATGGCGGACGTGGGAGACCTGACGGCTCTGAGGGCCGTATTCGAGAGGCAGGCGACGGAGCAGGACCGCCGGGAGGCCGGTGACGCTCTCTTCGACGCGGTGTTCGGCGGCGGGCTCGGTTCGCCTTGGGCGGAGTTACGGGCGGGTGCCACGAAGGACGACCCGTTGCACGTGCTTCTGACCGTCGAGCCCGCGGCTCTGCGCGCGCTGCCGTGGGAGCTGATGCGCTGCCAGGGCACCTGGTTATGGCGGCGGCCCGAACTGCTGCTCAGGCGGGGGGTGCCGGCTGCGGGGGCGGAACCGCCGCCCTCGGAACTCGGGCCCAGACGCGTGCTGATAGTGGTGGCGACCCCTGCCAGCCAGGAGCAGATACTCGCCGAGCACGAGATCGCCGCACTCTCCGGAGTGCTGGAGCGATCCCCGGGACTGGCCCATGTGGAGGTGCTCGATTGCCCGGCGAGCGCCTCGGTGCTTGCCGAAGCTGTGGAGGAATTCCGTCCGCACGTGGTGCATTTCATCGGACACGGGATGCCGCGATCCGACGGCGGCAGCCCGGAACTCTCCTTCTCCTCCGACACGGGGGTCCTGTGGACTCTCGCCGCCGAAGACATCGCGGACCTGTTCGGCAGGCAGCCATCCGTCGTGGTGCTGAACGCGTGCCGCATCGCCCAGGCCGACCCGTCGGACTGGATAGGCGGAATCGCGCAGGCGTTCCTCGAATCCGGGGTGCGGGCAGTTCTTTCGATGCAGGCCGACATCGACTCGCAGGCCGCCGTGATCTTTTCGGGCAAGTTCTACGAGGCGTTCGCGGAACACAAACCGCTGGACGTCTGTGTCGCCGTGGCGCGCGCCGAGCTCGGGAGGATGCCCGAGAAGACCGGTGCCTGGGCCCTTCCCGTCCTGTTGATGCGCAGCGAGCCCGATGATGCGCTGCCTCATCTGCTCGCGACGCCGGACAGTTCGGTGACGGATGTTCTTCGCCATAAGCAGTACGCTGACCTGCAGCTTTTTGTTGGGCGTTCTGAAGAGCGACGGAACGCCTGGTGGGCCTTGGACGATCCCCGGGCCGTTCCTTCCGTACCCGAGCGTCATGTGCTCGTGATAGGCAAGCATCCCCGGAGCGGGCACAACCCGACAGGTAAGACGTGGCTGGCGAACTGGTGTCTTGCCACCTGGTTCCTTCGAGGGCATCACATAATCTCCGTTGACCTGGCGCAGAGGATTTCGGCACCGGGTGGACAGGCGGGTGGCGGGTCGAAGAAGGACTGGTTGGCTGTGCTGCGCATGATTCGTGAAAGGGCGGTCTCGCCGGATCAGCTCTGCTCATTACCGAAGGACGTCTTCGGTGAGTTCAACGCGCAGCTCAACCGACTGGTGTCCGGAGCGGTGAGGCCTCTTGAAGGAGAGGTGTACGGGCAGGAGGACGAATGGCAACCGTTCAATGTGGACGCGGGCCACGCGGATGAGCGCAAGGCGCAGATTCTGGACGCGTTTCGGCAGGCTCTCTGCAAGGCTTCCGTCACCCGGCCGATCGTCATCGCTCTCGACCATGCCGAAATGGTGACGGAAGAGTCGTTGAGCGGCGAGCTCTACCACGGTCTGATCAGGCCCATCGCCAAGGGCGAGGCAATGCCGCTTCGGCTGGTCCTCGTTGCCTCCGAGTTTTCGCGGCCTGTGGTTCCCGACGCGGACTCGCATCTGGTGGGCCGTGTCCAGGTCGGCGATTTCAAGAAGTCTCACTTCATGCGGCTGGCCAGGGCCTACAGCAGCCGACTGAAATGTGTCCCCAACGCCGCGACTCTCAACTTGCTCCATGCTTATGTCCAGCAGCCGGACGACTACTTTCCGGTAGGGCTCTTCCAGTTGTTCACGCAGAAGAGGATCATCCAGCAGTGGACCGAAGCGGCTCGGGCTCTGGAGGCCCGATGACGAACGCCGCGGACATGATGGCCGATCTGGCTCGCAGACTGGCGTCGGGCGAGAGTCCCGAGGACATCAGCAGGTCACTGGTACCCGAGTCCTGGCGGCCGGCGCTCAGAGCGTGCGCCGCGGCCCGGATGTTCGATTCGGCTCTCTACGAGGGGACGCTGCGTCCCTGGGCGCACCGTGCGACCGGGGAGGAGCCTCCTTCCTGGAGCGACCTCGTCGAACAAGGGGCCGTTGTTCCCGCCAGGTGGCAGCACGGGCAGTATGCGCTGACGGATTCGGATCGGAGCAGCTATTTCCGTGAGTGGCTGAAGCCCACCCCCTCCCGACTTCTGGCTGAACTCGAGGAACTGGAGAGGGAAGTTGCGCGGTATTGGGGTGCCGCGGACGACGAAGTCGAGCAACTTCGGCACCTTCTCCTGGGTGCACCGGAGCGGGCCGTCAGTCTGTTCGACCGGCTTTTCGCGCAGGCGGATGAGGACGGGGACTTCGCGGCATGCGAGGACCTGGTCGATGTTCTGGGGGACCCGGACCGCTCGGTCCGCCTGGCGCCCGAGTTGCGTCAGAGATACCGGGACTGCTCGGGCTATGTCCGTACCCGGTCCTTCTGGGCGGCCGACTACGCCCGCGCGGCGCAGTATCTCCCCCCGGACGGGATCGAGGAACAGGCGGAGCGCCTGCTGCGGGGCGAGCAGCGGATCTGGCAGATGTACGCGCCCGGCGGCGCGGGCAAGACGATGCAACTCCGCTGGCTGGTAGCGCGTCACTGGGTGCCGGCCGGGCGGGACGTGCTGTGCGCCAGGATCGACTTCGACTTCGCCAGTGCCAGAGCGGTCGGCCGCCATCCCTGGCTCATTCTGCTGGAAATCGCGGAACAAGTAGGGCGCCGATTTCCCGGTAAACTTTTCGAGAGACTCGAAAGCTACGCTGCTTATCGGGTGCTTCTTGACCGCCGGCCTTCCAAGCTGGCGAGCGATGTGGCGCGTGACATTGCTCTGCTGAATTCCGAGGCCGTCGAGGACGAGCTGGTCGGCGCCTTTGCCGACAGGCTCAACCGCGTGCGTCCGGGCAAGCCGGTGGTTCTGGTCGTCGACACCCTGGAAGAGCTCCTGTTGCACGGTTCGGGCGAGGCGGCGCAGCTGCTGCGTCTGCTTGCCCGCCTGCTCGAGCGCTGCCCGGGGCTCCGGGTGATTCTGGCCGGCCGATACGATCTCCGAGAGGCGCTCCCGGACGCTCTTACTGTCTTCGGAGACGTCGAAATCGCTCATGTCGAGGTTCCACTCTTCACTTCCGGGAAAACGCGTGCCTACCTGGCCCGGCGCGGCATCACCGATCCGGAGCTGGTGCGCGCCGCGACGTCGAAGGCCCAGGGGCTTCCCTTCACATTGGCGTTGTGCGCGGACGTGATCGAGAGCGATCCGGATATCACGCCGGAGACCTTGAACTCCTGGGGGGAACCGCACCTTCGATACCTCATCGAGCGAGTTGTCTGCCGCATCGAAGACCCCCAGGTGCGATGGATTCTGCGCTACGGCGTCGTTCCGCGGCAGCTGCGGTTCGAAGACGTCAAGCAGGTCATGCTGCACTGGCTCTCAGCCGGCATCAGCGGGGCGGAGGAGGTGGACGATCCCCGCACGGACGCGCATCACCTGCGCGGCAGCTCCGAGGTCTTCCCCGTCGTATCCGGTCAATTGACCGGTTGGCAGCTCGAGAACGCCTGGCAGCGTCTACTCGATTACGCCGGCGCATCCTCCTGGGTGTCCCGGCAGCCGGGAGACGACTCCGTAGTCGTCTTCCATCCCAATGTGGCGGCGCCCATGAGACAACTGGTCGCCCTTCAGCCGGTGGCCAGAAAGCTGCACCGCGCGTTCGCGCTTCACTTCGAGAGTCAGGCAGGCGCGTACCCCGAGCAGTGGCTCACCTACACCAGGGAGGCTCTTTACCATCACTTCCAAGGCGGGCACCCCGATGCCGTGCAAGCGTGGCACAACGCCGTTCGACGGGCCGACGAGCGGAACGACTTCGACGGCATGCGGGAGCTGGCCGAGGAAGTGCTGGGGCCGGAGTACGTGGAGGGGACAGAGCCCAGGCGGCTTCCCGACGGACCGCAGTTGATCAGCCACACCACGCTCATTGCCGCGCATCTCGTGATAGCCACCTCGCTCGTACTGAAGCAGGCGGAAGAGAACACGTACAACGCCGCAGACCCCCTCTGGAACGAGATCGAGCACAGGATGGCGGTCGTCGGCAAGCTGCGTGCGAAGGCCCCAGCACCTGACGTGCAGTCGAACAGCGCGGAACAGTTGCTGCGGGCCTGCCTCCTGAGCAGCCAGAACAAGCACCAGGAGGCAGCGCACATCGTTCAGCTGGCGCTGCGCGAAGAAGAGGAGGACCGGTGGAGGGAACGGCTTCAGGTCACCCTCGCCCGCATTCAGACGGCACTCCACGACGGTGAAGCGGAATCCACCTACCGCTCAGCTCTCCACACCGCCCACACCCGCAGTGCCACGGCCAGCCAATGGCTCATCTCCCTGGAACTGGCGCAGCAGCTGGAGCGCCAGGGGAACATCACCAAGGCTGTCGAACTCGAGGATCAGGTCGTCACACCGGCCGAATCCAAGGCATCCGCCGCCCTCACCCGGAACGCGGGGCGCCGTCATGAGCGGACGTCCCCGTTGCAGTCCCGCGCGATGTTGGCCAAAGCCCGCAGCCAGCTCAGTTCGTTCGTCCCCACAGAAGCGCTCGCGACTCTGCAACGCCCGGAGTTGCTGGCCGTCCCGCACGCGCAGCGTGTGGAAAGATGCCTGCTTCAGTCACGCGCCCACCGGCTCCTGGGGCAGTCCCAGGAGGCACTCACCGCCCTGGACGAGGCCGAGCAGTCGTCGGCCTCGGGCGAGGGGCCGGCCCGCTTCCGGCACCTCGCCAGGAGCCTCATGGCCCGTGCCGCGATCGAGGGCGAGATGCTCGCCGTCGATCGCGCCCAGTCGCTCTTCGACCGTGCGGCCGGTCTGTGGAGTGACCTGGGTTTCCCGCACGGACACCCGCGGTACCTCCTTCTCTACGCGCGCTTCCTGGCCCGTGATCTGCAGGACCTGCGCCGTGCGGCGGCCGTACTCGTTCAGTTGCAGACCGCCGACGCGTCGGGGGAGTGGGTCGTGGAGCGGTCCCTGCTGTGGCACCAGCTGTCCGGCCTGGGATACCCGGTGCACGATGCCTCGCTGCTGGACGTGCCCGCCGACTCCCGGGAGAAAGTCCTCCGCGGAGGCGTGGCGGCCGTACTGAACTCGCCGCAGCGGACAGCTGAGCTGTGCCTGGCCCTCGCCACCGTGCAGCCTCCCTCGGCGCGGCTGGGGGCACTGGCGGGGCTGAGCAGTTGTCCGACACCCCCCGATGAGGCCCCGAGCCCTTCGCATCTGAACGCTCTGCACGCATTGTTCGCCCCCATCGCGCAGCCTGCCCGGTCAGGGCTCGACTATCAGGTGCAGCTCACCCACCTCGCGCATCTGGGACGGCTCGCCGGGCAGAGGGCGCAGGCAGCCCACCTCTCCGACCGCGCTCATCAGGAACTGCACACCCGGTCCGGCGATCCGCTGTCGGCCTGGCGTCGAGCTCAGGCGCAGATGCTGGCCAGGGGAACCGCCACCAAGCACGTCAGCGACAGCCTTCTGGAGGTCGCACCGGCGACGGCGCCGTTGTCGTCCGCGGTCGCCCGCTGGTTCCTGGCACGGAGAGCCTCCGCCACGGCCGAGGAACGCGACGAGCACCTGCGCAGGGCAGTCGCCGACCTGGGCGGGGTACACCAGGAATCGGCATGGGAGGCACGCATTCTCCATTCCGTCGGGGAGGACCTGAACGACCGCTCGATGATGAAGGCCGCCGACCGCATGATGGTGAGGCTCGGACATCCCGCGCCGGGAGAACAGGCCCGGAGTCCGGTCGATGATCAGGAGCGGCCGGAGACGGACCGCGTGTTCAGCATCGTTCCCGGCAACACGTCCACGGCGGGCCACCAGGCGCTGGCCGACACGCTGCTGGCGGACTGGCGTGCGGCAGCGGCGACCATGCTGCCCCGGCTGCGGGAAGTGTGGCCGGGTGCCGACCAGGTCTCGCGTATGCAGGTGCGGTCCGACGACGCCGCTCTGCACACGTTCCCCTGGGAACTGTCGTCGCTCGCGGCGAGCGAGGACGAACACATGGTCCTCTACCGGACCCTCCCCGATGCCGCGGAATCGGCGGATGTCCGGGCCTTGCAGTCTGCGCTCCGCCTCATGGCCGGCATGGAGATCATCGCTGACGGGGTCTTGGGCGGTGCGACTTTCGCGGCCGCTGCCGCCGCCCTCAACATCGTGCTGCCCAAAGGAATGAGCGGGACTTCCAGGGCTTTGGTGTCGCTCGCCGGCGCGGCCTTGGTCACCCTTCTGCGGGAAGCGCGGCAGCGAACGCGGGCGAAGTTCGGAGCGCACTCGGTACTCCTGCTGGAGAGCGCGCCGAACGATGCCCTGCTGGACCTGCAGGTGTCAGCCAGGTCCCTTACGGACGTCTACCGCTCACAGGGATGCGAGGTGCTGCAGGTATCCAGTCCTGCCTCCTTGCCGCCCGCCCGTCGGGGAGCACCGGCTGTGCTGCATGTGCACGCCCCGCTGAGGATCAAGGGGGGCACGACCCCGTACTTCGACCTGTCGCCGGTCGGACTCAGCCCGAGTGATCGTCTGGACAGCAAGGCCTCGGGATCGGACCTGGATCCAAGCAGGCTGGTCCAGTGGCTGGCCGGGTTCGAACCGGGAACCCAGCCGCTCATCGTTCTCGACCCCCCGCGCCCCAGTTCGTCCGCCGACATCCCTCTGCAGCTCGTGTTGCGCAACCACTTCGCGGCGATCCTCTTCGCCTCGGGCCTGGTGCCTGCTGCCCTCGGGACCGGACTCGTCAAGGCGTCCGAGCTCCAAGCCATGGTTCTGGCGACCGGGATCGTACGGGAGGCGCCTCTGATGGAGTTGCACAGGGCTCTGCAAGCAGTGGTCCTGCTCCAGACGGATCCAGGCCGGGGAGACGCCAGATGGACGACTACCGACTGGGGCGATGACTCTCTCGAAGCGATCACCGGCACCATGTTCGCCACCCCGTCCGCCCTGCACCTCTCGGAATCCGAGGCGGACGAGGAATGACCCGTGTCGACGGGGGCTACAGGCGTCGCCGGGAGCATGAGACGCGGCACGTCATCGATGATCTGAGGGCGGAACTCTCCTCGTGGAGCAGCAGTGCTTCAGAGGGCCATTCCCTGGAGAAGCACGAGTCGCAAGTCCGTTCCGTTGTTCTGGTGCTGACGACGGTACTCGACCGCATCGAATTGATGCCGTCGGACGAACGCGTCCTCCGGGCGGCGGACATCGTCCTCGACCTGCACCACCTGTGGGACTTCTTCAGAAGCAAACTGCTCATCCGGCAAGTCCCCCGTTACGGAAGGCTGCTCGAAGTCACCGACGAGTTGGCGTGGTCGTTGTACGAACCCGTCATGCTGGCCGCTGCGTCGGACTCCCGGCTGCGTGAACCGCCTTTGACGTTTCCCAGCCGCCGGCCCGTTCCTTTCGCGACGGCGCGCGGGTCCGACTTCGAGGACCTGCTCTCCCATGGAAGGCAGCGGACGATGGACGGCCGTAAGGCGAGCAAGTGCCTGCCCGTCCCCCTCATCTCCCTGCCGTGGTCGTCGGGACGCCACCTGCCCTCCCTCCTCGCCGTCGCACATGAGACGGCCCACCACATCGAGGACGATTTCGGCCTGACGCCATCGCTGCTCGCCAGACTGAGAAGCGTTACGGGGATGGAGACCGACCGCCTGCTGCTCTGGGAGCGGTGGCTCGGAGAGGCGTTCGCGGACATCTGCGCGACCATCGCCTGCGGGCCGGCCTATATCTGGGCGCTGGCCGACGCCTTGCGAACAGCGGAGGAACGCCATACGGCAGAGTCCGCCGACTATCCCCCGGATCGTCTGCGGCTCCTGATCTGTCACGCCGCTCTTCCCTCCCTTCAGGAGCCGTACTCGCTGCCACCCCTGCCGGGTCATCAGGAGCCCGCCGACATGGAGCCCGACGCAGTGGTCGAGGCCCTGCTCTCCGACGGAATGCGGGAGCTGGGAGGAAAGGGGCTGCGGGAACTGATCGGCTTGCGCCGCCCCGCAGACATTCCGGACGAGGTGGCCCGGCTCCGCAACGCACTCAGAACCCGACGTCGTGACGTCCCCGGGATCCTCGCCGCGGCGACCCTGGCCTTCGTCGCGGACCCCTCGGCCTACGAGGCGGCCGGTATCGGCGAACGCTGCATGAATGAGGTCATCGGTCTCAGGCAGAAAGGGAAGCGTCACACGGTTTCCGACGGGCATCGGGGAAGCCGGGACAGCCAGGCGGGCGACGAGCTCTTCGAGCTGCTGCGCGACCGCGCCGAGGCGTCAGGGCCACGAGTCCCACCGGCGCGTACGGCACCGGGGAGTGGTCGATACCATTCCGCGTGACCGAATCCCTGACCGAATCCGATGCCGGCGCCGGTGAGCCGTCGCCCCGGGGCCGGATATTCGCCGACCTGACGCCCCTGCGGACCTCGCCCGACTACCGGCGGCTCTGGTTCGGGAACACCGTGTCCTGGGTGGGGCAGGGGATGACGGCGCTGGCCGTCTCGTTGCAGGTGTACGACCTGACCGGGTCGGCCTTCTCCGTGGGGCTCATCGGGGCCTGCTCGCTGGTGCCGCTCGTGGTGTTCGGGCTGTACGGCGGGGCCGTCGCGGACACCGTGGACCGGCGGAAGCTGGGGCTGGCCAGTGCGTTCGGGTCGTTCCTGCTGTCGGTGGTGCTCGTCGGGGTCACCGTCGCCGGGGTGGAGCGGGTGGGGGTGCTGTACGGGGTCGTCGCGCTCCAGGCCGTCTGCTTCGCGCTCAACTCGCCCGCGCGCTCCTCGATGATCGCCCGGCTGCTGCCGGCCGAGCAGCTGCCCGCCGCCAACGCGCTGAACTCGATGACCAGCACCACCGGCACGCTCGTCGGGCCCATGCTCGGCGGGCTCATCGTCGGGTGGTGGGGGTACCGCGCCGCGTACGGGGTCGACGCCGTCACCTTCACCGCGTCCCTCTACGCCATGTGGCGGCTGCCCTCGATGCTGCCCGAGCGGGACGCGGCGACGGACCGGAAGCGGGCCTCCGTGCTCGACGGGCTGCGGTTCCTCGGGACCCGGCCCAATCTGCGGATGACGTTCCTCAGCGACCTGTGCGCCATGGTCCTCGCCCAGCCCCGCGCGCTCTTCCCCGTCGTCGCCGTCCTCTGGTACGGGGGCGACGCGAAGACCACCGGGCTGCTCGTCGCCGCACCGGCGCTCGGGGCGCTGCTCGGCGGGGTGTTCTCCGGGTGGCTGGGCAGCGTCCGGCGCCACGGTCTCGCGGTGCTGGTCGCCGTCGGCTGCTGGGGCGCGGCCGTCGCGGTCTTCGGCCTCACCCGGCAGCTCTGGCTCGGCATCCTGTTCCTGGCGCTCGCCGGGGCCGCCGACACCACGTCCATGGTCTTCCGCAACACGATGCTCCAGGCGGCCGTCCCGGACGAGCTGCGCGGCCGGCTCCAGGGCGTCTTCATCGTGGTGGTGGCCGGCGGGCCCCGGCTGGGGGACTTCCTCGCCGGGTCCGCCGCAGATCTGACCTCCCCGGGGCTCGCCGTCACCGGGGGAGGCATCGCCTGCGTGGTCGCGGTGGCGCTGCTCGGGCTGCGGTGGCGCGGCTTCGCCCGGTACGACGCGCGCCACCCCGAGCCGTAGAGCCCGCTACGACACCCGCTCCAGCGTCGGCATCTCGCCGCCCGTCGTGCCGTTGTCGATCAGCGAGAACGGCGCGCCCTCCGGGTCCGTCAGCGCCGCGAACCGGCCGAACGGGATGGTCATCGGGCCGAACCGCAGCGTCGCTCCCATGGACGTCGCCTTCTCCACCGCCGCGTCGCAGTCGTCCACGGTGAAGTACACGTTCATGTACGGCGGCACCTCCGGCGGGAAGTCGTCCGTCATCCTCATGCGCCCCAGGACCGGGTCCGCGCCCAGGTCGTAGAGCGTGAAGTCGACCCCGTCGTCCGTCATGCGCTGCACGCCGTACCCGAAGACCTCGGGGAAGAAGGCGTCCGCACGCTCCGGGGCCCGGGTGAAGACCTCGGCCCAGTTGAAGGCGCCCGGGACGGTCCGCGCCTCGAAGCCCTTGTGGGTGCCGGGCTGCCATACGCCGAAGGTGACCCCGCCCGGGTCGGCGGCCAGCACCATCGTGCCGAACTCACCGACCCGCATGGGCTCCACCAGGAGCGTGCCGCCGGCGCCGCGGATCTTCGACGCGGTGGCCTCCGCGTCCGGCGAGGCCAGGTACAGGCACCAGCCGGGCGGCATCTGCCCGGGGCCCGGCGGCATCAGCGCGGCGACCGCCTTGCCGTCCACGTACGCCTGCGTGTAGTTGCCGTACTCGGCCAGCGTGTCGCCGAACGTCCAGCCCAGCAGCTCACCGTAGAAGCGTTTCGCGCCCTCCAGGTCGGTGAACGTCGCGTCGGCCCAGCACGGTGTGCCCTCGGTCGCTTCTGCGGGCATCGTCGGTCATCTCCTTGCGTGAGGGCGGCCCCTTCCCACGCTAGCCACCCTTCACGCCCCCTGCCCGTCGGCACGTGGTTCCGCCACCGAGCGGGCCACGCCCAGATCCACCAGGTCCTGCGGGCGCAGCCGCAGTTGGCCGGCCGTGGCCCGGACCTGGTCGGGGGAACGCTTCAGGATCGCGGCGGCCAGTTCCGGGGCGATCACCGAGAAGTAGCTGTCCGGGGTGACGTGGGTGCGGTCCGGCGCGGCCAGGGCCAGCGCCCCGCCCGAGCCGCCCTCGCCGATCACCAGGGTGGTGACCGGGACCCGGGCCGCCGCGATCGCCGCGAAGGCGTCCGCGATGGCCGCGCCGGCGCCGGCCCGTTCCGCCTCGGCGTCGTTGGCCGCGCCCGGGGTGTCCACCAGCGTGAGGACCGGGACGCCCAGCCGGCCGGCGAGCCGGATCACCCGGGCCGCCGTGCGGTAGCCGGCCGGGCGGGTCGCGGTGCCGCACTGCGCCACGTACGCCACCGCCCGGCCCTCGCGCAGCCCGAATCCGCAGAGCAGCCCGGGGTCCGTGCCGCCGCAGCGGTCGCCGCTCAGCGGCAGCCGCTCGTCGAAGTAGTCGTCCAGATAGGCCCCGGCGCGCGGCCGGTCCGCCGCCCTCGCCCGGAGCACCGCGTCCCAGCCCGTCCCCGGCAGGTCCCTCGCCCCGAGGGCCGCCGGCACCGGGGCGGGGGAGGGCGGGGTGTCGTGGTGGGCGAGCAGGCCGAGCCAGCGTCCGACCGTGGCCGCCAGGTCCCCGGGCGCCACGACCGCGTCGACGGAACCGGCCGCGAGCTGGCCCTCGGCCCCGTACGCGGCGGGGTCGGCGCCGGCCGGCCGTACCCGCGATCCGGCGAACCCGACCTGCGCCCCCGGCAGCGCCAGGATCACATCCGCGCCCGCGCCCAGCGTGGCCCAGCCGCCGCCGGTCGTCGGGTCGCGCAGGACCGCGAGCTGCGCGGGGCCCGCCGCCCGCAGCCGGGCCGAGGCGCGGGCCACCCGGTGCAGCTGGGTCAGCGCGATCATGCCCTCCTGCATCCGGCTGCCGCCCGTGGCGATCAGCGAGACGAGCGGCAGCCCTCGGGTGATCGCCTCCTCGTACGCCGCCTCCAGCCGGTCCCCGGTGCGCTGCCCCAGCGAGCCGCCGAGGAAGCCGAATTCGAAGGAGATCAGGACACACGGGTGCCCGCCGACCGTGGCGGTGCCGTGGACGACGGACTCCTGCTCGCCGGTACGGGCGGTGGCCCGCGCGCGGGAGTCCGCGTAACCGGTCCAGCCGAGCGGGCCGTCGCCGGCGGTGTCCTCCGCGGGGGCGGCGGACTCGGTGAAGTCGGCGGTGAGTGCGCCGATCGCCTCCCGTGCCGTCAGCCGCTCAGCCATGGAGCGCCCGCTTCATGATCTTGCCCAGGTCGTTGCGGGGCAGCGCGTCCAGGTAGCGGACGGTGCGCGGGCGCTTGTGCGGGGCCAGCTGGGCGGCGACATGGCCGGCCAGTTCCTCGGCGGTGGGCGGGGCGGCGGGGTCGGCCGGGACCACCCAGGCCACGATCCGCTCGCCCAGGTCCGGGTCCGGTTCGCCGGTGACCGCCGCCTCGCGGACGCCGGGGTGGTCGAGCAGCGCGTTCTCGATCTCGCCGGCGCCGATCTTGTAGCCGCCGCTCTTGATCAGGTCCGTCGCCCTGCGGCCGACGATGCGGACATAGCCGTCCGGGTCGAGCGTGGCCATGTCGCCCGTGCGGAACCAGCCGTCGGCGGTGAGCGCGGCGGCCGTCGCGTCGGGCCGGTTGAGATAGCCGGTGAACAGGTTCGGGCCGCGCACCTGGATCTCGCCGATGGACTCGGGACCGGTGAGCGGGGTGCCGTCCTCCTCCACCAGACGCAGTTCGACGTCGCGCAGGGGCGGGCCGACCGTGCCGGGGCGCGGGGCGCCGTCGGCCCGTACACCCGTGTTCATCAGGGTCTCCGTCATGCCGTACCGCTCGATGACCCGGCGGCCGGTCGCCGCCGCGATGCGCTCGTGGTCGTGGACCGGCAGCGCGGCCGACCCGGAGACCAGCAGCCGGGCGCCCGCGAGAGCCTTCGCGAGACCGGCGGACGCGTCCGGGTCCGCCAGCGCCTCCGCGAGCCGGTGGTACATGGTCGGTACGCCGAACAGCATCGTGCCGCCCGCGCCCAGCTCCCGGCCCACGCCCTCGGGCGAGAACCGGCCCAGGTGGCGCACCGAACCGCCCCGGCGCAGGGGGCCCAGCACGCCCAGGATCAGCCCGTGCACATGGAACAGCGGCAGCGCGTGGACGAGGACGTCGTCGGCGGTCCACTGCCAGGCGTCCTCCAGCGCGTCCAGCGACGCGGCGAGCGCCCGGCGGGGCAGGACGGCTCCCTTCGGCGGGCCGGTCGTGCCGGAGGTGTACACCACCAGGGCGGGGGACTCGGGGTCCGGCTCGGGGAGCGCGGCGGGCACCGGGCCCGGGGACGCGGTGGTGACGTCGACGCGGTCCAGGCCGGCCAGCGCGGGCGGGAGCACGTCACCGGGGGCGGCCAGCACCAGGGAGGGCGCGCTGTCCGCAACGATGTGCGCGAGCTCCCGCTCCCCGGTCTTCGGGTTCAGCGGGACGGCCGGCACCCCGGCCCGGAGCGCGGCGACCACCGCGACGACGGTCGGCGCGCTCGGCGTGGCCCAGACGGCGACGCGGACCGCGCCGGTGAGCCGGGCCGCGAGGGAGGCCGTGACCTCGGTCAGCGCGGAGTAGGTGAGGGTGACGTCATCGAACCGGACGGCTTCGCGGGCGGCCGCCGGACCGGACGCGTCCTGGAGTGCGGGCAGAAGTGGCATCACCCTGCGCACCCTAGATCGGTACGGGGTCCCCGGCCCTGGAAACCGGCTCGAATGAGGCCCGCCTCACGCCCCGGCGCACGCCGCGCCCCTCAGCCGTCCCGCTGGACGTTGCGCATCCGCCCGTACGCGTACACACAGCCCGCCAGCGCCAGGTCGGACAGCAGCATGAAACCGATCGAGTACGAGTCCTTGGCGCTGTAGATCGCGCCCATCACCAGCGGCGGCACGAACCCGCCGAGTCCGCCCATCGCGCCGACGATGCCCGTCACACTGCCCACCTTCGCCTGCGGGGTGACCTGCGAGACCAGCGCGAAGACACTGCCGCTCGCGGTGCCCAGGCCCGCCGCCATGACGAGCAGCGCGATCGTGCCCGTGGGGTCCAGCCGGGGGTCGAAGGCCTGGACGATCGCCATCAGCGCGGCCACCCCGAGGGCCACCGAGGTCACGAGCGCCGGGTGCACGCGGTCCGAGAGCCAGCCGCCGATCGGCCGGAAGATGACGGTGACCAGGGCGAACCCGGCCGCCTTCGTCCCGGCGTCGGTCGGCGACAGCTCGTACCACGTCTTCAGGTATGTCGGCAGGTACACGCCGAACGCGACGATGCCGCCGAAGCCGATCGCGTACAGCGCGGACAGCTCCCAGGTGACCCGCAGCCGGCCCGCCGCGCCCAGCCGGTGCGCCAGCGAGTCGGTCGGCACCTGGCGCCCCGGGTGGTCGTTGATCAGCACCGCCGACAGCGCGGCGTACACCACCAGGGCGCCGGCGACCACGAGGAACGGCAGGTTGTCGCCGTGCTCGGCGATGCGCGGGGTGAAGTAGCCGGACAGCGCGACGCCGCCCATGCCCATGCCGAAGACGCCGAGCGCGAGACCGCGCTTGACGGGCGGGAACCAGGAGTTGACCAGCGGGATGCCGATCGCGAACGTCGTGCCGCCGATCCCCAGCAGGAAGCCCACGGCCAGCATCGCGCCGTACGAGTTCTTCGCCGGGATCAGCAGCAGCACCGGCAGGATCGTCAGCGCCGAGGTGAGGGGGAACATCAGCCGCGCCCCGTACTTGTCGGTCAGCGCGCCCGCCGGGATACGGCCCAGCGAGCCCACCAGCACCGGCACGGCGACCAGCAGCGACTGCTGGAACGAGCTCAGGTCCAGGCGGTCCTTGTAGTCCGCCGACATGGGCGCGATCAGGTTCCACGCCCAGAACGTCAGCGTGAAGCCGATCGTGGCCACGATCAGGTTGCGATAGGCGGCGGAGCCCGGGGAGTCCGCGCGTGCGGGTGACTGCTTCACGGCTGTGTCCACACGGCCAGTCAAGGCCGGACACGGGCCGTGAGCCCGTCGGCGTGCGCCGTACGGGGGACACCGCCCCGCGCTTCGCATATGCGTCGAATCTGTGACAATGAGGACCATGGATCGTCTGGACAGGGAAATCCTCGGTGTCCTCCAGGAGGACGCCCGGATCTCGTACCGCGACCTCGGCGTACGGGTCGGACTCAGCGCCAACGCGGCGGCCGACCGGGTCAGACGGCTGCGCAAGGACGGTGTCATCCGCGGCTTCACCGTGATCGTCGACCCCGCCGCCGACACCCGTACCGGGCTCGTCGTGTTCATCGACGTGACCCTGCGGATGGACACCACCAACGAGACGTTCGAACGGGCGGTGCTGGCCCTGCCCGGCATCACCGAGCTGGTGCACGTGACGGGCGCGCACGACTACCTCGTGCGGGCCACCGCCGCCGACACCGCCGCGCTCGACACCCTCCTGCGCCGCCTCAAGCGCGAGGCGGGCGTCGCCCACTCGAACACGCGCGTAGCGCTGAGAGCGGCCCCGGGGCCGTGACCGCGTGCTGTGACCGGCCCCGGTGACAGCTTCAGAGCGGGGCCTCCCAGGTCACCGTCTCCGCCCGCGAACCGTCCGGCTCGTGCCCGTCGTCCGCGACCGTGAGCCGGACCGCGCCCCGGCCGTCCGGCAGGGTGGCCGTCGCGTCCACCTCCACCTCGATCGCCGACACCCCGGTCCGCCGGTGGGCCGCCGCCAGGGCGCCCCGCAGCGCCGCCAGCAGCCGGCCGCCGACCGGTTCCGACACCAGCGCGTCCACCGCCCCGGCGAAGTGCACCGACGGCTGGAAACCGAGCACCGCCGCCGCGCCCCCGGTCTCCCGCAGCACCTGGCCCCGGAACGTGGCGGGCGCCTCGGCGGGCGGCTGCTGGAGCGCGAAGATGGCCGTGCGCACCTCCTGGATCGTCGAATCCAGCTCGTCGACGGCCGTGCCGAGCAGCTCGCCCGTCTCGCCGGCACCGGCCCTGCGGCGCGTCGACTCCAGCATCATCTCGGTGGCGAACAGCCGCTGCACGACCAGATCGTGCAGGTCCCGCGCGATCCGGTCGCGGTCTTCGTACACCGCCAGCTGCTCCCGGTCGGCCTGCGAGTCCGCGAGCACCAGGGCCAGCGCCGCCTGCGAGGCGAACTGGGCGGCCAGCAGCCGGTCCAGATCCGTGTACGGGCGGGCGCCGCGCCGCCGGGGCAGGGCCAGCGTGCCGATGAGCCGCCCCCCGCTCTGCAACGGCAGCATCATGCTCGGCCCGAACCGCGACCGTACCGGTGTGGTCATCCGGGGATCGCTCGCCGAGTCGTCGATGAAGACGGCCTCGCCGCCCAGCAGTTGCACCAGGACGGGCGAGCCGGGCGCGATCGCCGTGCCCACCAGGCCCGCCGGATCCTCCAGTGTCGAGGCGACCACGATCTCCATCCCGCCCTCGTCGGTGGGCTGCAGGATCACCCCGGCCGAGGCGTCGCTGAGGATACGGGCCCGCTCCGCCACCGTCGTCAGTGCGTCGGACAGGTTCTCGCCGGTGAGCAGGGTGTTGGTGACGGCCGCCGCCCCCTCGATCCAGCGTTCGCGCTGGCGGGCGCTCTCGTAGAGCCGGGCGTTGCCGATGGCGATGCCGGCCTGCGCGGAGAGGACCTTCAGCAGCCCCGCGTCGGTCTCGGTGAAGTGCCCGGTGTCCTTCTCGGCCAGGTAGATGTTGCCGAAGACCTCGCGGCGGACCCGGATCGGGGCGCCCAGGAACGAGCGCATCGGGGGATGGCCGGGCGGAATGCCCGTGGCGCGCGGATCGGCGGACAGGTCGTCGGAGCGAATCGGCCCCGGCGCGTCGACGAGCGCGCCGAGCATCCCCGTGTGCCCGTCGGGGAAGTCGCCGACGGCCGCCTGCTCGGCCTCGCTCATCCCGCAGACGTACAGCTCGCGGATCGTGCCGCGCCCGGGGTCGAGTACGCCCAGCGCCCCGTACCTCGCGTCGGTCAGGGCGGTCGCCGTGTCGATGATCTGCTGGAGCGTGGCCCGGAGTTCGAGGTCCGAGCCGACGCTCAGCACGGCCTCCAGGAGCCGGGGCAGCAGCGGCGACCGGGGCAGGCCCCGGTCCGGCAGCGCGTCGGGTGGCTGGTCCGTCATCCGCCGGTCCCGCGGCCGGGGGTCAGCTTGCCAGCGGGTCGAGGACCAGGGGGCTGATCTGCCCCTCCAGCATGGCGCCCAGGCCCTGGATCGCGCAGGTGTCGGGCCGCTCCGCGATGTGCACCGGCACGCCGGTCGCCTCGCGCAGCATCTGGTCGAGGCCGGGCATCAGGGCGCTCCCGCCGACCATCATGATCCCGCAGTCCGCGAGGTCGGCCACCAGGTCGGGCGGGCAGTCCCGCAGCACCTTGCCGACGCCGTCCAGGACCGCGGTGAGCGGGCGGTGGATCGCCTGGCGGATCGCGGCGGTGTCGACCTCGACGGACCGGGCGAGCCCGGTGGCGACGTCGCGGCCGTGGATCTCGGTGACCGAGGGGCCCTGCGCGGTCAGCCCGTTGCCGTTGAGCGCGAGCTGGAGGGGGCGCACGGACTGGCTGGGCAGCATCAGCTCGTGGTACTGGCGCAGGTGCTGGATGACCGCGTGGTCGATCGCGTCGCCGCCGATCGGGAGGCGTACCGCTGTCACGATCGAGCCGAGCGAGAGCACCGCGATCTGCGTCGTGGCGGCCCCGCACACCATGATCATGGTCGCGGTCGGCTGCTCGACCGGCAGCCCGCAGCCGACGGCCGCCGCGATCAGGGTGTCCACGAGCTCCACCCTGCGGGCGCCGAGCCCGACCAGGGTCTCCACCGAGGCCCGCCGGGCGAGCGGGTCGCTGTCGTGCGGGGTGCAGGCGGCCGCGCGCAGCCAGGGCTTGCGGCGCAGCTGACGGCGGAGCTTCTCGCCGAGCAGGTGGCGCAGCATGCGCTGGGCCATCTCGATGTCCACGACGGTCCCGCCGGAGACGGGGCGGGCCACCCGGATGTAGTCGGGGGTGCGGCCCGTCATCTGTTCGGCGAGGGCGCCCACGGCGATCAGTGAACCGGTACGGGTGTTGACGGCGGCGACACTCGGCTCGTCCACGACGAGGCCGGGCCCCTTGACGTACACCCGGGTGCGGGCGGCCCCGAGGTCGACGGCGACGTGGCAGCGGCGCAACTGCTCAAGGCTGACGGTCACGGCGGGTTCCTCCCGAGAGCGTTGAGGGGGTCCGACGGGCAGCCGGCTCTCCTGAAAGCGTGCGCCGTTCGGACCCCTCGCGCCCGCTGGGCTGAGCCGTAGGAGGGACCACCTGACGGCGTGTCGAGCGCGCCGCGCGACCCGCGCGACCCGCGCGTCCCACAGCACCTCGGCCACTTCAAGCCCGTCCGGCGATTGAGGACGCCTGACCGGCAGGTCCCAGCCGTCCGGCGATTGAGGACCCCTCAGCCCCGCACCACCCGCTGCAACAACCCCCACGTGAACTCCGCGACGCACGCGTCCGCCCCGCTCCCGACCCCCAGCGCGAACCGCGTCGGCGCGCTCCCCTCCATCGGCCGGGCCGGCGCGAAGGCCCGCGCCACCTCGTCCACCGTGCACGACCAGGGCACCAGGTCGTCCACCGTGAGCAGCACCGGCGCGGCAGCGCCCCGCGCCCGGACCAGCCACTCGTTCCACACCGCCCCGCCCGGCGCCACCATCACCTCGAACCGCAGGTCCGGCCAGAGCGGCACCGGCCACAGCAGCACGTCGCACTCAAGGTCGCCCAGCACCCGGCGGGCCGTCGATTCCGGCTCGCCGAGCACCGAGCGGTAGCGACGCAGCGAACCCCGCCCTCGCGGCGCCCGGACCATGGCCTGCCAGCGGCGGTTCGCCTCGCGCATCTCGGCGGGCGTCGCGCTCAGCTCGTGCCGGGCGTCCTCCACGAGCCCCGGCTGATGGTCGGCCATCCGGCGCAGCAGGACGAGCTGGAACTCCCGGGGGCCGAAGGCGGCGGCGTTCATGCCCCCCATCCTGCCCGTACGCCGCTCAGGCGCCCAGCATTCGCCGCAGCAGATCCCGCAGCACCGTCCGGTCCGCGGCGGAGAGCCCCGCCAGCGGCTCCCGGGCGAAGTCCAGCGCGTCCCGCAGCTGCGCGGCCGTCGCGGCCCCCCGCTCGGTCGGCGCGGCCAGCTTCACCCGGCGGTCGGCCGGGTCCGGGCGCCGCTCCACCAGGCCGCGCGCCTCCAGCCGGTCGACGATCCCGGTCACATTGGACGGCTCGCACTTCAGCTTCTGGGCGATCCGGCGCATGGGCAGCGGCTCGACGGACAGCAGTCCGAGGACCCGGGCCTGCGCACCGGTGAGGCTGTGGGCGGCGGCGGCCTGCTCGTACTCCTCGTAGTAGCGCGCCACGACGGTGCCGATGAGCTCGATGACTTCGAGTGTCAGGGGATCTGTGCGCGAGGGGGCCATGACACACAGGATACCCAGTTGCTTGACAACATGAAATATCCAGGAGCATGGTTGTTTCATGTGGTGAAGCTTTTCCGCCGCTCCCAGACCGACACCCCCACACCGAGGAGACCCCGAGCCCATGTCTGCAGCACTTCCCGCGTCCGGCCGTGAATGGCACCTTGTAGCCCGTCCCCACGGCTGGCCGAAGGCCGAGGACTTCGCGCTGCGTGAGGCACCGGTCACCGCCCCCGCCGAGGGCCGGGTCCTCGTGCGCAACCTGTACTTCTCGGTCGACCCGTACATGCGCGGCCGGATGAACGACGTGAAGTCCTACACCCCGCCCTTCAAGCTCGACCACCCCATGGACGGCGGCGCCGTCGGCGAGGTCGTCGCGTCGAACGCGGAGGGCTTCGAGGTCGGCGACCACGTCCTGCACGGCCTCGGCTGGCGCGAGTACGCGAGCGTCCCCGCCCAGCACGCGGTGAAGGTCGACGCCTCGCTCGCCCCGCTCTCCGCCTACCTCGGCGTGCTCGGCATGACCGGGCTCACCGCCTACGCCGGCCTTTTCGACGTGGCGTCCTTCAAGGAGGGCGATGCGGTCTTCGTCTCCGGCGCCGCCGGTGCGGTCGGCAGCCAGGTCGGCCAGATGGCGAAGATCAAGGGTGCCTCCCGGGTCATCGGCTCCGCGGGCTCCGACGAGAAGGTCAAGCTCCTCACCGAGGAGTACGGCTTCGACGCCGCGTTCAACTACAAGAACGGCCCGGTCAAGGAGCAGCTCGCAGCGGCCGCCCCCGACGGCATCGACGTCTACTTCGACAACGTCGGCGGCGAGCACCTGGAAGCCGCGCTCTCCTCGTTCAACGTGCACGGCCGCGCGACCATCTGCGGCATGATCGCCCAGTACAACGCCACCGAGCCCACCCCCGCCCCGCGCAACCTCGCGCTCGTCATCGGCAAGCGGCTGCGCCTGCAGGGCATGCTCGTCGGCGACCACGCCGACCTCCAGCAGCAGTTCGTCCAGGAGGTGGCCGGCTGGCTGAACTCGGGCGAGCTGAAGTACCGCGAGACGGTCGTCGAGGGCATCGGGAACGGCGTCGACGCCTTCCTCGGTCTGCTCCGCGGCGAGAACACCGGGAAGATGATCGTCTCCCTCGGCTGAAGCGCTCTTCCCCGCACCCGTTAGGCTCATTCCAACCGTCGCGATCGTGGGCGCGAGTCGCGACGCACCAGCAGGAGGAATCCTCAGCATGACCATTCAGGACATAGCCGTCGCTTACACCGCCGTCGCCACCGCGGAGAACGGCCGTGACGGCCGCGTCGCCTCGGACGACGGCAAGCTCGACGTCGTCGTCAACCCGCCGAAGGAGCTGGGCGGCAGCGGCGCGGGCACCAACCCGGAGCAGCTCTTCGCCGCCGGTTACAGCGCCTGCTTCCAGGGCGCGCTGGGCGTCGTCGCCCGCCAGGAGAAGGCCGACATCTCCGGCTCCACGGTGACCGCGGCGGTCTCCATCGGCAAGACCGAGGCCGGCGGCTTCGGTCTGGAGGTCGCCATCACGGCGACCATCCCGAACGTGGACGAGGCGACCGCGCGGGCGCTCGTCGAGAAGGCCCACCAGGTCTGCCCGTACTCGAACGCCACGCGCGGCAACATCAAGGTGGAGCTCGCGGTCGCCTGACCGCCCCCGCACCGCTGAACGAGCCCCGCCCCGATCCCGTTAGGCTGACGCCATGCGTGATCTCGGGGCGGGGCTCGGCTTTCTGATCAAGGGCCAGCGCTGGGTGTTCGGCCACGGCAAGTGGTTCGGCATAGGGCTGCTGCCCGGTCTGATCACCCTCGTGCTGTACGCGGGAGCCCTCGTCGGCCTCGGCTACGGCGCCGACGACCTGGTGGAGTGGGCGACACCGTTCGCCGACGACTGGTCCTCGCCCTGGCTCGGCCTGCTGCGCAACACGCTGACCGTGCTGGTCTTCGTCCTCGGCCTGTTCCTGGCCGTCATCACCTTCACCGCCGTGACCCTGCTCGTCGGGCAGCCCTTCTACGAGTCGCTGTCCGAGGAGGTCGACCGCACCGAGGGCGGCACGGTCCCCGAATCCGGACTGCCGCTCTGGCGGGAGCTGTGGATCTCCGCCCGCGACAGCGTGCGCATCCTGGTGCGGGTCGGGCTGTACGCGATCCTGCTCTTCGCGCTCGGTTTCGTCCCCGTCGCCGGGCAGACCGTCGTCCCTGTCCTGGGCTTCTGCGTCACCGGGTACTTCCTCGCCGAGGAGCTGACCGCCGTCGCGCTCCAGCGCCGGGGCATGGTGCTCAAGGACCGCCTCGCCCTGCTGCGCGGCCACCGCATGCGGACCCTGGGCTTCGGCGTACCGCTGGGGCTGGCCTTCATGCTGCCGTTCGTCGCCGTGTTCCTCATGCCGGGCGCCGTCGCCGGGGCCACGCTGCTGGCGCGCGGCCTGGTCGGCGACGGCGAGGAGGAGCCGGCCGGAAAGGGCGAGACGGTCTCCGAGGACTGAGCGGGCCGGGGCTCAGCGCACCGAGAACCCGTACACCGTCGTCGACACGAACTCCTCGCCCGGCCGCACCACCGTGCTCGGGAACTCCGGCCGGTTCGGCGAGTCCGGGAAGTGCTGGGTCTCCAGGGCGATCCCGGCGCACGGGCCGAACGGCCGGCCGTCGAAGTGGTCCGCCGTGTACAGCTGGAGCCCGGGTTCCGTCGTCGTGACCGTCAGGACCCGTCCCGACACCTCGTCGTACAGCTCGGCCGCCGCGGCCGTCCCGTCCGCGTCGAGCACGAAGTTGTGGTCGTACTCCTTGGTCACCGGCCGGGCCTCGCGGAAGTCGAACCGGGTGCCCTCCACCGGCAGGAACTCACCGGTCGGCAGCGACTCCGCGTCCACCGGTGTGACCGCCCCCGCCGCGATCCGCAGCCGCTGGCCGAGCGCGCTGCCGCTGTCGGCGCCCGCGAGGTTCCAGTAGGTGTGGTTCGTCAGGTTCAGCACGGTCGGCGCGTCCGTCACCGCCCGGTACGCGATGCGCAGCGCGCCGCCCTCGTCCAGGGTGTACGCCGCCGTCAGCTCCACCCGCCCGGGGAAGCCCTCCTCGCCGTCCGCCGAGACGAGGGACAGCTCCACCCCGTCCGCGATCTCCCGCGCGTCCCAGACCCGCTTGTCGAAGCCGCACGCCCCGCCGTGCACATGGTTGCGGCCCTCGTTGCGCGTGAGGTGGTGCGTCCGGCCGTCCAGCTCGAAGGACGCCCCGCCGATCCGGTTCGCGTACCGGCCGACCAGCGCCCCGAAGTAGGGCCCGGCGTACTCCTGGTACGAGGCCAGGTCCGGCAGCCCGAGCGCGATCCCGGCCGGCACCCCGTCCCGGTCCGGCACCTCGGCCGACTGCACGATGCCGCCGTACGTCAGGACGCGCACCCGCGTGCCGTCCCGCTCCAGCGTCCAGCGCTGCACGGCGGTGCCGTCCGCGAGGGTGCCGAAGTGCTCCGTACTCATCACCGTGTTCGAACCCGTCTGCATGATCAGCGACTTTACGCGGGCGGCCGGACCGCCGTGACGTTGCGGTACGCGATCTCGGCGAGCCTGGCCTGGCCGTTGCGGCCGGGGTGGAACCAGTCCCACTGGCTGAGCTGCTTGCCGGTGAACCGGTAGTCGAACACCGCCCCGCCGTCGTACCGGCAGCGGCTGTCCTTCGCGCACACCTCGCGCAGCACCTCGTTGTACGCCACGACCCGCTCCTGCACCGCTGTGCGCCGGGCGACCGCCGCCGCGCCCATGTCGTCCGCGTCGCTCAGCATCGACTTGCAGATGCCCAGCTTCCAGATCTGCTTGCCCAGCTGGTTGGCCCGCCCCTGCGACCACAGCCGCTTCAGGTCCGGCACGCTCGACACATACACCTGCGCCTTCGGCGCCCCGCTGCGCAGCCTGCGCATCGATGTCTCGAACGACCGCCTGAAGTCGGCCACCGGGGTCATGGTCCGCACCGAGTCCCGGCAGGCGTCGTTGGCGCCGATCATCACGGTCACCAGGTCCGGGTCCTCGTCCGCCGCCAGCGCCATCTGCTCCGGCAGCTGGGCCATCCGGGCGCCCGTCACCGCGTGGTTCCAGCTGTGGTCCGCCGCACCGGAAGCACCGAGGAGGCGTACCGCCAGACTGCGTACGGAGCTGTCCGTGCCGGTCGACCAGGAGACCTCCGGGCAGTCGGCCAGCACCGAGCAGGCGTCGAAGCCACGCGTGATCGAGTCCCCGACCGCGGCGATCGAGGCGGGCTTCGGGTCCCAGACCGGACCCGCCGCCGGGGACGGCCTGCGCTCGGCCGGTGCCGAGCCCTTCGTCGTCCCGTCGGGCCCCGAGTCGCAGCCGGCCAGCGCCGCCGTGCCGAGGCAGGCCAGGGCGGCCAGCCCGGCCAGTGCGGTGCGCGAGCGGTGCCGTACGGACCGATCCGGCATTGCCTGGTCTCCTCCTGTTCATGCCCGGACGCTCCGCCGGGTGAAGACTGAGCGAAGAAGGGCCCCGGGACCGACGGTACGTCACACCCCGGACCCCCGGGCGCGGTAGCTTTTCCCCGTCGAACCAGTAGCTCCTGCGGTGCCCGGCTCCACTCGGGTGGCATCCGAACATCACACCACGTCACATACTGTCGCTTTTCCGGAGAATAACTCCCGATGCTGTTTACTGATGACAGGCCGCTGGGGAAGGCGAACCTCGTCCCACACTGGAGGTCCCGGTGACGACACGTGGAGTCCTGTACGTTCACTCCGCACCGCGCGCGCTCTGCCCACACGTCGAATGGGCGGTGGCGGGAGTCCTCGGCGGGCGGGTGCAGCTCGACTGGATCAGACAGCCGGCCGCGCCGGGCACCTGGCGCTCCGAATTCTCCTGGCAGGCACGGCCCGGCACGGCGTCCAAGCTGGCGTCCGCGCTGCGCGGCTGGGACCTGCTCCGCTTCGAGGTGACGGCGGAGCCGTCTCCCACGGCGGAGGGCGAGCGCTACAGCTCGACGCCGACGCTGGGCATCTTCCACGCCGTCACCGGTATGCACGGCGACATCCTGGTCCCGGAGGACCGCCTCCGCGCCGCGCTGGCCCGCTCGGCGGGCGGCGAGACGGACCTGGCGGCGGAGGTCGCCAAGCTCCTGGGCAAGCCGTGGGACGACGAACTGGAGTCCTTCCGCCATGCGGGCGAGGGCGCGCCGGTCCGCTGGCTGCACCAGGTCGTCTGACCGGGGCGCTGCCCCGGACCCCGCWCCTCAATCGCCGGAGGGGCTGAGTTTTCCGCGCTGCCGCCCGCACCCATCCGCCCGTCCGGGCAAAATAAGCCCCTCCGGCGATTGAGGTGCGGGGGTTTGGGGGCGGAGCCCCCGACACCACGACGAAGCCCGCGC
Source organism: Streptomyces sp. col6 (assembly GCF_008042035.1). Classification (GTDB taxonomy): domain Bacteria; phylum Actinomycetota; class Actinomycetes; order Streptomycetales; family Streptomycetaceae; genus Streptomyces. The sequence goes on from NZ_RDBL01000013.1 coordinate 391,432, forward strand.
CCCCACACGGGGGGCACGGGCTTCACGTACAAGCGACGCGCTTCGCGCGTCAGACGCTGCGGAACGCCAGCACCACGTTGTGGCCGCCGAAGCCGAACGAGTTGTTGATCGCCGCGATCGGCCCCTCCGGCAGCGCCCGGGGCGCGTCCCGCACGATGTCCGCGTCGACCGACTCGTCCAGGTTCTCGACGTTGATCGTGGGCGGAGCCATCCGGTGGTGCAGCGCCAGGACCGTCGCCACGGTCTCGATGCCGCCCGCGCCACCGAGCAGGTGACCCGTCATCGACTTCGTCGCGGAGATCGCGACATGGTCCAGGTCCTCGCCCAGCACCGAGCGCAGGGCCTTGACCTCCGCGATGTCACCCTGCGGCGTGGACGTCGCGTGGGCGTTCAGGTGGGCGATCTCCGACGGCTTGAGGTCCGTCTGGTCCAGCAGGTTCTGCATGGCCGCCGCGATACCGCGGCCCGTCGGCTCCGGCTGCGCGATGTGGTGGGCGTCGGCGGACAGACCCTGGCCCAGCACCTCGCAGTAGACCCGGGCGCCACGCGCCGCCGCGTGCTCCGCGGACTCCAGGACGACGACGCCGGCACCCTCGCCGAGGACGAAGCCGTCGCGGTCCACGTCGTAAGGGCGCGAGGCCTTCTCCGGCTCGTCGTTGCTCTTGGACATCGCCATCATGTTGGCGAACGCGGCGATCGGCAGCGGGTGGATCGCCGCCTCGGTGCCGCCGGCGAGGACCACGTCGGCACGGCCGGTGCGGATCATCTCGACGGCGTACCCGATCGCCTCGGCACCCGACGCGCAGGCCGAGACCGGGGTGTGGACGCCCGCCTGGGCGTTCACCTCGATGCCGACGTTGGCGGCCGGGCCGTTGGGCATGAGCATGGGCACGGTGTGCGGGGAGACGCGGCGAACGCCCTTCTCCTTCAGCACGTCGTACTGGTCGAGCAGGGTGATCACGCCGCCGATGCCGGAGGCGATGACCGAACCCAGCCGCTCGGGCTGGATCGTTTCGTCCTCACCGGCCTTGCCGGTGAAACCCGCGTCCGCCCACGCCTCGCGGGCCGCGATCAGCGCGAACTGCGCCGAGCGGTCCAGACGGCGGGCGAGCGGACGGGGCAGGACGTCAGCGGGATCGACGGCCGCCAGGGCCGCGATCCGGACAGGCAGTTCGGCGAAACGTTCGCCCTCGAGGGGCTTGACACCGGAACGGCCGGCCATCAGGCCTTCCCAGGTCGATGCGGAATCGCCACCCAGCGGAGTGGTTGCGCCGATACCGGTGACGACCACGGTGCGATTGGTCGAGTTCACTGGAAAATCTTCTCCACGTGTAGAGGGTCGTGAATCAGCGGCGCCACCGCCGGGTGGCGACACACGAACCGGCTGGATCAGGCCTGGTGCTTGAGGATGTAGTCCGCGGCGTCGCCGACGGTCTTGAGGTTCTTGACATCCTCGTCGGGGATCTTCACGTCGAAGCGCTCCTCGGCGGCGACGACGACCTCGACCATGGACAGCGAGTCGACGTCCAGGTCGTCCGTGAAGGACTTGTCCAGCTGGACGTCCTCGGCCGGAATACCGGCGATCTCGTTGACGATGTCGGCGAGACCCTTGACGATCTCTTCCTGCGTGGCGGCCATGTCGGCGCTCCTTCGGTGTTTATCTGCTGGGTTCGGGCTTCCGGGTGAAAAGACCCGGTGTGCCTAGGGGAGGGTAACGACCGTCGCGGCGTAGACGAGACCCGCCCCGAAGCCGATGACGAGAGCGGTGTCCCCGCTCTTGGCCTGACCGGTCGCCAGGAGCCGCTCCATCGCGAGCGGGATCGAGGCGGCGGAGGTGTTGCCGGTGGTCTCCACGTCACGGGCGACCGTGACGCTCTCCGGCAGCTTGAGCGTCTTCACCATCGAGTCGATGATCCGCATGTTGGCCTGGTGCGGGATGAAGACATCCAGGTCTTCCGGGGCGATCCCGGCCGCGTCCAGCGCCTGCTGGGCGACCTTCGCCATCTCGAAGACGGCCCAGCGGAAGACCGCCTGGCCCTCCTGCGTGATGGCGGGGAACTTGATCTCGCCGCGGTCGTTGAGGGGAAGCTTCGTGACGTCGCCGACCTGGAAGTCGTTCCACGCCACGGTCTGCTTGATCGTCTCGGACTTGTCGCCCTCGGAGCCCCAGACGGTCGGGCCTATGGCGGGCACCTTGGAGGGGCCGACGATGACCGCTCCGGCGCCGTCGCCGAACAGGAACGCCGTCGCCCGGTCCGTGAGGTCGGTGAGGTCGCTCAGCCGCTCGACACCGATGACGAGCACGTACTCCGCCGAGCCCTCGACGATCATGCCCTTGGCCAGGGTCAGCCCGTAGCCGAAGCCCGCGCAGCCGGCCGAGATGTCGAAGGCGGCGGGCTTGCCGGCGCCGACCTTGTGGGCGATCTCGGTCGCGATGGCCGGGGTCTGCTTGAAGTGCGACACCGTGGAGACGATGACCGCGCCGATCTGCTCCGGGGTGATCCCGGCGTCCGCGACGGCCTTGCCCGCCGCCTCGACGGACATCGCGGCCACGGTCTCCTCCTCGGAGGCCCAGTGGCGGGTCGCGATGCCGGAGCGGGAGCGGATCCACTCGTCGGACGAGTCGATCGTCTCCAGGATGACCTCGTTGGGGACCACCCGGGTCGGCCGGTAGCCGCCGACGCCCATGATCCGCGCGTACGGAGCGCCCTGGCTGGGCTTGATCTTCGACATGCTCTCGGGCTCCTTAGGCGCCCGCGTGCTCAGCGATGAGCGCGCGGGCCGCGTCGAGGTCGTCGGGGGTCTTGAGCGCGAGGGTCGGGATGCCGGGCAGCGCCCGCTTCGCCAGCCCGGTGAGCGTGCCGCCGGGGCAGGCCTCGATCAGCGCCGTGACGCCGAGCGCCTTGAAGGTCTCCATGCACAGGTCCCAGCGGACCGGGTTGGCGACCTGGCCGACGAGCCGGGTGATGACCTCGTGGCCGGTGGCGACGGTCTTGCCGTCCGCGTTCGAGACGTACGTCACAGACGGGTCGGAGACGTCCAGGTCACCGGCCGCCGCGCGCAGCCGCTCGACGGCGGGAGCCATGTGGTGCGTGTGGAACGCGCCGGCCACCTTCAGGGGCACCACGCGGCGCACACCCTCCGGCTTGTCCTCGGTGAGCGCGGCGATCTGCTCGGCGGTGCCGGCGGCGACGATCTGGCCGCCCCCGTTGACGTTCGCCGGGGTCAGCCCGAGCTTCTCCAGGTGCACCACGGTGACCTCGGGGTCGCCGCCGAGCAGCGCCGCCATCCCGGTCTCGGTGACCGCGGCGGCATCGGCCATGGCGAGACCGCGCGTGCGTACGAAGCGGAGCGCGGCCTCGTCGCCGACGACTCCGGCGAGGGCGGCCGCGGTGATCTCACCGACGCTGTGGCCCGCGACGACACCCGGCGAGGCGTCGAGCGCGGCGGCCGAGAGCAGACCGGCGGCGACCAGCAGCGGCTGGGCCACCGCGGTGTCGCGGATCTCCTCCGCGTCGGCCTTGGTGCCGTAGTGGGCGAGGTCGAGCCCGATGGCGTCGGACCAGGCCGCGATGCGGTCGGTGGCACCGGGGAGGTCGAGCCAGGGAGTCAGGAAGCCGGGCGTCTGAGCGCCTTGGCCGGGAGCGACGAGTACGAGCACCCTCACACTCTCTCTTGTGAACGGTCCGGAACACCCGTGGGGACAGGGACGAAGAACCGTAGGGGGAATTGTTGATGTCCGACAAAAGTCTAGGACTGCGTATCCCGGTCGGCCAGGCGCCCCAGGATGAGGGCGATTCGAAGAGTGAACGCCGAGCGGACATCGGAAGGTGACCAGCCGGTGACGTCTGTCACACGTCGGAGCCGGTAGCGCACGGTGTTGGGATGCACGAACAGCATCCTGGCCGCACCCTCCAGGCTGCTCGCCTGCTCCAGATACACACTCAGCGTCTCCAGGAGCGCGGAGCCCGCCTCTTCGAGCGGTCTGTAGATCTCCTCCACCAACTGGTCGCGCGCGGCGGGGTCGCCCGCCATCGCGCGCTCCGGCAGCAGGTCGTCCGCGAGCACCGGCCGCGGCGCGTCCTGCCACGCCCCGCACGCCTTCAGCCCGGCCGCCGCGGCCTGCGCGGACCGGGTCGCGGCCAGCAGGTCCGCCACCACCGGGCCGGCCACCACGGGGCCCGCCGCATACGGTCCGATCAGGGCCTTCGCCACCTGGAGCGGGTTGTCGCTGCCGCCCGCGATGACCACCAGGCGGTTGCCGAGGACGCCCGTGAGGACCTGGAGCTTGGCGTGCCGGGCGGCCCGCCGGATCGCCTCCACGGTCAGCTCGCTGTCCCCGTCCGGGGCGGTGCCGAGCAGGACGCAGACGTGCTCCGGCGAGTTCCAGCCGAGTGCGGCGGCCCGGGAGACGGCGCCCTCGTCGGCCTCGCCGGACAGCACCGCGTTCACCACGAGCGACTCCAGCCGGGCGTCCCACGCGCCCCGGGCCTCGGCCGCCTGCGCGTACACCTGGGCGGTCGCGAACGCGATCTCGCGGGCGTAGACGAGCAGCGCCTCGCGCAGCACGGATTCGTCGCCGGGCGCGGCGACCTCGTCGATCGCGGCCTCCATCACCTCGATCGTGGTGCGCACCATCTCGACGGTCTGCCGCAGCGTGATGGCCCGGGTCAGCTCGCGCGGGGCGGTCCCGAAGACATCGGTCGAGATCGCCTGCGGGGTCTCCGGATGCCGGAACCACTCGGTGAACGCGGCGATACCGGCCTGGGCGACCAGGCCGATCCAGGACCGGTTCTCCGGGGGCATCGCCCGGTACCACGGCAGCGACTCGTCCATGCGGGCGATCGCGTTCGCGGCCAGCCGGCCGGAGGACTGCTCCAGCCGCTTCAGGGTCGCGGCATGGAGATGGGCGTCGTTCGCAGCGGGCTGCTCAGGATCGGGTCGGGGCACGGACACAAGACTGCCTTATCGGGACGGACGCACGGAGGGCCGGGGCCGGTGGCGGGTCGCTTCCGCCGCCGGCCGGGCTCTCCCCGCGCCGGCGGGCTACCGTGGACGGGTGATTTCCGTACACCGCGCGGGCGACCGGTTCGAGGGCGGGGACGGGGCGGCGGGCATCGAGTCCCGGCACTCGTTCTCCTTCGGTTCCTTCTACGACCCCGACAACCTCCGCTTCGGACCGGTCCTCGCCTGCAACGAGGAGCGCCTGGCACCCGGGGCGGGCTTCGAGGAGCACCCGCACAGCCATACGGAGATCGTCACCTGGGTCGTCGAGGGCGAGCTGACCCACCGCGACTCGGCCGGTCACGCGACGGTGGTCCGGGCCGGCGACGTCCAGCACCTGAGCGCCGCGTCGGGCGTCCGCCACGTCGAACGCAACGATGGTGAAAGCCCGCTGGCGTTCCTTCAGATGTGGCTCGCGCCCCTGGAGCCCGGCGGTGAGCCCTCGTACACGACCGTCCCCGGCATCGCCGACTCCACCCCGTACGCCCTCCCCGAGGCCGGAGCCATGCTCCATGTGCGGCGCCTCACGGAGGGCGGGCGGGCGGCCGTCCCCGACGCCCCGCGCGTGTACGTGCATGTGGTGCGCGGGACGGTACGCCTCGGTGGCGAGGAGCTGACGTCGGGGGACGCGGCCCGGATCACCGGGGAGACGGGGCTCGAACTGGTCGCGGCGGACGCGGCCGAGGCGCTGGTCTGGGAGCTGGCTCACTGACCGGGCGCCCCGGCCGCCGGCCGCGCGTCAGCGGGCGTGGTGCCGGGGGACCTGCTGCCGCGGGATCTCGCTCAGCCGCATCGGGGACGGGCGCCGGCGGCTCCGGCCGGTGCTCCGGCCGGGGAACGCGTTGCGCCGCGCGGGCACCTTCGGGGCCAGGGCCACGAAGGCGAGCGGGGCGAGGACTGCGACGAGGATCAGCACGATGACGATGTTCATGTTCCTGCCTTTCGTCCGGCACTGATGGTCTGTCACTACTTTTCGTAACCGGAAATCGGCCCCGTAAACACGATGGGTGACGAAGATTCTTGTATGGGCGGCCTACCGCCGCCACATCGACCACATCGGCGGTCCCGACCGGAACGTCATTTCCTCGCGCACCTCGAAGCCGTGGCGGCGGTAGAACGTGAGGTTGCGGCTGTTGCTCGACTCCAGGAACACCGGCCGGCCGTCCGCGTCCGCGCGTTCCAGGAGGCCGGCGAGGACCGTTGACCCGCGCCCCGTCCCGCGTGCGTCGGCGTGGGTGCCGATGTACTCCACGTACCAGTGCGCGGGGCGGACCGGATGCCGGTGCTCCAGGGCGAGCAACCGAACCGCCGTACGCGGCAGTTGGGCCCGGCCCGCCCGCAGCAGCGTGCCCGCGTTGCGCAGCAGGTAGCTCACCGGCAGCTTCCACGCGCCGGGCTCCGCCCAGACCGCCGCCACCGTGCGCGCCTCGTCCGTCCACACCCGGCCCGCCGGGACCTGCTGTGCCAGGTGCGCGGTGAACAGCAGCCGCAGCCGCCGGTCCCGGTCGTGCGGCATCAGCCAGGACCACACCGGGTCCTCGGCGTACGCACTGGCCAGCACGCCCGCGAGCGCGGGGACGTCGGACGGGGTGGCGTGGACTATGGCGTCGGTCATGGGCGGGGAGCGTAGCGGCGGTCCGTGACCTGCGGCCAGCGTCCCGGCAAGACCGGCCGACCGGCCAACGGGGCACGATTTTTGGCTATCACCGTGCGGGATCTCGACTGCGTGCTGTGGCCATGGAAATCTGCCGGTGCCTCAGGAATACGTCCACGGTTCGCCCGCCGTTCGTAACGGCGGCCTAGTTTTCGCAGGCGCGCGCAGACCCCCTTTCCCTGTGAACCACTCTCCCCCAGAGGTGCCCCGATGACTCTTCAGATCAGTGAGCCCTCCTGCCCGGACAGCGACGTCCTCGACGAGCACGGCGACAGCGGCGAGTTCGCCAACGAGATGCGCATCAGCCGGCGCGGGATGCTGCGGACGGCCGCCGTGTCGCTCGGTGCCCTCGCCGCCGGCCCGGTGGCCGAGGCGATCGGCGGCGCGCGGGCCGAAGCGGCCGAGTACCGCCTGCCCAAGGGCTTCAGGGGCGACATGTCCGACCTGAAGCACGTGGTGATCCTCATGCAGGAGAACCGGTCCTTCGACCACTACCTCGGGCAGCTGAAGGGGGTGCGCGGGCACGACGACAAGCAGGTCCTGATGTTCCAGGACGGCACCACCGTCTTCCAGCAGCGGGACGCCACCGGGGCCGTCGTGACCCCCGCCGTCTCGACCGCCACCTGGAGCGACAAGCACAACTTCTACGGTGCCAACGGCGGGCGCTGGGACACCTGGGTGAAGGACAAGGGCGACCACTGCATGTGGTACTACACGCCCGACTACATGCCGTGGATGTACTCGCTGGCCTCCCAGTACACCGTCTGCGACATGAACTTCTGCTCGCTGCACGGGCCCACCATCCCCAACCGCTACTACCTGATGAGCGGCACGGCGGGCGGCGAGACCACCAACGCGGGCCAGAACAACTACACCCGCACCTGGACCACCGTCCCCGAACAGCTCCAGCAGGCGGGCATCGACTGGCGCGTCTACTCCGACAACAGCGGCAACGGCGTCGGCGGCAGCCTCCAGAGCGGCTACGTCGGCGAGTACGGCTGCAACGTCACCAACAGCTTCGCCTCCTTCGACCCCCGCACCGCCGACCCGGCCGAACTCGAACCGGGCACCGGCAAGGTCTGGAAGGCCAACTCCTTCGTCTACGAGGGCGCCACGACGCCCAACGACGACTCCGAGGCCAACCTCGACGCCGTCCTGCGCGACCTCGTCGCCGCCTGTGAGCCGGGCGCCGAGCACCCGCTGCCCGAGGTCTCCTGGGTCGTCATGCCCGCCGCGTGGAGCGAACACCCGGGCTTCGACACGGTGCACGGCGAGCGGTACATGAACAAGGTCCTCAAGACGCTCCAGAGCAACGAGGACATCTGGAACCACACCCTGGTGATCATCACCTACGACGAGAACGACGGGAAGTTCGACCACGTCCTGCCGCCCCGCCCGGAGGAGGGCACACCCGGCGAGTTCTCCGGCACCACCCCGTACGGTTTCGGGCCCCGGGTGCCGATGCTGCTGGTCTCGCCGTGGACGCGGGGCGGTTACGTCGCCTCGGAGGTCTTCGACCACACCTCGACGGTGAAGTTCCTGGAGACCTGGGCCGCCCACCTGGGCAAGCCGTTCACCTGCCCGAACATCACCCCGTGGCGCCGTTCCATCGCCGGTGACCTGACGAGCGCGATCGACTTCGCGCACCCGCGCCCCGGCCCGGTCGTCATCGCCGACCCGGTCACCGGGACCCCGCCGAGGCCGCCGCGCGACCGGATGGAGCCGCGCGGGCTCTCCTTCCACCCGCACGCCACGTTCAGCGAGGACCGCGGCACGGGGACGGTGACCGCCTCGATGACCCTGACCGGCGGCCCGGCCGGCAAGGCGGTCAGCCTCCAGGTCTTCCCCGACCGGTACCTGCCGTTCTCCAACACCCCGTACACGGTCAGCGAGGCGGACCCGCGCGCGTACACCTGGGACACGACGCAGACCGACGGCAGATACGCCTTCTCGGTCTACGGCCCCGACGGCTTCCTGCGCTCCTTCGCCGGGCAGGTGGTCCCGGAGCACACGAGCACCCGGCACATCGGCCTTCCGCGCGTCGAGGCGCGGCTGGTCCGGGGGTGGCGCGCCGTGGTCCGGCTGGCACTGCACAACGACGGCCGGCACCCGGTCCGCTACACCCTGCGGGCCAACGACTACGCGGGAGGCACCCGTAAGGTCACCGTCCCCGGCGGCCGTTCCACCGTGGTGGACTGGCCCACCGAGCACGGCTACTACGACGTGGTGCTCACCGCCGACACCGGTACGGAGTGGACCCAGCGGTACGCGGGGCGGGTGGCGACGGCCTGAGTCACGCCGCCAGTTCCGCCAGTACCGCGTCCGTGAACGCCGGCCACACCTCGGCCGCCCACGGGCCGAAGGCCCGGTCGGTGAGGGCGACGCACGCCGCCCCCGCGGCCGGGTCGATCCACAGGAAGGTGCCCGACTGGCCGAAGTGGCCGAAGGTCGCGGGGGAGGAGGAGGCGCCGGTCCAGTGCGGGGACTTGGCGCCGCGGATCTCGAACCCGAGGCCCCAGTCGTTGGGGTTCTGGTGGCCGAAGCCGGGCAGGACGCCCTTCAGGCCGGGGTGGACGACGGTCTGCGCGGCGAGGACCGTACGCGGGTCGAGCAGGCGGGGGGCCTGCACCTCGGCGGCGAAGCGCGCGAGGTCGTCGACGGTGGAGACGCCGTCCTTGGCGGGGGACCCGTCCAGGGTGGTGGCGGTCATGCCGAGGGGTTCCAGGACCGCCTGTCGAACATATTCCGGGAACGGGATGTCGGCGGCCTTCGCGATGTGGTCGCCCAGGACCTCGAAGCCGGCGTTGGAGTAGAGGCGCCGGTTTCCGGGCGGGGCCATCACCCGGTGCTCGTCGAAGGCGAGGCCGCTGGTGTGGGCGAGGAGGTGGCGCACGGTCGACCCCTCGGGTCCCGCCGGTTCGTCCAGTTCCACCGCGCCCTCCTCGTACGCCACCAGCGCCGCGTAGGCGGCGATCGGTTTGGTGACGGAGGCGAGGGGGAAGCGGTGCGCGGTCGGACCGTGCGTACCGGCGACCGTGCCGTCCGCTCGTACGACGGCCGCCGCCGCGGTGGGGACGGGCCAGTTCTCGATCATCGCCAGGCTCTGCATGCGTACGAGAGTAGATTCCGAGTCCCACCTGTCGAAACCCGCACCCGGTCCCGCTTGCTTCGAGTGCACTCCAACGTCATAGCGTGGAGCCATGACCGTGATGGAGACCACTTCGACCCGGGCCGACATATGCGCCTCCGCCCCCTCGGCGCACCCGCGCCCCGACGGGCAGGACCGGTACACGATCAGTGAGGTGGTCGCGTTCACCGGCCTGACCGCCCACACGCTGCGCTGGTACGAGCGGATCGGCCTCATGCCGCACGTGGACCGGTCGCACACCGGTCAGCGCCGCTTCAGCAACCGGGATCTGGACTGGCTCTCCTTCGTCACCAAGCTGCGGCTGACGGGGATGCCGGTCGCGCACATGGTCCGGTACGCGGAACTCATACGTGAGGGCGACCACACCTTCGAGGAACGGCAGGAACTGCTGGAGGCGACCCGCCGCGACGTGAAGACGCGGATCGCGGAGCTCCAGGACACCCTGGCCGTGCTGGATTACAAGATCGACTTCTATGCGGGCGCCCGGGGGGCGCCGGAAGGGCCCAGTGCCTGATGACTGACAACAAGATCGCCACGGTGGAGCTCGGCAGGGGCGGCCCCCGGATCGGGGTCCAGGGCCTCGGCTGCATGGGCATCAGCGAGTTCTACGGCGACACCGACGAGGCCTCGGCCCGCGAGACGCTGGAGACGGCGCTCGCGGCGGGCGTCACCCTCTTCGACACCGCCGACATCTACGGCAGCGGCGCCAACGAGACGTTCCTCGCGCCGTTCGTCGGGGCGCACCGCGACGAGATCACCCTCGCCACCAAGTTCGCCATCGAGCGGCGCGAGGAGGACCCGGACTACCGGGGTGTGAACAACGACCCCGCCTACATCCGCAAGGCCGTCGAGGCGAGCCTGCGCCGGCTCGGCACCGACGTGATCGACCTCTACTACATGCACCGCCACGACCCGGCCGTCCCGTTCGCCGAGTCCGTCGGCGCCATGGCCGAGCTGGTCGAGCAGGGCAAGGTCAAGCAGCTCGGGCTCAGCGAGGTGACCGGCGCCGAACTGCGCGAGGCGCACGCCGTGCACCCGATCGCCGCCCTCCAGTCCGAGTGGTCCCTCTTCAGCCGGGACGTCGAGCGCAGCGCGGTGGCCGCCGCGGCCGACCTCGGCGTGACGGTCGTGCCGTACTCGCCGCTGGGCCGCGGCTTCCTCACCGGGTCGTTCGCGGACGCGGGCAAGGAGCTGTCCCAGGGCGACTTCCGCGCCTCGCAGCCGCGCATGACCGGCGAGAACGCGAAGGCCAACGCGGCGCTCCTGGAGCCCGTCCACAAGATCGCAGCCGCGCACGGGGCGACCGCCGGGCAGGTCGCGCTCGCCTGGGTGCAGCAGCGCGCCCAGGTGCACGGCATCACCGTCGTCCCGATCCCGGGCACCCGTAAGAGCCACCGCCTCCTGGAGAACGTGGGCGCGACCCGCCTCACGCTCACCGACGACGAGCTGGCCCTGCTGGAACCGATCGCCGGGCAGGTCGCGGGCGACCGTTACCAGGACATGAGCATGACCTCGCTCGCGCGGGAGTAGCGGGCGGGTAGCCTCCGCACGGGAACCGACTCAGGAGGCAGCAGCATGGCGATTCAACGGATGGACAACGTCGGCATCGTTGTCGAGGACCTGGACGCCGCCATCGCGTTCTTCACGGAACTCGGGATGGAGCTGGAGGGCAAGGGCGAGGTCCAGGGCGGCTTCGCCGACCAGTGCACCGGGCTCGACGGCACCCACTGCGAGATCGCGATGCTCCGCACCCCGGACGGCCACAGCCGGCTGGAACTCGCGAGGTACCTCAGCCCCGCGCTGATCGACGCCCCGCGCGACCGGCCGCACAACGTGCTGGGGACGCACCGCGTCATGTTCGCCGTCGACGACATCGAGGACACCGTCGCCCGGGTGCGCCCTCTCGGCGGCGAACTCGTGGGCAGCATCGCCCGGTTCGAGGACAGCTACCTGCTCTGCTACCTGCGTGGCCCGGACGGCGTGATCGTCGGCCTGGCCGAGCAGCTGGGCGGGAACGGTTAGCACCTGCCGCTCCGGTCAGGCCGGGCTCGCGCCCTCGGCGATCGCCGTGAACGCGCGCAGCGACTCGGTGCCCGGGGCGAAGTAGCCGGTGTGCCCGTCGGCGTCGTCGGCGGGCACCCGGCGGGCGCCGAACCCGGGCGACGCGGGGTCGGCGCCGTGGCCGAGCCCGGCGAACTCGATGTGCGGGACCTTGCCGATCCAGTCGCCGGGGTCCTTCGCCGCCCACACCCGCGCCCCGGTGTGCAGAGCGGCCACGTTGTCCGCGCGCATCCCGGGGGAGCCGAGGACCACCAGGTCGGCGGTGTGCAGCCGGGGCGCGGCCAGACCGCAGACGACCGAGCCGTAGCTGTGGCAGAACACCGTGGTGACGGGCGTCCCGGCCGCCGCGAGCCCGTCCGTGAACCGGGTCAGCCGGACGGAGCCCGCCTCGGCCAGGGTGCCGCGCGCGGCGTCGAGGCCGAGGCCCACCGGGGTGGTGTACCCGGCCCAGGCGATCACGGCGGTGCCCGGACCCGTGCCCGCGTACAGCGACCTGGCCATGCCGGCCGGGGTGCCGTACACATCGGTCGTGCGGTCGAACGTGCCCGCGTCGATGTCGGAACCGGGCACGATCACGGACACCCGCCGGGCTGTCGCCAAGTCGCCGAAAACCTCCGCCACTTGGCCCCGTCCGCGCGGGTCGAACGCCAGGATGCGGCGGTCCGGGTCCTCGGCGAGGTGCGCGTACCGGGGGTCGTGCGAGGCCTTCAGGGCCAGGGCGTTGGCCCGGTAGCGCAGTTCTGCCGGCGCCCCGTCCAGGTTGCCGACGACGAGCGGGTGCCGGACCGCCAGCGTCTGCTGCTCCGCCTCGGTCAGCTCCGCGAAGAAGCGGGCCACTTCGGCGGGCGAGTCCCGTTCCGGGTCGGGCAGTTCGCGCCCCAGCGCGTGGTCGGCCCGCCAGGACGCCGTACCGGGCGGCGGTCCCGTGACGGCCTGCTGGGCGTTGCCCGTCACCCAGCCCGCCGTCCCCGACACCACGGTGGTCGCCAGTGCGACCGCGACCAGGGTCCTCGCGTAACGCCGCATCCGCCCCGCCCTCCCTCTCCGGCCGAACCGGCCGTTTCCCGCGCGCTGTCCGGCGCGACGGGAGGAAGGTAGGAACGCGGTGGGTGTGCGGGCGTCACCCCGGGGGGCCAACTGCCGTGTGATACCGGGGTAGGGGGTGTAGCGGGTGCCCCGGGGGGAGCCGGGGACCACCGCCCCGCCTCCCGGTCCGTCAGGCGGAGCCCGGGACCACGAGCCCCGCCTCGTACGCGAAGATCACCGCCTGGGCCCGGTCGCGCAGGGAGAGCTTCGCCAGGACACGCCCGATGTGTGTCTTGACGGTCTGCTCGGCGAGCACCAGCCGCCCGGCGATCTCCTGGTTCGACAGACCGCGCGCGATCAGCTCCAGGACCTCGGTCTCACGCGGGGTCAGCCCGTTCAGCCGCAACGCGGCCCCTCCCCGGGCCGCCGCCGACGGCTGCTGCCTGGCGAAGTCCGCTATCAGACGGCGCGTCACGGACGGCGCGAGCAGCGCGTCGCCCGCCGCCACCACCCGTACCGCCGCGATGAGATCCGCCGGGGGCGCGTCCTTCAGCAGGAAGCCGGACGCCCCGGCGCGCAGCGCCTCGTACACGTAGTCGTCCACGTCGAACGTGGTCAGCATCAGCACCCTGGGCACGTGGACCACCCCCGGCGGCGGGTCCAACAGCTCCCGGGCCGCCGCGAGTCCGTCCATCTCGGGCATCCGGACGTCCATCAGCACGACGTCCGGGTGGACCCGGCGGCTGACGTCGATGCCCTGGCGGCCGTCCGGCGCCTCGCCGACCACGTCGATGTCCGCCTGCGCCGCCAGCAGGGCCGCGAAACCCGCCCGCACCATGGCCTGGTCGTCGACGATGATCACACGGATGGTCACGGTTCCTCCGGACTCAGGGGGCGTCGGCGGGCCCGGCCGGGGGCAGTGGCAGCCGCGCGGCGACCCGGAACCCCCCGTCCGGCAGCGGTCCGGTGTCCAGCGAGCCGCCGGTCAACCGTACGCGTTCGCGCATCCCGACGAGACCGTGCCCCGTTCCCGCCGTCTCCAGCGGTGAAACCGGCTGCTCCGACGGGCCGTTGACGACCAGTACGGTCAGATGCGCCCCGTCCGACGTGACCGAGACCCGGGTGCGGGCGCCGGGCGCGTGCCGGACCACATTGGCCAGCGCCTCCTGCACGATCCGGTACGCCGACAGGTCCACGGCCGGGGGTACGTCACCCAGGTCCGCGGCCAGCGACAGCTCGGCCGGCAGCCCCGCGCGTACCGTCGCCTCCACCAGCTGCTGCAAGCGGTCGATCCCCGGCTGCGGGGCGCGCTCGCCCTCCGTGCCGTCGCCGCGCAGCACCACGAGCAGCCGCCGCATCTCGGTCAGCGACTCCCGCGCGCTCGCCGCGATCGTCCCGAACTCCTCGCGCGCCTCGTCCGACAACCCGGTGAGCCGATAGGGCGCGGAGTCCGCCTGGACGGTGATCACGGACATGTGGTGGGCGACCACGTCGTGCAGCTCGCGGGCGATCCGGGCCCGCTCCTCCAGCAGCGTCCGGCGGGCGCGCTCCGCCTCGCTGACGGTCTCCTGCTCGGCGAGCCGGCGCTGTGCGACGCGCCGTTCCCGGACCGCCGCGCCGATCACCAGCACCACGGCCCCGAACAGGGGCAGGAGCAGCGCGCTGCCGTTGCTGCGGTCCGCGCGGGTCAGATGGAGGATGAGGCTCGCCGCGCCGGTCGCCAGCCAGACGGCGACGAGAACGCGCCGGGATCTGCGCAGGGCCAGCGCGAGGAGCAGGAAGAGGTAGGCGATCAGCGGCGCGGGCGGCCACGGCCACACGTCGTACTCGTGGGCCGGCTGCCCGAGGAGCACCAGCGCGCCCGCGATGTCCGCCGGGAAGATGATCCACCACGCCCACAGCGGCCGCCGCGCCAGGAGCAGCAGGGGCGCGGCCTGGGTGACGGCCAGGGTGGTGGCGACCGCGATGTCGAGGTCGTACTGATCGAGAAGGTTGGCCAGGGTGACGGGGAGGAAGAGCGCTGTCAGGGCGACGGCGGCGGCCTGCGGCAGGAAACCGGACCGGAGCCGTGAACCGGAGGCGGGCGCGGATATCGGCTCGGCCATCGCGGACGCTACAGCTCGGCGAGGAGCTGCGCCTTCTTCGCGCTGAACTCCTCGTCGGTCACGAGTCCCGCGCGGTGCAGCTCACCGAGGTGGTGGATGCGCTCCGCGATGTCCGCCGGATCGCGCCGGGCGGCGGCGGTGAGGGAAGCGGCCGGGGGCGCGGACTGTTTCCTGCGTACGGATTCCAGGACGGCCGCCGCGAAGGGCAGCGACTCGTGGACCGGGCCGTAGCCGAGCCCGAAGATGACCGCCGCGGGGTCCTGGTCGGCCCGCGCGGGCCGGGGTATCACCGGCTGGACGCCCGTGGCCGTCCCGGTGCCGGCCGCGGGGCCGGTGAGGAGGTCCGACGCGGGGGCCACGGCATCGCACCCCTTGGGCAGCAGCCGCAGATAGCCCTCCAGGCCCTCCGGCGAACGCCACTCGACCCCGCACAGGTCCGCGACCGGGAACATCTGGTCGCCGGCCTTCCACTTCTCCGAGGACGCGCCCGTCCAGAACCAGCGGAAGGAGATCCGCTCGCCGTCGAAGCCGGCCCGGCCGTCGTACGCCTTGAACTGCATCGGCGCCTCGGGCGCGGCGACCAGGAAACGGTCGGCGGGCTCGCCCGCGTCCGCGCCGAGACAGGCCCGCAGCTCGTCCGCGTAGTACTCGGCGAGGGTCTCGCGAGCGGCGGGGAGCACCAGGCGGTACGGGTCGCAGCCGTCCTTCAGCTGCCCGTCGGCGGCCTCCAGGAGCGGGTCGGCTCCGGGGCGCGGGACCGCGCGCAGCACCACCGTGCCCCGCTTGCCCGGGGTCAGCGTCACCGACGACAGCGCCGCGTGCGGGACGCGGCGCTCGCGAAGACTCTGGAGGAGTCTCGGCGTGCGTATACCCCGTTCGTAGCGGATGAGCACGGAGTCGGTGTCGAACTCCCAGGTGGCATGAATTCCGGCCAGCACATCACCCATGCGCCTCATCGTATGCGGCACTTGCCCGCCCCGTCCCCTCTCGGAGTCGACCGCTCCCGGGAACCGGGCACGGTGTCTCTACGCGCGTCAGGCTGTCGTGTTGGCGTACACCCCGTCGTTGCAGGTGCTGTCGGCCGGTGAGCAGGTCACCGAGGTGTACGCGCCCACGCCGATCGCGGCGAAGTTGTCGAGGCTCGCGGTGCCCGGCTCGAAGTAGCCGCTGTGGCCCACCGCCCCGTCCGCCGAGACGACCCGGGCGCCGAAGGCGTGGTCCACCGGATCGGCGCCGTGGCCGAGGCCGCCGAACTCCAGGTTGGGCACGTCCTCGATCCAGTCGCCGCTGTCCCGCATCGCCCACACATGGGCCCGGGTGTGCAGCTGACCGGCGTTGTCGGCCCGCATACCGGGGCTGCCGGCGACCGCGATGTCGTCCACCCGGCCGGGCAGCCTGCTCGCGGCGACCCCGCACAGGACGGAGCCGTAGCTGTGGCAGAACAGCGAGACGGGCGCGGGGCCCGGGAGTGCCCGGACGAGCGCGTCGAGCCGGACCGCCCCGCGCTCGGCGAGGTTCCCCAGGGCCGCGTCCATCCCGATGCCGGCGGGCGTGGTGTAGTCGGCCCAGGCGATCACGGCGGTGCGCACCTCGGGGCGCGCGGCGCGCTCGGCGGCGTACAGCGACCTGGCCATGCCGACGGGCGCGGCGTTGGTCTTGGCGCCGGTGCGTTCCAGCGTCAGGAGGTTGGTGTCGACTCCGGGCACCACGAGCGAGATACGGCGCGCCCGGTCGAGGTCGCCGAACACCTCGGCGGCCAGTCCGCGCCCCGACGGGTCGAACGCCAGGAAGTGCCGGTCCCGGGCGAGCATCGAGCGGAAGCGGTCCAGGCGGTGCTGCGCCTCGGTGCGGCCGACGGCGGACAGCCTGGTGTCGTGGACGCGCTTCTGCTCGACCGCGCTCGCCTGTCCGATCGCCCGCCGGTTCGCCCGGTAACGGGTGGTGACCGGGGCGCCGTTGAGGTTTCCCACCACCAGCGGGTAGCGGTCGGCGAGCTGCGCGCGCTGCCCGGCGGTCAGCGTGGCGAAGAAGTGCGCCAGCTTGTACGGCGGGGCGTCGGCATCCGGCAGCGGCTGTCCCGCTATCGATCCCTTGGCCCAGGCGGCCAGCGCGAGCGTGCGGGAGTCGGCGGAACGCTGGTGGTGCACGGCGGTCCAGCCGGTCGTCGCGAGCATCACGAAGACGACCGCCAGGGCGAGCAGCGCGCGCCAGGCGGTGAGCGTGGGTGAGGAATCGAAGGAAGTCACTCCGGACCACCCTAGGAGACGCGCGTGGCCGGTTTGTGAGCAGGGTGACGCAGATCACCCGACTGTGCGGAATGACACGGCGTCCGCCTCACGCTGCGTACGGCATTGCGGCACGCTCCGCGCCGCCGGAAGCGCCGCGCTCACGGGCTGTTGACGGGGTGTGTCGTGCTGCTGTGTTCACGGCGTGCGCGGTGTGCGCCATCTCTCGGAGAGGGCCGGGGTGAGCGCGTCGAGATACGTCTCGGTCAGGACGCGGAGTGATTCCATGCCCCCGTCCCCTCCCTGGCCCCACAGTTGGCCCGCCGCGCGCATGACCCCGGAGAACGCGGCGACGGCGACCCGGGGGCGCGGGTCGCGTGCTGTGTCCAGCCCCTCGCGCTCCGCGATCAGTTCGGTGATCTGGTTCTCCAGGACGATGCTGCGGCGCAGATGGGCGGCGAGCAGCGACGGCGTCGATTCGATCATCCGGTAGGCGCGCATGTGGAGTTCGACCGGGATGATCGCCTCCACGGTCTCCCCGATGCTGTTCCAGGCGCACAGCACGGCGCGGCGCATGGCCTCGAACGGGGCCTCTTCCGCGGGCCGTTGGCGTAGCTCGGAGAGGAAGTGCGACTCCACCATGTCCTGCACGGCGAAGACGACCGCCTCCTTGCCCGCGAAGTAGCGGAAGAACGTGCGCTGGGAGACCTCGACCGCGTCGGCGATCTCGTCGACGGTGGTCTCCTCGTACCCGTGGGTGGTGAAGAGCTCGAGGGCGGCGACGAGCAGCGCGTCGCGGGTGCGCCGCTTCTTGCGCTCGCGCAGCCCGGTGGGGAGCGCCGCGGACGGCTGCGCTTCGGTCACTGAACCGGCCCTCTTTTCCCTGCTTTGTGCAGCTCAGCTTACCTGTGAGCTACATGACAGTTACCGACTAGTGAAATGGTTGGTCAACTGTCAGTGACTGACACTAATCTCACGCGTATGACTAGTCAGACCACCGTCGAAAAGGCTCCGCGGGAGCCCCGGGACCCCGTCGGCCCCGCACCTGCCAAGGGGCTGCGCGGCCACCCCTGGCTGACGCTGTTCTCCGTGGCCATCGGCGTGATGATGGTCGCGCTCGACGGCACGATCGTCGCGATCGCCAACCCCGCCATCCAGCAGGACCTGGGCGCCTCGCTCGCCGATGTCCAGTGGATCACCAACGGCTACATGCTCGCCCTCGCGGTCTCCCTGATCACCGCGGGCAAGCTCGGTGACCGCTTCGGCCACCGTCAGACCTTCCTCATCGGTGTCGTCGGCTTCGCGGCCGCGTCGGGGGCCATCGGCCTGTCCGACAGCGTCGCCCTCGTGATCATCTTCCGGGTGCTCCAGGGCCTGTTCGGCGCGCTGCTCATGCCGGCCGCGCTCGGGCTGCTGCGCGCCACCTTCCCGGCCGAGAAGCTGAACATGGCCATCGGCATCTGGGGCATGGTGATCGGCGCCTCGACCGCGGGCGGCCCGATCCTCGGCGGTGTGCTCGTCGAGCACGTCAGCTGGCAGTCCGTCTTCTTCATCAACGTGCCGGTCGGCGTGCTCGCCCTGGTGCTCGGTGTGCTGATCCTCAAGGACCACCGCGCCGAGAACGCCCCGCGCTCGTTCGACATCGCCGGCATCGTGCTGTTGTCCGGTGCGATGTTCTGCCTGATCTGGGCGCTCATCAAGGGCGCCGAGTGGGGCTGGGGCGACTTCCAGACGGTCGGCTTCCTGGCCGGCGCGGTCATCCTGTTCCTGCTCTTCGCCCTGGTCGAGCAGCGCGTCAAGGAGCCGCTGGTCCCGCTGGCGATGTTCCGGTCCGTCCCGCTCTCCGCGGGCACGGTCCTGATGGTGCTGATGGCCTTCGCGTTCATGGGCGGCCTCTTCTTCGTCACCTTCTACCTGCAGAACGTGCACGGCATGAAGGCGGTCGACGCGGGCCTGCACCTGCTGCCGCTGACCGCGATGATGATCGTCGCCTCGCCGGTGGCGGGCGCCCTGATCACCAGGTTCGGCCCGCGCGTCCCGCTGGTGGGCGGCATGATCTGCACCGCCGTCGCGTGCTTCGGCATGTCCCAGCTGACCGTCGGCACGGGCACGCTCACCATGTCGGTCTGGTTCGCCCTGCTCGGCCTCGGGCTCGCCCCCGTCATGGTCGGTGCCACCGAGGTCATCGTCGGCAACGCCCCGATGGAGCTCTCCGGCGTCGCGGGCGGCCTCCAGCAGGCCGCCATGCAGGTCGGCGGCAGCCTCGGTACGGCGGTGCTCGGCGCGATCATGGCCTCCCGCGTCGACTCCGAGCTGCCGGGCAACTGGAAGGAGGCCCAGCTCCCGCCGCTCTCGCCCGAGCAGCTCGACCAGGCCTCCTCCGCCATCAAGGTCGGCATGCCGCCCGTCACCGAGGAGACCCCGCCGGAGATCGCGGGCAGGATCGCGGGCGTCGCGCACGACACCTTCGTCTCCGGCATGAGCACCGCGTTCATGGTCGCCGGCATCGTCGCGGTGGTCGCCGCGCTGGTCGCCACGCTGACCAAGCGCGGTGAGAACGCGGAGGCGGGCATGGGCGGCGGCCACATCTGACGGTCCCGTCACACCGCGCGCGTGAACACGGCGCATCCCACGGCCCCGCCGGAGCGATCCGGCGGGGCCGTCACCTTTCCGGCGGGTTCATCACCTTTCAGGGTGAACCCCGCCCCGAACCCTTCCGATTACGCAGAGTAACCATCGAGGGTGGTGGTGGAAGATCCACATCGGTGGCTCCACTCAGCGTTTCCATCACCACGGGGGTTCATCTCGCATGCGTACGACCACTGCTGCGGCCGCCCTGGCCGCCGTTCTCCTCGCCGTCACGGCCCTGTTCTCGTCCCCGCCGCCCGCCCGCGCCACGGCCGCTCAGACGGCTGTCACCGCGCCCGTCCGGCTCGGGGACTGCGGGAGCGGGCAGCTCTGCCTCTGGGCGAAACCCGACTTCACCGGGGCCCGGCAGACCCATGAGCTGTCCACCATCGACATCGAGAGCTGCGTCCCGCTGAAAACCGGCACCACCGCCCAGGCCCTCGCCAACCGCACCGGCCGGCCCGTCACCACCTACCAGTCCGCCGAGTGCCAGGAGACCGGCGAGTTCGAGACGTATCCGGGCGGCGGCACCTGGCTGCCACGCTCGCCGTACCAGGTGCGCGCCTTCAAGGTCTGGGAGAGCTGACCGGCCCCGGACACGCCGCGGGGCGGCGGCACCCATCCGGGCACCGCCGCCCCGCACCGGTCACAGCGTTACGCGTCGCCGCCCGCGGCCCCGGGATCGGCCGAGGCCACGTCCAGCAGCTCGTAGCGGTCGACCGCCGTCTTCAGCACCGAACGGTCGATCTTCCCGTCCTTCGCCAGCTCCGTGAGCACCGCGAGCACGATCGACTGCGCGTCGATGTGGAAGAACCGCCGCGCCGCGCCCCGCGTGTCCGCGAAGCCGAACCCGTCCGCGCCCAGCGACTGATACGCGCCGGGCACCCAGCGCGCGATCTGGTCCGGCACGGACCGCATCCAGTCCGACACCGCCACGAACGGCCCCTGCGACCCGGAGAGCTTGCGCGTTACGTACGGGACGCGCTGCTCCTCCTCCGGGTGCAGCAGGTTGTACCGCTCCACGTCCACGGCCTCGCGCCGCAGCTCGTTCCAGGAGGTCGCCGACCAGACGTCCGCCTTCACGTTCCACTCGTCCGCGAGGATGCGCTGCGCCTCGACCGCCCACGGCACCGCCACACCGGACGCCAGGATCTGGGCCGGGATCTCGCCCTTCTCCCCGCTGCTGTAGCGGTAGACGCCCTTCAGGATGCCCTCGACGTCCACGTCGGCGGGCTCCGCCGGGTGCTGGATCGGCTCGTTGTAGACGGTGAGGTAGTAGAAGACGTCCTCGTTCTCCTCGGGCGTCCCGCCGTACATGCGGCGCAGACCGTCCTGGACGATGTGCGCGATCTCGTACCCGAACGCCGGGTCGTAGGCCACACAGCCCGGGTTGGTCGAGGCCAGCAGCTGCGAGTGCCCGTCGGCGTGCTGGAGCCCCTCGCCGGTCAGCGTCGTCCGGCCGGCCGTCGCGCCCAGCACGAAGCCGCGCGCGAGCTGGTCGGCCATCTGCCAGAACTGGTCACCGGTGCGCTGGAACCCGAACATCGAGTAGAAGACGTACACCGGGATCAGCGGCTCGCCGTGCGTCGCGTACGCCGAACCCGCGGCGATCAGCGAGGCCGTGCAGCCCGCCTCGGAGATGCCGTCGTGCAGCATCTGCCCGGTCGGCGACTCCTTGTACGCGAGCAGCAGATCGCGGTCCACCGACTCGTACTGCTGCCCGAGCGGGTTGTAGATCTTCGCGCTCGGGAAGAAGGCGTCCATGCCGAAGGTGCGGTACTCGTCGGGCGCGATCAGCACGAAACGCTTGCCGATCTCCTTGTCCCGCATGAGGTCCTTCAGGATGCGGACGAACGCCATGGTGGTGGCGATCGACTGCTGTCCCGAACCCTTCTTCGCCGTCGCGTACGTCTTGTCCCCGGGCAGTTCCAGCGGCTTCGCACGCACCACCCGGGTCGGGACGTAGCCGCCCAGGCCCTTGCGGCGGTCGTGCATGTACTGGATCTCCTCCGAGCCGCGGCCCGGGTGGTAGTACGGCGGGTTGCCGTCCTCCAGCTCCTTGTCCGCGA
The DNA here is from genome assembly GCF_008042035.1 of Streptomyces sp. col6. GTDB lineage: Bacteria > Actinomycetota > Actinomycetes > Streptomycetales > Streptomycetaceae > Streptomyces. The sequence continues at coordinate 413,352 of NZ_RDBL01000013.1, forward strand.
TCGGGATGTGCAGCCGGTCCCGGAACCGCTTCAGGTCCTCGGCGGTGAGCTTCTTCATCTGATGGGTCGCGTTGCGGCCCTCGAAGTTCGGCCCCAGCGTCCAGCCCTTGACCGTCTGCGCCAGGATCACCGTCGGCTGGCCCTTGTGGGCCTTGGCCGCCGCGTACGCCGCGTACACCTTGCGGTGGTCGTGACCGCCGCGTCCCAGGTGCAGGATCTGCTGGTCGGTCATGTCCTTGACCATCTCGCGCAGCCTCGGGTCGTCCCCGAAGAAGTGCTCCCGGATGTACGCGCCGGTCTCCGTCGCGTACGTCTGGAACTGGCCGTCCGGCGTCGTGTTCAGCTTGTTGACCAGGATGCCCGTGCGGTCCTGCGCCAGCAGCGGATCCCAGGACCGGTCCCAGACCAGCTTGATGACGTTCCACCCGGCGCCCCGGAACTGGGACTCCAGCTCCTGGATGACCTTGCCGTTGCCGCGCACCGGGCCGTCGAGGCGCTGGAGGTTGCAGTTGACGACGAAGGTCAGGTTGTCCAGGCCCTCGCGGGCGGCGATGGACAGCTGCCCCAGCGACTCCGGCTCGTCCATCTCGCCGTCGCCGAGGTAGGCCCACACATGCGAGTTCGACGTGTCGGCGAGGCCGCGCGCCTCCATGTAGCGGTTCATCCGCGCCTGGTAGATCGCGCCGAGCGGGCCGAGGCCCATCGACACGGTCGGGAACTCCCAGAAGTCCGGCATCAGCCGCGGGTGCGGGTAGCTGGACAGCCCGTTCGGCGCCTTCGACTTCTCCTGGCGGAACGCGTCCAGCTGCGCCTCGCTCAGCCGGTCCAGCAGGAACGCGCGGGCGTAGATCCCGGGGGACGCGTGCCCCTGGAAGAAGATCTGGTCACCGCCCAGACCGTCGTCTTTGCCGCGGAAGAAGTGGTTGAAACCGACGTCGTACAGCGAGGCGGAGGACGCGAACGTGGCGATGTGCCCGCCCACGCCGATCCCCGGACGCTGGGCGCGCGAGACCATCACGGCCGCGTTCCAGCGGGTCGCGTTGAGGATCTTGCGTTCGATCTCCTCGTCGCCGGGGAAGAACGGTTCGTCCTTCGTGGCGATCGTGTTCACGTAGTCCGTGCTGCGCATCTCCGGAACGGCGACGCGCTTCTCGCGCGCGCGCTCGATGAGCCGGAGCATGAGATAGCGGGCCCGCTCACGGCCTCGCTCGTCGACGGCGGCGTCGAGGGAGTCGAGCCATTCCTGGGTCTCTTCGGGATCAAAATCCGGGACCTGACTCGGAAGGCCGCCAATGATGATCGGGTTGCGATCGGATCCGGAAGCCACGCTGTTCCTTCACTGTTCGGTGCTGCGCTTCGGGGCCTGTTACGGGAGTCATGCCCCCGGACATAAGGATGTGTACGCCATCCCCATCGTGTACCGCTGGAACGCGTACGTCATCTCTACCGAGAGGTAACCGCGAACGCGCCCCGGCCCGGTTCCGCCGGGGCGGATGGACGGCCACCGAATGGGTATCGGTGCAGGCAGAAGGCGTCGGACAGGACGGGACAGGCAGGATGACCGGGGACGGACCGCAACCATACGCCCAAGGCGTCCAAGTGTTCCCAAACACTGCTCGACTCCTGATGCCGGGCCGAAACGGCATAAGCTGTCCATGGACGCAGGACGTACGGGGAGTGGAGGAGGACGCGGGCCCTCGCAGGGGCCGCCGACAGCGCGGCGACGTGATACGAAACGTCACCGTTTAGGCGGTCTCGTACGCTGGGTACTTGCGCGATCCGCCGCTCCCGTGTGGACTACGGCCAACGCCCCGCGCACGCGCGTGGCTGAAGCATTTTCCGAAACATGATCAGGAGGCAACCCGTGAGCGCGACCGCGGACCACGCGGAGGAGCGGACCAACCCGGCGGCACGCCTGGGGTTCGAGCCCGGACAGGTGGTCCAGGAGATCGGCTACGACGACGACGTCGAGCTGGAGCTCCGTGAGGGCATTGAGGCCACTATCGGCCAGGAACTCGTCGACGAGGACTACGACGACGTCGCCGACGTTGTCCTGCTCTGGTTCCGTGACGAGGACGGCGACCTTACGGACGCGCTGGTGGATGCCATCGGTCTGCTCGAGGACGGCGGCGTGGTCTGGCTGATGACGCCGAAGACCGGCCGCGACGGATACGTCGAGCCGAGCGACATCAACGAGGCCGCCCAGACCGCCGGGCTCGCCCAGACCAAGAGCGTCAACGCGGGCAAGGACTGGTCGGGAAGCCGTCTCGTCACGCCCAAAGCGGCCAAGGCCAAGCGCTGACCCCACCAACCCCTGAAGGCCCCCGACAGGCATCGCGCCGGCCGGGGGCCTTCGTACGTCCCGTCGCACATCCGTCCCCGATACCCAGTGGCTTGATCCGCGCGTACGCGGGAAGCTTTCCCGGGTGCCGCGCGGCTGCGGGGACCCTCTGCGTAGGGTGGGGGTCACCCGGACAGCCCAGCCCGGTGACGTAGCGAAGGGACGCGTTTCATGGCGATCGAGGTCGGCACCCAGGCCCCGGATTTCGAGCTGAAGGACAACCACGGCCGGACCGTGAAGCTCTCGGATTTCCGCGGCGAGAAGAACGTGGTGCTGCTGTTCTACCCGTTCGCCTTCACCGGGGTCTGCACGGGCGAGCTGTGTGCGCTCCGCGACGAGCTGCCCACGTTCGAGAACGACGACACGCAGCTGCTGGCCGTGTCCAACGACTCCATCCACACCCTGCGCGTCTTCGCCGAGCAGGAGGGCCTGGAGTACCCGCTGCTGTCCGACTTCTGGCCGCACGGAGAGACCTCGCGGGCCTACGGCGTCTTCGACGAGGAGAAGGGCTGCGCGGTGCGCGGCACCTTCATCATCGACAAGGAGGGCGTGGTGCGCTGGACGGTCGTCAACGGCCTGCCCGACGCGCGCGACCTCAACGAATACATCAAGGCGCTCGGCGCCCTCTGATCCGGCTTCGGGCGGATCGCGGGCCGGTCCGCACCCGAAAGCCTGTTGAGGCCGGGAACCGGTCACTAGGATCCACTCGTTGATCCGATGTCAACACGACGTGGAGGCGCCGGCACCGGCCGGCCCCCAAGAAACCAATGGGAGGACTCGTGGGAGTCAGCCTCAGCAAGGGCGGCAACGTCTCGCTGACCAAGGCCGCGCCCAACCTGACCGCGGTCATCGTGGGTCTCGGCTGGGACGCCCGTACCACCACCGGCGGGGACTTCGACCTCGACGCCAGTGCTCTGCTGACGAACGCCGAGGGCAAGGTCGCCAACGACGGCAACTTCGTCTTTTTCAACAACCTCAAGAGCCCCGACGGCTCCGTCGAGCACACCGGTGACAACCTCACCGGTGAGGGCGAGGGCGACGACGAGGTCATCAACGTCAACCTGGCCACGGTGCCGGCCGACGTCGACAAGATCGTCTTCCCGGTCTCGATCTACGAGGCCGAGACCCGCCAGCAGAGCTTCGGCCAGGTTCGCAACGCGTACATCCGCGTCGTCAACCAGGCCGACAACAGCGAGCTCGCGCGCTACGACCTGTCCGAGGACGCGTCGACCGAGACCGCCATGGTCTTCGGCGAGCTCTACCGCAACGGCGCGGAGTGGAAGTTCCGTGCCATCGGTCAGGGCTACGCCTCGGGTCTGCGCGGCATCGCGCAGGACTTCGGCGTCAACGTCTGACCGGTCCGGGGCCCGGCCCCGGCATCAGCATTTCCGTCCGGCGCCGCACCACGTGCGGCGCCGGACGCGCAGGGCGGACGGCTCCGCCGGCCGGCACGGTACCGGCCGGCGGAGCCGTCCGGTACAGAAGACGGTTCATAGACTCGGGGAGGACACACCATGGGCGTCACGCTCGCCAAGGGAGGCAATGTCTCCCTCTCCAAGGCCGCACCCAATCTCACCCAGGTGCTGGTCGGGCTCGGCTGGGACGCACGATCCACGACGGGGGCCGACTTCGACCTCGACGCCAGCGCGCTGCTGTGCCAGTCGGGCCGGGTGCTCGGCGACGAGTGGTTCGTGTTCTACAACAACCTCACGAGCCCCGACGGTTCCGTGGAGCACACCGGTGACAACCTCACGGGTGAGGGCGAGGGCGACGACGAGTCGATCATCGTGAACCTCACGCAGGTGCCGGCCCACTGCGACAAGATCGTCTTTCCGGTGTCGATTCACGAGGCCGACAATCGCGGCCAGACATTCGGCCAGGTCAGCAACGCTTTCATCCGCGTCGTCAATCAGGCCGACGGCCAGGAACTCGCGCGTTACGACCTCACCGAGGACGCCTCCACGGAGACCGCGATGATCTTCGGCGAGCTCTACCGCTACAACGGCGAGTGGAAGTTCCGTGCAGTTGGTCAGGGGTACGCATCGGGGCTGCGAGGCATCGCTCTAGACTTCGGGGTCAACGTTTCGTAAAGCCGCGCACGGCGCGGGGGAGCCCCGTGCACTTCGGGGGAGACCCGTTACATACATGATGGGGTAGCCAGTGCTTCTGAAAACCTTCGGGTGGTCGTTCGCGATCACCGTGATCGGCCTCGTGGCCGCGTGGTTCTACGGGGGGTGGGAAGCCTTCGGTGTGGTGGCGATCCTTTCCGTCCTGGAGATCTCGCTGTCGTTCGACAACGCCGTGGTCAACGCCGGGATCCTGAAGAAGATGTCCGCCTTCTGGCAGAAGATCTTCCTGACCATCGGCGTGATCATCGCGGTCTTCGGTATGCGGCTGGTCTTCCCCGTCGTGATCGTGGCCATTACCGCGAGCCTGAATCCGATCGACGCCATCGATCTCTCGTTCAACGACCCGGACCGCTACAAGGAACTGGTCACGGACGCCCACCCGGCGATCGCCGCCTTCGGTGGCATGTTCCTGCTCATGATCTTCCTCGACTTCATCTTCGAGGACCGTGACATCCAGTGGCTCCGCTGGATCGAGCGCCCGCTGGCCAAGCTCGGCAAGGTCGACATGCTGTCGGTCTGCATCGCCCTGATCGTCCTGCTGATCTCCGCGATGACCGTCGCCACCCACGCCCACCAGCACGGCGGCGGGCATGTGGACAAGGCGGAGACCGTCCTGCTCGCCGGTATCGCGGGTCTGATCACGTATCTCATCGTCGGCGGGCTCTCCGGCTACTTCGAGGACAAACTCGAAGAGGAGGAGGAGCGCGAGCACGAGGAGGAGGAAGAGGCCAAGCGGAGCGGCAAGAAGATCTCCGCGGTCGCCCTCTCCGGCAAGGCCGCGTTCTTCATGTTCCTCTACCTGGAAGTGCTCGACGCGTCCTTCTCGTTCGACGGCGTGATCGGCGCCTTCGCCATCACCAACGAGATCGTGCTCATGGCGCTCGGCCTCGGCATCGGCGCCATGTACGTCCGTTCGCTCACGGTCTACCTGGTCCGCCAGGGCACCCTGGACGACTACGTGTACCTGGAGCACGGCGCGCACTACGCGATCGGCGCGCTCGCGGCCATCCTGCTCGTCACGATCCAGTACGAGATCAACGAGATCATCACCGGCCTCGTCGGCGTCATCCTGATCGCCTGGTCCTTCTGGTCCTCGGTCCGCCGCAACAAGGCGGAAGCGGCGGAGGAAGGCAAGAGCGAAGTGACCGCCGGGGTGTGACCCGGTAGGAATTGAGGGAACGCTCTCTGCGGGGCGGCTCGTACGGCAACGGCTCCGGGACACACACCCGGAGACGGCCCGGAGCCGCCCCGCAGTGGTGCGTGCGTCGTATGCGCCGCATGCGACGGGTGCGACAGGCGAGGGACCGAGAGGGCGGGGTCGGGGATGGCGTTCTGGAACAGCCTGTGGCCGGGGCGGGAGACACAGTTCGAGTCGGGCAGCGCGGCGACCAACTCCATCGTGCTCACCCGGCGGCGGGCCACGGTCTCGCTGACCAAGCAGGGCGCGCTGAGCGGCAACCTCCGGGTCAACCTCTCCTGGCGCATGCGCACCTCGGACATCGAGGGCCGCTCCCGCCAGAGCGGACGGCTGCTGCGCCCGCTGAAGCTCTTCCAGCCGGAGGCCGTCCAGGCGCACACCCAGGGCGTGGTCAACGTCGACCTGGACCTCGGCTGCATGTACGAGCTGGCGGACGGCACCAAGGGCGTCGTGCAGCCCCTGGGCAACCTACTCGGCGACCTGAACGGGCCGCCGTACATCAGGCTCAGCGGCGACGACCGCTTCGGGGCCCCCTCCGGCGAGACCGTCTACGTCAACCTCGACCAGCGCGAGCACATCAAGCGGCTGCTGTTCTTCGTCTACATCTACGACCAGACGCCGGCCTTCGACCGTACGCACGCCAAGGTGACGCTCTACCCGGGCAACGGTCCGCGCATCGAGATCGAGCTGGACGAGCGCGCCCCGCAGGCCCGCTCCTGCGCGGTGTTCACCGTGGAGAACATCAAGGACGAGCTGATCGTGCGGCGCGAGGTGAAGTTCGTCTACGGCTTCCAGTCCGAGCTGGACCGGATGTACGGCTTCGGCATGCAGTGGGGGCGCGGCTACAAGACCCGCACCTAGGGCCTCAGGGCCGTATGAACTGCGGCCCCTGCGGCGGCAGCACGAAGTTCGGGTCGGGCGCGGGTGCGGCCGCCGGAGCGGGCTGCGGATAGCCGTAGGCGGGCTGTGCGGAGGCCGGCTGGGGGTAGCCGTAGGCGGGCTGCGGCGCCGGGGCCGCGGGCTGCGGGTAGCCGTACGAGGGCTGCTGGTGCAGCACGGTCGCCTGCGAGTCGGGCGCGGGGGCCGGGGCGCGGCGGCCGGCGGCGAACCGCTCGCCGTGTTCGACGTGCGCGCGGAGACCGGCGAGGAGACCGCGATCATCTGCGGCGAGTTGTACCGGCGCGGGTGCCTCGGGCTCCGACTCGTCTACCGAGATGCCGAACGCGGTCGCGAGGCCGATGAGACCGGTCGGGTAGCCCTGGCCGACCGCCCGGAACTTCCAGCCGTCGCCGCGCCGGTACAACTCGCCGCAGATGATCGCGGTCTCCTCGCCGGTCTCCGCGCGCACGTCGAACACGGCGAGCGGTTCGCCGCCGGCCGCCGCCGCGTCGTGGATCAGGATGCGCAGATCGCGTACGGATCCGAACGCGGCGCCGTCCGAGGACGCGGCGATGACCACCTGGTCGACCGACGGGTCGAGCGCGTTGAGGTCGGCCTCGATGGTGTCCGTCAGGCCCTCGGGCAGGCTGCGCTTGGGCAGCCGGCGCACGAGGCCGGACGGATGGCGGGGCTGGTTGTAGAAGACGAAGTCCTCGTCCGAGCGCACGCGCCCGCCGGCGCCGAGCAGCAGGGCCGAGGCGTCCACATCGGGCACCCCGGTACCCGGCGTCCAGCGCAGCACGGCCCGTACGGCCATGGCGTCGAGAGGGACGTTCGAGCCTTTCACCATCGCGTGCGTCATGCTGGTCATCCTGCCTGCTGGCCGCCCGTGCGGACAACGTGGGGGGCATGGTCGGCATTCGGGCGGCGGGTCCGATTCACCCGGTCCGCCCCCTTCGAAACGAGCGCGAAACGGGCACGCCACCCTTAATTCACCTGGGCAGGGAACTGCCGATGCACGTTCGTACGTACTATTACCGGCCACACGTTGTCCGGTCGGTCAGAGAGTACGGGGGGAATTGCATGCGTCATTTCGGGCATATTGCAGCTGCTGCGAAGGACGGGCTCTTCTTCCAGGAACCCTGCGCGTTCGACGCGGACTCACCGGCCTCCCTCCTCTCCGTCGCCCTGGGCGCCACGCTCTACAGCCCCGCCACCCGGCCCCGGCTCGCCGACGACATCGTCAAGCTGGCCGGGCGCGGGGTCGTCTCCATGGTGCTCTGCCTGGAGGACTCCATCGACGACTCCGAGGTCGCCGGGGCCGAGGAGAACCTGGTCCGGCAGTTCGCCGACCTCGACGCGCGCTCCATCGAGCTGCCGCTGCTGTTCATCCGCGTCCGCGAACCGGAACAGATCACCGACCTCGCGCGCCGCCTCGGTGCGTCGGCCCGGCTGCTGTCCGGATTCGTACTCCCCAAGTTCACCCGCGAACGCGGTGTGCCCTTCCTGGAGGCGCTGACCAAGGCCGAGGCCGCCGCCGGACAGCGCTTCTTCGCCATGCCCGTGCTCGAATCGCCCGAGCTGCTCCACCTGGAGACCCGCCCGGAGACACTCCGGGGCATCGCCGAGACCGTCGCTGCCCACCGCGACCGGGTGCTGGCCCTGCGGCTCGGCGTCACCGACTTCTGCTCGGCGTACGGACTGCGGCGAGCCCCCGACATGACGGCGTACGACGTGGGGATCGTCGCCCACGTCATCGCGGACGTCGTCAACGTGCTCGGCCGGGCCGACGGGACGGGCTTCACGGTCACCGGCCCGGTGTGGGAGTACTTCCCCCGCCAGGAGCGCATGTTCAAGCCGCAGCTGCGCCGCAGCCCCTTCCAGGAGAACCGCGCGGACGAACTGCGCACCGCGCTCATCGAGCACGACATGGACGGCCTGCTGCGCGAGATCGAGCTGGACCGGGCCAACGGCCTCCTCGGCAAGACCTGCATCCACCCCTCGCACGTGGCGCCCGTGCACGCGCTGTCCGTGGTCAGCCACGAGGAGTTCAGCGACGCCCAGGACATCCTGCGGCCCGAGCGCAACGGAGGCGGCGTGCTGCGCTCCGCGTACACGAACAAGATGAACGAGGTGAAGCCCCACCGGGCCTGGGCCGAGCGCATCCTGCTGCGCGCCGAGATCTTCGGTGTGGCCCGGGAGGACGTCGGCTTCGTGGACCTGCTGGCGGCCTGCCTCGCGGAGTGAGCGGGACACGCGGGACGATCGGTACGGACGGCCGGTGCCGACGGGGCACCGGGTCCGACAGGCGAGTGGAAAGAGACACGGACGTGGTGTGGTCGGGTAGCTGGGTGGCGGAGCGACTGGGCGTCGGGCTGGTGGGCGACGGGGAGCTGCGCGAGCTGCTGGGCCTGGCCCTGCGGCGCAACCCCAAGCGGGCGCACCTGCTCGTGTCCAACGTCCTCGGCAAGCATGTGCCGCAACGCCCCTCCGTCGTGTACGGCGCCGGATACGAGCTCGGCCGCCGCGTGCGCGCGCTGCTCGGCGAGGACGGGGCACGGCGGGCGGTCGTCCTCGGCTACGCGGAGACCGCCACGGGCCTGGGCCACTCGGTCGCCGACGGCCTCGGCGACGCGCCCTACCTCCACTCGACCCGCAGGCCCGTGCCCGGCGTCGCGCGGGCGGGCGGCTTCGAGGAGGCCCACTCGCACGCCACCTCCCACCTGCTGCTCCCGGAGGACCCGCACCTGCTGGCGGCGGCCGGGGACGGCTCGGCGCTGGTCCTCGTGGACGACGAGTTCTCCACCGGCAACACCGTCCTCAACACGATCCGCGACCTGCACGGGCGCTACCCCCGCGACCGGTACGTCATCGTCGCCCTGGTCGACATGCGCTCACCGGTCGACCGGGACCGGTTCACGGAGTTCGCGGCCGAGATCGGCGCACGCGTCGACCTGGTCGCCCGCAACACCGGCACGGTCACGCTCCCGGACGGCGTCCTGGAGAAGGGGCAGGCCCTGGTGGCGCAGCAGGAGCAGGAGGCCCGTCCCGAGGAGGGGGCCCCGCAGCCGTCGGCCCCCACCCGCCTCGACCTCCCCTGGCCGGCCGGTGTCCCCGACGGCGGGCGCCACGGCTTCACACCCGCCCACCGCGCCCTCCTGGAGCCCGCGCTCCCAGCCCTGGCGGACCGCATCGCCCTGGCCCTCGGCGACGGACCCCGCCGCGTCCTCGTCCTCGGCTTCGAGGAGCTGATGTACGCGCCGCTGCGCCTGGCCACCGCCCTGGAGGAGCGCACCGACGCCGAGGTCCGCTACTCCACCACGACCCGCTCCCCGGTCCTGGCCGTGGACGACCCCGGCTACGCGATACGCACCCGGCTCGTCTTCCCGGCCCACGACGACCCGGCCGACGGCCCCGGCGAGCGCTACGCGTACAACGTGGCCGGCGCCGGCTTCGACGCCGTCGTCGTCGTCGTCGACTCGGCCGCCGACACCCCCGCCCTGCACGCCCCCGGCGGCCTGCTCGACCGGCTCGCCCCGCACACCGCACACGTCCTGCTCGCGGTGATCCCCTCATACGTACCGGCGGCGCCGGACCCCGAACGCCAGGAAGAAGACCTCATGCAACTGCCCGAGCCCCTGCGCGGCCCCGCGTTCTCCTCGTACGCGCCGGACGAGGTCGGCTGGCTGCTCCAGGACCTCTCGGACACCCGCCTCGAAGCGCCCACGGAGGAGCGCGAGGAGGCGATACAGAGCGGGGGCGCGCACTACGCGGAATCGCTCCCCGTCGAGTACCAGCCGTCCGCCGCGTACCAGGAGCTGTTCAGGAGCGCCCTCGCGCTGTCGGCCGCCCGTATCGCCCGCGCCGTCGGCACGGTCACCGAGACGGTCCTCGCCGAGCGCGGCCCCCGCCCGGTGCTCGTGTCGCTCGCGCGGGCCGGCACGCCGGTCGGCGTGCTCATGCGGCGCTGGGCCCAGGCACGGCGCGGCGTCGAACTGCCCCACTACGCCGTCTCCATCGTGCGCGGACGCGGCATCGACGCCAACGCGCTGCGCTGGCTGGCCGCCCACCACGACCCGGCCGACATCGTGTTCGTCGACGGCTGGACCGGCAAGGGCGCGATCACCCGCGAACTGGCCGCCGCGATCGTCGAGTACGAGAAGGCCGGGGGAGCGGAGGGCTTCAACCCGGAGATCTCGGTGCTGGCCGACCCGGGCGGCTGCGTGCGGACGTACGGCACCCGCGAGGACTTCCTCATCCCCTCCGCCTGCCTCAACTCCACGGTCTCCGGGCTCATTTCCCGTACGGTCCTGCGCGCCGACCTGGTCGGGCCGCACGACTTCCACGGCGCGAAGTTCTACCGCGAGCTCGCCGGATCCGATGTCTCCGGCCTCTTCCTCGACACAGTCGCCGAGCGCTTCGACGAGGTCGCGGATGCCGTGGACGCCGAGGTGCGGGAGCTGCTCACCGCCGACCGGGCCCCCACCTGGGAGGGCTGGGCCGCCGTGGAACGCATCAGCGAGGAGTACGGCATCCACGACGTCAACCTCGTGAAGCCAGGCGTCGGCGAGACCACCCGGGTCCTGCTGCGCCGCGTCCCGTGGAAGATCCTCGCCCGGCGCGGCGCGGGCCCCGACCTGGACCACATCAGGCTGCTGGCCGAGCAGCGCGGCGTACCGGTCGAGGAGGTCGACTCACTCCCGTACACCTGCGTCGGGCTGATCCACCCCCAGTACACCCGAGGGGCCACCGGCGCCGACGGCAAGGCGGTGGAGTCCGCGTGACCGCCTCCCGGGTCACCCTCGTGGCCAGCGACCTCGACCGCACCCTGATCTACTCGGCGGCCGCGCTCCAGCTCACCATGGAGGACGCACAGGCACCCCGGCTGCTGTGCGTCGAGGTCTACAAGCACAAGCCCCTCTCGTACGTCACCGAGACCGCCGCCGGTCTGCTCACCGACCTGACCGGAGCCGCGTCCACGGTCTTCGTCCCCACCACTACGCGCACCCGGAAGCAGTACCAGCGCATCCGGCTCCCCGGTGGTCCGGCCGAGTTCGCGATCTGCGCCAACGGGGGCCACATCCTGGTGAACGGTGAGTCCGACCGGGACTGGCAGCGGACCGTGGCCCGCCGGCTGACCGACGAGTGCGCCCCGCTCGCCGAGGTCCGCGCCCATCTCGCCGCGACCGCCGACCCCGCGTGGCTCCTCAAGGAGCGTGTCGCCGAGGACCTGTTCGCCTATCTCGTCGTCGACCGCGCCGAACTGCCCCCGGAGTGGACCAAGGAGCTCGCCGCCTGGGCGGAGCCGCGCGGCTGGACCGTGTCCCTCCAGGGCCGCAAGATCTACGTCGTACCGCGCCCGCTCACCAAGAGCGCCGCCATGCGCGAGGTGGCCCGCCGCACCGGCGCCACGCACACCCTCGCCGCCGGCGACTCCCTCCTGGACGCCGACCTCCTGCTCGCAGCCGACCGGGGCTGGCGCCCCGGCCACGGCGAACTCGCCGACGCCGGCTGGAACGCCGCGCACGTCGAGGCAACCCCCGAGCGGGGCGTGGCCGCGGGGGAGGAGATCCTGCGCCGGTTCCTGCGGGCGTCGTCGGAGGCCTGAGGGGTGCTGTCCGCTGTTCCCGCCTTACGGGCAATTCATGCGGGCGACCGTAGAGTTGTGCGATGACCAAGGGAAACTCCACCAGGATCACCGATGAGCTGTACGCGTACATGCTGGCGCACAACCCGCCACTGGACGCCGTGCAGCGCGACCTCGTCGAGACCACCTACGCCCGGCTGCCCGAGCACGCGGGCATGCAGTCCGCCGAGGAACAGGGCCCGTTGCTCGCCTTCCTCGTCCGGCTGACCGGCGCCCGGCACATCGTCGAGGTCGGCACCTTCACCGGCTTCTCCGCCCTGGCGATGGCCCAGGCCCTGCCCGAGGACGGACGGCTCATCGCCTGCGACGTCTCGGAGGAGTGGACGGCGTACGGCCGCGAGGCCTGGCAGAAGGCGGGCGTCGCCGACCGCATCGAGCTGCGCATCGCCCCCGCCCTGGACACCCTGCGTGCGATGCCGGAGGAACCCCACATCGACTTCGCCTACCTGGACGCGGACAAGGGCGGCTACATCGCGTACTGGGAGGAGCTGGTGCCCAGGATGCGGCCGGGCGGGGTCATCACCACGGACAACGTGCTGTTCAACGGCCGCGTGACCGACCCCGGCGCGACGGGCGCGGCGAAGGCCATCCAGGAGTTCAACGACCATGTGTCGGCCGACGCGCGGATGGACAGCGTGCTGCTGACGGTGTCGGACGGACTGACGCTGTCGCGCAAGCGGTAGCCGCCCGGGGGCGGCGGGGTGCCCGGGGCGCGGGTCGCCCCGGGGCGGCCGGCGGTGAGGTGCCGCCGGGCCCGGGGTGCGGCCGTGGTCCGGGGTGCTGCCGGGCCCGGGGTGTGGCCGTGGTCCGGGGTGCCCCGGGGTCAGCCGCAGCAGCCTCCGCCGCAGCAGCCGCCCCCGCCCCCGCCACCGGCGGAAGGCGCGGGTGCGGAACCGGCCGAGCCGCCGACGGCGACGGCGGAGAGCAGCTTCACGGTGTCCTCGTGCCCGGAGGGGCAGGAGGCGGGTGCCGAGGACTCGGCCATGGGCCGGCTGAGCTCGAAGGTGTCTCCGCAGGTGCGGCAGCGGTATTCGTAACGAGGCATGGCGCCAGGTTAGCGGGCGGGGGCAGGGGAGTCTGCTGGGCGCTTGCGGCGACGGGTTGTACGTGCGGCAACGGGTTGCGCGTGCGTCGGGCGTACGGGGCCCGCGTACGCCGGCGTACGGAACGCCCGCCGACTGGGCGTCCCGACAGGGCGGCCGTGGTGTGGGGTCCGCGCGAGGAGCCCTCGCGTCCCGCGCGGTCCGTGACGCGGGCGGCGCGCATCCGCACGGCACCCGCCCCCGCCGAACGCCGACGCCGCAAGGCGTCAGTGGCTGCCCGCACCCCGTTCCTCACGGATGTCGGCGACGACATCGGCGGCGATCTGCCGCAGGCCCTCCGTCACGGTGAGGAAGTGCCAATAGTCGGGGTGGCGGTTCTCCAGGGCCGTGACGGCCTGGTCGAGGCGAGCCACCGCGTCGTCCAGCGGGCGGGCGTGACGCTGCTCGGGGGTGTGGCGCCCGGCCATGGCCAGCCGCTGGGCGTCGCGGATGGCGAACCGGGTGCGCTGGATCTCATGCTGCGGGTCCTTGGCCACCTCGTCGAGCCGCCTGAGCCGGTCACCGGCGGCGGACACCGCCTCATCCGTCGCGTTGAGCAGCGCGCGCACGGTGCTCAGCCGGGAGGTCGCGTCGGCCCAGCGCTGTTCCTCGCGGGCCCGCGCGGCCTCCTTCAGCTTCTCCTCGGCCTGGCGCACATTGACCGCCGCCTGCTCCGGAACCGGCTGGAGGTCCTGCCAGCACGCCGCGGAGAACCGCCGCCGCAACTCGCTGAGCACGGGCTCGACCGACGAGGCCCGGGTCGTCAGGGCCTGCGCACGGGTGCGCAGGGTCACCAGCCGGCGGTCGATCTCCGAGGCGCGCTCCGGCAGCTTCTCCGCCTCGGCCCGCACGGCCTCCGCGTCACGCAGCACCCGGTCGGCGCGCTGAAGGGTCTCGGTCACGCCGTGACGCCCGGCACCCTGGTTCAGCTTGGTCAGCTCGGGGGCGAGGGCGGCGAGCCGGGACGCGAGCTCGTCGGCCCGCAGCCCGGACGCCCGCACCGAATCGAGAGCGTTGCTCGCGGCGAGGAGCGCCTGTCGCGCACGCTCCACCGCCGGCGCGAGCCGGGCGAGCTGCGTCTCGGCGCTCCCGAGCAGCGGCCCGAGCCCGGCGCCGAACCGGTCGAGCTCCCCCTTGACGCGTACCAGCTGCTCCTTCGCCGAGGTCAGCTCGGCCCGCGCCTTGGAGGCGACGGACGGTTCGAGATCGTCCCGGTCGAGGTCATGGGCGTCCACAGCCGTGATGTACGCGTGGCTCGCCTCGTCGATGCGCCGGCCCAGCGCCGCGAAGTCGTCGACGGCCTTGCGGGCGGCCGGCGAACTGTCGACCGCGGTGATCGTCTCGATGGAGATCTTGAGGTCGCGCTGGGCGGTGTCCAGCTCGTAGAACGCCTCGGCGGCCGCGTCCTTCGCCGCCTGCGCCTCGGCCCGCTGGCTCTCGCCACGCCCCCCGAACCAGCGCCGCGTCCCGCCGCCGGTGACGGCGAGAGGGAGGGCGGCGACAAGAAGGGGCAGGGGCGCGAGGGCGAGCAGGCACACGTCACGCAGGCCCCGCCCGACCGTACGACGCCGACTCCGCTCCCGGACCGCTCCGACGACTCCCGCCTGCGGCTGCGCGTGTGTCGCCGTCACATGCCTCTCCCGTGCCGATTCGCCCTGTCGGATACATTCTCCCACCAGTAAGGACGAACACACGGGCCGGTTAGTTCACGCCGGACGCGGACTGCGCTCCTTTTCTCAACTCGCGCGCCGGACGGCGACCCCGCCGTTGTCGCTGTGGGCCTTCACCACGTGCCGGCTGTCGTCGCTGCGCGGCACCTTCACGTCGACGTGCCCGTTGTCGGCCGACGCGGAAACGGCGTACGAGGTGGTCCCGGCGGGCAGGTCGATGGAGATGCGCCCGTTGTCGCTGACGGTGTCCACGAGATCCGGGACGCGGTCGAGATCGAGCTCCACGGACCCGTTGTCCGACCGCGCCACCACGGACCGCGCGGAGACGCGCTCGCCCCGGACGGACCCGTTGTCGCTCTTGAGCTCCAGGGGGCCGCTGACGTCCCGGACGACGACTCCGCCGTTGTCGGAGTAGAGCTTGAGCGGCGTATTGAACCTGGACGCGGTGATCTTCCCGTTGTCCGCGTCCACGGTCAGCGCGAGCCCGCGGGGCACCTTCACCTCGTGCCGCGCCTCGCAGTTGCTGATCATCGCCGAGCACTTCACCCGGAGCGTGAGCGTGTCCCCCTCCAGCTTCCACACGGGGTCCGGCCCGCTCCCGAGCACGACCCACCCGTCGACCCTCCGGGTCACCTCGATCTCGTCCACATCGGCGGGGACGACATCGACGACGGAGTTCTCCGCGTCGATGGTCAGCGCCTTCCCGCTGTACGCGAACGACTTGTGCTCGGCGGGCGCGTCCTCCACGTCCGTGCTCCCGCACCCGGTGAGCGCCGCGACGAGCAGAACGGTGCCCCCGACAGCCACGAGAGCGCTGCGATTACGGATGGTCATGGTGATCAGGTCCCCCTGGGCCGGTGCTGCGATGTGCCCCCACGGTAGGCAACTCCCCGCCACGAGGACGATCCGGACGGCTACCGTCTCGGGGGTGGGGCTATCCCCCGTACGCCCCCGGCCCGRCCCGCAACAACCGATTGTCGACCCACCCCACGGGCCATGTAACCTGTTCCTTCATCCACGGGTGCGTAGCTCAGGGGTAGAGCGCTGCTCTTACAAAGCAGATGTCGGCGGTTCGAAACCGTCCGCGCCCACCAGAACAAAGACCCCCAGCTGATCATGGCTGGGGGTCTTTGACATCCACATCTGACATCAACGGGCACGATCACCCACGGTCGGGACGCTGCCGCTTCAGCATGCGGACCCGCTACCCGTGGGCCTAGGGCTGCGAGTCGTTTCCGAACACTGAGTTGTTACAGCTTTCTCTACCTCATCAAGGCACCCGGCTGCGCTCCGCTCCGCCGGGCGCGCTTCCCGGCTCTGGCTGCGCCCGCGCTCCTGCCTTCGGCCCGCTCGGCGCTGCCGCCGCCGACGCGCGCCCACAACTGGATAGGCCCGGGGGCATGAGACGAGAACCAAGCCCGCGGCTTCAAGACGATGCCTCCGGCGGGGGCGCTCAGACTCCGGGATGGCAGGGGCGCCGTTCGCGAGTGCCGGCCGTCTCGTGGTGAGCGTCGTGGGGCTCCCATCCCGACCACCTTCGACCCAGGCAAAGCCGAGCAGTCGCGGCCCAGGGCGTCAAGGTCGTTCGTACAGTGGCGCGCTCCACCTTGACGCCCTGAACCACGCCCGCTCCACGATGTGTGGGTCGAAGGCGGACGGGATGGGAGCCGGGATGAGTGGTGGGTTGAGGCAGGCCGGAAATCACTCGGCAGCCGACTTGACTTGATCTCCCAAATCAAGTTCTATCGTGGTGCGGGCTGAACCTGTCCTCCTTGATAGGTGTAGGTCTGCGATCAGGGCCCTCCTTTACGGGGGGCCTCTTTTTTGGCTCAACGAGGCCAGTGAACTATCCCGTCGGGGCGATTTGTGGAGACTTCAGCCAACACTCGGGACCCCAGTTCCCCCCACATCTTCTCGTTGCAGACCGCTCCCGACCTCCCGTCTGGCGGCACGATCCGTCTATACGCGGCATAAGCGCACAGGTCCGCAAGCTGGATGAAATAGGAGTCGTCAGACTTGCGCGAGATGGGGTCTTCTACGAGATAGGGGGCCTGTACCCTAGCCCCGCGTGCATCCCAGCTGACCCGTCGAAACGCCCTGTGTAGGGACTTGATCTTCTTGTCCTCGCCCTCGTCATGCACGAGGGCGATCGGAACGCTCGACTGTGTCGATCGCTCGCGCAGCCGCTGCATCAAGTACTTCCATGCAATCTCAGACGGGTCGCGCGGTTTGGTCATCTTGCGTTTATCGATCACTACGGCGAAAACACCAGACGAAACAAGAATCAGCGTCTTCATATGCGTCTGGTAAATGTTGCGTCGTTGGCCATCCCCCAAGCCGTAGCGCTTGAGATCTCCTCGGCTCCTGAGCAGGTAGTTAGCCTTGATCTCGTCTCGCAACCGCACCCCGTATTGCTTTCCGATCGATCGGCGCATCTTGGTGAGAACATCTAGCCGCTGCGTCCAGCCGTCAGCCGGAACGAGCACACAAGCCAAAATGTACGTAGATGAGCTCCCAGCGGACATTCCAGAGTCCCCGGTCTCGTCTACGTAGGCCCACTCGAACGACGGACGCTCGGCCTGAGCAAGCAGTTCCCCAGCCGAACCCACCCCGTTGAGATCCATGGGCACCCCCCTTGCGACTTGGCATCAGGGTAGATCTGACAGCGCCGGCTGACTACCGATTCGCGTATCCCTACGGCAGTCAAGGGCCGGACCCGAATCCTTACCAAGGTCTACGCTGCGGTACGTGGATGATCAGATGTACGAGGATGCCTACCGCGGTTGGCGCGAATCGCTGACGACCTTGTTGGCTGATCCTTCACTGCTTGCGCGGTGGCAGGAGCGCCGCTTTCAGTTCGCTCATCGCGTCGGCGTTCTCTTGACCGAAGCGCACGGAGGAAGCCCAGCCGTCACGGGCCCCGCCCTCTACGGGGTGTTCAGCGCCGGTGCAGGCATTTGCTACGTAGGACAGACGCAGGAGGCTGAGCGCCGGCTCCGGGACCTGCCAGTCGGCGAGAGCCACCACCTGGCTAACACGGTGCCACCCGAACTCTGGGAGAGGGTGGTGGTGATCCGCTGGCCACTGCTGCTCCCCGAAGTGCCTGTGCGCGAACGATCGCTGGTTGACGAGATGGGCTCAACTGTCTGCGGTCTTGCACTGGAGCACGCCCTACAGGTGGCAACTGCCCCGCCACTGAATAGCCGCCGGCGGCGTACATCCGGCGACTGGCAGCCGCGAAACCTAGCGCAGAGTCGCTCTCGCGGTGCGATCCATGCACAATCCGTGCCTGGTCTGACCCAACTAACTCTGGCTGCTTGGTCAGCCCTCTCAGAGGCGGTGATACCGGAGCAGTCAGCGGTCGTCGACACCGGGACCGGCCGCGCGGTGTCCCCGACAGCACTGCACCGGCCACCGGATGACTGAGCTGCCCCTGATGCTAAGTCACCCAGTGATCGTGTCGGCGATGGGGACTTGTGGCCTCCGTGCCCAACAGACCGGCAACCCGTGGCGTTGCCAAGGAGGCTGACAGGCGGTACGCGCTAAAGTGACCTCGGAGTTGTGCTGAGCTCGGCATTGCCGAGTCTCGCGCTGTCCCTCTCCGTGGCCGTCATCTGCAAGGTCCTGGCATTGAAGTTGAACGACAACGACCAGGGCATGGAGGCGAACGAACGTGAGGAGAACCGCATGGCTGATGAACCGAAGTCGAGCAGGATGAAGCAGTGGGCTAGCGCTCTTTGTGACGTACTGGGAGACCTTGCAGTTGGCTTCGCGGGTGGGGCAGTGTCGAGCTGAGCACAGCTCCTTTGCTCGTCAGCCGCAACGTACAGCCGGGGCCGCAGGGTGAGCGCTGAGTGTCTAACTGCGTGACAACCACGACGCACAACCGCGGACAACTGCGGACGTTGGTGGACCATCAACGCAGGTGACAAGCGGAGCAGTCCACGGTCACCGACCGTCCTAGGTTGCTTCGGGACGAAGAGGTCCTGTCACCAAGGCCGGCTGTAGCGTGGGAGCGTGCGAAACGACCGACACGACGAGCCTCTCTCCGATGAGGAACTGGAACTCTTCTTGCAGTACCTCCATCGCTTCGCCAAGCACGACGTCGACCAGTTCGTGGTCATGGAAGTAGGCGACCCCGCCCACCCGTGCTACCTCGACCTCTCGCGGGCTCCGGCACCCGGAACCGACCCGGCCATTTACCGTCGCCCGTAGCCGAACAGGGCGGCACCTGACATCTATGGCTGACATCAACGGCACCGGACGTCAACGACTTCGAACGGCCGTAGGTGTCCGCACAAGCCTCGCGGTAGCCGCCTTCTGAGAACGTCAGATCGAACTTACAAAGCAGACGTCGGCGGGTTCGGAACTGTCCGCGCCCACCGAGGATAACGACCGGTTCAGAGCCTGTTTTTGACCCCCGGTTCAGCATCGGGCAGGGTTCGTCTCGTGCCCGGAGTCGACTAAGAGTCCACTTCCCACGGGATTCTTCGGCCCGGTCGCTCGATCGGGGAACTGGACTCCGTGCCCCCAGCACGTAGGGTGCCGCCCGTGGGAGGAACAGGTGCGTCTCCCCGCCCGCCGCCGGGTCATCGGAGACCGCATCCTCGCCGCATGTGTCGCCGCCTGCCTCACGCAAGAGGCAGTGGCCGGCCGGTGTGGGCTCGACCGGAAGACGGTGAGCCGGTGGGAGCAGGAGCACAACTCGCCGCTCCTCGGCCACCTGCTGCTCGTGGTTGACGCGACCGCGTGGACCTCGCCGACATGTGCGGGAGTAGCCCTGCCCTTCCCCGAGGCCGCCGCTGGCCTCGGGGAAGGGCAGGGGAATCAGCGGGGTGGGTACGACGGCGGGTTCGTGGCCGAGCGGCGACACGATGTCTTGCACAGGATGACGATGCGGCCAGGGCCGCTCGCCCCCTCGATCGGGTATCGCGCCGCCGTTTCCCCGGTGAGGGGGCGGCCGCAGTTCGCGCACCTCATGCTCGCGCCTGGCGCCAAGCCCGGCCGAGTCCTGTGGCCGTCACGCACGACGTGCCGGCGCGGCAGGTCGCGCAGGCCACGGTGTGCCCGACCCACGTCCGGTACGCCGTGTCGTCAGCCGCTTCCTTCGGTTTCGTCTGTGCCGTCATGCCCGGTCCTTTCGGCAGGTGAGGCAGCAGCGGGGAAACCAGCGAACGGCCGACCCGAACGCCGGCAGAGGGCGCGGGCCGAGGTCGTGTGCTGCCGAGTTGTTGAGCGGAGCGGCGCACCAGACGCAGTTCGCTCCGCGCTGCTGCGAATCCGACAGCGTGGCGGGGCCCGGTAGAGGTAACGCAGTAGTCATGGTGTGTCCCCGCGTTGGCGGCCGGTGGATGGGCATGACCGTAGGGGGGTATGTGCGCGCATTCCAGCTGTGTGCAGATGTGTGCGCAGGTGGACCCCTTGTGGGTGGATGGCCGCTTCGCGCTCTTGGACTGGTCCGCCACGGCCAGGACTGTGGTGCACAGAACTGCACACAGCGTGGATGGAGATCGGCATGTCGTTACTGTTCATCGGGATCGACCCGGAGACCGGGGACCATGAGAGCCCGACCGTGTGGGTCGACCAGGACAAGCGAGAGTTCGTGTTCCAGGGATGGAAGCCCGGCCCCGAACTTGAGGCGGAGGCTGCGGCGTTCACCGTGCCCGGCCATGCCGTCGGTATCCCGGAGGGCGAGGCCGTGATCCGTATCCCGGCCCGGATGGTGCACATGATCAGGGAGGCGTGCGATGCCGTCGAACGTGCCGTCCAGCTTCCGTGACCTGCTCGACGGCTGCACCCGGTCGGCAGTTCACCTGGAGATGCGGGACGTCTACGCCGTTGACTACGAGCAAGGCCCGTTCGTGGACTGGCGAGCCGGGTCCCGCTACGACCCCGATGACCGGGTGTCGTGGTGGCGGCCGTGGCTCGATGTGGTGGTCGAGGCCGTCGGCCGCGGCGTGGCGATCCGGCGGGCACGTGTCGTGTCCGAGCCGGTAAGCGAGTACACCCGTTACCTGTACGACAACACCTTCACGAACGTGGCCGCGGGCGAGCAGGTGCGGTGGTTGCCGCGGCGGCTAGCCTCCGACCTGGCGCTGCCCGGCAACGACTTCTGGCTGTTCGACGGGCGCCTGGTCCAGTGGAACCACTTCGCCGGCGACGGCTCGTCGCAGGGGCCCGAGGTCACCGAGGACCCTGCCGCAGTGAAGCTGTGCGCCGATGCTTTCGAAGCGGTGTGGGACCGCGCCACCCCGCACGACCAGTACGACATCCATTGACCAGGACGGACATGACGCTCCCCTCCTCTTCCGCACAGTCCGCACGCGAAGTTGTCGCCCGACGGCTGCGCGAGCTGCGGAAGGGGGCCGGGCTCACCGTCCTACAGCTGGCCGGCAGCTGCGGGTGGCACCACTCGAAGACCTCGCGGATCGAGAACGGGCGCACCGGCCCGACCGCCACCGACATCCGCCTGTGGTGCCGTGCCGTCGGTGCCGAGCGAGACGCCGACGACCTCATCGCCCAGTCGCTGAACGCAGAGTCCATGTACAGCGAGTGGCGGCACCGCACCCGCGCCGGGCTGAAGCAGCTTCAGGACAGCGCGGTGGCGTTCTTCCAGCAGACGCAGCACTTCCGGGTCTACTCCTCGTCCCTCGTCCCCGGCCTGCTCCAGACCGAGGGCTACGCTGCCGCCGTGCTCAGCATGAGCGCCCAATTCAGGGAACTCGCCGTGGACGACAGCGCGGACGCCGCACGGGCCCGTGTCGAACGGTCCCGGATCATTCACGAGCGTGGCCGGCGGTTCGTGCTCCTCGTCGAAGAGGCCGTGCTGCGGTACCGCATCGGCAGCCCCGACGCGATGGCCGCCCAGCTCGGCTACTTGCTCACGGCCGGGGCCCTGCCTGCCGTGTCGCTCGGCATCATCCCCTCCACGGCAGTCCGCGGGCAGTGGCCGCGCGAGACGTTCCACGTCTACGACGACGCGCTGGTGTCCGTCGAGTTGGTGTCCGCGCAGGTGCGCATCACCCAGCCCACCGAGATCGGTTTGTACCTGCGGGCGTTCGAGCAGATGCGCCGCACCGCGGTGTATGGCGCGGAGGCGCGCGCCCTGATCGTGAAGGCCATCGACGCACTGGGCTGACCCGCCGCGGTCACACTCCAGTTCGGTTGTACTCATCGACCAAGGGATGCACCGGCTCCGGTTCGATCCCGCCCGGGTGCATCTGCCCAGCCCACCGTCCACGAGAACGCCCGC
Organism: Streptomyces sp. col6; assembly: GCF_008042035.1. Taxonomy (GTDB): domain Bacteria; phylum Actinomycetota; class Actinomycetes; order Streptomycetales; family Streptomycetaceae; genus Streptomyces. Next base: position 435,550 of record NZ_RDBL01000013.1, read on the forward strand.
AGCAGGGACTCGAACCTGACCACGCGGCCCCGCAGTGACCTGTTCTCCTCGTCGCCCCGGGCGGCCGTCGTTTGCAACACCGCGAAGTCCTGGGCTTTCGCCTGTGATTCCGCAGTCGCCAGGCAATCGCCTAGTTGGCCGCAGCCGTTACCCGGGCGGCCCTGGCCGTGGCCCGAGCCACGAGAACCCGCCGCCACCCAACGCTGTCACCAGCGCAACCACTTCCGCGACGCGCACGGGGCCTTGCCTTTCCGGGACCGGCGTGTGGGTGGGGAGATGGAGTACTCCGGCACAGTGCTGGCCCAACAGGTCACCCCCGACGTGACTCGTCAGGTACCAGAGCGCGACGAGCCCGCCGCGCCCGCATGCGCGCAGGCTTCTCCGACCGCGTCACGGATGCACTGCGCACCGATGGACCCCCACGTTCGTTCACACGACGGCCGCACGATGACTGCCAGCGCCTGAATCCAGGACGAGTTGTTACAGGTTTCTCTACCTCATCAAGGCACCCGGCTGCGCTCTGTTCCGCCGGGTGCGATTCCCGGCTCTGGCTGCGCCGACGCGCGCCCGCCGTGTAGGCCCGAGGGGCATGAGACGAGAACCAAGCGCGCGGCTTCAAGACGATGCCTCCGGCGGGGGCGCTCAGACTCCGGGATGGGCGGGGCGCCGTTCGCGAGTGCCGACCGGAGCGGGGCTCCCATCCCGACCACCTTCGACCCAGGCAGAGCCGAGCAGTCGCGGCCCAGGGCGTCAAGGTCGTTCGTACAGTGGCGCGCTCCACCTCGACGCCCTGAACCACGACCGCTCCACGGTGTGTGGGCCGAAGGCGGACGGGATGGGAGCCGGGGCGAGTGGTGGGTTGAGGAGAGCGGCGAACGCGCTGGCTCTGCCACACTGGCTCAGCTGCCGAAGTGTGGCTTCAAGGGGGCGGACCGTGGGAGTGGCTTTTGGGGCAATGGCGCTGGGCGCGCTGTTCGTAGCGATCACGCTTGCACTGACGAGCACCGTACTCGGCATCCATGCGCTGATCCTCGGACGAATCCCCGGCCGCTGGCTACAGCGGCACGTCAAGCGGCCAAGGGTGTGGGGGGCAGGCGCACTCCTGCTTGTATGGGGCGCATTTTGGTCTCCGAGTGCCGCAGTCATCGGAGTGGGACTCGTCGCCATCGGGTACGTACGGACACCGGCGTCATGAACCACCATCTGTCGATGACATCAGCGGCTGACACCAACGGGACCGATCGTCCGCGAATCCCGGCGGATGCGCACGGCAGGTAGACGCAGCACGGGACCGGATCGGCCATGGTGGGTGGCGCCCTGCACCGACCTGATAGGGATGAGGCCAGATCTCGAAGCCGGCATCCGGCACGGGCGGTGTCCTCGTTGATGGCCGGTGCCCGTCAGCTTGACTCACGCATTGAGACTCCACCGACCTCAGTCGTTCATGGACAGCTCTCGGCGCATCAAGTCTCGGTAGTCGTAGTGGCGCGCCTGAAACTCCATGGTTTTGTCCATGGTCATGCTTCGAACATAGCCCGCCAGGGGCAGAGGAATTCCGCTGGAGCTCTCCTGAGCGTGGTGCCGGCAGCGTGTGATCATACCGGCATGGCATCTGGCCGGATCATTTTCCTCAACGGCACCTCCAGCTCTGGGAAGTCGAGCATCGCCAGGGAGCTTCTGGACGTCCTGGACGACGGCGTCTTCTTCCACATGGCGGTCGACGGCTTCAACGCGATGCGCAGTAAGCGGGAGCTCGGGGTGGAAGAGCTCGGTGCCGCGCTGAGGCGGACCAGGATGGGTTTCCACCGCTCGATCGCGGCCATGGCGGAGGCAGGCAACGACATCGTGGTCGACCATGTGCTGAGCGAGCCGTGGCGGCTCCTCGACTGCCTGACGGTGCTGCGGCCCGAGGACGTGCTGTTCGTCGGCGTCCACTGCCCGTTGGACGAGCTGGCCCGCCGCGAGCTGACACGGGGGGATCGCCCGCATGGCCTCGCGGCGCAGCAGTACGATCTGGTCCACGGCCACGGTGACTACGACCTGGAGTGCGACACCAGCGCGGCAAGTCCACATGAATGCGCGCAGCGGATCAAAGAGTTCCTCCCGCACCGCCCCAGCCCCACCGCCTTCACCCGCCTCCGCCGACGCCACCTGACTGACGGCCGGGAACCGCTGACGGCGTGAGGTATGCCTACTCGGCCGTGCCGGCCTCCTGAGAGCGCCTTCGTAATGGGCCGCTGCGAAGGCGTCGGCGGTGGTCCCTCACGCCGGACGGCGTCGTCGCGGCAACCAGTCCAGGTGGAGGGCCTGGCGTCGGAGCAGGAAGCTGTCGTCACCTCGTGCCTGTTCAGCGGTTTGGCGCATACGGGTATAGAAGCGGGCGTGAGGGAGCTCGGTGGACAATGGCCGTGTGACGTTGACGATTTGGGTCGATGACTGGCAGATGCAGTGCTGTGGGGAGCCCTTCGCGCCTGGGGACGTTGTGTCGTGGACGCTGGTGGAGGTTGATCCCGAGGAGTATGTCGACCTCGTCGGCAGGGATCGTGCGGGGGAGATCGACTTTTGCGAGGAGCACCACGGGGCGGGCGAGGAGCGTGCGCCCACCTCGGTGGAGGTCGTGTCCGTCGTGGAGGTGCACTGCCGTTACGGGGTGCCTCCGGGCGTCAAGGAGCAGGTGAACTATCCCCTTCCGGGCACCACCGTGTTGGTTCCGGTCGAGGAGGCGGACGGGTGGGCGAAAGCTCAGCCGGGGGTCACCTTTGCCGGGTATCTGGTGACCGCCAGGCGGGTCGCCGGTCCGCTGGGAGGTGCCGCCGCTCGCGGGTGAGGGGGAGGGGGAGGGGGAGCTGGTGGTCCCGTCATTCGCCGTCGTGGTCGAGGGCGCGGTCCGTGTCGGGGGCGCGGGGCCGGATGGCAAGGTGGTCCGGCAAGTGCTGTCGCTGGTGGAGGGGGCCGTCGTGTCGGGAGTTGTGGTTCGGGCGCGGGTGGACGGGGATCTGGGGGCGGCAGCTGTTGTGCTTGCCGGGGTGCATGCGTCGGACGGGTATCCCGTTGAGGGGGTGGCGGATGCCGAGGCGTGGTTGTCGCCGGACGGGTTGATCGCGGCCTGGGTTGCCGAGGTCGGTGGGCGGGTCGTGGGGCATGTTGCCGTCAACCGGGCTCGGCGTGGGGAGGATGTGGCGCGGCTCTGGAGGGAGCGACGGGGTGAGCCCGGGGATGCGGAGGTCGCGGTGCTGGCCCGGTTCTTCGTGGCACGGGAGGCTCGGGGGGCTTCCGCGGGAGCGCGGCTCGTGGGGGCGGCGGAGGGGTACGCGCGGGCGCACGGCCTGCCGTTGGTGCTGGAGGTTCTGACCAAGGATGCCGCTGCCATCCGGCTGTACGAGCGGCTCGGATGGCAGCGGATCGGTGAGCTCCGGCACTTCTTCGCGGGGCGGCACTTCGACGCTCTGTGCTTCGTGGCGCCGGGTGCGTGAGGAGGGTCCGGGCCGGTCAGGCGGCCGGTGACGTGTGGGCGTACCAGGTCTTCGCCTCGTCCGGCGGCAGTACGCGCAGCAGCTCCGCCTTCCCCGGCAGGTGCGGGAAGAAGCGGTCGGCGTTCCAGCTGCGCTGGTAGGACGGGTCGTCCAGGACCAGCACGCGGCGGCCCTCCACCACCGGGATGTCGTCGGGCAGGCCCTCGTTCCAGATGCGGGTGCCGTCCGGGGCGAGGAGTTCGAAGAAACCGGTCGCCGTCGCGTCCGAGGTGCCCTGGGCGGGGGCGGGGTCCGTCGAGAGGCGGACGCTCTCTGCGGAGGGCGGTGTGCCGGGGACGTTGCCGCCGCCCACCAGGACGTGGGCGAGCAGGGTGTGGAGCTGGAAGTTGTCGCCGATGCCGTCGACGCGTATCTCGAAGGCCTTGTCGGTGGGCCGGTGCAGCACGATCAGCGGTTCGTCGTTCAGTACCGCCAGGGCGTACGAGAGGCACTTGAGGTCGTGCCGGCCCAGGGCCTCCACCTCGCGGCAGAGCGGGAGGACGTCCGACGCGTGCCGGCGGCGTACCTCGGTGCTGCGGCACAGCACCGCGAGGGCGGGCGCCTGCCACTCCTCCAGGGAGCACCAGGCCAGGGCCAGGCGGGTCGCCTCGTACGTGTCGTCGCCCAGCCGGGAGAGATACGTGTCGTCGATCAACTCCTGGTCGGGGTCAGGGAGGTCGGTGTCCGTCGCCGTCCAGCGGCGGGCGAACTCCAGGGCGTCCAGCAGGTCCAGGTGGACGCCGTCCAGGATCGGTTCCGCGCAGGCCAGCGGGGTGGCTCCCCGTTCGACGCAGAAGCCGGCCGCCGTCGCCAGCATCGTGCGCGGGCCGGTCGGCGGGAAGGCGGGGATCAGGGCCGCCAACCGGGGCCCGGCGTCGCGGCATTCGGCGTCCGACGCCGACTCGGCACTCTTCATCACGGCGCTGAACGCGCGCCCGGTGCGGTCGCCGTCGCGGGCGGAGACCGCCTCTTCCAGGTCGGACACGGCGGCGGTGAAGCGCGCGTCCCGCTGCTTTCGGTTGAAGATCACCGGCACACCTTAGGCGGGCCGGTCACGGCCCCTCGGCGCGGGCCGCCCCCACCAGGCCGGCCAGGGAGATCCGCGTCTCCTGAAGTGCGGAAATGCGGTCGTCCAGGCCCTGGAGGTGCTGCTCCAGGGTCTCCAACTTGCACAGGGCCACCGTGCCGTCCTGCCGTACGCACGGAAGCAGGTCGCGGATGGTGCGGGTCGGCAGGCCCGCGTCCAGCAGCGAGCGGATGCGGCGGACCACGGCCGGGGCGTCGGCGTCGTAGCGGCGGTGGCCGCCGGCGAGGCGATGGGAGGCGAGGAGGCCCTGCTCCTCGTAATAACGCAGCAGGCGGACCGAGGTGTCCGTCTCCGCGGCCAAGTCGCCGATCTTCATGTGGTGCACCTCACATGCTCCGGGCCTCGTGGGCTCTTGAACCTCACACCGGTGTCAGATTCTAGCGTGGTGGCATGACGAATCAGAGCGGTAACTCCGTTGCTCCCCTTGCCCTTTACGGCTTCCTGCGGCCCCGTCCCGAATACGTCGAGGAGGTGCGGCGCACGCTGTCCTCACTCGTCGAGCCCACCCGGCAGGAGCCCGGCAATCTGCAGTACCACCTCCATGTACAGGAGGACGGCCGCTTCTTCCTCTACGAGGTCTGGCGCTCGCAGGAAGACCTGGACCGGCACAACGCCCTGCCCGTGCTGCGCGCCTTCCTCGACAACCTGGACACCTTCCTGGAGGCCTCGCCCGAGGGGTACTTCGACACCATGATCAGTCCGTACGGGCACTCCGCCGGGGCCGTCGCGCTCGGTACAGTCCCCGTGTGACCAGCAAGCCCGAACCGGCGATTCCGGAGATCACCCGCACCGACTGCGCGCGGTGCGGCACCGAGGTGCACGGCCTGGCCGGGCGGTACGCCTGTGCGCTCTGCGGGTGGGTCAACCACTACTCCGAGGGGCACGAGGCGCTTCCCGGCCTGGACGAGGATCCCGATCACGGGCGGCAGTAGTCCCCTGTCGGGGAGGGTGCGCGGGGGCCGGGGAGGGGGTGGGTGCGTAGGCCGCTGGTTTGTATATGTCGGTCACCGACCTATAGTTGCAGCGTCACGTCCCGCCCACGGGCCCGCTTCACGCTGCGGGTTTTCCGGGATGCCGCCCTGCAGTGGAGAAGGTGGAGCAGTCATGGCCTCCAAGAAGAACCTCGTCGCCAACCGTGAGTCGCTTGCCCACAAGGTCCGTTACGCCGCGAGCCGTCCGGACCGCATCGCGCCCTATCTGAAGCGGGCGGCCCGCGACCGGTGGCTGGCGTTCAAGCACCCGGACCACGTGAACTACTACCGGGCCGTGATGGCCTCGGACACCCGGCGCAACCCCGAGGCCGCCGTCGGCAGCCAGACGCACGAACGGTGGCTGGCCCTGGGGCAGATGCAGTTCGACTACCTCGTCGAGCACGGGCTCGCCCCCGGGGCGCGGATGCTCGACATCGGGTGCGGCAACCTGCGGGCCGGGTGGCGGTTCATCGACTATCTGGAGGCCGGGCACTACTACGGCATCGACATCTCGCCCGACATCCTGATCGCCGCCAAGCAGACCCTGACCACGCAGGGGCTCCAGGCCAAGGTGCCGCATCTGACCATCACCAAGGACCTGACGCTGGACTTCCTGCCGGACGCGCACTTCGACGTCGTGCACGCCCACAGCGTGTTCTCGCACTCGCCGCTGGAGATCATCGACGAGTGCCTGGCCCACGTGGGGCGCATCCTGGCGCCCGGCGGGCACTTCGACTTCACCTTCGACCGCACCACCGGTGCCGAACACCAGGTCCTGCGCGAGGACTTCTACTACCGGACCGAGACCCTGACCGACCTCGCCGCGAAGCACGGGCTGCGGGCGCGGTTCATGGAGGACTGGGAGAAGCTGGGGCACGGGCAGTCGAAGCTACGCGTCACCGTCTGACGCCCCGGCGTTCAGCCGGCGTTCGGCCTTCCCCGCAGCCGCCACAGGCGCAGCGCCACCCCGGCCGCCGCCAGCACCGCCAGGGCCGGGACCACCGTGTCCTGGTCCACCACCCCGGCGCTGTACCCCATCGCGAGGAACGGCGCCCCGGCCGGCGCGAACCGGCCGGGGGTGCGCAGCCGGGACAGCGCCGCGCGGCCCGCGAGCGCGAGGGCGGCGGCCATCGGGACACCCAGGCGCCACAGGACGGCCGTGAGATGGCTGTCCGCATCCGTCAGGGTCAAAGCGGCCACCCCGAGCAGCGTCCACAGCACCAGCGCCGTACGGGCCGCCGTGCCGAGGGGGCGGCCGGGCGGGCGCAGGTCCGGCGGGCAGGCCAGGGGCAGCGCGGCCACCGCGACCGGGGCGAGGAGGTAGGTGACGGCGGCCGGCGGGAGCAGCGCCCCGGCCGACAGCGGGACCAGAACGAGCGCGAGCGCCTCGGCCAGCGCGCCCGCGAACGCGCACCGCGCCCCCACCGCGAAGCGCCCGCCCAGCGCCAGGACCGCCCCGGTCAGCGTCACCAGGTCGCAGCCGATCATGACGAAGCTGAGCGGCACCAGGAAGTCCGGGTTCCCGCTGAGCCGCCAGTCGCCGAGCACCGAGACGAGGCCGAAGGCGGCGTACGCGGCGGTCGCGGCCAGGGCGAAGGGTGCGGCGGCGGCGGAGAGACGGCCGGCGCGCTGCGCGGACCCCAGACGCAGGCGCATCCGCAGCGCGTGCGCCACGATGTCGCCCGCCTCCCGGAACCGGGCGACCCGGCCGGCCCCCTCGGTCGCCGCCCGGTACGCCTCCGCGATGTCGTCCCCGAACGCGCGGCGGTAGCCGGTCGGGTACAGCCGCAGCAGCGGGGTGCTCATGCCGTGGCCGGCTTCCCGCCGACGCCCAGGCGCCGGGTGGCCTCGCGCGCGGTGGCCGCGATCCGGCGGGCCTCGGCGGCCAGGACCTCCCTGCCGGTGGCGGTGAGCGTGTAGGTGCGGCGCAGCCTGCTGTCCACGACCTCCTCCGCGTGCACCTCGATCAGGCCCTCGTTCAGCAGCCGCTCCAGCGCCCCGTACAGCGTGCCGGTGCGCATCCTGACCCGGCCGCCGGAGATCGTCTCGACCTCGCGCGCGATGGCGTAGCCGTGCCGTGGCTCGTCCGCCAGGGCGGTCAGGAGGAGGAGGGTCGGTTCCTGCATCGCGCGTTCGCTCATGCCCGTATCGTACGGCAGGAATGAGTCACTCACCGGCATATGACGGGCTGCCCTGACCTGCGGCCGGGGGGTGTTCTCCCGTGTCGTCCGGAGTCTCCTCGCGGGCCAGCTCCCGGAAGCAGCCCCGCAGCCAGGCGTGCGCCGGGTCCGCGTCGTGGCGCGGGTGCCAGGCCATCCCGAAGGAGAGCGGCGGCAGCGGGAAGGGGATCTCGAACGTCCGCAGGCCCAGCGGGTCCGTGAGGGGGCGGGTGCGCCGCGAGGCCAGGCCGACCAGGTCGCTGCCGAGCAGGAGGAAGAGCGACGAGGGGAGCGTGCCCACACTGCCCACCACCCGTCTGCGCAGACCGAGTTGTGCGAGAGCGGTGTCCACCGGGCCCTGCGTCCGGCCGCGCCGGGACACCGTCACATGGTCGGCGGCGGCGAACCGGGCCGGGGTGATCTCCCCGTCCAGGAGCGGATGGCCGGGGCGCACCACGCCCATCATCCGGTCGTCGTAGAGGTGTTCGCGGTGCACCTCCGGCGAACGCGTGTCGAGCACCCCCACCTCCAGATCGGCGGCGCCCTCGCGCAGGAACGGCCCGTCCACATGGCTCTCCATCAGGAAGCGGAGCCGCACACCGGGCGCCTCGCGGGCGATCCGGGCGAACAGCGCCGGGCCGGAGACCGCCGGCAGGATGTCCTGGGCCAGCACGGTGAAGGTCCGTGACAGGGCGCGCAGATCGACCTTGCCGCCCGACAGGAACACCCCGCGCGCCCGCTCCACCACGGCCCGCACCTCGCCGTGGATGGCCAGGGCGTGCGGCGTGGGCACCATCGTGCGCCCGGCGCGCACCAGCACCGGATCACCCAGCGCCTTGCGGATGCGGCCCAGGGTGCGGCTCATCGCGGGCTCGGACAGATGCAGCCGGGCGGCGGCGCCCGAGACGCTGGATTCCTCGATGAGGACGTCCAGCGCCACCAGAAGATTGAGGTCAAGGCCGGATTGCGTCACGCGCATACATCCCTTGTCGAAGATGCATTGGAAAGCAAGTCGCGCCAACTCTACGGTGGATGGCACACCCCGTCACCACGGCTCCCCAGGAGGAGCGTTGTCCCCGTATGCCCAGAAGGCCCCCGGCCTCACCCGTGCCGCGCTGTACGTGCTCTGCGCCTGTGTGCTCGTCGCGCAGGGCATGGTCGCCGCCGTCAACCTGCTCATTCCGCAGCTCGCCGCCTCCACCCTGCATCCCTCGTCCAGCGAACTGCTGTGGGCGGTCGACGCGTACGTCATCGTCTTCGCGGGCCTGCTGATCCCGGCGGGCGCGCTCGGCGACCGCTTCGGACGCAAGGGCGCCCTGCTCACCGGCCTCGGCCTCTTCGCCGCCGGCGCCGCCACCAGCGCGCTCGCCACCGCCCCCGCCGTGCTCATCGCCGGACGCGGGGTGTGTGGGGCGGGGGCCGCGCTCATCATGCCCGCGACCATGTCACTCCTGGTCACCCTCACCCCGCCCGCCCGCCGGTCCCAGGCACTGGCCACCTGGACGCTCGCCGCCGGACTCGGCGGCCTCGCGGGCAACGTCGGCGGCGGCCTCGCCGGACAGTTCGGGACCTGGCGCTCCCTGTTCTGGGCCGTGGTGCCGCTCGCCGCGCTGCTCGCCCTCGCCGTCGCCCGCCTCGCGCCCCGCAGCCCCGAGCGCACGGACACCGCACCCGACCCGGTCGGCTCGCTGCTCCTCGTCGCCGCCCTCACCTCCCTGGTGTACGGGATCATCGAGGGCCCGCCGCACGGCTGGGGCTCGGCGCGGGTGCTGACCGCCTTCGGCCTCGGAGCCGTACTGCTCACCGCCTTCACCGTGCACGGGCTGCGCGCCACAAGGCCGCTGCTCGACCCCCGGATCTTCGCCTCGCCGGTGCTGCGCGCAGGGACGCTCGGCATCGCCACAGCCTTCTTCGGTCTCTTCGCGCTGTTCTACGTCAACTCCCAGTACCTCCAGTACGTGAAGGGCTTCCCGGTCGGCCTCGCCGGGGTGGCGATCGTCCCGCTGACCGTGGGGATGGCCGTCATGCCGAAGATCGGGGCGCGCTGGCAGGACCGGTACGGCATCCGGCCCGTGGCGGGCGGCGGGCTCGCGGTCATCGGCCTCGGGCTGCTCCTCGTCTCGACCGCCGACGGGAGCACCCCGTACGCCCTGTACGCCGTGTACCTCCTCGTCATCTCCGCCGGTACGGGGCTGTGCGCGCCCGCGCTGACCGTGGCCGTCGTCGCCGGACTGCCCGCGCACCGCAGCGGGCTCGGTTCCGGGCTCAACACGGCGGCGCGCGAGATCGGGGCGGCGCTCGGGGTTGCCGTCGTCGGCACGGTGCTGGCCTCCGGGTCCGGCACGGACCACGTCACGGCCGGGCACGCCGCCGCGTTCGCCCCGGCGATGTCCGACGGGCTGCGGGTCGTGGCGGCGGTGCTCCTCGTCGCGACGGTGTTCGTGGTGCTCGGCACCTCGGGCCGGCCGCGCCGGGACACGGAGCCGGCGGAGGGCCGGCCGGAGGGCGTCACCCGTACGGGCGCCTCCGCCTAGCCGCTCCGGGAAGGGTGTCGCAAGGTCGGTCTGACCTGCACGTTCCACCGGCCCAGGAGTCCTTCATGGCACAGACCGCGCCCCCGCCGGGCACCCCTTCCCCGCCCACGGGCCCCGGCCCGGAGGAGGACAACCCCTGGGCGACCGGCGGGATCATGTTCGCCGGTGTGCTGCTGATGGTCGACGGCGTGCTCGGGGCGATCAAGGGCATCGCCGGGATCGCGTCGGACGACGTCTACACGCGGATCAACAACTACGTCTTCAAGTTCGACGTCACGACGTGGGGGTGGATCCACCTGGTCCTCGGCATCGTCATCGCGATCGTCGGCTGGGGCATTCTCCGGGGCTTCGGCTGGGCGCGTGGGGTCGGTGTGGGGCTCGCGGCCCTCAACATGATCGCCAACTTCATGTGGCTGCCCTACCAGCCGATCTGGGCCGTGGTCTCGCTCGCCATCGACACCTTCGTGATCTGGGCCCTGTGCACGGGACGCCTGAAGCCGGTCGTCTGACCGCCCGGGCGCCGTTGTCAGTGGTGCGGGTCACACTGGAGACATGTGCCGCAGTATCAAGACGCTCCGACCGCCCGCCCTCCCCGAAGAGGCCACCGAGGAGGACATCCGCGCCGCCGCCCTGCAGTTCGTCCGCAAGGTGTCGGGCTTCCGTGCGCCGGCCGCGCACAACAGGGAAGTCTTCGACCGTGCCGTCGACGAGATCGCCGAGGCGACCGCCCGGCTGCTGGACGGCCTGGAGATACGGGGTGGTGTCAGGACGCCGTAGCCGGATTCAGGAGGCCGTGGACACCGAGGCGGCGCGTGCCGCCTCGGCCGGGCGCCGCATGAGCAGGGCTGCGAAGGAGCCCGCGACGAACAGGGCGAGGACCGAGACGGCCGTGCCCAGCCAGCTCGCGCCCAGCCACTGCGCGCCGAAGTAGCCGAGGCCCACGCTGTAGCCGGCCCATGCCAGGCCGGCGACGGCCGACCACGGCAGGAATTCCTTCACCTTGCGGTGCGAGGCGCCCGCGCCCAGCGAGACGACCGAGCGCCCGGCCGGGGCGAAGCGCGCGATGACGACGAGGATGCCGCCGCCCCGGCTCAGGGCAGCGCCCAGGCGTTCCTGCGCGGAGGTGAGGCGCCGGGAGCGCGCTATGGCGCGGTCCAGCCGCTCGCCGCCGATCCGGGCCAGCCGGTACGCGGCGAGGTCGCCGAGTACCGAGGCGGTGGCGGCGCACAGGAGGAGTGCCAGGAGCGAGGGGACCTCGGTGACCTGGCGGGCGGCGCCCGCCGCGTCGGCGGCCACGCCGGTGGTGCCCGCTGCGGCGGCCGTGGCGGCGGTGATCACCAGTACACCGCTGGGCAGCACGGGGAGGAAGACGTCCAGCAGCACGGAGAGGGCGACCACGACATAGATCCATGGGCTGCCGACCAGCGCACCCACACTCTCCAGCACTTCTACTCCCCGATCCGTGACAACGCCGCGACGTCGCAGGGGAGCGGCAGGAGCGGCAGGTTCAGCTGTACAGCGTACGCCTGTCGTTCACCCGGTGATCCATATATATGCGTGATGTTGGGCACCCCGGTCGAGCGGGGCTTGAGCGTGTACCGCCGGGGAGCGGATCCCGGCGGTACACGCAGAAGATGCGGGGCCCGGTCGGTCGGCGGGCCCGGGGGAGCGGGGAGGGCTGGTCAGGCGGCGACCGGGGTGTTCTGCTCCGCCGTGTGGTCCCGGTCCTGCCGGTCCGGTGCGCGGTCGGTGAAGAGGCCGTCCAGGGCGAGGGCGCCAGGGCCGGTGAAGACGATCAGCAGGAACACCCAGCAGTAGATGGCGGACGGTTCACCGCCGTTCTGGAGGGGGAAGAGGGCGTGGGACTGGTGGACCGTGAAGTAGGCGTAGGCCATGGACCCGGACGAGATCAGAGCGGCGAGCCGGGTGCCCAGGCCCAGGGCGACCAGGGCGCCGCCGATGAGCTGGATCACCGCCGCGTACCAGCCCGGCCAGGTGCCGGCGGGTATGGAGCCGCCGTCCCGGGCGCCGCCGAGCACCCCGAAGATCGAGGCGGCGCCGTGGCACGCGAAGAGCAGGCCGACGACGATGCGGAAGAGCGCGAGGGCGTAGGGCTGGGCGCGGTGCAGGTGTGGGGTCATGGGGGGAGGCTCCTTCGGTCTGGTGGGGACGTGAACCGACTGGGCGCCAAAGATTAGGTAGACCTCACCAATACTTGCAAGTTCAACGTTCTGTCGACTGGCCGAAAAGCGACTGGCTGTCGTGAGCGGCTGGACGCGCCAATACCGCCTCGAACTGGGCAACCTCCTTTCTTTGCTTGGCCTGAACCAATGACGGCGCAGCTTTCCGGCCATGGCGATGGGGTTCCGGCGGTTGCTGCTCCGACCACGGCTGCCCCGGGTTTCGCTCGAATACCGCTGGAGTTCCCGGTCCCCTCGCGTCCCTTTGGCGGACTGCCGGCCCGCCGGCGGGCGGCCGGGGGGGCGGGTCGTGGTCATGAAGCGCCGTAGTCGGCCGAAAACACGTCGGTGGCCCCGTCGGCCGGGCCCGTCGTGCGGGCGTCGGCCGGCGGGGCCACCGGGTGGCGGATGCTGCCGGGCGATCCTCGGTTCAGCAGCCGCTGAGCGCGGACTGCAGGGCCGACTTCTCGGCCGAGTCGACGGTCAGCTTGTAGTAGTGCTTCACGTGGATCCAGGCGCGCACGTAGGTGCACTTGTACGCGGCACGCGACGGCATCCAGGACGCCGGGTCCTTGTCGCCCTTGGACTGGTTGACGTTGTCCGTGACCGCGATCAGCTGCGGCCGGGTCAGGTCGTTGGCGTACGCCTGCCGTTGTGCGGTGGTCCAACTGGACGCTCCCGAGCGCCAGGCCTCGGCGAGCGGGACCATGTGGTCGATGTCCAGATCGGACGCGGCGGTCCAGGTGGCGCCGTCGTACTCCGAGTACCAACTGCCGCTGGTCGCGGCGCAGCTGGAGTCCTGCGAGACGTTGGTGCCGTCCCGCTTCAGGACGACCTCGCGGGTGTTGCAGGCTCCCGACTGGGTGATCCAGTGCGGGAACTTGTCCCTGCTGTACCCGCTGGACGAACCCTCCGCCTGCACGGTCAGCTCGCTCAGATAGGTGCGGGCCGTGGACGCGGAGACCGGAGTGGGCATGGCCGCCTGGGCGCCGGGGGCGGTGAGCAGGCCGGTGGTGACGGCGAGTGCGGCGGATGCGGTGAGGACGGCTATGCGACGCGCGTAGACACCTGACATGCGAACTCCCTTGATGTGGGGGGATGCGGACGGACTGTCATGAACGGCCCGGCCATCGTGGCGGCGTCCGGTTTCCGTGGGGTGGGCGCCAGGTAACAGGGTGGCGACATGCGCACGTCACATCAAGGGATCTGACAAAGGGGTTCGTGGTGAGAGGGGCGTACGGGCCCGTGCGCGCGGGCGCGCTTCGCCGGTCCGGCGGGGCGCGAGCGCTCACGACCTGCGCGGGAGCGCATGCGTATGGCCCCCGCCCGGGGTGGGCGAGGGCCGTACGGAGGTTCGTGGTGCTGGTGTTTGACGAGGGATCAGCGGGCCGGGGGCGGGGGCCGGTGCGGGAGGCGGGTGCCCCGGCGCGGGGCTAGCGCGCGTCGAAGCGCAGGGTGAACGAGCCGTCCGCCGCGGCCTCCACGCGCAGCTGCGTCAGGTCGGCCACATGGGCGTCGGGGGAGTGGGCCCCCGCGCGCGGGCCGACGCCCACGACGCGCATGCCGGCCGCCCGGCCCGCCGCGATGCCCGCCTCGGAGTCCTCGAAGACGACGCAGTCCGCCGGCGCGAAGCCCAGCGCGGCCGCGCCCTTGAGGAAGCCCTCCGGGTCCGGCTTGCTGGCGCCGACGCTCTCGGCGGTGATGCGGAGGTCCGGCATCCGCAGCGAGGCCGCGTTCATCCGGGCCGTCGCCAGCGCGAGGTCGGCCGAGGTGACCAGGGCGTGCGGAAGGGCTGCGATGGCGTCCATGAAGGCGGGGGCGCCGCCGACCGGGACGACCCCGTCGGTGTCGGCGGTCTCCTCGGCGAGCATCACCCGGTTGTCCGCGTAGTTCTGCTCCATCGGGCGGTCCGGGAGCAGCATCGCCATCGTGGCGTAGCCCTGGCGGCCGTGGACCACCTTCAGCGCCGCTTCCGGATCCAGGCCCTGCCGTAGCGCCCAGCGCCGCCAGCAGCGCTCCACGACGGCGTCGGAGTTCACCAGGGTGCCGTCCATGTCGAGCAGCAGCGCTTGGGCGGTGAGGGCGGTGGCCGGCATGGGCGGGCTCCAGAACGGGGGAAGCGAACGCCGCGGGGGTGAGCGGCGCGGGAGACGTCAAGCGGCCCCCGCCCGCCGGTCAGGGTGTGCGCGCGGAGGCCCCTTTGTTCCTCCACGATACAAAAACGGGGTCGCAAACGCGAATCCCCCTGCCGGGGCGGCTCGGATCCCCGTCCCGGAGGCCGTGCGGCCCCGCGGTTCCCGTCAGCGGCGGCCGCTGCCCGTCGTCATGGCCTCCAGGCGGCTGCGGGTGTTCGGGCCGTAGACGCCGTCCGGGTCGCCGTCGATGTTCCACCAGACCTGGAGGTCGCTCACGGCCTGCTCCGTCCGGGACCCGTACTCCGAGTCGACCGGGCCGTTGTAGACCCAGACCTCGCGGAGCCGGTTCTGCAGGTCCGCCACCGCCGTGCCCCGGTCGCCGCGCCGTAGGGTCCCGGCCTCGTCCGGGGTCGCGGCGGGAGGGGCCACGCCCTGTGCCGGGCCGCTGCTCTGTGCCGTGGCCGCCGGGGACGAGGGCGCGCCCGCACCGGACGCCGACGAGGAGGCCGTGGCGGAGCGGGAGGCGGACGCGGACGCCGACGTGGAGGCGGACGCCGAGGCGGAGGCCGGTGCGGACGAGGAGGGGGAGGCGGAGCGTGAGGGGGACGGGGACGCGGAGGACGTGGTGGACGGCGAGGGCTCGCCGCTCTCGTCGGGGAGGGTGGCCACCGTGGACGGCAGGGCCTGGTCGAGATCGGCCTCCCCGTTGCCGTCCCCGTTGAACAGCCCGCCGATGAAGGCCGCCGTGCCCACCACCGTGACCACGGCCACCCCCGCGATCACGGCGGCGAACGGCTTGCGGCGGCGCGGTGCCACCGGGTCGGGGCCGGTGAGCAGGAGCGCCGTGCCGTCCGAGGCGCCGACGCCGGCCGGAGGGGGGCCCGCCGGGTCCAGGAAGAGCGGCATCGTGGTCGCCGCGTCGCCCTCGGGGCCGTGGACCCGCGGGGCGCCCGGCGGGGGAGTCGTGGGCGCCGCCGTGTCGCCGCCGAGGGTCACGTACGGGCGGATGCGCAGCGGGTCGAAGTCCTCCGCCGCGGCCATCTCCGCGGACCGGCCGGCATGGTGCTCGTCGGCGATGCGCTGCTGTTCTGCGGCGCGCTCCGGGTCGGTGACGTGCCCCGGCGCGCCGGTGGCGCCGTACGCCGCGCGGCTCGCGCAGGCGCAGCCCGGACCGGCGCCGGGTCTGCTGTCCGTACCGCACTCCGGGCATATCTGTCCGGCCATGGTGGGTCCCCTCCCCTTGAACTGCCTGCGATTATGCAGCCCGCCGCCGAGAAGCCCAATCATCCGGTCCTCCGGCAGGCCATAACGGGGCAGAGCAGACAGGATGGGTGTTCAGCGGATCCGAGGAGATGTCTCATGGCCCAGCAGCTGAGCCCCGCGGCCCAGGCCCCCGGCGGGGACCGCTCCACGCGGTCGGTCCTGGTGGCGATCGGCGCACTGCTTCTCGGCATGCTGCTCGCCGCACTCGACCAGACCATCGTCTCCACCGCGCTGCCCACCATCGTCAGTGACCTCGGCGGGCTGGAACACCTGTCGTGGGTGGTCACGGCGTATCTGCTGGCCTCGACCGCCGCGACACCGCTCTGGGGCAAGCTCGGCGACCAGTACGGGCGCAAGAAGCTGTTCCAGACCGCGATCGTCATCTTCCTGATCGGCTCCGCGCTCTGCGGCATCGCCCAGAACATGCCCCAGCTGATCGGCTTCCGGGCCCTCCAGGGGCTCGGCGGCGGCGGGCTGATGGTGCTGTCGATGGCGATCGTCGGCGACATCGTCCCGCCGCGCGAACGCGGCAAGTACCAGGGCCTCTTCGGCGCCGTGTTCGGCGCGACGAGCGTCCTGGGACCGCTGCTCGGCGGCTTCTTCACCCAGCACCTCTCCTGGCGCTGGGTCTTCTACATCAACCTCCCCATCGGGGTCGTCGCCCTCGTCGTGATCGCCGCCGTGCTGCACATCCCGGTGCGCCGGACCAAGCACACCATCGACTACCTGGGCACCTTCCTGATCGCCTCGGTCGCCACCTGCCTGGTCCTCGTCGCCTCGCTCGGCGGCACCACCTGGGCCTGGGGCTCGTGGAAGATCATCGGGCTCGCGGTGCTGGCCGTGCTGCTCCTGATCGCGTTCGTGTTCGTGGAGCGGCGTGCCACCGAGCCCGTGCTCCCGCTGAAGCTCTTCCGGATCAGGACCTTCAGCCTCGTCGCGGTGATCAGCTTCGTCATCGGCTTCGCGATGTTCGGCGCGATGACCTATCTGCCGACCTTCCTCCAGGTGGTGCACGGCATCACGCCGACGATGTCCGGCGTCCACATGCTCCCCATGGTGTTCGGACTGCTCATCACCTCCACCGCGTCCGGGCAGATCGTCAGCCGGACGGGCCGCTGGAAGGTGTTCCCGATCGCCGGCACCGGCATCACGGCCATCGGCCTGCTGCTCCTGCACCGGCTGACGGTCTCCAGCAGCACCTGGGAGATGAGCGCCTACTTCTTCGTGTTCGGCGCGGGGCTCGGCCTGGTGATGCAGGTGCTCGTGCTGGTCGTGCAGAACGCCGTCTCGTACCAGGACCTCGGCGTGGCGACCTCGGGGGCGACGTTCTTCCGGTCCATCGGTGCCTCGTTCGGCGTAGCGATCTTCGGCACCATCTTCACCAACCGGCTGACCGACAAACTCGGCGCGGCGCTCGCCGGCCGGCCGCTGCCGCCCGGTGTCGACGCGAAGAGCCTGGCCGCCGACCCGCGCGCCCTCGGGCAGCTGCCGGACGCGCTGCGGGGGCCGGTGCTCCAGGCGTACTCGACGTCGATCACCGACGTGTTCCTGTACGCGGCGCCCGTCGTCCTGGTCGCCTTCCTCTTCTCCTGGCTCCTCAAGGAGGACAAGCTGCGCGGATCGGTGACGGCGCCCGATCCGAGCGAGACCCTGGCCTCCAACCCGGTGGAACGGTCCTCGTACGACGAGTGCGCGCGCGCCCTGTCCGTACTGGCCACCCGGGAGGGCCGCCGCGAGGTCTACGTCAAGATCACCGAGAAGGCGGGCTTCGATCTGCTGCCCGCCGCCAGCTGGATGCTGCTGCGCATCAGGCGCCACGGCACCGTCGAGCCCGCCCGGCTCGCCGAGGTGGCCCCCGTACCGCTGCGGGTGATCAACGACGCGGCCCGGCAGCTGGAGGGGCGCGGGCTCGTCCGGCGGGTCGGGGTGCAGATGGTGCTCACGGAGACGGGTGCGGAGGCGGTGGTGAAGCTCGCCCAGGCCCGCGAGGACTCGCTGGCCGAGCTGCTCGGCGACTGGTGGGGACCGGACCGGCCGACCGACCTGGTCGCGCTCGTCTCCGAGCTGACGCGGGAGACGAGCGGGTCGAGCAAGGAGCGCCCGCACAGCCCCGAACCCAAGCGCGACCACGCGGCGGGCCACCCGGACAGGCCCTAGCCGGCAGGCGTTCCCGGGGCCAGTTCCTTGGCGAACCAGTGCTCGGCGTAGGGGCCCCGGTTGAACGCCGGGACCTCCCGGTAGCCGTGTTTCGCGTACAGGCCGCGCGCCTCGACCAGGTCGTTACGGGTGTCGAGCCGCAGCCGGGACCGCCCGAGGGCCCGCGCCCGCTCCTCCAGTGCCGCGAGCAGGAGCCCGCCGCCGCCCGTGCCCCGGAACTCCGGGCGGACGAAGACCCGGGTCAGCTCGGCGGTGTCCGCGTCCACGAGGACCAGGCCCGCGCAGGCGGCCGCCCGGCCCTCGAACCGGCCGACGACGAAGGCACCGGACGGCGCCGCGAGCAGCTCGGCGCCGTCGTCGGTGAGCCCCTCGTCGATCTCCTCGGCCGTCGCCTGACGGCCCCAGTAGCGTCCGGCGACCTCGCCGTAGTAGTCGCGCCGGAGGAGGGCCGCCTCGGCGGAATCGACGGGTTCGGGTGCCACGGTCCAGGTCATGGGGTCATTCTCGCTGTCGCACGCGCGTGTGAATCAAGGGGTGTGAGGAGGGGGGTGGACCCCCTCCGTTCCGCGATTCACCCTTCGTACCCACATCCGGACTCCGGTGGAGGGCGGTCCCTCATCGCAGCGGCGGCGGTGTGAAGACCGGCGGCGGGGGCAGTACCGGGCGCCGCCGCCGGGCGCGGACCGCCAGCAGCAGGGCCGCGATCACCACGAGCGCGCCGCCGAGCGGCACCAGCAGCCAGACCGGCATGCCGCCCCAGGTCAGCAGCGTGTCCCGGTAGACCACGGTCCGGTACGGGGTGTCCTCGGCGGTCGCCCGCAGCTCGTGGTCGCCGTCGATCCGCTCCGGTGACGGGAAGTACTGGTCGATCGCCGTCACGAAGACCGGCTTGTCGCCCGTGACCGCCGCCAGCGCCTCGTACGGCTCCTTCGCGGGGTCCACCCGGCCCGCGTACGCGACCTTCGGGGGCCGCCCGCCGATCGCCCCGCGCGGTTCCATGCGGTGGTCCGCCAGCACGTACAGGCCGAGGGACTGCGGGGTCGCGGCCAGCTTGGACAGGCGCATCGGATAGACCAGCCGGTCACTGGCGAACCGCAGCCGCAGCGGGTCGAGCGTGCCGCTCAGCGTGGTCCCCCGCTTCTCCGGGGCGAGGCGCACCGCCACGTACTCCCACTGCTGTTCGACGTACGGCGTCAGAGCCGTGGCGAGGCGGTCCGGCAGCTCGAAGCCGTTCTCCTTCAGCCAGCTCTCCAGCGCCTCCGGGTCGGTCGCCGCCAGCCGGGCCACGTCGAAGGGGCCGAGCCGTTCCCGGCCGACCACGTCGACCGGTGCGGAGGCCCTGGGGGCGCCGGCACCGTCGGCGGTCGAGCCGCCGGAACCGCCGAACGGCCAGTCCTTGTCGCGGGGCCAGAAGTAGTGCCGCTCCTCGTGGACCGGAGCGGTGATGGCGCTGAGCTCGGAGAACAGCGCCGCGTCCCCGAGCTCGACCGTGGCGCGGTGCGGGACCGGCATGATCCAGGCGGCGTCCGGAGCGTTCCCCCGGACGCTGAGCTGCATCACGATCTGCTCGGTGCTGCCGTCCCAGCCGACCGCCGACGTCTCCCGGTCGACCGCCACCTGGCTGTTGCGGTGCACGACCATCGCCCCGCAGCCACAGGCGTACGCAGGCGCGATCAGCGACCCCAGCTGCAACGACACCAGCATCAGGGCCAGGGAGAGGGCGCGCGCCGCCCAGCCGCGCGCTCCCCTCCCCGCTCCGCTTGCTCTCCGCGCGCGCCGCATCTTCCGTCCTCCCCGTCGTTACTGATCACGGGCTCAGACGTGCGCGGGCCCCCGCCGGTTCCGGCCGGTCCGGGGCACCCGGCCGGGCGGTCTTCCGCGAGAGGCGGGGTGACAGTCGGGCGGAAAACGGGTTGATTGGGTCTACCTCATGACGCAATGCGAAGGTTTCACCCATGCCGGGCAATTGACCGGCTACCAGACCTTGGGAGGGTCGGCGCAGCGTGGCGAACGCGGAGCACAGTGGGAGCGGAAGCGCGACGGCGGGAGCGAGGACCGGGGCGGCTCGGGCGGTGCTCTGGCTGGTCGTGGCCGTGCTGGCCGTCCGGCAGATGGCGGTGGTGCTGCGGCAGCCGCCGGGCGAACGGCTCACCGATCTGGAGACCTGGACCGGTGAGAACGGTGTGCTCCATGTGACCGGCTCGCTGTACGACACCGACCGGTTCACCGGCACCCCCTTCGCCGGGCTCGTCCTGAAGCCGCTGACCCGTACGGTCGAACAGAGCCTCGGCGTCGCCTGGACCTTCGGCTCGCTGCTTCTCGTCGCCGCCCTCGGCGTGGTCGCGGCCCGTGCCCTGCCGGGCCCCGTCGGCCGGCGCACGGCCCTGCTCGCCGCGCCCGTCGCGATCAGCCTGCTGATGCTCTCGCTGCCGGTGCGCAACGCCCTCCACCTCGGCCAGGTCAGCATCCTGCCCGTCCTCCTGGTCCTCGTCGGCCTCTTCGCCGTCCGGGGGGAACGCAAGGCCGGGGTCCTCATCGGGGTGGCCGCCGCCCTCCAGCCGACCGTGCTGCTCTTCGCCGCACTGCTGTGGCTCACCGGCCGGCGCCGCTCCGCGCTCACCGCCGCCGCCGCGTTCGCCGCCTGCACGGCGCTGGCGTGGGCCGCGATGCCGCACGACTCGTGGACGTACTGGGTGCACCACGTCGCCGGGGCCGGCCTCGGCGACCAGGCGGACAGTCCGGCCAACCAGTCCCTGCACGGCGCGCTGCTGCGCCTGGGCCTCGCCGGGCCGCCGGAGATCGTGCTGTTCCTGGTGCTGGCCGCCGCCGTCTGCGCCATCGGCCTGCGCCGCGCCGTGAGGTACGCGCGCGACGGGCAGCTCCTGCTCGCCGTGGCCGTGACCGGCTGCGTCGCCGTCGCCGTGTCCCCGACCGCCTGGCAGCACCAGCTGCTGTGGGTGCTGTTCGCCGTGGTCGGCCGGGCGGGCCGCAGCGCGTCGGACCGGATGGTGTGGCCGGCCGTCGTGATCCTGGTCATCACGCTGCCGGGCACGATGCTGCTGCCCAACATCGGGGCGTTGTTCCCGGTCCGCGACAACGTGCTGCTGATCGTCGCGCTCGGGGCCGCCTGCGCCGCCCCGTTCCTGCCGCGCACCTCCCCGTACTGGCAAAGGCCCGTGCCCACCGCGTACGCGCGGCCCGTCCGGGCCCGCTGGAGCGGGGTGCCGCTGCTGCCGTTCTGGCGGCGGGTGCTCGGCCGGCCCCACCTGCTCCTCGAACTCCTGCTGATCCGGGTCGTCTACTCCGCGTACGCGCACGTCAGGCTGGCCGCCACCGCCGGACGGGAGACCGCGGAGCGGCACGGGCGGCAGATCCACTCGATCGAACAGTGGCTGCACATCGACATCGAGCACCGGGTCAACCACGCCGTCGCGGGCGTCGGGCGGCTGCGGGACTTCTTCGACTACTACTACTCGACGTTCCACTTCATCGTGCCGCTGGCCGTCCTCGCGGTGCTGTACGTACGCCGCCCCGCCGACTACCGCTGGGCGCGCTCCACCCTCGGCCTCGCCACGCTCCTGGCCCTGGTCGGCTTCTGGCTCTACCCGCTGGCCCCGCCGCGCCTGATGCCCGGCCTCGGATTCATCGACACGGTCCACGGTGTGCAGGACTTCGCCGAGCCCGACTACGGGGCACTGACGGCGATGACCAACCAGTACGCGGCGATGCCCTCGCTGCACTTCGGCTGGTCCCTGTGGTGCGGGGTGATCGTCGTGCTGCTCGCCCCGAAGGTGTGGATGAAGGCGCTCGGGGTGCTGCATCCGCTGTTCACGGTCTCGGCGATCGTCGCGACCGCCAACCACTGGGTGCTCGACGCGGTGGGCGGGGCGACGGTCGTCGCGCTCGGGTTCCTGATCGCGTACGTGCTCGCGGGACCGCGCCGGCTGCGGGACGCCGAGGTGCCGGAAGGGGAGGCCGCCCGGGTGCCCGCTGCGGTCGCGGCCCCGGAGGCGAACGGTGAGCCGGTGGCCGGCAAACCGTAGGCGTGCGGGAACGCCGAAGGGGCGCGGGGGGACGTAAAACGCCCCGCACCCCTTCGGTATGTGGATCGTCGCCCCTCCAGCATCCGCCCGCCGCCCGCGCCCCGCCACTCGAACGGCTCACGGCCCCAGCGCCCACGTGGCCACCGACAGCGTGACCATCGACACCAGGGTGGAGGCCACGATCGCGTCCCGGGCGAGCACGGTGCCGAGGCCGTACTCGCGGGCATAGATGAACGAGTTCTGTGCCGTGGGCAGCGCCGCGCAGAGCACCACCGCGAGCAGCTGGTGGTCCGGGAGGTGCAGGAGCGGCCCCGCGACGAGCAGCGCGGCCAGCGGCTGCCCCAGCGTCTTCACGGCGACGACGACCGCCGTCTCCGCCCGGTCCCGGCGCGTCCGGCCCCCGCCGTCCGGGCCCCGGTGCAGCGACAGGCCCAGCGTGATCAGGGCCGTGGGCACCGCCGCCGCGCCCAGGACGTCGCACGGGTGCGTCACGGTGGCCGGCAGCCGCAGCCCGGTCGCGGAGACCACCACGCCGAGCAGCGAGGCCAGGATGATCGGGTTGCGCACGGGCATGGTGAGCATCCGCCGCAACCCGCCGCCGGCGCGCCGCCCGTCCTCCCTGCGCGTCCCCGAGTCGAGCAGGGTCAGGATCACCGGCGAGAGCACCAGCACCTGGAAGAGGATGACCTGCGCGACGAACGAGGCGTCGCCGAGCACCTGCACCGCCACCGGGATACCGAGGTTGGCGGAGTTCACATGGCCCGAGGACATGGCGCCGATCGCCGCGTCCGCCCGCCCCCGGCCGAACACCCGCCGCACGAGCACGAATCCGGACCCGGCGGCCACGGCCGTGCTCGCCGCGAACGCCACCATCGACGGATGGCCGAAGACGTCCGGGCTCGCCCCCGACACCATGGTGAACAGGGCGGCGGGCATGGCCACATGGAAGACGAACCGGCCGAGCACGGCCTCCGCCTGCTCCCCGAGCAGTCCGCCGCGCCCGACCGCGTAACCGATGCCGGTCAGGACCCAGATGGGGGCGAAGGCGGAGAGCAGGGCATGCATGGCCGCCATGATCCTCGTACGCCTGTCCGGCATGCGGACGGGGGTGCGGGGATGTGCCGGACGGCCCGGAGGTACAGGTGAGCCCCCGGCCCGGGGTGCACTCAAGTGCACTCCGGGCCGGGGGCCGCTCGGATGTCGGCGCCGCGTCCCCTTTTCTACGGTCATGGCCATGAACACGAACGCGAGCAACTCGCCCCGGCAGCACGGCGTACGACGTCTCCTCGCGGCCGCCACCGCGGTCGTCCTCGCCGCGCTGGGCACCGTGCCGGCCGCCGCCGCGTCCCGGCCCGCGAGCGGCCACGACACTCCGTCCGCCACCGCCGGCCGCCACGAGGCGCGGGGAACCCTCCTCGCGGTCACGCCCGTCGCGCACCTCGGCCGGGCCGGGGTGACCGCCTTCCTCGCCGAGGCCGGCATGAACGCGGACACCGTCCGCCACGGCATCCGCGCCTACCGCCTCACCTACGCGACGATCACCCCGCAGGGCCGGACATCATCGGGGCCCTCCCCGCGAACCTGAAGGAGCTGCTCACCGACGACTACTACCGCAGGCTCCAGCACCCCACCGGCGCCCTGCTCGCCACGTTCCGTGCCCAGGACGGCACCTGCGCCTGGAAGCCCGCGATCCCGGTGCGGCTCTACACATCCGCGGGCGACACCGACGTCGCCGTCGCCAACACCCGCAGCTGCGCGGCCGATCTGGCGCACCGGGGCGTGAAGGTGCGGGTCGTCGACCAGGGTGACGTGAGCCACAACGAGACGTATCTGACGTCGGGCCCGCAGATCGTGCGCTGGATCGACGGACTGGCGGCGCGCCGTTGACGGCGTGCTCCGGACACGCCGATGCCCCGGCCGCGTGGCGGTCGGGGCATCGGAGGTCACTGGCTCGGGCCGGACCGGCTCAGTACCAGTTGTGGGCCTGCCAGAAGGACCAGGCGCCACAGGGGCTGCCGTAGCGGGAGTTCATGTAGTCCATGCCCCACTTGATCTGCGTGCCGGGGTTGGTCTTCCAGTCGGAACCGGCGGACGCCATCTTCGAGCCGGGCAGCGCCTGGACCAGGCCGTAGGCACCGGAGGAGGCGTTGGTCGCGCTCGGGTTCCAGCCGCTCTCGTGGCTGACGATGTTGCTGAAGCACTGGAACTGGGCGTCGTCACCGATCATCTGCTTCGCCGTGTCCTGGGCACTGCCGGCGGACGTCGGCGCGGCGGACGGGGCCGCCATGGCCGGGGAGACACCCAGGCCGATGCCGGTGGCTCCCAGCAGCACGGTGGCGCCGGCGACGGCGGCCTTGCGACGGGCGGTGCGGGGCTTGGCGACGAGGTTACGGGCGAACGACACAGAGGAACCTAACGGTCGGGAACGGGGGAGTCGCGGGGCTCGGTCCGCATCCTGCGTGGACCGGCGCTCGTTGACCGCGATCCCTGGTGAGGACCCTGCGGTGCTCGGCGACGAGATCCAGTCTTAGCGGCGCCGTCCGGCCGTGGCAACGACCCCTGTTACGACCCCGCCTCGCACCCGGGGCCGAAGGTCCCGAACCGCCTCAAACCGCTTCATAGCAGGTCGCGGCGGGCGTGGCGGGGGCCTGCGGTCCGCGTGCGCGTCTCCTATCCCGCTTCGTACGGGACCAAGGTCCTGTGGGTGCCCTCACTCGCCACGGGGACCGAATGTGACCTGGGCCTCGAAGGAAGCGCGCCGCGTGGCCCGCCGCAGCGCCTTCAGCAGCGGCGCCCCGACCGTCAGCGTCAGGACCACCGTGAGCACGGCCCGGCCCAGGTCCCAGCCGAGCGAGGTCGTCGCGCAGTACGCGAGGAAGCGGACCAGGTTCTCGCCCAGCGGGTCGCCCGGCCGGAACGAGATGCCCGAGGCCAGGCCCGGCACGATCGTCCACCCGTACAGATTCATGATCGTCCCGTACGCGAACGAGGCGACGGCCCCGTACGCCGCGAGCATCAGCAGCTCGCCGCGCCCGCGCAGCCGGTCCGGGCCCGGCAGCAGGCCCGCGCCCATCGTGAACCAGCTCATCGACAGCATCTGGAACGGCATCCACGGCCCGACCCCGCCGGTCAGCAGCGCGGAGGCGAACATCGTCACGGACCCCAGCACGAAGCCGAACCCCGGCCCCAGCACCCGGCCGCTCAGCACCATCAGGAAGAACATCGGCTCCAGGCCCGCCGTGCCCGCCCCCAGCGGGCGCAGCGCGGCCCCGACCGCGGCCAGCACCCCCAGCATCGCCACCGCCTTCGCGTCGAGCCCGGCGTCCGCGATCATCGCGACCACCACCCCGACGAGGAGCGGCAGCAGCGCGGCGAACAGCCACGGCGCGTCCTGCGCGTGTGCGAGCCCCGAGTCCCGGTCCGCGAGCAGCGGCCACCCGAAGGCGGCCACCCCGATCGCGCTGATCAGCACCAGCGCCACGATCGCCCGGGGCCCCAGCCGGACGGGCCGGCCACGTCTGCGCACGGCGTTCACGCGCCACCCCCCAGGGCCGCGCGTACCTGGGAGACGGTGAGCCATTCCTGTGGGGCGAGGATCTTGGCGGTCTGCGGGGAGAACGCGGGCGAGGACACCACGACCTCCGCGGTCGGCCCGTCCGCGACGACCTCCCCGTCGGCGAGGATCACCACCCGGTGCGCCAGCTCGGCGGCCAGCTCCACGTCATGGGTGGCGAGCACGATGGCGTGCCCCTCGGCGGCCAGCGCGCGCAGCACCCCGACCAGCCGGGCCTTCGCCGCGTAGTCCAGACCCCGGGTCGGCTCGTCGAGCAGGAGCAGCGGCGGCCGGGCGGTGAGCACGAGGGCCAGGGCCAGCGCGAGGCGCTGCCCCTCGGACAGATCGCGGGGGTGGGTGTCGTCCGCCACCCCCGGCAGCAGCTCGGAGACCAGAGCCCGGCAGCTGCCCGGCTCCGCCCGCGCGTCGGCGTCGGCCGCCGCGCACTCGGCGGCGACCGTGTCCGCGTACAGCAGGTCGCGCGGCTCCTGCGGTACGAGACCGACGCGGCGCACCATCTCGCGCGGCGGGGTGCGGTGTGGGGCCAGGCCGCCGGTCAGGATGGTGCCGGAGGTGGGCTCGACCATGCCGACGAGGGCGCCGAGCAGCGTGGACTTGCCCGCGCCGTTGCGCCCCATCAGGGCCACGGTCTCGCCGGCCCGGACGGTGAGCGTCACCCGGCGCAGCGCTTCGACGCGGCCGCGTCGGATGCCGAGCCGGTCCGCCTGGGCGGCGGTGCCGCCGGGTCCGCCGGTGGCGGGGTCCGGGGCGGGGG
>NZ_RDBL01000013.1:462018-482471 GCF_008042035.1 Streptomyces sp. col6
GTGCGGGGCGTCGGGGGCGTCAGGCCTGGAGGGGCGCGGGCCGTCGGGCCGTTCCGGAGCGGTCCGTGCAGGCGCCGTGCCCGTGCCCGCCGGACCGGAGGCCCCGGCCTCGGGCTGTCCGCCCACCGTCCCCGGTGCTACCTCCGCCAGCCGCTCGCGCAGACCGCCGGCCCTGCGCCGCGCGTCCCGGACCGAGAGCGGCAGCGGCTCCCAGCCCGCGAGCCGCCCCAGCGCGACGACCGGCGGGTGCACCGGGGACACCGCCATGACGTCGGCGGGCGGCCCCATCACCGGGGCGGCGCCCGGCGAGGGGAGCAGGACGACCTGGTCCGCGTACTGCACCACGCGCTCCAGCCGGTGTTCCGCCATCAGGACCGTCGTGCCCAGGTCGTGGACGAGCCGCTGGAGGACCGCGAGGACCTCCTCGGCCGCCGCCGGGTCCAGCGCGGACGTCGGCTCGTCGAGCACCAGGACCCGGGGGTGCGGGGTGAGGACCGAGCCGATCGCGACCCGCTGCTGCTGTCCGCCGGACAGGGTGGCGATCGGGCGGTCGCGCAGCCCGGCCAGGCCCAGCAGGTCGAGGGTCTCCTCCACCCGCCGCCGCATCACGTCCGGGGCCAGGCCCAGCGACTCCATGCCGTAGGCCAGCTCGTCCTCGACGGTGTCCGTCACGAAGTGCGCCAGGGGGTCCTGGCCCACCGTGCCGACCAGATCGGCGAGCTCTCGGGGCTTGTGCGTGCGGGTGTCGCGCCCGCCCACGGTGACCCGTCCGGTCAGCGTGCCGCCCGTGAAGTGCGGCACCAGGCCCGAGACGGCACCGAGCAGCGTCGACTTGCCGACCCCGGAGGGGCCGACGAGCAGCACCAGCTCACCTTCCGGGACCGTCAGGTCGACCCCCGACAGGGTGGGGCGCTCCGCGCCCTCGTACCGCACCGAAACATCGTCGAACCGGATCACACCTGCTCCTCGAAGCCTGTGGGGGAGGGCGGGACGGGCGCGACCACCGCGGGCAGTAGGCCGATCAGCACGGCGGCGGCCGGCCACAGCGGCAGCACGGGAGCGGTGAGCGGGACGACGCCGGGGTGCAGCGCGGCGGGGTCGGCGCTCCCGGCCCAGATCATCGCCGCCGCGACCGCCGCGCCGGACCCGGCGACCAGCCAGGCCCGTACGCCCCACCGGTCGGGCCGGTAGCGGGTCCGGACCGAACGCGCCCCGCCCAGCCGGAGCCCCGCCATCGCCGCGGCGAGACCGGCGACGAGCAGCGGCACCCCGTAGCCGGCGCCCTCCGCGGCCAGCAGTCCGTACGTACCGGCGCACACGCCGAGCAGGCCGCCGAGCGTGAGGACGTTGGTGGTGTGCCGGACGGCGGCCGGGACCCGCGCGGTGCGGCCGTAGCCGCGCGCGTCCATGGAGGCGGCCACGGCGACCGACCGTTCGAGGGCGCCCTCCAGGACCGGCAGCCCGATCTGGAGGACGGCCCGCACCCCGCCGGTCGGCCGGCCGCGCAGCCGGCGGGCGGTGCGCAGCCGCAGCACGTCGGCGACCATGTTCGGCGCGAACGTCATCGCGACGACGACGGCGACCCCGGCCTCGTACAGCGCGCCGGGCAGCGACTTCAGCAGCCGGGCCGGGTTGGCGAGGGAGTTCGCCGCGCCGACGCAGATCAGCAGGGTCGCCAGCTTCGCCCCGTCGTACAGCGCGAACAGCATTTGCTCGGCGGTGACCCGGCCGCCGATCCGGACGCCTTTCGCCCAGTCCGGCAGCGGCACCTCGGGCAGCGTGAACAGGGTGTGCGTGCCGGGGATCGGGGAGCCGAGGAAGACGGAGAACAGCAGCCGGACCGCGATCACGAAGAGCCCGATCCGGATGAACATCCCGTACGACCGGGCCCACGGCGCGTCCGTGCGGCGCGCGGCCACCACGTAACCGGCGACGCCGACCAGCAGGCCGAGCAGCAGCGGGTTGGTGGTCCGGGAGGCGGCGGTGGCCAGGCCCAGCGCCCACAGCCACCACGCCCCGGCCGGCAGCGCGTTGGAGCGGGTGGCGGCGGGGGCGCGCCAGGCGGGGAGCCGGTGTGTCGCGGTGTCCGTGCGGCCGGCCGTCGGGCCGGTCATCCGCGGCGGCGGCGGGCCTGCGCGACTGCGGCGATGCCGAGGAGCAGCACGGCGCCGATCCCGACGAGGACCCCGGCGGACGGGCCGCCGCCGTCACCGTCGCCGTCGCCGGAGGAGGCTGCGGACGCCGAGGTGGGGGCCTTGCTGCCGCCGTCGGATCCGCCGTTGCCGGAGCCTGCGGTGTCCGAGCCGCCGTCGCCGTGGCCGGAGACCTGCTCGCCGCAGCCGGAGGCCGGGTAGCCGGAGATCGCGCAGAGCATGGCGCTCGTGTCGTAGCGCAGCGGCTTGGCGACCGCGGCCAGCGCCTCCGCGCTGCTCGCGTCCTCCGGGACCCGGGCGCAGGCGGTCCGTAGCGCGGGCGGGGTCTCCCCGTCCGGCGCGTCGGCCGCGGTGCCCGGGTCGATGACGAGCGCGACGCGCTTGCTGCCGTCCTTCGCCGGGGTGCCCGCGCAGATCTTCCCGAAGTCGGGGGAGCGGCGCGGCTGGGAGGCGTCCTGCGAGTCCGCGCTCACCGCGAACCGGAAGCCCTGCACCGAGCCGTCCTCGGGCCGCACGAGCGACGGCCCCTGGGTGGCGTACGACCAGCCGCTCGCCGAGCCCTCCCAGAACGACCAGTAGCGGTAGCCCGCGGCCTGCGCCGTGCCCGCGCCGAGCACGGCCAGGACGGCGCCGGCGACCAGGAGCGCGACCGCCCGTGCGGTGCGGCTCACAGCTGCTGGTTCTTGCGGCGGCCGCTGATCAGGAAGCCGGCGCCCGCGCCGACCGCGAGCCCGATCCCGACGAACCACCAGACGCCGCCGATGCCGTCGCCGTCGCCGCTGTCCTTCTTCTCCTCCTCCTCGGTGGCGGTCGCCTTCGGCTTCTTCACGGCGGCGGGCTCGGGCCCGGTCGCGTTGAGCCGGGCGACCAGGTCGGTGCCGCCGAAGTCGTGGAGGTCGGTGCCGGTCGCGTGGGCGGCCAGGATCAGCTGGGCGTAGGCGGCGGGGCCGCTCTGCTTCGCCCAGGCCGCGGAGTTCTTCTCCAGCCAGGTCACGGAGGCGGCGGCCTTGTCCTTGTGGCCGGCGGCGGACAGCGCGACGACCGCGTCGGCGGTGTTGCCGAAGTCGGGCTGGGGCTTGCTGTCCTCCGCGCCCGGCATCGGCGCCGCGTCGAGGTGGCCGCTCTTCGCGAGGGCGGTGGTGAGGTAGGAGGCGCCGTTCTGCGCGGCCTGCTCGGGCTCCAGCGGGGAGCCCTTGTGGCAGGCGGGGTCCTTCACGGCCGCGTTGTCCGGGACGACCAGGCCCTTGCCGAGCGCGCCGAGGACACCGGCGGCGGTGGCGTCACCGTTGGCGGCGAGCTTGCCGGCCTTGTCGGGCTGGTAGGCAAAGGCGCCGCCGTCCTTGTCGCCGCAGGGGATGGAGAACGTGAGCAGCGCGGCGTACGGGGTCTTGCCGCCGTGCGTCGTCACGTCGCCCAGCTTCTCGCCGGCCCGTGCGAGGGCGCCGATCACGAGGGAGGTGGAGTTCGCGTCGCTGGGGCTGCCGGCGGTGTAGCCCCAGCCGCCGTCCTCGTTCTGGACGGACTTGAGCCAGCTGACCGCGTTCGCGACGGCGTCCTGGTGCCCGCCGACGGTGCGCAGGGCCTGGACGGCGGCGGCCGTCGCGTTCGTGTCGACCATCGTCTTGTCGGTGCAGGGCGCGGAGGCGTCCGCGCGGTACGCGGGGAACGCGCCGCTGTCGCACTGCTGGCCGGTCAGCCAGTCCACCGCCTTCGCGGCGGGCGTCACACCGGCGGTCTGCTGCGCGAGGAACGCGAGCGACTGCCGCCACACCCCGTCGTACGTCGGGTCGTTCGTCCCGTACAGGCCCGAGGGCAGCGCCGCGGAGGGAGAGGGGGACGGCGCGGCGACGGCGGCCGGGGCGGCGGCCGCGCAGAGCGCGGCGGCGGTGGCGGCGAGCGCGGCGGCGCTGCGGCGTACGGTCATGGCGGGCGGTGCCTCTCCTGGGGGAACCGGACACCGGCACACACAGGCACCAGGCTCCGGCTCCGTATACCTCGACGGTGCCGGCCGCCGGGGGGTCCCGACGGCACGAGCCGGTCACGACGCGGACAGGGCATTCCGACTTCCACCGCGGGGCGGTGGTCACGGCTGCGGGTCAGTGCCGGGTTCGCACCGGCTTCCCCCTGAACGGGCATGATGACGACTGGGGGAGTCTACCGGGCGGCCTGGGGTGCGGTGCGGGTGCGGTGCGCCTGCGGCGGGCCTGTTCCCCACCCGTTCCCCACCCCGCCCCTTCCCGAACCCGGGGCTCGGCCCCGGGGCCCCGCGCCTCAAGCGCCGGCGGGGCTGGGTTTTCGGGGCTCCGCCCCGGACCCCGCGCCTCAAACGCCGGCGAGGCTGAAAATCGGCCTCGCCGGCGTCGGGCCTAGACTCGCCGGCGTGAGCAGTGAAGATGCCGCCCTGGACGCGCTGGCCGTGCTCGGGGACCCCGTGCGGCGCGGGCTGTACCGGTATGTCGGCGGGGCCCACGGCGACGTCACCCGGGACGCGGCGGCGGACGCCGTCGGGGTCTCGCGGGCGACGGCCGCGTTCCACCTGGACAAGCTGGTCGACGCCGGGCTGCTGGAGGTGAGCTTCAAGCGGCTCTCCGGGCGCAGTGGGCCCGGCGCCGGGCGGCCCTCGAAGCTGTACCGGCGGGCGGACGGCGAGCACGCCGTCTCCGTACCGCCCCGGTCGTACGACACCGCGAGCCGGCTGCTCGCCGAGGTCGTCGAACGGGCCGGGCTCGACGCCGAGTTGCAGGCGGCGGCCCGCGCCGCCGGTGCGGCGGCGGACACGGCGGGCGACCCCCTCGACGCGCTGCGCGAGCGCGGTTACGAGCCCTTCCGGGACTGCGGCAAGGTGCGCCTCAACAACTGCCCCTTCCACGCCCTGGCCGAGGAGTTCCCCGCCCTGGTCTGCGGGATGAACCTCGCCGCCATTCAGGGGCTGCTCGCCGGGATGCCCGGCGCCGAGGGCTGGAGCGCGGAGATGGACCCCCTGCCGGAAGGGTGCTGTGTCGCGCTGGAAGGGCCCGAGGAGACCGGCGAAGTCTAAAAAAGAATCCGTTGACTTTAGAAGGTTCGCCCCGCCATGCTGGGCCCGTGAACGACTTCCACCTTGCCCAGGTCAACGTCGGGCGCATCCTCGCCCCGCTCGACAGCCCCCAACTCGCCGACTTCGTCGCCCAGCTCCCCGAGATCAACGCCCTCGCCGACGGGGCCCCCGGCTTCGTCTGGCGCATGGTCGACGACGAGGGGGCCGACGCGACGAACCTGCGCCCCGAGGCGGAGGACGACCTCTTCCTCATCAACTGCTCGGTCTGGGAATCGGCCGACGCGCTGAAGGCGTACGTCTACCGCAGCGACCACCTCAGGGTCCTGGCCCGCCGCCGCGAATGGTTCGAGCGCCTCGCCGACCACCACATGGCCCTGTGGTGGGTCCCGGCGGGCCACCGCCCGAGCGTGAAGGAGGCGATGGAGCGCGTCGCCCTGCTCCGGGAGAAGGGCGAGAGCCCCGACGCCTTCACCTTCCGCTCCCCCCACCCGCCACCCACGGGAGCGGCGGAGGGGTGAACGGACCGGCGCGCCGGGGCCTCTACGACCGGTCCGGCGCGGGCGCCGGGGTGCGCTGCGCGAGCGGGGCCGGCCGGCCCGGTTCCTCGGAGAGGAAGAGGCGGCGCACGACGCGCTCGGCGGCGTGCCCGTCGTCGTACGCGCAGAAGCGCTCCCGGAAGGCGGCGCGCAGGGCGGTGGACTCGGGGCCGTGCCAGCGACCGCTGCGGAAGACGTCGGTGAGCTCGTCCTCGGTGGTCGTGACGGGGCCCGGGGTGTCGCCGGGGAGGCCGGAGAGAAGGTCGAAGGTGACCCCGCGGACCCGCGAGTAGGTCTCCCAGTCGTCGGCGTGCACCACGATGGGGCGGTCGAGGTTGGCGTAGTCGAAGATCACGGAGGAGTAGTCCGAGATCAGCGCGTCCGCCGCCAGGCACAGCGTCTCCACCGAGGGGTGCCGGGACACGTCGATGACGCGGTTGTGTCCGGCGAGTTCGCCCAGGCTCGGGCTCCCGCTGTCGACGGGGTGGGTCCGCACCAGCAGGACGAAGTCGTCGCCCAGCGCATCCGCCAGCCGCGCCGGGTCGAAGGAGGGCGTCCAGTCCTTCTGGTAGTCGCGGTGGGTCGGCGCGTACAGCAGGGCGGTCTTTCCGGGGGCGATGCCCAGCTCCGCGCGGGCCGCGGCGACCTCCTCGGCGGCGGCGGTGTAGTAGCGGTCGTTGCGCGGGTACCCCGTGGCGAGGGACTCGAAGGTGCCGGGGTAGACCCGTTCCCACTGCGCCGTGGAGTGCGGGTTGGACGAGACGCTGAGGTCCCACTGGTCCACCCGCGCGAGCAGGCGGTCGAAGTCCACGCCCCGGGCGGCGGCGGGATGCTCCCTCTGGTCCAGGCCCATGCGCTTGAGCGAGGTGCCGCGATGCGTCTGGAGATACACCTGTCCCGGGCGCTTGACGACGCCGTCCGGGAAGTCGCCGTTGCTCACGAAGTACGTGGCGCGGGCCATCACCTCCCAGTAGCGGCGCGAGCCGCGGACGACGTAATCGATGCCTGCGGGCACCTGGGAGGCGAGTTCCGCGCGCACCAGCCATACCCCCCGCACCGTCGGGGCCAGCTCCCTGGCCTTCTCGTAAATGGCCAGCGGATTGCAGGAGGGCAGCCCTTCCCCGTGCGAGACGTAGACGGCGAGGTCCGGATCCAGGAATCGCCGGCGGTGCACGGTGTACAGGCCCGCGGACGCGCGCCGGCCCGCTCCGCCCGTGATCCTGCGGACCTTCTTCGGCCCCCGCCTGCGGACCCGGACGGCGAGCTCGGTCGCCCGGTAGGTGCTGAACGACCGCTTGGCCAGGGCGCGGATCGAGGCGCCGACCGCCCCGCCCGGCGGCGTGAAGTCCGCCGGGACGTGCTTCGCGTAGAAGTCCGCGGTGAGGGCGAAGAAGTCCTTGCGGTCGGCGACCCGCACCCGGTCCGGGCGCTTGATCACGAACAGCATGTGGTCCATGGCCCGCTCGAACAGCAGGCTCCGGGCCCACGCCAGTTCCGGGCGGCCCTCCAACTCGGCGAACAGCCCCTCGTACTGCGGGAAGATGTCGAAGTGCTTGCGGCCCGGCGTCTTCGTGATCGCGCCGTGGCGGCGCTGGCGGTACTCGACGCCGACCCTGTCCAGGCAGCCGATGCGCTCGGCCGTGACCATCGCGAGGTGGGAGACCGGCGCGTCCTCGTACAGGCCGGGCGCGTACTGGAATCCCTCCTTGAGGAAGAACTCGCGGCGGAACGCCTTGTTCCAGGCCACCAGGAACAGCTCGATGAACTCGGGCCGGTCCTGGATGCGGAAGACCTCCGTACCCGCCCGGTCGATCAGGTCCGCCGTCTGGCTGCGCGGACCCTTGCCGTACCAGTGGGTCCGCACATGGTCGAAGACCAGGATGTCCAGTTCCCCCGCCTCGTCGAGCCGGGTGGCCAGCCCCTGGAGCAGGCCGGGGGTGTATGAGTCGTCGCTGTCGAGGAAGAGGACGTAGTCGCCCCGTGCGCGCTCCACTCCCGCGTTGCGCGCCCGCCCCAGGCCCACGTTCTCGGGCAGGTGCACCGCCCGGACCCGTTCGTCGCGGGCGGCGTATTCATCGATGATCGCCCCGCAGGCGTCCGGCGAGCAGTCGTCGACCGCGATCACCTCGATGTCCCGGAACGACTGCCCCAGTACCGAGTCCAGGCACTCGTGCAGGTATCCCTGAACCTTGAACACAGGGATGACAATGCTGAATCGGGGCATTCAGGAACTCCAGGTGACGTGCGGGAATGCGGGAGGCCGGACAAGGAAGACTCCCGAGCCCGCCCAAGCGTTGTACGAGGTGAGGAAGGCCGCCCCTCACACCCCCACCTACGGTACGGGCTGCCGACAGGCCCTACGGCGCGGCCGGGCCCCCGCCCGCCCCCGACAGCAGGTGCAGCCGCAGGGCGAGCTGGAGCTCCAGCGCCCGGTCCGGTTCGTTCCAGTCGCGGCCCAGCAGCACCTGGATGCGGTCCAGGCGCTGCACCACCGTGTTCACATGGACGTGCAGCTCGTCCTTGGCCCGGATCAGGCTGCCGCCCGCCCCGAAATACGCGCTCAGCGTCCGCACCAGATGCGTGCCGCGCTGGGCGTCGTACTCCAGCAGCGGCCCCAGCGTCGCCGCCACGAACCCGTCGACGTCCTGCGCGTTGCCCAGCACCACGCCCAGGAAGCCCAGCTCCTCCACGCACGCGCCCTCGCCCGCCCGCCCCAGCACCCGCATCGCCCGCAGACAGCGCGCCGCCTCCGCGTGGGCGGCGGCCAGACCGCCGGGGCCCCGGGCCGGACCGGCGGCCGCCACCGTGACCAGGGACTGGGCCAGCTGCCCCAGCTGGGCCGCCGCCGACCGGGCCGCCGCACCCGCACCCGTACCGGCGTGCTCGATCAGCAGCACCACCGTGCCCGCGTGCTCGGCGCTCACGCCCTGGTTCTCGCCGCCGAACAGGAAGCGCATCGCGGCCGGTGCCAGCCGCTCCCGCGCCCCGGTCTCCGCCACCAGCAGCAGATGCGGGCGGTCCAGGTCGATGCCGAGCCGGCGGCCCCGCTCGGCCAGCCCCGCAGGATCGCGGCCGGGGTCCGTCAGCAGGTCCGCGATCAGCTCACCGCGTATCCGGTTCTCCGTCTCGGCCACCGTGCGCCGCAGCAGCAACAGCAGCCCCGTCACCACCGCCGACCGCTCGAACAGCCGCCGGTCGGAGTCGTCCAGCGGACGGGCCCGGTGCAGGACGAGACCGGCCAGCAGCTCCTGGCCGGCGAGCACCGCGCACACCACCCGCCCGTCGCGATGCACGGCCCGCGCGCCCGTACGCGACTCCTCGGCCGCCTCCGCCAGCCAGCCGGCGTCCATGCTGTCGGCGGCGAAGCCCGTACCGTCCGGGCGGACGGCGGCCAGCGGGCGGCCGCCCGGGTCGTGGATGGTCAGCGGCGAGCCGAGCAGCCCGGCGACGGCCGCCGCCACGTCCTTGACGTCCCGGCCGCGCAGCACTAGATCGGTGAGCCGGTCGTGCGACTCCTCGGCCCGCGCCATGGCCGCCGAGTGCGCCCGCACCGAGGCGTTGGCCTCGGCCAGTTCCGCGTTGGCCTCGGCCAGTTCGGCCAGCGCGGACGTGGTGTCGGCGAGGGCGCGGGCCGTGTCGATGGCGATCGCCGCGTGCGCGGCCAGCGAGCAGAGCAGGGCCACCTCGTCCGGGCTGAAGACCCGGGGCGAGCGGTCCGCCGCGAACAGGACGCCGATCACCTTGCCCGTACCGCCCCGGCTCGACCCCAGCAGCAGCGGCACACCCAGGATCGCGACCAGGCCCTCGTCCAGGACGCCGGCGTTGATGTTGCGGGTGTGGCGGAAGCGGTCGTCGGTGCGGTAGTCGGGCGTAGCGTACGGGCTCGCCGTCTGCGCCACCAGACCGCCGAGACCCTCGCCCAGCTCCAGGCGCAGCCGCTGGAAGAGCACCGAGACCGAGCCGTCGGTCACCCGCATGTAGGTGTCCCCGGCCTCCTCGTCCGGCAGGGTCAGATACGCGGTGTCCGTACCCAGCAGCATCCTGGCCCGCCGCACGATCGCCTTCAGCACGTCGTCCAGGTCGCGCGAGGCCGCCAGGTCGCCCGCCGTGTCGAAGAGCGCGGTCAGCTGGGCCTCGCGCCGCCGGTGCTGGCGCAGCGCGCCCCTGATCCGCAGCGCCGTCGCCGTCGCCCGCTCCACCTCGGCCAGCCCGTCGGCGGGCACCCCCTCCGCCCGCGCCTGCGAGGCGACCGCCCCCAGCGCCTCGGCCGGGGCGTCGTCGGCCAGCAGGTCGAACAGACGCCGGAGGTGCGGCGCGGCGGAGGGGAGCGGTTCAGGCATGGCGTTCCAGGGTTCCTCGGGGGTCGGGGCGGCGGTCAGTTCGCGGTCCAGCCGCCGTCCATGGAGAGCGAGGAGCCGGTGATGTGCCCGGTGCGCGGGCCGCACAGCCACAGGACCGCCTCGGCCACGTCCGCCGGTTCGATCAGCCGCTTGACCGCGCTGCGCTCCAGCATCACCCGCCCCACCACCTCCTCCTCGGAGATGCCGTGCGTGCGGGCCTGGTCGGCGATCTGGTTCTCCACCAGCGGGGTACGCACATACCCGGGGCAGACGCAGTTGCTCGTCACCCCGTGCTCCGCCGCTTCGAGCGCGACCACCTTGCTCAGCCCCTCCAGTGCGTGCTTGGCCGTCACATAGGCCGATTTGTACGGGCTCGCGCGCAGCCCGTGCACCGACGAGATGTTGACCACGCGCCCCCAGCCGCGTTCGTACATGCCCGGCAGGGTCCTGCGCAAGACGCGGAACGGGGTCTCCACCATCACGCGCTGGATCAGGGCGAACCGGTCCGGCGGGAACTCGTGCACCGGGGCCACGTGCTGGATGCCCGCGTTGTTGACCACGACGTCCACGTCGGCGGGCAGGGTGTCCACGACCGCCGGCTCGGACAGGTCCACCACCCAGGGCGTCCCGCCGATCTCCTTCGCCAGCCGCTCGGCGGCCTCACCGGCCCGGTCCACGACGTGCACATGGGCGCCCGCGGCGGCGAGCACCTGCGCGCAGGCCCGCCCGATCCCGCTCGCCGCCCCGGTCACCAGCGCGGTGCGCCCGGCCAGGACGGGTTCTGCGGGGGCCTGCGCGGGGCCGCCGGACGCGGCGGCGGGCTGGTGATCCGGTCTGCGGGAAGTCTCCATGGCCGTCACCGTAGGTACGCGAAGGCCCGCGTCACACGGCGCCGGTGCACACACCCGCGTACCGGGGCATGGTGCGGGCGTACATGGTGCGGGGCCCCGGGCGGCCGCCGGGACGCGACCGGCGGGGGCCGCCGCCGCGGGCCCATCGCCGCCGCCCGCCGCGCAAGGGCGTCGGCGCACACAGCGGGGGCCGGGGTGTGGCCACCGGTCCCATGGGCGGGGACCGGCCCCGCTCGTAGGTTCCGGCAGCAACCCGTACCCCCACGGCAGGGAGAAACAACCCGTGCGACCACCGATCCTGAAACGTCTGCTGCGGCGCATCGCGTCCGCCGCCGCCCTCGGACTGCTCGCGGCGACGCTGAGCGCCACCACCGCCGCGCAGCCCGCCGCGGCCGCCGCCGGCCTCCAGCAGGTGACCGGCTTCGGCTCCAACCCCGGCAACCTCCAGATGTACGCGTACACCCCGGCAGGACTCCCCGCGAACGCCCCCCTGGTCGTCGCCCTGCACGGCTGCACGCAGACCGCCGACGCGTACTACACCAACTCCGGCTGGCCGAAGTACGCCGACGAGTGGGGCTTCGCCGTCCTCTTCCCACAGACCACTTCCGCCAACAACGCGCTGTCCTGCTTCGGCTGGTTCGACCCGAACGAGGACACCCGGGGCAAGGGCGAGGCCGCGTCGATCGTGCAGATGGTCGACTACGCGAAGAAGACCTACGGCTCCGACGCGGACCGGGTGTACGTCACCGGGCTCTCGGCGGGCGGCGGGATGACCGCCGACCTGCTCGCCGCCTACCCGGACGTCTTCGCGGGCGGCTCGGTGGCCTCCGGGCTGCCCGCCCAGTGCGCGACGAGCCAGGCCGCTGCCTCGGGCTGCCAGACGGGCCCGCAGAAGCTGACGCCCGCGCAGTGGGGCGACAAGGTCCGCGCCGCGTACCCCGGTTACAGCGGCCCGTGGCCCCGGGTCGCGATCTGGCAGGGCACCTCGGACTACACGGTCTACCCGGCCAACGCCACGGCCCTGCGCGACCAGTGGACCAACGTGTGGGGCATCAGCCAGACCCCGTCCGCCACCGACAGCCTCCCCGGCAGCACCACCCGCACCGTCTACAACGACGCCTCGGGGAAGCCCGCCGTGGAGATGTACTCGGTCTCCGGCATGGGCCACGGACTGCCCGTCGGCCCCGGCTCGGGCGCCCAGCAGTGCGGCTCGACGGCCGCGTACTTCCTGAACACCCTCTGCTCCACGTACTACACGGGCGTCTTCTGGGGCCTGGACGGCGGCACGGATCCCGGCGACCCGGGCGACCCCGGTGATCCGGGCGACCCCGGCGACCCGGGTGACCCCGACCCCGCCCAGTGCTACACCGCCACCAACTACGCCCACGTCACCGCCGGGCGGGCGCACATGTCCGGCGGATACGTCTACGCCAACGGCTCCGGCCAGAACATGGGCCTGTACAACGTCTTCGTCAGCCACACCCTGAAGGAGACACCCGCGGGCTACTTCGTCATCGCCGACAGCGGCTGCACCGCCTGACGCACGGAGAGCGGGGCCCGGCGTGCTGCCGGGCCCCGCTCGTACGTGCCTCAGCCGCG
Organism: Streptomyces sp. col6; assembly: GCF_008042035.1. Classification (GTDB taxonomy): domain Bacteria; phylum Actinomycetota; class Actinomycetes; order Streptomycetales; family Streptomycetaceae; genus Streptomyces. The sequence goes on from NZ_RDBL01000013.1 coordinate 474,535, forward strand.
CGCCAGCGCCACCAGCCGGTCCGCGATCTCCCGGCCGCCCCGGTCGCCCGTCAGGACCGTGTAGTGGTTCACGTCCTGCACCGCGACCGCCTCCACCCGGGTCCCGTCCAGTCCGGCGGCGGCCAGCCGGCCCTCGTCGTACAGGCCCTGCTCCTCGTCCATCAGTCCGCGCGCCGCCCACAGCAGCGTCGCGTCGACGGGCAGCTTGCGCACCGCCGACAGCACCTCCTCGTCGAACAGGCCGACCCCGTCGGTGCGGATCGCCTCGATCCGGCACGAGGAACGCAGGGCCGGCTCCTCGCCGGTCAGGTCGCGCTGGATGTACGCGTCCACCTCGTCGGACCAGGCGCCGGCGAACGCCGGATGCGCCTGCCAGAACGCGCGGTAGGCGGCCCGGTCCGGGAAGGTCATCGACAGCCGGTCCATCGCCGGGCCGATCACCGCCGTCATCAGCTCGTCCGGCGTCAGGTGGGTCGGGGCCGGGAAGCCGATGCCGCCGTCCACGAGCAGCAGCGGCCCGAAGCGGCCCGGGTGGCGCACCGCCGCCAGGGCCGCCACGAACGCGCCCATCGAGTGACCCGCGAGGACCACCGGGCCCCGGCCCAGACCGTCGGCCAGCGCGGCGATGTCGTCGGTGTGCCCGGCGATCCCGTACGGGCCGGGCAGCTGCGCACTCCCGGCCCGGCCGCGCAGATCCGGGGCGACCAGCGTGACCCGGCCGGCCAGCAGCCGGGCGACCGCCGCCCAGGACAGGGCGTTGGAGGTGATGCCGTGCAGGGCCACCACCACCGGCGCGTCCGGGTCGGCGGCCGGCCAGCGCAGGGCCGCCAGGGAGCCCCCGCGCACGGGGACTTCGATCTCTTCGTACTCCGCGAGCGGGCTCAACTGACTCCGGTCTCCTTACGGTTCGAGGCTGCCCCCAGGGCCCGTCCCAGCCGGGACGGCAGCCGGGCCAGGCCGCCGGGCAGCAGATGTACCACGGCCACGAACAGCACGCCCAGCAGGAACAGCGGCTGCGAGAGCGGTACGCGCAGCACCGCCGGCAGATCCGCGACCGCGCCCGATCCGGCCAGGTCGCCGAGCCGGTGGTCGGCCCAGGTGTAGAGGATGCCGCCGACCATCGGGCCCCAGCGGGTGCCCGAGCCGCCGAGCACCACCATCACCAGCAGCGACAGCGTGAAGTCGGAGGTGGTGGTCTGCGGGGTCGAACCGCCCGTCAGGAGCAGGTGCACAATGCCGCCGAGGGCCGCGAGCCCGCCCGCGACGACGAAGGCGGTGAGCTTGAACCCGTACGGCTTCAGGCCCAGCACCTCCACCCGGCGCTCGTTCTCCTTGATGCCCTCCCAGACACGGCCGGTGGGGGAGCGGACCGCCCAGTGGACGACGCCCAGGGTCAGGACCAGGTAGGCCAGTGCGATCCAGTACAGGTTGGCGGTGTTGTCGATCCCGACCAGCGAGGACGGCAGCAGGTCGGACGGGGCCGCCCGACCCTCCTCGCCGCCGGTGACGCCGCCGGGGTCCCGGGACACCAGGATCGAGCCGGCCTGGGCGAAGGCGAGGGTCACCATGGAGAAGCCGATGCCGGTGACGCGCAGGCTCACCGACCCCAGGGCCAGCGCGAGCGCGATCCCGAAGAGCAGCCCGAGGACCGTGGCGAGCGCGAACGGCAGGCCCGCCTCAAGCAGGAACAGGTTGGTGGCGTAGCTGCCCGCCGCGAAGTACAGGGCGTGCCCGAACGAGAGCAGCCCGGTCCGCCCGAGCAGCAGGTCGTAGCCGGTGGCCAGGGCGCCGAACAGCAGGCAGGTGGCCAGGAGTTGCAGACTGCCCGCCGAGCCGAGCGGCCCGTCGAGCAGCCCCGGAACCGGCACCGCGCTGAACGGCGCGACCACCAGCACCAGCAGGACGGCGGCGGGCCACCAGCGCAGCAGCCGGGCCCGCCCGGCCGGAGCCGGGACGGTGACCGGGCGGCCGGCGGTGCGGTCGGGTGTGTCGGTGGCGGTGCTCACGCGAGCCTCCCCGTCAGTCCGCGCGGCCGGACGAGCAGCAGCACGGCGAGCAGGACGACGACCGCCAGGTCGCCGAGCCCCGCTGCGGTGTAGTAGTTGGCGAACTGCTGGACCAGGCCGATGACCACGGACGCCACGGCGGCGCCGGTCACCGATCCCATGCCGCCGGTGACCACGACGACGAACGCGAAGATCAGCAGCGAGGTCCCCTGGCGCGGGTCGACCGAGCCGAAGTACAGCCCGCCGAGCGCCCCGCCCAGCGCCGCCGCGCAGCCGCCGATCGCGAAGACCAGCGTGAACGCCCTGCGGACGTCGATGCCGAGCGCGGTGACCATCGCCCGGTCCTCGACGCCCGCCCGGACGACCAGGCCGTGCCGGGTCCGGCCGAGGAACAGCCGCAGCGCCACCAGCACCACGACCGCCGCCCCCACCAGGACCAGCCGGTTGACCGGGACCTGCGCGCCCAGCAGGCCGAAGGTGCCGGACAGCGCCTCGGGCCCGGGGAAGGTGTGGGCGTCCGAGCCCCAGATGCCGGAGAGCAGTGCCGGCACCGCGAGCCCCACCCCGACCGTGGCGAGCACCTGTTCGCGCGGCCGGGTGTAGAGCGGGCGGACGACCGCGAGTTCGAGGAGCACGGCGGCCGCGGTGCCCACCGCCGTACCGAACAGGACCGCGAGCACGAAGCCGGCGCCGCCGGGGCCCGCGCCGGGCAGATTCCCGGACGCGGCCCACCAGGTGCCGTACGCGCCGATGGACAGCAGCGCCCCGTGCGCGAAGTTGAGCACGTCCATCAGGCCGAAGATCAGCGAGAGTCCGGACGCGACGAGGAAGTAGAGGGCCCCCAGACCGAGACCGGTCATGGTGAGCAGGACGAGGGTGGACATCAGGAATCCGCCTTCACGGAAGGGTGTGCGGGGAGCGGGCCGTGGCCCACACCGAGCAGCGTGCGGGCTGCCTCCGCGTCGCCCAGCAGCTCGGCGGCCGGGCCCCGGTGGGCGGTGCGGCCGTCGGCGAGGACCACGCAGTGCCCGGCCAGCCGGCGCACCACGGCGAGGTTCTGCTCCACGAGCAGCACCGGCACCGCCTCGGCGGCCCGCTCCAGCACCTGGGCCACCTCGGTGACGACCTTGGGCGCCAGGCCCTTGGTGGGCTCGTCCGCGATGATCAGCCGGTTGGCGTTGAGCAGGGTGCGCCCGATGGCGACCATCTGCTGCTGGCCGCCGGACAGCGTCCCGGCCAACTGCCGTGCCCGCTGCTTGAGTTCGGGGAACAGCTCGTGGACCAGGGCGTACGCCGGCTCGCCCGCGCCGCGCCGCTCGGCCAGCCGCAGGTTCTCCGCGACGGTCAGCCCGGCGAAGATCCCCCGGTCCTCGGGGGCGTAGCCGATACCGCGCCGGACCAGGGCGTGCGTGGGCAGGCCCACGGTCTCCTCGCCGTCGAGCCGTACGCTGCCGGCGCGCGGGACGAGCCCGAGGATGCCCCGGACCGTGGTGGTCTTCCCGGCGCCGTTGCGGCCGAGGAGCGCGGTCACGCCGTGTGCGCTGACGTCCAGGTCGACGCCGTGCAGGATGTGCCGGCCGCCGATCAGGACCCGCAGGTCCCGTACGTCCAGGAGGGGTTGCCCGGTCACAGTCCCTCCCCGAGGTAGGCCTGCTGCACGACCGGGTCGGCGGTGACCGCCTCCGGTGTGTCCAGGGCGAGCAGCCGGCCGTGGTGCATCACGGCGAGCCGGTCCGCGAGGCCCAGCAGGACGTCCATGTGGTGTTCGACCATGAGGACCGTGCGCCCCTCCTCCCGGTGCAGGGTGCGGATGAGTTCGGTCAGCGCGGGGACCTCCTCGGCGCTCACCCCGGCCATCGGCTCGTCGAGGAGCATCAGCCGGGGCTCGCCCACCAGCAGCACGGCGAGCTCCAGCTTCCGCTTCTCGCCGTGCGACAGTTCGCCCGCGGTGGCCCCGGCCCGGTGGCCGAGACCGGTGCGCTCCAGGACGCCGGCCACCTCGGCGGTGTACGGGTCGGCGCGCCGCCACAGCCGGTACGAGCCGCCCCGGGCGGCCTGCGCGGCGAGCCTCACGTGGTCGGCGACGGTCATCGCGGGCCAGAGGCTGGAGGTCTGGAAGGTGCGGCCGATCCCGCGCCGGGCCCGCACGTGCGCGGGCCGGTCCGTCATCTCGGCGCCGTCCAGCTCGATCCGCCCGGCGGTCGGCAGGCTGAGCCCGCTGATCAGGTTGAACAGGGAGGTCTTGCCCGCCCCGTTGGGCCCGATGAAGGCGAGGAACTCGCCCTCGCGGACGTTCAGCGAGACGTCCTGGACGATGGTGGCGCCGCCGACGCTCCAGCCGATTCCCTCCAGCCGGAGCACGGGCGTCTCCCGGTCCGCCGGGCTCTCCTGCCCGAGGGTGTGGGGTGCGGTCACGGTTCAGCCCGCCGCGGGCTTCACGGGCGGCGCCACGGCGTCCATCCGCTCGGTGTCCAGCAGCTTCGGCTCGGCCGTCTTGCCCTTGCCCTCCAGCTTGGCCACGAACATCGGCTGGAGCAGCGCGTGGTCCTCGCCGCGCACCCGTGTCCGTCCCTTGACCCCGTCGAAGCTCCAGCCCTCCAGGGCCTTCACCATCGCCGCGGTGTCGTCAGCGCCGCCCTTCTCGATGGCGTGCACGATCATCTGGGCGGCCGTGAAGCCGTCCGGTGTGAACAGGTCGGGCTTGCCGCCGTCCTTCTTCACCGCGTCCAGCATCGCCTTCTCCACGGCGTTGTTCCCGCCCGCGCCCGGGAAGTAGTGCGCCAGGAACGACACCTTGGACCCGGCGGCGCCGAAGACCGGGTACGAGGCGGTGCCGGCCAGGCCGGTGACCACCTTGCTCGCGCCGAGCACGCCCTGCTGGTCCAGCGCGGTCCACAGCGCCGGTGCGGTCGAGCCGGCCCAGGCCACGAAGACCAGGTCGGGCCCGCCCGCCTTGACCTGCCGGGCGAACGGCGTCAGGTCCGTCGCGCTGGGCGGCGCCAGCACCGAGCCGACCTTCGCGCCCTTCCCGCCGAGCACCGCCTTGACAGCAGCCACGTTGGCCTGGCCGAAGGTGGAGTCCTGGGCGAGGACCGTGACCTTCTTGCCCTTGGCGTCGCCGAGCATGGTGCCCGCCGTGAGGATGTCCTGGTAGGACTGGCGGCCGGAGCGGAAGGTGTAGTCGTTGATGCCGGTCACCGCATCGGTGGCGGCGGGTCCGCTGACGTAGAGCACCTTGTTCTGAGCGGCGAGCGGGGCCATCTGGAGGGCGACGCCGGAGTCCGTGGTGCCGGCCAGCACCTTGTAGCCCTTGCCGATGAGGTTCTTCGCGGCGGAGACGGCCTTGCCGGGGTCGCCCGCGTCGTCCTGCTCGGTGACCTCGATGCGGTGGCCCGCGACCTTGCGCGTCCCCTGGGTGGCGTAGTCGAGGCCGGCCATGAATCCGTCGCGGTACTGCTTGCCGTAGTCCGCGAGGAGCCCGGTCCTGGAGTACACCAGGCCGACCTTGACGGCCGCGTCGTCGGCGGACTTCCCCGAGCCGGAGTCGCCCGCCTTCCCGGCGGCGGTGCAGCCCGTCAGCAGCAGACCGGCTGCGGCCAGGACGGCGACGGTACGGATGTCACTGAGGGATCTGCGGGCTCTGCGGGCGATGCGGGTGCGGGGCATGGTGACCGGCTCCTCGGCGTGTTCCTGTGATGTCGCCGAACCGTATGAACACCGCGCCGCCGTCGATATGGTGCAGGGCACCCCACCTCGCCCCCGCGGCGTGTGGGCACCGCACATGGCAGGTGCCCGCGGCCGTCAGGGGGCCGGATCCGGGGCCGCCGGGCCGATCAGCCGGCACGCCGTCTCGATGTCCGCGCGCACCTGCGCGACCGTGGCCCGGCCGGAGAGCCAGCAGATCAGCGCCGAGTGCCAGGTGTGCTCGATCACCCGCACGGCGGAGAGCTGCCCCGGCGTCGGGTGGCCAGTGCCGATCGCGTCCAGGATGATCGCCGTCGTGAGCCGCGAGACGGCGTCGACCTCGGCGCTCGCGCCGCGGTCCGCGAACGTCAGGGCGCGCACCATCGCGTCCGCCAGCTGCGGTTCGCGCCGCATCGCCCGCAAGGCCCGCATCAGGGTCTCGGTGACCCGGGCCGCCGCGTCGTCCCCGGCCGGTGGGCGTTTGCGCAGCGCCGTGTGCAGGTGCTGGAGCCGGTCCCGCATGGTGGCGACGAGGAGGTGGACCTTGGACGGGAAGTACCGGTACAGGGTGCCGAGGGCGACCTCGGCGGCCTCCGCGACCTCGCGCATCTGGACGGCCTCGAAACCGCCCCGGCCGGCGAGCTCGGCGGTGGCCCGCAGGATGCGGAGGCGGCGGGCCTCCTGGCGTTCCGTCAGGGGCGGCGATGCCGGTCGGGCTTCCGCTGTCATGTGTCCCGTCCCGGGGCCGGGGTGCGTGCCGTGGCGTGAATCACCTGATCCGGCCGTTGCACCGACGCTACCTGCCGGTAGATTCGTAGCTCATTGAACCATCCGGTCTGAAACTTGTTCTAGATTAGCGCCAGCGGTTACGCTCCGGCGAACACGCAGTGAGAAGGGGGCCGAGTGTGACCGCTGAGGCCGTTGAGTCGGGCCCCCGTACGGGCGTCGCCACGTCGGGCACGGTCCCCGGTGACGGCCCCCTGCGCATCGCGCTCCTCACGTACAAGGGCAACCCCTTCTGCGGCGGACAGGGCGTCTACGTACGACACCTCGCGCGGGAACTCGCCCGGCTCGGCCACAGTGTCGAGGTCATCGGCGCCCAGCCCTACCCGGTGCTCGACGAGGGCGTCCCGCTCACCGAGCTGCCCAGCCTGGACCTCTACCGGCAGCCCGACCCGTTCCGCACCCCCGGGCGCGGCGAGTACCGGGACTGGATCGACGCCGCCGAGGTCGCCACCATGTGGACCGGCGGCTTCCCCGAACCGCTCACCTTCAGCCTGCGAGCCCGGCGCCATCTCGCGGCCCGGCGCGGCGAGTTCGACGTCATCCACGACAACCAGACGCTCGGCTACGGGCTCCTCGGCGACCTCGGCGCCCCCCTCGTGACGACGATCCACCACCCCATCACCGTCGACCGGCAGCTCGACCTGGACGCCGCTGCGAGCCGGCGCCGCCGCGCCTCCGTGCGCCGCTGGTACGCGTTCACCCGCATGCAGAAGCGGGTCGCGCGCCGGCTGCCGTCCGTGCTCACCGTCTCCGGCTCCTCCAAGCAGGAGATCGTCGACCACCTCGGCGTCGACCCGCGCCGCGTCGAGGTCGTCCACATCGGCGCCGACACCGACCTGTGGTCGCCCGACCCCTCGGTCGCCGAGGTTCCCGGCCGCATCGTCACCACGTCCAGCGCCGACGTCCCGCTCAAGGGCCTCGTCCACCTCGTCGAAGCCCTCGCCAAGCTCCGTACCGGCAACCCCGCCGCCCACCTCGTCGTCGTCGGCAAGCGCGCCGAGGACGGGCCGGTCGCCCGCGCCATCGAGCGGCATGGGCTCGCGGACGCCGTCGAGTTCGTCAAGGGCATCAGCGACACCGAGCTGGTCGACCTGGTGCGCGGCGCGCAGATCGCCTGCGTCCCCTCGCTGTACGAGGGCTTCTCGCTGCCCGCCGCCGAGGCCATGGCCACCGGCACCCCGCTCGTCGCGACCACCGGCGGCGCCATCCCGGAGGTCGCCGGCCCCGACGGCGAGACCTGCCTCGCGGTGCCGCCCGGCGATCCGGGGGCCCTCGCCGACGCACTCGGCAGGCTGCTCGGCGACGCGGAGCTGCGCGCCCGGCTCGGGACCGCCGGCCGTGAGCGGGTGCTCGCCCGGTTCACCTGGAAGCAGGCCGCGATCGGCACCGCCGGCCTCTACCGGCAGGCCATCGCCGCCCGCGCCGCCACCGGCCCCGGCGGCCGGCGGTGCCGATCGCGGC
>NZ_RDBL01000013.1:482571-499879 GCF_008042035.1 Streptomyces sp. col6
CCCCACCCCCACCCCCGACCGCGAAAGCAGGCATTCGTGCTGACCGTGGACTTCACCCGCTTCCCGCTCGCCGCAGGCGACCGCGTGCTCGACCTCGGGTGCGGCGCCGGACGCCACGCCTTCGAGTGCTACCGGCGCGGCGCCCAGGTGGTGGCCCTCGACCGGAACGGCGAGGAGATCCGGGAGGTCGCGAAGTGGTTCGCGGCGATGAAGGAGGCCGGGGAGGCTCCCGAGGGCGCTACCGCCACCGCGATGGAGGGTGACGCGCTCAACCTGCCCTTCCCCGACGAGTCCTTCGACGTCGTGATCATCTCCGAGGTCATGGAGCACATCCCCGACGACAAGGGCGTGCTCGCCGAGATGGTCCGGGTGCTCAGGCCCGGTGGCCGGATCGCCGTCACCGTCCCGCGCTACGGCCCCGAGAAGGTCTGCTGGACCCTCTCCGACGCGTACCACGAGGTCGAGGGCGGCCACATCCGCATCTACAAGGCGGACGAACTGCTCGGCAAGATGCGCGGCGCCGGTCTCAAGCCGTACGGCACCCACCACGCGCACGCGCTGCACTCCCCGTACTGGTGGCTGAAGTGCGCGTTCGGTGTCGACAACGACAAGGCGCTGCCGGTGAAGGCGTACCACAAGCTCCTGGTCTGGGACATCATGAAGAAGCCCGCCCTGACCCGGGTCGCCGAGCAGCTTCTGAACCCCGTCGTCGGCAAGAGCTTCGTGGCGTACGCGACCAAGCCGCACCTGCCCGTCGCCGCAGCGGCAGCCGCCGAGGCCGAGGCGTGAGCCTTCCCGAGCGGACCGAACACCTCGTCCTGCCCGGAGTCCTCACCGCCGCGCAGGCCGCCGAGACCGTCACCGCGCTGCTCGCCACGCAGTGCGAGGACGGCGCGATCCCGTGGTTCCGCGGTCACCACCTCGACCCGTGGGACCACACCGAGGCCGCCATGGCCCTGGACGCGGCCGGCGAGCACGCCGCCGCGGAACGCGCCTACGAGTGGCTGGCCCGCCACCAGAACGAGGACGGCTCCTGGTACGCCGCTTACCACGACGGCGACCCGCTGCGGCCGACCGACCGGGGCCGGGAGACCAACTTCTGCGCCTACGTGGCCGTCGGCGTCTGGCACCACTACCTCGCCACCGGCGACGACGCCTTCGTCGACCGGATGTGGCCCACCGTCTACGCGGCCGTCGAGTTCGTCCTGCGGCTCCAGCAGCCCGGCGGCGAGATCGGCTGGAAGCGGGAGGACGACGGCACGGAGGTGACGGACGCGCTGCTGACCGGCTCCTCCTCCATCCACCAGGCCCTGCGCTGCGCGCTCGCCATCGCCGAACGCCGCGAGGAGCCCCAGCCGGACTGGGAGCTGGCGACCGGGGCGCTCGGCCACGCGATCCGCAGCCACCCGGAGCGCTTCCTGGACAAGAGCCAGTACTCGATGGACTGGTACTACCCGGTGCTCGGCGGCGCGGTCGCCGGGGTGGCGGCCAAGGAACGCATCGAGGAGGGCTGGGACCGCTTCGTCGTCCCGGGCCTCGGCGTGCGCTGCGTGCTGCCCAACCCGTGGGTGACCGGCGGCGAGAGCTGCGAACTGGCCCTGGCCCTCTGGGTGATGGGCGAGTCCGACCGGGCGCTGGAGATCCTCCAGTCCATCCAGCACCTGCGGGCCGAGGGCGGCCTCTACTGGACGGGGTACGTCTTCGAGGGCAACCGGGCGTTCTGGCCCGAGGAGCACACCTCGTGGACGGCGGGTTCGCTGCTGCTGGCGGTGGCCGCGCTCGGGGGGGACGAGGCGACCACCGCCGTGTTCAGCGGGGACCGGCTGCCGAAGGGGCTGGAGCCGGACTGCCGCTGCTGAGCGGCTGCGAGGGCCGCGTCAGCGCCGGACGCGGCCCGCCACGGCGTGCCCGATGAACAGGTACACCAGGGCGGCGAGGCCGTAGCCGGCGACGACGTTGGCCCACGCCTTGTCGAACGTGAACAGGTCGTACGACCAGCCCGCGAGCCACCTGGCGGCGTCCCGCACGAACTCGACCAGCTCGTTGCCGCGGTTCGCGTCGAGCAGGTACATCAGGATCCACAGGCCGATGATGAAGGCCATGACGTCCGCCACGAGGGCGATGACACGTGCTGCGGTGAAGCCGTTGCCTCTGCTGTAGGACATGGACTCCACGTTGCCTCTTTCCCCCGGCCGAAACCCATTGGCCGAACCCGTACGGGCGCGCAGCGGTGGCGGGTTGGCCGGAGCACGGCCAGCCTGGCGGGGAGTGCCGGGCCCCGGCACCCGTCCCGCCCCGCCAGGGAGGCCCGCCGTGCCCCGACCCGTACCGCTCCGCCGCCTGCTCGTCGCGCTGCTGCTGGCCTGCGCCGTGCTCGCGGGCACCACCGCGTGCGGGAGCGACGACGAGGACAGCGGCACGAGCAGTTCGGCCTCGCCCACCGGCACCTCGTCGGCCGAGGCACAGAAGTGGGCCAAGACCAGGTTCGTCGCCAACGCGGGGCTCGCGGCGGGCGCCACGTACCAGTGGATCGTGAAGCCGTACCGGGCCGGGAAGTTCAGGAAGGGCGCCGACGGACGCACCTTCGCGCTCGTCAAGGCGGGGCTCGCGGGCGGCTTCGCCTACAACCGGCTCAAGGCCGCGACGGAGAACGCCAAGGGCGACCCGCTGCTGTCGAAGGCCGTCGCCCCGCTCACCGCGGGCATCGCTTCGCTCAAGGGCCTCGGCACCAAGCTCCGCAAGGGCGAGGCGGGCGCCGGGGACATCGGCGCCTTCGAGGACGTCATCAGCGGTATCAAGGACGCCGGGAAGAGCGCGGGCGCCGAGGTGAAGGACAAGGTCCCGTCCACCTCGCAGCTCGGCGGATAACCGCATGTGAACGCGGTGCCGGTCGCACTAGGGTGCGATCATGGCTCTTCTTGCGCACGAGCGCTACTGCGAGGAAATCGTCCGGCTGACCGACGAGTTGAGGGCGGCGATCCGGGGAGCCGACCTCGGCGCGACCGTACCGACCTGCCCCGACTGGACCCTGCGCGAACTGGCCGAGCACGTCGGCCGCGCCCACCGCTGGGCCGGCGAGATCGTCCGCACCCGGGCCGCCGGACCGGTGGAGGACGACAAGGTTCCGACGAACAGCCCCGGGAGCGACGACCCCGCCGCGCTCGACGCCTGGCTCGCGGACGGGGCCGCCGACACCGCCGACGCACTCCGGGAGGCGGGGCCCGGCACCGAGGTGTGGACCTGGGCCTGGGACCACAGCACGGGCTTCTGGGCCCGCCGCATGGCCATCGAGACCGTCGTCCACCTCGCCGACGCGGCCCTCACCGCGAAGGTCCCGTACACGATGACGCCGGAGCTGGCGGCGGACACCGTCGAGGAGTGGCTGGAGATCGTCCGCTTCGCCCAGAGCCATGACGACCGCGAGGCCGCCGAGCTGCTCGGGGACGGACGCACCCTGCACCTGCACGCCACCGACGCGCCCGGTGCCGAATGGCTCATCGAGCTCGGCGCGGAGGGCATCACCTGGAGCCGCGAGCACGGCAAGGCGGACGTGGCGCTGCGCGGGCCGCTCACCGACCTGATGCTGGTCTTCAACCGCCGCCTCGCCCCGGACAGCGACCGTGTCGAGGTACTGGGCGACGCCGGGCTGCTGGACTTCTGGCTGGCGCGCACCTCCTTCGGCTGAGCGGACCGGCCGGTGTGCGGGCCGGGCCGTGCTGGGCCAAGCTGGACGGGCGGCCGCCGGCCGTCCCGTCCCGCGAGGAGGTGCCGATGGACCCGGTCCGGGCCCTGGAACGGATCGCCTTCCTGCTGGAGCGCGACAGGGCGGTCACCTACCGCGTCCAGGCCTTCCGCACCGCAGCCCGCACCGTCGCCGCGATGGACGACGGCGAGGTGGAGCGGCGTGCGGCCGACGGCTCGCTGGAGCGGGTCAAGGGCATCGGCGCCCGCACCGCCCAGGTGATCCGCGAGGCCGTGGCCGGGGAGACACCGGGCTATCTGGAGCGGCTGGAGTCCGGGGCTTCGAGCGCCGGACCCCTCGCGAAGGGCGGCGAGCACCTGCTCTCGCTGCTGCGCGGCGACTGCCACACGCACTCCGACTGGTCGGACGGCGGCAGCCCCATCGAGGAGATGGGCCGTGCGGCGGCGGAGCTGGGCCACGACTGGACGGTGCTCACCGACCACTCGCCCCGGCTCACCGTCGCGAACGGCCTCTCGCCCGAGCGGCTGCGCCGGCAGCTCGCCGAGATCGCCGAACTCAACGAGCGCTGGGCGCCGTTCAGGCTACTCACCGGCATCGAGTGCGACATCAACCTCGACGGCACCCTGGACCAGGAGGAGGACCTGCTCGAACAGGTCGACCTGGTCGTGGTCTCGGTCCACTCCAAGCTCCGCATGGACTCCGCCCCGATGACCCGGCGGATGGCCGCCGCCGTACGCCACCCGCAGGCCGACGTCCTCGGCCACTGCACCGGGCGCCTGGTCGCCGGCCGGGGCCGCCCCGAGTCGGCGTTCGACGCCGACGAGGTCTTCGCCGCCTGCGCCGAAGCGGGCACGGCCGTCGAGATCAACAGCAGGCCCGAACGCCTCGACCCGCCCCGCCGGCTGCTGCGCCGGGCCGTGGCGGCGGGCACCCTGTTCGCCGTGGACACCGACGCGCACGCCCCGGGCCAGCTGGACTGGCAGGCATACGGCTGCGCCCGCGCCGAGGAGTGCGAGGTCCCGCCGGATCGGGTGGTCACCACCTGGACGGCGGACGAACTGCTCCGCTGGACCCGGAAGGGCAAGGTCCCGAAAAGGGCGGCCGGTTGAGCCCGGCGGACACGGCAGCGGCCCCCCGCCCGGAGGGGGCGGGGGGCCGCTGGTGGACCGGGGCGCGTCAGCCGCGCTGGATGCCCGTGGTGTCCTGGAGGACGCCGCGACGCCCGTCCTGCGTCTGGGCGATCAGCGCCGCACCGCGCTGCTCGACCGCGAGGTACCAGGTGCCCGGCGCCAGCTCGGCGATCGGGGCCTGCGAACCGTCCTCGTTGTACAGCTGGCGGGCCACCGGCACCGCGAACCAGAACGGGGTGAAGTCGCCGGACTGCCCGCCGCCGGCCGCCGGCGCCTGCGGGGCCGGAGCCTTCTGCATGTCCTGCTGACCCGGCTGCTGCTGTGCACCGTACGGCTGCGGCTGGCCCGGCTGCTGACCGCCGAACGCCGGCTGCGGACCGCCCGGGTAGCCGTAGCCCTGACCGGGCTGGCCCCCGTACGGCGGCTGCATGGCCTGCTGGTTCGGGGTGCCCGCGAGCGGGGCCTTGAGGGCCGGGACCAGCGGGGAGGCCACCGCGCCCGCGGCCAGCGCCAGGGAGGCGATGAAGCCGAGGATCAGGCCCGCGCCCGCGTCGATCTGGCCGAGGTCGATGATCGTCCAGAACATGTTCCACGCCGTGAAGACGGTGGCGGCGACGCCGAACTGGGCGAGGTCGAGGCCCACGATCTTGCGCGGCTGGGGCTGCGAACGGGAGAGCACGATCAGCGCTGCGCCGATCACCCCGACCATGTAGACGCCGATGCCGTTCCCCAGGGAGTCCCAGGAGTTGGGGGCGTCGACGCTGGTGCTTCCGTAGTCGAAGTAGTCCAGGAACGAGGCGATGAACAGCACAACCGCTGCTCCGATCACCACGCCATCGCCTCGAGTGAGGGAGCGGATATTCACGTGAAGGTCCTTAGTCGGTCGTCTCGTCGGGGCGGTCGTCGTTGCCGCCGGATACTCGGCGGGGACGGCTTGAAGCTCGGGAACGGCTCCCCATCGTACGGATGAATCTATCGTCTGCTCGGGCGGGTTGTGTTCCTGCCCGGTTGCTGCGCGGACATCCTCCCGAATTCATCGCAGAATCACCCCTTGCTTACCCCTTGAGGTAGCTGCTGATGCCGTCCGCGATGCCCTGGGCGGCCTTCTGGCGCCAACCCGGGTCGGTGAGCAGGGCGGCGTCCTTGGGATCACGCATATTGCCGCATTCGATGAAGACTTTGGGCACGGTCGACAAATTCAGTCCGCCGAGATCCTTGCGGACGTCCAAACCCGTTTTGCCGCCCACGTAATTGGAAGGGGAACTTCCGGTACTGCGCACGAACAGACCGGCGATACGGGTGCCGAGGTCGCGCGAGGGGGCGACGATCTTCGAGGTGTCCGCGCCCCCGCCGCGCACGGACGCGGGAAGGATCACATGGAAGCCCCGGTTGCCGGCGGCCGATCCGTCCGCGTGGACCGAGACCACCGCGTCCGCGTGGGCCTTGTTGCCGATGCGCGCCCGCTCGTCCACGCACGGCCCGAACGCCCGGTCGCGGTCGTAGGTCAGGATCACCGTCGCGCCCTGGGCCTGCAGCAGCTTCCGCATCCGGTGTGCCACGTCGAGGGTGAACTCCGCCTCGGCGTACCCCCCGTTGGTGGCCGTCCCGGTGGTGTCGCACTCCTTGCGCCCGGTACCGATGTCGACCTGGCGGTTGATCTCGGCGGTGTGCAGGTGGTTGCTGGGGTTGTGACCGGGGTCGATGACCACGGTCCTGCCGGACAGCGGCCCACCGGGAGCGGGCGCGGTCTTCGAGGGGGGCTGCGCAGGGGACTTCGCCGGGGACTTCGACGGCGAGTGGGCGGCCTTCGTGGCCGCCGGTGACGGCGGAGCCGGTGTGGTGGCCGGGCCGCCGCTCGGCCCCTCCTGGGCCTGCGCGGCGGAGCCGCCCCCGCCGCCGCAGCCGGCCAGGCCCAGGCACAGCAGGGCAGCGGCGGCGAGCCGGAGCGGGCGGTGGGTGGGGGGAAGGCTCTCGTCGTGACGCACCCGGCGATGCTATCGGCCGGGCCCGGCGGTGTCCGGGGCGTCCATGAACCGGCCGGACCACCCCCGTACGGCTGCTGCCCTCAGATGCCGGGGCCCGTGCGGCGCAGCACCCGCAGCGAGTCCGTGACGGAGATCTCCGTGAAGGCCCCCGACTCCAGCGCCCGCAGATACACCCGGTACGGGGCCTGCCCGCCGTGCGCCGGGTCCGGGAACACGTCATGGATCACCAGCAGCCCGCCCGCGGCGACATGCGGGGCCCAGCCCTCGTAGTCGCCGTTCGCGTGCTCGTCGGTGTGGCCGCCGTCGATGAAGACGAAGCCGAGATCGCCGCCCCACACCGCCGCCACCTGCGGCGAACGCCCCACGAGCGCCACCACGTGGTCCTCCAGGCCCGCCGCGTGCAGCGTCCTGCGGAAGGTGGGCAGGGTGTCCATCCGGCCGACCTCGGGGTCCACCACGGTCGGGTCGTGGTACTCCCAGCCGGGCTGCTGCTCCTCGCTGCCCCGGTGGTGGTCGACGGTGAGCGCGGTCACTCCGGCGGCGCGCGCCGCGTCGGCGATCAGGATCGTGGAGCGCCCGCAGTAGGTGCCGACCTCCAGCAGCGGCAGGCCGAGCGCGGCGGCCTCGGTGGCGGCGTCGTACAGCGCGAGCCCCTCGACCACCGGCATGAAGCCCTTGGCGGCCTGGAACGCGGCGAGAATCTCCGGCTTGGGCTCGGCGGCCACGGTGTTCCTCCTGGTGGGACGGGTAGGGCGCCATCGTGCCGTACGCCCCCGCCGAAGGTACCGGCGGGGGCGCGAAGGGGAGCGGCGAAGGATCAGCAGCTCTGCCAGAGGCGGGTCATGACGCGGACGCCGAAGCGCAGGCCCTCCAGCGGGACGCGCTCGTCCACGCCGTGGAAGAGGCGGCCGTAGTCCAGGTCGTGCGGGAGCTTGAGGCCCTTGAAGCCGAAGCAGCGGATGCCCAGGTGCGTGAAGGCCTTGGCGTCCGTGCCACCGGGGTTGCAGTACGGCACCGGGTGGCCGTCCGGGTCCTCGGCGCGCACCGCCGCGCACATGGCGTCGACGAGCGGACCGTCGAACGTGGTCTCCATCGCGATGTCGTGGTTGACCCACTCCCGGCTCACCGAGGGCAGCAGCAGCCGGTCGATGGTGTCGATCAGCTCCTGCTCGTGACCGGGCAGGAAGCGGCCGTCGACGCGGGCGGTCGCCTTCCCCGGGATCACGTTGGTCTGGTAACCGGCGCTGAACATCGTCGGGTTCGCCGAGTTGCGCAGCACCACCTGCATGAAGTCGGCGACCGGACCCAGCCGGGCGAGGCTGCCCTCGATGTCGTCCTCGTCGAACGCGACGCCGTAGAGCCGGGCGGCCTCTTCGAGCAGCGCCCGGACCGGCTCGATCAGCCGGACGGGGAAGGTCTCGCGGCCGATCCGGGTCAGCGACTCGGCGAGGTCGGTGACCGCGTTCTCGTCGTTGGGCGAAGAGCCGTGGCCGGCCCGGCCGGTGGCGGTCAGCTCCATCCAGGCCATGCCGCGCTGGGCGTTCTCGATCGGGTACAGCCGGCGGGTGTCGTCGATCGCGAAGGAGAAGCCGCCGCCTTCACCGATCGCCTCGGTGACCCCGGCGAACAGCTCCGGGCGGTGCTCGACGAGCCAGTGCGCGCCGAACTTCCCGCCCGCCTCCTCGTCCGCGAGGAAGGCGATGACCAGGTCGCGCGAGGGCCGCGTACCGCTGCGGGCGAAGTGCCGGGCGGTGGCGAGCATCACCGCCACGGTGTCCTTCATGTCGATCGCGCCCCGGCCCCAGAGGTAGCCGTCGCGGATCTCGCCGGAGAAGGGCGGCACCTGCCACTCGGAGGCGTCCGCCGGGACCACGTCCAGGTGGCCGTGGACCAGCAGGGCGCCGCGGCCGGGGTCGAGGCCGGCGATCCGGGCGATCACGCTGGCGCGGCCGGGCGCCGACTCGACCAGCTCCGAGTCGATGCCCACCTCGGCGAGGCGGGCCACCACCCACTCGGCGCTCGCGCGCTCGGTGCCCGTCGGGTTGGAGGTGTCGAACCTGATCAGCTCGGCGCAGAGGGTGACGACCTCGTCCTGGGCCTCGTCGGAGGCCGGGACGAGTGCGGTGCCGGGTGCGGTGCTCATGCTGCTCCCACAGGGGTGGTGGTGCGGGTGGCCGGGGCTGTGCCGTCCGGCTCGTCGGCGAGGGCGGAGGTGCCGTAGGGCTTGATCCAGCCCAGCAGGCCCAGGGCGCTGTACAGGACGAAGGCGGTGGCCAGCGAGTTCAGGGCCGGGATGCCGCCGTCGTAGAACTTGCCGACGCAGAACGCGGCGATCCAGATCACGATCGACATCGGCACCCAGGTCGGCGAGTGCGCCGGCAGGGTCTGCGCCTGACGGGTCTCGTCCAGCGGCTTGCGCATCCGCTTCACGACCCAGTACTCGGCCACGATGATCCCGCCGATCGGCGGGATGGCGACGCCGAGGATCGTGAGGAACTCGGTGAAGTGGCTCATGATCCCGACGGCCGACAGGACCGTGCCCGCGATGCCGAGGACGATGGTGACCGCGCCGCGGTGGACGCGCTTGTTGAAGACGACCTGGAAGAAGTTGACGACGCCGAGCGAGGAGCCGTACAGGTTCCAGTCGTTGATCTTCGCCGTGGACATCAGGACGACGAGCACCCCGAAGGCGCCGGAGGTGGAGAGCACGATGTGCGAGACCTCGTTGCTCTTGACCAGGTGGCCCAGGAGCACACCGGTCAGGCCGACGATGTACTCGGAGAGGATCATCGACGAGGCGCTCTGCAGGAAGACGTGCGAGCCCTTGCGGTTGTAGCGGGTCATCTCCGGGGAGACGATCGCTCCCGTCATGTAGCCGCCCGCGATGGCGGTGGCGGCGACGGCCAGCGGGATGGTGTCGCCCGGCGGCGGGGAGTGGATCAGGTCGCTGAACGAGTGGTCGTTCAGGGTCCGGATGACGGAGAAGGCGACCATCGCGAAGAACAGCGGGGTGACGATCTTCGCGAAGTTCGCCATGTACCTGAACCCGAAGATGACCAGGGCGGTGATGGCGATGCCCGCGAGCACGCACCACATCCAGGCCGGACCGCCGACGAGCGCCGAGACGCTGTCGCCGAAGATCTTGTTCTGGACGCCGAACCAGCCGACCAGGCTGACCGCGATCACGAAGCTGACCAGCGCCGAACCGTTGCGGCCGAAGCCCACCCAGCGGGTCAGCATCGGGGTGGCCAGGCCCTCGCGCATCCCGGCCAGGCCGATCGCGAAGATCACCACCTCCAGGATCACCGCGCCCAGCGTGAATGCCAGGAACGCGTCGCCGAAGGTCATCCCGACGCCGATGGTGGCGCCGAGCGTGAACTGCGAGATCGAACCGGACTGGGCCAGCCACTGGAGGAGCATCGACCAGAAGCCGAACCGCTGGTCGCGCGGGACGCGGGAGAGCGCGTAGTCGTCGCTGCCGATGCTCTTGGGCGCGGGCGCGGGCGCGGGCGCGGGCGCGGGCGCCACGGCACCGGGCTGCGGGGTGGCTGCCATCAGGACTCCTGGGGGGTACGGCCGAAGGTCTGCAGGTGGGTCAGCGAGCCGTAGCGGCTGACGAGGTTGTCGAACTCCACCGCGTCGTGGAAGTCCAGCCGGCCGTCGCCGTAGGCCTTGGCGACCTCGACGGCGTAGCGGGCGGCGGACGCGATGTCACCCTCGTGACTCGCGCCGGTTCCGCACCCCGGCACCGCCGCGGCCGAGGTGATGGCCAGGCCGATCACGGGGGCCGCCGTCGCGGTGGAGGGCTGGAGGATCGAATTGATGTGGTGTGCACCATTACCGTACGGGGTGATGTCCTGGGTGGTCACCGGGTACGTGACCAACGGCTCACCGGTCACCACGGCCAGCAGCTCCCCCAGCTGCTCGTTCACGCGGAGCACCCAGCCCTCCTTGACGGTGGGCGACAGGGCGAGGCCCTTGTGGTTGATGATGCGGTTGCCCTTGGTGGTGTCGATGGAGAGCACGGCCTCCATCTCACCGGTCACCTCGTGCCGGTTCATCGTGGCGATGTCCACCGGCGAACCCATGAACGGCACCGGGTCGTGCGGCTCGGTCGGGGCGTCGGGGCAGATGTGGGTGGCGATGATCACGTCACCGGGCAGCACATCGCCCCGGCGGCGCATGTCGAGCAGCTTGGCGGCGGCGGCCAGCGCCGAGATCGCGCCGTCGGCGTCGGAGACCAGACCGGTCACCTCGGGCCGGGCGCCGATCCCGCCGAGCCGGCCGACGATGCCCAGGGTGCGGGCGTCGCCCCCGGCCGTGCGTCCGCGGGAGCCGGGGATGCGGACCGACACGAAGTCCGTCGAGCCCCGCTCACCGGCGACCGTGGTGACCTGCGCGGACGAGCCCTCGGCCCCCGCCGCGGCGTCCAGGTACTCGGCGACCGTCTTGCCATGGGCCTGGGGGTCGTCGAGCAGTTCGACGAGGTCCAGTACGTACTTCAACATGGGGGGCCTTTCTCGCGCATCCGTCACACCCGTCCGGAGCCCGCCAGGGAGCAGAGGCTCCGGACGGGGTGCTGAGAGCAGATTCGGGATCGGATAGCGTTGAGCGCAATGGTTTCCCGTTATCTGCAATTCGGGTCTGAATGGTGAGATGGCTATGGCGGAGTTCGATGTGGACCGGCGCACCCCTGCCGGGGCCCTGCAGACCGTGGACCGGGCGCTGCTCGTGCTGCTCGCGTTCGAACGGACCCGGCCCGACTGGGGTGTGACCGAGGTCGCGGCGGAGTTCGGCTGGGACACGTCGGTGGCGCAGCGGCTGCTCGCCACCCTCGCCGGGCGCGGCTTCCTGGTCTCCGACCCCGCCACCCGGCGCTACCGCATCGGCCCCGCCGTGCTGCGGCTCGGCCGCCTCTGGGAGCGGTCCGGGTCGCTGGAGCTGCTGGCCGGGCCGGTCCTGGAGGAGCTGCGCCGCGTCACCGGCGACACCGTGCTGTTCTGCCTGCCCGACAGCTTCCACATGCGGTGCGTGGCCGCCGAGGAGGGCGAGGCGGGACCGCTGCGCTACTACCCGCTGGTCGGTGAGCTCTACCCGGCGCACGCCGGGGCCACGTCCAAGTCCTTCTACGCCTACCTGCCCGACGAGCAGCGCCACCGGCTCTTCCGGGGCCGCCCCATGGCCCGCTTCACCGACCGGACGGTCACCGACCCGGACGCGCTGGAGCGGGAACTGCTCCAGGTCCGCGCCCAGGGGTACGCCTGGACGGTCGGCGAGTACGACACCGGCATCGCGACCGTCGCCGTACCCGTCTTCCTGGGCCGCGAACCGTACGGGAGCCTCAGCCTCGGCGGCGCCGAGGAACGGTTCGAAGGGGCGCCGGAGAACCGTCTCGAAGCGCTGCGGCACGCCGCCGCCCTCCTGGAGAAGCGCCTCACCCACCCGCCGCAGCGCCCCAAGCCCAAGGCCCGCCGTACCCCGACGGCCTGACCGGACAACCCCCCGAGGAAGTACCCCCGTGAATCTGCTCCTGCTCTCCAACTCCACCCAGCACGGCCGCGGTTACCTGGAACACGCCCTGGACACCGTCACCGCGTTTCTGCCTGCCGGCGCCCGCCTCGCCTTCGTGCCCTACGCACTCGCCGACCACGACACGTACACCGCGCGCGTCCGCGGCGCCCTGGAGCCGGCCGGGATCGCCGTCCACGGCGTCCACGAGCACGCGGACCCGGTGGCCGCGCTGGAGGCCGCCGACGCCGTGTTCATCGGCGGCGGCAACTCCTTCCGGCTGCTGAGCGCGCTGTACCGGACCGGGCTGCGGGACGCGGTCCGCGAAGCCGTGCGCGCGGGCCTGCCGTACATGGGGGCCAGTGCCGGGACCAACATGGCGGCGCCCACCCTGCGCACCACCAACGACATGCCCATCGTGCAGCCGCCGTCCTTCGCGACCCTGGGCCTCGTGCCCTTCCAGATCAACCCGCACTACCTGGACCCGGACCCGGCCAGCACCCACAAGGGCGAGACCCGCGAGGAACGGCTCACCGAATTCCTGGAGGAGAACGACGTCCCGGTCCTCGGCCTGCGCGAGGGCTCCTGGCTCCGCGTCGACGGTGCGGCGGCCCACGTCGAGGGCGCCCGCCCCGCCCGGCTGTTCACGCGGGGCACGGCGCCCCGGGAGCTGCCGGCGGGGACGGACGTGTCCTACCTGCTCACGACGGAACCGCGGTTCGACGCTCCGGCGCGCTGACGGCCCCCAGCACGAGGTCGGTGACCGCGGGGCCGCCCTGCGCCGGGCAGGCGCGCGGGGCGTGCCCCGTGGCGGACGCGGCCAGGACGTACGTGCCGGCCTCCGGCACGGCGAGCGCCCAGCGGCCCCACGTGTCCGTGGTGGTGAGCCCCGCCTGCCGGCCCTGCCGGTCGATCAGAGTCACATTGGCCCCGGCGACCGGGGCCCCGTCCGCGTCCAGCACCCGGCCGCGGAAGCCCTCGGGGCCAGGCAGGGGGAGCGGTTCGACGTCCTCGGCGGCGGCGCGCCGGGCCGCCGCGTCGCCCTCGCTGCTGGCCAGGAGCACCGGCGCGGTGGCCGTGCGCCGGGACGGCAGGAACGAGGCCAGGACGAGACCGGCGACCACCGCGCCCGTCGCGATGAGGAACGAGATCCGGAAGCCGTGCATGGTCGGCACCGTGACCGGGCCCATCCGGGTCGAGGTGTGCGCCAGGACCATGCCGATCACCGCGCTGGAGACCGAGGTGCCGATGGAGCGCATCAGGGTGTTCAGCCCGTTCGCCGCGCCGGTCTCGGAGGCGTCGACGGCCCCGATGATCAGGGCGGGCAGCGAGGAGTAGGCGAGCCCGATGCCGGCGCCGAGGAGGACGGCGATGATCACGGTCTGCCAGGCGGCGCTCATCAGGCCGAGCCCGGCCCCGTAACCGACCGCGATGACCAGCATGCCGAGCATCAGGGAGACCTTCGGGCCCTTGCGGGCGGAGATCCGGGCGTACAGCGGGGCGACGAACATCATCGTCAGGCCGAGCGGGGCCACGCAGAGCCCGGCGACCACCATCGACTGGCCGAGGCCGTAGCCGGTGGAGGTGGGCAGCTGGAGCAGCTGGGGCAGGACGAGGGAGACGGCGTAGAACGCGACGCCGACCATGATCGAGGTCAGGTTCGTCAGCAGCACCTCGCGGCGGGCCGTGGTCCGCAGGTCGACCAGCGGGGCGTCGCTGCGCAGCTCGAACAGCCCCCACAGCACCAGCACCACCAGTGACGCGGCGAGCAGGCCGAGCGTGGTGGGCGAGGCCCAGCCCCAGTCGGAGCCCTTGGTGATGGGCAGCAGCAGGAGGACCAGGCCGAGCGAGAGACCGAGCGCGCCGACGGTGTCGAAGCGGCCGGGGGCGCGCAGCGAGGTCTCGGGCACGGCGAACACGGTCAGCGCCATGGCCAGCAGGCCGAGCCCGGCGGCGCCGAAGAAGAGGGCGTGCCAGTCGGTGTGCTGGGCGACGAGCGCGGCGGCCGGCAGCGCGAGTCCGCCGCCCACCCCGATCGACGAACTCATCAGCGCCATCGCCGAACCGAGCTTCTCGCGCGGCAGCTCGTCCCGCATGATGCCGATGCCCAGCGGGATCGCGCCCATCGCGAAGCCCTGGAGGGCGCGGCCCACGATCATGACCACGAGGTCGTCGGTGAAGGCGCATATCAGGGAGCCGACGACCATCACGGCGAGGCTGGCCAGCAGCATCCCGCGCTTGCCGTACAGGTCTCCGAGCCGCCCCATGATCGGGGTGGCGACGGCTCCGGCGAGCAGGGTGGCGGTCATCACCCAGGTGGCGTTCGACGGATCGGTGTGCAGAAGGGCGGGCAGATCCTTGATGACGGGGACGAGCAGGGTCTGCATCACGGCGACGGTGATACCCGCGAAGGCGAGCACGGGGACGATCCCCCTGCCCGCCTTCGCGCGCGGATCGGGAAGCTCCGCGGCGGGCTGTTCGTGCGTCGTCTGTGGCATGCGTGCGGCCTCCGGGCAGCAGGGGTGAAAAAGGGGCAATACGGTCGTGCGGCCGGCGCCGAGGGCAGCGCCGACCGCCAAGTCTGTGCAGGGTGAACCTTCTTCGGCTACGGCGTATTCCGGGGCACGGGGTGCGAACGGGCCGAGGCCGCGCGCGGGGCGCGCGGGGGAGCGACCTGACGCTACGTCACATCGAGCGCCGGTCCTACGCCGCTGGACCGAGACCGACCGGACCCGGAAACCGATGTACGGGGCACACGGCGGCTGCGAGTATGACACCCATGGCTGACGTCTCCACACCCGCACCGCCCTCCGGCCGGATCAGAACCCGCACCTGGGCGGTGGTCCTCGCCGCCTGCGTCGGACAGTTCCTCGTGGTGCTCGACGTGTCCGTCGTCAACGTCGCACTCCCGTCCATGCGCGCCGACCTGGGGCTGAGCGCCACCGGGCTGCAGTGGGTGCTCAACGCGTACTCGATCGCGTTCGCCGGGTTCATGCTGCTCGGCGGGCGGGCCGCCGACCTCTACGGCCGCAAGCGGATGTTCCTCGTCGGCCTCGGCCTGTTCACCGCCGCCTCACTGGCCGGCGGACTCGCCCAGGAGGGCTGGCAGCTGCTCGCCGCCCGCGCCGCGCAGGGGCTCGGCGCCGCCGTCCTCGCCCCGGCCACCCTGACCCTGCTCACCGCCGCCGTCCCCGAGGGGCCCGCCCGCGCGAAGGCCATCGGTACCTGGATGGCGGTCGGCGCGGGCGGCGGCGCGGCCGGCGGGCTGGTCGGCGGAGTGCTCACCGACGCGCTGTCCTGGCGCTGGGTGCTGCTGATCAACGTGCCCGTCGGGGTGCTCGTGCTGACCGGCGCCGCGCTGTGGCTCGCCGAGGGCCGTACGGGCGGCCGCAGCCGCATCGACCTCCTGGGCGCCGTCCTCGTCACGGCGGGCCTCGCCTCCGTGGCGTACGGCATCGTGCAGACCGAGGAGGCGGGATGGACCGCCGCCGCGACCCTGGTCCCGCTGATCGGCGGACCCGCCCTGCTGGGTCTGTTCGTCCTCGTGGAGACCCGCACCGCCAAGCCCCTGATGCCGCTGCGGGTGCTCGGGACGCGGGCGGTGGCCTCCGCGAACGTCGCGATGCTGGTGATCGGCTCCGCCACGTTCTCGATGTGGTACTTCATGACGGTGTACGCGCAGAACGTCCTGGACTACAG
Source organism: Streptomyces sp. col6 (assembly GCF_008042035.1). Classification (GTDB taxonomy): domain Bacteria; phylum Actinomycetota; class Actinomycetes; order Streptomycetales; family Streptomycetaceae; genus Streptomyces. The sequence goes on from NZ_RDBL01000013.1 coordinate 498,597, forward strand.
CGCGCTGCAGGCCGGGCTCGCGCTGATGCCGTCCTCGTTCGCCGTCGTCATCGGCTCCAAGAGCGCGCCCCGGCTGATGGCCCGCGTCGGGGCGAAGAACCTCGCGCTCATCGGCACCGTCGTCGCCGCGGCCGGCTTCGGCTGGCAGTCCACGATGACCGTGCACGGCTCCTACCTCACCGCCGTCTGCCTGCCCGGCGTGCTCATGATGGCCGGTGCCGGGCTCGCCTCCACCCCGCTCGCCTCGCTCGCCACCTCGGGCGCCGCGCCGGGGGAGGCCGGTCTTGTCTCGGGCCTCGTCAACACCTCCCGCACCATGGGCGGCGCGCTCGGCCTGGCCGTGCTCTCCACGGTCGCCGCCTCCCGCACCGGGGGCGGGACGGACCCGGCCGCCCTGACCGCCGGATACGCGCTGGCCTTCCGCACGGCGGGCGGAGTCCTGCTCGGCGGCCTGCTCCTGATGCTGCTCTGGCTGCCGCGCCACCGCGCGCCGCAGATCACTTCCGTTCGTACAGCGTCACCCGACGTCCCCGCACCCGCTCGTCCGCGATCACGCTGAAGTGGTCCCGCAACACCGCGGCCTTCACCTTCTCGCGCCGTTCCGCTTCCGGCCGGGCCGCCTCCGGCGCGTCCGTGACCAGCAGGATCCGCGGCTCCGCCAGCATCGCGTCCCGTATCCGGGCCGGGCCGGCCTCCACCCCGTTGAGCGTGCCGGTCGCGAGCGGGCCCCGGGCCAGCGCTATGTCCCGCAGCCCCGTGAACGCCTCGGGTGAGACCAGGGCCGTGTCGCGCCGGGCCGACGGCAGGAAGACCACCGCTGTGCCCGGCTCCTTCAGCCGCCGTACGTCCGCCGTCACGGCCAGCACGTCGTCCACCCGGCTCGACGGCGCCCGCTTGGCCAGCGACTGCGGCAGCAGCGCCGCCACCGCACCGGCCAGCAGCACGGGTACGAGCCACCTCGACGCCGCCGGAAAGCGCGGCGCCGCCGCCCGTACGGCCGCGGCGAGCACCGCCCCCGCCAGCAGCGCCAGGCCCAGCATGCTGAACAGCACGTACCGGTCCAGGAACAGCGGCTTGACCAGCGAGATCGCGACCAGGCCCAGCTGAGGGACCGCCAGCAGCGGCAGCCCGACCGACGCCAGGGACAGCCGCCCCGCACCCGGCCGCTCCGCCACCGCCCCCAGGCCGCCGATCGCCAGCAGCACCGCGGGGCCGATCAGCATGTGCCAGGTCAGCGGAGGTATCCAGGACACCTGACCGGATTGGCGCGAGGTGTACAGGAT
>NZ_RDBL01000013.1:499979-512779 GCF_008042035.1 Streptomyces sp. col6
CCGCCCCCACACCCCGCGCCGCGCCCCGCTCCAGGCCAGGGTCGCCGCGTGCGCGGGCAGGATCAGCAGCGAGAGCCAGTTCAGCAGCGCGCCGAGCAGGACCGTGCCCGCGTACGCCGCCCAGCGCTCCCACCGGCCGGGCCGCTGGACCAGCGTCACCAGCAGCAGCGTCGAGATCCCGGCCCCTGCCGCCACGAGTGCGTACGGGCGGCCCTCCTGGAAGTAGAACTGCACGGCCGGCAGCAGACCGAGGACCATCCCGCCGCCCAGGCCGGCCCATCTCCCGCCCAGCCGCTCGCCGATGACGGCCACACAGGCCGCCGCCACCGCCATGGCCAGCACGGAGGGCAGCCGCAGGGTCGTGGTCGTCGGCCCGAACCACTCGAACAGCCCGTGCATCAGCAGGTAGTAGAGCCCGTGGACCGCGTCGACGTTGGCCAGCATGACCCGCATCTCGGCGGCCGACCGCAGCGCCACCTGCCAGGTCGCGGCCTCGTCCCGCCACAGGCTGCCCTGCCGCGAGAGCCCCCAGAGCCCGAGGCCCAGGGTCCAGAGCACCGGTACGACCCAGAGCGGAACGGCGCGCCGGAGCGCGGATATGTGAGACGGCATGAAGTGGCCGGGCCCCCGGGGTCGGTGACGGTGACGGGTACGGACGGAGCGCGGTCAGAGCCAGCCCTGCTGCCGGGCCGCGCGCACCGCCTCCATGCGGTTGCGGGTGCCCGTCTTGCCGATCGCCGACGACAGGTAGTTGCGGACCGTCGATTCCGACAGATGCAGCTTCGCGGCGATGTCGGCGACCGTCGCCCCGTCCGCCGACGCGACCAGCGCGTCCCGCTCACGTGCCGTCAGCGGACTCGGCCCGGAGCTCAGCGCGGCGGCGGCCAGCGCCGGATCGACCACCGTCTCCCCGGCCAGCACCCGGCGGATCGCCTCGGCCAGATCCTCCACCGGGCCGTCCTTCACCAGGAAGCCCGCCGCCCCGGCCTCCATCGCCCGGCGCAGATAGCCCGGCCGGCCGAAGGTGGTCAGGATCAGCACCCGGCAGTCCGGGACCTCCTCGCGCAGGTCGGCCGCCGCGTCCAGACCGCTGCGTCCCGGCAGTTCGATGTCCAGCAGCGCCACGTCCGGCCGGGCCGCCAGCGCCGCCGCCACGATCTCGTCGCCCGCGCCGACCTGGGCCACCACCTCGATGTCCGGCTCCAGACCGAGCAGCAGGGCGAGCGCCCCGCGCATCATCCCCTGGTCCTCGGCGAGCAGAACGCGTACGGACGGGGCCGGGGGGTGCTCCTGTGGCATCTCGTTCACCGGCCCAGGGTAGGCGAGCAGGCCGGTCCCGCCCCGGCTCCCGGCGGGGCCGCCGCGTCGCCGTCCCCGCCACCCGGCCCGTCGCCGCCCGCGTCCACCGGGAGTTCGGCGGTGACCACGAAGCCGCCCTCCGCCCCCGGGCCCGCCACCAGGGAGCCGCCCGCCGCGGCGAGCCGCTCGGTGAGCCCCTTCAGCCCCGTGCCCCCGATGCCCGGGATGGGCGCGGGGCCCTCGCGCCGGCCCCGGCCGTCGTCGGTCACCGTCAGCCGGACCTTCTCGCCGGTGCCGCTGACCTCGAACACGCAGCGCGTCGCCGTGGAGTGGCGCACCACGTTGGTGACGGCCTCCCGCACCACCCAGCCCAGCAACGCCTCGGTCTGCGGGGCGAGCGGCGGTCCGGAGCGCCGGACGACCGGTTCGATCGCGGCGGCGGTCAGCGCGGACCTGGCCCGGTCCAGCTCGGTGGCGAGGCTCCCCTCGCGGTAGCCGGTGACGGCCTCGCGGATCTCGGTGAGCGCCTGGCGCCCGACGGACTCGATGTCGGCGACCTGGGTGAGTGCCGCGTCCATGTCGCGCGGGGCGAGCCGGCGCGCGGCCTCGGACTTCACCACGATGACCGACAGCGTGTGGCCCAGCAGGTCGTGCAGGTCGCGGGAGAAGCGCAGCCGCTCCCGTTCGACGGCGGCGCGGGCCAGTTCCTGCCGGGTGGCGCGCAGTTCGGTCACGGTCTCCGCCAGCCGGAGGATCGCCGACGTCACGGCCCCGGAGATGAACGTCCCGTAACCCAGCGTCCACGGCGGCGAGGCGCTGTCGTCGCGCCAGACCGCGACCGCGCAGGCGGCCACCGCGAGCCCGAGCAGCCCGGCCACCAGCCAGCGGTGGCGCAGGACCGTGCCCGCCGCCAGCGAGAGCAGCGGGAAGAACAGCAGCCAGCTGCCGCCGTAGCCGATGGCGAGGGCGAAGGTGACCACGGCCAGCGCGCCGAGCAGCACATACGTCACCGGGCTCTCGCGCTTCTCCTTGGCGAAGCCGCGGAACACCACCGAGATGTAGAGCGAGTTGAAGGCCAGCAGGCCGGCGCCCGCGATCCAGGGGGTGGGGGTCTCACCCTGGAAGAGGTTGGAGAAGGCGCCCAGGCCCATCAGCAGCCAGGGCAGCAGGGCGTAGGGCGACGGCGGTCCGGGCCTGCGGTTCTCCCGCCGCAGCCTGCGGCGCTCCCTGAACGACGGTCGTGCGTTCCGCGGCATGTTCGCTCCTGTCACACGGTCCTGGCGGACCGACGGTACGAGATCACCGCGTACGCGCCGAACAGCAGGAGCCACGCGGCGAGTACGCCCAGCGTCGTCGCGCTCGGCGCGTGCCCGTCGGTCGTCGCCCAGCCCAGGTCGGCGAACCGATTGGCCGGGGTGAACCGGCCGACCGAGCGCAGCCACTCGGGCAGCATCTCCAGCGGGAACCACAGCCCGCCCACGACCGCGAAGCCCATCAGGCAGGCGATGTTGACGACGCCGGTGCCCTGCGGGGTGAGCCGGTAGCCGTTGCCCAGGCCGAGCAGGGTGAAGGGCAGCGCGCCCAGCCACAGCACCAGGACCAGCACCGCCCACTGCCAGGCGGCCATCCGCACCCCGTTGATCAGGGCGCCGGCCAGCAGCACGGTCAGGATCACCGGCAGCACGGTCACCGAACCGCTCACCGCCCGGCCCACGACCGCGTGCGAGGGGGAGAGCGGGGTGATTCTCAACTGCTGGAGCCAGCCGAGGGACTTGTCGGAGGCGACGCCCGTACCGATCGACATGGCCGAGCCGAGCGCCCCGTACGCGGCCATGCCGACCATGGAGGCGGTCTTCCAGCCGTCGGCGCTCTCGTCGGTGCCGATGTTGGTGAAGATCAGGTACATCATCACGGGCATCCCCGTGCCGAAGATCAGGAAGCCGGCGTCACGCAGGGTCCGGCGCATTTCGAGCAGGATGTACTGGAACATCAGACGGTCTCCTTCTGGTCTCCGAGCAGGGCGTTTCCGAGTGCTGTGTCCCCGAGCGGGGTGGTGCGGAGTCCGGCCTCCCCGGGCGCGGTGAGCGCGAGGAAGGCGGTCTCCAGCGTGGCCCGCGAGACCTGGAGGCCGCGGATCAGGCCGAGCCGGGCCAGCTCCACGACGGTCGCGTCCGAGTCCTCGGTGTGCAGCAGGGCGCGGTCCCCGGTCACCTCGACGGTGACCACACCGGGCAGCCGGTCCAGGCCCTCGGTGGAGCGGCCCGCGAGGTCGAAGGAGACCTGGTGGTGCCCGGCCGAGTCCTTGACCTCCTCGCCGCTGCCGTCCGCGACGATCCGGCCCCGGTCGATGACGACGATCCGGTCGGCGTTCTCGTCTGCCTCCTCCAGGTAGTGCGTGGAGAAGAGCACGGTGTTCCCGCGCCGGGCGTAGGCCCGCATCGAGTCCCAGAACGCGCGCCGCCCCGTCACGTCCAGCGCGGCGGTCGGCTCGTCCAGCACGATCAGCTCGGGGTTGCCGGCCAGCGCGACGGCGAACCGCACCCGCTGGAGCTGGCCGCCCGAGAGCTTGTCGATGCGCCGGTCCGCGTACTCCGTCACCCCCGCCAGGACCAGCGCCTCGGCGACCGGCAGCGGACGCGGGTAGGTGGAGGCGACGAAGGAGATCAGCTCCCGCACGGTCACCCGGGGTATCGGGTGCCCCTCCTGGAGCATGGCGCCGACCAGCCCGGCCCGCACCGCCTGCTCGGGGCTGCGGCCCAGCACCCGTACGGTCCCCTCGTCCGGCTCGTTCAGCCCGAGCAGCAGCGAGATGGTGGAGGACTTGCCCGCCCCGTTGCGGCCGAGCAGGGCCACGGTCTCGCCGCGCCCGATCCTCAGATCGATACCGTCGACGGCCCGTACGCTCCGCCCGGCCCGCCCGAAGGTCTTCACCGCCCCGGTGAAGACCACCGCCGCCTCGTCGTCCCTTGTCTGCGTCATGTCTACGACGTTACGGAGCGTGAGCGCAGCGCGGCAGAGGCATGTGTACGCGGTCCGTCATGACATTTGTCATCGCGCCTGCGGGACAACGGCGTTGGGAACAGAGCGGTGCCCTCGCCGCCGTGGTTCGCGCCACGGCGGCGAGGGCACCGTTTCCCCCTTCTCGTTCTTCCGGCGGACGGCGGTCAGGCCGCCGCCGCGCTGCCCTCCTCGACGGGACGGCGGTGGCGGCCGGCCGGCTGCTCCGCCGAGTCGTCCACCGCCACACCCCCTCGGTGCTTTCCGGAGCCGCCGGCTTCGGCCCGCTGCGTGTCCGCCCCCTGCGGGTACGTCCGGGTCGTGTCGGTGTGGGCTTCAGACATGTGGGAAGTCACCCCGTTGTGATCGCTTACGTGTGTGTCGACCGGAGCGTCACGCCGCCGTCGTCCGGGAAAAGGCCACGGTCGGTGACCGGGAAGCACGGTTGCGTGAGCCCCGGCCCCAGCTTAGTCAGGGACCGTACGCCCCACGAGAGGCGCCTGCCCCAAAGGAACCGGTGTACACACAGGAGGAGTCACGGGCGCGGCGGAAGGTTGCGTACCACTTCCGTCGCCCGCCGCTTCCGCCTCCTCGGGCATCTCCAGCAGGGCCACCGCACACGCCGTGTCCCCATCCGCGTACGGAAGTTTCAGCACCCCGTCCCGGGACCAGACCCCGCTGCCCGCGAGCCAGCCCCCGGGCGCCGCGAGCTGGTGCAGCCGGCGGCCCGACGGGCGCCAGAGCCCGACCCAGCTGCCCGCCGCCCCGTCGATCCGCAGGGCCACCGCGCAGCTCTCCGGCATCAGCATCTGGCCCGGCTGCACGGCGAACGGCGCCACCGCGCAGTCCGGCAGGCGCAGGCACTCCGGGAAGCGCACCGGCAGACAGCTGCCGAGCACGCCCCAGCCGAGCCGGTCGTGTCCGGGCGCGTCCGAGCGGATCAGCAGCAGCCCGCTGTCCGGGTCCGCGAGCAGCAGCCGGTCGTCGCTGTCCGGCGTGATCTGGAGCAGCGGCGTCATCTCGGCGCCCCGCCCCAGGTCCACCGCGACCGTCTTCACCGGGCCGCCCCCGGCCGGCTCCCGGTCCAGGGCGAGCAGCCGGCCCGCCCGGTCCAGCCAGACGCCGCCGGAGCAGCGGCCGGGCAGGTCCGCGAGGTGCTCGGGCCCGGACGCACAGCCCGCCACCCGCCACAGCCCCGTGGAGTACGCGCCGACCGACAGGGCGTACGCGCTCACCCCGTCCGGCGAGGGCGGCAGCAGGGTCAGGGCGTCGCGCTCGACGGCCCCGAGCAGCAGCTCGCCGGTGCCGGGCCCGGTCGGGTAGAGCAGCGAGAAGGTGTGCCGCTCAGCGACCCGGCGCCGGATCAGCACCCGGCCGTCGGCGAGCGGCAGCACCTGCGCCTCGGTCTCCTCCGGCTGGTTGGTCGGCAGCGGTACGGCATAGGGCTCGGGGCCGTCGAGCGTCCAGCGCTCCGCGTACCAGGCGGTTTCGGCTCCGGCCGCTCCGCCGGCCACCGGGGCCGCGGTGAGCCGGGCGCCGTACGCGCCGTCGGCGGTGAGCACGAAGGGCGGCAAAACCGTTTCGGCAGGAGCGGCCGCCTCGGCCGCGACGGCCGGTACGAGAGCCTCCGGCGCCGGGTCGTCCTCCGCCGGGCCGGTCTCCGCGGCCCCCGTGGGATCACCCGGATCGGGCTCCGGCTCCGGCTCCGCCGGCCCGCCATCACCCGTGGTGGTCCCGTCCTCGATGGCACAGGCAGTCATCGACTCATCACCTCCGGCAACCGACGCTAGTTTTCGCACTTCCAGCCGAACAACACGAGCCTCCCCACTTCACACATAAGGGTGGTGATGGCCGGATTTCGTTGTGGGGCCGGGGGCGCGTGTGCTGTATGAGGTCCCGCTCCCCGCCCGCGTACGGGCGCTCCCGTGCGCGGCCGCCGGGCGGCCCGTTCCCGGGGCTCCCGGGGGCGCGGCGGGCAGGTAGCCTTTCCTCCGTGCCCCGTCTGTCTGATGTCATCTCCGAGCTCGACGCCCTCTGGCCGCCCGAGCGGGCCGAAGGTTGGGACGCGGTCGGCACCGTCTGCGGTGATCCGGACGCCGAGATCCACCGGGTGCTCTTCGCCGTCGACCCCGTCCGCGAGGTCGTGGACGAGGCGAAGGCGCTGGGCGCGCAGCTGGTCGTCACCCACCACCCGCTCTATCTGCGCGGAACGACGACCGTCGCGGCGGACACCTTCAAGGGCCGGGTCGTGCACACGCTGATCCGGGACGGCATCGCGCTGCACGTGGCCCACACCAACGCCGACACCGCCGACCCGGGGGTCTCCGACGCCCTGGCCGCCGCCCTCGACCTGCGCGTCGAGCGCCCCCTCGTGCCGGACCCGACGGACCCGGCCGGACGCCGCGGACTCGGCCGGATCTGCGCGCTCGACCACCCCGAGACCCTCGGCGCGTTCGCCGCCCGCGCCGCCGCCCGGCTGCCCGCCACCGCACAGGGCATCCGCCTCGCGGGCGACCCGGACGCGCTCGTGCGCACCGTCGCCGTGAGCGGCGGATCGGGCGACAGCCTCTTCGACGCGGTGCGCGCCGCCGGCGTGGACGCCTTCCTCACCGCCGACCTGCGCCACCACCCGGCCTCCGAAGCCACCCAGCACTCGCCGCTCGGCCTGGTCGATGCCGCACACTGGGCCACCGAGTGGCCGTGGTGCGAGCAGGCCGCGGCACAGCTCGACGCGATTTCCGACCGCCTCGGATGGGACCTGCGGGTCCATGTCTCGAAGCGGGTCACCGACCCCTGGACCGCCCACCACTCTTCTGGAGCCCCCAACTGAACGCCGCGCCCGCCGACCAGATCCGACTTCTCGACGTCCAGGCGCTCGACCAGCGCCTCTCCCAGCTCGCGCACCGCCGCACGTCCCTGCCCGAGCACGCCGAGATCGAGTCGCTGACGGCCGACCTCGCCCAGCTGCGCGACCTGCTCGTCGCCTCCACGACGGAGGAGAGCGACACCGCCCGCGAGCAGACCAAGGCGGAGCAGGACGTCGACCAGGTCCGCCAGCGCGCAGCCCGCGATCAGCAGCGCCTGGACTCCGGCGCGGTCACCTCGCCGAAGGACCTGGAGAGCCTCCAGCGCGAGATCACCTCGCTCGCCAAGCGCCAGGGCGACCTGGAGGACATCGTCCTGGAGGTCATGGAGCGCCGTGAGTCCGCGCAGGAGCGGGTCGCCGAGCTGACCGACCGGGTCGCCGCCGTGCAGGCCAAGGCCGACGACGCGACCGCCCGCCGCGACGCCGCCACCCAGGAGCTCGACGCGGAGGCTGCCACGGTCACCAAGGAGCGCGAGGCCGTCGCCGGTTCGGTCCCCGCCGACCTGCTCAAGCTGTACGACAAGCTGCGCACCCAGCAGGGCGGGGTGGGCGCCGCCCGCCTCTACCAGCGCCGCTGCGAGGGCTGCCGCCTGGAGCTCAACATCACCGAGATCAACGACGTGAAGGCCGCGTCCCCGGACACGGTGCTGCGCTGCGAGAACTGCCGCCGCATCCTGGTCCGCACCGCCGACTCGGGTCTCTAGTGGACCGGCCGCGCCGCTTCGTCGTCGAGGCCGACGGAGGCTCCCGGGGCAACCCGGGCCCCGCCGGCTACGGCGCGGTCGTCATCGACCCGGAGACCGGCGAGACGCTGGCCGAGGCCGCCGAGTACATCGGCCTCGCGACCAACAACGTCGCCGAGTACAAGGGCCTTGTCGCCGGCCTCCGCGCGGTGGGCGCCCTGCTCGCGGACGGCCCGGTGGGCACCGTGGTCCGGGTGCACGTCCGGATGGACTCCAAGCTGGTCGTCGAGCAGATGTCGGGCCGCTGGAAGATCAAGCACCCGGACATGAAGCCGCTCGCGGCCGAGGCGGCGGGCGTGCTGCCCGGGGCGGACATCACGTACGAGTGGATCCCGCGCGAGCGCAACAAGCACGCGGACCGGCTGGCCAACGAGGCGATGGACGCGGGCGGGCGCGGCGCCCAGTGGGAGCCGTCGGCCTCCACGGCCGCCCTGGACGCCCCGCGCTCCTCGGTCGCCGACGCGCTGCCCCCGATCGAGGGCCCGCCCGGCAACGCGGTGGCGGGCGCGGCCCGCGCGAGGGCCGCGCTGAACCGTACGAGCGCCCCGCCGCCCTCCGAGCCCGCCACCCCGCAGGTGGGCTGGGGTTCTGCCCCCGACCTGGGCGCCCCCGCCACGCTCGTCCTGCTGCGGCACGGCGAGACGGCCCTCACCCCGCAGAAGCGGTTCTCCGGGAGCGGCGGCACCGATCCCGAGCTCTCCGCCGCCGGCCGCGACCAGGCCGCACGCGCGGCCGGAGCCTTCGCCGCCCTGGGCACCGTGCAGGAGATCGTCAGCTCGCCCCTGCGCCGCTGCCGCGAGACGGCCGGCGCGGTCGCGGCCCGGCTCGGCCTGGAGGTGCGGATCGAGGACGGGCTGCGCGAGACGGACTTCGGCGCCTGGGAAGGGCTCACCTTCGGCGAGGTGAAGGAGCGGTACGCGGCCGACCTGGACGCCTGGCTCGCCTCCCCGGACGCGGCCCCCACCGGCGGCGGCGAGAGCTTCGCCGAGGTCGCCCGCCGGGTCGCGGTCGCCCGGGACGGCCTGATCACGCGGTACGCGGGCCGCACGGTCCTCGTCGTCACCCATGTCACGCCCATCAAGACCCTGGTCCGCCTCGCCCTGGGCGCGCCCCCCGAGGCGCTGTTCCGGATGGAGCTGTCGGCGGCGTCCGTCTCGTCCGTGGCGTACTACGCGGACGGCAACGCCTCCGTACGCCTGCTGAACGACACGTCCCACCTCCGGTAACCGGCCCCGGGACAGCACTCGGCCCCACCGGCGGGGGGAAGGCCGGTGGGGCCGAGGCGGTTCCGGCCGGTCGGGGGATTACCCGCCGGAACCCGGGTCACCCGGCATGCGGGCTACGTCCCCTACAAGGGTCGTGCCCCGAATACCGGGGAGCATGCACGGCGAGGTGCGACGGGCTCTCCTCGCCGCTTTGTTCAGGCCAGTGCCGCCGCCTCGGCTGCGAGACGCTCCACCCGGGCCCAGTCGCGGCCGGCCACCGCGTCCCCGTGGACCATCCAGCTCCCGCCCACGCAGCCGACGTTGGGCAGCGCCAGGTACGAGGGCGCGGAGGCGAGCGAGATCCCGCCCGTGGGGCAGAACCGGGCCTGGGGGAGCGGGGCGGAGAGGGCCTTCAGATAGGCCGTGCCGCCCGCCGCCTCGGCCGGGAAGAACTTCATCTCGGTGACCCCGCGCTCCAGCAGCGCCACCACCTCGGACGTGGTCGAGACGCCCGGCAGGAACGGCAGCCCGGACCCCTTCATGGCGTCCAGCAGCGCGTCCGTCCACCCCGGGCTCACCAGGAAACGGGCGCCCGCCGCCACCGTGTCCGCGACGTCGCGCGCCGAGATCACCGTGCCGGCCCCGACCACCGCGTCCGGGACCTCCGCCGCGATCGCCCGGATCGCGTCGAGGGCGGCGGCGGTGCGCAGCGTCACCTCGATCGCCGGGAGCCCGCCCGCGACCAGGGCGCGGGCGAGCGGCACCGCGTCGGCCGCGTCCTCCAGGACGACGACGGGCACGACGGGGGCGAGATCCAGCACGGAGGAGGTCATGCGCCCATCCTGCCCGCTGCACGGCGCAGTGCGCAACGACCGTTGCGGAGGGTGCAACGTACGCCAGGGCCTGATCCGAACGACAGGTCCTAGTGGATCTCCGTGACCACCACATCGAGCTGCCACGGCCGCCCCGCCCGCGCGGGCGCCTCGCCCTCGACGACATACCCCAGGTCCCGCAGGACCGTCACCAGCTCGGCGGGACCGGCGGGCCGGGCCCCCGCGAGCAGCAGGTCCCGCACCATGCGGCCCTTGGTGGCCTTGTTGAAGTGGCTGACCACCGACCGCTTCTCGACCCCGTCCACGATCTGCGCGTGCAGCACCCGGACGCTCGCCGTCCGCTCCGCGACCGCGCCCTTGGGCTTCCACGCCGCCGTGTACGCGGACGAGCGCAGGTCCAGCACGAGCCCGTCGCCCGCCTCCTGAGGCATCACCTCGGCCATCGGCGTACGCCAGAACGCCCCGAGCGCGCCGAGGCCCGGCAGCTTCACCCCCATCGAGCAGCGGTACGGCGGAATCCGGTCGCCCACCCGCACCGCGCCCCACAGCCCGGAGAACACCAGCAGCGACTTCCCGGCGAGGCGGCGCGCGGCCGTGTCGAGGGAGTCGAGGCCGAGCGCGTCGTACAGCACACCGGTGTACAGCTCCCCGGCCGGACGCGTCCCCGCCGTCCGCAGCTCGGTGTTCTTCGCGATCTCGCCCCGCAGCCCCTCGCTGAGCCCCAGCACCTCACGGGCCTTCTCCTCGTCGGCCACGCACAGCTCCACGAGCGCGTCCAGCACCTCCGCCCGCGCCCCGGCGAGACCGGACAGCGACAACGACTCGGGCTTCAGCGGGGCCCCGCGCCCCGAGGCGGCCTTTCCTTCGGAGGGCGGCAACAGCACGAGCACGGCGGTTCTCCTTCATACGTACGGGAAGGGGCGCCGGAGCGGTGTGCGGACCGCGCGGATGCCCCCGGCCAGCGTACGGGGGCGGAGGGGCACACCGTACGGGCACAAGGTCCTCCCGGAATGCCGCGAACCGCGCCCCGCCCTACGCTCGGTCCATGCCCCGCCGCCACCTGCACATGACCGGCGCAGCCGGCACCGACACCCCGCTGCGGGCGGCCCTGCGCGGGCTGCGCGCCGAGCTGTCGCTGCCCGACGACTTCCCGCCCGACGTGCTCGCCGAGGCGGCGGACGCGGCGCGCAGCCCGGAGCTCGCCGGCCACGCGGACGCGACGGACATCCCGTTCCTCACGATCGACCCGCCCACGTCCACGGACCTCGACCAGGCGATGCACCTGGAACGCCGCGCCCACGGCTACCGCGTGCACTACGCCATCGCGGACGTCGCCGCGTTCGTGCGCCCCGGCGGCGCGCTGGACGCCGAGGCCCACCGCAGGGTGACGACGCTCTACTTCCCCGACGGCAAGGTGCCGCTCCACCCGGAGGTCCTCTCGGAGGACGCCGCCAGCCTGCTGCCCGGCCGGGTCCGCCCCGCGGCCCTGTGGGAGATCGACCTCGATCCCGAGGGCCGGACGGTGGCGACCCGGGTGCGCCGGGCGCTCGTACGCAGCCGCGCCAAGCTCGACTACGCGACCGTGCAGCGTCAGATCGACGCGGGCACCGCCGAGGAACCGCTCGCGCTGCTCCGGGACATCGGCACGCTCCGCGAGGAGCAGGAGGTCGCCCGGGGCGGCATCTCGCTGAACGTGCCCGAGCAGGAGATCACCGAGCACGACGGCACGTACGGCCTGGAGTACCGCGCCCCGCTCCCCGCCGACGGCTGGAACGCCCAGATCTCCCTGCTCACCGGCATGGCGGCGGCCCGCCTGATGACGGAGAGCGGCACCGGCATCCTCCGCACGCTGCCGGTCGCGCCCGACGGCGCGGTGGCCCGGCTGCGCCGCAGTGCCGAGGCGCTGCACATCGACTGGCCGCACCACGTCCCGTACGCCCAGGTCGTCCGCTCGCTCGACCCGGAGCGCGCCGATCACGCGGCGTTCCTCCAGGAGTGCACGACCCTGCTGCGCGGCGCCGGCTACACGGTCTTCGACCACGGCGACCTGCCGGACCCGGCCGTGCACGCGGCGGTGGCCGACCTCTACACGCACTGCACCGCACCCCTCCGCCGCCTCGTGGACCGGTACGCCGCCGAACTGTGCCTCGCCGCCTGCGAGGACCGCGACCCGCCCGAGTGGGTCCTCGCCGCGCTGCCCGCGCTCCCCAAGGAGATGGCGGAGGGCACGCGCCGCGCCAACACCGTGGAGCGCGAGTCCGTGGACCTGGTCGAGGCGGCGCTGCTGAAGGACAAGGTGGGCGTGGTCTTCGACGGGTACGTGATCGACGTGAAGGACGACGAACCGGCCACCGGCACCGTCCACATCGACGCCCCGGCGATCGTCGCCCGCATCGAGGGCGACACGCCCCTCCCTCTGGGCGAGCGCCTGCGGGTCCGCCTCGCCCAGGCGGCCCCCGGCACGGCGAAGGCCCTGTTCACCCCGGCCTGACGGCATCTCGTACGATCGCGAGTTCGGCCTCCGCGCCCCGCGCCCGTACGAAGGAGGGACCGGCGTGACCGACCGCGCCCGCCAGCACCAGATCCTGGCCGCCGCCCGCATGCTCCTGGAGCAGGAGGGCCCGGACGCGCTGACCATGCGACGGCTCGCGGGCGGGCTGGGCATCACGGCCCCCTCCCTGTACAAGCACTTCCCGGACAAGTCCTCCGTGGTGAACGCGCTGGCCGACGCGATGCTCGCGGAGACCGCCGAGGCCCTCGAAGCGGCGGAGACCGCCGCCCCGGGCTCGTTCCCGGCCCTGGCTGCCGCCTACCGCGCCCACGCCCTGGCCCACCCGCACCTCTACCGCCTCACCAC
>NZ_RDBL01000013.1:512879-540271 GCF_008042035.1 Streptomyces sp. col6
CCCCCAGGACCTGGAGGAACGCGCCGCCGCCCCGCTCTTCCGCGCCCTCGCCCCCGACGAGCCCCTGGCGCGGGCGGCCTGGGCCTTCGCCCACGGCATGGTCATGATGGAACTGAACGGCCGCTTCCCCACCCCGGAGTCCGTCACCACGGCCTGGACGGCGGGCATCACCGCGCTGGCGTCGAGCCGCCTCTGACCGTGTGGGGGCGCTGCTGTGCCACGACGGCCCATTCTGGCGAGCGACTGGAGACCGGCGCGTTCCTCTGAGCGCCCGTCCGGCGTCACCGCCCGGCCGGGTAGCATGGTCGGCACGGCAGACGAGCCGGGCGGACGGCCGCGTGAGGATCCTCGGATCCTCCCGAGGAACGTCCGGGCTCCACAGGGCAGGGTGATGGCTAACGGCCACCCGGGGTGACCCGCGGGACAGTGCCACAGAAAACAGACCGCCCGGGACCTCGGTCCCGGGTAAGGGTGAAACGGTGGTGTAAGAGACCACCAGCGTCTGAGGTGACTCAGACGGCTAGGTAAACCCCACCCGGAGCAAGGTCAAGAGGGAGCACCCCGGTGCTCCTGCGTGAACGTTCGAGGGCGGCCCGCCCGAGTTCGCGGGTAGACCGCACGAGGCCGGCAGCAATGCCGGCCCTAGATGGATGGCCGTCTCCCCGGCCGCCGCGAGGCGACCGGGCGACAGAACCCGGCGTACAGCCCGACTCGTCTGCCGCCTCCGGCCTTCGGCCGGTGAACGTACGGACAGGGGCCGGCACGCGGTGAGCTCGCGTGCCGGCCCCTGCTCGTTGATCACCCCTGGCCCGTTCCCCCGTGGTCGGGCCCGGCCGGCCTAGTAGCCGGTGACGTAGGTCCAGTCACCGTTCTGGGAGTACGGGACGGCGACGTGGGTTCCCCAGCCGTAGCCGTTCGTGCAGTTGGAGGTGTTGAACGCCTTGACCACAAGGTCGCCGCGCCACCACCAGCCGCCGATCTGGGTGGTGCCGCCCGAGTTGATGGTGAAGCAGCCGAGGCTCTCCTCACCGTTGTGGTTGTAGCCGTAGAGCTCGATCGAGTGCCGGAGACCGGGCGTCGCGTGGTCCGTGTAGGAGATCTGCTGTCCGTTGGAGCCGGCGGCGGCCGTGCCGGCGCCCGCGATGAGTCCGGTGGCGGCCAGGGCGAGGCTGCCGGCGGCCACGGCGGCGCGTGCGGCGATGTTCTTGGACATGGGACATGCCCCCCGTTCTGTCGATGTCGTCCTGTATCCGGAGAACCCGTCGATCTCCGAACGTTTCGTGATCAAGCTAGGCGTCGGCATCAACGGTTCAACAACGTCCCGCCAACGCCGAGTTGGGTCATCAGGCGTCGCGTCGCCGGCGCGCCCGCTCGAACTCGGCGACATCCGGAATCCAGGGCCCGTGCTCCCCGAGTGCGCCGCAGCCGCCGCGGACGAAGGCGCTGACCAGGGCCCGATAGCCGCTCATCCCGTCGACGAGGGTGTACTCGACCCGGTACTCCGGATCCGCCCCGCCCCGGCCCTCGCGCACTGTCGTGATCCGGGCCGCGGAGTCCGCGTAGAAGTGGAGCTGGATCCCCTCGCCCCGCTCCTCGTCCTCGATGGTGAACACCTCGTTGTCCGAGGCGGCGCGGTCGGCGACGAACTCCCAGAACTCGGCGGTGGCGGTACGGGGACCGCCCGGCCGCCACGTCTTCTCGGCGCCCTTGTCGTCGGTGTACGACAGGGGCCCTCGCCGCGCGGGCTCCCGATTGTCGTCATCGTCCATGGGCGCGTTCCTGGCGCGGTCCGCCGCCTCCGAGCACAGCAGGAAGCCGATGGTGCGCACCGCTTCGTCGGCGAGCCCGGGGTGGGCGCGGCGCACGGCCGCGTCGACCGCCGTCGTCATCCGTTCCCAGTCGCGCTTGTCCGTGGCGTGCTTGCCCCGGCGGGGGTCGCGGCCGATCCGCAGACCCGCGCAGGCCTGCTCCGCGGTGGCGATCACCCGCATGACCTCGGGCAGCAGCGTGGGGTCGACGGCGCCGGGCGTCCGCCTCGGGATCGTCGCGCCGTGCAGGTACTGGTTCGTGTACCGCAGGAGCGCGGTGTCGAGCGGACCGAGTACGGTGCCGCGCTCGGCCCGGCGGCCCCGGGCGGCGTACTCCTGGGCCCGCTTGCTGTCGGGCGTCTCCGTCGCCGTACGCAGGGCCGCGCAGACCTGACCCCGGTCGAGCAGACCGGTGTCGGCGCCATGGGCGACGAGCTGCCCCCGGTGCCACGGGATGCGCCGGAACAGCGCGTCGACGTCCGCCGGCGGGGCGAGGAGGACCGGGTCCAGGAGCGCGACGGCGGCGTCCTCGTCGAGCGGGCCCCGGGTCCCGGCCGCGTCGCACAGCGGGAGGACCGCGCTCCACAGCAGCAGGTGACGGGCCAGGTCCGCGCGGATCACGGCGAGGTGGGCCTCGCCGAGGGGGAACGTGAAGGTGCGGGGCTCGTGGTTGGCGTCGGCCCCGGCGCCCAGCATCAGCCGCAGCTCACCGTCCTCGCGGACCACGTTCGGGATCCAGCCGCTGCCGCGCGTGAAAACGACGTCTCTCATGCGCCCAGTCTTTCCCGGCGGGCGGGACCGGTGCGTACGCGGGGGCGGGGTGACGGGCCGAGGGCCCCGACGGTGTGCGTACCGTCGGGGACCTCGGTGGTCAGGGCGTTCAGCAGGCGCCCTGTTGGGTCATCAGGCGTCGCGCCGCCGTCGCGCTCCTGGACCCGGTCCTCCTCGCCCCGCCGGCGGACGTCGACGCGCTGTTCCGGCGCATCCCGTGGCACCGGGGGCAGCTCGTCGCCCATGGCGCCGACACCGGTCTGCTCGACCGGGGTCAGGTCTGCGCGGCCCTGCGTACGGCGACGGAGACGGTCCGGGCGCCGGCGCCCCCTCCCACTCCCCGGCCCCGCGTGGCGATGCGGCGAGACGCTGCCGCAGATGACGCAACGCGTCTGCGGCGAGCGGGAGTTCGACCTGACGGCGGCGGGTGTCCAGCTCGTCCGGGTCGCGGACCGGATGGCGCTCGGGCCCGTGGGGACCGAGGCGGTACTGCGTGCCGTAGTCCTGGAGCGAGCCGGTGTTCAGGGCGTAGCGGTCATGGAGGTGGGCCCACTGGCGCACGGACGCGGTCCCTCGCTGTACGGCCCTGTGCATCTCGCGCAGCGCGGCCCCCTGGATGTCCGTGCGCGGATCGCAGTGGAGCGCGATGCGCCAGGCCGCAGCGGCGCCGTCCCGGCCGACGAGCGGCACGTCCGGCCAGCCGTACTCGACGATGATCCCCTTCAGGAAGCCGGCGTTGACGTGGTCGGTGTGGCGCCCCGTACCGATCAGCTGGTCCTGCGCCGGCAGCCGGGCGAGGCGGTACCAGTGCGCGTCGGCCCCCGCCGCGTGGTGGATCAGTTCGCGCGCCAGGTGCGGGTGTCGGGGTTCCGTGGGCATGAGGCTCCCGGTGTGTGGTCGTCGGGTCCGTCGTCCGGGCCGAGGGTTCTCCCGGGTCACGCGGCGGGGTGGGCTCCGGGAGCAGCAGGATTGGCCGGGCGCCGGGCATGCGCAACCGCCCCGGTCACTGATCCGTCACTCGGGGCGGACAAGTCACTGTTTTCGTCACGGCGCGGGCACGGAGGGGCCGGGAAGTGACTGATCCGCTCCCCGGACGGGCGGGCCCTGACTAGCCTTTCCGGAAAAAGGGACTCGGCTAGGAGCATGATGGACCGCCACCCGCACCGCCCCTCCTGCGCACGGCGGTTACGGCAGGAGGCACTCAGCCGCGGCGACTCGGTGCACGAGCTGGCCAGGGCCATCCGGGCCCACTGTTCCGTGTCCTCGCTGCGCGCCCACCGGCTCGCCCGCGGGCTCACCCTGAAGCAGGCCGCCGACGCGCTCAACGCCCGTGCCGCGAGCCGGGCGGACGCGCCCCGGGTGGACGGTGACCAGCTGGGGCACTGGGAGACCGGCCGGCGACCGAGGCCGGTGACCCTGGGGCTGCTCTGCGAGATCTACGACTGCTCACCGCAGGACCTCGGCCTCGCCGCCCCGGCCGCCACCGTCATCGACCAGGTGCGTTCCGCGCCGGATGTCCGGGAGGACGACGGGCTCGGATCGCTGGAGCTCCAAGTCGACTTCTTCAGGCGGGCGGTGGACCGGACGCTGGCGGCCGGCACCGTCACCGCGACCCAGCTGGACCATCTGGACGAGCAGGTCCTCTGGGACCGCGAACGGTATGTCTGCACACCGCCCCGCCCCATGATGGGCAGCCTTCTCGGCCACCTGGCGGAGGTCCGGGAGCTCGCGGCCCACCGGCAGCCGGCCGCCGTGCAGGCCCGCCTGTCCGAACTGACCGCGGTGCTCGCCACGCTCATCGCCGACGCGCTCATGAAGCTGGGCCACCTGACGCGGTCCCGGTCCTGGTACGCCACCGCGCGCAACGCCGCCGACGACAGCGGCAGCACGGAACTGCGCGCGCGGGTCAGGGCGCAGGCCGCCATGCTGCCGTACCACTACGGCCCGCTGGAGGCCGCTGTCGCCCTGGCCCGCGAGGCGCGCGTGCTCTGCCGCAACCGCCCCAGCCCGACCGCGGCCTTCGCCTGGGCGGCGGAGGCCCGCGCGCTGGCGAAGCTGGGCGACTCCGAGGGGGCGCAGAGTGCTCTCGCGCGCGCTGCGGCGGCCTTCGAGCAGAGCCGTACGGGCAGCACGTCGGAGCAGGACGCCTTCGCCTTCCCCGAGCGGCGCTTCCGGCTGTACGAGAGCGGCACGCAGACGGCTCTCGGCCGCACCTCGCGGGCCCGCCGCGTCCAGGAGGCGGGGCTTCGGCTCTACCCGGCGAACACCGGGATCGACCCGGCCCTGCTCACCTTCGAGGCGGCCCTCTGCCTGGCCCACGACCACAGCGCCGCCGAAGCCTGCCAATTGGCCGGGGCCACTCTGCTGGGCCTCGCCCCCGAACACCGCACCTCGATCGTCGTGGAGCGGGCCCGCGACGTCGTCGGGGCCCTGCCGGCCAGGGTCCGTGGCAGCCGTGCGGTACGGGAACTGTGCGAGATCATCGCCCTTCCCCCGACCCAGGTGTGACAGGGGCAAGGGCCGTCGGAGAGCCTGGAGCCATGAGGGAAGCGACGGCGGCACCTGGTGGGTTCGAGGAATCGGAGATGCGTCGCATCCTGGAACGGGGCTGTGCGGCCGCCGGACTGGACTGCGGTGACGCGCGCCTGCTTCGGGGCCATACCAACGCGGTCGTTCTGCTCGAACGGGAGCAGGTGGTCGTCAAGATCGCCCGCAAGGGATCGCGGATATCCGATGTGGCCCGTACCGTCGCCTTCGTCGGCTGGCTCATGGACGGGGGGTTCCCCACCGTCCCCCTCCACCCCGTCCCGCAGCCGATCGTGGTCGACGGGTGCGCCCTCACGGTCTGGGAGTACCTGCCCCAGCCGGAGGCCCCGGTCGCGGCGGCGCAGCTCGCCAAGCCGCTGCACGCCCTGCACACCCGTGCCGGGGTGCCCGTGGCGCTTCCCGAGCACGACAGCCTCGCCGCCATCCGGCGCTCCATGGCGGCAATCACCTGCCTGCCCCCGGAGACGATCGCGTACCTCTCCTCCTACGCCGACCGGCTGGAGGCGGAGCTGGACCGGGTGCGGTTCGCGCTTCCCGCCGGGGTCATCCAGGGCGACCCCCAGCACCGCAACGCCCTGCACAGCGGAGGCGCGGACGCCGTCCTCTGCGACTGGGACACCGTGGCCGTCGGGCAGCCGGAATGGGATCTGGTCACGATCGAGGTCCACTGCCGGCGCTTCGGCCACGGCGAGCAGCACTACCACGCCTTCGCCGAGTCGTACGGCTGGGACGTGACCCACTGGACGGGCTACCGCACCCTCGCCGCCCTGCGCGAACTTCAGATGATCATGACGAACGCCGGCAAGGTGCGGGAGGCACCGGCCAGCCTGGACGAGGTCAGACGCCGCGTCGAAGGGCTGCGGCACGGGGACTCCGGTCAGCGGTGGCACATCCTCTGACCGGGCCGGGCGGGCCCGGCTCCGCCCACGAGGTGCCTTCAGTCCTCCCCCCACCCCCACGTGTCGAAGTAGGCGGCCGTCCCCGTCAGACGCGCCGTCAGCACCGCTTCCAGGCGGGCGAAGTCCTGCGGAGGCATCAGGGGGCGCCACTCCTCCAGGGCGAGGACCCGGACCGCGTCGTGCTCGTCCGGGTCCAGCACGATGGACCGGATCTGCTCGTCCGTGAGCCGCCCGCCGTCGAACACGCACCCCGTGGTGCTGTACGGCCAGTCGGCACCGGGCGGCCCGAAGACCGAGGCCAGCAGGCGCGGCGGCCCCGGCACCTCGATCCCCGTCTCCTCCCGGCATTCCCGCCGCGCCGTCTCCCAGGGCCGCTCGCCATGGTCCATCGTCCCGCCCGGGAACTGCCAGGGGTGCGTACGTGAGTACGTGGCCCGCAACTGCACCGGCCGGTGCTCCGCGTCGGTGAAGAACACACAGGCGAACCCGGTCGACTTGGGCACCGACCGGACGTACTCCTCCGCCGGCAGCAGCGCCCGCCCGGCACCGGCGCCCGGGACGCGCGGCGCGGCCGGTGGCGGTGGCGGTGGTGCCGGAGGCGACAGGAAGAAGGGTGGCTGGGGCATGGGGTCACCTTTCGGCGTGGTGCGTCGGAAGCAGGCGACCGGACGGTCACCGGTCGCCCTGTCCAACGACGCCGCGCCTCAGCGGTGCGTCAGTACGTTGACCACTTTGCCGTTCGGGTCGCGTACGAAGAAGCGGCGCACGCCCCACTCCTCGTCGTGCGGGCCGTACACGATCTCCGCCCCCTGGCGCACCAGCGCGGCGTGCACCGCGTCCACGTCCGCCACCTCGACGCTCAGGTCCGGGTCGACCGGGCCGGTCTCGTCCCGCGTCATGAAGCTGATCTGAGCGGCCGGCTGGGTGGGCGACGCGAGGGTCATGATCCAGCCATGGTTCATGACCTCCTCGAAGCCGAGCAGGCCGTAGAACGCGGCGTTCTCCCGCAGGGCGGAAGCGTCCGCTCCGGCGTCACCCGCGCCGACCGGGATGTTCGGGACCACACGGTGAACGGACATGGGGCACTCCTGTCACAACGATGACGGCCGGTTACCCCAGCCACCCTAGGGCCCGACCCGAGGGGGTGGCTGGAAACTGTGGGCGGGGCCGGGGCAGACTGGCCCGATCACTGCCGGGGCGGGGGCCACCCGGCCCCTTCGCATCGGAGTCCCCATGATCCAGTTCTCCTCACGCGTCACCGGGGAACACTTCCGGCGGCTGGTCCACCGCACGGACCCGCAGGACGCGTTCCCGACCGGGGTCACCCGGCTGAGCGACACCCGGTTCTGCGTGCCCGCCCACTGGCCGCGCGCCCACCGCTTCTTCGCCCCCGTGGGCGGCCGCCACCAGGATCCGCTGCTCATCGCCGAAACGATGCGGCAGGCGGCCATGCTGGTCTGCCACGCCGAACTCGGGGTGCCGCTCGGCGACGCGTTCGTCATGTGGGAGCTGAGCTACACCACCGCCGCCGGGCACCTCGTGCTCGGCGACGAGCCCTGGGACGTCATGGTGGAGGTGTCCTGCTCCGACATCCGCCGCCGCGGCAGCAGCCTCGGCTCGATGCGCGTCGACTTCGTCCTGCGCCGGGACGGCGGGGTCCTGGCCACCTGCGGCTCCCGGATCAGCTGCACCTCGGCCGCCGCCTACCGGCGGCTGCGGGGCCACCGGGCCGCCGCCGCCCCCGCGTCCCTCCTGCCGGCCCTCGCGCCGCTCACGGCGGGGCGGACCTCCGAGCGGGACGTGGTGCTCGCGCCCCCGGTGGCCCCCGGCCGGTGGCCGCTGCGGCTCGACATCCGGCACCCGACGCTGTTCGGCCGCCCCAACGACCATGTGCCCGGCATCCTGTTGCTGGAGGCGGCGAGGCAGGCCGCCGCCGCGACCGTGCCCGGTTTCCTCCCGGTGTCGCTGCGCTCCGACTTCCTGCGGTACGTGGAGCTGGACCGGCCCTGCCGGATCGACGCGACGACCGCCCCGGGGGGCGTGCTGGTACGGGCGGTGCAGGACGGCGGCACCGTCTTCACCTGCGCGCTCGGCTCGTCCTGACCCGCGCCGGGCCGGGGCTCAGGCCGGTTCCGGCAGCCGGGTGCCCGTCCCGCTCACCCGTACCCGCGCGTCGCCCGCCCGCAGCGTCACGGTGAGCGTGCCGGGGCGGCCCATGTCCTCGCCCTGGCGCAGCGTCAGCTCGGCGCTGTCCGGTACGAGGGCCAGCGCGCGCAGATACGCGCCGAAGGCGGCCGCCGCCGCGCCCGTCGCCGGGTCCTCCACCACCCCGCCGACCGGGAACGGGTCGCGGACGTGGAAGCCGGTGGCCGAGGCGCGCCAGACCAGCTGGAGCGTGGTCAGGTCCAGCCGGTGCATCAGCGCTTCCAGGCGCGCGAAGTCGTAGTCGAGCGCGGCCAGCCGCTCCCGGGTGGCGGCGGCGAGCACGAGGTGGCGGGCGCCCGCGTAGGCGATCCGGGGCGGCAGGGCCGGGTCGAGGTCGGCCTCCGGCCAGGCCAGAGCCGCCAGCGCCTCGGCCAGGTCGGCCGGCGCGACGTCCTCGACGCTCGGCTCCACGCTGGTCAGCGTCGCCCGCAGCTCCCCGCCCTCACGGACCACGGTGACCGGCACCCGGCCGGCGGGCGTGGCGAACTCCAGCTCGCCCGGCCCGTCCCGCTCGGCGAGCGCGAGGGCCGTGGCGACGGTGGCGTGGCCGCAGAACGGCACCTCCGCCTTCGGGCTGAAGTAGCGGATCGTGTAGCCGCGCACCCCGGGTCCGGACGCCTCGGCCGGGCCGGTGAGGAACGCCGACTCGCTGTAGCCCAGCTCCGCCGCCACGGCCAGCATGGCCGCGTCGTCGAGACCGGAGGCGTCGAGCACGACCCCGGCGGGATTGCCGCCCTCGGGGTCGGCGGAGAAGGCGGTGTAACGCAGGACGTCCGTCGCGGGGAGATCACTCATGTGCCGCACAACCCCGGCCCCGGCGACGGCATTCCCGCGACCGCGCCCGCGTCACACCCTGCCGCAACACGCCCCGCCGGAACGCGCAGCCGCCGGGCGCGGCCCCGGACCCCGGCGCGCCCCGCGCGTCACCCGCGTCCCACGTACGGCATCGCCGTCGCCATCACCGTCGCGAACTGGACGTTCGCCTCCAGCGGCAGGTCCGCCATGTGCAGCACCGTGCGGGCGACGTCGTCCGCCGCCATCACCGGCTCCACGGCGAGTTCGCCGTTGGCCTGGAGGGTTCCGGTCCGCATCCGTTCCGTCATGTCCGTCGCCGCGTTGCCGATGTCGATCTGGCCGCAGGCGATGCGGTACGGACGCCCGTCCAGCGAGAGGGACTTCGTCAGGCCGGTGATCGCGTGCTTGGTCGCGGTGTACGCCACCGAGTGCGGGCGGGGCGTGTGCGCGGAGATGGAACCGTTGTTGATGATCCGCCCGCCCTGCGGGTCCTGCTCCTTCATTTGCCGGTACGCCGCCTGCGCGCACAGGAACGCCCCCGTGAGGTTCACGTCGACGACCCCGCGCCAGTCCTCGTACGCCAGCTCCTCGACCGGCCCGCCGGGCCCGAAGGTCCCCGCGTTGTTGAAGAGCAGATCGAGGCGCCCGAAGCACTCCTGTACGGAGGAGAACAGCGCGTCCACGTCCTGGGGGAGCGTCACGTCGGCCGGGACGGTGAGCATCCGGGCGTCCGGCCCGGCCAGCGCGGCGGTCTCGGCGAGCGGCTCGGGACGCCGGCCCGCCAGTGCCACGGCCCAGCCCGCTCCGGCCAGCGCGAGCGCCACCGCACGTCCGATGCCGGAACCGGCGCCCGTGACCACGGCCGTACGAGGGGCGGAGTCCTTCGCGGGGTTCAACAGATTGTTGCTCATGCCGCCGCAGCGTACGCGCAGTGCGCACCCCTCAGCCCGGACCGCCCGCGCCGGGCTCCGGGGCCTGCCCCAGCAGCGCGGCCGTGCACTCCTCGGCGAGCCGCTCCGCGTGCGCGGGCAGCGGCCGCCCGGCGCGCAGAGGGCGGCGGACCAGCGAGAGCGGCAGATCGATCACCGCGAGGGCGACCCGTTCGCGGTCCGCCGGGCCGTCCGCCCCCAGCCCCGCAGCCAGCGCGGCAAGGGCGGCCCGCACCCGCCTGCCGCCCCGGTCCGCGCGGGCGCGGTGCTCGTCGGACCAGCCCGAGCGCCCGAAGTCCTCGGCGCCGTACAGGAGGAGCGTCGTCTCCCGCGGGTGCGCGCGACTCCAGGTGACGACATGGCGGGCGGCGGCGCGGCCGGCCCGGAGGGCGTCCGTCTCGGCCTCGACCGCCGCCAGCCAGCCCTCCTGGAAGCGCTCGACCGTACGCAGCCACACCTCCGCGAGCAGCGCGTCGCGGCCGGGGAAGCGGTGGTACACGGAGCCGCTGGGGGCGCCCGTCTCCTGGGCGACGGCCGACATGGTCACCCCGGCCGGCCCGGACGCGGCGCCCAGCGCCACGGCGGCGTCGAGGAGGAGGTCGGTGCTGAAACGGGGTGGCCTGGCCATGGAATCGGAGAGTACTCTCCAGAAGGGTTTTGGAGAGATCTCTCTATTTATGGAGGATGGCCCGTGGGCGTCTACAACGTGCACGAACGGCTGCTGCCCGTCGCGGCGCACCGGGTGGGTGCCCTGCTGGACGGCCTGGCGCGGCCCGGCGGGGAGGACCGCCTGTGGCCGCACCGGAGCTGGCCCGCGATGGCGTTCGACCGGCCACTGGGCGTCGGGGCCGCGGGCGGCCACGGCCCCGTCCGGTACACGGTCGTCGCCCATGTCCCCGCGCTCTGGGTGCGGTTCGCCTTCGACGGGCCGCGCGGCTTCCACGGGTTCCACGAGTACGCCGTACTGCCCGCCGGTACGGGGGAGTCGGGGGCCGTCCTGCGGCATACCCTCGCCATGCGCACCACCGGCCCGGCCCGGCTCACTTGGCCGCTCGTCTGGCGCCCGCTGCACGACGCGCTGATCGAGGAGAGCCTCGACCGGGCGGAACGGGCCTGCGCGGGCGCGGTGGCGCGGCCCGCGCGCCGGGGACCGTACACCCGCCTGCTGCGCGCCCTCGCGCGCCGCCTCGCCGGAGGCAACCCCGGGGGGTGAATTCGCGCGGGAATCCCGGCGATGTCCGCGACTCCACGCCCCCGCTCGATGATCATCGTTTCGCCGCGAACGCGGAGTTTGCCCCCGGGGGCACCATCCTGGCGCACTTCTCATCCGGGCGACGCCCGCGCGACGCGAACACGACAGCCTCCGGATGCGCCGGGCCGCTGGACTTCCCCCACACCACCAGTCAGGGGAGGGACAGATGACGCACTCATCGCCACAGCAGGAGCTGCGCGACGCCGCCCGGCACACCGACCGCCGCCGCTTCCTCACGGTCACCGGAGCCGCCGCCGCGCTCGCCTTCTCGGTCGGCCTGCCCGCCGCCGGGACCGCCAGTGCGCGCGAGATGCAGGGCCGGCAGATCGGCGAGGACCCGTTCACGCTCGGCGTCGCCTCGGGTGACCCGCTGCCCGGCTCCGTCCTTCTCTGGACGCGGCTCGCGCCCCGCCCGTTCCAACCCGACAGCGGCCTGCCGGACGCCCGCGTCGAGGTCCGCTGGGAGCTGGCCCACGACGAGCGCTTCGCCCGGGTCGTGCGGCGCGGCACCACGTACGCCCACCCGGAGTTCCACCACAGCGTGCACGTCGAGGTGCAGGGCCTCGCCCCGGACCGCGTCCTCTACTACCGCTTCCGCGCCGGGCAGTGGACCAGCCCCGTCGGCCGTACCCGCACCGCGCCCGCGCCCGGCGCCCGCAAGCGGGAACTGGCCCTGGCCGCCGTCTCCTGCCAGGCGTACCACGACGGCTACTTCACCGCGTACAAGCACCTCGCCCAGGAGGACGTGGACGTCGTCTTCCACCTCGGCGACTACCTGTACGAGTACGCCGTCACCGCGACCGGCGGCGCCCGCAACTACACCGACCGCACCCTGCCCGCCCTGTTCAACCGGGAGACCACGACGCTGGAGGACTACCGGCTGCGGTACGCCCTCTACAAGTCCGACCCCGACCTGCGCGCCGCCCACGCCGCGCACCCCTTCGTCGTCACCTGGGACGACCACGAGACCGAGAACAACTACGCGGGCGACATCCCCGAGAACGACGTGCCGCCGGAGGAGTTCCTGATCCGCCGGGCCGCCGCGTACCGCGCGTACTGGGAGAACCAGCCGCTGCGCGCGCCCCAGCGGCCGACCGGCCCCGACATGCGGCTCTACCGCCGCCTGAGCTTCGGCCGGCTCGCCCAGTTCGACGTGCTCGACACCCGCCAGTACCGCAGCGACCAGGCGTACGGCGACGGCTGGCAGACCCCCGGACCCGAGTCCGAGGACCCGAGGCGCACCCTGACCGGCGCCACCCAGGAGCGCTGGCTCATCGACGGCTGGCGCCACTCGCGCGCCACCTGGAACGTCGTGCCCCAGCAGGTCACCTTCGCCCAGCGCCGCGACGTGCCCACCGACGCCTTCAAGCTGTCCATGGACTCCTGGGACGGCTACACCGCGTCCCGAGACCGCATCCTCCAGGGCGCCGAGCGGGCCGGCGTGGACAACCTCATGGTCCTCACCGGCGACGTGCACGTCAGCTACGGCTTCGACATCAAGCGGGACTTCGACGACCCGGCGTCGCGCACCGTCGGCACCGAGATCGTCACGACGTCCGTCACCAGCGGGAAGGACGGCTCCGAGAAGCCGTCCAACTACGCCAACCTCACGCAGGCCAACCCGCACCTGCAGTTCTACAACGGCCGCCGCGGCTACGCCGTCGTGACCCTCCAGGAGCGCCGGGCGCGCGCCGACTTCCGTACGGTCTCCGCCGTCACCACGCCGGGCGCCCCCGTCACCACCGCCGGCTCGTTCGTCACCGAGGCCGGCGACCCGGGCCTCAAGCCCGCCTAGAGCGCGTCCACCGGGTAGCGGACGCCGATGCGGTCACGTACCGCGTCGAGCGTCCGCATCACCGCGAGCGAGCCCTCCAGCGGCACCAGCGGGGACTCCGTCTCGCCCGCCCGCAGCGCCCGCATCACCTCGGCCGCCTCGTACTGCATCCCCGAGAGGCCCTGCGGACCCGGGCCCGAGGTGATCTCTTCCGGCTCGGCGCCCGCCCGGCGCAGCACGAAGCCCTCCGGGTGGAAGAAGCTGTGCGGGATGTCGATGCGCCCGGCCGTCCCGATCACCGTGGCGGCCGTCGGGTGGTGCCCGACGATCGAGCAGGACAGCAGCGCGTTGGCCCCCGAGTCCCAACCCAGCAGCATCCCGGTGTTCAGGTCGACGCCCTCCGGCGACAGCAGGGCGTCCGCCTGCACCCGGTCCGGCTCGCCCAGCAGCAGATGTGCGAACGACACCGGGTACACGCCCAGGTCCAGCAGCGCCCCGCCGCCCAGCGCGGGATCGCGCAGCCGGTGGCCGGGCCCCAGGTCGCCCGCGAAGCCGAAGTCGGCCTGCACGGTGCGGATCTCACCGATCGCCCCGTCGCGCACCAGCTCCGTGAGGCGGCGGATCACGGGGTTGCAGTACGTCCACATCGCCTCCATCAGGAAGACCCCGCGGTCCCGGGCGAACTTCACCAGCTCCCGCGCCTCGCGCTCGTTCAGCGTGAACGCCTTCTCGCACAGCACGTGCTTCCCGGCCTCCAGCGCGAGCGCGGCGGCCTCCCGGTGCGCGGAGTGCGGCGTTGCCACGTACACCACGTCGACCTCGTCGTCCGCGACCAGGCCCGCCCAGTCGCCGTACGCCCTCGGTATCCCGAACCGCTCCGCGAACGCCCGTGCCGAGGCGTCCGTGCGGGACGCCACGGCCACCACCTCCGCATCGGGCATGGCCTGCAGATCGGCGGTGAACGTCGCCGCGATCCCGCCGGTCGCCAGCACGCCCCATCGGACAGTCCTGCTCATGCACGCTCCCAAAAAGGTGTCGACCATCCCCGCCGAGCTGAGAGCATAGAGCCGGATTCAACAACTATGGAGATGAGAATGCCGGAGAGCGGCGTCAGCCGGGCCCAGCAGATACGCACCACCGACACCGCCCCGCAAGGGGCACCCCTTCCCGGCAGGGCCACTGCCGCCGCCCGGCGCACCGGCCTCCTCGTCACCCTCGTCCTCGGCGGTCTCACGGCGCTCCCGCCGCTGTCGATGGACATGTACCTCCCGGCCCTTCCGGCCGTCACGGACGCGCTGCACGCCCCCGCCGCCACGGTCCAGCTCACCCTGACCGCCTGCCTCACCGGCATGGCGCTCGGCCAGGTCGTCGTCGGACCGATGAGCGACCGCTGGGGCCGGCGCCGCCCGCTGCTCCTCGGCATGGCCGTCTACGTCCTGGCCACCGCGCTCTGCATCTTCGCCCCGTCCGCCGGGCTCCTCATCGCCTTCCGCCTGATCCAGGGCCTCGCGGGCGCGGCCGGCATCGTCATCGCCCGCGCCGTGGTGCGCGACATGTACGACGGCGTCGCGATGGCCCGGTTCTTCTCGACGCTGATGCTGATCTCCGGCGTCGCCCCCGTCATCGCGCCGGTCATCGGCGGACAGGTCCTGCGCCTCACCGACTGGCGCGGCATCTTCGCCGTCCTCACCGTCGTCGGGCTGCTGCTCACCTTCGTCGTCTGGAAGTGGCTCGGCGAGACCCTGCCGCCCTCCGAACGCCACACCGGCGGCGTCCGCGACGCGCTGCGCACCATGCGCGGCCTGCTCGCCGACCGGGTCTTCACCGGCTACATGATCGCGGGCAGCCTCGCCTTCGCCGCCCTCTTCGCGTACGTGAGCGCCTCGCCCTTCGTCATCCAGGAGATCTACGGGGCGTCCCCGCAGACCTTCAGCCTGCTGTTCGGCATCAACTCCATCGGCCTGATCACCGTCGGCCAGATCAACGGCAAGCTGCTCGTCGGCCGGATCAGCCTCGACAAGGCCCTCACCTTCGGCCTCGTCGTCATCGTGGCCGCCGCGACCGCGCTGCTCCTGATGACCTCCGGGGTCTTCGGCGACGTCGGTCTCGTGCCGGTGGCCGCCGGGCTCTTCGTGCTGATGTCGGCGATGGGCCTCGCGATGCCCAACACCAACGCGCAGGCGCTGATGCGTACGAAGCACGCCGCCGGATCGGCCTCCGCGCTGCTCGGCACCTCCCAGTTCCTCATCGGCGCCATCGCCTCCCCGCTCGTCGGCATCGCCGGCGAGGAGACCGCGGTGCCCATGGCCGTCGTCCAGCTGGTCTGCGCGGCCGGCGCCCTGGTGTGCTTCCTCGGCCTCTGCCGCCCCTGGCAGCGCCCCTCCGCGATCTGACGGCGGCCCCGGCCCGCCTACAATTCCTCGGTGAACGCCACCCTCCCCACCGCGGAAGCCCTGCGCGCCGCCCTGTCCGGACTCCTGGACGGGCTGCCGCCCAAGCAGGCGGGCCAGGCCGTCGACCGGCTCATCGCCCATTACCGGGGCACGATTCCCACCGACGCCCCGGTGCTCCGCGACCGCTCGGACGTGGCCGCGTACGCCGCGTACCGGATGCCCGCCACCTTCGAGGCGGTACGGTCCGCCCTCGACGCCCTGCGCGAGGCCGCCCCCGACTGGACACCCGCCACGCACACCGACGTCGGCGGCGGCACCGGGGCGGCGAGCTGGGCCGTCGCGGGGGAGTGGGAGGGCCACCGCACCACCGTCCTGGACTGGGCCGAACCCGCGCTCGCCCTCGGCCGCGAACTGGCCGCCGCCTCCGGCCTGCCCGCCCTGCGCGCCGCCGACTGGCAGCGGGCCCGCATCGGCACCGACCTCGTCCTCGCCCCCGCGGACCTGGTCACGGTCTCCTACGTGCTCAACGAGCTGACCGTCCCCGCCCGCACCGCGCTCATCGACGCCGCCGCCGCGGCCGGACAGGCCGTCGTGGTCGTCGAGGCCGGGACCCCGGGCGGCTACGCCCGCGTCATCGAGGCCCGCGACCGGCTCGTCGCCGCCGGGTTCACCGTCGCCGCGCCCTGCCCGCACAGCGACGCCTGTCCCATCGAGCCCGGCACCGACTGGTGCCACTTCTCGGCCCGGGTCAGCCGCTCGTCGCTGCACCGGAAGGTCAAGGGCGGCTCACTGGCGTACGAGGACGAGAAGTTCAGCTACGTCGTCGCCACCCGGTTCACGCCGCTCCCGGTGGCCGCCCGGGTCGTCCGCAGGCCCCAGATCCGCAAGGGGCAGGTGCTCCTCGACCTCTGCACCCGCGACGAGGGACTGCGGCGCGACACGGTCACCAAGCGGCACGGCGCCCTGTACCGCGCCGCCCGGGACACCGACTGGGGCGACGCCTGGCCGCCCCCGCCGGACGCCGCCTAGCCGGCCCGCTCCCCGCCGCGCAGCTCCTGCGTACAGCACTTCACGCTGCCGCCGCCCTTCAGCAGCTCGCTCAGGTCCATCGGCACCGGCTCGAAGCCGCGCGCCCGCAACGGGTCGAACAGGCCCGTCGCCGCCTGTGGCAGCAGGACGTGCAGCCCGTCGCTCACCGCGTTCAGACCGAGCGCCGCGGCGTCCGGCTCCTCGGCGATCAGCGCGTCCGGGAAGAGCCGTGCCAGCACCGCCCGGCTGCCCGGCGAGAAGGCCGGCGGGTAGTACATGACCTCGTCGGCCGCGTCGTCGAGCACGCTCAGGGCCGTATCGAGGTGGTAGTAGCGCGGGTCGACCAGGTCGAGGCCGATCACCGGGCGCCCGAAGAACTCCTGCGCCTCCGCGTGCGAGAGCGGCGACGACCGGAATCCCCGGCCCGCCAGCACATAGGAGGCGGTCACCGCGAAGTCGCCCTCGCCCTCGTTGACGTGATCCGGTTCACACACCTCGGTGAAGCCGTGGCCGAGGAACCAGTCCCGGTGGGCGGCCGCCTCCTCGAACCGTTCCTGGTACGCGAAGCGGGCGCCCAGCACCCGGCCGTCGATCACCGTGGCCCCGTTGGCCGCGAAGACCATGTCCGGCAGGTCCGGGTGCGGCTCCAGCAGGTCGACGGTGTGACCGAGGGCGCGGTAGCGGTCGCGCAGGTCCTCCCACTGCGTCTGCGCCAGCGGCAGATCGACCGGCTTGGTGGGATCCATCCAGGGGTTGATGGAATACGTCACCTTGAAGTGGGCAGGGGCACACATCAGGTAGTGCCGGGGTGTGGCTTCACGAGGCATTCAGGCTCCCCACGAATCGTCGCGCGGCTGGTGGCCGCTGCGGCCGGTGCGTCGCACGGGTGTGTGCGTGAGCCCATGGTGCGCCGTCCGGGTCCCCGGCGCTGTGGTCCGAACGGGTGGTTCGCGCGGGCGCGGTCCCGCGGCACTCCGCGCGGCCCGGCCGGGACCCGTCACCGGACGTGCTCTTTCATGACAAAGCGTGTGATAGTGCACCCCGCGCGGCACCGGCCGTCCCACCCCGCTTCC
The DNA here is from genome assembly GCF_008042035.1 of Streptomyces sp. col6. Lineage (GTDB taxonomy): Bacteria > Actinomycetota > Actinomycetes > Streptomycetales > Streptomycetaceae > Streptomyces. Next base: position 530,355 of record NZ_RDBL01000013.1, read on the forward strand.
GGACTCTGGCCACCCGAGGCGCAGGATGGTGGGACCATGGGCAGGGGCAACGCAAAGGCAAGGGGATAGATGGGCGCCGATTTCGGCCGTAATCGCGGCTCAGAGAGCAAGTTTTCCCAGTGGCTGCGGCGACGACCCAAACCGCAGCAGCGCGAGGTCGACGACACCGCACGGGAGGCGCTGCTCCTGGCTGTCGCCGAGGCCGGAATGCCGATCGCGCCCGCCGCCCACCCGGTCGGCTACCGATGTTCGTGCGAACGCATCGGCTGTCCCACCCCGGCCCGCCACCCGGTCTCCTTCGCCTGGCAGACGCAGTCCACCACCGACCGCGCCCAGATCGAACGCTGGGCCCGCTCCCAGCCGCAGGCCAACTTCATCACCGCCACCGGCATGATCCACGACGTGCTCGACGTCCCGCTGGCCGCGGGCGAGCAGGCCCTGGAGCGGCTGCTGGCCGCCGGGATCGAGGTCGGACCCGTGGCCCGCTCCGGCGACGACCGGATGCTGTTCTTCACCGCGACGCGCGGCACACCCGAGGACGAGGACGAGTGGTGGCCGTGCGAGCTGGACTGCCACCCCGAGACGATGGACGAGCACCCGGGCCTGCGCTGGCACTGCCGGGGCAGCTATGTGCTGCTGCCGCCGGCCCAGCTGCCCGGTGAGCTGGACGTCGCCTGGCTGCGCGGGCCCGAGCAGCCGCTGCCGGACCCGCTGACGCTCCTGGAGACGCTGACGGACGCCTGCGCCCGGTTCGTGGGCTCCGCAGGACAGAGCGACGTCGACCACGACTCGGTGGCCTGGCCGCTGCGCCGCTAGGGCCTGGGACTACGAGCCCTTCGCCGACGTCAGACCGGGCAGCCGGTTGAGCACGGTCACCCGGTCCGCGCCGGCGCCCTTCTTCGGTACGTACACCAGCTGACTGGAGACCCGCTCCTTGGTCAGCGTGCTCCTGACCTCGCCGGTCAGCAGCGCCTCCACATCGGGGTCCACCGTCGGCCGCAGCCCCTCGGCGGCGGTCTGCCGCTCGTAGTGCCTGCTGCTGAAGAAGACCAGCGCCCCGCCGTCCTCGGTGGCCAGCCCGAGCGGGGCGTACGCGCCGCCGTCCAGCGGCTGGTCGACGTACTGGTACGAGAACCCGGCGCGCCGGGTGTTCAGCCGCGCGTCGCGCCACTGCGAGGTGGCCGCCCCGGGCGCGAACACGTCCGGCGCGCCCTTCTGCAGGTACTGCGTGTACCGCGTACCGAGGTCCCGCGGGGCCACCGCCAGGCCGGGGCCGTCCGCCGCGACCGGTTCGGCCCGGCCGTCGCCGCCCTTCGCGAGGGCGGGCACCTGGCCGGGCGCGACGACCGACAGATAGGCGGCCTTCCAGCCCGCGTCGGGGCCGGACTTGACGAAGGCCAGCAGCCAGCGGGTGTCCTGCTTGCCCCGGTCCTCGTCCCGGTTGGAGTCCGTGTCGGCGACGAACCAGCGCGGCCAGCCGGCCTGCCCGGGGATGAGGAAGCGGGCGTCGGTCAGCTCCAGCGGCTGATGCCGGGCGTTGCCGGTGGGCTCGATCCGGTGCCGGGCCTTGAGCCCCGCCTGGTTGATGGCACCGAGCGAGCCCGTCACCACGTCCGCGTCCAGCGCCGGGTCGTACGCCTTGTCGGCGGCGTTGTACGCGGCGGTGAAGTCCTTCAGGGCGCGTGCGGCCTCAGACTTCGTCGCCGCCGGTACGACTTCCCGCTCGCCGTGCACCGTCACGCACCCGCTCGCCGTCAGGCTCAGCACCGTCGCCACCGCGAGTGCCGTCACCGGCCGCACCGGCTTCAGACTTCTCATCCGTTGCTTTCCGCGCCTTCTGATCCGCCGCCACTGGACGTCCGAACCCTACCGGGGCGAGGAACAGCGCGAGGGTGGGGACCAGATACAGCGCCCAGACGGTGAGTTGGAGGACGGTGGGGTCCGGCTGGAAGTTGAACGTGCCCTTCAGCAGGGTCCCGTACCAGCTGTCCGGCGGGATCGCGGAGCTGATGTCGAACGCCCGGTTCTGCAGGCCGCCGAGGAACTCCGCCTCCTGGAGATCGTGCACCCCGTACGCCAGCACACCGGCGGCGACGACCACCAGCATCCCGCCGGTCCAGGTGAAGAACTTCGCCAGGTTGATCTTCAGCGCGCCCCGGTAGAACAGCCAGCCCAGCACCACGGCCGTGGCGATGCCCAGCACCGCGCCGATCATCGGGTGCCAGCCGTCGTCCGCCGCGTGCACCGCCCGCCACACGAACAGCGAGGTCTCCAGGCCCTCCCGGCCGACCGCGAGGAGCGCGGTGGCGACGAGCGCGCCGGTGCCCATGGCGAGCGCCGCGTCGAGCTTGCCGTGCAGCTCGGCCTTGAGATGGCGCGCGGTCCGCCGCATCCAGAAGACCATCCACGTCACCAGGCCCACCGAGACGATCGACAGCGAACCGCCGAGCGCCTCCTGCGCCTTGAACGTCATCTCCTGCGAGCCGAATTCGAGCCCGGCGCCGAAGCCGAGGCTGACGACGACCGCGATGGACACGCCGATCCAGATGGGCAGCAGCCGGTCGCGGTTGCCGGTCTTCACCAGATACGCGATGAGGATGCAGACGACCAGGCTGGCCTCAAGGCCCTCACGCAGGCCGATCAGGAAGTTGCTGAACACGTCTCGGTTCCCTTTCCGCTTCGAGTCCCGTTACGAGAACAGCGCCCGGCCCCACCAGTCGTCCTTGTCGCGGACGCCCGGCGGGACGGCGAAATGCGCCGAACCCACGTGCTGGATGTACTCGTTGAGTGCGTCGTGTGCCGCCAGGCGTCGTTGCAGGGGAACGAACGCCTTGCGGGTGTCGCGCTGATAGGCCAGGAAGAACAGCCCCGCGTCGAGCCGGCCGAGGCCGTCGGTGCCGTCCGTGAAGGAGTAGCCCCGGCGCAGGATCGTCGCCCCGTCGTTGCTGTCCGGGTGGGCGAGGCGCACATGCGCGGTCGGCAGCATCGCCTTCAGGAACGGCTCGTCGCGCTCCTTCGACTTGCCGACCGGCGCGCCCTCGCCCTTGTCGCGGCCGAAGACGTCCTCCTGCTCCTGGAGCGAGGTGCGGTCCCAGGTCTCGATGTGCATCCGGATGCGCCGGGCGACCAGGTACGAGCCGCCGGTCATCCAGTCGGGCCCGTCCTTCGCCCCGGCCCACACGTGCTTGTCGAGGGCGGCGGTGTCGGTGCCGGAGATGTTCCGGGTGCCGTCCTTGAAGCCGAGCATGTTGCGCGGGGTCTGGGCGTCCGGCGTGGTCGAGGACGTCTTGCCGAAGCCCAGCTGGGACCAGCGGATCGCGGTGCGGCCCATGCCGATCCTGGCGAGGTTGCGGATGGCGTGGACGGCGACCTGAGGGTCGTCCGCGCACGCCTGGACGCACAGGTCGCCGCCGCTGCGGGACCTGTCGAGGTTGTCGCCGGGGAACTTCGGCAGGTCGACGAGCGCCTCGGGGCGCCGGGACTCCAGGCCGAAGCGGTCCTTCGCGAACAGCGAGGGACCGAAGCCGATCGTCAGCGTGAGGCGGGACGGCTTGAGGCCCAGCGCCTCGCCCGTGTCGTCCGGCGGCGCCTCGGCCAGGCCCCCGTAGGCGCCGTCGCCGACCGCGTGGCCCGCGGTCATCCGCTCGGCCGCCCGGGTCCACTCCTTGAGCAGCGCGACCAGTTCGGCCCGGTCCTTCGTCGTCACGTCGAACGCGGCGAAGTGCAGCCGGTCCTGGACGGCGGTGGCGATACCGGCCTGGTGCGCGCCGTGGAAGGGCACCGCCGCGCCGCTGTCCGCGGCCGTCTGCCGGCCGCCGTCGTCGGAGCGGGCCGCGGCGACGCCCACACCGGCCGCCGCGGCGCCGAGCGCGAGCCCGGCACCGCCCCAGCCCAGCAGCGCCCGCCGCGACGGGGCGTTGCCGTCGCCGGGTGCCTTGCCGGTCTTCTCGGTCATGCCCGAAGCCTCTTTCCGGCCGGTTACTTCGTCACCGCGGCGGCGAGCTTGGACAGCGGCTCGGCCAGCGCGTTGACCGCGTCCGACAGCTCCTTGCGGTCCGCCTTGCCGACCTTCTCGTAGGAGGTGAACTCGTACGAGGAGGTGTTCTTGCGGTACTTGTCGAGCAGCTTGTTCAGCTCGGCGAACCGCTTGTCCAGCGTGGCGGTGAGCGCGGAGTCGTTCTTCGACGCGATCGGCTTCAGGAGGTTGTAGGACTGCTCGGCGCCCTCGACGTTGGCCTTGAAGTCGACCAGGTCGGTGTGGCTGTAGCGCTCCTCCTCGCCGGTGACCTTGCCGGTGGCGACCTCGTCGAGGAGTTCCTTGGCACCGTTGGCCATCGAGGTCGGGGTGATGTCGGCGGTGCCGACGCGCTTCTGCCAGTCGGTCAGGTCCTTGTACAGGGTCGGTGCGAGCGCCTTCTCCTCGGCGCCCAGCTTCTTGTCCTGCCACAGCGCCTTCTCCAGGCGGTGCCAGCCGGTCCACTTCTGGCCGTCCTCCAGGCCGTCCGCCCGCACGTCTACCTTCGGGTCGATGTCACCGAAGGACTCGGCGACCGGCTCGGTGCGCTCCCAGCCGATGCGCGAGTCGGCGTACGCCTTCTTCGCGGCCTCGATGTCACCGGCGGCGACGGCGTCCGTGAAGACCTTGACCTTCGGCAGCGTCTCGTCGGCCTGCGCCTGCACATAGGTGCGGTACGCGGCGACGGCCTTGTCCATCTCGGGGCTGCGCTTGGCCGCCTTGCCGCCGCTGACCTCGATCTTCTGTCGGATGCCGTGGCCCTTCATGCCGGGCTTGCAGGCGATCTCGTACGAACCGGCCTTGATCTCGGCCGTGATGGTGGCCTTGGTGCCGGGGCCGATGTTCTCGCGCTCGGCGACGATGCGGTCGTCCGGGAAGAGGACGTAGACCTCGGTGACCTTGGCGCCCTTGTTCTGCACCGCCAGCTCGATGTGCCCGGCCGGCAGCTTCGTCTTCGAGACCTCGCAGGAGTCGTCCTTGGCGACGACCTGGACGGCCCCGTCACCCTTGCCGTCGCTCTTCTCGGCGCAGCCGGTGACGGCGGTCAGAGCGGCCGCGGTGGCGGCAGCGGTGACGACGGAGAGACGAACGGCTCGCATGGTGGCTCCACATGGGATGAAGGAGAAGGACGAAGGGTTGGACAAAGGTGGGTGAGGCGGACCTAACTTAGCCGAGGCTTACCAGTGCGATACCCACCCGTGCAGTGATTCAGCTCTCACTGCGGGGGCCCGGAAACGGAGCGATCACGGCCGACCCATGGACGTACCCCGCACAGGTAATGCACAGGTCAAGCGGTGCGTTCGGGCACCACCAGCGGCACCCCGGTCCGCGGGTGCGGGAACACCTCGACCGGCTGCCGGTAGACCCTGCCGAGCAGGTCACTTGAGAACACCTCGGCCGGCGGGCCCGCCACCGCGATCCGCCCCTGGTTCAGCACGGCCGCCCGGTCCGCGTACGCGGCGGCGAGACCCAGGTCGTGCAGGACGACCACGACCGCGTCCCCGGCGGCCGCCCGCTCCCGGCAGATCCGCAGGACCAGCTCCTGGTGGCGCAGGTCCAGCGCGGCCGTCGGCTCGTCGAGCAGCAGCAGCGGCGCCCGCTGCGCCAGCACCCGGGCCAGCGCCACCCGCGCCCGCTCGCCGCCGGACAGCGCGGAGAAGGGGCGCCCGGCGAACTCGGTGACCTCGGTGGCCGCCATCGCCGCGGCGACCGCCGGATCGTCCTCGTCGGCCCGGTCCGTCCCGGCCCAGGGCGCCCGGCCCATCCGGACGACGTCCTCCACCGGGAACGGGAAGGCGAGGGCCGCCGACTGCGGCAGGACGGCCCGGCGCAGGGCCAGTTCGGGCGCGGACCAGTCGGTGACCGGGCGCCCGTCGATGCGTACGGCACCGCTCTCGGCCGGGAGGTCGGCGGCGAGCGCGGCGAGCAGCGTGGACTTGCCGGCCCCGTTCGGGCCGACGAGCGCCAGCACCTCGCCCGCGTACGCCGTCAGGTCGATCGAGTCCAGCACCTGCCGCCCGCCGAGCCGCACCCGCAGCCCGCTCACCTCGGCGGCCGGCTCCCCGGCGGCGACGGGCACGGGCAGCTGCCGGCTGTGCGGGGCGAAGAGGTTCCGCAGGGTCTTCATGCCCAACCACCTTGCTTGCGACGGGTCCTGCGCAGCAGCCAGAAGAAGAACGGGCTGCCGAAGAGCGCGGTCAGCACCCCGAGCGGCAGTTCCGCCGGGTCAGCGACGGTCCGGGCCGCGAGATCGCCCGCGACCAGCACCAGAGCGCCGCCGAGCGCGCTGCCGGGCACCAGGAAGCGGTGCCCCGGCCCGTTCGCCATGCGCAGCAGATGCGGCACGAGCAGCCCGACGAAGGAGATGATCCCGGCGACCGCCACGGCCGCCGCCGTCAGCAGCGCCACGACCAGCACCAGCACCAGCCGCAGCCGCTCCACGTCCACGCCCAGGTGCCGGGCGGGCCGTTCGCCGAGCGCGAGGAGGTCCAGCTTGCGCGCGTAGAAGGGGGCGATCAGCAGTCCCAGCGCCGCGCAGGGCAGGACGGCGAGCACCTTGGGCCAGGTGGCCTGGGCCAGCGAGCCGAGCTGCCAGAAGGTGATCTGGGTGATCTGCGCGTTGTCCGCGAAGAAGATGAACAGGCCGATCAGCGCCCCCGCGAAGGCGTTGACCGCGATCCCGGTGAGGATCAGCGTCACCACCTCGGTCCGGCCGCCCGACCGCGACAGCGCGTACACCAGGAGCACGGTCAGCAGCCCGGCGACGAACGCGCAGACGGTGATGGTCCAGTTGCCGAAGAAGCTCAGCCCGAGCGCGATCGACGCGACCGCGCCGACCGCCGCGCCGGCCGAGATCCCGATGACGCCGGGCTCCGCGAGCGGATTGCCGAACACGCCCTGCATCAGGGCGCCCGCGCAGCCGAGCGAGGCGCCGACGAGGAGGGCGAGGACGACCCTCGGCAGCCGCACGTTCCACAGGACGCTCTCGCCGACCCGGTCCAGGGCGTGCCCGCCGAGCCCGATCCGGTGCTGGACGGAGGCGAGGACGTCACCGATCGGGATGCTGTACGCGCCGAGCCCGGCGGACAGCAGGCAGCCGACGACCAGTGCGGCGGTCAGTCCGGCGGTGAGGGTGACAGCGGTGGAGCGCCGGGCCCGGGGCAGGGCCGCTGGAGCCTCGGGCCCGGCAGTCTTGGTGGGGATCTCGCAGGAGGCGGTCACTGGTCCGCACCGCTCTCCGGGTAGAGCTGGGCGACCAGTTCGCTCAGTACGCGGTCGGTGCGCGGGCCGTAGTTCAGCAGCACCCCGTCGTCGATGGAGACGATCCGCCGGTCCATCCCGGCCGGGGTCTCCGCGACACCCGGGATCTTCACCAGGCCGTCGATCCCGCCGACCGACTCCAGACCCTTCGTCATGACGAGGATCGCGTCGGGCGCGGCCTTGGCCAGGGCCTCGCTGGTGATCGCGGTGAAGTCCTTCTTCAGCCCGGACGCCTTGCCGGCGTCCACCGCCCCCGCCGCCTCCAGCAGCGAACTCGCCCCGGAGTCCCGGCCGCCCAGCAGATAGACGGACGCGGATCCGCGCAGGTACAGGAAGGCCACGCGCGGCTTCTCGCTCCCCCCGGCCGGTGCGGGTACGGACTCGCGCACGGCGTCGATGCGGTCCTGTGTGCGCTTCTTCAGCGTCCGGCCGGCCTCCGGTACGCCGAGTGCGGCGGCCACCGTGTCGATCCGGCGGCCCACGTCGGCCAGTTCCTTGGCGGGTTCGACGACCACGAGCGGAATCCCGGCGTCGCGGATCTGGCCGATCGCCTCGGCCGGGCCGGTCGTGGTGTCCGCGAGGACCACGGTGGGCTTCAGGGACAGCACGCTCTCCGCCGACACGTCGTGGGCGCGGGTCACCACGGGCAGCTTCTCGGCCTGTTCGAAGGTGGCGGTGATGTCGCGGGCCACGACCTGCTTGCCGAGACCCAGCGTGAACACGATCTCGTTCAGGCTGCCGGTGAGCGGCACGATCCGGTCCGCCGAGGTGATGGTGGTCCGCTTGCCGTCGGCCGAGTCCACGGTGACCGGGAGCTTCGGCGCGGACGTGCCGGTCAGCGGTTCTATCCGGTCCGCGTCCGCCGAGGAGGACTTGGCCGCGGAGGACTTCGCCGAGGGCGACCCCGTACCGCCGCAGCCGGACAGGAGCACGGCGGAGGCCAGGGCGAGGGCGGTGGCCAGGACGCCGGTGCGCCCGCGCCGGGGCCGCCGGACGGCCGGGCCCGGTGGGGCGAAGTCCTGCGTGTAGCGCACGGGTGCACCGTCCTGTCGTTCTGCGGCTCGTACTGCGGCGAGCAGTTGGTGGGGTTCTGCGAGGAATGTGACGGAAGGGGGTACCGGCACAGGATGTACATACCTTAGGTTAGCCTTACCTCAGTTGCTAGCCCTCGGAGGGGTTCCATGCCACCGTTCAGACCTGCCCGCGCACTCGCCGTCGCGCTTCTCGCGGTCCTGCTGTGCGCACTGCTCCCGGCCACCGCCGCGCAAGCGGCGAGCCGCACGGTGCAGGGCGGACGGCTCGACTGGGGCATCAAGTCCTCGTTCCAGAGTTACGTCACCGGCCCGATCGCCCAGGGGAGTTGGGGGCTGACCGGCGGCGCCGCCACGGTCGGCGGCAGCCAGTTCCGCTTCCACTCCGCGACCGGTTCCTACGACCCGGCGAACGGTGCCTTCCGGGCCGGCTTCTCGGGCGGTGTCCGCTTCACCGGCCACAAGAAGTCCGACGGCTCCTACGAACTGGACCTCACCATCAGCCGCCCCACCGTCCGCATCCAGGGCGGCAGCGGCACTCTGTACGCGGACATGACCAGCAAGGAACGGGGCAGCGGACGCGTCACCACCGCCGCCCAGGTCCCGCTGGCCACGCTCGGCCTGTCCGGGATCGACATGCGGGGCGGTACCACCCCCGTCGCCCTCACCAACATCCCGGCCACGCTGACCGCGCAGGGCGCCAAGTCCTTCGCCGGCTACTACACCGCCGGCACCCCCCTGGACCCGGTCAGCCTCTCCGTGGACACCACGGGCCCGGCCGCGAAGCCCTCCGCCTCCACGTCCCCGGCGAAGCCCGGAAAGAGCAACGAGCCGAAGAAGAAGTCCACGGCCGGCCGCTTCGAGGACGCCGCCGTCGACTGGGGCGTGCGCCGGACCTTCCGCGAGTACGTCACCGGCTCCATCGGCAAGGGGAAGTGGGCCCTCTCCGACGGCGCCCAGGACGGCGGCGCGCTCTTCCGCTTCCCGAAGGGGAAGGGCACGTACGACCCGGAGAAGAAGACCCTCGCGGCGACCTTCACGGGCAGCGTGCGCTTCACCGCCGCCGACGGCCTCGATCTGAAGCTGTCCCGGGTCGCGGTGGCCGTGAAGGCCGGCAAGGGCACGCTCCGCGCCGACGTTCTGAGCGACGGCAGGGCCACCGAGTCCGTGCCGCTCGTCACCTTCACCGCCGAGGACTTCGTGCCGGAGAACGGCCTCGCGGTCCTCACCGAGGCCCCGGCCACGCTGACCGCCGACGGTGCGAAGGTCTTCGGCTCGCTCTACAAGGCGGGCACCGCGATGGACCCGGTCTCGCTCGCCGTGGCCACCGACGCGAAGGCGAAGCTCCCCGCCCTGCCCGACCTGGGCAGCGACGCCTCCGCCTCGCCCGAGCCGGCCGGGAGCCCGACGGCGACGCCGGCCACGGTCCCCACGGCCGCCGAGAAGGACGACGACTCCCGGACCGGGCTCTACCTGACCCTCGGCGGCGCCGGACTCCTCGCCGCGGCCGCGGTCACCGTGCTGGTGCTCGTACGCCGCAACCGGGCGACGCCGAGGGTCAGGTAGAGCCCGGTCCGGGAGTCGTCGTCCTTCTCGGCGGCCGTGGGGAC
>NZ_RDBL01000013.1:540371-567944 GCF_008042035.1 Streptomyces sp. col6
CTCCTTGTACTGCCCGTTGAACGCCTCGGAGCCCGCCTTGGTCAGCTTGGCCGGGATGTCCTTGAAGACCATGGCAGCCACCCGCCGCCCCATAACCCTCGCCGCAGCCGTCGCCACCGCTGCCACCCTCGGCGCCGCACTCGCCCTCCCGGCACTCGCCGCCGACCGCACCGCGCCGAACGCCACCGCTGCCGCGCCGACGATCGAGCTCAAGGACGGCACGCTGGACTGGGGCTTCAAGGAGTCCTTCCGCCGGTACATCGGCGGCGCCGGCAAGATCACCGTCAAGGACGGCGCGAAGCAGGCCGAGAACAACGGCGTCTTCACGTTCGTCAACGGCAAGGGCACCTACGACACCGGTACCCACGCCACCGACACCGCCTTCGACGGCGGCGTCAACTTCAACGCGCACGGCGGCGTCCTGGACATCACGCTCTCCGACGTCAAGGTCTCCACCGCCGGCACGGGCGGCGCCATCACCGCCGACGTGGCCACCCCGCAGGGCACCCAGAACGATGTCGCCGTCGCGGACCTGGATCTCTCGGCGGTGCGGCCGGGCCAGGGCGCGGGCGGCGCGATGGTCTTCAAGGACATCCCGGCCAAGCTGACCAAGGCGGGCTCCGAGGCGTTCAACGGGCAGTACAAGGAGGGCGAGGTGCTGGACCCGGCCACGCTCACCGTCACGGCGGCCGCGGCCCCGACCGAGAAGCCCACCGAGAAGCCGACGGAGAAGCCGACCGAAAAGCCCACGGAGAAGCCCACGGAGAAGCCCACCGAGAAGCCGACCACCAAGCCGACCGCCAAGCCCAGCCCCACGGCCTCCGCCACCGACAAGCCGGCCCCCGAGTCCGGCCCGGTCGTCGACGGCACCCTGGACTGGGGCGTCCGGGAGTCCTTCCGCTCGTACGTCACGGGCTCCATCGCCCAGGGCAAGGTCGAGACGACCGGCGGAGCCAAGCCCACCGCGTCCGGCTACCGCTTCCCCGACGCCACCGGCACCTTCGACGCCGCCGGGCAGACCCTGAAGGCCACCTTTGGCGGCAAGGTCCGCTTCCTCGGCCACAAGGAGGACGGCGCCTACACCCTCGACCTCTCGTTCTCCCACCTGACGGTGCGCACGTCCGGCACCACGGGCAAGCTCCTGGCCGACGTCTCCTCCAAGGACCGCGCGACCAAGAAGGTGTCCACCTACACCGGCCTGGCCATCGCCGACCTGAAGCTGCCCGCCGGCAAGCTCGCCGCCAAGGACGGTGTCGTCACCCTGTCCGGCGTCCCGGCGACCCTGACCGCCGACGGCTCCGCCAAGGCCTTCGGCGGGATGTACCAGGCGGGCGAGAAGCTCGACGCGCTGACCGTCGCGGTCTCCCTCGACAAGAACGCCACCCTCCCGACCGGTTCCACCACCGGCGGCTCCTCCACGACCGGCGGCTCGACCACCGGCGGGGGCGCCGCGGGCGGTTCGGGCTCCACCGGCGGGGGCGGCACCGTCGGAGGCGGCGGCACGGTCGGCGGCTCGGGCGCCCTGGCCTCTACCGGTTCCGACGTGCCCACGGGCCCGCTGCTCGCCGCGTCCGGCCTGATCGTGGCGGCCGGCGCCGGAGCGGTCGTCGTGGCCCGCCGCCGCCGTACCGCCTGACGCCCCGCACACCGGACGGCACCACCGCCCGGGTCCCCGCCCTCTCGCAGGGCGGGGACCCGGGCGGGTGCTTGAATGCGGGCGTGAGCGACTACGACTACGACGTACCCGCCGGCACCGACGTCCTGCGCGTGTTCTGCGGCCCGGACGGCCGGCACGGCAACGCCCTCGGGGTCGTACGCGACGGGCGCCGCCTTCCCGACCGCGCGGACCGGCAGGAACTCGCCGGGAAACTCGGCTTCAGCGAGACCGTGTTCGTCGACGACCCGGAGCGCGGGCAGCTCGACATCTACACCCCGGGGCTCCGGCTGCCGTTCGCCGGGCATCCCGTGGTCGGCGCCGCCTGGCTGCTCGACCTGGAGATCCTGGAGCTGGAGGTGGGCGACGTGTTCGCCCGCCAGGACGGCGAGTTCAGCTGGATCACCGCCCGCCCCGAGTGGGCGCCGCCGCGCACCCTCCAGCAGTACGCCTCGGCCGCCGAGGTCGACGCGCTCCCGGCCCCGCCGCCCGGCGCGGGCTGGCTCTACGCCTGGGCGTGGGAGGAGGAGGCGGCGGGGCGCGTCAGGGCGCGGGCCTTTCCGCGCAGGTTCGATGAGCGCGGCGTCAGCCGCTCCGGTGGAGCCGGTGCTTGCACCGGGGGCATCGCGGAGGACGAAGCGACGGGAGCCGCGGCCCTGTTGCTGAGCGCGCACCTCGGGCGCGCGCTCAACATCACACAGGGCCGCGGCTCCCAGATCCTCACGGCGCCCGCGCCGGACGGCACGGTGGAGATCGGCGGCAGGGTGGTCCTGGCCCACCACGGGTGACGCGGGTCAGGCGGCGCGGAACTCCTCGCCCAGCTCCCGGAACACGGCGGTGTTCAGCGCGAAGGCGCGCTTGCACTCGTCCACGATCCGCTGCTTCTCCAGGTCGTCCGCGTTCACCGCGTCCAGCAGCTCGCGGTAACCGCGCTTGAAGGAGGCGGGGTTGGAGATCTCCTCGAAGACGTAGAACCGCACCCCGTCGCCCTTGCGGGCGAAGCCCCAGGTCTTCTCCGCCTTGTCCCGGATGATCTGCCCGCCCGACAGATCGCCCAGGTACCGCGTGTAGTGGTGCGCGATGTACCCGGCGGGCCAGGTGCGGGCGCACTCGGCGACCCGTTCGGCGTACGCGGCGGTGGCCGGCAGCGGCTCCAGACCCTCGCGCCAGCCCTCGCCCCGCAGATGGGCGAGGTCGCGCTCCAGCTCGGCGGTGCGCATCAGCTCGGGCTGTATGAACGGCCCGGCGACCGGGTCGGCGGCCAGCGCCTGGGCGCCCTCCTCCAGCGCCCGGTACACGAACCACAGCTGCTCGGTGTAGCGCGTGTACGCGTCCACCCCGAGGCGCCCGCCGAGCAGATCCCCCATGAAGGTCGAGGTCTCCGCCTCGGTGTGCTGCTCGTGGGACGCGGTACGGATCAGCGTCGAGAAGGGCGTGGCGGTGACGGTTGCGTCCAAGGCGGGCCTCCGGGGCCGAGGGGGACGGGAAGTCCGGGAAGAGACGGAAATATCGACCCGCCACAGGTGTCCGCCGGTGGCGCGGGCCGATACGGTGATCCTCCTACTTAGGCATACCTAAGTCAACTCTTTGCCGACGGCTTGTCGGGAACTGTCGGTAGCGAACAGAACGGCCGCCCGGAGGGGCGGCCGTTTCGGAAGCGGGGGAGGCGGAGGCGTTATGGCAGGGTCAGGATGTCCGCGCCGGTCTCCGTCACCACGAGCGTGTGCTCGAACTGCGCGGTGCGCTTGCGGTCCTTCGTCACCACGGTCCAGCCGTCGTCCCACATGTCGTAGTCGTGGCTGCCGAGCGTCAGCATCGGCTCGATGGTGAACGTCATGCCGGGCTGCATCACGGTGGTGGCGTGCGGGCTGTCGTAGTGCGGCACGATGAGCCCGGAGTGGAACGAGGTGTTGATCCCGTGCCCGGTGAAGTCCCGGACCACGCCGTACCCGAAGCGCTTCGCGTACGACTCGATGACCCGCCCGATGACGTTGATCTGCCGGCCCGGCTTCACGGCCTTGATCGCGCGCCGCAGCGATTCCTCGGTGCGCTCGACGAGCAGCCGCGACTCCTCGTCGACGTCGCCGCAGAGGTAGGTCGCGTTGTTGTCACCGTGCACCCCGTCGAGGTACGCGGTCACGTCGAGGTTCACGATGTCGCCGTCGCGCAGCACGGTGGAGTCCGGGATGCCGTGGCAGATCACCTCGTTGAGCGAGGTGCACAGCGACTTGGGGAAGCCGCGGTAGCCCAGCGTCGACGGGTAGGCCCCGTGGTCGCACATGAACTCATGGGCGACGCGGTCGAGTTCGTCCGTCGTGACGCCAGGGGCGATGTGCTTGGCGGCCTCGGCCATCGCCTGCGCGGCGATCCGTCCCGCGACGCGCATCCGCTCCACGGTCTCGGCGTCCTGCACCTCCGGCCCGGTGTACGGCGTCGGAGCCGGCTTGCCCACATACTCGGGGCGCCGGATGTTTCCGGGAACGGAACGGACGGGAGTGATCTCCCCTGGTACGAGCAGCGACTGGCCAGACATGCCAGCGAGTCTAACCAGCGTGTCCGGGGCACCATGGCACAGAGGAAAGGAACCGATGATGGCCCTGTTCAAGAAGCGCACGGTCGGCAAGCCGGGCGAGTGGTTCTACTGCCTGGAGCACAAGAAGGTCGAGGAAGGCCCCGAGTGCCCGGCGAAGGACCGCTTCGGCCCGTACGCCTCCCGGCAGGAGGCGCAGCACGCGATGGAGACCGCCCAGGAGCGGAACCTGGAGTGGGACACCGACCCCAAGTGGCACGACCGCAAGGGGCAGGACGAGGACGGCGCGGCCGGCTGACGGGGCCGCGGGGCCGGGGCCGGCGGGCCCCGGCCTCAGGCCGCCGGCTCCACGGCCGGTCCCTCCGCGTGCCGGGCGCGCCGGCGCAGCGCGTCCTCGTCCGTCGCCGAGTCGTACGTGAGGAGCTTCGGGAGCGCCGCCGCCAGCAGCGCCACCGAGGCGACGCACGCCACGCCGCCGGTCCAGATCGCGGGCCGGGTCCCGGTCCATCCGGCCATGCCGCCGGCCCGGACCTGGCCGAGCTGCGGCCCGACGCTGTACGAGAGCACCTCGATGCCCGCGAGGCGGCCGCGCAGCTCCTCCGGGATCGTCTGGTTCCAGATGGTCGACCGGCCGAGCCCGCTGAGCATGTCGCCCGCCCCGGCGAAGGCGAGGCAGACCAGCACCAGCCACACGTTGCCGAACCAGCCGGCCGCCGCGATCGAGAGCCCCCAGACGGCGGCACCGCACACGACGAACAGCCCGTGCCTGCGGACCCGTGAGGTCCAGCCGCTGGTCAGGCCGAGGACGAGGGAGCCGGCCGAGCCCGCCGCGTACATCAGGCCCAGCGACCAGTCGGCGTCCAGCTCGTCCGCGAGGAACGGGAAGATCGTGTTGGGGAACGCGAAGAACATCGCGGCCATGTCGATCGCGTACGTGCCCAGCAGCACGGGCCTGCTCCAGGCGTACCTGGCCCCCTCCACGATGCCGCGCAGCGACGGCTTCTGCCCCTTCTCGGCGGGCGGCGCGGGGGCGAGCCTGCGGCACATCAGCACCGATACGGCGAAGGTGGCGACGGTGATCGCGTAGGCGGTGGCGTGTCCGGCGTAGGCGACCACCAGGCCGGCCAGCGACGGGCCCATGATCGCCCCGGCCTGCCAGCGCAGCGAGTTCAGCGCGGCGGCGGCCGGCAGCTGGTCGTGCGGCACGATCCGGGCCATCAGCGAGTCCAGCGCGGGCCGCTGGAGCCCGGCGAGCGCGGAGACGCCGCCCGCCACCAGGTAGAGCGGCCACAGCATCGGGTCGGGCAGTGCCGCGTTCACCAGGAGGACCACCGCGAGCAGCCCGAGCCCGGCCTCCGTGAGCAGGATGATCTTCCGGCGGTCCGCGGCGTCGGCGAGCGCACCCCCGTACAGGCCGCATATGACCAGCGGCACCAGCTCCACCGCGCCCATCGCGCCGACGGCGAGCGGTGAGCCGGTGAGGTCCTTGATCTGGAGCGGCAGCGCGATCAGCGCCATGAAGCTGCCGAAGTAGGTGACGATCCCCTGCACCCACAGCAGCCGGAAGTCGGCCGATGACCGCCAGGGCGAGAGGTCGGGGAGGAGCGCGGCCAGCCTGGCGGCGAGGGAGGTGCGAGAGGTCACGAGGAGACATGGTCTGTCGTGATACGTGCGGGATGCAAACGGATTACGGGGGCGGCCCCGCACGCCCGGAGCCGCCCCGCTACCAGCGCGGCGGCGGAGGCGCGGTCAGCTGGTCGGCCAGCCGGGACAGCCGGTCGCGGAAGGTGCGGCGGCCGCCGCGCGGCACGGGCGCGCCGTTCTCCCCGGCGGCGGCGCTGATCAGGTGCTGGACGGTGTCCAGGTCCACGTCGTCCTCGTCCGTCACGGACAGCGCCTCATGGGCGAGCCCGCGGACCTGGGGGTCGCCGTTGTCCAGCGAGAGGATCGTCGCCCCGGCCCGGCGGGCGTCGTGGACCCGCTCCAGCAGACCCTCGCCGGGGCGCTCCGGCGTCACCACGAGCAGCGTCTCGCCCCGCCCGGCCGCCTCGATCCGGCCGAGGCCGACCGCGAGGTGGGCCGGGTCGCCGGGTTCCACCCGGTGGCGTACCAGAGTGGGGCGGAGTTCGGGCAGCCCCGACCAGGTGGACTCGTCGACCAGGTGGGCGGCCAGGTGCCAGGGCTCGTACACCTCGGTCCCCACCAGCAGCAGCCCGCCGCCGTGCGGGACCACGGAGGAGCGGAGCGCGCCGGCGAACTGCCGGGCGGCGGCGGGCCACTGGGTCCTGGCGAGCACTTCACGCAGCAGCGCCACACGTACGGCATCCATGGCCCGGCATCCTGCACCATGCACGGGCCCCGCCACCGGCGAAAGGCCGGACAGCCATCCGTACGGGTGGCGGCGGGGGCAGGGAGCCGTGCGACGTACGTCCCACCGGCCGGGGAGCGCGGGCTGCGGCGCCGTACCTCGCAGTAGTGTCGGGGCCATGACTACGAATGACAGCGGCAGCGCGCCCAAGCCCCCCGCCAAGGACCCCTGGGACCTGCCGGACGTGTCCGGCCTGACCGTCGGCGTGCTCGGCGGGACCGGGCCGCAGGGGCGCGGTCTCGCGTACCGCTTCGCCCGCGCCGGCCAGCAGGTGATCATCGGCTCCCGCGCCGCCGACCGCGCGGAGGCGGCGGCCGGGGAACTGGGCAACGGCGTACGCGGCGCGGACAACGCGACCTGCGCGCGGGAGAGCGACGTGGTGATCGTCGCGGTGCCGTGGGACGGCCACGCCAAGACGCTGGAGTCGCTGCGCGAGGAGCTGGCCGGGAAGATCGTCGTCGACTGCGTCAACCCGCTCGGCTTCGACAAGAAGGGCGCCTACGCGCTGAAGCCGGAGGAGGGCAGCGCCGCCGAGCAGGCCGCCGCCCTGCTGCCGGACTCCCGCGTCACCGCCGCCTTCCACCACCTGTCGGCGGTGCTGCTCCAGGACGAGACGATCGAGGAGATCGACACCGACGTCCTGGTGCTGGGCGAGGCCCGCGCCGACACGGACATCGTCCAGGCGCTGGCCGGCCGCATCGCCGGTATGCGCGGCATCTTCGCTGGCCGGCTGCGCAACGCCCACCAGGTCGAGTCGCTGGTCGCCAACCTGATCTCGGTCAACCGCCGCTACAAGGCCCACGCCGGACTGCGTACCACGGACGTGTGAGGACCCTCCCGGGAACGGCCGGGGGCATGGGGGACACTGGAGGGGACCGTGCTGCACCCTCCGACAGGAGCCACCCCCATGCCCCGCCTCGCTCTCTACGCCCTCGTCGTCTGCGTCCTGGCCCTCGCCGCGGCCGTGACGTCCTTCGTGCAGGGCAGCGTGCTCATCGGCATCGTGTGGGTCCTGCTGGTCGGCCTCTCCTCGAACATGGCCTGGTACTACCTGCGCCGCCGCCGCGCGGAGTCCGCGCAGTAGCCCGGCGCGCCGGTCTCACCGGTCCCGGACCAGGGCGTGCAGGTGCATGTCATGGCGTCCGTCGTCGTGCAGCCCCGCGCCCCGCTTGACGCCCTCGGGGGCGAACCCGCACTTCGTCGCGACCGCGCACGAGGCGTGGTTCCGCGTCGAGTGGTCCAGTTCGATGCGCCAGAAGCCGGCCTCCTCCAGGGCCCAGGCACTCAGCGCCGCGAGCGCGCCGGAGGCCACGCCGGCGCCCCGCGCGGCGGGCAGCACCCAGTAGGCGGCCTCGGCGATCCCGTCGCCGAACTCCATGTCGCGCAGCGCGATCCGCCCGCGCACCTCACCGTCGTCACCGGTGACGGCCCAGTGACCGCCGCTCTCCCGCTGCCAGTCCCGCGCGTAGGTGTCGAACCACTCGCGGACCTGCTCCTCGGTCGAGGGCCGGCGCGTGTGCCAGTGCCGGATCTCCGGGTCCTCGTAGGCGGCGAGGAACACCGGCGCGTCGGCGCGTTCCCAGGGCCGGAGCACGAGTCCGCCGGCGGCGCGGATCACCGGCTGGCGCGAACCGCCGAGCGAGCCGGGGGCGAGGGTGGGAGGTGTCGACACGTCACGGGTCATGGTTCATGGTCACCCGCCTGTGGCGACCCGCGTCAAGACCGCCGGGTGCCGCCCGGCCGCCTCAGCCGCCCATCTCGCACACCGGGTTGGCCCCCTGCCAGAACCGGTACGCGTCAAGGCCGCAGTCCGTCCGGAAGCCGTCCACGCCCAGGCCGCGCAGCAGCGCGTACACCGCGTCGAAGAAGGCCCGGTTCAGTTCGGGAACCCACAGCAGGGCGAAGACCGCGATCAGGCCGAAGGGTGCGAACGGCTCGACCGCGCGCCGCGCCGAGTGCGACAGCCAGGGCTCGATCACCCCGTAGCCGTCGAGGCCCGGCACCGGCAGGAAGTTCAGGAGGGCGGCCGTCACCTGGAGCAGCGCCAGGAAGGCCAGCGCGTTGCGGAAGGCGGCGGGTACCCCGTCCAGCGCGTCCAGCCAGAACGGCGCCGTGCACACGAGCGCGAACAGCACATTGGTCAGTGGCCCGGCCGCCGAGATCAGGCTGTGCCGCCACCGGCCGCGGATCCGGCCCCGCTCGATGAACACCGCCCCACCGGGCAGCCCGATCCCGCCCATGATCACGAACAGCACCGGCAGCACGATGCTCAGCAGCGCGTGCGTGTACTTCAGCGGATTCAGCGTCAGATACCCCTTGGCGCCGATCGAGATGTCCCCGCTGTGCAACGCGGTCCTGGCGTGCGCGTACTCGTGCAGACACAGCGACACCACCCACGCCCCGGTGACGAACAGGAACGTCGCGAAACCGGGCTGCGCCGCGAAGTCCGTCCACACCGCCCACCCGGCCACGGCCGTCACGGCGGCGATCCCGAGAAAGACCGGACTGATCCGCTGCTGCGCTGCGCTTGCCATGCCCCGAGCGTAGGCGGCGTGCAGACGGCCCACCCCGCTCTCCCCGCATTTCGCCCCTGCTAGCGTCGCCCCACGTGAACGACAACGTGTACGTGGGCAACGCCGGCAAGGACGCCGCACTCGACCGGGGCTGGATCCTCGGGCACTTCAAGGACGCGGGCGATCCCCGGCACAGCGAGGACGTCGAGATCAAGTGGGGCGTCCACCCGGTGGGCGACGAGCGGGCGCAGTGGGTGCGCGGGGAGAGCCGGACCGCGCTGCTCGTGCTCATCAGCGGGCGGTTCCGGGTGGAGCTGCCGGGGCGCAGCGTGCTGCTGGAGGAGCAGGGCGACTACGTGGTGTGGGGCGTCGGCGTCGACCACTCCTGGATCGCCGAGGAGGAGTCCGTGGTGCTCACCGTCCGCTGGCCGTCCGTGCCGGGTTACGCGGTCGAGCCGAAGGGCGACGCGGACGCGGGGGAGTGACCGGGGCGCGTACGGCGCGCCCGCCGTCCGCGCCCGGTGACGCGGGCGTGCCGCACCCCCGCCGCGTACGACACGGCGGAAACGGTTCGCTTCCCGCCCCGGGACCGGAAAGGGTGGGCCCATGACGAGCAGGGGCGGGGCGGCTGTGCGCACACCGGTGGGGGTCACGGAGAATGGGCGCGTGCGCTACGGCATCCTCGGCACCACCCAGGCACTCCGCGACGACGGCACGGTCCTCTCCGTCGGCGGGGCGCGGCTGCGCGCCCTGCTCACCGTGCTCGCGCTGCGCCCCGGGCGGACGGTCCCGGTGGGCGTGCTCGTCGACGAGGTGTGGGACGGCGAACCGCCCGCCGACGCGCCCGCCGCACTCCAAGCCCTGGTCGGACGGCTGCGCCGGGCCATCGGGCACGAGGCCGTCGCCTCGGCGGAGAGCGGCTACCGGCTGGCCGCCGAACCGGAGGCCGTCGACCTGTTCCGCTTCGAGCGGCTGGCCGGCGAGGGGGCCAGGGTCCTCGCGGAGGGCGACCCGGCCCGCGCGATGGGCGTCCTCGACGACGCGCTCGCGCTCTGGCGGGGCCCCGCGCTCGCCGACCTCCCCGACCGGCACGCCGCCGCCGCGCGCTGGACGGCCCGCCGGCTCGACGCCCGCCGGGACCGGCTCGCCGCCGCGCTCCGGCTCGGCCGGGCCACCGAGGCGCTGCCGGAACTGACCGCGCTCTGCGGCGAGCACCCCCTCGACGAACCCCTCCAGGCGCTGCGCCTGCGCGCCCTGCGCGACGCTGGGCGCACCGCCCAGGCCCTGGCCGCGTACGACGAGGTGCGCACCCTGCTCGCCGACCGCCTCGGCACCGACCCGGGCGCCGAGCTGACCACCCTGTACGGGGAGCTGCTGCGGCAGGAGCCCGCGCCCCCGGCCCCCGTGAAGCCCTCCGCACCCGCCCCCGCCCCTATGGGCAACCTCCGCGCCCGTCTCACCAGCTTCGTCGGGCGGGAGCCCGAGATGGCAGCGCTGCGCGACGACCTCTCCCGGGGACGGCTCGTCACCCTGCTCGGGCCCGGCGGCGCGGGCAAGACCCGGCTCTCGCAGGAGGTCGCGGACACCGTCGACCCCGGCACCTGGCCGGACGGGGTCTGGCTGGCCGAACTGGCGCCGGTCGACGACCCCGAGGCCGTGCCGGAGGCGGTGCTCGCCGCGCTGGGCGCCCGGGAGACGGTGCTGAGCGGGGCGGGCTCCGGGGAGCTCCGGGCCGCCGAGCGGGCCTCCGGCGACGAGCGCGCCGCCGGTGAGTCGCTGGCCCGGCTCACCGAGTACTGCTCCCGCCGCCGCATGCTGCTCCTGCTGGACAACTGCGAGCACGTCATCGAGGCCGCCGCCGCCCTCGCCGACCACTTGCTGGCCCGCTGCCCCGGCCTCACCGTCCTCGCGACCAGCCGGGAACCCCTCGGTGTGCCGGGCGAGGCGGTCCGCCCGGTCGACCCGCTGCCGGACCCGACCGCGCTGCGCCTGCTGGCCGAGCGCGGCGCCGCCGCCCGGCCCGGCTTCCGGGTCGACGCGGACGGGGCGACGGCGGTGGCCAGCGCCGAGATCTGCCGCCGCCTGGACGGGCTGCCGCTCGCCATCGAACTCGCCGCGGCCCGGCTGCGGATGCTCACCCCGCAGCAGATCGCGGACCGGCTCGACGACCGCTTCCGCCTGCTGACCAGCGGCAGCCGGACCGTGCTGCCGCGCCAGCAGACCCTGCGGGCCGTCGTCGACTGGTCCTGGGAGCTGCTGGACGACGACGAGCGCGTCACCCTGCGCAGGCTCTCCGTCTTCGCCGGCGGCTGCACCCTGGAGGCCGCCGAGGCCGTCTGCGCCGACGGGTCCGGCGGGGCGGTCGACGCCGCCCGCCTCCTGGGCTCCCTCGTCGACAAGTCCCTCGTCGTGGCCGCGCCCGCCGACGACGGCCAGATGCGCTACCGGCTCCTGGAGACCGTCGGCGAGTACGCGGCGGAGCGGCTGGAGGAGTCGGGGGAGCGGGACGCCGTCGAACGCCGGCACCTGGTGTTCTTCCGCGAGCTGGCCCGTACGACCGACCCGCTGCTGCGCGGCTCCGGACAGCTCGCCGCCGTCCGGCTCCTCCAGCGCGAGTACGAGAACCTGCGCACCGCCCTGCGCCACGCCGTCGCCGCGCCCGACGAGCAGGAGGCGCTGTGCATGGTGCTGTCGCTCTCCTGGTACTGGCAGATCCGCAACCTGCGCGGCGACGCCCTGCACTGGGCGGACGCGGCGGCGGCTCTCGGCCCCGACCCGTTCGCCCCGCCCGTACGGCCCGCGCCCTCGCTCCACGAGCGCTGCACCGACGCGCCCCCGCCCATGCGGCAGGAGCTGCTGGAGGAGGCGCGGCGGCAGGTCGGTCTCGTCCAGCTGGTCAACATGGACCACGCGATGGACGAGTGGACGAACGAGGCCAGCATGGCCCGGCTGCGGGCGATCGTCGCGACCTACCGGGCCGGCCAGCCGCAGACCTGCCGCAGCCCCGCCTCGCTCTGGTTCTACGCCGTGATGCTGACCGGCGGCGTCTCCGACCTGCGGCACCTGCTGGACGAAACGGTGCGCGGGGCCCGGGAGTTCGGCTACGAGTGGGAGCTGGCCGCCGCCCTCCAGATGCGGGCCAACGTGCTGGCCAACCGCCCCGACTGGGCCGGCGAGGCGCATACGGACGCCGACGAGAGCCTGGCGATCTTCCGCCGGCTCGGCGACGACTGGGGCATGGCCGAGGCGCTCTCCTCGCGCGGCGAGGCCAACGAGAAGCAGGGCGCCTACGCGCAGGCGGCCGAGGACTTCCAGGCCGCGATCCGCTCGGCCGAGAAGCTGGGCGCCCTCGCCCAGGTCTCCGTCCTGCGCATCCGCTACGCCTCCGTGCTCACCGAGCTGGGCCGGGGCGCCGAGGGCGAGGCGATCATGCGCGAGGTGCTGGGCGACGAGCGCCAGACCGGGCACGAGGCGCGGCCCGCGGCGCGGCTGTTCATGGCGATGTGGCTGGGCCGGGACGGGCGCACCGACGAGGCGCGCGAGCAGTTCACCCTGCTGCACGAGGAGTTCAAGTCGGAGACCATGGCGGTCTTCGAGGGCTTCGTCCTCGGCGGCCTGGCCTGGCTGGACAACCAGGACGGCGCGTATGCCCGGGGGCTGGAGCGGAGCCGGCGGGCGCTGGAGTCGATGCAGGACCCGCTGACGCAGATGGTCGCGCCGCAGATGGCGGTGATCAATCTGGTCATCCTGGCCTGGGCGCTGGCCGGCCTCGGCGGGGAGGAGAGGTCCCGCACCGCGGCGCTGCTGCTGGGGTCCGGCCGGGCCCATCTGCCGGAGGGCCACTTCATGAACGCGATGGAGCGCGAGAACTTCGCCCGCGCCGAGGAGCTGGTGCGCGTCCGGCTGGGCGACGCCGCCTACGAGGCCGCGTACGCCGAGGGCGGCGGCCTCTCCCTGGAGGAGGCCGCCGCCCTCGTGGACGCGGAATCGGAACCCGGCTCGTAACGTCAGGACTTCTTGCGGAACTTGGAGACCGCGAGCGGTGCCACGGCCGCGGTGATGACCACGGCCCAGCCGAGCGTCAGCCAGACCGAGTGACCGAGCGAGGTGCCCATCATGAGACCGCGCGCGGCGTCCGCCAGGTTCGACAGCGGGTTGTAGTCGGTGAACGTCTGGAGCCAGCCCGGCATCGTCGTGGGCGGGGCGAAGATCGAGGAGCCGAACTGGAGCGGCATCATGACCAGCATCCCCATTCCCTGAACCGCCTGGGACGTCTTCATGGCCAGGCCGAGCAGGATGAAGATCCACATGATGGCGGCGCCGAACGCGGCCGACAGGCCGATCGCCGCGATCAGTCCGAGCACGGACCCGTGGAGCTCCATGCCGAGGGCGAAGCCCATGCCCAGCAGGATGAGCGTGGCGACCATCATCCGGCCCAGCTCGACCACGATCTTGGCGACGAGCACCGAGGAGCGCGCGATCGGCATCGTACGGAAGCGGTCCATGACCCCCTTGCGGAAGTCGTCGTTGACACCGCTGCCGACGGCCATGGCGATGTTCATGCCCATCATCGCCATCAGACCCGGGATCAGGTAGTTCAGGTACTCCTGCCGGCCGCCGCCCATGCTGCCGCCGACCGAGCCGCCGAAGACGTACACGAACAGCAGCACGAAGATGACGGGCATCAGCAGCGCGTCGAACATCGACTCCGGATCCTTCTTGATCTGGAGCAGGTTGCGCCGGACCAGGGCCCCGATGTGGCGCAGGTTGTTCCGCAGGCCGATGCCGCCCTCGTCGTGGAGCTTGGCGGCCGGCGCGGAGACGGGTGTGTCGGTGGGGGTGGGCGTCAGAGTCGTCGTGCTCATGCCGCGACCTCCTCGGGAATCGTGTCGGTGACGGTGGCCTTGTCGCCGGTGATGGCGAGGAACACCTCGTCCAGGCTGGGCAGCGCGGTGGCGACGTGCGCCAGCGAGAAGCCCCGGGTGCCGAGCAGACCGATGACGGCGGTGAGCTGCTCGTCGCTGAGGATCGGTACGTAGAGCAGGCCCTCGTCCGGGACCGCCTGCGCGCCCGCGACACCGTCGAGTCCGGTCTCCCGCAGCGCCTGTGCCATCGGGGCCAGCTCGGCCGGGTCCGAGGGGCGGATCTGCAGGGTCCGGCCGCCGACCTTGGCCTTCAGTTCGTTCACACCGCCGCGGGCGATGATCCGGCCCTTGTCGATGACGGTCAGCTCGTTGGCCAGCTGTTCGGCCTCTTCCATGTACTGGGTGGTGAGGAGCACGGTCGCCCCCTCCGCGACCATGCGCTGCACCTCGTCCCAGACCTCGTTGCGGGTACGGGGGTCGAGCCCCGTCGTCGGCTCGTCGAGGTAGAGGACGGCCGGGCTGCCGATCATGGAGGCGGCCAGGTCGAGCCGGCGGCGCATCCCGCCGGAGTACTCCATCGCGGCCTTCTTCGCCGCGTCCGTGAGCGAGAAGCGCTCCAGCAGCTCGTCGGCCCGCGCCCGCGCCTTCTTGCGGGGCAGGTCGAGCAGGCGCCCGATCATGTAGAGGTTCTCCCAGCCGGAGAGCTTCTCGTCGACCGAGGCGTACTGGCCGGTCAGGCCGATGGTGCGGCGCAGCGCGCGGGGCTGCTTCACCACGTCGAAGCCGGCGACGACCGCGGTCCCGGCGTCGGGCGTGATCAGCGTGGAGAGGCAGCGTACGAGGGTGGTCTTGCCGGCGCCGTTGGGGCCGAGCACGCCGAGGACGGTGCCCTCGCGCACATCGAGGTCCACGCCGTCCAGGGCCTTGGTCTCGCCGTAGTGCTTGACCAGTCCCCGCACCTCTACGGCGTTGCCGCCGGTCCCGCCGTTCCGGGGGTTCTTGTCGATTCGCGTCATGCCGACTACTAGACCAGCCGCCACCGACAGTCCGCCTACAGCGGGCCGACAGCCTGCCTACAGCCGCCCGGCAACGGCCGACAGCCCGCCGATGGGGGAGTCGGCGGGCTGTCGTTCGTGCCGGTGGTGGTCATCGGGGCGCGAGCCCCAGTGGCCCGGCGCGGCCTCAGTGGAAGGTGTGCTCCGGAGCCGGGAAGGTGCCGCCGACGACCTCGTCGGCGTACGCCTTCGCGGCGTCGCCGAGGATCTGCCGCAGGTCGGCGTACTGCTTGGTGAAGCGCGGCACCTTGCCGCCGGTCAGTCCGACCATGTCGGTGTAGACCAGCACCTGCGCGTCGGTGTCCGGACCGGCGCCGATCCCGATGGTCGGGATGTGCAGGGTGCGGGTGACCTCGGCGGCCAGTTCGGCCGGTACGAGTTCCAGGACGACGGCGAACGCGCCCGCGTCCTGCACGGCCTTGGCGTCGCGCAGCATCTGCTGGGCGGCCTCCTCGCCGCGGCCCTGGACCCGGTAGCCCATCGCGTTGACGGACTGCGGGGTCAGGCCGATGTGGGCCATGACCGGGATGCCGGCCTCCACCAGCAGCCTGATCTGCTCGTGGCTGCGCTCGCCGCCCTCCAGCTTGACGGCGCCGACACCGGACTCCTTGATGAGCCGGGTCGCGTTGCGCAGGGCCTGGACCGGGCTCTCCTGGTACGCCCCGAAGGGCAGGTCCGCCACGATCAGGGCGCGCTTGGTGCCCCGGACGACGGCGGCGGACAGCATGGCGATCTCGTCCATCGTGACGGGCACGGTGGTCTCGTAGCCGAGGTGACAGTTGCCCATGGAGTCGCCGACGAGCATGACCGGGATGCCGGCCTCGTCGAAGACGGACGCGGTCATCGCGTCGTAGGCGGTGAGCATGGGCCACTTCTCGCCGCGCGCGGTGGCGGCGGCGATGTCGTGGACGGTGACCCGGCGGTTGCTCTTGCCCCCGTACAGCGCCTTGCTGCTGTCGGAGGGGGTTCCCGCGGGGGTGGCGGACTGGTTCTGCGCAGCCTGAAGCGACATGGCAGGTGGCTCCTTCGTCATCTCGAGGCGCCCTGACGGCGTCCCCGGATCGCTTCCATGGTGGCATCCCGGAGCCGG
The DNA here is from genome assembly GCF_008042035.1 of Streptomyces sp. col6. GTDB lineage: Bacteria > Actinomycetota > Actinomycetes > Streptomycetales > Streptomycetaceae > Streptomyces. The sequence continues at coordinate 556,447 of NZ_RDBL01000013.1, forward strand.
TCGCGGGAAGTGGGCCGGGCGGCCGGGTCATCGGTAAAGACTTTACAATACGAGACGGTCTCGTATCGGAATGCCGTTAGGCTACTCCTCATGTCCACACCGTCCGGCGCTCCCGCCGTGTCCCAGATACCGGAGGCGGTCCACCGCCGCCGCTGGGCGATTCTCGTGGTCCTGATGTTCAGCCTGCTCATCGTGGTGCTGGACAACTCGATCCTGAACGTCGCCGTCAAGACGATCGCCTCTCCCTCGCCCACCGGCATCGGCGCCACCCAGAGCGAGCTGGAGTGGGCGATCAACTCCTACACGCTCGTCTTCGCCGGCCTGCTCTTCACCGCCGGCCTGCTGGGCGACCGCCTGGGCCGCAAGAAGATCCTGCTCTTCGGTATCACCCTCTTCGGCATCGGTTCCGCCCTCGCCGCCCTGTCCGGTTCGCCCGGCGAGCTGATCACCTGGCGCGCCCTGATGGGCTTCGGTGCCGCCTTCGTCATGCCGGCCACCCTGGCCGTCCTGATGAACGTCTTCGAGCGCGACGAGCAGCCCAAGGCCATCGGCATCTGGGCCGGCAGCGTCGGCCTCGGCATCGCCATCGGCCCCATCACCGGCGGCCTGCTCCTCGAACACTTCTGGTGGGGCTCGATCTTCCTGGTCAACGTGCCCGTCGTGATCATCGCCCTGGCCGCCATGGTGTGGCTGGTGCCGGACTCGAAGGATCCGAAGCCTGGCCGGCTCGACCCGGTCGGCGTGGTGCTCTCCATCATCGGTCTGGTGCTGCTGGTGTACGGCATCATCCGGGGCGGCGAGCTCGCCGACTTCACCGACGTCTCGGTCCTGCTGCCGGTCATCGGCGGCCTCGCCGTCCTGGTGGTCTTCGTCCTCCACGAGAAGCGCAGCGCCAGCCCGGCGATCGACATCTCGTACTTCAGGAAGCCCGCGTTCTCCGCCGCCGTCGCCGCGATCGCGCTGATCTTCTTCGCGCTGATGGGCGTCACGTTCTTCTCCGCCTTCTACATGCAGAGCGTGCGCGGCTACAGCGCCCTGCAGTCCGGGCTGCTGATCCTGCCGCTGGCCGTGGCGCAGATGCTCTTCGCGCCCCGCGCCCGGATCGTCGTCGCCCGCTTCGGCGCCCGTGCCGTCTGCACGGCGGGCATGCTGGCCGTCGCTGTCGGCCTGGCCGCGTTCGCGCTCTTCGACGCCGATACGCCCGTCTGGCTGATGTGCGTCGTCTTCTTCGTCCAGGGCACCGGCATGGCCCACGTCATGCCGCCGGTCACCGTCGCCGTGATGCAGGCCCTGCCGCGCGAGAAGGCGGGCTCGGGCTCGGCCGTCAACAACACGTTCCGCCAGGTCGGCGGCGCACTCGGGATCGCCGTGCTCGGCTCGGTGCTGTCCACCGTCTACCGCAGTGACATCGAGGACCACCTCGGCGCGCTGCCCGCCGGGGCCCGGGACGCGGCGGGGGAGTCCATCGAGGCCACCCTCGCCGTCGCCGAGAAGCTGGGCCCCAAGGGCGCCCCGCTGGTCGGCGCCGCCCACGACGCGTTCATGAGCGCCATGCACGTCACGGCCCTCGGCTCGGCCGCCGTCGCCCTGATCGGCACGCTCGTCGTCGCCCTGTGGCTGCCGGGCCGCGAACCGGCCGGGCAGCAGCCCGTACGCGGTGAGGAGAGCCCCGCGAAGGCGGGCGCCGGCCGATGACACCGACCCCGTAAGGCTGAATCTTCCGGGTGGACCGGGCCGCCCCGCGCGGCCCGGTTCGCCCGTGGGGCCGGCCTTCTTCCGCGTCGGCGAGAATCGGAGGCGGCGAAAGGTGGTTTCACGTGCAGGATCAGGCACCGGACGAGCGCTCCGGCGAGGTTCCCGGCCCCGGAGCGGGCGCCCCGGAACCCGGTGACGACTCCGAGCCGCGCCGGGGACGGCCGCGCAGCGCCGCCGCCGAGGCGGCGATCCTGGACGCCGTCGTGGAGCTGCTGGAGGCCGGTGAACCCCTCGCCGCCCTCTCCATCGAGCGCATCGCCCGCACCGCCGGCGTCGGCAAGGCCACCATCTACCGGCGCTGGGCCGGCAAGGAGGAGCTCTTCGTCGACGTGCTGCGCGCCATCGAGCCCCCGGAACCGGAGGTCTCCGGCACCGGCGGCCTGCGCGACCTGCGCGTCCTGCTGGAGTCGATGCGCACCCGCGGGCTCGCCCAGCGCTCCTCGGTCCTGCTGCACAACGTGTTCGCGCAGATGAAGAGCCATCCCAAGCTCTGGCACGAGTACCAGTGCACGGTGATAGCCCCCCGCCGGCTCGCCATGGTCGCCGCCGTCCGCCGCGCCGTCGAGGCGGGCGAGCTGCGCGACGACACGGACGTGGAGCTGATGGACGACCTGTTCCTCGGCCCCATGCTCGTACGCACCATCCACCGGCCCGACGCGCCGCTGCCCGACGATCTCGCCGACCGCATCATCACGCTGGTGATCGAGGGCCTCGCGCCCCGGCGGGCGGCCGCCGCCCCGGAGTGCCGAGCCGCAGGCCGCGGCTGACGCGCCGGGCGCGCGCGAGTATGCGCGTTCCGTCACAGACCCCCACGTTTCCCCGTGCCACCGGAACTGCCGGAGCCGCCCGCCACGTCCTCGTGGCAGTACGGCCGCCCCGGGCGGCATGAAAGGCATCGCGCATCCCCTAGGGTCGGGGGCGCGGCGATGTGTACGGCAAGGCAGTGAGGACAGCGCGATGGTGCAGGCGTACAGGGCGGACACCGGGAACGGCGTGGGGCCGCAGCGCTCCGGCTCCCGCTTCCGGGACCTGCGCGACAGATTCACCCGGCTCCTGAGGGACCCGGGCACCTGGCGGCGCGGCATCCTCCTGGCCTGCTGGTCCGTCCTGCTGACCCTCGTGATGGCCTTCCACGCCCAGATCCCGAACACCGTCGGCAACCTGGGCAGCCTCACCGAGACGTTCCTGCCCTGGTTCGGACTGCTCGTCCCGGTGCTGCTCGTCCTGGGTCTGGTGCGCCGCTCGGGGACCGCCCTGGTGGCGCTGCTGCTGCCGGTGGTGGTCTGGCTCAACATGTTCGGCGGCCTGTTCACTGACAAGTCGGGCAGCGGCGGCGATCTCACGGTCGCCACCCACAACGTCAACGCCGACAACCCGGACCCCGCCGCCACCGCCGACCAGGTCGCGGGCTCCGGAGCGGACGTCGTCGCCCTCCAGGAGCTGCCCGCCGGCAAGGTGGCCGCGTACGAGAAGGCGCTCGCCGGCCGCTTCCGCTACCACTCCGTCCAGGGCACCGTCGGCGTGTGGAGCAAGTACCCGCTGAGCGACACCCGGCCGGTGGACCTCAAGATGGGCTGGGTCCGCGCCATGCGCACCACCGTCGCGACACCGAAGGGCCCCCTCGCGGTCTACGTGGCGCACCTGCCGTCCGTACGCGTCAAGATGCACGCCGGCTTCACCGCCAACCAGCGCGACCAGAGCGCCGACGCCCTCGGCAAGGCCATCTCCCACGAACCGCTCGCCCGGATCGCCCTGCTCGGCGACCTCAACGGGACGATGAACGACCGCGCGCTCAACGGGGTCACCGCCCAGATGCGCTCCACCCAGGGCGCCGCCGGCGACGGCTTCGGATTCAGCTGGCCCGCGAAGTTCCCGATGGCCCGCATCGACCAGATCATGGTCAAGGGCGTCGAACCGATGTCGTCCTGGACGCTCCCCGCCACCGGCAGCGACCACCTCCCGATCGCCGCCCGCGTCGCACTGTGACGCAACGAGCCGTTTACCGGAGCGCATCCATCCTCTGAGAGACTTTGTTTCGTACGGGAACAAGGTCGCCGGCGACGAAGCCGGTCCGCCGCCCTGCGCACCGCCCACCCGGCGGATCGCGCGGGCGTGCGTACGACCACGTGCCCTCCCGCCCCTCCGCACCCGCGGGCCCCGACCGGGCCCGCCGGGCCGCGGCCGGGGGCCCTGAAGCGGAAAGGTCTCTCCTCATGCCCCTGGCCCTGCTCGCGCTGGCCGTGAGCGCCTTCGGCATCGGCACCACCGAGTTCGTCATGATGGGCCTGCTGCCCAACGTCGCGGACGACCTCGGCACCTCCGTCCCCACCGCCGGCTACCTGGTGTCGGCGTACGCGATCGGGGTGGTCCTCGGCGCTCCGTTGCTCACCGCCCTCGGCTCCCGCGTCCCGCGCAAGCGGATGCTCCTGCTGCTGATGGCCCTGTTCACCGTCGGCAACCTCGCCTCCGCGCTCGCCCCCGGCTTCGGCTGGCTGCTCGCGGGCCGCCTGCTGGCCGGTCTGCCGCACGGCGCGTTCTTCGGCGTCGGGGCCGTCGTCGCCTCCCGCCTGGTGCCCGAGGGGCGCCGGGCACGGGCCGTCGCCACGATGTTCCTCGGCCTGACCGTCGCCAACATCGTCGGCGTACCGGCGGCCACCCTGCTCGGCCAGCACCTCGGCTGGCGCGCCACCTTCCTGGTCGTCGCGGCCATCGGGGTCTGCGCGATGGCGGCCCTCGCCCGCCTCGTCCCGCAGATCCCCGTCGAGGCCCGCCAGGACGTCCGCCACGAGGTCCGCGCGATGCGCAACCGGCAGGTCCTGCTCGGCCTGCTCACCGCCGTCTTCGGCTTCGCCGGCGTGTTCGCCGTCTACTCCTACCTCTCGGCGATGACCACGAAGGCCATGGGCTTCGGCGAGTCCGCGGTGACCCCGGTCCTGGCGCTCTTCGGTATCGGCATGACCCTGGGCGCGCTCGCCGCGGGCCCGCTCACGGACCGAGCCCTGCGCCCGACGCTGTACGGGTCCCTGGGCGCCCTCGCCGTCGTCCTGGCCGTCTTCCCACTGGCCGCGCACGTGAAGTGGGCGGCGCTGGTGATGGTGGTGCTGCTGGGCGCGGTGGGCTTCATGACGACCACGCCGCTCCAGATGCTCGTGATGAACAAGGCGAAGGACGCCCCGACCCTGGCCTCCGCCTCCAACCACTCCGCGTTCAACCTGGCCAACGCGGGCGGCGCGTGGCTCGGCGGCACGGCCATCGCGGCGGGCTGGGGCTGGACGTCCCCGGCCGTCGTCGGCGCGGCCCTGGCGGTGGCGGGCCTGGCCATCGCGGTCACGGCGGGCACGCTGGACCGGGAGCCCGGCACGTCGAAGGTGGTGGCGAAATCAGCCCGTCCGGCGTTTGAGGACAAGACGTCGGCCACAACGGACCGCACCTGACCGTCGAGCGCGGCGGTCTCCAGCCCGTCCGGCGCTTGAGGACAAGACCTCGGCCGGATCGGGCTGCAGCTGACGGACAACGCAGCCCGTCCGGCGCTTGAGGACAACCCCCCGGCCGGATCGGGCTGCAGCTGACGGACAACGCAGCCCGTCCGGCGCTTGAGGACAACCCCCCGGCCCCGGACGGGCTCGCGTATCAGGGACCCGCCGGCGTCAGCCGGCCTCGCGCCAACGATTCGTGATCGGCAGCCGCCGGTCCTTCCCGAACCCCTTCGGCGAGATCTTCGTCCCCGGCGGATACTGCCGCCGCTTGTACTCCGCCGTATCCACCATCCGCAGCGTCTTCGCCACCAGCGCCCGGCCGAACCCGGCCGCGACGATCGCTTCGAGCCCCTGGTCCCGGTCGACATACATCTCCAGGATGCGGTCGAGCACGTCGTAGTCCGGCAGCGAGTCCGTGTCCACCTGGCCCGGCCGCAGCTCCGCGCTCGGCGGCTTCGTGATGGACGCCTCCGGGATCGGCGGGGTCTGCCCCCGCTCCTCGGCGGCCCGGTTGCGCCACTTGGCCAGCCGGAAGACGGACGTCTTGTACACGTCCTTGATCGGCCCGTACGCCCCGACGGAGTCCCCGTACAGCGTCGAGTAGCCGACCGCCAGCTCCGACTTGTTGCCCGGGGCCAGGACGATCTGGCCCTCCTGGTTCGAGATGGCCATCAGCATTGTGCCGCGCAGCCGCGACTGGAGGTTCTCCTCGGCGAGCCCGGTGAGCCCCAGCGACCCCATGTACGCGTCGAACATCGGCTCGATCGGGACGGTCCGGAAGTTCAGCCCGGTGCGCCGCGCCAGCTCGGCCGCGTCGCCCTTGGAGTGGTCCGAGGAGTACTTGGACGGCATCGAGACCCCGTACACCTGCTGCGCACCCAGCGCGTCGCAGGCGATGGCGGCGACCAGCGCCGAGTCGATGCCGCCGGAGAGCCCGATGAGCACGCTGGTGAAGCCGTTCTTCGCGGCGTAGGCCCGCAGCCCCACCACGAGAGCCGTGTACAGCTCCTCGTCGTCGTCCAGCCGGTCCGCGTACCCCCCGGCGAGCTCCGCCTCGTACGGCGGCAGCGGCTCCTCGGAGAGGACCACGTGGTCGATCCGCAGACCGTCGGCGACCACGCCGGACGGCGCCTCGGCCGGGGCGGCGGGCAGGTCGAGGTCGAGGATCACGCTGCCCTCGGCGAACTGCGGGGCGCGGGCGATGACCTCGCCCTCCCGGTCGACGACGATCGAGTCGCCGTCGAAGACCAGCTCGTCCTGGCCGCCGATCATCGCGAGGTACGCGGTCGTGCAGCCGGCCTCACGGGCGCGCTTGCGGACCAGTTCCAGCCGCGTGTCGTCCTTGTCCCGCTCGTACGGCGAGGCGTTGACCGACAGCAGCAGCCCGGCCCCGGCGGCGCGCGCGGCCGGGACGCGGCCGCCGTCCTGCCAGAGGTCCTCGCAGATCGCGAGCGCCACATCGATGCCGTGCACGCGGACGACGGGCATCGAGTCGCCCGGCACGAAGTACCGGAACTCGTCGAAGACGCCGTAGTTCGGCAGGTGGTGCTTGGCGAAGTTCAGCGCGATCCCGCCGCGGTGCAGCACCGCGGCCGCGTTGCGCGGCGAGCCGGCCGGCTGGCCGTAGCGCTCCGCGGCGAACTCCGAGCGGTCGAGATAGCCGACGAGGACGGGGGTCTCCCCGAAGCCCTCCGCGTCGAGCCGGGCCGCGAGCGCGCGCAGCGCTTCGCGCGAGGCCTCGACGAAGGACGACCGCAGGGCCAGGTCCTCGACGGGGTAGCCGGTCAGCACCATCTCGGGGAACGCCACGAAGTGGGCGCCCTGTTCGGCGGAGTGCCGGGTCCAGTGGACGATCGCCTCGGTGTTGCCGGCGAGGTCGCCGACGGTCGAGTCGATCTGATTCAGTGCGAGGCGTAGTTGAGGCACGCGCCCCACTCTAATCGTCTGACTGACGCGATGTCCCGGCAGGGCCCCGGTCAGGCGAGGCGTCCGGGGCGGAACCCGGCCCCCGGGTATGTCCTCGTCCGGGCGAGGCTCACGAACTCCCCGGGCGGCGATGTGTGAGGGCCGAATTCCCGGGCACCGGGCGCCGAGAGAGAATGGCGGATTTTCTGCATAGGGAGGGTTTTGTCATGTGGGGTTACGAGCCGAATTCCGGTTACATCGCCGGCACCGACCTGACCGGATACAAGGTCGAGGCCACTGACGGGAGCGTCGGCAAGGTCGACAAGCACTCGGACGACGTGGGCTCCGCCTACCTGGTGGTGGACACCGGTGTCTGGATCTTCGGCAAGCACGTCCTGCTGCCCGCCGGGACGGTGAGCGGCGTCGACGCCGAGGGGAAGAGGATCTTCGTCGATCTCACCAAGGACCAGATCAAGGACTCCCCGGAGTTCGACAAGGACAAGCACATCGGCGATTCCGTCTACCACGAGCAGATCGGCGACTACTACCAGAGCCACCGGCGTCCGTGATCCGGCGGCGCAGCGCGGTGGGGCCCCAGGAGGAATTCCTGGGGCCCTTTCGCGGTCGCTCACCTGTTCAACCTCTGCCGACGGCGTGTCCGGCGGCGGACCGCCTCGTTCAGTGAGGTATGAGCGAGAGAGATGAGCGGGTCGTGCCGCGTGCCGCAGACCGACGCGGGCACACGCCCTCGGAGGACCGCATACCCCTCGACCGCGTCGAAGCGGTGCTCATCGAGCACTATCCGCGTCTGGTGCGGCTCGCCTATCTCACCCTCCACGGCGACCGGGGCCGGCACCGCCGCGTGCTGGACGCGCACCGCATCGTGCAACGAGCGCTGCCCCGCCTGACCCGCACCGTCCGCGTGGACGCCGACGGCGACGTCTACACATGGCTGCGCACCCGTATCGTCCGCGCGGCACTCGCCTCCGGCACCCTGCGCGGCGTGCCGGCCGTCGTCGGTCTCCGCCTCTTCCCGCGCGCCGGTGGACTGGCCGAACTCGAACTGGACCGCGCCCTGGCGGCGATGACCCCGCCGGCGCGGGCGGCCTACGCGCTGCTCGTACTGGAGGGGCTGTCCGAGACCAAGGCCGCCCGGGTCACGGGCGATCCGGAGGCCGTGCGATGCGCGCACGCCCTGCGTGAACAGCTCGGAGCCGACGGTGAACGCGCCCTCGCCTCGACCGAGTTCGACCCCTGTGTGGTGCAGACGACCCCGGACGATCTTCTGCGCAGGCGCCGCAATCATCGCCTGGCGGCGGCCGCGGGCACCCTCGCGGCAATCGCCGGATGCGTTGCGCTGACGGCGCAGCTTATGCGTCCGGCCGCCACCGTTCCGTCCGCCCCCGCGGCCGGGGCGCGGGCCGCCTCCGCCGCACTCGATCCCCGGCACCTGGTTCGTACCGACCCGGAGACCTGGGCGGACACCTCCCGCGTGGACCTCACCGCATGGCCCGCCCGAGGGAGCCTGGCCGGCGACGACGGGCTGCTCTCACGTGCGCTCCGGGTGTGGGACCACCCCTCTCCGTCCGTACGGCGCTCGGTCGCTCCGGGCGCGACGGACGAAGGACCGGCCCGCTCGCCCCAGCTGCTCTACGCGGGGGAGCTGGAGGGACGCAGGGTCGTCATGTTCTACGACGGCCGGCGCACCGTCCGCTACACCGAGCCCGCGCAAAGGGGTGCCGGGGAGGTGGCGCTCGACATCGCCCGAGCGGACGATTCCGGTGTCACCGACGCGTCGGCGCTCACCGTCGTGCGCGGGCGCTCGTCGGCCCGGTATCTGCTCGCCCCATGGATCTCCGAGTCCGGCCTCCGCGATCTGCGCGCACCCGACCGCCTCCCCGAGCCGCTGGGGGTGGCCGGGGGAGTGACCCGGTCCGTCCCCCTTCCTCCGGCCAAGGGCTGCGGTGCGTGGCCCGCCCTGCAGCTCCGCTCGTCGACCAGGATCGTGGAGAACCACCGTTTTCTGCTCACCGACCTCGGCGGGGCGGCCCCCGCGCACCTCACCTACCAGCCCCTGCCGGTGAGCGGGCGCAGGACCCATGCCGCCGCCCGCCCGGTCGAAGCCACCGGCCCGGCCGCCCTGATGGCGTGGTCCAGGACGTCGTGCTCGCTGCCGGGACTGGACGCCGGGGTGCGCGCCGTGAACACGTGGGACTTCGCCGGCCAGCGACTGCCCGGTGGTGGCAGCGGCACGTGGAGCTGTATGCGGGCCGACACCTGGCAGGGGCAGGGCCAGGTCGTCGTCGGGATGCGGCCCGACAACGGCCGCCGGCTGCTCCTGGCAGGCGCCGCGCGCGACTCCGCAGCCTGTTCCCGCTTCGGACAGCATGTCGTGGCGTCGGTGATGTACCGGGACAAGGAGGGGAACCGCTACCTGCTGGCCGCCGGATCGCGAGGTGTCACGCGGTTGACCGCGGCGGGGAAAACCGCTTCCGGTACCACGCTCGTCGTACGCGACCCCACGAATACCGCTGTGGAGGCCCGCACGCGCACGGGAGAGGCGCTCAAGCCGCCCGGCACCCGCTGAGGGTCACCAGGGGGTCCGGCCGTGCGGGCTCCGGTCGGGGGCGTCCTGAAGGGCGACCCCGACGCTCAGCCGCTTCCCGACCGGTTCACGGCGGATCTCGAAGCTCTGGCAGACCATGAGGACCAGCTCCAGGCCGTGGCTGCCGATCCGTGTGGGATCGGCAGCGGACGCGGTGGGGAGCACCGCGCCGGAGTCCCACATCGCGATGCTCAGCGTCACACCATCGGATTCGAGATCCAGGAGGCAGGGCCCCGGCGCGTACTTGCAGACGTTGGTGGCCAGTTCGCTGACCACCAGCTGGGCGACGTCGGCGGCCCGGTCGGACACCTCCCACGCGTGCAGCACCTCGCCCTCGTGGAGGAAGGCGCGCACGAACTCCCGGGCGCGGGCGATCTCGCCGGACGTCATCTCGTACGCGGCGCTGCCGCGCACGACGGCCGTCCCGCTCCGCTGCTCGGTGACGACGTCGTCCCCGGCCACTCGCTGTTCCATCCATCCCCCGTCCGGTGCACTGCCCGTCACAGCCATTGACCTTCTGCCCCGACGCGCCGCTTTCAAGCAGCCGTCAGCCGGCCGGACCGGGCCGCCTCGACGGTGGCGTAGAGGCTCAGGAACGTGTCGGCACCGACCACCCGCAGAAGCCTTTGAACCGTCGGCGAGGGGCTCGCGATCCTCAGGTCCCCCCGACTGTGCAGGGTGAGAACGAGACGGAGGAAGGACGAGTCCGCGAACGCGATACCGCCGGCGTCGAGGATGAGCGCGCCGTGCTCGGCGAGCGCGGCATCGGCCCGGTCCTGGAGCGCGGGCAGGGCCTCGATGTCCACGTCTCCGTGCGGGGCGATGACCGGCACCGATGTGGCCGACACGTGGGATTCCTGGGGTCTCATGCGAAGATTTTTACAGCTTCCCCATGTCCGCGGTAGGGCGGCCGCGCCCGGGTGGCGGACGGCCACCCGGGCCGGAACGCCGCGCACCGCGACCGCTTCAGCCCGGTCGGGTGCAGGTGCGGGAAGGGGAACTCTCCCGGCGCTCCGTACCGCGGGCCCGGGTCAGGAGCCGTCGAGCCCGCCCGTGCAGGCGGCGCCCGGCTCGGGCGTCTGCGGCCCCTGCACGTAATGGGCGAAGAACTGCGCCACCCGCGGGTCGTCCGCGCCGTCCACGGTCACCTGCTTGCCCCAGGCGGTCAGCATGATCGCCCCGGCCTGGTCCTTGTAGGGGCTCATCAGCGAGTACGGCGTCTTCGAGACCCGGTCGGCGAGCTTGTCGATATCGGCGGCGGGCGCCTTGTCGGTGTACGTCACCCAGACCGAACCGTGCTCCAGGGCGTGCACGGCGTTCACGTCGGGGACGGCCTCCTTGTAGACCTCGCCGTCGCAGTTCATCCAGACCGGGCTGTGGTCACCGCCGACCGGGGGCTTCATCGGGTAGTCGACGTTCTCGGTGACGTGGTTGCGGGTCAGCTTCTTCGCGTCCCAGGACTTCTCGCCCTCGATGGGCCCGGTGGCCAGATCCTTGTCCGTCTCGCCGGCGGACGGGGTCCCGCCCTTCCCGTCGTCGGTCATCGAACTGTTCGAGGACGTGTCGTCCGACTTGTTGAGGATCGTGTACGAACCGAAGGTGACGAGCCCCGCGACGACGACGGCGCTCAGGCTCACGGCCAGCACCCGGTTGCGGCGGTCCCGCGCGCGGTCGGCATTGCGCATCTGCTCTATGCGGGTCCTGCGGTCGTAACTCATGTCGTGGGTCCTTCGGGGAAGGGGCGATGAGGGGACGGG
>NZ_RDBL01000013.1:568044-571275 GCF_008042035.1 Streptomyces sp. col6
TCGTACACCCGCGCGAAGCCCTCGATCGCGGAGCCGTCGAAGCCGATGCCCTCGTCGAACGCCTGCTCAAGCTCCGCGGGGGCGACGGCCACGGACTTGAGGTAACCGAGCACATCGGTGAACCACAGCCGTACGAACCGGATGTCGCGCTCCTCAAGGGTCCTGAGGACGAATTCCTGCTGCTTGTCCATAGCCACATCCTTGCAGTTCAGACGGTCCGTGCTCCATGTCACGTCGGGTGCGTAATCTGGGGGAAATCCGGGGTCGTGATACTGGAGTCTCTCCCCAGCCCCGGGAGGTGGAGCACGGACCGTCTGAACTGCAAGGATGTGGCTATGGACAAGCAGCAGGAATTCGTCCTCAGGACCCTTGAGGAGCGCGACATCCGGTTCGTACGGCTGTGGTTCACCGATGTGCTCGGTTACCTCAAGTCCGTGGCCGTCGCCCCCGCGGAGCTTGAGCAGGCGTTCGACGAGGGCATCGGCTTCGACGGCTCCGCGATCGAGGGCTTCGCGCGGGTGTACGAGTCGGACATGATCGCCAAGCCGGACCCGGGGACGTTCCAGATCCTGCCGTGGCGCGCGGAGGCACCGGGCACGGCCCGGATGTTCTGCGACATCCTGATGCCGGACGGCTCGCCGTCCTTCGCCGACCCGCGCTTCGTGCTCAAGCGGATCCTGGCCAAGACCTCGGACCTGGGTTTCACCTTCTACACCCACCCGGAGATCGAGTTCTTCCTGCTGAAGGACAAGCCGGTCGACGGCACCCGGCCCACCCCGGCCGACAGCTCCGGCTACTTCGACCACACCCCGCAGAACGTCGGCATGGACTTCCGCCGCCAGGCGATCACGATGCTCGAATCCATGGGCATCTCGGTCGAGTTCAGCCACCACGAGGGCGCGCCGGGCCAGCAGGAGATCGACCTCCGGTACGCGGACGCGCTCTCCACCGCCGACAACATCATGACCTTCCGCCTGGTCATGAAGCAGGTCGCGCTGGAGCAGGGCGTGCAGGCGACGTTCATGCCGAAGCCGTTCTCGGAGTACCCCGGCTCGGGCATGCATACCCACCTCTCCCTCTTCGAGGGCGACCGCAACGCCTTCTACGAGTCCGGCGCGGAGTACCAGCTCTCCAAGGTCGGCCGCTCCTTCATCGCGGGCCTCCTCCGGCACGCCGCGGAGATCTCCGCCGTCACCAACCAGTGGGTCAACTCCTACAAGCGCATCTGGGGCGGCTCCTCCCGCGCCGCGGGCGCCGGCGGCGAGGCCCCCTCGTACATCTGCTGGGGCCACAACAACCGCTCCGCCCTGATCCGCGTCCCGATGTACAAGCCCGGCAAGACCGGCTCGGCCCGCGTCGAGGTCCGCTCCATCGACTCCGGCGCGAACCCGTACCTCACCTACGCGGTCCTCCTCGCCGCCGGCCTCAAGGGCATCGAGGAGGGCTACGAACTCCCGGCCGGCGCCGACGACGACGTCTGGGCCCTCTCCGACGCGGAACGCCGCGCTATGGGCATCGAACCCCTCCCGCAGAACCTGGGCGAGGCGATCTCCCTGATGGAGAAGAGCGAACTGGTCGCCGAAACCCTGGGCGAGCACGTCTTCGACTTCTTCCTCCGCAACAAGAAGCGGGAGTGGGAGGAGTACCGCAGCGAGGTCACGGCGTTCGAACTGAAGAACCTGCTGCCGGTGTTGTAGGCGCGAGTCGGCGGTGGTGGGGAGCGTTTACGTGCCTTCGGCGCCGACGGTCTTCCCACCGTCGGCACCGCAGCCGTTCCAGAGGCTGTGGGTCGTCCGGTGCCACAGCGTGGGCCTCGCGATACGTCCACGTGGGCACGTACGGAAACGACGCCGTCGGCCTGGCGCGCGCCCCGGGGACCGGGTATGTCGCCCGTAGACTCCGTGCCCTGCGTGAGAAGGGGTGTGGTCATGGCGCAGACCGAGGGTGCGCAGTTGTTCCGGGAGAGTTGGATCGCCGGGGTGCGGCGGCACTTTCCCGGGGAGCCGAAGACCGGGTACGTCACGCCGTGGGAGGAGACCCCGCAGTGGGAGCGGGAGGCGGCCGGGGCGGTGTACGCGCAGGTGCGGCAGTTCGTCGAGGTGAGCGGCGGGCACGTGGCGCGGCTGTCCCGGGAGCAGAAGGGTCGGTTCGTCGCGCTGTGCTGGACGGCGCAGATGTACAAGCACTTCGAGGAGCCGAAGCCCGGATACGTCGCGGACTGGGACGCGTTGCCGGAGTGGCAGCGGGAGACCGATGCCGACATCTTCGAGGCGATTGAGGCCGTGCGGCCGCTTGCGGCGTAGCGGAGTGGCCGACGGTCTGATCCCGCATGACGGACGGGTGTCGGCTGAGCGCCGTGGCGAACTGCCGCGCGTACCAGCGCAGTTGTGTGTAGCAGCTCCGGCGTACCTCACGATTCTCGCGAGCTTCCTGGATGGCGTGGGCCATCTCCAGCTCACGCTTCTTGGCGCGGTCGGCGCCCCGCCGGGTGAGCAGCGCGCCCCCAAGTGTGCCCGCTACGCCGGTGATTGCAATCAGTACCGCCCCACGTCCATTCGGTCACCCTGGACCGCGCCACTTGGCCGGCCGCGACGCGCACACCGGCGGTGAGATCCAGGTGGTTCACGCGTTCCGCTCACACCACGAGACGAAGCGGGCGATCTCGGCCGCGGCGTCCCGGGGAAGGTCCTCGTACGCCGACTCCGGCAGGGCCGTGACGGCGGCACGCAGCTCCTCAGCGAGCTCCTGCAAGGGGGCCCAGACCGCCGGCGGGACGTTCACGGTGGCGAGCAGCAGGTCGCCCGGGTAGAAGTACGCGTCGAGCAGTGGATCGTCCACCAGGAGGCGTACGGCGAGCGGCACGACGTACGGCAGCGCCACCTGCTGGGAGACGAGCGTGCGCAGGTCCGCCGGGCGCAGTTCGCGCAGCGGTACGCGCCGCAGGGCATGCACCTTCCGCACCAGGTGGGTCGCGTCGGCGGGCGGATCCGGCCAGCGGGGCCGGTCCAGCTCATCGAGCGTGCGGTCGAGGTGCAGCAGAAGGTCCATGGCGTTCATTGTCGGCCTCGCCGTATGCGTGCGGACTGGAGCGCCTTGCCCGAGTGGCGGCGGGAGATCGATGCTGACTCGTGCAGCGGAGTGGCCGGACCCGGGGGGATCGGATGAATGCACCGGAGGCGTGGGAACTCGGCGCGACCGTCGACGGGCGGTACCGGGTGCTCGGGGAGCTGG
>NZ_RDBL01000013.1:571375-579849 GCF_008042035.1 Streptomyces sp. col6
GGGCATGGGGGTCGTCCACCGGGTCCGGCATCTCGGGTGGGGCATCGACATGGCGGTGAAGAGTCCGCGGCCCGAGGTCGTCCGGGATCAGGAGGACGAGGAGCTGTTCGTCCGGGAGGCCGAGACCTGGGTGGGTCTCGGGCTGCACCCGAACGTCTGCGCCTGCCACTACGTGCGCCTGATCGACGGGGTGCCCCGGGTGTTCGCGGAGTACGTCGACGGGGGCAGCCTCGCCGCATGGATACGCGACGGCCGCCTCTACGCGGGAGGCACCGACGCGGCTCTCGGCCGGGTGCTCGACGTCGCGGTGCAGATGGCCCGGGGCCTCGACCACGCCCACCGCGCGGGCCTGGTCCACCAGGACGTGAAGCCCGCCAACGTCCTGCTCGACCGGGCCGGCACCGCGAAGATCACCGATTTCGGTCTCGCCCGGTCCAAGCACGCCGTCCCCACGGGAGGCAGGCCCGTGCTCGGCCGGGAGCCCGAGGACAGCCTCCTGGTCCCGACCGGCGGGATGACCCTCGCGTACGCCTCCCCGGAACAGCTCTCCGGCCGGGCGGTGGGGCGGCGCAGCGATGTCCACAGTTTCGGGGTCTCCGTCCTTGAGATGGTCACCGGTGGTGTGCGCTGGCAGTTCGGGTCGGTCGCGGGCTTCGCCCTGGACGACTTCCTGGCCGACGCCTCGAACCGGGTCGCCGCTCCGCCGGAACTCGTCCGTCTCCTCCGGAGCTGCCTGCGCCCGCACGCCTCGGGGCGGCCGCCGTCCATGGCGGACATCGCGGATGTGCTCAGCGACATCTACGAGGCGTGGGCCGGTTCCCCGTACCCGCGTGCCCTGCCCGAGGCGGCGGAGCTGCGGGCCGACGAGCTGAACAACCGCGCGCTGTCCCTGCTCGACCTGGGCCGCGAGGACGAGGCGGCCGAGGCGTTCGCGGCCGCCCTGGACGCCGACCCCCGGCATGTGCCCGCCCTCTACAACGACGAACTGCTGCGCTGGCGGCGCGGCCGGCGTACCGACGAGGGCGTGCTCACCCGTATCGAACGCGTCCGGCAGGACGCCGAGGACCCCGCCGAGGCCGGCCGCCTCCTTGCCCAGGTCCAGCTGGAGCGCGGCGCCCTCCCCGAGGCCCGCGCGCTGCTGGAGGAGCTGGTCCGGGAGCGGCCGGACGACCGGGAGGCCGCGTCCGCGCTCGACGCCGCCCGGTCCGGGGCCGTCGTGCACGCCGGACCGGCCGAGGTCCACCACCTGCCCCTGCCGGTCCGCCTGCTGGACACCCTGGCGGGCCTGCCCCCGAAGAAGTGGAGGCAGGAGTCACTGCCCACGGCACTCGCCAACGACGCCCGGCTCGCCCTCACCGGCTGCCCGGACGGTGCGCTGCGGCTCTGGGACGTACGGAACGGACGGTGCGTGAAGACGCTCAGGGGACACCGCCGCGAGGTGGAGGCCGTCGACCTCACCCCGGACGGCCGGCACGCCCTGTCGCAGGGGGCCGACGGGGTGGTCCGCTACTGGAACCTGTCCAGGGGCTTCCTGGCCCGCCCGGTCACCGGGAATCCGCTGCACCGGGGCGAGCCGAGGCCCCTGGACACGGCGCGGCCCCCACGGGTGCCGCGGGAGCCGGAGCGGCACTCCGTCCGCCTCACCCCGGACGGGCGCACCGCCGTGGCCGTCGACCGGCGCGGCACGGTCCGGGTGTGGGACACGCGCGGCGGCGGGTTGCGGGCGGCCCTTCCCGGCCATCTGGACGGCGGAGGAGTGGCGGTGACCCCGGACGGGAACCGGGTGATCGTCACTCCCCGGCCGGAGGACCCCTTCTCCGTACCCGAGGAGCGAAGAGACTTCGCCGCCCACGTCCTGGACGTGCCCTCGGGCAGGCGACTGCACGCGCTGACCGGACACCGGGTCATGCCGGGGGTGCTGTACGCGTCGGCCGACGGCCGGCAGGCCGTGACGAGCACCTTCGACACGCTGATGCTGTGGGACCTGGACACCGGACGCCGTCTGCGGACGTTCACCGGCGCTCCGGGGACCACCGGCGCCGTCCTCTCGCCGGACGGCCGGCTCCTGGTCTCGTCCGGACACGCGTACACCGGTGTCCGGCTCTGGGAGACGGAGACGGGCCGCTGTCTTCGTACCTATCGGGGATACGAACGCGAGACCGGCGCGGTCGCGTTCATCGACGGCGGCCGGACCCTGGCGTCCGCCTCGGCCGACCGGACGGTCCGCACCTGGTCGCTGCCGGGCGGCTACGTCAGCCCGCCCCGGCTGAGCGAGCCGCGCCGGCACGCGGAGGTGAGCCGGCTCGGGACCAGGGTGGACGCCCTGCTGACGGAGGCGGAGGAGGCGCGGACGGCCGGACGGTACGACCTCGCCCTCGCCCATCTCGAAGCGGTGCGGGCGACGACGGGGTACGAGCGGGCGCCCCGGGTGATGGCCGCCTGGGGAGAACTCGCCCGGCACACCCGCCGCACCCGGCTGCGGGCGGCATGGGCCGTACGGGAGTTCACCCATCCCGGCGCGAAGAGCGGGTCCGTGGCCCTGTCCGCCGACGGACGGCTGGCCGCCACCGGCAGCCGGGACGAGACGGCGCGGCTGTGGGACGTCGAAACCGGTTCTCTGGTAAGGGAGTTCACCGGCCACACGCGCCATGTGCTGGATGTTCGTCTCAGCGACGACCGCAGCCGGCTGCTGACCGCCGACAGCGCGGGGGCGGTGCGCCTGTGGCGGACGGATACGGGGGAGTGCCTGCGCACGCTGACGTTCGGCGAGCGCGTTCCGTTCGGCGTGGAACGGCCCGTCTCCGTCTGCTTTCTGCCCGGCAGCCACCGCGCGCTCATCGGCACGACGAGTGCCGTGCTGTGGTGGAATCCGCGCGACGACCGGATCGAGCGGACGACGCGGACACCGGGAGACCGGCACGGGCAGAAGATCGTCGCCGCCGCACCCGACGGCCGCACCCTCGCGGTCGCCGGCCGGGCCGGGGTCGACCTGCTCGCCGCCGACGGCACCGTACGGCACCGACTGACCGATCCACGGGCCCACCGGTCCGTCCAGCACTGGCAGCCGGCCCAACTCTGCTTCACGGAAGGGGGACGGCGTCTGCTCGTCGCAGGGGGTATGGGCGTGGACGTCGACACCGTGCGGGTCTGGGACGTCGCCACCGGTACGGCGGTCCGGGAGTTCGGCGGGCCCAACGCCTGCCGGCACCTCGCCGTCACCGACGACGGCGGCTTCGCGCTCTCCGGCGGCTTCGCCTCGCAGGCGCTGGCCTGGGACGTGCCGACCGGCCGCCGGCTGCGGGCCTTCGACGCCCACGCCGGGACCTCGACCGTGGCGGATCTGGCGATCACCCCGGACGCCCGGATCGCGGTGGTCCGCACCATGGACGGTGTTCTGCGCGTGTGGCAGCTGGACTGGGAGCTGGAGGTCCCGGACGCCCCGGCCGACACCCCTCCCGGCCGGTAAGGTCCTGCCCATGACCGGCCGACGAGCGACAACCACCCTGTGGCGCCCCACGGGCCCCGAGGAACTGGCCCTGGTGCGCGAGCTGAACTGGCGCGCGTGGCCCCCTCGCCTCCCCGAGCAGCCGATCTTCTATCCGGTCCTCAACGAGGACTACGCGATCCGCATCGCGAGGGACTGGAACGTGAAGCACAGCGGCGTCGGGTACGTGACCCGCTTCGAGGTCGAGACGGAGTTCCTGAGCCGGTACCCGGTGCAGCAGGCCGGTGGCCGGACGATCCTCGAACTGTGGGTGCCCGCAGAGGAGTTGGACGAGTTCAACGCGCACATCGTGGGCGGGATCCAGGTCGTTCACGAGTTCCGCTGAGGGTCTCCTTGCCCGACAATGGGCACAACCAGGAGGAACGGGGAGGCACACCATGCATGCGGTTCTCATCGTGCTCGGGCTGCTCCTGAGCACCATCGTGTTTCTGATCGTGAAGGTGAGCCTGCGGCACCGGCGGCGGACGCACAACTTCGACGGCCAGCAGATCGAGCGCCACCACAGCGCGGAGATACGCAACATCCGAGCCGCCAACACCTCGGTCGCCGTCCACAACAACTTCGTCAACGGCGGCAACGACTACCGGCCCGGGAGACGCTGAGACCTGAGGTAGTCTTTCGCTTCCCCGCACGGGGACATGACCAAGGAGGTGGGACCCATTACCGCTGTTTCGACCCGGGTGCTCCCCTCCCGTGAACGCGTGGCCGACCGGACCTGAACCGGCCGCGGAGCACCCCTCGGCGTTTCTCCGAAAGGCTCCGCACCCATGCCGGTCCCGTTGTCACCGTCCGCCCTCTCCTCACTCGTCGCCACCCTCCGCTCCGCCGGCTGTGTCTTCGCCGAGGACGAGGCCGCGCTCATCGCCGCCACCGCCGTCCGTCCCGCCGACGTCACCGCCATGGCGGAGCGCCGCGCCGCCGGGCATCCGCTCGAACACGTCCTCGGCTGGGCCGAGTTCAGCGGGCTGCGGATCGCCGTGGACTCCGGCGTCTTCGTCCCCCGCCGCCGCACCGAGTTCCTGATCGACCGGGCCGTCGCCCTCGCCCCGGACCCGGCCGTCGTCGTCGACCTGTGCTGCGGCTCGGGCGCGCTCGGCGCCGCGCTCGCCGCGGCGCTGGAGCGCGTCGAACTCCACGCCGCCGACGTCGAACCCGCCGCCGTCCGCTGCGCCCGGCGCAACATCGGGGAGCGGGGGCACGTCTACGAGGGCGACCTCTTCACGCCGCTGCCCGCCGCCCTGCGCGGGCGAGTCGACGTGCTGCTCGCCAACGTGCCGTACGTACCGAGCGAGGACGTCGCCCTGCTGCCCGCCGAGGCCCGCGTCCACGAACCGCTCGTCGCGCTCGACGGCGGCGGCGACGGCCTCGACGTCCTGCGCCGGGTCGCCGCCGAGGCGCCCCGCTGGCTGGCTCCCGGCGGCAGCCTTCTCGTAGAGACGAGCGAACGGCAGGCGGAGCGCGCGGCGGGGGTCCTCGCGGCCGGCGGGCTCGTGACGCGCGTCGACTCCTGCGAGGAGCGGTACGCGACCGTCGTCACCGGGACCCGGGCGGCACAACCGGCGCGCTGACGTGCCGGGCTCAGGCCCCGTCGCGCCGGGCGCGGAGGCGGCGCGCGATGTCGATGTCCTTCCGCAGCACGCTGAAGCGGGGCACGTCGCGGCTCGCGTCGAGCACGACCACGTGCAGCCGGTCACCGGCCCGGGGCGGTGCCGTGTCCTCGTCCCACCAGGAGGGGTGCTTGACCTGGTCGATGAAGCCCGTGCCGCCACCATCGGCGTCGACCTGCGAGCCGACCGAGGAGACGCGGATCACCGTCACGTCGAGTTCCTGGTGGTCGCGGAACATGGGCGGGCCTCCTGCCGGGCGAACGCGTACCGGTTCGGTGAAGCCACTGTCCCAGACGGCGGCCTCCGGTCCGATCTCCGGGGCAGGCCATAAACTCGGGAGGCTGGGAGCTGATCGGGCGGCGGGCGGGAGAGCGCGGGATGACCATGGTGCCGGGGCGCAGGAGCAGTACGTTCACCCGACTGCTGCGGCACGGATTCACCGACCCGTCCGCCGCCGAGCGCCTGCTCGACCTGCCGGACTTCTCCTCCGTACGGTCCGACTCCGTGCTCCTGGACGCGCTCGGGGCCACCGCCGACCCCGATCTCGCGCTGCGCGGCCTGGTCCGGCTGGTCGAGGCGGAGGAGGCGGGGGAGCGGCAGATCCTGCTGGACACGCTCGTCACCGCCAAGCCCCTGCGGGACCGGCTGCTCGGGGTGCTCGGGGCGTCCGAGGCGCTCGGCGACCACCTGGCCCGTCACCCCCGTGACTGGCAGGCCCTCGTCACGTACGAGGCCGCCGACCTGCACCCCGGGGTCGCCGAATTCGAGCAGGAGCTGGCCGGGGCGGATGACCCGGACGCCCTGCGCGTCGGCTACCGGCGGTGTCTGCTGTCCATCGCGGCCCGGGACGTCTGCGGCACCACCGATGTCGCGGAGACCGCCGCCGAGCTGGCCGACCTCGCCACCGCGACCCTGCGGGCCGCGCTCCGCATCGCCTCGGCCGCCGCGCCCGACGGCGCCGCGCAGTGCCGGCTCGCCGTCATCGCGATGGGCAAGTGCGGCGGCCACGAGCTGAACTACGTCTCCGACGTGGACGTCATCTTCGTCGCCGAGCCCGCCGACGGCGCCGAGGAGAGCAAGGCCATGCAGGCCGCCACCCGGCTCGCCTCGCACCTCATGCGGATCTGCTCCGACACCACCGTCGAGGGCACCATCTGGCCCGTCGACGCCAACCTCCGCCCCGAGGGCCGCAACGGGCCCCTCGTGCGCACGCTCTCCTCGCACCTCGCGTACTACCAGCGCTGGGCCAAGACCTGGGAGTTCCAGGCGCTGCTGAAGGCCCGGCCGGTGGCCGGGGACCGCGCGCTCGGCGAGGAGTACGTGGAGGCCGTGTCGCCGCTCGTCTGGCAGGCCGCCGACCGGGAGAACTTCGTCCCCGACGTCCAGAAGATGCGCCGCCGCGTCGTCGACACCATCCCCGCCGACCGCGTCGACCGCGAGCTGAAGCTCGGCCCCGGCGGGCTGCGCGACGTCGAGTTCGCCGTGCAGCTCCTCCAGCTCGTGCACGGCCGCAGCGACCCCGCCCTGCGCAGCGGATCGACCCTGGAGGCGCTGGGGGCGCTCGCCGAGGGCGGATACGTGGGGCGCGTCGACGCCGTCCAGCTCGACGACGCCTACCGCTTCCTGCGGGCCATGGAGCACCGCATCCAGCTCTACCGGCTGCGCCGCACCCACCTCGTCCCCGACGAGGAGCCCGACCTGCGCCGCCTCGGCCGCTCCCTGGGCCTGCGCACCGACCCCATCGCCGAGCTCAACCAGGCCTGGCGGCGGCACGCCTCCGTGGTGCGGCGGCTGCACGAGAAGCTGTTCTACCGGCCGCTGCTCGACGCCGTCGCGCAGCTCGCGCCCGGCGAGTCCCGGCTCAGCACCAAGGCCGCCACCGCCCGGCTCGTCGCCCTCGGCTACGAGGACCCGGCAGCGGCCCTGCGCCACTTGGAGGCCCTGTCCTCCGGGGTCTCGCGCAAGGCCGCCATCCAGCGCACCCTGCTGCCCGTGCTGCTCGGCTGGTTCGCGGACTCCGCCGACCCGGACGCCGGGCTCCTCGGCTTCCGCAAGGTGTCCGACGCGCTCGGCAAGACCCCGTGGTACCTGCGGCTCCTGCGCGACGAGGGTGCCGCTGCGGAGAACCTCGCCCGGGTCCTGTCGGCCGGCCGGCTCGCCCCCGACCTGCTGCTGCGCGCCCCCGAGGCCGTCGCGATCCTCGGCGACCCGCACGGCCTCGCCCCGCGCAGCCGCGAGCACCTGGAGCAGGAGGTGCTGGCTGCCGTCGGGCGCGCCGCCGACGCGGAGACGGCCGTCGCGGTGGTGCGCGGGGTGCGCAGGCGCGAGCTGTTCCGTACGACGGCCGCCGACCTCATCGGCTCGTACGGTACGGAGGACAGCCCGGCCGAATCCGATCCGGGCGCCCTCGTCGACCGGGTCGGCAGCGCCGTCACCGACCTGAACGCCGTCACCATCGCCGGGGCGCTGCGGGCCGCCGTCCGCGCGGAGTGGGGCGACACCCTGCCCACCCGGTTCGCGGTCATCGGCATGGGCCGGTTCGGCGGGCACGAGCTGGGATACGGCTCCGACGCGGACGTCCTGTTCGTCCACGAGCCGCGCGAGGGCGTCGACGAGCAGGAGGCGGGCCGGGCCGCGAGCCGGGTGGTCTCCGAGATGCGCAGGCTCCTCCAGCTGCCCACCGCGGACCCGCCGCTCATCATCGACCCCGACCTGAGGCCCGAGGGCAAGAACGGGCCCCTCGTGCGCACCCTGAAGTCGTACGACGCGTACTACCGGCGCTGGTCCCTGGGCTGGGAGAGCCAGGCGCTGCTGCGGGCCGAGCCGATGGCGGGGGACATGGACCTGGGCGCGGAGTTCACCGCGCTGATCGACCCGCTGCGGTATCCGCAGGACGGGCTGGGCGATGACGCGGTCCGCGAGATCCGGCGGCTCAAGGCCCGGATGGAGTCCGAGCGGCTGCCGCGCGGCGCGGACCCGACGCTCCACACGAAGCTGGGGCGCGGCGGGCTGAGCGACGTCGAGTGGACGGTCCAGCTGATGCAGATGCAGCACGGCCGCGCCGTACCGGGCCTGCGTACCACGCGCACCCGCGCGGCGCTGGCCGCGGCGTGCGCGGCGGGCCTCATCCCCGAGGACGACGCCCAGACCCTGGACGAGGCGTGGGTCCTGGCGACCCGCGTCCGCAACGCGGTGATGCTCGTACGGGGGCGGCCGGGCGACACGTTCCCCTCGGTCCCGCGCGAGCTGACGGCGGTGGGGCGGTACCTGGGGTACGAGGAGGGGCATGTGGGGGACATGCTGGACGACTACCGCCGGGTGACGCGGCGGGCGCGGGGGGTTGTGGAGGAACGGTTCTACGG
>NZ_RDBL01000013.1:579949-591920 GCF_008042035.1 Streptomyces sp. col6
GTGGAGGAACGGTTCTACGGGGGCTGAGCGGGGGGTGGAGGAACGGTTCTACGGGGGCTGAGCGGGGGCCCTCCGGGAGTTCGTGGGGCGGAGCCCCGGGGGTCAGTGGCGGGTGGCCGCCGGTTCGCGGCGCGGCTGCGCCCCGAGTGCCCGGAGGCGAGGGCGGTCCGCCTTGCGCGGGATCCACCTCGGCAGCCGATGCGGCAGCGACCCGTACCACGCGTACGACACCGCGTAGCCGAACGCCAGGCACGCCATGCCCCCCACCGCGTCCAGCCAGAAGTGGTTCGCCGTGGAGACGATGACCATCAGGGTGACCGTCGGGTACAGCAGCCCCAGGATGCGGGCCCAGGGGGCCGAGGCCAGGGCGAAGATGGTGAGGCCGCACCACAGCGACCAGCCGATGTGCATCGACGGCATCGCCGCGTACTGGTTGGACATGTTCTTGAAGTTGCCCGAGGCCATCGAACCCCAGGTCTGGTGGACCAGGACGGTGTCGATGAAATGGCTGCCGTTCATCAGGCGGGGCGGGGCCAACGGGTACAGGTAGTAGCCGAGGAGCGCGACCGCCGTGGTCGCGAACAGGGCCAGCCTGGCCGCCGCGTAGCGGCCGGGATGCCGGCGGAACAACCATACGAGCACACTGATCGTCACGATGAAGTGCAGGGTGGCGTAGTAGTAGTTCATCGAGACGATGAGCCATGTCACCGAGTTCACCGCGTGGTTGACCGACTGCTCGACCGCGATGCCGAGGAAGCGCTCGACCGACCACAGCCAGTCCGCGTTGGCCAGGGCGGCGGACTTCTGCTCGGGGACCGCGTTGCGCACCAGCGAGTACACCCAGTAACTCACCGCGACCAGCAGGATTTCGAACCACAGTCGTGGGCGCCGGGGCGACCGGGGGGAGCGCAGCCGTGACACGGCGTGGCCGAGTGGTCTGTCGAGCGCTCTGCCGATCCCGTGTGCGCGACCGGACTGCTTGGTGTTCGCCTCGGGAGCCGCCTCGTTCACGATGGGTGACGGGGTGGCCTCCGTGCGGCCTTCCTGTCGTTTCACGCTCAATTCACCCATAGGCACAGAGTCTGCCAGATTTGCCCTCTCCGCCCGATGATCCTCCGGTGGGGCGCGAGTTGCACGTCCGGCGGGACGGCCGAGGGCATGCGAAAAGAGCCCGTACGGGCAGGGAGGGCTGCGGGCGACGGGCTCCTTACGCGCCGGCGTGCGACCCTGGAAGGGCGGCCGGGGCGATGGCGGCCGTGTCCGGGCCGGGGCCCGCGGCGGTGGAGCCGCGTACGACCAGTTCCGGCATGAAGACGAACTCGCTGTGCGGGGCGGGCGTGCCGCCGATCTCCTCCAGGAGCGTGCGCACCGCGGCCTGGCCCATCGCCGTGACCGGCTGGCGGATGGTGGTCAGCGGCGGGTCGGTGAACGCTATGAGCGGCGAGTCGTCGTAGCCCACGACCGACAGCTCGCGCGGGACCTCGCGGGAGAGCCGGCGGGCGGCCCTGATCGCGCCGAGCGCCATCATGTCGCTCGCGCACACCACCGCCGTGCAGCCCCGTTCCATCAGTGCGGACGCCGCTGCCTGTCCGCCCTCCAGTGTGTACAGGGAGTGCTGGATCAGCTCCTCGACCTCGTCGGCCGTGAGGTTCAACTGCTCGCGCATCGTGGCGTGGAAGCCCTCGATCTTGCGGAGCACCGGCACGAAGCGCTTCGGGCCGACCGCGAGCCCGATCCGGGTGTGGCCGAGCGACACCAGGTGCGTCACCGCCAGCCGCATCGCGGCCCGGTCGTCCGGGGAGATGAAAGGTGCCTGCACCTTGGGCGAGAAGCCGTTGACCAGGACGAAGGGAACGCCCTGGGCGCGCAGTTGCTCGTAGCGCCCCATGTCGGCGGAGGTGTCGGCGTGCAGCCCGGAGACGAAGATGATCCCGGAGACGCCCCGGTCGACCAGCATCTCGGTCAGCTCGTCCTCGGTGGAGCCGCCCGGGGTCTGGGTCGCGAGGACCGGGGTGTAGCCCTGCCGGGTCAGCGCCTGCCCGATGACCTGGGCCAGCGCCGGGAAGATCGGGTTCTCCAGCTCGGGCGTGATCAGGCCGACGAGCCCCGCGCTGCGCCTGCGCAGACGTACGGGCCGTTCGTAGCCGAGGACGTCGAGAGCGGCGAGTACGGATTCACGGGTGGCAGCGGCTACCCCGGGCTTGCCGTTCAGTACGCGGCTGACCGTCGCTTCGCTGACCCCCGCCTGAGTTGCGATATCGGCAAGCCGTGCGGTCATGGCATTGGACTGTACCGGGAGCGGGTCGGATTGCCCACCATGCACAGGAACCGGGAGAGACCGGTCCGAGGTACGCGAAGGGGTGCCTGGCGGCGCACGGCGGCAACATCTTGCAAGCTCTTGCGGCCTCCGTTTGCCGGGTGCGGTCAGATCGTCGCACTGTGGAATCGCGGCTGGTGAGCCCCGTGCGGCAGGGATCGGGGAGTTTCGTCAAGTGGCTTGACGGCAACCTTGAGGACACGCCAATGTAACGATCGCCGGAGCTTGCAGAAATCTTCCGCAAAGTCTTTCGGTCGTCTTTCATCCTTGTTACGTTCACGTCGACCCGGCGCCGCGACGGAGCGGTACGGCAGTTGAAGGAGTTCAGATGCGACGTGGCATAACGGCCACCGCCCTGGTCGCGGCCCTGGCGCTCGCGGCGACCGCCTGCGGCAGCGACGACAAGTCCGACAGCACGTCCAAGAGCTCGGGCGAGCTCTCCGGCACCGTGACGTGGTGGGACACCTCCACCGCGGGCAGCGAGGACAAGGTCTTCAAGAAGATCGCCGAGGGCTTCGAGAAGCTGCACCCGAAGGTCGACGTCAAGTACGTCAACGTGCCCTTCGGTGACGCGCAGAACAAGTTCAAGAACGCGGCGCAGGCGGGCTCCGGCGCCCCCGACGTGATCCGCTCCGAGGTCGCCTGGACGCCCGAGTTCGCGGACCTCGGCTACCTGGCCCCGCTCGACGGCACCCCCGCCCTGCAGAAGCAGGACGACTTCCTGAAGCAGGCCGCCGCCTCCACCAAGTACAACGGCAAGACGTACGCGGTGCCGCAGGTGATCGACTCCATGGGCGTCTTCTACAACAAGAAGATCTTCAAGGAGGCCGGTGTCGAGGTCCCGACCACCATCGACCAGCTGAAGTCCGTCTCCAAGAAGATCAAGTCGAAGACCGGCAAGACCGGCTTCTACCTGCGTGGCGACGACGCCTACTGGTTCCTGTCGTTCCTGTACGGCGAGGGCGGCGACATGGTCAACGCCGCGGACAAGGCCGTCACCATCGACGACGCGGCCGGCGTCAAGGCGATGAAGGTCGTCAAGGACCTGGTCGACTCCGGTGCCGCCAAGACGGACGCCACCGACGGCTGGGACAACATGCAGGCGTCGTTCAAGAACGGCGACGTCGCGATGATGATCAACGGCCCGTGGGCCGTGGCCGACACGTACACCGGCAAGGAGTTCAAGGACAAGGCGAACCTCGGTATCGCCCCGGTCCCGTCCGGCTCCGTCGCCCAGGGCGCCCCGCAGGGCGGTCACAACCTGGCCGTCTACGCCGGTTCCAAGAACCTGGACGCCTCCTACGCCTTCGTCGACTACATGACCTCCGTCAAGACGCAGGCCCAGGTCACCAAGGAACTGAACCTCCTGCCGACCCGCACCTCCGCCTACGCCGAGGAGTCCGTGGTCGACAACGAGATCGTCGGCTTCTTCAAGCCGGTCGTCGAGACCGCCGTCGAGCGCCCCTGGATCCCGGAGACCGGCAGCCTCTTCGCGCCGCTCGTCACCGAGTACACCAAGGTCCTCACCGGTCAGACGACCCCGGAGAAGGCGGTCAAGACGACCGGCGCCTCCTACCGCAAGCTCCTCAAGGGCTGGAAGTAACCCAGGAAGGCAGGCCGGCTGATGGCTGTCCACACCAGCCAGTCGGTGGCGAAGGCCGCGGGCGACGACGTCGCCCGCGGCCGGAGCCGCGGTACTGGTAACCCCCCGCCGCCGGGCAGGCTCCGGCGGGCTCTGTCGACGCACTGGTACGCCTGGACGATGGTGGCCCCGGTCGTCGTCGTGATCGGCGTGATCATCGGGTATCCACTGGTCCGCGGCATCTACCTGTCGCTGACCGACGCCAACGAGCGCAACGTCGCGCGGTCCATCGGTGTCAACCACCTGCCCGCCACGTACAAGTTCGTCGGCCTGGACAACTACACCGATGCGCTCACCGGCGAGCAGTTCCTCGGCACCCTCGGGTGGACCCTGGTGTGGACGGTCTCCTGTGTGACCATCACCTTCGCCCTCGGCATGGCGCTGGCGAACATCCTCAACCGGAAGATCGCCGGCCGCTCCGCCTACCGGATGGCCCTCATCCTGCCCTGGGCTGTCCCCGGCTTCGTCTCCGTCTTCGCCTGGCGCTTCCTCTACAACAACGACCGGGGGCTGCTCAACAAGGTCCTCGCCGGCGGCGGCATCGACGGGATCGACTGGCTGGGCGACCCCACCGTCGCCAAGATCTCCGTCATCGTCGTCAACGTGTGGCTCGGCGTGCCGTTCATGATGGTCGCCCTGCTCGGCGGCCTCCAGTCCATCCCCAGCGAGCACTACGAGGCCGCGGAGATGGACGGCGCCACCGCCTGGCAGCGCTTCCGCCACGTCACCCTGCCCGGACTGCGGCCGGTCTCCACGACCGTCATCCTGCTCTCCACCATCTGGACCTTCAACATGTTCCCGGTGATCTTCCTGCTCACCCGCGGCGGACCCGGTGAAGCCACCCAGATCCTGGTGACCCAGGCGTACAAGTTCTCCTTCGAGGTCAGCCCGCGCGACTTCGCGCAGTCCTCCACCTGGGGCGTGTTGATCCTCGTACTCCTGCTGATCTTCGCCACCATCTACCGGCGGGTCCTGCGCACTCAGGGAGATGACTGGTGACCACCACGACCACCCCCACCGCGCGGCACTCCGCGCCGCGCCCGGCCAAGGTGCGCAAGCGCGGCGAGCGTTCGCCGCTGGCCTCCACGGCCCTGCACCTCACGCTGATCGTCGCGTCCGTGATCGCGGTCTTCCCCGTGCTCTGGGTGCTGCTCACCTCGCTGAAGCCGGCCGCGCTCGCGACCACCACGGACTTCTTCAAGGAAACGACGTTCGAGAACTACACGAACCTCATCCAGGACACGAAGTTCCTGACCTGGTTCGGCAACTCGCTGATCGTCGCGAGCCTCACCACGCTCATCGGCGTCATCGTCTCCGCCTCCACCGGCTACGCCGTCAGCCGCTTCCGCTTCCCCGGCAAGCGCGGGCTGATGTGGACGCTGCTGATCACCCAGATGTTCCCGGTCGCCGTCCTCATCGTGCCGATCTACAACATCATGGCGGGCATGGGGCTGCTCAATAAGCCCGCCGGCCTCGTCATCACGTACCTGACCATCTCGGTGCCGTTCTGTGCCTGGATGATGAAGGGCTTCTTCGACACCATCCCGCGCGAGATCGACGAGTCGGGGCAGGTCGACGGACTCACCCCGTTCGGCACGTTCTGGCGGCTCATCCTGCCCCTGGCCAAGCCGGGCCTCGCCGTCACCGCGTTCTACTCCTTCATCACCGCCTGGGGCGAGGTGGCGTACGCCTCTGCCTTCATGGTCGGCGAGGACAACCTCACCCTCGCGGGCGGACTCCAGCTGTTCGTCAACCAGTACGGCGCCCAGTGGGGCCCGATGACCGCCGCGTCCGTACTGATCGCGATACCCGCGGCCCTGGTCTTCCTGTTCGCACAGAAGCACCTGGTCACCGGCATGTCCGCCGGAGCCGTCAAGGGCTGAGTACCGCCCGTACGACCCGCACGCACGCACCAGTCACGGTGGCGCCGGCATCCCGACCCGGTCCCGGCGCCACCCCCACCCAGACACCCCAGGGACGACATGACCCAGCACCTCGCTGCCCCCTCCACCGGCACGTCCGACGACGCCGCCGCGGGCCACCGCACCGGCTGGTGGCAGGACGCGGTGATCTACCAGGTCTATCCGCGCAGCTTCGCCGACGGCAACGGCGACGGCATGGGCGATCTCGCAGGCGTACGCGGCAGACTTCCGTACCTCAAGGAGCTGGGCGTCGACGCGGTCTGGCTCAGCCCGTTCTACGCGTCCCCGCAGGCCGACGCCGGCTACGACGTCGCCGACTACCGGGCCATCGACCCGATGTTCGGCACCCTGCTGGACGCCGACGCGCTGATCCGCGACGCCCACGACCTGGGCCTGCGGATCATCGTCGACCTGGTGCCCAACCACTCCTCCGACCAGCACGAGTGGTTCAAGCGCGCGCTCACCGAGGGCCCCGGCTCTGCCCTGCGCGACCGCTACCACTTCCGCCCCGGCAAGGGTGCGAACGGCGAACTCCCGCCCAACGACTGGGAGTCCATCTTCGGCGGCCCCGCCTGGACCCGCACGGCCAACCCGGACGGCACCCCCGGCGAGTGGTACCTCCACCTCTTCGCGCCCGAGCAGCCCGACTTCAACTGGGAGCACCCGGCCGTCGCCGACGAGTTCCGCTCGATCCTGCGCTTCTGGCTCGACATGGGCGTCGACGGCTTCCGCGTGGACGTCGCGCACGGCCTCGTCAAGGCCGAGGGGCTGCCGGACCTCGGCACCCACGACCAGCTGAAGCTGCTCGGAAACGATGTCATGCCGTTCTTCGACCAGGACGGGGTTCACGAGATCTACCGCAGCTGGCGCACCATCCTCGACGAGTACCCCGACACGATGGGGCCCGCAGGGCCTTCCGCAGAAGGGCGGGGGCGGGCGACGGGTGGGCGGATCGCCGTCGCCGAGGCGTGGACCCCCACCGTCGAGCGCACCGCCAACTACGTGCGCCCCGACGAGATGCACCAGGCCTTCAACTTCCAGTACCTGGCCACCGCCTGGGACGCCGCCGCGCTCCGAGAGGTCATCGACACCTCGCTCGACGCCATGCGGCCGGTCGGCGCCCCCACCACCTGGGTGCTCTCCAACCACGACGTCACCCGGCACGCCACCCGGTTCGCCAACCCGGCCGGTCTCGGCACCCAGATCCGCACCCCCGGCGACCGCGAGCTGGGCCTGCGCCGGGCCCGCGCGGCCAGCCTGCTGATGCTGGCGCTGCCCGGCTCCGCCTACGTCTACCAGGGCGAGGAGCTCGGCCTGCCCGACGTCACCGACCTGCCCGACGAGGCCCGCCAGGACCCGTCGTTCTTCCGGGCCGACGGCCAGGACGGCTTCCGCGACGGCTGCCGCGTCCCGGTCCCGTGGACCCGCGAGGGCACCTCGTACGGCTTCGGCGCGGGCGGCAGCTGGCTCCCGCAGCCCGCCGGCTGGGGCGAGCTGAGCGTCGAGGCGCAGACCGGAGCGCCCGGCTCGACCCTGGAGCTGTACCGGGCCGCCATCGCCGCCCGCCGGGCCCACCCCGGGCTCGGCGCGGGCACCGACGTGCGCTGGCTGGACGCCCCGGAGGGGCTGCTCGCCTTCGCCCGCCCCGGGTTCGTCTGCACTGTCAACACCACGGGCGCCCCGGTCCGCATCCCCGTACCGGGCACGGTCCTGCTGGCCAGCGCCCCGGTTCGGGCCGACGGCGACACGGTCGAGCTGCCCGCCGACACCACGGTGTGGTGGACGGTGTGACGACCGTCCCCCTGCCGAGGGGCCCCGGCGCGGGCGGTTCGCTCAGGCTGTCGGACATCGCCGGCCAGGCGTCCGTCAGCGAGGCGACCGTCAGCCGGGTCCTCAACGGCAAGCCGGGCGTCGCGGACACCACGCGTCAGCGGGTGCTCGCGGCGCTCGACATCCTGGGCTACGAACGGCCCGTACGGCTGCGGCAGCGCAGCGCCGGGCTGATCGGGCTGGTGACCCCCGAGCTCACCAACCCGATCTTCCCGGCCTTCGCCCAGTCCGTGGAGCAGGTACTCGCCGGGCACGGCTACACCCCGGTGCTCTGCACCCAGCTGCCCGGCGGCGCCACCGAGGACGAACTCGTCGAGCAGCTCGTCGAACGCGGCGTCGGCGGCATCGTGTTCCTCTCCGGACTGCACGCCGACACCTCGGCCGACCCGGCGCGCTACGCCGCGCTGAGCGAGCGCGGCGTGCCGTTCGTCCTGATCAACGGCTACAACGAGCGCATCAGCGCCCCGTTCGTCTCGCCCGACGACACCGCCGCCGTGCGGATGGCCGTGAGCCATCTCGCCGAACTCGGCCACCGCCGGGTCGGGCTCGCCATCGGACCGCAGCGCTATGTGCCCTCGCGCCGCAAGCGGGACGGTTTCGTGGACGCCGCGGTCTCCGTGCTGGGCCTGGACCGCGCGGACGCCGAACTCCTGGTGTGCTCCACGCTGTTCAGCGTCGAGGGCGGACAGGTCGCGGCCGGAGCGCTGCTCGACCGGGGGTGCACCGGCATCGTCTGTGGCAGCGACCTGATGGCGCTGGGCGTGGTGCGCGCGGCCCGGGACCGCGGGCTCGACGTGCCGCGCGACGTCTCCGTGGTCGGCTTCGACGACTCGCAGCTCATCGCGTTCACCGACCCGCCGCTGACCACGGTGCGCCAGCCGGTGCAGGCGATGGCGGCGGCCGCCGTGGGCGCGCTCCTGGAGGAGATCGGCGGCAGCCCCGTGCAGCGCACGGAGTACGTGTTCCAGCCGGAGCTGGTGGTGCGGGGTTCCACGGCGGCGCTCCGCAGCGCCTGACGCCGTGGCGGGCGCGGGTGCGGGGCCGGCCGGAGGGGGGCCGGCCCCGCACCCGTCCCGCTCACTCCCCGCCGTCACCCTCCTTGAAGAGGCGTACGGTGCCCAGGATCTGACGGATCGTCGCGTCGGACACCTCGTCGGGGACACCGTGCGCGCCGACATAGGTCCACGAGACGAACCTGCCCTCCGCGTTCTTGAAGGCGAACGTCACCGCCTTGCCGTCGGTGTCGCACTTGCCCTTCTTCGCGTTCCCGGACGAGGTGACGGTCACCAGACTGCCCTCGACGCCCGACGTCGTCCGGAAGGACTCGGGTTCACCGATCGTGAGGCGCGAGCGGTCCGGCTGGGTATAGAGGCCGTAGACCCAGGTCTCGGCCGTGTCCTCGGCGGCCTCGGCCGCACTCCTCGACCCCTGCTCCCCGGTGGTGCCCGTCGAGGCGAGCGCGTACTCGTCCGGGGTGCCGTCCTTGTCGTCGTCGGACGTGCACCACTTCTCCTTGAGGATCGCCGGCGCCATCATCGCGACCAGCGGCTTCTCCTTGGGATCGTCGTTCTCGGCGACATAGCTCACCCAGTCCGCGGACTTCCGCGCCCAGGAGGCGGGCACGTCGAAGGTGATGCCGCGCTTGGCGTTGACCACCGTCTTCCAGCCGGCGACGAGTGGACCCGAACCGCCGCCGCCCGCGCCCCGGTCCGTGCCGCCGGCGCTCGCGGAGGCGCTCGCCGACGCGGACGGCGAAGGCTGCGGACCGGCCTCGTCCTTCCCGTCGTCGCGCAGTGCCAGATAGCCCACCGCGGCGCAGGCCACGACGACCGCCGCGCAGGCGGCCACCACGGTGACCGTGGTCCGGTTACGGCGTCGGGGCGGTTCGGGGGTGTTGATGCCGAGCGTGGGTGCGGCGTGCCAGTCGGGGCTGCCCCGGCCGGGCTGTGAGGGGGCCGGACCGTGCGGCGAGCCCTGCTGGTTCGGCTGATCGGGGGGCGACTGCTGTCCTGGCCACATGCGGCGAGCCTAGTCGCGGCCCGGAAGCGGCCCGGGGGGCGGGCCGGGCGGGACGACACAGGAGAGGCACCGGAGGTCGACCCGGATTGGGCCGGCGGGGAGGTGTGACCGCCGGCGCCCCTCTTGTCCCTGACCGGCCCGGCCGGCCGGGCGCGTGGGGCCCGGGGTAACGGGACCCCCGGCCGACCGGACCGGAGTCGGGAGAAACGTAACAGGGCTGCAATGTCTTGCGTAAGACCTTGCAGGAACAAATCTGCGGTATTTCGTGGATGTGAGCGGGTGATGTCCAAAGGGTTGACCGGGACCTGCCGGGCTCGTACGGTCTCGCTGCGGCAAGGTTTGCATTCTTGCAGCAAGAACCTTCAGGAGCCTTGAGGGCAGGGCGCGTTGCCGATGAGGCTGCACCGTCACCCGCATTTCCCCCACAGCAGGAGGAAAACATGGCCAGCAGACCCCTGTCTGCCGCGCTCGCCCTCGTCGCGGGAGCCGCCGCCCTCGTGGTCCCCGCCACGACGGCCGAGGCATCCGCCCCGGGCACCAAGGACGTCACCGCCGTCCTCTTCGAGTGGAAGTTCGACTCCGTCGCCAAGGCGTGTACGGACACCCTCGGCCCGGCCGGATACGGCTTCGTCCAGGTCTCGCCGCCCCAGGAGCACATCCAGGGCAGCCAGTGGTGGACCTCGTACCAGCCGGTCAGCTACAAGATCGCCGGGCGGCTCGGTGACCGCACGTCCTTCGCCAACATGGTCAGCACCTGTCACAGTGCCGGCGTGAAGGTCGTCGCGGACTCGGTCATCAACCACATGACCAGCGGTTCGGGCACCGGCACGGGCGGCAGCTCGTACACGAAGTACAACTACCCCGGGCTGTACTCCTCGGCCGACATGGACGACTGCACCGCACAGATCAGCAACTACGGCGACCGCGCCAACGTCCAGAACTGCGAGCTCGTCGGGCTCGCCGACCTGGACACCGGCGAGGACTACGTACGCGGCAAGATCGCCGGCTACCTCAACGACCTCCTCTCGCTGGGCGTCGACGGATTCCGCATCGACGCGGCCAAGCACATGCCCGCCGGTGACCTCGCCAACATCAAGTCCCGGCTGAGCAACCCCAGCGTCTACTGGAAGCAGGAGGCGATCTACGGAGCGGGCGAGGCCGTGTCGCCCGACGAGTACACCGGCAACGGGGACGTCCAGGAGTTCCGCTACGCCCGCAGCCTCAAGCAGGTCTTCAACAACGAGAACCTCGCCAACCTGAAGAACTTCGGCGAGGGCTGGGGCTTCATGTCCTCCTCGAAGGCCGCGGTGTTCGTCGACAACCACGACACCGAGCGGGGCGGCGACACGCTGAACTACAAGGACGGCGCCAACTACACCCTCGCCAGCGTGTTCATGCTGGCCTGGCCCTACGGCTCGCCCGACGTCCATTCCGGCTACGAGTGGTCCGACAAGGACGCCGGCCCGCCCAACGGCGGCACCGTCAACGCCTGCTACAGCGACGGGTGGAAGTGCCAGCACGCCTGGCGCGAGATCTCCTCCATGGTCGGCTTCCGCAACACCGCGCGCGGTGAGGCCGTCACCAACTGGTGGGACAACGGCGGCGACCAGATCGCCTTCGGGCGCGGCTCCAAGGCGTACGTCGCGATCAACCACGAGGGCTCCTCGCTGACCCGGACGTTCCAGACCTCGCTGCCCGCGGGCGACTACTGCGACGTCCAGTCCGGCAACGGCGTCACGGTCAACGGCTCCGGCCAGTTCACCGCGACCCTCGGCGCCAACACCGCGGTCGCCCTGCACACCGGCGCCCGCACCTGCGGCGGCTCCTCCGGTACCACCGACCCGGGCACGGGGACCGGCACCTCCGGCGCCTCCTTCGGCGTCAACGCCACCACCCAGCTCGGCCAGAACATCTACGTCACCGGCAACCAGTCCGCCCTCGGCAACTGGAACACCGGCAGCGCGCTGAAGCTCGACCCGGCGACGTACCCCGTCTGGAAGCTCGACGTGAGCCTGCCCGCCGGAACGTCGTTCGAGTACAAGTACATCCGCAAGGACGCGAGCGGCAACGTCACCTGGGAGAGCGGTGCCAACCGCACGGCCACGGTGCCGTCCTCCGGCAAGGTCACGCTGACCGCGGACGTCTGGCGCGGCTGACCTCCCCCCCCCCCGCCCGCCGGGCGGGGGGGGGGGRGGTCAGCCGCGCCAGACGTCCGCGGTCAGCGTGACCTTGCCGGAGGAC
>NZ_RDBL01000013.1:592020-685834 GCF_008042035.1 Streptomyces sp. col6
CACGCGGCCCGTCCGGCCCCGCACACCCCCGTACCCCTCCGAGGAGAGCCCGAGTGAAACGTCCGTACCCGCGCGTGCCCGCACGCAGAACGGCGACCGCCGTCGTCGCGGCCGCCCTGTGCGCGGCCCTGGTGCCCGCGCTGCCCGCCGCCGCGGCCCGGCCGCCCGCCGCGCCCTCGGACGCCAAGCTGGCCGCCCAGGCCACCCGGCACGACCTGACCCGTGAGCAGTTCTACTTCGTGATGCCCGACCGGTTCGCCAACGGCGACACCGGCAACGACCGCGGCGGGCTGACCGGTTCGCGGCTGGAGACCGGCTACGACCCCACCGACAAGGGGTTCTACCAGGGCGGTGACCTCAAGGGGCTGACCAGCAGGCTCGACTACATCAAGGGGCTCGGCACCACCGCGATATGGCTCGCGCCGATCTTCAAGAACCGTCCTGTGCAGGGCACCGGCAAGGACGCCTCGGCCGGCTACCACGGTTACTGGATCACCGACTTCACCCAGGTCGACCCGCACTTCGGCACCAACGCCGACCTGACGAAGCTGATCGACAAGGCCCACCGCAAGGGCATGAAGGTCTTCTTCGACGTCATCACCAACCACACCGCCGACACCGTCGACTACGCCGAGAAGACCTACGGCTACCGGTCCAAGGGCGCCTACCCCTACCTCGACCGCGACGGCCGCCCCTTCGACGACGCCGCCGGCATGGCGAAGACGGACGCGGACTCCTTCCCGTACAAGCCGGTGAGCGGCGGCGGCAAGACGCCGTCCTGGCTCAACGACCCGACGATGTACCACAACCGGGGCGACTCGACGTACGCCGGCGAGTCCACCACCTACGGCGACTTCTCCGGTCTCGACGACCTCTGGACCGAGCGCCCCGAGGTCGTCTCCGGCATGGAGAAGATCTACGAGAAGTGGGTCCGCGACTTCGACATCGACGGGTTCCGGATCGACACCGTCAAACACGTCGACATGGACTTCTGGACCCAGTGGGCCACAGCACTCGACGCGTACGCGGCGAAGCACGGGCGCAAGGACTTCTTCATGTTCGGCGAGGTCTACTCCTCGGACACCGCCGTCACCTCGCCGTATGTCACCCAGGGCCGGCTGGACGCCACGCTCGACTTCCCGTTCCAGGAGGCGGCCCGCCAGTACGCCTCGCAGGGCGCCCCGGCCTCGAAGCTCGCCGCCGTCTTCGGCGACGACTACCGGTACACCACCGACAAGGCCAACGCCTACGAGCAGGTGACCTTCCTCGGCAACCACGACATGGGCCGCATCGGGACGTTCCTCAAGCAGGACAACCCGAAGGCCGGTGACGCGGAGCTGGTCAAGCGCGCGGAGCTCGCCAACGAGCTGATGTTCCTCGGCCGCGGCAACCCCGTCGTCTATTACGGCGACGAGCAGGGCTTCACCGGCGCCGGCGGTGACAAGGACGCCCGCCAGACGATGTTCGCCTCGAAGACCGCCGACTACCTCGACGACGACGAGCTGGGCACCGACCGCACCCACGCCTCCGACGCGTACGACGAGACCCACCCGCTCTACCGCTCCATCGCCGCGCTCTCGAAGCTGACCCGGGACAACCCGGCGCTGCGCGACGGCGTGCAGACCGAGCGGTACGCCGAGGGCTCCGTCTACGCCTTCTCCCGTACGGACGCGGCGCGCGGCACCGAGTACGTCGTCGCCACCAACAACGGCACCTCCGCGAAGACCGTCGAGCTGCCCACCGGGTCCGCGCGGATGGACTTCCGCACCCTGTACGGCGGTACCGGCACGGTCCGCAGCGGCGCCGACAAGAAGATCACGGTCACCGTCCCGGCCCTGTCGAGCCTCGTGCTCCGCGCCTCCGGGCCGCTCGCGGCCCCGGCCGCCAAGCCCTCCGTCACGCTGAAGGCCCCGGCCGCCGGCGCCACCGGCACCGTCGAGCTGACCGCCGACGTGGACGGCGGCTCCCTCAACCGGGTCGTCTTCGCCGCCCAGACCGGCAACGGCAAGTGGACCACTCTCGGCACTGCCGACCACGCCCCGTACAAGGTCACCCAGACCCTGAGCGACAGCACCGCAGCCGGTACGCCCCTGCGCTACAAGGCCGTTGTCGTCGACCGCACCGGCCGCACCGCGAGCGCCACCGCCGCGTCCACCGCCGGGCAGGCACCCGCCCCCGCCAAGCCCGTCGCCGTCGAGCGCGACTACGCCGTCGTCCACTACCAGCGCGCCGACGGCGACTACGACGGCTGGCAGGCGAAGTCCGGCGAGACGACCGCCGCGTTCACCGGGCGCGACGCGTACGGCGCGTTTGCGTGGATCAAGGTGCCCGAGGGCGCCGCCACCGTCCCGTACACCGTCGAGAAGTCCAACGCCGCCGACGGGCCCGAGCGCACCGTAGACCTGGCGAAGACCGGCGAGGTGTGGATCGCGCAGGGCGAGGACGGCCAGGCCGACACCGCGCCCGACGGGGCCTACCCGGCGCAGGACAAGACCAAGGCCGTCCTGCACTACTACCGCGCCGACGGCGACTACGACGGCTGGGGTCTGCACACCTGGACCGGCGCGAAGGAGCCCACCGACTGGGCGAAGCCGCTCCAGCCCGTGAAGAAGGACGCCTCCGGACTCACCTTCGAGGTCCCGCTCACCGACGGGGCCACCTCGCTCAGCTACATCCTGCACCGGGGCGACGAGAAGGACCTGCCCAGCGACCAGGCACTCGACCTCGCCACCTACGGCCACGAGGTATGGCTGCTCGGCGGACAGGCCGGCTACCTGCTCCCGCAGGCCGGCGGCGTCCCGACGCCCGACCTCACCAAGGCCGAGGCGCAGTGGATCGACGCCGGAACCGTCGTCTGGAAGGTGAAGGCCACCGAGGCCACCAGCCAGCAGCTCGTCTACGCGAAGAAGGGCGGCATCACCGTCAAGGACGGCGCCCTGAGCGACGAGGGCCAGTGGCTGCGGCTCACCCCGTCCGCGCTCACCGACGCACAGAAGGCGAAGTACCCGCACCTCAAGGACTACCCCGCCTTCACCGTCGACGCCCGGGACCGCGACCGCGTCCGCGAGGCCCTGCGCGGCCAGCTCATCGCCACCCAGCGCGCCGCCAACGGCGCCCTGCTCGCCGCCACCGGGGTGCAGAGCGCCGGGGTGCTCGACGACCTCTACGGCGCGAAGGCGAGCGGCGCCGCCCTCGGCCCGGTCTTCCGCCACGGCACCCCCACCCTCTCGGTGTGGGCGCCC
Source organism: Streptomyces sp. col6 (assembly GCF_008042035.1). Taxonomy (GTDB): domain Bacteria; phylum Actinomycetota; class Actinomycetes; order Streptomycetales; family Streptomycetaceae; genus Streptomyces. The sequence goes on from NZ_RDBL01000013.1 coordinate 595,263, forward strand.
ACCGCCCGTACCGTCGCGCTCGAACTCGACGGCCGTACCGTCCCCATGCGGCGCGACGACCGCACCGGCGTCTGGTCCGTCACCGGGAAGAGGAGCTGGAACGGCAAGCCCTACCGGTACGTCGTGAACGTCTGGGCGCCCACCGTCCAGAAGCTCGTCACCAACAAGGTCACCGACCCCTACTCCACCGCCCTGACCACCGACTCCGCCCGCAGCCTCGTCGTCGACCTGGAGGACCGCGAGCTCGCCCCCAAGGGCTGGGACACGCTCCGCAAGCCCGCCGCCGTGCCGCTGCGCGACGCGCAGATCCAGGAGCTCCAGATCCGCGACTTCTCCATCGCGGACCGCACCTCGAAGCACCCCGGTGAGTACCTGGCGTTCACCGACACCCGCTCCGACGGGATGAAGCACCTCAAGCAGCTCGCCGACTCCGGCACCAGCTACGTCCACCTGCTGCCCGCCTTCGACATCGGCACCATCCCCGAGAAGAAGAAGGACCAGCAGAAGCCGGCCTGCGACCTGTCCGTCCACGCCCCCGACTCCGCCGAGCAGCAGGCCTGCGTGGCGAAGGCCGCCGCGAAGGACGGCTTCAACTGGGGCTACGACCCGCTGCACTACACCGTCCCCGAGGGCAGCTACGCCTCCGACCCGGACGGCACGAAGCGCACCGTCGAGTTCCGGCAGATGGTCCAGGGCCTCAACGGCGCCGGACTGCGCACGGTCATGGACGTCGTCTACAACCACACCGTCGCCTCCGGCCAGGACGCCAAGTCCGTCCTCGACCGGATCGTGCCCGGCTACTACCAGCGGCTCCTGGAGGACGGCACCGTCGCCACCTCCACCTGCTGCGCCAACACCGCCCCCGAGAACACCATGATGGGCAAGCTCGTCGTGGACTCGGTCGTCACCTGGGCCAAGGAGTACAAGGTCGACGGCTTCCGCTTCGACCTGATGGGCCACCACCCGAAGGCCAACATCCTGGCCGTCCGCAAGGCCCTCGACGCGCTGACCGTCGCCAAGGACGGCGTGGACGGCAAGAAGATCATCCTGTACGGCGAGGGCTGGAACTTCGGTGAGATCGCCGACGACGCCCGCTTCGTCCAGGCCACCCAGAAGAACATGGCCGGCACCGGCATCGCCACCTTCTCCGACCGGGCCCGCGACGCCGTGCGCGGCGGTTCCCCGTTCGACGAGGACCCCGGCGTCCAGGGCTTCGCCACCGGCCTCTACACCGACCCCAACACCTCCACCGCCAACGGTACGCAGGCCGAGCAGAAGGCCCGCCTGCTGCACTACCAGGACCTGATCAAGGTCGGCCTCACCGGCAACCTCGCCGACTACACTTTCACCGACACCTCCGGGAACACCGTCAAGGGCTCAGGCGTCGACTACAACGGGGCCCCGGCCGGTTACGCCGCCGCCCCCGGCGACGCCCTCGCCTACGCGGACGCCCACGACAACGAGTCCCTGTACGACGCGCTCGCGTTCAAGCTCCCGGCGGGCACCTCGGCCGCCGACCGGGCCCGGATGCAGGTCCTGGCCATGGCGACGGCGACCCTCTCGCAGGGCCCCGCGCTCTCCCAGGCCGGCACGGACCTGCTGCGCTCCAAGTCGCTGGACCGCAACTCCTTCGACAGCGGCGACTGGTTCAACGCCCTGCACTGGGACTGCCGGGCCGGCAACGGCTTCGGACGCGGACTGCCGCCGGCCGCGGACAACGAGGCCAAGTGGCCCTACGCCAAGCCGCTGCTGACCAACGCGAAGGTCACCCCGGGCTGTGCGCAGATCAACGGCGTCTCGGCCGCGTACCAGGACCTGCTCACCCTCCGCACCACGGAGCCGGACTTCGGTCTGGCCTCCGCCGCGCAGGTGCAGTCCCGGCTCTCCTTCCCGCTCTCCGGCAAGGACGAGACCCCGGGCGTGATCACCATGCGGCTCGGCAAGCTGGTCGTCGTCTTCAACGCCGCCCCCGCCACCGCCACCCAGAAGGTCGCCGCGCCGGCCGGAAAGGACTACGCCCTGCACCCCGTCCAGGCGAAGGGCGCGGATTCTATCGTCAAGAAGTCCTCGTACGAGCGGAGTTCGGGAAGCTTCACCGTTCCGGGACGCACGGTGGCGGTGTTCACCCTGCGCTGACCCCGACAGGACTACCGTATGGGCAGCCGCCCGGGGGCGCCGCAGGGGCGTCGCGAAGCACGCCCCCGTAACCCCCGGGCATGCCTTCCACTCCACCCGGCCGGTCCCGGCCCCCTCCGCGCGCACCGGCGTCCTCCTCGCCGGGCCGTGCGGACGCGGGGGCCGGGACCGGCCGCTCCACCTGTGCAGCGACGGTGACGATGGCCAGCAACCTCCCCGAGGAGACCACCAGCTTTGTCGGACGGACGGCCGAGCTGGCCGGGCTGGAACACGCCCTCGCCGCCGGCCGGCTGACCACCCTCACCGGCACCGGCGGCGTCGGCAAGACCCGGCTCGCCCTGCGCGCCGCCCGCCGCGCGGCCCCCGGCTACCGCGACGGCGTCCGGTGGGCCGACCTCGCCCCGCTGCACGACGACGAACTCCTCCTCGCCACCGTCTCCGACGCGGTCGGCCTCAGCGACCACACCCTGCGCACCCCCATCGACGTGCTGTGCGAATGGCTCGCCGACAAACAGCTCCTGCTCGTCCTCGACTCCTGCGAACACCTGCGCCCCGCCTGCGCCCACCTCCTCGGCGAGATCCTCACCACCTCGCCCGGCCTCACCGTCCTCGCCACCAGCCGCCAGCCCCTGGACCTGCGCGGCGAACAGCTCGTCGAGGTCGACCCGCTCCCCGTCGACGGCGCCGCCGACGCGCTCACCCTCTTCCGGGAACGGGCCACGGCCGCCGCTCCGGCCACCCCCTTCCGCGATCTCGGCACCGCCGAGGCCGCCGCCGAGATCTGCCACCGCCTCGAAGGCATCCCGCTCGCCATCGAACTCGCCGCCGCCGCCGTCGGCCGGCAGAGCGTCCAGGAGATCGCCCAGCGCCTCGGCTCCCGGCTCGACGTGTTCGCCGACGCCACGCTCCGCCCGGTCCGCCACCGGACCCTGCGCACCACCATCGGCTGGTCCCACGAACTGTGCACCCCGCTCGAACGGCTGCTGTGGGCCCGGCTGACCGTGCTGCGCGGCGACTTCGACGAGGCCACCGCCGTCACCGTCTGCGCGGGCGGCCCCCTCACCGAGGACGGCGTCCGCACCGCGCTGTACGGTCTGGTCGCCAAGTCCGTCGTCGCCCGCGACGGAACCCGCCACCGCATGCTCGACACCCTGCGCGAGTACGGCCGGATGTGGCTCGCGGAACTCGGCGAGGAGCGGGCCGCCGCCGACCGGCACGCCGCCTGCTTCCTGAGCCTCGCCCGCAGCGCCCACGCCGGCTGGACCGGTGACGACCAGATCCTCTGGTACCACCGCATCGCCGACGCGCACGCCGACCTGTGCGCCGCGCTCGACCACCTCCTCGCCCACGACCCCGCCGCCGCCCAGGAGATGGCCGGGCGCATCGGCTTCTTCTGGTGCTGCTGCGGCCACCTGCCCCAGACCCGCGGCTATGCCCAGCGTGCCCTGGACACCGGACCGGCCGACGGCCCCCACCGCACCCGGGTCCTGTGGGTGCTTGGCATCTGCGTGCTGCTCCAGGGCGACTACGCGGCCGCCGAACGGATCGGTGAGGAGTGCGTCCGCGCAGCCGCCGCCGACGGCACCGACGAGGGCATCCTCGCCGCCGCCTATCTGCGCGGCCTCACCCACCTGATGACCGGCGACCCCGCGAAGGGGCTGCGCGAGGCCGAGCGGGTGCTGCGCACCACCCGGACGGGCACCCCGCTCGAATCGGCCTACCGGCTGCGCTGCCACCTCATCACCGTCTTCGCCCTGACCGGACTCGGCCGGCTGGAGGAGGCGGCCTCGGCAGCCGTCGTGCTGCGCGCCGCCTGCGAGGCCCAGGACGAGTGCTGGACCCGCTCCTACGTCGACTACCAACTCGCCCTGATCGCCCTGCTCCAGGGCCGCGCCGCCCCCGCCGCCGCGCACGCCCGGTCCATGCTCGCCGGCAAGCACCGGCTCCGCGACCGCTTCGGGATCGCGCTCGGCCTGGACATCCTGGCCGCCGCCATCGCCGCCCAGGGCGAGGGGGCCAGGGCGGCCCGGGTCTACGGCACCGGACAGATCTACTGGCGCATGGTCGGCCACCCGCAGCGCGGCACCCCCGAACTGGGCCCGGTCCGCGAGGCCTGCGAACGGCGGGCCCGCGCGGCCGTCGGCGACGCGGCGTACCGGCGCGCCTTCGAACAGGGCCGCGCCGACAACGCGGAGGCGGGCCTCGCCCTGGCACTGCACGGGGAGCTGCTGACGTAACGGCCTCCCGTGCCCACATGGTGAATCGGTGTTGTGCGCACTCACCGGTCCGGGAAAGGCTGGGTGGCGTCCGTCCACCACGCGCCCCTGGAGCCCGTCATGCCGCAGATCACCGTCGACTACTCCGCCGAGCTCGACGAGGCCTTCGACCGCCCCGCCTTCGCCCTCGCACTGCACCCGCTGGTCGCGGAGACCGTCGACACCGGGATCGCCGCCTGCAAGACCCGCTTCCGGCGGACCGAGGAGACGGTGGTGGCGGACGCGCCGGAGGGCGACGCGCTCGTGCACGTGGACATCTCGCTGCTGGCCGGCCGCACCCCGGAGACCAAGGCCCGGCTCACCGAATCCGTCCTGGCGCTGCTGACCGGGCACCTCCGCACGGTCACCGGGCCGACCCTGCACCTCTCGGTCGAGGCCCGCGACCTCGACGCCTCCTACCGCAAGGCCTGAACGGCGCCCAGGGCCAGGCGTCGCGCGGCAGAGGGGAGTTTGACGACAGGCCCTACGGCAGCCGCTGCGCCGGGACCGCCGGGATGGCCGGCGCCAGTGTGGAGAGCCGCGTCAGCAGGTCCCCGAACGGCCCGTCCGCCGGCTCCTGCGCCAGGACCCGCAGCACGATGCCCGCCATCTCCTCGTCGTACGCGGCGCTCACGGCGGCCAGCGCGGCGAAGTCGTGCACGAGCTGCAACTCCAGCTCGGCCCGGGGGACCCGCCGGCCGTCCAGCCAGAGCAGTGCCGTGGACTCGGCGAGGGAGACCCAGGAACGTACCACCAACTCCAGCCGGGCCGGGGGCTTCCCGACGTCCAGATGGGCCAGGATCTGTTCGCAGGCGGCCTGGCGCACCCCGTCGATCATGGCGTTCGCCGTGGAGGAGCCCACGGCCGGGCCGCCCCGCATCAGCGCGGCGAACCCGGGGCCGTGCTCGTCGACGAAGTCGAAGAACCGGCCCATCACCCGCAGCAGCCGTGCGCCGAGCGGGCCTTCGCGCGGCTCCAGGAACCTGGTTGCCAGCTCGTCGGCCGCCCGCCGCAACGCCGCCTCGTACAGGCTCTGCTTGCCCGGGAAGTAGTGGTAGACCAGCGGTCTGGAGATACCGGCCGCGGCGGCGATCTCGTCGATCGACACCTCGTCCGGCGTCCGGTGGCTGAACAACTCCAGCGCGACGCCGATCAGCTGCTCCCTGCGCTCCTCGACGCCCATCCTGCGCCGCACCCCGGTCGTCATGCCCCCAGCGTACCGACCGGTGGGTCCGGCCGGATCACAGGTCCAGCACCAGCCGTCCGCCGTCCCGGCAGCGGGAGACGCAGATCAGCATGGACTCCGCGCGCTCGGCGTCCGTCAGCAGGTCGTCGCGGTGCTCCACCTCGCCCTCCAGGACGCGCTGTTGGCACGTTCCGCAGAACCCCTGTTCGCACGAGTACGAGATGTGCGGCAGTTCGGCGCGTACGGCGGCCAGCACCGACTGGTCCGCCGCGACCGGGACCGTACGCCCCGAGCGGCGCAGCTCCACCTCGAAGGGCACCGCGTCCGCCGGATCCGTCCCCGCCGCCGAGAAACGTTCCAGGTGCAGGGTGCAGCCGTCCGGGAGGGCGGCGGCGACCGCGTCCATCAGGGGCTGCGGGCCGCAGCAGTGGACCGCCGTGCCCTCGGCCGCGTCCGCGAGGACGGCGGCGATGTCCGGGTGGCCGGCCTCGTCCTGCGGGACGACCGTGACCCGGCCGCCGTCGGCGCCCAGCTTCTCGACCTCCTCCAGGAACGGCATGGTGGCCCGGCTCCGTCCCCCGTACAGCAGCCGCCAGTCGGCGCCCTCGGCGGCGAGCCGGCGCAGCATCGGCAGGACGGGGGTGATGCCGATGCCGCCGGCGATCAGGACGTGGGCGGGCGCCCCGGTCAGCGGGAAGCGGTTGCGCGGGCCGCGCACCTCGACCTCCATGCCCTCGTGGAGCGCGGTGTGCACCTCGCGGGAGCCGCCGCGCCCGTCCTCGACCAGCCGGGCCGCCACGGTGTAGGCGCCGTCGTCGGCCGGGTCGCCGCACAGCGAGTACTGCCGGACCAGGCCGGAGGGCAGCACCAGGTCCAGATGGGCGCCGGGCTCCCACGCCGGCAGGTCCGGGCCCTCCAGGCGGAGTTGGACGACGCCGTCGGCGGGGCCGGTGCGCTCGGTGATCAGCAGCCGCCGCCCGGTGGTCGAACGCCGCTGGGACCGGCCGGATATGGGCTCGTCCAGCGCGGGCAGCGGCCACAGCGGGGACTTCTGGATGCGCCGGCGCAGCGCCCGCTTGGCGAGCAGCGCGGCTCCGGCCGCCACGGCGACCGTACGCAGGCGGGGGAGGGGCAGGGAACGCGGCATGGTCAGCGGGCTTCCGTCGTACGGGCCTCGGCCGCGACGGCGGCGGGCGAGCGGGTGAGGTAGTCGACGGCCTGGGCCGTGCTGCCCTCCTGGGAGGGGTGGTACGAACGGCTCAGATAGCGCGGGATCGACTTCAGCATGGCCGGGGTGCTGGGCAGGGTGCCGCGCCGGCCGCTGCGGTAGAACTGCCCGAAGGAAGCCTTGCCGTCCAGCAGGCTCGGGTCGTTCTCCATGAAGAAGCGGGCGCCGCGCTGCCAGAGGAAGGCCAGCGCGCTGAACGCCGTCGCCCAGGTCCGCACCCGCCGCCGGTAGCTGCCGTCGACATGCATGAACACGTCGAAGGCGACCGAGCGGTGCTCGACCTCCTCGGCGCCGTGCCAGCGCAGCAGGTCCAGCATGGTCGGGTCGGCGCCGCGCCGGTCCAGCTCGTCGGCGTTGAGTATCCAGTCGCCGAGGAACGCGGTGTAGTGCTCGATCGCGGCTATCGTCGCCACCCGTTCCAGCAGCCACCACTTGCGCGCCCGGCCGGGCGGCAGGGTCCGGTCGCCGAGCAGCTTCTCGAAGAGCCAGTCGACCTGGGCGGTGTACGGCGTCGGGTCGAGCCCCAGGTCCTTCAGGTGCGGGAGCACGTCGTCGTGGGCCTGGGAGTGCATCGCCTCCTGGCCGATGAAGCCGATGACGTCCTGCCGCAGCTCCTCGTCCTGGATGTACGGGAGCACCTGGCGGTAGACGTGGATGAACCAGCGCTCCCCGGCCGGGAGCAGGAGGTGGAGCACATTGATGGTGTGCGTGGTGAACGGGTCGCCCGGCACCCAGTGCAAGGGGGTCCGGTCCCAGGCGAAGCTGACCCGCCGGGCCTTGAGGGGGATGTGCTCCGTTGCGACCGCTGCCGGCTGCGTGTTAGACATGTTGTCAAAATACTGAGCGGTAGGCCCGGGGAACAGGGGTGTGCGCCGAATTCCCGTGCCCACCTGGTCGGGGAGCGGTGGTTCAGTGCAGCGCGGCCACCCGGCTGCCGTCCTTGAGCCGCCCGTCGAGCCGGGGCCGGGCGCCCTCGGCGGCGGGCACCGCGAGCAGCCGCCCCCGGGCACTGCCCGTCACCCCGCCCGACGTGGACAGCGACGCGAACTGCGTGCTGCCCGCCGCCAGTACGTACCACCGGCCGCCCGGCGACTTCCACAGCACGCCCGCCAGCGCTCGGGGCGTGCGCGCCCCGCACTCCGGCGAGTCCTCGGCGCGCGCCGCGACCGCCCCCGGCACCTGCGGACGCGCGGACGGCTCCTGGAACTGCGCGATGACCCGGCTCCCGGTGCCCCGCCAGGTCTCGGCCCGGGTGCACAGCCACTGTGCCGAGCCGTCGCCCTCCGGCAGCGGCTGGCGCGCGTACGCCCAGGAGTTCACCGACCGCACCCCGTGCGACCGGACCGCCGGGAGCAGGCACGCGGTCCGCGCCCAGCTCTCCCGTTCGGCCCGTCCGGCGACATCGTGCGGCGAACCGGGCGCGCCCGAGGTCAGCCGGGCCGGGGCCAGCTCCCCCAGGTCCGTGACCAGCCGCACCGCCTCGCCCCCGGACAGCTCGACGGCCGGCCAGGCCCGGCAGCCGGAGCCCGCCGCCGGGTCGGCCAGCGCGCCGGTCACCCCGTCGGGGGAGCGGGGGAGCGGACGCGGCGCCCGGTCCGGCGCGAGCAGGTCGCGCACCCGGACGCCCCGCACCCAGGGCGCCGTCAGATACCGCACCCCGTCCCGGGTGCGGCCCACGACCAGGGCGCCCGACGACGCCTCGTCCGCCCCGTCCACCCGGGCGAAGTCGAGCGCGGCGCCCAGCGAAGGGTCGGCGTTGCGCGGCTGGGCGTACCGCACGACGCGCAGTCCGTCGTGGAACAGCACCACCGCCGATTCGCCCACCTCGCCCGCGTACAGCAGCTGCGGCGCCCCCATGGGCGGGCCCACCGGTGTGCCCGGTGTCGCGGACGTCCGTACCCCGGCGCCCGGCCGGGCCCACACCTCCAGGGCCCGCCGCAGCAGCCGGGTGTCCTGGGTGCGGTCGCCGCGTGTGGGCCAGGCCGTGAAGTCCGTACGCGCCGAGTGCCGCCAGAAGCCGGCCGCGACCCTGTGCAACGCCCCCGGGTCCAGGGCCGCTTCGGACGCCGGGTTGCGCGCGTACAGCGGGGCGGACAACGACACGCGCCCCCAGCCGCCGCCGGGCATCCCGAGGAGCGCCCCGCACACCAGCAGCGCGGCGAAGGCCGCGAGCGCGGTCCGGGCCCGCCGGCGGCGCCGCGGCAGATCGGGCGGCCGGGCCTGGAGCGAGCAGGGGTCGAACTCCGGGGAGACGAGGAGCGCGTGGCCGGCGGTGATCCCGTCGGCCTCCGTCAGGGCCGCGTGCGGATCGGCCACCCCGGCGGCGGCCAGCTCCCGCCGGACCTCCCCGTCCGCCAGCCCCTCCAGGCCGCGCAGGACGAACGCGGCGCGGGCGGGGGCGCCGGCCGCCGCCAGCTCCCGTTCGAGGGCGAGTGCACCGGCCCCGCCCGGATGGGGGAGCAGACGCAGGCCCCAGGCCGACGGCAGGACGGGCGGCAGCCGGCGCGACCGGAGACGCAGCCTGCCGAGGCGCCCCGGTGCCAGGGCCCGGCGCAGCACCTGGCGGCGCACGTACGCGTATCCGGGGTCGGCGCTCTCGGTGCGGCCGGGGCGGCGGGGGAGCGGGACGGCGGCGGCTCCGGCGCGGTGGGCCGCCTGGAGGGAGCGCTGGGCGAGGGCGTGGGCGGCCAGCACGCGCCGGCCGCGGCTCACCGAGGGCGGCAGCAGGAGGTAGCCGATCCGCACCAGGCGCGGGTAGTGCTCGACGAGCGCGGCCTCGGCCTGTTCCACGTCGACCGGGGCGACGGCTGTCGGTAGCTCTGACGGTGGGCGCACATTCAGCTGAACGAGCGAATGGTGCGATGGTCACTCCGGGGCGCGTGCGCCGGGCGCCCCGGAGTGGTCAGGCGAACCGGGCGAGCGGGCCGTCGACGGGGGCGTCCGTCATGCGGTTGGCGAGCGTGGACAGGGTGTAGGCGGCGATGCCGAGGGTCACCTCCAGCGCGTTGCGGGCGGTGTAGCCGTGCGCGGTGAACGCCCGCAGTGTCGCGTCGTCGACGGCCCCGTTCGCGGCGAGGACGGCCAGGGTGAACTGCCGCATGGCTTCGAGGCGTTCGTCGGGGAGCGGGGTGCTCTCGCGCAGGGCGGCGACGAGTGCGGGCTCGGCTTCGAGGGCGGTGAGGATTCCGGTGTGCATCGCCACGCAGACGTGGCAGCCGTTCCGGGTGGCCATGGTCATGCTCAGCACCTCGCGGGAGAGCTTGTCCAGGGTGGTGGACTCGAAGAGCGCGTTCATCTTCAGGAAGCCGCCCAGCACCTCGGGGGAGGTGGCCATCCGTCCGGCGGCGGCCGGCAGGAAGCCCTGCTTCCGTGCGATGGCCGACAGCCCGGGGCGGGCGGCGGCGGGGGCGGATTCGAGGGTGTGGTCGGGGAAGGCGGTCGTGGGCATGGTGGGCCTCTCGCGTAAACTCGACAACGTGATTGACGAAAACGTAAACCAGGTTGTCGAGTTTCGCAATGGCTGAGCGCGCGGGCGGGCGGGGAGGGGCGCGTCCCGAGGAGGCGGGCAGGGGCTTCGAGCTGCCCCTGCTGCTGTTCGCCGGCTTCCGCTCGGTCATCGACGCGCTCCATCGAGAGCTGGCCGAGCAGGGCCACCCCGACATGCGGCCCGCGTACGGCTACGCCCTCCAGGCCGTGGGCGTCGAGGGGGCGACCGCCAGTGAGATCGGCCGCCGCCTCGACGTCTCCAAGCAGGCCGCCGGCAAGACCGTCGACAGGCTGGAGGGCCTGGGGTACGTGGAGCGCGCCGACGATCCGGACGACGGGCGCCGCAAGCTGGTCCGGCTGACCGCGCGGGGCGTCGACGTGCTCACGCGGTCCGCGGAGGGCTTCGACCGGCTGCGCGCCGAGTGGGTCCGGACCCTCGGGGCCGAGCGGGTCCGCGCCCTGGAGGCCGACCTGCGCGCGATGGCCCCGGACGGAGCCTTCCGGCTCGATGTCGCGGCCTGGTTCAACGGCTGAGCGCAGTCCTGAGTACTTGGACTTCTCGGACGAGACATAGGACGTATCGAGTCCGAACCCTTTCCGGAAGTCTCACCGTGCGGCACCATGCACGCGTCGGCACCCAAGAGATCCGACCACTTGTGGTCGTGAAGGAGAGGGAACCATGGCACGACGCACCCATGTGCTCAGCGCGCTCGCGCTGGCGGCCGCCGCCGCGCTCATCCCCGTCACCGCCACCGCGCAGCAGGCCGCACCCGGGCCGTCCGCCGCTGCGGGCGCGTGCCGCGGGCCCGTGAGACCCGCCTCGCAGATGACGGTCGAGGACTGCGACAGCCCCGCCCGGATCATCGAGAAGGCGGCGAACATCGTCCCCACCGCCGGCCAGCTCGCCTGGCAGCAGCGGGAGGTCACCGCCTTCACGCACTTCGGGATGAACACCTTCACCGGCCGCGAGTGGGGCTCCGGCACCGAGGACGAGAAGCTCTTCGCGCCCGCCGCCATCGACGCCGACCAGTGGATGCGCGCCTACAAGGCCGCCGGCGCCGAGCAGGTCATGCTCACCGTCAAGCACCACGACGGCTTCGTCCTCTACCCCAGCCGCTACACCGACCACTCGGTCGCCCTCAGCCCCGGCAGCCCCGACGTCGTCGCCGCCTATGTGAAGGCCGCCCGCAAGGCCGGGCTGAAGGTCGGCTTCTACCTCTCGCCCTCCGACGGCGCCGAACTCCCGCACGCCTGGCACGCCGAGTGGGTCGAGAAGATCCGCGCCAAGCAGGACGCCGGCCAGTCGCTGAGCCTGCCCGAGCGGATGGCCCTGGAGGACGGCGACCGCGCACCGGCCGGACAGGGCCGCTTCGGCAACGGCAGCCCGGTCACCGCGCGCACCATCCCCACCCTGGTCCCCGGCGACGACCGCGCCGCCCGCGTGAAGAGCGGCAAGCTGCCCACGTTCAAGGTCCGGGCCGACGACTACGACGCGTACTACCTCAACCAGCTCTACGAGATCTTCACGCAGTACGGACCCGTCGAGGAGCTGTGGCTCGACGGCGCCAACCCCTGGTCGGGCTCCGGCATCACGCAGAAGTACGACGTCAAGCAGTGGTTCGACATGGTCAAGGCGCTCTCGCCGGACACCGTCGTCTTCCAGGGCCCCCAGGGCGTGCGCTGGGTCGGCAACGAGAACGGCACCGCCCGCGAGACCGAGTGGAGTGTCACCCCGCACACCACCGACCCGTGGACCGGCCTCGGCTCGCTGCCCAACGACTCCACGGATCCCGACATCGGCTCCCGCGACCGGCTCCTCGAACCCGAGGTCAACTACCTCCAGTGGTACTCGGCCGAGGCGGACGTCTCCAACCGGCCCGGCTGGTTCTACCACCAGGACGAACAGCCCAAGACCGCAGCGCAGTTGATGAACCTGTACGAGAAGAGCGTCGGCCGCAACGCCTCGCTCCTGCTCAACGTGCCGCCCGCCCCCGACGGCCGGATCGCCGCCGAGGACGTCACGCAACTGACCGCTTTCGGCGCGGACGTGCGCCGGATCTACGGCACCGACGTACGCGACCACGCCCAGGGCCCGTACACCTTCGACCGGGTCGCTGTCCGCGAGGACATCCGGCACGGCCAGCGGGTGGAGAAGTTCGCGGTCGAGGCCAGGGTCAACGGCGCCTGGCAGCGGATCGCCGAGGGCACCACCATCGGCCACGAACGCATCCTGCCGCTGCCCGAGGCCGTCACCGCGTCGGCGGTCCGCGTCAAGGTGCTGGAATCCCGGGCGAAGCCGCACCTGGGCGCCACCACCCTGCACCTGACCAGTAGGGGCTAGCCCCGGTCCAGATACGCCAGTACGGCCAGAACGCGGCGGTTGTCGTCGTCGGAGGGCGGCAGGCTCAGCTTCCCGAAGATGTTCGAGGTGTGCTTGGCCACCGCCCGCTCCGTGATCACCATCTGCGAGGCGATCGCCGCGTTCGACCGGCCCTGGGCCATCAGCTCCATGACCTCTCGCTCGCGCGGTGTCAGCCCGCCCATCGGCTTGTCCTGCGAACGCCGCGTCAGCAGCTGCGAGATGACCTGCGGGTCCATCGCCGTCCCGCCCGCCGCCACCCGGCGTACCGCGTCGATGAACTGCTCCGCGTCGAAGACCCGGTCCTTGAGCAGATAGCCGATCCCGCCGTTGCCGTCCGCCAGCAGCTCGCGCGCGTACAACTGCTCGACATGCTGGGAGAGTACGAGGACCGGAAGGCCGGGCCGTGCCCGCCGGGCCGCCAGCGCGCACTGCAGCCCCTCGTCCGTGTGGGACGGCGGGAGCCGGACGTCGACGACGGCGACGTCCGGCTCCCGCTCGGCAAGGGCCTTGGTCAGTTCGGGCCCGGTCTCGACGGCCGCCGCGATCTCGAAGTCGTACGCCTCCAGCATCCGGACCAGGCCGTCGCGCAGCAGGAAGAGATCTTCGGCTAGGACAACTCGCAAGGGATCTCCATGGTCACCATGGTGGGGCCGCCCGCAGGGCTGCTGACGGCCATGATGCCGTCGAATGTACCGAGCCGGCGTTCGATTCCGCTCAGGCCCGAGCCCGCCCCGACCGAGGCGCCGCCCCTGCCGTTGTCGGTGACCGAGAACTTGAGCGCCCGGTCGCTGTGGCGCAGGTCCACCCAGATCCGGTCGGCCCCCGAGTGCTTCGCCGCGTTCGTCAGGGCCTCGCTGATCGCGAAGTACGCCGCCGACTCGACCGGCGCCTCGGCCCGCCCGTCCAGCTCCACGTCCACGTCGCACGGGATCGGCAGCCGCAGTGCCAGCGCCCTGACCGCGTCCCCGAGCCCGCGCTCGGCGAGCACCGGCGGGTGGATGCCCCGGACCAGGTCGCGCAGCTCCGTCAGCGCCTCGGCCGAGGACTCCCGGGCCATCGACAGCAGCTTCTTCGCCTGCGCCGGGTCCTTCTCGATCAGCGCCTCGACGGTGCCGAGGTTCATCCCCATGGCCACCAGCCGGGCCTGCGCCCCGTCGTGCAGATCCCGCTCGATGCGCCGCAGCTCGGAGGCGGCGGTGTCGACCGCCTCGTGCCGGGTCTCGGTCAACCGGTCGATGCGCAGGGCCAGTTCCTGCTCCTGGGTGGGGGCAAGGACCGACCGGGCGAGCACGAAGTGCGCCCGCAGCAGCCGTTCGCTCACCAGCACCCCGAAGGCGAAGAGCGCCAGGCCGAGCGCGGCGGCCATCAGCGCCGTCGCCTGGCTGTCGACCGGGACGAACCCGTACCAGTACTGGTCGTTCCTGAACACCCGCCACAGGCCCGCCGCCAGGACGAACCCCTCCACCGGGTAGGCCATCAGCGCCGCCGCCAGTACGGCCACCACGTACCCGGCCGTCATGTCGGCCATCATCCAGCGCATGTCCCGCCAGGTCGCCGGGTCCTTCAGCATCAGCGTGGTCCGCTCCACCTGCCCGGTGAACCCGCTGCGCAGATCCTTCGGGAACGGCCGGTACGGGACCGGGATACGGACGTCCGACCAGGTGACCGCCAGCAGCCGGCGCTGGTTGGCGTGCTTGCGGACCGCCTGAAGGATGTACGGCGTGGTGATCAGGCCGATGCCCAGCGGGATCATGGCGATGGAGACCAGCGCCAGCACGAACAGCGTGCACGACCCGGCGATCGCGGCGATCGACAGCAGCAGCCCGCGCCACGCGGCCAGCAGCGCCGACCCGATCCGGCCCCGTATCGCGTCCATCCCGGTCCCTCATTCCCTCGCCGGGCCCTGTGCCGGACCCGTGTCGCACACAGTCTGACCCGCCGCACCCCGCGCACGTCAGCCGGTTCGCCACCCGGTGGGGGTGTACCCAGCACCACCCCGCCCCCTCGCCCTACGTGCCGCGCTACCGGGGGTTTCACCGGCTGGGGCGCCCGCCCCGGCGTTCCTAGATTCGAGGGGCATCGTCGGACTTCCACCAACAGGGGGCGAACCCGCCATGAGGCGTAACCTCGCGGCACGTATCGGTGTGTGGAGTGCACACCACCGCAAGACGGCCATTCTCGGCTGGCTGCTCTTCGTCGTACTCGCCGCGGGCATCGGCGGCGCCTCGGGCATGGTCGAGATGACCGACGCGGAGAACGGCGCCGGGGACTCGGCCCGCGCCGAGCAGATCCTCTCCGACGCCGGACTCGGCCACCGGGCCGGCGAACTCGTCATGGTGACGTCGGCCGAGCCCGACGGCTGGCGCACCGCCGCCCGCGCACTCACCGCCGCCATCGAGGACACCGGCGAGGTCACCGGCCTCGCGGACCCGGTCGCCTCGAAGGACCGCAAGGACGCGCTGATCACCTTCGAGATGAAGGGCGACCCGGACACCGCGGCCGACCGGGTCCAGCCCGTGCTGGACGCCGTCGCCGGCGTGAAGGAGAAGCAACCCGACGTCACCGTCAGCCAGTTCGGTGACGCGAGCGCCGGCAAGTGGCTCGGTGACCTGCTCTCCGACGACTTCAAGAAGGCCGAGTTCACCGCCGTACCGCTGGCCCTCGGCATCCTGCTCGTCGCCTTCGGTGCCGTCGTCGCCGCCCTGCTGCCCGTGGGGCTCGCGCTCACCGCGTGCATGGCCGCCTTCGGAGTGCTCTCGCTCGCCAGCCACCAGCTGCACCTGTTCCAGACCACGTACTCCGTGATGTTCCTGATGGGCTTCGCCGTCGGCGTCGACTACTGCCTGTTCTACCTGCGCCGCGAACGCGACGAGCGGGCCGCCGGCCGCGACGCCGAGACCGCCCTGCGCATCGCCGCCGCCACCAGCGGCCGGGCCGTCCTTGTCTCCGGGCTCACCGTGATGGTCGCCATGGCCGGCATGTTCCTGTCCGGGCTGATGCTCTTCAAGGGCTTCGCCCTCGCCACCATCACCGTCGTGTTCATCGCCATGCTGGGCTCCGTCACCGTGCTGCCCGCCCTGCTCTCCTGGCTCGGCGACCGCATCGAGGCGGGCCGGGTGCCGCTGCTGAACCGGCGCTCCAAGCGGGGCGACAAGCAGAGCGGCCGCATCGCGGGACGGGTGCTGCGCCCCGTCCTGAACCGGCCGAAGTTCTTCGCCGCCGCCTCCGTCGCCGTCCTGCTGGTGCTCGCCGCGCCCGCGATCGGCATGAAGACCGAATCCCTGGGTCTGGAGAAGCAGTTCGGCTCCGGCTCCGCGCTGTCCGTCGCCTACCGCGACATCAGCGAGACCTTCCCCGGCGGCCCCGCCCCGGCCCAGGTCGTCGTCGAGGCCGGTGACATCACCGCCCCCGCCGTACGCAAGGCCCTCGCCGGCTTCGACCACGTCACCGTCCACCGGGCGCAGAACGTCGCCGAGTTCGAGGTCCCGCTGCCCGGCGGCGAGAAGAGCCTCGCCGGACTCCGTGAGGACCGCCTGCCGGCCGCCTTCGACGGCAGCGGCGCCCACGTCTACGTGACCGGCGAGGTGGCCGGGTCCGTCGACTTCAACGACCAGCTCAAGCGCGGCATCGCACCCGTCTTCCTCTTCATCACCGCGGTGACGTTCCTGCTCATGCTGTTCTGCTTCCGGTCCTACGTCATCGCCGTGACGTCCATCCTCCTCAACCTGCTCTCGGTGGCCGCCGCGTACGGGGTCATGACCGCGGTCTTCCAGCACGGCTGGGGCGCCGGACTGATCGGCTCGGAGGGCGTCGGCGCGGTCGAGTCCTGGATGCCGCTGTTCGTCCTCGTCGTCCTGTTCGGGCTCTCGATGGACTACCACGTCTTCGTGGTCTCCCGGATCCGCGAGGCCCACGGCCGGGGGATCGGCAACCGGGCCGCGATCGACGAGGGCATCCGCCGCACGGCGGGCGCGGTGACCGGCGCGGCCGTGATCATGGTCGCGGTGTTCTCGGTCTTCGCGACCCTGTCCATGCAGGACATGCAGCAGATGGGCGTCGGCCTGGCGGTCGCGGTCCTGCTGGACGCCACGCTCGTACGGATGGTGCTGCTGCCCTCCGTGATGGCGCTGCTCGGCGAGCGCAACTGGCGCACCCCGCGCGGCCTCGGCCGCCTGCCGGGCCTGGACCACAGCGAGCCGGAGCCGGCCGCCGTCGTGACGCCGGTCGGACCGGGGGTGCGCGGCTGACCCGAGCGGTACGAGAACGGCCCCGGCCCCCGGTAGCGCGTACCGGGGGCCGGGGCCGTTCTCGTCGCGTACCGCAGGTCAGGGCGTGTACTTGTACCCGACCCGGCGCACGGTCTGGATCGAGCGGCGGTGCTCGGCGCCCAGCTTGCGGCGCAGCCGGGCGATGTGGACGTCCACCGTGCGGCCGTCGCCCACGTGCCCGTAGCCCCAGACCGTGGTCACCAGCTGGTCGCGGGAGTGGACGCGGTGGGGGTGGGCCACCAGATGGGCGAGGAGCTCGAACTCCAGGTAGGTGAGGTCCAGCACCCGCCCGTTCACCGAGGCGGAGCGCTGGACGGAGTCGATGCTCACCGGACCCGCCGCCTCCGGGGGAGGCTCCGGCACCGCGTACTGGGCGGCGGCGGCAGCGAAGGCCGGCTGCTGGTCGGCGGGCACGAGCACCAGGTAGCCGACCATCGGCGGCCGGCCCGGCAGGCTGGGCAGGGTGTGCTGGGGCGCCGGTAGCCAGGTGGCCCCCGGCGCCAGGAGCGCGGAGACGTCGGCCTGCTGGACGACCTCGTCGGGGGCGACGGCGCGCAGGCGGTGCCGGTGGGGGGAGTGGGAACGGACGGGGGCGGTCGCAGCGGCCACCGCCGGCGCTGCGGTGGCAGCGGCGGCGGAGAAGGAACGGGTGTTCGCCATGAGGGGTCAGCTCTTTCGCGCGAGGGAGTCGTCGGTGGACGGACTTGCTGCGTGCGCGCGGACCGAAGGCCGGGTGAGGGCGTTAGAGGGCCGGCGCGTTCAGCGCGCGGCAACACACCCGGTCGAAGTCGTGGTGCTGACGGGAGGGCCAGAACGGCTCGAGGTCGCTGCGACCTGTCGAGGTGTGCGGGAAGCTGGCCATGCCCCCATTGAAGCAGAGAACACGGCCCGGGAGCAGACCTCTCCCACCCGTCGATACGGACCCTTTGCGTTACGTTCCTCACGCCGGGGCGGAGGCGGCCCCTCCGGAAAGGCCCTACCCCACCAGCCGCTTCCGCCAGTTCAGGCCCGTCAGCTCGATCGCCCGGTCCGGCGAACCGTTCCATTCCACGGTCAGCCCGGCCTCACCCAGCACGGCCGCCACCTCGCGGCCCACCGCCGCGGTCGTCTTCGCGGAATCGTCGAATCCGCCGTAGTACAGCGTGAGACCGTGCCCGGCCGCCGCGCTCTCCGTGCCCTGGAGGTGGAAGAAGACGAAGCCCCGGGCATCCTCGCGCCCGTCCGCGTAAATCTCGCTCATCCCGCACGAGCGGCAGCACGTGAAGTGCTCCCGGGCGGTGATCCCGCGCCCGTCCAGCTCGGCGAACGCCCGCTCCACGCGGTCCGGGTCCGTCACGTCGTCCGCCCAGCCCCGCTGCTCCTCGACCCGCTCCAGCCAGAGCCGCTCCACCAACTCCCGCGCCTGCGCCCGGGACACCGGCCGCACCCCGTCCTTCACGAGGTAGTCCTCGGCCGTCTCGGTGAGCGTCCGCACGCTTCCGTAACCACCGCGCAGCAGCTCCCGGACCCGCGTCTCCAACTGCTCCCGGATCTCCGGGGGAAGCTCCGGGGCGGGCTCGGGCTCGGGTATCCCGGCGCTCTCCCAGACGGTTCCCGCGTCCCAGCCGGGCTCCTCGCGCGCCCAGCGCGTCATCAGCGCGACCACCCGCTCGGGGTCGTCGACCTCCGTCCGGACATGGCTCGCCGCCGGGCCCGTGCGGTGCTCCACCGTGTAGCCCGCGCCGGTCTCGTGCCACACCTGGACGAAGGTGCCCGGGAGGTCCGGTATCCGCTGGACGACCAGGAAGTTGTCCCCGCGCCCGCCGATGCGGTGCACAAGGTCGCCCAACGCCCGCTCCGAAACGCGGGTGTGGGTCTGCTGGTTCTCGGTCTCGACCTTGACGCTGAGCATGCGACCAGCCTGGCACACCCCACTGACAACGGGAGGCGCCCACCGCGACGTGCGGTGGGCGCCTCCCGTGACGTGCGGGCCGGATCAGACCTGGCCGGCCTTCTCCAGGGCCGAGCAGCAGGTGTCCACGATCAGCCGGGTGACGACGTACGGGTCGACGTTCGCGTTCGGGCGGCGGTCCTCGATGTAGCCCTTGCGGTCCTGCTCGACCTGCCACGGGATGCGCACCGAGGCCCCGCGGTCGGAGACGCCGTAGCTGTACTCGTTCCACGGGGCGGTCTCGTGCAGACCGGTCAGCCGGTCGTCGATGCCCGCGCCGTAGTTCTTGACGTGGTCCATCGGCTTCGAGCCCTCGCCCAGCGACTCGCAGGCCGTGATGATCGCGTCGTAGCCCTCGCGCATCGCCTTCGTGGAGAAGTTGGTGTGCGCTCCCGCGCCGTTCCAGTCACCCTTGACCGGCTTCGGGTCCAGGGTCGCGGAGACGTTGAAGTCCTCGGCGGTGCGGTAGAGCAGCCAGCGCGCGATCCACAGCTGGTCGGAGACCTCCAGCGGGGACAGCGGGCCCACCTGGAACTCCCACTGGCCCGGCATGACCTCGGCGTTGATGCCCGAGATGCCCAGGCCCGCCTTCAGACAGTTGTCGAGGTGCTTCTCGACGATCTCGCGGCCGAAGATCTCGTCCGAGCCGACACCGCAGTAGTAACCGCCCTGCGCGGCCGGGAAGCCGCCCTCCGGGAAACCGAGCGGCCGGTGGCCGTCGAAGAAGGTGTACTCCTGCTCGATGCCGAAGATCGCCTCCTGCCCGGCGAACTGCTCGGCGACCGGACGCAGCAGCGCCCGGGTGTTGGACGCGTGCGGGGTCATGTCGATGTCGAAGACCTCGCACAGGACCAGGACGTCGTCGCCGCCGCGGATCGGGTCCGGGCAGGTGAAGACCGGCTTCAGCACCCGGTCGGAGGCGTGGCCCTCGGCCTGGTTGGTGCTCGAACCGTCGAAGCCCCAGATCGGCAGCCCGGCCACGTCGGACGACGGGCTGCCGGACATGATCTTGGTCTTGGAGCGGAGCTTGGCGGTCGGCTCGGTGCCGTCGATCCAGATGTACTCAGCCTTGAACGTCACGGAAGCCATCCTTTGCGGGTGCTGCGGTCTATGCCGTGCAGCTTCGCAAGGCGCGATTTCCCGACCGTTGCCCTCGTGTGAACCCCGTGTTACCGAGGTTTCCGGCAGCGTTCCCCCACTGTCCCGGCCCCTCAGCGGTGCCTCAGCAGCGCCTCGAAGCCCGCGCTCCTGATCCGCCGCCGCAGCTCCTCCTCGCTGGTGCCCAGCGCCCGCGCGGCGTCCGGGAGCCGCCAGTCGGAGCCGGCCAGCCGGTGCAGCAGATGACCGCGCCGGATCTGCGCGTCGGACAGCCGGAACGTCTTCAGGTACGCCACCCGGCCCTTGTGGTCGGTGATCGTCTCGCCGATGTGCTGCCCGGCCCCGTCGCGTACGAACGGCGGCAGGAACCGCCACAGCGTGAACGCCCCCATCCGGTACACCCGGTCGAAGGCGTACGAGCTGTCCAGCAGCTCCCGCGCGAACAGCGACCCGTGCGCCTCGGCCCACGCCCGCTCCTGCTCCCGCGCCGCCGCCCGCAGCCCGTCGAGCGACCGCAGCCCCGGCCCGTCCGCGATGCGCGCCCCGAACTCCGGCACCGGCGCCCCGAAATGCGCGTACTGGTGCACCAGCTCCCCGTACAGGTCCTCCACGAGCGTCGGGTGCAGAAGGCGGTAGTCGTCGGGGTGCGGGACGACGAAGGCGGCGGCCAGGGCGTCGGCCGCGTACACCATCACCCCGCACTGGCCCGGGTGGATCTCGAACGCCCGCAGCGCGTCCCCCAGCCCCTGCACCGACCACCCCAGGTACGCGTCCTCGGCGCGCGGCGAGAGCCCGTCGCGCAGCGCCTGCCGCGACCACTCCTCCCAGGCGGTCGACGGCCCCCCGAAGTGCAGCGCGAGATACCCCTCCAGCGCCAGATGCAGCGGCAGGAACCGCAGCCGGTCACCGGGCCGCCGCTTGGCGAGCCGGTGGTGGCGGTGGCGCGGCAGCCGCACGGTCCGGGCCGGAGCGCCGTCCTCCACGCCGAACTGCGTTCCGTACGCGGCGCTCTGTGTCCCCTCGCCGGACCAGTCGGCGACGAACCCGTGCGGGATGTACGAGGTGTAGTGGCTGCGCGGCCCCACCTCCACCGCCCCGGGGCCGCCGTACACCTCGCGGTGCAGCCGCAGCCCGTCGACGGGGCTCTCGCGTACGAGCGGCACCAGGCGGATGCCGCCCCACACCTGCGAAGGACGGGCGGTCAGCCCGGTCAGCTCCAGCCTGTTCATCGCGGCCCTCCCTCCCGGCCCGTGCCCGTGAACCGGGCGACCTGCCGGTCCAGATACGCGTACAGCTCGGCGGCCCCCGTGCGCCCCTCGGAGAACCGTGCGATCTCCACCAGCGCGGGCAGATCCTCCGCGTCCCGGATGCCCGCCGTCGGCACGCTCGCGGACAGCCGCCGCACGTCAAAACCGGCCGCGTCGTATACGGGGTTCACATGCACCACCGCCGTCCGCCGGTCCCGGTCGAGCCGCGTCCGCCATACCCGCAACACCTCGCCCGCCAGCCCCGGCGGCGCGTTGTCCCAGCCGTCCGAGACGATCACCAGCCGCTGCGGGCCGTGCTCCAGCGCGTCGATGATCCGGGTGCCGAGCGGGGTCGGCCCCCACGGGCGTACGAGCAGCGGGTCACGGGCCCCGGTGGTCCACAGCGGGGTGTACGCGCCGGGGGCGGCGAGCGCCTCCAGCAGGAAGTGGCAGGCCAGCGCCACGGCGAGCGGACGCCGCCGCTTCTCGCCCGAACCCGACGAGGAGTAGCTGTCGTCCAGTACGGCGGCCACCCGCCCCCAGCTCCCCGCATGCGGACCGGCCGCGCGGCGGGCGGCGGCGCGCAGGGCGTGAGTCAGCTCCGCCCGGTGCCGCACCCGCGCGTCCCGGTCCAGCGACAGGACGTACAGGGCGAGCCGGGTCAGCGGCATCACCGTCAGATCCACGTCCGGCAGCGTGTCCGCACCAGCTCCCCGCTGCCCCTGCGTGCGCAGCCGCTCCAGCCGGGTCATCCGGGGCACCATCCGCTCCACGAACGCCTCGCGCTTCATCCCGTGCCGGGCCGCGAAGCCCTCCGCGACCGTGAACGGCAGCTCGCCGACCGCGCCCTGCTCGTAGTGCGCGCGCCGCCAGGCGTCCAGCAGCCGGTGCTCGTAGCGCGGCAGCCTCCCGGGCCGGAACAGGAACGCGCCCAGTTCCCCGTCCGGCACGTTCCGGACCCCGTCGAGCGGCAGGTGGGCATGGCGGACGGCGGCCTTCATCCCCGTCCGGTACTTCACCGCGTCGTGCGCCGCGTCCGGCCGCGCGGCCAGCCAGTCCCGCATGATCGCCCGGGTCCGCCGGTTGTTCACCTTCGCCGTGCGCAGCTCCCCGAACAGCCGGTAGACGCGCTGCGGCGGCAGCTTCGCCAGCCGGGCCGCGATCAGCGTCCCCTCGGCCCGCTTCTCCTCCACCGACGCTTCGGCGGCATGCTCCAGCAGGCCGCGCACGATGCGTACGGCGTTGTGGTCGTTGATGTCCAGGGCCAGCGAAGCCGCGTACACCCGGCGGTAGTTGACCCGTACGTACGCGTGCAGGAAGTCGAGCGAGAGCTGCTGCGAGCCGGCCTGTGAGCGGAACTCGCGCTGCCCGGTCGCGGTGATCGCGGCGTTGACGAAGAGGAGCACGTCCTCGGCGGCGACGAGGTCGGCGAAGGTCTCGGTGCCGGTTGCGGCAGTCGTCATGGTGGGTCCCCCGTGGTGTTCCGTACGGCGGTGCGCGCATGCGGAAGCCGGCCGGGGAATGGGGGCGCGAGCAGCGAAATGATTGCTTCAGAGGCAAGTCCCGGAAGTCGCACCGGAGTCCCGCGGCCGGCCCGGCCAACGTAACCTCCGGGGCGCGGCCCACGCCACCGCATTGCGGCCCCGCCGCCTCCGGGCCACCGCGACGGGGCACCGGGGCCTCGGCCCAGCGGCCCCCACCAGGCAGACTGTCCCCATGACCACACCCGAGACCCCCCTGCGCATCGGCCTCGCCGGCACCGGACCCTGGGCCCGCAACACCCACGCCCCCGCGCTCGCCGCCCACCCGGACGTCGTGCTCAGCGGGGTGTGGGGCCGCCGGGCGGAGGCGGCCGGGGAGCTGGCCGGGGTGTACGGCGCCCCCGCCTTCTCCGGCGACACGGGGCTCGACGAGCTGTTCGCCGTGAGCGACGCCGTCGCCTTCGCGCTGCCGCCGGACGTGCAGGCCCCGCTGGCCGCCCGCGCCGCCGCGGCCGGCTGCCACCTGATCATGGACAAGCCGGTCGCCACCACGGTCGCCGGAGCACGCGAGGTGGCCGAGGCCGCCGAGCAGGCCCGGGTGGCGTCCGTCGTGTTCTGCACGCTCAGGTTCGCCCCGCAGACCGCCGCGTGGATCGCCGAACAGGGCGCGGTGGGCGACTGGTTCACCGCCCGCGCCGACTGGATCGGCGCGCTGTGGGCCCCGGGCAGCGACAGCGAGTACGCCGCGTCGCCCTGGCGCCGCGAGCGGGGCGGCCTCTGGGACGTCGGCCCGCACGCCCTCTCGGTCCTGATCCCGCTCCTGGGCGACGTCACCGAACTGACCGCCGCCCGCGGCCCCTCCGACGTCCACCACCTCGTCCTGCGCCACACCTCGGGAGCCTCCAGCACGGTGACGCTCTCCCTGGGCGCTCCGACGGCCGCCGCCGGGGTCGAGGTCGTCCTGCGGGGCGAGCACGGCATCGCCTCGCTTCCGAGGTGGGACGGCGCGGTGGACGCGTTCGCGGCGGCGGTCGACGCGCTGATCACCTCGGTACGCACGGGCGAGGCCCACCCCTGCGACGTACGCTTCGGCCTGCGGCTGACGGAACTCCTCGCGGAGGCGGAGGCCCAGGCGCAAGCCCGGCCGGCGGCGGGGAAGTAGGGGCCGAGGCGCGGCGGGGTCAGGCGTCGGACCCCGCCCCGCCCTCCTCATCGGCCGACACCTTCGACACCGCCGCCAGGAACCCGTCCAGGAATCGCCGTACTGCCGCGACCTCCCCCGCATCGAACTCCCGCAGCAGCGCCACGGCGCTCCCGATCGCCGGGCCGAACGCCGCCCACCCCAGCTCCACCGCCTGCGGGGTTACCCGCAGCAGTACCCGCCGCCGGTCCCGCTCGTCGCGCGTCCGTGCCAGATGCCCCAGCCGCTCCAGCCGGTCGATGAGTCCTGTAGTGCCCGCCGAGTTGAGGCCCAGCTCCGCCCCCAGCCGCCCGGCGGTGACTCCCCTCCCCTCGCGCTCCGCGTCCAGCAGGCATACCAACGCGCGCACATCGGTGGGATGCATCCCGTGCCGGGCCGCGAACTCCGCCTGCCGCAGCCCGAATTCCGACGTCACCCGCCGCAACAGATGCACGATGTCCAGCTCAGAACCCTGCTCGCCCATCTCCGGCCTCTCCCCATATTATCTCGCTCAGCGAGATAATATCCAGGTGTACGGAGTCCAGGGAGCAACCATGACATCCACCCCGCCCGCGAGCCCGGCCTTCCTCGCCGCCTACGACGAGACCCTCGCCGCCACCTGGCCCCCCGGCACCGCAGCGACCACGGTCCCCACCCCGTACGGCACCACCCACCTCAACAGTCACGGCCCCGAGGACGCCCCGCCCCTGCTGCTGCTCCCCGGCGGCGGCGCCACCTCCACCGCCTGGTACGCCCAGGCCGCCGCACTCGGCCGTACCTACCGTGTCCACGCCGTCGACCTCATCGGCGAACCGGGCCGCAGCACCGCGGGGAAGCGCACCATCCGCAGCGTCGACGACCTCCGCGGCTGGCTCGACGCCCTGCTCGACGGCCTGGGCGCCACCGAACCGGTCGCCCTCGGCGGCCACTCGTACGGCGGCTGGATCTCCCTGCACTACGCCCTGCGCGCACCCGACCGGCTCCGGAAGCTGATCCTCCTCGATCCCACCGGCTGCTTCAGCGGCTTCCGCCCCGACTACCTGCTCCACGCCCTGCCGATGCTGCTCCGCCCGAACGCCGCCCGCACCCGCGCCTTCCTGCGCTGGGAGACCCGCGGCGCCGCCCTCGACCCCCACTGGCTGCGGCTGCGGGAGGCGGCGGCCGGCTTCCCCTCGGCGCGCCCGGTCACCGGACCCCGCCCGAAGCCGGAGGCCCTGCGCGCACTCGCCGTGCCGACACTCGTCCTCCTCGCCGGCCGGAGCCGCGCCCACGACGCCGAAAAGGCGGCCGCCGTCGCGCACCGGCTGCTGCCCCGGGCAGAGGCGGCCGTCCTGCCGGACGTCTCCCACCACGCGCTTCCTCTGCACGCCCCGACGGCCCCCGAACTCAACCGCAGGATCACGGAGTTCGTCGGCTAGGAGGCCCCGCGTCCCAGCGCGTCCCGGACCGCCTCCTCCGACCGGCCGACGACCGCCGTGCCGTCCTCCGCAGTGATGATCGGCCGCTGAATCAGCTTCGGGTGCCCGGCGAGTGCCGCGATCCACCGCTCCCGGGCATCCGCGTCACGAGGCCAGTCCTTCAGCCCCAGCTCCTTCGCCTCCGCCTCCTGCGTCCGTGTGATGTCCCACGGTTCGAGGCCGAGCCGGTCGAGCACGGCCCGGATCTCGTCCGGCGCCGGCACGTCCTCCAGGTAACGGCGGACCGTGTAATCGGCCCCTTCCGCGTCGAGCAGCTGCACCGCGCTGCGGCACTTGGAACACGCGGGATTGATCCAGATCTCCATGGGGCCAAAGGTACGGGATGGACCTCGCCGAGTGGGCCGAAAACCCCTCTGGCCAGGGGCGATTGTCAGTGCCGGGCAGTAGAATGGAACACAGATCGTGAGGGTTCCGACGAGTTCCGCCACCGTGCCAGGAGGTTGCCCATGGCCGTTGCCGCAGTCACGACCAAGCCGCTCGACAAGCCCCTGCACCAGCCGCTGAAGAAGAAGCCGCTCCCCGCCGGCCGGCCCCGTGAGTGGTACGTCTCGCACAACCGCCGGCTGAAGGCCATGCGCCTGGCCATCGCCCTGCTCGACACCGGCGTCTACATCCCGTCCACCGCGAACAACGCCCGGATACGCGCGACCGCCGAGCGCCTCGCCATCCACCCGCCGTCCGACACCACCTGCCGCATGGTCCGCGCCCTGATCCGCTACGGCCGCTGACCGACGCGGGGCGGGTCCCCGGGAAGACCCCGGGGACCCGCCCCTTCTCAGTACCCGTCGCAGGTCGCCGTCGCGTACGCACCCGAGGCCGAGTCCGTACGCCGCGTACCGTCGTCCACGGTCACCGCGCACGACACGTCACCACCACCCCGGCCCACGCTCACGACGAACGAGCCGCCGCTCATGAAGCCCTTGGTGTCCAGCTCCCCGGCCCACGGCAGCGACCGCAGCGCCAGCCGCCCGGTCGACAACTCCTCACCCCGCCAGGTGCTGTAGGTGAGCACCACGTCCCGCGCGCTGCCCGTCACCTCGTACCGGATGTGCACCTTCTGCGAGCCCTCCGAGCGGAGCACGTCCGACAGCACCGCCGTGACCGCACCCGCCGCGAGCGCCAGCAGCACGGCGACCAGCAACAGCACCCACGGCCACATCCGCCGCCGCGGAGGCGGCGGCGGGACCGGTTCGCCGGGCGGCACCTGCTCACTCATCCACCCAGCCTCCGCGCTTTGGCCCCGCACCGCGACCCCTCCGCGTCCGTCCGGCTGGGGGCCGCGGATCCGGAGGGCTACAGATACGGCCGCGTGATCAGCTCGATCGCGTGCCCGGCCGGGTCCTTGAAGTAGACGCCCCGCCCGCCGTGCTCGGTGTTGGTCTCACCGGGCCGCTTCATCTGCGGGTCCGCCCAGTGCTCGATCCCGCCCTCGACCAGCCGCCCGTAGGCCCGGTCGAACAACCCGTCGTCGACGAGGAGCGCGTAGTGCTGCATCTGGATCTCCACCGGCGGCTCGGCGAACTGGAGCAGCACGCCGTCCTCCAGCTGGATGTTGACGAACGGCCCCCAGGACGGAGCCTCGTCCAGCTCCAGCAGCTCCCGGAAGAACCGCGCGGACGCATGACGGTCCACGGCGGCGATGATGGTGTGGTTGAACGAAACGGACACGCTTGATGACCTCTTGATCTCTTCGGCTCGGCACAGGGGAAAACGCGACGCTGTACGAGCCGGGGGAGGTCCTCGTGTCCGGCATGCGGAACGCCCGAGGGGGCGCTTCCGGCGGGGGCTCAGCCCACCACCGGATAGCCGTTCCGTGCATGGCGTATAGCCGGTCCGGTGTTCACGGGTACGACCCTAGGGGTGCGGGGCCGGGTGTGTACAGTTGTTTGGCGCCCGAGGACGCGCGCGTACGCGTGTGCAGGTTCCACGCCCGGCCACCGCGGACCTGGTGGACGCCGTCCCCCGACCGACAGGTACGCCTTCTTGTCCTCCTCCGCCACGCCCGCGTCCCCGTTCCGGCTGCGTGCCCTCAAGCCCGACTGGATCGCCGACCCCAAGGTGTGGCGCACCGAAGTCCTCGCCGGACTCGTCGTCGCGCTCGCCCTGATCCCGGAGGCCATCTCCTTCTCGATCATCGCCGGAGTGGACCCCGCGATCGGCCTGTTCGCCTCGTTCACCATGGCGGTCACGATCTCAATCGTCGGCGGGCGCCGCGCGATGATCTCCGCCGCCACGGGCGCCGTCGCTCTGGTCATCGCCCCGGTCAACCGCGAGCACGGCTTCGGCTACCTGGTCGCCACCGTGATCCTGGCCGGCCTCTTCCAGATCGTCCTGGGCGCTCTGGGCATCGCCAGGCTGATGCGGTTCGTGCCGCGCTCCGTGATGACCGGCTTCGTCAACGCCCTGGCGATCCTGATCTTCATGGCCCAGGTGCCCGAGATGCACGACGTGCCGTGGGAGGTCTACCCGCTCATCGCCGGCGGCCTGCTGCTGATGGTGTTCTTCCCGAAGGTCACCCGGGTGATCCCGGCGCCCCTGGTTTCCATCGTCGTGCTCACCACCATCACCCTGGCGGCGGGCCTCGCGGTCCCGGCCGTCGGCGACAAGGGCGACCTGCCCTCCTCGCTCCCCGTGCCCGGCCTGCCCGACGTGCCGTTCACCCTGGACACCCTGACCACCATCGCCCCCTACGCCCTGGCGATGGCCCTGGTCGGCCTCATGGAATCCCTCATGACCGCCCAGCTGGTCGACGACATCACGGACACCCGCTCCGACAAGACCCGCGAGTCGGTCGGCCAGGGCGTCGCCAACATCGTCACCGGCTTCTTCGGCGGCATGGGCGGCTGCGCCATGATCGGCCAGACGATGATCAACGTCCGCGTCTCCGGGGCCCGCACCCGCCTCTCCACGTTCCTCGCCGGCTCCTTCCTGATGGTGCTCTGCATCGCCTTCGGCCCGGTCGTCTCCGACATCCCGATGGCCGCGCTGGTCGCCGTGATGGTGATGGTCTCCTTCGCCACGTTCGACTGGCACTCCATCGCCCCGAAGACCCTGCGGCGCATGCCGGTCGGTGAGACGGCCGTCATGGTCCTCACCGTGGCCGTCGTCGTCGCCACGTCCAACCTGGCGATCGGCGTCGTGGTCGGCTCGGTCACCGCCATGGTCGTCTTCGCCCGCCGCGTCGCCCACTTCGCCGACGTCACCGCGGTCGTCGACCCCGACGGGAGCCAGGTCGTCTACTCGGTGACCGGCGAACTCTTCTTCGCCTCCTCCAACGACCTGGTCAACCGCTTCGCGTACGCCACCGACCCCGACAAGGTGGTCATCGACCTCTCGGCCACCCACATCTGGGACGCCTCTTCTGTCGCGGCCCTGGACGCGATCGAAACGAAGTACGCCGGACGCGGCAAGACGGTCGAGATCGTGGGCCTCAACCGCCCGAGCGCGGACCTGCACGGCACCCTCAGCGGCGAACTGACCGGCGGGCACTGAGGCGAAGCACCCCGGGCCCGGGGGAGCGGAACCAGGCGGGCACCTAGGGCCCGGGGGAGCGGCCGCCCGGCCCCGGGACCCGGACCGCCTACCCCGCGACGGCCCCGTGCAGGAAGACCTCGACCAGCTCCCGCGAGGTGAGGTCCGGCTCGTCCTCCGTACGCGGCTGCGTGAACAGCAGCCCGAAGAAGAGCGCCGCGATCTGCTCCGGGGTCCGGCGCAGGGCGGCCCGGTCGGGCTCCAGCAACTCCGCCACGGCCGCGCGGATCCGGGCCGACGACTCATTGCGCCCCGCGCCGCGCACCGGTCCGGGGTGCTTGCCGCCGCCATGCCCCAGCGACCCGAGGATCGCGCCCATCCTGGCCATGTGCGCCTGGAGCGCCTCCGCCGCCTCCACGAGCCGGTCGGACAGCGGCTGGGTCAGATCGATCCCGTCGAGCTCACGGACGGCGTGCTCGGGGGACAGCGCCTCGGCCACACATGCCTGCATCAGTTCGTCCTTGTCTGCGAAGACCCGGAAGATGGTGCCCTCCCCGATGCCCGCGGCACGGGCGATCTTCGCGGTCGTGACGGCGGAACCGTACTCGGCGATCAGCGGGATCGCGGTCTGGATGATCATCGCGCGCCGCTGCTCCGGCGACATGCCGGGTGCGCGGCGGCGGGTGGTCGGGTTCTCCTTGGATTCGGTCATGCCCCGACCATACGGAGTGAGTGCTCACTCCGTCAATGAGTGAGTCCTCACTCCGCTCTGGGTGAACGCTCCGGGCACGAATGACCAAGGGCCGTGCCTTCCCCCTCGACGGGGGAAGGCACGGCCCTTGAAACGACCGGATACCGGCCGGAGCGCGCGAGAGCGGATCCGGCCCGCGCGATTTAGAGGTCGAAGTACAGCTTAGAAGCTGCTTTGACCTGCATAGATGCATCGGTCATGGAGGGGCGGTGCACAACCGGTGCACTTCACGCAGGCAAGGGATGCGGGTGCGCGGCGTTGATTATGGCCAGCCGGGTTGTTCCCCATGGTCGGCGCCCCGGAAATGATGGCCGTTGTGGACGAGCTATTGATCGCACTCGTGGCCGCCGTGTTCGGCCTGGCGGGCACCGTGGTGGGAGCTGTTGTCGCTGCACGAGCCGCGAAGGCCGGCGCTGACAAGAACGCTGAGACAGCCCGACGACAGGTAGAGGACCAGGCAACTGCTGAGCACGCTCATTGGTTGAGGCAACAGCGCCTGACTGCCTACGAAGGGTTTCTGGAAGCCTGGGACGAGTGCCTCCGTCTCACTCGGGCGTCAGCTGATCCGCACGAGAGCGACCCGCCCGGTGTGGAACCACTGCGAGCGGCTGCGGGCCACATGGCGGAGCGTGCCAGACGCATCGCTCTCTTGGGGCCTCCAGCGGTGACGCAGGCGGCTGAGGAACTGGCCGAGACGATGCAGCAGGACGTAGACGCCACTGCCGAGTTCTTGCGAGAGGCCGAGGCCGGAACGTTGGTTTTGGACGGACGTCCTGGCGACATCGATGGGGTACACGCTGCCACAAAAGCCTTTACGAACAAGGCAGACCAATTGCGTGAGCTCCTGGCGGGTGCGCAGGAGAGCGGTGAAAGCGTTGACGGCCACCCTCTTCTGGCTGAGTACTTGGAGGCCGGCAACCGATATCAGACGGTTTCCCAGGAGACCCTGGGTGACCTTCAGGCTAACCTTGATCAGTTGGCGAGCCTTGCTGATCAAGCCACGGCAGTGGTCGACCTGTTGAGGCGCAACCAAGCTGCACGTGAAGCCAGCCGCGAGCAATTCACGGCCGAGGTACGCGCGGCTCTGGGAACGCCGCCCCTCTCGGGCAATGGCTGATCACGCCTTCTGCGACAGTGACAAGGAGTCGCCGAGCGCCGCACGCCGACCAGATCCGGCCGCTGCACTCCATTGACCGGTCGCCGGAGCAGGGCCTCTGCCACACTCCACACCTGACGGCTAAGGGCATTGAACCGGGGGTACAGCACCATGGCGAAGCCGCGGAAGGGGTACTACCGAGCCGCGCATTACGTGCGGCCGACGACCACGTCCAGCAAGGTCAAGCGGCCTCCGCTCTGGGTGATCGTGGTCGGTGTGATCCTGCTGATCGCTGCCTGGAACACCCTCTTCAGCAACGACGGCGACGGCACGACGCCGGAGCCTCAGCGGACGTCCCAATCAGTTACGGATTCGTCGTCCCGCTAGCTTCCGAATGGTTCGCCTCCAAGGTGACGAGGCGGCTGAGTGCTGCTGACTGTGCTCACGTGTCTCTTCGGATTCAGCCGTGCGTTCAGCTAGAGGAGCGGACCGAAGGCGCTCCCAGCACTGTCGCCAGACGTCCAGCTGCTCGTCAGGGACCCCACAGGCGGTCAGATAGACGTCCGTGGTCCGCCATGTCTTGGGTAGTTCCTTACGGTTGAGCAGGCCGCCGACCGTCCCGGGAGCGATTTGCCCGCCGGAGCGATGGCTGATGGCGACGTGGCTGAGAGCGCTGGTGATGCGCACTTGGCCCAGAGCGCTGAAGAACCCCTCGACGGTGCGGATGCCTGCGGGGTCCGGCCATTCACGGCGGTCCTCACTCTTACCGCTCGGGGTTCCGGACACAGGCGGACGGCTGAACGCAGGATTCCAGCTGAGCGCGAGCCGGCCGTTGCTGTTGCGCTCCCGCCCTTGGGGAACCGGCCGGCCCTTCGCCGAAAGTGACCTCCTCAGCTCGCGCAGGATGCTGTCGAGGTCAAGCTGCTCGGGGCCTCCCGCGATACCGGTGGTGAGGAGAGAGAGCAGTTCACCGGTGAAGGCCGTGTGCTGTTCTCCCGGTGGCGCGAGTGCCTGGCGGTTCTCCGAGGCCGCGGCGAGCAAGTACGTCCCCTCTACGTCAGCTTGGACAGCCAAGTCCGACGAACCCATTGTTCCGAGGGCCAAGCCGCCGTAGCAGCAGTCGAGAATGACGACGGTCCGCTCCGCTCGCCCGTCCAGCAGGGCATCACGGAGCCAGTTGTACGGGATGCCGGTATCGACACGCTGCTGCTTGGACCGGGGGAGCCCCAGGTAGAGCTCACCCTCGGGCGTGACCAGGCCGTGTCCTGCGTAGTACACGAGCAGCGTGTCTCTTGCCGTGTCACTCGCTTCCCACAGCGTGTCCATTGCGGCTGTCGCGCTGGGCGGGTCAGCGAGTACGTCGCAGGCGTCACTGCTGAGATTCCACGAAGCGGGCCCGGTAAGCAGATCTGCCAGGGAGGTGAGGTTGTTGGCGACGGCAGGGAGATCCTCGAGGAAATCGTAGGTGCTCGTCCCGATCAATACCGCCCTCGAAGCGCCAGGATCCGGGAACACGCTCAACTCGCCGAGCCGTCCTCGTCGCTTTGCCGGCCCTCTTGGAGCAGTCGCGTGATGCGCTCGATCTCCTCGGGGCTGCAGTCGGTCAAGGCGTCAACGAGATCCTCGTACCGAACCGTCACGCGCTCGGCGCGCCGCCGCGTTTGCTTCCACGCGGCAAGCGCCACAGCGAAGTTCGCGGCACTCCAGCCATTCTCAGTGACCAATTGCAGGACGTCGGCGACCGCCCCCATCTCACCCTCGCGCGGCGGTTGTTCGCACAGCTCCACGCTGGCAGTACGCCGGATGTCGGGGTCGCGGCGGAGCCAGGTCAGCAGGGAGCGGAGCTCGTCATCCGCTGGCTCCACACGAATCTCGACGCGCATGTCGTCCCCCTCTTTCGCACTCCGGGCTTGGCGGTCCTCATCATCGTCGTGTACGGCCGTAGCCGAAGTGGCCCTCTTCGACCAACCGCTCTTTGGACCGACAGAACGAGACGCAGAAGGATCTATGCGGCGGCTCGATATCGTCGGCCGATCGCTTTGCGGGCCTTCTCCACGGCCCCCGTCACACGATGGACGTAGCGGCGGAGCGTGAACGCAGGGTCTTCATGGCCAAGGAGATCGGCGAGGGTGTAGACGTCGACGCCTTCGTTGATCGCCTCGGAGGCGAAGAGGTGCCGCAGGGCGTGCATCATCTTGTTGCGGCACTTCTCCCACTTACGGCCCCTGCCAACGGGCCTGTCGTTGAGGGCCGTTATCGCGCCGATCGCCTCAAGAGCGCTCTTCCAGAGGTAGTTGAAGTAGTTCCCGTTCAGCGGCTTGCGCTCCCGCGTGGTGAACACCAGGCGTACGGTGACCGGCTCGCCGTCCTTGGTCATCCACGGCAGGGTGACCTCGACCGGCGGGTGCTTGCGCATGTGCTCGCTGAGCAGCAAGGCCAGCGGATCGCCGACCGGCACGAAGCGATCCTTGGGGTCGTCGTCCGTGCCGCCTTTCGGCGGGGCGAAGACTAGCGTGCCGCGGTCGTGGGTGATCTGGCGGCGGATGTGGGCGACCTTGTCCTTCTGCAGCCAGTTGATGTCGTCCGGGCTGAACCCGAAGATCTCGCCCTGCCGCATGCCCAGTCCCCGGCCGCAGTCGACCGTGGCCTGGTAGCGCTCAGGCAGGTGGAGTCGCAGGGCGTCCGTCTGCTCCCATGACAGCGGTACGTCCTTCGCGGCCTTCTTCGACCGCCGGGGCTTCACGCGCTTCACCGAGCCGGTCTCGCAAGGGTTCTTGGCGATCAGGTCGTCGTCCACGGCCATGGCCAGGATCGATGACAGGTGCGTGAAGACCAGGCCGACAGTCGTCTCGTCGAGCACCTGCAACCGCCGCTTGATCCAGGTCTGCACGGTGGACGCCTTGATCTGGCGCAGCTTGAGCGAACCCAGTGGCCCGATGATGTGGTTCCGGACCCGGGACTCGTACTGGGCGTACGTCCGAGGGTTGTCGAACGTCTGGTTCGCCAGCCACTGCTCGGCCACCGACTTGAGCAGGGCCTCGCCCTTCCTCGGGTCGATGTATGTGCCGTCGTCGACGCTGCCCTGCATCTTGGTGAGGTGCTGGCGGGCGTCCTCGTACCGGTCGAAGCTCTCGCTCTGCTGCTGCCCATCGGGGTCGCGCCATCGGGCCAACCATCGCTTCCCGCGACCGTGTTCGCGGGACGGGACCTTCTTGTGGGCCGTGCAGGTCTCGTCGCCGGCCTGCGGCCGCTTCTTGTGCCAGCGGTCGTACGGCTCAGCCACGCTGCCCCGCAACTGTGGCCGTGAGCAGGGAGCTCGGCGAGACGCCGAGTGCGGTAGCGATGGCGACGAGACCGTCGATGTCGCACCGGCGGCGGGCGCGTTCGGTGCGACTGAGGGCGATGTTGGTCATGGGTCGGCCGAGGGCGGTGCACCGCTCGGCGAGGGTCTGCTGGGAGAGCCCGCGCAGCAGACGCAGGGTCTCGATATTGCGCGCGGCCTGGATTCCGGCCGGGCCTATTTCAATGGGTCGGGTTGCCATGACAGATAGCTGTAACTCGAATTCGGCGGCCATGGCAAGGGTTGCTCAAGGAGTTGTGAAAACTCGGCGGTGCTTGGCAATTCGGGCGGTTCGGTGAAGCCGGATTCTCGTGCTACGGTCCCGCGCCGTTGTCGCGGGGGTGCTTGGATGGATCGCTGACCTGTGGTCGGTCATGGCGACATGGATGAATTGGGGCGACCGGGGCGTCTGCCGAGAACGTGGACAGAATCTCCCTGCCTCCGGTGCGATTTCGGCAACCGGGGATCCGGGTCTACGGTTTTTATCCCACCCGGCGACAAGCTGTTTGGGGTGGCCGTGGAATTTCCGCACAATGCCGCTGGACGCGGTAGGTAATTCTGTGGCTGTCTTGTCCACCCCCGCCACTTCCCTGAAGGAGCCCCTATGCCTCGAACCCCTCGTGCCGCAGCGCCCAGCGGTACTGGTCCTGTCCCGCTGGCCACGCCGGAGGAGGTCGCGGCCTACCTGGGAGTGCCCGTGAAGACGCTCTACCAGTGGCGCCATCGCCGTATCGGCCCGACCGTGCACAAGGTCGGCCGGCACCTGCGCTACCGGTGGTGGGAGGTGGACGCGTGGCTGGACGCGCAGACCTCGTACGACCTCACGGTCTGACCCTGCAACAACCCACGGGGACAACGAAGCGGCCCCCGGCGAGCCACCGCCGAGGGCCGAGGATTCCCCAACTGATCGCCCATATCTGAAGGAACGAACGGGTGAGGGCGGGTCTTGCCGGACCTGCCCTCATCGGAGAGGAACGTCTATGGAGGACTCTACGTCCACCCCAGCCGCCGGCGCATCCCCCAAACCTGCCTGGCCCACGGTCGCCGTCCCCGGCCAGGGAATCCCCAGGCTCGCCCGGGACCACGAGGACACGCTGTCCGTGGATGCCGTCCCCGGACAGATGGCCATTGCGGTCGATGGGGACCACCACGGTCCCCAAAACGAGACCGGTACACGGGGACGGGATGTCGGGGGCCGGATATCCACATTGCCGGTTGGGGACCGGTCCCTGCCGCCGACCGAAGCTCTGATTCTGCTGTTGGTCTGCAGGTCAGTGCGATGGGGACCGAGTTCGGGGACCGCAGCGGGGACGCGCCGGGACCGTCGGGGGACGCATCGCAGCGCCTTGGGGACGGGGGTTTCGGTCCCCGCCGGGAGCTGGGGACGGATGACCATTCGGGGACGGACACGGGACTTGCCGCAGCCCTTGGTCGGGCTCATCACCGCCAGGCGTGGCGCGTGCTGCAGCGCGGTCTGGATGTGCGTGGCCGCCACCCACAGGGTGACCGCGGTCAGTGCTTCCTCGCTCGGCAGCACGACATACTTGCCGATCGGGGACCGGGGACGGTGGGGACGTGACCGATCGTGAGGGGGCGGTGCTGCTCGACGAGCTGCGGTCGACGATCGGCAAGTATGTCGTGCTGCCGAGCGAGGAAGCACTGACCGCGGTCACCCTGTGGGTGGCGGCCACGCACATCCAGACCGCGCTGCAGCACGCGCCACGCCTGGCGGTGATGAGCCCGACCAAGGGCTGCGGCAAGTCCCGTGTCCTGGACGTGCTTTACGAGACCGTCCACGACCCGATGATGACCGTGAACACCTCGCCGGCGGTCATCTTCCGCACCATCGGCAAGATCCCGCCCACTCTGCTGGTGGACGAGGCGGACACCATTTTCAGCCCCAAGGCAGCGGGCGACAGCGAGATCCTGCGCGGTCTGCTGAATGCCGGGCACCAGCGCAACCGACCGGCCTGGCGGATCTCCGGGCCGGAACACAAGCCCACCCCGTTCCCCACCTTCGCGATGGCCGCCATCGCGGGGATCGGTGACCTGCCGGACACGATCACCGACCGGTCGGTCGTACTGCGGATGCAGAAGCGCAAGCCCGGCGAGAAGGTCGCCCCGTTCCGGACGCGATACGCAGCGCCTGAACTCAACGCTCTGCGTGACCGGTTGGCTGCTTGGCTTGGGCCGCTACGCGGCACGGCTGCCCGCATGGTTCCGGCGATGCCGGTGGAGGACCGGGCAGCGGACACCTGGGAGCCGCTGGTCATCATCGCCGACCTGGCCGGCGGTCATTGGCCCGCCCAGGCCCGCGCCGCCTGCCTGGCCATGACCCGGCACGAGGCGGTGCAGGACGAACAGACCAGCCTGAAGACACGACTGCTACGAGACATCCACCGCATCTTCGAGCGGGCGAAGAACCCCGAGGCCCTGCCCACCCTGGACCTGGTGGCTGCCCTGATCCAGGACGCGGACGCTCCGTGGGCGGATCACGGCGCGAAGGGTCTGAACGCCTACCACCTGGGCAATCTGCTGCGGGACTTCGGCATCGGCCCGGTCAACTATCGCTTCGACCAAGGCAAACAGGCCAAGGCGTATCTGCGTAACCGGTTCCTGGACGCCTGGGCTCGCCACTGCCCCGACCTGGCCCAGGCGGAGGCTCCGCCAGAGCCCGCATACGGCACTTCCACTGACCGCCCGACGCAACGCAAGCCGCCTACCGCACCGGCGGGTTCGCTCCCCGTCGGCCTGCCCGGAGGACCTGCCGGGTCGAAGCGGACGCCCTGACCGCAACAGGTCCGTATCGCTGCGTCGCATCCGTCCCCGCGCAGGTCAGCGCGGGGACGGACTCTCTCACCGGGACGGATGTATCCGTACCTGCCCGGCCGTCCGTACCTGTGCTGACCAGGCATGCGACGCATGCAACGGATGTGACACCGCACCGCCCCAAGACACTGGAGCACCACGATGCCCGACAGCGACACCGAAAACCACCGCACCCCTCGCCGTCGGGGATGGCTCGGCCTCAGCGCACGAACAGCAGCAAGCTGGAGCGTTCGAGCCCCTAACGGGGCTTCGTCCGCGCTTGCCCCCGCCCCTGGGGTGGCGGGGGAGGAGGCCGAGCGCCAGCGGGCACCCGAGCCGGGAGAGGGGGTGACCGAGCCCAACGCTACGTCCGCCGCCAACCCTTCCGCCGTATGCGACGAACTGCCCGCCGAGCTCGCCGTCCCGTCGTCCGAGTCATCTGCCCGCCCTCCGTTGCCTGTTGAGCAGCTCTCGTGGCGTGAGCCCGACGCCCTCTCGCTGCCCGCGCGGTTGAACCGCAGGCGTACCACTGAGAAGCGAGACCAAGAGAAGAAGATCCGCTTCACCGCGACCGCAGTGCGCCTCATCGACGAGGCAGCCAAGCGGCGCCGACTGACATTCGCCGGGTTCGTCGGGGACGCCGCCCTCGCCGTCGCGCTTGGCAAGGCGAACATGACCGGCAGCCCGGAGGACGATCCCGTCCGCCCGCTGGTGGAGGCCATCGAGTCGCACATCAAGACGTTGAACCGGATCGGCACTAACCTCAACCAGATCACCGTGGCCATCAACAGCGGAGCTGTTCCCGAGCAGACCGAGGTCGTACTCGACCACGTCGATCGGGCCGTCCAGCGCAGCTACGAGTTGGTGGACGAACTCGTAGCGGAAGGCGGGGCCGGCCATGGTGCCTGACGTCTCCACCGGCTCCAGCACCCTCGGGTTGATCAACTACCTCTTCGGCAAGGGCCGTCGGGACGAGCACACCGACCCTCACATCGTCGCGGCCTGGGGCATGGCCGGCGCCCCCGACCCCGGCCGCGACCCCGAAGCCACGTACACCCAGCTCGCCCGCCGCCTCGACCATCACGTCGATCTGCGCACCCGCGAGCTGGGTGGGCAGAAGCCGCCGAAGCACGTGTGGCACTGCCCGGTTCGCACCGCGCCTGGCGACCGCTACCTGACCGACGCCGAGTGGGCCGACGTTGCCCGCCGCGTCGTCGCCGCCACAGGCATCGCCCCCGAAGGCGACGAGCAGGCGTGCCGGTGGATCGCCGTGCGGCACGCGGACGACCACATCCACATCCTGGCCACCAGCGTCCGCGCCGACGGCCGCCGTCCGCGTACGAATCGGGATGGCTGGCGGGCGCAGCAGGAGTGCCGAAGGATCGAGGCCGAGTTCGGGCTCCGCCGTCTCAAGTCCGGAGACCTGACCGCACCCAGGACGCCTACCGGGGCGGAGCGAGCCAAGGCCGAGCGGTTGGGCCAGAAGTTGACCACGCGAGAATGGCTGCGCGAGCACGCGTACGAGGCTGCTGCCGCTGTCCGCAACATCGATGACTACTTCAGTGTGCTCGCGTCGCTGGGCATCCAGGTCAAGCCGCGCGTCAGCGCCAAGACCGGTGAGGTGGACGGCTACAGCCTGGCCGCTCCCGGCGACAGCATCTTCTTCGGCGGCTCCGCGCTAGCTCCCGACCTGTCGTACAACCGGCTGACCGAACGCCTCCCCACTCAGGATGTGGCGGACCGACCGGAGTGGATGGCGGATCCGGGTGAGCCGTGGCGTCGTACGGAATCCGCCGCACGTACGGCTCTCGCCGTGCTCGACTCGGGCGACGCCGCCGCCGCCCAGGACCATCTGGATGCCTTCGCCGACACTCTGCACAACCTGGCCCGCAGGGCACCCGGCCCTCATCAGGCTGAACTTCAAGCGGCAGCAGGGGCGTTCAACCGCGCACGCCGCTCAGCGATCCGTGCCGATCACCAGGCGGCCGCCGAACTCCGTCATGCAGCCAGGGAACTCACCCACGCCGCCAACATTCCGGGCGGACTCACCATTGCGCTGATCTTCACCGCCCTGCACCTGGCCCGAGCCGCTGCCAAGTGGCACGAGCAGCGCGGCCACGAGCAGCAGGCCGCCGCGGCCGAGGAAGCCTTCCGCCACCTTCAGGAGGTGTACCGCCAAGCCGCCGAGCCCGTCCTGGCGGACCTCGCCCGTCGCGCCCCACGCCCTCAGACCGTGCAGCGCTTCGAGGCCGCAGTACGCCAGGCAATACCCGGCCATGCCGAGCGTGTCCTCGCCGACGTCGCCTGGCCGGCCTTGGCCACCACGCTCGCCCGAGCGGAAACTGCTGGTTACGACACCAGGCGCCTCCTCGTTGAAGTGGCCGCCAGCCGAGAGCTCGACACGGCTGAACGTCCGGCGGAAGTCCTCAACTGGCGCATCACCGCACAGCCGAACAAGCGCGCACAGGCGGCACGGACACCAAGCACTCGCGCCAGCACGGTGCCCGTGTCACCTGCGCCGAATGCGACACGACCCGCGTCTTCCACGATGAGTACGAATACCGAGGAACGCGGCCGACATCGGTAGCAGCAGCGGCCACCCGTAACCGAGGCAGTCTTGCCTCAATCAGCAGTGCTGAGCGAGTACGGATGCCCTCGCCGCTCGTCGCGGCGAGGGCATCAACTTGCCTGTGCGCCGGGTAGATCA
Source organism: Streptomyces sp. col6 (assembly GCF_008042035.1). Taxonomy (GTDB): domain Bacteria; phylum Actinomycetota; class Actinomycetes; order Streptomycetales; family Streptomycetaceae; genus Streptomyces. Next base: position 634,771 of record NZ_RDBL01000013.1, read on the forward strand.
CGCGGCTTGGACCTTGCTCGTGGCTGTCGGCTCTCCGGTCGACGTGGTGATCAGCTGTGCGGCCCACGCCCGCACGCATGCCAGGTGCTCGCATCGGAGCCCGACGTGGGGGTCTGGCTGGACGAGCAGGGTCGCCGAGCCGCGGGCGGTGCGTTCTGCGGCCCAGGCGTGGTCGAGGTTGGTGAAGTCGTCGTCGATCCAAGCGACGGGTGCGTCGCCGAGCCAGGTCTCGACATGGTCGCGCTTCCAGAGGTAGCCGTCGGGGTGACTGGTGGTGATCTGCGGGCGGGGGAGGTCCACGTACGGCAGGGTCGGGAGGCCGAGGAGCGGGCCGATCAAGGTGGTGGCGTCCCTGCGCCAGCTGGTGCACCAGACCGGGCTGACCAGGCCGGTACGGAACACGTCCGTCAATAGAGGGCCATGGTCGGGGTTGAGCCAGACGGCGACGGAGTCCTCGGCGCTCCGGCCGGTAGGAACGACGTCGTGCCGGACGTGGGTGGCCGGGGTGGCCCCGTCTTCGGCCGGGAACGGAATGAGGACGCCGTCAATGTCGAGGAGCAGGAAAGGCCGGCGCATCGGTACCTCCAAGGGAGCTGGAGCAGGGATCAGAGCTTGCGGGCAGTGATCAGCAAGGTGGTGGGCCAGCGACCGTGACGGGCGTCATGGAACTCCTGGGCCGAGGTGACCCAGAGGCCCGCGCGGTTGAGGTGTGTCTCCCAGCGGCCGGCGTCGAAGTCCCAGCGAGCGACGGGGAGCCGGGTGCGGTCAGGGAGCAGGACGTGATCGCGGCGTGGCCGGTCGTCCAGTGACGGGCGACGGCCTCCGCGTTCGGGGTGAGGCACCGTGAAGGCCAGAGTGCGGCCGGGTTTCAGGTGCTGGGCGATGGCCGGGAGCAGGAGCTCGGGGGTGACCAGGCCGACGGCGCCGAAGACCGAGTAGATGCCGTCGAACTGCTCGTCGCTGGCTTGCAGGTAGTGCAGGGCGTGGCCGGCGACGAAGGTGAGGTTGCTGAGTCGGCCGTAGTGGGTACGGGCCCTGCGGATCTGAAGGCCCACGAGGTCGAGGCCGGTGACGCGCGCACCCTGCCGGGTGGCGAGGTGGGCGGCGTTGTGGCCGGGGCCGCAGCCGAGTTCGAGCAGCCGCCTCCCGTGTAGGTCGGGACCGAGGATCTCTGCACCTGGGCCGCTACCGGGCCTGGTGGTCCATTCCATACGGGCTCGCACAGGTAGCGCTGTGGCGGGCCCGGCGGCGGTGCGCTGGAGTGCGTGTGCGTGCCAGGGAGATGCCTGAGCGAGAGGCATCTATACCTCCAGGAGCCGGAGGGCATCGGTGAGATGGCGGCGCACGACCTTGATGTACGCGGGGTCGGTGGCCGGGTCGTTGATCCATCGGATGGCTTGCTCCATGAACCACTCCACTGCCCACATCCGGTGCCAGCCCAGCGCCCACTGCTCGGCGGCGAGACCGCCCCGCACGGCGAGGGCGTCGGGGGTGCCGCCCTCGGCGACGTACTGCTCGAGGAAGACCCGAAGCCGGTACGGTTCCGGCTCGTCGAGGGTGCCGTGCCAACTGGCGAGGTCGAGCAGGCCGGGGCCCGTGAAGGCACGGGCGAAGTCCAGTAGGCGCCAGCCGCGTTGGCCGATGTGCAGGCTGGTGGGGTGGAACTCGGAGTGCACCCAGCCGAACGGCGCCATCGTCGTTCCGGCCGAGCGTGCTTCGGCGGCCTGGGCGAGCCGGTCGAGTGCGGTCTCGATGTCGTCGGCATCCTGCCATCGCTCGGCCTTGCGAAGCTGATCGAGGTGATCCAGTGCCCGGCCGGGCAAGGAGCGCAGGGCTTCTCCGTCGAGGACGGGCAGGGCAGCGGCAGTGCGGGTGTGGTGCAGGACCACCGCTGCGGCAGCACCGTCGAGGTCATCGGCATCCCGGATAGGGGCGCCGAGATCCTCCAGCAGCATTCCGAGCCAGCCGTCAAGCACCGCAGAGGCCCGCACCTTGGGGACCGGGACGCCGAGGGTGTCAGCCAGGCGGAGGGCCTGATCTTCGCTGTCGAAGGGCTTCTTGGCGTACTTGAAGATGGCGGTGGCGCCGTCGGGGAACGTCAGGCGTTCGACGCCGGACATGGACCAGACGCGTACCTCCGCGCGCTTCGCGGCGGGCTGCCCGGCGGCGGTCAGTACGTTGTCCAAGAGTTCGGCGTTGAGGGCCGCATCCATGGGGGACTCCTGTGGTTGAGGGCGTCCGGGGCGGGCGAAGGTGCCGGCCCGCCCCGGAGCCAGGTCCGGTACGCGCTATGCGGCGCTGGTCACGCGGTGGGCGTAGACCTGGTCGATCCATTCGGCCTTGAACTGGGCAAGGTCGTCACGGAAGTTGGCCATCGAGGCACCGTAGGGCGCGATGACGCCGCCGGACTGGTCCGGCACGGACTGGCAACCGTGCACGAGCCGCCCGCCGAGTGCGGCGTGGGCCTTGATGGACTCGATGCGGCGGTGCTCGTTGAACCAGCCGCCGTGGTAGACCTCGTCGAGCATGCCGCCGGTCTCGTCGTCCAGGTCGAAGACGACGGAGGTGGCGGCAGGGAAGAACCAGCACGGGCCGACGTTCGAGATGTGCCCGTCCAGCTCGACCTTGTTCAACGCCATCAGGGTGGCCGCCTCGCGGAGCATCCGCAGGTGTGCCGGGGTGATCTGCGGAAGGCCGAGGCCGGCGAGGTGCTCCTCGCGGAACAGGTACGCGTACACCTCGTACGCGGTGGCCATTACCTGAGCCGCGTCCGACGTGGAGGAGGCGTTGGACCTCACGAAGTCGAGGGCGAGCTGCTCGACCGCGCTCTGTGTGGTCTCGTCGACGTCCAGGAGCTGGGACTTGACCAGCTCCCAGTCGGCGACGAGCCAGGTGTTGGACTCGAAGCGGAAGAAATACTCGGCCGGATCGATGCTGATGCGTCGGCCTTCGACCTGGATGCCGGGAAGGCGGCTCCAGCGCTCGTCGAATGCGTCGGGCAGTTCGACCGTGATGGTCGTGGCGGGTGCTGTGTCGATGATGGTCACCGGGGTCTCCGTCTCTGATCGGCCGGGTTCGGGCATAGGAGTGCCCGACCCGGAGCGGGCGTACGGAACTTGGGGCCGCCCGGCCAAGTGGGGAGCCTGGATTCACGGTTGGACCTGGAACCGTTCCGGGCGGCTGATGATTAGTGAACCGCCCGTCACGCTCAGTGGGTACGGTGAAGGGCAGGCCAAGCGGTATACGCGGTTTACAGCCCCGGAGTGGAGGCGAGCGTGGCAGCGCCGAGAGAGCCCAACTCCCGCCTGCGCGAGATCATCGAGGCCGTCGGCTGTACCTTCGAGGCCCTCGCCAAGGACGTCCGCCGTGTGGCTGCGGAGAACGGCGAGATGCTGCAGACCAACAAGTCAGCCATCTCGCACTGGGTAAGCGGTGCCCGCCAGCCCACCGGCAGGACCGGCCAGTACCTCGCCGAAGCCCTCTCCCGCCGCGCCCACAGGAACATCACTCAGGTCGAGCTCGGCCTGACTGAACTGGAATCCGCGGCCGACGAACCGAACCCGGATCCGGTCCTTGCCGCAACAGACCTCGGCCGCGCCGACGTAGAACGCCGCCGCTTCCTCGCCATCGCCGCCTTCACCACCGCCGGCGTCGCCATGCCCCTCGTGTACGACCACGAGGCCGCCGCCCGCATGCTCCGCGCCCGCACCGGCACGGCCTTGGTGGGAGCGGAGGACGTGGACGTCGTACGCCAGATCACTGCCGCCTTCAGCGCCGCCGACGAACGCCTGGGCGGAGGCCACGGGCTGACCACTGTGACCGCCTACCTTGCCGACACAGCCGCCCCCATGCTCCGCGCCCGCTTTCCGGCTGACGCCTTACGCAGAGCCGCCTTCGGCGCGGTCGCCGAACTCGCCTACCTGGCAGGCTGGAAGCACCACGACCTCGGCCAGGAAGGCGCCGCCCAGCGCTACTACCAAGTTGGCTACCAACTCGCCTGTGAGGCAGACCCCCACGGCCACGCCGCCTGGATGATGCGGGCCCTCGCCCACCAGGCCCTCAGCCTCAAGCAGCCCCACCACTGCATCGACCTCGCCGAAGCCGCGCTCGCAGGTGGCCTCGGCCACATCGACGGCCAGACCGAAGCCCTCCTTCACATCACCCACGCCCGCGCCTACGCAGCCACGGGAGAGCGGCCACACGCCGCCCGCGCCTTGCTCGCCGCGGAAGATGCTCTGCTCCGCGAGGACGGCCCGCAGCCCAGCTACTCCCGCGTCAGCGGCCCGGCCGCCGGCACCGTAGCCAGCCATACCGCCCGCACCCTGACCGACCTCGCCGACCACGTCGGGACAGAGCAGCAGCACCGCGACGCGCTCACCCGCTGGGACCCGGAGAAGTACAAGCGTGTCCATGCCCTCACGTACGCCGACCTTGGTGACAGCCTGGCCGCACAGACCCGCGCCGATGAGGCCGTCGCCGCCTGGAGCCAGGCCGTGACGTTGATGGAGGGCATGACCTCGGACCGCACCCGCAAGGCGATCACGTCGCTCCGGTCCACCCTCGTGATCTATCAACGACGCAAGGTGCCCGGAGCCTCCGAACTGGCCCGCCGTGCGCGGGAGGCACTCGCCTAACATGCCCGACAACCCGGCCGATGAGAGGACCATTGTGATTCAGCAGCAGACCGAGGACCAGCCCAAAGCTCTCAAGCCCGCCCTCGAATCCATGACCCTGCTGGTCGCCGCCGTCATCGTCCATGACAAGGCGACCAATCGCGTCCTGCTCCTTCAACGAAGTGAGAATGCCAAGTTCGCCCAGGGCATGTGGGACCTGCCGGTGGGCAAGAGCGAACCTGGCGAACCCATCACCGCGACCGCGGTCCGCGAGCTGTATGAGGAGACTGGCCTGACGGTGAAGCCGGAGGCCCTGAATGTCGCTCACATCATCCACGGCGCCTGGGGAGTCGAGGCACCCAACGGATTCCTGACTGTCGTCTTCGCAGCCCACAAATGGACTGGCGAACCCGCCAACTGCGAACCGCGCAAGCACTCCCAAGTCTGTTGGGTCGACGTCGAGGCCATTCCCGAGGAGTTCGTTGATACCACGGCCAGCGCTCTTGCCTGCTACCTCGCTGGTGGCCCGCAGGTTTCACTGGATAGCTGGTCATGATGGTTCCGACGTTGGCTTCTCAATCCGTCATGAGACTGGCGGTTCTGCGTTGTTCACTGCGACGATCAGGTAGGTATCGACGCGAACCCAGAAGGCAGCTCCGTTGCGCTGCAGGCCGCCTTCGAATTGCATTCCGCGCACGCGCTCCCACACCGCCGGAGTGTCTTCGACAGCGACACGCAGTTGGGCAACTGGGGTGTCCGTTGCTTTTTCCCGGACTTGCAGTTGCCTTAGGACTAGATTCTCGTACGAGACCCAGTCGTTGCCGTAGCGGGTTGATGATAGTCCCATCGAGGTGAGGGCTTCCTTCACACGGCTGATGTCGGCTACTGGCAAGTACACCCCCTGAAGGCGCGCGCTGACATCTGGTGGTGCGGGGTGGACGTCATCCGAAGGCTTCGTCTTCGCCCTGTGAACTCCGCGGATTAGAAAGACATTCTGGCCATCTGAGGTGAGGAGTTGTGTGCGCCGTGCGCCCCACTCACCAGACCTCAGGTCTTCCCGGGCGACTACGCGTGCTTCGCGCCGATCTGGTAGCAGAAGGCTGCCACCGCTCTCGACGGTGTTGAGCGCCTCTTGGAAGCTAGACCGTGCCCTAGCGGCTTCGTCCGGGGAAGGAAGCGGTACCACTGTGGAAACTGGGCACAGCAGCTTCTCGGCCAGCGTGGCGAGCAGCTGACCGTCCTGGACTGTTCGGCCGTATGAACCGAGCCACTCCTGCCCCAGCCCAGCACCGAGCAAGCTGGCGGTCATGGATGCCAATGTGTCCGTGTCCGCCCCCTCTTGGCGTGCGGGAACGCTGATGCCGCGTTCGGGGCTGGCAGCGGAACGGGCTGCAAGGTAGATGGCTGCCACCGCGCACAGTGTTCCTGATCCACGAGTCTTGACCCGTGTCAGCCCCTGCGATTCAAGGTAGCTGGAGGGAGCGCTGAGCGCCCCGCTTTCCAAGGTAGTCCTGGCGCTGTTGAGGAGGTCCTCCACCTCCAACACCGTATCGTCCCAGACGCGTTCGTAGCTGGGCGCAAATGCCTTAGACGCGGCGTCGAGCCATGACTGGTCCAAGCCTTGCCAAACGGGCTCCCGCCAGTCCTTCAAGCCGTCCAGGGTTGCCTCGATCAGCCATCCGTAGGCCAATGGCGCAGGCTGTCGCATGCTGACCCAAAGGGCATATGCATGCACCAAAGCGCCCAGAATGGCTCTGGGGTGCCCGTGGGTAGTTACCGCGTCGCTAGTGACGTCAGTAGCCAACGCGCCGAACGAACCTTCATGGTGCGCAATGACGTGAGGGGCGATGCGCATGGCGGCACCGTTGGCGCCAGTGCTGAAGTACTTGGCGCGATCATCGGCTCTCTTCCCCCATGCCGTTCCGTGCTTCTCCCAAGCTCGACAGGCCCGCTTGACGCTGGCGCCGGCTCCGCGCTCGTAATCTAGGAGGGCAGGCCATTCCACGCGCTGTAGCCAGTGGAGCCAGTCGTCCCCTGAGGTGAGGCGGGCGCGGGCCACTGCGATCAGCATCTGGGTGTCATCGCTGTACTCGCCTGAACCGATCTCTTCGGAGATCGGACGGAAGCGGCTGCCTGCCATCCGGGGCCAAGGGAAGAATCGTCCAGATACTTGACTGAGGGGCGGGAGTGAGCCTGTTCGGTCGCGTCGTTCATAGGGCCAGCCCATGGCGTCCCCGACGGCTGCTCCAACCAGCATGCCGCAGGCCCTGTCGGTCCATGGATGCAGCTCAGCGTTCACGTGCTCACTCTGCCAGAGTCGTTCGTGGTATGTAGGGGGTCTCTCGCGGGCGCCTGCCTGCGCGCACAGAGTTACTCAAGTCGTACTTGTTGAAGATTACGGGTGCAACGACCAAGGGTGGCAGCACGGCTGCCATGCCGAGATGCACAGCGAGTCTGTAGTACTCCAGTTCGGCCTGGCCTTCGTCCCGAACGATTACGGATTGCACGGCGGTTAGAGGGATCGGCCCAGGATGCTGTATCTCGGCCTGGTCGTCGGTAGGCCACCAGTCTGGATGCCTGCCCTCGCGGTGCCGAGTGGTGTTGCCTGTAACGGATGGTGCAAACATGGCCTTGAAGCCGTCAAGTCCTTGTCGAGCTCCGGCGCTTCTGTCTCGTGCGGAGTTGTAGGGGCAGAACTTAGCGCCAGGGGTGGCAAGGAGTTCGACGGTCAATGTCAAAATGACCCATTCCCGGAAATTAGGGTCTCGGTCTGAGGCTTGAGACAGGTACCACGTGTTCGGGTACTCGACGCTCAGGAAGCTGTGCCCCAAGGCGCCGTCCATGCGTTTAGCGTCAGCAGGGCGGTATGCATCCTCGTTGGCCTTGAGATCGGCGACTGGAAGTAGCTCGCGGCTGGCCAGGATATGCGCCAAATTGGCCGACTTGGTGAAGTGGCACAACCGGGTGATGCCCTGAGTTTGCGCCTGATCGACGATCGCGTTCATGAGGTGACCCGAAGGTAGAGGTCCGACATTTCGCTCGGCAGTAGATCGGTGAGCTTGCTTGAATGCAGAAGGATCAGCTCCGACCGGGCTCGTGTGATGGCCACATACAGCTGGCGCGCCTCACGCGCTCGCGCTTCGTCGAGGCCGTGGGCCTCGACCTCGGCAGGCTTGGGTAGTTCATCGGCGTCGCATAGAGGGAGGATCACCGAGTCGAACTCAAGACCCTTGGCTGAAGAGTAGGTTCCGTAGAAGATTCCGGGTTCGTCTGTCCACCTGGCCAGTTCGCGATGAAGGCGGTGAATTGGTACCCGAGTGCCAGCAAGGAGCGATCTGATTCCCTCTTCATGATCGCGAGTCCGCGTGAGGATGGCTACTTGGCGATCGACCCCCAACGCGATCGCGTTGGCGGCAGCGTGTCTTAGCTGCTCGTCCTTGTCGGCGACCTCAAGGATGGTGGGCTTCGGCCCATCGGCTGCAGGGCGAGTGGGTTGGACCAGGTCCACGTCGTCACGGAAGTGAGGCATCTCAGAGGCAGCCTGGGCCAGTTGGGCTATCTGTCGGCTGTTGCGGTAATTGTGGGCAAATTCCACTACGCTGGTCACCCGAAGCCCCAGTGACCTCCACGACATGCGGCTCCCGTAGATCTGCTGTGCGTAGTCCCCGAAGAACGTGAGTGAACCATCGTCGGGTATGGCTGCTGCCAGGCTTCGGATCATCTCAGGGGTGAAGTCTTGGCCCTCGTCGACGACTACATGTCGGTAATGTCGATCGGATAGGTCGTCCTGGAGAGACGCCAATGCAGTGGATGCGACGTCGTCCCAGTCGTGTTCATAGCCCGATTCGCGGCGTAGCTGTACGTACCGTTGATAGACGTCGAAGACCACCTCGCGGTCGGCGGGCAGGAGGGGCCTGCCTCGGCCCACGCGTCGGGTGCGGCCGTCTATGTAGATCGCCTGGTCGGTGATGCCGTGACCCACCATCCAGTGGAGCTCATCCAGATAGAAGTCCAGCGGGCGCTGGGTTATTGCTCGAGTTGGGTAGCGATTCTGCACTTCCGCCAATGCTTGCTCGACAAGTCGTCCCTTGAACTTGCAGATGCGTACGTGAGAGGCCGTGTGGTGGCTTATGTAGCCGAGTGCGAACCGGTGGTAGTTCTCGATCTGCAAGTTAGGTGGTGCAGTGCCCATCCCCTTGAGGTAGGTGACGAGCGCTTTGTTGAAGGTCACCAGTAGCGTGCGCCCTCCTATGCCCGGCGCAGTCGCCAGATAGTGGGCGCGATGGACGGCCATTGTGGTCTTGCCGCTGCCTGCTGTACCAAGAACGGCGCAGTGGCCGCGCCCGTTCAGGAAGACAACATCGCGTTGTTGACCCTTCGGGTCCGGTAACGAAAGCCCCATCGCGTCAGTATGACGCTTCCGCGTTCGTCTAGGTATAGGGAGTTGAGGAATCTTGAAGAGAACCCTGCCTGAGCGCCCTCGATCGAGTTGAGGCGACGTGCGAACCGCATATGTCCTGATGTGTGAGCGGACGGGAAGGCAGGCGTTGGATCAAGAATCGCGGACGTGGGCATCGCTGTGCTCCTGGCCAGCCGGGACGGGACCCCATGCGCAACTGCGGCGACAGCTGTTACGACCCTGTATGCCGCCGTAATGCGTAGTTCTCGGACGAGGCTGTGCCATAAGGCGAGTGAGGCCGCCCCCCGAAGCGGGGTGGCGGCCTCACTGCTGCTGACGCTACGTCAGAGGATCGGTCCGGCGGTGCACACGCGGTGCACAAGGGCGCGGAAATCAAGCGGTAACAACGAGCACTGCTGAGCAGTGTTTTCGCAGGTCAACGCATGTTTCCAGGAGCCCTCCCAGGTCACCCGGACCTGATCTTTAGATGTCGAAGTACAGCTCGAACTCGTGCGGGTGCGGGCGCAGCTGGATCGGGGCGATCTCGTGCGTGCGCTTGTAGTCGATCCACGTCTCGATCAGGTCGGACGTGAAGACGCCGCCGGCCTGGAGGTACTCGTTGTCCGCCTCCAGGGCGTCCAGGACGGCCGGGAGGGACGTCGGGACCTGCTGGACGTTGGCGTGCTCCTCGGGAGCCAGCTCGTACAGGTCCTTGTCGATCGGCTCGGCGGGCTCGATCTTGTTCTTGATGCCGTCCAGGCCGGCCATCAGGAGGGCCGAGAACGCCAGGTACGGGTTGGACGACGGGTCCGGGGCGCGGAACTCGACGCGCTTGGCCTTCGGGTTGGAGCCCGTGATCGGGATGCGCATCGCGGCGGAGCGGTTGCGCTGCGAGTACACCATGTTGACCGGGGCCTCGAAGCCGGGCACCAGGCGGTGGTAGGAGTTCACCGTCGGGTTGGTGAAGGCCAGCAGCGACGGGGCGTGCTTCAGGATGCCGCCGATGTAGTAGCGGGCGGTGTCCGAGAGGCCCGCGTAGCCCTGCTCGTCGTAGAACAGCGGGTCGCCGCCGGCCCACAGGGACTGGTGGACGTGCATGCCCGAGCCGTTGTCGCCGAAGATCGGCTTCGGCATGAAGGTCGCGGTCTTGCCGTTGCGCCAGGCGACGTTCTTCACGATGTACTTGAAGAGCATCAGGTCGTCGGCCGCGGCGAGCAGCGTGTTGAACTTGTAGTTGATCTCGGCCTGGCCGCCGGTGCCGACCTCGTGGTGCTGGCGCTCGATCTCCAGGCCGCTCTTCTGCAGCTCCAGGGACATCTCGGCGCGCAGGTCCGCGTGGTGGTCGACCGGGGAGACCGGGAAGTAGCCGCCCTTGTAGCGGACCTTGTAACCGCGGTTGTTCTCGACCGCACCGGTGTTCCAGGCCGCGGCCTCGGAGTCGATGTGGTAGAAGCTCTCGTTCGCCGACGTCTGGAAGCGGACGTTGTCGAAGACGTAGAACTCGGCCTCGGGACCGAAGTACGCGGTGTCGGCGATGCCGGTGGAGGCGAGGTACGCCTCCGCCTTCTTGGCCACGTTGCGCGGGTCACGGCTGTACTGCTCGCCGGTGATCGGGTCGTGGATGAAGAAGTTGATGTTGACGGTCTTGTCGCGGCGGAAGGGGTCGACACGGGCGGTCGACAGGTCCGCGCGGAGCGACATGTCGGACTCGTGGATGGCCTGGAAGCCGCGGATCGACGAGCCGTCGAAGGCAAGCTCGTCGGCCGGGTTGAAGGTCGCCGCCGGCACGGTGACGTGCTGCATCACACCGGGCAGGTCGCAGAACCGGACATCGATGAACTTGACGTCGTTGTCGGCGATGAACTTCTTCGCGTCGTCGGCGTTCTGGAACATCCAACTCCTCCTACTCCCGGCCCGGGAGGGACGGGGTTGCAGCTCGTTGTGTGACCAGTGCGGTGGCACACGCTGGACCCGACCATAGGCAGACCGGATTTCTCAAGCATGACCCATTTGTTTCGCCGAAGTTAACCGGCGCGAGTGCGACAGACGGTCCTACGGGCCCCGGACCGGCGTCGTACCGGGGTCGGACGGGTTTCCGGGGCGTCTCAACCAGATGTCCGAGGAGTGGGACGGCACCCGCAGGGGAAGGCGCGCGGCCCGGCGCAGTACCGTGGTCGGGTGGACAATAGGCAAGCAATCGGATCGTGGCTCTCCGGGCCGCGCGCGGCAGCCGAGGAGATGGGCGCCGACTTCGGCTACCGGGGCAAGCGGCTCGGCCTTCCCGAGCAGGGTCCCGGGGCCGTTGCCCCGCTCGGCCGGCGCTTCGGGGCCCTCTTCATCGACTGGGCCCTGTGCCTGCTGATCGCATACGGGCTGTTCGCTCGCGGTGACCAGCAGGCGTCCGGAAACTGGGCGCTCGGCATCTTCCTCGTCATGAGCGTGCTCACCGTCGGCACCATCGGCTGCACCCCGGGCAAGCGCCTCATGGGCATCCGCGTCGTCGCCGAGGACGGCGGCCGCCTCGGCCTCGTACGCGTCCTCGTCCGCAGCGTGCTCCTCTGCCTGGCGATCCCGGCCCTGGTCTGGGACCGCGACGGCCGCGGCCTCCACGACCGCCTGGCCCGCGCGGTCCAGATCCGCATCTGAGCCGTACGAAGCGCGAAGAGGGCGGGCCGTGAACCAGGTGGTTCACGGCCCGCCCTCTTCGCGCTTCCGGCGTACAGGCCCTAGCGTGCGCGGGGCGGGCGGCCGGCGCCGCCGCGGCCGGGGAGGGGCCCCTTCGGGAGGGGCATGTTGCTCATCAGGTCGCCCATCGCGCGGAGGCGGTCGTTGGCGGCCGTGACCTGGGGGCCGGTCAGGACGCGGGGGAGCTTGAGCATCTTGGTGCGGACCTTCTTCAGGGGCACCTGGCCCTCGCCGTTGCCGACGATGATGTCGTGGACGGGAACGTCGACCACGATGCGGGCCATCTTCTTCTTCTCGGCCGCGAGCAGGCTCTTCACCCGGTTCGGGTTGCCCTCGGCGACCAGCACGATGCCTGCCTTGCCCACGGCGCGGTGGACGACGTCCTGGCTGCGGTTCATCGCGACCGCCGGGGTCGTCGTCCAGCCGCGGCCCACGCGGTCCAGCACCGCCGCCGCCGCGCCCGGCTGGCCCTCCATCTGCCCGAAGGCGGCGCGCTCGGCGCGGCGTCCGAAGACGATCGCCATCGCGAGGAGGGCGAGCACGAAGCCCAGGATGCCCAGGTAGATCGGGTGATCGATCAGGAAACCGATCGCGAGGATGACACCGAAGGTGACGATTCCCACACCCGCGACCACAAGACCGATCTTGGAGTCGGTCCGCCTGGTCATCTTGTAGGTCAGAGCGATCTGCTTGAGCCGCCCCGCGTTCTCGGCGCTGTCCGCGCCTTCAGTGGTGTTTGCCTTCCTCGCCATGCAATGAAGTTTACGTGGCCCGGGAACGACGGGCGGCCACGGCCTCCCGTTCCAGTGCGTAGCCGGACTCGGCCCGGTCCCTGGCCCGGCGGCGGTCCTCCAGGACGGCCGTCCAGGCGTTGCGGCGGGCGGTGCGCTGGCCGCTGCTGAGCAGCAGCGACTCGACGGCGCGGAGGGCATCGGTGACGGTGGGAATGACGGTGGCGCGTACCGGCGCGGCCTGCATCGTGGAAGTCCCCTCGGAAACGATGTGCGTGTGCTGCGCGGACTGGAGACGCTGCGCAGGGGAGGCGGTGGTGGCCGGAGTCACCACGTCATCGCGCTGCGCGTTCATCCAGGGTCACTGTTCGGTGTTACCAGCGCATGACCGGTCGGTCAAACACCAATGAAACCTTGATACGGGCGCCGCGCACGCCGACGCGGTCCGTCCGCGCCGCGGGGCCTCCCGGACCTGCGGCGGGCGTGCGGACCGTGCGGGGGAGGGCATGACACGGCGATGGCCGCCTGTGTGCGGATTCACACGGGCGGCCACCGGCGGAGTGCTTACGCGGAGGGCGTCGGAACCTGCGCCTCGCGCCGGTCCATCGCCTGCTGGAACAGCCGGCCCGCGCGGTACGAGGAGCGGACGAGCGGTCCGGACATGACGCCCGAGTACCCGATCGCGTCGGCCTCGTCCTTCAGCTCGACGAACTCGTTGGGCTTCACCCAGCGCTCGACGGGGTGGTGGCGCACCGAGGGGCGGAGGTACTGCGTGATGGTGATGAGCTCGCAGCCCGCGTCGTACAGGTCCTGGAGCGCCTCGCTGACCTCTTCGCGGGTCTCGCCCATGCCGAGGATGAGGTTGGACTTGGTCACCAGGCCGGCCTCGCGGGCGCGGGTGATGACCTCCAGGGAGCGCTCGTAGCGGAAGCCGGGGCGGATGCGCTTGAAGATGCGCGGCACCGTCTCCACGTTGTGCGCGAGCACCTCGGGGCGCGAGGAGAAGACCTCGGCGAGCTGCTCGGGCTCGGCGTTGAAGTCGGGGATCAGCAGCTCGACCTTGGTGCGGCCGGCCTCCCGGTCCGCGGTGAGCCGGTGGATCTGGCGCACGGTCTCGGCGTACAGCCAGGAGCCGCCGTCCTCCAGGTCGTCGCGGGCGACGCCGGTGATGGTGGCGTAGTTCAGGTCCATCGTGACGACCGACTCGCCGACGCGGCGGGGTTCGTCCCGGTCCAGCGCCTGCGGTTTGCCCGTGTCGATCTGGCAGAAGTCACAGCGCCGGGTGCACTGGTCGCCGCCGATGAGGAACGTGGCCTCGCGGTCCTCCCAGCACTCGAAGATGTTGGGGCAGCCTGCCTCCTGGCACACCGTGTGCAGGCCCTCGCTCTTGACGAGTTTCTGCAGCTGGTTGTACTCGGGGCCCATCTTCGCCCGTGTCTTGATCCACTCGGGCTTGCGCTCGATGGGGGTCTGGCTGTTCCGGACCTCAAGGCGCAGCATCTTGCGCCCGTCGGGTGCGACAGACACTCCGGCACTCCCCTTTGCTTTCACTGCATTGGATTCTTCGGCGAACACCAGGGTACGCCCGTAGTTCATTCGGTTGTACGTCTGCCCAACCTGGGGCAGGCGGGGCCTATTCCCGGGGGCGTGTTCCGTGGGTCACGCCGTGGCCATGGCGTCGTCGGCGCGCTCGATCGTACGGGGGGCGAGTTCGGCGTTCTCCAGGATGTCCCTCAGGTGCTTCTCGACGACGGGCAGGACCTCGTCGATGGTGATGTCGCGGCCGAGCTCGTAGCTGAGCGAGGTGACGCCGGCGTCCCGGATGCCGCAGGGGACGATCCGGTCGAACCAGGTGTTGTCGGGGTTCACGTTGAACGAGAAGCCGTGCATGGTGACGCCCTTGGCGACGCGGATGCCGATGGCGGCGAGCTTGCGGTCCTCGCGGCGCTGGCCGGCGTTGGAGGGTGCGTACTGCGGGCCGTTGAGGCGGGGGTCGAACTCGTCGTCCTGCATGCGCGGGTCGAAGTCGAGGGTGAGGCCGGGGAGGGCGGGGCGCTGTTCGACGGGGTCGCCCAGGACCCAGACGCCGCTGCGGCCCTCGACGCGGGTGGTCTCGACGCCGAACTCGGCGGCGGTGCGGATCAGGGCCTCTTCGAGGCGGCGCACGTGGGCGACGACGTCCACGGGGCGGGGGAGCTTCTGGATCGGGTAGCCGACGAGCTGGCCGGGGCCGTGCCAGGTGATCTTGCCGCCGCGGTCGACGTCGATGACGGGGGTGCCGTCGAGGGGGCGCTCGCTGTCGGCCGTGCGCCTGCCCGCGGTGTAGACGGGCGGGTGCTCGACGAGCAGGCAGGTGTCGGGGACGGTGTCCTCGAACCGCGCCGCGTGCACCTCGCGCTGCTTCTGCCAGGCCTCCCGGTAGTCGACGGCGTTCTCGCCGAATCCCATACGGACGAACCGGAGCTCCGTCACGTCAGCAGCCTCTCTCCTCGGGGTGTCGTGGTCCGGGGGGTTGCCCCGTACCGCGTCACCCTGCACGAATCGCGCCCCGGCCACTGTACGGCCGGCGTCGGCACATGGGCCGGGCAGGTCTCCCCGTCAGCGCCGCCCACAATCCTCACACGATCGGATGAATGTGGAGCGAAGGGTCCTGTGGCCGCCCCGCAGGCGGCTAAATTCGCGCCGTTCGTCAGAGGAGGGCGCCGGACACGCCCCAGGGCTTTCCGCCCGGCCCCGAAGGCAGGAGACCCTACAGCTGATGTCGGAACGACCTCCGCAGCGCACCCCCAACCGTCGGCTCGCCTCGCTCATCACCGAGGCCGGTTTCTCCAACGCCGGCCTCGCCCGCCGGGTGGATCAGCTCGGCCTCGAACACGGCCTCGACCTGCGGTACGACAAGACGTCCGTGACCCGGTGGCTGCGCGGCCAGCAGCCCCGGGGGACCACGCCCGCGCTGATCGCCGAGGTCTTCACCCGGCGCCTCGGCCGCCGGCTCTCGGCGCAGGACCTGGGGCTGGACGCCTGCGCCCCGGTCTACGCCGGTCTCGAGTTCGCCGCCACGCCCGCCGAGGCGGTCGACATCGTCAGCGGTCTCTGGCGCAAGGACTCCGGCAGCCACACGGAGCTGCGGAAGATCGCCTTCACCCCGGCCGGGCTCGTCGTCCCCAGCCGGGACTGGCTGATCGGCCGGGCGGACGAGTGGGTCGGCCGGCCCGCGCCGGGCGGACCCGTCAGGGCCGGTGCCGCGAGGCCCCCGGCCGGGGCCCAGGTCCCCGCCGCCCCGGCCCCGTACGCGGCGCACGGCACCGTTCCCGTCGTCCCGGAACAGTGCGGCGCCCCGGGCGGGCGGCACGGTGTGCGAGGGCCCGTGCCCTCGCGGCCCGGCGGGACGCCCCCGCCGCCCGGCACCCCGGGCACCGCCGCCGTGCCCCGGCAGCGGCAGACCGAGCGGGGCTCGGGGCTGCGGGTGGGCGAGGGGGACGTCGCCGCGCTGCGTTCGGTGGCAGAGCTCTTCCGTACCCTCGACCACGCCTACGGCGGCGGGCACGCCCGGCAGGCGCTCGTGCGGTACCTGGAGCACGAGACGGAGCCGATGCTGCGCGGCACGTACGGGGAGGCGACCGGCAGGCGGCTGTTCGGGGCCGCCGCCGATCTGACCAGGCTGGCGGGCTGGACCTCGTACGACATCGCGGCGCACGGGCTGGCCCAGCGCTATTTCGTGCAGGCGCTGCGGCTCGCGCAGGCGGCGGGCGACCGGGCGTACGGCAGTTATGTGCTGATCACCATGAGCCGTCAGGCGGTCTATCTCACGCACGGCCGCGAGGCGGTCCAGCTGGCCCGGGTGGCTCAGCAGGGCATCGGTTCGGCCGCGCCGCACACCGTCATGGCCCTGCTGCACGCTGTGGAGGCGCGCGGGCACGCGGTGCTCGGGGACGCCAAGGCGTGCACGGCCTCGCTGGCGCGGGCGGAACGCGCGCTGGAGGCCGCCCGGCCCGGTGACGAGGTGCCGCACTGGGCCCGCCACTTCGACGAGGCGCAGCTCGCCGACGAGTTCGGGCACTGCCATCGCGACCTCCAGCAGTACCGGGCAGCCGCCCAGTACGCGGAGCGCGCACTCCAGTTGCGCGCCCCCGCGTACGCCCGGAGCAGGCTGTTCTGCCGGGTGGTGCTGGCGTCCGCCCGGCTGGGGCTCGGGGAGCTGGACCAGGCGTGCCGGCTGGGTGCGGAGGCCGCTCAGCAGGCGGCTGAGATGCGTTCGGCGCGTGCCACGGAGTACGTGCGGGACTTCGAGCGGCGGCTGGAGCCCTTCCGGGACGCCGCCGCCGTACGGGGCTACCGGGAGCGGGTGGCGGCGCTGGGCTGAGGCGGCCGGGCCGTCAGGCCGCCTTGGGGAGCGCCGGGGTGTCCCCGGTGACGGGGCGTACGCCGAGGTCGTTGAGGATCGAGGCGGCGGCGCGGTGGCCGGAGGCCAGGGCGCCCTGGACGGTGCCGGTGTCGCGGTGGTCGCCGCACACGTACAGGCCCGCGAGGACCCGGACGGGGCGGCGCGGGTCGTGCGGCGCGGGCATCGCGGGTACCGCTTCCGGGTCGTGGTGGGCGGCCAGCAGCTCCCAGTCGTCGGTGGATACGCCGTAGAGGGTGGCGAGGTGGGCGCGGACCGTGCGGTCGAGGTCGTCGGGCGGGCTGCCGAGCACCGTGGAACTGATCAGGGTCCGGCCGTGCGGGGCGCGCGCCGGGTCGACCGCGCTCATCACAGCGGTGTGGGCGACGGGACCCGACCGGTCGGCGTCGAGGAGGAGCGCGGCGCCGGTCGGCGGGGGAGCGGGGGCGGTGTGGTGAAGCACCGTCACGGGGTGGAAGGACGGCAGCCGCAGGCCCGGCAGCAGTTCGGCGGCGGCGCTCGCCCCGGTGGCCACGAGCAGGGAGCGGCAGCCCAGTTCGCCGTGCTCCTTGGTACGTACGGAGGTGATGTCGGCGGAGGTGACATGGACTCCGGTGCGTACGGTGCCGGGCGGCAGGGAAGCGGCGAGGAGCGCGGGCAGCGTGTCCGCCCCGCCCTCCGGTACGCACAGGCGGCCGCTCGCGTACGTGCGCAGCGCGAGGTCGGCGCAGCGGCTGGAGGTGGTGAGGTCCGGGTCGCTGAGGAGTGCGGTGAGCAGGGGGCGGACGAAGCCGTCGAGCGTACGGGCGGACAGCCGGCCGGAGAGGGCGTCGAGCGCGGCGCGTTCGGGCCGGGCGAGGACACGGGCCGTGGGCGTGGCGGCCAGCCGGGCGAGTGCCACGCCGAGCCGGGCGTGGTCGATCGCACCGCCCATGGCTCCGGTGAGGGCGCCCGCGCGGGGCGGCCGGGGGGCGCTCGCGAGGGCGCGCGCCGCCTTGAGCGCGCCCCGTGCGCTGCGTGCGCCCGGTACGCGGCGGGTCTCCCCGGTCCGGTGGCGGCGGCCCTCGCTGTGGACGAGGACGCCGGGATCGAAGGTGCGCAGGACGAGTCCTTCGAGCCCCGGGGTGGTGCGGAGCTCGGGATACGCGGTGTTGAGCAGCGGGCCGACGCGGTCGAGCCGGAACCCGTCCACGTCGTCGGTCGTCATCCGGCCGCCGACGCCGGGGCCGGCCTCCAGGACGCTGACACTGACTCCCGCGCTGGTCAGCCGGTGGGCCGCTGACAGACCGGCGATTCCGGCCCCGATGATGACGACGTCCGCGTGGTGTGCCGTGCTGAGCACGTGCCCTCCCCGATTCGGCGCAAGTGGTGGGGGGCTCTTGCCCTCAACCGCCCACCGGAATGCGTGCGTTCGTCAGGAGGCTAGGAGAGTGGCCCGATCCCGCGCAGTCGCGCGCGGACCGGTGCACCGGTGCACGGGGTTGCACACCCGTCCGAACGAAGTGCCGTCGGGTGCGGGGACGATCAGCGCAGGGCCGACCGGATCGCGGCGTCGACGCCGGGGAAGGCGAACGAGAAGCCGGAGTCCAGCAGCCGTGCGGGCAGCACCCGCTGACTGCCCAGCACGTCCCCGGCGAACTCGCCCAGCGCGATCCGCAGCGCCTGCGCGGGCACCGGGAACAGCGTCGGCCGCCGCAGTACGCGTCCCATGGCAGCGGTCACCTCGGCGTTGGTGACGGGCGTGGGAGCGGTCAGGTTCACCGGGCCGGAGAGCTCCGGGGTGTCCAGGATGTGCCGCATCGCCGCGATGTGGTCGTGCAGCGCGATGAAGCTCCAGTACTGCCGCCCGTTGCCCAGCCGGCCGCCGAGCCCGGCCCGGAACAGTGGGAAGAGCCGGCCCCAGGCGCCGCCCTCCCGGGCGACCACCAGGCCCGTGCGGGCGTGCACCGTGCGCACCCCCGCCTCCTCGGCCGCCGCGGTGGCCTCCTCCCACTCCACGCACACCGATGGCAGGAATCCGTCGCCGGGCGGCGCGTCCTCGTCGACCGGGCGGTCCCCCGTGTCCCCGTAGAAGCCGATCGCGGACCCGGAGAGCAGCACGGCGGGCGGGGTGTCGAGCGAGGCGACGGCGTCCGCGAGGGTGGCGGTGCCGAGCACCCGGCTGTCCCGGATCTCCTTCTTGTACGCGTCGGTCCAGCGGTGGTCGCCGACCCCGGCCCCGGCGAGGTGGACGACCGCGTCGCAGCCGACCAGGCCGGCCACGTCCACGTACTCGCGCTTGGGGTCCCACTCCACCTCGTCCCCGTCCCGGGCGGGGTGGCGCACCAGGCGGACCACCTCGTGCCCGTCGGCGCGCAGGGAGCGGACGAGGGCCGATCCGATGAGTCCGGTCGATCCGGTGACGGCGATGCGGGAGTGCGGCATGGCGTCCATCCTGCCCCACCGGGGCCGCCGTACACGGCCGTGGCACAGTGGCGGCCATGACCGAATCCGCCATGTCCGCCGCCCCTGTTGTCCGCCGCGCCGTCCTGGACGACGGGCCGGCCCTCGGTGAGCTGGACCGTGCCACCTGGTCGACGCTGCACGCGGTGCAGCCGCGCCCGCAGCCGCCGTACGAGCCGTTCTTCGACGAGCGGCATCTGCCCCAGGACATCCTGGTGGCCCAGGCGGAGGACGAAGCGGGGAGGCTGGTGCCGGCCGGTTACATACGGGTGGTGCCGCCGACCCCGCTGGCCTGCAACGCGCACGTCCGGCAGATCCAGGGCCTCGCCGTGGCCCACTGGGCGCGAGGCCGGGGCGTCGGGCGCGCCCTGATCCGGGCCGCGTGTGTCGCGGCGCGCGGCGAGGGCGCGAGCCGGATCACGCTGCGGGTCCTCGGCCACAACGCGCCCGCCCGCGCGCTGTACGAGGCGGAGGGCTTCGCCGTCGAGGGCGTGCTGCCGGGCGAGTTCTTCCTGAACGGGCGGTACGTGGACGACGTGATGATGGGCCGCTCGCTCACCCCGTGAGGGACGCGGGCCTCACTCCCGGCCGTACCGCTCCCAGAGCACGGGCAGCCGGGCCGCCAGGGCGTCGTCGTCGTCCGGGTCCAGTTCGGTGCCCTCCGGCTCGTCGGCCTGCGGCGGGAGCCCGAGGTCGGGCGCGACGACGCCGGTGAGCTGTTCGTACGCCTCGTCGGCCGCGTAGCCCAGCTCCTCGCCGTCGCCGTCCAGTTCCTCGTCGAAGGAGCCGAGCAGTTCGGCCAGGCTGTCCGGGTCGTGCACGGCGCCCTCGAAGACCTCCCGGCCCCGGCCGATCAGCCAGCAGCGGAAGGAGTCGAAGGCCTCGTCGTCCGCGCCGCCCAGCAGCACGGCGGCGGCGCCCCACAGGTCCCAGCGGTAGGCCCGGTTGAAGCGGGCCTCGAAGTGCCGGGCGAAGTCCAGCACCGCTTCGGGGTCGAGCTGCACCAGCTTGTCGACCAGCAGATCGGCATGGTCCTCGGGGTCGCCGTCGGCGGCCTCGCGCGTGCTGTCGATCAGCTCCCAGAACTCGGTCTCGTCCATCACGGGTCCAGCATCTGCCCTGGGGGCGGCCGACGCACGCCCAGACATCTGAACGAAGCCCTCAGGGGGCCTGCCCGTAGAGGGCGTGCAGGCGGGCCGCGGCGGCCGTGAACCTCTCCCGCAGGGCGGGCGGTTCCAGGACCTCCAACTCCGGTCCGAGGCCCAGCAGCTGGCCGTAGGCGACGTCCGGGGACTCGACCGCCAGGGTGACGGTGACCCAGCCGTCCCCGTCGGGCGGCCCGGCGGCCTCCAGCGCCTCCCGGGCGGCGGCCCGGTCCACGGTGTGCGGCAGCCGGTGCGCGGCCGTCTCCGAGAGCCGCAGCGTCACCTCCGTACGCAGCAGGGAGCGGGCGAAAGCGGCGGACCGCTCTTCCCAGAAGGCGGGCAGGTCGAAACCCTCGTCCCGGACGAAAGGGGTGCCGGAAACGGTCACGGCGGTGAACCGGTCGATACGGTAGACCCGCACGTCGTCGCCCACGCGGGCGCACAGGTACCAGACGCCCGCCTTCAGCACGAGCCCGTACGGGGCCAGCTCCCGTTCGACGTCGGCGTCCCGGCCGGCCCGGCGGTAGCGGGCGAGGAGCAGCCGGTCGCGCCACACGGCGTCGGCCACGGCGGGCAGCAGCTCGGGGGTGACCGGTTCCTGGTACCAGCCGGGCGCGTCCAGGTGGAAGCGCCGGCCGGCCCCCGCCGGGGCGTCCCGCAGCGCGGGGGTCAGGGCCGCCGACACCTTGAGCCGGGCGGCGGAGGCGGCGTCCGCGAGCCCCATCTCGCGCAGGGCGGAGGGCAGGCCGGACAGGAAGAGCGCCTCGGCCTCGTCACGGGCGAGACCGGTCAGCCCGGTGCGGTAGCCGCCGACGAGCCGGTAGCCGCCGGCCCGGCCGCGCTCCGCGTACACCGGGATGCCGGCCTCGGAGAGGGCCTGGGCGTCCCGGGTGACGGTCCGCTCGGAGACCTCCAGCTCCCGTGCCAGCTCGGCGGCGGTCATGCCGGGGCGGGCCTGGAGGAGCAGCACCATACGGATCAGCCGGGCAGCACGCATGCGGCCATTGTGGCCGGACCGTGGCGCGGCACAATCAAGCCCGTCCGGCGATTGAGGGCGAAGCCTCACGCCGGACGGGCCTGATCACGCTCAGAGACCGTACCGGTCCCGTGCCTCCTTGACGGCGGTCGCCGGCACCTCGCCGCGGCGGGCCAGCTGGGCCAGCGTGGCGACGACGACGGACTGGGCGTCGACGCCGAAGTGGCGGCGGGCCGCGTCACGCGTGTCGGAGAGACCGAAGCCGTCCGTGCCGAGCGAGGACCAGTCCTGCTCGACCCACTGGCTGATCTGGTCCGGGACCGCGCGCATCCAGTCGCTGACCGCGACGACCGGACCCGGAGCACCCTCCAGCGCCTGCGTCACGTACGGCACCCGCTGCTCACCGCGGAGCAGCGCCTCGTCGCACTCCAGCGCCTCGCGGCGCAGCTCACCCCAGGAGGTCGCGGACCAGACGTCGGCCGTGACACCCCAGTCGGCGGCCAGCAGCTCCTGGGCCTCCAGGGCCCAGTGGATCGCCGTACCGGAGGCCAGCAGCTGGGCGCGGGGGGCGTCCGCCGCGCCGGGAGTGCCCTCCTTGAAGCGGTACAGGCCCTTGACGATGCCCTCCTCGACGCCTTCCGGCATCGCGGGCTGCTGCTTCGGCTCGTTGTAGACCGTCAGGTAGTAGAAGACGTCCTCGGCCTCGGGGCCGTACATCCGCCGCAGACCGTCCTTGACGATGACCGCGATCTCGTACGCGAACGCCGGGTCGTAGTTGAGCGACGCCGGGTTCGTGGCGGCGATCAGGTGCGAGTGCCCGTCCGCGTGCTGGAGGCCCTCGCCCGTCAGGGTCGTACGGCCGGCGGTGGCACCGACGATGAAGCCCTTGCCGAGCTGGTCGGCGAGCTGCCACATCTGGTCGCCGGTCCGCTGCCAGCCGAACATCGAGTAGAAGATGTAGAACGGGATCATCGTCTCGCCGTGCGTCGCGTACGACGTGGCGGCGGCGATGAAGTCGGCCATGGCGCCGGCCTCGGTGATCCCCTCGTTGAGGATCTGGCCGTCCTTGGCCTCCTTGTAGTACATCAGCTGGTCGCGGTCGACCGGCTCGTACGTCTGGCCCAGCGGCGAGTAGATGCCGGCGGAGGGGAACAGCGACTCCATGCCGAAGGTGCGGGCCTCGTCCGGGACGATCGGCACCCAGCGCTTGCCGGTCTGCTTGTCCCGCATCAGGTCCTTGACCAGGCGGACGAAGGCCATGGTGGTGGCCATCTCCTGCTTGCCGGAGCCCTTCTTGAGCGCGGCGAACGCGCGCTCCTCGGGCTCGGGCAGCGCCACCGCGTGCACCCGGCGGGCCGGGGCGGGGCCGCCGAGGGCGGCACGGCGCTCCTGGAGGTAGCGGACCTCGGGGGAGTCGGCGCCCGGGTGGCCGTAGGGCACCAGGCCGTCGGTGAAGGCGCTGTCCGGGATCGGGAGGCCGAGCAGCTCGCGCATGCCCTTGAACTCGTCGATCGACAGCTTCTTCATCTGGTGGTTGGCGTTCTTGGACTCGAAGCCCTTGCCGAGCGTGTAGCCCTTCACCGTCTGGGCGAGGATCACGGTCGGCGCGCCCTTGTGCTCGACGGCCGCGCGGTACGCCGCGTACACCTTGCGGGCCTCGTGGCCGCCGCGGGAGGTGTAGAAACACTCGGCGATCTTCGCGTCGGTGAGCAGTTTCGCCAGCTCGGCGAGCGCGGGCTCGGCGCCGAAGAAGTGCTCACGGATGTACGCGACGTCGCGGGTGGCGTACGTCTGGAACTGCGCGTCCGGGACCTCGCGCAGCCGGCGGACCAGCGCACCCGTGGTGTCGAGCTGGAACAGCTCGTCCCAGGCGTTGCCCCAGAGCGTCTTGACGACGTTCCAGCCGGCGCCGCGGAAGGCGCCCTCCAGCTCCTGCACGACGCGGAAGTTGGCGCGGACCGGACCGTCGAGGCGCTGCAGGTTGCAGTTGATGACGAAGGTCAGGTTGTCGAGCTTCTCGCGGGCCGCCAGCGCGAGGGCGGCGGTCGACTCGGGCTCGTCCATCTCGCCGTCGCCCAGGAAGGCCCAGACGTGCGAGTTCGACGTGTCCTTGATGTTGCGGTTGGCGAGGTAGCGGTTGAAGCGCGCCTGGTAGATCGCCGAGAGCGGGCCGAGGCCCATGGAGACCGTGGGGAACTCCCACAGCCAGGGCAGCCGCCGCGGGTGCGGGTAGGACGGCAGGCCGTCGCCGCCCGCCTCCTGGCGGAAGTTGTCGAGCTGCTGCTCGCTGAGCCGGCCGTCGAGGAAGGCGCGGGCGTAGATGCCGGGGGAGGCGTGGCCCTGGATGTAGAGCTGGTCGCCGGAGCCGTCCCCCTCCTTGCCGCGGAAGAAGTGGTTGAAGCCGGTCTCGTACAGCCAGGCCGCCGAGGCGAAGGTGGCGATGTGGCCGCCGACGCCGAAGCGGGCACCGCGGGTGACCATCGCGGCCGCATTCCAGCGGTTCCACGCGGTGATCCTCGACTCCATCTCCAGGTCGCCGTCGAAGTCGGGCTCCGCGGCGGTCGGGATGGAGTTGACGTAATCGGTCTCCAGCAGCTTGGGCAGCGCGAGACCGGCGCCCTCGGCGTGCTGGAGCGAGCGCCGCATGAGGTACGCGGCACGGTGCGGGCCCGCGGCCTTGGTGACGGCATCCAGGGAGGCCGCCCATTCAGCGGTCTCCTCCGGGTCGCGGTCCGGGAGCTGGTCGAGCTCGCTCGGAAGCTTTCCTACGGGGTCGGTCATGATCGCCGCCTTCCGGTGAGGAGGGGGGTGGAGAAGTCCCTGACTGGCAGGACAGGGCGATGGGGCCGGTGGGCCCGCGAGGTGAACTGTAAGTCGCCGATCGATGATCGATCAAAGGATGAACGGCAAAACTTCTCGATATGAAGAAAGTGGCATGCCGTGCCATGAAATGGGGCACCGAGTGACGGGATTTACCTACGCAAAAGGGGCGCTCGCCTGCACAGGCGAGCGCCCCTCACGACAGATGCACAGCCGCTCCGGTGCGGCTTCAGGCGCGCGGCGCGCAGCCCAGCACGTGCGCCTTGACCAGGGTCCCTATGTCCGGGTCCTTGCGGAGGAAGGCGTCGATGAGCGCCTCGTGCTCCTCGGCGTACGACTTCTGCACCGTCCCCAGCCAGCGGATCGACAGCGCCGTGAACACCTCGATGCCCAGCCCCTCCCAGGTGTGCAGCAGCACCGCGTTGCCCGCCGCCCGCACCAGCTCGCGGTGGAAACCGACCGTGTGCCGGACCTGGGCCTCGCCGTCCGCCAGCCGGTCCGCCTCGTACAGTGCCGCCACGTGCGGCGCCAGCAGCGAGCAGTCCTCGCCGAGCGCGGGGGCCGCCAGCTCGGCCGCGATCTGCTCCAGACCCGCCCGTACCGGGTAGCTCTCCTCCAGGTCGGCGGCGGTGAGGTTGCGGACCCGGACGCCCTTGTTGGGCGCCGACTCGATCAGCCGCAGCGTCTCCAGCTCCCGCAGCGCCTCGCGCACGGGCGTCTGGCTGACCTCCAGCTCGGTGGCGATGCGCCGCTCCACGATCCGCTCGCCCGGCTTCCAGCGCCCGCTGACGATCCCCTCCACGATGTGCTCGCGGATCTGTTCGCGCAGCGAGTGGACGACGGGCGGGGTCATGACGGGCTCCTTCGGACAGACCGGTACGCCTGCACCGGCATGGTGACCGGGGCGACCGGTGGTGTCTAGACAATACGGCGGCGCCCCCGCCCGGGAGTGTTCCGGACGGGGGCGCCGATCGTGAGGCTGGTTACAGGCCGAGCTCGACCTCGAACTCGCCGGCCTCCAGGATCGCCTTGACCGCGGTCAGGTAGCGGGCGGCGTCCGCGCCGTCCACCAGACGGTGGTCGTAGGAGAGCGACAGGTACGTCATGTCGCGGACGCCGATGACGGTGCCCTCCTCGGTCTCGATGACCGCGGGACGCTTCACGGTGGCGCCGATGCCCAGGATGGCTGCCTGGTTCGGCGGCACGATGACGGTGTCGAACAGCGCACCGCGCGAGCCGGTGTTGCTGATGGTGAAGGTGGCACCGGACATGTCGTCCGGGGTCAGGCCGCCACCGCGGGCCTTGCCCGCCAGCTCGGCGGTCTTCTTCGAGATACCGGCGATGTTGAGGTCGCCCGCGCCCTTGATGACCGGGGTCATCAGGCCCTTCTCGGCGTCCACGGCGATGCCGATGTTCTCCGAGTCGAAGTACGTGATGGTGCCTTCGTCCTCGTTGATCCGGGCGTTGATGACCGGGTGGGCCTTCAGCGCCTGGGCGGCGGCCTTCACGTAGAACGGCATCGGGGAGAGCTTGACGCCCTCACGGGCCGCGAAGCCGTCCTTCGCCTTGTTGCGCAGCTTCATCAGCTTGGTGACGTCGACCTCGACGACCGAGGTCAGCTGGGCCTGCGAGTGCAGCGCCTTCATCATGTTGTCGCCGATGACCTTGCGCATGCGGGTCATCTTGACCGTCTGACCGCGCAGCGGGCTGGCCTCCAGCTTCGGCGCGGCCTTGGAGGAGGCGGCCGGAGCGGCGGGCGCCGGGGCAGCGGCGGCGGCCTTGGCGGCCTCCGCGGCGGCGACGACATCCTGCTTGCGGATACGGCCACCGACGCCGGTGCCCTTGACCGAGCCCAGGTCGACGCCGTTCTCGGCGGCGAGCTTGCGGACCAGCGGCGTGACGTACGCGCCGTCGTCACCGGAGGTCGCGGCCGGGGCSKSGGCCGGRGCCTGSGCCGGGGCGGCGCCGGGCGCCCCGATGACGGCGAGCTTGGCGCCGACCTCGGCGGTCTCGTCCTCGCCGACCACGATCTCCAGCAGCACACCGGCGACCGGGGCGGGGATCTCGGTGTCGACCTTGTCCGTGGAGACCTCGAGCAGCGGCTCGTCCTCCGCGACCTCCTCGCCGACCTCCTTCAGCCAGCGGGTGACGGTGCCCTCGGTGACGCTCTCGCCGAGCGCCGGAAGGGTTACGGAAACCGACATGGTTTCAGTTGCTCCTAACGAAAATGCGGAAGTGGTCGGTCGTCGCGCCCGGTCGACTGATCAGTCGTGGGAGTGCAGGGGCTTGCCGGCCAGGGCCAGGTGGGCCTCGCCGAGCGCCTCGCTCTGGGTGCCTCGGCGGCGGGTGCCGGGGCGGCGGGTGTCTCGGCGGCGGGTGCCTCGGCGGCCGGAGCAGCCTCGGCGGCCGGGGCGGACTCGGCCGCCGGGGCGCCCGAGCCGTCGTCGATGACGGCCAGCTCGGCGCCGACCTCGACGGTCTCGTCCTCGGCGACCTTGATGGACGACAGGATGCCGGAGGCGGGGGCCGGGATCTCGGTGTCGACCTTGTCGGTCGAGACCTCGAGCAACGGCTCGTCGGCCTCGACGCGCTCGCCCTCGGCCTTCAGCCAGCGGGTGACAGTGCCCTCGGTGACGCTCTCGCCGAGCGCCGGAAGGGTTACGGAAACCGACATGGTTTCAGTTGCTCCTAACGAAAATGCGGAAGTGGTCGGTCGTCGCGCCCGGTCGACTGATCAGTCGTGGGAGTGCAGGGGCTTGCCGGCCAGGGCCAGGTGGGCCTCGCCGAGCGCCTCGCTCTGGGTCGGGTGGGCGTGGATGAGCTGGGCGACCTCGGCCGGCAGCGCCTCCCAGTTGTAGATCAGCTGGGCTTCGCCGACCTGCTCGCCCATACGGTCACCGACCATGTGGACGCCGACCACGGCACCGTCCTTGACCTGGACGAGCTTGATCTCGCCCGCGGTCTTGAGGATCTTGCTCTTGCCGTTGCCCGCGAGGTTGTACTTCAGCGCGACGACCTTGTCCGCGCCGTAGAGCTCCTTGGCCTTGGCCTCGGTGATGCCGACGGAGGCGACCTCGGGGTGGCAGTACGTCACCCGGGGGACTCCGTCGTAGTCGACGGGGACGGTCTGCAGACCGGCCAGCCGCTCCGCGACGAGGATGCCCTCGGCGAAGCCGACGTGCGCCAGCTGCAGCGTCGGGACCAGGTCGCCCACGGCCGAGATCGTCTCCACGTTGGTCCGCATGTACTCGTCGACCAGGACGTAGCCGCGGTCCATGGCGACCCCGGCCTCCTCGTAGCCCAGGCCCTGCGAGACCGGGCCGCGGCCGATCGCGACCAGCAGCACCTCCGCCTCGAAGGTCTTGCCGTCGGCGAGGGTCACGCGGACGCCGTCCTGCGTGTACTCGGCGCTCTGGAAGAACGTGCCGAGGTTGAACTTGATGCCGCGCTTGCGGAACGCGCGCTCAAGAAGCTTCGAGCTGTTCTCGTCCTCGACCGGGACGAGGTGCTTCAGGCCCTCGATGATCGTCACGTCGGTGCCGAAGGAGGTCCACGCCGAGGCGAACTCGACGCCGATGACGCCGCCGCCCAGCACGATCGCGGACTTCGGGACGCGGTCCAGCTTCAGCGCGTGGTCCGAGGAGATGATGCGGTTGCCGTCGATCTCCAGACCCGGGAGCGACTTCGGCACGGAGCCGGTCGCCAGGAGCACGTGGCGGCCCTGGATGCGCTGGCCGTTCACGTCCACCGAGGTGGGCGACGAGAGCCGGCCCTCACCCTCGATGTAGTGCACCTTGCGGGAGGCGACGAGACCCTGCAGACCCTTGTACAGGCCGGAGATCACGTCGTCCTTGTACTTGTGGACGGCCGCCATGTCGATGCCCTCGAAGGTGGCCTGGACACCGAACTGGCCGGCCTCGCGGGCCTGGTCCGCGATCTCGCCGGCGTGCAGCAGGGCCTTCGTGGGAATGCAGCCGTTGTGCAGGCAGGTGCCGCCGACCTTGCCCTTCTCGATCAGAGCGACGTCCAGGCCCAGCTGCGCTCCGCGCAGGGCCGCGGCGTACCCGCCGCTGCCACCGCCGAGAATCACTAGGTCGAAAACGGTGCTGGCGTCGTTCGCCACGTCACGTCCTCCATGCATGTGCGCCGTACGCCGGGCCCCGTCCTCGGGGTGGTACCGGCCGGTCGGCTGGTGTGCGGCCGCTTTGTCTTCGGCCCTGTGGTGGGGGCCCTGTCCTGCCGAGAACCCATCTTCGCACTTGTTGACGGTGGGCGGGACGCGGGGCCCGTGTCCGGGACGGATCATCGTCCGTCCCGGTGGATTACCGCTGCGTAGGGAACAGGGGATTTCGTCGAGAGCGAAACCGGCCAGGTCCCGGTGCCGTGGGGACAACACATACGGCCCCGGACGTATGCCCGGGGCCGTATCGCACGTCGACTCAGCCGAGGTCGCCGGCGGCGGTGTGCTCCGCCAGCTTCACCAGCGTGCGGACCGCGGATCCGGTGCCGCCCTTGGGTGTGTAGCCGTACGGCGCGCCCTCGTGGAAGGCCGGGCCCGCGATGTCCAGGTGCGCCCAGGCGATGCCCTCGCCCACGAACTCCTTCAGGAACAGGCCGGCCACCAGGCCGCCGCCCATCCGCTCGCCCATGTTGGCGATGTCGGCGGTCGGGGAGTCCATGCCCTTGCGCAGGTCGGCCGGGAGCGGCATCGGCCAGGACGCCTCGCCGACCTCCTCCGCGATCTCGTGGATCGAGGTACGGAAGGCGTCGTCGTTGGACATGATGCCGAAGGTGCGGTTGCCCAGGGCCAGCACCATCGCGCCGGTCAGGGTCGCCACGTCGACGATCGCGTCCGGGTTCTCCTCCGAGGCGCGGGTCAGCGCGTCGGCGAGGACGAGCCGGCCCTCGGCGTCGGTGTTGAGGACCTCGACGGTCTTGCCGCTGTACATGCGCAGGACGTCACCGGGGCGGGTGGCGGTGCCCGACGGCATGTTCTCGGCGAGCGCCAGCCAGCCGGTGACGTTGACGCGCAGGCCGATGCGGGCGGCCGCGACGACGGTCGCGAACACGGCGGCGGCGCCGGCCATGTCGCACTTCATCGTCTCGTTGTGGCCGGCCGGCTTCAGCGAGATGCCGCCCGAGTCGTAGGTGATGCCCTTGCCCACGAGGGCCAGGGTCTTCTCCGCCTTCGGGTGCGTGTAGGCGAGCTTCACCAGGCGCGGGCCGCGGGCCGCGCCCTGGCCGACGCCCAGGATGCCGCCGAAGCCGCCCTTGACGAGCGCCTTCTCGTCGAGCACCTGCACCTTGATGCCGTGCTCCTTGCCGGCGGCGGTGGCCACGGCGGCGAAGGACTCGGGGTACAGGTCGTTCGGCGGGGTGTTGACCAGGTCGCGGGCGCGGTTGATCTCCTCGGCGAGGGCGATCGCGCGCTCCGCGGCTGCCTTGAACGCCTTGTCGCGCGGCTTGGCGCCGAGTACGGCGACCTCGGCCAGAGCCTGCTTGGCGCCGCCGGCCTTGGCGCCCTTGGGGGCGAGCTTGTTCTCGCCGGCCTGGTAGGCGGTGAAGGCGTACGCGCCGAGCAGCGCGCCCTCCGCGATGGCCTCGGCGTCCTCGACGGAGGCGATGGGCAGCGCGAAGCCGGCCTTCTTCGAGCCGGTCAGCGAGCGGGCGGCCGCACCGGCGGCCCGGCGCAGCGCCTCGGCGTCGTACGAGCCGTCCTTCTCGGGGGCCGCACCGAGGCCGGCCGCGATGACGACCGGGGTCTTCAGGCCCTCGGGCGCGGGGACCTTCGTCAGCTCGCCCTCGGCACCGGAGGCGCCCAGGGTCGCCAGGACGGCGGCGAGCTTCCCGCCGAACGCCTTGTCCACGGCCTCGGCGCCCGGCGCGAGGACGAGGTCCCCGGACTTGGATCCAGCGCCCTTGGCGACGCCCACGACGAGGGCGTCGGCGCGCAGCGTCGCCGCACCGGCGGTGCTGAGAGTGAGAGCAGTCACGGTGGTGAAATCTCGCTTCCGTTGAGTTCTTTTCCGGTCGATGGGGTGGGCCGACCGTGCCCGGCGCATCGTAGACGCCGCCGCAATGTGCCGGGAATGAGCCTACGCGCGCCTTTGCTGCCCGATCACGGCGGCGGGCCGTAGGCGGTGCGCGCGAGGTGCGCGGCCGTCGTTACGGTGGTGGTCCCGGGAAGACCGTCCCGGCGGAACGGATCCCGCGCGCACCGGCGTTGGCGGGGTCCGGTGGACATGGGGGAACGATGCGCGACCGGACGGCCGCACGGGTGGGCGGGGCGCGCGGCGCCCTCGCCGTCACCGCACTGATGGTGCTGACGACGCTGACGGGCTGTTCCCCGGAGCAGGAACAGGGGCCGGCGGGGAAGGAGTCCGCCTCCGCGCGGCCCTCACCCGCGCGCTGGCAGCCGGAGCCGGGCACGGACTGGCAGTGGCAGTTGTCGGGGAAGCTCGACACGACGGTCGACGCCCCGGTGTACGACATCGACGGCTTCGACCGGACGGCGGCCCAGGTCGCCGCGCTGCACCGCGACGGGCGCAAGGTCATCTGCTACCTGTCCACCGGTGCCTGGGAGGACTTCCGCCCGGACGCGGCCCGTTTCCCCACCGCCGTGCTCGGCAAGGGCAACGGCTGGAAGGGCGAGCGCTGGCTCGACATCCGGCGCACCGAGGTCCTGGAGCCGCTGATGGAATCCCGGATCGCGATGTGCGCGAAGAAGGGCTTCGACGCGGTCGAGCCGGACAACATGGACGGCTACCGCAACCGGAGCGGCTTCCCGCTGACCGCCGCCGACCAGCTGCGCTACAACCGTCTGATCGCCCGCATGGTCCACCGCCACGGCATGTCCGTCGGCCTGAAGAACGACCTGCCGCAGATCCCGGAGCTGGTCGGGGACTTCGACTTCGCGGTCAACGAGCAGTGCGCCCAGTACGAGGAGTGCGAGGAGCTGACCCCGTTCGTGAAGGCGGGCAAGGCGGTCTTCCACGTGGAGTACGAGCTGCCGGCGGCGAAGTTCTGCGCACAGTCCCGGAAGCTGGGGCTCAGCTCACTGCGCAAGGACTACGCACTCGGCGTCGGGCGCGAGACCTGCGCCGAGGACTGACCGGCCCTCAGCCCAGCGCCAGGCCCACCAGCGTCACCGTCGCCGCCGTCTCCGCCAGCGCCCCGAAGACGTCCCCGGTGACCCCGCCGAACCGCCGTACGCAGTGCCGCAGCAGCAGCTCGGCCACCACCACCCCGGCCACCGCCGGGAGGGCGTGGCGCAGCGTCCCGTACCCGCCGAACAGCGCCCCCGCGCCCGCGCAGGCCGCCACCACCGCGAGCGCGACCGCCGCCGCGCCGGCCACCGGGACCGTGCCGGCGACCACCGCGCCCAGGCCCTCCGGCCGGGCGGCCGGGACACCGCGCCGGGATGCCAGGGTCAGCGCGAGCCGGGCGACGAGGGCGGAGGCGACGGCCGCCACCGCGCCGTGCGCCCAGCCCCTCGCGTACAGCTGCTGGAGGACCGCCACCTGTGCCAGCAGGACGAAGAGCAGGGTGATCACACCGAAGGGGCCGATGTCCGACTGCTTCATGATGCGCAGCGCGTC
This sequence comes from Streptomyces sp. col6, assembly GCF_008042035.1. Classification (GTDB taxonomy): domain Bacteria; phylum Actinomycetota; class Actinomycetes; order Streptomycetales; family Streptomycetaceae; genus Streptomyces. The sequence continues at coordinate 666,561 of NZ_RDBL01000013.1, forward strand.
GTCGGCCGGCTTGCCGCTGCCCAGGCCGTCGGCGGTGTCCGCGAGACCGTCCAGATGGAGCCCCCGGGTGAGGGCGGCGGGCACCGCGGCGGAGGCGACGGCGGCGAGCAGCGGGCCCGCGCCGCCCCACAGCAGCAGGCTGCCGGGGACGGCGGCGAGCACCCCGACGACGAGCCCGGCCAGCGGCGCGCACAGCATCCCGGACCGGGCGGCGTCCCGGTCCCAGCGGGTCACGCGGACGGGGAGCACGGTCAGGGTGCCGAAGGCGAAACGAACGCCGTGGCTGTTCAGGGAGGTCACGGCGCGCAGGCTAATCGGTGGGGACGACCGCTAGATTGTCCGAATGCCGCATAACGGGGCACAGGCGGACGAGTGGGAGTGCGTGGCATGGGTCACTGGTTCGATCAGAACTTCGTCGAGCCGGGCAAGCTGCCCCTGCTCCTCGCCCTGACCGCATTCGTGCTGACCTTCGCGATCACCCGGTTCATCACCCGGATGATCCGGGCCGGGAAGGGGCCGTTCCGCAACATCACGCCCGGCGGCGTCCACATCCACCATGTGGTGCCCGGCGTGGTGCTCAGCGTCGTCGGCGGCTTCGGCGCGGTGGGGAGCGGGAGGCACGGCGTGACGGCGGCCGTCTGCGCGGTCGTCTTCGGCGTGGGCGCGGGGCTGGTGCTGGACGAGTTCGCCCTGATCCTGCACCTGGACGACGTGTACTGGACCGAGGAGGGGCGCCAGAGTGTGGAGGTCGTCGTGCTCACGGCGGCCCTGGTGCTGCTGGTGCTCGGCGGATTCTCCCCGCTGGGCGTGAACGACCTGAGCGACGATCAGCAGCAGGGCCGGCTCGGAGCAGTGCTCACCGTCGTCATCAACTTCTGCTTCGTGCTGATCTCCCTGTTCAAGGGCAAGGCACGGATGGCGGTGGTCGGCGCGCTGGTCCCGTTCGTGGCGCTGGTCGGGGCGGTACGGCTGGCCCGGCCGACCTCGCTGTGGGCCAGGCGGTTCTACCGCAACCGGCACCGGGCCCGCTCCCGCGCGGTCCTGCGGGCCTACCACCACGACGTCCGCTGGGTCGGCCCGCGCCGGAAGTTCCAGGACCTGATCGGCGGGGCACCGGACCGGGCCCCGCTCCCGCCCGCCAAGCCCTGACCGCCGCGCCGCCGCCCGCGCCGCACCGGCACCGCGCACAGCACCAGGGCCGCCGCGATGGCCGCCAGGTGCTCCCGGCCCGCCAGATTGTCCTCGGCCACGGTTTCGGCCACCATCGCCACGATCACCAGCGCCCCGGTGAACCGGGCCCGGTACACGCAGCAGACGCAGACCGCCAGCGCGACCACCGCCGCCGACGGGCCGGTGTCCACCACGTGCGCGTCGGACGCCGGCAGCCCGAGGAACACCTCGGGCCCGGCCGCCACGGCGATCCGCGCGTACATCGTCCCGGCCAGCGTCGCCGCGTACGCGATCAGCAGGGTCCGCCCCCGGCCGAGGCAGATCTCCGCCGCCCCGAACACCACCAGCATCTGCACCAGCGCGCCCCACACCGGCAGGTCCAGCGCGGGGACGAACAGCGACAACGGGGTACGCAGCAGGGCCACTCCGAGCGGGTCGTCGGCCCGGACCGCGCCGAGCGTCTGCACCGGGCCGTAGCCCCAGGGCCGGTTCTGCACCACCTGGAGCAGCGCGGTCAGGGCCACCGAGGCCAGGGTCAGGGGCACGGCCCGCGGTCCCCGGGCGGCGAGCGACGCCCGTACGGCCGAGCAGAGCGGGCCCCACTCCCGGCGGGCCGCCCGGACCGGGGCGCGTACGGCTCTCATGCACGCGGTCCGGACGGGACGTCACGGACCCGGGCCAGCCGGGAGCGGTGCATCCACTTGGGCAGGCCCGGCGCCTCCAGGAACCCTTCCGCGCGGCCGGCCGCGACGCCGATGCGCAGCAGGTCCGCGCTCTTCTCGAAGAGCAGGAACCGGGGTTCCCAGATCGGGCGGTACTTGGCGTTGGCGCGGTAGAGCGACTCGATCTGCCACCAGCGGGAGAAGAAGCTGAGCAGCGACCGCCACATCCTGAGCACCGGGCCCGCGCCGAGCCGCGACCCGCGCTCGAAGACCGAGCGGAACATCGCGAAGTTCAGCGACACCTGCGTCACGCCCAGCTTCCCGGCCCGCTGCAGGAGTTCGATGACCATGAACTCCATCAGCCCGTTCTCGGAGTCCCGGTCACGCCGCATCAGGTCCAGCGAGAGGCCGTTCGGCCCCCAGGGGACGAAGCTCAGCAGGGCCCGCAGCTCGCCCGGCGCACCGTCGTCGGACGGCGCGTCACGGCACTCCAGCATCACGCACTGCCCGTCGGCCGGGTCGCCGAGCCGGCCGAGCGCCATCGAGAAGCCGCGTTCGGTCGCTCCGTCGCGCCAGTCGTCCGCGCGGCGCACCAGCTCCGCCATCTCGGCCTCCGGGATCTCCGCGTGCCGGCGCACCGTCACCTCGTAACCCGCCCGCCGCACCCGGTTGTACGCCTGGCGCACGGTCCGCATCGCGCGGCCCTCCAGGGTGAAGTCGGCCGTCTCCACGATCGCCTCGTCGCCCAGCTCCAGGGCGTCCAGGCCGTGCCGGGCGTACACCGTGCCGGCCTCCTCGCCCGCCCCCATCACCGCGGGGATCCAGCCGTGTTCGCGGGCCTCGGCCAGCCACGGCGTGATCGCCCCCGGCCAGGCCTCCGGATCGCCGATCGGGTCGCCGGATGCCAGCGAGACCCCGCCGACCACCCGGTAGGCGACGGCCGCCTTGCGGGTGGGCGACCAGATGGCGCTCTTCTCGCGGCGCAGCGCGAAGTAGCCCAGCGAGTCGCGCTCGCCGTGCTTGTCGAGCAGCGCCCGCAGCGCCTCCTCGTCCTCCGCGGTGATCGGGTCGACCGCGCGGCGGGAGCGGAAGGCCGCCCAGACGACGGCGATGAGCAGCAGCGTGGACAGGACGTTGATGACGACGTTCACCCAGCCCGGCGCGGTGATGCCGGGGAACCGCGAGTCACTGGCGGCGACGGAGACCAGCCGCAGCGCGCCGTAGCGCCAGCGGTCCAGGAACGTCGAACGGTAGTCGTCGTGCGCGGTGTTGGTGACCGTGACCAGGCCCGCCGCGATCAGCGAGGTGACCAGCAGCCCGACGGTCGCCACCAGCGCGGCCAGTTTCGGGTTGGACCGGTCGCCCTTCGCGTAGAACTCGCGCCGGCCGAGCACCAGCGCGGCCACGAAGGCGGCGGTCAGGGCCAGCGAGATCCAGTTCTGCGGATACCGGCGGACCTCCGGGAATCCGATGAGGGCGGCGGACAGCAGCAGCGTCAGCCCGCTCAGCACCATGTTGACGATCCACGCGGCCCGCTTGCGCCGCCGCATCGTCACCGCCAGGAAGAGCGCGACCACCCCCGAGGAGAAACCCGCCGTGAGCAGGTAAGGGGTGAAGTAGTCGTCCGTGTTGTGGCGGCGCAGATCCTGGCCGAAGGCGACCCAGACAGCACTCAGGAAGTTGAGGAACGACACGAGGCGCAGGTACCAGATGGCGAACGCCGCGCCGCGCCGTGAACGCGGGGTACCGGCCCTGCGGACGGCGCTCTGTCCGGACTCCTCGGCGGCCATACGGACCTCTCCCATGAAAAGCGATCATATGGGGCATCACGCTGCATGAGGGAGCGCTCCGCGGCCGGTGTCGGCCGGCCGCGGAGTGGTGCCGCGATCAGTCCGTCGCGTCGTCCTTCTCGTCGTCCGCGCCGCCCTCTTCCGCCTCCGGCTCGCGCTCGGGAAGCTCCGCCGCGAGCGCGGCGGCGGCCTGGACGAAGGGAAGGGCGAGCAGCGCCCCGCACCCCTCGCCGACGATGACGCCGTGGTCGAGCACCGGGTTGAGCGCCATCCGGTCGAGGGCCTTGGCCTGCGCCGGCTCCCCGCTCAGCTGGCCCGCCAGCCACCAGTCCGGCGCCCGGAACGCGGCCCGCTGGCCGACCAGCGCAGCCGCCGCGCCGACCACCCCGTCCAGGATCACGGGCAGCCTGCGCACCGCGCACTGGAGCAGGAAGCCGGTCATCGCCGCCAGGTCCGCGCCGCCCACCGCGGCCAGCAGCTCCACCTGGTCGCCCAGCACCGGCCGGGCCCGCCGCAGCGCGTCACGGACCGCCGCGCACTTGCGCATCCACGCCAGGTCGTCGATCCCCGCGCCACCGCGCCCGGTCACCACCGAGGCGTCCGTGCCGCACAGCGCCGCGATCAGGGTGGCCGCCGCCGTCGTACCGCCCACGCTCAGGTCGCCGAGCACCACCAGATCGGTGCCCGAGTCGGCCTCCTCGTCGGCCACGGCGATGCCGAGCCGCACCGCGGCCTCGGCCTCCTCGGCCGTCAGCGCGTCCTCGATGTCGATCCGTCCGCTGCCGCGCCGCACCCGGGTCCGTACGACGGCCTCCGGCAGCAGCTCCGGGTCGCAGTCGAGCCCGGCGTCGACGATCCGCACCGGTACGGAGAACCGGCGGGCCAGCACGGCCAGCGGGGTCGACCCGTCCAGCGTGGCCCGTACCAGCTCGTGCGCGGTGCCGGCCGCGCGGCCGGACACGTCGAGCCGGGCCACCCCGTGGTCACCGGCGAACAGCACCACACGCGGCTGCTCGACCGTCCGCACCGGCGACGCCTGCTGCGCGGTCGACAGCCACTCGCCCAGCTCGTCCAGGCGGCCGAGAGCGCCCGGCGGCACGCCGAACCGCTCCCGGCGTTCCTCGGCGTCGCGCCGGACACCCCCGTCGGGGCGTTCGATCAGGTCGGAGAAGTCGTCCAGATTCACGGGGAGCTGCCTCGCGGGTCGATACGTGGGGTGGGCCGGGGAGCCCGCCGGAGGGCCCCTGCGGAACAGTACCCGCCGCGTTTTCCCGGCCCGGCCCGTGTGGGCCGGGCGCCCCGCTCCCGTACCGCTCACCCCCGCAGCGGCAGCACCTGCCCCGCCACCACCAGCAGCACCTGCTCGCACTCCTCGGCCACCGCCGCGTTCAGCCGGCCCAGCTCGTCGCGGAAGCGCCGCCCGGCCGCCGTCGCGGGGACCACGCCGGAGCCGGTCTCGTTGGTCACCAGGACCACCGTGCGGCGCGTCCCGCGCACCGCCGCGACCAGCTCCGCCGTCCCGGCGCGCAGCGCGCGCTCGCCGCCGCCCGCCCACGCCGCGTCGTCCCAGGCGTCCACCCGGTCCATCAGGTCCGTCAGCCAGAGCGACAGGCAGTCGATCAGCAGCGGCGGTCCGTCCGATGACAGCAGCTCCGCCAGCTCGCACGTCTCCTCGGTGCGCCAGGCCGCCGGGCGGCGCTCGCGGTGCAGCCCGACCCGGGCCGCCCACTCCGCGTCCCCGTTCCGGGTGCCGCCGGTGGCCACGTAGACGACCTCGGGGTACGTCTCCAGGCGGCGTTCCGCCTCGACGGACTTCCCGGAGCGCGCGCCGCCGGTGACCAGGGTGCGCCGGGGGACCGGAGCCGGGGCGTGATGGCCGCCGGCCGTCAGCGTCGTGCCGTCCGGCACGGCCCGCGCCCCGGCGGCGGCGAGCCGGCGCTCCAGCTCGGGGCCGGGGGGCGCGTCGTGGTCCAGGTGGACGGCGATCAGCTCGGTGGCGGGCCCGACCGCCTCGACGGCCCGCAGCCGGGCCACCGCGTCGGGCCGCCCGACGACATCCGCGACGACCAGGTCGTACGGCTCCGCCACCGGGTCCGTGAGGCCGGCCGGAGCGCCGCCCGGCGGCAGGTAGAGCAGCCGGGCGCCCTCCGGCGAGGTCACCTCGTACCCCGTACCGGGCGCGTCCATCGGCACGGCCCGCACCCGGTGCCCGCTGATCAGCGTCAGCACCCGCCCGTCCGGCACCCGGCCCGCCGGAGGCAGTCCGGCGGGCAGTTCGACGGCGGGCCCGTCGTGCGGGTGGGTCAGCAGTACCTGGCGTACGCCGGTGAGCGAATGGCCCGCGCGGGCGGCGGCGAACACCGCACCGGGGGTGAGGTCCAGCAGCAGCGCGTCGTCGACCAGGAGAGCGGTCGCGGCCCGGCCGCCCGCGCCGCGGGCGAGGGCGCACCTGGCGCAGGGGCAGTCGGGCCGCGGCAGCCCGTCGGGGGCTCCGGTGCCGAGCAGAGTCAGTTCCACGCTCCGATCCTGCCGCGTCCCCGCACACGGTGCGCGACGTGGGTACGCGACATGGCGCAGAGCCGTCCTAGAGCCCCTTCCCTTGCTGGTCGGAAGCACTAGGCTGCCGAGCGGAACGACATACCCAGGAGGCGGACATGGCGTGGACGTGGCGGTTCGAGAAGTCCGACGGTACGGAGACGGAGCCGGCCCTGCAGCCGGAGGAGTTCACGACACAGGGCGACGCGGAGTCCTGGATCGGTGAGTACTGGAAGGAACTCCTGGACGGCGGGGCGGACCAGGTCACGCTCTTCGAGGACACGACGAAGATCTACGGCCCGATGAGCCTCCAGGCCGACGCGGCCGGCTGACGCCGTACGGCGAACACGACGGCCGCCGGGTGAGCCCTCAGGGGCCCGCCCGGCGGCCGTCGCCGCGTCGCGCGTATCTCGCCCGGCGCTCGGATCGCGCCGCGTCGCTCAGATCTCGCCGAGGGTGACCTCGGCCGTCTTCTCCGAGCTTCCCCGCGTGTACGTCACCTTCACCTTCTCGCCCGGCTTCCGACCGGCCAGGGCCTCGGAGAGCGAGGTGATCGTGGTGACCTTCGCATCGCCGACCTTCGTGATGATGTCGCCGGCCCGCAGCCCCGCCTTGTCGGCCGCGCCGCCGTTCTGCACACTGACGATCGCCACGCCCGCCGGCCGGTAGTCGTCGTTGACGACCGTGCGGCCGGTGATGTCGAGCGCCGCCCGGCCCGAGTCGGTGACCTTGCCGTCCTTGATGATCTGGTCCGCGACCGTCCGCACCATCGAGGCCGGGATGGCGAAGCCGATCCCCGGGGCCGCGCTGTCACCCATCTGGGGATCGGACGCGGCCAGCGTGGGGATGCCGATGACCTGGCTGTCCAGGTTCACCAGGGCGCCGCCGCTGTTGCCCGGGTTGATCGCCGCCGAGGTCTGCACCATGTTCGCGATGGTCGCGCCGGTGCCACCGCCCGAGCGGCTCTCGCTCACGGTCCGGCCGAGCGCCGAGACGATGCCCTGGGTGACGCTGCTGGACAGGCCCAGCGGCGAGCCCATCGCCAGCACGATCTGCCCCACGGCGACCTTCTCGGAGTCGCCGAACTTCGCGGGCCGCAGCCCGTCGGGCACCTGGTCGAGCTTGATGACGGCCAGGTCCTGCTCGGGGTAGGCGGCGACCAGCGAGGCCTTCAGCACCCGCTCGCCGGTGGCCACCGTGACCTTGAAGGACTTCTCGTTGCCGACGACATGGGCGTTGGTGACGATGTGGCCCTTGGTGTCGTAGACGACACCGGAGCCCAGGCTCTCGGAGGCGTCGATCTGGACGACCGACGGCAGCACGTCGGTGATGACCTTCTGGTAGTCGCTCTGCAGATCACCGGTGGCCTTCGCGGCCGGACCGGGCTGCGCCGAACCGGACGCCGTCGCGTCCGGCCCCGCGGCGGGGGCGTCCGAACCGGAGCACCCGCTCACCAGCGCGATCGCGCAGACACCCGCGGACAGGGGCAGCAGCAGCCGGCGCGCACGGCGACGGGAATGAATGGCATCCATGCCTGGATTGTTGCTTTTGCCCCCGCGGGGGGCCCGTTGAGCGCAGCCATGAGGGGGAAGGTGCACATGACAGAGCCGTGCGGCCGAAAACCGGGCCTGCCCGGCGATTGAGGGCGTCTTTCAGCCTGTCCGGCGCTTGAGGACAAGGCGCCCGGACGTCCCGGGCCCGGCGCCCCCGGCCTCAGCCCCGTACGCCGCACAGATGCAGCAGCGCCGCGACCCCGCGGTACGGATCCGTCCGCCCCGCCCGGTCCTCCGCGGCAAGCACCCGCTCCAGCTCCGCGGCCGGCGGCAGCTCCACGTCGTTGCTCACGTTGTCCGTGAAGACCCGCACCCCGTACCAGGCGTGCAGCGGCGCCGCGATCGAGGCGAGCGTCGCTGTCAGGGCGTCGAGCCGGTCCGCGCGCACGGACAGCCCGAGCCGGTTGGTGTACCGGTCGGTGTCGAACGCGGTGAGCGCCCCGTCCCAGTCCCCGGCCATGCCCGGCCGCATCGCCAGCGCGTCCGCGTTCCGCACGAGCAGGGACAGCAGCCCGCCCGGCGCCAGCATCCTGGCCAGACCGGCCACCATGGCGTCCGGCTCCTGGACGTACATCAGCACGCCGTGGCAGAGCACCACGTCGAAACTGCCGGGCAGGAAGTGGACCCCGGTGTCCTGGCCGTTGCCCTCGATGAGCCGCACCCGCTCGCGGATGCCGGCCGGCTCGCCGCCCAGCGCCTCGCGGGCGGTCCGCAGCATCTCGGCGTCGGACTCCAGGCCCGTCACGGTGTGGCCGGCGCGGGCGAGACGCAGCGCCTGCGTCCCCTGGCCCATGCCGACGTCCAGGATGCGCAGCCGCTGCCCCACCGGGAAGCGCGCCGCGATCTGCTCGTCCAGCTGCCGGGCGACCAGCTCCTGGCGCACGGTGTTGCGCAGGCCCGAGAGCCCCTTGGTCCAGGCGGCCGAGGCCCCCGCGAAACCGGAGACCGCACCGGCCGGCCGGTCGGCGGAGAGACCGTCGACCTGGCCGGGCGACTCCGTGCTCAGGGCCGCTCTCCGCGCTTGACCTGCGGCTTCGGCAGACGAAGCCGGCGCATCTGGAGCGTACGCATCAGGCCGTAGGCGACCGCGCCGCGCTTCGGGGTGTCCGGGAACCGCGTGTTCAGCTGCTTGCGCAGCCGGAACGCGAGCCCGATCGAGTCGATCACGATCAGCACGATCACGATCAGCCACAGCAGCAGCGAGATGCTCTGGATGCCCTGCACCTGGATCACGCTGAGGATCAGGATGACCACGGCGAGCGGCAGGAAGTACTCCGCGATGCAGAAGCGCGAGTCCACGAAGTCGCGGACGAAGCGGCGCACCGGCCCCTTGTCGCGCGCCGGCAGATAACGCTCGTCGCCACTGGCGAGCGCCTCCCGCTGCTTGGCCATGTCCACGCGCCGCGCTTCGCGCTGGCGCTTCATGGCCTCCTTGCGGTCGAGCGGCGCACCACTGGAGGCGCGACGGCGCTGCGTCTGGGCCTCGCTGCGCTTGGGGGTGGGGCGACCCTTGGGAGCCTGCGGGTCGCGGGGCGTCTTGGAGAGGTCCGCCGTCACCTTGCCGGTGGGGGCCTTCTCTTCCTTGGAGCGGCTACGGAACACAAGGCCCAAGGGTACGGGGTCGATCGCGGGTACCCGCAGGCCGGCCGGGAACGATCCGGCAACGGCCTGCGTCCTCGCCGGTGTACGGGCGGACGATACGGGCGTCACCTACTCCCTGGGCGGGAGCGGGCCGGGGGCACAGTCGTCCTTGGGGAGGAGCCCATCGACGCCCGAACAGTGCGGTAATAGAGGCAGGGCCCGTACTGTGGGTTCTGTTGGAGTGCTGGAGCCCAGTTGAGTCAGAAGGGGGCGCGCGAAGCCCATGAGCGGTGTCATGAAGCGTATGGGGATGATCTTCCGCGCGAAGGCAAACAAGGCCCTTGACCGGGCCGAGGATCCGCGCGAGACCCTCGATTACTCGTACCAGAAGCAGCTGGAGCTGCTTCAGAAGGTACGCCGCGGTGTCGCCGATGTGGCGACCTCGCGCAAGCGGCTGGAGCTGCAGCTGAACCAGCTGCAGGGCCAGTCCTCGAAGCTGGAGGACCAGGGCCGCAAGGCGCTCGCGCTCGGTCGCGAGGACCTGGCGCGCGAGGCGCTGTCGCGCCGCGCCGCCCTCCAGCAGCAGGTCACCGACCTGGAGACGCAGCACACCACGCTGCAGGGCGAGGAGGAGAAGCTCACCCTGGCGGCCCAGCGGCTGCAGGCCAAGGTGGACGCCTTCCGCACGAAGAAGGAGACCATCAAGGCCACCTACACGGCGGCCCAGGCACAGACCCGGATCGGTGAGGCCTTCTCCGGCATCTCCGAGGAGATGGGCGACGTCGGCCTGGCGATCCAGCGGGCGGAGGACAAGACGCAGCAGCTCCAGGCCCGCGCGGGCGCGATCGACGAGCTGCTCGCCTCCGGCGCCCTCGACGACCCGACCGGCACGGCGAAGGACGACATCGCCGCCGAGCTGGACCGGATCTCCGGTGGTACGGATGTGGAGCTGGAACTGCAGCGCATGAAGGCCGAGCTGGCCGGCGGCTCCTCCTCGCAGCAGGCGATCGAGGGCGGCCGCCAGGACGGCGTGCAGCAGAACGACCAGTCGCACAAATTCGACAAGAACTGAGGCGGCGTCATGATCGTACGGATCATGGGGGAAGGCCAGGTCAGCCTGGCCGACAGCCATCTCGCCGAGCTCGACAAGCTCGACGACGCCCTGCTGGCCGAGATGGAGAGCGGTGACGGACCGGGCTTCCGCACCACGCTCCACGCACTCCTGGCCCGCGTGCGCGAACTCGGCACACCCGTGCCGGACGACTCCCTGGAGCCGTCCGGACTGATCCTTCCGTCGCCGGACGCGACCCTCGAAGAGGTACGCGCCATGCTCAGCGACGACGGCCTGATCCCCGGCTGACGCCGACCGCTCTCCAGCACACCAGGTGCCCCGCGCCCGCCCGCCGGACGCGGGGCACCGGTGCGTCCGGGCCCGCCGCTCCCGTCCGGCCGGACCGGTCCGCGAGCGACACGCCGTAACGTAGCCGGACGTGACCACCCTCGGAACCGGGGTCCTGCGCATCCGCCAGTGGCTGCGCGGCCATCCCCTCGCGCTGGACGGCGCGCTCGCCCTGGCCGTGCTCGTGGCCATGATCTTCGCGTCGTTCGTCGACCCGGGCGGGCACGACGGGCCCACCTTCGGCACCCGCACCCCCGCCGCGAGCAGCCTGCTGCTGATGCTGCTGAGCGCCCTGGCCCTGATCCGGCGGCGCCGCGAGCCCATGGCGGTGCTCGCCGTCACCGGCGCGCTGACCGTCGTCGAGCTGGTCACGGCCGACCCGCCTGCCCCCGTGGTGATGAGCGCGGTCATCGCGCTGTACACCGTCGCCGCCCGCACCGACCGGCCCACCACCTGGCGGGTCGGGCTGCTCACGATGGCCGCGCTGACCGCCGCGGCGATGCTCTTCGGCTCGCCGCCCTGGTACAGCCAGGAGAACCTGGGCGTCTTCGCCTGGACCGGGATGGCCGGGGCCGCGGGCGACGCGGTCCGCTCCCGGCGCGCGTTCGTCGACGCGATCAGGGAGCGCGCCGAACGGGCCGAACGGACCCGCGAGGAGGAGGCCCGCCGCCGGGTCGCCGAGGAACGGCTGCGCATCGCCCGCGATCTGCACGACGTCGTCGCCCACCACATCGCCCTGGTCAACGTGCAGGCCGGGGTCGCCGCCCACGTCATGGACAAGCGCCCCGACCAGGCCAAACAGGCCCTCGCCCACGTCCGCGAGGCGAGCCGCTCCGCACTCAACGAACTACGGGCCACCGTCGGCCTGCTGCGCCAGTCCGGCGACCCGGAGGCCCCCACCGAACCGGCGCCCGGCCTCGCGGTCCTCGGCCAGCTCGTGGAGAGCGTCCGCCAGGCGGGGCTGCCCGTCGAGGTGGCCTGCGCCGCCGAGGGCGAGCCGCCGCTGCCCTCCGCCGTCGACCTGGCCGCGTACCGGGTGATCCAGGAGGCCCTGACCAACGTCCGCAAGCACGCCGGCCCGGGTGCCAGGGCCGAGGTGAGCGTCGTACGGGTCGGAGCCACCGCCGAGGTCATGATCCTGGACAACGGCCTCGGCGACACCGGCGGGACCGGGTCCGCGGCACCCGGCGGCGGCCACGGCCTGCTCGGGATGCGTGAACGCGTCACCGCGCTCGGCGGCACCCTCACCGCCGGTCCCCGCTACGGGGGCGGATTCCGCGTCCATGCGATCCTGCCCGTCGAGGCCCGCGCGCAGGAGCCCGGTCGGCCGGGCGCGGCGGACCGGACGGGGGAGAACGCATGACACCGGCCATCAAGGTCCTGCTCGTCGACGACCAGGCGCTGCTGCGCAGCGCGTTCCGGGTGCTGGTCGACTCGGAGCCCGACATGCGGGTGGTGGGGGAGGCGGCGGACGGGGCGCAGGCCGTCGAGGTGGCCCGGACCGAGCGGCCCGACGTGGTGCTGATGGACATCCGCATGCCCGGCACCGACGGACTGACGGCCACCAGGATGATCAGCGCCGACCCGGATCTCGCGGACGTCCGCGTGGTCATGCTCACCACCTTCGAGGTGGACGAGTACGTGGTGCAGTCGCTGCGCGCCGGGGCCTCGGGCTTCCTGGGCAAGGGCGCCGAACCGGACGAACTCCTCAACGCGATCCGGATCGCCGCGGGGGGCGAGGCGCTGCTCTCGCCGGCCGCGACCAAGGGCCTGATCGCCACGTTCCTCGCGCAGGGCGGGAGCGGGGCAGGCGACGGGCCGGGCGCGGCCGCGTACTCCGAGCGGCTGGCGGCCCTCACCACACGGGAGCGCGAGGTGCTGGTCCTGGTCGCGGGCGGGCTGTCCAACGACGAGATCGCCGAGCGCCTGGTCGTCAGCCCGCTCACCGTCAAGACCCATGTGAACAGGGCGATGGCGAAACTGGGCGCCCGGGACCGGGCACAACTGGTGGTAACTGCGTACGAATCGGGCCTGGTGCGCCCCAGGGTGGAGTGAGGGTGCAGCCGGGGTGTACTCCAGCTGCGGTATGCGGAGCGTAAGAAAGCGACCCTGGGGCCGAGGACTTTCGTCCCGGGGATCGGCGATCGTATAGGTGGGCCGGGTCTGTCCCCGAGTCACCCGCCCACCTGCCGCGTACGCCACAGAAGAGAGACCCACCCATGTCCTGGCTGTCCAGATTCAGCCTCGCGCAAAGGGCCCTGATCGGTCTGATCTCGATCGTCGCGCTCGTTTTCGGAGCGATCGCGATACCGCAGCTCAAGCAGCAGCTGCTGCCCACCATCGAACTGCCGATGGTGTCGGTGCTCGCGCCCTACCAGGGCGCGTCCCCCGATGTGGTCGAGAAGCAGGTCGTCGAACCGCTCGAGAATTCCATCAAGGCCGTCGACGGAGTCACCGGCATCACGTCGACCGCCAGCGAGGGCAACGCCGTCATCATGGCGTCCTTCGACTTCGGTGACGAGGGCACCAAGCAGCTCGTCGCCGACATCCAGCAGGCCGTGAACCGGGCCCGCGTCCAGCTGCCCGAGGACGTCGACCCGCAGGTCATCGCCGGCTCGACGGACGACATCCCGACCGTCGTCCTCGCCGTCACCTCGGACAAGGACCAGCAGGCGCTCGCCGACCAGTTGGACCGCACCGTCGTCCCCGCCCTGGAGGACATCGACGGCGTCGGCCAGGTCTCCGTCGACGGTGTGAGGGACCTCCAGATCTCCGTCACCCCGGACGACAAGAAGCTCGCCGCCGCCGGACTCAACGCCACCGCGCTCTCCCAGGCGCTCCAGTCGGGCGGCGCGACCGTCCCGGCGGGCGCCTTCTCCGAGTCCGGGAAGAGCCGCACCATCCAGGTCGGCGGGGCCTTCACCTCGCTGCGGCAGATCGAGGACCTGCGGGTCACCGGCCAGAACCCGGCCTCCGGCAAGCCCGGCAAGCCCGGCAAGCCGGTCCGCCTCGGTGACATCGCGACGGTGAAGCAGGAGGCCGCCACCGCGGACTCCCTCACCCGCACCAACGGCCGCCCGAGCCTCGCCGTCATGGCGACGATGGACAAGGACGGCAGCGCCGTCGCCATCTCGGACGCCGTCGAGGACAAGCTCCCCGGCCTGCGCAAGGACCTCGGCTCCGGCGCCGAGCTGACCGTCGTCTCCGACCAGGGCCCGGCCGTCTCCAAGGCGATCTCCGGCCTGACCACCGAGGGCGCGCTCGGCCTGCTCTTCGCGGTCATCGTGATCCTGGTCTTCCTGGCCTCGCTGCGCTCCACCCTGGTCACCGCGGTCTCGATCCCGCTCTCCGTGGTCCTCGCGCTGATCGTGCTCTGGACCCGCGACCTGTCGCTCAACATGCTGACCCTGGGCGCGCTCACCATCGCGATCGGCCGGGTCGTCGACGACTCGATCGTGGTCCTGGAGAACATCAAGCGCCACCTCGGCTACGGGGAGGAGCGCCAGTCCGCGATCATCACCGCGGTCAAGGAGGTGGCCGGCGCGGTCACCTCGTCGACCCTCACCACCGTCGCCGTCTTCCTGCCGATCGGCCTCGTCGGCGGCATGGTCGGCGAGCTGTTCGGCTCGTTCTCGCTGACGGTCACCGCGGCCCTGCTGGCCTCGCTGCTCGTCTCGCTGACCGTCGTCCCCGTCCTGTCGTACTGGTTCCTGCGCGCCCCCAAGGGCACCGCCGAGGACCCGGAGAAGGCGCGGCGCGACGCCGAGGAGAAGGAGGCCCGCAGCCGGCTCCAGCGGATCTACGTCCCGGTGCTCCGGTTCGCCACCCGGCGCCGCATCACCAGTGTCGTCATCGCCGTCGCCGTCCTGTTCGGCACCTTCGGCATGGCCCCGCTGCTGAAGACCAACTTCTTCGACCAGGGTGAGCAGGAAGTCCTCACCATCAAGCAGAAGCTGACCCCGGGCACCAGCCTCGCGGCCTCCGACGAGGCGGCCAAGAAGGTCGAGAAGCTCCTCGCCGACGACCAGGGCGTCAAGGACTACCAGGTCACGGTCGGTTCGTCCGGCTTCATGGCCGCCTTCGGCGGCGGCACGGGCTCCAACCAGGCCTCCTACCAGGTCACCCTGAAGGACTCCGCCGAGTTCGAGGCCACCCAGGACCGTATCGAGAAGGGCCTCGCCGAGCTCGACGGCATCGGTGACACCACCATCAGCGCGGGCGACGGCTTCGGCAGCCAGGACCTGAGCGTCGTCGTGAAGTCGGCCGACGCGGACACCCTGAAGAAGGCCTCCGAGCAGGTCCGCGCCGAGGTCGCCGAGCTCAAGGACGTCACCGATGTCCAGAGCGACCTGGCGCAGAGCGTCCCGCGGATCTCGGTCAAGGCCAACGAGAAGGCCGCCGACGCCGGTTACACCCAGGCCACGCTGGGCGCGGCCGTCGCCGGAGCGGTGCGCGGCACCCCGTCCGGCAAGGCGCTCATGGACAACACCGAGCGCGATGTCGTCGTCAAGTCGGCCCACCCGGCCACCACCATGCAGGAGCTGAAGGACCTTCCGCTCGGCAAGGTGAAGCTCGGCACCATCGCCGACGTGAAGCTGGTCCCCGGACCGGTCTCGATGACCCGGATCGACGGCCAGCGCGCCGCCACTATCACCGCCCGGCCCACCGGTGACAACACCGGCGCGGTCAGCACCACGCTCCAGAACAAGATCAAGGCCCTGGACCTCCCGGAGGGCGCCACCGCCACCATCGGCGGTGTCTCGTCGGACCAGGACGACGCCTTCAAGAACCTGGGCCTGGCCATGCTGGCGGCCATCGCGATCGTCTTCATGCTGCTGGTCGCCACCTTCCGGTCGCTGATCCAGCCGCTGATCCTGCTGGTCTCCATCCCGTTCGCCGCCACCGGCGCGATCGGCCTGCTCGTCGTCACCGGCACCCCGATGGGCGTCCCGGCGATGATCGGCATGCTGATGCTGATCGGCATCGTGGTGACCAACGCGATCGTGCTGATCGACCTCATCAACCAGTACCGGGCCCAGGGCCTGGGCGTCGTCGAAGCGGTCGTCGAGGGCGGCCGGCACCGTCTGCGCCCGATCCTCATGACGGCCCTGGCGACGATCTTCGCCCTGCTCCCGATGGCGCTCGGCGTCACCGGCGAGGGCGGCTTCATCTCGCAGCCGCTGGCCGTCGTCGTCATCGGCGGCCTGATCACCTCGACGCTGCTGACGCTGCTCCTGGTGCCGACGCTGTACGCGATGGTGGAGCTCCGCAAGGAACGCCGCCGCAAGAAGAAGGACGCGAAGCGCGCCGCGAAGGCCGGCGCCCCGGACCCGGCCGAGTCGCAGGACTCCTCCTCCGACGAACCGGAACCGGCGAAGGCCTGACACCCATGACGAAGGGGCCCCGACACCATGGTGTCGGGGCCCCTTCGTCATGCCGAGAATCAACCCCGCCGGCGTGGGAGGTGTGGGTCCGGGAGCGGAGCCTCCCTACGGCAGCGCCAGCATCCGCTCCAGCGCCAGCTTCGCGTACTTCTCCGTCTCCGGGTCCACCACGATCCGGTTCACCTGCTTGCCGTCTGCCAGCGACTCCAGCGTCCACACCAGGTGCGGCAGGTCGATGCGGTTCATCGTCGAGCAGAAGCAGACCGTCTTGTCGAGGAAGACGATCTCCTTGCCCTCGGGGGCGAAACGGTTCGCCAGGCGGCGGACGAGGTTCAGCTCGGTGCCGATCGCCCACTTCGAGCCGGCCGGTGCCGCCTCCAGGGCCTTGATGATGTACTCCGTCGAGCCGACGTAGTCCGCGGCGGCCACGACCTCGTGCTTGCACTCGGGGTGCACCAGCACGTTGACGCCCGGGATGCGCTCGCGCACGTCGTTGACGGAGTCGACCGAGAAGCGGCCGTGCACCGAGCAGTGCCCGCGCCAGAGGATCATCTTCGCGTTCCGCAGCTCCTCGGCGGTCAGGCCGCCGTTCGGCTTGTGCGGGTTGTAGAGGACGCAGTCCTCCAGGGACATGCCCATGTCCCGGACGGCGGTGTTGCGGCCCAGGTGCTGGTCGGGCAGGAAGAGGACCTTGTCGCCCTGCTCGAAGGCCCACTCCAGCGCCCGCTTCGCGTTGGACGAGGTGCAGATCGTGCCGCCGTGCCGGCCGGTGAAGGCCTTGATGTCGGCGGAGGAGTTCATGTACGAGACGGGCACGACCTGCTCGGCGACCCCCGCCTCCGTCAGCACGTCCCAGCACTCCGCGACCTGCTCCGCGGTGGCCATGTCGGCCATCGAGCAGCCCGCCGCCAGGTCCGGCAGCACGACCTTCTGGTCGTCGGTGGTCAGGATGTCCGCCGACTCGGCCATGAAGTGCACACCGCAGAAGACGATGTACTCCGCCTCCGGGCGGGCCGCGGCGTCCCGGGCGAGCTTGAACGAGTCCCCGGTCACATCGGCGAACTGGATGACCTCGTCGCGCTGGTAGTGGTGACCCAGGACGAAGACCTTCTCGCCCAGCTTCTCCTTGGCCGCGCGGGCGCGGGCCACCAGGTCCGGGTCGGACGGGGAGGGCAGGTCGCCGGGGCACTCGACACCGCGCTCGCTCCTGGGGTCGGCGTCGCGGCCGAGCAGGAGCAGGGCGAGCGGCGTCGGCTGGACATCGAGATCCTGGACGGGGTGGGCCGTGGTCACGTCACGCACCCTTTCTTCTGCGGACTTCTCTGCGGAGAAAGCCTTTTCGTCTAATTGACGCTATCTATCATAGCCGCTTCACGTCACTTTGACGATGCCGAAAGCGTCAATGTGACGCATCCGCCCGCAGGACGGGTGTGCGAGCATGAAGAGAACAGGCAAGCGCTCGGCCCGGAATGAATCCGCGGTCCCGACGGTTGCAACGTCGGCAAGCAGTCTCCGTACAACCCGGGAGAGAAGCAGATGTCCGTATCGGACGAGACCACCACCGTGAGCGACGGCATCCTCCTGTCCGACGCCGCCGCAGCCAAGGTCAAGGCCCTGCTGGAGCAGGAAGGCCGCGACGACCTGGCGCTCCGCGTCGCCGTTCAGCCCGGCGGCTGCTCCGGCCTGCGCTACCAGCTCTTCTTCGACGAGCGCTCGCTCGACGGTGACGTCGTCAAGGACTTCGACGGCGTCAAGGTCGTCACCGACCGCATGAGCGCCCCGTACCTGGGCGGCGCCTCGGTCGACTTCGTCGACACCATCGAGAAGCAGGGCTTCACCATCGACAACCCGAACGCCACGGGTTCCTGCGCCTGCGGTGACTCCTTCAGCTGAGTCGCACCCCAGCTCACGGCGGCGGCCCCGGGATTCCTTCCCGGGGCCGCCGCCGTTGTCACGCGGGACGTAGGTGTACGAGAGGGGGCTCAGGCGCGCGGCACCACGGAGCCCGAGGCCGCGTCGACCACCTTCCGCCCGTCCAGCGGCCGCTCCAGCGTGACCGTACGGGTCAGCTCCTTCGCGATCATCACGCAGACCTTGCCCGGCTTCGCCTTCTTCTCCGACACGGTCACCCGGACCGTGTCGCCGTCCTCGCGCGCGCTCGCCGTGTACGTACTGCACGCGCCGCCCCAGAACGTCACCGACAGGTTCCGCCCGCTCGCGCTGTACGACTGGGCCGCGCGCGCCTTCGTCGTACCGTCACCGTCCGGGGACGTGCCCGTCGACGGCTCCCGCGTCAGGTACTCCGGGTCCACCGCCACCTGCGTGACCGTGGCACCCGTGCCGCCGGCCGGCTTCACCGAGAAGATCCAGGACGGTACGAGCAGCTGCTCGCCGCCCGAGGAGTGGACCGCCAGGCCGAAGACCGCCTTCTCCACCGTCACCGTCGTCGCCGGCCGCTGCGCACCGGTACGGGCGCCGCAGCGGACCCCGGACGACTCGGTGCCGTTCTCCAGCGGGGCCGGTGAGGCGCAGTCGCCGCTCTCCCCGCCCGCCGGGGGCTGCGCGGCGTTGAGCCGCTTCAGGGCCTCGGCCGCGCCGATCACCGGATAGGTGTCACCCTTCTCCAGGGCCTTCAGCTTCCCGGTGCCTCCGGTCACCTGCCCGTCCGGACCCACCTGGATCCCGGTCGCCCAGCCGGACGTGGGCAGCCCGTCCACCACCGGATCGGCGTTCACCACCCGGGCCGAGCCCATGACCTGACCGGCGTCGAGCGCGGCGCCGTCCTGACCGGCCGCCTTCAGCACCGGGGTGGCGGCGGCCTTCGCGGCCTTCTCGTCGACGGGCTGCCCGGTGCCGCCCGGTGCCATCGCGCAGACGGCGCCCTTCTTGCAGTTGTCCGTGCCGCCGGAGCCGTACCGGGTGAAGGTCCAGGTCCCGGGCGCCTGCTTGTTCACCCGCAGCACCGGTCCCGAGCCGTCCCCGCCGGAGCCCACCTTCCAGGAGGTGGCCTCGGACCGCGGCTTGCCCGTCAGCCCGAGCGCCTTCGCCAGCCGGGTCACCTCCGCGGCCGTGACCGACCCGCCGGACCGCTGGACGGCGGCCTTGTCCGGGCCGTCCGGAAGCTTGCCGGACGCGCGGTAGACCAGCCGGCCGCCGTGCGGATCGGGTTCACCGGGGGCGATGCCCTCGCGGGAGGGGGA
>NZ_RDBL01000013.1:685934-701469 GCF_008042035.1 Streptomyces sp. col6
CGCGGGAGGGGGAGGGGGAGGCAGGTGCGGGCGCGTCGTCCAGCGCGAGGGGTGGCGGAGTGCGGTCACCGTCGGCTGCCGCGCTCCGCGTGTCGTCGCCGCCGTCCGCCGCGGTCGCGGCCCAGTACGCGCCGCCGCCACCGGCCAGGAGTACGGCCGCCGCCACCGAGGCCGCGACCAGCGGGGAACGCCGCCGGGTGGTGGTCACGTCGTTGTCGGGTCGCTCGGTGCTCACCGGATCGCTCCTTCGCCTGCATCGCCGTCGTACGCCGGGGCCGGCGTACGGCCCGCCCCTGGAGGCGGACACGGGTGGGACGGGACGAAGGGGCTCACGGTTCCCCCGGGGTGCCGGGGGCGGCGGTCTCAGTCCCCGTACTCGGCCGTCGCGTCGATCAGCCGGGCGGATGCGGGCGGCACGGTCACCCCGTTGATCAGGGCCGGTGCGACGGGGGTAGGGGCGATCTTCGCGGGTACCACCCAGTGCGGGGCCATCCGCGCGCAGTCCCCGCGCAGCTCGGCCAGGCCGGTCTCGGACTCGCGCGTGACGATGTGGTTCGACATAACGGCACCGTAGGCATCACAGAGCTCGGGAAGAAAGCCCTACTATCGGGTAGTTTTTCCGCTTCGGAGCGCGCGGGAGCGGGTAGCGTGAACTGTCACGTCACTCCTTGGGACGCGGACACCCGTTCCCCCCGACCTCCGCAGGAGACGTCTCCCCGTGCGTATCGCAGTCACCGGCTCCATCGCCACCGACCACCTCATGACCTTCCCCGGCCGCTTCGCCGACCAGCTGGTCGCCGACCAGCTGCACACGGTCTCGCTCTCCTTCCTGGTCGACAACCTGGACGTACGCAGGGGAGGGGTGGCCGCCAACATCTGCTTCGGCATGGGCCTGCTCGGCACCCGCCCGATCCTGGTCGGTGCGGCCGGCTCCGACTTCGACGAGTACCGCGCCTGGCTCGACCGGCACGGCGTCGACACCAGCGGGGTGCGGATCTCCGAGGTCCTGCACACCGCCCGCTTCGTCTGCACGACGGACTCCGACCACAACCAGATCGGCTCCTTCTACACCGGCGCCATGAGCGAGGCCCGGCTGATCGAGCTGAAGGCAGTCGCCGACCGGGTGGGCGGCCTCGACCTCGTCTCCATCGGCGCCGACGACCCGGAGGGCATGCTGCGCCACACCGAGGAGTGCCGTACGCGGGGCATCCCGTTCGCCGCGGACTTCTCGCAGCAGATCGCCCGTATGAACGGCGACGAGATCCGCATCCTCCTCGACGGCGCCACCTACCTCTTCTCCAACGAGTACGAGAAGGGGCTCATCGAGTCCAAGACCGGCTGGACCGACGAGGAGATCCTCGGCAAGGTCGGCCACCGGGTCACCACGCTCGGCGCCCAGGGCGTGCGCATCGAGCGGGCCGGCGAGGCGACCATCGAGGTCGGCTGCCCGGAGGAGAACGTCAAGGCCGACCCGACCGGTGTCGGCGACGCCTTCCGGGCCGGTTTTCTCTCCGGTCTCGCCTGGGGCGTCGGCCTGGAGCGCGCCGCGCAGGTCGGCTGCATGCTGGCCACGCTCGTCATCGAGACCGTGGGCACCCAGGAGTACACCCTGCACCGCACCCACTTCATGGACCGCTTCACCAAGGCGTACGGCCACGAGGCCGCCGCCGAGGTCCACACGCACCTCGCCTGACGCGCGCCCTCAGGAGAGCCGGCGGACCACGTAGGCCGCGCCCCGGTCCGCCGGCTCCTCGCCCACGTACTCCTGCTCGCGCATCGCGCACCAGGCCGGGATGTCGAGCCGGGCCGCCTCGTCGTCGGAGAGCACGGTCACCGTCCCGCCCACGGGCACCCCTCCGATCACCTTTGCGAGTTCGATCACCGGGACCGGGCACCGCTTGCCGAGCGCGTCGAGCACCAGGGAGTCGTCGGGCGCGGGGGAAGCGGCAGGCGCCGCCGGCGCGTCCAGCTTCTCGCGCACCCCGGCGACCAGGTCCGGCAGCACCGCCAGGAAGCGGTCGACGTCCTCGTCCGCGGTGCCCGGCGGCAGCGAGACCCGGACATTGCCCTCCGACAGCACCCCCATCGCCCTGAGCACATGGCTCGGCGTCAGCGTGCTGCTCGTGCAGGACGAACCGGATGAAACGGAGAAACCGGCCCGGTCCAGCTCCTGGAGCAGGGTCTCCCCGTCGACATAGAGACAGGAGAAGGTCACCAGATGCGGCAGCCGCCGCACCGGGTCGCCGACCACCTCCACATCGGGCACCAGTTCGGGCACCCGGGTCCGGATCCGGTCCACCAGCGCCCGCAGCCGCACCGACTCCGCGGCGGCCTCCGCCCGCACCGCCCGCAGGGACGCCGCCGCCGCGACGATCGCCGGCAGGTTCTCGAACCCCGGCGCCCGCCCCGACTCCCGCTCGTCGGAAGGGCCTTGGGGTGCGAACCGGACACCCTTGCGCACCGCGAGCAGCCCGACCCCGGCCGGCCCGCCCCACTTGTGCGCGCTGCCCGCCAGCAGCGACCACCCCTCCGGCACCGGGCCCCAGGCCAGCGACTGGGCCGCGTCCACCAGGAGCGGCACCCCCGCCGCCCCGCAGAGTCCGGCCACCTCGGCCACCGGCTGCTCGGTGCCGACCTCGTGGCTGGCGGACTGCAGACAGGCCAGCGCGGTGTCCTCGCGCAGCGCCTGTCCGAAGGTCCCCGCGTCCACCGCGCCGGTCCGTTCCACCGGCACCCGGGTGACCGTGCCGTCCCGGTCCTCGTGGTCCGCCGCCGCGTGCAGCACCGACGAGTGTTCGACCGCCGACACCACCAGATGGCGGCCGACACGCCGACGCCCGGCGAGCGCGCCGGAAATTCCGGAGTGCACCGCCCGGGTGCCCGACGGGGTGAAGGTGAGCTCGTCGGGACGGCACCCGACGGCCTCGGCCGCGGCCTCCCGCGCGGCGTCCAGCAGCAGCCGGGCGCGCCGCCCCTCGCGGTAGAGCCGGGCCGGATCGGCCCAGCCCTCGTCCAGCGCGGCAAGCAGCGCCTGGCGGGCGACGGGATGCAGGGGGGCGGCGGACGCCGCGTCGAAGTAGGGCACCGGGCCACGCTAGCCCGCAGGGTGCCGGTGCCCCGGACCGACCGGGTCCGACGACCGGGAGAGGGGGCGTCAGATGGCGGCCGGAGGCGCGAATTCCACCCCTTCGGGGAGTCGGGCGGCGCGTTGGGCACCCTCCCCGCGCGACCCCAAATAGCGTCCAGTAGGGTTTGGTCCGCATAAACATCCAAACCCCTGCCCGCACAGGGCCGGCGACCGACCAGCGAGACGGCCGCGGACCGTGCGGGCGAGACTCTCGGGAAGGCGCTACGTGAGTCCCAACGGCTCCGACCGCTCGTCGCGGCGCCCGATGCGGCGGAAGCTGCCGCAGGTGCTGACTGCGGGCCTGATCCTGGCGACCGCCACCGGTTGCACGTACAAGGACTTCCCCCGCCTTGGTATGCCTACGCCGGTAACGGAAGAGGCCCCACGGATCCTTTCCCTCTGGCAGGGCTCGTGGGCGGCAGCGCTCGCCACGGGCGTGCTGGTCTGGGGCCTGATCCTGTGGAGCGTCATCTTCCACCGGCGCAGCCGCACCAAGGTGGAGGTACCTCCGCAGACCCGGTACAACATGCCCATCGAGGCGCTGTACACCGTGGTCCCCCTGATCATCGTCTCGGTGTTGTTCTACTTCACCGCACGGGACGAGACGAAGCTCCTCACGCTCTCCGAGAAGCCGGCCCACACCATCAACGTGGTCGGCTATCAGTGGAGCTGGGCCTTCAACTACATCGAGAACGTGGACGGCTCCGCCACCACGGGCAACGAGGTCCCCAAGGAGCTCGACGCCATCCCGAACCGGTTCCGTGACGCCTTCCCCAAGGGTGCCGACGGCGTCTACGACGCCGGCATCCCGGGAGACCGGAACCCGCAGACGGGCAACCCCGGCCCGACCCTGTGGCTGCCCAAGGGGGAGAAGGTCCGTTTCATCCTGACTTCGCGTGACGTCATCCACTCCTTCTGGGTGGTGCCGTTCCTCATGAAGCAGGACGTCATTCCGGGCCACACCAACGCCTTCGAGGTGACTCCCAACCAGGAGGGCACCTTCCTGGGCAAGTGCGCCGAGCTCTGCGGCGTCGACCACTCCCGGATGCTCTTCAACGTCAAGGTCGTCTCCCCGGAGCGCTACCAGGCGCACCTCAAGGAGCTGGCGAAGAAGGGCCAGACGGGCTACGTGCCGGCCGGCATCGAGCAGACTGACCCGGCCAGGAATGCGGAGACGAACAAACTGTGAGCATCCTCAACGAACCTCAGGGTGCCGCGGCAGCAGACGACTCGTACGAGGACGAGCTGCCGGTCCGGCGCAAGCAGCCGGGAAACGTCGTCATCAAGTGGCTGACCACCACTGACCACAAGACGATCGGCACGATGTACCTGGTCACATCGTTCGCGTTCTTCTGCATCGGCGGTCTGATGGCGCTCTTCATGCGCGCCGAGCTGGCCCGGCCGGGCACGCAGATCATGTCGAACGAGCAGTTCAACCAGGCGTTCACGATGCACGGCACGATCATGCTGCTGATGTTCGCGACGCCGCTGTTCGCCGGATTCGCGAACTGGATCATGCCGCTGCAGATCGGCGCGCCCGATGTGGCGTTCCCGCGGCTGAACATGTTCGCGTACTGGCTGTACCTCTTCGGCTCGATCATCGCGGTGGCCGGCTTCCTCACCCCGCAGGGTGCCGCCGACTTCGGGTGGTTCGCCTACTCCCCGCTCTCGGACGCGGTCCGTTCGCCGGGTGTCGGCGCCGACATGTGGATCATGGGTCTGGCCTTCTCCGGCTTCGGCACGATCCTCGGTTCGGTCAACTTCATCACCACGATCATCTGCATGCGCGCGCCCGGCATGACGATGTTCCGCATGCCGATCTTCGTCTGGAACGTCCTGCTGACCGGTGTGCTGGTCCTGCTGGCCTTCCCGGTCCTGGCGGCCGCGCTGTTCG
Organism: Streptomyces sp. col6; assembly: GCF_008042035.1. Classification (GTDB taxonomy): domain Bacteria; phylum Actinomycetota; class Actinomycetes; order Streptomycetales; family Streptomycetaceae; genus Streptomyces. Next base: position 690,956 of record NZ_RDBL01000013.1, read on the forward strand.
CCCTGGAGGCGGACCGCAAGTTCGGTGCCCATGTATTCGACGCGGCCAACGGCGGCGCGTTGCTCTGGCAACACCTCTTCTGGTTCTTCGGGCATCCAGAGGTGTACATCATCGCCTTGCCATTCTTCGGGATCATTTCCGAAGTGATCCCGGTGTTCAGCCGCAAGCCGATGTTCGGATACATCGGCCTGGTGGCCGCGACGATTTCCATCGCCGGCCTCTCGGTGACCGTGTGGGCCCACCACATGTACGTCACCGGCGGTGTACTCCTGCCGTTCTTCTCCTTCATGACGTTCCTCATCGCGGTGCCCACCGGGGTGAAGTTCTTCAACTGGATCGGCACGATGTGGAAGGGCTCCTTGTCCTTCGAGACACCGATGCTCTGGGCGATCGGCTTCCTGATCACCTTCACCTTCGGTGGTCTGACCGGCGTCATCCTGGCCTCGCCGCCGATGGACTTCCACGTCTCGGACTCGTACTTCGTGGTCGCGCACTTCCACTACGTCGTCTTCGGCACCGTGGTGTTCGCGATGTTCTCCGGATTCCACTTCTGGTGGCCGAAGTTCACCGGCAAGATGCTGGACGAGCGGCTCGGCAAGATCACCTTCTGGACGCTGTTCGTGGGCTTCCACGGCACGTTCCTGGTGCAGCACTGGCTGGGCGCGGAGGGCATGCCGCGGCGTTACGCGGACTACCTCGCCGCGGACGGCTTCACCGCGCTGAACACGATCTCGACGATCTCCTCGTTCCTGCTCGGCCTGTCGATCCTGCCGTTCTTCTACAACGTGTGGAAGACCGCCAAGTACGGCAAGAAGATCGAGGTCGACGACCCGTGGGGCTACGGCCGTTCGCTGGAGTGGGCGACCTCCTGCCCGCCGCCGCGGCACAACTTCCTCACGCTGCCCCGTATCCGCTCCGAATCCCCGGCGTTCGACCTGCACCACCCGGAGATCACGGCGCTGGAGCAGCTGGACCACGTCTCCGAGGGTGACAAGGCCCTCGCCGGTGGCAAGGAGGCGGGCAAGTGAAGATCCAGGGCAAGATGTTCCTCGGCCTGGCGGTGTTCATCCTCGTCATGGCCATCACGTACGGCGTGTGGTCGAAGGAGCCCGTCGGCACCACCGCACTGGTCCTCGCGTTCGGCCTGAGCGTGATGATCGGCTTCTACCTGGCCTTCACGGCCCGGCGGGTCGACGCGATGGCGCAGGACAACAAGGAAGCCGACGTGGCGGACGAGGCCGGCGAGGTGGGGTTCTTCTCCCCGCACAGCTGGCAGCCGCTCTCGCTGGCGATCGGCGGTGCCTTCGGCTTCATGGGCGTCGTCTTCGGCTGGTGGCTGCTGTTCTTCTCGGCGCCGCTCCTCCTGGTCGGTCTCTTCGGCTGGGTGTTCGAGTACTACCGGGGTGAGAACCGCACCCAGTGAGACCGGTCCGCCGGTAGCACATCGCTCCACCTGACGGGGGGCCGACACTTCCACCGCGAAGTGACGGCCCCCCGTTTGCAGTCGTCCGACGCGCTGAAACGGACGAACGTTCTTAGCGTGAGGTCATGAACCACACGCTGCGCATCCGTCCCGTAGTGAGCTGCACTCTGCTGGCCGCGACCCTGGTCGCCGGGGCGGCAGCCTGCGGGGACTCCGATGGTCACCCCCTCTCCGGCCAGCCGTTCGACGCGGCCGACGAGATCTCCTTCAACACGCCCGACGGCGGCAAGAAGGTCGACCCCGACAAGCCCCTGGAGATCCGGGTCGACGCCGACGACGGCCGGATCACCGACGTGGCGGCCGTGGACGCCGCAGGACGCCATCTGGCGGGCGAACTCGACGCCGACGGCCACCGCTGGCACTCCACCGCCCCGCTGGCCGCAGGGACCCGTTACACCGTCAAGGTCCGTATGGAGGACGACGACGGGGCCCCGGGCACCCGCACGGTGTCCTTCGACACCGCCAAGGCCACCAAGTTCCTCCAGGTGACCTTCGGCCCGCAGGCGGGCACCTACGGCGTCGGGCAGCCCCTCACGGCCACGCTCAGCGCCCCCGTCACCGACAACGCCTCGCGCGCCAACGTCGAGCGCGGCCTGCGGGTCCGCTCCACGCCCGCGGTCACCGGCTCCTGGTACTGGGTCGACGACAAGACCCTGCACTACCGGCCCAAGGAGTACTGGCCGGCCAAGGCCTCCATCGAGGTCAGCAGCAACCTGACCGGCATCAAGGTGACCAACGCGCTCTACGGGGCGGCCGCCAAGCCCCTGAAGATCACCACCGGCGACCGCATCGAGGCCATCACCGACGCCTCCGAGCACTCCATGACGGTGCTGCGCAACGGCGACGTGATCAAGACCATCCCGGTGACCACCGGCAAACCCGGCTTCGACACGCGCAACGGCGTCAAGGTCGTGCTGGGCAAGGAGCAGTACGTACGTATGCGCGGGGAATCCATCGGGATCGCCGCCGGATCCTCGGACTCGTACGACCTCGATGTCTACTGGGCCACCCGGGTGACATGGAGCGGCGAGTACGTGCACGCGGCCCCCTGGTCCACCGGATCGCAGGGGTACGCGAACGTCAGCCACGGCTGCACCGGCATGAGCACCAGCGAGGCCGAGTGGTTCTTCAACACCGTGCGCGAGGGCGACATCGTCAGCGTCGTCGGCAGCGACGGCGAGACGATGACGCCCTTCGACAACGGCTACGGGGACTGGAACCTGTCCTGGGCCAAGTGGCAGAAGGGCAGCGCGCTGCACAACGACACCACCGCACCGAAGACCGACACGGTCCGGGCGGCGCGGCTGCGCCCCCAGGTCTGACGGCCGGGGGTGCGCCGCCCCGCCGGGACGTCACCCGGAAGGGGCTCAGGCCCCCACGGACAGCCGGGAACGCAGCAGGGCGGCCAGGGAGTCGGCGAACTCCACCGGCTCCACCGGCAGCGTCACCGCGGCGTCCGCACGGCTCCAGGTGGCCAGCCAGGCGTCCTGCGGGCGCCCGATGAGGACCAGCACCGGCGGGCAGCGGAAGATCTCGTCCTTGATCTGCCGGCAGACGCCCATACCGCCCGCCGGGGCCGTCTCGCCGTCCAGCACGCAGACGTCGATCCCCCCGCGGTCCAGGGCGTCCAGGACGGCCGGCAGGGTGGCGCACTCCAGGAACTCCACCGGCGGCACGTCCGCCGCGGGCCTGCGCCCTGCTGCCAGCCTCACCTGCTCACGGGTGTGCGCGTTGTCGCTGTAGACCAGGACCGTGGCGGTCGGCTGCATGGTTCCTCCGTGACATCCGTGTCTTCGGGGCACTCGGGGCCCCCGGGGAACGAGAGCCGTCCGATGCGCGGATCGTACTCCGCCCGACAGCGTGTCAGCACCGGTTCGTACCGTGCGTCCATGGGCCGTTCGGGCAGGACACACCCCCCTGACACACCGAACGGCACCCCCCGGAGTGAGGGCGGGATAAGCGACCGACATAATGTCGGTCGTGGCGACAGCAACGACAGTAGAAACCGGGCACGCGCACCCGTCGGTCAATCGGCCGAACCTCACCAGCGTCGGAACCATCATCTGGTTGAGCTCCGAGCTGATGTTCTTCGCGGCCCTCTTCGCGATGTACTTCACCCTGCGATCGGTGACCGGACCAGAACACTGGAAGGAAATGGCGTCCGCCCTGAACTTCCCGTTCTCGGCGACGAACACCACGATCCTGGTGCTCTCCTCACTCACCTGCCAGCTCGGCGTCTTCGCCGCGGAGCGGGGCGATGTGAAGAAGCTCCGTGCCTGGTTCGTGATCACTTTCGTGATGGGTTCGATCTTCATCGGCGGCCAGGTCTTCGAGTACACCGAGCTGGTGAAGAAGGACGGCCTCTCGCTGTCCTCCGACCCGTACGGCTCGGTGTTCTACCTGACCACCGGCTTCCACGGTCTGCATGTGACTGGCGGTCTCATCGCCTTCCTGCTCGTCCTGGGCAGGACATACGCGGCCAAGAGGTTCACCCATGAACAGGCGACCGCTGCCATCGTCGTGTCCTATTACTGGCACTTCGTCGATGTCGTGTGGATCGGCCTCTTCGCCACGATCTACATGATCAAGTAACCGGGCACGAGCCCGAACCACATCCAGCATCGACGCAGAAGATCCTGACACCGGGGTAATCCGTGAAAAAGCTCTCCGCACGACGACGCCATCCGTTGGCGGCGGTCGTCGTACTACTCCTCGCGCTGGCGGCCACCGGGGGGCTGTACGCCGCGTTTGCGCCCGCGAGTAAGGCACAGGCCGACGACACCGCCCAGTCCCTCGCCATCGACGAGGGCAAGAAGCTGTACTCCGTCGGTTGCGCCAGCTGCCACGGGACCGGCGGTCAGGGCACCACCGACGGGCCCCAGCTTGTCGGCGTGGGCTCCGCCGCCGTGGACTTCCAGGTCGGTACGGGCCGCATGCCCGCGCAGCAGCCGGGCGCCCAGGTACCGAAGAAGAAGGTCATCTACAGCCAGGCCGAGATCGACCAGCTCGCGGCCTACGTCGCGTCGCTCGGCGCCGGTCCGGTCGTCCCGACCAAGAGCCAGGTCAGCCCGGAGGGTGCGGACATCGCCAAGGGTGGCGACCTGTTCCGTACCAACTGCGCCCAGTGCCACAACTTCACCGGCAAGGGTGGCGCGCTGACGCACGGCAAGTACGCGCCCGACCTGGACGGCGTGGACCCGAAGCACATCTACGAGGCCATGCAGACCGGCCCGCAGAGCATGCCGTCCTTCCCGGACTCGACGATGCCCGAGAAGCAGAAGCGCGACATCATCGCCTACATCAAGACCGTGAACGGCTCCGAAGCCGAGTCCCCCGGCGGCCTCAGCCTCGGTGGCCTGGGCCCCGTCAGCGAGGGCCTGTTCGGCTGGATCTTCGGTCTGGGCGGTCTGATCGCAGTTGCCATTTGGGTCGCGGCCCACACCGCTAAGGCCAAGAAGTCATGAGTAGCCAAGAGATTCCAGAAGAGAACCTGCCGGAAGAGCAGGGCGCCGCGCACGACGCGGTGGACAAGGCGCACGCCGACCCGTTCGCCGACCCGGGGCTGCCGGCCCACAGGCCGCGCATCCAGGACCTGGACGAACGGGCCGCGAAGCGCTCCGAGCGCACCGTCGCGACCATGTTCCTGTTGTCCATGCTGGCGACGGTGGGCTTCATCGCCTCCTACGTCATCTTCCCGGTCGACAAGATCGTCTTCATCTTCCCGTTCGGTCATGTCAGCGCGCTGAACTTCTCCCTGGGTCTGACCCTGGGCCTGGCGCTCTTCCTGATCGGCGCGGGTGCCGTCCACTGGGCGCGCACCCTGATGTCCGACGTCGAGGTCGCCGACGAGCGGCACCCGATCGAGGCGACGCCCGAGGTCAAGGCCAAGGTTCTGGCCGACTTCGCGGACGGCGCCCGGGAGTCCGCGCTCGGCCGTCGCAAGCTGATCCGCAACACCATGTTCGGCGCGCTGGCCCTGGTGCCGCTCTCCGGTGTGATGCTGCTGCGCGACTTGGGTCCGCTGCCGGAGAAGAAGCTCCGCAAGACCCTGTGGGCCAAGGGCAAGCAGCTCGTCAACATGAACACCATGGAGCCGCTGCGCCCCGAGGACGTCGTTGTCGGTTCGCTGACCTTCGCCATGCCCGAGGGCCTGGAGGAGCACGACGAGGACTTCCAGACGCAGATCGCCAAGGCCGCGCTGATGATCATCCGCATCGAGCCGGACGACATCAAGGACAAGCGCGAGCGCGAGTGGGCCCACGAGGGCATCGTGGCCTTCTCGAAGATCTGCACGCACGTCGGCTGCCCGATCAGCCTGTACGAGCAGCAGACGCACCACGTGCTCTGCCCGTGCCACCAGTCCACCTTCGACCTCTCCGACGGCGCCCGCGTCATCTTCGGTCCGGCCGGTCACTCCCTCCCGCAGCTGCGGATCGGCGTGAACAGCGAGGGCAACCTCGAGGCGCTCGGTGACTTCGAAGAGCCCGTCGGTCCTGCATTCTGGGAGCGCGGATGAGTACTGCGACGAACACACCCGGCGCCTCCGCACCGGACAACCGCAAGGCGCCCGCCGGTGAGCGGGTGGCCGACTGGGCGGACGGCCGGCTGGGGATCTACTCCCTCGCCAAGTCCAACATGCGCAAGATCTTCCCGGACCACTGGTCCTTCATGCTGGGTGAGATCTGCCTCTACAGCTTCATCATCATCATCCTCACGGGTGTGTACCTGACGCTGTTCTTCCACCCGAGCATGAACGAGGTCGTCTACCACGGCCCGTACGAGCCCATGCAGGGCATCCGGATGTCCGAGGCGTACGCCTCGACGCTGGACATCAGCTTCGACGTCCGCGGTGGTCTGCTCGTCCGGCAGATCCACCACTGGGCCGCGGTCATCTTCCTGGCCGGCATGTTCGTGCACATGTTCCGGGTGTTCTTCACCGGTGCGTACCGCAAGCCGCGCGAGATCAACTGGCTGTTCGGCTTCCTGCTGTTCGTCCTCGGCATGTTCACCGGCTTCACCGGTTACTCGCTCCCGGACGACCTGCTCTCCGGTACGGGTGTCCGCTTCACCCAGGGCGCGATCCTGTCGACGCCGATCGTGGGTACGTACATCTCGATGTTCCTGTTCGGCGGGGAGTTCCCCGGCGGCGACATCATCGCGAGGTTCTACTCGATCCACATCCTGCTGCTGCCGGGCATCATGCTCGGGCTCGTGGTCGGCCACCTGATCCTGGTCTTCTACCACAAGCACACCCAGTTCGCGGGTCCCGGCAAGACCAACAAGAACGTCGTCGGCATGCCGCTGCTGCCGGTGTACATGGCGAAGGCCGGCGGGTTCTTCTTCCTGGTCTTCGGCTTCATCGCCATCATCGCGGCGATCGCCTCGATCAACCCGATCTGGGCGCTCGGTCCGTACCGTCCCGACCAGGTGTCCACGGGCGCCCAGCCGGACTGGTACATGGGCTTCGCCGAGGGCTTCGTCCGTGTGATGCCGGGCTGGGAGATCAACCTGTGGGGCCACACGCTGGTCCTGGGCGTCTTCATCCCGCTGGTCCTGTTCGGTCTGATCCTCGGCGCCCTGGCGCTCTGGCCGTTCATCGAGTCCTGGATCACCGGTGACAAGCGCGAGCACCACATCCTGGACAAGCCGCGCAACGCGCCGACCCGGACGGCGCTCGGTGTCGCCTGGGTGACGATCTACTTCGTCATGCTGATCGGTGGCGGCAACGACATCTGGGCGACGCACTTCAGCCTCTCGCTCAACTCGATCAGCTGGTTCGTCCGTATCGCCTTCTTCGTGGGCCCGGTCGTGGCGTTCGTCGTCACCCGGCGCATCTGCCTCGGCCTCCAGCGCCGCGACAAGGAGAAGGTGCTGCACGGCCGCGAGTCCGGTCTCATCAAGCGCCTGCCGCACGGTGAGTTCGTCGAGGTCCACGAGCCGCTCTCGCCGGAGATGCTGCACACGCTCACCGCGCACGAGCAGTACAAGCCGCTCGAGATCGGCCCGACGGTCGACGAGAACGGTGTGGAGCGCAAGGTCTCCGGGATCACCAAGGTCCGGGCCCGGCTCAGCAAGAGCCTGTACGGCGAGAACAGCCAGATCGCCAAGCCCACCGCCGAGGAGTACAAGGAGATCACCAGCGGCCACGGCCACCACTGATCACCCGTTCTGATCGCCACGGCGAGAGCCCCGTCCATTCGCTGGACGGGGCTCTTTGCCGTCCTGGGGGCTCGATAGGGTGGACCCGATCCTTTTCGGCTGTGGACCCCAGGAGCGGACCATGAACGTTGTGACCCCGGACGGCGGCGACAGCGTGGCGGCCTTCTCCTGGCCCGGCGTACTGACCCCCCTGCTGCGCGGCGAGGACCTGAGCGCCGACGCCACCGCCTGGGCCATGGACCGCATCATGAGCGGCGAGGCGACCGACGTGCAGATCGCCGGTTTCGCGGTGGCCCTGCGCGCCAAGGGCGAGACGGTCACGGAGGTCACCGGGCTGGTCCGCGCGATGTACGAGCACGCCTCGACCATCGAGGTGCCCGGCCGGACCGTCGACATCGTCGGCACCGGCGGCGACATGGCCAAGACCGTCAACATCTCGACCATGTCCGCGATCGTCGTGGCCGGGACCGGTGCCAAGGTCGTCAAGCACGGCAGCCGCGCCTCCTCGTCGGCCAGCGGCTCGTCCGACGTCCTCGGGAAGCTCGGCGTCAACCTGGAGCTCTCCCCGCAGCGCGTGGTGCAGGTCGCCGAGGAGGCGGGCATCACCTTCTGCTTCGCGGTGAAGTTCCACCCCGCCCTGCGCCACGCGGCCAAGGCGCGCGCGGAGCTGGGCGCGCCGACCACGTTCAACATCCTCGGCCCGCTCACCAACCCGGCCAAGGTGCGCTCCCAGGCGATCGGGGTGGCCGACCTGCGGATGGCCCCCATCGTCGCCGGCGTGCTGGCCGAGCGCGGCAACTCCGCGCTGGTCTTCCGCGGCGACGACGGCCTGGACGAGCTGACCACCACGGCGACCTCGCGGGTGTGGGTGGCCCGGGACGGCGTCGTGCGCGAGGAGGCCTTCGACCCGCGCGACGTGGGCATCGACCTGGTCCCGGTGGAGGCGCTGCGCGGCGCCGACGCCTCGTACAACGCCGATGTGGCCCGCCGGCTGCTGGCCGGCGAGACCGGGCCGGTACGGGACGCGGTGCTGCTCAACTCGGCGGCGGCGCTGGTCGCGCTGGACCCGGGCGAGGGAACGCTCACCGAGCAGATCCGCGCGGGCATGGCGAAGGCCGCCGAGTCCATCGACTCGGGGGCGGCCGGGCGGGCGCTGGAGAGATGGGTCGTCGCCAGCAACGCGTGAGCGCACGGATGTGAGACGGGGCGCAGTCCAGATCATGGACTGCGCCCTTGCGCGTTCCCGTACGTATGGCAAGATGCTGGGCAGGTCATGAGTGACAGCGACTACGGCCCCGGCCCGCTGTCCGGCAACCCTCCGTCCGTGGCGGGGTGCCCCGGGTGAAGACCAGGCCGCAGGCAGCGAGGTCTGCGGCAAGCGCGGACCCCTTGACGTCGTGCGACGTCCGCCCATGGGGTCCTTGGTCCTCAGGGAGCCTCTTGTGAGCAAGCGAATGCGCTAGGGCCTCAGGCCCTGTTCCGCACACCCCTCTTCTCTTCACTCCGTGCTGCCGCCGTCTGTGCGGTGCGCGGAATTCGCCTGCCTCTCACGGGAGTTCGCCATGTCTGTCTTCACCGCTGCCGCCGACCAGTCGCTTTGTGCCCCTCTGCCGGTTCTGGGGGATGATGTCCTCGTCCCGCTGGTCACCGGCGGGGAGGTCGGCTATGCCGCGCTGGACTACGCGGCGAGCGCCCCGGCGCTGAAGCGGGTGTGGGACGACGTGGCCGCCTACGCCCCGTACTACGGCAGCGTCCACCGGGGTGCCGGCTACCTCTCGCAGCTCTCCACGGACCTGTTCGAGTCCAGCCGCGCCACGGTGGCGGAGTTCCTGGGGTGCCGCCCCGAGGATCAGGTGGTCTTCACCCGGTCGACCACCGACTCGCTGAACCTGCTGGCCGCCGCGCTGCCCGCCGACTGCCAGGTCTTCGTCTTCGAGACCGAGCACCACGCCTCGCTGCTGCCCTGGCGCGACGCCCGGGTGACCTACCTGAACGCCCCGCGCACCCCCGCCCAGGCCGTCGCCACCCTGGAGCGGGCCCTCGCGGACCGGGAGCCCTACGGTCCCGCCCTGGTCTGCGTCACCGGCGCCTCCAACGTGACCGGCGAACTGTGGCCGGTCCGCGAGCTGGCCGCCGCCGCGCACGCCCACGGCGCCCGGATCGTCCTGGACGCCGCCCAGCTCGCCCCGCACCACCCCGTCGACATCGCCGAGCTGGACGTGGACTGGGTCGCCTTCTCCGGGCACAAGCTGTACGCGCCCTTCGGCTCGGGCGTGCTGGCCGGCCGGGCCGACTGGCTGCGCGACGCCGAGCCGTACCTGGCCGGCGGCGGCGCCTCCCGCAAGGTCGCCCGGCGCACGGACGGCGGCGTGGACGTCGAGTGGCACACCACCGCCGCCCGCCACGAGGCCGGTTCGCCCAACGTCATCGGTGTCTACTCCATCGCCTCGGCCTGCAAGGCGCTCACCGAGGCCGGTTTCGACCGGCTGGTCGCCCGCGAGCAGCACCTCGTCGGCGAGGTGCTGGCCGGGCTCGCCGAGGTCCCCGAGGTGAAGGTGCTGTCGCTGTTCGGCGACGACGCGCCGAGGGTCGGCGTCATCTCCTTCGTGGTGGAGGGCTGGAACAGCTCCCACTTCGCCGCCGCGCTCTCCGCCGAGTACGGCATCGGGGTGCGCGACGGTCTCTTCTGCGCCCACCCGCTCGTGCGCACCCTGCTCGGCAGCGACCCGGGCGAGGCCGGCGAGTGCGGTGCGCCGGAGGCGGAGCCGGGCGAGCGGTCCCTGAACGCGATCCGCGTCAGCTTCGGCGCCGGGACGCCGGACGAGCACGTCGAGCGCTTCCTGCGGGCGGTCCGCGAGCTGGTGAACGACGG
>NZ_RDBL01000013.1:701569-736645 GCF_008042035.1 Streptomyces sp. col6
GACGACGCGCCGAGGGTCGGCGTCATCTCCTTCGTGGTGGAGGGCTGGAACAGCTCCCACTTCGCCGCCGCGCTCTCCGCCGAGTACGGCATCGGGGTGCGCGACGGTCTCTTCTGCGCCCACCCGCTCGTGCGCACCCTGCTCGGCAGCGACCCGGGCGAGGCCGGCGAGTGCGGTGCGCCGGAGGCGGAGCCGGGCGAGCGGTCCCTGAACGCGATCCGCGTCAGCTTCGGCGCCGGGACGCCGGACGAGCACGTCGAGCGCTTCCTGCGGGCGGTCCGCGAGCTGGTGAACGACGGGGCGCGCTGGAAGTACCGCACCGAGGACGGCCGTTGCGTGCCCGACCGGGGCGCCGCCCAGCTCTGAGGACGGCCCCGCGCGCCGTTGCGGCCGGGTACGGAGATCCGTACCCGGCCGCAACGGCGCGCGTACGGCGCTACGCGTCCAGACCGATGGAGAAGGCCGCCTCCAGGTCGTGCTGCGAGTACGTACGGAAGGCGACATGGGTGTCGGTTCCCTCGACACCGGGGATCTTGCTGATCCGGCCGGGGATGACCTCGGCGAGATCGTCGTGCCTGGACACCCGGACCATGGCGATCAGGTCGTAGGTACCGGTGACCGAGAAGACTTCGCTGACACTGTCCAGCGCGGCGATGGCCTCGGCGATCTCGGGAATCCGGTCCACGCTGGTCTTGATGAGCACGATCGCGGTGATCACACGGCGCGCGTACGGCGCTACGCGTCCAGACCGATGGAGAAGGCCGCCTCCAGGTCGTGCTGCGAGTACGTACGGAAGGCGACATGGGTGTCGGTTCCCTCGACACCGGGGATCTTGCTGATCCGGCCGGGGATGACCTCGGCGAGATCGTCGTGCCTGGACACCCGGACCATGGCGATCAGGTCGTAGGTACCGGTGACCGAGAAGACTTCGCTGACACTGTCCAGCGCGGCGATGGCCTCGGCGATCTCGGGAATCCGGTCCACGCTGGTCTTGATGAGCACGATCGCGGTGATCACGGCTGTGTTTCTCCCTCGGTGGCCGTGGCTGGAGACTTCACTCTAGCGTCACGCCTGTACCGCCCCCAGGCGTAGAGGAAGCCGGTGGCGAAGCCCACGACGTGGGCGAGGTAGGCCACCCCGGGACCGCTCCCGGCGCCCTCGGCGGCCAGCCACTGGAGCACGAACCAGAAGATCAGCACCACCCAGGCGGGGAAGCGCAGCGGCAGGAACAGCAGGAACGGGAAGAGGCTGGTGACCCGGGCCCGGGGGAAGAGGTAGAGGAACGCCCCCAGCACCGCCGAGATCGCGCCCGACGCGCCGACGAGGGTCTGGTCGGACGTGGCGTGCGCGGCCGCGTAGCCGAGCAGGGCGAGATAGCCGCAGCCGAGGTAGAAGAGGGCGAACTCCGTGTGCCCCATGCGCTCCTCGGTCATCGCGCCGAAGACGTACAGGAACAGTATGTTGCCCAGCAGATGCAGCCAGCTGCCGTGGACGAAGAGCGCGGTGAGCGGGGTGAGCAGGGCGTGCGCCGAGCCGTCCCACAGTTCGCTCGGGATGACGCCCCACCGCTCGAAGTAGCCCGCCTGGGCGGCGAGCAGCGCGTCCGCCCCGCCGCGCACCGGGACGAAGCCGGAGAGCGGGCTGACCAGAAAGACCGCGCAGCACAGCGCGATGAGGGCGTAGGTCACCGGCGGCCCGCCCGAAGTGGCCGCGCGCAGGAGCCTGGCTGCCGCCGCCCGCCGATCGATCATGAACAGAGCATGACGCAAACGGAGCGAACGGGACAGAGTGCCTCGCCGTGCCGGGGTGACGCGCCGAGGCCGTAGGGTGACGGGTGGACATCCGCAGTTCGACGGCGCACCGCGAGACCCTTGTCCGGCAGCTCACGGCTCGACGAAAGAGGACGCACCGATGACGACGGTTCCCCAGCCGACCGACACGACCCGCTGGCGCTGCACGCTCTGCGGAAACCTCACGCGCTTCGACGTGACGCGCTCCTCCAAGGTCGTCGAGTACGTCCACCTCGACCTGGCCGGTGAGTCGAGCGTCGAGGAACGCGAGGTCGTCAGTGAGACCATCGAGTCGGTGCGCTGTCGTTGGTGCAACGCGGTGGACCAGATCGAACTTGTCGACAGGCCGGGTGCCGACTCCTGACGGGGCCGTGCGGAGACAACACATGGGGTGACGGATGGTGGAGCAGCCCGAGGGCGGCGCCGCGTCGGCCGACGGGGCCGACAACGCCGTGGAGGCGCTCGACCGCCCGCTGCCCGAAGGGGTACGGCGCCGGGTCGTCGCGCTGGTCTCCGACGCGTTCGGCGGTCTCACGGTCACCGAACTGCCCGCCCAGCTGAGGCAGTACGCCCGCTTCACGGCGTCCCGGCGGGCCAAGTTCGCCGGGAACGCCATGGCCGCCGCCGTGGCGAACGACGACCGGTTCCGGCGGCGCATCGGCGACCGCCTGCGCGAGGCCCAGCCGGAGCTTGCGGGCGCCCTGGAGTCCGGGGCGCCGCCCGCCGCCGCCGATCCGGTGGACGTGGCGGCGGCGGCGTACCTGCTGCGGCCGGAGGGCTGGGTGAAGCTGGTCGCCGCCGCCGGCGAGGAGGTCCAGCGCGCCGACGCCGAGCGGGTCGGCGAGGAGAGCCGGCGCGAGCTGGAACGCCTGCGCGAGGAACTCGCCCTGGCCCGGACCCAGACGAAGAGCGAGACGGAGCGGCTCCGCGCCGAACTGGACGCCGCCCGCAAGGAGGCCGAATCCCTCCAGCGCAAGCTGCGCAGCGCGGTCAACGAGGTCAAGCGCGGTGAGGCGGCGCTGCGCCGGGGCCGGGCCGAGACCGAGGCCGTACGCGCCGAGGCGGCCGCCCAGGTGTCCGCCGCCGAGAGCGAGACCCGGCGGCTGCGGGCGAGGCTGGGGGAGGCCGAGGCGTCCGTCGAGGCGAGCCGCCGGGCCGCCCGGGAGGGGCGCTCGGTCGAGGACATGCGGCTGCGGCTGCTGCTGGACACGGTGCTCGAAGCGGCCGGCGGGCTGCGGCGCGAACTGGCGCTGCCGCCCTCCTCGACGCGGCCCGCGGACAGTGTGGACGCGGTGGAGCCGGGCCGGATGTCGCCCAAGGACATCGCGGCCAGGGCCCTTTCGGAGACCGACCCGGCGCTGCTGGACCAGCTCCTGGCGCTGCCGCAGGCCCATCTGATCGTGGACGGCTACAACGTCACCAAGACCGGATATCCGCAGATGCCGCTGGAGAAGCAGCGGCTGCGGCTCCTCGGCGGCCTCTCGGTGCTGGCGGCGCGCACGGGTGCCGAGATGACCTGTGTCTTCGACGGGGCCGAACTGGCCGCGCCGGTGCTGCTGGCGCCGCCGCGCGGGGTGCGGGTGCTGTTCAGCAAGCCGGGGGTCACCGCCGACGAACTGATCCGTCAACTGGCGCGAGCGGAACCACCGGGGCGGCCCGTGGTGGTGGTGTCCACCGACCGCGAGGTGGCCGACGGCGTCGCGAAGGCGGGGGCCAGGCCCGTTGCGTCCGCCTTGCTCCTGAAGCGGCTTTCGCGGGTTTAGCGCTCCTTGTGGCGACTTCGCCCAAGATCATGGAACGGTCCGTCAAGTCGCCGCTACACGCCGTACGGTGTGGGTAAAGAAGTGCCCTGTGTGACGAGATTTTTCCTGTGAGGATTTGAACTGATCACAAGATGGTCACTAGGGTCGGGCCTCGAACCTTCGCGCGGTCGATCACCCATCCGGGGTGGCGGCGAAGGAACCGCCGAGTCCGTCACGTGCACGGAGCCGGGGATTCACCTCCCCCCACTGGCCCGGTAGGCGGCTCGAGGAAGAAGGAGCTCGCCTTCGTGGCGTCCCACCGTCGTCCCAAGCAGCCGAGCCGCACTCGCGTGACCGTGCTCACCGCCACCGCCGCCGCGGCCGTTGCCCTGTCCTCCCAGGCAGCCCACGCCGACCCCAAGCCGACCAAGAGCGAGGTCAAGGCGAAGGTCGACGAGCTCTATCACCAGGCGGGAGCGGCCACCGAGCAGTACAACGGGGCCAAGGAGAAGCAGGAAAAGCTCGAGAAGCAGATCGGCGCGATCCAGGACAAGGTGGCCCGCGGCCAGGAGGAGCTCAACCAGCTCCGCTCCGGCCTCGGTTCCCTCGCCGCCGCGCAGTACCGCTCCGGAGGCATCGACCCCTCCGTGCAGCTCTTCCTCTCCTCCGACCCGGACAGCTTCCTCGACCAGGCGTCCGCCCTCGACCAGCTGACGGCCAAGCAGGCCGAGTCCCTGTCGAAGGTCCAGGAGAAGCAGCGGGCCCTCGCGCAGCAGCGCAAGGAGGCCCAGGACAAGCTGAGCGACCTCGCCTCGGTCCGCAAGACGCTCGGTGAGAAGAAGAAGAAGCAGCAGGAGAAGCTCGCCGAGGCGCGCCGCCTGCTCAACACCCTCACCGCCGCCGAGCGCGAGAAGCTGCGCCAGGACGAGGCCCGTGCGAGCCGCGCCGCGGGCACCCGGGTCGATCTCGGCAACGAGGTCCCCGCCTCCGGGCTCGGTGCCGCCGCCCTCAACGCCGCCGCCACCCGTATCGGCAAGCCGTACGTCCCCGCGGCCACCGGCCCCAACTCCTTCGACTGCTCGGGCCTGACGATGTGGGCCTACGCGCAGGCCGGCGCCAACATCACCCGCACCACGTACACCCAGATCAACCAGGGGCACCGGATCGGCGTCAGCCAGCTGGCCCCCGGCGACCTGGTCTTCTTCAACAACAACGAGCACGTGGGCCTCTACGCGGGCAACGGGCAGGTCCTGCACGCCCCGTACCCCGGCGCGTACGTCCGCTACGAGTCGATGAGCACCATCGGCAGCATCTACGGCGCCGTGCGCATCTGAACCGCGCCCGAACGGGCGAATTCCCGCGCCCCGTACTGACGGCCGCCCCGCCGGAGACCACAGGTCACCGGCGGGGCGTCACTGTGTGTGGCCCCGGTCGCCCCGGCGCGTCTTTGTCCGCTCCGTGATCACGCGGTTACTGTCTGCCCTGCTGTGCGGCTCACGTACGTCGGTCCGCCCGTCCGGGCGGCAGGGGCCGCGCGCGAAGGGAGTGCGGCGTCCTGTGGGATCCCATCGCCGTTCCACACAGCCCGGAGCCGTTCGCGGTGCGCGGGCCACCGTCCTGACGGCCGCCGCCGCGACCGCGGCCGCGACGCTCGGCGCGGCCACCGCGAACGCCGAGCCGCACGACACCCCGCAGTCCGCCGGGGCCCGCGTCGACCGCCTCTACGCCGAGGCCGAGCGCGCCACGGAGCAGTACAACAAGGCCGGCGAGGACGTGACCCGGCTGCGCGGCGAGGTGAGCAGGGCCCAGGACCGTGCGGCCCGGGGCCAGGAGCGCATCAACCGCATGCGCGAGGAGCTGGGTTCGGCGGCGCGGGCGGAGTACCGCGCCGGCGGCATCGACCCCTCGCTCGCCCTGCTGCTCACCTCCGACCCGGACACCTACCTGGACCGGGCCGCCGCCGTCGGGATGGCCGACGCCCACCGGGCCACCGCCCTCGCCGAACTCCGCAAGGCGCAGCGGGCGCTCGCCCAGACCCGCGCCGAGGCCGCCCGCTCGCTGGCCGGCCTGGAGCGCGGCCGGGAGGCCGTCAGCCGCCACAAGCGGACCGTGGAGCAGAAGCTCGCGCGGGCCAGGCAGCTGCTGAGGACGCTGCCCGGGTCCGAGCGGGCCGCCTTCGCCCGCGCCTCGCGCGACGGCCGCGACCAGGGCGCCGGGCCCCTGGGCGGCCTCCCCGCGGGCTCGTCCCGCGCGGCGGCCGCCGTCCTGGCCGCGCAGCGGGCGCTCGGCCTGCCGTACGTGTGGGGCGCGAACGGGCCCTCCGGTTTCGACTGCTCCGGGCTGATGCAGTGGGCCTGGGCCCAGGCCGGGGTGAGCCTGCCGCGCACCTCGCAGGCCCAGCGGTACGCGGGCCGCATGGTGCCGCTCTCCGAGGCCCGCCCCGGTGACCTGGTCGCCTACCGCGCGGACGCCAGTCACATCGCGATGTACGTGGGCAACGGCCAGGTCATCCACGCGCCGTACCCGGGCGCCCCGGTCCGCTACGACCCCGTCGGCATGATGCCCGTCTCCTCGGTCACCCGCGTCTGACGTCCCCCTGCGGCCTCCCGCTCCCCGGCCGGGACCCTGAGCCTGCCCGTACGCTCGTCATGTGGCCGAACAGGTGCGCACCGCTGGCCGGGCGCGTGAAGGACGACGGCGGACGGCGGGTGCCGTGCTCGCCGCGCTGCTGTGCGCCGCCGGCTGCTCGGCACCGGCGGACCGGGCGCCCGACACCACCGCACGCGACATCCGCGCCGTCCTGGACCGCCGCGCCGCCGCCGTCCTGCACCACGACGCGGCGGCCTACGCGGCCGTCGTCGACCCGGACGCCACGGCCCTGCGCGGCGCCCAGCGCCGGGAGATCGCCCGCCTCGCGGACGTACCGCTCGGCTCCTGGACGTACCGGCTGACCGACGTCTCCGCGCACGGCGGCGACCGCGTCACCGCCGACGTCCGGCTCGGCTACCGGATCGAGGGCTACGACAGCGCCCCCGTCTCCGTCGACCGGACCGTCGAGCTGGCCCGCGACCCGGGGGACGGCCGCTGGTACATCACCGCGGACCGGGCGGCGGACGGCAGCGCCCGCCAGCTGTGGGAGCAGGGCGACGTCGAGGTGGTGCGCGGCAAGCACAGCCTGGTCCTGGGCGTCGGCCGCCCGCGCGCCGAGCTGGAGGCCGTCGCGGGCACCGCCGACGAGGCGGTGCCCGCGGTCACCGCCGCCTGGCCGGAGCAGTGGGCCGGGCGCGTGGTGGTGCTGGTGCCGGACAGCGTGAAGGAGATGGGCGAGCTGCTCGGGTCGCCCGCCGCGAACTACAAGGGCATAGCGGCCGTCACCACCGGCGAGACCGGCGGCTCCGGGAAGTCGCCCGCGGACCGGGTGATCGTCAACCCGGAGGCGTACTCCCTGCTCGGCGGCTTCGGGCAGCGCGTCGTCCTCACCCACGAGACCACCCATGTGGCCACCCGCAAGAACACCTCGTCGGCCACCCCGACCTGGCTCTCCGAGGGCTTCGCCGACTGGGCGGCCTACCGTGACCAGGACCGCACCGCCGAGGAGATAGCCCCCGAGCTGGCCGACGCGGTCCGGGCCGGCGACGGGCCCGCCGCGCTGCCCGAGGACGAGGACTTCGCGTTCGCCGGTGACGCGGGGCGGCTGGCGAAGGCGTACGAGGGCGGCTGGCTGGCCTGCGAGCTGATCGCGGACCGCTGGGGCGAGGAGAAGCTGTTCGCCTTCTACCGGGCCGTCGGCGCCCACCACGGACGGGACGGGGCGGTCGAGGACGCCCTGCACGAGGTGCTCGGCACCACCCCGCAGGACTTCACGGCGCGCTGGCGGGTGTATCTGCGGAACCGGCTCGGCTGAGCGCGGGCGCGGGCGGCGCCTCGTCCCGTACGGCGGGCCGCGCCTTCGGGGCCCGTACCGTGTCCTGCCACAGCCGCGTCGCCGCCAGCACGCTGGCGGCGACCAGCAGCCCGTTGCGCAGGAACATCAGCGTCAGGCCGTGCGCGTCGCTCGTCACCACGTGCACGAAGCCGATCGGGAACTCCAGCTGCGTCACCCCCGTGGCCACCAGCACCAGCACCGCCGGCCCCGTCATCCGGCTCGCCCGCAGCACCAGGCACACGGCGGCGAGCCCGACCAGCCACAGCATGTACTGGGGGCTGATCACCCGGCTCGTCGTGGTGAACAGCAGCACCGCCGTGAACGCCGCGTCCGCCGCCGTACTCGGCCCGAAGGTCCGCGCCCGCAGCCGCCACACCAGCAGCCAGCCGAACGCGACCAGGCTCAGCCCCAGCGCCAGCGTGCTCACCAGGCCCACGTGCGGGCCCAGGAACTCCAGCGAGCCGTAGTGCAGCTCCACCCGGCCCTCCCAGCCGAACTGCCGCCACACATGGAAGACCAGCGCGCCCAGTGACTCGACCTCGGTGCCCCGGTCGCGCTGGAAGCCGAGGAACGCCAGCGCGCCGGGCGCAGCCGCCACGCACACCAGGAGCAGTCCGGCCGCCACCGCCGCGGCCGTCGTCCAGGCCAGCCGGGTGCGCCGCCCCCGGGCGGTCCCGGCGAGCAGCAGCACCGGCCACACCTTCAGCAGCGCCCCGAAGGCGGCCAGCGCCCCCAGCACCCGGGGGCGCCGCAGCCCGGCCAGCAGCGCCGCCACCGCGACGGCCGTCACCATCACGTCGTACCGGGCGTACGCGGTCGTGCCGAGCAGCGGCACGCCGGCCACCCACACCCACACCCCGGCCGTCCGGCGGCCCGGACCGTCGCTCGCGCGCAGCAGCAGGCCCAGGACCAGCGCGTCGCACAGGAACGCCAGGACGAAGAACGCCGTGGCGTAGTCCAGGAACGGCAGCAGGGCGGGGGAGAGGATCGCCAGGGCCGCCACCGGCGGGTACTGCCAGGTGACGTCGGACTGCGGGTAGGTGCCGGAGCGCAGCACGTCGTACCAGCCGTGGTAGATCACCGACACGTCGCTCGTCACGTCGAGCCCCGGCGGGGTGAGCACCTTGGTCACCCAGAGCAGCAGCACCGCCCTGGTGAGCGCCCACACCGCGAAGGCCGCCGGACGTGTGCCGCTGGAACCCGTCATGACCTGCCCTCACCCCGTCTGTACGCCGTACGAAACAGCCATGATGCCCGCAGGCCCTGTGTACGGGCCATCAGGCACGGCCGCGGGCCCCGGGCCCGGTACTGTCGGCGGCGATGGACAAGACCCTGATCGTGACCAATGACTTCCCGCCCCGCCCGGGGGGCATCCAGGCGTTCCTGCACAACATGGCGCTGCGGCTCGACCCCGACCGGGTCGTCGTCTACGCCTCCACCTGGAAGCGCGGGGCCGAGGGCACGGCCGCCACCGCCGCCTTCGACGCGGAGCAGCCCTTCACCGTCGTCCGCGACCGTACGACGATGCTGCTGCCGACCCCGCGCGTGACCCGGCGCGCCACGGAGCTGCTGCGCACCCACGGCTGCTCGTCCGTCTGGTTCGGTGCCGCGGCCCCGCTCGGGCTGATGGGCCCGGCGCTGCGCGAGGCGGGCGCCCGGCGCCTGGTCGCCACCACGCACGGCCACGAGGCGGGCTGGGCCCAGCTGCCCGCCTCCCGGCAGCTGCTGCGGCGGATCGGCGAGGGCACCGACACGCTGACCTACCTCGGGGAGTACACCCGCTCCCGGATCGCCGCCGCGCTCACCCCGGCCGCCGCCGCCCGTATGGTCCAGCTGCCCCCGGGCGTCGACGAGAAGACGTTCCACCCGGACTCCGGCGGCGACGCGGTCCGGGCCCGGCTCGGGCTCACCGAACGGCCCGTCGTCGTCTGCGTCTCCCGGCTGGTGCCGCGCAAGGGCCAGGACACCCTGATCCTCGCGATGCCCGCGATCCTGGCCGCGCACCCGGACACGGTCCTGCTGATCGTGGGCGGCGGGCCCTACGAGGACGACCTGCGCACGCTCGCCGCGCGCACCGGCGTGGCGGACTCCGTGCGGTTCACCGGGGCGGTGCCCTGGTCGGAGCTGCCCGCGCACTACGGGGCCGGCGACGTCTTCGCGATGCCGTGCCGGACGGCGGCGACGCGGTCCGGGCCCGGCTCGGGCTCACCGAACGGCCCGTCGTCGTCTGCGTCTCCCGGCTGGTGCCGCGCAAGGGCCAGGACACCCTGATCCTCGCGATGCCCGCGATCCTGGCCGCGCACCCGGACACGGTCCTGCTGATCGTGGGCGGCGGGCCCTACGAGGACGACCTGCGCACGCTCGCCGCGCGCACCGGCGTGGCGGACTCCGTGCGGTTCACCGGGGCGGTGCCCTGGTCGGAGCTGCCCGCGCACTACGGGGCCGGCGACGTCTTCGCGATGCCGTGCCGGACCCGGCGCGGCGGCCTCGACGTGGAGGGCCTGGGGATCGTCTACCTGGAGGCGTCCGCGACCGGGCTGCCGGTGGTGGCGGGCGACTCGGGCGGCGCCCCCGACGCGGTGCTCGACGGTGAGACCGGCTGGGTGGTGCGCGGCGGCGAACCCGGGGACGCGGCGGAGCGGATCAACGCGCTGCTGGGCGACGCGGAGCTGCGCCGGCGCATGGGGGAGCGGGGCCGCGCCTGGGTCGAGGAGAAATGGCGCTGGGACCTGCTGGCGGAGCGGCTGCGCGAACTGCTCTGACGCGCGTACGAGGAGGGGCCCGCACCGGTGTGGTGCGGGCCCCTCCTCGTACGCGTGAGGCGCACGCGGTCACGAGCGGTAGATCGACTCCACCTCGTCCGCGAAGTCCTTCGCCACCACGTTCCGCTTCAGCTTCAGCGAAGGCGTGATGTGGCCCGCCTCCTCGGTGAACTGGGCGCCCAGGATGCGGAACTTGCGGACGGACTCGGCCTTGGACACCGCGGCGTTTCCGTCGTCGATAGCGCGCTGCACCTCGGCCAGCAGCTCCGGGTCCTCGCGCAGCGACAGGGCCGTCGAACCGGCCGGCTTGCCGTGCTCCTCGGCCCAGCGGCCCAGGAACTCCTCGTCCAGCGTCACCAGCGCGCCGACGAACGGGCGCCCGTCGCCGACCACCATGCACTCGGCGACCAGGGCGTGGCCGCGGATGCGGTCCTCGATGACGGCGGGGGCGACGTTCTTGCCGCCGGCCGTGACGATGATCTCCTTCTTGCGGCCGGTGATCGCGAGGTAGCCGTCCTCGTCGAGGGTGCCGATGTCGCCGGTGTGGAACCAGCCGTCCGCCAGCGCCTCGGCCGTCGCCGCCTCGTTGTTCCAGTAGCCGGAGAACAGGTGCTCGCCGTGGAGCAGCACCTCGCCGTCGTCCGCGATGCGCACCACGGAACCGGGCAGCGGCTGGCCGACCGTGCCGATCTTCTGCCGGTCCCACGGGTTGAAGGCGGTCGCCGCGCAGGACTCGGTCAGGCCGTAGCCCTCCAGGACGGTGAAGCCGATGCCCCGGTAGAAGTGGCCGAGGCGCTCGCCGAGCGGGGCGCCGCCGGAGATCGCGTGCTCGCCGCGCCCGCCGAGCACCGCGCGCAGCTTGCCGTAGACCAGGCGGTCGAAGACCTTGTGCTGGAACCTCAGGCCCAGCGACGGGCCCTGCGGGGTGCCCAGCGCGCGGCTGTAGGCGATCGCCGTGTTCGCGGCCCGGTCGAAGACCTTGCCCTTGCCGTCGGCTTGCGCCTTGGCACGCGCCGCGTTGTAGACCTTCTCGAAGACGCGCGGCACACCGAGGATCAGCGTCGGCCGGAACGACGCCAGCTCGTCGGTGAGGTTCTTGATGTCCGGGACGCAGCCGAGCTTGATCGGGGCCATCACCGAGGCGACCTCGACCAGCCGCCCGAAGACGTGGGCGGCGGGCAGGAAGAGCAGGACGGAGCACTCACCGGTGCGGAAGAGGGGCTTCAGTCGCTCCACCACGTTGCCGCACTCCGCGAAGAAGCTGCGGTGCGTCAGCACACAGCCCTTCGGGCGGCCGGTGGTGCCCGAGGTGTAGACGATGGTGGCCGGGTCGTCCGCCCCGGCCGCCGCGCTGCGCAGGTCCACGGTCTCCTCGGAAACCCCTTCACCCCCGGCGCGGAGCTTGTCGACGGCGCCCTTCTCGATCTGCCAGACGTGGCGCAGCGCGGGCAGCCGGTCGCGCACGGAGGCGACGGCGTCGGCGTGCGTGTCGCTCTCCACCAGGACCGCGACGGCGCCCGAGTCACCGAGGATCCACTGCACCTGCTCGGCGGAGCTGGTCTCGTAGACCGGCACGGTGACCGCGCCCGCGCTCCAGATCGCGAAGTCCAGCAGCACCCACTCGTAGCGGGTGCGGGACATCAGGGCCACCCGGTCGCCGGGCTCGACGCCCGCGGCGATCAGGCCCTTGGCGGCCGACCTGACCTCGGCCAGGAACTGCGTGGCGGTGACGTCCGTCCAGACGCCCGCCACTTTGCGGCTCATCACCGCGACATCGGGATGCTGAGCGGCATTGCGGCGGATGAGATCCGTCAGGTTGCCGTCCGAGGGGACCTCGTACAGGGCCGGAAGGCTGAACTCGCGCAAGACTGCTGCTCCTCATCGGGCTCCGGTGCCACGGCTCTGTGTGACGCACCGGCGCGGTCCAAGATGGCGGGTGCTCAGTGGGGTGAGCACGACTGGACTGCCCGGACGTTACCCACCGGTACTCGGTTCCGGATAGGGGGTTCCGGCCAGATGTCTTATGCGTCACACATATCGGTCGTCCTTTCGCGCACAGTAGTCCACTTGCGCGCACACCCGGAAGTAACCGCAGGTCCGGGGCCTCTACCCAGGTGAGGACCCTCGTTCTAGGGTGGATCTTCATGCGAGCAGGAGCGAACAGCCGGGGGGCCGCCGCCGGGCGGCGCACCCGGGTCCACGTGGTCAGCGACGTGCACGGCAACACCGAGGCGCTGGCCCGCGCCGGGGACGGTGCCGACGCCCTGATCTGCCTCGGTGACCTGGTCCTCTTCCTCGACTACGCCGACCACTCGCGCGGCATCTTCCCCGACCTCTTCGGCGTCGAGAACGCCGACCGGCTCGTCGCCCTGCGCACCGAGCGCCGCTTCGAGGAGGCCCGCGACTTCGGCCGGGCGCTGTGGCAGGGCATGGACCGCAACGCCGCCATCACCGGCGCGGTCCGCAAGCAGTACGCCGAGATGTTCGCCGCGCTGCCCACCCCGACGTACGCCACCTACGGCAACGTCGACATCCCCGCCCTGTGGCCCGAGTACGCCGGTCCCGGCACCACCGTCCTGGACGGCGAGCGCGTCGAGATCGGCGGCCGCGTCTTCGGCTTCGTCGGCGGCGGACTGCGTACGCCCATGCGCACCCCGTACGAGATCGACGACGAGGAGTACGCCGCCAAGATCGAGGCCGTCGGCGAGGTCGACGTGCTCTGCACCCACATCCCGCCCGAGGTGCCGGACCTGGTCTACGACACCGTGGCGCGCCGCTTCGAGCGCGGCAGCCGGGCCCTCCTCGACGCCATCCGCCGCACCCGCCCGCGCTACTCCCTCTTCGGCCACGTCCACCAGCCGCTGGCCCGGCGGATGCGGATCGGCGCCACCGAGTGCGTGAACGTCGGCCACTTCGCCTCGACCGGCCGGCCCTGGGCACTGGAGTGGTGAACCGCCCGGCCCGCCCCGTGGACCCGCCCCGTGGACCCGACCCTGGGACGGGCCGCCGGGCGCACGCGATAGCCTTCTGGCGGCAGGCCTCTGCCGACGGACCGGTACACCGCACTGGAGGGCCACAGCGATGGCTGAACACACCAGCTCGAGCATCACGATCGAGGCGGCGCCGGCCGACGTCATGGGTGTGATCGCCGACTTCGACCGCTATCCCGAGTGGACCGGCGAGGTCAAGGAGGCCGAGGTCCTCGGCACCGACGAGCGAGGCCGCGCCGAGAAGGTCCGGCTCGTCCTGGACGCCGGCGCGATCAAGGACGACCACACCCTCGCCTACACCTGGATCGGCGACTACGAGGTCAGCTGGACCCTGGTCAAGTCGCAGATGCTCCGCGCCATCGACGGCTCCTACGCGCTCGCCCCCCTCGGTGACGGCGACCGCACCGAGGTCACCTACCGGCTGACCGTCGACGTCAAGATCCCGATGCTCGGCATGATCAAGCGCAAGGCCGAGAAGGTCATCATCGACCGCGCCCTCGCCGGCCTGAAGAAGCGCGTCGAGTCCGTCCCGAAGGGCTGAGCGCGTGCGTACGGTCCTGGTCACCGGACCCGGCGGGGCAGGCCGTACCACCGTCGCCGCCGCCACCGCGCTGGCCTCGGCCCGCGACGGCGCCCGCACCCTGCTGATCTCCGCCGACCCGATACCCGGCTTCCCCGACGCCACGGCGCCCACCCCCGTCACCGGGGGCCTGTGGTCCGTCCGGATCGACTCCGGCGCGCACTTCCGCGCCGAACTCCTCGCCCTCCAGCAGCAGTTGTCCGGCGTCCTCGATCTGCTCGGCGGCAACCCGCTGGACGGAGAGGAGCTGACCGAACTCCCCGGCAGCGCCGAACTCGCCCTGCTGCACGCGCTGCGCCGCGCCGCCCACGGCGACTGGGCCGACGGGGCGTACGACCTCCTCGTCGTCGACCTGCCGCCGCTGCGCGAGGCCCTCGCCCTGCTCGCCCTGCCCGAACAGCTGCGCCGCTACCTGCGCCGGCTGCTGCCCCAGGAGCGCCAGGCCGCCCGCGCCCTGCGCCCGATGCTCGCCCAGCTGGCCGGTGTGCCCATGCCCGCACAGTGGCTGTACGAGGCCGCCGCCCGGCGCGACGCGGAGCTGGCCCAGGTCCAGGCGCTGATCGAGGACCGCGCCACCACGCTCCGGCTGGTCGCCGAACCGGGCCCGGCCGCCGACGACGCCCTGCGCACCGCGCGTACCGGGATCGCCCTGCACGGTCTGCGCACCGAGGCACTGGTGGCCAACCGGGTGCTGCCCGGCCATTCCCCGGACCCTTTCTTCGCCGCGCTCGCCGCCCAGCAGGAGAAGGTCCTCGCCCGCTGGGACGAGGAGGGGCCCGCCCCGGTACGGATCGCGCACCTCGGCCGCGACCCGGAGGGCCCCGACGACCTCCTGGCCCTCTGCGGGGACGGGGCACCGGCCGTGCCCGGCACCGGCGATGAGGGCGGCCGGGCCGCGGACCCCTGGTGGATCGAGGAGGCCGGCGGGCCGGACGGCGACGGGATACTCGTCTGGTGCCTGCGGCTGCCCGGCGCCGTCAAGAAGGACCTCCAGCTGGTCCGGCGCGGCGGTGAACTCCTCCTGACCGTCGGCCCGTTCCACCGCATCGTGCCCCTGGAGCCCGCGCTGCGCCGCTGCACCGTCTCCGGCGCGGCGCTCACCGACGGCGTGCTCCGGGTCCGCTTCACCCCCGACCCGGCGCTCTGGCCCCGGACGAGCTGAACGGCGCACCACCGTTCGGGTAACGTCGAAGGTACGTGTCCGGTATGCCGGGCCGCCGGCCACAAGGTCCCAGGAGTCCGCCATGAGCGAAGCCAACGATCGTCCCGTCGACGACGACGCGTGGGCCGACGCGTGCGCAGAGGACCTCGCCGCCGAGCAGGCCCGCCGCCGCGCCGCGTACGGCCCGCCGCCCGGCTCCGCCGCCGAGGAACTGCGCAAGCTGATGGACGCGGTCGCCGACAAGCTCGGCTCGTTCCAGGCGCCGCTCCTCGGGCTCGCCGCCCAGGGTGCCGTGCAGCAGGTCATCCAGCAGGCCAAGGCGGCAGTCGAGCCCGTCATCGAGCGCAATCCGGACGTTTTCGAGCACATCGCGGCCGCCGGCAGCGAACTGCTCGCCGCCTACCGCTCCGCGGTCGAGGGCCAGGAAGGCCGCTGGACCCGTGGGGCAGGCGACCCCGCGGGCACGGAAAAGAAGGCCGAAGCCCCCGATGGCCCCCGGGACGAGGGGTCCGGCGCCGGCGAACACATCGACCTGGACTGACCGGCGCCGACAGGGCGGGGCCCCGCCTCGGGTACGGTTGCCTCAGCGGGGCTCGACCGGAACTGAGGGATTCATGGGACTCACCATCGGCGTCGATATCGGCGGCACGAAGATCGCAGCTGGAGTGGTCGACGAAGAGGGCCACATCCTCTCGACCTTCAAGGTGCCGACCCCGCCGACAGCCGAAGGCATCGTGGACGCGATCGCGGCGGCGGTGTCCGGCGCCAGCGAGGGTCACACGGTCGAGGCGGTCGGCATCGGCGCGGCCGGATACGTCGACGACAAGCGGGCCACGGTGCTCTTCGCACCCAACATCAACTGGCGCCACGAGCCGCTCAAGGACAAGGTCGAGCAGCGCGTCGGCCTCCCCGTCGTCGTCGAGAACGACGCCAACGCGGCGGCCTGGGGCGAATACCGCTTCGGTGCCGGCCAGGGCCACGACGACGTCATCTGCATCACGCTGGGCACCGGCCTCGGCGGCGGCATCATCATCGGCAACAAGCTGCGCCGCGGACGCTTCGGCGTGGCCGCCGAGTTCGGCCACATCCGGGTCGTCCCGGACGGTCTGCTCTGCGGCTGCGGCAGCCAGGGCTGCTGGGAGCAGTACGCCTCCGGCCGCGCCCTCGTGCGGTACGCGAAGCAGCGCGCCAACGCCACCCCGGAGAACGCCACGATCCTGCTGGCGCTCGGCGACGGCACCGTCGACGGCATCGAGGGCAAGCACATCAGCGAGGCCGCCCGCCAGGGCTGCCCGGTGGCCGTCGACTCGTTCCGCGAGCTGGCCCGCTGGGCCGGCGCCGGACTCGCCGACCTGGCCTCGCTGTTCGACCCGTCGGCCTTCATCGTCGGCGGCGGCGTCTCGGACGAGGGCGAGCTGGTCCTCGACCCGATCCGCAAGTCGTTCCGGCGCTGGCTGATCGGCGGCGAGTGGCGCCCGCACGCCCAGGTGCTCGCGGCCCAACTCGGCGGCAAGGCAGGGCTCGTGGGCGCCGCGGACCTGGCCCGCCAGGGCTGAGCCCGCCCGCATCACGCAAACGCCGGACGCCCGTCGCGCCCCCTCGGGGAGCGGCGGGCGTCCGCCGTATCGTGAGGGCATGGCCACGATGTCGCTGCCCGATTCCCGCACCGAGCAGGACGGCTCGGCCGTCATCAGGGTGCTCAGCTACAACATCCGGTCGATGCGCGACGACCGCGCCGCCCTCGCCCGGGTCATCCGCGCCTGCGCCCCCGATCTGGTCCTCGTCCAGGAGGCGCCGCGGTTCTTCCGCTGGCGCAAGTACGCCGCCCGGCTCGCCGCCGCCACCGACCTGGTGATCCTCGGCGGGGGCGCCACCGCGGCCGGGCCGCTGCTGCTGTGCTCGCTGCGCGCCACGGTCGAGCGCACCGAGGACATCCTGCTGCCGCGCACCCCGGGGCAGCACCGCAGGGGATTCGCCACCGCGGTGGTCCGGTTCGCGGGCGCCCGGCTCGGCGTGGTGAGCTGCCACCTGAGCCTCCAGCGGCAGGAGCGCGCGGCCCAGGCGGAGCGGCTGACCACGACCGTGGACGCGCTGGGCGTGGAGCACGCGGTGGTCGCCGGCGACCTCAACGACGTACCGAGCGGGCGGGCCTTCCGGCGACTGGCCGGGCGCTACCAGGACTGCTGGGAGACCGAGCCGCGGGGCGGCGAGTACACCTTCCCCGCGCACGACCCGCTCCGCCGGATCGACGCCGTCTTCGCCACCGACGGCGTCGAGGTCCTGGGCTGCGGGGTCCCGAACGGGCTGCCCGGGGTGCGGGAGGCCGACCTGCGGGCCGCGACCGACCACCTGCCGGTCCTGGCCGCGCTGAGGGTGCCCGCCGCGCCGGACGGCAGCTAGGGCCTCTCGTTTGGATCAGGCCGGAGCCCGCGAGCCCGGCATGATCCAAACGAAAGGCCCTAGACCACCGCGCCCCGGCCGGGGTCGTCGTCTCCCTCGTCGTCGGGGTTCATCCGCGCCACCAGCGTCACGAAACCGCCCAGGAAGCCGCCGACGCACACCGTCGTCAGCCACCAGGTCATCTCCCAGGACAGCAGCACCGCGAGCAGCATCAGCACCGGCCCGCCGACCACCGCGAGCCAGGCGAACTTCGCCGTGACGTCCGCCTCCGGCAGCGGCGGCGGCTCCGGCGGCACGAAGTGCCCCTCGTCGTCGTCCCCGCCGGCGGCGTCCGGGTCGGCCGGCTCGAAGTCGCGCGGCCCGGCGCCGACCCCGGGCGCGAACACCACGGAGCTGCCGAGCGGGCGGTCCGGCTCCGGCTTGGGCGGCCGCTTGCCGAGCCCCTTGTCCGGGTCCGGGGCGGTCAGCGGACCGTCGTCCGGCAGCGCGAGATCCTCGATCGACCGGAAGGGCCTGGCCCCCGGCGGGTCCGGCGGCTCCTGCCCGTACCCCGCGACGATGGCCTTCCAGGCGGCCTCCTCGTCGAGCGGCCCGCCGTCGCCCTCACCGGCCGCCGGGGCGGCCGGTGCCTCGGGCGCCGCGGAGCCGCCGTCGTCGGCGACGGCCGCTCCCTCCACGGGGAGCGGCTCGCGCTCCTCCTCGCTGCCCGCGCGCTCCGCGTCGTGCTCAGCCACCGGACGTGCTCCCCTTCTTCCCGCCCTGTTCCTTCTCGTTCGGAGCGAGGCGGCCGATGAACGCATGGCTCTCGTCGAAGATCCGCTTCGCATCATGGTCCAACGTCGCCACGTGGTAGCTCTGTTCCAGCAGGACCTCACGGACATCCGTCGAGGAGACGCGGCTCAGGATGCGGGCGGAGTCGGCGGGCGGCACGACATGGTCCTGCGGGCTGTGCAGCAGCAGGAGCGGCTGGGTGACCTGGGGCAGGTCGCCGTCGACCAGCCGGAAGAACGTCCGCACCGAGTGCGCCGCGTGCAGCGGCACCCGGTCGTAGCCCACCTCGGCGACGCCCTCCAGCGCGATATCGCTGACCAGGCCCTTCGTCGTGGGCACCAGATGACGGACCACCGGCAGCGCGTGCGCCGCGAGGCCGTGCACCTTGTTGGCCGGATTGACGAGGACCAGACCGCTGACCGCGTCGCCGTGCTTCGCGGCCAGCCGCAGCGCCAGCGCGCCGCCCATGGACAGCCCGAAGACGAAGACCCGCGCGCAGCGCTCCAGCAGGCCGCGCAGCTCCCGGTCCACCTCCGCGTACCAGTCCTGCCAGCCGGTCACCTGCATGTCCTGCCAGCGCGTGCCGTGTCCCGGCAGCAGCGGCAGCGACACCGTGAGACCGCGCTCGGCCAGATACTCGGCCCAGGGACGCAGCGACTGCGGGGAACCGGTGAATCCGTGACAGAGGAGGACGCCGACCTCTCCGCCCTCGTGGCGGAACGGCTCGGCTCCGGGAAGGACCGGCACCGGGGTCTCCTGTTCGTGAGGCTCGCGGGGAGCGTGAGGGGGTGTGCGGAAGGATGTACGGGAGTGCGCGAGGATTACTTCACCGTACGCGACCGGGCCGACACCGACCAGGGCCGTCACCGGGCGGTCCCGCCCCTGAGCACGGACACCCCGCCCCCGCCGGGAGGAGGGACGGGCCGTACCTCGGGTTAAGGTCTGTCGGACAGCACACAGGAGGCACCCGAGTTGATCTACGGCGCTATGAAGTTCTCCATCGGCGGGTCTCTGAAGCTCGCCTTCAGGCCGTGGGTGGAGGGCCTGGAGAACATCCCCGCGCGCGGGCCCGCGATCCTCGCCAGCAACCACCTGTCGTTCTCCGACTCCTTCTTCCTGCCGGCCGTCCTGGACCGCAAGGTGACCTTCATCGCGAAGGCCGAGTACTTCACCGCCCCCGGCGTCAAGGGCAAGCTCACCGCCGCGTTCTTCAAGGGCGTCGGCCAGCTCCCCGTCGACCGCTCGGGCGCGCGCGGCGCCGGCGAGGCGGCGATCCGGGCGGGCATCGAGGTCATCGAGAGCGGCGGCCTCTTCGGCATCTACCCCGAGGGCACCCGGTCGCCCGACGGCCGTCTCTACCGGGGCAAGCCCGGCGGCCTCGCCCGGGTCGCGCTGGCCACCGGCGCGCCGGTCATCCCCGTGGCGATGATCGACACGGAGAAGATCCAGCCGCCCGGCCAGGTGATGCCCAAGCTGATGCGCCCGGGGATCCGGATCGGCGAGCCGCTCGACTTCAGCCGCTACCACGGCATGGAGGGCGACCGCTTCATCCTGCGCTCGGTCACCGACGAGGTGATGTACGAGATCATGAAGCTCTCGGGCCAGGAGTACGTCGACATCTACGCGACCGCCGCCAAGCGGCAGATCGCCGACGAGGCCAAGCGCCGGTCCGAGGCCGCGAAGAAGACGGGCGAAGACGCCTAGCGTCGGTCCGCCGGGGGACGGGGGAGAACAGCATGGTCAAACGCGTACGCGTGGTACGGATGTCGGTGGAGCAGCCGCTGTGGCGCGCCCTGTCGGCGTACCGCGTCCTGACGATGCTCTACGCGCTGCTGCTCGCGGCCTTCGCCCGGCACGACTACGAGCGGCCCTGGATAGCGATCACGTTCCTGTCGCTGATGACCGTCTGGACGCTCGCCACCCTGCCGAAGGTGGGCAGCGCCGCCGCCTGCACCAAGCGCTTCCTGGGCGCGGACCTGGCCATCGCCCTGACCGGCATCGTCGTCACCCCGCTCGCCGACTTCCAGGCGCAGCACGTCGACGGGCCGACCCTGCCGTCCATCTGGACCGCCGGTTCCGTCCTGGCCTTCGCGATCAAGGGCGGCTGGCGCTGGGCCGGGTTCGCCTCCAGCCTCGTCGCCGTCGCCAACCTCATCGAGCGCGGCGAGCCCAGCCGCGACACCCTGCACAACGTGATGCTGGTCTGGGTCGCCTCCATCGCCATCGGGTACGTCGTCGAGGTCGCCCGCGCCAGTGAGCGCACCCTCGCCCGCGCCCTGGAGATCGAGGCCGCCACCCGCGAACGCGAACGCCTCGCCCGGGACATCCACGATGGCGTGCTCCAGGTCCTCGCGATGGTCCAGCGGCGCGGCGCCGCGATGGGCGGCGAGGCCGCGGAGCTGGGCCGGATGGCCGGGGAGCAGGAGGTCGCCCTGCGCACCCTGGTCTCCAGCGGCCTCGTGCCCCCCACCCGGGTCTCCGAGGACGCCTCCGAGGGCGCCGTCGTTCGCACCGTCGAGGCGGACGAGGACGAGCCGGGCGACGGGGACGGCGGCGAGATCGATCTGCGGACGCTGCTCGCCCCGCACGCCGGGGCCCGCACCAGCTTCGCGGAGCCGGGGGCACCGGTGCTGCTCCCGGCCCCGGCGGCCTCGGAGCTGGCGGCGGCGGTCGGCGCGGCCCTGGACAATGTCCGGGTGCACGCGGGGGAGGACGCCCAGGCGTGGATCCTGCTGGAGGACTGGCCGGACGAGGTCATCGTGACGGTCCGGGACGACGGCCCCGGCATCCCCGAGGGGCGGCTCGCGCAGGCCGAGGGGGAGGGGCGGCTCGGGGTCGCCCTGTCGATCCGCGGCCGGCTGCGCGATCTGGGCGGTACGGCTGAGCTGATCTCGGTGCCCGGCCAGGGCACCGAGGTCGAACTGAAGGTTCCGAAGGTTTCACGGGGGAAGGCGGGTTCGGTCCGATGAGCGCGACACACGAAGAGGGCGCCGGGCAGAGGGCGATCAGGGTGATGGTGGTCGATGACCACCCGATGTGGCGGGACGCCGTCGCCCGGGACCTCGCCGAGGCCGGCTTCGACGTGGTGGCGACCGCCGGGGACGGCCCGCAGGCCGTCCGCCGCGCCGGCGCCGTCACCCCGGACGTCCTGGTCCTCGACCTCAATCTGCCCGGCATGCCCGGGGTCCAGGTCTGCAAGGAACTCGTCGGCGCCCAGCCCGGACTGCGGGTGCTGGTGCTCTCCGCCAGCGGTGAGCACGCCGACGTCCTGGAGGCGGTCAAGTCCGGCGCCACCGGCTACCTGATGAAGTCCGCGAGCACCCAGGAGCTGACCGAGGCCGTCCGCCGCACCGCCGCCGGTGACGCCGTCTTCACCCCGGGCCTGGCCGGCCTGGTGCTCGGCGAGTACCGCAGGCTGGCCTCCGAGCCCGCACCGGCCGCCTCCGACGAGCCCAAGGCCCCGGAGCTGACCGACCGGGAGACCGAGGTGCTGCGGCTGGTCGCCAAGGGGCTCTCGTACAAGCAGATCGCCGAACGGCTCGTCATCTCGCACCGCACCGTGCAGAACCACGTCCAGAACACCCTGGGCAAGCTCCAGCTGCACAACCGGGTCGAGCTGGTGCGGTACGCCATAGAGCGCGGGCTCGACGACGCGTAGGGCCTGAGCGGCGCGGCGGGGCACCCGGCCGTATATTCGCCAGGACCGGCCGCGCAGCACGCAGACAGGGGAGACGTCGTGGAGATCCTGGCCTTCGGAGTGCAGTCCGACGAGAAGCCGCTGATCGAGAAGGCCTTCGCCGGGAAGCACGAAGTCCGGTGCCTGGACGTCTTCCTGAACCGGGACACCGCGCCCATCGCCGCGGGCTACGAGATCGTCTCCACCAGCGTCAACGCCGACCTGGGCGGCGCCGTGCTCCAGACCCTCGCGGCCGGTGGCACGCAGCTGATCGCCCAGCGCTCCACCGGCTTCAACAACATCGACCTGGACGTCGCCGAACGCCTCGCCCTGCGCGTCGCGAGGGTCTCGTACTACTCCCCGTACTCGGTCGCCGAGTTCGCCTGGACCCTCGCCATGGCGGTCAACCGCCGGGTGATCCGGGCCGCGGGCCGCACCCGTGACTTCGACTTCCGGCTCGACGGGCTCCTCGGCCGCGACATGCACGGCCGCACGGTGGGCGTCATCGGCACCGGCAAGATCGGTGAGGCGTTCACCCGGATCGCCCACGGCTTCGGCATGAAGCTGCTCGGCTGGGACGTCGCCGAGAACCCGGCCTGCGTCGAGCTGGGCATGCGCTACGTCGACAAGGAGCAGCTGCTCGCGGAAGCCGACCTGGTCAGCCTGCACGTGCCGCTGCTCCCGGCGACCCACCACCTCATCGACAAGGACGCCCTCGCCCTGATGAAGGACGACGCGATCCTGGTCAACTCCAGCCGGGGCGGCCTCATCGACACCTCGGCGCTGGTCGTCGAGCTGCGCGCGGGCCGCTTCCTGGGCGTGGGACTCGACGTGTACGAGGCGGAGGCCGGGCTGTTCTTCCTGGACAAGTCCCTGGAGGGCGTCGACGACGACACCCTGGCCCGGCTCGTCACCTTCCCGAACGTCATCGTCACCTCGCACCAGGCGTACTACACCGAGGACGCGGTCGGCCAGATCATCGACGCCACCGTGAAGAACGTCGACGACTACCTGGCCGGCCGCCACAGCGAGAACGTACTGGTCCCCGCCCGCTCCGGGTCCTGATCCCGAGCCTCAGCCGCGTACCGGCAGCCCCGCCAGCAGCTCGGTCACGATCGCCGCACCGCGCATCGTCAGCACCGACTCCGGGTGGAACTGCACCGAGGCGAAACCGGCCCCGCGCAGCGCGTGCAGCTCCCCGGAGACCGCGTCCCGGCTCGCCTCGATGCCGTGCGCCGCCAGCTCCGCCGCCCCGGAGCCGTCGCACAGCGCGGTGAAGCTGTTGTAGAACCCGACCGTCTCGGGCCGCCCGAACAGCTCGATACGGGTCTGCGCCCCCTGGTACGGCACCGCCTTGCGGACGATCTCCAGGCCCAGTTCCGCCGCGATCAGCTCATGGCCCAGGCACACGCCGAGCAGCCCGTGCCGGTGCTCCCGCACCAGCTCGGCGGCCATCGCGCGCAGCAGCCGCATCTTGGGGTCGGCCGCGTCGCCCGGATTCCCCGGCCCGGGGCCGAGGACCACGGGCCCCTCGTGCGCCCGCACCGCCTCCCGCAGCCCCGGCTCGTCGTAGCGGCGCACGGTGACGTCGAGTCCCGAGGCGCGCAGCAGGTGCCCGAGCATCGCGGTGAACGTGTCCTCGCCGTCGACCACCAGCGCGTGGCCGGTGCGCTCGGCGGCGCGCTCCTGCATCCGCAGCCAGAACGGGGCGAGCCCGTCGCGCCGGGCGTCCAGGGCCTCCCGCACCCGGGGGTCGGCGGCCAGCCGGGGCCGCTCCCGCTCCGCCTCGGGGCGGGCCGGGCGCACACCGAGGGCGGCCAGCACCCCGGCCGCCTTCGCGTGGGTCTCCGCGACCTCGCCGTCCGGGTCCGAGTGGCGCACCAGCGTCGCACCGACCGGCACCCGCAGCGCGCCGTCGGCCGCGATGTCGGCGGTCCGGATGAGGATCGGCGAGTCCAGGGTCTGCGTACCGTCCGCCTCCCGGCGCAGCAGGGCCAGCGCGCCCGCGTAGTAGCCGCGCCCGCCGGCCTCGTACCGTTCGATGACCCGGCAGGCGTTCTGCACCGGGGAGCCGGTGACCGTCGCCGCGAACATGGTCTCCTTCAGCACCTCGCGCACATCCAGCGACGAGCGTCCGCGCAACTCGTACTCGGTGTGGGCGAGATGGGCCATCTCCTTGAGACGCGGGCCGATCACCACCCCGCCCATGTCGCCGACCGTGCACATCATCTTCAGTTCCTCGTCGACCACCATGGAGAGCTCCTCGGTCTCCTTGCGGTCGCCGAGGAAGGCGAGCAGGCCCTCGGCGGTCGGCCCCTCGGCGGGGTAGCGGTAGGTCCCGCTGATCGGGTTCATCACGACGGTCCCGCCCGACATCCGGACATGCACCTCGGGGCTCGCGCCGACCAGCGTCCTGTCGCCGGTGTGCACGACGAACGTCCAGTACGCGCCCCGCTCCCCGGCCAGCAGCCGCCGGAACAGGGCCAGCGCGTCCGCCCGGCCGAACCCCGGGATCTCGCCCCGGAACGTCCGCCGGATCACGAAGTTCGCGCCCTCGCCCCGGCCGATCTCGTCCTCGATCACCCGCCGCACGGTTCCGGCGTACTCCTCGTCGCTGACGTCGAACGCGCCGTTCTCCACGCGGACTTCGTGGCGGGGAAGCCGCTCCAGCGCCTCGTCGAGGGTCATCGTGTGCGACTCGTCGGCGACCAGGACCGACAGCGGTGTGCCGTCGTCGCGTACGTCGAAGCCGCGCTCCGCGATCTGCCGGAACGGCACCAGGGCCAGCGACGGCCGCTCACCGACCGGGATGTCGGCCAGCCGCTCCGCCTCGTGCACCCGGCCGATCAGCACCTCGACGGTGTCGTGGTCGTGGCCGGGGGTGCGGCGGCGCAGCAGGGCGAACGGCGGGCAGTCGTCGTCCAGGAGTCGGTCGATGCTCATGTCGGTGCTCATGCGGTGCGGTTCCTTCCAGGGGGATCAGCTGGGAGGAACGGCCCGCGGACACGGAAAAGGCCGCCCCTCGGGCGGCCTCTGCGTCGGTGTGTACGCGCGAATCAGTGGGCCGCCGGATGAGCGGTCCACCACCAGTTACGGGTCGAGTGCGCGAACATGCCCGTACCTTAGCCCACGCCGGACGGCGACGGGGCCCTTTCCCGTCCGGCCGGACGGGAAAGGGCCCCGCGTACACAGGACGTGCTGTCGGCTAGAACAGCAGGTCGTAGATCTGCCAGCCGTTCCCGACCTGCGACTTCGCCGCGAACGGGGCCGTCACGTTGCCGGTGGAGTGGTAGAACCAGAAATCTCCGGCCGAGTCCACGCCGACCAGGTCGCCCCGGCCGTCGCGGTCCAGGTCGCTCGGGCCGAGCAGCAGCTTGTACTTGCCCCAGCCCGAACCGATCTTGACCCGCGCGTCGTACGGCTTCGTCGCCGAGCCGGTGCCCGTGTAGATCCACAGCACCCCGGCCTTGTCCCTGGCTACGAAGTCCGCCTTGCCGTCGCCGTTGAGGTCGCCGGTGGAGACGATCTGGTCGTAGATCTGCCAGCCGGTGCCGATCTTCGCCTTGGGCGCGAAGGGCTTCTCCGGGGTGCCCGTGCCCTTGTAGAAGTAGATGTCACCGGCGGCGTTGCGGGCGATCATGTCGGCCTTGCCGTCACCGTCGAGGTCGCGCATGCCGTTGAGGCTGTTGTACTGGTTCCAGCCGCTGCCGACCTTGAGCCGGGCCATGTACGGCTTGTCCGGGTTGCCGCTGCCGCGGTAGTACCAGAGCACGCCGTCCTTGTCGCGGGTCACGAAGTCACCCGTACCGTCCGCCCGCAGCGCGGTCATGGCGGTCATCGCGGTGTAGCTGCCCCAGCCGTAGCCCGCCTGGTAGCGGCGGTAGTACGGGGAGGAGGCGCTGCCGGTGCCCTGGTACTGCCAGATACGGCCGGCGCTGTCGCGGCCGATCATGTTGTAGCGGTCGGTCGCGGCGTCGGGGGCGACGCTGCTCGCCTCCTGGACGTCGCTCGCCTTCACCCACGCGATGCGGTGGTTGTAGCGGATCGGGGTGTAGACCGTGGTGCCCACGACCCGGATCTGCGAGGAGCCGAAGTAGTCGTCGCCCTGGACGTCCGCCCCGGCCCGTACGTACGCCTGGCCGGCGGGCAGCTTGTACTTCGTGAGGTAGTCCGGGTTGTCCGTCGGTGCCTCGGCGCCCGTGCCCTCGTACGCCGAGGCCTCCGGGAAGGAGCGGCCGTACAGCCGGGCCGTGGCCCCGGACTTCAGCTTGATCACGGCCGGGGCCGGACCGTCGACGCGCGAGGTGAACTGGCCGCCGGGGTTGGAGAACCACGCCTTCTGACCGCCGTACCAGATGGCGGTCCAGTCGCCCTTGACCTCGGCGACGACGTACTTGCCGCCGGCGACGACCTTGTTGCCCCAGTTCGGGCCGTCGGTGGCCTTCACGTTCGGCATGTACGGGTCGACGATCTTCGACGCGGACGTGGAGGCCGCGGTGTACAGGTAGCCGAAGTTCGCCGGCTGCTTGGCGACCGCCTTGCCCTCGTACGTCAGCTCCGGCTGGTTGGCCGTGGTGAACGGCGGAACGACGCGGACCACCTGGCCGGCCTTGACCGGGCCGCCCGCGCCCTCGGCGCCGGTCGGGGCGCCCATCAGCGCCATGTAGTGGTTCCAGTCCCAGAACGGGCCCGCGTCCCAGTGCATGCCGGCGACGCCGGTGGGCCCGGCGTCCAGACTGCCGGGCACCTCGTCGTGACCGATGATGTGCTCACGGTCCAGCGGGATGCCGTACTTGCCGGCGAGGAACTTCACCAGGGCGGCGGAGGACTCGTACTGCGGCTCGGTGTACCACTTGCCGGCCTTGATCGCGTAGCCCTCGTGCTCCACGCCGATCGAGTGCATGTTGAGCGACCAGTTGCCCGCGTGCCATGCCAGGTTCTTGTTCTCGACCATCTGGGTGACCAGACCGTCGGAGGCACGGATCACGTAGTGGGCACTCGCGCCCTGCGACGGGTCCTGGAACGTGTCCAGCGCGACCTGGTAGCTGCCCTCGGTGTCGTGGATGACGATCTGGCGGATGTCGTACCCGCCCGCGGGCCGGCCGGCCAGGCTGTAGTTGCGGGTGCCGGTCTTCGGGTCCTGGGCCGGGACGAAGTTGCAGTTCAGGCCGGAGGGGCACTCGGGAGTGGGCGTCGCGGCCGTGCTCGCGGGCGTCGCGGCGAGCGAGAGCTTCGCCGGCTTGACCGGGGCGACGGACGGGTCGGCGGGAAGCGTGACCTGCTGGCCGTCCGCGGTGAGCTCCCGCTCACCGGTCCTGACCGAATCGAAGACCCGCTTGGCGAAGAGATCGGCACCCTTGGCGTCCGGGGCCTGGCTGTACCTGGCCACCGCGGCGTACCAGCGGCCCGGCTCCTTCGGGAGCGAGCCGGTCGCGTCGCGCTGGTACTCCGCCAGGAGCGCGGCGCCCGCGCGGATGGACTGCTCCGTGCTGTCCTGGACCGCGTCCGTGCCGGTGTCGATCAGCTTCGCGGCCTCGTCCAGCGTGTGCAGCCGGGGGTCGCTCGTGTCGACGGGCTCCTTCGGGAGCGAGCGCTTCGCCTTGGCGGCGTCGAACTTCTTCTCGATCTCGGGGCTGCCGCTCAGGTTGACGTGCGCGAGGCCGTCCTCGGCGACGTCCTGCGGGGTCACCCGCGTGAGCCCCATGACGTTGTACGCCCCGCTCGTGCTGGGCTCCCCGTCGTGGCTCTCCCAGCGCGTCTGCCGGTACGAGACGGCCATCAGCACGCTCTGCGGTACGTCGAACTCACGGGCCGCGTCCTCGAACTGGGCCTGGAGCACGGCGGAGGCCGAAGCGGGCTTGGCGTCCGTGGTGCCGGGGTCCTGCGAGGCCATGGCCAGGGTGCCGATGGTCGCGGTCGCCACGACGGCGGCGCCGGCGCCGATCAGCAGCCGTCTCTTCCTGAGGTCCCTACGGTGATTCCGCTTCAAGTCCCCACCCTCGATGTCCACTTGTCCAACGTTGTGCAACGCTGAAAGACGCGAGGCTAGCAGGCCGCACGGACAGCCCCGGCGCCGACCGCGCCGAGACGTGCGTCTCAGTCACTGAGCAACCCGGAAAAGCACCGGGCGCGACCCCGTAATGTGGGGGCCGTGACCGTGAACGCCAATACCTCCGTCGCCGGTGGCAACACCTGGCGAGACCTTCCCGCGGCGCAGCAGCCCGAGTACCCCGACTCCGAGGCCCTGCGCGATGCACTCGCGGACCTCGCGTCGTATCCGCCGCTCGTCTTCGCGGGCGAGTGCGACCAGCTGCGTGCCCGTATGGGAGCCGTCGCCAAGGGCGAGGCGTTCCTGTTGCAGGGCGGCGACTGCGCCGAGGCCTTCGACGCCGTGTCGGCCGAGCACATCCGGGCCAAGCTCAAGACGCTGCTCCAGATGAGCGCCGTCCTCACCTACGCGGCTTCCGTGCCCGTCGTCAAGGTCGGCCGGATCGCCGGCCAGTACTCCAAGCCGCGCTCCAAGCCGACCGAGACCCGCGACGGCGTGACCCTGCCGACCTACCGCGGCGACTCCGTCAACGGCTTCGCCTTCACCGAGGCCGACCGCGTCCCGGACCCGGAGCGCCTGAAGCGGATGTACCACGCGTCCGCCTCCACGCTGAACCTCGTGCGCGCCTTCACCACCGGCGGCTACGCCGACCTGCGCCAGGTG
Source organism: Streptomyces sp. col6 (assembly GCF_008042035.1). Taxonomy (GTDB): domain Bacteria; phylum Actinomycetota; class Actinomycetes; order Streptomycetales; family Streptomycetaceae; genus Streptomyces. Next base: position 730,080 of record NZ_RDBL01000013.1, read on the forward strand.
CACGCGTGGAACCAGGACTTCGTGAAGTCGTCCCCGTCCGGCCAGCGCTACGAGGCCCTGGCCCGCGAGATCGACAACGCGCTGAACTTCATGAAGGCCTGCGGCACCGACCCGGCTGAGTTCAAGGCCGTCGAGTTCTACGCCTCGCACGAGGCCCTGCTGCTGGACTACGAGACGGCGCTGACCCGCACCGACTCGCGCACCGGCCAGCTGTACGACACCTCGGGCCACATGGTGTGGATCGGCGAGCGCACCCGCCAGATGGACGGGGCGCACATCGAGTTCGCCTCGAAGGTCCGCAACCCCATCGGCATCAAGCTCGGCCCGACGACCACCGTCGACGAGGCGCTGGGCTACGTCGAGCGTCTCGACCCCGAGCGCGAGCCCGGCCGGCTGACCTTCATCGTCCGCATGGGCGCCGACAAGGTCCGCGACAAGCTGCCCGAGCTGGTCGAGAAGGTCACGGCCTCCGGCGCCACCGTCGCCTGGGTGACCGACCCGATGCACGGCAACACCTTCGAGGCCGCCTCCGGCCACAAGACGCGCCGCTTCGACGACGTCCTGGACGAGGTCAAGGGCTTCTTCGAGGTGCACAAGGGCCTCGGCACCCACCCGGGCGGCATCCACGTCGAGCTGACCGGCGACGACGTCACCGAGTGCGTCGGCGGCGGCCACGAGATCTTCGTGGACGACCTCCACCAGCGCTACGAGACGGCCTGCGACCCCCGGCTCAACCGCAGCCAGTCGCTCGACCTGGCCTTCCTCGTCGCCGAGATGTACCGCGACCAGTAACGGTCACGGCGAGCAGTACCCGTACGACTGTGGGGCACGGATCGATGTGATCCGTGCCCCACAGGGCGTTCACGGGCTTTTGCCGCCCGCGCGTGGCGGGTAAGGTTAGGTTAGCCTCACCGATCATCGGGGCGGCGCCCATGACCCGTCCCCGCCCGGGAGGTGAACCGCATGTACGTCTGCTCGTGCTTCGGCATTACGGAGCAGCAGGTCAAGGACCATGCGGCAGCCGGTGCCTGCACGCCCCGCCAGATCGCCTCCGCCTCCAAGGCCGGCACGGACTGCGGCGGCTGTGTCCGCACCATTCAGGCGATGCTCGGACGCGGTGCCTGCCCGCGCCGCGAACTGCTCGACGGAAAGCGTGCGACGGCATCCGCCGTCACCGAACCGGCGGCCGGGCTCCCCGAAGCCGCCTGAGCGCGCCCAGGCGCGGTCAGCTGTCCGGCTGCTCGATGAGCTGGGCGATGTACAGCGGCTCCCCGAGCTTCTCGACCAGGTCCAGCTGCGTGTCGAGGTAGTCGATGTGGTGCTCCTCGTCCGCGAGGATCGACTCGAAGATGTTCGCGGAGGTGATGTCGCCCTTGCTCCGCATCAGCTCGATGCCGCGCTTGAGGCGGTCGATCGCCTCCACCTCGACCTGCCGGTCCGCCTGGAACATCTCGGTGACCGTCTGGCCCACGCGCACGTGGAAGAGCCGCTGGTAGTTCGGCAGACCGTCGAGGAAGAGAATGCGGTCGGTCAGGATCTCGGCATGCTTCATCTCGTCGAAGGACTCGGCGCGCGTGTATTTCGCGAGCTTCGTCCAGCCGAAGTTGTCCTGCATCTTGGCGTGCAGGAAGTACTGATTGATGGCAGTCAATTCGGCGGTCAGCTGTTCATTCAGGAACTCGATGACCTCGGGGTCGCCCTGCATCGCAGAGGCTCCTTCCAACCGGTGAACTGGGCACGTTGGCCGCATCCTTGCATCGCACCAGGAAGTCGTCCAGTAAGTGCACGCTTAGTACGAGTTGCCCGAATCGCCTCTGCCCTGGTCACGACCACCCCTGCCTGTCTGTCACCATGGAGTCATGGGTCAGCCGGAAAGCCGGGAACACCGCGCGTCAGAGCAGTCCGAGCTTCCGCCGGGCCAGCGGCTGCAGCGCGGGTGGCCGGTCACCCATTACGGGCCGGTGCCCAAGTTCAAACCGGACCGCTGGGAATTCCGGGTCTTCGGCGCTACCGCCGACGGCGAGAAGCACTGCTGGAACCACGAGGAATTCTCCGCACTTCCGTTCTCGTCGGTCGTCGCCGATCTGCACTGCGTGACCAAATTCAGCATGCTGGGCGCCGAGTGGGGCGGTGTGCTCGCCCGCGATCTCGTGGCCCTCGCCCCGCCCGCCCCTCAGGCCAGCCATGTGATGGTCTGGGCCGAGTACGGCTTCAGTTCGAACCTCCGGCTCGACGACTTCCTCTCCGACCGGACCCTGTTCGCCACCCACAAGGGCGGCGAACTGCTCACCGCCGAGCACGGCTTCCCGCTCCGGCTCGTCGTCCCCCATCTGTACGCGTGGAAGGGCCCCAAGTGGGTCCGGGGCATCGAGTACATGACCGCCGACCGCCGGGGCTTCTGGGAGGAGCGCGGCTACCACAACATCGGCGACCCCTGGCAGGAGCAGCGTTACTCCTATCAGGAGGAGCCCGGGGACGGCCCCGAACTCTGACCGCCGGCCGGGGTGCGGCGCGGGGGGCCCGCCGGGTCAGCCGCCGTCGCGGAGCGCCTGGAGCCGGGCCACGTCCGCGGCGTGGCCCTCCTTGCCGCCCGGTGTCTCGATGACCAGCGGAACGCCCTCGGTGGCGGGATGGCCGAACAGCTCGCGGAACGGCTCCTCGCCGATGTGGCCCGAGCCGATGTTCTCGTGCCGGTCCTTGTGGGCGCCGGCGACGTCCTTGGAGTCATTGGCGTGGATGAGCTTCAGCCTGCCCTCGCCGACCGTCCCCACCAGCAGGTCCAGCGTCTCCTTCATGCCGCCGGGCCCGGCGAGGTCGTGCCCCGCCGCGAAGATGTGGCAGGTGTCCAGGCACACCCCGAGCTTCGGATGGGCGTCCAGCGCCTCGAAGTACGGGCCGAAGTCCCAGGTCCGCGAGCAGAGCGAGGAGCCCTGGCCGGCCGTCGACTCCAGCAGCAGGAACGGGTCGTCGTCGTGCGTCAGCTCGTCCAGCAGCGGCCGCATGTGCGTGCGCACCTGGGCCAGCGCCTCCTCGCGGGGCCGCCCGCCGGTCGCCGAGCCGGTGTGCACCACGACGCCCAGGGCGCCGATCTCGCGGGCCCGGCGCAGCGAGTGGCGCAGCGACTCCACGGACCGCTCGACCGTCGCCGGGGTGTGCGAGCCGAAGTTGATCAGGTACGGGGCGTGGACGTACGCCGGGATCGACTCGGCGGCGCACTGGGCGCGGAACAGCTCGTCCTGCGCCGGGTTGCCGGCCGGGGTGGCCCAGCCGCGCGGGTTGGCGACGAAGACCTGGACGGCCTCGGCGCCCATCTCGCGGGCATAGGGGAGGCCGGCCTTGGCGAGGCCGCCGGCCACCGGTACATGGCCGCCGACTGGGTTGCGCATACGGATCTCTACAGTCCCTTGGTCTTGATGGTGATGGTGCTGCCCTCGGGGGCCTGGTCGCCGCCGTCCACGGACTGGCTGGAGATCTTGTCGCTGAGGTAGGGGAAGCCGTGCTTGACGTCGACCTCGAAGCCCGCCCCCTCCAGCTCGGCCTGGGCGTCGTCGGCGTTCATGCCGACCACGTCCGGCACGTCGACCATCCGGGGCCCGTCGGACACGGTCAGCTTGACGGTGTCGCCCTCGGCCGCCTCGGTGCCCTCGGCGGGCGACTGGCGGGCGATGTCGCCCTTCTCCTCGGGCGAGTGCACCCGGCCGGGGACCACCTCGGCCTTCAGCCCCTCGTCGGCCAGCGCGTCGGTGGCGTCGTCCACGGAGAGCCCGGTGACATCGGGGACGTCGACGGGGCTGCCCTTGGAGACCACGATCGCGACCGCCGAGTCGGGGTGGCGCTCGGTGCCCGCCTCGGGGTCCGTGCGCACGACCTCACCGGCCGCGATGTCCTCGTTGAACTCCCTGGTGACCATGCCGGGGAGCAGGCCCGCCTTCTTCAGCTGCCGCTTGGCGTCGGCGAGCCGGACGCCCTCGACGTCGGGCACCTCGATGATCTCGGGGCCGCGCGAGACGACGAGCGAGACCGAGCCGTTGCCCCTGATGCGGGCGCCCGACTTCGGGTCGCTGCCGATGACCTTGCCCCGGTCGACGGTGTCGCTGAAGGCGCGCTTCACGCCCTTGAGCTCCAGCCCGGCGTCCGAGAGCCGCTTCTTCGCCGCCTGCTCGGTCTGGCCCAGCAGCGAGGGGACCTTGGTGAACTGCCCGGAGTTGATGTACCAGACGCCGCCGCCGATGCCCAGGACCAGCAGCACCGCCAGGACCGCCGCGATCAGCCCGCGCCGCGGACCGCCGCGCGGCCCGGTCCGCCGGGGCGGCAGCGGGTGCTCCGGCGGTGGCATCTCCAGCCGGTTGGTGTGGTGGGCGGTGCCCAGGTCCCTCGGCAGGACCCGGGGGATCACCGTCGTCCGGGATTCGGGCCCCTCCGTGACCCCCTCCGGACCGTCCGCGGCCCCGTCCCGCGCCAGGGCCAGGGCACGCGGCGGTACGGAGTCGAGCTGCGCTTCCGTGAGGGCGGCGCGCGCCCGGCGGGTCTCGGCGAGCAGCTCCACCGCGTCGAACGGGCGGACGTCGAGCGAGCGGGCGGTGGCGCTCGCCACCAGAGCGTCGAGCTCCGGCGCGAGGCCGGGGACGGCGGCCGACGGGGCCGGCACGTCCTCGTGCAGATGCTGGTAGATGACCTGGGCGGGGGACTCCCCGTCGCGCGGCTTGTCGCCGGTGAGCATCTCGTACAGCACGACCCCGCAGGCGTATACGTCGGCGCGGGTGTCCGCGGTGCCGTGCTCGATCTGCTCGGGGGCGAGGTACGAGACGGTGCCGAGGATCGTCCCGGTGGTGTTCGTCACCGCGTCCACGGCCCGGACCAGGCCGAAGTCGGCGACCTTGACCCGGCCGTCGTCGCCGATCAGCACGTTCTCCGGCTTCATGTCGCGGTGCACGAAGCCCGCGCGGTGCGCCGCGCCGAGGGCGGCGAGGACCGACTCCAGGATGTCCAGCGCGGCCCGCGGCGCGAGCGCGCCGCGCTCGCTGAGCACATCGCGCAGCGTGCACCCGGCGACGTACTCCATCGCCAGGTAGACGTACTGCCCCTGGGCGCCCTGGTCGAAGACCCCGACCACGTTGGGGTGGGCGAGGTGCGCCACCGACTTGGCCTCGCGGATGAAGCGCTCGACGAACGAGGCGTCGGTCGCGAGCGCCGGGTGCATCACCTTGAGGGCGAGCACCCGGTCGAGCCGGGTGTCCATGGCCCGGTAGACCGTGGCCATGCCGCCCACGGCGATGCGGGCATCGACGCGGTAGCGGCCGTCGAGCAGCTGCCCGACGAGGGGGTCCTGGAGGGTCGTATCCACCATGCGAGTCTACGAGCCGCCACGGACAGGCCCGCCGCCGTGGAGCGAACCCGGCGCAGTACTGAAGCCGAGCCGTGACAGGGGCGTGAGGCCGGGGGCCGGAATCCCGGCCTCCAGCGGCCCCGCGGCGCCGGAACTGTGGATTCCGGCACGTTGGTCCGGACCGGGCGGCCCCTCGCCCTCAGAACGCCGGCCGCTCCGGGTCGAGCACCGCGCGCCCGGTCACCGGCGACGACGCCTCGGCGAAGTGCCGGCGCGGGATGCGCCCGGCCCGGTGCGCGAGCCGCCCGCCCTCCACCGCGTGGCGCATCGCGGCGGCCATCAGCTCGGGCTCCTGGGCACGGGTCACCGCCGAGGCGAGCATCACGGCCGCGCACCCCAGCTCCATGGCGAGCGCGGCGTCCGACGCCGTCCCGGCGCCCGCGTCCAGGATCACCGGCACCCGGGCCTGCTCGGTGATCAGCTGGAAGTTGTGCGGGTTGCGGATGCCCAGGCCCGAGCCGATGGGGGAGCCGAGCGGCATGACCGCCGCGCACCCCACGTCCTCCAGCTTCCGGGCCAGGACCGGGTCGTCGTTGGTGTACGGCAGCACGGTGAACCCGTCGTCCACCAGCGTCTCCGCGGCGTCGAGCAGTTCGACGGGGTCGGGCAGCAGGGTGCGCTCGTCGGCCACCACCTCCAGCTTGACCCAGTCCGTGCCCAGCGCCTCGCGGGCCAGCCGCGCGGTGAGCACCGCCTCGCCGGCGGTGTAGCAGCCGGCGGTGTTCGGCAGCACCCGGATGGACAGCTTCTCCAGCACGGAGAGCACGGAGCCCTGCACGGTCGGGTCGAGGCGGCGCATGGCGACGGTGGTCAGCTCGGTGCCGGACGCGGTCAGGGACCGCTCCAGCACGTCCAGGCTGGGGGCGCCGCCGGTGCCCATGATCAGCCGGGAGGTGAAGTCGGTGCCCCCGAGGGTGAAGAGATCGTCGGACATGGTCAGCCTCCCTGGACAGCGGTCAGGACCTCGACCCGGTCGCCGTCGGTGAGCGCGGCGGCGGGCCACTGGCCGCGCGGCACGACGGTCTCGTTGAGCGCGGCGGCCACGCCGGCCGGCGCCTGGGTCAGCGTCGCGACGAGCGCGTCCAGGGTGGTGCCGGCGGCGACGGCGACCGGTGCGCCGTTCACGGACACGGTGAGCGGGGTGGGCTCGGTCATGCGGGCTGCTCCAGGGGTGCGGGGG
>NZ_RDBL01000013.1:736745-750764 GCF_008042035.1 Streptomyces sp. col6
GAACCGGCCGGGGGAGAAGGGGCGGGCCGCCTCGGGCAGCTCGCCGTCGGCCAGCAGCGCGGCCATGGCGTCTCCGGTGACGGGGGTGAGCAGCACGCCGTTGCGACCGTGGCCGGTGGCGAGGTGGAGGCCGGGCAGCGCGGTGCGGCCGAGCAGCGGGGCGTTGTCGGGGGAGGCGGGGCGCAGACCGGCACGGGTTTCGGTCAGCGGCAGCTCGGTGATGCCGGGCACCAGCTCATGGGCGTCGCGCAGCAGCTCGTAGACCCCGCCCGCCGTGACGGTGGTGTCCCAGCCCATCTCCTCGGTGGTGGCGCCGACGACCAGCTCGCCGTTCTCGCGCGGGACGAGATAGACGTGGCTGCCCCGGACCACCGCCCGCACGGTGCGCGAGAGGAAGGGGGCGTACGCCGGGGGCACGGTGAGCCGCAGCACCTGGCCCTTGACCGGGCGGACCGGCGGCAGGACGTGGGCGGGCACCCCGGCGAGCCGGCCGCTGAAGCTGCCCGCCGCGAGCACGACCTGGTCGGCGGCCACCTCCGTACCGTCGTCGAGCACGGCCCCCACGGCCCGGTCGGCCACCACCGAGAGGCGGTCGGCCCGGCGGCGGCGGAAGACCACCCCGGCCCGTTCGCACGCGGTGAGCAGCGCGGCGGCGAGCCGGCGCGGGTCGACCTGGTGGTCGCCGTCCACCCGCAGCCCGCCGCGCACGCCCGGGGCGAGCATCGGCTCCAGGCGGCGGCACTCGCGCCCGGTCAGCCACTCCGACTCCAGGCCCGAGCGGCGTTGCAGCTCGTGGAGTTCGCGCAGATGGGCGCGGTCGTCGGCGTCCAGTGCGACGGCCAGGGTGCCGCAGGCGCGGAAGCCGATGTCCCGCCCGCTCGCCTCCTCCAGCTCGGCCGTGAACGACGGATAACGCCGGGCCGAGGCGAGGTTGAGGCCGAGCAGCATCTCCTCGCCGTAGTGCAGCTCGGTGACGGCGGCCAGCATCCCGGCCGCGACCCGGGCCGCTCCGCCGCCCGGTTCGGGGTCGGCGAGCGCGACGGACAGGCCGCGCCGTGCGGCCCGCCAGGCGGTCACCAGGCCGATGATGCCGCCCCCGATGACGAGGACGTCGGACCCGTCGGTGCGATGGATGCGCATGGGCGTCCAGCTCCTCCCTTCGCCGGCATGACCCGGATCAGGTTCGTACGGTCGGAGGCCGCCAGCCTCCCTCTCAGCCCGGTGCGTCCGGGCTCCCGCGTGTCTTACGGTGGCCACCCTAGACCCCGCCCCGCGGGCCGGGTGGGGCCACCCTTTCCTGACGCCCGGTCAGGTACGTAAGGTGGACAGGTGAGCGAGCAGCAGCGGGCAGAGCGGACGGAGCGCCGGGTCGTCGTCGCCGGCGCGGGCATGGCGGGCGTGCAGACCGCGGTCGCCCTGCGGGAACAGGGCTTCACCGGACTCGTCACCCTGATCGGCGCCGAGCCCCACCAGCCCTACGACCGGCCCCCGCTGTCCAAGGCGGTGCTCCTCGGCAAGGCGGAGGAGTCCGCCTTCGACATCGACTTCGAGGGGCTCGGTATCGCCCTGCACCTGGGCTGCGAGGTCACCGGCGTGCGCGCCGGCGACCACGAGCTGGACACCTCGGCGGGCCCGGTGCCCTACGACGTCCTGGTCCTCGCCACCGGCGCCGAACCCGTCGCCCTGCCCGGCTCCGACGGTGTGCCCGGCGTCCATCTGCTGCGCACCCTCGACGACGCGGCCCGGCTGCGGCCCGTCCTCGAAGCGGGGCACCCCGTCGTGGTCGTCGGCGCCGGCTGGATCGGCGCGGAGTTCGCCACGGCGGCCCGCGCCGCCGGCTGTGAGGTCACCGTCGTGGAGGCCGCCGACCGGCCGCTGGCCGGCGCCCTGCCCGCCGAGGTCGCCGCCCCGATGGCCGGCTGGTACGAGGAGAGCGGCGCCCGCCTCCTCACCGGCGCCCGGGTGGCCCGCGTCGAGTCCGGCGCGGTGGTCCTCGACGACGGCCGCATCCTCCCGGCCGGTGCCGTCGTCGTCGGTATCGGCGCCCGGCCCGCCACCGGCTGGCTGGCCGGCTCCGGCATCGCCCTCGGACCCGAGGGCTCGGTGACCGCCGACGCGGCGCTGCGCACCTCGCTGCCCGATGTGTACGCCGTCGGCGACTGCGCCTCCTTCCCCTCCGCGCGCTACGGCACCCGTCTGGTCGTCCACCACTGGGACAACGCCCTCCAGGGCCCCCGTACCGCCGCCGCCCACATCGCGGCCGAAGGCGCCGACATCCCGCCCTACGACCCCGTGCCCTACTTCTGGTCCGAGCAGTTCGGCCGGTTCGTGCAGTACGCCGGACACCACGCGGACGCGGACACCCTGCTGTGGCGCGGCGACCCGGCCGAGCCCGCCTGGTCGGTGTGCTGGCTGCGCGACGGCGTCCTGGTCGCGGTGCTCGCGGTCGGGCGCCCGCGCGACCTGGCCCAGGGGCGCCGGCTCATCGAGGCGGGGAGCCGGATCGACGCGGGGCGGGCCGCGGACCCCTCCGTACCGCTGAAGACGACGGTCCTGCCGTAGGGGCGTGGACCTGAAGGGCCGAGTCCGGGTTTCGGCTGTCAGTCCGGGATGGCAGGCTTGTCCCGTGACCGAGATTGACGCAAAGACCGATGCACTCGTCCCCGCCTGGCTCCACCTGCCCGACATCGCGGAAATGCTCGATGTCGAGGTGACGCGTGTGCGGCAGCTGGTCAAGGAGGGCCAGCTCATCGCCGTACGCCGTGGTGAGAACCGGACGCTCCAGGTGCCGGCCGCCTTCATCGACGGCAGCAAGGTCGTCAAGGGCCTCTCGGGGACCCTGACGCTCCTGAAGGACGACGGCTACTCCGACGAGGAGATGCTGGAATGGCTCTTCACCCCCGACCCCACCCTGCCGGGCACGCCCGCGCAGGCACTGAGTGAGAATCGCGGCACGGAGGTGAAGCGCCGCGCCCAGGCGCTCGCCGTCTGACCGACCCGCACCACCGCCGCACCACCGATCCGCCGTCACCGTCTTCCCCGGGGGGAACCGCACCATGTCCACGCCTCGCGCGCAGCTGTCCGACGCCCGGCTCTACCTGTGCACGGACGCCCGCAGGCGCCAGGGCGACCTGCCCGAGTTCCTCGACGCGGTGCTCGCCGGCGGCGTCGACATCGTCCAGCTGCGCGACAAGGGCATGGAGGCCGCCGAGGAGCTGGAGCACCTCGCGGTCCTTGCCGACGCCTGCAAGCGTCACGGCAGGCTTCTCGCCGTCAACGACCGGGCGGACGTGGCCCACACCATCGGCGCCGACGTGCTGCACCTGGGCCAGGGCGACCTGCCGGTGCCCGCGGCCCGCGCGATCATCGGCACCGAGCCGGTCATCGGCCGTTCCACGCACGCCGAGGCCGAGGTCGACGCCGCCGTCGCCGAGCCCGGCGTCGACTACTTCTGCACCGGCCCCTGCTGGCCCACCCCCACCAAGCCCGGCCGCCACGCGCCCGGTCTGGACCTCGTGCGCTACGCCGCCTCGCTCGCCCCCGCGCGCCCCTGGTTCGCCATCGGGGGCATCGACGCGGACAACCTCGACCAGGTGCTGGACGCCGGTGCCCGCCGGATCGTCGTCGTACGGGCCCTCACCGAGGCGTCCGACCCGGGCGCCGCCGCCGCTGAGCTGGCCCGCAGGGTCCGCGAGCGCGCCGGGGCCTGACCGGTGCCGCGGGTTCCGGGCCGACGGCCGACGGAGGCCCCAGGGGCGGGTCTGGGACGAATCTGTCCGAAGGATGGACAAGAATCAGTCAATTCCGGCAAATGACTCCGGTTCGGTTGGGGGCCCGCCCCGCCCTGGTTAACCTGCCCGTATGGCCCTTGGCACACCTTCCACCAGGACAGATCACGCGCGCACCGTGCGTGAGATGCTCGCGACCGGCGCGACCTCGTACTCGTTCGAGTTCTGGGCGCCCAAGACCGAGAAGGGCGAGCGCAACCTCTGGAACGCGCTGCGCCGGGTCGAGGCCGTCGCCCCGAGCTTCGTCTCGGTGACGTACGGGGCCGGTGGCTCCACCCGCTCCGGCACGGTGAAGGCCACCCAGGACATCGCCGCCGAGTCCACGCTCACCCCGGTCGCGCACCTCACGGCCGTCGACCACTCGGTCGCCCAACTGCGCAACATGGTCGGCCAGTTCGCGGACGTCGGCATCCGCAACATCCTCGCCCTGCGCGGCGACCCGCCGGGCGACCCGATGGGCCCGTGGGTCGAGCACCCGCAGGGCGTGAAGTACGCGGCGGACCTGGTCCGGCTGATCAAGGAGGCCGGTGACTTCTGCGTGGGCGTCGCCGCGTTCCCCGAGCGGCACCCGCGCTCGGAGGACTGGGACACCGACATTCGACACTTCGTGGACAAGTGCCGCGCGGGCGCCGACTACGCGATCACGCAGATGTTCTTCGACCCGGAGGCGTATCTCCGGATGCGTGACCGGGTGGTCGCCGCGGGTTGCGAAACCCCGATCATCCCCGAGGTCATGCCGGTCACCAACGTCCGGCAACTGGAACGGTTCTCCCAGCTCAGCGACGCGAAGCTGCCCGACGACCTGAAAGAGCGCATCCTCGCCGCCAAGGACGACCCCGCCGCTGTACGCTCCATTGGCATCGACTTCGCAACGCGGTTCAGCGCGAAGCTGCTTTCCGAGGGTGTGCCCGGACTGCACTTCATCACGCTGAACAACTCGACTGCGACGCTTGAGATCTACGAGAATCTCGGACTGCACAAGCAGTCGTGACCGGCCGTACCCGCCACCACCCGGGGCGGTGGCCGTAGAAGGGGGCGGGCATGGGCTGGACGGTCCTCTACATCGCGTTCGGTGTCGTCGCGCTGTGGCTGCTCGGCGAGGTGCTGCTGCAGTACAAGGCGCGGCTGCGCTGGCGGCTGCTCGCCTTCACCGGCTTCCTCGGCGTGGTCATCGGCGTCCTGATGCCGTCCGTGCCCGTCATCGCCCTCGGCGCCGTGGCCTTCGCCACCGGCCAGACCTACGTCACGCTCTCCTTCCGCAAGGGCTTCTCCACCGGCTGGGCGATAGGGGGCAAGCCCGGCGAGAGCCGTCGCCGGCGCGGCGGCGGCGACCGCAAGCCCACGCTGGAGGTCTCGGACCTGGAGGTGGAGTACGAGGGCGGCGCCCCTGACGTCCCGTCCGCCCCGCCGGCCGCCCCGGCCTCGGTCTACGCGACCGAACCGATGCCCGACGACACCGGCCAGTACGGCGTGTACACCGACCCCGCGCCGTCCAGGCCCTCCCACGAGCCCCAGGCCGCGCCGGGTTACGACGCCTACGACCCGTACACCGACTACGCCGCCCAGCCCCAGGGCCAGGACGGCTACGCCGCGGCGGGGCAGTACGACTACGGCACGGACCAGCAGAGCTACGCCGCCTACTCCGACCCGTACATCGGCACCACCGCGAGCACCCCGCAGTACGGCTCCTACGACGGCTACCGGAACTACGACGGGTACGGCAACCAGCAGCAGCAGTACGGCGGCGACCCGTACGCGCAGCCCGACGGCTACGGGCCGTCCGAGACCCCGCCGGGCGGTGTCTGGGTGCCGCAGCAGCGCGAGGGCGAGCAGTACCCGCAGCAGCCTGCCGCCCAGCCGGCCCAGTACCCCAACGGCTACGACACCGGCTACAACGACCAGTACCGCTACTGACGGCCCGTCACCGCCGCTGAGGGCCCGGGACCGCTCACTGCGAGCCGCGGAAGCCGTCCCCCTCCACCACGGTCCCCGCGACCAGCGCCCCGGACATGCCCGCGTGCGCGAGTCCGCCGCCCGGATGCGACCAGCCGCCGGCCAGCAGCAGACCCGGCAGCCGGGTCCGGTTGGCGGCGTGCAGGAACGCGCCCCCGGCACCCGCCAGCGCCGGCGCCGGAACAGCACCGCCCTCGGCACCCGTGTCCGCGGCGGTCTCGGCGGGCGTCCGCACCATCGTCCGCAGCACCCGCCCCCGCAGCCCCGGAACGGCCGCCTCCGCCGCATCGGTCAGCGTCCGCGTGAACCCGGCCCGCAGCGCCTCGTCCGTCCAGTCCACCGGGCCGTGCGGGGCCACCGTAGCCATCAGCGTCACCGCCTCGTGCTCCGCGTCGGGGCGGGTCGACGGGTCGTCGGGCCGCAGCACGGTCACCGTGGGATGCGCGGCGGTCCGGCCCCCGAACACGGCCGCGCGCTCGTCCGCCCCGTCCGCCGGGTGGACCACGGTCCGGTGCACGGCATCGGCGGGCCGCCCACCGCGCAGCGACAGCATCACCACGAACCGGCCGGTCGCCGCCGCGTCCGCACGCGCCGTCACATCCCCGTCGGCCCACAGCTCCTGACCCGGCACCAGACCGGGCCACGGCCGCGCCCCGAGCACCACGTGGTCCGCCTCCGCGACCGTCCCGTCCGCCAGCTCCACGCCCGCCGCGCGGCCGTCCTTCTCGACGACCCGGGCCACCTCGGCGCCGAAGGCGAACTCCACCTTCCGGGCCAGGCACCGCTCGTACACCGCCCGCGCCAGCGCCCGCATGCCGCCCATGACGTACCAGCTGCCGAACGTCTCCTCCATGTACGGCAGCAGCGCCGCGCTCGCCGGCGCGTGCGACGGGTCCAGACCGTACGCGAGCGCGTACCCGTCGAGCAGGGCCGCCAGCCGGGGATCCGCCAGCTCCCAGGAACCGATCTCCGCGACCGTCCCCGCCCGCCGCGCCGGGCGCAGCAGCCGCCGGCGCTCCTCGGCCGGATACGGGTCACGGCCCAGCACCTGCCAGTCGGGGCGCAGCGGCTCCTCCAGGAGCGGCCGCCGCGAGCGGTCCCACGCGTCCCGGGCCCGGTCGAGGAACGCCCCCCACGTCGCACCCGCACCCCCACCGAGCGCGGTGTCGAGGGCGGCGAGGGCCCCGGCGCGCGAGGCGTTCGGCAGGGAGACGACGGTGCCGTCCGCGAAGACATGGCGGCTCGCCGGGTCCACCTGGGTCAGCGTCACGCACCGCTCCAGCGGCTCCTTGCCGGTCTTGACGAACAGGTCCCGGTAGACCGCGGGGAGGTGGAGCAGTCCGGGCCCGGTGTCGAACGCGAAGCCCTCATCGGCGTGCTGCCCGAGCGAGCCGCCGTACGTCCGCGACCGCTCGTACACCGCCACCCGGTGGCCTGCCACGGCCAGCCGGGCCGCCGCCGCCATCGCGCCCATCCCGGCGCCGATCACCGCAATTCGTGCCATGGGAGCGACCTTAACCGCCGCCACCGACACCCCGGCCGTCAGGTCGGTGGGGCGCCCGGCGCCGCGTAGCCGGGCTGCTGTGCCCGGCGCTTCTCCTCGCGCCGCTGCGCCCTGCGGCGCCAGAACCTGCGGATGCGGGAGGCCAGGAAGATCACGACCACCAGGCCGATGACGAGGAGCGTTCCGGCGAGGCCGGCCGCGATCCACGGATGGAAGATCGCGAAGGTGACGATCCCCGCGACGCCCAGGTCCTCGGCGGCGCTCAGCGCGATGTTGCTGAAGGGTTCGGGGGAGGTGTTGACCGCCATCCGCGTCCCGGCCTTCACCAGATGGCTCACCAGCGCGGTGGACCCCCCGATGGCGCCGGCCGCGACCTCCGGCAGCGAACCGCTCTCACCGGCCAGGAGCGCCGCCACGACCGCCCCCGTCAGCGGCCTGATCACCGTGTGCACCGCGTCCCAGACGGTGTCCACGTACGGGACCTTGTCGGCGACCACCTCGCAGAGGAAGAGGACCGCGACGACCACGAGGACGTCGGTGCGCTGGAGCGAGGCGGGCACCTCGTCGCTGACGCCGGTCGCGCCGAATATGCCGAGCAGGAGGACCACCGCGTACGCGTTGATCCCGCTCGCCCAGCCGCTTGTGAAGACCAGAGGAAGTACGGACACGGACGTGATGGTAGCCAGCGGCTCCGACATCGGGGCAGGGCGCGGACACCCGGCTCTGAGTACCCGTACTCAGGGCGCGGGATGAGTAGCCGCACGGATGGGCGGCGACCTGCCCGGACGGCAGAGTGGGGGCACGGAAGGGGCGCCGCTCCGCCACCGCCGGCACGGGGCGGCGGTGGCGGAGCGGCTCCCCCTTCCGAACGGGGGTGCGCGGCGGAGGACTTCGGGACCACGGGGGACACGGGGTCACGGGGGACGGTCCTCCGGCAGCACGGAAGGCGCCGGTCGGGCGGGCTCGGAATTCCGGGCCCGGCACGGCCGGCGCCTTCCGTGCGTACGGGAAGGGCGCGGGGGTCTCAGTGCCCGCTGACGCGGCCGCGCAGCAGCAGGGACAGGGCCGAGTGCACGTCGTCGATCGAGCGCTCCGGCTGGAACGCCTGCCAGTCCAGCGCCGCCACCAGCACCATGCCGACCAGCGCCGCCGCCGTCAGCGGGACGTCGATCTCCTCGCTCAGCTCGCCGTTCGCCACGCCCTCCGCGATGACGCCCTCCACCACGGCGACCGCGTCGCGGCGCACCACCAGCAGGGTGGACTGCCAGGCACGGTTGGTGCGCCACAGCTCGGCCACGTACAGCTGGGTGAAGGCGGGGTAGCGGTCGATGAAGACCAGTCCGGCCCGGATCATGGCGTCCAGCGCCTCGACCCGGCTGCCGCCGCGTGCGCCGGTCTCCTCGGCCGCCGCGCGCAGGGAGGCGGTGAGCAGTCCGACGCCGTGGCGCAGCAGCTCCTCGAAGAGTTCGGTCTTGCTCTTGAAGTTGTAGTAGACCGTGCCCTTGGCGACCCCGGCCCGGTCGGCGATCTCGTCCACCGTGGTCGCCGAGAAGCCCTTCTCGGCGATGAGGGTGACGGCCGCTTCGTAGAGCTTCTGCCGGGTGGCCTGGCGGCGCGTGCTGCTACTGCTTTCCATGCTCCTGATTCTCACAGGTCCGGGCAGGCTCACAGGCTCAGCTCCGGGTGGAGCCGCTCCAGTGTCCACATCTGCTTGCGGCGTGCCGACAGGGCGGTCAGCGCGAGCGCACCGGCAGTGAACGCCGCCAGGACCGCGCAGCCCTGCCAGACCGGGCCGAGCCCGCCGCCCGTGATCAGCCGGCGCAGCCCCTCCACGACGTAGCTCATCGGCAGGTAGGGGTGGATCGCGTTGAAGAAGCCCGGACTGGTCTGTACGGGGTAGGTGCCGCCGGCCGAGGTCAGCTGGAGCATCAGCAGCGCGAGGACGAGGATGCGCCCCGCCGCCCCGAAGCAGGCGTTCAGCCACTGCACGATCGCCGCGAAGCAGCAGGTGACCAGCGCCAGGAAGCCGAGGGTCCCGGCGGTGTGCGCCATGTCGAGGCCGGGGCCCCAGTGCAGGACGGACATCAGCGCGGCGGTCTGGAGCAGTCCGATCCCGGCCACCGGCAGCCAGCCCGCGAGCGCGATCCGCCAGGCCGGTGCCCCGGCGGCCAGCGCGCGCCGGCTGAGCGGCTGGATCAGCATGTACGCCACCATCGCGCCGACCCACAGGGAGAGCGGGATGAAGTAGGGCGCAAAGCCCGTGCCGTAGTTCGGGGCGGAGTGCAGCGACTGCGATGCCAGCCGTACGGGGTCGGCCATGACCTCCGTACGGGCGTCGCGGTCCTTCTTGCCGTAGTCGGGGATCTTGTCGACGCCGTCGCCGAGGCCCTGGGCGAGCGTGGTGGAGCCGTCGCTGAGGCGGACCATCCCCTTGTCCAGGCTGTCGGCGCCCTTCTTGAGCTTGCCGACGCCCGTTCTCAGGTCGGCCGAGCCGGTCTTCGCGGTGCCGAGGCCGGTGTGCAGCCGGTCCGCGCCCTTGGCGACCTTGTGCGCGCCGGTGTTCAGCGCGTTGACCTTCCTGACCGCGGCTTCCAGGTCCTCGTCCAGGCGCGGGGAGCGCGCGGCGAGGTCCTTCGCCTGCTTCTCCAGGGTCGTCAGCTGGGTGCGCAGCTTCTTGAGGTCCCCGTTCTGGTTCTTGACCAGCACGTTCACGTCGTCGGCCACGGAGGCGACGTCGTCCGCCGCCGTCACGGCCCGCTTGAGCGGCGGGCAGACGGTGGGGTCGGGGACCGGCTGCTCGGTGCAGCGGGTGCGGTGGATCTCGGTGAGGTCGTCGGCGGCGGTGTGCGCGGCGGTGGCGGCGGTGGGCGCCGCCTTCACCAGCAGGTCCAGGTTGTCCCGTACGGTCTTCGACGAGTCGGCGACCAGCCGGGCGGTGTCGCCGATGGTCTTCCCGTTGTCCTTCAGGAACGGGCGCACGTCGGCGGCCACTCCGTTGACCTTGTCGGCGAGGAGCTGGGTGCCGTCGGCGACCTGGCGCGAACCGGTCTCCAGGTCGCCCGCTCCCTTGTTCAGCTTCACGATGCCCCCGGCCAGCTTGGCGCTGCCCTTCTTGGCGTCCTTCAGGCCGTCCGCGAGATCCTTCGAGCCCGTCTTGGCCTTGCCGATCCCGTCCTTGAGGTCGGACGCGCCCTTGGCCGCCTTCGCCGTCTGGTCGTGCAGATCGGAGAAGCTGATGAAGATGCGGTCCAGGAACCCGCGAGAGGCGTTGGCCGACGCGGCCGTGCGCACCTCGGAGAACACCGTCCGGGAGATCTGCCCGACGATGTAGTTGTTCGCGTCGTTGGTCCGCACCTGGAGCGCGCCGGTCTCGGGGGAGTCGCCCGCGCTGGAGGCGATGCGCCGGCTGAAGTCGGCGGGCATGCGCAGCGAGAGGTAGTACGTGCCGTCCTCGACGCCCTTGTCCGCCTCGGCCGCGCTCACCTCGTGCCAGTCGAAGACCTTGGATTCGAGGAGCTTGCCGGTGATCTGATCGCCCGCCGCGAGGCGCTTGCCGTCGGCGGTGGCGCCCTTGTCGTCGTTGACCAGGGCGACCGGGATGCGGTCCAGGCGGCCGTACGGGTCCCAGAAGGACCACAGGTACAGGGCGCCGTAGAGCAGCGGGAGCAGCAGGAGCGCGGCCAGGGCGGCGCGCGGCAGGCGCCCCCTGCCGAAGCGCCTCAGCTCAAGCGCGGCCAGTTTCGGCGAACGCATCGGCCGGTCCCTCCTCGTGCGTGGTGGCTGCGGACCCGGCCTGCGCCGGTTCAGCCGCTTCGGGGGTTTCCTCAGGGGTGTCCGTGCGGACGGTGACGGCGTCCCCGGGTGCCTCGCTGCAGACGGCGAGCACGGTGGTGCCGGCGGCGGCCACGGACCGCAGCAGCTCCCAGACCTCGGCGCGCTCCGCGTCGGACAGCTTCAGATCGGTGTCGTCCACCGCGAGCAGCCGGGGCCGGCCCATCAGCGCGAGGGCCACGGAGAGCCGCAGCGCCTCGGGCCGCTCCAGGTCGCGTACGGCGGTGCGCTCGGCCTTGGGCAGCGTGGCGGGGTCCAGCGCCGCCGCGTCCAGGGCGGCGTCGATCCGGGCGCGTGCCGCGGCGGCACGGTCGCGCGGCGGGCGCAGCAGGGCGCGCAGGGAGCCGTCGTAGCGGCGCTGGAGCAGGGCCCGTTCGCGCAGGTGCTCGGCGACCGTGAACGCCGGGTCCAGCTCGCTGACCCCGGGCACCGGGCCCAGTGCCGCGACGCGGCGGACGGCGGCGGCCCGGCGCGGCAGGGCGAGGCCACCGGTCGACGCCTCGCCCTCGGTGGGGCGCATACGGCCGGTCAGGGCGAGCAGAAGGCAGGTGCGGCCCGAGCCGGAGGGGCCCTCCACAGCGATCAGGGAACCGGGGTCCGCGCTGAACGTCACGTCACGGAAGGCCCAGCCGCGCGGTCCTTCGAGCCCCAGGCCGTCGGCGGCGACGGCCGCCCCGTGCGGACTCTCCACGGGCCCCTCCCCTCTTTGAACTGACTGGTCAGTGCAAAAAGGTAGCCCGAACTCGCGATCGAAGCAAAAGCGCAGGTCAGGGCGGGATCGAGGCCGATTGTCAGTGGGGGCCGTCACGATGGATACAGACGGCCACGAAGCCGTCACCGAGACAGGAGGTTCTGTCATGGCCCACTCGTCCGCAGCCGCCGCCCCGCGACGCCGCGCAGACGGCCCTGCTCCCTCACCGACCGGCCCGGCCCGCGATGTCCACCCCGTCGTCCGGCGCACCACCGCACCGCCCGCCGCCCTCGATCTCCTCACCCAGGCCCGTGCGGGCCTGGAGGAGGCAGCTGTCCTCGATGTGCCCAACGAGCGGTACGCCACCGCACACCTCGCTGCCCTGCGCACCGCCGCCGCCGTGCTGGCGGTGCGGGGCCGCCCCGAGCCCTCGCGCCGGCGCCGGGAGCCGATCCGCAGCGCCTGGGAGATCCTTCCGGAGCTGGCACCCGAGCTCGCCGAGTGGAGCGCCCTGTTCGCCTCCGGGGCCGCCCGGCGGGCCCGCGCCGAGGCGGGCATACCCGGTGCCGCGAGCCGGCGTCAGGCCGACGACCTGCTGCGCGACGCGGCCATGTTCCTGCGCCTGGTCGAGCGGCTGCTCGTGCTCCAGCCGGTGCTCCCAAAGCCGCGCGGGGAGCGGCCGGACGCGGGATGACCGCGGGGACGGCGCCAGGCAATAGGGTGAGCACAGGACCTGTTACCTGCGCTGTTCACGCTCCGCCCCCGCGGCGGCCCGTGCCGAGGAGTCAACTGCCGTGTCGGACCCGCTGCGCCCCCGCGCCTCCCTCCGTACCGCTGTGGTCTGGGAGGTCCTCAAGGACGCCCTCGACCGCCGGGTCAAGGTGACCGGCAGGGACGCCCTGGACGTGCTGGACACCGGTGGCGGCACGGGCAACTTCGCCGTGCCCGCCGCCCGGCTGGGCCACCGGGTCACCGTCGTCGACCCGAGCCCCAACGCGCTGTTCGCGCTGGAGCGCCGGGCCGCCGAGGCCGGGGTGGCCGACCGGGTCCACGGCGTGCAGGGCGACATCCTCGGCCTGTTCGACGTGGTGGAGCGCGGGGGATACGACGCGGTGCTGTGCCACGGCGTCCTGGAGTACGTCGACGACCCCGCCGAGGGCGTACGGCACGCGGTGGAGGCCCTCCGGCCGGGCGGGGCGCTGAGCCTGCTCGCCGCCGGGCTGGGCGGCGCCGTCCTGGCCCGTGCTCTCGCCGGCCACTTCAACGAGGCGCGGCACGCGCTGGACGATCCGGAGGGCCGCTGGGGCGAGGGCGACCCGATGCCCCGCCGGTACACGGCCGAGCAGCTCACCGAACTGGTCGCGGCAGCCGAGGTCGAGGTGGGCGCCGTGCACGGAGTCCGGGTCTTCGCCGACCTCGTCCCTGGAGTCCTGGTGGACACCGAGCCGGGCGCGATGGAAGCCCTGCTCAAGCTGGAGGCCGCCGTCGCCGAACTGCCGGCGTTCCACTCCGTGGCCACCCAGCTGCACGTCCTGGGCACCAAGCGCGGCTGAGACCCCCGGGGGGTTACCGGCGGCAGCGCGGCTGATCAGCGACGCAGCGGCAGACGGAGTACGCACCGGCAGCCCCGTTCGGGGCTCCGGCCCCGTATGATCGGGGGACACCATCCGGCATGACGGATCGGAGGTTGGGGAATCAACGCCTCAGCAGCTGAGCCGTTGTGGCGGCCCGGACTGGCTGATTGGCAATGAGGGCGGGTTTCACGGGGGCGATTCCCTGCCTATCCTGGAAGGGCCGCATACCGGCCGCCCCCCGCGGCCGACGACGAGGAGGACTCCGTGCCGCTCTCGGAGCACGAGCAGCGAATGCTCGAGCAAATGGAGCGAGCGCTGTACGCCGAAGATCCCAAGTTCGCGACAGCGCTCGAGGGAAGTGGGCTGCGTACGTACACCCGGCGACGGGTCTACCAGGCAGTTGCTGGCTTTCTGGTGGGTATCGCGCTCCTCATGGCCGGAATGGTCGCTCAGCAGATCTGGATCAGCGTGGTGGGTTTCCTCGTCATGCTGGGCTGCGCGGTGCTCGCGGTCACGGGATGGCGCAAGGCGCCCAAGCCGGGCGAGCAGCAGGCGGTGCGCACCGGCGGTGCGGGTGAGCGCCGACAGTCCCGCCAGCGCCGGTCCGTGATGAACCGGATCGAACAGCGGTGGCAGCGCCGCCGTGACGAGCAGGGACAGTAGACACAGAGCACGTAT
>NZ_RDBL01000013.1:750864-813711 GCF_008042035.1 Streptomyces sp. col6
GGCGACGGGTCTACCAGGCAGTTGCTGGCTTTCTGGTGGGTATCGCGCTCCTCATGGCCGGAATGGTCGCTCAGCAGATCTGGATCAGCGTGGTGGGTTTCCTCGTCATGCTGGGCTGCGCGGTGCTCGCGGTCACGGGATGGCGCAAGGCGCCCAAGCCGGGCGAGCAGCAGGCGGTGCGCACCGGCGGTGCGGGTGAGCGCCGACAGTCCCGCCAGCGCCGGTCCGTGATGAACCGGATCGAACAGCGGTGGCAGCGCCGCCGTGACGAGCAGGGACAGTAGACACAGAGCACGTATACGTGTCGTCCGGCGCCGGCGCGAGGGCGCGGTACGCCGTAGTGGCCCCGCAGACGGTCCGCGCGGTGGGCACGGCGCACGGCTCGGCCGCCCGCCCCGGCCCACGCGCGGGGGCCGGGGGCCCGCCCCTCAGCCCTCCTGGCGGGACGGGCGGCGGGCCCAGGCCGGGCGGGACGGCAGGCGGAAGCGGCCGCTCAGGGCCGCCCGGCGCTTCGAGAGCGCCCAGACCACCCGGACGGCCGAGCGTGGCGCCACCAGCGCGCGGAGCCGGGCGGACCGGCCGGCCGCCAGGCCCAGGCCGGCCCGTACCGCCCGCGCGTCCTCGACGAGACCCGGCACCGGGCGCGGCTCCGGGGCGTAGAGCACCTGCTCCACCGCTCCCGCGACCCGGTGCACCGCGTCCGCCGCCTCCGTGTCCAGCCGGCCCAGGCGCGCCAGCCGCTCGGCCGCCCGGCGCGGGGTCAGCGCTTCGTCCGGGGGGATGCCATGGTCCCACGCCGTGTCGTTGATCTCCTGCCACACCGCAAGCGACCGCGCCGTCGTATCGGCGGCGGTGCGGCCGGCGGAGCCCAGCCTGCGCGCCCGTACCCGCAGCCGCCAGTACATCGGCAGCAGGGGCAGCAGGAGAACGAGCACGACCGCGACGGCCACGCCGAACAGGGTGCCCGTAGGTGTCCCCGGGTCCGTCGGCGCGGCCACCCCGGGGACGGCCGACTGACCGCACTCGCCCTGCTTGCGCATCTGCGCGGGGCAGCTGTCCGAAGCGGACGGAGCGGGGGCCACCGGCGCCGAGGCGTCCGCCTCCGGGCGGGCCGGGTCCGCCGTGTCGTCGGACGGCGCGTCCGGCAGGGTGTACGTCGGCACCGAGCCACGCGTCGGCGTCGGCTCGAAGCGCGTCCAGCCGATCCCCTCGAAGTACAGCTCGGGCCAGGCATGCGCGTCGCGCAGCCCGACCGAGTACGAGCCGTCCGCCTGCGCGGTGCCCGGCGTGAAGCCCACCGCGACCCGGGCCGGAATGCCCAGCGTCCGGGCCATCGCGGCCATCGTGAACGAGAAGTGGACGCAGAAGCCCCGCCGGTCCTTCAGGAAGCGGGAGATCGCCGAGGTTCCGGTACCCGAGTCGACCGAGGTGTCGTAGGTGAACCCGCCGTTGGAGGCGAAGTAGTCCTGGAGCTTCACCGCCCGCTCGTACGGGTTGGAGGCCCCCTTCGTGACCTCCTCGGCCCTCTGCGCCACCACCTCGGGCAGGGACTCGGGCACCTCGGTGTACTCGCGCAGCAGCGCCGCCGGCACCGCGCCCGCGCGGGCGAGCTGCTCGGCCGTCGGCTGCACGTCGAGGCTGGTCACCGTGTACTGAGCGCCGCCGGTGGTCTCCCCGTCGTCGCCGACGAGCGTGCGTCCCTCCGGCTCGTAGCGCCACCGGCCGCCGATCCGCACCTCGGCCGCCGGATAGGGGAGCGGCAGATAGGTCTGCCGGTACGAGGAGGACGCCGAGAAGGTCGACCTGACCTCCGTCACGGAGACGGAGCCGGAGAGACCGGCGGGCGTCGGGAGCCGTTTCGGCACGTCCCGCAGCCCGCGCGTCGAGGCACGCCACTCGTTCCC
Organism: Streptomyces sp. col6; assembly: GCF_008042035.1. GTDB lineage: Bacteria > Actinomycetota > Actinomycetes > Streptomycetales > Streptomycetaceae > Streptomyces. Next base: position 752,769 of record NZ_RDBL01000013.1, read on the forward strand.
GTTGAACCGGTCCAGGGCCAGGATGCGCAGATAGAAGTCGCCGGGGCTCTTGGCGTCGGTGCGGTACGAGATCACCTGCCGGTTGTCCGGCTGGTTGAGGTTGTCCTGGAGCGAGACCAGCGGGTTCACCGCGGAGATGGTGCCGCCCCCGCCCCCCTTGCCGCCTCCGCTGCCCGTACCGCCCAGCAGGCCGCCGTCGAGCGCGGGCAGCGCTGCGGGCACGACCAGCGCGATCCCGAGTGCCAGCACACCGATGCGCCGCCCCGTCCGCACCGGCGCGAGCGCCCTGCCGCCCGTGGCGTCGAGCCCGCCGGACGAACCGCCCCGGGATCGCGCCGCTCCGGCGAAGACCCGGCCCCACTGGGAGAGCCGGTCGCGGCCCTCGGCCAGCAGGAGCAGCAGATAGCCGCAGGCGGCGAGCACGAACCACAGCCAGTCCGCGGCACCGTCCGCCAGCCCGGCGGCGACCGAGTAGAGCGCCAGCAGGGGCAGCCCGGCGGGCGCCGCGCTGCGGAAGGTCACCGCGAGCGTGTCCACCAGCAGCCCGACCAGCAGGACACCGCCCACCAGCATCAGCCTGATGCCCGGGGTGGCCGGCGCCGGAATCGCGTACTGCCCGACATCGTCCCCGCCCGCCGACAGCAGGTCCGCGAGGTGCCGCACGGCCTGCGGTCCGGGCAGCACGCCCGCCACCGCCTGTTCCCGGGCGAACGCCACGGTCAGCAGCACCACCATGACCAGCGCCTGGGCGGTGACCGTCAGCAGCCGGGGGAGCGGCACCCGGCGTCCCAGGGCGCCCACCCCGCACTGCATGGCGAGCAGGAACGCCGCCTGCACGACCCAGGTGACCGGGTCCACCAGCGGCAGCATCGCGCAGGCCGCCATCAGCGTCGCCGCGAAGGCGCCCAGCGCCAGCCGACCGTGACCGCTCATGACCGCCCCCTAATGCCCAGCACTCTCATCCCCGGCCCCCGGCCGATCCCGTCGGCCCGGCCGCGGCGGACCCGGCCGGCGCACCGTGCGGGCCCGCCAGCTGCCACAGCGCGGCCAGCCGCGCGCCGGGTTCCACCGGCACTACCGTCCACCCCGCCTCGCGCAGCAGCCGAAGCCTCCGCTCCGCCGCCTCCCGGGTGGCGGGCGATTCGCCGTTCACCCAGGCGGCGCTGTCCAGGACGAAGGCCACGGCCCCGCCGCTGCGCTGCCGCATCCGGGTGGCCACACCGGTCTGTTCCTCGTCCAGATCGCCCAGGAAGGCGATCAGCAGTCCCTCGCCGCCCCCGCGCAGCACGTCATAGGCGCGCGAGAGGCCCCCGCCGTCGGAGTGGTCGATCTCCGCGAGCGTGTCCATCATCAGTCCGGCCGACTCGGCGGTGGCCTGGGTGGCGCCGGCGAAACCGCCCTCGCCCTCGCCCGGCACCGCGTTCCCCGCGTCCGTCAGCAGCCGGACCGCGAAGCCGCGCTCCAGCATGTGCGTCAGCACCGAGGCCGCCCCGGAGACGGCCCACTCGAACGCGGAGTCCGGCCCCGTCCCCCGGTAGGCGGTCCGGCGGGTGTCGAGCAGGACCGTGCACCGGGCGCGCTGGGGCTGTTCCTCGCGGCGCACCATCAGCTCGCCGTAGCGGGCGGTGGAGCGCCAGTGCACCCGGCGCAGATCGTCCCCGTAGCGGTAGCCGCGCGGGATCACGTCGTCCTCACCGGCCAGCGCCAGGGAGCGCTGGCGGCCCTCGCCGTAGCCGGAGGCCTCGCCCGCCGGCCGCACGGGCGGCAGCGGCTCGGTGCGCGGGACCACGACCAGGGTGTCGTAGGCGCTGAACGAACGCGTCAGCTCGCACATCCCGAAGGGGTCGCTCAGCCGCAGTTGCAGCGGGCCGAGCGGGTAGCGCCCGCGCAGATCGGACCGGACCCGGTAGGACACCTCGCGCCGCCCGCCCGCCTCCACCCGGTCCAGGACGAACCGGGGCCGGGGCCCGAGCACGTACGGCACCCGGTCCTGGAGCATCAGCAGCCCGGTCGGCAGCCGCGAGACGTTGTCCATGCGCAGGTGGACGCGGGCCTCGGAGCCGGCCGGGACGCGTGACGGGGAGAGCTTGCGGGTGCCCGTGACCCGGTAGCGGGTCCGGTAGAGCACCGTCACACACACCAGGGGCAGCACGGCGAGCAGCAGCCCGACCCGCAGCAGATCCGCCTGGCCCAGCACATAGGCACACACCGCCGCGGCGATCCCGGCCGCGAGGAAGGACCGCCCGCGGGTGGTCATCCCGCCGAGCGCGGCCCGTACACCCCCCCTGTCGTCGCCGTCCACCGAGGCGGGCCCCTCCGGGGCCATCACGGACGCCGTACGCCGGGCTGCTGCGGGCCGCCGTACGCCGGACCCGCCTGGTACGGGGGCATGGAGGCGGCGCCGCCCGCGGCCGTGGGCACCGGGGTGTGCTGGAGGATCTCCAGCACCACCTGTTCGGCGCTGCGGCGGTTGAGCTGGGCCTGCGCGGTGGGCAGCAGCCGGTGGGCGAGCACCGCGACGGCCAGGGCCTGCACGTCGTCCGGCAGGCAGTAGTCCCGGCCGGCCAGCGCGGCGGACGCCTTGGCGGCGCGCAGCAGATGCAGCGTGGCACGCGGCGAGGCGCCGAGCCGCAGGTCGGGGTGGCTGCGGGTGGCCGCGACGAGCTGGACCGCGTAGGCGCGGACGGCCTCGGCGACATGCACCGCGCGCACCGCGTCGATGAGCTTCACGATGTCGTGCGCGTGCGCCACGGGCTGGAGGTCGTCGAGCGGGGAGACCCCGCCGTGCACGTCGAGCATCTTGAGCTCGGCCTCCGCGCTGGGGTAGCCGATCGACACCCGGGCCATGAACCGGTCGCGCTGGGCCTCGGGCAGCGGGTACGTGCCCTCCATCTCCACCGGGTTCTGCGTCGCCACGACCATGAAGGGGTCGGGCAGCTCGTAGCTGTGCCCGTCGATGGTGACCTGGCGCTCCTCCATCGACTCCAGCAGCGCGGACTGGGTCTTGGGGGAGGCGCGGTTGATCTCGTCGCCGATCACGATCTGGGCGAAGATCGCGCCGGGCTTGAACTCGAAGTCGCGGCGCTGCTGGTCGTAGATGGAGACCCCGGTGATGTCCGAGGGCAGCAGGTCGGGCGTGAACTGGATGCGCCGCACCGAACAGTCGACGGACCGGGCCAGGGCCTTCGCCAGCATGGTCTTGCCCACGCCCGGGACGTCCTCGATCAGGAGGTGCCCCTCCGCGAGCAGCACGGTCAGCGAAAGCCGGACGACCTCGGGCTTGCCCTCGATCACGCTCTCCACCGACCTGCGCACCCGCTCGACGGTGGTGGTCAGATCTGTGAGGCTCGCTCGATCGTCATAGGTGGTCACCCGGCCCTCCTCGGCCCTGCCCCACGCTCACCAGGAGCGTGGGAATCCCCATTCACGGGCCGGCGCCCTCGTGCGGCCCGGCCCACCCCGAAATGCGGACACCGCGCCGGACGGAGTCCGACGGGGTGTCACTCACGCATTCTTGTTGCCGTTACCGCTTCGTGTCACTCGCCTGTGGACAACCAGGGGTGATATGTCGGATTGGGTGAGGATTTCGTCACCGGAAGGTGGTCATCCGCCCCTGCGGGCAGGGGTCAGGAGACCGGCAGGACCTCGCGCAGCTTGCCGGTGGTCACGTCGAAGACGAAACCGCGTACATCATCGGTGTACTTGAGGAACGGAGAGGTGCGGGCCCGCTGCATCGACTGCCGCACGTCCTGGTCGGCGTCGGTGTAGGCCTCCACGGCCCACGACGGCCGCTGCCCGACCTCGTGCTCCAGCTCCTGGCGGAAGTCCTCCGTGATCGACTCCATGCCGCAGCCCGTGTGGTGGATCAGGACGATGCTGCGCGTGCCCAGCGCCCGCTGACTGATCGCCAGCGAACGGATGACGTCGTCGGTGACCACACCGCCCGCGTTACGGATGGTGTGACAGTCGCCCAGCGACAGGCCGAGGGCCTTGTGCAGGTCGAGCCGGGCGTCCATGCAGGCGACCACGGCGACCTGGAGCACCGGCTTGGCGTCCATCCCGGGGTCCTTGAACTCTGAGGCGTAGCGGCCGTTCGCCTCGACCAGGCGGTCGGTGACCGTGGCGGCGGGCTCGGCGGGGGAGTGCGCGGAAGTCGACATGGTCAAGACGGTAGCCCCCGCCCCCCGCCCCGGTACGAGGGGGAAGCGGACAAAAAACGTCAACAGTGCTTGTTGTGAGGTAATCCACAAGCCTCTCTCCAGTCGCCCGCGCGAGTGAACGGGCGATGCCCGACGCGCTGCCGGGTTGATTGATCGGGAATCGATCGAGTGGCAGGGTGGACTAAAGTGACGGGAAGTTACCGACACCCTGCACATTTCGAACTTTTACCCGTGTGCGCGGCGTACGTACGGCCCGGCCCTCTCCCGCTCGCCGGTCGGCTGACGCCCCTTCCCCGGCGCCGGCGGACCTCCCCTTCGCGAGCGGGCGGGGACCAGGCCGTACGTCCCGCCACCGGGAGCTGAGCCTGAGAGGGCGCATGAGCCAGACCCGACACGTCCCGGTGATGCTCCAGCGATGCCTGGACCTGTTGGCACCGGCTCTGGAGGCGCCCGGCCCCCAGCCCCCCGTAGTCGTCGACTGCACCCTCGGCCTGGGCGGCCACAGCGAGGCACTGCTCGCCGCGTTCCCCACCGCCCGGCTGATCGCCCTGGACCGGGACAAGGAGGCCCTGCGCCTCTCCGGCGAGCGGCTCGCCCCCTACGGCGACCGCGCGACCCTCGTGCACGCCGTCTACGACGAACTGCCCGAGGTGCTCGACCGGCTCGGCATCCCCAAGGTGCAGGGCGTCCTGTTCGACCTCGGCGTCTCCTCGATGCAGCTGGACGAGTCCGACCGGGGCTTCGCCTATGCCCGCGACGCACCGCTCGACATGCGCATGGACCAGACGACCGGCATAAGCGCCGCCGAGGTCCTCAACACCTACCCGCCGGGCGAACTGGTGCGCATCCTGCGCGCGTACGGCGAGGAGAAGCAGGCGAAGCGCATCGTCTCCGCCGTCGTCCGCGAACGCGAGAAGGAACCCTTCACCAACAGCGCCCGGCTCGTCGAGCTGATCCGCGAGGCCCTGCCGCAGGCCGCCATGCGCACCGGAGGCAACCCCGCCAAGCGCACCTTCCAGGCACTGCGCATCGAGGTCAACGGCGAGCTCACGGTCCTGGAGCGGGCCATTCCGGCCGCCGTGGCCTCCCTCGCCGTCGGCGGGCGCATCGCGGTCCTCGCGTACCAGTCCTTGGAGGACCGGCTGGTCAAGCAGGTGCTCGCGGCGGGCGCCGCCAACACCGCCCCGCCCGGCCTGCCCGTCGTCCCCGAGCGCTACCAGCCCCGGCTGAAGCTGCTCACCCGCGGCGCCGAACTCCCCACCGAGGAGGAGGTCGCCGAGAACCGCCGCGCCGCCCCCGCCCGGCTGCGCGGCGCCCAGCGCATCCGCGAGGACGAGCGGTGAGCCGCCGGCGCACGGCCGCGCCCGCCGGGGACGGAGCGGTGCGGTGAGCAAACCGGCCGGGCAGCTCAAAGGGCGCGCCGCACGGCTGACCCGGCTGATGCCCGCCGGGCCGAGTACCGCGGCCCGGACCCCGTTCGTCCTGCTGGTCGTCCTGCTCCTGGGCGGCGGCCTGATCACCCTGCTGCTGCTCAACTCCGCACTCAACGAAGGCTCCTTCGAGCTGAGCGAGCTGAAGAAGCGGACCACCGAGCTGACCGACGAACAGCAGGCCCTCCAGCGTGACGTCGACGCGTCCTTCGAGCCCGACGCCCTGGCGCGCCGCGCCCGTGAGCTGGGCATGGTCCCCGGCGGCGGCCCCGCCTTCCTCGACCCGGACGGCACGGTCAGGGGCGTCCCGTCCAAGGCGCCGCCGGCCCCGGTCGTCGCACCTCCGCCGACCGCCCACCCCCACGGGGGCCGCGGCCACCACCCCGGCGCCCGGCACCGCCGCGGCCGGACCCGGCGGGTCCACGGCCTCCGGCACACCGGCAGCACAGCCCTCCACGAGTCCCGGCAGGTGACGCAGTGCCCTCGAAGGAACCACCGCGCCGCCGGGTCCCCGGCCCCGCGCGTCCCCGTAACGCCGCCGGGTCCGGCCGGCCCCGCCCCCAGCAGCGACGGCGCCCCCCGTCCGCCGCGCCGCGCGGACGGGCGCCGCGCGGCCGCTCCGGGCGGCCGCTGCGGCTGGGCAGCCCGCGCCCGAGGCTGCGGCTGGTCAGCCTCGCCCTGACGCTCGTCATGATCGCGTTCGTCGTGCGACTCCTCCAGGTCCAGGCCGTCGACGCCCACGCGTACGCCGCGAAGGCCGAGACGAACCGCTACCTGAGCTACACGGTCGCCGCCGAGCGCGGTGAGATCACCGACCGCAGCGGCATCGCGCTGGCCACCAGCGTGGACGCGTACGACATCACGGCCGACCCCAAGATGTTCACGCCGGCCGACAGCAAGGCGCCCGACGCCCCCCAGCAGGCCGCAGCCCTGCTCGCGCCCATCCTCGGCGTCGACGCGGACGGACTGGTCAAGAAGCTCTCCAAGCCGAAGAGCCGGTACGCGGTCCTGGCCCGCAGGCAGACCCCGCAGGTCTGGAAGCAGATCAAGGACCTCAAGTCCGTCTTCGCCGAGAAGGCGGCGAAGGACAAGGCGGCCGGCGGACCCGGCGCGAACGTGCTGGCCGGCGTCTTCCAGGAGGCCACCACCAAGCGGATCTACCCCAACGGTTCGCTGGCCGCCGGGATACTGGGTTACGTCAACGCCGAGGGCAAGGGCGCCGGCGGTCTCGAGTCCCAGCTGGACAAGCAGCTCGCGGGCGAGGACGGCACGATCAAGTACGCCCAGTCCGGCGGCCGGCGGGTGCCCACGGCCGGCACCAAGGAGGTTCCGGCGGTCGCCGGCTCCGACATCGAGCTGACCATCGACCGCGACATCCAGTGGGCCGCCCAGAAGGCCATCTCCGACCAGGTGGCGAAGTCCGGGGCCGACCGTGGTTACGTCATCGTGCAGAACACCCGCACCGGCGAGGTCCTCGCCATGGCCAACGCCCCGGGCTTCGACCCCAACGACCTCTCGCAGGCCGACGCCGCCTCGCTGGGCAACGCGGCCCTCCAGGACGTCTACGAGCCCGGCTCCACCAGCAAGGTGATGTCCATGGCCGCCGTGCTGGAGGAGGGCGTCGCCACCCCCCGTACGCACGTCACGGTCCCCAACCGGCTGCACCGGGGCGACCGCCTCTTCAAGGACGACATCGAACACCCCACCTGGCAGCTGACGCTCAACGGCGTCCTCGCCAAGTCCAGCAACATCGGCACCATCATGGCCACCGGCCAGCTGGGGAAGACGCAGACGCAGGCGAACAAGGTGCTGTACTCCTATCTGAGGAAATTCGGCATCGGATCGCCCACCGGGCTCGGCTACCCCGGCGAGACGCCCGGCCTGCTCGCCAAGCCGCAGGACTGGTCGACCTCGCAGCAGTACACGATCCCGTTCGGCCAGGGCCTCTCCCTCAACGCCATGCAGGCCGCCTCGATCTACTCGACGGTCGCCAACGGCGGCGTACGGATCGAGCCGACCCTCGTACGCGGCACCAGGGGTCCGGACGGCCGCTTCACCCCGGCCGAGGCGCCCGAACAGAGGCGGGTCGTCAGCGAGAAGACCGCCAAGACGCTCGCCACCATGCTCGAATCGGTGGTCAGCGACCAGGAGGGCACCGGCACGAAGGCCCAGATCCCCGGCTACCGGGTCGCGGGCAAGACCGGTACCGCCAACCGCGTCGACCCGGTGCGCGGCGGCTACCACGGCTACACGGCGTCCTTCGCCGGCTTCGCGCCCGCCGACGACCCCCAGGTGACCGTCTACTGCGCGATCCAGAACCCCACCAAGGGCAGCCACTTCGGCGGCCAGACCTGCGGACCCATCTACAAGCAGGTCATGGAATTCGCCCTCAAGACGCTCCAGACACCCCCGTCCGGCCGCCCGTCGGCCAAGCTGCCGGTGTTCTTCGGAACCGGCGAGTGAACTCGCGGAGACCCCCAGTGACCACCATCACCCCCGACCCCGGGAACCGGAATCAGAACGTCCGTTCCTCCGGCCCCTCACTTCGCGAGAGGGCGGGTGCGCCCGGTACGCTCACCGCCGTGCCCCACGCTGAACAGTCCCGAACGACCCAGAAGGACGCGCCTGTGAACTACCCGGGAGCGCCCCGCCCGGACCGGCTGCGGCCGACGTCCCTGGCCACGCTGGCAGAACGGCTGGGAGCCGAACCGCCGGGCACCGGCGACGTCACCGGCATCACCCACGACTCCCGGGCCGTGCGCCCCGGGGACCTGTACGCGGCCCTGCCGGGCGCCCGCCTGCACGGCGCCGACTTCGCCGCCCAGGCGGCCGGCCTCGGCGCGGCGGCCATCCTCACCGACCCGTCCGGCGCCGAACGCGCCCGCGCCACCGGGATCCCGGTGCTGGTCACCGAGAACCCGCGCGGCCGGATGGGCGAACTCGCCGCCGAGATCTACGGCCGCCCCGGTGCGGACCTCCTCCAGATCGGCATCACCGGCACGTCCGGCAAGACCACCACCGCCTACCTCGTCGAGGGCGGCTTCCGCGGCGCCGGACGCCCCACCGGGCTCATCGGCACGGTGGAGATGCGGATCGGCGACGAGCGCATCAAGTCCGAGCGCACCACGCCCGAAGCCACCGATCTCCAGGCCCTGTTCGCCGTCATGCGCGAACGCGGCGTGGACGCCGTCACCATGGAGGTCTCCAGCCACGCGCTGGTCCTCGGCCGGGTCGACGGCTGCGTCTTCGACGTCGCCGTCTTCAACAACCTCAGCCCGGAACACATGGAGTTCCACTCCGGCATGGAGGACTACTTCCAGGCCAAGGCCCAGCTGTTCACGCCGCGGCGCAGCAAGCGCGGTGTCGTCAACTACGACGACGAGTACGGCCGCAGGCTCGTCACCGAGGCCTCCGTGCCCATCACGACCTTCTCCGCCGAGGGCCACCCCGACGCCGACTGGCGTGCCGAGGACGTTGTCGTCGGCCAGCTCGGCTCCACGTTCACCGTCGTCGGCCCCCAGGGCGAGCGGGCCGGTGCCAAGGCCCCGCTGCCCGGCCCGTTCAACGTCGCCAACACCCTGGCCGCGATCGTCACCCTCGCCGTCGCGGGCATCGACCCGCAGACCGCGGCCGACGGCATCGCGAGCGTCCCCGGGGTCCCCGGGCGGCTGGAGCGGATCGACGCCGGACAGCCGTACCTCGCGCTCGTCGACTACGCGCACAAGACCGACGCCGTCGAGTCCGTGCTGCGCTCCCTGCGCAAGGTCACCAAGGGCAAGGTGCACATCGTCCTCGGCTGCGGCGGCGACCGCGACACCACCAAGCGCGGCCCGATGGGCGCGGCGGCGGCCCGGCTCGCCGACACCGCCGTCCTGACCTCCGACAACCCCCGCTCCGAGGACCCCCTCGGCATCCTCGCCGCCATGCTGGCCGGCGCCGCCGAGGTCCCCGTCCACGAACGCGGCGACGTCCTCGTCGACGCCGACCGCGCCGCGGCCGTCGCCGCCGCGGTGGCCCGTGCCGAGCCCGGCGACACCGTGCTCGTCGCCGGCAAGGGCCACGAGCAGGGCCAGGACATCCACGGCGTCGTCCGACCCTTCGACGACCGAGTGGTCCTGCGCGAGGCCATCGAGCGCTCCCTGGGGCACAACGGCGCCGACCCCCGTGCCTCCCACCACGAGAACAACAGTCAGGGATGACCAAGTGATCGCCCTTTCCCTCGCCGAGATCGCCGAAATCGTCGGCGGGCAGACGCACGACATACCGGATCCGGCAGTGACCGTCAGCGGACCGGTCGTCATCGACTCCCGCAAGGTGACGCCCGGCAGCCTGTTCGTCGCCTTCGCCGGCGAACGGGCCGACGGCCACGACTACGCCGGGCGCGCCGTCGAGGCGGGCGCGGCCCTCGTTCTGGCCACCCGCCCCGTCGGGGTGCCCGCGATCGTGGTCGACGACGTCGTGGCCGCCCTCGGCGCGCTCTCCCGCGCCGTCGTCCGCCGCCTCGGGGCCACCGTCGTCGCCCTCACCGGCTCCGCGGGCAAGACCTCCACCAAGGACCTCATCGCGCAGCTCCTGGAGCGCAAGGGGCCCACCGTCTACCCGGAGGGCAACCTCAACAACGAGATCGGCCTGCCGCTCACCGCGCTGCGCGCCACCGACGAGACCAGGCACCTGGTCCTCGAAATGGGCGCCCGCTACATCGGGGACATCCGCTACCTCACCGGACTTGTCCCGCCGCGCATCGGCCTCGTGCTGAACGTGGGCAGCGCGCACATCGGCGAGTTCGGCGGCAAGGAGCAGATCGCCCAGGCCAAGGGCGAGATGGTCGAGTCGCTGCCCGAGGACGGCGTCGCCGTGCTCAACGCCGACGACCCCCTCGTCCGCGCCATGTCCTCCCGTACCAAGGCCCGGGTGGTCCTGTTCGGGGAAGCCGCGGATGCGGACGTACGGGGTGAAGACGTGCGCCTCACCGACGACGGACGCCCCGCGTTCCGTCTCCACACACCCACCGGGTGCAGCGATGTGACCATGCGCCTGTACGGTGAGCACCACGTGTCGAACGCGCTCGCCGCGGCCGCCGTCGCCCATGAGCTGGGCCTGTCCGCAGACGAGATCGCCGAGGCGCTCTCCGAGGCGGGCACCCTCTCCCGCTGGCGCATGGAGGTCACCGAGCGTCCGGACGGCGTGACGTTCGTCAATGACGCCTACAACGCGAACCCCGAATCCATGAAGGCCGCGCTCCGCGCGCTGGTCGCCATGGGGAAGGGGCGTCGTACGTGGGCGGTGCTCGGCCTGATGGCCGAGCTCGGCGACGCCTCGCTCGCCGAGCACGACGCGGTCGGACGGCTCGCCGTCCGGCTCAACGTCAGCAAGCTCGTCGCGGTCGGGGGCAGAGAAGCCTCCTGGCTGCAACTGGGCGCATACAACGAGGGTTCGTGGGGTGAGGAGTCGGTGCACGTGTCCGACGCGCAGGCTGCCGTCGACCTGTTGCGCAGGGAACTGCGCCCGGGAGACGTCGTGCTGGTGAAGGCGTCCCGGTCGGTCGGCCTGGAGCAGGTCGTCACAGCACTGCTGGAGAACGCGACCGAGGGCGAGGTCGCGGGCCGATGAGGCAGATCCTCTTCGCGGGAGCCATCGGGCTCTTCCTGACCCTGGTCGGCACACCGCTGCTGATCAAGCTCCTGGCCCGCAAGGGATACGGGCAGTTCATCCGGGACGACGGCCCGCGCACCCACGGGTCCAAGAAGGGCACGCCCACGATGGGCGGTATCGCCTTCATCCTGGCGACGCTCATCGCGTACTTCCTGGCGAAGGTGATCACCGGCGAGGAGATGCGCTTCTCCGGTGTGCTGGTCCTCTTCCTGATGGCAGGCATGGGACTCGTCGGCTTCCTCGACGACTACATCAAGATCGTCAAGCAGCGCTCGCTCGGTCTGCGGGCCAAGGCGAAGATGGCCGGCCAGCTGATAGTCGGGATCGCCTTCGCGGTGCTCTCGCTCCAGTTCGCCGACGCCCGCGGCAACACCCCGGCGTCCGACAAGCTCTCGTTCGTCGAGGACTTCGGCTGGTCGATCGGCCCGGTGCTCTTCGTCGTCTGGGCGCTGTTCATGATTCTCGCCATGTCCAACGGCGTGAACCTGACGGACGGTCTGGACGGCCTGGCCACCGGCGCGTCGGTGATGGTCTTCGGTGCGTACACCTTCATCGGGCTCTGGCAGTTCCAGGAGTCCTGCGCCAACGCCGGCACCCTCACGAACCCGAGCGCCTGTTTCGAAGTGCGTGATCCGCTCGACCTCGCGGTCGTGGCCTCCGCCCTGATGGGTTCCTGCTTCGGCTTCCTGTGGTGGAACACCTCGCCGGCCAAGATCTTCATGGGGGACACCGGCTCGCTCGCCCTCGGCGGCGCGCTCGCCGGCCTCGCGATCTGCTCCCGCACCGAATTCCTGATGGCCATCCTCGGCGGCCTCTTCGTGATGATCACGATGTCCGTCGTCATCCAGGTCGGCTCGTTCAAGATGACCGGCAAGCGCGTCTTCCGCATGGCGCCGCTCCAGCACCACTTCGAACTCAAGGGGTGGTCCGAAGTCCTTGTCGTGGTCCGCTTCTGGATCATCCAGGGCATGTGCGTGATCGTCGGACTCGGCCTCTTCTACGCAGGATGGGCAGCCAAGAAGTGAGCAACGTGGACTGGCAGGGCAAGCGCGTCACGGTCGCCGGACTCGGGGTCTCCGGAATCCCGGCGGCCCGTGTCCTGTACGGCCTCGGCGCCGTCGTCACCGTGGTGAACGACGGCGACGACGAGCGCTCCCGCGCCCAGGCCGCCGAGCTGGAGGCGCAGGGCATCGCCGTGCGCCTCGGCGACGGCGACACCCTGCCCACGTCCACCGAACTTGTCGTCACCGCCCCCGGCTGGAAGCCCGGCAAGCCGCTGTTCGCCGCGGCCGCCGAGGCGGGCGTCCCGGTCTGGGGCGATGTCGAACTCGCCTGGCGGCTGCGCGGCCGGGACGGCCGGGAGCCGGCGCCCTGGCTCGCGGTCACCGGCACCAACGGCAAGACCACGACCGTACGGATGCTCGCCTCCATCCTGGAGGCCGCCGGGCTGCGCACCGCCGCCGTCGGCAACATCGGCGTCTCCCTGCTGGACGCCGTCCTCGGCGAGGAGACGTACGACGTGCTCGCCGTCGAACTCTCCAGCTACCAGCTGCACTGGGCACCCTCGCTGCGCGCCCACTCCGCCGCCGTGCTCAACCTGGCCCCCGACCACCTCGACTGGCACGGCTCCATGGAGGCGTACGCCGCCGACAAGGGACGGATCTACGAGGGCAACCGCGTCGCCTGCGTGTACAACGCCGCCGACCCGGCCACCGAGGACCTGGTGCGGGCGGCGGACGTCGAGGAGGGCTGCCGGGCCATCGGCTTCACGCTCGGCACGCCGGGGCCCTCGCAGCTCGGCGTCGTGGACGGCATCCTGGTCGACCGGGCGTTCGTGCAGAACCGCCAGAAGCAGGCCCAGGAGCTGGCCGAGGTCGCGGACGTCAATCCGCCGGCCCCGCACAACATCGCCAACGCCCTGGCAGCCGCCGCCCTGGCCCGCGCCTTCGGCGTCGAGCCCGCCGCCGTGCGCGACGGGCTGCGCGCCTTCCGCCCCGACCCGCACCGCATCGAGCACGTCGCGGACGTCGACGGGGTCTCCTACGTGGACGACTCCAAGGCCACCAACACCCACGCCGCCGAGGCCTCCCTCGCCGCCTACGACCCCATCGTCTGGATCGCCGGCGGCCTGGCCAAGGGCGCCACGTTCGACGAGCTGGTGACCGGCTGCGCCAAGCGGCTGCGGGGCGTCGTACTCATGGGCGCGGACCGGGCCCTGATCCGCGAAGCCCTCACGCGACACGCGCCCGAGGTCCCTGTGGTCGACCTCGACCGGACCGACACTGGGGCGATGTCCGAGGCGGTCCGCGAGGCGGCACGGCTCGCCCGGCCGGGAGACACCGTACTGATGGCCCCGGCCTGCGCCTCCATGGACATGTTCGTCAACTACAACAAGCGGGGCGAGGCCTTCGCGGACGCCGTCCGCGCACGCGCCTCCGAGAGCGCCTGACGGGCCCGGCCACCGCGCCGTACCGTCCCGGCGTACCGGGGCGCGCACGGCCGTGCCGGGGCGGGGCCCCGGCACAGGAGCCCCGGGCACGAGCAGTGGAGGGGACAGGGACATGCCGGCCGAAGAGAGCGTGCGGGTACGGCCCGCTGCCAAGGCCCGGCGGCCCGCGGCGGTGCGGGCCCGGAGCACGGGCGGCCCCCGCAGTCCGCGAGGCGGCGGTGTGCGGCGGCTGTACGAGCGGGCACGGCGGGCCTGGGACCGCCCGCTGACGGCGTACTACGTGATCCTGGGCGCCGGTCTGCTGATCACCGTGCTGGGCCTGGTGATGGTCTACTCCGCCTCGATGATCAAGGCGCTGGAGCTGGGCAAGCCCGGTACCTACTTCTTCCGCAAGCAGTTCCTGGCCGCCGTGATCGGGGCCGGGCTGATGGCGGTCGCCGCCCGGATGCCGGTCAAGCTGCACCGCGCGCTGTCCTACCCGCTGCTCATGGGCGCCGTCTTCCTGATGGTTCTGGTCCAGGTGCCGGGGATAGGGATGTCGGTGAACGGCAACCGCAACTGGCTCTACCTGGGCGGGCCCTTCCAGCTCCAGCCCAGCGAGTTCGGCAAGCTGGCCCTCGTCCTGTGGGGGGCCGACCTGCTCGCCCGTAAACAGGACAAGCGGCTGCTGACCCAGTGGAAGCACATGCTGGTCCCGCTGGTGCCGGTCGCCTTCATGCTGCTCGGACTCATCATGCTCGGCGGTGACATGGGCACTGCGATCATTCTCACGGCCATCCTGTTCGGCCTGCTCTGGCTGGCCGGTGCCCCCACACGGCTGTTCGCCGGAGTGCTCGCCACCGCCGGCCTCATCGGCTTCCTGCTGATCAAGACCAGCCCCAACCGCATGTCCAGGCTGGACTGCATGGGAGCCAGCGAGCCCGGCCCCGGTGGCTCCTGCTGGCAGGCCGTGCACGGCATCTATGCTCTGGCGTCGGGCGGATGGTTCGGATCGGGCCTCGGTGCAAGTGTGGAAAAATGGGGCCAACTCCCCGAACCTCACACCGACTTCATCTTCGCCATCACCGGGGAGGAACTGGGGTTGGCGGGGACGCTGTCGGTGCTCGCCCTCTTCGCGGCTCTAGGCTATGCGGGTATCCGCGTGGCCGGACGCACGGAGGACCCCTTCGTGAGGTACGCAGCGGGAGGTGTGACCACCTGGATCACGGCGCAGGCCGTGATCAACATCGGTGCGGTGCTCGGCCTGCTGCCGATCGCCGGTGTCCCGCTTCCGCTGTTCTCCTACGGGGGGTCGGCCCTGCTGCCGACCATGTTCGCCGTCGGGCTGCTGATCGCGTTCGCGCGGGACGAGCCCGCCGCGAAGGCGGCCCTGGCCGTGCGGAGGCCAGGGGTGAGATGGAAGTCGATGAGACGGCGCGTCAAGAAGCGTCCGTCCGGAGAGCGGTGAAATTCGGTGCATGTCGTACTCGCCGGCGGGGGGACCGCCGGCCACATCGAGCCCGCGCTTGCCCTCGCGGACGCCCTGCGCAGGCAGGACCCGAGCGTGGGGATCACCGCTCTCGGCACGGAGCGCGGACTCGAGACCAGGCTCGTACCCGAGCGGGGGTACGAGCTCGCCCTGATCCCGGCCGTACCGCTGCCGCGCAAGCCCACGCCCGAACTCATCACCGTCCCCGGCCGGCTGCGCGGCACCATCAAGGCCGCCGAGCAGATCCTCGAACGCACCCGGGCCGACTGCGTGGTGGGCTTCGGCGGTTACGTGGCCCTGCCGGGGTATCTGGCCGCCAAGCGGGCCGGCGTCCCGATCGTGGTCCACGAGGCCAACGCGAGGCCCGGCCTGGCCAACAAGATCGGCTCGCGGTACGCGCACGGCGTCGCCGTCTCCACGCCCGACAGCAAGCTGCGCGGCGCCCGCTACATCGGCATCCCGCTCCGCCGTACGATCGCCACCCTCGACCGGGCCCGCGTCCGCCCCGAGGCGCGCGACGCGTTCGGTCTCGACCCCAACCTGCCGACGCTGCTGGTCTCCGGCGGCTCGCAGGGCGCCCGCCACCTCAACGAGGTGGTGCAGCGCGTCGCTCCGCTGCTCCAGCGCTCCGGCATCCAGATCCTGCACGTGGTCGGACCGAAGAACGAATTGCCGCGCGTGGACAACATGCCCGGGATGCCCCCCTATATCCCGGTACCGTACGTGGACCGGATGGATCTCGCGTACGCCGCGGCCGACATGATGCTCTGCCGCGCGGGCGCGATGACCGTCGCCGAACTCTCCGCCGTCGGACTGCCCGCCGCCTATGTCCCGTTGCCCATCGGCAACGGTGAACAGCGGCTGAACGCCCAGCCGGTGGTCAACGCCGGAGGCGGTCTGCTGGTGGACGACGCCGCGCTCACTCCCGAGTGGGTGCAGGGCAACGTCCTCCCGGTGCTGGCCGATCCGCACCGGTTGTATGAAATGTCCCGCGCCGCCGCCGAGTTCGGCCGGCGGGACGCCGACGATCTGCTGGTCGGCATGGTGTACGAGGCGATTGCCGCACGCCGTAACGCGTGAGGCGGACGGGTCCGGGGGCGGTGGCCCCCGGACCCGGCATAAGGAGCGAGCGTGGCCGGACCGACGACCGCCCAGCGCGGTGCAGGGAAGCAGGAGGACGCCCCGGACCGGCCGCCGCCCTCACGTCCCGAGGGGCGCCGCCTGTCCCGCCGCCGGCTGCTGGTCCTGATCGCCGCGGCCGTGCTGCTGCTCGGCTCCGGCGTCGTGTGGGCGCTGTACGGCTCCTCCTGGCTGAGAGTCGAACAGGTCAGGATCACCGGGGTGCGGGTGCTCGCCCCGGCCGAGGTGGAGCGCGCGGCGGAGGTGCCCATGGGCTCCCCGCTCGTCTCCGTGGACACCGGCGCGATCGAGAAGAGGTTGCGCCAGAAGTTGCCTCGTATCGATTCGGTGGATGTCGTACGGTCATGGCCGCACGGGATCGGACTTAAAGTGACCGAACGACGGCCGGTCCTGTTGGTGAAAAAGGGCGCGAAGTTCATCGAAGTGGACGCCGAGGGCGTGCGCTTCGCCACGGTGGACAAGGCGCCGGGGCGGGTGCCTCTGCTGGAACTGGCCTCGGCCCGCTCCGCGAGTCTCCGCCGTTTCGGCAGCGACCGGCTGGTGCGGGAAGCGGTCCGGGTCGCGGGCGACCTCCCGGACGGTGTCGCCGAGGACACCCGGGTCGTCCGGGTCGCCTCGTACGACGCCATCTCCCTGGAGCTCAGCGGGGATCGCACGGTGATGTGGGGAAGCGGCGAAGCGGGCGCGGTGAAGGCGAGAGTTCTCACCGCTCTCATGAAGGCCGCACCCAAAGCGGGACACTTCGACGTGAGTGCACCCACCGCTCCTGCGGCGTCGGGCAGTTGACGCACATACGGCCTGGCCAGCACCCTGGTTGGTCAGCGCTACGGGTGATCACATAGGGTGAAAAGAAAAACGGGAGGTTCGGCGTGTTCGTTGAACGTGCGCCACTTGTCGACTTAGTGTCCTGTTCGGAAGAGTCCATGAAGCAGACACACTGGTAACCCTAAACTTGAACGTTAGGGTTTGGGTCGGCGTTCGGACCGTCCCAATCGGCATCCGTCGTCGCGGCGGGATCACCGCGAAGCGACGACACGTAACTCGAGGCGAGAGGCCTTCGACGTGGCAGCACCGCAGAACTACCTCGCAGTCATCAAGGTCATCGGTGTCGGCGGCGGTGGTGTCAATGCCATCAACCGAATGATCGAGGTCGGTCTCAAGGGCGTCGAGTTCATCGCGATCAACACGGATGCGCAAGCCCTGTTGATGAGCGACGCCGACGTCAAGCTCGACGTCGGCCGCGAACTCACCCGTGGCCTCGGCGCCGGGGCGAACCCGGCCGTCGGTCGTAAGGCGGCAGAGGACCACCGTGAGGAGATCGAGGAGGTCCTCAAGGGGGCCGACATGGTCTTCGTCACCGCAGGCGAAGGCGGCGGCACCGGCACCGGTGGCGCCCCCGTCGTCGCCAACATCGCGCGCTCGCTCGGCGCCCTGACGATCGGTGTGGTCACCCGCCCGTTCACCTTCGAGGGCCGGCGTCGCGCGAATCAGGCGGAAGACGGCATCGCCGAACTCCGCGAAGAGGTCGACACCCTCATCGTCATCCCCAACGACCGGCTGTTGTCCATCTCGGACCGCCAGGTCAGCGTGCTCGACGCGTTCAAGTCGGCGGACCAGGTCCTGCTCTCGGGCGTCCAGGGCATCACCGACCTGATCACCACTCCGGGCCTGATCAACCTCGACTTCGCCGACGTCAAGTCGGTCATGTCGGAGGCCGGGTCGGCGCTCATGGGCATCGGTTCCGCCCGCGGCGACGACCGCGCGGTGGCCGCCGCGGAGATGGCGATCTCCTCGCCGCTCCTGGAAGCGTCCATCGACGGCGCCCGCGGCGTCCTGCTCTCCATCTCCGGCGGCAGCGACCTCGGTCTCTTCGAGATCAACGAGGCCGCCCAGCTGGTGAGCGAGGCGGCGCACCCCGAGGCGAACATCATCTTCGGCGCGGTCATCGACGACGCCCTCGGCGACGAGGTGCGGGTCACCGTCATCGCGGCGGGCTTCGACGGCGGACAGCCGCCGGCCCGGCGGGAGATCGCACTCGGCGGCAACACCGCCAAGCGCGAGGAGCCGGCCCCGACGCCGGTCAGGGCCGCCGCCGAGCCGGTGCGTCAGTCGGGCGGGCTGGGTTCCGTGCCGCCGCGCGAGGAGCCGTCGCCGCACGCCGAGCCGGCTCCGGTGTCGGGCGAGACCCACCTTCCGCCGGTCGTCTCTCCGCCGCACGTTCCGCCGGCCCGTCCCTACTCGGACTCCCAGGCCGAGGAGCTGGACGTACCGGACTTCTTGAAGTGATAGGTCCGCACGACGCAGTGAGCTCGAAGGTTTCTGTCTTTTCGCGGGGCGGCGCTCACTTCTCCTTCACCGACAGGTGGGGCGGAGTGAGCGCCGCTCCGTACGCGGAGCTCAACCTCGGCGGCGCGGTCGGTGACGACCCCGCCGCCGTTCTGGCCAACCGGAAGCGCGCCGCGCGGGCCCGGGGGCTCGACCCGGCGCGGGTCGTCTGGATGAACCAGGTCCACGGCCGTGACGTGGCCGTGGTCGACGGGCCCTGGGGCGACGCCCGGGAGATTCCCGCCGTCGACGCGGTGGTGACGGCGCGGCGCGGACTCGCCCTCGCCGTGCTGACCGCCGACTGCACGCCCGTCCTGCTCGCCGACCCGGAGGCGGGCGTCGTCGCCGCGGCGCACGCGGGCCGGCCGGGGCTGGTCGCCGGCGTGGTGCCGGCCGCGGTCGAGGCCATGGTGCGGCTCGGCGCGGAGGTCTCCCGGATCACCGCCCGTACCGGACCGGCCGTCTGCGGGCGGTGCTACGAGGTGCCGGCGACGATGCGGGACGAGGTCGCCGCGCGCGTGCCCGGTTCGTTTTCCGAGACCAGCTGGGGCACTCCGGCGGTGGACGTCACCGGCGGGGTCCACGCCCAGCTGGCGGAACTCGGAGTCACCGACCGGCACGCCTCGCCCTTCTGCACCCTGGAATCGGGCGACCACTTCTCGTACCGACGCGACCGCACCACCGGGCGGCTCGCCGGATATGTCTGGCTGGACTGATAGGGCATGACGGAACGCAAGGAACAACTCGCCGCCAATCTGGCGCGGGTGGAGGAGCGGATCGCCTCGGCCTGCGCCGCGGCCGGGCGCGCGCGGGACGAGGTGACCCTCATCGTGGTCACCAAGACCTACCCCGCGAGCGATGTGCGGATCCTGCACGGACTCGGTGTGCGTCAGGTCGCGGAGAACCGTGACCAGGACGCGGCCCCCAAGGCGGCCGCATGTGCGGATCTGTCCCTCTCCTGGCACTTTGTCGGTCAATTGCAGACCAACAAGGTTCGTTCGGTGGCCGGTTACGCCGATGTCGTGCAGTCGGTGGACCGTACGAAGCTGGTGACCGCCCTCTCGTCGGCGGCCGGCCGGGGCGGCCGCGAACTCGGCTGCCTCATCCAGGTCGCGCTCGACGCGGAGAGCGGCGAGCGGGGTGCCCGGGGTGGCGTGGCCCCGGACGGGATCGAGGAGTTGGCGGACGCGGTCGCCGCCGCGCCCGGACTGCGGCTGGACGGGCTGATGACCGTCGCGCCGCTCGTCGGGCCGTTCGCGGGGCGGCAACGGGCCGCGTTCGACCGGCTGATGGAATTCTCATCCCGGCTGCGCGGGAACCATCCGGCTGCGAACATGGTCTCCGCAGGGATGAGTGCGGACCTCGAGGACGCGATCGCGGCCGGAGCGACACATGTGCGCGTCGGTACTGCGGTACTCGGAGTCCGACCTGGGCTCGGGTAACGTCGCCAAGCAAGTCGGACCACAGCAGAAAATATGGTCATTACCGCCCAGGGCGGGCAGGCCGGAGTGGATCGCGGGCACTTGGTGACAGATGCCGATCCACCACAGAGCGGAGGACTCAGAGCATGGCCGGCGCGATGCGCAAGATGGCGGTCTACCTCGGCCTCGTGGAGGACGATGGGTACGACGGTCCGGGGTTCGACCCCGACGACGAATTCGAACCCGAGCCGGAGCCCGAGCGCGACCGGCGCCGGCACCAGCCCGCCCATCAGGTCGAGCGCGACCGGGAGCGGGACGAACCGGTACGAGCGGTGCAGCCGCCGGCGCAGCGGGAGCCCGTCCAGATCCCCGCGGAGCGCGAGCGACCCGCCCGGATCGCACCCGTGGCATCCATCACACCTGAACGTCCGAACATGGAGAAGAACGCACCGGTGATCATGCCCAAGGTCGTGTCCGAGCGGGAGCCCTACCGGATCACCACGCTGCACCCCAGGACCTACAACGAGGCCCGTACCATCGGGGAACACTTCCGTGAGGGCACTCCGGTGATCATGAATCTCACGGAGATGGACGATACGGACGCAAAGCGACTTGTCGACTTTGCCGCGGGACTCGTCTTCGGTCTCCATGGCAGCATTGAGCGAGTGACACAGAAGGTGTTCCTGTTGTCGCCTGCTAACGTCGATGTCACGGCGGAGGACAAGGCCCGCATCGCAGAGGGCGGATTCTTCAACCAGAGCTGAGAACACGACACCGGGAACAACCCGGCCGCGAGGCCGGAGCTACGAGAGCCAGGGGAGAGGGAAGCGCGAGAGATGGGCGTCGCACAAAGTGTTGTCTACATCGCGTTGATGTGTTTCCTCATCGTGCTGATCTTCCGGCTCGTCATGGACTACGTCTTCCAGTTCGCGCGTTCATGGCAGCCGGGCAAGCCGATGGTGGTCGTCCTGGAGACGACCTACACGGTCACCGATCCACCGCTCAAGCTCCTGCGGCGGTTCATCCCGCCGCTGCGTCTAGGGGGCGTGGCACTCGACCTGTCCTTCTTCGTTCTGATGATCATCGTTTCCATCCTGATCAGCATCGTGGTCAGGCTGTGAGCGATACGGTCTTGCCGACTGCCGACGACTACGTAGAGGTGAAGAAGAGATGCCGCTGACTCCCGAGGACGTGCGGAACAAGCAGTTCACGACGGTCCGCCTCCGAGAGGGCTACGACGAGGACGAGGTCGATGCCTTCCTCGACGAGGTCGAGTCGGAGCTGACCCGCCTGCTCCGTGAGAACGAGGACCTGCGCGCCAAGCTGGCCGCCGCCACGCGTGCCGCCGCGCAGAACCAGCAGCAGGGTATGCGCAAGCCGCCGGAGCAGCAGGACCGGCCCGGTGCGCCGGTGCCCGCCGCCATATCGGGCCCGCCGGTCCAGCAGCAGCCCCCGCAGATGGGTCCCCCCCAGCTGCCCGGTGGTGCTCCGCAGCTGCCCGCCGGTCCCAGCGGCCACGGCCCCCAGGGCCCGCACGGTCCCGGTCCGCAGGGCCCCCACGGCCCCGGCCCGATGCAGGGTGGTCCCATGGGCGGACCGATGGGCGGCCCCATGGGCGGTCACAACCCGCAGCAGCAGATGCAGCAGATGCAGCAGCCGCCGCAGATGCAGCAGCAGGGCCCCGGTGGCGACAGCGCCGCCCGTGTCCTGTCCCTGGCCCAGCAGACCGCCGACCAGGCGATCGCGGAGGCCCGTTCCGAGGCCAACAAGATCGTCGGCGAGGCGCGCAGCCGTGCCGAGGGCCTGGAGCGGGACGCCCGCGCCAAGGCGGACGCGCTGGAGCGGGACGCGCAGGAGAAGCACCGCGTGGCGATGGGCTCGCTGGAGTCGGCCCGCGCGACGCTGGAGCGCAAGGTCGAGGACCTGCGCGGCTTCGAGCGCGAGTACCGGACCCGTCTGAAGTCCTACCTGGAGAGCCAGCTGCGTCAGCTGGAGACCCAGGCGGACGACTCGCTGGCTCCGCCGCGCACCCCGGCCGCCGCGTCGCTGCCGCCGTCGCCCTCGCTGGCTCCGGCCGGTGCGGGGGCCATGGGGCACACCATGGGCGGCAACCACGGCGGTCACGGCAACCCGTCGATGGGCGGCGGCAACCCGTCCATGGGCGGTGGCCCGTCCTACGGCGGTCAGCAGCAGATGTCCCCGGCGATGACGCAGCCGATGGCGCCGGTGCGGCCGCAGGCGCCGCAGCCGATGCAGCAGGCGCCGTCGCCGATGCGGGGCTTTCTGATCGACGAGGACGACAACTGAGCGGGGCGCGCTCGTTGAGCGCGTAGCCGTCGGCAGGCTGAGGGCCGGGCCCCGGGGTTTCCCCGGGGCCCGGCCCTTTTGCGTGGCCGCTGCGCGGGGCTTGTCCCCTACTCGCCCCTTCCCGAAACTGGGGCTCCGCCCCGGACCCCGCGCCTCAAACGCCGGCGAGGCTGAAGGTTGCGGCGCGGCCGGATCAAGCCCCCCGGTGGGGAACAGCAAAGGGCCCGGCCGGAACGTTCTCCGGCCGGGCCCCTCGGGTTGCGGCTACGCCTTGCGGAGGCGGAACGTCAGGGACAGGCCCTCGTCCTCGAACGGGGCACCGTACGCGGCGTCCGCCTCGCCCTGTGCGTAGTCCGGGGCCAGGACCTCGTCCGCGATCAGGGCCGCGTGCTCGGCCAGGGCCTCCGCCGTCGCGGGCGACGTGGAGGTCCAGCGGACGGCGATGCGGTCCGCGACGTCCAGGCCGCTGTTCTTGCGGGCCTCCTGGATCAGGCGGATCGCGTCACGGGCCAGGCCCGCGCGCCGAAGCTCCGGCGTGATCTCCAGGTCCAGGGCGACCGTCGCGCCCGAGTCGGAGGCGACCGACCAGCCCTCGCGCGGGGTCTCCGTGATGATGACCTCGTCGGGGGAGAGGGTGACCTGCTCGCCGTCGACCTCCACCGAGGCCGTGCCCTCACGCAGGGCCAGGGAAAGCGCCGCCGCGTCCGCGTTCGCCACCGCCTTGGCCACCGCCTGGACGCCCTTGCCGAAGCGCTTGCCGAGCGTCCGGAAGTTCGCCTTGGCCGTGGTGTCGACGAGCGAGCCGCCCACCTCGGAGAGGGAGGCCAGCGAGGAGACGTTCAGCTCCTCCGTGATCTGGGCGCGCAGCTCCGGGGAGAGGGCCTCGAAGCCCGAGGCCGCGACCAGGGCGCGGGAGAGCGGCTGACGGGTCTTGACCCCCGACTCGGCCCGCGTGGCCCGCCCCAGCTCCACCAGGCGCCGCACGAGCGCCATCTGCGCCGAGAGGGCCGGGTCGGCCGCCGACGGGTCCGCCTTCGGCCAGGAGGACAGGTGGACGGACTCCGGGGCGCCCGGGGTGACCGGCACGACCAGGTCCTGCCAGACCCGCTCGGTGATGAACGGGGTCAGCGGGGCCATCAGCCGGGTCACCGTCTCGACGACCTCGTGCAGCGTGCGCAGCGCCGCCTTGTCGCCCTGCCAGAAGCGGCGGCGGGAGCGGCGCACGTACCAGTTGGACAGGTCGTCGACGAACGCGGAGAGCAGCTTGCCGGCGCGCTGGGTGTCGTAGCCCTCCAGCGCCTGCGTGGCCTCGTCGACCAGGGTGTTCAGCTCGCCGAGCAGCCAGCGGTCCAGGACCGTGCGGTCGGCGGGCGCCGGGTCCGCGGCCGAGGGCGCCCAGCCGGACGTACGGGCGTACAGGGCCTGGAAGGCGACCGTGTTCCAGTAGGTGAGGAGCGTCTTGCGGACGACCTCCTGGATCGTGCCGTGGCCCACGCGGCGGGCCGCCCAGGGGGAGCCGCCGGCCGCCATGAACCAGCGGACCGCGTCGGCGCCGTGCTGGTCCATGAGCGGGATCGGCTGGAGGACGTTGCCCAGGTGCTTGGACATCTTCCGGCCGTCCTCGGCGAGGATGTGACCCAGGCAGACGACGTTCTCGTAGGACGACTTGTCGAAGACCAGGGTGCCGATCGCCATCAGCGTGTAGAACCAGCCGCGGGTCTGGTCGATGGCCTCCGAGATGAACTGCGCAGGGTAGCGGCTCTCGAAGACCTCCTTGTTCTTGTACGGGTAGCCCCACTGCGCGAACGGCATCGAGCCCGAGTCGTACCAGGCGTCGATGACCTCCGGGACCCGGTACGCCTCCAGTTGGCAGCTCTCCTGCGTGCAGGTGAACGTGATCTCGTCGATGAACGGCCGGTGCGGGTCGAGGCCCGAGAGGTCGGTGCCGGTGAGCTCGCCCAGCTCGGCGCGGGAGCCCACGCAGGTGAGGTGGCCGTCCTCGCAGCGCCAGATCGGCAGCGGGGTGCCCCAGTAGCGGTTGCGGGACAGCGCCCAGTCGACGTTGTTGGTCAGCCAGTCGCCGAAGCGGCCGTGCTTGACCGAGTCCGGGAACCAGTTGGTCTTCTCGTTCTCCTGGAGCATCCGCTCCTTGACCACCGTGGTGCGGATGTACCAGGACGGCTGCGCGTAGTACAGCAGGGCCGTGTGGCAGCGCCAGCAGTGCGGGTAGCTGTGCTCGTAGGGGACGTGGCGGAAGAGCAGGCCGCGGTCGTTCAGGTCCTCGGTCAGGGCCTCGTCGGCCTTCTTGAAGAAGACGCCGCCGACCAGCGGCAGGTCCTCCTCGAAGGTGCCGTCGGGGCGGACCGGGTTCACCACCGGCAGCCCGTACGCCTTGCAGACCAGCAGGTCGTCGGCGCCGAAGGCGGGGGACTGGTGAACCAGACCCGTACCGTCCTCGGTCGTCACGTACGCGGCGTTGACGACGTAGTGCGCGGGCGCGGGGAAGTCCACCAGGGCGAACGGGCGCTCGTAGGTCCAGCGCTCCATCTCGCGGCCCGTGAACGACTGGCCGGTGAGCTCCCAGCCCTCGCCGAGCGCCTTCTCGGCCAGCGGCTGCGCGACGACGAGCTTCTCCTCGCCGTTCGTCGCGACGACGTAGGTCACGTCCGGGTGCGCGGCCACGGCGGTGTTGGAGACCAGGGTCCACGGGGTCGTCGTCCAGACCAGGAGCGCCGCCTCGCCGGCCAGCGGGCCGGAGGTGAGCGGGAAGCGCACGAAGACCGAGGGGTCGACGACCGTCTCGTAGCCCTGCGCCAGCTCGTGGTCGGACAGGCCGGTGCCGCAGCGCGGGCACCAGGGGGCGACGCGGTGGTCCTGGACCAGCAGGCCCTTGTTGAAGATCTCCTTCAGCGACCACCACACGGACTCGACGTACTCGGGGTCCATGGTGCGGTACGCGTTGTCGAGGTCGAGCCAGTAGCCCATGCGGGTCGTCAGCTCGGTGAAGGCGTCGGTGTGCCGGGTCACGGATGCGCGGCACCTGGCGTTGAACTCGGCGATGCCGTACGCCTCGATGTCCTTCTTGCCGTTGAAGCCCAGCTCCTTCTCGACCGCCAGCTCGACCGGCAGGCCGTGACAGTCCCAGCCGGCCTTGCGGCCCACGTGGTAGCCCTGCATGGTCCGGAAGCGGGGGAAGACGTCCTTGAAGACGCGGGCCTCGATGTGGTGGGCGCCGGGCATGCCGTTGGCGGTCGGCGGGCCCTCGTAGAACACCCACTCGGGGCGGCCCTCGGACTGGTCGAGGCTCTTGTCGAAGACCTTGTTGTCGCGCCAGAAGTCGAGCACGGCGTGCTCGAGCGCGGGCAGGTCGACCTGGGCGGGTACCTGGCGGTACTGCGGCGATGTCATGTGCGTGCCTCCTCCGGCGGACGTCTTCCACTTCCGTCGCAGGGACGAGAACCGACGCCGGTCCCCGCGGTACCACCCTCCTCGGCCCCGGGCGTGCGCCCCGGGCCCTTCATGGGGTGCGATGCCGGTTCTACTGGCCCCTCGGGGCTTTCTTCCGGCGGCTTTGGGGTTGATCTTCACGACGCGCTCGCCCCCGGGCTCCCACCGTCCCCGGGTCGCTGCCGGCTGCGTACGACGCTACTCGTCCCATCCACGCCTCTCGCTGGGGCCAGTCTACGGGGGCCCCACGCGCACGGCGTCCTACCGGCATACGGAGGGCCGGCGCGTGACCCGAATGGCCATACGGGCCGTACGGGGCCGGGGCGCGGCCCGGCGCGCGGCGGAAAGCCGGATTACCCGGCGGGGAGCTGGGCACAACGGATGCAGGCACGCGGTGATCCGGGAACGGGGAGGGGCGATGCGGCGGCGTGCCCCGTTGCCGCGGGGCCGGGGTCGACTTATCGTCCCAGCACGACTCGCGAGCAAGATCACACTGCGTGAAGGGGCCGCGGCCATGGTGGAGAAGAAGGCGCCCGGGAAGAAGGCGCCGGCGAAGAAGGCCGCGGCGAAGAAGACGGCGTCCGCAGCGAAGAAGGCGGCGAGCGGCCGGACCGCGCCGAAGAAGACCGGGGCCGCCGAGGCCCCGGAGACCACGGGGGCGGCCGAGGCCGCCGAGCAGACGGGAGCCCACACAGTGGTAGCCAAGAAGAGCGCGGCCAGGACCCGGACCGTGGACGAGGACACGGCACCCGTGCCGCCCGCCCGGGTCGCCACGGCGCCGGGAGAGCTGGCCGTACGGCCGGGCGAGGACCCCTGGACGCCGGAGGAGGTCGCGGCCGCGCGCGACGAGCTGACCGGCGAGAGCACCCGGCTCCGCAACGAGCTGGAGGCCTCGGGACTGGCGCTGGCCGGGCTGATGCGGGACTCCGGCGACGGGGCGGGCGACGACGAGGCCGACACCGGCACCAAGAACATCACCCGTGAGCACGAGATGCAGCTCGCCGCCAACGCCCAGGAGATGCTGGACCAGACCGAGCGGGCCCTGGCCCGGCTGGAGGCCGGTACGTACGGACTCTGCGAGGTCTGCGGCAAGCCGATCGGCAAGGCGCGGATGCAGGCGTTTCCCCGGGCCACGCTGTGTGTCGAGGACAAACAGAAGCAGGAACGACGAGGCTGATCCGCACACCTGTGCCGTACCCTCGTTCTCAATCGGGAACTAGGTTGAGGGACTCACGTGGCAGAGGCGGAGCGCATCATCGGTACGCCGGACATCACCGGGGCTGAGGGAAGCGGCGAGACCGGGCCGGACGGCGCGGCCGCTTCCCCGGAAGCCGGTGCGGCGGACGGGCAGGACACCGGCGCGACCGCTGCCGACGCGGAAGCCGAGGCGGAGGCGGCGGTCGACCGGTCGCCGGCCACCCGCCGGCGCCGCATCATCCTGCTGTTCTGCGTCGCGCTCGTCGCCTACCTGCTCGACCTGGGCAGCAAGATGCTCGTGGTGGCCAAGCTGGAGCACCAGGAGCCGATCGAGCTCATCGGCGACTGGCTCAAGCTCGACGCCATCCGCAACGCGGGTGCCGCCTTCGGGTTCGGCGAGGCGTTCACGATCATCTTCACGGTGATCGCGGCGACCGTCATCGTGGTGATCGCGCGGCTCGCGCGCAAGCTGTACAGCCTGCCCTGGGCCATCGCCCTCGGCCTGCTGCTCGGTGGGGCGCTGGGCAACCTCACCGACCGGATCTTCCGTGCGCCGGGCGTCTTCGAGGGTGCGGTGGTGGACTTCATCGCCCCCGCCCACTTCGCCGTCTTCAACCTGGCCGACTCCGCGATCGTGTGCGGCGGCATCCTGATCGTCCTCCTCTCCTTCAAGGGCCTGGACCCCGACGGCACCGTGCACAAGGACTAGCGGGGCGCAAGGACCGACGCGCGCAAGGCATACTCGACTGGTGAGTACGCAACCCGAGGTCCGCACCCTGCCCGTCCCCGATGGTCTGGAGGGCGAGCGCGTCGACGCCGCCATCTCCCGGATGTTCGGGTTCTCCCGCACCAAGGCCGCCGATCTGGCCGCCGCCGGCAAGGTGCAGGTGGACGGCTCGGTGGTCGGGAAGTCCGAGCGGGTGCACGGCGGTGCCTGGCTCGAGGTGGAGATGCCGCAGGCGGCCGCGCCGGTGCAGATCGTCGCCGAGCCCGTCGAGGGCATGGAGATCGTGCACGACGACGACGACATCGTGGTGATCGCCAAGCCGGTCGGCGTCGCCGCGCACCCCAGCCCCGGCTGGACCGGTACCACCGTCATCGGCGGCCTCGCCGCGGCCGGGTACCGGATCTCGACCTCCGGCGCCGCCGAGCGCCAGGGCATCGTCCACCGGCTCGACGTCGGCACCTCCGGCCTGATGGTCGTCGCCAAATCCGAGCGCGCCTACACCTCGCTGAAGGCCCAGTTCCGCGACCGGGTCGTCGAGAAGAAGTACAACGCGCTGGTCCAGGGCCACCCGGACCCGATGAGCGGCACCATCGACGCCCCCATCGGCCGCCACCCCAACCACGACTACAAGTGGGCGGTCGTCGCGGACGGCAAGGCCTCGGTGACGCACTACGACCTCATCGAGGCGTACCGGGCCGCCAGCCTCCTCGACATCAAGCTGGAGACCGGCCGCACCCACCAGATCCGGGTGCACATGTCCGCCCACCGCCACCCCTGCGTCGGCGACCTCACCTACGGCGCCGACCCGACCATGGCCAAGCGCCTCGGCCTGACCCGACAGTGGCTGCACGCGGTCAAGCTGGGCTTCGAGCACCCCTCGGACGGGAGCTGGGTGGAGTTCACCAGCTCCTACCCCGACGACCTGCAGCAGGCGCTGGACCGGATCGCGGCGGAGAGCCAGTGACGGCCCCGGCCCCCGCGTACACCACCCGTACCGTCACCGGTGAGCGGGACCTCGCGGCCTGCTTCCGGTTGCGCAAGGACGTCTTCGTCCGCGAACAGAACGTGCCCGAGGAGCTGGAGTACGACGCCTACGACGCGGAGGCGGTGCACGTCATGGCCGTCGCGGCCGACGGCACCACCCTCGGTACCGGCCGGCTGCTGCACGGCCCCGCCGCCGTGGCGCACACCGGCGCCGACCGCACGGTCGGCTCGCTGGGCCGGCTCGCGGTGGGCAAGGAGGCGCGCGGCCTCGGCGTCGGCGCCGCGCTCGTCCGGGCCATCGAGGACGCCGCCCGGGACCACGGCCTGGCCGCCGTCGACCTGCACGCCCAGACGCACGCGCTGCGCTTCTACGAGCGCCTCGGCTACGAGCCGTACGGCCCCGAGTTCATGGACGCGGGCATCCCGCACCGGGCGATGCGCCGGACGATCTGACGCCCCGCCGCACCCCTGACCCGGGCGCGCCGAGGGCACATGGCAGGGTGAGGGGCATCGGCCGGGCGGACACCGGGCCCGGCCGGAGCGCTTCGGAAGGCACCCCGTGGACCAGATGTCACTCCTGCTCCTGCTGCTGCTCGGAGCCGTGGTCACCGTTCCGCTCGGGGACCGGCTGAAGCTGCCGGCGCCGGTGCTGATGACGCTCTTCGGTGTGGTGCTGGCCTTCGTCAGCTTCGTGCCGAACGTGGACATCCCGCCGGAGATCATCCTTCCCGCCCTGCTGCCCCCGCTGCTCTACGCCTCGGTGCAGCGGACCTCCTGGCGGCAGTTCGCGGCGAACAAGCGGCCCATCTTCCTGCTGGCCGTCGCGCTGGTCTTCCTGACCACGGCGGCCGTCGCGGCGGTGGCCCACGCGATCGTGCCCGGCCTGCCCCTCGTGGCCGCCGTCGCGCTCGGCGCGCTCGTCGCCCCGCCGGACCCGGTCGCCGCCACCGCCGTCGCCGGCTCGGTCGGGCTGCCCCGCCGGCTCGTCTCCATCCTGGAGGGCGAGGGCCTCTTCAACGACGTCACCGCGATCGTGCTGTACCACGTGGCCATCGCGGCGGCCGTCAGCGGGACCTTCTCGCTGCCCGAGGCCTTCGGACTGCTCGCGCTGTCCGCCGTGGTCGCCGTCGCGGTCGGCATCGCGCTCGGCTGGCTCACCATCAAGCTCATGGGGCTGCTCGGCGACGCCACCCTCCAGGTCGGCCTGACCCTGCTGGTGCCGTTCGTCAGCTACGTGCTCGCCGAGGAGCTGATGGGCTCCGGTGTGCTCGCCGTCCTGATGACCGCGATCTTCCTCGCCGAGCACACCGCGGACGCCGACGACGTCCTCGGCCGGCTCACCGGACGCACCTTCTGGGAGATCGTCGACACCCTCGTCACCGGCATCGCCTTCGGGCTGATCGGCCTCGAACTGCACAACGTGTTCGGCACGGCGGACGGGCGCGAGCTGGAGATGGCCGGCTGGGGCCTCGCCGTCGTCGCGGTCGTCGTCGGCGTACGGCTCCTCTATCTGCTGCCGGCCACCTGGCTGGCCAAGCGGCTGCACACCCGGCGCGACGTCAGCGAGGAGATCCCGACCAGCTGGCGGGAGACCGTCATCATGTGGTGGGCCGGGATGCGCGGGGTGGCCTCCGTCGCGCTGGCCCTCGCGATCCCGCTGGAGACGGACGACGGCAAGCCGTTCCCCGGCCGCGACGAGATCGTCTTCATCGCGTTCTCCGTGATCATGGTGACTCTGGTCTTCCAGGGGCTGACGCTGCCGTGGCTGGTGCGGCGGCTCGGGGTGCGCGCCGACACCGACGCCGAGGCGGCCCTGGAGAAGGACCTCGCGATCCGGGCGGCCAAGGCGGCCAGGCAGCGGCTCAAGGAGATCGAGGACACCGAGGACTTCCCCGAGGAGGTCACCGAGCGGCTGCACCGGCTCGCCTACGACGTGGGCGCGAGGATCAGCCCCGAGATGGTCGACGACGAACGGCGCGACGCCTACGCCAAGCGCGTCGAGCGGTTCCAGGCCGTCAGCCGCATCCAGCGCGAGATGATGTCGGCCGCCCGCCACGCGGTGCTCGCCGCCCGCAGCGAGCCCGGCTCGGACCCCGAGGTCGTCGACCGGGTGCTGCGGCAGCTGGACGTCCGCAGTCTGCGCTGAGCGGGGTCAGCCGCGCCCCGTGCGCGGGGTCCGGTTCCAGCTGCTCGCGGACTTCTCCTCCCGGCCGTTCAGCGACACCGGGGGCCAGGTGTCGCCGGGCGGGAGCGGCGCGGGAGCCGTCGCCACCCGGGGCAGCGCGTACGGGTGGTGGTCGCGCAGCCAGCCGATCATCTGCTCGCGGACCGCGCAGCGCGCCGTCCACAGGTCGCCCGAGTCCTTCGCCGTGACCACCGCGCGCACCTGGATCGTGGTGGGCGTGGTGTCGGTGACCGCGAGCGACCAGTCCCGGCCGTCCCACGCGGCGCACTCGCCGAGGATGTCGCGCAACCGGTCGCGCATCGCCTCGATGGGCGCCGAGTGGTCCAGGTGGAAGAAGACCGCACCGGTCATCTGTACCCCGCCGCGCGACCAGTTCTCGAACGGCTTGCCCGTGAAGTACGAGACCGGCATGGTGATCCGCCGCTCGTCCCACGTACGCACCGCGAGGAAGGTCAGCGTGATCTCCTCGATCGTGCCCCACTCCTCGTCCACCACCACCGTGTCCCCGATCCGCACCATGTCGCCGAAGGCGATCTGCAGTCCGGCGAAGAGGTTGCCGAGCGTGGACTGGGCGGCGACACCGGCGACGATGCCGAGGAGCCCGGCGGACGCCAGCATCGAGGTGCCGACCGTCTGCATCGCGGGGAACGTCAGCAGCATCGCGGACACCGCCACGGTCGCCACCACCGCCACGACCACCCGCTGGATCAGCGTCACCTGCGTGCGCACCCGGCGCACCCGCGCAGGGTCCCGGTTGTGGGCCGCGGCGTAGCGCGCGTACACCGAGTCCACCACCGCGACGGCGATCCGCACCACCAGCCAGGCCGACGCGCCGATCAGCACCAGCGTCAGCAGCCGGCCGATGCCCACCCGGTGGTCCCGGACCGCGCCGAGTCCGGTGTGGGCGTACGTACCGCGCAGCAGCGCCGCGCACATGACCAGCTGGAACGGTATCCGGCAGCGCCGCAGCAGGCCCCACAGCGGGGTCTCGTGGTGCCGGGCGTCGGCACGCCTGAGCAGCAGGTCGAGCAGCCAGCCCGCCGCCAGGGTGATCACGATCGCCCCGCCGAGGACGATCAGCGGCCGCAGAACGTTCTCCATGCTGTCGCTCTCCATCCCTTCGAACGCAACTGGCACCATGGGCCTCATGAACATCATGCTTTTCCACTCGATGTACGGTCTGCGCCCCGCGGTCCACGCGGCAGCCGACCGGCTGCGCGCCGCCGGGCACGAGGTGCGCGTGCCCGATCTGTTCGAGGGCCACACCTTCGATTCGGTGGAGGAAGCGGAGGCGTTCCGGGAGGAGACCGGCAAGGAGGAGCTGCTGAAGCGCGCCGTGCTGGCCGCCGCACCCTACTCCGACCAGGGCCTGGTGTACGCCGGCTTCTCGCTCGGCGCCTCGGTCGCCCAGACCCTGGCGCTCGGCGACGAGAAGGCGCGCGGGCTGCTGCTCCTCCACGGCACCTCGGACATCGCGGAGAACGCCACGGTGGACGAGCTGCCCGTCCAGCTGCACGTCGCCGACCCGGACCCGTACGAGACCCACGACTGGCTGAACTCGTGGTACCTGGACATGCAGCGGACCGGGGCAGACGTGGAGATCTACCGGTACCCGGGCGCCGGGCATCTGTTCACCGACCCGGAGCTGCCGGACTTCGACCGGGACGCCGCCGAGCTGGCCTGGAAGGTCGCGATCGGATTCCTCGCGACGCTGTGACGCGCGAAGGGCTCCGCGCGGATCGCGCGGAGCCCTTCGGGAGGCGCGGGACGGGTCAGCCCTTCAGCGCGGCGGTCATCGCCGTGTTGTAGTCCTCGACCGTCATCGGCGCGTTCTTGCCGTCGCTGCCGGTGACCTTCTTGCCGTCCATGACCAGGCTCGGCGTGCCCTCCACGTCGTCCTTGTTCTCGTCGAAGCTCTTGGACATCTTCAGGGCCCAGGCGTCGTACGTGCCGTCCTCGACGGCCTTCTGGAACTCCTTGTTGCCCTTGAGGGCCTTCACCGAGTCGGCCACCTTGATCAGGTAGCTGTCGTCCTTGAACTTGTCGTCGGACTCGTCCGGGTGGAACTCCGCCGAGTACAGGGCGCTCTTGTACTCCAGGAACGCGTCGGTGCTCACGTTCAGCGCCGCGCCCAGCGCGCTCAGGGCGTTCTTGGAGCCCTCGCCGCGGTTGCCGATGACGGGCTTGTCGCCGCCGAGGCTGTCACCGTCGATGAACGACGCGCCGATGTACTGGATCTTGTACTTGCCGGCCGCGACGTCCTTGGTGACGGTCGGGCCGACGGTCTGCTCGAACGAGGCGCAGATCGGGCAGCGGGAGTCCTCGTACAGCTTCAGGGTCTTCTTGGCGCTGTCCTTGCCGATGACGACGGTGGTGCCGTCCTTGCCCGAGGTGTTCTTGGGCGCGACCACCGTCTTCTCGTCCTTGAGGGAATCCCAGTGGGACGGCTTGTTCATCTCCATCACGGCGTAGCTGATGCCCGCGACGACGGCGAGGCCGGCCACGACCGAGACACCGACGACGACCTGCCGGCGGGCCTTGTCCTTCTTCGCCTGGCGCTCGCGCTCCGCGCGCAGCCGCTCACGGGCGGCGGACTTGTTGGCCTGGCTGTTGCGCTTGCTCATGGTGGTGTTCTCCGTGGAATGCGGGGTGGGTCGTACGGTCCGGGGTGCGCGTGTGCTCAGACGGCACAGGCCCGGAGCGGCGGCCCCCTCCGTCCGACGGAGTGCGTGAGCAGGCGGGCTCGGACGAGCGGATGCGGCCCGGACGCGGCCGCGAGCGCCCGGCGGTGTACGGAGCGGCAGGCCGAGCCCACCACGGCCACGGCGGTCAGCAGCGGCCGGAACGCCAGCAGCGCGCACGCCCCCAGCAGCCCGGCGAGCGCCAGCTCACCGCGGTGCAGCCAGGCCGCGGCGAGCAGCCCGACCGTGACATGGGCGGCCAGCAGCAGCCAGGGGACCAGCGGGCCGGGGGAGGAGAGCAGCGCGGCGGCGCCCCGGCCGCCCGCGGTCACCGAGGCCAGCGGGGTGCCGACGTCGCCGAGCTGCCCGCTGCCGGGGCCGAGGTCGCTCCCGCCGCACAGGACGTCGACGCCGACCGACCGCAGGGGGCCCGCTATGGGGCCGCCCGCCGCCCCGTAGCAGAGGTGCTGACCGGTGGTGAAGAACGTGTCGGCGGCCAGCTCCAGCGGGACGAGGAGCCCGGCGATGGCCCCGAAGCCGCGCTGGCGCCCGGCCAGGGCGTAGGCCGCCGCGAAGACGGCCACGGCCAGCACGGCGACGGGCACCAACGGCAGCGGGACCTGCGAGAGCAGGACGTGGGACGCGGCGGAGAGCGTCACGACGAGCGCTGTGAAAAGCGCCGCGCGTGCCGCTCTGAGCTGCGTCCCGGATATGTCCATCGCCCAGGAGTGTCGCATGCGAACCTGTAAGCGACCCCTAAAGGTTCCGGTTCGCCTCCCGCTACAGCCCCGGGATGCGGCCGTTGCGGAAGAGGTCCACGAAGATCTGGTGGTCCGCGCGGGCCCGCGCCCCGTAGCTGTGCGCGAAGTCCACCAGCAGCTCCCCGAAGCCGTCCTCGTCGGCCGCGATGGCGGCGTCGATCGCCCGCTCCGTGGAGAACGGCACCAGCGAGTGGCCGCTCTCGTCGTCCGCCGCCGCGTGCATGGTGGCGGTCGCCCGGCCGAGGTCGGCGACGACCGCCGCGATCTCGTCGGGCTCGTCGATGTCGGACCAGTCCAGGTCGACCGCGTACGGCGAGACCTCGGCGACCAGCTGGCCGGCCCCGTCCAGCTCGGTCCAGCCCAGCCACGGGTCGGCATGGGCCTGGAGGGCGCGCTGCGAGATCACCGTGCGGTGGCCCTCGTGCTGGAAGTAGTCGCGGACGGCCGCGTCCGTGATGTGCCGGGAGACGGCCGGGGTCTGCGCCTGCTTGAGGTAGATCACCACATCGTTCTCCAGGGCGTCGCTGTTGCCCTCCAGCAGGATGTTGTACGAGGGCAGGCCCGCCGAGCCGATACCGATGCCGCGCCGCCCCACGACGTCCTTGACCCGGTAGGAGTCCGGCCGGGTCAGGCTCGACTCGGGCAGCGTCTCCAGATAGCCGTCGAACGCGGCCAGCACCTTGTACCGCGTCGCCGCGTCCAGGTCGATGGCGCCGCCGCCCTCCGAGAACCGGCGCTCGAAGTCGCGGATCTCGGTCATCGAGTCGAGCAGCGAGAACCGGGTCAGCGAGCGGGCGACCCGCAGGGCGCCGAGCAGCGGCCCCTCGGCCGTGTCCAGGGTGAAGGGCGGGACCTCGTCGTTCTTGGCGCCCGTCGCCAGGGCGTGGATGCGCTCCCGGTAGGCCGCCGCGTAGATCCGGACCAGCTCGGTGATCTGCTCGTCGCCCAGCGCCTTCGCGTACCCGAGCAGCGCGACCGAGGCGGCGAAGCGCTTGAGGTCCCAGGTGAAGGGGCCCACGTACGCCTCGTCGAAGTCGTTCACGTTGAAGACGAGGCGGCCGTTGGCGTCCATGTAGGTGCCGAAGTTCTCCGCGTGCAGGTCGCCGTGGATCCAGACCCGGCCGGTGCGCTCGTCCAGGTAGGGGCCGCCGTGCCGCTCGCGCTCCAGGTCGTTGTAGAACAGGCAGGCCGTGCCCCGGTAGAACGCGAAGGCCGAGCCCGCCATCTTGCGGAACTTGACCCGGAAGGCGGCCGGATCGGCGGCCAGCAGCTCACCGAAGGCGGTGTCGAAGACCTCGAGAATCTGCTCCCCGCGCCGCTCCGCGCCGGTCTGCGTGTCCGACATCTCTGGGTGCCTCCTGGTACCTGGCCTGGCTGATGACGTGCATGACAAAAGGGACGGGTGGTCCCGCCCTTCCAACGCGTGACCGTATCGCGGAGTGCCCGTCGCCGTGTTTCCCGGAGACGTAGACTTCCACGCTGTCCCCCCAGACACCCCCGTCCCGTCGTCCCCATTCCTCCGGAGGCACAGCGCCGTGACCAAGCCGCCCTTCACGCACCTTCACGTCCACACCCAGTACTCGCTGCTGGACGGTGCCGCGCGGCTCAAG
This sequence comes from Streptomyces sp. col6, assembly GCF_008042035.1. Classification (GTDB taxonomy): domain Bacteria; phylum Actinomycetota; class Actinomycetes; order Streptomycetales; family Streptomycetaceae; genus Streptomyces. The sequence continues at coordinate 788,713 of NZ_RDBL01000013.1, forward strand.
GACATGTTCAACGCGTGCAACGAGATGGGCATGTCCCATATCGCGATGACGGACCACGGCAACCTGCACGGGGCGTACGACTTCTTCCACTCGGCGCAGAAGGCGGGCGTGACGCCGATCATCGGCATCGAGGCGTATGTCGCGCCCGAGTCGCGCAAGCACAAGCGGAAGATCCAGTGGGGGCAGCCGCACCAGAAGCGCGACGACGTCTCCGGTTCGGGTGGTTACACCCACAAGACGATCTGGGCGGCCAACGCGACGGGGCTGCACAACCTCTTCAAGCTGTCGTCCGACGCCTACGCCGAGGGCTGGCTCCAGAAGTGGCCGCGTATGGACAAGGAGACCATCTCGCAGTGGTCCGAGGGCCTGATCGCCTCCACCGGCTGCCCTTCCGGCGAGGTGCAGACGAGGCTGCGGCTCGGCCAGTTCGACGAGGCGGTCCGGGCCGCCTCCGACTACAAGGACATCTTCGGCGAGGGGCGCTACTTCCTGGAGCTGATGGACCACGGCATCGAGATCGAGCGCCGGGTCCGCGACGGGCTGCTCGAAATCGGCAAGAAGCTGAACATCCCGCCGCTCGTCACGAACGACTCGCACTACACGTACGCCTCCGAGGCGACCGCGCACGACGCCCTGCTGTGCATCCAGACCGGCAAGAACCTCTCCGACCCGGACCGCTTCCGCTTCGACGGCACCGGCTACTACCTCAAGACCACCGACGAGATGTACGGCGTCGACTCCTCCGACGCCTGGCAGGAGGGATGCGCCAACACCCTCCTGGTCGCGCAGCAGATCGACACCACCGGGATGTTCGAGAAGCGCGACCTGATGCCGAAGTTCGAGATCCCCGAGGGCTACACGGAGATCACCTGGTTCCAGGAGGAGGTCCGGGTCGGGATGAACCGCCGTTTCCCGAACGGCGTCCCCGAGGACCGGCAGAAGCAGGTCGAGTACGAGATGGACATCATCATCCAGATGGGGTTCCCGGGGTACTTCCTGGTCGTCGCCGACTTCATCATGTGGGCCAAGAACAACGGCATCGCGGTCGGCCCCGGACGAGGCTCCGCGGCCGGTTCGATCGTCTCGTACGCGATGGGCATCACCGACCTCGACCCGATCGAGCACGGACTGATCTTCGAGCGCTTCCTCAACCCCGAGCGCGTCTCCATGCCCGACGTCGACATCGACTTCGACGAGCGCAGGCGCGTCGAGGTCATCCGGTACGTGACGGAGAAGTACGGCGCCGACAAGGTCGCCATGATCGGCACCTACGGCAAGATCAAGGCCAAGAACGCGATCAAGGACTCCGCCCGCGTCCTCGGCTACCCGTACGCCATGGGCGACCGCCTCACCAAGGCCATGCCCGCCGACGTCCTCGGCAAGGGCATCGACCTCAACGGCATCACCGACCCCAGCCACCCGCGCTACAGCGAGGCGGGCGAGATCCGGGGGATGTACGAGAACGAGCCGGACGTCAAGAAGGTCATCGACACCGCCAAGGGCGTCGAGGGCCTGGTCCGGCAGATGGGCGTGCACGCCGCCGGCGTCATCATGTCCAGCGAGCCGATCGTCGACCACGCGCCGGTCTGGGTGCGGCACACCGACGGCGTCACCATCACGCAGTGGGACTACCCGCAGTGCGAGTCGCTCGGCCTGCTGAAGATGGACTTCCTGGGGCTGCGCAACCTGACGATCATGGACGACGCCATCAAGATGGTGAAGTCCAACAAGGGCATCGACCTGGAGATGCTGGCCCTCCCGCTCGACGACCCCAAGACGTACGAACTGCTCTGCCGCGGCGACACGCTCGGCGTGTTCCAGTTCGACGGCGGACCGATGCGCTCCCTGCTGCGCCAGATGCAGCCCGACAACTTCGAGGACATTTCCGCCGTCTCGGCCCTCTACCGGCCGGGCCCGATGGGCATGAACTCGCACACGAACTACGCCGAGCGCAAGAACGGCCGCCAGGAGATCACCCCGATCCACCCGGAGCTGGAGGAGCCCCTCAAGGAGGTCCTCGGCCTCACCTACGGCCTGATCGTGTACCAGGAGCAGGTGCAGAAGGCCGCCCAGATCGTCGCCGGGTACTCGCTCGGCGAGGCCGACATCCTGCGCCGCGTGATGGGCAAGAAGAAGCCCGAGGAGCTGGCGAAGAACTTCGTCCTCTTCGAGGCGGGCGCCAAGGAGAAGGGCTTCTCGGACGCGGCGATCAAGGCGCTCTGGGACGTGCTGGTCCCGTTCGCCGGGTACGCGTTCAACAAGGCGCACTCCTCCGCGTACGGGCTGGTCACCTACTGGACCGCGTACCTCAAGGCGAACTACCCCGCCGAGTACATGGCCGCCCTGCTGACCTCGGTCAAGGACGACAAGGACAAGTCCGCGGTCTATCTGAACGAGTGCCGGCGCATGGGCATCAAGGTGCTCCCGCCGAACGTCAACGAGTCGGAGTCCAACTTCGCCGCCCAGGGCGACGACGTCATCCTGTTCGGGCTGACGGCCGTCCGCAACGTCGGCCAGAACGTCGTGGACTCGATCATCCGGTGCCGCAAGGCGAAGGGGAAGTACAGCACCTTCCCCGACTTCCTGGACAAGGTCGAGGCGGTCGTCTGCAACAAGCGGACCGTCGAATCGCTCATCAAGGCCGGCGCCTTCGACGAGATGGGCCACACCCGCAAGGGGCTCGTCGCCCACCACGAGCCCATGATCGACAACGTGGTGCAGGTCAAGCGCAAGGAGGCCGAGGGGCAGTTCGACCTCTTCGGCGGCGGCGAGGAGGACAGCGACGAGCCGGGCTTCGGGCTCGACGTGGAGTTCTCCGACGTCGAGTGGGAGAAGTCCTACCTGCTGGCCCAGGAACGCGAGATGCTCGGGCTGTACGTCTCCGACCACCCGCTGTTCGGCCTGGAGCACGTCCTGTCCGACAAGTCGGACGCGGCGATCTCGCAGCTCACCGGCGGTGAGCACGCCGACGGCGCGATCGTCACCGTGGGCGGCATCATCTCCGGCCTCCAGCGCAAGATGACCAAGCAGGGCAACGCCTGGGCCATCGCCACGGTCGAGGACCTTGCCGGTTCCATCGAGTGCATGTTCTTCCCCGCGACCTATCAGCTGGTCTCCACCCAGCTCGTCGAGGACACCGTCGTCTTCGTCAAGGGGCGCCTCGACAAGCGCGAGGACGTGCCGCGCCTGGTCGCCATGGAGATGCAGGTCCCCGACATCTCCAACGCGGGGACCAACGCGCCCGTCGTCCTGACCATCCCCACGGTCCGGGTCACCCCGCCGATGGTCAGCCGGCTCGGCGAGGTACTGAACAGCCACCGGGGCGACACCGAGGTACGCATCAGGCTCCAGGGGCCCCGCAAGACCACGGTGCTCCGGCTCGACCGGCACCGGGTGAAGCCCGACCCGGCGCTCTTCGGCGACCTGAAGGTGCTGCTCGGCCCGTCCTGCCTGGCGGGCTGAGTCCCGGTACGCGTACGAGAGGGGCGGCTCCGCCTGCGCGGGGTCGCCCCTCTCGGTGTGCCGGCCTTACCGGGAGTCCGGTCAGTTGTGGCCGAAGCGCCGCTGATGCTTGCGCGCAACATCGGCAGGGCTGCCCTGGGCCTGCGACTGCATCGAGCTCTGGGCCTCGGCGGCCGTCGAGCGCGACTGCTCGGAAGCGCGCTCCGCCTGCGAAGCACGATCCTGCTGGCTGCCCTGCTTGCGGTTCTTGTTCTTGGCCATGGTGTTCCTCCTATAAGGACTCTCGGGGCCAGGACCACCGTCAGATTCACATAATCGGATAAACATCGCATGTCGGATCATTACCGTGCGTAGTGACGGGGTATGATGCGCGCTTTTGGTGATCCGCCACGCCGATGATCGAGTTCCGGCCGTCAACCCCGGCGCGGTCGGGCAGACTCGAAGGAACCTTGAGAAAACCCGATCCCGAATGCCTGGAAGAGGGTGGAGTGCGTGGACCGTTGCGTCGTCCTGGTGGACGCCGGCTATCTGCTGGGTGCGGCCGCGAGTCTGCTGGCAGGAGAGCCCGCCCGGTCCCGCATCACCGTCGACCACGCGGCCCTCATCCAGCAGCTGCGCGAACGCGCCGAGGCCGACACCGAGCAGCCGCTGTTGCGGATCTACTGGTTCGACGGCGCCCCCGACCGCGTCCCGCAGCCCGAGCACCGCAGGCTGCGCGTCATGCCCCGGGTCACGGTCCGCCTGGGAGCCCTCACCCGCAGTGACGGGCGCTGGGCGCAGAAGGGCGTCGACGCGGCGATGCACGCCGAGCTCACCGAGCTGGCCCGCAACCGCGCCTGCTCCGACGTGGTCCTGGTGACCGGCGACGGCGACCTGCTGCCCGGTCTGATGTCCGCCAAGGAGCACGGCGTCGCCGTCCACCTCTGGGCCGTCCAGGCCGCCGACGGCGACTACAACCAGTCCGAGGACCTGGTCGCGGAGGCCGACGAGCGCCGCGTCCTGGACCGGGCCTGGATCACCCAGGCCGTCCGCGCCAAGGAGACCGGCGGCGCCTGCGCCCCGGCGCCCGCCACGCGCCCCGAGATCGCCGCGATCCTCTCCGCCCCGCTGCCCGAGTCGGCCCTCGCCGCCTCCGCCGAGCGCGCTTCCCGGGCCGCCGCGCAGGCCGAGGCCGCCGACACCGGTGAGGAGGCGGCCCCCCGGGCCGGCGAGAGCACCGCCCAGCCCGCGCACGGCCACGGCGGCAAGGGCGTCCCCACCCCGAAGGACCTCGCCGGCACCCTGCGCGGCCCCGCCGGGCAGACCGAGCGGCCCCCCGCCCCGCAGCCCGCGGCGACCCTGCGCTGGTCCTCCGACCGGGGCTGGGTGGAGCGCGGCGGCCCGCTCGGCGAACCCCCGGAGACCGCGTCCCTGCCCACGCTCGCCCAGCTCACCAGCGCCGAACAGCGTTGGGCCGACCGCGAGGAGGACATCACCACGGTCGGCGGCGACCCCTTCGAGGTGGGCCAGGTCTTCGCCCGGCGCTGGATGGAACGGCTCCCGGAGGCCGGCCACCTGCCGAAGCTCTCCACCCTCTACCCGCGCATCCCGCACCGCATCGACGGCGAGCTGCTGCGGTACGCGGCCCGCTTCGGCCTCCTCGCCCACAAGGACGACCAGATCGACGAGCACGACCGGTACGCGATCCGGGCGGGCTTCTGGCGCGAGATCGACGTACGGGCCGCGGCCGACCACGCCCCGGCGGCCGAGCGGGCGGCGGAGAAGGCCGGGAGAACGGGCCCGGCCGGAGACTGAGGCCACATTCGGCCGAGGGCCGCTCAACCCGCCCGCCGTTTGCCGCGTTGATGTCCGATCGGTGCGGCCCCGGGCGTAATGCCGGTCCCCGGACCCCGTACCCTCGTACCTCGTGAGTACGGGGACAGCACAGGCGCCGACGGCGAGCGGCACCGTGTGCGCGGTGCGTGATCTGGTGAAGACCTACCCCCCGGCCCGGGGCCGCCGAGGCACGCCCGCGACCCCGGAAGTACGCGCCACCGACGGCATCAGCCTCGACATCCGCTGCGGTGAGATCTTCGGACTGCTCGGGCCCAACGGTGCCGGAAAGTCCACCCTCGTACGGCAGCTCACCGGTCTGATGCGGCCCGATTCCGGCAGTGTCGACATGCTCGGCCACGACCTCGTACGCCACCCCGAGCGGGCCTCCCGGCTGATCGGCTACCTCGGGCAGGAGTCCACCGCGCTCGACGAGCTGACCGTCGCGCTGGCCGCCGAGACCACCGGGCGGCTGCGCGGCCTTCCCGTGCGCGAGGCGCGCGCCGAGCGGGACGCCGTCCTGGACGAACTCGGTCTCGCCGACCTCGCGGGGCGGCCCCTGAAGAAGCTCTCCGGCGGCCAGCGGCGGCTCGCCTGCGTCGCCGCCGCGCTCGTCGGGGAGCGGCCGGTGCTCGTCCTGGACGAGCCGACGACCGGCATGGACCCGGTGGCCCGGCGCGCCGTCTGGGCCGCCGTCGACCGGCGGCGCGCCGAGCGCGGCGCGACGGTCCTGCTCGTCACCCACAACGTCATCGAGGCCGAGACCGTCCTCGACCGGGTCGCCGTCATCGAACGCGGCAAGGTCATCGCCTGCGACACCCCCGCCGGGCTCAAGGAGCGCGTCGCCGGGGAGGTCCGGGTCGAGCTGGTGTGGCGCGAGCGCGCCCCGCTGGAGCTGCCCGAGGTCGCGGCCCTGCGCGCGGTCGCGCAGGAGTCCGGGCGCCGCTGGGTGCTGCGGCTCGCGCCCGACGAGGCGCGGGCGGCGGTCGCCGCGGTGACCGGCGGCGCGGCCTTCGCCGCGCTCGACGACTTCAGCCTGGCGACGCCGAGCCTGGAGGACGTCTACCTCGCGCTCGGCGGCGGCGCGACCAAGGGACTGGTGAAGGCATGAGCGGAATCGGTGCGGTGCCAGGGGCGGCCGCGACGCTCGCGCCCCGGGCCCGGCTGTTCCCCTCCCTCGCGGCCGTCTACCGCGCCCAGCTCTCCCGGGCCAGGGTGGCCCGCATCCCGCTGCTGTTCGTGGCGACCTTCCAGTCCATCGGGATCATGATCCTGATGCGCGGTGTGGTGGACGGCGGCTCCGAGGCGCGGGCCGTCGTCGCCGGGTCCAGCGTCCTGGTCGTCGCCTTCGTCGCCCTGAACCTGCTCGCCCAGTACTTCGGCCAGCTCCGGGCGGGCGGCGGGCTCGACCACTACGCCACCCTGCCCGTGCCGCCCGCCGCCGTGGTGCTCGGCGCGGCCGGGGCGTACGCCTCGTTCACCGTGCCCGGCACCGTCGTCACCGCGGTGACCGGCAGCGTGCTGTTCGGGCTGCCGATGGTGCACCTGTGGGTCCTCGTGGCCGTCGTGCCCCTCTCCGGGGCGGCGCTCTCCGGCCTCGGGGCCGCGCTCGGCCTCCTCGCCCCGCGCCAGGAACTCGCCACGCTGCTCGGGCAGCTGGGCATGTCCGCGGCGCTGCTGCTGGGCGTCCTGCCGGCCGACCGGCTGCCGGAGCCGATCGGCTGGGCGCGCGATCTGCTGCCGTCCACGTACGGGGTCGAGGCGCTGTCCCGGTCCTTCGGCGCCCACCCCGACTGGGCGGTCGTCGCCCTCGACCTGGCGGTCTGCGCCGTCGTCGGAGTGGTCTCGCTCGCCGTGGCCACCTGGGCCTACCGCAGGGCGGCGGTCCGGTGAGGCGCGGCTCGCGGGCGCCTGGCACGATGGCACGGTGACCGCACCTCTGACGCCGCCGCACCGGCCCTCATCGGACGACCACCACGACTGGCAGAAGTCGCCGGCGGGGGGTGAGCCCGCCGGGACCCCCGGCCCCCAGGGCTCCCACTGGGTCCCGGCGCGGGAGACGGACCGGGGCGAACTGCGTGCGGATCTGCGCCGGGCGGGCGTCGTCGCCGCGGTGGTGACCGTCGCGGGCGTCCTGATGGGGTTCCTGTGGCTGTGGCTGGCGCCCAGGGTGCCGCTCGTCTCCGACAGCACGGCGGTCTTCCTCAGCAACAGCGAGGGCGAGCAGGCCATCGGCGCCGACGGCACATTCGCCCTGCTCGGGCTGGCGTTCGGGGCGGTCTCGGCGGGCCTGGTCTTCTGGTTCCACCGGCGCGGCGGGATCTGGCTGACGGTGGGCCTCGCGGTCGGCAGCGTGCTCGGTTCGCTGCTGGCGTGGCAGCTCGGTACGCGGCTGGGGCCGACGGACGACGTGGTGGCGCATGCGCGGGAGGTCGGCAAGGGGGTTGTGTTCGACGCGCCGCTGGAGATGCACGCGCACGGGGTGCTGCTGGCCTGGGGGCTGGCGGCGATGGTGGTGCATCTGGCGCTCACCGCGGCTTGGGGGCCGCGGGACTTCGAGGGGGAGTGGGGGTCCCCGCCCCTTCCCGAAACCGGGGCTCCGCCCCGGACCCCGCGCCTCAAACGCCGGCGGGGCTGGATTTTCGGCGGGGCTTGGTTTCGGCGGGGCTGGGTTTCGGCGTGCCGGCCAGGGACCGGCCCCTCAGCCGCGTCCGATGTCCGCGAACACCGCTCCCGTCAGGGTGGCCAGGTCCTCCGGGGACAGTTCCACCTCCAGGCCCCGGCGGCCCGCCGAGACGCAGATCGTGGGGTGGGTGCGGGCCGACGCGTCCAGGACCGTGGGGAGGCGCTTGCGCTGGCCCAGGGGGGAGATGCCGCCCCGGACGTAGCCCGTGGTGCGTTCCGCCGCGGCCGGGTCCGCCATCGTGGCGCGTTTGCCGCCGGCCGCCGAGGCCAGGGCCTTCAGGTCCAGGGAGCCGGCGACCGGGACCACCGCGACGGTGAGGCGGCCGTCCACGTCGGCGACCAGGGTCTTGAAGACGCGGTCGGGGGAGACGCCCAGGGCCTGGGCCGCCTCCTCGCCGTAGGAGGGCGACGCGGGGTCGTGCTCGTACGCGTGCACGGTGAACTCCGTGCCCGCCGTCGTCAGGGCGACCGTGGCGGGGGTGCCGCCGGACGGGGACTTCTTCTGCTTCTTCGCCATGGCCTCAGTTGGGGTGCGTCGGGCCGACGGTCAGGTCGACCGCCGGGAGCGAGGGCAGGTGGCGGATGACCGCGGTCTCCGAGCGCAGGATGCGCAGCTCCTCGCGGAGCCGGGTCGCGGTGTCCGGGGCCTGGAGGAGGCGCTGCTTGGCGGGAATGTCGAGGACCACCGTGGAGGCGACCAGGTACGAGACGACCGACGGGTCGTCCGGCAGGTCCGCGCCCGTGGTCAGGGAGCGCTCGCTCGCACCGGCCAGCCGCTTCTGGTAGGCGCGGAAGGCGCGCAGGACGCCCTCGGCGAGCGGGCCCGCCTCCTCGCCCGGCTCCTCCTCCAGCTCCTCCAGCTCGGCCATGAGGAACGGGCCGCTCGCGTCCACGGACAGGATCCGGACCCGGGTGGTGCCGGTGGCCAGGACCTCGAAGCTGCCGTCCGCGCGCTCCCGGACGGTCGCGGCGTCGGCGACGCAGCCCACCCGGTGCAGGGCCTGGGCGGGGTCGGCGCCGAAGCCGTCCGCCGGGCCGCGTTCGACGGGCGTACGGACCGCCTCCGGCATGCCGAGACCCGTGACGGCGGTCTCGCGGCCGTCACGGATGGCGACCACGGCGAACCGGCGCGGTTCGTCCTCGTCGATGGTCAGAAGCTCGCGCATCATGGCGCGATAGCGCTCCTCGAAGACGTTGAGGGGCAGCACGAGGCCCGGGAACAGCACCGCGTTCAGCGGAAACAGGGGCAGGCGAGCGGTGGTCACAGCGGTCAAGCGTAATGGCCGTGCGCCCGTCCTCGTCCGGAGCCTTGTCGCAGCGGCGTCGCGGAGGCCACCCGGAGCCGCGCGCCGTCCCGCGCGTCGAGGAAGCGGCCCAGCGGATCGCCGGACACCGACGCCCACGGGAACGAGGACGCGTGCGGGCCGATCCGGCCGAACTGCTCCAGCGCCTCGGCCCACCGGCCCCGTACCACCAGCACGTACGCGAGCAGGTTGCGGACCTCGGCCGGCCACGGGTCGCCGGGGGCGAAGGCGGCCGACAGCGAGATCGCCAGATCCGCCGCCGCGTCGATCCGCTCCTCCTGCACCGAGGTCGACCGGGCGTCCCACGCGCTCTCGGTCAGCATCGCGAAGGCCGCGCGCAGCGGCAGCGCCTGGACCAGGGAGCTGGGGACCGAGTCCTCGGCGGCCCGCTCGGCGAAGTCGAAGCACTCGCGGTGCGAGCCGTACCAGGCGGCCGAGAGGTACTGCAGGGCGGCGACATGGCAGCCGTAGTGGTGCGTGGAGCGCTGGAGGGCCTGCTCCCACAGCTCCTCGAACGTGGTGTGCGTGGCCTGCGTGCCCCGGGCGTGGTCCAGCGCGAGGCGCCAGGGCACCGGGTCCCTCGGATCGCTGAGCGCGGCCGCCGTGATCAGCGGCCCCACCTCGCGCAACTGCTCCGCCCGTGCCGGCGACTCCCAGGCGCGGTCGACCGCGAGCTGCGCCTTGACGAGCAGGGCGTCCGGGTCGTGCGGGGCGGCGGCCAGCCAGTCCGCCAGCCAGCCGTCCCGGTTGCGGGCGAACGCGACAAGCCGTCTCAGATAGCGGTCCCGGCTCTCCCACTCGGCGGCGTCCCGGGTGGTCGCCAGGAGCTTCGCGGCCGGTTCGTACTCCCCGGCGGCGGCGGCCACCAGCGCGGGGGACAGCCGTTCGTCGGGGGCGTCGAGCAGCACCGCGTGGTCCGCGGGCAACCCGGTGGACAGCGCCGGGGTGTGCCGGATCACGCGCGCGGTTCGGAGCAGAGCGCGGAGGAAAGGCATGGTGCAGACCATTGAAAAGCGCTGGTGGAGGCGGCGCCAAGAGGGGTGCTGTGAAGCTTTGGTGCCGAGTGGATGGGTTGCCCGGCCGTCGGTCAAGGTGAAGTAAAGGAAAGCGCGGATTCTGGCTGATTCTCATGGGTGCTGGGCAGAAGGTCCGTGGTCTGCCCCGACGCCCGCGGGGTCCTGAACGGCCCGGTGCGCCGGGGCGTACCCCGTTCGCGTCGCGGTGTACGCCTCAGCCGCGGCGCAGCAGCCGGGAGGCGCCCGCCGCGACCGTGGTGGCCAGTATCCACCCCAGCAGGACCAGCGCGGCCGCCAGCCACTGCCAGCCGCCCTCCATCCGCCAGTAGCCGTCCTGGCCGAGATCGATCACCGGGATGAGCAGATCCAGGGCGTACAGCGCCGCGTTCCACCGGGGATGCTCCCCGCCCTTGATCGACGCCGGGTCGTACCGCGAGAACGCCAGCGTGCCCGCCGCCCACAGCACTGCCATCCACACCGCGGCCCGCCCCGGCCGGTAGCCGTACGCCACCGTCCAGTCCTGGAGGTAGCCCCAGAGCTTCCCGGCGGGCGGCAGCGTCTCGCGACGGCGGCGCTGCTTGGCGAGCAGCACCTCCCGGGCGTCCGCGTCCTCCCCGCTGCCCCGGAGCACGGCCGCCAGGCGCTCGTACGGCTCCGGCACGTACTCCGGGGTCGCCGCCGCCACCCACTCCAGGCGCCGGGAGAGCGGGAAGTGCCCGTACGGGACGAGGTTCTCGTACACGAACCCGCCCATCGCCAGGCCGCCGGGGCCCGGCCAGCTCGTCGACACGTCGATCAGCGTGACGACCTTCGCGCCGTTGAGCACCACCCGGCCGCGCGCCGGGCGCTCCGGGTTGAACCGCAGCTCCGGGGTGACCGTCCGGCGCAGCGACAGCTCCTCGTGCGCGTCCAGCACGAACACCGCCTTGTGCAGGTCCACCGCGTCACCGAACCTGCCGTCGTCCAGCCGCACCCCGCCCCGGCAGCGGAAGACCTGCGCCCGGGTGCCGTGCGCCGGGGTCGGCGAGGTGGCGATGCCGTACGGGGGAGTGGTGCCCTGGTTCCCCGTGTCCACGCTGACCCACGCCTCGCTCATGTACAGCGTCCGCTCCACGCTGAGCTGCGGGGCGTTCAGCGCGCGGCGGCCCTGGACCGCCCGCAGCCGGCTGCCGCGCAGGCTCAGCGAACCGCCCACCTTCGCGCCGCGCAGACTCAGCTCGCCGAGCAGGTCGGCCATCTCGGCCTGGAGGTCCTGGGCCACCGTGAGCCCGTCCCCGAGCAGGGCCCGGCCCTGCCGGTCCGGGCCGGCCTCGATCTGGTTGATCAGCAGGTCCGTGCCGATCTGCGCGTCCGTCAGCCGGAGGCCCCGCTCCACCCGGCAGCGCGGCAGATGCAGATCGCCCTCGGTGCGCAGCCGCGCCGCCTCCAGCCGCGGCAGCGCGCAGCCCACCAGCCGCAGGGTCGTGAAGTGGCACTCCGGGAAGGCCACCTCCTCGTCGAACCGGCAGCCGGTCAGCTCCACGTACGGATCGACGCGCCCGCCCGCCAGGTCCAGCTTTCCGGTGATCCGTACGCCCCAGAGCTTCAGCGCCGTCACCCGGCCCGGCCGGGCCGGCGGGCCGCTCAGCAGCAGCCGGGCGACGACCCGGGCCTCCACGCTGCGCTCGGGTCCCCACTCGTGCGGGGCGAAGGGATCGTCGCGGACCCGGTCGCGGGCCCGCAGGTCGTAGGTGGTGCCGTTCCGGAAGGACTGCCACATGCCCAGCTCCGCCGCGCTGAGGCCGTCCGGGAGATCATCGTCGTGCCGCTCCGTCACCGGTGCCCCTTTCGTTCGGAGGCGTGTTCCCGTTATTCCCTCTGAGTGACCGGATGAACGCACATAGTCAGCCGTCACAGCGGCGGCATGTATCAGCCAGTGATACGGCCGTCCGGGCGCGCGTGGCGGTCTGCGAGAATTGCGGTGTGATCTCTCGAATCGATCTGCGCGGCGATGCCCTCCCCGAGGGTGGCGCCCTGCGCGACCTGCTGCCCCGTGCCGAGTTCGACGTGGAAGCCGCCCTGGAGACGGTGCGGCCCATCTGCGAGGACGTACGCCATCGTGGCTCGGCGGCAGTGATCGACTGGGGGGAGAAGCTCGACGGCGTCCGGAACGAGTCGGTCCGGGTGTCCGCCGACGTCCTCGCGCGGGCGCTGGAGGAGCTGGATCCGGCCGTCCGTGCCGCCCTGGAGGAGTCCGTCCGCCGCGCCCGTCTCGTCCACCGCGCCCAGCGCCGCACCACGCACACCACCCAGGTCGTCCCCGGCGGCACCGTCACCGAGAAGTGGGTGCCCGTCGACCGCGTCGGGCTCTACGTGCCGGGCGGCCGCGCGGTCTACCCGTCCTCCGTCGTGATGAACGTCGTCCCGGCCCAGGAGGCGGGCGTCCGCGGCCTCGCCGTGTCCTCGCCGCCGCAGAAGGACTTCGGCGGCCTGCCGCACCCCACGATCCTGGCCGCCTGCGCCCTGCTCGGCGTCGACGAGGTGTACGCGGCCGGCGGCGCCCAGGCCGTCGCGATGTTCGCGTACGGCACCGAGGACTGCCTGCCCGTCGACCTGGTCACCGGGCCCGGCAACATCTACGTCGCCGCCGCCAAGCGCCTCCTCAAGGGCCGGATCGGCATCGACGCCGAGGCCGGACCCACCGAGATCGCCATCCTGGCCGACGCCACCGCCGACCCGGTGCACGTCGCCGCCGACCTGATCAGCCAGGCCGAGCACGACCCGATGGCCGCCGCCGTGCTGGTCACCGACTCCGAGGAGCTGGCCGCCGCCACCGAGGCCGAGCTGGCCCCCCAGGTCGCCGCGACCAAGCACGTCAAGGACCGCATCGAGCCCGCGCTGGCCGGCCGGCAGTCCGCGATCGTCCTGGTCAACGACCTGGAGGACGGCCTCACCGTCGTCAACGCGTACGCCGCCGAGCACCTGGAGATCCAGACCGCCGACGCCGCCGCCGTCGCCGACCGTGTCCGCAACGCCGGCGCGGTCTTCGTCGGCCCCTGGTCGCCGGTCTCGCTCGGCGACTACTGCGCCGGGTCCAACCACGTCCTGCCCACCGGCGGCTGCGCCTGCCACTCCTCGGGCCTGTCCGTGCAGTCCTTCCTGCGCGGCATCCACATCGTCGACTACACGCGCGACGCGCTCGCCGAGGTCACCCACCACGTGGTGACCCTCGCCGAGGCGGAGGACCTCCCCGCCCACGGCGCCGCGCTCAAGGCCAGGTTCGGGTGGAAGGTTCCCCAGCAGTGACGAACAGCAACGCCGGCGGACCCACGGCCAACCCGTGGGACGCCCTGCCCCTGCGCGACGAACTGCGCGGCCAGTCCCCGTACGGAGCGCCCCAGCTCGACGTCCCCGTACGCCTCAACACCAACGAGAACCCCTACCCGCTGCCCGACGCGCTCGTCGACCGCATCGCCGAACGGGTCCGCGAGGCCGCCCGCGACCTCAACCGCTACCCCGACCGCAACGCCGTCGAACTGCGCACCGAGCTCGCCCGCTACCTCACCCGCACCGCCGGGCACTGGGTCGAGGCCGCCAACGTCTGGGCCGCCAACGGCTCCAACGAGGTCCTGCAGCAGCTGCTCCAGACCTTCGGCGGGCCCGGCCGCACGGCGATCGGCTTCGAGCCCTCGTACTCGATGCACGCCCTCATCGCCCGGGGCACCGGGACCGGCTGGATCTCCGGGCCGCGCAACGAGGACTTCACCATCGACGTCGACGCCGCCCGCGCGGTCATCGCCGAGCGCCGCCCCGACGTCGTCTTCATCACCTCGCCCAACAACCCCACCGGCACCGCCGTCGACGCGGACACCGTCCTCGCGCTGTACGACGCCGCGCAGGCCGCGAAGCCGTCGATGGTCGTCGTGGACGAGGCGTACGGCGAGTTCAGCCACCACCCCTCGCTGCTCCCGCTGATCGAGGGCCGGCCCCACCTGGTGCTCTCGCGCACCATGTCGAAGGCGTTCGGCGCCGCCGGTCTCCGCCTCGGGTACCTCGCCGCCGACCCCGCCGTGGTCGACGCGGTCCAGCTGGTCCGGCTGCCGTACCACCTGTCCTCCGTCACCCAGGCCACCGCGCTCGCCGCCCTGGAGCACACCGATACGCTCCTCGGGTACGTGGCGCAGCTCAAGAGCGAGCGCGACCGGATCGTCACCGAGCTGCGTGCCGCCGGCTTCGACGTCACCGAATCGGACGCCAACTTCGTCCAGTTCGGCCGCTTCGCCGACAGCCACACCGCCTGGCGGCGGATCCTCGACCGGGGCGTCCTGGTCCGGGACAACGGCGTACCGGGATGGCTGCGGGTCTCCGCGGGGACCCCGGAAGAGAACGACGCGTTCCTCGACGCGGTTCGCGAAATGAAGAAGGAGCACGACGCATGAGCCCCCGCGTAGGCCGCGTGGAACGCACCACGAAGGAAACGTCCGTGCTGGTCGAGATCAACCTCGACGGCACCGGAAAGGTCGATGTCGCGACCGGGGTCGGCTTCTACGACCACATGCTCGACCAGCTCGGCCGGCACGGCCTCTTCGACCTCACGGTCAAGACCGACGGCGACCTGCACATCGACTCGCACCACACCATCGAGGACACCGCCCTCGCGCTCGGCGCCGCCTTCAAGCAGGCGCTCGGCGACAAGGTCGGCATCTACCGCTTCGGCAACTGCACCGTCCCGCTGGACGAGTCGCTCGCCCAGGTCACCGTCGACCTCTCCGGCCGGCCGTACCTGGTGCACACCGAGCCCGAGAACATGGCGCCGATGATCGGCGCGTACGACACGACGATGACCCGCCACATCCTGGAGTCCTTCGTCGCGCAGGCGCAGATCGCCCTGCACGTCCACGTCCCGTACGGACGCAACGCGCACCACATCGTGGAGTGCCAGTTCAAGGCGCTCGCCCGCGCCCTGCGCTACGCCAGCGAGCACGACCCGCGCGCGGCCGGCATCCTCCCGTCCACGAAGGGCGCCCTGTGACCGGCCTCAACACCATCCTGATCCTGGTCGGCCTGTTCCTGGCCGGCGGGGTCTACTCCTTCGCCAAGCAGGGCATGCCCAAGGGCGTCGTCGTCCTGCTCGCCATCGCGTCGCTGATGTGCCTGGTGGCGGGCGTCCTGCGCATCCAGGGACTCTGGGACTAGGAGCGACATCGTGGATACGAAGAAGAAGGTCGTCGTCTTCGACTACGGCTTCGGCAACGTCCGCTCCGCCGAGCGCGCCCTCGCCCACGTCGGCGCGGACGTCGAGATCACCCGCGACTTCGACGCGGCGATGAACGCCGACGGGCTGCTGGTGCCCGGCGTCGGCGCGTTCTCCGCATGCATGGAGGGACTGAAGAAGGCCCGCGGCGAGTGGGTCATCGGCCGCAGGCTGGCCGGCGGACGCCCCGTGATGGGCATCTGCGTCGGCATGCAGATCCTGTTCGAGCGCGGAATCGAGCACGGCGTGGAGACCGAGGGGCTCGACGAGTGGCCCGGCACGGTCGGCCCGCTCAAGGCCGATGTCGTCCCGCACATGGGCTGGAACACCGTCGAAGCCCCCGAGGACTCCCAGCTGTTCGCCGGACTCGACCCCGAGGCGCGGTACTACTTCGTGCACTCCTACGCGGCGCACGACTGGAGCCTCGAAGTCACCAACGCGAAGATCCGTGCCCCCAAGGTCACCTGGGCCACGCACGGCGAACGGTTCGTGGCGGCCGTGGAGAACGGCGCGCTGTGGGCCACCCAGTTCCACCCCGAGAAGTCCGGCGATGCCGGCGCCCAGCTGCTGACCAACTGGATCGAGACGCTGTAATGCCGAAGCTTGAACTGCTCCCCGCCGTAGACGTCCGCGACGGCCAGGCGGTCCGCCTGGTGCACGGCGAGTCCGGCTCCGAGACCTCCTACGGCTCCCCGCTGGAGGCCGCACTCGCCTGGCAGCGCGCCGGCGCCGAGTGGCTGCACCTCGTCGACCTGGACGCCGCCTTCGGCACCGGTGACAACCGCGCCCTCATCGCCGAGGTGGCCGGTGCCATGGACATCAAGGTCGAGCTGTCCGGCGGCATCCGCGACGACGCCTCGCTCGCCGCCGCCCTCGCCACCGGCTGCCGCCGGGTCAACCTCGGCACCGCCGCCCTGGAGACCCCCGAGTGGGTCGCCAAGGTCATCGCCGAGCACGGCGACAAGATCGCCGTCGGCCTCGACGTGCGCGGTACCACCCTGCGCGGCCGGGGCTGGACCCGCGACGGCGGCGACCTCTACGAGACGCTGGCCCGCCTCGACTCCGAGGGCTGCGCCCGCTACGTCGTCACCGACATCGCCAAGGACGGCACGCTCCAGGGCCCCAACCTGGAGCTCCTGAAGAACGTCTGCGCCGCCACCGACAAGCCCGTCGTCGCCTCCGGCGGCGTCTCCTCGCTGGACGACCTGCGGGCCATCGCCTCGCTGGTCCCGGCGGGCGTCGAGGGCGCGATCGTCGGCAAGGCCCTGTACGCGAAGGCGTTCACCCTCGAAGAGGCGCTGGAGGCGGTCTCCGTATGACCGGATCCGCATCCGTGCGCCGCGTCTCCTCCGGCGCCCCCTGGGAGGAGAAGTTCGGCTACTCCCGCGCGGTCGAGCTCCCCAACGGCCTGGTGCTGGTGTCCGGTTGTACGTCGGTGGTCGGCGGCGAGATCGCCGCGGGCGGCCCGTACGAGCAGACCGTCACCGCCTTCGGCGTCGCCCTCGACGCGTTGAAGGAGCTGGGCCTGGGCCGCGAGGACGTCGTCCGCACCCGGATGTACGTCATGCACGCCCGGGACACCGACGAGGTCGGCCGCGCCCACAAGGAGCTGTTCGACGCGGTGCGCCCCGCCGCCACCATGGTCGTGGTCTCCGGTTTCGTCGACCCGGGCCTGGTCGTCGAGGTCGAGGTCGAGGCCTACCGGGCGGGTGCGCGATGAGTCTCGCCGTACGTGTCATCCCCTGCCTCGACGTGGACGACGGCCGGGTCGTCAAGGGTGTCAACTTCAAGAACCTGCGCGACGCGGGCGACCCCGTCGAGATGGCGAAGCTGTACGACGCCGAGGGCGCCGACGAGCTGACCTTCCTGGACATCACCGCCTCCAGCGGTGACCGGGAGACCACCTACGACATCGTGCGCCGCACCGCCGAGCAGGTCTTCATCCCGCTCACCGTCGGCGGCGGCGTCCGCACCCCGGACGACGTCGACAAGCTGCTGCGGGCCGGCGCGGACAAGGTCGGCGTCAACACCGCGGCGATCACCCGCCCGGAGCTGATCCGGGAGATCGCCGAGCGCTTCGGCCGCCAGGTCCTGGTGCTCTCCGTGGACGCCCGGCGCACCCCGGACGGCTCGTTCGAGGTCACCACGCACGGCGGCCGCCGGGGCACCGGCATCGACGCCGTCGAGTGGGCCCACCGCGCCGCCGAGCTGGGCGCGGGCGAGATCCTGCTCAACTCGATGGACGCCGACGGGACGAAGGACGGCTACGACACCGAGATGATCGCCGCCGTCCGCAAGCACGTCCGCGTCCCCGTCATCGCCTCCGGCGGCGCCGGCCGGCTCGCGGACTTCGCGCCGGCCATCGACGCCGGGGCCGACGCGGTCCTGGCCGCGTCCGTCTTCCACTTCGGCGACCTGCGGATCTCCGAGGTCAAGGGCGCGCTCGCGGAGGCCGGACACCCGGTGCGCTGAACGCCCGGTTGTGCGCGTGCACAGACAGGGGGCGCCCTTCCCTGGGAGGGCGCCCCCTCGCCGTACCCGTGCCTTCCGGGCCCGGGGGGTCCGGCCTAGCGTGCCGGGCGTGACGTCCCCCACGACCGTGCACCGTCCGCTCCGGCCGTACGGCCGCAGCGGCGAACTCGCCGTCCTCGACAGCCTGCTGACACGCCTCCGACGCGGTGACGGCGGGGCCCTGGTCCTGACCGCCCCGCCCGGCACCGGCCGCACCGCCCTCCTGGACCACGCCGTCGCGGCACACCGCTCGCCGGGCGCGGGGCCCGTCCTCCACACGGCCGGTGTCCCGGCCGAACGGTGGGTGCCGTACAGCGGACTGCACGCGTTGCTGTGCGCGGCGCCGGAAGGGGCGGTGCCCGGCGGCCCCGACCGGGTGCTGCGGGACGGACTCGCGCCCGCCGCCCTCCTCGGCCTCCTGCGCCGGCTCGGCGCCGGCCGGCCCCTGTTGGTCTGCGTGGACGACGCCCACCTCTGGGACCCCGACTCCCGTGCCGCCCTTGCCTTCGCCGCCCGCCGGCTCGGGCCGGGCGGCCGGGCCGCCGTGCTGATCGGTGCCGGGGACGAGACGAGCTTCGCCGGGCTGCCCGCGCTGCGGCTCGGGCCCCTCGACGACGACGCGGCCGCCGCGCTGCTCGACCGGATCACGGGGCACGGGGGCGACGGTGGTGCGCGCCGAGGCGTCGACCCCGTGGTGCGGGGCGAGGCGGTCGATCCCGTGGTGCGGGGCGAGCTGATCCGGGAGGCGGCCGGAAACCCCCGGCTGCTCACCGATCTCACCGCCCGGCTCACCTCCGGCCAGCTCGCCGGACGGACTCCGCTGCCGCACCCGCTGCCCGGCGCCGACGACGTCCTCGCCGCGCACGCGGCCGGCGTCGGCCACCTTCCCGCCGGCACCCGCACCCTCCTCCTGATCGCCGCCGCCGCCCATGAGCACGAGCCGGAGGGCACCGGCGCGGACCTCGCCCTCGTACGCGGCGCCGCCGCATCGGCCGCTCCCGTCCCGGCTCCGCTCGCTGCGGGCGTCCTCCAACGGGCGGGCGACCGCGTCCACTTCACCCACCCGCTGCTGCGCCATGCCCTGCTGCACCGGGCGCCCCCGCACCACCGCCGCGCCGTGCACAACCTGCTCGCCGACCGTCTGGCGGCCGGCCCGGACGGCCTCGCCGCCCTCGTCCAGCGGGCCTGCGCGGCGTCCGGCCCCGATGCCCGGCTCGCCGCCGCGCTGGAGGCCGCCGCCTTACGGCCCCGCCCGCACGCGGAGCGCGCCGCCGCCCTCGTGCGGGCCGCCGCGCTGACGCCGGACGGCGCGGAGCGGGCCGCCCGGTACGTGGCGGCGGCGGAGCAGACGCGGCTCGCGGGGGAGCCGGGGCGGGCCCGCGGCCTGCTGGCGCGGGCCGGAGTTCAGGCGGGGCGGGGTGCCGCGTGTGCGGGGGAAGCCGTGCACGCGGGGCAGGGCCGCGCTCACGCCGAACACGTCCGCCACCCCGGGTGTGCCGGTTGCGACGCGTGTGCCGGGGAAGCCGTGCACGCGGGGCAGGGCCGCGCTCACGCCGAACACGTCCGCCACCCCGGGTGTGCCGGTTGCGACGCGTGTGCCGGCGACGACGTGTACGCGGGGCAGAACCCCGGGCGCCCCGGACACGACCGCCACCCCCAGCACGCCGCCGCCCACCTCGTCCGGGGCCTGCTCGCCCTGCGCGACGGACCCGTCCCCGACGCCCACGCGACCCTGCTCACCGCCGCCCGTCTGCTCGCCCAGCACGACCCCGGCCGGGTGCGGGACGCCCTGCTCGGGGCCGCCGAGGCCGCCTGGGCGGCGGGCGACGCCCTCGGGTATCTCGACGCGCTGACCCGTATCCCCGTGGGCAGGGCCGACCGGGTCCTGGCGCAGTACCGCGACGGCATGTGCGCGGTGCTGCGCGGGCGGCTCGGTGAGGGACACACCCTGTTGCGCCGCTGTCTGGGGTCCGCCGCCCGGAGCCAGGACCCCGGGACCCTGCTGCGGGCCGGCGCGGCGGGGCTGGTGCTCGGCGATCTCGACGCAGCCTGCCGGGCCGGGGCCCGCGCGCTGGACGCCGTGCGCGTGAGCGGCGCCGACGCGCTGCTGCCGCAGGCGCTGGAGCACCTGGCCTACGCGGAGCTGCGCGCCGGCCGGCACGCGCGTGCCCGTGCCCACGCGCTCGACGGCCTGCGCGCGGCCCGTCGTACCGGGCAGTCCAACACCGCCGCCCCGCTGCACGCCGTACTCGCCCTCGCCGCCTCGGTGGAGAGCGGGGCACGCGAGTGCGCGGCCCACGCCGACGCCGCGCTGGCGGGCGCGGCACCGCACGGGCTCGTCCAGGCCGCGACCCTGGCCGCCTGGGCACAGGCCCGCGCCGACCTGGCGGCCGGGCGCCCGGCGGAGGCGGCGGCCCGGCTCGACCCGCTGGTCGGACCGGGGCCCCGGCGCGGCCACTTCGCCATCCGGATGCTCGCGGTGCCCTGCTACGTCGAGGCGTCGGTGCTGTCCGGGCGGGCGGTCCGGGGCGGGGCGGCGGACCCGGTGGGCGAGGCGGTGGCGGAGTTCGCCGTGTGGGCGAGCCGCACCACCGACCCCCAGGTGCCCGCCCAACTGGCCCGCTGCCGGGCCCTGCTGGCACCTGCCGGCGAGGCGGCCGGGCGGTACGGGGAAGCGCTCGCGCACCACGAGCGGGCCGGCGGCGACTTCGAACAGGCGCGCACCCGGCTCCTGTTCGGGTCCTGGCTGCGCAGGCGCCGCCGCACCCGCGAGGCGCGCGAACCCCTACGGGACGCCCTGGTGGGGTTCGAGCGGTGCCGGGCCGCGGCCTGGGCGGCCAGGGCGAGCGGCGAACTGCGGGCCGCCGGCGAGGCGGTGGACGCGGCGGGCCCGTCCGGGGCCGCCGCGCCGCTGGCCGCGCTCACCCCGCAGCAGCAGCGGATCGCCCGGTGCGTGGCGGAGGGGGCCACCAACCGGGAGGTGGCGCTGCGGCTTTCGGTGAGCACCCGGACCGTCGACCACCACCTGCGCAATGTGTTCGCGGCCCTGGGCGTGCGCTCCCGTACGGAGCTGGCCGGCCTGCTGCGAACCGGCCCCGAAGACCCGTACGGGCCACCGAGGTTGCAGGACCGTGATGAGAAGGAGGCCGCACACCTCTAGGTACCGACTGGGCGGTATGTCATTCTGCGGGCGTCAGGATCATTCGGTGCGCCCGCAGCCTCCGCGCTGGGCGGGTGCACCGGAACCGGCCGCCCAGCGAGCCGGCCGAATCCCGGTGGAGGCCGCCATGCCACAGGTCGTACGTTCACGGGTCAGGGCGCTGCACGCGCCACCGCCCGTCGTCCCGGTCCCGCACCGCTTCCGTTCCCTGGCCGACCGCGAGGCCGTCGCCGTGCTGCACCGGGCCGCCCGGGTGCTGGTGGCCGCGCTGCCGGAGCTGACGGACCGGCTGGTGGAGGCGTTGCGGGAGCAGGAGCCCGCCTACCGCGCGGCGATCGAGGCCGACCCGGCGGAGATCTGGCAGGAGGTGCACCACTCGCTGCGGCACAACGTCGGATCACTCATCCAGCCCCGCGAGTTCCGGGACGCGGCGCACCGCACGTCCCGGCGGATCGGCGAGGTCCGGGCGGAGCAGGGGCTGCCGCTGGACGCGGTCCTGCACGCGTTCCGGATGGGCGGGGCGATGGTCTGGCAGGACCTGGTGGACGAGACCGCCCGCCGCCACCCGGAGGACATCCGGCTGCTGGTCCATGTCGCCGCGGACGTCTGGAACTTCGTGGACGAGCACTGCGGGGTGGTCGCCGACGCCTACCGCAGGGCGGAGCGCCGGCTGGCCTGGCGCCGGGAGAACCGCCACCGCCTGATGACCGCCGCGCTGCTCGACGGCACCGCCCAGATCGCCGACCTCCCGGACACGGCGGCCGCGCTCGGCCTGCCGGAGGACGGCCGGTACGCGGTGCTCGCCGTGAGCGACGCCCGCCGCTCCCCGCACGGCACCACGCACCCGCCCCTGGAACTGCCCGCCGGAACGGACGCCCTGTGGCACGCGGGCCCGGAGACGGAGTTCGCCATCCTGCCGCTGGGCCGGGGCGACGGCGCGGAGCACGGCGACGCGGCCGGGACGCTCACCGGCCTGGCCGCCGCCCTGCGTGTACCCCCCGGCGCACGGGCCGGCATCGGCGCGGCGGTCGAAGGGCTGGCCGCCGTCGGGGACGCCCGGCGCCTCGCGGAGACCGCCCTGCGGGCCTGCCCGGCGGACGGCGGGGTCGTCCTGCTCGACGAGCACCTGCCCGCCGCGCTGGTCGTCTCGTCACCGGGCCTCGGCGCGGCCCTCGCCGACCGCGTGCTGGGCCCGCTGGAGCGGCTGGACGCCGCCGACCGGGACGTGCTCATCGAGACGCTCACCGCCTGGTTCGACGCGGACGGCTCGGCGCCCCGGGCGGGTGCCCGGCTCTACTGCCACCGCAACACCGTCCTGAACCGGCTCCGCCGCTTCGAGCAGCTGACCGGCCGCTGCCTCACCCGCCCCTCGGACGCGGTCGAGGTCTCCCTCGCCCTGGCCGCCCGACGCCTGCTCACGGGCTGAGGCCGGGGACGCGCGGCCGTCCACGGGCCGGGGCGTGTGCTTTTCTCCTCGCCCCCGCCCAGGCCTGTGCCCTGCCCAGGGCTATGCGCCCAGGCCTGTGCCCCGCCGAGGCCTGTGCCCCCGCACAGACCGCACCCGGCCGGGCTGTACCCCCGCAGCGCCCCCGGCCGACCCGCTGTACGCGGGCGCGGCGGCCTGATGCCGTACGCGCATGTCTCCTGTGCAGCCGTCACCCAGTGCCCCCGCGACCGGCCCCGCCCCGCTCCCGGGACCGCGCCGGTGAGCGGCGGGTTCGACGCCCGGTCGCTCGCGGTCGTGGTCTTCCTCGGGTTCGTCGCCGTCTCGCTGCTGCTGTGCGGGCTGGCCGCCGCCGACCAGGACGACCCGGAGCACTTCTACGCGGGCGGCGGCGCGGCGCTCGGCCCGGCCGGGAGCGGGCTGGCGATCGCGGGTGACTACCTCTCCGCCGCCACCCTGCTCTCGACCACCGGCTCCGTCGCGCTCGCCGGATTCGACGGCGTCCTGTTCGCCCTGGCCACGGTCGCCTCGCTCGTCCTGGTGCTGCGCGTCCTGGCCGAACCGATGCGCCGCAGCGGGGTGTTCACGCTCGGCGACTTCCTCGCGGACCGGCTCGGGGACCCCTCGGTGCGCCGCGCCCTCGGCATCACCACCCTGGTCGTCCTGACCCCGCTGCTCCTGGTGCAACTCGCCACCGCGGGACGGGTGATGGCCGCGATGTTCGGGCTGCCGGACGGCGCGCTCACCGGCTGCACCGTGGCCGGCGGCGCCCTGATGGTCTGCTACTCCGCGGTCGGCGGCATGCGCGGCACCGGCTACGTCCAGATCCTCAAGGTCGCGGTGGTGCTGGCCGCGGTGCCCCTGCTCGCCGGCCTGGTGCTCGCCCGCTTCGGCTGGAACCCGTTCGCCCTGTTCGACGCCGCGCGGCGCGGCAGCGGGGCGGGCGGCGCGTACGCCCGCCCCGGCCTCCAGTTCGGCCCCGGCCTCGCCGGCACCCTGGACCTGCTGGGCTTCCAGCTCACCCTGCTCCTCGGGGCCGCGTGCATGCCGCACATCACGATGCGGCTGCACCCGATGCGCGACCGCGGGACCGTGCGCCGCGCCACCGTGTGGGCGGTGGTCCCGGTGGCCGTCTTGTGCGCCGGGGTCGTCGTGGCCGGACTCGGCGCCTCGGCCCTGCTCGGCCACAAGGTCATCCGGGGGGCGGACCCGGCGGGCGGCACCGCGCTGCTGCTGGTCACCGGGGCACTCGACCCGGGTGCCGGCGGGCCGCGCGAGAGCCTGCTCTTCGCGTGCGTCGCCTGCGCGGTGTTCGCCACCACGCTGGCCGCCGTCGCCGGGATCACCCTGGCCGCCGCCTCGTCCCTGGCCCGCGACTTCGCGGCGAGGGCACGGGCCCGTACGGAGGCGCGCTCCGACCGGTCGGCGGGGCGCGAGATCGTGCGCGCCCGCCTCGCGGTGGTCCTGACGGGCGCGGTCTCCGTCTGGGCGTCGACGTACACCCACGACCGCAACCCGCAGGTGCTGCTCTCGCTCTCGTTCGCGGCGGCCGCCTCCGTCCTGCCGCCGGTCCTGCTGTACGCACTGTTCCGGCCGGGCTTCACCGCGCGCGGGGTGCGCTGGACGGTCTACGGGACGCTCCCGCTGATCGCGGTCCTGATGGTGTTCTCGCCCGCCTTCTCCGGTACGCCCGTTGCCCTCTTCCCGGACCGGGACTTCCACTGGTTCCCGCTCCAGGCACCGGGCCTGGTCACGATCCCGGCCGGATTCCTGCTCGGGTACCTCGGCTCCCGTACCGGAAGGACCAGCAGGACTGGAAGGACCGGCAGGGCATCGGAGAAACGCGCAACAAAACTTGTGCAATAGATATTGCGCAAGATTTCTTTTCTATCTACGCTCGGGGCATGGCAAGCGACGCATCACGCCGGGTCTCCGACCTCGGCACCCTCAAGGCCTTCGGGCACCCCCTGCGGATGAAGCTGTACCGGGCCCTCTACATCGCCCGTCAGGCCACCGCCTCCCAGCTCGCCGAGCAGGTCGACGAGGCGGTCTCGCTCGTCAGCTACCACCTGCGCAAGCTCGCCGACCACGGCCTGATCGAGGAGGCCGACCGGGCGGGCAGGGACGGCCGCGAACGCTGGTGGCAGCCCGCGTCGGAGGGACTGCGCTTCTACGACGAGGACTTCAGCGAGGCGCCCGAGCTGGCCGCCACCCACTCCGCCGTCAGCCGGCTCTCCTTCGACCAGCACGTCGAGATGTACCGCCGCCACCTCGACGCGAGCCGCAGCTGGCCCGCCGAATGGCGCAGCGCCTCCTTCAGCTCCGAGTACCTCGCCCGGCTGACCGCCGACGAGCTCGCCGCGCTCGGCGAG
>NZ_RDBL01000013.1:813811-830136 GCF_008042035.1 Streptomyces sp. col6
CCCCGCCCACCGCGACGGCAACGTCCTGCGCTGGCTCGGCGCGTACACCGCGTCCATGATCGGCGACAGCGTCTACTACATGGCCCTCGCCTGGGCGGCCGCCCGCACCGGCAGCGCCTCGCAGACCGGACTGGTGCTCGCCGCCGGCTCCATACCCCGGGCGGTGCTCCTGCTCGGCGGGGGAGTGCTCGCCGACCGGTTCGGTCCGCGCCGCGTGGTCGTCGCGAGTGACACCGCCCGCTGCCTGGTGATCATCGGCCTGGCCGGGACGCTCCTGCTCACCTCGCCCACGGTGTGGATGCTGATCGCCGTCGCGCTCGTCTTCGGCGCGGTCGACGCCCTTTTCCTGCCCGCCGTAGGCGCTCTGCCGCCCCGGATCACCGCCGCTTCCCAGCTCGCCCGCGTCCAGGGCATGCGCGGCCTCGCCGCCCGTACCGCCAACGTCGTCGGCGCCCCGCTCGGCGGCGTCGCCGTCGCCCTCGGCGGCCCGGTCCTCGCCTTCGCCGGGGCCGGTCTCCTCTTCGCCGTCTCGCTCCCGCTCCTGCTGGCCGTACGGCTGCGCCCGCTGCCCGCACCGCGGACCGCCGAGCCCACCGGCAGCGCCTGGCACGAACTGGCCGACGGGCTGCGCCACATCCGCCGCCACCCGCTGCTCGGGCCCCTGATGCTCGTCGTCGCCGTCAGCGAACTCGGCTTCGTCGGCCCCCTCAACCTCGGCCTGATCCTGCTCAGCGACGAACGCGGCTGGGGCGCCTCCGGCATGGGCTGGGTGGTCGCCGCCTTCGGCACCGGTGCGGGCGCGTCCGCCCTCCTCCTGGCCGTACGCGGCCGGATGCCGCGGGCCGGACTGGTCATGTGCCTGACCGTCCTGGTCGGCGCGTGCGCCATCGGCGCCCTGGCCTTCGTGCCCTCCGTGCCGCTCGCCGCGGCCGTCGCGGTCCTCGTCGGACTCTTCGCCGGCCTCGGCGGCTCGCTGTGCGGCGCGCTGATCCAGACCGTCACCGAGCCCGCCTACCTGGGCCGGGTCACCTCGGTCTCCACGCTCTTCACGCACGCCCTCGCGCCGCTCAGCTACCCCGTCACGGGCGCCGCCGTCGCGCTCTGGGGCACCGGCCCGGTCTTCGCCGCCAGCGCCGCCCTGTGCATGGCCGGCGCGGTCCTCGGCCTCGTCATCGCCCCGCTCCGCCGAGCGGAACTCCCGCACTGAGCGCGGAGCGGGGCGTACGCACCCGGGCTACATGCCCAGCTTCGCCTTCGTCACCCGGCCGATCGCGTCCGGCTCGCCCTCCAGCTCCACCCGCGCCGCCTCCTGCCGCCCGAACGCGAACAGCAGCAGCTCGCCCGGCTCACCGGTCACCGTCACCACCGGCGTCCCCCGGTGCGCCACCGCGGTCTGCCCGTCCGGGCGGCGCAGCACCAGGCCCACCGGCGCCTTGCGGCCCAGCACCCTGGCCGCCTTCTCCGTCCGCGCCCACAGCACGTCGGCGAAGACCGGGTCCAGCTCCCGGGGCGTCCAGTCCGGCTGCGCCCGGCGCACGTCCTCCGTATGGATGTAGAACTCCACCGTGTTCGCCGCCTCGTCCAGCTGCTTCAGGCCGAACGGGGACATCCGGGGCGGGCCCGTACGGATGAGCTGGATCAGCTCCTCGTACGGCTTCGCGGTGAACTCCGCCATGACCCGGTCGCGCCGGGCCTTCAGCGGACCGATGAGCGTTCCGGCCGCCGCGTCGGGCCGCCGCTCCCGCACCACCACATGGGCCGCGAGATCCCGGGCCGTCCAGCCGTGGCACAGGGTCGGGGCCTGCGGACCCGCCGCCTCCAACAGGTCGGCGAGCAGAAGACGTTCGCGCTTCGCGTGGGTCGACATGTCCGCCAGCGTACGACCGCCGCACCCCGTCCGCCCAGTGGACGCACGCCCGGACACCCCGCGCCACCACGGCACAATGGGGCCATGACCAGCACGCCCACGCCCGGCACCCCCCGGCCCGCCAGCGACCTCGATCCCGCCATCGCCGCCCGCCTCAAGCGCGGCGCCGACGGGCTGGTCCCGGCCATCGCCCAGCAGTACGACACCGGCGAGGTGCTGATGCTGGGCTGGATGGACGACGAGGCGCTGCACCGCACCCTCACCACCGGCCGCTGCACCTACTGGTCGCGCAGCCGCCAGGAGTACTGGGTCAAGGGCGACACCTCGGGCCACATCCAGCTGGTCAAGTCCGTCGCCCTCGACTGCGACGCCGACACCGTCCTCGTCAAGGTCGACCAGGCCGGCGCCGCCTGCCACACCGGCGACCGCACCTGCTTCGACGCCGACGTCCTGTTTGGGGGTGTCTCGCCGGTCAGGGCCGGGGCCACGACGCCTGACACGGCACCTCGCGGCGTTGCCGAAGCGCCCTGATCGCTCCGCGATGAGGACGCTCCGGCGCCTTGCGATGCACCGCGCCAGACGCCGCGGCCTGATCCGGCCCTGACCGGCGAGACACCCCCCTCGGACAGTAAGGTCTGCCGCCATGGACCTCGACACGTTCCGCAAGCTGGCCGTCGACCGGCGCGTCATCCCCGTCACCCGCCGCCTCCTCGCGGACGGCGACACCCCCGTCGGCCTCTACCGCAAGCTCGCGGGCGAGCGCACCGGCACCTTCCTCCTCGAATCCGCGGAGAACGGCCGCACCTGGTCGCGCTACTCCTTCATCGGCGTACGCAGCGCCGCCACGCTGACCACCCGCGACGGCGAGGCCCACTGGATCGGCACCCCGCCCGTCGGCGTCCCCGTCGACGGCGACCCGCTGCACGCCCTGCGCGCCACCATCGAGGCCCTGCACACCCCGCACGACCGCGAGACCGGTCTGCCGCCCTTCACCGGCGGCATGGTCGGCTACCTCGGCTACGACATCGTGCGCCGCCTGGAGAAGATCGGCGAGAGCGGCGGCGACGACCTGAAGCTCCCCGAGCTGACCATGCTGCTCACCTCCGACCTGGCGGTCCTGGACCACTGGGACGGCAGCGTCCTGCTCATCGCCAACGCCATCAACCACAACGACCTGGCCACCGGCGTCGACGAGGCGTACACCGACGCCGTCGCCCGGCTCGACGCGATGGAGCGCGACCTGCGCCGCCCCGTCGAGAACGCCCCCGCCGCCCTGCCGCCCTCCGAGCTGCCGCCGTACACCGCGCTCTGGGGCGGCAAGGCCTACCAGGACGCCGTCGAGGACGTGAAGGAGCGCATCCGGGCCGGCGAGGCCTTCCAGGTCGTGCCCTCCCAGCGCTTCGAGACCCCGTGCACCGCGAGCGCCCTCGACGTCTACCGGGTGCTGCGCGCCACCAACCCCTCGCCGTACATGTACCTCTTCCGGTTCGACGGCTTCGACGTCGCCGGCTCCAGCCCCGAGGCCCTGGTCAAGGTCGAGGACGGCCGGGCGATGGTCCACCCGATCGCCGGGACCCGGCACCGCGGCGCCACCCCGCAGGAGGACCAGGCACTCGCCGACGAACTCCTCGCCGACCCCAAGGAGCGTGCCGAGCACCTGATGCTCGTCGACCTCGGCCGCAACGACCTGGGCCGGGTCTGCGAACCCGGCAGCGTCGAGGTCGTCGACTTCATGTCCATCGAGCGCTACTCGCACGTGATGCACATCGTGTCCACCGTCACCGGCCGGGTCGCCGAGGGCCGCACCGCCTTCGACGTGCTGACCGCCTGCTTTCCCGCCGGCACCCTCTCCGGCGCCCCCAAGCCCCGCGCCCTCCAGATCATCGAGGAGCTGGAGCCCACCCGCCGGGGCCTGTACGGCGGCTGCGTCGGCTACCTCGACTTCGCCGGGGACTCCGACACCGCCATCGCCATCCGCACCGCGCTGCTCCGCGACGGCACCGCGTACGTCCAGGCCGGCGCGGGCGTCGTCGCCGACTCCGACCCGGTCGCCGAGGACACCGAGTGCCGCAACAAGGCGGCGGCGGTCCTGCGCGCCGTCCACACCGCCAACCGGCTCGGCGGCTAGGGCTTTTCGTTTGGATCAGGGCGGATCAGGGTGCGGTGCCGGAGCCCGCGAGCCCGGCATGATCCAAACGAAAGGCCCTAGGCGTACGCCCGTGCCAGGGGCGCGGTGGGCCGTCATGGACCGGTGAGGGATAGTGGAGTACGTGAGTGCCGTCCCCGTACCCCAGCCCCGTGCCGAAGCCGCCGCCGCGCCCGACAGCGCGGGGAGCCGCCGCACCCTGGCCGCCGGTCTGCTCCTCGGGGCGGCCGGCGCGACCGTCGTCCTGCTCGCCTCCGGGCAGACCTGGGCCGAGGGCAAGGCTCCCGTCGGCGGCGGCACCCTGCCGCTGAGCGCCGACGGGCAGGACGTCACCGGACTCCCCGCCGCCCTCGCCATCGTCGGCCTGGCCGCCCTCGTCGCCGTCTTCGCCGTGCGCGGCACCGGCCGCCGCGTGGTCGCCGGACTCCTCGCGCTCAGCGGGCTCGGTGCCGCGCTGAGCGCCTTCATCGGCGCGTCCGACAGCGGCGCGCTCGACGAGAAGGCCGCGCAGACCAGCGGCGACAGCGCCGCGACCATCACCGCCCTCAGCCACACCGCCTGGCCCTACGTGACGGGCGCGGGCGGCCTGCTGATCCTGCTCGCCGGCCTCCTCGCCCTGCGCTACGGCAGCCGCTGGCCCACGATGTCCGGACGCTACGAGCGCGACGGCACCCCGCGCCCCTGGCACGGGCGTACGCCTAGGGCCTTTCGTTTGGATCATGCCGGGCTCGCGGGCTCCGGCACCGCACCCTGATCCGCCCTGATCCAAACGAAAAGCCCTAGCCGCCGAGCCGGTTGGCGGTGTGGACGGCGCGCAGGACACCCGGGCCCCACGCCCGCCGCCTTCGGCCCGCAGACCGTTCCCGGCGGTCTGCCGCCCGCCGGCGCCGGGCTGCCCCCGTACCTCCCGGCCGCCGCCGGAGGCTCCTCGCGGCTGCGCCGGATCGCCACCCCGGCCGGGGTACTGGCCGCCGTCGTCGGGGCCTTCGGCTACGTCGCCACCGTCGACCCGAACCAGCCGGGCCACTACCCCGTCTGCCCGATGCTGCGTTTCGCCGGCGTCTACTGCCCCGGCTGCGGCGGACTCCGCAGCGCCCACGCCTTCGCCCACGGCGACCTGGCCGCCGCCTTCGGCGCCAACGCCCTGGCCGTCGTCGGCTACGGGATCTTCGCCGTCCTGTGGACCGTCTGGCTGGTCCGCGAGGTCCGCGGCAAGCCCCTGCGGATCGCCCTGCGCCCCGTGCACTGGTGGGGGATCGGAGCCGTCCTGCTGATCTTCACCGTCGTCCGGAACCTGCCCTTCGGATCGGCTCTCGCCCCGTGAAGTCCCAGGTAGTGGGACACCCGGTGGCCGGATGCGGGCCCAGCGCTCTCCTGCGGATACCATCGGAGTGGCTGATCCTGTGGCCTGTTACGTTTCTTTGTCACCGCTCCGGAAGGGGGCCGCTCGCGTGAGTGTGCTCGACGAGATCATCGACGGCGTCCGCGCCGACCTCGCGGAGCGGCAGGCGCGCGTCAGCCTCGACGAGCTCAAGGAACGCGCCGCCCGCGCCCCCCGCGCCAAGGACGGCGTCGCCGCCCTGCGCGGCGAAGGCGTGACCGTCATCTGCGAGGTCAAGCGCTCCAGCCCCTCCAAGGGCGCGCTCGCCGCCATCGCCGACCCGGCCGCGCTCGCCGCGGACTACGAGGCCGGCGGGGCGTCCGTCATCTCCGTCCTCACCGAGGAACGCCGCTTCGGCGGCTCGCTGGCCGACCTGGAGGCCGTCCGCGCCAAGGTCGACATCCCGGTCCTGCGCAAGGACTTCATCGTCACCTCGTACCAGCTGTGGGAAGCCCGCGCGTACGGCGCAGACCTCGCGCTGCTGATCGTCGCCGCCCTCGAACAGGAGGCGCTGGTCTCCCTCATCGAGCGCGCCGAGTCCATTGGCCTGACGCCGCTGGTCGAGGCGCACGACGAGGAGGAGGCCGAGCGCGCCGTCGAGGCCGGGGCCCGGATCATCGGCGTCAACGCGCGCAACCTCAAGGACCTCAAGGTCGACCGCTCCACCTTCGAGCGCGTCGCCCCGGAGATCCCGGACCACATCGTCAAGGTCGCCGAGTCCGGCGTCCGCGGCCCGCACGACCTGATCGCCTACGCCAACGCCGGCGCGGACGCCGTGCTCGTCGGCGAGTCCCTGGTCACCGGCCGTGACCCGCGTACCGCCGTCGCCGACCTGGTCGCCGCCGGCGCCCACCCGGCCCTGCGCCACGGGCGAGGCTGATCCCGGCCGTGTCCCTCCTCCCGCACCCCGAGCCGATGAGCTGCGCGCTGCCCTCGTGGCACCGCGGCTGCCGGGCTCCGGCGCGCCGTGTGCGCGGCCGGCGGGTGCGGTACGTGATCGGCGCCGAGCCCGGTCAGGTCAACGGCATGCGATGGCGCACGGGGCCCGCGCCGCAGAGCGAGCCCCGGCCGCCGCACCGCCGTCCCGCCCGCGAGGGTGCGCGCTGACGTGCGGCCGAAACCGCCCCGGTCACGGACCGGGGCGGCGCTCCGCTCGTGCGGCGCAGACGGTGAGACCACCCCTGCCATCACGAGGAGCACGTTCCGTATGTCTTCCGACTTCTTCATTCCGGACCCGGAGGGTCTGATCCCCAGCGCCGAGGGCTACTTCGGCGCGTACGGCGGAAAGTTCATCCCGGAGGCGCTCGTCGCCGCCGTGGACGAGGTCGCCGTCGAGTACGAGAAGGCCAAGTCCGACCCCGCCTTCGCCGCTGAGCTCGGCGAGCTGATGGTCCACTACACCGGCCGGCCCAGCGCCCTCACCGAGGTGCCCCGCTTCGCCGAGCACGCCGGCGGTGCCCGGGTCTTCCTCAAGCGCGAGGACCTCAACCACACCGGCTCCCACAAGATCAACAACGTGCTGGGCCAGGCGCTGCTCACCCGGCGCATGGGCAAGACCCGGGTGATCGCGGAGACCGGCGCCGGCCAGCACGGCGTCGCCACCGCGACCGCCTGTGCCCTCTTCGGCCTCGACTGCACCATCTACATGGGCGAGATCGACACCCAGCGGCAGGCGCTCAACGTGGCGCGGATGCGGATCCTCGGCGCCGAGGTCATCGCCGTGAAGTCCGGCTCCCGCACCCTCAAGGACGCCATCAACGAGGCGTTCCGGGACTGGGTCGCCAACGTGGACCGCACCCACTACCTCTTCGGTACGGTCGCGGGCCCGCACCCCTTCCCGGCGATGGTCCGCGACTTCCACCGCGTCATCGGCGTGGAGGCCCGCCGGCAGATCCTGGAACAGGCCGGCCGGCTGCCGGACGCCGCCGTGGCCTGCGTCGGCGGCGGTTCCAACGCCATCGGCCTCTTCCACGCCTTCGTGCCCGACGCGGACGTCCGCCTCATCGGCTGCGAGCCCGCCGGTCACGGCGTGGAGACCGGGGAGCACGCGGCGACCCTGACCGCGGGCGAGCCCGGCATCCTGCACGGCTCGCGCAGCTACGTCCTCCAGGACGACGAGGGCCAGATCACCGAGCCGTACTCCATCTCGGCCGGGCTGGACTACCCGGGCATCGGCCCCGAGCACGCGTACCTCAAGGACGTCGGCCGCGGCGAATACCGCGCCGTCACCGACGACGCGGCCATGCAGGCCCTGCGCCTGCTCTCCCGCACCGAGGGGATCATCCCGGCCATCGAGAGCGCGCACGCGCTGGCCGGTGCCCTGGAGGTCGGCAAGGAGCTGGGCAAG
The DNA here is from genome assembly GCF_008042035.1 of Streptomyces sp. col6. Taxonomy (GTDB): domain Bacteria; phylum Actinomycetota; class Actinomycetes; order Streptomycetales; family Streptomycetaceae; genus Streptomyces. The sequence goes on from NZ_RDBL01000013.1 coordinate 821,553, forward strand.
GACGGGCTGATCCTGGTCAACCTGTCCGGGCGCGGCGACAAGGACATGGACACGGCGGCCCGCTACTTCGGGCTGTACGACACCGACGCGGCCGTCGAGGCCGACGCCGACGGCGGGAACGCGGAGATCGAGGGGGACGTCCAGTGAGCGGCAACATCGAACTGCTGAACACCACACTCGCCGCCGCACGGGCCGAGGACCGGGCCGCGCTGATCGCGTACCTGCCCGCCGGCTTCCCGACCGTCGACGGCGGCATCGAGGCGGTCAAGGCCGTCGTCGCGGGCGGCGCCGACGTCGTCGAGGTGGGGCTCCCGCACAGCGACCCCGTGCTCGACGGCCCGGTCATCCAGACCGCCGACGACATCGCGCTGCGCGGCGGCGTGCGGATCGCCGACGTGATGCGCACGGTGCGCGAGGCGCACGAGGCGACCGGTGCCCCGATCCTGGTCATGACCTACTGGAACCCGATCGACCGGTACGGCGTCGAGCGCTTCACCGCCGAGCTGGCCGAGGCGGGCGGGGCCGGGTGCATCCTGCCCGACCTGCCGGTCCAGGAGTCCGCGCTGTGGCGCGAGCACGCGGAGCGGAACGGCCTGGCCACCGTCTTCGTCGTCGCGCCCAGCAGCAAGGACGAGCGGATCGCCACCATCACCGAGGCGGGCTCCGGCTTCGTCTACGCCGCGTCCCTGATGGGCGTCACCGGCACCCGCGCCTCGGTCGGCGCGCAGGCCCAGGATCTGGTCCGGCGCACCCGCGCCACCACCGAGCTGCCGGTCTGCGTCGGCCTCGGCGTGTCCGACGCCGCCCAGGCCGCGGAGGTCGCCGGCTTCGCCGACGGCGTCATCGTCGGCTCGGCGTTCGTCAAGCGGATGCTGGACGCCCCCGACGAGGCGGCCGGCCTTGTGGCCGTCCGTTCGCTGGCGGCCGACCTTGCCGAAGGTGTTCGAAAGCGCTGACACCTGGGGTAACCCGAACGGGTGGACCTCGGTCCGGGGAGGCACGCGAGTGCCTCCCCGGGTCGTTTGCGCGGTGTGAGCGAGAAGAACGAACAGGGTAAGAGGGCCGCGCGAGACCGGCTGATCCAGCAGCGCGAGCAGGCGAAGGCGCGCGACCGCCGGCGCCGGACGCTGATCGTGTCCACGGCCGTGGTCGGGGTGCTGGGCCTGGCCGCCGTCGTCGGCGTGATCGCGGCGAACACCGACGGCAAGAGCGACAAGTCCAAGGCGTCCGGGCCCGCCGTGGCACCGTCCGGCGCGACCGGCAAGGACGCCCTGGCCATCAGGGTCGGCGCGGACGACGCCCCGTCCACCCTCACGATCTGGGAGGACTTCCGCTGCCCGGTCTGCGCCCAGTTCGAGAACGCGTTCCGCGACACGATCCACGAGATGGAGCGCAGCGGCCAGATCAAGGTCGACTACCACCTCGCGACGATCATCGACGGCAACATGGGCGGCAGCGGCTCCCTGAAGGCGGCCAACGCGGCGGCCTGCGCGCAGGACGCCGGCAAGTTCTCCGCCTACCACGACGTGCTGTACCGCAACCAGCCGCCGGAGACCGACGACGCCTTCGGCGACAACGACAAGCTGATCGACCTCGCCAAGAAGGTCGACGGGCTGGACACGCCCGGATTCCGCAGCTGCGTCGAGGACGGCAAGCACGACACCTGGGTGGAGAAGTCGAACAAGGCCTTCAGCGACGGCGGCTTCCAGGGCACGCCCACCGCGCTGCTCAACGGGGAGTCGATCTTCCCGAAGAAGGGTGACGAGGCGATCACCGTGGCCAACCTGAAGAAGTGGGTCGCCGAGGCCAACAAGGGCAAGAAGCCGGGCACCGCGACACCCACGCCGTAGGGCCCGGGAGCAGGCCGGAGCAGGGCCGGTCGGGGGAATCGATGACCCGCTCGTTACCCAGACGTTGCCGGGTGGGTTGCCGTACCTCCCGCCCGGCAAGGTAGCGTCGACGCTGTCATGAACCTTGCCTACATTCCCAGCCCGTCGACCGGCGTGATCGATCTCGGACCGATCCCGCTCCGCGGCTACGCGTTCTGCATCATCATCGGTGTCTTCGTCGCCGTCTGGTTCGGCAACAAGCGCTGGGTCGCCCGAGGAGGCACCGCCGGCACTGTTGCCGACATCGCCGTCTGGGCCGTGCCCTTCGGGCTTGTCGGTGGCCGGCTCTACCACGTCATCACCGACTACCAGCTGTACTTCAAGGACGGTGAGGACTGGGTCGACGCCTTCAAGATCTGGCAGGGCGGCCTCGGCATCTGGGGGGCGATCGCGCTGGGCGCGGTCGGTGCCTGGATCGGCTGCCGCCGTCGCGGGATTCCGCTGCCCGCCTGGGCCGACGCGCTCGCCCCCGGCATCGCCCTCGCCCAGGCGTGCGGCCGCTGGGGCAACTGGTTCAACCAGGAGCTGTACGGCAAGGCGACCGACGTCCCGTGGGCGCTGAAGATCAGCGAGGGCCCGAACCGGGTGGCCGGCACCTACCACCCGACCTTCCTGTACGAGTCGCTGTGGTGCGTCGGTGTGGCGCTTCTGGTGGTCTGGGCCGACCGCCGCTTCAAGCTCGGGCACGGGCGGGCGTTCGCGCTGTACGTCGCGGCGTACTGCGCGGGGCGCGCGTGGATCGAGTACATGCGTGTCGATGAGGCCCACCACATCCTGGGCCTGCGGCTGAACGTGTGGACCGCGCTGATCGTGTTCGTGCTGGCGGTGGCGTACATCGTGATCTCTGCGAAGGTACGGCCGGGGCGCGAGGAGATCGTCGAGCCGGGGGCGCCGGAGGCGCCGGAGTCCTCGGACGAGCCCAAGGGCGACGAGGCGGTTGCCGCGGACGCGGATGCGGATGCGGATGCGCCGAAGGCGGACGGGACGGCTGAGGCGGCCAAGGGCTGACGCCGCGCGCCAGCTGGGTGAGGGGCCGCCGGATTCCGGCGGCCCCTTCGCCGTCGTGGGGTGTCCTCAATCGCCGGACGGGCTTGAATGGGCTGAGCGCCGTTGAAGCGGCTCCGCCGGCTGAGGTGGGCGGTGCGGCGAATATCCAGCCCGTCCGGCGATTGAGGACAAAGCGGTCGGGCGGGGCGCCGGGTCACCGCTCCCGTTCGGCCAGGGCGAGAGTGCGTTGCGCTTGCGCAACCACCGCCGCGTCGACGAAGCGGCCGTCCGGGAGGGCCTGCGCCCCCGCCTGCTCGCGGGCCGCTTCGACGATCTCCCAGGCAGCCTCAACCTCCTGCGGCGTCGGGCGGAAGGCGCGTTCGATCACCGGGAGCTGGCGGGGATGGATCGCCGCCCGGCCCAGGAACCCCAGCGCCCGGCCGTGGGCGCAGGAGGACCAGAGGCCGTCCAGGTCCCGGACGTCCGCGAACACCGACTGCGTGGGCGGCGCCAGGCCGGCCGCGCGGGCGGCGACCACCACCCGGCTGCGCGACCAGTCGAGCCCCGCGTCCTCCCGTACGCCCAGATCTGCGCGGAGGTCCGCCTCGCCCAGGGCGATGGCGCGGACCTGGGGGTGTGCGGAGGCAACCGAGTACGCGTGCTCGATGCCGAGGGCCGACTCCAGCAGCGGGCAGAGGGCGGCCCCGGGGGCCAGCGCCGCGATGTGGTGCACGGACGCGGCATGGGTGATCTTCGGCAGCCGCAGCCCGCCGAGCCCCGGCAGCCCGGCCAGGGCCAGGACGTCCGCCTCGTCGTTGACCCGGACATGGACCGGCGGCGCCGTGGCGGACGGCGGGTCGGCCAGCAGCTCCGCCGTCGCCGAGCGGGCGTACTCCTTGCGGTCGGGGGCGACCGCGTCCTCCAGGTCGACGATCACCACGTCCGCCCCCGAGGCGGAAGCCTTGCGGACAACGTCGGGCCGGTCGCCGGGCACGTACAGCAGGGTGAGGGGGGCCGCCGCCGCGTTCACAGCACCCGCTCCGCCCGCAGCGCCGAGATCTCGGGCCCGCTCAGCCCCAGCTCGGTGAGGATCTCCTCGGTGTCGGCCCCGTGCGGGCGGCCCGCCCAGCGGATCGCCCCCGGGGTCCGGGAGAGGCGGAAGAGGACGTTCTGCATCCGCAGCGGGCCCAGCTCCGGATCGTCGACCTCGGTGACCGAGTCCAGCGCGCGGTACTGCGGGTCCTCCATCACGTCCCGGACGTCATGGATGGGCGCGATCGCGGCCTCCGCCTTCTCGAACGCGGACAGCGCCTCCTCCCGGGAGTGCCGCGCGATCCAGTGGCCGACGGCCTCGTCCAGCTCGTCGCTGTGCTCGGCGCGGGTGGCGCCGGAGGCGAACCACGGCTCGTCGATCAGCTCCGCCCGCCCGACCAGCCGCATCACCCGCTCCGCGACGGACTGCGCGGAGGTGGAGACCGCCACCCACTGCCCGTCCGAGGTGCGGTAGGTGTTGCGCGGGGCGTTGTTCCGCGACCGGTTCCCGGTGCGCGGCTGTACGTATCCCAGCTGGTCGTACCAGAGGGGCTGCGGGCCGAGCACGGTCAGGATCGGTTCGATGATCGCCATGTCGACGACCTGGCCCTCCCCGGTGCGGTCCCGGCCGGCCAGCGCCGCCATCACCGCGTACGCCGTGGCGAGCGCGGCGATGGAGTCGGCCAGTCCGAACGGCGGCAGGGTCGGCGGCCCGTCCGGCTCCCCGGTGATCGCCGCGAAGCCGCTCATCGCCTCGGCGAGCGTCCCGAAGCCGGGCCGGTGGGAGTACGGGCCGAACTGGCCGAAGCCCGTGACGCGCACCAGCACGAGCCGGGGGTTGACCGCGTGCAGCTCATCGGGCCCCAGCCCCCACCGCTCCAGCGTGCCCGGCCGGAAGTTCTCGATGACCACATCGGTGTCCGCCGCGAGCCGCAGCAGCAGATCGCGGCCCTCCGGCGCGGACAGGTCGAGCGTCAGATTGCGCTTGTTGCGGCCGAGGAGCTTCCACCACAGACCGATGCCGTCCTTGGCGGGCCCGTGTCCCCGGGAGGGGTCGGGGCGCGTCGGATGCTCGACCTTGATCACCTCGGCGCCGAAGTCGCCCAGCATCGTCGCGCAGAGCGGGCCCGCGAAGAGCGTGGCGAGATCGACGACCCGCAGTCCGGTCAGCGGCGGCGCCGCGGGGGCGCTCACGCGGCGTCGATTTCGCTGCGGTACGGCATGGAGACCGAGGCGCCCGGTTTCTGTACGCAGAGCGCGGCGGCGGCCGAGGCCCAGGCGACGGCCTGCGGGATCGGCCGCCCCTCGCCGAGCGCCACGGCCAGCGTGCCGACGAAGGTGTCCCCGGCGCCGGTGGTGTCGACGGCGGTGACGTCCGGGGCGGGGAAGTGGATGGTGCGGCTGCCCCGGGCCGCGTACAGGCAGCCCTTCGAGCCGAGCGTGATGAGCACCGCCGGGACCCGGCCGAGCAGGATCTCGGCCGCCGCGTGCGGGTCGTCGTAGCCGGACAGCTCCGCCGCCTCGTGCTCGTTGGGGATCAGCAGGTCGACGTGGTCGAGGAGTTCGGAAGGCAGCTCCTGGACGGGGGAGGGGGTGAGGAGGGTACGTACGCCCTGGGCGTGGGCGGCGCGGGCGCCCTCGGTCACGGCGGACAGCGGCAGCTCGAGCTGGAGCAGCAGCAGGTCGGCCTCGGCGATGGCCGCGATCTCGCCGGGTCCGAGCGCGGTGACGGTGCCGTTGGCGCCGGGGATGACCACGATCGCGTTGGAGCCCTTGGCGTCGACCACGATGTGCGCGGTGCCGCTGGAGCCCTCGGCGGTGTGCAGCAGATCGGTGTCGACGCCGGAGTGCTCCAGGTTCTCCCGCATCCGTACGCCGTACTCGTCGTCGCCGACCGCGCCGATCATCATCACGTCACCGCCCGCGCGGGCGGCGGCGACGGCCTGGTTGGCGCCCTTGCCGCCGGGGATGGTGCGGAACTCCCGTCCGGTGACGGTCCGTCCGCGTTCCGGGGCCCGGTCGACGTAGGCCACTAGATCCATATTGGTGCTGCCGAGCACCGCGATCCTGGTCATGGGCGGAGTGCCTCCTCATGGGTGAGCCGGTGGGTCAGGGCCGCCAGCGTGTCGAAGCCGGCCCCGTCGAAGCCGGGGACGGACGTGGCGAGCCGGTTCTTCAGCGGGGTGGTCCACCGCTCGGGCAGCGCGTCCGGCCGCCCGGCGAGCAGCCCGGCGAGCGAACCGGCGGTCGCGCCGTTGGAGTCGGTGTCCCAGCCGCCGGAGACCGCCTTGCAGACGGAGCCGGTGAAGTCGCCGTCGGCGTGGGTGAGGGCGGCGGCGAGCAGGGCCGCGTTGGGCAGCACATGCACCCAGTGATACCTGCCGTACGCCGCGTGCAACCGGTCGACGACCGTATCGAAGTCCCGCTCCTCGCGGGCCGCGGCGATGCCGTCCCGTACCGCTCGGGCGTACCGCGAGCGCGGCGGCACCACCCGCAGGCCGGTGGCCAGGCAGCCGTGCACGTCGGTCTCGCCCGCAGCGGCCTCGGCCAGCGCCGCCGCCGTGAACATCGCGCCGTAGACGCCGTTCCCGGTGTGGGTGAGGACCGCGTCGCGGTACGCCTGCTCCGCCGCGCCCGCCGGGTCGCCGGGCCGGGTCCAGCCGTGTACGTCGGCCCGGATCTGCGCGCCGATCCACTCCCGGAACGGGTTGCGGTACCGGGCGGTGTCCGGTGGCTCGATGCCGTCGAGCAGGTTGCGGTACGCGATCCGCTCGGCGGTGAACGTACGACCCGCCGGCAGCTCGTCCAGCCACAGCCGGGCCAGGTCCGCGGTGGTGAAGGAGGTGCCGTGGCGCTGGAGCAGCAGCAGGGCGAGCAACGGGTGGTTGAGGTCGTCGTCCTCGGGCATCCCGTCGATGTTCTCGGCCAGCGAGGTGGCCGCGGAGCGCCGGTTCCACGGATAGGTGGCGGCCAGCGGAGCGGGCAGGCCCCGGGCGGTGAACCAGGTGTCCAGCGGCCAGTTGCCGGTGGCGCGGGCCAGGGCGCGGATGCCTTCCAGCGGCAGCTTTTCGACCGGTTTGCCCAGCAGGCAGCCGGCGGCGCGGCCCAGCCAGGCCGCGTGCAGCCGCTCCCGGCCGGCCGCCGGGCCGCTCCGGGCGTGCGGCCACTGCGGGCAGGCGGCCCGGATCGCGTCCAGGCCCTCCGGTTCGTCGCCGGCCAGCGGGGATTCCAGCAGGGCGAGTTCGTCCAGCAGCCGTTCGGCGACGGCGCGGAGTCCGGGCGGGGCACCGGGATCGGAGGCGCCGGCGCGCTCCGGGGCGGGGGAGCCGCCGGCCTCGTACCACCGGCGTGCGAGGGCGCGTGCGTCGCGGCCGTCCTCGTCGGCCTGCCGCAGCTCGTGGCCCACCAGGTCCTCCGGCTGCACCCAGGTCACACGCACCGCCGTGGTCACGACGTGCCCGCCAGCGTCGCGAAGGCGGCCTCGTGGGCGCGGCGCAGGGCGGTGTCCCGGGCGAACACCTCGCGGGCGACCTCCACCAGGGTCCGGGCCGGGGCGCGCAGATCGAGGCGGCTGGCCTCCGCGACCGTCGCGGCCCAGTCGGCGGGGACGGCCCGCTCGCCGTGCAGGGCGCCCGCGAGCGCGCCGCTCATGGTGGCGATCGAGTCGCAGTCGCGCCCGTAGTTGACCGAGCCGAGGACCGCCTGCCGGTAGTCCCCGCCGGCCACGAGCAGCATGCCGAGCGCGACGGGCAGTTCCTCGATGGCGTGCAGCCGGGACGGGCGGCGGGCGCCGAGCGAGGGGGCGCGGTAGTCGGGGCCGACGGTGTCGAAGGGGGCGACGGCTTCGCGGAGCGGGACGAGCGCGGACTCGAAGTCCTGGTGGCGGGCGGCCGTTTCGCACACGGCCTCGATGGCGGAGCGGGTGCCGTCCTTGGCGAGCGACAGGCACGCGTCGACGACCGAGGCGGGCGTCGCCCCGGGTGCGCAGGCGGCGGCGACCCCCGCCGCGAAGACGCCCGCCGCCTCCCTGCCGTAACTCGACTGATGGGCGCCCGCGACGTCGATCGCCTCGGCGTACGCCGCCCGCGGATGGGCGGCGTTCACCAGACCGACCGGGGCCATGTACATCGCGGCCCCGCAGTTGACGATGTTTCCGGAGCCCGCCTCGCGCGGGTCGACGTGGCCGTAGTGCAGCCGGGCGACGATCCACTTCTCCGCGAGGAAGACCCGCTGGAGCGGCAGCGCCTCCGCCTCCAGCTCCGGAATCCAGCGCGGCTCGCCGATCATCTCCGGTACGAGGTGGTCGGCGACCGCGTACGCGTCGAGGTGGCCGCGCACCTTCCCGTACACCCGGACCAGCGCGTGGGTCATCAGGGTGTCGTCGGTGACGTGCCCATCTCCCTTGTGGTACGGGGCGATCGGGCGGGCGGTGCGCCAGTCGTCGCCGTCCCAGGGGCCGACGATCCCGGTGATCCGGCCGCCGTGGCGCGCCGTGATCTGCTCCGGGTGGCGGCCCTCGACCGGGCCGCCGAGTGCGTCGCCGACCGCGGCGCCGACGAGGGCGCCCGCGATCCGGTCATCGAGCGTGGGCGTCGTGGCTGTCGTGGGGGAGGGRGAKGGGCACGTCACCGACGACACCCTGATGACCCACGCGCTGGTCCGGGTGTACGGGAAGG
>NZ_RDBL01000013.1:830236-859457 GCF_008042035.1 Streptomyces sp. col6
GAGGGGGACGTCGTGGGCGCCAGGGGCACGGTGGAGGTCATGTCCGAATTGTCCACCCCGGGGCGCCGGTTCCGTGGCTGCCAGCAGCCCGGCGAGTTCGAGCAGATCCGTGCCCGCGAGCCGGGGCAGCGCGCAGCCGGCGAGGGTCCGGCACGCCTCGCGCCAGCCGTCGGGCACGGAGCCGATCGAGCCCAGCGTCCCGGTCAGCGCCCCGGCCAGGGCGGGCGCCGAGTCCGCGACCCGGGACAGGCAGGCCGCCGCGGGTACGGCCTGCGCGATGTCGCCCCGGGACGCGGTGGCCAGCGCGAGGGCGACCGGTACGGTCTCGGCGGCGGCGATCCCGTAGCTGTAGACGTGGTCCACGATCTGGTGTTCCAGGACCGGGACCAGCGCGAACGCGCCGGCCCGCTCCCCGGCGAACTCCCGGGCGATCCGGACCGCGTGGGCCGCGTTGCGGGCGATCTCGGTGCCGTCGGGGAGCTGGGCGAGCGCGGCGTTCACCGCCGCGTCGACGTCCGCCCCGCCGAGCGCCTCGGCCGTCGCGGCGGCCATCGCCCGCGCCCCGTGCACCCCGTCGCCGTCCTGGGTGTAGCGCGCGTCGAACTCCGCGAGGTCCGCCGCCGCGCCGGGGTCGCCGGGGTGCACGACCGCCAGCACGGCCGCCCGTACGCACGCCGCGTCGTCGAAGTAGTGCGGGTTGTCGTGTCCGGTGGCGGGCGGCCGGAGCCCGGCGGCGAGATTGCCGAGCCCGGCCCGCACCGAGATCCGGGCACGCAGCGGCAGCACCGCCGCCTCCACCTCGGGCGCGCGGGCCGCGGCGGCGGCGACCTCGGCGGCCAGCGCGTTCCAGGCCCCGGCCACGGCGGCGCGCACCCGCCCGTCGACGCCGTCCGCGTCGGCCCGCGGCTGTCCGGGTCCGGAACCCGCCCCGGCCCGCCCCGGGCCGGGGCCGGTCGCCGCCAGTACGGTCGCCGCGGCGAACGCCGCCCACTCGGCGTCGTCGGACGGGCCGAGCCGCWGCGGCTCGGGCGGCTGGTTGAGCGCGATGGGTACGGGGAGCGTGGTCGTCGCGTTCTGCTCGGCGAAGGTGTCCAGCTCACGGGTCAGGCGCCGGGTCCACTCCGGCATCCGGGCCGCCCGGTGCCGGGCCGCCGGCCACCCCGCGGCGTCCCCGGCGGCCAGCCCGATCAGCAGCCCTTCGACGCGGGCGCGCCGGCCGCTCACCGGGACACCGCCCCGGCGCCGGTGGGGCAGGCGCCCGGCCGTGCGGGCCCGGCCGCGCCGGAGGCCGGCTCCGCGCCCCCGGCCGGGGGCCGGCCCGCCGGTCCGTCCGGGCCTGCCCGGTCCCGCCCGGGGCCCGGCCCGCCTTCTACCGCCGCGCTGCGGCCCGCCCCTTCGTCCGTGCCCGCCTCGGCGGCCCCCGCCACCAGCAGGTCCGCGATGTCCACCACGTGGTACCCGCGCATCGAGGGCAGGCAGCTTCCGCGTACCGGGCCGATCGCGTCCGACCAGATGCGCGGGATCGCCGACGCGCCGTGCAGGGCGCCGGACAGGGCACCGGCCACCGCGGCCGTCGTGTCGGCGTCCCGGCCCATGTTGACCGCCATCAGCACCGCCGAACGGAAGTCGCCGCGCGCCGCCGCGAAGGCGCCGAACGCCAGACCCACCGCCTCCGGTGCCAGGTCCGTCCACGGGTAGCCGCCGACCACCACGGCCGAGCGGACCGCGCGTTCCCCGGTGAGGCGATCGGGGTACGGGCGCCGCGCCGCCGTCACCGCGCGGCGCAGCGAGCGGGCCGTCCAGGAGTCCATGGGGACGACGGAGAGCGCGGCGGCGATCACCGAGGTGACCCCGGCGCCCGTCATCGCGGCGGCCACCCCGGCGGCCACCGCCTGGCCGCCGTAGATGCCCTCGCCCTCGTGGCTTACCCGGCCGTCGACCGCGACCAGCCGGGCCGCCTCGGCGGGGCGGCCGGCCGCGAAGACGCCGAAGGGTGCGGCCCGCATCGCCAGGCCGTCGCTCCAGGCGTGCCGGTGCTGGGCGGAGATCGGGGCGGCCAGGCCCCGGCGCAGGTTCTCCAGCGTGCCGCGCTCGCTGAAGCCGGCGCCCCGGAACGGCCCCTCGTCCAGGTCGGCGATCCACAGCCGCCAGGCACGCTCGACGTCGGTGACGGTCAGGTCCGAGCCGTGCCGGGCCAGCAGCAGCCCGGAGAAGATCGCGTACTCGGTGTCGTCGGTGCCCGCCGGGTCGTCGCTGACGAAGCCCTCGATCCGGCCCCAGCGGCGGCGGATCTCGGAGGGCCGCATGTTCTCCGCGGGGGCGCCGAGCGCGTCCCCGACCGCGAGGCCGAGCAGGGCGCCCCTGGCGCGGTCGCGGGGCCCGCCCCGGTCCGGGGCGTCCGGGAGCCGTGCCGTCTGTGTGCCGCCCGCCCGCGGCGCCGTCGGATTTCCTGCGACCGTCTCCATCGCGTCGACCCTTCGCTCGTACCGAGCCAGTACTCGTGCCTGTGGGATCCGTTCCACGCGGAGCCCGGACGAAGGCCGGTTATCCACACAAAAGGGCCACTCGGATGAACCCTTCCGGACAGCAAGGGAAGCCGTACCTATCCGGTTACGCAGGGTGGTAAGTACGGCCTTCCTTGCTGGCAGGAGCGATTTTTCGCGCGTACTTTCGAGGGTGTCGAGCGGGGGCGGGCGGGCAGGAGTCCGTCTCCGGAAGCAGGGGAGAGGGATAAGCCGTGGCCATCATCGAGACCGACGCCGTACTGCACGAGGCCCACCGGGACAACCACACCCACCGCGACGTCAACGGCGGCTGGCTGCGTCCGGCGGTCTTCGGCGCGATGGACGGGCTCGTCTCGAACCTCGCCCTGATGACCGGGGTCGCCGGCGGCGACGTCTCGCACCGCACGATCGTCATCACCGGGCTGGCCGGTCTGGCCGCCGGCGCCTTCTCCATGGCGGCCGGCGAGTACACCTCCGTCGCCTCCCAGCGCGAGCTGGTCGAGGCCGAGCTGGACGTCGAGCGGCGCGAGCTGCGCAAGCACCCCGTGGACGAGGAGCGGGAGCTCGCCGCGCTCTACGAGTCCCGGGGCGTCGAGCCCGCGCTCGCCCGGGAGGTCGCCCGCCAGCTCTCGCGCGACCCGGAGCAGGCCCTGGAGATACACGCCCGCGAGGAGCTGGGCATCGACCCGGGTGACCTGCCCTCTCCGCTGGTGGCCGCGGTCTCCTCGTTCGGCGCCTTCGCGCTGGGCGCCCTGCTGCCCGTGCTGCCGTTCCTGCTGGGGGCGAGCGCGCTGTGGCCGGCGGTGCTGCTGGCGCTGGCCGGGCTGTTCGGCTGCGGCGCGGTGGTGGCCCGGGTGACCGCTCGCAGCTGGTGGTTCAGCGGGCTGCGCCAGCTGGCCCTCGGCGGTGCCGCCGCCGCGATCACGTACGGCCTGGGCGCGCTGTTCGGTGTGGCCGTCGGCGGCTGACCGCCCCTTTCCCCGGTCCGGGCGGTCCCCGTCCATGTAATCGGCCCGTCACACGCAGGCCATGCGTGTGACGTACGTCTTGGTCCGCGCCACTGGGCGGGACCGTCCCGCGCACCGTAAAATGAGTCTCTATGCAGGGCTACACATAAGTAGCCATTACCCGGCGGTTTCGTTTCCGCTGCCACCGGGCAAGAGCCGTAGACACCGCAGGCAACGACGCCTGCTCTCCGCGTCTCCCGGGCGCCGATCCTCCGACAGCGACCCACTCCACCGTCCCCGACGGTGTCCGTATGTTGGAACGGTTCATCCGCTTTTTGAGAAGCGCCCCATCATGTAATCTGCACGAAATTTCGCAGAGGGCCAACGTCGTCCCTCGGCACTGCATATGCCACGACGACGACGGGAGAGCCGATGCGCACCGACGCCTGGTCGCCCATGGACGGTCGCCCCGCCCCCCAGGGGATGTACGACCCCCGCAACGAGCACGACGCCTGTGGCGTGGGGTTCGTAGCCACTCTGACCGGTGTGCCCGGCCACGAGATGGTCGAGCAGGCGCTGACCGTGCTCCGCAACCTCGAACACCGCGGCGCCACCGGCTCGGAGCCCGACTCCGGTGACGGTGCCGGCATCCTGCTCCAGGTCCCGGACACCTTCCTGCGTGCCGAGGTCCCCTTCGCTCTCCCCGAGGCCGGCTCCTACGCCGTCGGCATCGCCTTCCTGCCCGCCGACGACGCCACCGCGGCCGTCCGCACCCTGGAGACGATCGCCGGCGAGGAGGGCCTGACGGTCCTCGGCTGGCGCGAGGTCCCGGTCACCCCCGGCATCCTCGGCAACGGCGCCCGCGCCACGATGCCCGAGTTCCGCCAGATCTTCGTCGCGGACGGCGAGAGCAGCGGCATCGCCCTGGACCGCAAGGCCTTCCTGCTGCGCAAGCGCGCCGAGCGCGAGGCCGGGGTCTACTTCCCGTCGCTCTCCGCCCGCACCATCGTCTACAAGGGCATGCTCACCACCGGGCAGCTGGAGCCGTTCTTCCCGGACCTCTCCGACCCCCGCTTCGCCACCGCCGTCGCGCTGGTCCACTCGCGCTTCTCGACGAACACCTTCCCGAGCTGGCCGCTCGCACACCCGTACCGCTTCGTCGCGCACAACGGCGAGATCAACACGGTCAAGGGCAACCGCAACTGGATGAAGGCCCGCGAGTCCCAGCTCGCCTCCGGCCTCTTCGGTGACGCGCCGCTCGACCGGATCTTCCCCGTCTGCACCCCGGACGCCTCCGACTCCGCCTCCTTCGACGAGGTCCTGGAGCTGCTCCACCTCGGCGGCCGCTCGCTGCCGCACTCGGTGCTGATGATGGTCCCCGAGGCGTGGGAGAACCACGACTCCATGGACCCGGCCCGCCGCGCCTTCTACCAGTACCACTCCGCGATGATGGAGCCCTGGGACGGCCCGGCCTGCGTCACCTTCACCGACGGCGTCCAGGTCGGCGCGGTCCTCGACCGCAACGGTCTGCGCCCCGGCCGCTACTGGGTCACCGACGACGGCCTCGTCGTGCTCTCCTCCGAGGTCGGCGTCCTGGACATCGACCCCGCCAAGGTCGTCCGCAAGGGCCGCCTGCAGCCCGGCCGGATGTTCCTCGTCGACACCGCCGAGCACCGCATCATCGAGGACGACGAGATCAAGGCGTCCCTCGCCGCCGAGCACCCCTACCAGGAGTGGCTGGAGACCGGCGAGATCGAGCTGGAGGACCTCCCCGAGCGGGAGCACATCGTCCACACCCACGCCTCCGTCACCCGCCGCCAGCAGACCTTCGGCTACACCGAGGAAGAGCTGCGCGTCATCCTCGCCCCGATGGCCCGCACCGGCGGCGAGCCGCTGGGCTCCATGGGCACCGACTCGCCGATCGCCGCGATCTCGTCCCGCCCCCGGCTGCTCTTCGACTACTTCACCCAGCTCTTCGCGCAGGTCACCAACCCGCCGCTGGACGCCATCCGCGAGGAGCTCGTCACCTCGCTGCGCTCCGTGCTGGGCCCCTCCGGGAACCTCCTGGAGCCGAACGCCGCGTCCTGCCGCAGCGTCGCCCTGCCCTTCCCGGTGATCGACAACGACGAGCTGGCCAAGCTCATACACATCAACGCCGACGGCGACATGCCGGGCATGAAGGCCGCCACGCTCTCCGGCCTCTACCGGGTGGGCGGCGGCGGCGACGCGCTGGCCGCGCGCATCGAGGAGATCTGCACCGAGGTCGACGCCGCCATCGAGGACGGCGCCCGCCTGATCGTCCTGTCCGACCGGCACTCCGACGCCGAGCACGCGCCGATCCCCTCGCTGCTGCTCACCTCCGCCGTCCACCACCACCTCATCCGCACCAAGCAGCGCACCCAGGTGGGCTTGCTGGTCGAGGCCGGTGACGTCCGCGAGGTCCACCACGTCGCGCTGCTGATCGGCTACGGCGCCGCCGCGGTCAACCCGTACCTGGCCATGGAGTCCGTCGAGGACCTGGTCCGCGCCGGCACCTTCATCGAGGGCATCGAGGCCGAGGACGCGATCCGCAACCTCATCTACGCGCTGGGCAAGGGCGTCCTGAAGGTCATGTCCAAGATGGGCATCTCCACCGTCGCCTCCTACCGCGGCGCCCAGGTCTTCGAGGCCGTCGGCCTCGACCAGGCCTTCGTCGACCGCTACTTCAACGGCACCGCCACCAAGATCGGCGGCGCCGGCCTCGACGTGGTCGCCAAGGAGGTGGCCGCCCGGCACACCAAGGGCTACCCCGCCTCCGGCATCTCCGCCTCGCACCGCGCGCTGGAGATCGGCGGCGAGTACCAGTGGCGCCGCGAGGGTGAGCCGCACCTGTTCGACCCGGAGACGGTCTTCCGCCTCCAGCACTCCACCCGCAACCGCCGGTACGACATCTTCAAGAAGTACACGGACCGGGTGAACGAGCAGTCCGAGCGGCTGATGACGCTGCGCGGCCTGTTCGGCTTCAAGTCGGACCGCCCGTCCATCGACATCGACGAGGTCGAGTCCGTCGCGGACATCGTCAAGCGCTTCTCCACCGGCGCCATGTCCTACGGCTCCATCTCCCGCGAGGCGCACGAGACCCTCGCCATCGCGATGAACCAGCTGGGCGGCAAGTCCAACACCGGTGAGGGCGGCGAGGACGCCGACCGGCTCTACGACCCGGCCCGCCGCTCGTCCATCAAGCAGGTCGCCTCCGGCCGCTTCGGTGTCACCAGCGAGTACCTGGTCAACGCGGACGACATCCAGATCAAGATGGCCCAGGGCGCCAAGCCCGGCGAGGGCGGCCAGCTGCCCGGCCACAAGGTCTACCCGTGGGTCGCCAAGACCCGGCACTCCACCCCGGGCGTCGGCCTCATCTCCCCGCCCCCGCACCACGACATCTACTCCATCGAGGACCTGGCTCAGCTGATCCACGACCTCAAGAACGCCAACCCGGCGGCCCGCATCCACGTGAAGCTGGTCTCCGAGGTCGGCGTCGGCACGGTCGCCGCCGGTGTCTCCAAGGCCCACGCGGACGTCGTCCTCATCTCCGGCCACGACGGCGGCACGGGCGCCTCCCCGCTCACGAGCCTCAAGCACGCGGGCGGCCCCTGGGAGCTCGGCCTCGCCGAGACCCAGCAGACCCTGCTGCTCAACGGCCTGCGCGACCGCATCGTGGTGCAGACCGACGGCCAGCTCAAGACCGGCCGCGACGTCGTCATCGCCGCGCTGCTCGGCGCCGAGGAGTTCGGTTTCGCGACCGCGCCGCTCGTCGTCTCCGGCTGCGTCATGATGCGCGTCTGCCACCTCGACACCTGCCCGGTCGGCATCGCCACCCAGAACCCGGTCCTGCGCGACCGCTTCTCCGGCAAGGCCGAGTACGTCGTCAACTTCTTCGAGTTCATCGCGCAGGAGGTCCGCGAGCTCCTCGCCGAGCTGGGCTTCCGCACGATCGAGGAGGCCGTCGGCCACGCCGAGCTGCTCGACACCGACCGCGCCGTCACCCACTGGAAGGCGCAGGGCCTGGACCTCGCCCCGCTGTTCTACGTCCCCGAACTGCCCGAAGGCGCGGTCCGGTACCGGAACACCGAGCAGGACCACGCCCTGGACAAGGCCCTCGACAACGAGCTGGTCAAGCTCGCCGCCGACGCCCTCAAGGCGGACAGCCCCGAGAGCGCCCAGCCGGTCCGCGCGCAGATCGCGATCCGCAACATCAACCGGACCGTCGGCACCATGCTCGGCCACGAGGTCACGAAGAAGTTCGGCGGTGCGGGTCTGCCCGAGGACACCATCGACATCACCTTCACCGGCTCCGCGGGCCAGTCCTTCGGCGCCTTCCTGCCCAGCGGTGTCACGCTGCGCCTGGAGGGCGACGCCAACGACTACGTCGGCAAGGGCCTGTCCGGCGGGCGCGTCATCGTCCGCCCGGACCGCGGCGCCGACCACCTCGCCGAGTACTCCACCATCGCGGGCAACACCATCGCCTACGGCGCCACCGGCGGCGAACTGTTCCTGCGCGGCCGCACCGGTGAGCGGTTCTGCGTCCGCAACTCCGGCGCCACCGTCGTCTCCGAGGGCGTGGGCGACCACGGCTGCGAGTACATGACCGGCGGCCACGCCGTGGTGCTCGGCGAGACCGGGCGCAACTTCGCGGCCGGCATGTCCGGCGGCGTCGCCTACGTCATCGACCTCGACCGCGACCACGTCAACGCCGGCAACCTCGGCGCGGTCGAGGAGCTGACCGACACCGACAAGCAGTGGCTGCACGACGTCGTGCGCCGCCACCAGGAGGAGACCGGCTCCACCGTCGCCGGGAAGCTCCTCGCCGAGTGGGACACCGCCGTGGCCCGCTTCAGCAAGATCATCCCGTCCACCTACAAGGCAGTGCTCGCCGCCAAGGACGCCGCTGAGCTCGCCGGTCTCTCCGAGCAGGAGACCACCGAGAAGATGATGGAGGCGGCGACCAATGGCTGACCCCAAGGGCTTCCTGACCACCGGCCGCGAGGTCGCCGAGACCCGCCCGGTGGACGAGCGCGTCAAGGACTGGAACGAGGTCTACGTTCCGGGCTCGCTGCTCCCGATCATCAGCAAGCAGGCCGGCCGCTGCATGGACTGCGGCATCCCGTTCTGCCACAACGGCTGCCCGCTCGGAAACCTCATCCCCGAGTGGAACGACTACGCCTACCGCGAGGACTGGTCCGCCGCGTCCGAGCGGCTGCACGCCACGAACAACTTCCCGGAGTTCACCGGGCGGCTGTGCCCGGCCCCCTGCGAGTCGGCGTGTGTGCTCGGCATCAACCAGCCGGCCGTCACCATCAAGAACGTCGAGGTCTCGATCATCGACAAGGCGTGGGACAGCGGCGACGTCACCCCGCAGCCGCCCGAGCGCCTCTCCGGCAAGACCGTCGCCGTCATCGGCTCCGGCCCGGCCGGTCTCGCCGCCGCCCAGCAGCTGACCCGGGCCGGCCACACGGTCGCCGTCTACGAGCGCGCGGACCGCATCGGGGGCCTCCTGCGCTACGGCATCCCCGAGTTCAAGATGGAGAAGTCGCACATCAACCGCCGCATCGAGCAGATGCGCGCGGAGGGCACCAAGTTCCGCACCGAGATCGAGATCGGCCGGGACATCGACGCCGCGAAGCTGCGCCGCCGCTACGACGCCGTGGTCATCGCCGCCGGCGCCACCGTCTCCCGCGACCTGCCCGTCCCGGGCCGCGAGCTGAACGGCGTCCACTTCGCGATGGAGTACCTGCCCCTCGCCAACAAGGTGCAGGAGGGCGACCTGACGGTCTCCCCGATCACCGCCGAGGGCAAGCACGTCGTCGTCATCGGCGGCGGCGACACCGGCGCCGACTGCGTCGGCACCGCGCACCGCCAGGGCGCCCTCTCCGTCACCCAGCTGGAGATCATGCCCAAGCCGGGCGAGGAGCGGAACGCCAACCAGCCCTGGCCGACCTTCCCCATGCTCTACAAGGTCACCTCCGCGCACGAGGAGGGCGGCGAGCGCGTCTACTCCGTCTCGACCACCCACTTCGAGGGCGACGAGGACGGCAACGTCCAGGCCCTCCACCTGATCGAGGTGGAGTTCAAGGACGGTAAGCTGGAGCAGAAGCCCGGCACCGAGCGGGTCATCCCTGCGCAGCTGGTCACGCTCGCGATGGGCTTCACCGGCACCGACCAGGCCAACGGTCTGGTCCAGCAGTTCGGTCTGGAGCTCGACGAGCGCGGCAACATCGCCCGTGACGCGGACTACGCGACCAACGTCGGCGGCGTCTTCGTCGCCGGTGACGCGGGCCGCGGCCAGTCCCTCATCGTGTGGGCCATCGCCGAGGGCCGCTCCGCGGCACGCGGAGTGGACCGCTTCCTGACCGGAGCCAGCGCCCTGCCGGCCCCGATCCGCCCGACGGACCGTTCCCTGATGGTCTGACACGGCACACAGACGTCCCGTACAACGGCGTACGGAACTGAACGCGGCGCCTGCCCGTCCCCGACCGGACGATTCGGCAGGCGCCGTGGCGCATTCGGGGGCGAGTGCCGCCCGGCCTCAGACGGTCAGCGCCAGCGCACAGGTCGCGGCGGCCGTCGCCGTCACTGCCAGCACCAGACCGGTCAGCGCGAACCGCCGTACGCCGATGCGCGTCCCCTGGAACCGGCACCGCTCGAACCACAGCAGCGTCGCCAGCGACCCCCACGGCGTGACCAGCGGGCCCACGTTCACCCCGACCAGCAGGGCGAGCAGCTGATGGTGGTTGTCCGCCGGAACGACCGCCTCGCCCGCCACGTACGCCGGAAGGTTGTTCAGTACGTTGGCGAGCCCGGCGCTCACCCCCGCCGTACGCAGCATGCCCGCCAGGCCGTCGTCCGAGCCGAGCGCCCGCACCAGCACCTCGTGCAGCCCGTGCGCGTTGACCGTCTCCACCACCAGGAACATCCCCGGTACCAGGACCAGCAGCCGCCACGGGATCAGCGAGATCCGCAGCTCCTCGCGGCGCCGCACCGCGTACGCCACCACCACGACCACCATCGCCACCAGCGACGCGGACCACAGCGGCACGTCCACCGCCAGGATCGCCAGCAGGAACCCGGCACACGCCACCGAGCAGACGCCCAGCAGCACCCGGTCGTCGGGCGAGGGCACCGGCGGCGGGGTGTAGGTGTCCGCGCCCCGCCGGCCCCGGCGCCAGTAGAACACCCACAGGCACAGCGCCGTCATCCCGATCGCGGCCAGCTGCGGCAGCCACATCACGGCCGCCAGCCCGGCGGGGGAGAGGTCCACCCGGTCCGCCGCCAGCAGATTCGTCAGGTTCGACACCGGCAGCAGCAGGCTCGCGGTGTTGGCGAGCCACACCGTCGTCATCGCCAGCGGCACCGCCGCGATGCCCACCCGCCCGGCGAGCGCCAGCATCACCGGGGTGAGCAGCACGGCCGTCGTGTCCAGGTTCAGAGTGATCGTGGTCAGCGAGGCGAACGCCACGCACAGCCCGAACAACAGCGGATAACGCCCGCGCCCCGCCCGCGCCACCCACGCCGCGACCACGTCGAAGACCTGGGCCCGGCCCGCCAGCTCCGCCAGCACGATCACGGTCGCCAGGAACGCCAGCAGCGGCCCGATGCGCCGCAGCTGGTCCTGCGCGGGACCGGCGGGCAGCAGCCCGGTCGCCGCCGCGATCACCCCGAGCAGGAGCAGCCCGCCGGCCAGCCAGTCCAGGGGGTGCAGCCGCCGCACCAGGGCAAGCGGGAGCTGCGTGGAGTGATCTTTCCGCATGCGGTCATCGTGTCAGACCGGGGCCGCCCCGGCCCCGCTCAGCCGGTCAGCGCCGACGTCTTGAGGACCACCAGCAGCACCAGCACCGCCGCCAGCACCACACAGCCCGCCGCCTGCACCGCCGTACGCCGCCCGGCAGGGGCGTACGCGTACACGACGGTCACCGCCGCCCCGGTGAGGAGACCGCCCAGATGCGCCTCCCACGAGGTGAAGGCCGCCGAGATCAGCATCCACACCAGGAACCCGGCCAGGAAGCTGTTGACCTCCCGCAGATCCCGGCCCAGGCGCCGGCTGATCACGTAGAACGCCGCGGCCAGCCCGAAGACCGCCCCCGACGCGCCCACCACCTCGTCCGACGGCGAGACCAGGTACACCAGCACCGAACCGCCCAGCGCCGCCAGCAGATACAGGGCGAGGAAGCGGACCCGGCCCAGCTGCTCCTCGACGACCCGGCCGAGATTCCACAGCGCGTACATGTTGAACACCAGGTGCAGCACCCCGAACGGCATCGACCCGAACGAGGTGCCGTCCGGCGGCAGATGGAGGAAGGACCCGGTCAGCAGCCGGTACCACTCACCGTCGACCACCCCGGCCACGCCGAACCCGGGATAGCCGCCGTCGACGTAGACGTACCGCCCGCCCTCCGCATCGGTCAGCCAGGCCCCGCCCATCGCGAACCGGTCGACGACCCCCGGGCGTATCAGCTCCACCACGTAGGCCAGGACGTTGAGACCTATGAGCGCGTACGTGACGACCGGGACCGCGTTCCGCGCCATCGTGCCGCCGAACGCCGTGCGGGCCCGGCGTACCGAGCGCTGCCCCTCCTTCACGCACTCCACGCACTGGTGGCCGACCGCCGCCTCCCGCATGCAGGACGGGCAGATGAACCGCTCGCAGCGGACGCAGCTCACATACGTCTCGTACGAGGGGTGGCGGTAGCACGTGGTGGCGGCCTCCATGGCCGGCTCCTTCGTCTGTACGGGCGATCCGGGGCGGTCTTCGGGCTGGCCGCGGCGTTCTACGTGATCAGCCGGCGCCTGGGCCGGGATCTGCGGGAGGGAGCCGCGGCCGCGGCCCCGGCTGCCCGAGCGGGTGCCGGTGCCGGACCCGGCCGGCCGCGTACGCGGCTTCGGCTGGGTGGGCTGCGGGACCTCTATGACGACCGCCGAACCGGACTTCGCCGACACCGTGCGTCGGCGGTTCGCGCAGTACCGCCACCACGTCCTCGCCACCCTCCGCGAGGACGGATCGCCCCGGCTCACCGGCCTGGAGGTGGACTTCTGGGAGGACGAGCCGCACCTCGGCATGATGCCGAACTCCCGCAAGGCCCTCGATCTGCGCCGCGACCCCCGCTTCTCGGTCCACGCCAACCCCGGCCCCGACGCCACGATGGCCGACGGCGACGTCCGCATCTCCGGACGCGCCGTCGAAGTCACCGACCCGGTGGTGCTCGCCCGCTTCGTCGAGGGGCGCACTCCGCCCGAGCCCTTCCACCTCTTCCGTGTCGAACCCACCGAGGTGGTCCGCGTCGGCCTGGAGGGCGGCGATACGCTCGTCATCAGCACCTGGCGCCCCGGCCGCCCGCTGCGCGAGATCCGCAGGGGCAACGACGACAAGACGCTCTCCCGGAGCCGCTGAGCGCGACGCGCCGGCCGCACGTGAGACGCGTCTCCCTCCACACGGCAGTGATCCGTGCTACCGTTGGGCCCGTTGCAGTTTTGGTACCCATGAACTTTATGTGCGCCTGACGGGAATGCTTCGTCAGGCGCTTTATTGTTTTCCGGCTTTCTCCGGATGGGGCTCAATGCGGCGACTTGGAATTCGTAAAGTGCGAATTTCCGGCACTGCACCTCCTTAGGAGAACGACATGGCTACGGGAACCGTGAAGTGGTTCAACTCTGAAAAGGGCTTCGGCTTCATCGAGCAGGACGGCGGCGGCGCCGACGTCTTCGCCCACTACTCCAACATCAACGCCTCGGGCTTCCGCGAGCTCGTCGAGGGCCAGAAGGTCAGCTTCGACGTCACGCAGGGCCAGAAGGGCCCGCAGGCGGAGAACATCGTCCCGGCCTAATTGCCGGACGCGTACCTCGCAGCCGGGGCCCGCACCGTGAAGGTGCGGGCCCCGGCTCGTGCTGTCCCAGGAGGACAATCCCGATATGACCCGCTCCGAACGTCAGGACCGTCCCGCCCGCAACCGCCCGTCGAGGGGGCGTGGCACGGCCCAGGCAAAGGCAACCGCGCAGGGTTCCGGCAAGGGATCCGGAAAGGCGTCGCCCCGTCGCAGGGCCACGCCGCCGCAGGGCGAATTCGCGCTGCCCGAAACCATCACCCCCGCACTGCCCGCCGTCGAGGCGTTCGCCGAGCTGGACATGCCCGCAGCCCTGCTGAAGACCCTTGCCGCGCAGGGCGTGACCGAGCCGTTCCCGATCCAGGGCGCCACCCTGCCCAACTCGCTGGCCGGCCGCGACATCCTCGGCCGGGGCCGCACCGGCTCCGGCAAGACCCTGGCCTTCGGCCTCGCGCTCCTGGCCCGCACCGCCGGCCGCCGCGCCGAACCGAAGGCCCCCCTGGTCCTCGTCCTCGTACCGACCCGCGAGCTCGCCCAGCAGGTCACCGACGCGATGACGCCGTACGCGACCTCCGTGAACCTGCGGCTGGCCACCGTCGTCGGCGGCATGTCGATCACCAAGCAGTCCGCCACCCTGCGGCGCGGCGCGGAAGTCCTCGTCGCGACCCCCGGCCGGCTGAAGGACCTCATCGAGCGGGGCGACTGCCGCCTGGACCAGGTCTCCGTCACGGTCCTCGACGAGGCCGACCAGATGGCCGACATGGGCTTCATGCCGCAGGTCACCGCCCTGCTCAAGCAGGTCGAGCCGGATGGCCAGCGGATGCTGTTCTCCGCGACCCTGGACAAGAACATCGACCGCCTGGTCAAGATGTTCCTCACCGACCCCGTCGTGCACTCGGTCGACCCGTCGGCCGGCGCCGTCACCACCATGGAGCACCACGTCCTCCATGTGCTCGACGAGACCGACAAGAAGGCCGTCGCCACGAAGATCGCCGCCCGCGAGGGACGCGTGATCATGTTCGTCGACACCAAGCGCGCGGCGGACCGCTTCGCCAAGCGGCTGCTCGCCAGCGGTGTACGGGCCGCCGCGCTGCACGGCGGACGTTCGCAGCCGCAGCGCAACCGGACCCTGGACCAGTTCAAGAACGGCCAGGTCACGGCGCTCGTCGCGACCAATGTGGCGGCGCGCGGCATCCACGTCGACGACCTCGACCTCGTCGTCAACGTGGACCCGCCGACCGACCACAAGGACTACCTCCACCGCGGTGGGCGCACCGCGCGCGCCGGGGAGTCCGGAAGCGTCGTCACGCTGGTGCTGCCCGACGAGAAGCGGGACATGACCCGCCTGATGCAGGACGCCGGCATCGCGCCGCGCACCACCCGCATCAAGTCCAGCGACGAGGAACTGACCCGCATCACCGGCGCCCGTGAACCGTCCGGCGTCGCGGTCGTCATAGAGGTCCCGCAGCCCACCCAGCCGAAGCCGCGTACGCGGCCGGCCGGGTCCGGCACCGGCACCCGCTCGGGCAGCCGGGGCCGCGGCCGCGGCTCCGCGTCGAGCGCGGCAGGCACCACCCGGGGCGCCGCCCCCCGCACCGGCGCCGCCCGCGGCACCGGCCGGGCTGCGGCCCCCGCACGCGGCACGGGCCGCGGCTCCGCGCCCACGCGCGGCCGCCGCGCCGCGTAGCACCCCGCTCGGCCGGAGGGGCCGAATCAAGCCCCCCGGCCGGGCAGATCGCGCACCTCCGGGGGCCGAATCAAGCCCCTCCGGCGATTGAGGAGCGGGGGTCCGGGGGCAGCGCCCTGAAGAGGACGCTCAGGTCGTGCAGTCCAGCACCGCACGGCACAACGCGCACCGCACCCGCACCCGCCCCCGCACCGGAACCCGGTTGCGCTGATGGCATGTCGGGCACGCGAACGCGACCCGCAACCCGTCCCCGGCGGACTCGAAGGCGTACGGAACCCCCGGCGCCGCCCCCGCCCCGGGATGCTCCGACGCGTACCGCCGGTCCTTCGCGTACCGACGGCGCCCCGCCCAGCCGGCCGCCGTCAGCGGCGGCTGCGCCGCGTCCCGCAGCGCCCGCGCCCGGCCCTCCGCGTACGCGGTGTACGCCTGCGGACTCGTGAACCACGGCGAGGGGTCCTCGTCGAACACCTGCGCCCGCTTGGCCAGCACGTACCCGAACTCCTCCGGCGTCAGATAGCCGAGCTTCTGGCTGGAGACCGCGTCCTCCCGGAACGCGTCCAGCAGCAGCCAGCCCGCGCCCAAATAGGCCGCCGTCGTGTCGGTCAGGATCTCGTTGTCCCGGGTGCCGGGGAACTCCAGGCCCAGCCGGTGCAGCAGCACATGCGCGACCTCGTGCGACAGGGCCGCGCCGATGTCCCGGCGGTGCGTACGGAAGCGGTCGTTCAGCTCCACGAAGTACTCGGGGCCCGCCGCGAGTTCCACACTGCCCGCGTGCTCCATCGCCCGGAACGCCACGATCACCCGGGCGTCCGGCAGCCGGTAGTGGTGCACCATCGCCCGCGCCACCCGCTGCGCGCCCAGGTGCAGATCGTCCGCGTCCGCGAACGCCGCGTCGACCGGGGCGAGGCTGGGGGCGAACCGCCGGACCCCGTCGGCCGACAGCCGCCGGTACAGCGCGGTGATCGCCGAGCGGACCGTGTCCAGATGCGGGAAGCCGTGCTCGACCGGGCTGTTGCGGGGGCTGTCCGTCACGTCCGTACCCCCGCTCGCGCGACCGCTCGACTCCTCACCACTGTAGACCGCGGCGGGCGCCCGGTGGTTGTCAGCCGGTACGGACCGGCAGCCCCGGGCCCAGCTCGACGAACGGCGCCCCCGCGCCCTCCGTCTCCAGCACCCACACCTCGTTGACGCCGTCCCGCAGCACCGGACCCGGCACGTACAGCGTGTGCTGCGGGCCCGCCGACCAGTAGCGGCCCACGCAGAAGCCGTTCACCCAGGCGAACCCCCGGGTCCAGCCCGGCAGTTCGAGCCCCGCGTGATCCGCCCCGCCCGCCGTCTCGAACGTGCCCCGGTACAGGCCCGTCCCCCCGGCTCCGTCGACCGGCGTGAACGGCACACCCGCCACCGCCCCCGGCTCGTCGAACGCGTCCAGCCGCAGCGCCCGCGCCCGCACCCCGTGCAGATACTGGCGCTCGTGCAGCACGCCCCCGGTGATCCCCTTCGGCTCGCCCAGGCGCGGCCCGTAGTTGACCCGGCCCAGCGACTCCACCCACAGCTCCACGTCGGCCGGCCCGGCCACCGGCTCCTCCAGGGTCCCCGCCTCCTCGCTCAGGACGCCCCGGCGCACCCCGTCCACGTACACCACCGCCCGGTCCCGCAGCCCCGAGACGCCCAGGGCGTACGGGCGGCGCGGGCCCGGCACGGCGACCCGGTAGCGCACCAGCCCCCGGTCGACGCCCAGTTCCTCGAACGTGGGCGGCACCCCGCTCTCCGCCGTCTCCTCGTCCCCCAGCGCGTCGAGGACGGCCGGCAGCGGCGCCCACTCCGTCAGCTCCGCCCGCACCGGGGCGAGCCCGACGGGCTCCGGCGGCGGCGCGGGCAGCGGCCCGTCCGCGTACCCGGCCAGCACCTCGCGGAACAGGCGGAACTTCTCCGTCGCCCGCCCGTACTCGTCGACCGGCGCGTCGTAGTCGTACGACGTCACCGTCGGCAGCAGCGCCCCGTCCTGGAGCGGGCCCGAGCGGTTGGCACCCGCCCAGCCCGCGAAGTTGGTGCCGCCGTGCGCCATGTAGATGTTCACCGACGCCCCGCACTCCAGGATCTCCGCCAGCGCACCGGCCGCCTGCGCCGGGTCGCGTACCACCGGCGGCGCACCCCAGTGCTCGAACCAGCCGCACCAGAACTCCATGCACATCAGCGGACCCGACTCCTGATGGCGGCGCAGCACCCGGAACGCCTCGCGGGCGCCCGAACCGAAATTGGCCGTGGCGAGCAGACCGGGCACCGAACCGCCGGTGAGCATGTGGTCCTCCGGCCCGTCCGAGGTGAACAGCGGCACGCTCACCCCGGACGCGGCGAGCAGGTCCGCCAGCTGCCGCAGATGCACGGCGTCGGTGCCGTAACTCCCGTACTCGTTCTCCGCCTGCACCATGATCACCGGACCGCCGCGGTCCGCCTGCCGCTCGACGACCTGAGGCAGCAGCTCGGCGAACCAGGACCGCACCGCGTCGAGGTACCCCTCGTCCCGGGTCCGCACCCGGCGGCCGAACCGGCCGGTCACCCACGCCGGCAGACCGCCGTTCTCCCACTCCGCGCAGATGTACGGGCCCGGCCGCACGATCGCCCACAGACCGGCGCGGTGCGCCGCGTCCAGGAACCGGCCGAGCGCACCGGTGTCCCGGAACCGCCCCGGCCGGGGCTCGTGCAGGTTCCACGGGACGTACGTCTCCACACAGTTCAGGCCCATCGCCCGCAGCATCGCCAGCCGGTGGTCCCACTGCCCCTCATGCACCCGGAAGTAGTGCAGGGCCCCCGACAGCAGCCGTACGGGCTTCCCGTCGATCCGGAAGTCGTCGTCCCCGACGGTGAAGTCAGCCATGGTGCCCGTTCTCCTGATGCGCGGAATGTCTCGGTCCAGCCTCACCCCTGGCGTGCGGCCGGTCCATGGACAAAGATCTTGGCTGTTTGGACAACCGCCTGCTCACCAGGCGTACGACACGGGGACCGGGGAGAGAAGGGGCCGATGTACCACACCTGGATGCGCTTCTTCACGCCCAGTCCGCTCCACCACCGCCTCGGCCTGGTCTGCCTCGGCGTCGGCCTCCAGCACGGCGCCCTGCCGACCGTCGGCCCGCGCACCCTCGACCACCACGTCGCCGTCGTCGTCCACTCGGGCAGCGGCTGGTTCGCCGGACCCGACGGGCGGCGCCTGCCGGTGACCGCGCCCAGCCTGATCTGGCTGACCCCCGGCACCCCGCACCACTACGGCGCCGACCCCGGGACCGGCTGGGACGAGAGCTTCGTCGACTTCACCGGGCCCGCGACCGCCACCTACACCGAACTCGGCTACATCGAACCCGACCGCCCCCTGGTGCCCCTCTCCGACACCGCCGCCCCGCGCGCCGCGATCGGCCGGATGGTCCGGGCGGCCCGGCGCGGCAACCCGCTCCTGGAGGTCGAGACCGGGGCGGCGGTGCACGAACTCCTCGTCGCCCTGCGCCGGGCCCGCGCCGACATCGGCCCCGACGGCGACCCCGTCCTCCAGGCGCTCGCCCGGGACGCCTTCCAGCCCCTGTCCGTCGCCGAACACGCCGCCCGCCACGGCATGACCTCCGCCGAACTGCGGACCGCGGTGCGCCGGGGCGCCGGATGCAGCCCCAAGGACTACCTCCTCGGCATCCGCCTCGGCCGCGCCAAGGAACTCCTCGCCACCGGAGACCTGCCCGTCGCCGCCGTCGCCCGCCGCGTCGGCTACGACGACCCCGCCTACTTCTCCCGCCTCTTCGCCCGCCGCGTCGGCATGGCCCCCGTCCGCTTCCGCGAACAGCAGGGCCGCACCGTCCCCGGCGGCTGGAGCGACCGGGTCCCCGATCCGGATCACCCCCCGACGATCACCCCGTAACCCGTAAGCTCGCTGCCCATGACCACGAACGACATCGACGACTCCGTGCGCCTCGAACTCGACCGGCTGCGCCAGAGCATCGACAACATCGACGCGGCCGTCGTCCACATGCTGGCCGAGCGCTTCAAGTGCACCCAGCAGGTCGGCCACCTCAAGGCCGCCCACCACCTGCCCCCGGCGGATCCGGCCCGCGAGGCCCGTCAGATCGCCCGGCTGCGCCAGCTCGCCGAGAGCGCGCACCTCGACCCGGCCTTCGCCGAGAAGCTGCTCAACTTCATCGTCGCCGAGGTCATCCGCCACCACGAGCGGATCGCGGACGAGTCCGTGAACGGGGCGGAGGCGGCCGGGGAGCGTTAGCCGCCCCGGCCGCCTCCGCGCCCTCGTCCGCCCGTCCGTCAGGGCGCGATCTCCTCCAGGGGCCGGTTCGCCGTCTCCTCCGCGAGGGTGCCGGCCACCACCGCGCCGAGCACCGCCACCGCGGCGAGCATCACGAAGACCGCGGTGACGCTGTCGTTCGCCGCGTAGACCACGCCGACGAGGATCGGGCCGAGGATGACGCCCAGGCGGTTGACCGCGCCGCCGACGCTGCAGCCGAGCGCGCGCATCCGGGTCGGGTACAGCTCCGGCGTGTACAGGTAGAGGCAGATGTTGGAGCCGAAGAAGCCGACCGCCGAGAGCGAGGTCCAGATCAGCACCTGGACGGGGGAGCCGGCGCCGAGGGTGGCCAGGGTGAGCAGCAGGGCGGCCGAGGCGCCGAGGCAGATCGCGAAGATCTTGCGGCGGCCCAGGACGTCCACCGTGAGCGCGACGATCAGGCAGCCGAGCAGGCCGGCGACCGAGGTCACCGTGGAGTAGAGCAGGGCGTCGGAGAGGCCGAGGCCGTACTCGTCCTTGTAGATGCTCGGCAGCCAGGACGTCACGCCGTAGTTCACGAAGTAGCCGGTGAACCAGATCGCGCCGACGACCAGCGTGCGGCGCCGGTAGCGGCCGGTGAACAGGCCGCGCATCCCGGTCGCCGCCCGCTCCGCGTCGGTGGCCGCGGCGCTAGCCGGTGCCTTCACCGGAGCCTGCGGAGCGCCCGGCGCCGGGAGCGGCCGGCCCGTCGCGGCCGTCACCTTCGCCTCGATCCCGGCCATCACTGCTTCCGCCTCCGCGAGCCGGCCCCGGTCCGCGAGCCAGCGCGGCGACTCCGGGACGCGGCGCTGGACGAGGAAGGCCAGCAGGCCCGGGACGGCGGCGACGGCGAACATCGTGCGCCAGCCCGCGGCCGGGACCACCCAGGCCGCGACCAGCGCGCCGACGGTGAGGCCCGCCGGGAAGACCAGCTCGTACAGCAGGACGAAGCGGCCCCGCTTGAAGCTGCGCGTGATCTCACTGATGAAGGCCGCCGCCACCGGCACCTCGCCCCCGATCGCGAGCCCCTGGACGAACCGGAGGGCGAGGAACGGGGTGAGCGAGGTGCAGGCGGTGAGGGCGAGGCTGACCAGGCCCGATACGGCGATGCAGTACGCGATGACCTTCACCCGGCCGTAGCGGTCGGCCAGCCGCCCCGAGAGCAGGGCGCCGACGAGCATGCCGACCGAGCCGACGGTGAGGACGGCCGTGGCGTCGCCGGTGCTCAGGTGCCACTCGTCGCGCAGTTCGGGCAGCGCGTAGGCGATCAGCAGCTGGTCGAACGCCTCGAAGAAGGTGACCACACCCACGATCAGGCGGACGGTGATGTGCCAGCGGGAGGGCGGCAGCCGCTCGAACCGGGCCGCGATGGCGGTGCGGGGGGTGCCGGCGGGCGAGGGGCCCGGTGCGGCGTCCTGCGAGATGTCGGTGCTCATCCAGGGTTCCTCCTGCTCCGCGGGGGGCCCGGAGCGGTTGGGGAGCCAGGTGTACGGGTTTGCAGAGGGGTGTGGGTGAGCCGAGCGTACGGGTGGGGGAGCGGTACGCGGTGCCCGTGAGGCGGTGACATCGCCCACGAACCTCTGTAAGCACCTAGCTTCTTAGGGCTTAAGTTCTATCGGTCCGGGGGTGGACGCCGTCAAGGGCCGGGGAGCAAAAGACTTTTTGCCCGGGAGGGCTTGCGGGTAATTATTTAAGCCCTTAGCTTTTTAGCCCTGAGGTACCCGGCTCCGGCCGGACCGAGCGAACCGATACAACCGCAGGAGGCCAACTGATGCTTGCCGACGAGGTGTTGGTCGCGGGGCAGTGGCGACAGGGCCGTGGCGCCCCCATCGAGACCATCGACCCGGCCACCGGCCAGGTCATCGCCACCGTGCACGCCGCGTCCCTCGACGACGTCGAGGAGGCCGCCGCCGAGGCCGCCCGCGCCGCCCAGGACCCCGCCTGGCGCGAACTGCCGGCCCACCTCCGCGCCCGGCTGCTGCACCGCGTCGCCGACCTCGTCGAGCAGAGCGCCGACCGGCTCTGTGCCCTCCAGACCGCCGACACCGGCAAGTGCCGCACCGAGACCCGCGCCCTCGTCCTCAGCGCCGCCGGCACCTTCCGCTACACCGCCGCCGCCCTGGAGACCGCCGAGGACACCCTCACCCCGGCCCGCGGCCCATACGTCACGATGAGCGTCCACGAACCCATCGGCGTCGTCGGCGCGATCACCCCCTGGAACTCGCCGATCGCCAGCGACGCCCAGAAGCTCGCCCCCGCCCTCGCCGCCGGCAACGCCGTCCTCCTCAAGCCCGCCGAGTGGACGCCCCTCGTCGCCCTCGCGCTCGGCCGCCTGGTCCACCGGGCACTCACCGAGGCCGGGCTGCCCACCGCCCTGCTCTCCGTCCTGCCGGGCCGGGGCAGCGTCATCGGCGACGCGATCGTCCGCCACCCCGCCGTCGGCAAGGTCACCTTCACCGGCGGCACGGCGACCGGCCGCACCCTCGCCCACGCCGCCGCCGACAAGCTGATGCCCGTCTCCCTCGAACTCGGCGGGAAGTCACCGACGATCGTGCTGGAGGACGCCGACCTCGAACAGGCCCTCGCCGGCGTCATGTACGGGATCTTCTCCTCCAGCGGCCAGAGCTGCATCGCCGGCTCCCGCCTCTTCGTCCACCGCTCCCGCTACGACGAGTTCCTCGGCGAACTCGTCGCCCGCACCGAGAAGTTGCGTGTCGGACCCGGCACCGACCCGGACACCCAGGTCGCCCCGCTCGTCCACCACCGCCACCGCGACAGCGTCGCCGCCTACGTCGACCTGGCCCGCGAGGAGGGCGCCACCGTCCGGTGCGGTGGAGCGGCCCCCGAGGGCGAGCGCTACCGGGACGGCGCCTACTACCTGCCCACCGTCCTGGACGGCCTGCCGAACACCGCCCGGGTCTGCCGGGAGGAGATCTTCGGACCGGTCCTGGTCGCCCTGCCCTTCGACGACGAGGACGACCTCGTCGCCCAGGCCAACGACAGCGTCTACGGACTGGCCTGCGGCATCTGGACCCGCGACCACGCCCGCGCCTGGCGGCTCGCCCGCCGTATCGACGCCGGCACCGTCTGGATCAACACGTACAAGCAGTTCAGCATCTCCACCCCGTTCGGCGGGCTCAAGGACAGCGGCATCGGCACCGAGAAGGGCCGCGACCTCATCCGCGGCTACCAACGGCAGAAGTCCCTCTACTGGGCCACCGACACCACCCCGCTGCCCTGGGCCGCCGCCCACTGACACCGCACGCGCCCCACCCACCCGAGCGGGAGAACACCATGCCCCACGACCGGCCCATAGCCCGGCTCCGCGCCCTGCGCTCCGTCGAACTCCACACCCCCGCACTCACCGAGTCCGCCGACTTCTACGCCGAGGTCTGGGGCCTGGAACCCGTCGAACGCGACACCGGCGCCACCTGGCTGCGCGGCACCGGCGAGGAACACCACGTCCTGCACCTCACCCGCGCCGACCGCAACGGGCTCGGCCGCATCACCTTCGCCGTCGCCACCCCCGCCGAGATCGACGAGGCCGCCCGCCGGCTCCTGGCCCGCGGCATCGTCCCCGTCGCCGGCCCCGGCCCCCTCGACCAGGTCGGCGGCGGCTACGGACTGCGCTTCACCGACCCCGAGGGCCGGCTGATCGAACTCAGCGCCCAGACCCACGCCGTCACCCCGCGCGGCCGGGACACCGCCGTCCCCGTCGGCGTCACCCACACCGTCCTCAACACCACGGACATCGACGCCGCCGTCGCCTTCTACACCTCGGTGCTCGGCCTGCGCGTCTCCGACTGGTCCGAGCACCAGATGGCCTTCCTGCGCTGCAACGCCGACCACCACTGCATCGCGTTCAACCAGGCCGAGTGGGCCTCCCTCAACCACGTCGCCTACGAGATGCCGTCCGTCGACCACTTCATGCGCGGCCTCGGCCGGCTCCGCCACCACGGCATCGTCCCCCAGTGGGGACCCGGCCGGCACGGCCCCGGCAACAACACCTTCTCCTACTTCACCGACCCGGCCGGACTCGTCTGCGAGTACACCTCCGAGGTCGCCCAGATCGTCGAGGACGCCTGGATCGCCAAGGTCTGGCGCCGCACCCCCGACCTCTCCGACCTGTGGGGCACCGCCGGACCGCCGTCCCCCGTCATCCGCCGCCACATGGCCGGCACCCCCGACCCCGGCCCGCTCGCCACCACACCGGAAGAGGTGACCGCGTGACCACCCTCCTCAACTCCCGCCCGGACACCGCCCCTGCACGCCCCGGCCGCTCCGTGCGCCGCGTCGGCCTCGTCGGCTGGGGCGCCATCGGACGCGTCGTCGGCACGGCCCTCGCCGAAGGCCGGATCCCCGGCGCCGAACTCACCTGCGTCATCGACAACCGGCCCCTCGTCGACGCCCCCGCACCCCAGCTGTCCTTCGAGGACGCCCTCGCCGTCTGCGACCTTGTCGTCGAAGCCGCCGGCCAGGCCGTCGTACGCGAATGGGCCGAGCGCGTCCTCACCAGGGGCGCCGACCTGCTCATCGCCTCCACCGGCGCCCTCGTCGACCCCGAACTCACCGGCCGGCTGCGCGCCGCCGGACCCGGCCGCGTCTACTTCACGGGCGGCGCCGTCGGCGGCCTCGACCTCCTCCAGGCCGTGCGCGGACTCGGCCCCCTCAGCTCCGTCACCCTCACCACCACCAAGCTCCCCGCCACCCTCCACCAGCCCTGGATGGACGACGAGCTGACGGCCCGGCTGCACACCACCACCGAACCCGTCGAGGTAATGCGCGGCACCGCCCGCGACGTCCCGGTGAAGTTCCCCAAGTCCACCAACGTCGCCGCCTCCGTCGCCCTCGCCACCGGAGACCCGGACCTCGTCGAGGTCGTCGTCGTCGCCGACCCGGCCGCCACCCTCACCCGGCACGTCATCGAGGCGGCGGGCCCGCACGGCAGCTACCGCTTCGAGGTCGCCCACCGGCCCGACGCCGCGAACCCCGCCACCAGCCAGGTCGTCCCGCACGCCGTGCTCCGCAGCCTCGGCGCCGTCGTCGGCCGGGCGGGACAGATCCTGTGACCGCCGAGACGCTCACCGCCGGGGCCGTCCACACCCGCGAGGCCGGCGACCCGGACGCCCCGCTGCTGCTCTGCCTCCACGGCATCGGCTCCTCCTCCGCCGCCTTCGCCCCCCAGCTCGACGTCCTCGCGGACCGGGTACGGGTCGTCGCCTGGGACGCCCCCGGCTACGCGGACTCCGCCGACCCCGACCACGCCCCCGGCCTCGACGGCTACGCCGACACCGCCGCCGCCCTCATCCGGGACCACGGCGGCCCCGCCCACGTCCTCGGCGTCTCCTGGGGCGGCGTCATCGCCCTGCGCCTCGCCGCGCGCCACCCCGACCTTGTCGCCTCCCTGATCGTCGCCGACTCCAGCCGGGGCTCCGGCATCCACCCGGACAAGGCGAAGGCCATGCGCGGACGCGCCGCACAGCTCGCCGCCGAAGGCCCCGAGGCGTTCGCCGCAGCCCGCGGACCCCGCCTCGTCTCGGACGGCGCACCCCCCGAACTCGTCGCCCGCGTCGTCGCCACCATGGTCGCGTCCGTCCGCGCACCCGGCTACGGCTACGCCGCCGAGGCCATGGCGGACGCCGACCTCACCGACGACCTGCCCGCCATCACCGCACCCGCCCTCGTCCTGTGCGGCGAACAGGACACGGTCACCGGCACCGACGAGTCCCAGGCCATCGCCGGAGCCCTGGAGAAGTCGGTCTACGTCACCCTCTCCGGCGCCGGACACCTCGCCAACCAGGAACGCCCCGAGGCCTTCAACGCCTGGGTCCGCGCCCACCTCCACGTCGTCGCCCGCATACCCGCGTAACGACGAGCCCCCACCCACCCCCGACCCACCGAGGAGCATCCCGTGCCCATCGACAAGACCCCGTACGAGAACGACGGCGACCTCGCGAAGTTCACCGACTCCCTCATCGCCACGAAGGACTCCCGCGAACCCGACTGGGACACCCTCTCCTTCCAGGAGAAGGCCGGCGCCCAGTACCGCCGCGCGCAGATCCGGTACGTCGGC
The DNA here is from genome assembly GCF_008042035.1 of Streptomyces sp. col6. Taxonomy (GTDB): domain Bacteria; phylum Actinomycetota; class Actinomycetes; order Streptomycetales; family Streptomycetaceae; genus Streptomyces. Next base: position 855,593 of record NZ_RDBL01000013.1, read on the forward strand.
TCCGGCGCCACCGGCAACCACGAGAACGACAACCGCATCCTGCCCTCGGGCGGCTTCACCCTCTCCAACATGCTGCTCCCGCCGGGCGCCGAGGGCCCCGAGCACACCCACCACGACGTGGAGGAGGCGTTCTTCGTCCTGGAGGGGCAGGTCAGGGTCGGCATCCACCGCGGCGCCGACGAGACCGAGTACCGCACCCTCGGCTACCGCGACATGATCGTCGTGCCCGCCGGAGTCGCCCGCTCCCTGAAGAACGAGGGCGACACCGACGCCCTGTTCTGCGTCATCATCGGCACGCGGAAGCCGCAGGTCCCCACCTACCCCGAGCACTCGCCGATGCACGGCGTCACCCGCGGCTGATGGCCGCCGACGACACCCCCCGCACGGTCGTCGTCACCGGCGCCGGCCGCGGCCTCGGACTGGCCGCGGCCCGCCGGATCGGCGCTGACGGACACCGCGTCGTCATCGCCGAACTGGACGAGGCCACCGGCCGGCAGGCGGCCGGGACCCTGCGCGCCGAGGGCATCACCGCGGACTACCACCCGCTCGACGTCGCCGACCCGGACTCCGTCGCCGCCCTCGCCGGCACCCTCGCCGGTGACGGCAGCCGCGTGTACGGCCTGGTCAACAACGCCGGACTCGCCAACGCGGTCGGTGGCAAACCGTTCCACGAGATCGACGTCGAGGCCTGGGACCGCATCATGACGGTCAACGCCCGCGGCCCCTGGCTCGTCGCCCGCGCCCTCCTCCCGCTCATGGCGGCCCACGGCAGCGGACGCGTCGTCAACCTCGCCTCGGACGCCGCGCTGTACGGCTCGCCCCGGCTCGCCCACTACATCGCGTCCAAGGGCGCCGTGATCTCCCTGACCCGGGCCATGGCCCGGGAGACGGGCGACCTCGGCATCACCGTCAACGCCGTGGCCCCCGGCCTCACGGAAGGGGAGTCCGCCGTGGACATCCCCGCCGAACGCCACGAGCTGTACCGGCTGAACCGGGCGATCTCCCGCCCCCAGCAACCGTCCGACCTGGTCGGCCTCATCGCCTTCCTCATCGGCGAGGAATCCGGCTACATCACCGGCCAGACCTTCGCCGTGAACGGCGGCTTCACGATGCAGTAGCCCTGCGGGCAGCAGCGCCCGAATCAATCCCGTCCACCACCTCCAAGCCGGTCCGCCACCTCCAAGCCGGTCCGCCACCTCCAAGCCGGTCCACCACCTCCAAGCCCGTCCGGCGATTGAGGACACCCCCACCGCCCGCACCCACCCGCAAGGAGCCGCACCCATGGACCTCCAGCTGAAAGGCCACCGCCTACTCGTCACCGGCGGCAGCTCCGGCGTCGGGCTCGCGACGGTCCGCGCGCTCCTCGACGAGGGCGCCCGCGTCGCCACCTGCGGCCGCCGCCCCGACGCCCTCGCCGCCGCCCTCGACGGCCTCGCCGGATCCGACGTGCTCTACCACGCCCCGTGCGACGTCACCGACGAGGCCGCCGTACGCGCCTTCACCGACGCCGCCGCCGACCATCTCGGCGGCCTCGACGGCCTCGTCAACAACGCCGGCGCCTCCCGGATGAAACCCTTCGCCGAGACCACCGCCGCCGACTGGCGCGAAGAACTGGAACTCAAGTTCTTCGGCGTCCTCAACCCCCTCAAGGCCGCCCTGCCCCACCTCCGCGCCGCCGGCAACGCCTCCGTCGTCAACATCAACGCCGTCCTCGCCAAACAGCCCGAGACCCGGCTGATGACCACCAGCGCCGCCCGCGCCGGCATCCTCAACCTCTCCACCTCGCTGTCCAAGGAACTGGCCCCCGACGGCATCCGCGTCAACTCCGTCTGCCTCGGCCTCATCGACACCGGACAGTGGGAACGCCGGTACGCCGCGTCCGGCTCCCCGCTCGACTACCCCGCCTGGCAGGCGGAACTGGCCGCCGACCGCGGCATCGCCCTCGGCCGCCTCGGCAACGCCGACGAAGTCGCGTACGCCGTCACCGCCCTCCTCTCACCCCGGGCGTCCTACATCACCGGCACCACCGTCGACGTCTGCGGCGGCGTCAACCGCGCCGTCGCATAACCCACCCGCCACCCCCCTTCAGGAGCACCCGACATGACCCGACCCAACGGCGGCGACCTGCTCGTCGAGACGCTACGAGGACTGGGCGTCGACACGGTGTTCGGCATCGTCAGCGTGCACAACCTGCCGCTCGTCGAAGCCGTCGACCGCGACCTGCGCTTCGTCCCCGTCCGCCACGAAGCCGCCGCCGTCAACGCCGCCGACGGCTACGCCCGCGCCACCGGCAACCTCGGCTGCGCCCTCACCAGCACCGGTACGGGCGCCGGCAACGCGGCCGGATCCCTCATCGAGTCCCTCAGCTCCGGCACCCCCGTCCTGCACATCACCGGACAGATCGACAGCGCGTACCTCGGCTCCGGACGCGGCTTCATCCACGAGACCAAGGACCAGCTCGGCATGCTCCGCGCGGTCTCCGCGCATGCCGTCACCGTCACCGACGCCGAGAGCGCCGGCGACCTCCTGCGCGAGGCCGCCGCCCGCGCCCTGACCGCCCCGCACGGCCCGGTCAGCGTCGAGTGGCCCATCGACCTCCAGTTCGCCCCCCAACAGCTCACCGGCACCCCCGTCCCCGCGCCCGCCGTCCCGCCCCTGCCCGACGCGGCGCTCCTGGACGAGGCGGCGGCCCTGCTGTCCGCCGCCCGCCGCCCCCTCCTCTGGGCCGGCGGCGGCGCCAACAGCGCCCGCCCCGAAGTCGCCGCACTCCTGGACGCCCTGAACGCCGGGCTCGTCACCTCCAACTCCGGCCGCGGCGCCGTCCCCGAATCCGACGCGCGGGTCCTCGGCAACTACGCCACCGCCCCCGCCGGCCGCGCCCTGCTCGCCGAGGCCGATGTCCTGCTCACCATCGGCACCCACTTCCGCTCCAACGAGACCGCCGACTACGGCCTCGAACTCCCCACCACCCACATCCAGATCGACCTGGACCCCGCCGCCCCCGGCCGCGTCTACCCGGCGACCGTCGCCCTGACCGGCGACGCCACCGCCGTACTCGCCGCACTCCTGGGCCGCGTCACCAGCGGGAGTACGGAGACGAGCTGGCCCGGCCGCGTACGCGAAGCCCGTACCGCCGCCCGCACGGCGCAGCGCCACGCCATCGGCCCGCAGGCCGCGGTCAACGACGCGATACGCGACGCCTGCCCGCCCGGGTCCGTCATCGCCCGGGATGTCACCATCCCCTCCTCCACCTGGGGAAACCGGCTCCTGGAGATCACCGACCCGGCCACCAACGTCTTCCCGCGCGGCGGCGGCATCGGCCAAGGTCTCGCCATGGGCATCGGCGCCGCACTCGGCCGTCCCGGCACCCCCACCGTCGTCATCGCCGGCGACGGCGGCCTCGCCGTCCACCTCGGCGAACTCCTCACCCTCGCCCAGGAGAAGCCCGACCTCACCCTCCTCGTCTTCAACGACGGCGGCTACGGCGTCCTGCGCAACATGCAGGACAACCACTTCCCCCGCCGCTCCGGAGTCGACCTCACCACCCCCGACTTCGCGCAGCTCGCCGCCGCCGTCGGTCTCCCGTACGCCCGCATCGCCGCCGAGGCCGACGCCGGACCCGTCATCAAGGAAGCCGTCACCACCCCCGGCCCCACCCTCGTCGAGATCGACCTCGCCGCACTCGGCCCGATGAACACCCCCTTCACCCCGCCCGTCAAACTCCCCGCCGCCGCGACCGGCACCCCGCGAGAAGGAGGCAACCCGTCATGACACCCGCCGAGGAGCCCCGGCTCGACCTGCTCGTCCACCGCATGACGTGGGAGGCCGACGGAGTCCTGAGCATCGAACTCACCCACCCCGACGG
>NZ_RDBL01000013.1:859557-864375 GCF_008042035.1 Streptomyces sp. col6
TGCCCGGACTTGTCGCCGGACTCAACTCCCGCGACCTGCCCGCCCCCGACGGCAGCCCCTGGACCGAGGAAACCTTCCGCACCGAGATGCGACGACTGGGAGCGTGAGACAGCCATGACCACCGCCACCGGCATCCGCAACCAGTGGTACGCCGTCTGCCCCTCGGACTTCGTCCCCGCCGGCGGCATGAAACGCCTCACCCTCCTCGGCGAGGAATGGCTCCTCTTCCGCCGCGCCGACGGCACCCTCCACATGCTGGAGGACCGCTGCCCCCACCGCGGCGCCCGCCTCTCCCTCGGCAAACACCTCGGCGACCGCATCGCCTGCTGGTACCACGGCGTCCAGGTCGACGGCACCGGCACCGTCGCCGCCGTCCCCGGCCTCCCCGGCTGCAACCTGGAGGGCAAACAGCTCGTCGCCGCCCCCCACCTCATCGAGACCGGCGGCGCGATCCTCGCCTACTTCGGCGACTACACCCACGCCGAACCCGTCCCGCTCACCCTCCCCGAACCCCTCACCGACCCCGGCACCTCGGCCTTCCTCTGCTACGCAGAGTGGAACGTCAACTGGCGCTACGCCGTCGAGAACCTGCTCGACCCCATGCACGGCTCGTTCCTCCACCGCGACTCGCACAGCATGGCCGACGGCCAGACCACCGCCCGCTTCCGCATCCGCGAGACCGAACGCGGCTTCTTCTTCGAGAAGACCGACCAGAGCGGCGTCAACTTCGACTGGGTCGAGCTCTGCCGCACCGGCGTCGACTGGGTCGACCTCACCATCCCCTACCCCCCGACCGCCGGACCCGGCGGCCCCTTCGGCATCGTCGGCATGGCCACCCCCATCGACGAGAACCGCTGCGCCGTCTTCTTCTGGCGCTACCGCAAGGTCACCGACTGGCAGCGCGACACCTGGCGCTTCCTGTACAAGACGCTCCTGGAGGACCGCCACTGGGAGGTCCTCGAACAGGACCGCGTCATGCTGGAGGACCTGCGCACCGACGCCGACCAGGCGGAAAACCTCTACCAGCACGACCTGGGCGTGGTCAGGGTCCGCCGCATGTACCGCACAGAAGCGGAGTCCCAGGCGGCGACGGCCTGACTCCCGCCCAGCAAGAACGCAGAGGCACGATCCTCAATCGCCGGCCACACCCAAGCCCGTCCGGCGATTGAGGACACCTCCTCCGCAGGGTGCCGGTGCCCGCACCCGGGCGCACCCGGGGCCCCGGCCCCCGCGGAGCACCTACTCCCCGCCCTCCGCGGACAGCACCGACCGCTCCAGCTTCTCCAGCAACCGCGCCAGCTCCGCACACTCCGCCGCCGACAACCCCGCCAGCATCCGCCGCTCGTTCTCCAGATGCTCCGAGAACAGCTCGTCGATCAGCGAAAGACCCTCGTCCGTCAGCCGCGAGTGCACCACCCGCCGGTCCTGCGGATCGCGCTCCCGCCGGATCAGCCCGTCCTTCTCCAGCCGGTCTATCCGCAGCGTCACACCCGCCGAACTGATCAGCCCCGAATCGGCCAGCTCACCCGCCGTACGCCGGAACGGCGCCCCCGCCCGCCGCAGCGCCGTCAGCACATCGAAACCGGCCATCGAAAGACCCCTGCGCTCCACGGGCCGCGAGATCGCCGTGCTGTACCGCAGGAACGCCCGGTGCAGCCGGCCGAAGACCTCCAGCGGGGCCGTGTCCAGCTCCGGCCGCTCCCGCCGCCAGTCCGCCACGATCGACGCCACCGCGTCCGCCCGCTCCCCGGAGTCCGGAGCCGGGGGCGAACCGGCCGGTACCGCGTCCGCCGCATTCCGGTTCTTCGCCATCCCGGCCACACCTCCGTGCAGGTACACCATGGGGTAAGAATCTTAGCCCTCAAAGGACCACGGGCGGCTGCCCGCCCCCGAGGGAACCCGCCTGCGCGCCGCCCGGCGCATACGGCAGCATGTCCCCATGTCCGTACTGACGCGCGATGAAGCGCAGGCCCGAGCCCAGATCCTCGACGTACACCGATACACGGTCGAACTCGATCTCACCGCGGGGGAGGAGACCTTCGACTCCCGGACCGTGATCGAGTTCACCGCCCGCACGGCCGGTGACACCTTCCTCGAGCTCAAGCCGGCCACCCTGCGCTCGATCAGTCTGGACGGCCGGCCGCTGGACCCCGCGGACCTCACCGAGAACCGGTACGCGCTCACCGGTCTCACCCCCGGCCCGCACGAACTGCGCGTCGACGCCGCCATGCGCTACTCCCGCACCGGCGAAGGCATGCACCGCTTCACCGACCCCAGCGACAACGAGACCTACGTCTACACCCAGCTCTTCATGGAAGATGTCCAGCGCGTCTTCGCCGCGTTCGACCAGCCCGACCTCAAGTCCGTCTTCGCCCTCACCGTCACCGCCCCCGAAGGCTGGACCGTCCTCGGCAACGGCATCGCCGAGCACACCGGCGACGGCCGCTGGACCATCGCCCCCACCCCGCCGCTCTCCACCTACCTCGTCGCCGTCGCCGCCGGCCCCTGGCACTCCGTGACCACCGAGCACGCGGGCCTGCCCTTCGGCATTCACTGCCGCCGCTCCCTCGCCCCCCACCTCGACGCCGACGCCGACGAGATCCTCGACATCACCCGGGCCTGCTTCGACCGGTTCCAGGAGAAGTTCACCGAGCCGTACCCCTTCGACTCCTACGACCAGGCATTCGTCCCCGAGTTCAACGCCGGCGCCATGGAGAACCCCGGCCTCGTCACCTTCCGCGACGAGTTCATCTACCGCTCCGCCGTCACCGACACCGAACGCCAGACCCGCGGCATGGTCATCGCCCACGAGATGGCCCACATGTGGTTCGGCGACCTCGTCACCCTCGCCTGGTGGGACGACATCTGGCTCAACGAGTCCTTCGCCGAGTACATGGGCTACCAGACCCTCGCCGAGGCCACCCGCTTCACGGACACCTGGGTCGACTTCGGCGTCGCCCGCAAGGGCTGGGGCTACGACGCCGAAGTCGACCCAGGTGTCCGTGAAGCGGGTGGCCTCGGCGAGGGTCTGGTAGCCCATGTACTCGGCGAAGGACTCGTTGAGCCAGGTCCTCGAAATCCACCAGCGGCGGCAACCGCACCTCCGGCCGCCGCCCCGCCCTCGTCGTCCTCAACGACGAAGACCTCACCTACGCCAAGATCCGCCTCGACCCCCACTCCTGGAACACGGTCCTCGACAGCCTCTCCGGCATCCCCGACGCCCTCACCCGCGCCGTCGTCTGGAACGCCGCCCGCGACATGGTCCGCGACGGCGAACTCGCCCCCAGCACCTACCTCGAAGCCGCCCGCGACCACCTCCCGTACGAGACCGACCTCGCCCTCCTCCAGGGCGTCCTGGCCTTCGCGGACACCCAGGTCGCCGGCCGCTACACCGCCCCCGAGGACCGGCCCGCCGCCCTCACCGTCCTCACCGCCCTGTGCCGCGACCTCATCCGCCGCACCGAGGACGGCACCCACCCCGGCCTGCGCCTCACCGCCGTACGCCACCTCATCGACGCCGCCACCCAGCCCGACACCATCCAGGGCTGGCTCGCCGACGACACCGTCCCCGGCGGCCCCGAACTCGACCCCGAACTGCGCTGGCGCATCCTCACCCGCCTCGCCGTCCTCGGCGCCACCGACGAGGAGGCCATCGCCGCCGCCCTGGAGGACGACCCCAGCGCCACCGGCCAGGAAGGCGCCGCCCGCTGCCGCGCCGCCCTGCCCACCCCCGAGGCCAAGGCCGCCGCCTGGGACGCGATGTTCCACGACGACAGCCTGTCCAACTACCTCTTCACCGCCACCGCGCAGGGCTTCTGGCAGCCCGAACAGACCGACCTCGTACGCGCATACGTGCCCCGCTTCTACCCCGAGGCCGCCCAGCTCGCCGTCCGCCGCGGCCCCGCCATCGCCGAAGCCGCCGGGCGCAACGCCTTCCCCGTCCACGCCATCGACGCCGAAAGCCTCCGCACCGGGGAAGAAGCCCTGAACGACCCGGCCCTCATCCCGGCCCTCCGCCGCAAGCTCATCGACCAGATCGACGACCTGCGCCGCGCGCTGAACGTACGCGACGCCAACTGACCCCACCCCCCCCAACGGCATCATCGACGTCCCCGCACTCCACGAGACCCTCGCCCGCAACCAGCGACAGGGCCCCCTCCTCGTCACCGCCACCGCCGGCACCACCGACACCGGCCGCATCGACCCCCTCACCGCCATCGCCGACCTCTGCGCCCGCCACGGCGCCGAACTCCACATCGACGCCGCCTACGGCGGACCCCTCCTCCTCAGCCCCGCCCACCGCCACCTGCTAGACGGACTCGACCGCGCCGACAGCGTCGCCCTCGACCTCCACAAACTCGGCTGGCAACCCGCATCCGCCGGCATCTTCGCCGTCCCCGACCGCCACCACCTCCACGCCCTCCACCACCACGCCCCCTACCTCAACGCCGACGACGACACCGAAGCCGGCCTCCCCGACCTCCTCGGCCGCTCCCTGCGCACCACCCGCCGCCCCGACGCACTCAAGATCGCCGTCACCCTCAAAGCCCTCGGCCGCACCGGACTCGCCGACCTCATCGACCGCACCTGCGCCGCCGCCCACACCCTCGCCGACCTCATCACCCGCACCCCCGGCCTCGACCTCTACGACCGCCCCACCATCAGCACCGTCCTCTTCCGCCCCACCGACGCCGACGACCACACCGTCGCCACCATCCGCCGCACCCTCCTCACCCGCGGCCACGCCGTACTCGGCCGCACCCACGCCCACGACCGCCTCTGGCTCAAAGCCACCCTCCTCAACCCCCACACCACCCC
>NZ_RDBL01000013.1:864475-868465 GCF_008042035.1 Streptomyces sp. col6
ACCCCCCTCACCACCGCCTTCTACGAACAACGCCCCGCATTCCACTGGCACCCCGGCCTCCTCATCGACGGCGCCACCCTCCAAGTCCCCTTCCTCGCCGACCTCGTCACCCTCGCCGACCCCACCAGCCCCTGGAGCTTCCTCAACTACCAACGCACCCAGGACCGCCTCTACCCCTTCTACTTCGCCGAGCGCTTCCACATCCACCGCGCCGAATACGACGCCTACTGCCGCTGGGTCAGCACCCAGCTCCCCGGACTCCACTTCGGCCACCAGGTCGACGCCATCCGCTGGGACCCCCACACCGCCCACTTCCAGGTCGACCACACCCAGCTCGACGCCCACGGCGAAGCCGAATCACTCGGCCGCACCCACACCCGCCACATCGCCCTCGGCATCGGCACCGAACCCCACATCCCCGAACCCCTCAAACCCCTCACCGACACCGGCACCGCCCCCGTCATCCACTCCGCCGACTACCTCCACCACCGCGACCAGCTCCTCCAGGCCCCCCACATCACCGTCATCGGCTCAGGACAGTCCGGCGCCGAAATCTTCCTCGACCTCCTCCGCGCCCGCCCCACCGGCAACGAAGGCCTCCACTGGCTCGCCCGCACCCCCGCCTTCGCCCCCATGGAGTACTCCAAACTCGGCCTCGAACACTTCACCCCCGACTACACCCGCTACTTCCACGCCCTCCCCGAACCCGTACGCGACACCCTCGTCCCCCAGCAATGGCAACTCCACAAAGGCATCGACCACGCCACCATCACCGCCATCCACGACGAGCTCTACCGCCGCACCCTCCACGGCGGCTGGCCCGACGCCACCCTCACCCCCGGCGTAGCCGTCCGCACCGCGGGACGCGTCGCCAACACCCGCGTCGAACTCCACCTCGAACACACCCAGCAAGGCACCCGCACCCGCCTCACCACCGACGCCGTCGTCCTCGCCACCGGCTACCGCGAACGCCCCCTCGACACCCTCCTCGACCACCTCGCCCCCCACCTCCGCCGCGACACCGCCGGACGCCCCCACGTCGACGCCCACCACCGCCTCGACCTCGGCCCCGCCATCACCGGCCACATCTACGTACAGAACGCCGAACGCCACACCCACGGCGTCGGCGCCCCCGACCTCGGCCTCGCCGCCTGGCGCAGCGCCACCATCCTCAACCACCTCACCGGCACCACCCCCTACCCCCTCCCACAGCGCCCCTCGTCCCCCTCACCCGCCCCAACTGACCACAAAAAAGCGGCCGCCCCACCTCCCCGCACCAGGGGAGGCGGAACGACCGCCCGAACCAACCGGCCGACCTAGAACACCGGCGTACCGTCCCGCGTCAGCCGCCAGTCCACCGAAGCGAACTGCGCACCGTCCACCGAACCCTTCGCCTGCACCCAGGCGATGATCGTGTTCCGGATCTCCTCCGAATTCGCCCACAGCTGCTTCGCGGGCGGAACATGCGGGAAGTTACCCCCACCGCTCGCCCGGTAGTTGTTCACCGCCAGCACGAACTGCGCCTTCGGGTCGACCGGCTTCCCTTCGAACGACAGATTCACGATCCGCGAACCCACCGGCTTCGCGATGTCGATGTCGTACGTCAGCCCCGACACCGCGTCATAGTTGTAGTCCGGCGTGTTCTCCGCATTCGTCAGCTTCGCCGGATCCACCGGAGCACCCGCCGCGGTCTGCACGTAGTACTTCGCCGAGAACTCCAGGTAGTCCAGGATCTGCGCACCCGTCACCAGACGCGCCTCAAGCGTGTTCTCGAACGGGTACAGACCCGCCGCATCCTTGATCGTCACGTTCCCGGCCGGAATCCGCGCCGTACGCGAGAAGCACGACGCCTGCGACAGCACCGGCAGCTCCGCGTACTCACCACCCGCCAGCGCCGCCTTCACCGTCTCCGCCTGGACGACGTTGATCAGATCGATGATCGGCTCGTCCTTCCACGCCGCCTCCGCCGTCGTCATCTCCGACGCCGCCGTACCGATCACCTGGTTGACGTACGCCACAACCTTCTTGTGCTCGTCCGCCAGCATCTTCGTGATCTTCCGGTCCTCCGCCACCGTGTTCGAGTTCAACACCCTCGACCCGGCCTTCTCGACCACCCAGCGGCCCTTCTCCCACACCACATCGAAGTCGAACAGCGTCAGCCGCTGCCCCCACTTCAACGGCTCCGAGAGCACGACCTTCTTCCCCGTCTCCTTGTTCTCCACGAAGTACTCGGGAATCTCCAGGTGCGCGTGACCCACCAGGATCGCGTCGATCCCCGGCACCTGCTCCGCCACCAGACCCGCCGCGTTCTCCACATACGGAATCTGATCCCCGTACGACGACGTCCCGCTGTTCCCCGAGTGCGCCGACACGATCACCACATCCGCGCCCATCGAACGCAGCCGCGGCACATACTTCGCCGCCTGCTCCTCCAGACCCGGGAACACCATCTTCCCGCCCACGTTCGCCTTGTCCCAGATCGCGATCCCCGGATTCGTCAGCCCCAGGATCGCCACCTTCACATCACGCCCGTGCGGCGTCCGCAGCTTCTTGATGACATACGGCGCGAACGCCGGCCGCAACGTCTTCGCATCCAGCGCGTTCGCCCCCAGCAGCGGGAAGTCGCACTGCTCCTCGAACTTCCGCAGCACCGGAATCCCGTAGTTGAACTCGTGATTCCCCAGCGCCGCCGCGTCGTACCCGATCGCGTTCATCGCCTGCGCCATCGGATGCACCGGGCCACGCTTCGCCGTGATCGGGTCGATCTTCGCGTAGTAGTACGACAGCTGCGTGCCCTGGATCGTGTCACCCGCGTCGATCATCAGGGTGTTGTGACGGCCCTTCTCGCGCCGCACCTGCTCCACCAGCGTCGAGATCTTCGCCAGACCGACGTCGTTGTGGTCCTTGTCGTCGAACTCGGCATCCGTGAAGTAGTCCCAGTTGAAGACGTTCCCGTGCAGGTCCGTCGTCCCCATCACGGTGAACGAGTACCGCTTCTGCGGACGCCCATGACCATGACCGTGCCCACGCCCGTGCGCCTGGGCGGGCGAAGCCGCGCCGCCCACCACCACCGCACCCGCGCCGGCCGCGGCCGATGTCCCCAGGAACGTCCTTCGGTTCAGCGGCATCTCGTCTCCCACATCCCAGTTCTCTTGGTGCGAAGTCCAGCCGCGCACAGTCGTGCCGTGCCCGGCCCCGTCCACCCGTGACGCGTGTAGATCGCACACAACCACGGACAACGCGCGTAGATAATCACCCACGCACCACCCCCGGCAACACCCCCGACAGGTTTCCGTTCCATGACCACACGCCGTCCACCGGCCAACACCCGCCCGACCACCCCACCTGTCACACCCGGATGCCACAGTGGACCCATGACCGACACCGCCCAGCCCTACGGCACCCCGGACCAGCCCCGCCTCGCCGTCCGCGGCGAAGCCCGCCTGGAAGTCGACCCCGAGATCGCCCGCCTCTCCCTCACCGTCACCGCCCGGGGCAAGGACCGCCGCGCCGCCCTCGAAGACCTCACCCGCCGCAACGCCACCGTCCTCGAACTCGCCCGCAGCTACGGCGACGCCGTCGAAAAACTCGAAACCGGCGCCCTCTCCATCACCCCCGAACTCGTCCACCGCGGCCGCGACGAGAAGATCCGCGCCTACCACGGCCGCGTCCACATCACCGCCGCCCTCAACGACTTCACCGCACTCGGTGAATTCGTCACCCGCGTCGGCGACCTCGACATGACCCAGGTCAACGGCCCGTGGTGGGCCCTGCGCCCCACCTCACCCGCCCACGGCGAAGCCCGCCGCCAAGCCGTCCGCGAAGCCGTCAAACGCGCCCGCGAATACGCCGAAGCACTCGGCGCCGAACTCGCCGCCCTCGTCGAACTCGCCGACATTGGCGCGGAGAACGCCGCCCCCGTCGCCTACGCCCGCACCGGCGGCTACGGCGCCATGCCCGCAGCCCCCGGCGGGGAGCCGGCCGTGATGA
>NZ_RDBL01000013.1:868565-924473 GCF_008042035.1 Streptomyces sp. col6
GGGCGGCGGAGCCGGCGCGCCCCCGCCGCCCCCCGTCGACCTCGAACCCCAGCGCCAGACCGTCTACGCGCAGGTGAACGCCCGCTTCACCATGACCCCGCCGAAACTCTGAATTCCCACCCACGGGCACCCCGGCGCGTGCTCATCCGAGCACGCCGCCGCACAATTCAACACTTGTCAATAACCCTTCATGCAAAGGTGGTTGGACAGTCATACAGAGCCAATTACCTACCCATAGGTAAGGTCTAGGCTCGAACCATGCGCCGAGCCAAAATCGTTTGCACCCTGGGACCCGCAACCGACTCATACGACCAGATCAAGGCCCTCGTCGAGGCGGGAATGGACATCGCCCGCCTCAACCTCAGCCACGGCACCTACGCCGAACACGAAGAGCGCTACCACCGCGTGCGCAAAGCATCCGACGAGGCCCGCCGCAGCGTGGGCATCCTCGCCGACCTTCAAGGCCCGAAGATCCGCCTCGGACGCTTCAGCGAAGGCCCCGTACTCCTTGAACGCGGCGACGACTTCACCATCACCGTCGAGCCCATGGAAGGCGACCGCAACGGCTGCGGTACGACCTACAGCGGCCTCGCCGCCGACGTCACCCCCGGCGAACGCATCCTGATCGACGACGGCCGCGTCACCCTCGAAGTCATCGAGGTCGACGGCCCCCGCGTCCGCACCACCGTCGTCGAGGGCGGCATGGTCTCCGACCACAAGGGCCTCAACCTCCCCGGCGTCGCCGTCTCCGTTCCCGCGCTCTCCGAGAAGGACATCGACGACCTCCGCTGGGCCATCCGCACCGGCGCCGACGTCATCGCCCTCTCCTTCGTCCGCAGCGGCCGCGACATCGAGGACGTCCACCGCGTCATGGACGAGGAGGGTCGCCGCCTCCCCGTCATCGCCAAGGTCGAGAAGCCCCAGGCCGTCGAGAACATCGAGGACATCGTCGCCGCCTTCGACGGCATCATGGTCGCCCGCGGCGACCTCGGCGTCGAAATGCCGCTGGAGCAGGTGCCGATCGTCCAGAAGCGCGCGATCAAGCTCGCCAAGCGCAACGCCAAGCCGGTCATCGTCGCGACCCAGATGCTCGACTCGATGATCGACAACTCCCGGCCCACCCGCGCCGAGGCCTCCGACGTCGCGAACGCGATCATCGACGGCACGGACGCGGTGATGCTCTCCGGCGAGACCAGCGTCGGCAAGTACGCGATCGAGACGGTCCGCACGATGTCCCGCATCGTCGAGGCAGCCGAGGAGGACATCCTCGCGAAGGGGCTCCCGCCGCTGACCGAACGCAACAAGCCCCGCACCCAGGGCGGCGCGGTCGCCCGCGCTGCTGCGGAGATGGGCGACTTCCTCGGCGCGAAGTTCCTGGTCGCCTTCACCCAGAGCGGCGACACGGTGAAGCGGTTGTCGCGTTACCGCTCCCCGATCCCGCTCCTGGCCTTCACCCCGGACCCGGCCACCCGCTCCCAGCTCAACCTGACCTGGGGCGTCGAGACCTTCCTCGGCCCGCACGTGGACTCCACGGACGCGATGGTCGCCCAGGTGGACGAGGAACTCCTGAAGATCGGCCGCTGTCGGAAGGGCGACGTGGTGGTCATCACGGCCGGCTCCCCGCCGGGTGTGGCCGGCTCGACGAACCTGGTCCGCGTCCACCACATCGGCGAGGACGACAGCCCGAAGTAGGGCGGCTCAGTATTTCGGCCCGACGTGAGCGTCCATGAGAGCGACGGACGCCCGTCGGGCGACGGAGATGTTCTTGCCGTTGGTGTGTTTCCACTCGACGCCGAGCCGGTCGAGCGTGTCGGTGTAGAGCTTCAGGATGTCAGCCGACAGGTTGGTGAAGAAGTAGCGCGGGTACTCGTAGCGCCGTCGTTCACCACGGACGAGGCGGGTGGCCCAGTTGGTGATGCGGCAGCCGTCGGAGTGGATGAGGCCGCGGATGAATTCCCATGGGTGGGTGTCGACGATTGCCTGTTGCCACTCGGCCAGTGCGATCTTGCGGTCGTGCTTCTTGCCGGGGCCATGCTGAGGGAAGAGGCAGGGCCAGTGCTTGCTGAAGCAGGTGACGTACTGGCAGCCCGGACTTGACACCAGGCATACCTTGTTGGCGGGTCGCGCAATCTGCACTGCTTCGACGCAGGCATCGATGAGGCCTGGCCAGGCGTCCGCGCATGCGATGCGCAGGGAGTACACGCCACGCTTGTTCGCGCTGATGCACCCGTCGCCGAGGTAGAGACCGAGCAAATACGAGTATGCCGCCGGAGATTCGGGCGACCTGGGCGTATCGCCACATCGGGGGCAGTCCCGGCCGCGTGCGTATTCGAGAGGCTCTATCCGCACGAGCCAGGAACGGATGGCGGCTCTGGAAATGCCCGTCTGCTTGCTCACGGCATTCTGGCTGAGGCCCTGATCGAGGAGGGCCAGTGTGTGCCTGCGTGTTTCAAGATCGTACACCTGGACGAGCTTGGAGAATTTTGCGGACTCGTTGGCGGAATCGGAAGGGAAGTCACACGATCACGTGAATCCGGATCGTTTTGATGCGACCTTGGAATCGAAGGAAAAGTGCCCCAGGTGGGATTCGAACCCACACTGTCCGCTGTTTGAGAGCGGCCTCTCTAACCAGTTGGAGTACTGGGGCCTTGGAAAGTAAGGGCAAGCGGCGCCCCGTGTAGCTACACCTTACCGTAGCTAGGTACGCTCTTGGAGAGACGTATGCCCTGAACAAGGAGCCCCGTGACCACCCCCGAGTCGCCCCAGCCCGTCGCCGACGACGACAAGTCGCACGTCCCGCCGCTGACGACCCGTGTCGTCATCGCCGAGGACGAGGCGCTCATCCGTCTCGACCTCAAAGAGATGCTCGAAGAAGAGGGCTACTCCGTCGTCGGGGAGGCCGGGGACGGGCAGCAGGCCGTCGAGCTGGCGCGGGAGCACAAGCCGGACCTGGTCATCCTCGATGTGAAGATGCCCGTGCTCGACGGGATCTCCGCCGCCGAGAAGATCGCCGAGGAGTCCATCGCGCCGGTCCTGATGCTCACCGCGTTCTCGCAGCGCGACCTCGTGGAGCGGGCCCGGGACGCCGGGGCGATGGCGTACCTCGTGAAGCCGTTCAGCAAGAGCGACGTCGTGCCGGCGATCGAGATGGCCGTGTCGCGGTTCTCGGAGCTGAAGGCCCTGGAGAACGAGGTCGCGGACCTCGCCCAGCGGCTGGAGACGCGGAAGCTCGTGGACCGGGCGAAGAGCATTCTGCAGACGGACTACGGGCTGTCCGAGCCGGAGGCGTTCCGGTGGATCCAGAAGACGTCGATGGACCGTCGGCTGTCGATGCAGCAGCTGGCGGAGGCGCTGATCGCGGACGCCGAGGAGAAGAAGAAGGCCGCCGAGTAGGCACGTAGAACAGAGGAAAGGCCCGCGCCGTCGAGGCGCGGGCCTTTCTCGTGCGCGTGAGCGCTCAGTCCTCGCCGAGGTACGCCTTGCGGACGGACTCGTCGTGGAGGAGGTCCGCTCCGGTGCCGGAGAGGACGATCTTGCCGATCTCCATGACGTGGCCCTGGTCCGCGAGGGACAGCGCGGCCTGGGCGTTCTGCTCGACCAGGAGGATCGTCGTGCCGGAGGCGCGGAGTTCGACGATGGTCTCCATGATCTTCTGCATCATGATCGGGGAGAGGCCCATGGAGGGCTCGTCGAGCATGAGCAGCTTGGGCTGGGACATCATCGCCCTGCCCATGGCGAGCATCTGCTGCTCGCCGCCGGAGAGGGTTCCGGCGGCCTGCTTGCGGCGTTCCCCGAGGATGGGGAAGAGGTCGTAGGCGCGCTGGACGTCCTTCTCGATGCCGGCCTTGTCGTTGCGGAGGTAGGCGCCGAGGAGGAGGTTTTCGGCGATCGTCAGCCGGGGGAAGATGTGGCGGCCCTCGGGGGAGTGGGCGAGGCCCAGGGAGACGATCTTGTGTGCGGGGATGTTGGTGAGGGGTTTGCCCTCGAAGAGGATGCGTCCGGCGAGGGGTTTGAGCAGCCCGGAGAGGGTGCGCAGGGTGGTGGTCTTGCCGGCGCCGTTGGTGCCGATGAGGGTGACCACCTGGCCGGCCTCGACGGTGAACGAGATGCCCTTGACGGCTTCGATCTTGCCGTAGGCGACGCGGAGGTCCTCGACCTCCAGCAGTGCGGTCATCGGTTGTCCTCCTCTTCCGTGTGCGTGGTGGTGGCGGCGCTCGCTTCCGCCTTCTCGACCTCGGCGACCTCGTCGGCGCCGGGGGCGCCTTCGAAGGGGGTGCCGAGGTAGGCGGCGATGACGCGTTCGTCGCTCTGGACTTCGGACGCGGTGCCTTCGACGAGTTTTTCGCCCTGGACGAGGCAGGCGACGCGGTCGCAGAGGTTGAAGATGAAGCGCATGTCGTGCTCGATGACGAGGACGGCGATGCCCTGGTCCCGGATGGCGAAGATGAGTTCTTCGGTGACGCGGGTTTCCTGGGGGTTCATGCCGGCGGTGGGCTCGTCGAGGAGGAGGAGTCCGGGGTCGCTGGCGAGTGCGCGGGCGATTTCCAGCTTGCGCTGGTCTCCGTAGGGGAGGTTGCGCGCGAGGTGGTCGGCCTTGTCCTGGAGGCCGATGAACTCCAGGAGTTCCATGGCGCGTTCGCGGCTGGCGTTTTCGGCCTTGCTGTAGCCGGGGAGGCGCAGGAGAGCGGACCAGAGGCCTTCCTTGGTCCTGGTGTGGCGTCCGACGAGGACGTTTTCCAGGACGGTCATGTTGGCGAAGAGCCGGATGTTCTGGAAGGTGCGGGCGATGCCGGCCTTGGTGACGAGGTGGGGCTTGGGGGGCAGGACGGTGCCCTTGTAGCTGACCTTGCCCTCGGTGGGGACGTAGAGGCCGGTGAGGCAGTTGAAGAAGGTGGTCTTGCCGGCGCCGTTGGGGCCGATGAGGCCGACGATTTCGCCTGCGTTGACCTGGAGGTCGACGTTGCGGACGGCGGTGAGGCCGCCGAAGCGCATGGTGACTCCGCTGGCGTCCAGGACGGTGGTCCCGGTGGCGGTTTTCGTGGTGGTGGTCATGGTGTTACGCCCCCGCCTTGGCGATGCCGGCGTCCGTTTCGTCGGACTTCCGGGGTGTGGGCACGTCGAGCTGGTCGTTCTCGTGGAATTCGAGCTGCTTCCTGCGGTCGGCGACCAGGCCTTCGGGGCGGAAGCGCATCAGGAGGACGAGCGCGATGCCGAAGAGGAAGAGCTGGTAGTCCTGCATGAACTGCAGCTTGGCCGGGATGAGGTAGAGCAGTGCGGCGCCGACGAAGGGTCCGCTGAGGGTTCCCATGCCGCCGAGGATGACGGCGGCGAGGAGGAACGCGGAGTTCGGGGGTACGGAGCCGGCGAACTGGTACTGCTCGGGCGTCACGGTGTAGTTGACGTGTGCCTGTACGGTGCCGGCGAGGCCGGCCAGCGTGGCGCCGAGGGCGAAGGCGAGCAGCTTGAGCCGGAAGGCGTTGATGCCCATGGCGGTGGCGGCGGTTTCGTCCTCGCGGATGGCGACCCAGGCGCGGCCGATGCGGGATTCTCCGGAGCGGCGGAAGACGAGGACGACGACGGCGGTGACGACGAGCATCAGCAGGTAGTAGTTGGCCGGCCTGCTGAGGGTGAAGGGTCCGACGTCGTGGCTGAGTCCGAAGTCGATCCCGAGGAGGTTGAGGTCGGGGATGCTCGGGATGCCCTGGGAGCCGTTGGTGAGGTCGGGGCCGCTGTTGCCGTTGAGGTTGTTGACGGTGACGCGGAAGATCTCTCCGAAGCCGAGGGTGACGATGGCGAGGTAGTCGCCGCGCAGCCGCAGGGTCGGGGCGCCGATGAGGACGCCGAAGATCAGGGAGACGACGGCTCCGGTGAGGACGGCGGCCCAGAAGGGGAATTTGACGCCGATCGCGGAGAGGGGTGCGCCGGAGACGAGGGCGGCGGTGTAGGCGCCGACTCCGAGGAAGGCGACGTAGCCGAGGTCGAGGAGGCCGGCGAGGCCGACGACGACGTTGAGGCCGAGTGCGACGGTGGCGAAGATGAGGATGTTGACGCCGATGAGGGCGTACTCGGCGGTGTCCTGGGTGAAGGGGAAGCAGAGTGCTGCGACCAGGGCGGCGGCGAGGGTGACGTTGCGGTGTTTGCCGGTCAGCGCGGTGAGGCGGCCGATGAGGCCGGCTCGGGTGAGTGCGGTGAAGGCGAAGCCCGCGGTGATGAGGAAGCCGATGAACTGTTCGGAGTCCTCGGTGGGGATGTCGATGCCGTAGGTGAAGACGTACAGCGCGAGGCCGAAGGCGACGGCGATGATGATGATCTCGGCCCAGGCCGGGAGGGCCTTGGCGCGGGGTGCGGAGGGTGCGGCGAGGCTGTTGCGGAAGCGCTGCCAGCCGTTCGGCGCGGGGCCGTCGGTGGTGAGGGGGACGTCGTAGGGGAGGGCGAGGGAGGCGATGACGGCGACGAGGGCGCCGATGCCGCTGACCCAGGCTCCGGGTTCGAGGTTGACGACGCCGCCGAGCTCGTAGGAGATGGCGCCCATGGCGTAGCCGGTGGTGCCGAGGGTGGCGAGGGCCAGGAGGCGGACGGGGCTGTTGGTGCCGGCGGGGGTGAGCCAGCGCAGTCCGGGGATGCCGTAGCCGGTGAGGGCGAAGAGCAGGGTGGCCGCCCCCGTCTGCATGATCGCCCTCGGGCTCTTCGTCTCCAAGACCCGCTCCGGCCGCGGCATGCAGGCCACCTCGCAGGACCCCGACACCGCCAAGCTCATGGGCATCAACACCGACCGCATCATCGTCATGGCCTTCGCCATCGGTGCCGCGTTCGCCGAGCAGGCCTTGTGGCCGCAGCAGCAGGACGACGATGAGGAGGACGAAGGCCCAAACGTCCTTCCAGGCGCCGCCGCCGAAGAGGTCCATGCCGGGGACGTCGCTCATGTAGCCGGTGGCGAGGGATTCGGCGACGCCGAGGACGACTCCGCCGAGCATGGCGCCGTAGATGTTGCCGATGCCGCCGAGGACGGCGGCGGTGAAGGCTTTGAGGCCCATGAGGAAGCCCATGCGGAAGCCGATCTGGCCGTTCTTGAGCCCGTAGGCGACGGCGGCGACGGCGGCGAACGCGGCACCGATGGCGAAGGCCATGACGATGATGCGGTCGGTGTTGATGCCCATGAGCTTGGCGGTGTCGGGGTCCTGCGAGGTGGCCTGCATGCCGCGGCCGGAGCGGGTCTTGGAGACGAAGAGCCCGAGGGCGATCATGCAGACGGGGGCGGCGATGAGGACGAAGAGGTCACCGCGCTGGACGTGGGCGCCGAAGATGTCGAAGGCATCGCCCTTGAACTGCGGGAAGGGGTGGTCCTTCGTGGCGTCGGGGTACCACTTCCAGATGGCCTGCTG
Organism: Streptomyces sp. col6; assembly: GCF_008042035.1. GTDB lineage: Bacteria > Actinomycetota > Actinomycetes > Streptomycetales > Streptomycetaceae > Streptomyces. Next base: position 875,948 of record NZ_RDBL01000013.1, read on the forward strand.
GAGTGCGAGGGAGAGTCCGATCGCGGTGATCAGCGGGGCGAGCCGGGGGGCGTTGCGCAGCGGCCGGTAGGCGAAGCGTTCGGCGGCGACGCTGATGGCGACGGAGCATATGACGCCGCCGATGATCATGAGGGGGACGATTGCGAGGAGGTTGGAGCCGGCCGGCATCCAGAGGTACACGGTGAGAGCTCCGAAGCCTCCGATCATGAAGATCTCGCCGTGGGCGAAGTTGATGAGCTGGATGATTCCGTAGACCATCGTGTAGCCGATCGCGATGAGTCCGTACATCGCGCCGAGGATGAGTCCATTGGCCAGCTGTTGCGGCAGTTCGTGCACCGCAGGGCCTCCGTGGAGTGGTTCGGATATGGCACCGCGCGGGAGTGCTCGTAGCGCTCCCGCGCGGTCTGGGGTCGTTCGGGTGTGGCCCGGGAGCGGGTTACGGCTTGTAGGCCTCGCTGAGCTTGGAGACCCACTTGCCGCCGTCGACCTGGTAGGCGGTCATCATGGTGTTGGTGGTGTCGCCGAACTCGTCGAAGGAGACCGGGCCGGTGACGCCGTCGAACTTGACCTTGCTCATGGCGTCGAGCACCTTGGCGCGGGCGTCGTCGGGGAGCTTGCCGTCGTTGTCGGCGACGGCGAGCTTGACGGCCTCGATGATGGCCCAGGTGGCGTCGTAGGTGCCGCCCCCGTAGGCCTCGTAGGCGTCCTTGTAGCCGGCCGTCTTGTAGTCCGCGATGAACTTCTTGGCGGAGTCGAGTTCCTCGACGGGCTTGCCGACGGAGGTGGCGATGTCGCCCTGGGCCTTCTTGTTGAGCTTGATGAAGTCGGCGCTGTACATGCCGTCGCCGCCCATGAGCGGGATCTTGACGCTGTCCTTGAGCTGCTGGCTCAGGGGGGCGCCGGCGGGGTACTCGCCGCCGTAGTAGACGGCCTTGGCGCCGGACTTCTTGACCTTGGTGACGACGGCGTTGAAGTCGCGGTCGTCGGGGTTGACGTGGTCGGAGCCGACGATCTTGCCGCCGAGGTCGGTGAAGGTGGCCTTGAAGGAGGCCGCGAGACCGGCGCCGTAGGGCTTCTGGTCGTCGATGAGGTAGACCTGCTTGATCTTCGCGTTGTTGTACAGGTACTTCGCGGCGAAGGCGCCCTGGATCTGGTCCGTGGTGGCGGTGCGGAAGTAGGTCTTGAAGGGGCGCTTCTTGTCGCCGGTCTTCCAGTTGTCGCCCTGGGTCAGCTCGGTGCCGGTGTTGGCGGGGGAGACCTGGGTGAGGCCGGCGTCGTTGAGCGGCTTCTGCATCGACTGGGCGACGCCGGAGTTCAGCGGGCCGACGACACCGACGACCTTCTTGTTGTCGATGAACTTCGTGGCGTTCTGCTGGCCGACGGAGGGCTGGGCCTGGTCGTCGAGCGGCTGGACCTCGAAGGTGATGCCGGGGACGGTCTTGTCCTTGTTCGCCGTTTTGGCGGCGAGGTCGGCGGAGTTCTTGATGCCGAGGCCGAGGGCGGAGAGGTCACCGGTGAGCGGTGCGTCGACGCCGATGACGACGGTCGTGTTGCCGCTGCCGCTGTTGCCGTCGCTCTTGTTGTCGTCGTCGCGCGACCCGCAGGCGGTGAGCGTCAGTGCACCGGTGGTGAGCACTGTGGTGAGGATGAGCAAAGAACGGTGTCGCACGAAAGGTCCTTTCCCTGGCGCGGCCTCCTCGCTTGAGGTGCCGTGTCGTTCGCCGGGCCGTACTGGGTTGGTACAGGGCCGTGCAGCAGACGCGCCCGGCGGCGCGGTGACTGGCCGTGACTCTAAGGGCAGTGGTGGGGGTCGGGAGCGGTGCCGGGCAAGGATGTGACTGTCTTGTTATGCCCTTGAGCAAGGCTTGAGGTGGCTGGGCGGACATGTACGGCTTTTTACCGGACCGTGAAGTGACCGCAATGTGAGAACGCGCAGCTCTGCTAAGGGGCTTGAGGTGATCTTGGTGCTGTCGCCCGGCGGGGGCCCGGTGGGGGCGTGCGGGTCGAATTCCCCGAGCTGCCCGCGGGCCGGCTGCTGCTCCAGACCCTGCGCTCCCACGACCAGTACAACACCACGATCTACGGCCTCGACGACCGCTACCGGGGCATCAGGGGCGGGTGAGGTGTGGCGACTGAGTGGGCCATGGAACACGGTGCGGGGTCAAGGGGGTTGATGCCGTGTGGCGGTCAATTTCCTTGATCGCGGCGGTGGTTGTGCCCGGATATGCCACTGCCCGGCCGTTTTGGGTGACGGCCGGGCAGGGGTGATGGGGTGTGGTGCGGGGTCAGGCGGCTTCGGGTGCGGGGGCGTCGCGCAGGAGGCAGGTGAGGCGGGCGGTGCAGACCCGCTTGTCGTGCTCGTCGGTGAGGACGATCTCGTACGTGGCGGTGGAGCGGCCGCGGTGTACGGGGGTGGCGACGCCTGTGATGAGGCCGCTTCGTACCCCTCGGTGATGGGTGCAGTTCAGGTCGACGCCCACGGCGACCTTGGAGGGGCCGCCGTGCAGCATGGAGCCGACGGAGCCGAGGGTCTCGGCGAGGACGGCGGAGGCGCCGCCGTGCAGGAGGCCGTAGGGCTGGGTGTTGCCCTCGACGGGCATGGTGCCGACGACGCGCTCGGCGGAGGCTTCGAGGATGCGGACGCCCATGCGTTCCCCGAGGTGGCCGGCGGAGAAGAGGGCGGGCAGGTCGACGCCGAGTGCGGCGTACTCGTCGATGATCTCCTGGGGGAACGTGGGTGCGGTGTGCTCGCCCATGGGTCCGCCTTTCGTCTCGGTGTGGTGCTCGTGTGCGTCGTTCATATCAGACGGCTGAGCGAGCGCTTAGTCCACCGGCTCGAAGCGCACCACGACGGACTTGGAGGCGGGGGTGTTGCTGGTGTCGGCGGTGGAGTCGAGGGGGACCAGCACGTTGGTCTCGGGGTAGTAGGCGGCGGCGCAGCCCCGGGCGGTGGGGTAGTGGACGACGCGGAAGCCGGGGGCGCGGCGCTCGACGCCGTCCTTCCACTCGCTGACGAGGTCGGTGTAGGAGCCGTCGGGGAGGCCGAGCGCGGTGGCGTCGTCGGGGTGTACGAGGACGACGCGGCGGCCGCCCCTGATGCCCCGGTAGCGGTCGTCGAGGCCGTAGATCGTGGTGTTGTACTGGTCGTGGGAGCGCAGGGTCTGGAGCAGCAGCCGGCCCGCGGGCAGCTCGGGGAATTCGACCGGCGCGGCGGTGAAGTTGGCCTTGCCGGTGGCGGTGGGGAAGCGCCGGGAGTCGCGGGGGCCGTGCGGGAGGGTGAAGCCGCCGGGGTGGGCGACGCGCGCGTTGAAGTTCTCGAAGCCGGGGACGACGCGGGAGATGCGGTCGCGGATCGTGGCGTAGTCCTTCTCGAACTCCTCCCAGGGCGTGGCGGATTCCGGTCCGAGGACGGCGCGGGCGAGGCGGGCGACGATGGCGGGTTCGGAGAGCAGGTGGGGGCTCGCGGGGGTGAGGTTGCCGCGTGAGGCGTGGACCTTGCTCATGGAGTCCTCGACGGTGACGAACTGCTTGCCGCCCGCCTGGACGTCCTTGTCGGTGCGGCCGAGGGTGGGCAGGATCAGGGCGCGGGCGCCGGTGACGGCGTGGGAGCGGTTGAGCTTGGTGGAGACGTGGACGGTGAGGCGCGCGTTGCGCATGGCGGCCTCGGTGACGTCGGTGTCGGGGGTGGCGGCGACGAAGTTGCCGCCCATGGCGAGGAAGACCTTGGCGTCGCCGTCGCGCAGGGCGCGGATGGCGCGGACGACGTCGTAGCCGTGGTGGCGGGGTGAGGTGATCCCGAATTCCTTGTCGAGGGCGTCGAGGAAGGCGGGTGCGGGGCGTTCGAAGATGCCCATGGTGCGGTCGCCCTGGACGTTGGAGTGGCCGCGCACGGGGCAGACGCCGGCGCCGGGGCGGCCGATGTTGCCGCGCAGCAGGAGGAAGTTGACGACCTCGCGGATGGTGGGCACGGAGTGCTTGTGCTGGGTGAGGCCCATGGCCCAGCAGACGACGGTGCGCTGCGAGGCGAGGACCATGGCGAGGGCCTGTTCGATGGCGGCGCGGTCGAGTCCGGTCGCGGCGAGCGTCTCGTCCCAGTCGGCCTCGGCGGCGGCCGCTGCGAACTCCTCGTAGCCGTGGGTGTGTTCGGCGACGAACGTCTTGTCGACGGCGCCTTCGGTCTCCAGGATCAGTTTGTTCAGGAGGCGGAAGAGGGCTTGGTCGCCGCCGATGCGGATCTGGAGGAACAGGTCGTTCAGCGGTGCGCCCTTGAGCAGGCCGCGCGGGGTCTGCGGGTTCTTGAAGCGTTCGAGGCCGGCCTCGGGCAGCGGGTTCACCGAGATGATCTTCGCGCCGGCGGCCTTGGCCTCTTCCAGGGCGGAGAGCATCCGGGGGTGGTTGGTGCCGGGGTTCTGGCCGGCGATGATGATCAGGTCGGCGTGGTGCAGGTCCTCCAGGGACACCGAGCCCTTGCCGACGCCGATGGTCTCGGTGAGCGCGGAGCCCGAGGACTCGTGGCACATGTTGGAGCAGTCGGGCAGGTTGTTGGTGCCGAATTCGCGGGCGAAGAGCTGGAGGAGGAACGCGGCCTCGTTGCTGGTGCGCCCCGAGGTGTAGAAGACGGCCTCGTCGGGGGAGGCGAGCGAGCCGAGCTCCTCGGCGATGATCGCGAAGGCGCGTTCCCAGGTCACCGCCTCGTACCGGTCGGCGCCCTCGGGCAGGTACACGGGCTGGGTGATGCGGCCCTGCTGGCCGAGCCAGTAGCCGCTGCGCCCGGCGAGGTCGGAGACGGGGTGCGCGGCGAAGAAGTCCGGGGCCACCCGGCGCAGCGTGGCCTCCTCGGCGACGGCCTTCGCGCCGTTCTCGCAGAACTCGGCGGTGTGCCGCTTGTCGCCCTCGGGCCAGGCGCAGCCGGGGCAGTCGAAGCCGTCCTTCTGGTTGACCTTGAGGAGGGTCTGCGCGGTGCGGCGCAGACCCATCTGCTGCTGGGCGACGCGCAGGCTGTGGGCGACGGCGGGCAGCCCGGCGGCGGAGTGCTGGGCCGGTCCGACCCGGGGGGCGTCCTGGACGGGGTCTCCGGTGGGCGGCTTGCTGGCCATGGTGCTCCCCTTCGAGCCTGCTGCGGGTCCCCGGGAGGTGCCTCGCGGGTCCGCCGTGTGTGTTTCCTTCTCCCTTCGATCCTGGCACGCGGGGCGGGCGGGGTGCCGGGTCAGGGCCTGTCCGGCGTCGCGCGCGGTGGCCGGTCCGGATTGTCAGTGGTACGTGGCAGGATCGGGGTGTGGCTGAGACGGCATCGAAGAAGACGGCAGACAACCGACCGCGCCTGCTCCTCATGGACGGGCACTCCCTGGCGTACCGGGCGTTCTTCGCCCTGCCCGCGGAGAATTTCACGACGGCGGTGGGCCAGCCGACGAATGCCGTGTACGGCTTCATGTCGATGCTGGCGAACACCCTGCGTGACGAGGCGCCGACGCACTTCGCGGTGGCGTTCGACGTGTCCCGCAAGACATGGCGTGCGCAGGAGTTCCCGGAGTACAAGGCGAACCGGTCGAAGACCCCCGACGAGTTCAAGGGCCAGGTCGAGCTGATCGGCGAGCTGCTGGACGCGATGCACGCGGACCGGTTCGCGGTCGAGGGCTTCGAGGCGGACGACGTCATCGCCACGCTGGCCACGCAGGCCGAGGCGGCCGGATTCGAGGTCCTGATCGTCACCGGCGACCGCGACTCGTTCCAGCTGATCACGGACAACGTGACCGTGCTGTACCCCACGAAGGGCGTCTCCGAGCTGACCCGGTTCACGCCGGAGAAGGTCGTCGAGAAGTACGGCCTCACCCCCCGGCAGTATCCGGACTTCGCGGCGCTGCGCGGTGACCCGTCGGACAACCTTCCGAGCATCCCCAAGGTCGGTGAGAAGACCGCCGCGAAGTGGATCAACCAGTTCGGCACGTTCGACGAGCTGATCGCGCGCGCCGACGAGGTCAAGGGTGTCGCCGGGCAGAACCTCCGCGACCACCTGGAAGCGGTGAAGATGAACCGCGTGCTGACCGAGATGGTCCGGGACGTGGAGCTGCCGAAGACCCCGGCCGAGCTGGAGCGCGCCCCCTACGACCGTACGGCGGTCACGGGCATCCTCGACATACTGGAGATCCGCAATCCGAGCCTGCGCGAGCGGCTGCTCGCGGTCGACCCGGGGGCCGCGGAGGCCGAGCCGCCCGCCCCTGCCGCCGGGATCGAGCTGGACGGGGCCGTGCTATCCACCGGCGAGGTCGGCCCGTGGCTGGAGGAGCACGGCGCGCAGCCGCTGGGCGTCATGACGGTCGACTCCTGGTCGCTCGGCGTCGGCACGGTCACCGAGGTCGCGCTGGCCGCCGCCGACGGCTCCGCCGCCTGGCTGGACCCGGCGCAGCTGGACCAGGCCGACGAGGAGGCGTTCGCCGCGTGGGTGGCGGACCCGGCCCGGCCCAAGGTCATGCACAACGCGAAGAGCGCGATGCGGGTGTTCCCGGAGCACGGCTGGCACCTCGAAGGCGTCACGATGGACACCGCGCTCGCGGCGTACCTGGTGAAGCCCGGCCGGCGCTCCTTCGCGCTGGACGCCCTGGCCGTGGAGTACCTGGGCCGGGAGCTGGCCCCGGCCGCGGCGGCCGACGGTCAGCTGGCCTTCGGCGCGGACGACCGGGCGGAGGCCGACGCGCTGATGGCGCAGGCCCGCGCGGTCCTGGACCTGGGTGACGCGTTCACGGAGCGGCTGAAGGAGGTCGGCGCGGCCGAGCTGCTGCACGACATGGAGCTGCCGACGTCGATCCTGCTGGCCCGCCTGGAGCGGCACGGCATCGCGGCGGACCGGGCCCATCTGGAGGGCATGGAGCAGCAGTTCGCCGGAGCCGTCCAGCAGGCGGTGAAGGAGGCGCACGCGTCGGTGGGCCGGGAGTTCAACCTCGGTTCGCCCAAGCAGCTCCAGGAGGTCCTGTTCGGGGAGCTGGGCCTGCCGAAGACGAAGAAGACCAAGACCGGGTACACGACGGACGCGGACGCGCTGGCCTGGCTGGCGGGCCAGACGGAGCACGAGCTGCCCGTCCTCATGCTTCGCCACCGCGAGCAGGCGAAGCTGCGGGTGACGGTCGAGGGCCTGGTGAAGTCGATCGCGGCGGACGGCCGTATCCACACCACGTTCAACCAGACGGTGGCGGCGACCGGCCGGCTCTCGTCCACGGACCCGAATCTGCAGAACATCCCCGTCCGCACGGACGAGGGCCGGGCGATCCGCCGCGGCTTCGTCGTCGGCGAGGGTTTCGAGACGCTGATGACGGCGGACTACAGCCAGATCGAACTGCGGGTGATGGCCCACCTCTCCGAGGACGCGGGCCTGATCGAGGCGTTCACCTCCGGCGAGGACCTGCACACCACGGTCGCCTCGCAGGTCTTCGGCGTGGAGAAGACGGCGGTCGACCCGGAGATGCGGCGCAAGATCAAGGCCATGAGCTACGGCTTGGCGTACGGTCTCTCCGCGTTCGGCCTCTCCCAGCAGCTGAACATCGAGGCGGGTGAGGCCCGGGGCCTGATGGACACCTACTTCGAGCGGTTCGGCGGGGTCCGGGACTATCTGCACCGTGTGGTGGAGGAGGCCAGGGCCACCGGGTACACGGAGACGGTCTTCGGCCGCCGCCGCTACCTCCCCGACCTGAACAGCGACAACCGCCAGCGCCGCGAGACCGCCGAGCGGATGGCGCTGAACGCCCCGATCCAGGGCACCGCCGCGGACATCGTCAAGGTCGCCATGCTCCACGTCGACCGGGCGCTGCGCGAGGCGGAGCTGAAGTCGCGGATGCTGCTCCAGGTGCACGACGAAATCGTGCTGGAGATCGCCGAGGGCGAGCGGGAGCGGGTCGAGGGCATCCTGCGCCACGAGATGTCCACAGCGGTGCGGCTGCGGGCCCCGCTGGACGTGTCGGTCGGCGTCGGCGGCGACTGGGAGTCAGCGGCCCACTGACCGCTTCCGGCCGGGGCCCGGTTCTTCGGACAGGCCCCGGCCGGTGCCGGCCGCGTCCCGGCGTACGGGGGCGAGCCGCACCGCCGCCGCGTACAGCAGGAGCCCGGCCGCGAGGCCTGCGCCCGCGCCGAAGCAGGCCGTCGGGATGATGTCGAGCGGCGTGTCGATGTGCCCGAAGTAGGCGTACCAGCGGGCGCACCGGTGGGCGATGCCCAGCAGGACGCACAGCCCGATGGCGGCGAGCGCCCATCGCCGGGTGCGCGGGTCCAGGACCGGTACGGCCGGGGGCACGGGCCGCTCCCCGGTCCGCCGCAGCCCCGACACCGCGAACCAGGCGAGCAGCAGCAGGGCCGGGGCCGAAGTGCCGTACTGGACGAGGGTGAAGACGGGGAGCCCGCCCACGCTGCCGTCGAGTCCCGGCACCAGCCGCACACCCCAGCGGTCGTGGTGCGTGAAGGCGTCCCACACCACATGGCTGGCGGAGCCGAGGGCCGCCGACACCGCGAACCACGCGCCGTCCCGCACACGAAGTGCCCGCCGTCCGGGGCCCGTTGCGGGCCTCGCGCCGCCCAGCCAGGTGTGCACGCGCCCCCGCCACCGCTCCGGCAGCAGCGCCACCACGGGGTCGCGCAGCAGCAGCCACAGCGCGAGGGCCACGGCCGTGATGAGGACATCCACGGTGAACACGCCCCACACCGCGTGGGTGACCTCGCCGAACTCCATCGCGCCCGGAATCACCGAGTCCGCGAAGTAGGTCAGGTCGGGGGCGAACGACCCGGCGACGAGGGCCGAGGCGAGCAGCGGGCCGCGGCCCGAGCCGTCGCGCCGTATCCCGGGGAGCACGGCGGCGGCGTGGCTGAGCGTGAAGGGCATGCGGGCAGTATGCGTGACCCGGCGGGGCAGGAGCGGGGTGGCCCGGGGGGCAGGAAGGTCCGTCACAAGGATGTCCGCACGTGGACAACTTGTGTTCAGGAAGGTGAGAAAGCGGTAAGAACCGGCCCGTCCGCTGTGTGCGGGCCGGAAGAGTTGCCGTAGGGTCGCCTGAGTCCAGGCGCAGGGGAGCGCCGACAGCGACGAGGGGGAGGGCCCACACGTCATGGCAGCGCAATTCGGTCGCCGACTGTACAGAGGGGCGGCCACCACCGCCGTGGCAGCCGCCGCCGTGGCGGCACTCTCCGCCTCGCAGGCCCCGGGGTCCCCGCTGGTCGCGGCGGACGGCGACCACTCGTCCGCCGGTGCGGCGACACCCGCCGAACAGGGCGGCGGTGGCGGCGGTGTCTCCGGTGACTCGCCGTACTACACGGACCTGCCCCCGCTCAACACGCCGGACAAGCCCGGCAGTTCCTCCAATCTTCCGGTGACGGGCAGTGCCGAGTCGGGCATACCCGCCTCCGTCCTTGCGGCGTACAAGAAGGCCCAGGAGACCGTCGCGGGCACGGACGCCGCCTGCCGGCTGCCGTGGCAGCTGCTCGCCGCGATCGGCAAGGTCGAGTCCGGGCAGGCCCGGGGCGGCCGGGTCGACGCGCAGGGCACCACGCTCACCCCGATCCTCGGCCCCGCCCTCGACGGCAACGGCTTCGCGCTGATCAAGGACACCGACAACGGCGCCTACGACGGGGACCGGACGCACGACCGCGCGGTCGGCCCGATGCAGTTCATCCCGTCCACCTGGGCGACCTGGGGCCAGGACGGCAACGGCGACGGCCGCAAGGACCCCAACAACGTCTACGACGCCGCGCTCGCCGCCGGCCGCTACCTCTGCGCCGGCTCCCGCGACCTGTCGACCGCCACCGACCTGGACCGGGCGGTCCTCAGCTACAACCACTCCGACGTGTATCTGCGTACGGTCCGCTCCTGGTTCTCGTACTACAACCGCGGCACGCACGAGGTCCCCGACGGCACCGGCGCCCTGCCGACCGGCCCGACCAGCCGGAACCCGGGCGGCAGCCCGAGCGGCGGCCCCTCGACGACGCCGTCCCCGACGCCCTCGCCGTCGAAGACCCCGAAGCCGGGCGGTTCGAAGAAGCCCACGAAGCCGTCCGACCCGAGTGCCGAGCCGTCCAAGCCGGGCGACCTCGGCAAGCCGCCGACGCACACCCCGACTCCGGCGCCCAGCCCGTCCAAGTCCGTGACCGCACTGCAGAACGACGGCACCGGCACCCTGATCGCCACCGCCGGCGACACGTTCGACGGGCGGGTCCAGGTGCGGGCGCGCGACGGCCTCGGCGCCCCCGTCGCCAAGGCGAAGGTGACCTTCACCCTCAGCGGTGACACCGACACCGTGTTCGACGGCGGCTTCACGTCCGTCACGCTCCAGACCGGGGCCGACGGCAAGGCGTCCTCCCCGCTCCTCCGCGCGGGCGAGAAGACCGGCGAGTTCACCGTGCGGGCCACCGTCGAGGGCACCTCGGTCGCCACGAGCTTCAAGGCGACCGTCACCGCCCGCCAGGCCGACGCCATCGCCCGGACCGGCACCACCGAGCTGAGCGCCGTCGCGGGCCAGACCTTCGACGACATCACGGTCGCCGCCACCTACAAGGGCAAGGCCGCCGCCAAGGTCGCCGTCACCGCCACCATGATCACCGACGGTCTCGTACCGGTCGAGAACGACAAGGGCCCGTACTGCACGAACGACGCCGGTGACCCCGTCCGCAGCATCGTGCTGACCACCGACGCCGACGGGAAGCTGAAACTCCCGAAGTTCTACGCCGACGGCCCGGCCGGTACGTACAAGCTGCGCCTCACCACCGAGGGCGGCGCGACCACGGTCATCAAGCTGACCGTCGAGGAGCGCACGGCCTCCGCCGCCTCCTGACATCACGCCGGCAGCCCCTCCGCCGATCCGCCGGGCGGCAGGGGCTGCCGCATGCTCAGTCGCGCTTGAGGCGCGCCTTCGTGAACCGGGTCGCCTCCACCGTCGTCGGGTCCTGTGGCCACGGGTGCTTCGGATAACGGCCGCGCAGCTCCGCCCGCACGGCCTTGTAGCCCTCACGCCAGAACGACGCCAGGTCCGCCGTCACGGCGGCGGGCCGCCCGGCGGGGGAGAGCAGGTGGACCAGGACCGGCACGCCCGCCACCGCCGGGGTCTCCTGGAGGCCGAACAGCTCCTGGAGCTTCACCGCGAGCACCGGCTGGTCCCCGCCGTACTCCACCCGGATCCGTGAACCGCTCGGCACCTCGATCCGCTCCGGCGCCAGCTCGTCCAGGCGCGCCGCCTCACCCGTCGCCCACGGCAGCAGCCTGCGCAGCGCCTGCCCCGCGTCGATCGCGGCCAGGTCGGAGCGGCGCCGGGCCCGTGACAGCTCCGGTTCCAGCCAGGTCCCGGGGTCCGCCAGCAGCGCCCCGTCCGAGACATCCGGCCACGGCTCACCCAGCACCCGGTGCAGGAACGCCAGCCGCTCCCGCAGCTGCCCCGCGTCCCGGCTCCAGCGCAGCAGCCCCGGACCCTCCCGCCGCAGCCCCTCCACCAGGGCCTCGCGGACCAGCGCCGGGTCCGGCTGCTTCAGCGGGCGCGCCGCCAGCTCGACCGCGCCCAGCCGCTCCACCCGCCGGGCGACCACGTCCCGGCCGTCCCAGCGGACCTCCTCGCCCGCGAACCGCAGATGCCCGGCCGCCAGGCGCGCCGTGTCCTCGTCGACGACGGCCGCGAGCCGCACCCGCGCGGACGCCGCGTGCGCCGGCCGGTCCGCGACCGCGACGGCCAGCCAGGAAGCACCGCGCAGCCCGGAGCCCTCGCCCGGCTCGGCGCCCGTGCCCGACGCCATCAGGAACGCCCCGCCGCCCCGCGCCCGCGCCACCCGCTCCGGGAACGCCAGCGCCGCGACCAGGCCCACCGCCGTGTCGTCCGCGACGGGCCGGCCGCCGCCCTCGCCCCTCAGCGAGGACGACAGGCGCCGCACCTCCTGGCGCCAGCGGCCCGCGTAGGCGTCCTGGCCCCGGCGCGCGGTGCGCAGCGCGGCCGCCAGATCGTCCCCGTACGCGCGGGGCGGCTCCTCGCTCAGCAGCGCCACCACCTCGGCGGCCCGGCGCCCGCCGACCTCGGCCGCCCCGTCCAGCAGCGCCCTGGCCAGCCGGGGATGCAGCCCGAGTCGGGACATCCGCACGCCCCGCTCGGTGACCCGGCCGTCCGGACCGACCGCGCCGACCGCGGCGAGTACCTCGCGCGCGGCGGCCATCGCCCCCTCCGGCGGCGCGTCCAGCAGCGCGAGCCCCGAGGCGTCCGGATCGCCCCAGCAGGCCGCCTGGAGGGCGAACGCCGTCAGATCGGCCACCCGGATCTCCGGGGACGGGAAGCGGGCGAGCCGGCCGTCCTCGGCCTGGTCCCAGCAGCGGTAGACCGTCCCCGGCGCCTCGCGCCCCGCCCGGCCCGCGCGCTGGCGGCCCGCCGCCTGCGAGGCCCGTACGGTCGTCAGCGCGCTCAGACCTCGCGCGTGATCGGTGCGCGGCTCACGGGCCAGACCGGAGTCGACGACCGTCCGCACCCCTGGGACCGTCAGCGACGACTCCGCCACCGAGGTCGCCAGGACCACCCGCCGCCCCTCGGCGGAGCCGGCCAGCACCGCGTCCTGCACCGCGGCCGGCGCCCGCCCGTGCACCTGGAGCACCTCGGCCGCGACGCCCGCCAACTGCCCTGCCACACGCCCGATCTCGCTGACCCCGGGCAGGAAGCACAGCACGTCGCCGTCCCGCTCCGCGAGCGCCCGCCGCACCACGGCGGCGACATGGCCCAGCAGCGCCGGATCGACCCTCATCCCGTGCGGCGGCCGCACCGGCGCGGCCGGCGGGGCCCACACCACCTCCACCGGATACGACACGCCCTGCGCCTCGACGACCGGGGCATCGCCCAGCAGCCGGGCCCAGCCCTCCGCGTCCGTCGTCGCGGACGCCGCCACCAGCCGCAGATCGGGGCGGATCGCCTCGCGCACGTCCAGCAGGAACGCGGCCACCGTGTCCGCGTCGAGATGGCGCTCGTGGCACTCGTCGATGATCACCGCGTCCACCCCGGACAGCTCCTGGTCGCGCTGCAGCCGCTGGAGCAGCACCCCGGTGGTGACGACCTCCACCACGGTGTCCGGGCCCACGACCCGCTCGCCGCGCACGGTGAAGCCGACGCGGGCGCCGGGCCGCTCGCCCAGCAGCCAGGCCATGCGCCGGGCCGCCGCGCGGGCGGCGATCCGGCGGGGTTCGGCGACGACGACCCGGCGTACGGGGCCCTCCCCGGTCAGCCCGGCCAGGGCGAGCGGGACGAGGGTGGTCTTGCCGGTGCCGGGGGGTGCGCACAGCACCGCGACCCCTCGGTCGTCGAGCGCCCGCCGCAGGGCGGGCACGGCGGTGCGGACGGGCAGCCGGTCGAGGGCGTCGGTGCGGATCACGCCCCCAGTCTCGTACGGCTTCGTCCCGTGCCCCGCACCGGCCGGTGCGGGGCACGGGCGCCGGAGCGCCCGCGCGCCCGGCGGGCAGGCGTCAGCCGCGCTCGCAGACGAAGATCGCGGTTCCCGGGATCAGGTTGCCGCGCAGCGGGGACCAGCCGCCCCACTCCTGGTCGTTCCAGGCGGGCCACTCCGGCTCGACCAGGTCCACCAGCCGGAAGCCGCCCGCGACCACGTCCCGCACCCGGTCGCCCAGCGTGCGGTGGTGCTCCACGTACACCGCGTCGCCGCGCTCGTCCTGCTCGACGTAGGGCGTGCGGTCGAAGTAGGAGGCGGCGACCGACAGGCCCTCGGGCCCCGGCTCGTCGGGGAAGGCCCAGCGGATGGGGTGCGTCACGGAGAAGACCCACCGGCCACCGGGGCGCAGCACGCGGTGGACCTCGCGGAAGACCTGGACCGGTTCGGCGACGAAGGGCACCGCGCCGTAGGCGGAGCACGCCAGGTCGAAGGAGGCGTCACGGAACGGCAGCCGCCCGGCGTCGGCCTCGACCAGCGGGACGTCCTCGCCGATGCGCAGGGCGTGCTGGAGCTGGCGGTGGGAGAGGTCCAGGGCGACGGGGCGGGCGCCCCGGGCGGCCAGCCAGCGCGAGCACTGCGCCGCGCCGGCGCCGATCTCCAGGACGTCGAGCCCCTTCAGCGCGGCGGCGGGGCCCAGCAGCCCGGCCTCGGCCTCGTCCAGGCCCTCCGGGCCCCATACGAACCGGTCGTCGCCGAGGAAGGCGCCGTGGTCGCTCTGGTACTCGTCGGCGTTGCGGTCCCACCAGCCGCGGTTGGCCCGGCTGCTCTCGGTGGTTCCGGCGCTGCGGCGTGTCGCCTCGGGTTCGGCGGCGTACATCTCTTGGCTCATCGTGTCCGTCGTTGTAGTTTGCCTTCACCCCGTCGTACGAGGTACGTACCAAGGGGGCTGTGAACTGCGGAACCCGTGTGTCCGGACGTTCCCGGAGCCGATCTGGCCTCGGTGAACCCGAGTTGTGCCGGATATGGGGCATTCCGCCGGTGGTGTCCGCCTTCGCGCATTGACCGTGCCCTGCTGCCCCCGTATGCTACAAGTTGCGCTGCGAGCCTGCGCTCCTCAGACCTAGCAGGCCGCGCTCGCATCTGTTGCATGTCCCCTCGGTTCACGAGGCGCCTCCCGGTCACGGGAAGGGCGCTTCCCGGGCTGTCCGGCTTCTGCAGAGGCGATACGGGTTCACGGCGTAGCAGTACCTACGACTCACTGTCCGTACCGGAGCCCTTTCCCACATGACGAGCAGCACCGAGACCACCGCCACCACTCCGCAGGTTGCGGTCAACGACATCGGCGACGCGGACGCGTTCCTCGCGGCGATCGACGAGACGATCAAGTACTTCAACGACGGCGACATCGTTGACGGTGTCATCGTCAAGGTTGACCGGGACGAGGTTCTCCTCGACATCGGTTACAAGACCGAAGGTGTCATCCCGAGCCGCGAGCTCTCGATCAAGCACGACGTCGACCCGAACGAGGTCGTCAAGGTCGGTGACGAGATCGAGGCCCTGGTTCTCCAGAAGGAGGACAAGGAAGGCCGCCTGATCCTCTCGAAGAAGCGCGCTCAGTACGAGCGTGCCTGGGGCACCATCGAGAAGATCAAGGAAGAGGACGGCATCGTCACCGGTACCGTCATCGAGGTCGTCAAGGGTGGTCTCATCCTCGACATCGGCCTCCGTGGCTTCCTGCCGGCGTCGCTCGTCGAGATGCGTCGCGTCCGCGACCTCCAGCCGTACGTGGGCAAGGAGCTCGAGGCCAAGATCATCGAGCTGGACAAGAACCGCAACAACGTGGTCCTGTCCCGCCGTGCCTGGCTCGAGCAGACCCAGTCCGAGGTCCGCCAGACGTTCCTCACGACCCTCCAGAAGGGTCAGGTCCGCTCCGGCGTCGTCTCCTCGATCGTCAACTTCGGTGCCTTCGTGGACCTGGGTGGCGTCGACGGTCTGGTGCACGTCTCCGAGCTGTCCTGGAAGCACATCGACCACCCCTCCGAGGTCGTCGAGGTCGGCCAGGAGGTCACGGTCGAGGTCCTCGACGTCGACATGGACCGCGAGCGCGTGTCCCTGTCGCTCAAGGCGACGCAGGAAGACCCGTGGCAGCAGTTCGCCCGTACGCACCAGATCGGGCAGGTCGTCCCCGGTAAGGTCACCAAGCTCGTTCCGTTCGGTGCGTTCGTGCGCGTCGACGAGGGCATCGAGGGCCTGGTCCACATCTCCGAGCTGGCCGAGCGCCACGTGGAGATCCCGGAGCAGGTCGTCCAGGTCAACGACGAGATCTTCGTCAAGGTCATCGACATCGACCTCGAGCGCCGTCGCATCAGCCTCTCGCTGAAGCAGGCCAACGAGGCCTTCGGCGGCGACCCGGCCTCGGTCGAGTTCGACCCGACCCTGTACGGCATGGCCGCGTCCTACGACGACCAGGGCAACTACATCTACCCCGAGGGCTTCGACCCCGAGACCAACGACTGGCTCGAGGGCTTCGAGGCTCAGCGCGAGGTCTGGGAGACCCAGTACGCCGAGGCGCAGCAGCGCTTCGAGCAGCACCAGGCCCAGGTCATCAAGTCCCGCGAGGCCGACGAGGCCGCTGCCGCCGAGGGCGCTGCCGCCCCCGCCGGCAACGCCCCGGCCGCCTCGGGCGGCAGCGGCGGCGGCTCCTACTCCTCGGAGTCCTCGGACAACTCCGGCGCCCTGGCGTCGGACGAGGCCCTGGCCGCGCTCCGCGAGAAGCTGGCGGGCGGCCAGAGCTGACGCTCTGTCCCTCCGGCCGGTCATCGGCTGCGGTAGGTAAGTGACCGTGAGGCCCGTCCCCTTCGGGGGGCGGGCCTCACGCGTTTCCGCGTGAAACCGCGTGTACGGGGAATGACAGTGATCCCCGGGGCGTTCTTCTCCAGGAACACAAGGAGGAGCGGTAACCGTGCCTGATCCGCAGAGTTTGTACGAATGGGAGCCGAAGGGCCTGGCTGTCGTCGACATGGCGCTCGCCCAGGAGTCGGCCGGCCTGGTCATGCTCTACCACTTCGAGGGCTACATCGACGCGGGTGAGACGGGTGAGCAGATCGTCGACGGCCTGCTCGAATCGCTGCCGCACCAGGTCGTGGCCCGCTTCGACCACGACCGCCTGATCGACTACCGCGCCCGCCGCCCGCTGCTCACGTTCAAGCGGGACCGCTGGTCGGCGTACGAGACCCCGACCCTGGACGTCCGCGTGGTGCAGGACGCCACGGGCGCGCCGTTCCTGCTGCTGTCCGGCCCCGAGCCGGACGTGGAGTGGGAGAAGTTCGCCGCCGCCGTCGAGCAGATCGTCGAGCGGCTCGGCGTCCGCCTCGCGGTCAACTTCCACGGCATCCCGATGGGAGTCCCGCACACCCGTCCCGTCGGCATCACCCCGCACGGCAACCGCACCGACCTGATGCCCGGCCACCGCAGCCCCTTCGACGAGGCACAGGTGCCCGGCTCCGCCGAGGCGCTCGTCGAGTACCGGCTGATGGAGGCGGGCCACGACGTGCTGGGCGTCGCCGCCCATGTGCCGCACTACGTCGCCCGCTCCGCCTACCCGGACGCCGCGCTCACCGCGCTGGAGGCGATCACCGCCGCCACCGGCCTGGTCCTGCCGGCTGTCGCGCACTCCCTGCGCACCGAGGCGCACCGCACCCAGACGGAGATCGACCGCCAGATCGGCCAGGGCGACGAGGAACTGGTCTCGCTGGTCGAGGGCCTTGAGCACCAGTACGACGCGGTCGCGGGCGCGGAGACCCGGGGCAACCTGGTCGCCGAGCCGGCGGACCTGCCGTCCGCCGACGAGATCGGCCTGGAATTCGAGAAGTTCCTGGCCGAGCGCGAGGGCGACGGCTGACCGTCACGTCCTGTGCCCGCTGCCCGTAGCCCCCGCCACCGGGGGCCACGGGCAGCGGGCATTAGGCTGCCGGGCATGCTGAAAGTGGGCCTGACCGGGGGCATCGGAGCCGGTAAGAGCGAAGTGTCCCGGCTGTTCATCGGGCATGGTGCCGTCCTCGTCGACGCGGACCGCATCGCCCGGGAGGTCGTCGAGCCCGGCACGCCCGGTCTCGCCGCCGTCGTCGAGGAGTTCGGCCCCGGCATCCTGACCCCGGAAGGCACCCTGGACCGGCCCGCGCTCGGCGCGATCGTCTTCGCCGACCCGGACCGCCTCGCCGCGCTCAACGCGATCGTCCACCCCCTCGTCCGCGACCGCTCCGCCGAACTGGAGAAGGCCGCCGGACCGGACTCCGTGGTCGTCCACGACGTCCCCCTCCTCACCGAGAACGGCCTCGCCCCCCTCTACGACCTGGTCGTCGTGGTCGACGCCGCCCCGGAGACCCAGCTCGACCGGCTCGTCCGGCTGCGCGGCATGACCGAGGCGGACGCCCGCGCCCGCATGGCCGCCCAGGCCACCCGCGAGCAGCGGCGCGCCGTCGCCGACCTGGTCATCGACAACGACGGACCGGTCGAGGAGCTGGAGGCGCAGGTCCGCACGGTCTGGGCGGAGCTGGAGCGGCGGGCGGCGGCGGGCTGAGCCCGTAGCCGTACGGGGGACCGGCCGGGCCCATTTCCGTACCGCGCCACCCGCCGAGCCCGCAGCCGCGCCGGAATACCCGTAGCCGTCCCCGCGTTCACCCCGGGACGGACCAGGGAAGGATGCGACCGTGCCCGAGAGGAACCCGGAGACCGACGTCATCGACTTCCGCGCGGCGGAGCAGCTGCTCGCCGCGCGCGACCCCCGGGGTGCGGTGCGGCTGCTCGACTCGGTGATCGCCGCCCACCCCGAGAACACCGCCGCCCGGCTCCTGCGCGCCCGCGCCTTCTTCGCGGCGGCGCAGCTGCGTCCCGCGGAGCTGGAATTCGAGCTGGTGCTCGAGCGGGAGCCGGACAACGCCTTCGCGCACTTCGCCCTCGCCCGCACCTTCGAGCGTTCCGGTCACCCGGAGCGGGCCAGGCGCCACTTCAGGCTGGCGGCTGCGCTCGACCCGAAGCCGGAGTATCTGAAGGCCGCCCGCTTCGAGAACTAGGCCGCCCGCAACTAGGGCGTGCCCGGGGGCGGGCCCTTGCCGCCGCGCGGCCCGTGGTCGGGTTCGTACGGCGGTATGGCCCGGCCCGGCTGGTAGTGCGCGCCCTGGCGCAGCCGGTGCACGACGAAGCACAGGTCGACGACGACCAGCACGAGCAGCACTCCGCAGACCGCTGCCCAGCCGGTGCGGCCGTTCACGGCGAAGGCCGTCACGCCGAAGACGGCCCAGGCCAGGCCCCAGAGACTCAGCCAGAGCCGCATCCGCAGCGGGCTGCGGGCGGTCGTGGGTTCATTACCGGTACGCATGGCATCGCCTCACCTACCAGCATGGACCCCCGACCGGGCAGGTGCGGCACGGTCAGTCGGTGAGCAGCTTCGCCCGCAGTGTCGCCACGGTCGCCGCGTCGAGCTTCAGCCCCTCGCGTACGTAGGTGTCGAAGTCGCCGTAGATGTGGTCCACCTCGGCGAACGCGGCGCGCAGCCAGCTCAGTTCCACGGCCTTCGGATTGCCGGTGTACTGGTTGCTGGCCAGGAAGTCCGCCTCGACCGTCTCCCGGGGGACGCCGAGCAGCGTGAGCAGGACGGCCGTGCCCCAGCCGGTGCGGTCCTTGCCGGCGCTGCAGTGGAAGACCGTGGCGCCGGAGGTGTTCGTGGCGACGGCCGTGACGAGGTCGTGGAAGGCGTAGTCGGCGCCCACGAAGTTGACCATGAACGGGTAGCCGATGGACTGGCCGAGGTCCGAGGAGCCGGAGAAGAGACCGGCGGCGAGGGCCTGGGCCAGGGTCATCAGCGCCGAGTCGTGGAAGCGGATGCCGTGGGCGAAGGAGACGACGTCCGCGACCTGGTACGTCACCCCGGCGGGCAGCCGGTCCGGGTCGTCGTGGCGCTCCTGGGCGTTGCGCAGGTCCACGTCGAGCGTGAGCCTCTGGGAGACCAGCCGTTGCTGCTCGGCGTCGGTGAGGCCGTTCAGCTTGTTGGAGCGGTAGACCAGGCCGGGACGCACCCAGTGCCCATCCGTGGTGCGGTAGCCGCCGATGTCCCGGAAGTTGCGGGCGGACTCCAGGCCGAGCGAGCGGTCGGCGACAACGAGCGGGCTCCCGCTGTCAGGGACCAGCCGGAAGTACCAGCGCCCGGCCTCCGGGAGCGTGCCCGGCGCGACGGTCAGCGAGCCGCTGCCCGGTGCGGTGCCGAGCGCGGTGCCGGCGGTGGCGTCGGACGAGGTGACGGCGGTGACGGTGACCGATCCGGCGGGCGAGGCCCAGGCGAGGGTGTGGCCGCCGTCCGCCGTGCGCGTGGCGGTGGCCCGGGTGAACGGGACGGCGGACTGCGCGACGGACGCCGTGGCCGCGGGCGGTGCGGCGAAGGCGGCCGGCGCGATGACCGTACCGGTGAGGAGGGCGGTGGCGAGGACGGCGCCGGCGATGCGGTGCGTACGCATGGTGCTCCTTGTCTGGACCCTGCGGGGCAGGGGAGGCGTCAGGAGGTCGGGGTGGCGGTGCACGGGGTGGAGCCGCAGACATTGATGACACGGCCGGTGGTCAGAAAGGTGGCCTTCTGCTGACGCGCGGCGGGCGAGTTGCGGGGATCTTCGTGCGGGTCGTGCCCGTAGGCCGGCCCGGCGGGCGGGGTGTTGGTGACCGGGGGAGCCGGCGTACCGCTGTCCCAGACGGTCATCGCCGAGCCCCGGTAGGGCGGTTGGCCCGGCCCGATGCGGCGGATGCCCCAGTACGGGACGGCGTCCGGGCTGCGGCCGGCGGCGAGCGCGGGGGTGAGGAGCCGGGCGCCGATGGTGCGTGCCTCCACGTCGGCCGCCGCGTTCGCGACCTGGTGGTCGCCGTACGCGATGTGCAGCAGGACCTGGTGGTGGTCGGTGAGGTGCTGCGCGTACGCGTTGGTCTCGCCCCGGTCCCAGACCATCTGGAAGAGCTGGAGGACCAGTTGCTGGTGCAGCTTGTCCGGGTAGGCGGCGTCCAGGACCTGCTGGAACGGGGCGAAGTCGGCGCTGCGGTTGAGGAGCAGCCCGTAGTTCATGCCGGTGACGCCCAGCACCCCGCGCCGGATGTCGGTCGAGGCGGCGACCAGCGCGCCGCCGAGGATGCCGCCCTGGCTGTTCCCGTCGTACGCGAGGCCGTGCCGGGTGTCGACGAGCGGACGCCCGTCGGCGGTGCGGAACGCCGGGTCGGTGGTCAGGCCCCTGGTGTGGATCAGGGCGCGGCCGAGGAACAGAGCGTTCAGCATGCCCTGTTCGCTGCGTTCCGGTACGGCGGGGAAGAGGTTCGGGTCGGAGAGCGCGGCCACCACGACGGGGATGTCGTCCTTGGCCATGCCGATCCAGTCCGTCGCGCAGAACGTGAAGTCGTGCTCGGCGGCCATGTCCTTGACGTTCCCCGCGCCGACCTCGTTGCGGGAGCCGAGCAGGCCGTGTCCGTAGAGCGAGGGGCGCGAGGGCGTACGGAAGGCGGCGCGCGGGATCTCGCAACGGAACGCGGCGGTCTGCGTGCTGCCCGGAAGCGCGCGCGGGGTGCCGTCGCGGTCGCGCTTCAGCACGGCGCCGGGTGGGCCGCCGGGTGCGTCCAGATAGCCGGGCACGGTGATCGCGCCGGCGACCTCGCGGGCGATCCGGGGGTCCTGTTCCCGGGTGAAGTCCGTGACCCCGGTGACCGTGAAGCCGGGTGAGCGGTCGCCGAGCCGGCGGAACGCGTCGTCGCGGAGGGTGAACAGGTCACCGGTGAGGCTGCGGGTGGAGGCGACGGTGAAGTCCCAGGCCAGGTTGAGCCCCTGGGCATAGACCCCGGCCCGGCGCAGCGCGGTCAGGGCGGGCCGAAGCCGGTCCTGGCGGACGCGCAGCGGATCGTGCGCGGGCAGCCGCTTCCCGGCGACGGCGGCGAACGGCGCGGCGGCCGGAATCGTACGGCCCTCCCCGTCCTTGAGCCGGCGCAGCGCCACGGCGTAGTGGTGGCCGTCGCGGAAGTTGCGGGCCGGGTGGATGAGCAGGGCCCGGCGCGCGGGGTCGGTGGCGTTGGCGTCCGTCTCCGCCCAGTAGGGCCACCGCTCACCGGTCGCGGTGTCGAGCAGGACGATCGGTGCGTCCCGGTCGAGGGACCTGCCGATGTCGGTGAGCGGGGCCGCGCCGGTCCTCGCCAGGTCGAGCCCCGGTACCTGGGCGATCAGGGTGGAGCCGGGGGAGAAGCCGTCGGACCGGTTCCAGGCGGCCGGGTCGACGGCCTGCCCGCTCGCGGGCCGGGGCAGGACCGAGGTGTCGAGGGCCACCCGGCGGCCCGTGCCGGTGCGCGGGTCCGGCCGGGTGTACCAGTCGCTGGGGAACGGCAGCAGGCACTCGGCGGGTGCCAGCGGGTCGCAGCCCCGCGCCGGGGAGGGGTCCGCCGGGGCCGCGTGGGCGGGCGGGGCGAGGGCCGGGGCGCCACCGCGCACCCGTTGCGGCTGCGGCTGCTGGTGCTGGTGGCCCTCGCGGCGAGCAGTCCGTTGAGCATCCGCTGCCGCACGGGTCAGCTCCCCTGGAGGTGCGCGCCGATGATCCGGGCGTAGGCGGCCTCGCCCTGCCGGTTCGGGTGCAGCGGGGCGGCCGGAGCGGTGGGCACGTACCCCTCGACCCACTTGTCGGACGGCGCCTGGCAGGCGTCGTGGCCCTTGCTCGGCGTGGCGACGTCGACGTACTCGGCGCCGTGCGCGGCGCTCTGCTCGGCGATGACCGCGTTCATCCGGTTCACGCTGCCCTGGAGGAAGTCGGCATCCACCGGCAGCACGGGCTGCAGCGGCCAGCAGCCGCCGGGCTTGATGTACAGCCCGTAGCCCGTCACGAGAATCCTGGCCTGCGGCGACCGCTGGTGGATTCCGTCGAGTACGGCTCCGAGGCGCGGCGCGAACGCGTCGATCCGCTGCGCCACCTGGTCGACCCCGCCCTCCGTCAGCTTGTCCTTGCACGGGGTGGCGGTCGGGTCGAGCTGCATGCAGTCCTGCGCGATGCCGACCAGACCGGCGTCGTTGCCGCCGATGGTCAGGGTCACCAGGTCGGTGTCCGCGCGCAGCGCGTCGAACTGCGGGGCCGCCGAACCCATCGGGACGTCGAGCAGCGACAGCGACTGCTTCTCGGTCATGTGCTTGGACTGGGCGCCGCTGCACGTGACGTCGCGCAGCGAGGCGCCGATGCTCGCCGCCAGCTCGTGCGCGTAGTTGTGCGTGGAACGGCCGCAGGCCAGCGGTCCGGTGATGCCCGGGATGAGCGGCCCGGAGGCCATGGAGTCGCCGAGCGCCACGTACTGGACGGGGTCGTCGGCGCTCGCCGCCCAGGCGCCGGACGCGGTGGTGCCGACGGCCAGGGAGGCCAGGGCGACGGCGGTCGCCGCTCCTTTGACGGTACGACAGAACGCCTTGTTCCGGGACGAGTTCATGACGACCTCCGGTGCGTTGCGAGTGGGGGCATGGCGGGTGTCGCCGGTCATCATGCAGACTCGAACGCCGTCGTTTAACTGGTGGGTAACGCAGACTTCGCCGGGGGCTTTTGTGACGCATGACAAAGAACGGTCCGTCGTGGCGGGCGGGCCGCGGCCGCTGTCGATCGCCGGGCGCCCGGTGGCGGGCCGGCTGCGGGCCCGCGTCCCTGCCCTGACCGCCCGGGTCGTCGCCCGGCTGCTGAGCGATCTGCCGGTCTACGCGGAGCTGCCGCACGAGGAGATCGCCGGCGACATCGCGGACATCGTCCAGCACAATCTGCGGCTCTTCGCGGACGTCCTCGAACACCGCAGGGCCGTCACGGACGACGAACTGGCCCAGCAGCGCGACTCGGCGGCCCAGCGTGCGGAGGAGGGCGTGCCGCTGGACGCCATCCTGACCGCCTACCAGGTCGGCGTCGCCATGTGCTGGGAGGAGACCGCGCAGGACGCCGGGCCCGGGGACCTGCCCGACGTGCTGGAGATCATGGACCGCATCCTGGTCCTCCAGCAGCAGCTGACCTCGGCGGTGAGCGGCGCCTATCTGGAGGCCCGGCAGATCCTGGACAGCCAGGAGCACGGCGGCCGGCACGCGCTGATGGCCGCGCTGCTGACCGGCGAGGACCTGGACGGCTTCACCCGGCGCACCGGCCTGCGCCCGGCCGCCCGCTATCTGACGATGACGCTCGCTCTGGCTCCGCACCCGGACGAGACGGGGGCGGGTCCCGCGCCGGGCCCCGGTGCGGGGGTGGCCGCCCGGCGCAAGATACGGCGCATCCGGGCGGCCCTGGACCGGTACGCCGGGACGCCCGCGCTGACCGCGCTGGACGCGTCCGGCGGCACCGTGCTGCTGCCCGTCGCGGAGCCGCCGCCGTGGGACGGGCCCGGCGGGCTGTGCGACCTGATCGCCGGGGCGACCCGGGCGGCGGGTGTCCCCGTCACGGCCGCCGCCGAGACCGCCTCACCGGCCGGGGTGCCGGCGGCGGTGGCCCGCAACGGCGAGATCGTGGACCTGGTGGCCCGTACCGGACGGGCGCCCGGCCTCTACCGGCTGGCCGACGTGCTCCTGGAGTACCAGCTCAGCCGGCCCAGCGAGGCGCTGCGCGGGCTCGCGGGGCTGCTGAGCCCGCTGGACGCCAAGCCGGAGCTGCTGCACACCCTGGAGACGTACCTCGGGCACGGGCTGGACCGCCGGGCCGCGGCGGCCGCGCTGCACGTCCACCCCAACACCGTCGACTACCGCATCCGCCGCATCGACCGCCTCACCGGTCTCTCCCCGGCCCGCCCCGCCGACCTTCAGCACCTGAGTGCGGCGCTGGTCGCGCGGCGCTCGGTGTGAGGGGCGGGAACGAACGCCGCCGTACGGCCGTTCGGTGGGTATGAGCGGACAACTGGTACGTGAGGGTTACTCAGGGACCGGGCCGGGCGCCATCACTCCGGACGGCTGCGCCGTCGAGCTGTACACCAGGCTGGCCGTGGGCGACGAACCGGACGT
The DNA here is from genome assembly GCF_008042035.1 of Streptomyces sp. col6. GTDB lineage: Bacteria > Actinomycetota > Actinomycetes > Streptomycetales > Streptomycetaceae > Streptomyces. The sequence continues at coordinate 900,336 of NZ_RDBL01000013.1, forward strand.
GATCGAGGCGGCCGTCCCCGCCGGTGCGCACATCCTGGAACTGGGCTGCGGGGTGGGCCGGGTGACGCGTCCGCTGATCGAGCGCGGCTTCCGGATCACCGGCGTGGACGAGTCGCCGCAGATGCTGGAGCGGGTGCGCGGCGCGCGGACGGTGTGCGCCCCGATCGAGTCGCTGGACCTCGGCGAGGAGACCTTCGACGTCGTCATGCTCGCGTCCTTCCTCGTGCACGCGGGCGACCACGGGGTGCGCGACGGGCTGCTGCGGACCTGCCGTCGGTATGTGCGCGACGGCGGCGTGGTGCTCATCCAGCGCGAGGGGGCCGACTACCACGTCACCCCCCGGGAGCGTGCCGTTGCGGCCGGCTACACCGTGCGGATCGTCTCCTCGGAGCCGGTCGGAGACGGGGTGCGCTCGGTGCGCGCGGAGTACGAGTTCCCCGACGCCCGGTGGACGCAGACGTTCCGGTCCCGGCCGCTGACGAAGGAGGAGTTCGAGGAGCACCTGGAGGCGGCCGGGCTGAAAGTGGACCGCTATCTCACGGACGACGGCATCTGGGTGCGGGCCGTGCCCGTGTAGCGCTGCCCGGGGCCGTCAGTGGACGGTGCTGAAGCTCCGCCAGGGCAGCGCGTTCGGCGCGTTGACGTCGGAGAAGGTGGTCGCCACGTACGTCGTTCCGGGGCCGGTGCAGTTCGGTGTCCGGTACAGGATGATGTCGATCAGCGTCTCGTTGGCCACCTGCTTGGCGCCGGCGGGGGCGAGCCGGTGGCAGCCCTTGACCGACGGGCTGTTCACCTCGATCACGGCGTCCCGCTCGGTGGTGTAGATGACCGGGCCGACCGCAGTCCGGCCGAGGCCCGAGCAGCCTGCGACGGTGAGGGTCAGGAGCACGGCCTGGGCGGCGATGGCGAGCCGGCGGCGCCGGCGGTCGATCACGGGCATGGGCGGGTCCTCGTCTGTCTCGTCACCACGCACACCGCGGTGCACGGGCCTGGGTACGTGCCGGTGCTGGTCACCCTGCCCGCTTCCCCGCGCCCCGGCATCCGGGAAGCGGCCGGGCGGGGGAGCGGAGCGGCGGCGGGCGGACCCGGAGGCGTTCGACCTGAAGCAGAACCGGGCATACCGTGGTATTAGCGCACGAAGAGGGTGCGAGGCCGAGAGCCGGGGTCTACCGGCTGGCAGGGGGCCGTCATGGTCCAGGACCTCTTGATCGCGGTGGTCGCGGCAGCGGCGGTGGGCGCCCTGTATCTCGCGGCGGCCGCCCGGGTCGTCAGGCAGTACGAACGGGGTGTGGTCCTCAGACTGGGCCGGCTCCGCGACGAGGTGCGCCCGCCGGGGTTCACCATGGTGCTGCCCGGCGTCGACCGGCTCCGCAAGGTCAACATGCAGATCGTCACCATGCCCGTGCCCGCCCAGGACGGCATCACCCGGGACAACGTCACGGTCCGGGTGGACGCCGTCATCTACTTCAAGGTGGTCGACCCGGCGAGCGCGGTCGTCGAGGTCGAGGACTACCGCTTCGCGGTCTCGCAGATGGCGCAGACCTCGCTGCGGTCGATCATCGGCAAGAGCGATCTGGACGACCTCCTCTCCAACCGCGAGAAGCTGAACCAGGGCCTGGAGCTGATGATCGACAGCCCCGCGGTCGGCTGGGGCGTCCAGATCGACCGGGTCGAGATCAAGGACGTGTCCCTGCCGGAGACCATGAAGCGCTCCATGGCCCGCCAGGCCGAGGCCGACCGTGAACGGCGCGCCCGTGTCATCAACGCGGACGCGGAGCTCCAGGCGTCCAAGAAGCTGGCCGAGGCGGCGTCGGAGATGTCCACCCAGCCGGCCGCGCTCCAGCTGCGACTGCTCCAGACCGTGGTGGCGGTCGCGGCCGAGAAGAACTCCACCCTCGTGCTGCCGTTCCCGGTGGAGCTGCTGCGCTTCCTGGAACGCGCCCAGCAGCAGGGCCCGCCGCCCGAGGCCGTGCGGCCTCCGGAGCGGGGCGAGCCGCTGTCGCCGGGCGCCGGTGACGGTGCGCCGGAGTCCCAGCCGCTCACCGACGGCAGCCCGGAGCCGGCGGACTCCGATGCGCCGGCGCGCCGGCCGTCCGCCGCTGGCGCCCGCTCCGAGGCCTCCGCTCGGGCCGCGGCAGGACCCCGCACGGACGTGGAGTCGTACGCCCGGCACTGACCGGACGTCCGCGCATGCCGGCCGTCGCCCGACCCGTACGAGCTGCGGGAAAGGCGGCGGCCGGGCCCTGTCCGAGGGCGTTGTCAGACCTCCCGCCTAGACTCGCCTGGCAGCGGACGAGGCCGTGCTGACCAGGCACGGAACGCCAGGACGCGGCCGCCGGGCCGTGCACGACGGGAAGGGAGGGACCGGTGACCACCGCACCGCCGCCGCAGGACGCGGACGACAGCCGCCTGCTGCGCTGCGCCGCCGTCTTCATCCCCGGTACGCCCCCGCGCCGGGGGCGCGTCGCCTTCTGGGACCCGGCCGACGCCCCGCTCCCCGAGACCGCCGAAGCCCGGAGCGAGGCGATCACGGTCGTCCGCCCGTCCGGGGCCGGCGGCGAGGTGCGCACGCGGGACGTGCCCGCGCTCCTGCTTCCGGTCGACGCGGCCCTGCCCCTGCTCGCGCGCGCCCGGCACCTGCGCTCCGCACACCCGGCGACCCGCGCCTGGGGGACCGCCGCCCTGCACGCGCTGCACTTGGTGGCCGGTGGCCGTATGCTCCCCGGGCTGACGGCCGACGACCACGACGCCTGGCGGGCCGGGCCCCGCGATGCCGGGGACGTCGCCCACCTGCGCGCGGTGGCCGCCGCCCTGCCCTGGGAGGGGCACGCCGTCCCGCTGCCCGACCGGGCCCCGCTCCGGCTGCCCGACCCCGAGGCGCTGATCGGGGCCTTCCTCGACGCGGTCGCGGACACCCTGCCCCGGACGCCCGCCGCCGCGTTCGCCATGGGCGCCCCGTTCGCCGCGACCGAGCCACAGCATCTGCCCGGTGCGCGGGAGTGGGCCGTGGAGGTGGCCTCCGGACTGGACGCCGGGGTGCGGGTGTCCCTGCGCCTGGACCTCTCCGCGTACGAGCTCTTCGACACGGCCGGACCCGACGAGGCGACGGGCGAGACCGATCGGCATGCCGCCGCGGCCGTCACCCAGGTGCACAGCCTCGCCGACCCCACCTACGTGGTCGACGCCGCGGCCCTGTGGGCCGGTGACGCGGGCGAACCATTCGGCCCCCGGGCCCGGATCGACACCGCGCTCGCGCTGCGCCGCGCCGCCCGCGTCTGGGCCCCGCTCGAACGGCTGCTGGACCAGCCGGTCCCCGACGTGCTGGCCCTGGGAGAGGACGAGCTCTACGAGCTGCTGGGTGACGCCGGTGCCCGGCTGGCCGCCGCCGGGGTCGGGGTCCACTGGCCCAGGGAGCTGGCCCGTACGCTCACCGCGACGGCCGTGGTGCGGCCCGCGCCCGGGACGGCCACGGACGGCACCGCGTTCTTCGACGCCGAACAGCTCTTCGCGTTCGACTGGCAGCTCGCGCTGGGCGAACAGCGGCTCACCGAGGCCGAGATGGACGTGCTCGCCGAGGCCCACCGCCCCGTGGTCCGGCTGCGGGACCAGTGGGTCGTCGTCGATCCCGCGCTCGTCCGCAAGGCGCGCAAGCGGGAGCTGGGCCTGCTCGACCCTGTGGACGCCCTCGCGGTCGCGCTGACCGGCAGCGCCGAGGTGGACGGCGAACAGGTCGAGGCGGTGCCCGCCGGCACGCTGGCGGAGCTGCGTACGCGCCTGCTCACCGACGACCCCGTGCCCGCCCCGCCGCCCGGACTCCACGCGACGCTCCGCGACTACCAGCTGCGCGGGCTGGCCTGGCTGGACCGGATGACCTCGCTGGGCCTCGGCGGCTGCCTCGCCGACGACATGGGCCTCGGCAAGACGATCACCCTGATCGCCCTCCACCTCCACCGCGCCCACCCCGCGCCCACGCTGGTCATCTGTCCCGCCTCCCTGCTGGGCAACTGGCACCGCGAGATCAACCGCTTCGCCCCCGGCGTCCCCGTGCGCAGATTCCACGGCACCGGCCGCACCCTCGCCGGAGCGGACCGGGGCTTCGTCCTCACCACGTACGGCACGATGCGCTCCAGCGCCGCCGAACTGGCCGCCCACCGCTGGGGCCTGGTCGTCGCCGACGAGGCGCAGCACGTCAAGAACCCGCACTCCACCACCGCGAAGGCGCTGCGCACCATCCCCTCCCCGGCGCGGGTCGCCCTGACCGGCACCCCCGTGGAGAACAACCTCTCCGAGCTGTGGGCGCTGCTCGACTGGACGACGCCCGGACTGCTCGGCCCCCTCAAGGCGTTCCGGGCCCGGCACGCCCGGATCGTGGAGAACACCGGCACGGCGGCGGGCCTCGGCAACGACGAGGCGGTGGAGCGGCTGTCCCGGCTGGTCCGGCCGTTCCTGCTGCGCCGCAAGAAGTCCGACCCGGGCATCGCGCCCGAGCTGCCCCCCAAGACGGAGACCGACCACCCCGTCTTCCTCACCCGCGAGCAGGCCACGCTGTACGAGGCCACCGTGCGCGAGACCATGGCGTACATCGAGGCGTCCGAGGGCATCGCGCGGCGCGGCCTGATCATGAAGCTGCTGGCCTCGCTCAAGCAGATCTGCAACCACCCCGCGCAGTATCTGAAGGAGGACGCGGCCCGGCTCACCGGACGCTCGGGAAAGCTCGCCCTCCTGGACGAACTGCTCGACACGATCCTCGCCGAGGACGGCTCGGTGCTGGTCTTCACGCAGTACGTGACGATGGCCCGGCTGCTGTCCGCCCATCTGACCGCCCGTGCGATCCCGTCCCAGCTCCTGCACGGTGGCACGCCGGTGGCCGAGCGGGAGAGGATGGTCGACCGCTTCCAGTCCGGCGAGGTCCCCGTCTTCCTGCTCTCCCTCAAGGCGGCGGGCACGGGTCTCAACCTCACCCGGGCCGCCCATGTCATCCACTACGACCGCTGGTGGAACCCGGCCGTCGAGGAGCAGGCCACGGACCGGGCGTACCGCATCGGCCAGACCCAGCCCGTCCAGGTGCACCGGCTGATCGCCGAGGGCACGGTGGAGGACCGCATCGGCGAGATGCTGCTCGCCAAGCGGGCGCTGGCCGACGCCGTCCTCGGCAGCGGCGAGAGCGCGCTGACCGAGCTGAGCGACCGTGACCTGGCCGACCTCGTCTCCCTCCGGAGGCCGTCATGAGCCCCGCGCCCCGCCGGCGCCCGGACAGTGCCCGCCCCGGCGCCCGTTCCCGTCCCGGGCCCGACGATCTGCGGCGCACCTTCGAGGCCGTTCCGGTGCGCACCTCCGGCGAGGGCGAGCCGTTCGCCGAGAGCTGGTGGGGCCGGGCCTGGGTGACGGCGCTGGAATCCCTCTCGATGGACGGCCCGCGCCTGGCCAGGGGCCGGGACTACGCGGACGGCGGGCATGTCGCCGCGATCACCGTCACGCCGGGGCACGTCGTCGCCTACGTGCACGGCAGCCGCCCCCGCCCGTACCGCGCCGAGCTGCGGCTGCGGGCGTTCGCCGACCCCGACTGGGACACCCTGCTGGACGCGGTCGCCGCGCGCCCCGGCCACCTCGCCGCGCTGCTCGCCAAGGAGATGCCGCACTCCCTGGCGGAGACCGCGACCGCCGCCGGCATGACCCTGCTGCCCGCCCCGGGCGACCTCGACCCCGCCTGCACCTGCCCCGACCGGGGCAGGCCCTGCAAGCACGTCGCGGCCCTCAGCTACCAGATGGCCCTCCTGCTGGACACCGACCCGTTCGTCCTGCTCCTGCTGCGCGGCCGGGGCGAGCGCGAACTCCTGGAGGAGCTGGGCCGGCGCAACGCCGCGCACTCCGCCCGGGAGCGGCCCCCCGCCCCCGACACCCCGTCCGTGCCCGTCGAAGAGGCGCTGGCCGCCCGCTTCCTGCCGCCGCTGCCCGCGCCGTTCCCGGTGGACCCGCACCCGGGCCGCCCGCCCGCCTACCCCGCGCTGCCCGGGGCCCGGGACCCGCTCGCCCTGGACCAGCTCGCCACGGACGCGGCGGCCCGCGCCCACGCCCTGCTGACCACCGGCCGCGACCCGCTCGCCGGGCTCACCACCTGGCAGGACGCCGTGCGTCTCGCGGCGTCCGGACCCACCGCCGGGCTCACCGCTAGCACCCGCGCCCTCTACCGGGAGCTGGCCTCCGCCACCGGCCGCAACACCACGGACCTGGCCCGCGCCGTCGCCGCCTGGCGGCAGGGCGAGGCCGAGGGTCTTGCGGTCCTGGAGACGCCGTGGGACCCCCCGGCGGGCCCCTTCGACCGGGCCCGCCCGGCCCTCGCGGCGGCCGGCTTCCCCCGCTTCCAGCCCTGGCGCAACCAGCTCACCCACCCGGGCCACGCCTTCCAGCTCCGCTTCGGCCGCGACGGCCGCTGGTACGGCTACGAGTCGGACCCGGGCGAGGACGACTGGTGGCCGCGTGCCGCGCCGGACACCGACCCGGTCGGCGCCCTCCTGGAGCTGACCGGCGGCTGAGGGGTCCCTGCCCCGCCCGGCATGCCCGAAGCCTCAGCCGTGCCCGCGCCCGGCGGGCAGCACGGCGTCGACGACGGCGGCCGCGAAACCGGGCGGCACGGGCTCGTTCCTGAGCAGCGCCCGCACCCACACCGCCCCCGCGATCAGGTCGAGCAGCAGCTTCGGGTCGGCCCCCGGCGGCAGCTCGCCGCGTGCGGCGGCCCGGGTGAACACCGGCTGCTCGCGCGAGAACCGGTCGGCGAAGAAGTCCCGGCCCAGCGCGGCGAGTTCGTCGTCGGGCAGGCCCGTCCCGGAGGCCAGGGCCCGCACGATCGCCCGGGTCCGTACACCGGTGACCAGGCCGGTCACCTGCTCCGTGAGGGCGATCAGGTCCCCGCGCAGCGAGCCCGAGTCGGGGATCTCGAGGTCCAGGACCCGGGCCCGGAGCAGCGCGGCGCGCAGCAGCGGCGCCTTCGACGGCCACCAGCGGTAGATGGTCGTCTTGTTGACCCCCGCTTCCTGGGCGACGGCCTCGACGGTGAGCCCCGCGTAGCCGCGCTCGGCGAGCAGCCGCAGGGTGGCGTCGAAGATCGCCTCGGCGGCGCGGGGGCCCTTGCCGGGCCGGGACTGTGGGGGAGGGGCGGACATGGCGGCTCCAGAAAAGTGCAACGCAACGTTGCGTTGCACTATAGGCTGCGGCCGACCGCCGGCGCACGACACGCAGAGGGGTGCTCATGAAGACCGACAGGACCTCCGGAGTTTCCGGAGCGGTGACCTGGGGGCTGCTGGCCGCCTGGGCGGCCAACGACCTGGAGGAGATCGCCACCATGGCGTGCTGGCTCCGCACCGCACGGCCCGGGCTCAGGAAGCGTCTGCCGTGGGTGCCCGACCGGGTGTGGGACCGGGCGGACCTCTCGCAGCGGGAGGTGAACACGGCCATCGGCCTCATGGGCGTGGTCGTCGCGGCGGCCGCCGCGGACGGGGCGCGCACGGGCGGCCGCAGCGCCTTCTTCCGTACGGCCCTGGCCGGATTCGGGCTCCACGGGGTGGTGCACATGGCGCAGTCGGCGGCGTACGGCGGCTACACGCCGGGGGTGGCCACCTCGCCGACCGTCGTCGTCCCGTACTCGCTCTGGGCGCTGCGCCGGCTGCGGGCGGCGGGCATTCCGGTGGGCGGCGCCCGCGCGACGGCGGCCGGGCTGGCGTTCCTGCCGGTGGCGGTGGCCGGCGTGCACGCGGCGGCCCGGGTGCTGGCCCGGCCGCGTACGCCCGGCGCCTGACCGGGGGCGCGGCCGGTTCCGTACACCCGGGGCATGGCCGCAAGCGCGGCCCGCCGCCCCCCTCAGAAGTCGGCGCTCAGCCGCTCCTCCAGCCGCCCCACCGAATCCTGGGCGTACGCGTTCTCGTAGGCGTCGCGGATGCGCTCGATCTGCCGGCCGCGCACCCGCGCCTCGGATGCCGGGTAGAGCAGGGTCAGCTCATAGCTGCGCTCCCGCTCGATCACCCCGCGGGAGTCCCGCCACTGCCCCCGGCCGTCCTGGATGGTCAGCCCGTTCGGGAAGCGCGGGGTGACCTCCGCGTCGATGAACTCCAGGAACTGCCGGTCGGTCACCTCCGGTCCGCCGTCGGGGCGTTCGGTGCCGAAGAGGAGCCGTGTCTCGATGTAGTCCTTCCCCCGTAGGGCCTCCGCCACCGCCGGGCGGGGCTCCGGCGAGGAGCCCGAGCCGAGCGTGGCGTACGCGACGGGCGTGCCCACCGCCAGGACGGCGAGGCCCGCCGTGGCGGCGACGAGCGCGGTCCGCCGTCGCGGGCGGCGGCGGTCGTCGGGGGAGCCGGCCGGGTCGTTCGCGGCGGCCGTGCGGGACAGGAGAGGCATGGGGGAGCCCTTCGTTCCGGATGCGGGGAAGGCGCAGACGCGCGGGCCTCACTGTCGCAAGCGGCCCGGGGCCGGTGGCGTCGGCGGAAGGGCGTCACCGGGAATCCACCCGAACGGGCGGGAGCGCACAGAGGTGTGCCGGGCGCACCGGCCCGTGCGCGACGGCGCCAAAAACCCTTGGCGGCACCGCCGTTGCCGCTGCTAGCTTCCTCGGCGTGGCGAAACTCAATCAGATCATCGCAGTGGAGAAGGGCGTCAAGTCCAAGGCACACCAGGACCTGACGGCGGCGCATCACGGCCTCCAGAAGGCCGGACTCCTCGCCGGGATCTCCCGGACCTATCAGCCGAAGGACGAGGAGGGCGAGCAGCTGCCGCCCGAGTCGACGCCGGTGCAGGTCAAGGCCGAGGGCGTGCTGCGGGAGACCGCGAAGTCCCTCACCCGCCTGTTCGACGTGACCGCCACGAAGGACTGGGCGAACTGCGAGGCCCGTGCCGATGTGACCGTCGACGGCCGGGTCCTGGTGAGTGACGTACCGGTTTCCTATCTGCTCTTCCTGGAGAAGCAGCTCGTCGACCTCAACACCTTCGTGCGCAAGCTTCCGGTGCTGGAGGCGTCCGAGGCGTGGAGCCAGGACCCGTCCACCGACGCGTGGAAGACCGAGCCGGTCCGGACCCTGCGCACCAAGAAGGTGCCCCGCAACCACGTGAAGGCGGAGGCCACCGAGAAGCACCCGGCGCAGGTCGAGGTGTACTACGAGGACGTACCGATCGGTTACTGGACGACCGTGAAGTTCTCCGGGGCGCTGCCCGCGCGCCGGGTGAACGAACTGCTCGACCGGGTGGAGAAGCTCCAGCAGGCCGTCAAGTTCGCCCGCGAGGAGGCCAACGGCACGGAGGTCACGGACCAGCGGGTGGGTGACGCCGTCTTCGGTTACCTCTTCGGGTGACCGACCATGGATTCCCCGGCGGTGGTCGAAACCGCCGGGGTGCGCGAGGAGCGCAAAGCTGAAACTGAAGTTTGTCGTGACGAAGCGGTTCCGGTGGAGGTTCGAGTCCTCCCCCCGGCACTTCCGCGCTCAGCGCGGATACGGGCCGGGGTGGCCCAACTGGCAGAGGCAGACCGTGATCAATCTCAGACTCTCGCTCCAGGCTCAGCATGCGCCGCCTATCGCCGGATCAAACGGGCCCGTGCCCGTGGGCGTCGAGATGCCGGTTCGACTCCGGCCCGTGGAGCTTCGGTCCGCGGTCGTCTAAAGGCAGGACGCGACGACATAAAACTGATACGGGACCTTAAACGTGCCGGCGTGTCATGCAGGCGGCAATCACAGGGCTCGGGGGCCGGCTACGCCCCCGGGCCCGCTCCTCATTCGGCGCGGACTCACTGCCGGTACCCCGCCAGGAACCGCCCGATCCGGCTGATCGCGGCGTCCAGGTCGTCCGCGTGCGGCAGGGTCAGGATGCGGAAGTGGTCGGGGCGGGGCCAGTTGAAGCCGGTGCCCTGGACGACCTGGATCTTCTCGCGCAGCAGCAGGTCCAGGACGAACTTCTCGTCGTCGGCGATCGGGTGCACCTTCGGGTCGATGCGCGGGAAGGCGTACAGCGCGCCCTTCGGCTTCACACAGGAGACGCCCGGGATCTCGTTCAGCTTCTCCCACGCGCGATCGCGCTGCTCGTACAGCCTGCCCCCGGGCACCACCAGGTCCCGGATCGACTGCCGGCCGCCGAGCGCGGCCTGAATGGCGTACTGGGCGGGGGCGTTGGGGCACAGCCGCATCGAGGCGAGCATCGTCAGTCCCTCCAGATAGCTGCGGGCGTGCTGCTTCGGGCCCGAGACCACCATCCAGCCGGAGCGGAACCCGGCCACCCGGTACGTCTTCGACAGGCCGCTGAAGGTGAGGCAGACCAGGTCCGGGGCGAGCACCGCAACGCTGTGGTGCTCGGCGTCGTCGTAGAGGATCTGGTCGTAGATCTCGTCGGCGAACACCATCAGGCCGTGCCGGCGCGCCAGGTCGAGGATGTCCTCCAGCACCTCGCGCGGATAGACGGCGCCGGTCGGGTTGTTGGGGTTGATGATCACGACGGCCCGGGTGCGGTCGGTGATCTTCGAGGCCATGTCGGCGATGTCGGGGTTCCAGTCCGAGGCCTCGTCGCAGGTGTAGTGCACGGCCTTGCCGCCGGCCAGTGTCGTCACCGCGGTCCACAGCGGGTAGTCGGGGGAGGGGATGAGCACCTCGTCGCCGTCCTCCAGCAGCCCCTGGACGGCCATCGAGATCAGCTCGGAGACGCCGTTGCCGAGGAAGATGTCGTCGACGCCGACCTCGGTCAGGCCCATCGCCTGGTAGCGCTGGGCCACGGCCCGGCGGGCGGACAGGATGCCGCGCGAGTCCGTGTAGCCGTGGGCCTGCGGGAGCATCCGGATCATGTCCTGGACGATCTCCTCCGGCGCCTCGAAGCCGAACAGGGCCGGGTTGCCCGTGTTGAGCCGGAGCACGCTGTGACCCGCCTCCTCCAGGGCGTTGGCGTGCTCGATGACGGGGCCCCGGATCTCGTAGCAGACCTCGTTGAGCTTGCTGGACTGACGGAACTCCATGTGGTGCCTCCCCGACCCGGTTGCGATACTTGGTTTTACCAAGCTCGGGCTTGGAAAGTCCAACAACATGTCTAGACTGCGTCGCATGCCACGTCAGCAACAGCCCGCCACCCGCCCGGCACGCCGCCGGAGTTACGACCAGTTCTGCGCCGGCGCCCGCGCCCTGGACGCCGTCGGTGACCGGTGGACGCTGCTGATCGTCCGTGAACTGCTGGCCGGTCCCCGCCGCTACACCGATCTCCACGCCGACCTGCCCGGCGTCAGCACGGACGTCCTGGCCTCCCGGCTCAAGGACATGGAGCAGGGCGGCCTCGTCACCCGCCGCAAGCTCCCGCCGCCGGCCGCCGCCTCGGTGTACGAGCTGACCGCGCGCGGCCACGGACTGCTGCCGGTTCTCGCCGCCCTCGCCGAGTGGGGTGCCCCCGCACTGGCCGAGCGGCGGCCCACCGACGCGGTCCGGGCCCACTGGTTCGCGCTCCCGCTGCTGCGTGCCCTGGAGGGAGCGGCGGCGGGCGTGCTCGACGTCCACCTGGACGAGGGCGAGTTCCACGTCCGTACCGGCGAGGTGACCGCGGGCGAGCCGGTGTACGGGGACGGGCCCGCCGCCGGCGCGGACGCGCGCATCGCCCTCGACGCGGAGCTGTGCCTCGCGCTCGGGCGCGGCGAGACGTCGTTCGCCGAGGCGGTCGCGGATGGGCGGATCGAGATCTCCGGCGACAGCGCGCTGGCCAAGGAGCTGCGGGCGAGCTGACGTTCGCCCCGCGCGGCCGGATAGCGGTGGCGTGATTCGCGCGGTCCTCTTCCGGGTAACGTCGGGGCATTTGAGATGTCCGTGACATCCGGAGACGGGAGAGCCCATGAGGACCACGGCACAACAGGGGCAACGGGGACGGCTGGGCAAGGCGCTCGTCATCGCGGGAAGCGTCGCCGCGCTCGCCTTCGTACCGACGGCGGCCGGCGCCACGCCCGGCAGCGGGGTGAGCGCCACCGTCGTGGCCCAGGGGACCTCGGTGGGCAAGCTGAAGGTCAAGGCGCCGAAGGGCCGGGCCGACGTCACCTTCCGCACCATCACCATCGCGCCCGGCGGCTCCACCGGCTGGCACACCCACAGCGGTCAGCTGATCGCCGTCGTCAAGTCCGGGACGCTCACCCGCACCCTGGACGACTGCTCGGTCGAGGTGTCCCCGGCGGGCACCTCGTTCATCGAGCCGTCCGGGAAGAAGCACCGCCACATCGGGCGCAACCTGGGCAGCGAGCCCGTCGTGCTCTGGGTGACCTATCTGCTGCCCCACGGCAGCGAACTCTCCGACGACGCCGACGCGGTGGAGTGCGGGCCGGGGAAGTGAAGCCTCCCGGGGGACACCGCCCGCCGGCGTCAGCGGGCGAGTGTCTCCCCGTACGCGCCGAGGCCCGCGCTCACCAGCCCGTCGCGGAACGTCAGCACCTCGTAGACCCGGCCGCCGATCTGGTTCCGGTAGTCGATCACCAGCGTGTCGACGCCCGCCCGGACGTCCATCACCTCGAACTCCAGGTCCGGGATGAGTTCGAGCCCGCGCTTCCAGTACGCCCGCAGGGCGTCCTTGCCGCGCACGGTCCCCGACGGGTCGCCGGTGAACCGCGCGATCATCGGTGAACTGAAGATCACGTCCTCGTGATAGTGAGCCAGGATGCTTTCCAGGTCGTGGGAGTTCCAGTCGTCCTGCCACTGGGCCGCGAACGTGCGGGCGAATGCGAGATCCATGGCCACGACCGTAATCGCCGAAGCGCGTGGTGGCTGCATGTTTCCGCATACCGGCCACGGGCCGGGACGGGTGATGATGGACGGGTGCGATTCGAAGCGATCTCCTGGGAACGGCTGACGGACGCGCTCGCCGCGCACGCCGACGCGCTGGAGCCGGCCGACGGCGGACCCTGGCTGAAGATCGCCGTCGACGGCGCACCGGCCGCCCGCCCCGGCGAACTGGCCGCGTCCGTCGCGCAGGCGCTGAGGCTGCGGGGCCGTGCCGTACTCCCGGTGTCCACCGCCGGATTCCTGCGGCCGGCCAGCCTGCGCTACGAGTACGGCAAGCAGGACCCGGACTCGTACTTCGGCAGCTGGTTCGACACCGGAGCGCTCTGGCGCGAGGTGTTCGGGCCCCTGGAGCCGGGCGGCACCGGGCGGGTGCTGCCGGACCTGTGGGACCCGGCGACGGACCGGGCCACGCGCAGCCCGTACGCGCACCTGCCGGAGGGCGGGGTGCTCATCCTGCACGGGCCGCTGCTGTTCGGGCACTGGTTCCCGTTCGACCTCGGCGTCCATCTGCGGCTGTCCGCCGGTGCGCTGCGGCGGCGCACGCCGCAGGACGAGCTGTGGACCCTGCCCGCGTTCGCGCGGTACGAGGACGAGACGGCGCCCGCCGACAGCGCGGACGCGGTGGTGCGCGCCGACGATCCGCACCACCCGGCGTGGACGGGGCTGAGGTGAGCGGTGCGGGCGGCTTCGGGCCGCACTGAGCGGACCGTCCCACCACGCCCGCGCTACTCGCCCGGCAGCGGCGGCCGTCCGCCCACCGTTCCGACGGCCTCGGCCCCGGCCCGGCAGCCCGCCGCCGCGGCGGCCGTGTCGTCCGCGCCCGCCAGCCGCGCCGCGAGGAAGCCGCCGGTGAACGCGTCGCCCGCCCCGGTCGAGTCCACGGCCCGCCCGGTCCGCTCGGCCGGGACCCGGCCGGTCACCGCGCCCCCGGCGGCCAGCAGCGCCCCGCCCTCGCCCAGCGTGACGACGACCTGGCGGGCGGGCATGCTCAACTTGGCCGCCGCGTCCGCCGGTTCGGCCAGGCCGGTGAGCAGCAGCGCCTCGTCCGCGTTGGGCAGCAGCAGGTCCGCCCGTTCGGTCAGGGCGAGGAACCGGTCGACGCCGAGACCGGCGAGGAAGCCCGCCGACGCCGGGTCCACGCTCACCGGAACGTTCCGCCGTACGGCCTCCCGCAGGGCGAGCAGGGCCGTCTCCCGGCTCGTGTCGGCGAAGAGCAGATAGCCCGACAGATGCAGATGGGCGACCCCGTCGAGCAGCGCGGGCGACCAGTCGTCGGGGGACAGCCGCAGCACCGCACCGCTGTCGGTGAGGAAGGTGCGCTCGGCGGCGGCGTCGACCAGCGCCACGACGGTCGCGGTCGGCGCCTCCTCGTCCACCGTGAGCAGCCCGCGCACCCCCGCGCGTCGCAGCAGGTCCTGGTGCCAGTCCGCCGAGTCGGCGCCTACCCGGGCCAGCAGCCGCACGTCCGGGCAGCCCGCGTGCACCGCCCAGCAGGCCACGTTCGCGCCCGCGCCGCCCGCCCGCGTCCGGATCACGGCGGCCGTGTCCGTGCCCCTGGCCGGCGCCGGTCCGTGCCGGGCCACCACATCGGTGACCACGTCCCCGACGACGAGCAGGGCGCCGCTCACCGTGCGGCCCAGGCGGTGGCGATACGGGCGGCGAGTGCCACATTGCCCTGGACCGCCGCGAGGTTGGCCTCCAGCGAGGCGCCCCCGGTGTGCCGCACCAGATGGTCCAGCAGGAACGGCGTGACCGCCTGCCCCGTGATGCCGCGCTCCCGGCACGCCTCCAGCGCCTCGGCCAGCACCCGGTCGTGCAGCACGGGGTCCAACTGCTCCTCCTCCGGCACGGGGTTGGCGACGATCAGCGCCGCCTGTGGCCCGCCGAGCGCGTCCTGCGCCCGCATCACCTCCGCGATCTCCTCGGGCGAGGTCACCGTCCAGTCGACCGGCTCGCCCGAACTGCTCAGGTAGAAGCCGGGGAACGTGGCGGTGCCGTAGCCGAGCACCCCGACCCCCAGCGTCTCCAGCCGTTGCAGCGTGGCCGGGACGTCCAGGATCGACTTCACACCCGCGCAGACCACGGTGATCCCCGTACGTGCCAGCAGCCGCAGGTCCGCCGACTCGTCCTGCGTCTCGGTCCAGCCCCGGTGCACCCCGCCGAGCCCGCCGGTCGCGAAGACCCGCAGCCCGGCGCGGGCCGCCAGGAACGCGGTCGCCGAGACGGTCGTCGCGCCGCTGGCCCCGCCCGCCAGTGCCGGGGCGAGGTCGCGGTGGCCCAGCTTCCGCATCCCCGGGTCCTCGGCCACCCGCTCCAGCTCGGCCTTGTCCAGCCCGACCCTGGCCCGCCCGTCCAGCACGGCCACCGTCGCGGGCACGGCCCCGGCGCACCGCACGAGCCCTTCCAGCTCCCCGGCGACCCGCAGATTGCGGGGCCGGGGCAGGCCGTGGGCGATGATCGTCGACTCCAGGGCGACGACGGGCCGCCGCGCGGCGAGGGCCGCCCGCACCTCGGCGGAGAGCACGGGGGCGTACGGGGTGGTGTCGAGGGGCGCGTTGAGTGGCATGTCCACATCCCTGTCGCGAGGATGCGGGACTCAAACGTGCGGCGGCCAGCCCGGACCCGCCGGTGGCGCGAAAACTCCCATCAGCCTTTGATCACAGCCGAGTTAGGGTGGCGTCATGCCTGCGCAGAGCCCTTCCGCCGCCACCGTGCGCCATTTCTACGACGATCTCGCCGCCGACTACGACCTCATGTACGCCGACTGGCAGGCGAGCATCGAGCGGCAGGCCGCCGCGCTCTCCGGCCTGATCGGCGCGGCGCTCGGCAACCGCGTGGGGGCCGGGTACGAAGTGCTCGACTGCGCCTGCGGTATCGGCACGCAGGCGCTGGGCCTGGCCGCGCTCGGACACCGGGTCACCGGCAGCGACCTGAGCCCGGCCGCGGCGGCCCGCGCCGGGCGGGAGGCGGCCGCGCGCGGCCTGGACCTGCGTACCACGGCCGCTGACATGACGCGGCTGCCGTTCGGCGACGCCCTGTTCGACGTCGTCGTGTGCGCGGACAACTCGCTGCCGCATCTGCTCACGCCGGACGCGGTGGAGGCGGCACTCGGTGAGATGCGCCGGGTCCTGCGGCCGGGCGGCGTCCTGCTGGTGTCCACCCGGCCGTACGACCGGCTGCGCCGCGAGCGGCCCGCGTCCACGCCCCCGCAGGTCAGGGAGGAGACCACCGGCCGGGTGGTCACCTTCCAGTTGTGGCACTGGAGGCCGGACGGCGAGCGCTACGACCTGGAGCACTTCCAGCTGCTGCCCGGCGGGGACGGCGGGGAGGGGGAGAGCGGCGGGTACGAGGTGCGTACGCGCCGCACCTCGTACTGGGCGCTGTCGCAGGAGCAGCTCACGGGGTTCGCGGGGCGGGCCGGTCTCACGGATGCCGCCTGGCACGAGCCGGAGGAGTCGGGCTTCTTCCAGCCGGTGCTGGTGGCGCGCCGGCCCGCGACGGACACGGGGGAGCCGGGGGCGGCTGACGCCTGACGGTGCGGTCGCCGGGAGTCCCGCCGCTTACCGGCGAGGACGGGCCGGGCTTGCGCCTTCGCGGGCGACCCGGCCCGCCGGGCGCCCCCGCTCAGGCCCCAGCGGGCACCCGGCCTGGCGGTTGCCCCGCTCAGGCCCCCGCGGCGCGTGTCAGGGACCGGCGCAGGGTCAGTGCCGCCATCGGCAGCAGCAGGCAGGCGCCCGTCAGGTTGAGCCAGCCGTAGCCCGCCTGGGAGACGATCACCCCGGCCACCACCCCGCCCGCCCCGGCCGATGCGTTCATGACCAGGTCCGACAGGCCCTGCACGGCGGCGCGGGCGGGCTGCGGAACGGAGTCGGTGAGCAGCGCCGAACCGGCCACCATGCCCGCCGACCAGCCGAGCCCGAGGACGAACAGGCCGGCCGCGGTCCTGCCGTGCGCGGCGCCCGCGGTGCCGGCCAGCAGCGCGGCGCAGGCCAGCAGCCCGGCCGCGAGGCCGATGACGGAGAGCCGGCCGAAGCGGTCGGCCAGCCGGCCCATGACCGGCGAGAAGGCGTACATCCCGGCGATGTGCCCGCTGATCACCAGGCCGATCAGCTGGAGGTCCGCGCCGTGGTGGCCGAGATCGACCGGGGTCATCACCATGATCGAGACCATCGCGGTGTGCGAGACCGTCACGGTCACCAGGGCCAGCCGGGCCATCGGCGACGCCCGTACGGCGGCGAGCCCGGCGCGCAGCGAGCGGTCCCCGGCCTCCCCGCCCTCCCCGGGGGCCAGCGCCCGCGCGGTGAGCAGCGGATCGGGCCGCAGCAGCACGGCGACCACCAGGGCCGCGAGCACGAAGATGCCGGCCGCCCAGACGAACGGTCCCGCCGTCTCGGACACGGCGGTGTCCCGGAAGACCCGGCCCGCGGGCGCCGCGATGTTCGGCCCGAGCACCGAGCCGATGGTGGTGGCCCAGATGACCGTGGAGATCGCCCGGCCCCGCCGGTCCGGCTCGGCCAGGTCGGCGGCGGCGAACCTGGCCTGCAGATTGGCGGACGAGCCCGCCCCGAAGCAGGCCATGCCGAGGAGCAGCAGCGGGAAGCTCCCCACCACGGTGGCCAGCACCACGAGGCCCGCCCCGAGAGCGCCGATCAGATAGGCCACCACAAGACCTGGGCGGCGTCCCCGCGCGGTCATCAGGGCGGCCAGGGGCAGCGACAGCAGGGCGGTGCCGGTCACCGACGCGGTGGGAGCGAGACCCGACAGCGACTCGGATCCGCTGACCTCGGTGGCGAGCACGGGGGCCAGGGCGATGCCGATCGGCACGCCGAGGCCGCCGAGTATCTGCCCGGCGATCAGGACGGCGGACGTCCTGCGGCGCAGGCGGGGCAGATCGGCCACCGTCACGGATACGGCGGGGCCGGGCCCACCTGGGGTGTCAGGGGCGTCGAGGGTGTTGGTCACTGACGCAGTGTGCCAGCGCGTACGCCCGCACGAAACGGCCGGCACGACACCGAGGCCGGCCCCTCAGAACAGCGGCTGCGGCAGCACTCCCTCCAGCGCCAGCAGCTGCCGCTTCGTCTCCAGGCCGCCCCCGAAGCCGCCTATCCCGCCGTCGCTCTCCACCACCCGGTGGCACGGCACTACGACGGGCAGCGGGTTGGAACCCATCGCCGCACCGACCGCCTGGGCCGCCCCCGGCTGCCCGACCCGCTCGGCCAGCTCCCCGTACCCGGCGACCGCCCCGTACGGCACGCCCCGGGCCAGCTCGCGCAGCACCTGGCGGTTGAACCCGGCGGTCAGCGACCAGTCCAGGTCGAGCGAGAACTCCCGCAGCGTGCCCGCGAAGTACGCCGCGAGCTGGCGTGCCGGCTCGGCCAGCCGGGCGGAGCCGGGTGCGTGGACCGGCTCCGCGCCGAGCCGGGCGCGCAGCCGCTCCAGCGCCGCGTCCCGTATCTCCGGGCGGGCGTGGAAGACCACGCTCACCAGTCCGGTCTCCGTCGCGGCCAGCATCAACGGACCGATGTCGCTCTCGACGACGGCCCACTCGACGACCCCGTTGCTGTCCATGCCCCCACCGTACGGCCGGGCACTGACAACGGGCCCCGGCGTCAGCTCTTCGTCGCCGCGCGCACCACGTCCGGGGTGTTGGTGATGATGCCGTCCACGCCCATGCCGTGCACCTTGAGCGCGGCCGCCGAGTCGTTCACCGTCCAGGCATTGACCTGGAGCTTCTTGTCGTGCGGCCCCTTCAGGGCGTGCACCGCCGCCACGTAGTCGACGGACAGGCCCGTCCAGGACGGGTTGATCTGGTCGGCGAACGCGGCGTACGAGGGCAGTTCGGCCACGGCGGGGGCGCCGAGGAAGCCCGTGACCACGTCCGGCCGCAGTTCGTGCACCGTACGCACGCTGTCGGCGCCGAAGCTCTGGATCACCAGACGGTCCCTGACGTGGCTCCGGTCGAGCCAGCCCTCCTCGTCCAGCACCTTGAGGGTGGCCCGCTCGATCCCCGGGTAGATCTCCGGGCTCTTGATCTCCAGCAGCAGGCTCTGCCGGTTGTGGCCCAGCCGCTTCAGGTACTGGTGCAGGGTCGGCACCCGGGTACCGGCGTACGCGGGACCGAACCAGCTGCCCGCGTCCAGCCGGGAGATCTCGGCGGCCGTGAAGTCCTTGACCGCCCAGGGCGCACGGTCCGGGAAGACCTCCTCCGCGTCGGTCGTCCGCGCGAGACCGGTGTCGTGCATGACGACCAGCAGCCCGTCCCTGGTGAGCTGGACGTCGTTCTCCACCCAGTCGAAGCCCATCGCGTCGGCCTTGTCCACGGCCCTGAGCGTGTTCTCGGGGGCGTAGGCGGACGCGCCCCGGTGGGCGTAGACGCGCGGGCCGCGCGCCATGGCGTCGGTGGCGTGACGGACCGGGGCGACCTGCTGCACGGGCCGCCGGGGCGCGGGGGCGTCCGCGACCGGCGTGCCGGGGTTCGACATCAGCAACGTGCCGGCGCCCATGACGGCGGCGGCAGCGACGGAGGCGGTAGCGGTACCTGCGTACACGTGAACTCCTTGCGTCAGAGTTGCGGACGGCCCGAGCGTCCCAGCCGCCCCCGAACGCAGGACAGGCGAAGGATGGCCACTGTGTGAAGGGACCGCGTCACCCGCTGTCGGCCCTGTCGATAAGATGCGGCACTTCTGCTGTGTCTGCCGGGCCCTGTGCCCGGACGACAGGCCCTGGGATCGTCCTGACCCGGGCTTGCTGCTGCGAAGGGCGTACAAGGATGCAGGGCACAATCGACGGCTTCAGCTATGGGGCGGTGACCCCGGCGGCGGCGTTCCTCATGGCGTGCCTCGGCGCGGCGCTGGGCCTGCGCTGCACCACGCGGTCACTGCGTACCGAGCGTTCCTTCAGGGCCGGCTGGCTGGCTCTCGGGGCGACCTCCATAGGTTCGGGCATCTGGACCATGCACTTCATCGCGATGGTGGGCTTCTCCGTCGACGAGGTGCCGATCGGTTACGACAAACCGGTCACCTTCGCCAGCCTCGCCGTCGCGATCGTCATGGTCGGCATCGGAATCTTCCTGGTGGGATACCGGGGCGCCACTCGCATGGCCCTGGTGACGGGAGGCACGATCACCGGACTCGGCGTGGCCTCCATGCATTACCTCGGCATGGCCGGGATGCGACTTGATGGGCAGTTCGAGTACGACACGGTGACCGTGACCCTCTCCGTCGTCATCGCCGTGGTGGCCTCGACCGCCGCGCTGTGGGCCGCCGTCTCGATCCACGGCTTCCTGCCCAGCCTCGGCGCGAGCGTCGTGATGGGCGTCGCGGTGAGCGGCATGCACTACACCGGCATGGCCGCGCTCCGGGTCCATCTGCACCCCACCGCCGCCACCGCGGGCCAGGCACCCGGGGACAGCGCCGGCTCGCTTCTGGTGCCCATGCTGCTCGGGCCCGCCTGTTTCCTGCTGCTGGCCGCCGTCGTGGTCATGTTCGACCCGCTGGTGGTCATGGGCACGCCCGACTGGGACGACCCGCGCACCGCACGCGACCGGGCCCCCGGAATCCCCGCCCAGCGTCAGGTCCCCCGCTTCGGCACCTACGCGGACCCGGCGTCCTTCCACTCCCGGCCGCGCGACGCCGTGGGGCCCGTGGACCGGTGAACGGCGGCCCGCAGGGCCGCTGAGAAGCCCGTTGTCAGTGGCGGGTCGTACGGTGGTTGCATGCGGCCAGTCTCGAAGATCGAACGTACGGTGGCGCCTTTCGAGGTCGTCAGTCCCTACCAGCCCAGCGGCGACCAGCCCACGGCCATCGCCGACCTGGAGAAGCGCGTCCGCGCAGGTGAGAAGGACGTCGTGCTCCTCGGCGCGACCGGTACGGGTAAATCCGCGACCACCGCCTGGATGATCGAGAAGCTGCAGCGCCCCACCCTGGTGATGGCGCCGAACAAGACCCTGGCCGCCCAGCTGGCCAACGAGTTCCGCGAGCTCCTGCCCAACAACGCCGTCGAGTACTTCGTCTCGTACTACGACTACTACCAGCCCGAGGCGTACGTCCCGCAGTCGGACACCTACATCGAGAAGGACTCCTCGATCAACGAGGAGGTCGAGCGGCTGCGCCACTCCGCGACGAATTCCCTGCTCACCCGCAGGGACGTCGTCGTGGTCGCCTCCGTCTCCTGCATCTACGGCCTCGGTACGCCGCAGGAGTACGTGGACCGCATGGTCCAGCTCAAGGTGGGCGACGAGATCGACCGCGACCAGCTGCTGCGCCGTTTTGTGGAGATCCAGTACACGCGCAACGACCTGGCCTTCACCCGGGGCACCTTCCGGGTGCGCGGCGACACCATCGAGATCTTCCCGGTCTACGAGGAGCTCGCCGTCCGCATCGAGATGTTCGGCGACGAGATCGAGGCCCTGTCCACCCTGCACCCGCTCACCGGCGAGGTCATCAGCGAGGACCGGTCCCTCCACGTCTTCCCCGCCACCCACTACGTGGCGGGACCCGAGCGCATGGAGAAGGCCGTCAGCGGCATCGAGCAGGAGCTGGAGCAGCGCCTGGCCGAGCTGGAGAAGCAGGGCAAGATGCTGGAGGCCCAGCGGCTGCGCATGCGCACGACGTACGACATCGAGATGCTCCGCCAGATCGGCACCTGCTCCGGCGTCGAGAACTACTCGATGCACTTCGACGGCCGTTCCCCCGGCACCGCCCCCAACACCCTCCTCGACTACTTCCCGGAGGACTTCCTCCTGGTGCTCGACGAGTCGCACGTGACCGTCCCGCAGATCGGCGCGATGTACGAGGGCGACGCCTCCCGCAAGCGGACCCTGGTCGACCACGGCTTCCGGCTGCCGTCCGCCCTGGACAACCGCCCGCTGAAGTGGGAGGAGTTCCTCCAGCGGATCAACCAGACCGTCTACCTCTCCGCCACCCCGGGCAATTACGAGCTGTCCCGCGGCGACGGCTTCGTCGAGCAGATCATCCGCCCCACCGGCCTCGTCGACCCGGAGGTCGTCGTCAAGCCCACGGAGGGACAGATCGACGACCTGGTGCACGAGATCCGCGTGCGCGCCGAGAAGGACGAACGGGTCCTGGTCACCACCCTCACCAAGAAGATGGCGGAGGACCTCACCGACTACTTCCTGGAGCTCGGCATCCAGGTCCGCTACCTCCACAGCGACGTCGACACGCTGCGCCGCATCGAGCTGCTGCGCGAGCTGCGCTCCGGCGAGTACGACGTGCTGGTCGGCATCAACCTCCTGCGGGAGGGCCTCGACCTGCCCGAGGTCTCGCTCGTGGCCATCCTCGACGCCGACAAGCAGGGCTTCCTGCGCTCGGGCACCTCGCTGATCCAGACCATCGGCCGCGCGGCGCGCAACGTCTCGGGCCAGGTCCATATGTACGCGGACAAGGTCACCCCGGCGATGGCGCAGGCCATCGACGAGACCAACCGCCGCCGCGAGAAGCAGATCGCCTACAACACCGAGCGCGGCATCGACCCGCAGCCGCTGCGCAAGAAGATCAACGACATCGTCGCCACGATCGCGCGCGAGGAGGTCGATACCGAGCAACTGCTCGGCACCGGCTACCGCCAGGCGAAGGAGGGCAAGGCACCCGTGCCCGCTCTCGGGAAGCACGCGGTCCCGGGCGACGGCAAGGCGGCGACGGCCGGGAAGTCCGCGAAGGCGGGGAAGGCCGGGAAGACCACGGTGGTCACCGACCGTCCGGCGACCGAACTGGCCGGAATCATCGAGGAGATGACCGACCGGATGCGCGCCGCCGCCGCGGACCTCCAGTTCGAGGTCGCCGCCCGGCTGCGCGACGAGGTGGGGGAGTTGAAGAAGGAACTGCGCCAGATGCGCGAGGCCGGTCTGGCCTGACCGGCCGGGCGGTTCGGGCCGGATGTTGCAGGACCGACACAAAACGGCCCAGGCCCTCCGCGCGGGTGACACCACTGCGTAGGGTGCTGGGAAACCGCACAAGGACGGTTGCGGGGAAGCGGAGAGGGGACAGCGCG
Source organism: Streptomyces sp. col6 (assembly GCF_008042035.1). GTDB lineage: Bacteria > Actinomycetota > Actinomycetes > Streptomycetales > Streptomycetaceae > Streptomyces. Next base: position 923,114 of record NZ_RDBL01000013.1, read on the forward strand.
TGACGGTCAATATGACCAAGGGCCAGGCCATCAGCCTGCAGAAGAGCGACGGGGGGACCCTGACCGCGGTACGGATGGGGCTCGGCTGGCAGGCGGCACCGCGCCGCGGTCTGTTCGGCTCGCGCACCCGGGAGATCGACCTGGACGCCTCGGCGGTCCTGTTCGCCGACAAGCAGCCGGTGGACGTCGTGTTCTTCCGGCACCTCACCAGCGACGACGGCTCGGTGCGGCACACGGGGGACAACCTGGTGGGCGGCGCCGGCTCCGGCGGCGACGACGAGGCGATCCTCGTGGACCTCCAGCGGGTGCCGGTCCACATCGACCAGATCGTCTTCACGGTGAACTCCTTCACCGGCCAGACGTTCCAGGAGGTGCAGAACGCGTTCTGCCGCATCGTGGACGAGACCAACGGCCAGGAGCTCGCCCGCTACACGCTGGACGGCGGCGGGCAGTACACCGCGCAGATCATGGCGAAGGTGCACCGCGCGGGCAACGCCTGGAAGATGACCGCCATCGGCACCCCGGCCAACGGCCGCACCTTCCAGGACCTCATGCCGGCGATCCTGCCGCACCTGTAGGACACCCCGGACCGCCAGGTCCGTAACGCGGTACGCGCAGCTCCCGGAGGCCTCGGCCGCCGGGAGCTGCACGCATCGCGGCACCACCGCACCACCCACAGCAGAGGCACAGCGCGCACAGCGGCAACTCGTCGAGGGGACAGGGCAATGACGGCCGAGCTGGTCCGGGGGCAGAACCACACCTTGCCCCAGACCCGTCTGGAGATCCGGATATCGGCCGGGGCGCCCGTCGTGGCCGGTGCCACGCTCGGCGACGAGCACGGCAGGGTCTCCGGCACCGAATGGGTCGCCCACCCGGGCTCCCCGCAGCTGCACGGCCTCGAAGTGTCCCGGCAGGCCGCCGCCGACCACCGGCTCGCCGTCGACCTCGACGCCCTGCCCGACGGCGTGCACCGGGTCACGGTGCTGCTGGCCCTTCCGCAGGGAGCCGGCGGCCCGACCCGGTTCGGGGCCGTCGCCTCGCCCTTCGTCGCGGTCACCGGCCTCGACGGCGACGAGATCGCCACGTTCACGCTGACCGGGCTCGACAGCGAGTCCGCGGTCGCCGCCCTGGAGCTGTACCGCCGTCAGGGCGCCTGGAAGGTCCGGGCGGTCGGCCAGGGCTACGCCGGCGGTCTCGCCGCCATGCTCGCCGACCAGGGCGTGGACCGTGAACTCGTTCGGCGGGTAGACGGCCAGCAGCCGCGCCGCGTGCAGCACGGCGGTCTCCATCGCGAGCCGGCGCAGCTGGTCCGTGCCGGCCAGTACGGCGGCCTCGGAGGCGGTGCGCCCGCTGTCGATCC
>NZ_RDBL01000013.1:924573-1018253 GCF_008042035.1 Streptomyces sp. col6
AGCCGGTCGCGTCACCCGCCACGGGCTGGGCGGGCCGGCCGAGCCGGGCCGGCCCGCCCAGCCCGTGGCGGGTGACGCGACCGGCTGGTCCATGGACGAGCGCCTGTACAACCAGGTGTGGGGCATGTTCGAGGACCTGGCCCGTGCCGCCGCCGCGTACCGCAGCGCCGTCGACTTCGCCGAGTCCCGGATGGACCAGGAGCTGGAGCGGACCCTGTCCGACCCGCGCAGCCGCATCGGGGGCGCGGGCGACCGGGCCCGCGAGGAGGCCCGCGCCAAGCGCGACGAGCTGACCGCCCGCGCCCGGGAGTCGCTGGACCGCGACCTCGCCCAGCTGGCCGCCGAGTCCGCCGTCGTTGAGCCCGCGCTCCCGGCCTCCTACGCGGGCTGGGACAACCCCGTCTGGCACGGTTACCAGGTGCCGATGGAGATCCCCATGGCGCTGCGGATCGGCGACCTCCACCTGCCCGAGAGCACCGACCTGCGCATCCCGCTGCTCGTCCGGCTGCCGCTGGAACGGGGCATGTGGATCGACAGCGGGCGCACCGCCTCCGAGGCCGCCGTACTGGCCGGCACGGACCAGCTGCGCCGGCTCGCGATGGAGACCGCCGTGCTGCACGCGGCGCGGCTGCTGGCCGTCTACCCGCCGAACGAGTTCACGGTCCACGTCATCGACCCGGCCGGCTCGGCCGCCGGGGCGCTCGCGCCGCTGGTCCGGTCCGGCGTCCTGCCGTCGCCGCCCGCGACCGGGGCACAGGGCGTCTCGACGGTCCTCGCCCACCTCACCCGGCGGGTGGACCTGGTGCAGATGGCGATCCGGGCGGGCGCCGCCGACTCGCTGCCGCCGGACCTGGACCCGGCCGAGCAGCTGCTGATCGTCAACGACTTCCCGCACGGCTTCGACGACCGCGCGGTCACCCAGCTGCGCTACCTCGCCGACGAGGGCCCCTCCGTGGGCGTCCATCTGATGATGGTCGCGGACCGGGAGGAGGCCTCCGAGTACGGCCCGATCCTCGACCCGCTGTGGCGTTCGCTGCTGCGGGTCACCCCGGTCGCCGACGACCATCTGGCCGACCCCTGGGTCGGTCACGCGTGGACGTACGAACCGCCGCGGACGCCGCCGGGCAGCGCGGTCCTGGACCAGGTGCTGGCCCGGGTGGCCCATGCCCGTCGCACCGGGGGCCGTTGACCGGCCGACCCTCGTAAAGCTCTTGGCAAACAGCCCCTGACCTGGCCCTTTGGGGATTCTTTAGGTTTCTCTTTACCTTTCTTTGGTATTTCCTGTACCGTTCATGGAGCGGAGGGGAGTACTCCCATACGCGGCGTTCCCGTCAGTACGGACTGTGACCGGTCCCGGGGCGTCGGCCCAGGCGCGCAGCCCGCGTGTCCGGGTGGAAGAGACCTCCGGCAGCGACGACGCTGATCAGTAGCCCGTAGCGAACTGCCGGAGGCGCAGTGGACGTTTCATGGACCCTCTGGGCGCTGACCATCCTTGGTCTGTGCGCCCTCATCGCCGTCGACTTCTTCATCGGGCGCAAGCCCCATGACGTGTCGACCAAGGAAGCCGGGATCTGGACGATCGTCTGGATCGTGCTGGCCGCCCTCTTCGGGCTCGCGCTGCTCGTGGCCGGTGAGAGCCAGGCCTCGGGCGAGTTCTTCGCGGGCTACATCACCGAGAAGTCGCTCAGCGTCGACAACCTCTTCGTCTTCGTGCTGATCATGGCGAAGTTCTCGGTGCCCTCCCACCTCCAGCAGCGGGTGCTGCTGATCGGTGTGCTGATCGCACTGGTGCTGCGGGCGATCTTCATCGCCGCCGGCGCCGCGGTCATCGCCAACTTCTCGTGGGTCTTCTACATCTTCGGCGCGTTCCTGATCTACACCGCCTGGAAGCTCATCCAGGAGGCGCGGGCCGACGAGGAGGACGAGGAGTTCGAGGAGAACCGCCTCCTGAAGAACATCGAGCGCCGCTTCGGCGTCGCCGACCGGTACCACGGCACGAAGCTCTTCATCCGCAACAACGGCAAGCGCGTCATGACCCCCCTGATGGTCGTCATGCTCGCCATCGGCACCACGGACGTGCTGTTCGCGCTGGACTCCATTCCGGCGATCTTCGGCCTCACCCAGGACCCGTACATCGTCTTCACCGCCAACGCGTTCGCCCTGATGGGTCTGCGGCAGCTGTACTTCCTGATCGGCGGTCTGCTGAAGAAGCTGGTCCACCTCAGCTACGGGCTGTCGGTGATCCTCGGCTTCATCGGCGTCAAGCTGGTGCTGCACGCACTGCACGAGTCCGGGGTGCACGTCCCCGAGATCTCCATCCCGGTCTCGCTCGGTGTCATCTGCGGGGTGCTGGTGATCACCACGATCACCAGCCTGATGGCCAGTAAGAAGCAGGCCGAGGCAGAGGCCCGCGAAAAGGCCGGAGACCGCGTCTAGCGGCCCCGCTCACCAGCCCCGGGCGCGCCACTCGGACAGGTGGGGACGTTCGTCCCCCAGCGTGGTGTCGCGCCCGTGGCCCGGGTAGACCCAGGTCTCGTCGGGCAGCGGGGCGAAGAGCTTGGTCTCCACGTCGTGCAGCAGGCTCGCGAACGCCTCGGGGTCCTTGTGCGTGTTGCCGACTCCGCCGGGGAAGAGGCAGTCCCCGGTGAACAGGTGCGGCGGGCCGTGCGGGTCGTCGTACAGGAGCGTGATCGAGCCCGGGGTGTGCCCGGTGAGGTGGCGGGCGGTGAGCGCCATCTCACCCACCCGGATGGTGTCGCCGTCCTCGACGAGCACCTCCGTCGGTACCTCGACGCCCTCGGCGTCGTACCGCCCGGCGTAGGTGCGGGCCCCGGTGGCCGCGACCACCTCGGCCAGTGCCGTCCAGTGGTCGCGGTGCCGGTGGGTGGTGACGACCGAGACGATCGAGTCGTCACCGATCAGCCGCAGCAGCGTCCCGGCGTCGGCGGCCGCGTCGATCAGCAGCTGCTCGCCGGTGGCCCGGCAGCGCAGCAGATAGGCGTTGTTGTCCATCGGGCCGACGGCGACCTTCGAGATCATCAGATCCGTCAGTTCGTGCACGTCGGCGGGCCCGCCGACCCTCACCGCTCCGCTGTACGTCATGTACGTCAGCCTATAGCGGGGGCAGCGCCGGAAGCGTTCCGCCCTCGACCGTCAGCGCCGCGCCGTCGCGCCGCCCGCTGAGCCATCCCACCAGCTCGGCGGCCGTGCCCCGGACCGCGACGGGCCCGCCCTCCGCGCCGCCTCCGGTCGTCCAGAGGCGCCCGGTGTCGTCGGCCAGCCCCGTCGACACGACGTCGGGGTGCCCGCCGAACCGCTCGGCCAGGAAGTCGATCTCCCGCGCGACGAACTCGTCCGGCAGATCCTCCAGCTCGTAGCCCACGTTCAGGTCGACGTGATGCAGCTCCACCTCGACGCGGCGCCGGAAGGGCACCCGGGAGGCCGAGTCCGTCACGCCGTTGCGCAGGGTCACCGTGCGCGACCAGTCCGCGGGATCCGAGGCCGCCTCGACGAAGCGGGCCGCGGTCGCCGTCAGGTCGGCCTGCTGCTCCGCCCGCGGCCGGGAGGCGTCCCGCTCGATGTCACGGTCGCGGGTTTCGCTGTCTGCGTACATCGGCAGGCCCCGGAGAACATTTACGAGGGCGTCGGCGTTACGGGAGAGGTGCGCGACGACATGACCGCGGCTCCAGCCCGGCAGGCGCGACGGTTCGGCCAGGGCCGCGTCGTCGATTTTCGCGGTGGCGGTGAGCAGCCGATCGGTCGCTTCACGCAGTGCTGCCAGGTCGTGCGCATGATCAGTCATGGGGCGGAGCCTAGCCCCGACCACTCGTTCGGGTGAAGGAGTCCGCAGCCGTCCGCAATTCGAATGTGCGTGCTATACGCTCGAAGTCGAAAGCTTCGTACACCGCTGTGGCGCCCCCCATAACCTGGGCCAGGGGCTCAGTTCCCCCGCTTCTCTCCAGAAAGGTGCGGACCGGCGTGGCCGACCGTCTCATCGTCCGTGGCGCTCGCGAGCACAACCTCAAGAACGTCTCGCTCGACCTCCCCCGCGACTCCCTCATCGTCTTCACCGGGCTCTCCGGGTCGGGCAAGTCGTCGCTCGCGTTCGACACGATCTTCGCCGAGGGCCAGCGGCGCTACGTGGAGTCGCTCTCCTCGTACGCCCGGCAGTTCCTCGGCCAGATGGACAAGCCGGACGTCGACTTCATCGAGGGTCTGTCGCCCGCCGTCTCCATCGACCAGAAGTCGACCTCGCGCAACCCGCGCTCGACGGTCGGCACCATCACGGAGGTCTACGACTACCTCCGGCTGCTCTTCGCCAGGATCGGCAAGCCGCACTGCCCCGAGTGCCACCGCCCGATCTCGCGCCAGTCGCCGCAGGCCATCGTGGACAAGGTCCTCGGCCTGCCCGAGGGCAGCCGCTTCCAGGTGCTCTCGCCGCTGGTGCGCGAGCGCAAGGGCGAGTTCGTCGACCTGTTCTCCGATCTCCAGACCAAGGGCTACAGCCGCGCCCGGGTGGACGGCGCGACCATCCAGCTCTCCGAGCCGCCCGCGCTCAAGAAGCAGGAGAAGCACACCATCGAGGTGGTCATCGACCGCCTCACCGTGAAGGACAGCGCCAAGCGTCGGCTGACGGACTCCGTCGAGACCGCGCTCGGCCTCTCCGGCGGCATGGTCGTGCTCGACTTCGTCGACCTCCCCGAGGACGACCCCGAGCGCGAGCGGATGTACTCGGAGCACCTCTACTGCCCGTACGACGACCTCTCCTTCGAGGAGCTGGAGCCGCGCTCCTTCTCCTTCAACTCCCCGTTCGGCGCCTGCCCCGACTGCACCGGCATCGGTACGCGCATGGAGGTCGACCCGGAGCTGATCGTCCCGGACGAGGAGAAGTCCCTCGACGAGGGCGCGATCCACCCCTGGTCGCACGGCCACACCAAGGAGTACTTCGGCCGCCAGATCAACGCCCTGGCCGAAGCCCTCGGCTTCCGCACGGACATCCCGTGGGCGGGGCTGCCGCAGCGCGCCAAGAAGGCCCTGCTGCACGGCCACAAGATCCAGACCGAGGTCCGCTACCGCAACCGGTACGGGCGCGAGCGCGCCTACACCACCCCGTCCTTCGAGGGCGCCGTCCAGTTCGTCAAGCGGCGGCACTCCGAGGCCGAGAGCGACTCCAGCCGGGAGCGCTTCGAGGGGTACATGCGCGAGGTCCCCTGCCCGACCTGCGAGGGCACCCGGCTCAAGCCGATCGTCCTCGCGGTCACGGTGATGGAGAAGTCCATCGCCGAGGTCTCCGCGATGTCGATCAGCGAGTGCGCCGAGTTCCTCGGCCGCCTCAAGCTGAACGCCCGCGACAAGAAGATCGCCGAGCGGGTCCTCAAGGAGGTCAACGAGCGGCTGAAGTTCCTGGTCGACGTCGGCCTGGACTACCTCTCGCTGAACCGCGCGGCGGGCACCCTGTCCGGCGGCGAGGCCCAGCGCATCAGGCTCGCCACCCAGATCGGCTCCGGTCTCGTCGGCGTGCTCTATGTGCTCGACGAGCCCTCCATCGGGCTGCACCAGCGCGACAACCACCGGCTGATCGAGACCCTGGTCCGCCTCCGCGACATGGGCAACACGCTCATCGTCGTGGAGCACGACGAGGACACCATCAAGGTCGCCGACTGGGTCGTCGACATCGGCCCCGGTGCCGGTGAGCACGGCGGCAAGGTAGTCCACTCCGGCTCGCTCAAGGAACTGCTGGCCAACGACAAGTCGGTCACCGGCCAGTACCTCACGGGCAAGCGGTCGATCCCCGTGCCCGACGTGCGGCGTCCAGTGGACCCCTCGCGGCTGCTCACGGTGCACGGCGCCCGGGAGAACAACCTCCGGGACATCGACGTCTCCTTCCCGCTCGGCGTGCTGACCGCCGTCACCGGCGTCTCCGGCTCCGGAAAGTCGACGCTGGTCAACGACATCCTCTACACCCACCTGGCCCGCGAGCTGAACGGGGCCAAGTCGGTGCCCGGCCGGCACACCCGGGTCGACGGCGACGACCTCGTCGACAAGGTGGTGCACGTCGACCAGTCGCCCATCGGGCGTACGCCCCGGTCCAACCCGGCCACGTACACCGGTGTCTTCGACCACGTCCGCAAGCTGTTCGCCGAGACGATGGAGGCCAAGGTCCGCGGCTATCTGCCGGGCCGGTTCTCCTTCAACGTCAAGGGCGGCCGCTGCGAGAACTGCTCCGGCGACGGCACGATCAAGATCGAGATGAACTTCCTGCCCGACGTATACGTCCCGTGCGAGGTCTGCCACGGTGCGCGCTACAACCGGGAGACCCTGGAGGTCCACTACAAGGGCAAGTCCATCGCCGAGGTGCTGGACATGCCGATCGAGGAGGGCCTGGAGTTCTTCGAGGCCGTCCCCACCATCGCGCGCCACCTGCGCACGCTCAACGAGGTCGGCCTCGGATACGTGCGGCTCGGCCAGTCCGCGCCCACGCTCTCCGGCGGCGAGGCCCAGCGGGTCAAGCTCGCCAGCGAGCTCCAGAAGCGCTCCACCGGCCGCACGGTCTACGTCCTGGACGAGCCGACCACCGGTCTGCACTTCGAGGACATCTCCAAGCTGATCAAGGTGCTGTCCGGTCTGGTCGACAAGGGGAACTCGGTGATCGTCATCGAGCACAACCTCGACGTCATCAAGACCGCCGACTGGGTCGTGGACATGGGCCCCGAGGGCGGCAGCGGCGGCGGCCTGGTCATCGCCGAGGGCACCCCGGAGTACGTGGCAGGCGTCCCCGCCAGCCACACCGGCAAGTTCCTCCAGGACATCCTGGACGCCGACCGGGTGAGCGAGGCCGCCGTGCCGGGTGCCCGCAAGCCCGTCGGGAAGAAGGCCGCGAAGAAGACGGCCGCCGCCAAGTCCGCCTCGGCGACGAGGACGGCGACGGCCAAGGCCTCCGCGGTGAAGAAGACGGCCGCCAAGAAGCCCGCGGCCAAGAAGACGGCCCGCGCCCGCAAGGCCTGACACCGGGGGCACACGGTGCGAGGCGGCGACCCCTGCGAGGGGGCGCCGCCTCGCCGCGTTTCCGCCCCCGCCGCCCCGGGCCGCGTTTCCGCCGATCGACCGACCGACCGACCGACGGACCGACCGACCGACCCGGCCGGGCCGGGCCGCGCGCGGAGGCGCGCGCCTCCGCCGGTATCGTCGCTTACGTCACCGATGCCGCCGCCGCCCCGGGCAGCTCCGGCACGGTCCTCCGCTCTGCCCCTGACGCCCCGACCCGTGGAGACCGTATGTCCGGCCAGCCCGCCGCCCGCCGCACCGTGCTGAAGGGCGCCGCCCTCGCGGGCGTCGCCGGGCTGGGGGCGGCCGCCTGCTCGACCGACTCGAAGCTCGGCCACGCCCAGACGCCGACCCCCACCGCCCCCGTCGAGCTCGGCACCCCGGACGAGATTCCCGTCGGCGAGTCCAAGCTCTACCGCGAGCAGCGCGTCGTCGTCGCCTGCCCGGCCAAGGGCGAGTTCAAGGCGTTCAGCGCCCAGTGCACCCACGCCGGCTGCCTGCTGGACCGGGTCGAGAAGAACGAGGGCCACTGCCCCTGCCACGGCAGCCGCTTCGACACGACGACCGGCAAGGCCGTGCACGGCCCCGCGACCGTGCCGCTGCCCTCCGTCCCGGTCCGCGTCGAGGACGGAAGGCTGGTCGCCGGACCGGAGGCCTGATCCGGCCCCGGCCGGCCCGCCGGTCTCACTCCCAGTCCCAGTCGATCCCCACCAGCCCCGGCCGCACCCCCTGCTCCACCAGATGCACGGTCCGGTGCCGGCCGGTCAGCGTCAGGTCCGCCCGCGCGCCCCGGGGCGCGCCCGCCGACGCCTGGGCGAAGCTGCGGCACCGCACCGGCAGCGCCTCCTCGTCGAACCCGACCTGGAGCACGTACTGCCCGCCGCCGAAGGTGAAGCCGCGCATGTACTCGTCGCAGGGCCCGCCCGTACCGTCCTCGAAGCCGTAGCCGAACAGGTACGTGTCGCCCGCCCGCAGCCGGGTGTCGAACAGCAGCTCGGCGACCAGCACCCCCGTCTCCCGGTCCCAGCGGATCCGGCCCGTCCGGCAGTTCTCCCGGGCGTGCACGGCGACCTGAGCCGGATCGCAGCCCGGATCGCCGACGTACACCGCGAGATAGCGGTCGATGCCGTCCCGATGGGCGCGCACCACATGCTGGGAGGCCCGGTACTGCATCTGGCGCCCCGGCCCGATCCGTACCCGCTCCTGGTGGCCCACGGTGTGCAGCCCGCCGTCCGCCGGTGACTCCATCCCCGCGAGCAGCCGCTCCACCGCCCCGGACGCCTCCACCAGCGAGCGGTAGGTGCGGGCGGGCGGACGGTCGGCGTCCGGGCGGGGCTCCTCGGCGCCCAGCAGCCCGAGCAGCGAGTTCACCGGCAGGTCCAGGACCTCCTCCAGGGCCTTCACCGCCCGCAGCGACTCCGGGCGCTGCGGGCGGCGGGCACCCTGCTGCCAGTAACTCAGGCTGGTCACCCCGACCTTGACCCCGCGATGCGCCAGATGGTGCCGGACCCGCTGGAGCGGCAGCCCGCGCACCGAGAGCGCGGTTCGCAGCGCCAGGTGGAACGGTCCGGTGTGCAGCACCTGCGCCAGTTCGGCCTCGGTGTGCCGCATGGGTCCTCCAGGTGAACGTTCACGCCGGCCGGGCACGGGGCCGCGCCGACGGGTGCCGGCCCGCAGGTGGCCGGGGGCGCGCGTTCACACCGGGGCCCCGGGCGTTCACACCGCGGTGTTCACCCGCATTCAAGCGTGTTGACCCGTCCCCGACAACGGTTGATGCTCCTCCACAGCGTCCGGACGCGCTCCTAGGAACCCCCACCCCCCGCCCGGGAGGAACCCCATGCGCAACCGAAGAATCCGGTCCGCCCGGATTTCGGTGACAGCCGTACTCGCCGCCTTGCTGCTCGCCGCACCCACGGCGACCGCCACCGCCGACCAGTCCCGTACCACCACTGCCGCGTTCCAGGGCCGTACCGTCACCGCCGCGGCGGTCCCCGGCCGGACGACGGCCGCGCCGACGGCCGCCCTCGCCGCCACCAAGCGGCTGAACATCACGATGCAGGCGCAGCAGAAGACCAACTGGTGCTGGGCCGCGTCCGGCAACACCATCGCCACCTGGTACGGCCGCAATTACAGCCAGAACCAGTTCTGCAACGCCGCTTTCAACCGCGCCCAGGGCTACGAGTGCCCCAACTCGCAGGCCGCGCTCGACAACGTCCAGAACGCGCTGTACTGGGCCGGCATCAGCCCCGGCTCGTACGTCAACGGCTGGCTGCGCTACCCCACCGTGCAGGCCGAGATAGCCGCCGGACGCCCGGTCGAGACCCGCATCCAGTGGTCCTCGGGCGGCGGCCACATGCATGTCCTGTACGGCTACGACGACGCCAACAGCCTCGTCTACTGGGGCGACCCCTGGCCCTCCAGCAACCGCTACAACTGGGCCTCCCACTCCTGGTACGTGAACAACAGCGAGTTCTCCTGGACCCACTCGCTCTACCGGATCGGGGCGTGACGGCATGACCTCCACCAGTTCCCCGGCCCGCTCACTCGCCGCGGCCCTGGCCGCCGCCGGTGTGCTCGCCGGCGCGGCCCTGCTCTCCGCCGCCCCGCAGGCGGCCGCCGCCGACGGCCCCTCGGCCGGCCCCGCCGCCCTGGCGGCGGCCCACGACGCGGCCACCGACGCCACCACCCTGGACACGCTGTCCCGGTTCTTCGCCCGGGAGGGCACCGTCGCCGAGGCGGAGGCCGCGCCCCGCATCCAGGGCGCCGCCGTCCCCGTACGCACCCTGTCGGCACAGTTCGTCGCGGGTGAGCCCGGAGCCGCGGTCTCCTCGCTGGACTACCTGGCCAGCACGGCGGTCTCCTCGGACGGGCAGAAGGCGTCCCTGTGGACGCTGCCCGAGCCCGGCAAGGACGGCGCCTGGCAGGTGGTGAACATCGCCACCGGCGACGACGAGGCCCGCTACACCGCGGCGGGCGCCCGCAAGCTGCCCGGCGGCACCGTCTTCCACGAGCCCCAGATCGACGCCTGGTACGTGCAGAAGGGCGACCGGGTCCTCCCGCTCGACCAGGACGCCGTCCGGGCGGTCGGCAAGCAGGGGACGAGCCTGTCCGCCTACCGCACCCGGGTCCACGCGGCCTACGCCGACAAGCTCCCCGGCTCCGCCTACGCCCGCAAGGGCGAGGCCGGCGGCTACGGGCCCGGGGCGAAGGCGCGCTCCGGCCCCGCCATCGCCGCGTCCTCCACCACCGGGACCGCGCTGACCGCCGGTTCCCTGGCGGCCGCGGGCGGCGCCCTCGCCGTGCTCGCCCTGTGCGGAGTCACCGCGCTGCGCCTCAGGAGCCGCCGCCGGACCGGCTGACCCGCCGGCCCCCCGACCCCGCGCTGTCACTGCCCGCAAGTAGGGTGGGAGGCATGGCAGACCCCTCCAGCTACCGCCCCAGGCCGGGACAGATCCCCGACTCCCCGGGGGTCTACAAATTCCGCGACGAGCACCGCCGGGTGATCTACGTCGGGAAGGCCAAGAACCTGCGCCAGCGCCTGGCCAACTACTTCCAGGACCTGGCCGGTCTGCATCCGCGCACGCGCACGATGGTGACCACGGCCGCCTCCGTGGAGTGGACCGTGGTGTCCACCGAGGTCGAGGCGCTCCAGCTGGAGTACTCCTGGATCAAGGAGTTCGACCCCCGGTTCAACGTCAAGTACCGCGATGACAAGAGCTATCCGTACCTCGCGGTCACGCTGAACGAGGAGTTCCCCCGCGTCCAGGTGATGCGCGGCGCCAAGAAGAAGGGCGTGCGCTACTTCGGCCCCTACGGACACGCCTGGGCGATCCGCGAAACGGTCGACCTGATGCTCCGCGTCTTCCCCGTCCGTACGTGCTCCGCGGGCGTCTTCAAGAACGCCGCGCGCACCGGCCGCCCCTGCCTCCTCGGCTACATCGGCAAGTGCTCGGCCCCCTGCGTCGGTCGCGTCACCCCCGAGGAACACCGCGAACTGGCCGACGACTTCTGCGACTTCATGGCCGGCCGCACCGGTACGTACATCCGCCGCCTGGAGAAGGACATGATGGCGGCGGCCGAGGAGATGGAGTACGAGCGGGCCGCGCGGCTGCGCGACGACGTCGAGGCGCTCAAGCGCGCGATGGAGAAGAGCGCGGTCGTCCTCGCCGACGCCACCGACGCCGACCTCATCGCGGTCGCCGAGGACGAGCTGGAGGCCGCCGTCCAGATCTTCCACGTCCGCGGCGGCCGGGTGCGCGGCCAGCGCGGCTGGGTCACCGACAAGGTGGAGAACGTCGACACCTCCGGCCTCGTGGAGCACGCCCTCCAGCAGCTGTACGGGGAGGAGAGCGGCGACGCCGTCCCCAAGGAGGTCCTGGTCCCGGCGCTTCCCGAGGACCCCGACGCGGTGTCCCAGTGGCTCGCGGACCGGCGCGGCTCCCAGGTCAGCCTGCGCATCCCGCAGCGCGGCGACAAGAAGGACCTGATGGTCACGGTCCAGCGCAACGCCCAGCAGGCGCTCGGACTGCACAAGACCAAGCGCGCCTCCGACCTCACCACCCGCTCCCGGGCCCTGGAGGAGATCGCCGAGGCCCTGGGCCTGGACACCGCCCCGCTGCGCATCGAGTGCTTCGACATCTCCCATCTCCAGGGCGACGACGTCGTGGCCTCCATGGTGGTCTTCGAGGACGGCCTCGCCCGCAAGGGGGAGTACCGCCGCTTCCAGATCAAGGGCTTCGAGGGCCAGGACGACGTCCGCTCGATGCACGAGGTGATCAGCCGCCGCTTCCGCCGCTACCTCCAGGAGAAGGAGCGCACGGGGGAGTGGGAGGAGACCCCGGCCGCCACGGGCCCGGTCCCGGCGGGGCCCGCCGTCTCCGGCCCGGTCCCGGCCCCCGACGCCGTCCCCGGCGACGGGAGCGCCCCGGCCGACGGCGAGTCCCGCGAGGACGACGGACGCCCCAAGCGGTTCGCGTACCCGCCGCAGCTCCTCGTCGTCGACGGCGGGCAGCCGCAGGTGGCCGCCGCCAAGCGGGCCCTGGACGAGCTGGGCATCGACGACATCGCGGTCTGCGGCCTCGCCAAGCGCCTCGAAGAGGTCTGGCTGCCCGATGACGACGACCCGGTGGTCCTGCCCCGCTCCAGCGAGGGCCTCTACCTCCTCCAGCGCGTCCGCGACGAGGCGCACCGCTTCGCCATCACCTACCAGCGCGCCAAGCGGGCCAAGCGCATCCGCTCCAGCCCCCTGGACGCCGTCGCCGGCCTCGGCGACACCCGGAAACAGGCCCTGATCAAGCATTTCGGCTCCGTCAAGAAGCTGCGGCAGGCGACAATCGACGAGATCTGTGAGGTGCCCGGGATAGGCCGCAGGACCGCGGAGTCCGTGGCCGTCGCCCTCGCGGCGGCCGCCCCGGCCGCACCCGCCGTGAACACGGCCACAGGAGAGATCATGGAAGAGGACGACGGGGGCAGCACGACATGACCGAGCACGAACACGCACACGAGCACGACCGCACCGACCGAGCAGACGGAGCAGCACACGTGAGTACGGGCACCTCGACCGAGACGGGCGACACCGGGGCGGCCATCCCGGAGCTGGTGATCATCTCCGGGATGTCCGGCGCCGGACGCAGCACCGCCGCCAAGTGTCTGGAGGACCTCGGCTGGTTCGTCGTCGACAACCTGCCGCCCGCGCTGATCCCCACCATGGTGGAGCTCGGCGCCCGCTCCCAGGGCAACGTGGCCCGGATCGCCGTCGTCGTCGACGTACGCGGCCGCCGCTTCTTCGACAACCTGCGCGAATCCCTCGCCGACCTGGACGCCAAGGGCGTCACCCGCCGGGTGGTCTTCCTGGAGTCCTCCGACGACGCGCTGGTCCGCCGCTTCGAGTCGGTCCGCCGCCCGCACCCCCTCCAGGGCGACGGCCGCATCGTCGACGGCATCGCCGCCGAGCGCGACCTGCTGCGCGAGCTGCGCGGCGACGCCGACCTGGTGATCGACACCTCCAGCCTCAACGTGCACGAGCTGCGCGCCAAGATGGACGCCCAGTTCGCCGGCGACGAGGAGCCGGAGCTGCGCGCCACGGTGATGTCGTTCGGCTTCAAGTACGGCCTGCCGGTCGACGCCGACCTGGTGGTGGACTGCCGCTTCCTGCCCAACCCGCACTGGGTCCCGGAGCTGCGCCCCTTCACCGGGCTCAACGAGGAGGTGTCCGCGTACGTCTTCGACCAGCCGGGCGCCAAGGAGTTCCTCAACCAGTACACCGAACTGCTCCAGCTCGTTGCCGCGGGCTACCGCCGCGAGGGCAAGCGCTATGTGACCATCGCGGTGGGCTGCACGGGCGGCAAGCACCGCTCGGTGGCCATGTCGGAGAAGCTGGCGGCCCGGCTCGCCACGGAGGGGATCGAGACCGTGCTCGTACACAGGGACATGGGGCGCGAGTGACCAGTCGCAATCTGCGCCTGCGCCGGCTGCGGGGAGCGGCGCCCACGCTCTCCGTGCGCAAGCGCGGCGCCCAGCCCAAGGTCGTCGCCCTCGGCGGCGGCATGGGCCTGTCCGCCTCCCTCACCGCGCTGCGGCGGATCACCGGTGACCTGACCGCCGTGGTCACCGTCGCCGACGACGGAGGCTCCAGCGGGCGGCTGCGCGAGGAGCTGGGCGTCCTGCCCCCCGGCGACCTGCGCAAGGCGCTGGCCGCCCTGTGCGGCGACGACGAGTGGGGCCGGACCTGGGCCCAGGTCATCCAGCACCGCTTCCAGTCCAAGGGCGACCTGCACGAACACGCGGTCGGCAATCTGCTCATCGTCGCCCTGTGGGAACAGCTCGGCGACCACGTCCAGGCCCTGGACCTGGTCGGCAAGCTCCTCGGCGCGCACGGCCGGGTGCTGCCCATGTCCGCCGTGCCGCTGGAGCTCCAGGCCCTCGTCAAGGGCCACGACCCCGAGCGCCCGGACGACGTGGACACCGTCCGCGGCCAGGCCACCGTCGCCCTCACCCCGGGCGAGGTGCAGTCCGTGCACGTGGTCCCGGCCGACCCGCCGGCCGTTCCCGAGGCGGTCGCCGCCGTCCGGGACGCGGACTGGGTGGTCCTCGGCCCCGGCTCCTGGTTCTCCTCGGTCATCCCGCACCTGCTCGTCCCCGAACTGCTGGACGCGCTGATCGAGACGAAGGCCCGCAAGGTCCTCTCGCTGAATCTCGCGCCGCAGCCCGGCGAAACAGAAGGCTTCTCACCGCAGCGTCATTTGGAGGTTTTGGGACGACACGCCCCTAAACTCGCCTTGGACGTGGTGCTGGCCGACGAGGCCGCCGTGCCCGACCGCGAGTCCCTCGCCGACGCAGCAAAGCGGCTCGGCGCCGCGGTCGAGCTGGCGCCCGTGGCCTCACCCGACGGCGTTCCGATCCATGATCCGGAGCTGTTGGCCGCCGCGTACGACCGTATTTTTCGGATGCATGGAAGGATCGGCCCATGGCGATGACGCCGGCGGTGAAGGACGAAGTCTCTCGGCTTCCCGTGACCCGGACCTGCTGCAGGAAGGCGGAGGTCTCGGCGATTCTTCGGTTCGCGGGTGGCCTCCACCTGGTGAGCGGCCGGATCGTGATCGAGGCGGAGCTGGACACCGCGATGGCGGCGCGCCGGCTCAAGCGGGACATCCTGGAGATCTTCGGGCACAGCTCGGAGCTGATCGTGATGGCACCCGGAGGACTGCGGCGCGGTTCGCGCTACGTCGTACGGGTGGTGGCCGGCGGCGACCAGCTGGCGCGCCAGACCGGTCTGGTCGACGGCCGGGGCCGCCCCATCCGCGGCCTGCCCCCGCAGGTGGTCTCGGGGGCCACCTGCGACGCGGAGGCCGCCTGGCGCGGGGCCTTCCTGGCGCACGGCTCGCTCACCGAGCCCGGCCGCTCCTCCTCGCTGGAGGTCACCTGCCCCGGCCCGGAGGCCGCCCTCGCGCTGGTCGGCGCCGCCCGCCGGCTCTCCATCGCCGCGAAGGCCCGCGAGGTGCGCGGCGTGGACCGTGTCGTCGTCCGCGACGGCGACGCCATCGGCGCCCTGCTCACCCGGCTCGGCGCCCATGAGTCGGTGCTGGCCTGGGAGGAGCGCCGGATGCGCCGCGAGGTCCGCGCCACGGCCAACCGCCTCGCCAACTTCGACGACGCGAACCTGCGCCGCTCGGCGCGGGCCGCGGTCGCCGCGGGCGCCCGGGTGGGCCGTGCGCTGGAGATCCTGGGTGAGGAGGTCCCGGAGCACCTGGCGGCGGCCGGCCGGCTGCGCATGGAGCACAAGCAGGCCTCCCTGGAGGAGCTGGGCGCGCTCGCCGACCCGCCGCTGACCAAGGACGCCGTCGCGGGGCGTATCCGCCGGCTCCTCGCGATGGCCGACAAGCGGGCCCAGGACCTGGGCATCCCCGGCACGGAATCCACTCTCAGCGAAGAGCTGGCCGACGGCCTGGTCGGCTGAGCCGTACCGGCGGTACGCGCCCCGCGAGGGGAACGGCCCGTCGGCCCGCGGGCGTTGACGCTGCGTAATCGCCGCAGGGAACGCCCGAGGGCAACCGGAAGCCCTTGCTCCTACTGGGGAGTAGGGGCTTTCCGCGTTCTTACGGCCCCGCTCGATGTCACCCCGGCGGCTTCGGAGAGGTAGGGTCGTAGGCGGTCGGGGACATCCCATACAACTCGCCGGCGTCGAAAACCGGCGTACCTAACGAGGAGATCGGTTCGTGACGATCCGCGTAGGCATCAACGGCTTTGGCCGCATCGGTCGTAACTACTTCCGCGCGCTGCTGGAGCAGGGTGCGGACATCGAGATCGTGGCTGTCAACGACCTGGGTGACACCGCGACCACGGCCCACCTGCTGAAGTACGACACCATCCTGGGTCGTCTCAAGGCAGAGGTCAGCCACACCGCCGACACCATCACCGTCGACGGCCACACCATCAAGGTGCTCTCCGAGCGCAACCCGGCCGACATCCCCTGGGGTGAGCTGGGCGTCGACATCGTCATCGAGTCGACCGGCATCTTCACCAAGAAGGCCGACGCCGAGAAGCACCTCGCCGGTGGCGCGAAGAAGGTCCTCATCTCGGCTCCGGCCAAGGACGAGGACATCACCATCGTGATGGGCGTCAACCAGGACAAGTACGACGCCGCCCAGCACAACATCATCTCCAACGCGTCCTGCACGACCAACTGTGTGGCGCCGATGGCCAAGGTTCTCGACGAGAACTTCGGCATCGTCAAGGGCCTCATGACGACGGTCCACGCGTACACGAACGACCAGCGCATCCTGGACTTCCCGCACTCGGACCTGCGCCGCGCCCGCGCCGCCGCCGAGAACATCATCCCGACCACGACCGGTGCCGCCAAGGCCACCGCTCTGGTCCTGCCGCAGCTCAAGGGCAAGCTCGACGGCATCGCGATGCGCGTCCCGGTCCCGACCGGCTCGGCCACCGACCTGGTCGTGACGCTTGAGCGCGAGGTCACGAAGGACGAGGTCAACGCCGCGTTCAAGAAGGCCGCCGACGACGGCGACCTCAAGGGCATCCTGTACTACACCGAGGACCCGATCGTGTCCTCGGACATCGTCAGCGACCCGGCGTCCTGCACCTTCGACTCCTCCCTGACCATGGTCCAGGAGGGCAACACGGTGAAGATCCTCGGCTGGTACGACAACGAGTGGGGTTACTCCAACCGTCTCGTCGACCTCACCGTCTTCGTCGGCGGCCAGCTCTGAGCACCGCCGCACCGGCAGGCATCTCGATGTGAGCACGGGGCTCGAACAGCGCAACGCCGCGCCGTTCGAGCCCCCTCGCATGCTCTCTCGTCCTCCAAGGAGTCCAGACAGATGAAGACGATCGACGAACTTCTCGCCGAAGGGGTCGCCGGCAAGCGGGTATTCGTCCGCGCCGACCTCAACGTGCCGCTCAGCGGCACCACCATCACCGACGACGGCCGCATCCGCGCGGTCACCCCGACCGTCCGGAAGCTCGCCGACGCCGGCGCCCGGGTCGTCGTCGCCTCCCACCTGGGCCGCCCCAAGGGTGCCCCGGACCCGGCGTTCTCGCTGGCTCCCGCCGCCACCCGGCTCGGTGAACTGCTCGGCACCGAAGTGGCGTTCGCGAGCGACACGGTCGGCGAGTCCGCCCGCGCCGCCGTCGCCGCGCTCACCGACGGCCAGGTCGCCGTCATCGAGAACCTGCGCTTCAACCCCGGCGAGACCTCCAAGGACGACGCCGAGCGCGGCGCGTTCGCCGATCAGCTCGCCGAGCTGGCCGACCTGTACGTGGGCGATGGCTTCGGCGCCGTCCACCGCAAGCACGCCTCGGTCTTCGACCTCCCGGCCCGGCTCCCGCACGCCGCCGGCGATCTCATCGCCACCGAGGTCGGCGTCCTGAAGAAGCTCACCGACGACGTCCAGCGCCCCTACGCGGTGGTCCTCGGCGGCGCCAAGGTCTCCGACAAGCTCGGTGTCATCGACCACCTGCTGGAGCGCGCCGACCGCATCCTGATCGGCGGCGGCATGGCGTACACCTTCCTCAAGGCCCAGGGCCACGAGGTCGGCAGCTCGCTGCTCCAGGAGGACCAGATCCCGGCCGTCCAGGAGTACCTGCGGCGCGCCGAGGAGAAGGGTGTGGAGTTCGTCCTCCCCGTCGACGTCGTAGTCGCGCCCTCCTTCCCCGACCTCAAGACCAAGGCCCCGGCCCACCCGGACACCGTCCCCGCGGACGCCATGCCGGCCGGGCAGATGGGTCTGGACAACGGTCCGGAGACCAACAAGCTCTACGCATCGAAGCTCGCCGACGCGGCCACCGTCTTCTGGAACGGCCCGATGGGCGTCTTCGAGCACCCCGACTTCGCCGAGGGCACCCGGGCCGTCGCCCAGGCCCTCGTCGACTCCTCGGGCTTCAGCGTGGTCGGCGGTGGCGACTCCGCCGCCGCGGTCCGCATCCTGGGCTTCGACGAGAACGCGTTCGGACACATCTCGACCGGTGGCGGTGCCAGCCTCGAATACCTCGAGGGCAAGACGCTTCCCGGCCTCGCCGCTCTGGAGGACTGACCTTTCATGACCACTCGCACCCCGCTGATGGCGGGCAACTGGAAGATGAACCTCAACCACCTCGAGGCCATCGCCCACGTCCAGAAGCTCGCCTTCGCCCTGGCCGACAAGGACTACGACGCCGTCGAGGTCGCCGTCCTGCCGCCCTTCACCGACCTGCGCTCCGTGCAGACGCTGGTCGACGGCGACAAGCTGAAGATCAAGTACGGCGCCCAGGACATCTCGGCGCACGACTCCGGCGCGTACACCGGTGAGATCTCCGGCCCGATGCTCGCCAAGCTGAAGTGCACCTTCGTCGCCGTCGGCCACAGCGAGCGCCGCCAGTACCACGCCGAGACCGACGAGGTCTGCAACGCCAAGGTGAAGGCCGCGTACAAGCACGGCCTGACCCCGATCCTGTGCGTCGGCGAGGGCCTGGACGTCCGCAAGGCCGGCGACCAGGTCGCGTACACCCTCGCGCAGCTCGACGGCGCCCTGAAGGACATCCCGGCCGAGCAGGCCGAGTCCATCGTGATCGCCTACGAGCCGGTCTGGGCCATCGGCACCGGCGAGGTCGCCACCCCCGAGGACGCGCAGGAGGTCTGCGGTGCGATCCGCGTCCGCCTCGCCGAGCTGTACTCGCAGGAGCTGGCCGACGCGGTCCGCATCCAGTACGGCGGCTCGGTCAAGTCCGGCAACGTGGCCGCGATCATGGCCCAGCCCGACGTCGACGGCGCCCTGATCGGCGGCGCGGCGCTGGACGCGGACGAGTTCGTCAAGATCGTCCGCTTCCGCGACCAGTGAGTATGCGGTAGCGCGGATCCGTCGTACCCTTGCGGGGGCCGGGGAGGGCAGCCTCCCGGCCCCCGTTGTTCGCACTAGCAGTCGGTATTTCCGGAAAGTAGGGACCAGCCGTGATTCTGGGGTTCGAGATCGCCCTGATCGTCTTCAGCCTGCTGCTGATGCTGCTGGTGCTGATGCACAAGGGCAAGGGCGGCGGTCTCTCCGACATGTTCGGTGGCGGCATGCAGTCCTCCGTCGGCGGTTCCTCGGTCGCCGAGCGCAACCTCGACCGCATCACCGTGGTGGTCGGTCTGGGCTGGTTCGCGTGCATCGTGGTGCTTGGTCTGCTCATCAAGCTGGACAACTGACCCGTCGTACGCGATTCCCGGTGACGGTGTAACTCCTTTCACTGGACGCGCGTTGGGCCTTACGTAGACTGGGGCATCTTCGAGCACCATCACGCAGGGAGTTACGACCGTGGCAAGTGGCAACGCGATCCGGGGAAGCCGGGTCGGAGCGGGGCCGATGGGGGAGGCCGAGCGCGGCGAGTCCGCGCCACGGCTCCGCATCTCCTTCTGGTGCTCGAACGGGCACGAGACGCAGCCCAGCTTCGCCCATGACGCGCAGGTGCCGGACACCTGGGACTGCCCGCGCTGCGGTTTCCCGGCCGGCCAGGACCCGGAGAGCCCGCCGGACCCGCCGCGCACCGAGCCGTACAAGACGCACCTCGCGTACGTACGCGAGCGGCGCAGCGACGCGGACGGCGAGGCCATCCTCGCCGAGGCCCTCGCGAAACTCCGCGGCGAGATCTAGAGACGTTCACCGGCCGGACACCCTCGGGTGCCCGGCCGGAGTGCTTCCCAGATCCTGTCCGGAGTTCCCCCGCGGCGTCGCGGCGCTGGAACTCCGGACAGGATCTTGTGCCGCAGCCCGCCGTTGTCACGTCCGGCCGCCTGATCAATTAGGTTGGAGGGGCAGCGGGGAACTGCGGTTACGAGAGAAGTGGGCTGATGTCCGGGATGAACGCAACAAGCCGTACCAGGCTCAACCAGACGCCGGAATGGGCCGCGCTGGGCAAGCACCGTGAGCAGCTCGGGTCGACCCACCTGCGCCGGCTGTTCGCGGACGACCCGGCGCGTGGCACCGGGTACACCCTGCGGGTCGGCGACCTGTACCTCGACTACTCCAAGCACCTGGTCACCGACGAGACGCTGGGGCTGCTGCGCGAGCTGGCCGTCGCCACCGACGTCGCCGGGCTGCGCGACGCCATGTTCCGTGGCGAGAAGATCAACACCACCGAGGACCGCGCCGTCCTGCACACCGCGCTGCGCGCTCCGCGCGACACCGTGATCGAGGTCGACGGCGAGAACGTGGTGCCGGCCGTGCACGCGGTGCTCGACAAGATGGCGGCCTTCTCCGACCGGGTCAGGTCGGGGGAGTGGACCGGTCACACCGGCAAGCCGATCAAGAACATCGTCAACATCGGCATCGGCGGCTCCGACCTCGGCCCCGCCATGGCCTACGAGGTGCTGCGCTCCTTCACGGACCGCTCGCTCACCTTCCGGTTCGTCTCCAACGTGGACGGCGCCGACCTGCACGAGGCCCTCCACGACCTGGACCCGGCCGAGACGCTGTTCATCATCGCGTCGAAGACCTTCACCACGATCGAGACGATCACCAACGCCACCTCCGCCCGCGACTGGCTGCTCACCGGCCTGAGGGCCGGTCAGGACGCCGTCGCCAAGCACTTCGTGGCGCTGTCGACGAATGCCGGCAAGGTCGCGGACTTCGGCATCGACACCGACAACATGTTCGAGTTCTGGGACTGGGTCGGCGGCCGCTACTCGTACGACTCCGCCATCGGGCTCTCGCTGATGATCGCCATCGGCCCGGACCGGTTCCGCGAGATGCTCGACGGCTTCCACCTCGTCGACGAGCACTTCCGCACCGCCCCCGCCGAGGAGAACGCCCCGCTGCTGCTCGGCCTGCTGGGTGTCTGGTACGGCGCGTTCTTCGACGCCCAGTCGCACGCCGTGCTGCCGTACAGCCACTACCTGTCCAAGTTCACCGCGTACCTCCAGCAGCTGGACATGGAGTCCAACGGCAAGTCCGTGGACCGGGACGGCAATCCGGTCGACTGGCAGACCGGCCCGGTCGTCTGGGGCACCCCGGGCACCAACGGACAGCACGCCTACTACCAGCTGATCCACCAGGGTACGAAGGTCATCCCGGCCGACTTCATCGGCTTCGCGCAGCCGGTCGACGACCTGCTGCCCGGCCTGGTCGCCCAGCACGACCTGCTGATGGCCAACTTCTTCGCCCAGACCCAGGCCCTCGCCTTCGGCAAGACGCCGGACGAGGTGCGCGCCGAGGGCGTCCCCGAGGAGCTGGTGGCGCACAAGACGTTCCGGGGCGACCACCCGACGACGACGATCCTCGCCGACCGGCTCACCCCGTCCGTGCTCGGCCAGCTGATCGCGCTGTACGAGCACAAGGTCTTCGTCCAGGGCGCGATCTGGAACATCGACTCCTTCGACCAGTGGGGCGTCGAGCTCGGCAAGGTCCTGGCCAAGAAGATCGAGCCCGTCCTGACCGAGGGCAAGGGCGGCGAGCAGCTGGACAGCTCGACCGCCGCGCTCGCCTCCAAGTACCGCGAGCTGCGCGGGCGCTGAGTCCCGCCCGAGGGGCCCCGGCCGGAGCGGCGGGGCCCCTCAGCCGTGCGTCGTGTCGATGACGCAGAAGCGGTTGCCCTCCGGGTCCGCCAGCACCACGAAGTCCGGGTCCTCGGGATACAGCTCCCAGTCCACCTCCGCCGCGCCGAGTGCGAGCAGCCGGGCCACCTCGGCGTCCTGCTCCTCGGTGTACAGGTCGAGGTGGACCCGGGGGACCTCCTGCACCGGTGCGTCGCTGCGCCCGAGGGAGAGCCCGGCGCCCGGCCCCTCGGCGGGGACCAGGACCACCCAGTCCTCCGTGGCCGGTTCCCGCTCCACGTACCCCAGTGCCGCCTTCCAGAAGGCCGCCGCCCGCGCCACGTCCGACGCGCCCATCACCACGGTTCCGATATGCATGGGCCGAGCCTTTCACGTCAGGGCCTTTCGTTCGGATCAGGCCGGCGAAAGGCCCCGGCCCCGGAAAC
This sequence comes from Streptomyces sp. col6, assembly GCF_008042035.1. Taxonomy (GTDB): domain Bacteria; phylum Actinomycetota; class Actinomycetes; order Streptomycetales; family Streptomycetaceae; genus Streptomyces. The sequence continues at coordinate 946,564 of NZ_RDBL01000013.1, forward strand.
GCGGCGGGCCCGGTCCGCCCCGAGGGGCGGACCGGGCCCGTGCGGAAACCCGCTGACGGCCGGTCAGGCGGAGGCCGGCGGGTACAGGGCGCGGGGGAGGCGGGAGGCCGCCGCCGCGTCCAGCAGCCACAGCGTGCGGCCCCGGCCGTACGCACCGGCAGCCGGGGCCTGGATCTCCCCGGGCCCCGACAGGGCGATGGCCACCGCCTCCGCCTTGTCCTCGCCCGCGGCCAGCAGCCATACCTCGCGCGCCGCCCGGATGGCGGGCAGCGTCAGCGAGACCCGGACCGGCGGCGGCTTGGGGGCGCCGTGCACACCGACGACGGTGCGCTCGGTCTCCCGTACCGCCGGCAGCTCGGGGAAGAGCGAGGCGACATGGGTGTCGGGGCCGACGCCCAGCATCAGCACGTCGAACTCCGGCACCGGGCCGTGGTCCTGCGGTGCCGAGGCGGCCGCCAGTTCGGCCGCGTATCCGGCGGCCGCGGCGTCGGCGTCCGGGCCGTAGGGGCCGTCCGACGCGGGCATGACGTGCACCCGGGACGGGTCCAGCGGCACCGCGTCGAGCAGGGCCTCGCGGGCCTGGGTGACATTGCGCTCCGGGTCGCCCTCGGGCAGGAACCGCTCGTCGCCCCACCACAGGTCGAGCCGCGACCAGTCGATCGCGTCCCGGGCGGGCGCGGCGGCGAGAGCGGCCAGCAGGCCGTTGCCGTTGCGCCCGCCGGTGAGCACCACCGAGGCGTTGCCGCGCGCGGCCTGGGCGTCCACGATCTTCGTGATCAGCCGGGCCGCCGCGGCCTGCGCCATCAGCTCCTTGTCGCGGTGCACGACGAGCTGCGGTACTCCGGTCACTTCGCCGCCGCCTTCTTGGCCGGGGCGGCCTTCTTCGCGGGGGGAGTGGCGTCCGCGGCCTTCTTGGCCGGGGCGGACGGCTCCGCCTGGTCCAGGCGCTCCACGCCGAACTTCACCGTCGACTCGTAGATGTTGTCCGGGTCGAGGCGGCGGAGCTCCTCCGCGAGCAGCTCCGCCGTCTCGCGGCGCTTGAGCGCCACCGCGCGGTCCGGCTGGCCCACCATGCAGAGCGTGGCGAGCGAGCCGTCGGCCCGGTCCAGGACGATGTCGCCGTTCTTGGTGGTCATCCGGACGGCCGTGAGGCCGGGGCCGCCGGACGTGGTGCGCTCCACCGGGACGCCGAGGCGGTCCGCGAGCCACATGGCCAGCAGCTCGCAGCTCGGGTTGTCCGACTCGCCCTCGACCGTGGCCGAGACGACCTCGGCCGGCTGCTGGTCGAGCGCCGCCGCCAGCATCGAGCGCCACGGCGTGATGCGCGTCCACGCCAGGTCCGTGTCACCGGGCCGATAGGTCTGGGCACGCATCGCCAGCTCTTCGAGCGGGTGCTCGGCCGAGTAGGTGTCGGTGATCCGGCGCTGGGCCAGTGCGCCGAGCGCGTCCCTCGCCGGGTCGGCCGGGGAGTCCTGCGGCCACCACACGACCACCGGGGCGTCCGGCAGCAGCAGCGGCAGGACGACCGACTGGGCGTGGTTGGCCAGCTCGCCGTGGAGCCGCAGCACCACGGTCTCGCCGGAGCCCGAGTCGGACCCGACCCGGATCTCGGCGTCGAGCCGCGCGTCGCGGCGGGTGCGCGGCGAACGGCTGAGCCGCTTGATGACCGCGATGATCCGCGAGGGGTGCTCGCGCGAGGAGTCGCTGGCCGCCTTCAGCGCGTCGTAGGCGTTCTCCTCGTCGGTGACGATGACGAGGGTGAGCACCATCCCGATCGCCGGGGCGCCGACGGCGCGCCGGGCCGAGATGAGCGCCTGGTTGATCTTGCTGGACGTGGTTTCCGTGAGATCGATCTTCATGGCCGGCGCCAGCTCCGTCCGTCGCGTGCGAGCATCTCGTCCGCCTCGGCCGGACCCCAGGTGCCGGCCGGGTACTGGGCGGGCTTGCCGTGCTTGTCCCAGTACTCCTCGATCGGGTCGAGGATGTTCCAGGAGAGCTCGACCTCCTGGTGGCGCGGGAAGAGGTTGGCGTCGCCGAGCAGGACGTCGAGGATGAGCCGCTCGTACGCCTCCGGGCTGGACTCCGTGAAGGACTCGCCGTAGGCGAAGTCCATCGTGACGTCCCGGACCTCCATCGAGGTGCCGGGCACCTTGGAGCCGAACCGCACCGTGACACCCTCGTCCGGCTGCACCCGGATGACCAGGGCGTTGCCGCCAAGCTCCTCCGTCGCGCCGGACTCGAAGGGCAGGTACGGGGCGCGCTTGAAGACGACCGCGATCTCCGTGACCCGGCGGCCGAGACGCTTGCCGGTGCGCAGGTAGAAGGGGACGCCCGCCCAGCGGCGGTTGTTGATCGTCAGCTTGATCGCGGCGAAGGTGTCGGTCTTCGACTTGGGGTCGATACCGTCCTCCTCCAGATAGCCCACGGCCTCCTCGCCGCCCTGCCAGGCGTGCGTGTACTGGCCGCGCACGGTGTGCTTGCCCAGGTCCTCGGGCAGCTCCACCGCCGTGAGCACCTTGAGCTTCTCGGCGACCAGGGCCTTGGGGTGGAAGGAGCCGGGCTCCTCCATGGCGGTCAGCGCGAGCAGCTGGAGCAGGTGGTTCTGGATGACGTCACGGGCGGCGCCGATGCCGTCGTAGTAGCCGGCCCGGCCGCCGATGCCGATGTCCTCGGCCATCGTGATCTGCACGTGGTCGACGTACGACCGGTTCCAGATCGGCTCCCACATCGTGTTGGCGAAGCGCAGCGCCAGGATGTTCTGGACCGTCTCCTTGCCGAGGTAGTGGTCGATCCGGAAGACCTCGTTCGGCGGGAAGACGTCGTGCACGAGCTGGTTCAGCTCCTGCGCGCTCTTCAGGTCGTGGCCGAACGGCTTCTCGATGACGGCGCGGCGCCAGCTGCCGTCCTTCTGGTCGGCCAGCCCGTGCTTCTTGAGCTGCTGGACCACCTTGGGGAAGAACTTCGGCGGGACGGACAGGTAGAAGGCGAAGTTGCCGCCCGTGCCCTGCGCCTTGTCCAGCTCCTCGATCGTGGCCCTGAGGGTCTCGAAGGCCACGTCGTCGTCGAAGTTGCCCTGCACGAAGCGCATGCCCTGGCTCAGCTGCTGCCAGACCTCCTCGCGGAAGGGCGTACGGGAATGCTCCTTGACGGCGTCGTGCACGACCTGGGCGAAGTCCTCGTCCTCCCAGTCGCGGCGCGCGAAGCCGATGAGCGAGAAGCCCGGCGGCAGCAGACCGCGGTTGGCCAGGTCGTAGACGGCGGGCATCAGCTTTTTACGGGACAAATCGCCCGTGACGCCAAAGATGACCAGGCCCGACGGCCCCGCGATGCGCGGGAGCCGTCGGTCCTGGGCGTCACGGAGCGGGTTGGCTCCGGGAACACCAGACAAAGTGGTCAGCCCTCCGAAGGGGCGAGGCGCTTGAGCTCCGCCTCGGTCGAGTTGAGCAGGTCGGTCCAGGCGGCCTCGAACTTCTCGACGCCCTCGTCCTCCAGGAGCTGGACGACGTCGTCGTAGTCGACACCGAGCTTCTTGATGGTGTCGAGGTCGGCGCGCGCCTGGTCGTACGAACCGGCGACGGTGTTGCCGGTGACCTCGCCGTGGTCCGCCACCGCGTCCAGAGTCGCCTCGGGCATGGTGTTGACCGTGTTCGGGGCGACGAGGTCGACGACGTACAGGGTGTCCTTGAGGGCCGGGTCCTTCACGCCGGTCGAGGCCCACAGCGGACGCTGCTTGTTGGCGTGCGCCTTGTCCAGGGCGGCCCAGCGCTGACCGGCGAAGACCTCCTCGTACGCCTCGTAGGCCAGGCGCGCGTTGGCCAGGGCGGACTTGCCCTTCGCGGCCTTCGCCTCCTCGCCGCCGATGGCGTCCAGGCGCTTGTCGATCTCGGTGTCCACGCGGGATACGAAGAAGGACGCCACCGAGTGGATCCTGGAGAGGTCCAGGCCCGCGGCCTTCGCCTTCTCCAGGCCCGCCAGGTAGGCGTCCATGACCGCGCGGTAGCGCTCCAGCGAGAAGATCAGCGTGACGTTGACGCTGATGCCCCGGCCGATCGTCTCGGTGATCGCGGGCAGGCCCGCCTTGGTCGCCGGGATCTTGATGAGGGTGTTCGGGCGGTCCACCAGCCAGGCCAGCTGCTTGGCCTCGGCGACCGTGGCCGTCGTGTTGTGCGCCAGGCGCGGGTCGACCTCGATGGAGACCCGGCCGTCCTGGCCGTCCGTCGCGTCGAAGACCGGACGCAGGATGTCGGCCGCGTCACGGACGTCCGCGGTGGTGATCATGCGGATCGCTTCCTCGACGGTCACCTTGCGGGCCGCGAGGTCGGCGAGCTGCTGGTCGTAGCCGTCGCCCTGCGAGATGGCCTTCTGGAAGATCGAGGGGTTGGTCGTGACCCCCACGACGTGGCTCTGGTCGATCAGCTCCGCCAGATTGCCCGACGTGATCCGCTTGCGCGAGAGATCGTCGAGCCAGATCGCCACGCCCTCGTCGGAGAGGCGCTTGAGTGCGTCTGTCATGAGAATTGCATCTCCTACTAGTCGTATAACGGCGTCAGCGCGTGGCGGCGGCGAGGGATTCCCGGGCGGCCTCGGCGACGTGCTCGCCGGTGAAACCGAACTCCCGGAACAGGACCTTGGCGTCCGCCGAAGCGCCGAAGTGCTCCAGTGAGACGATCCGGCCGGCGTCGCCGACGTACCGGTACCAGGTCAGGCCGATGCCCGCCTCCACGGCCACGCGGGCCTTCACCGACGGCGGCAGAACGCTGTCCTTGTAACCCTGTTCCTGCTCCTCGAACCACTCGACACACGGCATCGAGACCACACGGGTCGGAATTCCGGCCGCCTGGAGCTCATCGCGCGCCTCGACGGCGAGCTGGACCTCGGAGCCCGTGCCGATCAGGACGACCTGCGGCTCGCCCCCCTCGGCCTCGAAGAGCACGTAGCCGCCCTTGGCCGCGTCCTCGTTCGCCTCGTACGTCGGCACGCCCTGGCGGGTCAGCGCCAGACCGTGCGGGGCGCCCACGCCGAACACCTTGGTGTAGCGGCGCAGGATCTCGCGCCAGGCGATGGCGGTCTCGTTGGCGTCGGCCGGGCGCACGACGTTGAGGCCCGGGATGGCGCGCAGCGAGGCCAGGTGCTCCACCGGCTGGTGGGTCGGGCCGTCCTCGCCGAGACCGATCGAGTCGTGCGTCCACACGTAGGTCACCGGCAGGTGCATCAGCGCGGACAGCCGCACCGCGTTGCGCATGTAGTCGGAGAACACCAGGAAGGTGCCGCCGTAGATGCGGGTGTTGCCGTGCAGCGCGATGCCGTTCATGGCGGCGGCCATGGCGTGCTCGCGGATGCCGAAGTGGATCGTGCGGCCGTACGGGTCGGCCTCCGGCAGCGGGTTGCCCGCGGGGAGGAACGACGACGTCTTGTCGATCGTGGTGTTGTTCGAGCCCGCCAGGTCGGCGGAGCCCCCCCACAGCTCGGGGATGATCCCGCCGAGCGCCTGGAGCACCTTGCCGGACGCGGCGCGGGTGGCGACGGCCTTACCGGTCTCGAAGACCGGCAGGCTGTCCTCCCAGCCCTTGGGCAGCTCGCCCGCGGCGATGCGGTCGAAGTCGGCGGCGCGCTCCGGGTTGGCGGCGCGCCAGGCGTCGAAGCCCTTCTGCCACTCGGCCTTGGCCTCGCGACCCCGGTCCCGGGCGGCACGGGTGTGCGCGATGACCTCGTCGGAGACCTCGAAGGACTTCTCCGGGTCGAAGCCCAGCACCTTCTTGGTCGCGGCGACCTCGTCGTCGCCGAGCGCGGAGCCGTGCGAGGCCTCGGTGTTCTGGGCGTGCGGGGCGGGCCAGGCGATGATCGAGCGGGCCGCGATGAACGAGGGGCGCTCGGTCTCGGCCTTGGCGGCCAGCAGCGCGTGGTAGAGGCCCTCGGGGTCCAGGTCGCCGTTGGGCAGCTGGTCGACGCGCTGGACGTGCCAGCCGTACGCCTCGTAGCGCTTGACGGTGTCCTCGGAGACCGCGGTCTCCGTGTCGCCCTCGATGGAGATGTGGTTGTCGTCCCACAGCAGGACCAGGTTGCCCAGCTTCTGGTGCCCGGCCAGCGAGGACGCCTCGGCCGAGATGCCCTCCTGGAGGCAGCCGTCACCGGCGACGACCCACACCATGTGGTCGAAGGGGGAGGTGCCGGCGGCCGCCTCCGGGTCGAACAGACCGCGCTCGTAGCGGGCGGCCATGGCCATGCCCACGGCGTTGGCGACACCCTGGCCCAGCGGGCCGGTCGTCGTCTCCACGCCGGTGGTGTGGCCGTACTCCGGGTGGCCCGGGGTCTTGGAGCCCCAGGTGCGGAAGGCCTTCAGGTCATCGAGCTCCAGGCCGTAGCCGGCCAGGTAGAGCTGGATGTACAGGGTCAGGCTGCTGTGGCCCGCCGAGAGCACGAACCGGTCGCGACCGGTCCAGTCCGCGTCCGCGGGGTCGTGCCGCATCACCTTCTGGAAGATGGTGTACGCGGCGGGAGCCAGGCTCATGGCCGTACCCGGGTGGCCGTTTCCGACTTTCTGTACGGCGTCCGCGGCGAGGACGCGGACGGTGTCCACGGCCCGCTGGTCCAATTCGGTCCACTGGAGGTCTGTGGTGGTCGGCTTGGTGCTCACCCTGAGTCAGGGCTCCTCTCCAACTGTTGTAGACCGGTGACTTCGACCGCACCGGATGCTGTCGAGCCTACCCCCGTCCGTACCCGCGTTTTCCGGCTCCTACCAGGGTGCGGGCGGCCCGCGGAATCCGCCTCCCGTATGAGCGGAAGGGCTCACCGATGGGCTTCTCCGATGAGCGCGGGGACCCACTCCTGGGCGCTCCGAAGAGCGGTCCGGAGCGCGGTTGCGGAGCCTTCGGAAGCGGTCCGGGCGAACGCTGCGACACCAGTACGTCACTCGTGCGTACGAGCCGCCCCGCGGCCGGTCCGCGACGGCCGTCCACGCCACATCAACACGACCCCACCCCCGCGAAGGGCGGCCTGTCCCCAACGTCTACAGTGGTCGGGTTCGCGCAAGTCTTCACCGGGTCCTTACGCCCGGAGCTTGCTGGGATTTCTCTGTCAGGGGTGTGCGTGACGGCCGTCGAGTCCCGACCCGCAGGGGTCGCCTTGACTCCGAGCCCAGGGGGCCAACGCCCGTTCGGGGCCCGTGTCAAGGCATTCGTGGCACTGACCAAGCCTCGGATCATCGAGCTGTTGCTGATCACCACTGTTCCGGTGATGTTCCTGGCCGCTCAGGGTGTACCCGACCTGTGGCTCGTGCTCACTACCACCATCGGCGGCTATCTGTCCGCCGGCGGTGCCAATGCACTGAACATGTACATCGACCGCGACATCGACGCGCTGATGGACCGTACGTCGCAGCGCCCGCTGGTCACCGGCATGGTGAGCCCGCGCGAGTGCCTGGCCTTCGGCATCGGCCTCGCGGTGGTCTCGACGGTCTGGTTCGGTCTGCTGGTCAACTGGCTGTCGGCGGCCCTGTCGCTGGGCGCCCTGCTCTTCTACGTCGTGATCTACACGATGCTGCTGAAGCGCCGGACCGCGCAGAACATCGTCTGGGGCGGTATCGCGGGCTGCATGCCCGTCCTCATCGGCTGGTCGGCCGTGACGAACGAGGTCTCCTGGGCCGCGGTGATCCTCTTCGCCGTCATCTTCTTCTGGACGCCCCCGCACTACTGGCCGCTGTCCATGAAGGTGAAGGACGACTACGCGCGCGTCGGCGTCCCGATGCTCCCGGTCATCGCCTCCAACCGGGTGGTCGCCCGCCAGATCGTCGCCTACAGCTGGGTGATGGTCGCGGTCTCGCTGCTGCTCACCCCGCTGGGCTACACCGGCTGGTTCTACACGGCCGTGGCGCTGCTCACCGGCGGCTTCTGGCTCTGGGAGGCGCACGGGCTGCTCAGCCGGGCCAAGGCCGGGGTGACGGGCGCGAAGCTCAAGGAGATGCGGCTGTTCCACTGGTCGATCACCTATGTGTCGCTGCTCTTCGTCGCCGTGGCGGTGGACCCCTTCCTCCGGTAGAACCCCTGCTCCGGCCGACGGGCGGGGAGCGTGGCACAAGCCACGCTCCCCGCCCGTCGCCGGTTGATCTACCCGCCGGTAGCATCCTGTCCATGGCAGAGACGGCAGAGGCTGGGACCCAGCAGGTGGACGGCAGGCGGGCGGCGCGCGCGGAGCGCAGGGCGGCCCGGCTGGCCAAGGAGATCGGGGCCTTCGCGAAGGCCCACGGCGGGGCCGAGGGGCAGATCGCCTACCTCGGTCAGATGGGCGCCCGCATCGTCCTGGTGGGCGAGGACGGCGGCTGGGGCGATCTGGTCGCCCCCTCGTACGAGATCGCCGAGAGCGCCGCGCAGAAGTCGGGGATCACCCTGCACGAGTCCTTCGACGGCGAGTTCGCGGCGAAGGTGCGCACGGGCGCGTACGAGTGGACCCGGATGGCCGGCATCCAGGTCGGCGGGCCGTCGAACAAGGCCTGAGACCGCAACGGACCGGGGCCCCCGCTCCACGGCTTTCACGCCGTCGGAGCGGGGGCCCCGGTCCGTTGTCCGTTCGGCCCGCCTCAGCCGGCCGTGGCGGGCTCCGTCTGCTCGACCGCCGGTTCCGGCACCCGGGCCACCGCCACCGGCCGCTCCCGGAGCGACAGCACCACGCGTACGACCCCGATCCACACCAGGCACGAGCCGAACATGTGCAGGCCGACCAGGATCTCCGGCGTGTCGGTGAAGTACTGCACATAGCCGATCACGCCCTGGCCCAGCAGGATCAAAAACAGCTCGCGGGTCCGGTGCAGCGGCCCGACCGGTGCGTCCACGGCCTTCAGGACGAACCAGAGCGCGACGGTGAGCGCCACCACGACCCACGCCAGGTCGGCGTGCAGCTGGGCGATCATCTTCCAGTCGATCGGGATGCGGTGGACGTCGCTGGAGTCGCCCGCGTGCCGGCCTGCGCCCGTGACCACCGTGCCCACGGTGATCAGCAGGCCCGCCGCGACGGCCAGCAGCCAGGCCAGCTGGGCGACCGCCTTGCCCACCAGCGGGCGCGGCGCCTCGTCGCCCTCACGGGTCCGCTGCCAGGTCAGCACGGCGACCGTGAGCAGCGCGGTGGACAGCAGGAAGTGCGCCGCGACGGTGTACGGGTTCAGCCCGACGAGCACCACGATGCCGCCGAGCACCGCGTTGCCCATCACGATCCAGAACTGCACCCAGCCGAGCAGAGTGACGCTGCGCCGCCAGGGCTTCGCGGACCGGGCCGCGATGATCGCCCAGCCGACCGCCGCGCACAGCACGTACGCGAGCATGCGGTTGCCGAACTCGATGGCGCCGTGGAAGCCCATCGCGCTCGTCGCCGTCAGGCTCTCGTCGGTGCACTTGGGCCAGGTCGGGCAGCCGAGGCCGGAGCCGGTCAGCCGGACGGCGCCGCCGGTCACGACGATGACGACGGCCATCACGACGGCGGACATGGCCGCGCGGCGCACCGTCCGCGGCTGGGGCGTCCAGCGCTCGGCGATGTACAGCAGCGGGTTGCGCAGGGCTTGAGCGACTTCGGCTCGGGTCAGCTTGGGCACGCGCACCATCGTAGGACGCCGCTTGTGCAAGCTTTCACGAGGGGGACGAGTTGCTCCAAACGGCAACGGAACGCGTCCGCCGGCTCACTCCCAGCGGAAGAACCGGGCCGCCGCGCCGAGCCCCAGCACCGCCCATACCGCGAGGATGCCCAGATCGCCCCACGGCATCCCGGCCCCGAGCTGGAGCACGTCCCGCAGCCCGTCCGAGAGGGCCGCGATCGGCAGCAGCCCCAGCACCGACTGCACCGCGTCCGGGAACTTCTCCAGCGGCACGATCACCCCGCCGCCCACCAGCAGCAGCAGGAAGACCAGGTTGGCGGCGGCCAGCGTCGCCTCCGCCTTCAGCGTCCCGGCCATCAGCAGCCCGAGCCCGGAGAACGCGGCCGTCCCCAGCACCAGGAGCAGCAGCACCGCGAGCGGACTGCCCTGCGGCGACCAGCCCAGCGCGAACGCGATCACCGTCAGCAGGACCACCTGGAGGACCTCGGTCACCAGCACGGCCAGCGTCTTCGCGGTCATCAGGCCCCAGCGCGGCAGCGGGGAGGCGCCGAGGCGCTTGAGTACCCCGTAGCGCCGCTCGAAACCGGTGGCGATGGCCTGGCCGGTGAAGGCCGTCGACATCACCGCCAGCGCCAGCACGCCCGGCGTCAGGAAGTCGACCGGCTCGCCCGAGCCGGTGTCCACGATGTCGACCGAGCTGAACAGCACGAGCAGCAGCGTCGGGATGACCACGGTCAGCAGGAGCTGCTCGCCGTTGCGCAGCAGCATCCGCGTCTCCAGCGCGGTCTGCGCGGCGATCATGCGCGGCAGCGGGGCGGCGCCCGGCCGGGGGGTGTACGTACCGGCGCTCATGCGCGCAGCTCCTTGCCGGTCAGTTCGAGGAAGACGTCCTCCAGGGTGTGGCGCTCCACGGAGATGCCGGAGGGCATCACGCCGTGCTGCGCGCACCAGGAGGTCACGGTGGCCAGCAGCTGGGGGTCGATGTCGCCGGTGATGCGGTACGCGCCGGTGCTCAGCTCGTCGGCCAGGGTGCCGTCGGGAAGTGCCTTGAGCAGCGAGCCGAGGTCGAGCCCGGGGCGGCCGGTGAAGCGCAGGGTGTTCTCGGCGCCGCCCCGGCACAGGGCCTCGGGGGAGCCCTGGGCGACGATCCGGCCGGCGTCGATGACGGCGACCTCGTCGGCCAGCTCCTCGGCCTCGTCCATGAAGTGGGTGGTGAGCACGGTGCTCACACCGTCGGCGCGCAGTTCCCGGACGAGGTCCCAGGTGGAGCGGCGGGCCTGCGGGTCGAGGCCCGCGGTGGGCTCGTCCAGGAAGACCAGCTCGGGCCGGCCGACGACGGCCATGGCCAGGGCGAGCCGCTGCTGCTGGCCGCCGGAGAGCCTGCGGTAGGTGGTGCGGCCGCAGGAGCCGAGGCCGAGGCGTTCGATCAGCGCGTCGACGTCCAGCGGGTGGGCGTGCAGCTTGGCCATGTGGCGGAGCATCTCGTCGGCGCGGGCGCCGGAGTAGATCCCGCCCGACTGGAGCATCACGCCGATCCTGGGGCGCAGCCGCGCGGCGTCGGCGACGGGGTCGAGGCCCAGGACCCGGACCGTCCCGCCGTCCGGGCGGCGGTAGCCCTCGCAGGTCTCGATGGTGGTGGTCTTGCCGGCGCCGTTGGGGCCGAGGACGGCGGTGACCGCGCCGGCCGGGATCTCCAGGTCGAGGCCGTCCACCGCGGTCTTGTCGCCGTACCGCTTCACCAGGCCGCTGATCCGGACGGCCGGGCGGGGCTCGCTGTTCATGGCAAACGAGTGTAGGCAGCCGTCCGGCGCACCCCGGTCCCGGGGCTTGATTAGGTAACCCTAAGTGATGGAAAGCACCGTTGATCGTTTCGGACCGTGGTTGTCAGGGGCGGATGAATTACGCAACAATGGCGTTGTGAAATACGTGGGCGAGGCTCCTCAGGAGGAACTCGCGACCGGTGAGCGCTCGACGCGCAACCGGGTCGCGCGCTCCATCCTGGACCACGGCCCGTCCACGGTCGCCGACCTGGCGAAGCGCCTGGGTCTCACCCAGGCGGCCGTCCGCCGCCATCTCGACGCCCTCGCCTGCGACGGTGTCGTCGAGGCCCGCGACCAGCGGGTGTACGGGGCGCGGACCCGGGGCCGTCCGGCCAAGGTGTTCGCCCTCACCGACTGCGGCCGGGACGCCTTCGACCAGTCCTACGACTCGCTTGCCGCCGACGCCCTGCGCTGGATCGCCGAGACCGCGGGCGACGAGGCGGTCATGGCGTTCGCCCGTGCCAGGACCGCCGAGCAGTCGGCGGCCTACCGCGCGGCGATCGAGGCCGCGGAGCCCGAAGCCCGTACGGAGGCGCTGGCCAAGGCGCTGTCCGCCGACGGGTACGCTGCTACGGCGCGCAGCGCGCCGGGCCCGCAGCAGGGTGAGCAGCTGTGCCAGCACCACTGCCCGGTCGCCCATGTCGCCGAGCAGTACCCGCAGCTGTGCGAGGCGGAGACGGAGATCTTCTCCAGCCTCCTGGGGACCCATGTGCAGCGTCTGGCCACCATCGCCCACGGCGACGGGGTGTGCACGACGTACATTCCGCGCAGCGGACACCCCACCCCACAGACCACCGATTCAGCATCTGCAAGCACGGCCGGGAGGAACCCCGCATGACGCTCCCCACGGAGACTGCCCACCCTGAGCTCGAGGGCCTGGGCACGTACGAATTCGGCTGGGCCGACTCCGACGCGGCAGGCGCGGCGGCCAAGCGCGGCCTCTCCGAGGCCGTCGTCCGCGACATCTCGGAGAAGAAGAACGAGCCCGAGTGGATGCTGAAGCTGCGGCTCAAGGGCCTCAAGCTCTTCGGCAAGAAGCCGATGCCGAACTGGGGCTCGGACCTCTCGGGCATCGACTTCGACAACATCAAGTACTTCGTGCGTTCGACGGAGAAGCAGGCGGCCTCCTGGGACGACCTGCCCGAGGACATCAAGAACACGTACGACAAGCTCGGCATCCCGGAGGCGGAGAAGCAGCGCCTCGTCGCCGGTGTCGCCGCGCAGTACGAGTCCGAGGTCGTCTACCACCAGATCCGCGAGGACCTGGAGGAGCAGGGCGTCATCTTCGTCGACACCGACACCGCGCTGAAGGAGCACGAGGAGCTCTTCAAGGAGTACTTCGGCACCGTCATCCCGGTCGGCGACAACAAGTTCGCGTCGCTGAACACGGCCGTGTGGTCCGGCGGGTCCTTCATCTACGTGCCCAAGGGTGTCCACGTGGACATCCCGCTCCAGGCCTACTTCCGTATCAACACGGAGAACATGGGCCAGTTCGAGCGGACGCTGATCATCGTCGACGAGGACGCCTACGTCCACTACGTCGAGGGCTGCACCGCCCCGATCTACTCCTCCGACTCGCTGCACTCCGCGGTCGTCGAGATCATCGTGAAGAAGGGCGGCCGCTGCCGCTACACGACGATCCAGAACTGGTCGAACAACGTCTACAACCTGGTCACCAAGCGCGCCGTGGCCTACGAGGGCGCGACCATGGAGTGGGTCGACGGCAACATCGGCTCCAAGGTCACCATGAAGTACCCGGCCGTCTACCTGATGGGCGAGCACGCCAAGGGCGAGACCCTGTCCATCGCCTTCGCGGGCGAGGGCCAGCACCAGGACGCCGGCGCCAAGATGGTCCACATGGCCCCGAACACCTCGTCCAACATCGTCTCCAAGTCGGTGGCGCGAGGCGGCGGCCGCACCTCCTACCGCGGTCTGATCGAGATCGGTGAGGGCGCGCCGGGCGCGAAGTCCAACGTCCTGTGCGACGCGCTGCTCGTCGACACGATCTCCCGGTCCGACACGTACCCGTACGTCGACGTCCGCGAGGACGACGTGTCGATGGGCCACGAGGCGACCGTCTCCAAGGTCTCCGAGGACCAGCTCTTCTACCTGATGAGCCGCGGCATGACCGAGTTCGAGGCCATGGCGATGATCGTGCGCGGCTTCGTCGAGCCGATCGCCAAGGAGCTCCCGATGGAGTACGCCCTGGAGCTCAACCGGCTGATCGAGCTGCAGATGGAGGGTTCGGTCGGCTAGTACGCCGCCGAACGCGTCCTGAAGAGTTCTTGACTGAGAAAGCGAGCACTACGACAGCCATGGCTGAGGCTCAGAACATCCCCGCGGGGTCCACCACCGCCGGTTCCATCGCGGTGGCCGCGGAGTCGACCGTCGCCACCCGCATGAGCGCACCCCCGTCCTTCGACGTCGCGGACTTCCCCGTCCCGCACGGCCGCGAGGAGGAGTGGCGGTTCACCCCGCTGGCGCGGCTGCGCGGCCTGCACGACGGCACCGCCGCCGCGACCGGCAGCGGTGTAAAGGTCGCCATCGAGGCCCCCGAGGGCGTCGTGGTCGAGACCGTCGGCCGCGACGACGCCCGGCTGGGCAAGGCCGGCAAGCCGGTCGACCGGGTGGCCGCGCAGGCCTACTCGTCCTTCGAGCAGGCCCACGTCGTCACGGTCCCCAAGGAGGCCGTGCTCACCGAGCCGATCCGGATCGCCGTCCACGGCGAGGGCGGTGTCGCTTACGGCCACCAGGTCGTGGAGCTGGGTGCCTTCGCCGAGGCCGTCGTCGTCATCGACCACACCGGTGACGCGGTGCTCGCCGCCAACGTGGACTACGTCCTGGGTGACGGTGCCAAGCTGACCGTCGTCTCCGTGCAGGACTGGGACGAGCGCGCCGTCCACGTCGGCCAGCACAACGCGCTGGTCGGCCGGGACGCCTCGTTCAAGTCCGTCGTCGTCACCTTCGGCGGTGACGTGGTCCGGCTGCACCCCCGGATCGCGTACGCGGGCACCGGTGGCGAGGCCGAGCTGTTCGGCCTCTACTTCACCGACAAGGGCCAGCACCAGGAGCACCGCCTCCTGGTCGACCACAACACCCCGCACTGCAAGTCCAACGTGGCCTACAAGGGCGCGCTCCAGGGCGACGACGCGCACGCGGTGTGGATCGGCGACGTGCTCATCCAGGCGGCCGCCGAGGGCACCGACACCTACGAGATGAACCGCAACCTGGTCCTGACCGACGGTGCGCGGGTCGACTCGGTGCCGAACCTGGAGATCGAGACCGGCGAGATCGTCGGTGCCGGCCACGCCTCGGCGACCGGCCGCTTCGACGACGAGCAGCTGTTCTACCTCCAGTCGCGCGGCATCCCGGCCGAGGAGGCCCGCCGCCTCGTCGTGCGCGGCTTCTTCGCCGAGCTGGTCCAGCAGATCGGTCTGCCCGACGTCGAGGCCCGGCTGCTCGACAAGATCGAGGCCGAGCTGGAGGCGTCGGTCTGATGGCCTTCGTGAAAGCCTGCGCGCTGAGCGAGCTGGAGGACGACACCCCCAAGCGGGTGGAGCTCGACGGCACGCCGGTCTCCGTCGTCCGCACCGAGGGCGAGGTGTTCGCGATCAACGACATCTGCTCGCACGCGAACGTCTCGCTGTCCGAGGGCGAGGTCGAGGACTGCTCGATCGAGTGCTGGCTGCACGGTTCCAGCTTCGACCTCCGCACCGGCAAGCCGTCCGGTCTTCCCGCGACGCGCCCCGTCCCCGTATACCCCGTCAAGATCGAAGGGGACGATGTGCTCGTCTCCGTCACCCAGGAGTCCTGAGTCACCCATGGCAACGCTTGAAATCCGCGACCTGCACGTTTCCGTCGAGGCCGACAACGCCACGAAGGAGATCCTCAAGGGCGTCGACCTGACCGTGAAGCAGGGCGAGACCCACGCCATCATGGGCCCCAACGGGTCCGGCAAGTCCACCCTCGCGTACTCCCTCGCAGGCCACCCCAAGTACACGATCACCAGTGGCACGGTCACTCTGGACGGCGAGGACGTCCTGGAGATGTCCGTCGACGAGCGGGCCCGCGCCGGCCTGTTCCTCGCCATGCAGTACCCGGTCGAGATCCCCGGTGTCTCGGTCTCCAACTTCCTGCGCACCTCCGCCACCGCCGTCCGCGGCGAGGCCCCCAAGCTGCGTACCTGGGTGAAGGAGGTCAAGGAGACGATGGCCGGCCTCCAGATGGACCCGTCCTTCGCCGAGCGCAACGTCAACGAGGGCTTCTCCGGCGGTGAGAAGAAGCGCCACGAGATCCTTCAGCTGGAGCTCCTCAAGCCGAAGGTCGCCATCCTCGACGAGACCGACTCCGGTCTGGACGTCGACGCGCTGCGCATCGTCTCCGAGGGCGTCAACCGGGTCCGCGAGACCGGCGAGGTCGGCACCCTGCTGATCACGCACTACACCCGGATCCTCCGGTACATCAAGCCCGACTTCGTGCACGTGTTCGCCAACGGCCGGATCGCCGAGTCCGGTGGCGCCGAGCTGGCCGACAAGCTGGAGAACGAGGGCTACGAGGCATACGTGAAGGGTGGCGCTTCCGCGTGACACAGCTGCCGGGCCTCCTCGACACCGAGGCGATCCGCAAGGACTTCCCCCTGCTGGACCGCACGGTCCACGACGGGAAGAAGATCGTCTACCTGGACAGTGCCGCGACCTCGCAGAAGCCGCGCCAGGTTCTCGACGCCCTCAACGCGTACTACGAGCGGCACAACGCCAACGTGCACCGGGGCGTGTACACGATCGCGGAGGAGGCCACGGCGCTGTACGAGGGCGCCCGTGACAAGGTCGCCGCGTTCATCAACGCGCCCAGCCGCGACGAGGTCATCTTCACCAAGAACGCCTCGGAGTCGCTCAACCTTGTGGCCAATATGCTCGGCTGGGCCGACGAGCCCTACCGGGTCGACCACGAGACCGAGATCGTCACCACGGAGATGGAGCACCACTCCAACATCGTTCCCTGGCAGCTGCTCTCGCAGCGCACGGGCGCGAAGCTGAAGTGGTTCGGCATCACCGACGACGGCCGGCTGGACCTGTCCAACATCGACGAGATCATCACCGAGAAGACGAAGATCGTCTCCTTCACGCTGGTCTCGAACATCATGGGCACCCACAACCCGGTCGAGCAGATCGTCCGCCGCGCCCAGGAGGTCGGTGCGCTCGTCTGCGTCGACGCCTCCCAGGCGGCCCCGCACATGGTGCTCGACGTGCAGGCGCTCCAGGCCGACTTCGTGGCCTTCACCGGTCACAAGATGGTCGGCCCGACCGGCATCGGCGTGCTCTGGGGACGGCAGGAACTCCTGGAGGACCTGCCCCCGTTCCTCGGCGGCGGCGAGATGATCGAGACCGTGTCGATGCACTCCTCGACCTACGCCCCCGCGCCGCACAAGTTCGAGGCCGGTACGCCCCCGATCGCCCAGGCCGTCGGCCTCGGCGCGGCCGTGGACTACCTCTCGGCGATCGGCATGGAGAACATCCACCGCCATGAGCAGGCCATCACCGCCTACGCGGTGAAGCGGCTCCTGGAGGTGCCGGACCTCAGGATCATCGGCCCGGCCACCGCGGAGGACCGCGGCGCGACGATCTCCTTCACGCTCGGCGACATCCACCCGCACGACGTGGGGCAGGTGCTGGACGAGCAGGGCATCGCGGTCCGG
The DNA here is from genome assembly GCF_008042035.1 of Streptomyces sp. col6. Classification (GTDB taxonomy): domain Bacteria; phylum Actinomycetota; class Actinomycetes; order Streptomycetales; family Streptomycetaceae; genus Streptomyces. The sequence continues at coordinate 963,656 of NZ_RDBL01000013.1, forward strand.
GTCGGCCACCACTGCGCCCGCCCGGTCTGCCTGCGGTACGGAATTCCTGCGACGACGCGAGCGTCGTTCTATCTGTACTCCACGCCCGCCGAGGTCGACGCCCTGGTGGACGGCCTGGAACACGTCCGGAACTTTTTCGGTTAGAGCGGCTGGGGATTGACTCGTGAAGCTTGACTCCATGTACCAGGAAGTGATCCTGGACCACTACAAGCACCCCCACGGGCGCGGCCTGCGGGACGGCGACGCCGAGGTGCATCACGTCAATCCGACGTGCGGTGACGAGATCACGTTGCGGGTGCGGTACGAGGGCGAGACCATCGCCGATGTGAGCTACGAGGGCCAGGGCTGCTCCATCAGCCAGGCCAGCGCCTCCGTACTGAACGAGCTGCTGGTCGGCAAGGAACTGGGCGAGGCGCAGAAGATCCAGGCCGCGTTCCTGGAGCTGATGCAGTCGAAGGGGCAGCTGGAGCCCGACGACGCGATGGAGGAGGTGCTGGAGGACGCGATCGCGTTCGCCGGTGTCTCCAAGTACCCGGCCCGGGTCAAGTGCGCGCTGCTGAGCTGGATGGCGTGGAAGGACGCGACGGCGCAGGCGCTGTCCGAAGGGAAGACCGCATGAGCGACAACGAGACCGTGACGACCAAGCCGGCCTCCGAGGAGGAGGTCCGCGAAGCGCTGTACGACGTGGTCGACCCCGAGCTGGGCATCGACGTCGTCAACCTGGGGCTGATCTACGGCATCCACATCGACGACGCCAACATCGCCACCCTCGACATGACCCTGACGTCCGCGGCCTGTCCGCTGACCGATGTCATCGAGGACCAGGCGAAGTCCGCGACGGACGGCATCGTCAGCGAACTCCGGATCAACTGGGTCTGGATGCCCCCGTGGGGCCCCGACAAGATCACGGACGACGGCCGCGAGCAGCTGCGCGCGCTGGGCTTCAACGTCTGAGCGTCCGCGTACCCCGTACGCGCAGGAACGGCCCCGGCATCCGCCGGGGCCGTTCGGCGTAGTGCCCCGCCGGCGGCCGTCGCCTGGCAGACTCGGGTCATGACCCTGCGCTTCTACCAGCTCACCGTCGACGCCCACGACCTGCCCGCCCAGGCCCGCTTCTGGAGTGCGGCCCTGGACTGGCGGGTCCTCTACGAGGACGAGGACGAGATCGTCATCGGCGCCGACGAGACGGCACTGCCCGGGATGTGCTTCCTGTCCGTGCCGGAGGACAAGGCGGTCAAGAACCGGCTGCACATCGACCTCTCCCCGGACGACCGGGACGCCGAGGTCGAGCGTCTGATCGGGCTCGGTGCCCGGCGCGCCGATGTCGGCCAGACGCCGGACGCGACCTGGGTGGTACTGACCGACCCCGAGGGCAACGAGTTCTGCGTCCTGCGCCCGAAGAAGACGCTCACCGACTGAGCCCGGCCGCTACGCCGTGTACTGCGGCGGTACGGCGGCTGCCTCGGCGAGCACCGGGCCCAGGTTCTCGGTGCGGATGCGCCGGTCCACGTAGAGCAGGCCGGTCACCAGCGGCGGGAACACCGCCACGACCAGCTGGCTCACCAGCTGACCGAGCAGCATCAGCACCAGGTATCCGCTCATCGCGGTGAGGATCGCGGCGGGGCTCGGGTCCTCGCCGAGGCCGACGGAGCCGATCATGCCGGTGAACATGCCGAGGAAGGTGAACGGGATCTGGATGACGTAGCTCGCCACGGCGGCGAGGACGCCCGCCAGCAGGGTCACCCCGAAGACCCGCCACCAGGCGCCGCGCATCAGCGTGGCCGAGCGGCGGAGCGAGGCCACCGGGCCCTGGTCCTCCAGGACGACGGCCGAAGGGGCGAGCGAGAACTTCACCCAGAGCCAGGTGGCCACCGGGACGAAGCCGAGGAAGCAGACCACGCCCGCCAGGACCAGGGCCACCGAGCCGTCGCTGTCCATGGCGACCGCGCCGATGATGCCCGCGGTGAGAGCGCCGACGGCCAGCAGCATCGGCACCATCGTGATCAGCCCGGTCAGCAGGAGCGCGCCGACCACCGCGGGCATTCGCGCCCAGGCCCGCCGCCAGACCACGGAGAACGTCGTCGGCCGGCCCAGCACCGCTTCCTGGAGGACCGCCGGAACCGCGGAGTAGACCACGGCCGAGGCCACCACCATCGAGAGGATCGCGAGCAGCGCGACCACGCCGAAGGCGATGAGCACCGGGACCAGGTCCCGCGAGGCCGGGTCCTCGTCCCCGTTCAGTGCGAACAGCCGGTCCAGATGGTCCGAGACGGCCGAGTACGCGACGGCGACCGCCGCGCCCACCACGAGCAGCGCCCCGCCGTAGAGGGCCGCGCCCACCGCGAGCAGCTGCTTGCCGTAGCGGCCCAGGGTGGAGAACGCGCCGCCGAATATCTCCCCGACGCCCAGCGGCCCCAGAGGTATCACCCCCGGCTTGGGTGCCATCCAGCCGCCGCCCCAGCCGCCCCACCCGGACGGGTCCCCCGTACGGCGTGCCTCCGTAGGCCCCGCCGCCCCACCCTGCGTCCTGCGTCACTGCTGCTCCGTCGGTCCGTCGATCATGTACTGGACGGACCACGGTAGCGCCCCGGGATTCCGATGACTCCGGCCGTGCGCGGGCAGCCGTTGCGTACACTTGTACACATGGGATACGGACTGCTCGCCGCGGCCATAGCGGCGGAGGTGGCGGGGACGACCGCCATGAAGTACAGCGAGGGATTCACCCGGCTGTGGCCCTCGCTGATCACCGTCGCCGGCTATCTGCTGGCCTTCTCCCTGCTGGCCCGGACCCTGAAGACCCTGTCGGTGGGCACCGCCTACGCGATCTGGGCGGGCGTCGGCACCGCCGCCGTCGCCCTCATCGGCATGGTGTTCCTGGGGGAGTCCGCCGGCCCGCTGAAGGTGGCGGGGGTGCTGCTGGTCATCGCCGGTGTGGTGGTGCTCAACCTGGGCGGGGCGCACTGATGGCACGGCGGTACGACCCCGAGCGGCGCTCCCGGATCATCGACGCGGCGATCCGGGTGGTCGGCGAGCGGGGCATCGCCGGGCTCAGCCACCGCTCCGTCGCCGCCGAGGCCGACGTGCCGCTCGGCTCGACGACGTACCACTTCGCCTCGCTCGACGAGCTGCTGACCGCCGCCCTGCGCCGGACCAACGAGAACTTCGCCGCCGTCCTGCGCGGGAGCCGGGCTCTGGCGGACCCGGACGCCGACCTCGCGGCCGAACTGGCCCGGCTGCTGGGGCGGTTCTTCGCCGGCGGCCGCGGCCGGGCCGAGCTGGAGTACGAGCTGTACCTCGCCGCCCTGCGCAGGCCCGCCCTGCGCCCGGTCGCCGCCGAGTGGACCGACGCCACCGCCGCCCTGCTGCAGCCGCGCACCGGCCCGGGAACCGCGCGGGCGCTGGTCGCCCTGATGGACGGCATCTGTCTCCAGGTGCTCCTCACCGGCGGCGAGTACGACGAGGCGTACGCCCGCGAGATGCTGGGCCGAGTCGCCGGCTGAGGGCGTCCGGCGCGGTCAGCGGCCGTCGGCCTCCCGCACCGCCGCCAGGGCGGTCCGCACGCTGTCCTCGATGTCCGTGACCGGGTACAGCACCTCGCGGACCGTGCGCTCCCGGTCCACCACCAGGGTCAGCCGCTTGGCGCGGACGACTCCGCCGGCGCGGAACGTCGGCAGGCGCAGTGCGGCGGTCAGTTCCAGGTCGGCGTCCGACAGGAGCGGGAAGCGCAGCCGCTCGGCCTCGGCGAACGCCTGCTGTTCGTCGGGGCGTTGCGTGGAGACGCCGTGCACGCTCGCGCCCGCCGCCGTGAAGTCCGCCAGCCGGTCGCGGTAGGTGCACGATTCGAGCGTGCAGCCGCGGGCTCCGGGGATGCCGGACCAGCCGGGCGGATAGGACTCCTGGCGGGCGTAGGCCCCGGGGAAGAAGTACAGGACGGTGTACGGGGTGCCGGCCACCGGGTCCTGGCTGCCGCCGGTGCTCCGGGCCAGGGTCAGTTCCGGCACCCGGGTGCCGCGCAGTGCGTGCACCCGCGCGGCCTCCCGTGAGGACTCCTCCGTGGTCGCCATCGCCTCCCCGTCTCCCATCACCCACGCGTCGCCCCAGTCCTGGAGCGCGATCAGTACCGGCAGCAGGGCGCGGCCGCGCGGGGTCAGCCGGTACTCGTACCGCACCGGCCGCTCCTGGTACGGCTCGCGGGTCAGGACCCCCGCGTCGACCAGCAGCCGCAGCCGTTCCGTGAGGACCTTCCGGGAGACGCCCAGTTCCCGCTGGAGCGCGTCGAACCGGTGCACCCCGCGTGCGGTGTCCCGCACGATCAGCAGGGTCCACCAGTCGCCGACCACGTCGAGCGCCTGCGCGATGGCGCAGTCCGCGTCGGCCTGGCTGATGCGCTGGGGCATGGGGCCTCCTCGATCGTCCGGGGCTGCCATTGAACTCCATCGGCCACGTTGACCTGCGGAATGCATGCTGCCATAGTCAGTTTCCAAAAGGAACTCACTCGGGGTTCCGCTGGGGGAGGGTGCTTCGGATGGGGATGCTGACGGGCGTTCCGCGCACAGTGCGGCTGCTCGCCCTCGGGGCGTTCTTCAACGCGATGGTGAGCTTCACCTTCGTCTACCTCTTCGTCTATCTGACGGGCCCGCGCGGGCTCACCGTCCCCCAGGCCGGGCTGCTCACCGGCATCGGCGGCATCGGGCTGGTCGCGGGCAACTTCACCGGCGGCTGGTTCGGCGACCGCTACGGGCACCGCCGGATGCTGCTGCTCGGCTCCTGCGCCGGCGGCGCCGTGCTCGTCGCCCTGCCGGTGCTGCCGCTCCCCGCCCTGTACGCGGTCCTGCCGCTCGCCCAGTACGCCACCGGCGTGGTGCGCGCCGCGAACTCCGCGCTGGTGGCCGTCTCCGTGCCCGGGGGCGGCCGGCGCCAGAGCTTCGCGCTGACCCGCTTCGCCTCCAACGGCGGCTTCACCGTCGGACCGCCCGTGGGCGCCCTGATCGCCGCCCGTTTCTCGTACGACTGGCTGTTCCTCCTCGACGGCGTGGGCACCCTGCTCCTCGCCTGCTACGCGGCCCGCATCCTCCCCGCCCGGGGCACCGCGCACTCCCGCCCCGCGCCCCCGCCGCCCGGCGCGCCGGGGCTGTGGCGCGAACTGCGGGCCAGGCCCGCCGTGCCGGTGCTGCTCGCCGCGATCGTCTGCGTGGACCTCGTATACCGCCAGCAGTACTCCACCCTGCCGGTCTTCCTCGCGGACCACGGCCACGGCACCGCCTTCTACGGCTGGCTCATCGCCGTCAACGGCGGGGTCATCCTCTGCCTGGAACTGCCCGCCGCCCACGCCCTGCGCGCCCGTGCGCCGCTGGGCATCGTCGGTACCGGGCTGCTGCTGGTCGGGGCCGGGTACGCGCTGCTGATCCCCGGGGACGGGGCCGCCTTCGCCGTCCTGATGATGGTCTCCCTGACCCTCGGCGAGATCCTGTACAAGACCACCGCCACGGCGTACGTCGCCGACCAGGCCCCCGCACACGCGCAGGGCCGCTTCCAGAGCCTGTACGCGGGCGCCTCCATCAGCGGCCAGGTCCTCGCCCCGCCGCTGGGCGGCGCCCTCTACGCCACCGCCCCCGCACTGCTCTGGCCCGCCTGTGCGGTGCTGGCGTGTCTGGCGGGCTGCGCGGTGCTCGCCGCGCGGCGGCTGCCCGTGTCCCCCGTGCCGGTGCCGGCGGCGCGACGCCCGGACGCTGAGACCGGTTCGCCCGCGCGGCCCCGCTCCGGTTAGGTTTCTGGTCATGACCGACACGACTTCCACCCGCACCACCGGCGCCGTCGCCGCCGGCCTCGCCACCATCGCCGGCGACGGTTCCGTCCTCGACACCTGGTTCCCCGCCCCCGAGCTCACCGCCGAGCCCGGCCCCGCCGGAACCGAGCGGCTCGACCCCGACCAGGCCGTCAACCTGCTCGGCGAGGGCGCCGCCAAGGCCATCGGCGTGGACGCCCGCCGCGGGGTCGAGGTCGTCGCCGTGCGCACGGTCATCGCCTCGCTCGACGACAAGCCGCTCGACGCCCACGACGTCTACCTGCGCCTGCACCTGCTCTCGCACCGCCTGGTCCAGCCGCACGGGCAGAACCTGGACGGCATCTTCGGCCACCTCGCCAACGTCGCCTGGACCGCGCTCGGCCCGGTGGCCGTCGACGACCTGGAGAAGGTGCGGCTCAACGCCCGCGCCGAGGGCCTGCACCTCCAGGTCACCTCCGTGGACAAGTTCCCGCGCATGACGGACTACGTGGCGCCGAAGGGCGTGCGGATCGCCGACGCCGACCGGGTGCGCCTCGGCGCGCACCTCGCCTCCGGCACGACCGTCATGCACGAGGGCTTCGTCAACTTCAACGCCGGCACGCTCGGCACGTCCATGGTCGAGGGCCGCATCTCCGCCGGCGTCGTCATCGGTGACGGCTCGGACATCGGCGGCGGCGCCTCCACGATGGGCATGCTCTCCGGCGGCGGCAAGGAGCGCATCGTGATCGGCGAGCGCTGCCTGGTCGGCGCGGAGGCCGGGGTCGGCATCGCGCTCGGCGACGAGTGCGTCGTCGAGGCCGGTCTCTACGTCACCGCCGGCACGCGCGTCACCATGCCGGACGGCCAGGTGGTCAAGGCCCGCGAGCTCTCCGGGGCCTCGAACATCCTCTTCCGCCGCAACTCGGTCACCGGCACCGTCGAGGCCCGCCCGAACAACGCGGTCTGGGACGGCCTCAACGACGTCCTGCACAGCAACGACTGAGGCCGGACAGGCCCTAAGCGGGGACAAGCAGTTCCTCGTACGCCGCACGCAGCCCGTCGGACGCCTCGCGCCCGGCGGGCTGCAGCGGTTCGCGCACCGGCCCCGCGGCCAGCAGCGCCTTCGCCGTGACCGTGCCGGGCAGCCCGGACGCCATCATCAGCGCGGTCAGCGGGGCCAGCCGCGCGTTCAGCCGGGCGGCCCCGTCGGTGTCCCCGGCGTCGAAGGCGTCCAGCACCGCCCGCATCCGGCCCGGCACCACGTTGGCGACCGTGCTGACGTACCCCGCGCCGCCCAGCGCGTACAGCGGCAGGTTCAGCTCCTCGCAGCCCGAGTAGTAGGCGAGCCCGCCGGCCGCGATCACCCGCGTCGCCGCCAGCAGGTCCTGCGCGCAGTCCTTCACCGCGACGATGCGCGGGTGCTCCGCCAGCCGCAGCATGGTCTCCGGCTCGATGCGGGTGCCGGTGCGGCCGGGGATGTCGTACAGCATCACGGGCAGGCCCGCCGCGTCGGCGATGCGGCGGAAGTGCGCCTCCACGGCCGCCTGCGGGGGCCTGCTGTAGTACGGGGTCACCACCAGGAGCCCGTCCGCGCCCGCCCGTTCGGCCTGGCGCGCCAGCTCGATCGTGTGCCGGGTGTCCGAGGTGCCGACGCCCGCGACCAGCGGCACGGCCGGGCCGACCGCCTCGCGCACCACGCGCAGCAGGTCCGCCTTCTCCGCGTCGGACGTGGTCGGGGACTCGCCGGTCGTACCGCTGAGCACCAGCCCGTCGCAGCCGCCCGCGACCAGGGCGGCGGCGTGCGCGGCCGCCGCCTCCCGGTCGAGGGCGTCGTCGGCGGTGAACGGGGTGATCATGGCGCAGAGGGCGCGGCCGAAGGGGCGCGGGCGCGAAGGTGCGGAAGGCGTCATTCCTGAAGTGTCGGCCCGCCGGACCGTGAAGGTCTACTTAGATCTTCTGCGGGTGAAGGTGAAGCAACGCTCAATCGTGTTCCGGGAGCCGGGGCTCGGGCGGCCCGAGCGCTCAGAGGGCGAGCTTGAAGCCCTCGTGGCTCGCGGTGAACCCCAGCGAGGCGTAGAAGCGGTGCGCGTCCGTCCGGCTCCGGTTGCTGGTCAGCTGCACCAGCCCGCAGCCGCGCTGCCGGGCCCGCTCGACCGCCTGCTCCATCAGCCGCCGCCCCAGGCCGCCGCCCCGGCGGTCCGCCCTGATCCGCACCGCCTCGATCAGCGCCCGCTCCGCGCCGCCCTTGCCGAGCCCCGGGATGTAGGTGGCCTGAAGACAGCCCACCACCGTCCCGCCGTCCTCCAGCACCAGGATCTCGTTGCGCGGGTCGGCCGTGATGTCGGCGAACGCCTTCTCGTGCGCCTCACCGACGACGAGCGACGCGGGATCCACCACCGCCTCCTCGTCGGCGAGCAGAGCGAGCACGGCGGGCAGGTCGCAGCGGGTGGCGGTACGCAGAGTCACGCCCCGGATTCTGGCACGGCGGCGGCGGGGGAGCCGCCCCGGACCGGGGCGCCGGGGGCGGTGCCCGCATTCCGGTCGGCACGCGGCGAAATGCGTCTACGCTTAGGGCGTGTTCCGGATGTTCCACCCGCCCCGCCACGGGCGCCGGGCGGACGGCAAGGCCCCGCGGCACACGTCCTGAGCCGCCCGGCCCGTATCCGGCCCGGCGGCCGAAACCCCGTACGTTCCGAGGAGACCCCCTGATGTCCGCAGAGCGCCCGACCCTGCCGCCGGTCCGGCTGCACACCGAGGCCGAGCTGGCACGGGACGCGCTGGCCGCGCCGCTGCTCGCCCGTGCCGCACGGCTCGCCCGCTGGGCCGGCCCGGACACCAGGGTCGGAGCCGGCGGCGAACTCGTCGATGCGCAGCTGCCCGCCGCCGCCGAGCACCTGGGCCTCACCCCGGACGAGGACGGCGCGGCGGAGGCCAGTGAGGCCTGGCGGCTCGCCGTCGACACCGGGCTCGTCGACATCGAGGACCCGGCCCAGGAGACCGACGGCCTGGAGGCCGGTTTCGACGAGGACGACGACGAGGCCGGGGCCGATGAGGCGCTGGGGACCGTCACCGCGGGCGAGAACCTCGCGTTGCTGACCGGCGGTTCACCGGCGGACGTCCTGGCGATCTGGCTCGACGGCCTGGAGGCCGCCCACGCCGACGCCACCGCGCCCGCCTTCGACGACTTCGCCGACCTCGTCGGTGAGGACGGCTCGATCGACTTCGACGCGCTCGACTGGGACCCGGAGACCGAGACGGAGTTCCTGGACGGGGTCCTCGGCAACCTCTACCTGCTCACCGTCGGGGAAGGGGCGGACGGGGCTCCCGTGCCGCTGCCCGCGCTCGCCGCCTCGATGATCGTCCCCGACGACATGGGCGAGCCCACCGACGACGTCCTGGAGCAGGTCTCGGACGCGATGATGCGTCTGGACGACCAGTTCCGGGTGCTCGAACCCATCGGCATCGTCGAATACCACCCGGTGGACGAGGCGTTGCTCGTCGAGGAGGGCGAGGAGGACGTCCCGCCCGCCGACGAGGAGGACGTCACCCGCTACGGCATGGTCCGGCTGACCCCTCTCGGCCTCTACGGCATCCGCGCCCGCATGCTGGAGGCCGGGGTGGACGCCCCGGCGATCGGCGACCTCACGGACAAGGGCGCCGACGTGCTCCTCGGCGGCGTCGCCCACTACCCCGAGGCCGCCGCCCGCGCCGAGATCCAGCTGTGGCTGGAGCGCCGGGGCTCCGACGGCGCCGCCGCCGAACTCCTGGACGCCGCACGGGGCGAGGACCCGTTGGCCCCGCTGCGCCGGCTGCACTGCCAGCAGGCGCTCGCCCTGGTCGGCGCGGAGGCCGAACCCGCCGTGCGCGCGGTGCTCGACGACCCCGAGCTGGGCGGCCTGGCCCGGGTCTGGCTCGCCGAACGGGGTGCGGGCGACGTCCCCGCGCCCTCGGAGACGATGATCTTCTGGCTGGCCATCGACACGATCGCCGCCCAGCTGGAGGCGGACGGCGACCTCGACGAACTCCAGGGCCTGGTCGAGGGCCTGTCCGGCCAGCACAGCGGCTTCTTCGACGAGGCATGGCGCGTCGACCACCCGGCGACGGCGGACGTCCTGGAGGCGATGGGGCGGCTGCACAGCGACAAGAAGCAGGCGAAGGACGCCCGCAAGGCCGCGTTCAAGGCACGCTCGCGCGCCGGTTCCACCGACTGAGCAGGCACTTCGGCGCGGGGTGACGGGCGGGCGGCCGGGTACGGGCCGCCCGCCCGTCGTCGATGTTCACCGAAAGGAGCGCCGCGAAGTCGTCGCCGGTTCAACTGGTGTTGGGGAACGGACGGAACGGTGAGCCCGTCAACAGCACGCCCCCGCAGCACCAGGAGTACGTGATGGCCTTCACGCGCAGGGAATTCAGCAGACAGTCCGCCCTCACCGGCGCCGGCATCGCCCTCACCGGAACCGTCGCCGCGCTGGCCACCGCGCCCGGCGCCCTCGCCGCCGGGGACCCCCACGGACACGGCCACGACGACCACGGCCACGGACACCACCGCGAGCCGGGCTACGGCCCGCTGCGCTCCGACCCCAAGGGCATACTCGCGCTGCCCGCCGGATTCTCGTACCGGATCATCACGCACTGCGGCGTCACCAAGCTGGACAGCGGCGAGTACACGCCCTCCAACCACGACGGCACGGCCGCCTTCGAGGGCCCGCGCGGAGTGACGCTGCTGGTGAACAACCACGAGCTGAGCGGCACCCGGGCGGGCTGGGAGCACCCCGTGCCCCTCACCGACGGCCTTGTCTACGACCCGGTCGCGGCCGGCGGCTGCACCGTCGTCGAGACCCGCCGCGACGGCCGCACCGCCGAGTGGGTCGGCATCGCCGGCACCTCCACCAACTGCGCCGGCGGCGCCACCCCGTGGGACACCTGGCTCACCTGCGAGGAGACCGAGGACAAGGCCGGCAAGAACGGCCTCCTGAAGGACCACGGCTACGTCTTCGAGGTCGACCCGTACGACCGGCGCGCCAACCGCTCCCCGCGCCCGATCAAGGCCTTCGGCCGGTACGCGCACGAGGCGGTCGTCATCGACCCCAAGCAGGGCCACGCCTACCTCACCGAGGACGCCTCGGGCCCCAACGGCCTGCTCTACCGCTGGGTGCCGCCGCACGGCTTCCGGCACGGCCGCGGCAAGCTGCGCACCCTCGCCGACGACGCGGGCGTGCTCCAGGCCTTCAAGTGCTTCGACAAGCACGGCACGTTCGTCGACGACCTCTCGCGGGCCACGAAGACCGGCACCGTGTACGGCGTGGACTGGGTGGACGTGCCGGACCGCGACGCGAAGTCCGTCTCGGTGCGCAAGCAGTTCGCGGACGGTGAGGTCACCCGCGCCCGCAAGCTGGAGGGCATGTGGTGGGCCGACGGCGGCGCGTACGTCGTGTCGTCCTTCGCCCGTGACGAGAGCCCCGTGCAGCACGACGGCCAGGTCTGGTTCTACGACCCGAAGCGCCGCACGCTGACCCTGAAGGTGCTCCTCGGCGTCAACCCGGACCCGTCGAAGGACGGCGCCTTCGACGGCCCGGACAACATCACCGTCTCGCCGTACGGAGGCCTGGTCATCGCCGAGGACGGGGAGGGCGTCCAGCACCTCTTCGGGGCGACCGAGAGCGGCCGCACCTACCCGATCGCGCGCAACGAGCTGAACATCGGCAGCGCCGAGGAGCCGGAGTACAGCGAGTTCACCGGGGTCACGTTCTCGCCGGACGGCAGGACGCTCTTCGCCAACATCCAGACCCCGGGGATCATGGTCGCGATCACCGGTCCGTGGAAGCGGCAGCCCAACCGTTAACTGCGGGGCATGGCGTCGGGCCGCCCCGGGGCGCATACTCGACTCAATGAAACAGTCAGCCGGCTCCCGGCGCCACCTGCCGTCCAGTCCCTTCAACCGCCCGGCCCAGGCGGCCCCACCGGTCGAATTGTTCGACGTGGGCGACCGGGTCTCGCACGACCAGTTCGGTCTCGGCCGCGTCCTCGCCGTCGAGGGCGACAACGAGGCGGTGCTCATCGACTTCGCCGGCCGTCAGGGGCGCATCATGAGCCCTTACTCCAAGCTCACGAAGCTCTGAGGCCGTCACAGGGGCCGTCCGCCGGCCGCGCGGACGGCCCCTGAGCCATGTGCGGGGTCCTGCGGCGGGGTCCTACAGGGCCTGGGCGGCGGGCTTGACCATGCCCCGGACGGTCCGCGACTTCACGAAGTCGCCGATGGCGGTCATCTCCCACTCCCCGGAGAATTGCTTGATCAGCTTGGCCATCATCACGCCGGTCTGCGGCTCGGCCCCGGTCAGGTCGAAGCGGACCAGCTCCTCGTCGGTGGCCGCGTCGACCAGCCGGCAGTAGGCCTTGGCCACCTCGGTGAACTTCTGGCCCGTGAACGAGTTGACCGTGAACACCAGACCGGTCGCCTCGGCGGGAATCCGGCCCAGGTCCACGACGATCACCTCGTCGTCGCCCTCGCCCTCGCCGGTGAGGTTGTCCCCGGAGTGCTTGATCGCGCCGTTCAGGATGGACAGCTTGCCGAAGTAGCAGCTGTCCAGGTGGTTGCGCTGCGGCCCGTAGGCAATGACCGAGGCGTCCAGGTCGATGTCCTTGCCGCGGAACGCGGGCTCCCAGCCGAGGCCCATCTTGACCTGGGAGAGCAGCGGGCGGCCCGCCTTGACCAGCGAGACGGTCTCGTTCTTCCGGAGGCTGACCCGGCCCTTGTCGAGGTTGATCCGCCCCGGCGCGGGCGCGGCGGGGGTCTCGTCGACCGTGACGCCGAAGTCGGTGGCGATGCCCGCCAGCCCGTTCGCATAGCCCTGGCCGACCGCGCGGACCTTCCAGGCACCGCCGCGCCGGTAGACCTCGATGACCACGAGCGCGGTCTCGGCGCCCAGCCGGGGCGGGGTGAAGGACGCGAGCACGCTGCTGTCGTCCGCGTTGCGCACGGTGGCGGTCGGCTCGACGCCCTGGAAGGTCTGACCGGCGCCGTCCGGGCTCGCCGTGACGACGATCCTCTCGATGCCGGCGGGCACCGACGCGGTGTCCACAATGACGGCGTCCGGCGCGCCGCCGCCGCCCGAGCGGTAGGTCACACCGGGGCCCGAGGGCTGGTTGTAGAAGATGAAGTCGTCGTCGGAGCGCACCTTGCCGTCGGCGGCGAGCAGCAGGCCCGACACGTCGAGCCGCACGGGCGCTGCGACGTCCACCGCCACGCGGACGGCGGTGAGCGGAAGATTCGAGCCAGGTGTCATAGCGGTCATGTCCGGATGAACGAACGACTTGGCTTTGCCGTTCCCTTACCTTTCGGCGGGTTCGCCCGTACGGCGGAAGCACTGGTTCCGTACGGGTGCAGCGGACCGGGTCACCGGTTTCTGGGGTGGTTGCGTGCCGTCCGCTCGTTGCCGTGCTTGTAGGCCCCCGTCCAGCGGGCCATCACCAGCTGGGCGTCGCCGGCCTCCACCTCGGCCAGGAACTTCTGCGCCCGGCCGCCGCGCAGGGTGCCCGCCGGGCGGCCGTGATGGGTGACGGTGACGCTCGCGTCGCCGTGCTGCTCGTACCGGAATCCCGAAGGTCTCGCCATGCCCGCATCATGCCGCGCCGGTGTGCGCGGGGACGACGGCTTTTCGCGTGCTCAGTGCGGCCAGACCGGCGGGTTGGTGCAGAAGTGGCCGCCGAGGTGGGCGTGGTCCGGGTTGTCCGGGTCCAGTTCGCCCTGTTCCGCGATGAGCTTCGCCGCGTACGGCTCGGAGTCGTCCCGCGGTTCGTAGCCCAGCGCGCGGGCGGAGGTCAGGTCCCACCAGAGCCGGGTGTTGTCCGAGGAGCCGTTGACGACGGTGTGCCCGACGTTCTCGGCGGTCAGCGCGGCGTCGAACAGCCGGGCACCGTCGGCGGGGCTCATCCACACCGACAGCATCCGTACGGATGTGGGCTCGGGGAAGCAGGAGCCGATGCGGACGGACACCGTCTCCATGCCGTGCCGGTCCCAGTACAGCTGGGCGAGGTCCTCGCCGAACGACTTCGAGAGGCCGTAGAAGGTGTCGGGGCGGCGGGGGGTGTCCACCGGGATCAGCGGGTCGCCGGGGAGCGGGCGCGGGGTGAAGCCCACGGCGTGGTTGGACGAGGCGAACACGATGCGGCGGACCCCGGCTTCCCGGGCGGCCTCGTACAGGTTGTACGTGCCCTCGATGTTCGCCCTGAGGATCTTGCCGAAGGGGGCTTCCAGGGAGATGCCCGCGAGGTGGATGATCGCGTCGACCCCCGCCACGGCCTCGCGCAGCGCGTCCGTGTCCCCGAGGTCGGCGGTGATCGCGTCCGGCTCGCCCTCGATCGGCACCATGTCGAACAGGCGCAGGGTGTAGCCATGGGCGGGCAGCAGTGCGCGCATCAGCGTGCCGAGGCCGCCGGCGGCGCCGGTGAGCAGGACGGTGCGGGGCGTGGCGGCGGGCATGCGGGTCTCCTCTTGGATCAAGTTCACATGCGTGGACAAGGTATGCGGGGGCTCGGGGGGCGTCAAGGGGGTCGCGCGGCAGGCCCTTCGGTGGATCGAGGGGAAAGGGCCTGCGCCGGGCGCGGGTGGTCATCGCCTTGACCCCGGCGGCACCGCACCCTAGCTTAGGATGCGTTCATAAGTATGGACATCAATCAGAGATGCGCACGCCTCAGGAGGCGCCCGTGAGCTCAGACCCGCTGGCCGCCCGGCTCACCGCCGTTGCCGGGCCGCTCTTCTTCCCCGTCACCGCGTACGACGCGGCCGGCTCCGTCGACGTGGACGCCTTCCGGGCGCACGTCCGCCAGGGCATCGACGCAGGCGCGGCGGCGGTGTTCGCGGCCTGCGGCACCGGGGAGTTCCACGCGCTGACGCCGGAGGAGTTCCGGACCGTCGTCGCCGCCGCGGTGGAGGAGACCGCCGGACAGGTGCCGGTCGTCGCGGGCGCCGGATACGGCACCGCGCTCGCCGTCCGGTTCGCGGAACTCGCCGAGGAGGCCGGCGCTGACGGCCTGCTGGCCATGCCCCCGTACCTCGTCCACGCCGACCAGGCGGGGCTGCTCGCGCACTACACGGCGCTGGCGGGGGCCACCGGCCTGGAGACGATCGTCTACCAGCGGGACAACGCCGTCTTCACGCCCGAGACCGTGCTCGCGCTGGCCCGGACCCCCGGGATCATCGGCCTCAAGGACGGCTACGGCGACCTGGACCTGATGCAGCGCATCGTCAGCGCGGTGCGCACCGGGCTGCCGGGGGAGGACTTCCTCTACTTCAACGGGCTGCCCACCGCGGAACTCACCGGCCTCGCCTACCGGGGCATCGGCGTCACGCTGTACTCCTCCGCGGTCTTCGCCTTCGCCCCGGACATCGCGCTCGCCTTCTACCGGGCTCTGGAGTCCGGCGACGACGCCCTGGTCAACGCGCTGCTGGACACGTTCTACCGGCCGCTCGTCGAACTGCGCTCCCGGGGCCGCGGCTACGCCGTCTCCCTGGTCAAGGCGGGGGTCCGGCTCCACGGGCTGGACGTCGGGGAGGTGCGCAGCCCGCTCACCGAGCCGACGGCCGCGCACATCAAGGAGCTGACGGAGATCGTCGCCGCCGGCCGCGCGCTGCTGGAGCGGCGCGGATGAGGACGTCCGCCTTCCTCTACCCCTGGGACGTCGTCGGGGACCCCGACGCCCCCGCCCGCATCGCGGACCTGGGCGTCCAGCAGGTGACGCTCGCCGCCGCCTACCACTCGACCCGGGCGCTCACCCCGCGCCACCCGGTCCGCCGCATCGTCACCGCCGAGCACGCGGCGGTGCTCTACCCACCGGACGCCGGGCGCTGGGCGGGGCGTGCCCTGCGCCCGTACCCGCAGACGTGGACGCCCTCGGACGACCCCTTCGCCGAGGCGGCCGACGCACTGGCCGGGGCCGGTCTCGACGTGCACAGCTGGGTGGTCCTCGCACACAACTCCCGGCTCGGCGCGGAACACCCGGACACCTCGGTGGTCAACGCCTACGGGGACCGCTACCCGTGGGCGCCCTGCGTCGCCCGGCCGGAGGTCCGTGCGTATCTGGTGGACCTCGCGGCGGAGGCGGCGGTGCGCGACGGGGCCCGGGGCACCGAGCTGGAGTCCTGCGGCTGGTACGGCTTCGCCCATCTGCACGCCCACGACAAGGTGACGGGCGTCGGGCTCGGGGACGCGGCCCAGTATCTGATGTCGCTCTGCTTCTGCGCGGTATGCCGGGCCGGGTACGCGGGGCAGGGCCTCGACGCCGAGGAGCTGCGTGCTGCCGTGCGCCGGGCGCTGGAGCCGGTCTGGGCCGGGGCCGGTGCTCCGGACGCCGGCTGGGACACGGTCGGGAAGCTGCTCGGCGCCGATCTCGCGGACACCACCCTGCGGTGGCGCGCCGAGGTGGCCCTAAGCCTCCAGGAAGCGGTGACCGGCGCGGTCCGGGCGGCGGCGGCCCCGGGGTTCCAGGTGCTGCTGCACGCCGACCCCGCCCCGTACCGCTGCGGGGCCAACGTGGGCGTCGACCCCGGCCACATCCTGTCCGTGGCGGACGGGGTGGTGCTGCCGTGCACCGGGGCGGACACGGTACGCGAGGCGGTGCTCGGGCCGTTCGCGGGCGCTCCCGACGCGGTCGTCGCCGCCAACCTCACCGTGGTGCGCGGGATGGGCGGAAGCCCGGACACGTTGGAGCGGGACGCCGCCCACGCCGCCTCGCTCGGCGCGAACCAGCTGCGCCTGTACCACGCGGGCCTGGCCTCGGACCCGGACCTCGCGGCCGTCGCGGGGGCGCTGTCACGCCTCGGCTGAGACGGGAGCGGCGCCCTTGCGGGCCCCTTCACTCCTCGGCCGTGACCCGTGGGCCGGCGGGAACCACCGGCTCCCGCCGGCCCACGAGCAGCAGCGCCGCCGTCAGTACCGCCGCCGCGCTTACCGCCGGCAGCAGCACCGTGACGTCCACCCGCGCCACCAGCCCCGCGCCGATGCCCAGCGCCACCGCGTTGGGCGACATCATCAGCGTGTCCGCGCTCGCGGCCGTACGGCCCAGCAGCGCGTCCGGCGTCTCCCGCTGCACCGCTGTCAGCGCGGCGATCAGCACGCACGGCAGGCCCACCCCGATCAGCGCGCACGCGATGAGCGCCACCGCGTCGGACGGCACGGCCCGCAGACCCACCGCGACACCGAACACGGCGATGCCCGCAGCCGGGAACACCCGGCCCGGCAGCCGGCGCATCAGCGGGCCCGCGAGCAGCCCGACCGCTACGGACCCGATGCCCTGCGCGACCGACAGCACACCGGCGTACGCGGGGGAGTGGCCGAGGACGTCGCCCACGACGGCGTACAGCGTCGCCCCGTTGAACCCGGCGCACAGCATCGTGGCCGAGGCGGCGAGGACCAGCGGGCGCAGCACCGGCGACCCCCACAGCTGCCGGAGCCCGGCCGTCCAGCCGCCCGGTGCGGCGGGACCGGGGCGGCTCGTCCGGCGTACCCGCAACAGCGCGTAGAGGCAGGCGGCCAGGGCGAACGAGACCGCGTCCAGGAGCGCCACCGCGCCGCCCCCGTAACGGGCGTAGAGCCCGGCGCCGGTCAGCGGGGCCACCAGCTTCATGCCCTCGTTCGCCGTCATCCTGAGGCCGTTGAAGTCCCCCAGCAGGGCGGGCTCGACGGCCCCCGCGACCACGGCCGACTCGGCGGAGTCCATCAGCGCCGCGAGGGACCCGTACAGCACCAGGACCGTGAACAGCAGCCACACGCGCCCCGCCGAGTCCACGGTGGTCAGGGCCGTCACCAGGACGGTCAGCGTGACGTTCGTGCCCACCAGCAGCGGCTTGCGCGGCAGCCGGTCGGCCGGCGCGCCGAGCAGCGGTCCGAACAGGACCGGCAGCCAGACCGCGAACAGCGCGAGCGCGGCCAACGCGTCCGAACCCGTCAGCGACTTGACCCAGATCCCGGCCGCCAGCCGCATCGCCGAACTGCCGAACCCGGAGACCACGACCGCCGCGAGGAACAGTCCCGCCGTCCGGTCCCGCAGGACCCGCCCCACCGCCATCACACCCACCGCACCCTTCTGACCTGCGTGTCTGTCACGTAGTCAGACTGGCGGCCGAGGCCCGGACGGGGCATCGGGCAGATGCCGTACACCGGACGGCCCGCCCGCGCCGCACCGGAATCCGTGTACGGCACATGTCCCGGTCCCGCGAACTTCTTTTGTCAGAAGCGTTGACGAAACATTTGCGGCGCCTCTAGCTTCATCGCGTCGTACTCCGTACGTCATATATGAGACGCGATACGCGAGATGTGAGAGCCCTTCACCCATGACCTTTGCGCCCACCCCGATTCCGTCCCGCACCCAGTACGTGCTGGAGGCGATCAAGCACGCGATCCTCACGGCACAACTGAGGCCGGGGCAGGCGCTCGTGGAGACCGAGCTCGCCGCGCAGTTCGGGGTCTCCAAGACCCCCGTCCGCGAGGCCCTGAAGACCCTCGCCGGCACCGGACTCGTCGTCATGAGCCAGTACAAGGGCGCCACCGTGCGGCTGGTTGACGCGGCCATGGCCCGCGAGGTGTACGACGTACGGCTGCTGCTCGAACCGGAGGCGCTGCGCCGCTCGATCACTCGCAGGGCCTCGCTCGACGCGGCGCAGGAGGCCCTGGAGCGGGCGGACTCGGCGGGCGACAAGGCCGACCGGTCGCTCGCCAACCGGGACTTCCACCGCGCGCTGTACCTGCCCTGCGGGAACCCGCTGCTGGCGCGGATGCTCGACGAGGTCCGCGATCAGGCCGCCCTGGTGTCCACGGTCGCCTGGTCGGCCGTCCCGTCCTGGGAGCGGGAGGCGGCCGAGCACCGGGAGATCCTGCGCCTCGCGCTCGCCGACGACGCGGACGCGGCGGCCGGGGCCCTGCACGACCACATCGCGTCGTTCGTCCGCCGCGCCTTCCCCGACGACGAGGACGGGGGCGACGCGGCGTGACCCCGCACACCGAAGAAAGGCCTGTCCGCATGGACCTCACCCCGCTGAAGGCGGCCCTCGCAGACGTTGTGGCGATCCCGGTGACCCCGTTCGCCGGGGACGGCACCATCGACACCGAGGCGCACCGCGCCCTGCTGCGGAGACTGCTCGACGGCGGCGTGCGCATCGTCACCCCGAACGGCAACACCGGGGAGTTCTACGCGCTCACCCCCGAGGAGCGGCGCACGGTCACCGAGCTGACCATCGACGAGGCCGGCGGCCGCGCCACGGTCCTGGTCGGGGTCGGGCACGACGTGCCGACCGCCGTCGCCGCCGCCGAGCACGCCCGGGACGCCGGGGCCGAGATGGTGATGGTGCACCAGCCCGTCCACCCGTACGTCTCGCAGGACGGCTGGATCGACTACCACCGGGCCATCGCCGAGGCCGTACCCGGGCTCGGGGTCGTCCCGTACATCCGCAACCCGCACCTCGACGGGGCGGCCCTGGCCGCGCTCGCGGACGCCTGCCCCAACGTCATCGGCGTCAAGTACGCGGTGCCGGACGCCGCCCGCTTCGCCGCCTTCGCCCGGGACGCCGGCCTCGAACGCTTCGTCTGGGTCGCCGGGCTCGCCGAGCTGTACGCCCCGGCCTACTTCTCGGCCGGCGCCACCGGCTTCACCTCCGGGCTCGTCAACGTGGCGCCCGGCGTCTCGCTGGCCATGCTGGAGGCGCTGCGGGCCGGCGACCACCCGGCCGCCATGAAGGTCTGGGAGCAGATCCGCCGCTTCGAGGAACTGCGCGCGGACCGGCAGTCCGCCAACAACGTCACCGTCGTCAAGGAGGCCCTGGCCGCCCTCGGTCTCTGCGACCGCGCGGTGCGCCCGCCCAGCCGGGTGCTGCCCGAGGCGCAGCGCGCCGAGGTCGCCGACCAGATCGCCGGGTGGTCCATTTGACCGGCCGCATCGCCCCCGAGAAGCTGCGCAGCCATCAGTGGTACGGCACCGACGGGCTGCGCTCCTTCAGCCACCGCGCCCGCACCCGCCAGCTCGGCTACCTCCCCGAGGAGCACCTGGGCAAGCCGGTCGTCGCGATCCTCAACACCTGGTCGGACATCAACCCCTGCCACGTACACCTGCGCGACCGGGCGCAGGCCGTCAAGCGCGGGGTCTGGCAGGCGGGCGGCTTCCCGCTGGAGTTCCCGGTCTCCACGCTCTCGGAGACGTTCCAGAAGCCGACCCCGATGCTCTACCGCAACATGCTGGCGATGGAGACCGAGGAGCTGCTGCGCTCGTACCCCGTCGACGGGGCGGTGCTGCTCGGCGGCTGCGACAAGTCCACCCCGGCGCTGCTGATGGGCGCGGCCTCCGTCGACCTGCCGGCCGTGTTCGTGCCGGCCGGGCCGATGCTGCCGGGGCACTGGCGCAACGAGGTCCTGGGCTCCGGCACCGACATGTGGAAGTACTGGGACGACAAGCGCGCCGGGCTCATCGGCGACTGCGAGATGGGCGAGCTGGAGAACGGCCTCGCCCGCTCGCCCGGACACTGCATGACCATGGGCACGGCGTCCACGCTCACCGCCGCCGCCGAAGCCCTCGGCGTCACCGTCCCCGGCGCCTCCTCCATCCCCGCCGTCGACTCCGGCCACGACCGGATGGCCGCCGCCTCCGGCCTCCGGATCGTCGAACTGGTGTGGCAGCAGCGGAAGCTGTCGCAGATCCTGACGGCGGAGGCGTACGAGGACGCCGTCGCCACGGTCCTCGCGCTCGGCGGCTCCACCAACGCCGTCATCCACCTCATCGCGATGGCCGGCCGCTCCGGGATCAAGCTCACCCTGGACGACTTCGACCGCATCGCGCGCACCGTCCCGGTCCTGGCCAACCTGCGCCCCGGCGGGAAGTACCTGATGGAGGACTTCCACTTCGCCGGCGGGCTCCCCGGCTTCCTCGCCCGGCTCACCGACGTACTGCATCTCGACCGGCCCACGGTCGCGCACGACACCCTGCGCGAACAGCTCGACGGCGCGCTCGTGCACAACGACGAGGTCATACGGAAGCGCACCGACCCGCTCGCGGACGAGGGCGGCGTGGCGGTGCTGCGCGGCAACCTCTGCCCGGACGGCGCCGTCATCAAGCACATCGCCGCCGAACCCCACCTGCTGCGCCACACCGGACCGGCGGTCGTCTTCGACGACTACCGGGAGATGCAGCGCACCATCAACGACCCGGCGCTCGCGCTCACCCCCGGCCATGTGCTGGTCCTGCGCAACGCCGGACCCAAGGGCGGCCCCGGTATGCCCGAGTACGGCATGCTGCCGATCCCCGACTACCTGCTGAAGCAGGGCGTACGCGACATGGTCCGGCTCTCCGACGCCCGGATGAGCGGCACCAGTTACGGCGCCTGCGTGCTGCACATCGCACCCGAGTCGTACGTCGGCGGGCCCCTCGCCCTCGTCCGCACCGGTGACCTCGTCACCCTGGACGTCGAGGCGCGGCTGCTCAGCCTCGACGTGTCCGACGAGGAGCTGGCGCGCCGCCGTGCCGAGTGGACCCCGCCGCCCGTCCGCTACGAGCGCGGCTACCAGGCGCTCTACCAGGACCAGATCACCCAGGCCGACACCGGCTGCGACTTCGCCTTCCTGGCCCGGCCGGGCCACGTGCCCGACCCGTACGCCGGCTGAACGGCCCCGCAGGAATTCCGGCGCCCCCTTGTTCGAGATATCGAACGCCATACGGGAAGCGCTTGCGCACTACACGCACCACCGGCTCCGCCGCGTACCACCGCACGAAGGAACACCGCACCACCCGCACCCCCGTACAGAGAGAACGGAGACGTGTCATGGCCCAAGCCTCCGCCGCGGCCACACCGCCCAAGGTGCCCCGGCGCCGCTCCGCGAGCCCGCGCCGGCTGCCGTATCTGCTGATCGCCCCCGCGGGGCTGCTGATGCTCGGCTTCATCGCCTACCCGGTGCTCAGCGTCTTCTACTACAGCCTGCAGAACTACAACGTCACCAAGCCCTGGCGGAACGGGTTCGCCGGCTTCGACAACTTCACCCGGATCTTCACTGAGGACGACCAGTTCTGGACCACCCTCGGCTTCAGCGCCCAGTGGGTGATCGTGCAGGTCGCGCTCCAGCTCACCCTGGGGCTCGCGCTGGCCCTGATCGTCAACCAGACCTTCATCGGCCGCGGGATCTCCCGGGCCATGGTCTTCTCGCCATGGGCCGTCTCCGGGGTGCTGACCAGCACCATCTGGATCCTGCTCTACAACTCCTCGACCGGCTTCAGCCGCTACCTCGCGGACGCCGGGATCGGTGACTACGGCACCTCGGTGCTCTCCGACACCGGCACCGTCTTCTGGGCCGCGACCGTCGCCGAACTCTGGCGCGGTGTCCCCTTCTTCGCCATCCTCATCCTCGCCGACCTCCAGTCCGTCTCCAAGGAGCTGTACGAGGCGGCGGCCGTGGACGGCGCCGGACGGATGCGGCAGTTCTTCCACATCACCCTGCCCCACCTGCGCGACGCGATCATCCTGTCCACGCTGCTGCGCGGCGTCTGGGAGTTCAACAACGTCGACCTCCTCTACACGCTCACCGGCGGCGGACCGGCCGGCGAGACCACCACCCTGCCGCTCTACGTCGCCAACACCGGCATCGAGGGCCACGACTTCGGCTACGCCTCCGCGCTCACCACCGTCGCCTTCGTGATCCTCCTCTTCTGCTCGATCGTCTATCTGCGCCTGAGCAAGTTCGGAGGCGACCACAAGTGACTGCCGCCCTCGCCGAGAAGAACGGCACCCACGCCGCACGGCCGGCCGCCCCCGAGGGCCCGCCGCCCACCACGCCCCGCCGCGGGCCGGGCCGCGAACGCGCCTTCGACGACGTACCGCGCTGGCAGATCTACGTACCGCTGGGCATCTACCTGGTCTTCACGCTCGTCCCGTTCTACTGGATGTTCCTCTTCGCCGTACGGCCCGCGGGCTCCACCTCGCTGGTGCCGTGGCCGATGACCGGGGAGCACTTCTCCAAGGTCTGGAACGAGCGCAGCTTCGCCGTCTTCTTCCAGAACAGCATGATCGTCGGCGTCTGCACCCTGGTCGCCACCACCCTGGTCGCGCTGGCCGGCGGCTACGCGCTCGCCCGCTTCGACTTCAGGATCAAGAACGGCTTCATGCTGGCGCTGCTCTGCTCGCAGTTCATCCCCGGCGCGCTGATGCTCGTACCGCTCTTCGAGATCTTCAAGAACCTCCGGATGATCAACTCGCTGGGGAGCGTGGTCATCGCCGAGACGGTCTTCCAGCTGCCGCTCTCCATCATCCTGATCAGCGGATTCATCAAGAACGTGCCCCCTTCGCTGGAGGAGGCCGCCTGGGTGGACGGCTGCTCGCGCTTCCGGGCCTTCTGCGCGGTCGTGCTGCCGCTGCTGCGCCCCGGGCTCATAGCCGTCGGCTCCTTCGCCTTCGTGCACAGCTGGAACCACTTCCTGTTCGCGCTGATGTTCCTCAGCGAGCAGGACAAGCAGACGATCCCGGTCGGCCTGAACACCCTCATCGGCGCGGACAGTGTCGACCTGGGCGCGCTCGCCGCGGGCGGGGTGATCGCCGCGGTGCCCGTGGTGATCGTCTTCGCCTTCATCCAGAAGTGGCTGATCACCGGCTTCAGCGCCGGCGCCGTGAAGGGGTGACGGACATGACCTCGCTGCCCGCCCACGCCCCCGTCCCGATCGTCCTCGCGGGCGCCCGGGGCCACGGCCGATGGCACCTCGCCAACATCCGCCGCCTCCAGCACCAGGGGCTCGTCCGGCTCGCCGGCATCTGCGAACTCACCCCGCTCGACGCCACCGAGCTGGCCGCCTTCGCCGGCGAACTCCCCGAGCAGTCGGCCGACTTCGGCGCCCTCCTGGACGCCACCGGGGCCCGCGCCGCCGTCATCTGCACCCCCATCCAGACCCACACCGCCCTCGCCCTGACCGCCGCCGGGCGCGGCGTGCACCTCCTCCTGGAGAAGCCGCCCGCCGCGACCCGCGCCGACTTCGACCGCATCCTCGCCGCGGTACGCGGTGCCGGCATCGCCTGCCAGGTGGGCTTCCAGTCCTTCGGCTCGCACGCCGTCCCCGCCATCCGGGAACTCGTCGCGGCCGGAGCCATCGGCACCGTCCGGGGCTACGCCGCCGCCGGCGCCTGGGTCCGCGACGACGCCTACTACCGGCGGGCTCCCTGGGCCGGGCGGCGCCGGATAGGGGACACCGACGTCGTCGACGGCGTCCTCACCAACCCGCTCGCCCACGCCGTCGCCACCGCCCTCGAACTCGCCGGCGCCGGCACCGCGCGGGACGTCACCGCCGTCGCCGCCGAACTCTTCCGGGCCAACGACATCGAGGCCGACGACACCTCCTGCGTACGCGTCACCACCGCGTCCGGGCCGCCCGTCACCGCCGCCGTCACCCTCTGCGCGGAACAGGCGGGGGAGCCGTACGTCATCGTCCACGGCGACCGCGGCCGGATCACCTTCTGGTACAAGCAGGACCGGGTCCTCGTCCAGCGCGCGGGCCACGGCCCCCTGGAGACCGTGCACGGACGCACCGACCTCCTGGAGAACCTGGTCGCCCATCTCACGGACGGCGCCTCGCTCCTCGTACCGCCGGAGCACACCGGCGCGTTCATGGAGGTCGTCGAGGCCGTACGGACCGCGCCCGAACCGCGTCCCCTGCCGTCCGACGCCTGGCACACCGCCCCCGTGCCCGGCTCCGGCGCCACCCGCCGGGTGGTGCGCGGCATCGACGCCCTGGTCGCGTCCGGCGCCGAAACCCTCGCGCTCTTCTCCGAACTCGGCGCCCCCTGGGCGCTGCCCACCGAGGTGAGTTCCCCATGACGACCACCGCCCTGCTCAGCTGCGCCGGCCGCCCGGTCGGGCGCTACACCTACCTCTCCGCCGACGCCGGACGCCCCTACCTCCACCCGGTCACCACCCTTGCCGGCACCCCGGTCACCGAGGAGCGCCCGGCCGACCACGTCCATCACCTGGGCGCCTCCGTCGCCGTCCCGGACGTGTCCGGGCACAACTTCTGGGGCGGCCGTACCTTCGTCCGGGGCCAGGGGCCGACCGTGCTCGACAACCACGGCACCCAGCGCCACCTGGGCTGGAAGCTGTGCGACCCGGACGGCTTCGTCGAGGAGATCGGCTGGGAGGCCGGCGGCGGCGAACTGCTGCGCGAGCACCGCACGGTGGCCGCCGCCGCGCTCTCGGAGACCGCCTGGGCGCTGGACTTCTCCTTCTCGCTCACCAACTCAGGACCGGCGGACCTGTCGATCGGCAGCCCCGCCACCAACGGCCGCCCCGGCGCCGGATACGGCGGCTTCTTCTGGCGCGCCCCCAAGGAGCAGGCGCCGCCCGCCGTGTTCAGCGCGACGGCCGACGGCGAGGAGGCGGTACACGGACGGGCCGCCGACTGGATCGCCCTGTGCGGCGACGGCTGGTCCCTGGTCTTCGCCGGGGCGACGGAGGAGACCCGCCGTGATCCGTGGTTCGTGCGCACCGCCGAGTACCCGGGCGTCGGCTCCTCCCTCGCCGCCGCCGAACGGCTGGCCGTGCCCGCGGGTGCCACCGTCGTCCGCCGGATCGTCACCGTCGTCGCGGACGGCCGGCTCGACCGGGCCGGAGCCGCCGCCCTCGTCCGCCGGGCGGTGACCGCGTGAGCGCCCGGCCGCCCTGGACCGCCGACCTCGGCGACGGCACCTACCGCAACCCGGTGCTGAACGCCGACTGGTCCGACCCCGACGTGATCCGCGTCGGCGACGACTTCTACCTGACCGCCTCCAGCTTCGGCCGCGCCCCCGGGCTCCCCCTGCTGCACTCCCGCGACCTCGTCAACTGGACGCTGACCGGGCACGCCCTGGACCGGCTGGAGCCCGCCGCCGAGTTCGCGGCGCCCCGTCACGACGGCGGGGTGTGGGCGCCGTCGCTGCGGCACCACGACGGACGGTTCTGGATCTTCTGGGGCGACCCCGACCACGGCATCCAGCAGATCTGCGCCGAGGACATCCGGGGCCCCTGGACCGCGCCCCACCTGGTGAAGGCCGGGCGCGGGCTGATCGACCCGTGCCCGCTGTGGGACGAGGAGACGGGCGAGGCGTACCTCGTGCACGCCTGGGCCAAGTCCCGCTCCGGCATCAAGAACCGGCTCACCGGACACCGGATGAGCCCCGACGGGCGGGAACTGCTCGACGAGGGCAAGACCCTGATCGACGCCGACACGATTCCCGGCTGGTTCACCCTGGAGGGCCCCAAGCTCCACCGGCGCGACGGCGAGTTCTGGATCCTCGCACCGGCGGGCGGGGTCGCGACGGGCTGGCAGGGCGCCTTCCGCTCCCGCGACTTCTTCGGCCCGTACGAGGAGCGCGTCGTCCTCGCCCAGGGCGGCACCGGGGTCAACGGCCCGCACCAGGGTGCCTGGGTGACCACCCCGGCCGGCGAGGACTGGTTCCTGCACTTCCAGGAGCGCGGGGCGTACGGCCGGGTGGTGCACCTCCAGCCGATGCGCTGGGGCACCGACGGCTGGCCGGTCATCGGCGCCGCCGGCGAACCCGTCGCCACGCACCGCAAGCCCGCGCTGCCCGCCCAGCCCGTCGAGGCCCCGGCCTGCGACGACAGCTTCCCGGGCGGCCGGCACGGCAGGCAGTGGCAGTGGACGGCGAACCCGCGCCCCGGCTGGACCGTCGAGCACGCGGGGGACGGGCTGCGGCTGAGCTGCGTACCGGCCGACCACGCGCACGACCTGCGGGTCCTGCCCCATGCGCTGGTCCAGCGGCTGCCCGCCGAGACGTTCACCGCCGAGGTCGGACTCGTCCTGGAGAGCGAGGCACCCGGGGCGAAGGCGGGTCTCGCCGTGCTCGGGGACGCGTACTCCTGGATCGGCCTCGAACGGCAGGCGGACGGCGGGGTGCGGCTCGTGCACCGCTTCGCCGAGGCGACCGCCACCGCCGAGCGCGATGCCGGGCGGGGCGGCCCGGTACCCGGCGCCACGGCCCGGCTGCGCATCGAGGTGGCCCCGGGTGCCCGCTGCCGCTTCCTCGCCGACACCGGGGACGGGGCCGGTTTCCGGCCCTCCGGACAGGTCTTCGCCGCCACCCCGTGGCGCTGGGTCGGCGCCCTGCTCGGGCTGTTCGCCACCGCGCCGCCCGGGGCGGGCCCGGCCGGGACCGCCCGCTTCAACCGCTTTCACGTCACCGCGTAACCGGACCACCGTCCGGCGCACGACCCCCCACGCACGCGTACGAACCGAGAGAACCGAGAGAGAAGAGCCGATCATGAACATCTCGAAGACGCAGCGGGGGCGCGCCACGGCCGCCGTCTCCCTCGCGGCGGTGCTCGCCCTGACCGCGACCGCGTGCGGGGACGACGGCAGCGGCAGCGGGAACGAGGGCAGCGGCAAGGGCGAGATCACCTTCTGGGACAACAACGGCGGCCCGCGCACCGCCGTCTGGAAGGAGATCATCCAGGACTTCGAGAAGAAGTACCCGGACATCGAGGTGAAGTACGTGCCGATCCCGATCGCCGACGTGCAGTCCAAGTACGACACGGCCATCGCGGGCGGCGGACTGCCCGATGTGGGCGGCGTCGGCACCGCCTACCTGGCCAACATGGTCTCCCAGGAGGCCCTGGAGCCGCTGAACGACCGGATCAAGGACTCGGCCCTGAACGGCAAGCTCGTCGAGGGCATGGTCGAGAGCGTCAAGGACGCCGCCGGCCGGGGCGAGGACATGTACACCGTGCCGACCTCCGCGAACAACGGCGCCCTCTGGTACCGCACCGACCTGTTCAAGGCGGCGGGCCTCGAAGCACCCACCACCTGGGCGAAGTTCTACGAGGCGGCCGAGAAGCTGACCGACGCGAAGCACAACAAGTTCGGCTACACGATCCGCGGCGGCGCCGGCTCCATCGCCCAGGCCATCGACGCCGCCTACGGGCAGTCGGGCATCACGGAGTTCTGGAACGGCGACAAGACCACCCTCAACGACCCCAAGAACGTGGCGGCGCTGGAGAAGTACGCCGCGCTCTACAAGAAGACGACGCCGTCCGCCGACGTCAACAACGACTTCACCAAGATGGTCGCCCAGTTCGACACCGGCACCATCGGCATGCTGAGCCACAACCTCGGCTCCTACCAGGACCACCTGAAGGCCCTCGGCAAGGACAAGTTCGCCGGCGTGCCCAACCCCATCGGCGACGGCGGCACCCGCGTCCAGGTCTCCAACCCGGTCGACGGCCTCGGCCTCTTCCGGGCGAGCAAGAACAAGACGGCCGCCTGGAAGTTCATCGAGTTCGCCGCCTCGCACGAGGCCAACAGCAAGTGGAACGAGTCCGCAGGCGCCATCCCGGCCAACACCGAGGCCGCCAAGGACCCGTGGATCAGTGAGGCGGCGCCGACCGAGCTGGCCGCGAAGGCCCTCACCGACGGCTCCACCAAGATCGTGCAGCTGCCGTACTACCTGCCCGACTGGAACAACATCAGCAAGGCCGACAACGAGCCCGAGTTCCAGAAGCTGCTGCTCGGCAAGACCACGGCCAAGGACTTCCTGGACAAGATGGCCGACGAGCTGAACAAGGCCCAGAAGGAGTGGAAGGAGATCGGCAACGGCTGATCCGGCTCCCGCCGGCGCGGGGCCGGCGGCGGGTTCCGTCGTGCGGACGGCCCGCCCCGCCCCACCGCCGCTGCCCTCCTGCGTACGCACCCGAGAGAGAGGCAGTACCACCCGTGTCACTCACCCGTCGGCAGACCGCGGCCGCCCTCGCCGCGCTGCCCCTGGCCCTCGCCGCCACACCCGCCGGGGCACACGGCGCCCGCCGGACCCGCACCGTGCACCTCGCGGGCGACTCGACGGCCGCCCAGAAGTACGCCGACGCCGCACCCGAGACCGGCTGGGGCATGGCCCTGCCGTTCTTCCTCGGTCCCGGCCTCACCGTCGCCAACCACGCCATGAACGGCCGCAGTTCCAAGAGCTTCATCGACGAGGGACTGCTCGCCGCCCTCCTGCCGGGGGTCCGCGCCGGTGACTTCCTGCTCATCCAGTTCGGGCACAACGACGAGAAGACCGAGGACCCGGCCCGCGGCACCGACCCGTACACCACCTACCAGGACTGCCTGCGGCAGTACATCGCGGCGGCCCGTGCCCGGCGCGCCCGGCCCGTGCTGATCACCCCCGTCGAGCGCCGCAGATTCGCCGACGACGGCACCGCCAGGCCCACCCACGGCGACTACCCGGCCGCCATGCGCGCCCTGGCCGCCGAGGAACGGGTCCCCCTGCTCGACCTGCAGGCCCGCACCCTCGCCCGCTGGCAGGAACTCGGCCCCGACGGGACCGAGGCGTACTTCAACTGGCTGGAGCCCGGGGAGTCCCCCAACTACCCCGACGGGCGCCAGGACAACACCCACTTCCGGCCCGCCGGCGCCATCGAGGTGGCCCGGATGACGGCCCGCGCCCTGCTCGACGCGCGGGTGCTCGCCCCGTACGAACTGCGCCGCCTCGGCGCCCGCGTACCCGAGGCGTGGATCAGCTGGCCGCAGGCCGCCTGACGCTCGCGCCACCCCTCTTCCTTCCCCTTCCACCGGTCCCGCACCAGAACCGAGGAGTTGTCATGCCCACGCACATTCCCGCACGTGCCGCCACCCGCAGAACCCACGCCCGCGCCATCGCCGTCGCCATGGGCTGCGCCTCGCTGGCCCTCGCGCTGAGCGTCCCCGCCCAGGCATCCCCACAGCCGCACGGCACGAAGGGCGCCGAGCGCGCCGTCCTCGCGAAGGGCGACGGCTGGGCCTCCGCCGAAGGCTCCACCACCGGCGGCGCCGCCGCCACGCCCGACCACGTCTACACCGTGCACAACCGCGCCGAACTCATCGCCGCCTTCGAGGACGCCGGCGACGCGCCGAAGATCGTCCGCATCGCCGGCACCGTCCACGGCAACGCCGACGCCGCCGGCAACCCGATCGACTGCGAGGCATACCAGACCGACGGCTACACCCTGGACAAGTACCTCGCCGCCTACGACCCCGCCGTCTGGGGCCGCGAGGGGGTCCCCTCCGGGCCGCTGGAGGACGCCCGGCTCGCCTCCGCCAAGCTCCAGAAGGCCGCCGTCAACGTCTACGTCCCGTCCAACACCACGCTGATCGGCGCGGGCAAGGACGCCACGGTCATCGGCGCCTCGATCCAGATCCAGAACGTCTCCAACGTCATCGTCCGCAACATCTCCTTCGAGGACACCTACGACTGCTTCCCCCAGTGGGACCCGACCGACGGCGACACCGGCCACTGGAACTCCGAGTACGACAACCTCGTCGTCTACGGCTCCGACCACGTCTGGGTCGACCACAACACCTTCAGCGACGGGGACCGCCCCGACGCGGACCAGCCCCGCTACTTCGATGAGCTGTACCAGCAGCACGACGGGCTCTTCGACATCGTCAAGGGCGCCGACCTGGTCACCGCCTCCTGGAACGTCCTCAAGGACCACGACAAGACCATGCTCCTCGGCAACAGCGACAAGGCCGGGGACACCGACCGGGGCAAGCTCCGCGTCACCCTGCACCACAACCTCTTCAAGGACGTCAACGAGCGCGCGCCCCGCGTCCGCTTCGGCCAGGTCGACTCGTACAACAACCACTTCGTCGCGACAAAGGGGAGCGTCTACGGCTACTCCTACGGCATCGGCGCCGAGTCGCACCTCGTCGCCGAGCACAACGCGTTCACGCTGAGCGGCGAGTTCGACAAGGCGAAGATCCTGAAGAAGTGGTCCGAGTCCTCGCTCACGGCCGACGACAACTGGGTCAACGGCCGCCGCACCGACCTGATCGCCGTCCACAACGCGGGCGTCCCCGAGGAGCAGCTGACCAAGGGCGCCGGCTGGACCCCGGCCCTGCGCAACCGCGTCGACCACCCGCTGCTCGTGCCCCTCGTCGTCGGCCTCGGCGCGGGCGCGGGCCGGCTGCCCGGCGCCTGATCCCCCTCCCTCCGCCGGCGCCGCACGGGCGCCGGCGGAGGGCCGCCCCCGCACGGAAAGTTGGAGCATCCCATGCCCACCCGACGCACCGCCCTGGCCCTCCTCGCCGGCTCCACCGCCGCCCTCGCCCTCGGCACCGCCCCGCCCGGCTGCCGTTCCGCAAGCGGGCCTGTGTGGTGCTGCGGTACGCCTTCGACCTCTCGGAGCGGGACACCTCGCTGGTGCTGGGGATCTCGGTGGGCACGGTGAAGAGCCAGACCGCGACCGTCGCCCCGGCCACCCGCAGCCACGGGCGCACGGCGCGCGGCGGACGTACGGCCCCGGCCGCGGGGCCACCGGCCGTCCCGCGCTCGACGCGCGCCAGCATCCGTGCCCGGTCGGGGCGGTGGGCCTCGGCGGCCTCCCGCAGCCGCCCGGCCAGCTCCTCGTCCTTCACCGGTCTCCTCCGCTGCGATGCGCCGCGACGGCCACCCGTACCCGCGCGGCGGGCGTCCCGGGCCCCGGGGGGCCCAGCAGCCGCTGCAGTTCCGCGACGGCGCGCGAGGTCTGGCTCTTCACCGTGCCCACCGAGATCCCCAGCACCAGCGAGGTGTCCCGCTCCGAGAGGTCGAAGGCGTACCGCAGCACCACACAGGCCCGCTTGCGGAACGGCAGCCGGCGCAGCGCCTCCTGCACGTCCACCACCGCCGGCACGTCGGGCCCCTCGGTGGCGCCGCCGTCCCCGCCGCCGCGCAGCGCCCAGAACAGGGCGATCCGGCGCCGCTCGCGCACCGCGCTCCGGATGCGGGTCCTGGCCAGGTTGGCGACCACCCCGCGTGCGTACGCCACCGGGTGCCCGGCGTCGCGGACCCGGTCCCAGCGGTGCCAGAGCGCGAGCAGGGCGTCCGCCGCGAGATCGTCGGCGGCGTCCGCCTCCCCGGTCAGCAGATGGGCGAGGCGGGCGAGTTCGGCGTAGTGGGCCTCGAAGAACGCGTGGAACTCGGCGGCGGCGGCATCGTCGACTGCTGTGCCCACAGCTACCTCGTCCCTCGCGTGCGCCCCGCCCGGACCGTCCGGGTACGCCCCCGCCGGGGCGTGAGCGTACCGCAAGCGCTTCGACGGGAGGGACGGGCGCTATCGCCGCAGCGCCGCCTCCATCATCTTCTTGGCGATCGGCGCCGCGAGACCGTTGCCGCTGACCTCGGACGCGGCCGAACCGGAGTCCTCCACGACGACGGCGACCGCGACCTCCCGGTCACCCGCCTTCGCATACGACGTGAACCAGGCGTACGGGGTGTTGCTGTTGCCCACGCCGTTCTCGGCGGTGCCCGTCTTGCCGCCCACCTCGGCCCCGTCGATCCGGGCGTTGGTGCCGGTGCCCTTCTCCACGACGGTCACCATGGCGCTGCGCAGCTGCTTCGCGGTGTCCTCGGAGACGATCCGTTCCGTGTCGCCGTCCGCGAAGTCCTCCAGCGTGCCGCCGTCGCCGTCGGTCACCTTGGACACCATGTGCGGAGCGGCCAGCTCACCGCCGTTGGCGAGCGCCGCGGAGACCATCGCCATCTGCAGCGGGGTCGCGGTCACCTCGAACTGGCCGATGCCCGACAGCGCCGTCTGCGGCCTGTCCATGTCCGTCGGGTACACGCTCTTGGAGGCCCGCACCGGAACGTCCAGCTTCTCCTCGTTGAAGCCGAACTTCTCCGCCATCGCCCGCACCTTGTCCTGCCCGAGGTCGGCGGCCACCTTGCCGAAGACGTTGTTGCACGAGTACTGGAGAGCGACGCGCAGCGAGGCGTTCTCGCAGGGCGCCGACGCGCTCTCGTTCCGCAGCGGGGTGCTGGTGCCCGGCAGGTCGTACGGGACGGGGCTCTTCGTCGGCTCGTCCACCGAGTCGTAGAGGCCGTTCTCAAGGGCGGCCGACGCCACGACCAGCTTGAACGTCGAACCGGGCGCGAGCGGCTGCCGCATCGCGCGGTTGACCAGCGGCTTCTCCGGGTCGGCGAGCAGCTTCTTCCAGGCGTCGCCGTCGTTCGTGCCGCTGATGTCGGTCGGGTCGTAGGACGGCGAGGAGACCATGCCCAGGATCTGCCCGCTCCTCGGGTCGATCGCCACGGCGGCGCCCTTGTCGTCGCCGAGCGCGTCGCTCGCCGCCTTCTGGACGTCCGGATCGATGGTCGTCACCACGTCCCCGGGGGCGGACCGCTTCCCGGTGATCGCGCCGAGCGGACTCTTCAGCCGGTCGTCGGTGCCGTCCAGCACATGGCTGTAGATCCCTTCGAGCTGGGTCGAGCCGTACGCCTGCGAGCTGTAGCCGGTCACGGACGAGTAGAGGTCGCCCTGCCGGTAGGTGCGCTTGTACGCGAGATCGCTGCCCTCCGTCCGCTTCGAGCCCGTGACCGGCGAACCGGCCACGATGATGTTCCCCAGCGGCTGCGCGTACTGCGCGATGGTCTTCCGCCGGTTGTGGTCGTCGTCTGCGAGCGCCCGTGCCTGGCACGCCTGCACCCAGGTCGCCCGCCCGAGGAGGGCGAGGACCAGCAGCAGGCAGAAGACCGAGGCGCGCCTGATCGTCTTGTTCATCCCGCTTGGGGGACGTACGGGAACCGGCGTGTCGTTCCCGGTTGTGCCGCTTCTCACCGATTCCTCATCCGGTGCCCGCCGCGTGTGCTCAGCCCGGGGTGATGAACCCCGACTCGTACGCCACGATGACCGCCTGGGTACGGTCCCGGGCACCGGTCTTCGCGAGGACCGCCGCCACATGCGTCTTGGCCGTCGCCGCGCCCACTGCCAGCCGGCCGGCGATCTCCGCGTTGGTCAGCCCGGCCGCCATCAGCCGCAGCACCTGCGCCTCCCGCTCGGTGAGCCGGGCGGCCCACGGGGGCGCGGGGGCCGCCCGGGGCGTCCCGTACGCGGCGGCCAGCTGCCGTACGGCGGACGGGAAGAGCAGCGACTCTCCGCAGGCCACCAGCCGGACCGCCTGCACCAGCTCCTCGGCCGCCGCCCGCTTCAGCAGGAACCCCGCCGCCCCTGCGCGCAGCGCCTCGTACACATAGGCGTCGTGTTCGAAGGTGGTGACGACCACGATGCGCGGGGCCGGGTCGAGTCCGCCGAGGATCTGCTCGGTGGCCCGGATGCCGTCCGTCTCGGGCATCCGTACGTCCATCAGCACCACGTCGGGCCGCAGCGCCCGCACCACGGAGACCGCCTCGGCACCGGTGGCCGCCTCGCCGACGACCTCCAGGCCGTCCTCCGCCTCCAGGATGGCGCGCAGGGCGGTGCGCACCATGTGTTCGTCGTCGGCGAGGACGATCCGGACCGGCGTGCTCATCGTGGCTCCTTCGCGGGGGCGTGCAGGGGGAGGCGTGCGGCCAGCCGCCACACGCCGTCGTCGCGGGGGCCGGCCTCGGTGGCGCCGCCGAGCAGCAGCGCGCGCTCCGCGATGCCGGTCAGACCGCGCCCGCCGCCGGGCCGGGCCGCCGGGGGGCGCGGGGACAGCGCGCTGTCCAGGACGAGGGTCAGCTCGCGGGGGCCGACACCGACGCGCAGCCGGACCGGTGAGCCGGGGACGCCGTGCCGCAGCGCGTTGCTCAGGCCCTCCTGCACGATCCGGTACGCCTCCGCCGACACGGGTCCTGGGACGGTGCCCGGGTCGCCGTCCGTCGCGTACCGCACGGGCACCCCGCACCGGGCCAGCAGCCCGCCGAGCGCGTCCAGGCCCGGTCCCGCGAGGTCGTCGGAGCCGTCCGCGCCCTGCCGCAACAGGCCCAGCACCGCGTCGAGTTCGCCGACCGTGCGCCGCGTGGTCTCCTCGATCGCGGTGAGGGCCTGCCGGGCGAACTCCGGGTCGCTGTCCAGGACCCGGCGGGCCGCGCCCGCCTGGAGGGTGACGGCGCTCAGCGCGTGGCCGACCGAGTCGTGCAGCTCACGGGCGAGCCGGTTGCGCACGGCCAGCTCGGCCGCCCGGCGTTCGGCGGCGGCCAGCCGGTCGTCCGGGGTCGGGCCGAGGAGCACCGGAGCCCGGTTCGCGAGCAGCGCCCCGGCCGCCGCCGCGCAGCCGGCCAGCGCGAGGAGCATGGCCGCCCCGGCCGGCGGGGCGAGGGCCAGGACCCAGGTGTGGTCCAGCAGCGGTGACCGTTCCAGGGCGGGGGAGTCGCGCAGGGCCGCGAAGAACGGCAGCCCCATGACGCAGACGGCGAACGGGACGAGCGCCAGGGTCATCCCGCTGATGACGCCGCCGAGCCCGACGTGCAGCGTGAACCAGGCGGCCGAGCGGGCCCGAGCCTGCCGGGAGACGCCGGGCCCGTCCGCGAGCGGCCGGTCCGGGGCCAGGCCGCACAGGGCGCGCGCGGCGGAGACCGAGAGGGGCCGGGCCAGGGGCAGCAGCGCGGTGACGGCGGCCATCGGCAGGGCGTGGGCGAAGGCGGCGAACTGAGCGGGGAGCGAGGTGAAGGGGTTGGCGTCGGGCGCGTACAGGCCCACGACGACCGTGCCGACCAGGTAGTACGGCATCAGCAGGGCGCCGCCGATGATCAGGTGCAGCCAGCGCAGCCGGGCCCGCCGGTCCACGAGCCTGCCTATGAGCGGGGTCATGCCGGGGCGCCCCGCGTCCCGGCCGCGCGCTCCGTCAGGAAGTACGCGCCCAGGGTCACCATCAGTGTCCCGACGAGCATCTGGACAGCGTAGATCAGCACCATGGCGGCCGTGGGCTGTTGGGCGGCGTCGTCGGCGCCGGCCAGCGAGGCGATGCTCAGCCAGCCGCCCCAGCAGGCCGTCGCCCCGGAACCGCCCCAGGCCAGGGCGAGCGGCACCTGCAGCGGCAGCGCGGACCGGCGGAAGGCCAGCAGCAGGACCCCGGCCGCGGCAGCGGCGATCCAGAACACGTACACCGCTTCGAGGACATGGAAGCCGCTGTCCCGCCCGGCGGCCCGGTCCGCGCTCAGGCCGGCCGTCGAGCCCGCCGCCCACAGCAGGTGCATGGTGCCGGGTGCCAGGGCGAGCAGCGAGGCGGCGACGGCGGCGGCCCGCAGCGCGGGGGCGGTCGGGCTGTCGGGCAGCGCGCCCAGGGTGCCGCGCCAGAGATGGCCCCAGCGGTCGCGGGCGTACAGCACGAACAGGGCGCCCAGACTCAGGCCCTGGAGGATGAAGCCGCCGTAGACGACGCCGAACACCCACTCGTGCAGGAAGGGGCGGCCCGTGTCCTTCGCGCCGCCGTCGTCCCCGCCCAGCGCCAGGACCAGCAGCTGCGCGGGGTAGCCGGTCATGATCGGCAGCAGCAGCCCGGTCGCCACCCACATCGGCAGCGCGAGCAGCCAGGCGGGCACCCGAAGACCCCAGGGCCGGGTGAGCAGCAGCGCCAGGACCACGACCGCGCCGTCCATCAGCACCGAACCGCCGTTGGCGACGGCCATCAGGGCGCGGTGGTCCAGCAGCGCGCTGCCGTCCGGAATCCCGATGTGGCTGCCCGCCAGCCACGCGACCTTGAGCGTGATGTACGGCAGGCAGGCGACGATGGCGACGGTGCGCAGCGCGGTGCGGGCGGCGAGGAGTGTCATGGCCCCCACGCTGCCGGGCGGCCCGCCCCCGTACGTCCTGCCGGGTGACGATCCGCCTCCGCCGCGCGGGGGAGACGGGCCGGGGGTGTCAGAGCCTGCGCGTGGCGAGCGTCAGCCGGTCGCGCGCGTCGAACAGCGCGTCCTTGACCAGCTGTTCGTGCGCGGGCGTGAGCCGGGCGACCGGCACCGAGCAGCTGATGGCGTCCCGGGCCGGGGTGCGGTACGGGACGGCGACCCCGAAGCACCGCAGCCCCAGCGTGTTCTCCTCGCGGTCCACCGCGTACCCCTGCTCGCGGATCTGGTGCAGCTCCTCGATGAGCTTCTCCCGGTCCGTCAGGGTGTGTTCGGTGAGCGCGGGCAGCGTCTCGGGCAGCATCTTGCGGACCTGCTCGTCGCTGTAGGTGGCCAGCAGCGCCTTGCCGAGCGAGGTGGAGTGGGCGGGCAGCCGGCGGCCGACGCGGGTGAAGGGGCGCAGGTAGTGCTGGGACTGGCGGGTGGCGAGATAGACCACGTTCGTCCCGTCGAGCCGGGCGAGGTGGATGGTCTCCGTGGTGTCGTCGGAGAGCCGGTCCAGGGTGGGGCGGGCCGCCGCGACCACCTCGTCGCCGTCGATGTACGAGGTGCCGACCAGCAGGGCCCGTACGCCGATCCCGTAGCGCGTGCCCGTCGCGTCCGTCTCCACCCAGCCCAGCTCGACCAGGGTCCGCAGCAGCATGTAGAGGCTGGACTTGGGGTAGCCGACGGCCTCCTGGACCGCGGCGAGCGAGTGCATGCCGGGCCGTCCCGCGAAGTACTCCAGCAGCTCCACCGTCCGCACCGCGGACTTGACCTGTGCTCCACCCTCGGGAACCGACATCGCCCCACGCCCCTTTCAGCCCACCGACGAAACCCTGCGACTTCTTGCCAACACCGAACGCCCGGAAATAGAGTCGCTTCACATTCATGTGCAGGAACTCTGTTCAGAATACCGAACAACTTATACCGGACAACTTCTGATGTGCGGCAGTGGAGCGGAAGGAAACACGGTGGCAGCAGCACCAGTCTGGAGCGTCGACCCCCGCACCGGGAACCCGCGCGAGCAGGTTGCGGTGGAGGCCACAGCCGAGGAGGTCGACCGCGCGGTCCGCGCCGCCCACGCGGTACGCGGCTCCCTCGCCGACCGCACCACGCGCGCCGCGTTCCTGCGGATGGCCGCCGAGCTGCTCACCGAGGCCCGTGAGCACGTCGTCGAGGCCGCCGACGCCGAGACGGCCCTCGGCCCGGCCCGGCTGACCGGGGAACTCGCCCGCACCGCCGCCCAGTTGCGGGCCTTCGCCGAGGTCGTCGACGAGGGCGCCTTCCTCGACATCCACATCGACCACGCGGACGCCACCCGCACCCCGCCCTGGCCCGACCTGCGCCGCTACAAGATCCCGCTCGGCGTCGTCGCCGTCTACGCCGCCAGCAACTTCCCGCTCGCCTTCTCCGTGCCCGGCGGCGACACCGCCAGCGCCCTCGCGGCCGGCTGCCCCGTCGTCGTCAAGGCGCACCCCGACCACCCGGCGACCTCCGAGCTGTGCGCCTCCGTCCTGCGCCGGGCCGCCGCGCGGACCGGGCTGCCCGAGGACGTCGTCACCCTCGTCCACGGCTTCGACGCCGGCGTCGCCCTCGTCCGCCACCCGCTCGTCGCCGCCGCCGGCTTCACCGGCTCGGTGCGCGGCGGCCGCGCCCTGTTCGACGCGGCGGCCGCCCGCCCCGCGCCCATCCCCTTCCACGGCGAGCTGGGCTCCCTCAACCCCGTCGTCGTCACCGAGGCCGCCGCCGCCGAGCGCGGCGAGCAGATCGGCGCGGGCCTGGCCGGCTCGATGACCATGGGCGCGGGCCAGTTCTGCACCAAGCCCGGATTCGTCCTGGCCCCCGAGGGCGAGGGCGGCGACCGCTTCCTGAAGGCCCTCACCGAGGCCGTCAGCGACTCCGAGGCCGGCGTCCTGCTCGACCACCGGATGCGCGACGCCTTCCTCGCCGGAGTGACCGAGCGGGCCGCGCTTCCGGACGTGGACGCCCCCGTCACCCCCGGCGCGGGCGGCGAGCACACCGTCGCGGCCGGCTTCCTGACCGTCCCGGCCCGGCTGCTCACCGCCGAAGGACCGCACGACGCGCTCCTGGAGGAGTGCTTCGGCCCCGTCACCGTCGTCGCCCGCTACGCCTCCGAGGACGAGATCACCGCCGTCCTGTCCCGGCTCCCCGGCAACCTCACCGCGACCCTCCACATCGCCGAGGACGAGACCGGGGGCAGCGCCGCCGGGCTCCTCGCCGCGCTCACCCCGCTCGCCGGCCGGGTCCTCGTCAACGGCTGGCCGACCGGCGTCGCCGTCGCCCCCGCCCAGCACCACGGCGGCCCCTACCCGGCCACCACCTCCACCTCCACCTCGGTCGGCGCCACCGCGATCGAACGCTGGCTGCGCCCGGTCAGCTACCAGACCACCCCCGACGCGCTCCTGCCCCCGGAGCTGCGCGAGGACAACCCGCTGGGCCTGCCCCGCCGCGTGAACGGACGACCCGCGTGAACCTCCCCGAACTCCCCTTCGCGCTCGATCCGCACGGCCCCGACGGCGGGTGGGTGTACGAGAACGGCGTTCTCACCGGCCGCGCCGGCGCCCGCCAGGACCGCTTCGTGCCGCCGGGCGGCGACAGCCTGGAACCGGCGAGCGACGCGCCCCGGCTGCTGGGCACCGCCCCGGCGGGCGACTTCCAGCTGATGGCGCGGGTGAAGGTCGGCTTCGCCGCCGCCTTCGACGCGGGCGTGCTCTACCTCCACGCCGGCGACCGGGACTGGGCCAAGCTCTGCCTGGAGCTGTCCCCGGAGCAGCCGACCATCTGCACGGTGGTCACCCGGGGCCGCTCCGACGACGTCAACTCCTCGGTCGTGGACGGCGACAGCCACTGGCTCCGGCTGAGCCGCACGGGCGGTGCCTTCGCGTTCCACGCCTCGGCCGACGGCGAGAAGTGGACCTTCGTCCGCGTCTTCACCCTCGGCACCCCGGAACAGGCGGCCACCGCCTCCGTCGGCTTCCTCGCCCAGTCACCCACCGGTGAGGGCTGCGAGGTGGCCTTCGACCGTATCGCCTTCCGGCCCGAGGGCCTGGCCGACCTCCGCGACGGAAGCTGACGCCCCCGGGGCGCGGTGGGCCGGTACGCGTACCGGCCCACCGCGCCCCGTCCGCAACCGGGGGACCGCTCCCCGCGTCCTTGCCACCATGATCCGTACAGCGACGCAGAACGACCTCGACGCGATAGTGACCCTCCACACCGAGGCCAGGGCCACCTACTACCGGGGCCACCTGCCCGAGGAGGAGTACGCGGGCGAGGCCGAGGTGAGCCGGAGCCGGGAGGGCTGGGCCCGCGCGGTGGACCGCCCGGACGCCACCGTGCTCTGCGCCGAGGCGGACGGCGCCCTCGTCGGCATCGCCGCCCACTCGGTGCGCGACGGCGTCATGACCCTCTCCCAGTTCCATGTGTCCCCCGCCCACTGGCGCGAGGGGGTCGGCAGCGCCCTGCACCGCGCGTGCGTCGCCGAGTGGCAGCGGCTGGGCGTCACCGAGGCCCGCCTGGAGGTCTTCGAACCCAACAAGCGCGCCCAGGCCTTCTACGCCGCTTGCGGCTGGGCCCCGGACCCGGACAACCCGCTGGACGGCGACCATGTGGTGATGCGCCTGGCCGTCCCGCCGGCCCCGTAGAACCGCGCGGGTCCGGGCCGGGAATGGCACGGGCCCGCCATGCGTTGGCGGGAGGAGCGGAGGGTGCCTCCGCGCTGTGCGAGCAGCCGCCCGAGAGAGTCCGGAGAGAAGAAGAGTCATGCGCGTCGAGATCTGGAGCGACATCGCCTGCCCGTGGTGCTACATCGGCAAGGCACGCTTCGAGAAGGGCCTGGCGGGCTTCGCCCACCGCGACGACGTCGAGGTGGTGC
Organism: Streptomyces sp. col6; assembly: GCF_008042035.1. Taxonomy (GTDB): domain Bacteria; phylum Actinomycetota; class Actinomycetes; order Streptomycetales; family Streptomycetaceae; genus Streptomyces. Next base: position 1,003,847 of record NZ_RDBL01000013.1, read on the forward strand.
ACCGCTCCTTCGAGCTCGACCCCGGCCGCGCCAAGGGCGACACCGAGAAGGTCATCGACATGCTGGCGCAGAAGTACGGGCGCACCCCCGACGAGGCCCGCTCGATGGAGGCCAACGTCGCGGCCAACGCCCAAGCCGAAGGGCTCGGCTACCGCACCGAGGGCCGCGACCACGGCAGCACGTTCGACATCCACCGGCTGCTGCACCTCGCCAAGGCGCGGGGCCGCCAGGACGAGCTGCTGACCCTCGCCTACCGGGCCAACTTCGCCGAGGACCGGTCCGTCTTCGACGACGCCGTGCTGCTGGACCTGGCCGTCGAGGCGGGTCTCGACGCGGAGGAGGCCCGCGCGGTCCTCGCAGACCCGCAGGCGTACGCCGAGGAGGTGCGCGCCGACGAGCGCGAGGCGGCCGAGCTGGGCGCCAACGCGGTGCCGTTCTTCGTGTTCGACCGGCGCTACGGGATCTCCGGCGGCCAGCCCGCCGAGGTCTTCGCCCAGGCGCTGGAGCAGGCGTGGAAGGACCGCCCGGTGACCGCCGCCGGGGACGCGGCGGCGTGCGACGCCGACGGTGCGTGCGAGGTCCCCGGGGTCGCCGGGAACGCCTGACGGGCCGGGGCCCGCAGGGGGCGGCCCGCCCGCTCGGCGCATAAGCGTGGCTTGGGGTTCTCGGTGCAATTTCGTCAATTGACCCCAGGTCGGTGACGGGTCAGGCTGAGCGCATGACGATCTCTTCGCTCAGCCGTGCCGTTGCCGCCGAGTTCGCCCCGCAGACCATCTACCTGAACACCTCCACCTGCGGGCTGCTGCCCCGCCGTGCCGTCGACGCGGTGAAGACCCTCGTCGACGAGAACGCCTCCGGCCTCCGGGACGGCTCCGGAGACTTCGGAGCGGTGAACCGGGCCCGGGAGGGCTTCGCACGGCTCGCCGGCGTCGGGGCGGGCCGGGTCGCCGTCGGCGGCTCCGTCGCCGCCCACGTCGGACTGATCGCCTCCTCGCTGCCGCCGGGTGCCGAAGTGCTGTCGCCCGAAGGCGAGTTCAGCTCGGTCGTCAGCCCCTTCGCGGTCCGTGGCGACCTCAAGATGCGGTACGTGCCGCTGGAGGAGCTGGCCGATGCCGTGCGTCTCGGGACCGCGCTGGTCGCTTTCTCCTCGGTGCAGTCCGCCGACGGCCGGCGCGCGGACCTGGACGCGGTCCGGGCCGCCGCCGCCGACAACGGCGCCCGGACGCTGCTGGACGCCACCCAGTCCGCCGGCTGGCTGCCGCTGGACGCCGGGGCGTACGACTACACGGTCACCGGCGGCTTCAAGTACCTGCTCTGCCCGCGCGGCACCTCGTTCCTCACCGTCACCGAGGAGGCGCAGGAGGGCCTGGTACCCGTCTACGCGGGCATGGCCGCGGCCGAGGACCGGTGGAACAGCACCTACGGACCGGTCACCGAGCTCGCGTCGGACGCCCGCCGCTACGACGAGCCCCCCGCCTTCCTCGCGTACCACGGCGCCGAGCACTCGCTCGCCCTGATCCACGAGATCGGCATCGACACGCTGCACGCCCACGCCACCGGGCTCGCGGACCGCTTCCGCTCCGGCCTCGCGGCCCTCGGGCACACCGCCGTCCCGGCCGACACCGCCGTCGTCGCGGTGCCCGGACTCGGCGACCGGGCACCGGAGCTCCAGCGGGCCGGGGTGCTGGTCGCCGGACGGGCCGGCAACCTGCGGGCGTCCTTCCACCTCTACAACACCGAGGCGGACGTGGACCGCGCGCTGGACGTGCTCGCCGGCTGACGGCGGATCCCCGGCCGCGGACCCCCCCGGTCACGCCGAGTCGCGGCGGACCAGTTCGGTGGGCAGTATCACCGCGGCCGGGTCCTCCCCGCCGATCTGGGCCAGCAGCACCCGTACCATCTCGGCGCTGATGCGGTCCCACGGCTGACGGATCGTCGTCAGCGCCGGCCGGGAGGCGAGCGCGGCGGGGGAGTCGTCGAACCCGCCCACCGCGACATCGTGCGGCACGCTGCGCCCGGCCTTCTCCAGGGCCGCGAGCACGCCCTGCGCCATCAGGTCCGAGGCGACGAACACCGCGTCCAGGTCCGGCGCCCGCTCCAGGAGCAGCGCCGCCGCCTCGCCGCCCGCCCGGCTGTAGTCGCCGGGCACGATCAGCGCGTCGTCGGCGGGCAGTCCGCAGCCGGCCGGCATCTCCCGGTAGCCGGCCGGCCGTTCGACGCCGCCCGGGGTGTCCAGCGGGCCGCTGACCGTACCGATCCGGCGGCGCCCCGACTCGTACAGGAAGCGCACCATGTCCCGGGCGCCGTCCCGGTCGTCGGCCGCCACATAGCTGACCTTCGAGCCCTGCCCGAGCGGCTTGCCGCACGCGACGAGGGGGACCCCGGCCTCGTACAGCTGGGCGGCGACCGGATCGCCGACGGCCTGGAGAACAACGTCGCCACCGCGGACCAGCTGGTCAGCGGCTACCCGGCCACCCCGGCGGGCCAGGCCGCCAACCTCCGCGACGTGCTGAACGTCGTCGAGGCCGTCCCCGGCGGCCGGGGCCTGGGCGCGGTGTACTGGGAGCCCGCCTGGACCGCCGTGAGCGGCAGCGGCTGGGACCCGGCCGAGCCGTCCTCCGGCAACGCCTGGGAGAACCAGGCCCTGTTCGGCTACGACCAGAAGCTGCTGCCGGCGGCGAACTGGTTCTCCCACCGGTAACCGGGCGGGGTCACGCCTGCGGGGCCGCCTCCGGCGGGGCGCTGCGCCACTTCCACGAGGTGACGCGCTCGCGGCCCGGCAGGTCGCCGCGGCCGGTGGACCAGAGCAGTACGGCCCACCGGTCCGCGTCGTCCGGCGCGCCGGGGAAGAGCCTGGCCAGCGCCCGGTCGCACAGGGCGGCGGGCGGCTCCCAGGAGATGCCCAGGCCGGACGCGATGTCATGGGCGTGCACCAGGGTCTCCACGACACCCATGGCCGCGAAGCCCTCCGGGTCGGAGACCCCGTACCCGTGGTACGAGCGGAGGGCCGGCGAGGCCGTACGCACCATCGCGGCCAGCAGCGCGCCGCTCGCCTCCAGGGTCTGGAGCAGCCCCGCCACCCCCGCCTCCGGGTCCGCGAAGATCGCGTTCCACGGCCCGCCCTCGCGCCGGGGGGCCCAGTGGTAGGGCACCTCGGTCTCCACCGACGGCGTGCGCGGGCCGAGCTGGACGGCGTACGCGAACAGGTCGTCGCTCAGATGCTCCGCGGTCTCCCAGCAGTCCCACGTCAGGGTCCCGGCCGGGACGCGCCAGTCGGCGGAAGCGGAGGCGGCGAGGGTGTCGACCGTCAGCCGGACCGCCTCGGTCACGTCGTCGGCCGTGACCGGCAGCCTCGTACCGGTGAGCGCCGCGCGTTCGGCGGCCCCGCACTCCACGCAGAACTCGTTGCCCTCCGGGTCGGCCAGGGTCGCCCAGCCGCGTCCGTTCGGCTTGCGGTGGTCGCCGACCAGGGTGGCGCCGAGGGCCAGCAGCCGTTCGACCTCCTCGTCCCGGGTGCGGTCCTGGGGCTGGACGTCCAGGTGGACGCGGTTCTTGGTCTGCTTCTTGTCCGGCACGGTGACGAAGAGGAGGGCGGTGCCCGGGATCTCGATCAGCGCCTCGGGGTCGCCGGGCAGATCGTCGTCGGAGAGCGGGGCATCGAGCACGGCCGACCAGAAGGTGCCCAGGGTGTAGGCGTCGGCGCAGTCGATGGTGATGTGCTGCACATGGGAAGTCATGCGCTCACTGTCGCCGGTGGCCCCCGCACGGTCCAGCGAGATACGCCGGAGGGGGTGGGACGGTCCGCCGTCCCACCCCCTCCGAGGCTCTGCCGGAACCTACTTCACCGGGGTGAAGTCGCGCGCCCCGATGAACTCCGGGCGGCGGATCGGCGCCGCGAACGGCTCCTGCGCGGTGTTCTCCACGCTGTTGAACACGATGAACACGTTGCTGCGCGGGTACGGGGTGATGTTGTCGCCCGAGCCGTGCATCGCGTTGCAGTCGAACCAGGTCGCCGAACCGGCCTTGCCCGTGAAGAGCTTGATGCCGTGCCGGTCCGCCATCTTCGTCAGCGCCTCGTCGGACGGGGTGCCGGCGTCCTGCATCTGGAGCGACTTCTTGTAGTTGTCCTTCGGCGTCTCGCCCGCGCAGCCGAGGAACGACTTGTGTGAACCGGGCATGATCATCAGCCCGCCGTTGGTGTCGTGGTTCTCGGTCAGCGCGATCGACACGGACACCGTCCGCATGTTCGGCAGACCGTCCTCGGCGTGCCAGGTCTCGAAGTCCGAGTGCCAGTAGAACCCCGAGGCACCGAAGCCGGGCTTGACGTTGATCCGCGACTGGTGGACGTAGACGTCCGAGCCGAGGATCTGGCGGGCCCGGCCCACCACGCGCTCGTCGCTGACCAGCCGGGCGAAGACCTCGCTGATCCGGTGGACCTCGAAGACCGAGCGCACGGACTGCGACTTCGGCTCGATGATCGAGCGCTCGTCGGCGCGGACGGCCGGGTCGGCGATCAGCCGCTCCAGCTCGGCGTGGTAGCCGGCCACCTCGTCCGGGGTGATCAGCTGCCCGACGGTGAGGAAGCCGTCGTGCTCGTAGCCCTGGAGCTCCTTGGCGGTGATCGGACCCGGCGCGCCCGGCGCGGACCAGATGACCGGGTCCTGGCGGGGAGTGGTCATCTCGGCGGCGCCGCGCGAGGGGTACAGGTCGGTGCGTACGTCGGTGGTCATGGGTTCAGCCCTCCTCGGTCAGCAGTGGATAGACACCGTTCTCGTCGTGCTCCTCCCGTCCGGTGACCGGCGGGTTGAAGACGCAGACGCAGCGGAAGTCCGTCTTGGGTCGCATCGTGTGGCGCTCGTGGCCGTCGAGCAGGTACATGGTGCCCGGCGTGATCCAGTGCTTCTCACCGGTCTCGTCGTCGGTCAGCTCGGCCTCGCCCTCGACGCACAGGACCGCCTCGATGTGGTTCGCGTACCACATCGACGTCTCGGTACCGGCGTACATCGTGGTCTCGTGGAGCGAGAAGCCGACCTTCTCCTGGGCGAGCACGATGCGCTTGCTCTCCCAGGTCCCGGAGGCGGCCTTGACATGCCGGTCGGTGTTCTCGACGTCGGCGAACGATCGGACGATCACGGTGGTTCGGTGCCTTTCTCTCTACGACGGTGGTGCGGGTGCGGACGTGCGGTTCAGGCGGTCTCGCGGACGGCGCGGGCCAGCGTGCGCAGGCCCTCGTCCAGCTCCTCGGGGGTGATGGTGAGCGGCGGCAGCAGCTTCACGACCTCGCTCTGCGGGCCCGAGGTCTCCAGCAGCAGCCCCAGCTGGAAGGCGCGGGCGCAGACGGCCGACGCACGCGCCGGGTCGTCGAACTCCAGGCCCCAGACCAGGCCGCGGCCCCGGAAGCGGGCGCTGTCGTGCTCGCCGCAGATGGCCAGCATCGTCTGCTCCACCTGCTCGCCCCGGGCCCGCGTCTGCTTCTCCATCTGGCCGTCCGCCCAGTAGGCGTCGAGCGCGGCGGCCGCAGTGACGAACGCGGGGTTGTTGCCGCGGAAGGTGCCGTTGTGCTCGCCCGGCTCCCAGACGTCCAGCTCCGGCTTGAACAGGCAGAGGGACATGGGCAGTCCGTAGCCGCTGATGGACTTCGACAGCGTCACGATGTCCGGCGTGATGCCGGCCTCCTCGAAGGAGAAGAAGCCGCCGGTACGGCCGCAGCCCATCTGGATGTCGTCGACGATCAGCAGCATGTCCTGGCGGTGGCACAGCTCCTGGAGCGCGCGCAGCCACTCGGCGCGGGCCACGTTGATGCCGCCCTCGCCCTGGACGGTCTCCACGATCACGGCGGCCGGGTGGTTGAGCCCGGAGCCCTGGTCCTCCAGCAGCCGCTCGAACCAGAGGAAGTCGGGGACCTGGCCGTCGAAGTAGTTGTCGAACGGCATCGGCGTGCCGTGCACCAGCGGGATGCCGGCGCCGGCCCGCTTGAACGCGTTGCCGGTCACGGCCAGCGAGCCGAGCGACATCCCGTGGAAGGCGTTGGTGAACGAGACGACGGACTCGCGTCCCTTGACCTTGCGGGCGAGCTTCAGGGCTGCCTCGACGGCGTTGGTGCCCGTCGGGCCGGGGAACATCACCTTGTACGGAAGGTCGCGGGGGCGCAGCACGACGTTCTGGAAGGTGTCCAGGAAGGCCCGTTTGGCGGTGGTCGCCATGTCGAGGCCGTGCGTGATGCCGTCGCGTTCGATGTAGTCGATCAGCGCGCGCTTGAGCACCGGGTTGTTGTGGCCGTAGTTGAGCGAGCCCGCGCCGGCGAAGAAGTCCAGGTACGAGTGGCCGTCCTCGTCGGTCAGCCGGGCGCCCTGGGCGCGGTCGAACACGGCGGGCCAGCCGCGGCAGTAGCTCCGGACCTCGGATTCCAGGGTCTCGAAGACACTGAGGGCGGGCGGGGTGATGGTCACAGCGGGTCTCCTGCGGGGCGTGAGGTGGTGTGACGGGCGGCGTTGAAGGAAGCTGCAGTGGGGGGAGGTGCGCGCGCTCAGGCGTGGAACGGCCCGATGCGGTACAGCACTTCCGGCAGATGGGTGCCTTCGGGGAACAGCCCGCCGTCGAAGAGCACCTCGCGCTCCAGGGCCACGTCGTGGCGCTGCGCGTAGGAGGTGAACAGGCGGTCCGACGCGGTGTTGTCCGGGGTGACGGTCGTCTCGACCGAGGCGAGGCCCTGTTCGGCGGCGACGCGTGCGGTCAGGGCGTCCAGCAGCTTCGCCGCCAGGCCGGTCCCGCGGTGGCCGTGGTCGACGGCCACCTGCCAGACGACGAGCGTCTCGGGGCGGTCGGGCCTGATGTACCCCGTCACGAAGGCGACCGGCGTGCCGGTCTCGTCACGCGCGACCACGGAGGTCGCCGCGAAGTCACGGCACCACAGCAGGTAGCTGTACGAGGAGTTGAGGTCCAGGACCTCGGAGTCGCGGGCGATGCGCCAGATCGCGGCCCCGTCCTCCACTCGTGGCGTGTCGATCGTAAGGAATTCGCTTCGGGCACTTGCAAAATCTGCTGGTGCGGCGGTCATGGCATTTGAATTTACCTAGCAAATTTCAAAATTGCATCGACGTCAGGGGTTGGGTGGAGCGATCGGCTGTGTTATCAGGCGGGTGCGCGCACCGGCGCGAATCGCTGGCGATTTCTTCCGTTTTGGCCCGGATTTTTCGGACAGAAGTCCGGCTGTGTGGAGTCGGTCACAAGCCCATAACTCTCTCCACACACAAGCGAAATGAGCCCGGGAGGGGGTTCGAGAACGAGGGTGTTTAGCCTCGGGAGGAGCGGGCATAAGAATGCGGGGAGCTGCTCAGAATTAAGCAGCTCCCCGCAATTGTCGAAAGCGGTGCGATTTATTCGCTGGGCCAGGTTTCCGACACGGCCTTCCGGGCAGCCTCCAGATCGACCTGCCGGCCCGCGTCGGCCAGCGCCGACCCCAGCGCCGCGAGCGAGGCGAGCACCGCGCCCCGCGTCGCATCCACCCCGTAGTGATTGACCCGGATCATCTCCCTGGACAGCGCCCCGCCACCCGCGATCAGCGGCAGCGACGGCTCGCCCGCGAGCGCCCGCGCGACCAGCGCCGACGCGTCCGCCCCCTCGGGCGTGCGCAGCGTCGTCGCCACCGGCGCCGCGTCCCGCGCCTCGTGCACGTACGGGGTCAGACCGCCGCCCAGCGCCACCGCACCGGCCCGGGTGGCCGCGGCCGCCGCCGCGTGACGCGCCATCACCGCGTCGAGGCCCTCCGCCTCGATCCGCTCCACACACGCCTCCAGGGCCAGCATCTCCAGCTGGGCCGGGGCGTGCAGCAGCGCCTTGCGGCCACCGTCGATCCAGCGCTCCTTCCAGTCCAGCAGCGACAGGTACGAGCGGCGCGGCGCCTGCGGGTTGGCCGCGATCCGCTCCCAGGCGCGCCCGCTCACGGACACCGCCGACACCCCGGCCGGCCCGCCCATCGCCTTCTGCGCCCCGATCACGCACAGGTCCACGCCCCAGGCGTCCGGCAGCAGCGGCTCCGCGCCCACCGAGGCGACCGCGTCCAGCATGAACAGCGCCCCGTGCGCCCGCACCACCTCGCCGATCTCCGCGACCGGGTTGGTGTTCCCCGTCGCCGCCTCGGCGTGCACCAGCGAGACGAAGTCGATCTCCGGGTGCGCGGCCAGCGCCTCGGCCACCTGGGCGGCGGTGACGGCCGTGTGGAAGGGCACCTCCAGGTCGACGACCTCGGCGCCGCAGTCGCGCAGCCAGTTGCCGAAGGTCTGCCCGTAGGGGCCGGTCACCACGTTCAGCGCCGTCGAACCCGGCCGGGCGCCGCCCCTGATGCAGCCCTCCAGGGGCAGCAGGGCCTCGCCCTGCATGATGACGACGTCCTGCTCGGTGGCCAGCAGACCGGCCACCCGCCGCTCGATCGCCGCGAAGTGCGCGGCGGTCAGCGGGGCGAGGTCGAGGAAGGGGTGCGTCACGGCGGTGCTCTCTTCGGGTTCGGATCGGCGGACCCCGGTCCGCTGACCGGGCGTCTTCGAGAGTACCCAGCGCCCGCCGCACGGCCCGGGACAGGGCGGCGCACCCGCGGCGGCCCCTCGTACAGTGCTGGGCATGACTGATCACGAGGCATCGCGGGTGCTGCATGTGAAGGGGCGGGTGCTCACCGGACCCGACGAGGTCAGGGACGAGCTGTGGGCGGTGGACGGCCGTGTCACCTACGAGCGGCCGCCGGGCGCGGACGACGCCGTCACCGTCTCCGGCTGGGCCCTGCCCGGACTGGTCGACGCCCACTGCCACGTCGGACTCGACCACCACGGCGCCGTGGACGCGGCGACCAGCGAGAAGCAGGCGCTCGACGACCGGGAGGCCGGGGCGCTGCTCCTGCGGGACGCGGGCTCGCCCGCCGACACCCGGTGGATCGACGACCGCGAGGACCTGCCGAAGATCATCCGGGCCGGCCGCCACATCGCCCGGCCCCGCCGCTACACCCGTAACTACGCCTGGGAGGTCGAGCCGGACGAGCTCGTCGCCTACGTCGCCCAGGAGGCGCGGCGCGGTGACGGCTGGGTGAAGCTCGTCGGCGACTGGATCGACCGCGAGGTGGGCGACCTCACCGCGCTGTGGCCGCGCGAGGCGGTGGAGGCGGCCATCGCCGAGGCGCACCGGCTGGGCGCCCGGGTCACCGCGCACTGCTTCGCGGAGGACTCACTGCGCGACCTCGTCGAGGCCGGGATCGACTGCGTCGAGCACGCCACGGGGCTGACCGAGGACACCATCCCGCTCTTCGCGGAGCGCGGGGTGGCGATCGTCCCCACCCTGGTCAACATCGCCACCTTCCCCTCGCTGGCGCAGAGCGGCGAGGCCAAGTTCCCACGCTGGTCCGCCCATATGCGCCGGCTGCACGAACGCCGCTACGACACCGTGCGCGCCGCCTACGACGCCGGGGTGCCGGTCTTCGTCGGCACCGACGCGGGCGGGGTCCTCGCGCACGGTCTGGTGGCCGACGAGGTCGCGGAGCTGGTGAAGGCGGGCATCCCGCCGCTGGAGGCGCTGTCCGCGACGACCTGGGGCGCACGCGCGTGGCTCGGCAGGCCGGGACTGGAGGAGGGGGCACCGGCCGACCTCGTGGTGTACGACGAGGACCCGAGGGCCGACGTGCGGGTGCTGGCCGGGCCGCGCCGGGTCGTCCTGAACGGGCGCGTGATCGCCTGACGCACCGCGTTGACCGGCAGTGACCCGGGGGCGGCCCGCTCGTTGAACCTTTTCCGTGTACGCGGCACGGTCACCGTACGGGCCGCCCCTGTGCCGTCCGAAACGCCGTGCCGCTCAGTGAAACGGGTGAACGCGAGGAACGCACGTGCCGGAATATTCGAAAACAGGCACGGAAACCCCCCTTTGGAGTGAACTGGCCTCAGGTGTCCGCCAGTTCACTCTCTGTGCGTAAAGATTCACGGAGTCGAGGCCACCGGTGCCCGCGATGTCCCCCATTGGACGGCGCCGGTGGCTCCATGTCTCTTGTGGGGGTTCCACCATCTTGAACAGCAACACCTTCCGTCTCGCCGCCCTGGCGGTCGCCGCCGCACCCGTCGCGCTGCTGGTCACCGTCCCGGCCCACGCGGCTCCCGCGACCACCACCACGGCCGGCGGCGACGGGAAGGCGAGCGCGACCGTGCTCCGCACCGCGCTCGACGTCTCGCTCCTCAACAAGGCGGTCGACGTACCGCTGAAGGTCACGCTCAACGAGGTGCACGCACCGCGCACCGCCGAGGAGACCGCGCTGAGCGTCCGGCTCGACGGGGTGGACCGCGGAAAGCCGTTCAGCGTCCTCAAGGCGGACGTGGCCACCGCGAAGGCCACCGCCGACAAGCACCGCGCGGCCGGCTACAGCAACCTCGCCAACGCCCGGGTGAGCCTGCCGGGGCTCGCGGTGTTCCCGCTGATCGAGGTGGAGAAGGTCACCTCCAAGGCGGTCTGCGAGGCGGGCAGCCGCCCGGTCGCCGAGTCCAACGTGCTCGGGCATGTGTCGGTGCTCGGCAAGCGCGTCACGCTCACGGCGGGCGGCACCACGCGGGTCGCCGTGCCGGGTGTCGGAGAGGTGAGCCTCGACCTGTCGAAGACGGAGACCACCTCCCGCACGGCCGCGGCGGTGGCGCTCCAACTGAAGGTGTCGGTCAACCCGGGCAGGCTGAACGTCGCGGACATCAAGGGCGAGGTCACGCTCGCGGAGGCCACCTGCGAAACCCCGAAGGGCCACGGCGGCCACAGCGGCGGCGGGGACAACGGGGGCGGTCACAACGGCGGTGGTGACAACGGGGGCAACGAAAACGGCGGTGTCGATAACGGGGGCAACGAGAACGGCGGCAACGAGAACGGGGGCTCGGGCAACGGCGGTTCGACCGACGGCGGCTCCGGGAACGGCGGCGCTACCGACGGCGGCGGCTCCACGGGCGGCGGCGACAAGGCCGACACCACCGGGGGCGGCGGCGACGTGAAGACCCAGACCGGCACGGACCAGGCGCCCGCCGCGAGCGACGCGGACCTGGCCGAGACGGGCAGCAGCTCCAGCACCCCGTACATCGCGGGCGGCGCGGCCCTGCTGCTGGCGGCCGGCGCGGGCGCCATGGTCGTGACCCGCCGCCGCGCGCGGGGCTGACGGCCCGAGGGGAGGAACCCCGGGGGAGGGGATGGTGAGCGGTGCTCCGAGGGGGGAGCACCGCTCACCTCATGAGGAGACGGCCGACGGCGGGAGCACCGCTCACCGTGCGTGCGGGCGCTCCGCGCCCGTGAGCACCGCTCGCCGGCCACCGCCCGTGAGCACCGCTCACCGGGCACCGCCCGTCCTACCGCCCCACCACCGTCAGCGCCTGGAGCGCCAGGTCGAGGGCCTGGAGGAAGCGGTTGGTCGTCGTCCGGTCGCGTACCGCCAGCCGCAGCCAGCCGTCCCCGAGCCCGGGAAACGTATCGCCGCGCCGGGCCGCGAAGCCCAGCAGCCGCAGCCGCTCCCTTATCTCGGCGGCCCCGTCGAGGCGGATCAGCACGAACGGCCCCTCGGCCGGCTCCACCACCCGCACCTCGGTGAACTCGCGCAGCCCGGCGACCAGATGGGCCCGGTCCACGACGATCCGGTCCGCCGCGTCGGCCGCCTCCGCCAGGGCCCTGGGCTCCACGCACGCCTCCGCCGCCGCCAGGGCGGGCGACGACACCGGCCACAGCGGCTGCGCCTCCTCCAGGAGGCGGATCGTCTCCGGGGCGGCCGCCACGTAACCGATGCGCAGCCCGGCGAGCCCCCAGGTCTTGGTGAGGCTGCGCAGCACGACGAGCCCGGGGATGTCCGTACGCCCGCACAGGGCCTCGCGTTCGCCCGGGACCGCGTCCATGAACGCCTCGTCGACCACCAGGGTGCGCCCGGGACGGGCCAGCCGTTCGAGGACGGCGGCGGGATGGAGCACGGACGTCGGGTTGGTCGGATTGCCGACCACCACGAGATCCGCCTCGGCGGGCACGTCGGCCGGGTCGAGCCGGAAGCCGTCCCCGGCCCGCAGCAGGACCCGCCCCACCTGGTGCCCGGCCGCGCGCAGCGCCGCCTCGGGCTCGGTGAACTGAGGGTGCACCACATACGGCCGCTCGGCCGGCAGCGCGCGGGCGATCAGGACGAACGCCTCGGCCGCACCGGCGGTCAACAGGACGCGTTCCGGCGGCAGTCCGTGCCGTTCGGCGACCGCCGCACGTGCCTCCCGCCCGTCGGGATACGCGGCGAGCGCACCCAGCGAGCCGGCTATCCGCTCCTTGAGCCAGGCCGGTGGGGTCCCGGCCCGTACGTTGACGGCGAGATCGGTCAGATCCCGGTCCCGTCCGCGTACTTCCGCGTCGCCGTGGTGACGCAGATCGTGCGTGCCCGAGCCTGTCGCGTCGGGACTCTCAGTGGGAGTGTGCATGACCGCCGTGGTGGGGGTGTGGTGTGGGGGAGTGCGCCGTCGTCTGGGTGGACTCCGGCAGGATGACTATGCGCCCCGCACCCGGTTTCACGCAACGGTCCCGACCGGCCGGCGCGCGACCGCGCAGGTGGCCATCGACGGGTGCCCGTCACGGGGCCGCGACTTCCTTTTGGATACGAGGAGTTGACCGCCCCCGGCGAGGGCGGCGGCCTCGGCCACCGAGGGGGTGCCGAGGGCGGCGAGCGCCGCGCCGGAGGGGTGCGGGACGGCGACCCGGGCCAGCACCCCGGCCGGGTGCGCCCGCAGCGGCACGCCCAGCCGTGCGGCGGCGCCCACGATCCCCGGCTCACGGGCCTTCGCCTCGACGGTGGCCAACTCGGCGACCGCGCCCACCGGAAGTCCGGCCTCCCGCAGGACCTCCGCGACCAGCCCGGCCACCTCGTCCGCCGAGACGCCCCGGGAGGCGCCGACCCCGACCACGAGCGCGTCGAGATGCGCGGACCGGGGTGCATCGGCTAGCAAGAGGCCATGGCGGTGTTCGTCGCGCTCGGCGCGTTCCTGATGACCCTGGCCGGCGGCTGGGTCGCCCAGCGCGTCAGCGACCGCCGCCACCTGGTCCTCGGTCTGGCCGGCGGGCTGATGCTCGGCGTGGTCGGCCTGGACCTGCTGCCCGAGGCGGTGGAGGCGGCGGGCGGCCTGGTCTTCGGCGTCCCGGCGGCCCTGCTGCTGTTCGTCGGCGGATTCCTCGTGGCCCACCTGGTGGAGCGGCTGCTCGCGGTGCGCCAGGCGGCACACGGGGCGGCCGAGGAACGCGTCCCGCAGGTCGGGCTGACGGCGGCGGCCGCGATGGTCGGCCACAGCCTGATGGACGGCGTCGCACTCGGCGCCGCGTTCCAGGTCGGCGGAGGGATGGGGGCGGCCGTCGCGCTCGCCGTGATCACGCACGACTTCGCGGACGGCTTCAACACGTACACGATCACCAGCCTGTACGGGAACGCCCGCCGCAAGGCCCTGACGATGCTGTTCGCGGACGCGGCAGCACCCGTCGTCGGGGCGGCGACAACGCTGCTGTTCACCCTGCCGGAGGAACTCCTCGGCTGCTATCTCGGCTTCTTCGGCGGCGCGCTCCTCTACCTCGCCGCCGCCGAGATCCTGCCCGAGGCGCACCACGACCATCCGGCTCTCTCCACCCTGCTGTGCACGGTGGCCGGAGCGGGCTTCATCTGGCTGGTGGTGGGCCTCGCGCAGTGACCCCGCCCCCGTGGTCACCCCCGGCACCGTTCGACGAACCGCACGGCCGTGCCGGGCGAGGCGGCCCAGTGGGTGTGCAGATAACTCGCGTGTACGTTCCCCCGCACGAACCCCTCGACGCGCCGCTCGGGCAGGTGCATGCCCCAGGCGGGCTCGTCCCCCGCACCGGGCTCGATGACGGTCCGGTGGAACTCGTGCCCCCGCATCCGCGCCCCGGCGGGCGCCAGCACGTTGTCGGTGAGCGCCACGGCATCCCGGTACCCGAGCGTCAGCCGCTTGGTCATCCGCGCATCGGCGTCGAGCACCCCGCACATCGGCAGCCCGTCCAGCGACCGCGCCAGATACAACAACCCGGCACACTCGGCAGCCACCGGCGCCCCCGAGAGCGCCAACTCCGCCACGGCCTTCCGCAACGCCTCATTGGCCGACAACTCGGGCGCGTACACCTCGGGGAACCCACCCCCGATGACGACCCCCCGGGTCCCCAGCGGCAACGCCTCGTCCCGCAGCGGATCAAAGGTCACGACATCGGCCCCCGCAGCGGCGAGAAGCTCCGTGTTCTCGGCGTAGGAGAACGTAAAGGCAGCCCCACCAGCAACAGCAACAACAGGCTTGGCACCCGCAGCCACATCCAGCCGCGCCGCACCATCCAGCCCCTCCGGCGTTTGAGGCGCGGGGTCCGGGGCGGAGCCCCGGTTACGGGAAGGGGCGGGGAG
>NZ_RDBL01000013.1:1018353-1083439 GCF_008042035.1 Streptomyces sp. col6
CCGCCTCACCCGCAGACCACCCCGCATCAGGCACCGCAGGCGCCGACCGCGCCAACGCCACCAACCCCTCCAGATCGCACCCCGCAGCCACCTGCGCCGCCATCGCCGCGACAGCGGCCACCGCATCGGACCGCCGCTCCGCCACCGGCACCAGCCCCAGATGCCGCGACGGCACGGAAACCCCCTCCGCCCGCCGCAAGGCACCGAGCACCGGCACCCCCGACTCCTCCAGCGCCTCCCGCAGCAGCGCCTCGTGCCGGTCGGACCCCACCTTGTTCAGGATCACCCCGCCGATCCGCACCTCCGTGTCCCAGGACGCGAAGCCGTGCACCAGCGCCGCCACCGACCGGGACTGCGAGGACGCGTCCACGACCAGCACCACCGGCGCCCGCAGCAGCTTCGCCACATGCGCGGTGGACGCCAGCTCGCCGAGCCCCGAGGCACCGTCGTACAGCCCCATCACGCCCTCGACGACCGCCAGCCCGCACCCCCGCGCCCCGTGTGCGAAGAGCGGCGCGATCAGCTCGGGCCCGCACATGTACGCGTCGAGGTTGCGCCCCGGCCGCCCCGTCGCCAGCGTGTGGAAGCCGGGGTCGATGTAGTCGGGGCCCACCTTGTGCCCGGACACGGCGAGCCCCCGCGCGGCGAACGCGGCCATCAGCCCCGTCGCGACGGTGGTCTTGCCGCTGCCCGAGGAGGGCGCGGCGACGACCAGGCGGGGGATGTTCACCACTCGATGCCCCTCTGGCCCTTCTGCCCGGCGTCCATCGGGTGCTTGACCTTCGACATGTCGGTCACCAGGTCCGCCGCGTCCAGCAGTGCGGCGGGCGCGTTGCGGCCGGTGATCACCACGTGCTGCGTACCGGGGCGGTCGCGCAGCACCGAGACGACCTCGCCGGTGTCGATCCAGCCCCAGTGCAGCGGGTAGGCGAACTCGTCCAGCACGTACAGCCGGTACGTCTCGGCGGCCAGGTCGCGCTTGACCTGCTCCCAGCCCTCACGGGCCTTCGCCTCGTTGTCCGTCTGGTCGTCGCGCTGGACCCAGGACCAGCCCTCACCCATCTTGTGCCAGGCGACCGGCCCGCCCTCGCCGCTCGCGCCGAGGACCTTCAGGGCGTTCTCCTCGCCGACCTTCCACTTCGCCGACTTCACGAACTGGAAGACCCCGATGGGCCACCCCTGATTCCAGGCGCGCAGCGCGAGCCCGAAGGCCGCCGTCGACTTCCCCTTGCCGATGCCGGTGTGCACCATCAGCAGCGGACGGTTGCGCCGCTGCCGGGTGGTGAGTCCGTCGTCCGGCACGCTCTCCGGCTGTCCCTGCGGCATTACGCGGCCCTCCTGTCGCTGTGCCCGGGACCCGCGCCCCGGACGTCCTTGACCAGCCCGGCGATCGATTCGGCGCGCAGCTCGTCGAGCGTGACGGCGGTGCCGCCCAGATTGCGCGCGAGTTCCGCCCCGAGCCCCAGCCGTACCGGCCCCGTCTCGCAGTCCACGACGACCGACGCGATGCCCTCGGCCGCGTGCAGCCGGGCGGCCCGCGCGGCCAGCGCCACCGGGTCGGGCCCGCCGGTCGCCCGCCCGTCCGTCACCACGACCAGCAGCGCCCGGCGGGACGGATCGCGCAGCCGCTCCACCCGCAGCACGTCATGGGCCTTGAGCAGCCCGGCCGCCACCGGGGTGCGCCCGCCGGTCGGCAGCGACTCCAGCCGGGCCGCCGCCGCGTCCACCGACGAGGTCGGCGGCAGCGCCAGCTCCGCGTCCCGGCCCCGGAAGGTGATCAGCCCGACCTTGTCGCGCCGCTGGTAGGCGTCCATCAGCAGGGACAGGACCGCGCCCTTCACGGCACCCATGCGCTGCCGGGCCGCCATCGAACCGGAGGCGTCCACGACGAACAGCACGAGGTTGCCCTCGCGCCCCTCACGCGTCGCCTGACGCAGATCGTCCCGCCGCACCACCAGACCCCGCCCGGACCGGCCCCGCGCCCGCTGGTGCGGGGCGGCGGCCAGGACGGTCGCGGCCAGGTGCAGCTTGGTCAGCGCGCCCTCGGGCCGCCGCGAACCCGTCGTCCGCCCGTGTTCGGTACGCGCCCGGGACCGCCGTCCCGCCGCGCCCTCGCCGAGACCGGGCACGCTCAGCATCTTCGTACGGAACGGCTCCCCGGCCCGTACGGGCTGCTGCTCGCCGCCCTGCCCCGGCACGGGCGCACCCGGCCCGGACTGCTCCGAGCCGCCCCGGCCGGGCGTGTCGTCGGCGCCGTCGGCCCCCGGGGGCGGTGTGTCGGGCCCGCCCCCCTGCGGCAGCCCGCCACCACCGCCACCGTCACCGCCGTCACCGGGCCCGTCCGGCTCCGGATCGTCGTCCCCGCCGCCGTTCTGCTCCAGCGTGTCGTCGAGCTTGTCCTCGTCGAGCCCCGGCGCGTCGAAGGGGTTGCGCCGGCGCCGGTGGGGGAGCGCGAGCAGCGCCGCCTGCCGGACGTCCTCGGCCAGTACGTCGGTACGCCCCGCCCACGCGGCCAGCGCGGTGGCGGTCCTCGCCATCACGATGTCGGCGCGCATCCCGTCGACCTCGAAGGCCGCGCAGGTCGCCGCGATCTGCCGCAACGCCAGGTCCCCGAGCCGCACTCCGGGCAGCAGCGCCCGCGCGGCCGCGATCCGGTCCCGCAGCTCCGCTTCCTCGTCGGCCCAGCGCGCCGCGAACGCGGCCGGATCGTCCTCGTACGCCAGCCGTCGCCGTACGACCTCCACCCGCTGGTCCGTCTCCCGGGAGGCCGCGACCTCCACGGTCAGCCCGAACCGGTCGAGCAACTGGGGCCGCAGCTCGCCCTCTTCGGGGTTCATCGTCCCGACGAGCAGGAACCGCGCCGCATGCCGTACGGAGACGCCCTCGCGCTCGACGTACGAGGCGCCCATGGCCGCCGCGTCGAGCAGCAGGTCCACCAAGTGGTCGTGGAGGAGGTTGACCTCGTCCACGTACAGGATTCCGCGGTGCGCGTCCGCGAGCAGCCCCGGCTCGAAGGCCTTCACGCCCTCCGCGAGGGCCCGTTCGATGTCGAGCGCACCGACGAGCCGGTCCTCGGACGCGCCGACGGGCAGCTCCACGGTCCGCGCCGCCCGCGACACGCCGGAGGCGTCCTCGTGCGGGCCGTCCGGACACGCCGGATCGGGCGCGGCGGGGGCGCACGAGAACCGGCACCCCGGCACGACGGAGACCTCCGGCATCAGCGCGGCCAGCGCACGCACGGCGGTCGACTTGGCGGTGCCCTTCTCACCCCGGACCAGAACCCCGCCCACGGCCGGGCTGACCGCGTTGAGCAGCAGCCCGAGCCGCAGGTCGTCCTGGCCGACGATGGCGGTGAAGGGATAAGGCGTACTCACAGGGCCTCCTTGACGGGCATGGCGGGCGCTCCCGGCGGGATGAACGGCAGTCCGGACGGCGCGCCCGACTCGATGAGCCGCCACAGCGCGTCGGTGTCCGCGTGCTCCTCGATCAGGTCGCCGAGGCGGTCGAGCTGCTCCTCGCGCAGCGCGGCGAAACAGGTGCCGGGGGCGGACACGAAGCGGCGGCCCGTGATGCGGGCGACCTCGGTCAGGAACCGGCGGCGGAACGCGTCGCTCTCCAGCGAACCGTGCCAGTGGGTGCCCCAGACGGAACCGGACCGGCAGCCGTCCAGCGGTGTGCCCCGCCCGTCCGTCAGGAACGGTTCGCCGCCGCGCACATCCGCGACGCCGTGATGGATCTCGTACCCCTCGACGGGCGCGCCGAGCGCCTCGCCGGCCGGCCGGGCGAGGGTCTTCTCGCGGTCGAAGCGCACGCGTACGGGCAGCAGCCCGAGCGCGTCGACCCGCCCGGCGCGCGACTCGACCTCGTCCTCGATGTGTTCGCCCAGGACCTGGTAGCCGCCGCAGATGCCGAGCACCGGCCGGCCCTCCGCCGCGCGCCGTCGCAGCGCGTCGGCGAGCCCGCGTTCGCGCAGCCAGGCGAGCGCCTTCACGGTGCCCCGGGTGCCGGGCACGATGACGAGGTCCGCGTCGGCCAGTTCCTCGGCCCGGTCCACGAAGCGGACGACGACGCCGGGTTCGGCGGCCAGCGCGTCCACGTCGGTGAAGTTGGACATCAGCGGCACCGCGCACACGGCGACGCGCAGGACGTCCTCGCCGTGCGGCGGAGCGACCGCCGACTCCCGTACGGTGCCGCGCAGCGACACCCGCAGGCCGTCCTCCTCGTCGATGCCGAGCCCGTGCGCGAAGGGCAGCACCCCGTAGGTGGGGCGGCCCGTCAGATCGCGGAGCATGTCGAGCCCCGGCTCCAGCAGCGAGACATCGCCCCGGAACTTGTTGACCAGGTACCCCGCGATCAGCTCCTGGTCCTCGGGCGCGAGCAGCGCCGTCGTGCCGAAGAACGAGGCGAAGACCCCGCCCCGGTCGATGTCCCCGACCACGACCACGGGGAAGCGCGCGGCACGGGCGATGCCCATGTTCACGATGTCCGTGCGCCGCAGGTTGATCTCGGCCGGACTGCCCGCCCCCTCGCAGATCACCGCGTCATACGTGCCCCGCAACTGCTCCAGGCAGTCCGTGACGGTGGACAGCAGCTGTTCCTGCCGCCCGCCGTGGTAGCCGCGGGCGCTCATCTCGCCGACCGGCCGCCCCATCAGGACGACCTGGCTGGAGCGGTCACCGCCGGGCTTGAGCAGCACCGGGTTCATCAGGGCGGTCGGCTCGACGCGGGCGGCCTGGGCCTGCATCGCCTGGGCGCGGCCGATCTCGGCGCCCTCGCGGGTGACGAAGGAGTTCAGCGACATGTTCTGCGCCTTGAACGGGGCTACCTTCACCCCCCGGCGTACGAGCCAGCGGCAGATGCCCGCGGTGACGACGCTCTTGCCCGCGTCCGAGGTGGTCCCGGCGACCAGCAGTCCGCCGCTCATATCGCTCTCCGTCCGGAAGTACGGGGTCCGTGGGATCGTGCGGCCCGGCGCGCGACCGCTGCCGCGCCCAGCCGGGCGGCCACAGTGACGCCCAGGGCGAGCACGCCCACCCGGCGCGAGAGGCGCACGGCTCGCTCGATGTCCCCGGTCTCCACCGCCCGCCCGGCGTCCCCGTTGAGCACGGGCCGGTGTTCGACGCGCCCGCCGTAGGCGAGGGTTCCGCCGAGCCGTACGCCGAGCGCCCCGGCGAACGCGGCCTCCACCGGGCCCGCGTTGGGACTCGGGTGCTTCGCGGCGTCCGCCCGCCAGGCCCGTACCGCCTCCCGGGGCCGGCCCCCGGCGGTCACGGCGAGCAGGGCGGTCAGCCGGGCGCCCGGCCAGCCCGCGAGGTCGTCGAGCCGGGCGGAGGCCCAGCCGTACCGCCGGTAGCGGGGCGACTTGTGGCCGACCATCGCGTCGAGCGTGTTGGCGGCGCGGAAGCCGACGAGCCCGGGGACACCGGCGAGGGCGCCCCACACCAGGGCGCCGACCACGGCGTCCGAGGTGTTCTCGGCGACGGACTCGACGACGGCGCGGGCGATCCCGGGAGCGTCCAGCGCCTGCGGGTCGCGCCCGCACAGGTGCGGCAGCCGCTCCCGGGCCAGTTCGACGTCCCCGGCGGCGAGCGCCCCCCCGATGGCGCGGGCCTCGCGCCCCAGCGATGTACCGCCGACGACGGACCAGGTGGCGGCGGCGGTCAGGGCCGCGGACGCGGCGGGGTGGCGGCGCAGAGCGCGGGCGGCCAGCGCGGCGGACCCGGCGGCGCCGCCGGCGCAGAGCAGGGTGTGCAGGGCGCCCCAGCCGCGGTGGTCGCGCCAGAGCCGGTGTTCGACGGCCGCGGCGGCCCGTCCGAAGGCGGCGACCGGGTGCCCCCTGCGGGGGTCACCGAGCAGCAGGTCGCCGATCAGGCCGGCCGTGGCGCCGTACGCGTAGATGCGGTCGGCACGCACGGTTCAGCCGGCCGAACCGGTGTCCGCCGACAGGGGTGCTGGGGAGGGGGCCGTACGGCAGCCGGGCATGGCGACATGTCCTCACTCAGGGTCCGCGCCCTGGTTCGACGTGACGGCGACAAGAGTCTCCTGGCTTCCGGATCGGCGGATTCCCCCGGTCTTCCAGCCCGCTCGCGCGAGCCGTGACGTGCGGTGGTGGGGGACCGCTCCCCGGTGACAGTGGCGGGACCGCGCCGGATTCGCACCGGCTTCCTCTGCTGTCGCCGTAATGGCTCCGGCAGTCCACCACGCCCCGCGAACGCCCGTCAACTCGCTGTTGACCTGCGACGGCGCGGTGTGGGCGGACGCACATCGGGCCGGACGCACACGAGGTGCGTCCGGCCCGATGGAGGTGGTCGTGCGTCAGGCGACGATCAGATAGATGCCGTACGCGACGGCCGCCGCGCACAGCCCGAAGCAGACGTACGCCCCGGCGCGGGCCAGCAGGACCGAGCCGCCCGCCGGACCGCCCTGCGCGGCCGGTTCCGGCTGCTTGGAGAGGCCGACGATGCCGAGGGTGAAGAGGCCCACCAGGGCGACGGTGGTGACGAGGGAGACGCCGAAGACGGTGCCCAGAGCTGCCCAGTCGATGTTCATACGGGGTGTCCTTACCGGAGTACCGGGGTCTGTCAGACCGTGGCGGGTCGGGCCGGGTCGGCGGCGACGGGTGCGGTGGGCGCCGGGATGGTGGCGGCGAGGTCGTGGGCCTGGGCCAGGGTGGGCGGCGGGCTCACGGCCGCGATGGCCTGGGTGACGACACCCGCGGGCTCGGCCGGGGCCGCGTCCTCGGAGCCGGGCGCCACATCGTCGTGGCCGACGGGCTTGCGGCGCGAGAGCATCCAGATCGCTCCCGAACCGGCGACCAGCAGCGCCGCGACGACCACGACGCCCCAGGTGCCCTGCTTGGTCAGGAACTCCGCGCCCGCGCCGACCAGACCGGCGGCCGGCAGGGTCAGGCCCCAGGCGACGAACATCCGGGTGGCGGTGGACCAGCGGACCACACCTCCGGAGCGGCCGAGGCCCGCGCCCATCACGGCCCCGGAGCAGGACTGCGTGGTGGACAGGGAGAAGCCGAGGTGCGAGGAGGCCAGGATGACGGTGGCCGCGCTGGTCTGGGCGGCGAAGCCCTGCGGGGGCTTCAGCTCGGTCAGGCCGCTGCCCATGGTGCGGATGATGCGCCAGCCGCCGAGGTACGTGCCGAGCGCGATGGCCAGGCCGGCGCTGACGATGACCCACACCGGCGGGTTGGAGCCGGGGGAGAGGACGCCGCCGGTGACCAGGGCGAGCGTGATGATGCCCATGGTCTTCTGCGCGTCGTTGGTGCCGTGGGCGAGCGAGACGAGACCGGCCGAGGCGATCTGGCCGGCCCGGTAGCCCTTGGCGGTGGCCTTCTCCTGGGCGTCGTTGCGGATCTTCCCGCCGATCCGGTACGTGAGCCGGGTGGCCAGGAGCGCGGCCAGGCCGGCCACGATCGGGGCGGCGACGGCGGGCAGCAGCACCTTGGTGACGACGGTGCCGCCGTTGACCGACGACCAGCCGGCGGACATCACCGCGGCGCCGATGAGGCCGCCGAACAGTGCGTGGGAGGAGCTGGACGGGAGCCCGACCAGCCAGGTCAGAAGATTCCACAGGATGGCGCCGACGAGCGCCGCGAAGATGACCTCGGTTCTGAGGCCGTCCTCGTTGACGATCCCGCCGGAGATCGTCTTGGCGACCTCCACGGACAGGAACGCGCCGACCAGATTGAGAACGGCGGACATCGCGACCGCCGTCTTGGGTTTGAGGGCGCCGGTCGAGATGGTCGTGGCCATCGCGTTGGCGGTGTCGTGGAAACCGTTCGTGAAATCGAACACTAGAGCTGTCACGATCACTATCGCGAGCAGCAGCGTGATGTGTTCCATTTACCCAGGCAATCGTTCGACGTCATTGGCACGTGGAACGTAGGCAACTTGAGTGAACAGAAGATGAACTGAGCAGGGCGTTGCGGTGACCCCTGCCGCGGCGGCCGGGCGGGGCCCGGAAAGGATCTTCGTATGAGTGACCGACAGCACGAGGCGATCGACCGGGGATGGGAGGCGGTCGTCGCCACGGCCCGCCGGACGGCGGCTGAGGGACTGGTCGTCGGAACCTCCGGAAACGTCTCCGTGCGCATCGGCGACACCGTGCTGGTCACCCCCAGCGGAGTCCCGTACGAACGGCTCCGCCCCGAGGACCTGACCGGGGTCGATCCGGAAGGCAACCAGATCCTCGGGAAACTGACCCCCACCAGCGAACTTCCCCTCCATCTCGCCGTCTACCGGAACACCGGGGCGACCGCCGTCGTGCACACCCACGCGGTCCACGCCACCGCCGTCTCCACGCTCGTCACCGAGGTCCCCCCGGTCCACTACGCCGCCGCGATCCTGGGCGGCACCGTCCGGGTCGCCCCCTACGCCCGGTACGGCACCCCCGAACTCGCCGCGAACATGCTCGCCGCCCTCCGCGACCGCACCGGCTGCCTGCTCGCCAACCACGGCACCGTCACCTACGGGACCACCCTCGACGAGGCGTACGACCGCACCGCCCAACTCGAATGGCTCTGCCAGGTCTGGCTCGCCGCGAGCTCCGTGCCCGGACGCAGCCCGTCCCTGCTCACGGAGGACCAGCTGGGCGAGGTGGGCGAGGCCCTGAAGGGATACGGGCAGCGCTGAGGCGGTCCGTACGGGGCCCGGACCGGCCCGTACGGCCCCGCCCACTGGCATCGCGCCACCCGCACCCCGACACTGAGGGTGTGCGCCCGGTAACAGCGACGGCAGCGGCCGTCACCACACTCATCGGCGCCGGTGCGGCAGCGGTCGCGGCCGGCCGGATCGCCGGCGACGTCGCCCTGAAGACGCCGCCCGGACGTCCGCTCCCCGCCGACCGCGAACTCACCGTCCACGCGACGGCCGCCGGACAGGTCACCCTGACCCGGTCCCTCACCTCACTGCGCCCCGGTACCTACGGGCTGACGGGCAAGAACGTCCACGCCGTCGTCGGCCCCGTGCTCGACCGGGCCCACCAGGCCGCCGACACCGTCGTACGCCGGCTGGAGCGCGTCGAGCACGGCATCCTGGCCCCCGGTGACAAGGTCCGCCTCACGCCCCAGGTGTACAGCGGCGACCCCGGCAGCGCGCTCGGTCTCGCCTTCCGCGAGGTGGAGATCCCCGGCGAACTCGGCGCACTGCCCGCCTGGCTCGTCCCCGCGCCCCGTTCCACCTGGGTCATCACCGTGCACGGCATCGGCGCGACCCGCGAGCACCCGCTGAACCTCCTCGGCTTCCTGCACGGCCAGCAGCTGCCCGTGCTCGACCTCGCCTACCGGGGCGACCCGGGCGCCCCCCGCTCCCCGGACGGGCTCGGCCACCTCGGCGAGTCCGAGTGGCGCGACCTGGACGCCGCCATCCGCTTCGCCGTCCGGGGCGGCGCCGAGCAGGTCATCCTGTACGGCTGGTCCACCGGCGCGTCCATGGCCCTGCACGCCTGCGCCGGCTCCGCGCTCCGCGACCGGATCTCCGGCCTCGTCCTCGACTCCCCGGTGCTGGACTGGACCGACACCCTGCGCGGCCTGGCCGCCGCGCGCGGCGTCCCCGCCGCACTGCTGCCGCTGGCCGTGCGCGCCGCCCAGGGCCAGACCGGGCTGCACGGCACGGGGCTCCTCGACACCTCGCTGCCGGTGAGCCTGCACATCCCGACGCTGATCTTCCACGGCCCCGACGACACCCTGGCACCCTGGTCGCACTCCCGCCGGCTCGCCGCGACCCGCCCCGACGTCGTCTCCCTGCACACCGTGGACCGGGCTCCGCATGCGGCGATGTGGAACGCCGACCCGGCCCGCTACGAGGAGACCCTGCGCCGCTTTCTCACGCCCCTGATGTGAGGTGATGCGCCGGTTCGGCCGATTGGTCCTGGCCGGCACAGGGGCCCGCGGACACCGGTGACCCGGGTTCCGTTTGGGCTTTCGGGCCGTCAGGGGCAAGACTGCTCCCCGTGACGTCCCGTACCCCGCGCGACTCCAGGCTGCGACTTGTCCGCCCGCGATCCCTCACCACCGCTCGCAAGGCCGTGACGACCCGGCGCACGCGGCCCGCGCCGCGCCCCCCGGAGGGCACCCCGCCCCGGGCCGAACTGGCCCGCCAGGCCAGGAAGGTGCTCGCCGACGCCGTACGGATCGCCCACTGGGCGGCCGACGGGGCGACCCCCGGCACCCCGCCGCTGGCGGCACAGGCCCTCGAACACGCCGCCGCCGCGCTGGAACTGTCCCCGGCGCAGGTGCGCTCCGGCTGGGACCGGGCCCGCCTCGCCGGCCTGGTCGAGCTGCACGGCGACACCGCGCGGCCCGGCTGGCGGCTGCGCGCCTGGGACCGGGACGACTCCGCGGTGCTCCGCGGCTGGGTGGCGCTCTTCGACGCGTGGTCGCTCGTCCACCCCGCGCCCCTGGACGTCGAGTCCACCGCCGTCGCCGAGGCCGTCGAGGCCGTCCCTCAGGTCCTCTCGCTGCTCCAGCTCTCGGCGGGCCCGGTCACCGTGCCCGCCCTGCTCGACCTCCTCGGCCAGCGGGTCGCGGAACTCCACGAGGAGCGCTGCGAGGTGCCGTACGGCCCCGAGCCGCTGCCCGCCCCCGCCGAGCCGGCGCCCACCGCCCACTCCCCGGCGCTCGTCGCGCTGCTGCTGGACTGGGCGTTGGAGGGCCTGGCCGCCGTCGGCGCGCTCACCCTCGGCGCCGGTCAGGCCACCCTGACGCCGCTCGGCAACTGGGCGGTCTGGGTCAAGCTGGAGCAGATCTGCGTCGCCGCCCAGAGCCCGGCCGGCAACATCGAGCAGGCAGCCGCCGACATGCTCCTGGGCTGTGCCCGCCTCACCCCCGGACCGGCCCGCGCCGAATACCGCGCCTGGCTGGCCGCCCGCCCCGTCGGCAGCGCCGTCGCCGAACTCCTCGACGTGGCCCGGGGCGAGGACGCGCTGCTGCGCGGGCTGGCCTTCGAGGCCCTGCGCGTCGTCGGCGCGCCCGCCGAGCCCGAGGTACGGGCCGTCCTCACCGACCCGTCCCTGCGGCCCTACGCGCTGCTGTGGCTCGCGGAGTACGACGGTACGGACCCCGAGGACGCGCAGGAGGTCCTCAGCCGCGAGGAGGCCACGTGGCTCTGGGTCGACACGGCGGCGGCGGTCGCGGACCACGGCGAGACGGGCCTCCTGGTCCGGCACCTCGACTCCGCGGTCCAGGGCACCGTCCCCGCCCTCCTCGACGAGGTCCGGGCCGTCGGCCACCCCCGTACGGTCCAGGTCCTGGTCGCCCTGGCGGCGGCCCACCCGGACCCGGCCCTGGCCAAGGCGGTCCGCAAGGCGGCGTTCCAGGTCCACACGGGCGGCTCCTGACGGGGTCGCTGCCCCCGGACCCCCGCTCCTCAATCGCCGGAGGGGCTGGATTTTCGCTCCTGCCGCAGACACCCGTGCCGCCGGGGCCGGGACGGCCTCCCGGCCCCGCGCTTCCAGCCCCGCCGGCGTTTGAGGCGCGGGGCCCGGGGCGGAGCCCCGCAACCCCAGCCCCGCCGGCGTTCGAGGCGCGGGGCCCGGGGCAGCGCCCCGGTTCCGGGAAGGGGCGGGCAGGGGAGCAGGCCCGCCGCAGGCGCCCCGCCGCGCCCCGCTTCAGCCCGCCGCCCCCGGCGCATACGTGCCGAAGCTCCACACATTCCCCTCCCCGTCCCGCGCCATGTAGTCCCGCGACCCGTACGACTGATCCGTGGGCGGCATCAAGATCTCCACCCCGTGCTCGACGGCCCGCGCATAGTGCGCGTCGACCTCACCCACCACCACATAGACCCCGGCCGGCCCCCTCCCGCCCCCGCGACCCCAGCATCACCCTGCCGTTGCCGCAGGACAGCTCCGCGTGCACCACCGAGCCGTCCTCCGCCTCGTACACCGCTTCCTTCGTGAAGCCGAGGCCCTCCGTCAGCGTCCTGATCGCGGCCTTCGCGTCGTCGTAGAGGATCGTCGGGTACACCGTCGCCACACCCGTCTCCGCCATCGCGCTCAGCCCCTTCGTACGGCACATGTGATCCAGGTCTCAGTCTGGCACCGCCCACCGACAACGTCCCGGCGGACGTCAGCGGAACGTGTCGCAGTCGTCCATGTCCCCGCCGCGGAACCCCGTGGTGAACCACTCCTGGCGCTGCGCCGCCGACCCGTGCGTCCAGGACTCGGGCGTGACCCGGCCCTGGAACTTCTCCTGGATGCGGTCGTCCCCGACCGACGCCGCCGCGTCCAGGCCGTCCCGGATGTCCGCCCGGGTGACCTCGGTGATCAGCGGCCGTCCGGTCGACTCGTCGGGCGTGGTGGTCGCGTGGTGCGCCCAGACCCCGGCGTAGCAGTCCGCCTGGAGTTCCACCTTCACCGCGTTGCTGTTCTCGCCGGTCCGCCCGTCCTGGGTCCGGCCCAGCGTCCCCATCTGGTTCTGCACGTGGTGCCCGTACTCGTGCGCGACGACGTACGCCTGGGCGAACGGCCCGCCGCTCGATCCGAACTTCGTCCGCAGCTCGTCGAAGAACCCCAGGTCCAGGTAGACCTGCCGGTCACCGGGGCAGTAGAACGGCCCCACGGCCGAGGTCGCGGAGCCGCAGGCCGTACTGATCCGGTCGGTGAACAGCACCGTGCGCGCCGTGGCGTACCGCGCGTCGCGGCGGGTGAACTCCTGGTCCCAGTAGTCCTGCACGCTGTTGACCACCGCGACGATCCGGCAGTCGTCCTTGGTGTTGGCGTCCCGCCCGGTCCGGCACTCCTGCTGGACCTGCGCCGCCGAGGACGCGGTCGCGCCCGGGTCCGAGTCGCCGGACGAGAGCCCGAGCTGATCGGGGCCGACCCCGAAGAGCAGTCCCAGGATCAGCGCGATGACACCGGCGATGCCGCCGCCCACCGTGGCCCGGCCGCCCGGGATCCGGCTGCCGCGTACGTCCCTGACCTCCGACGTGTCCAGATCGGCGTCGTCGTCGAACTGCATCGCACCACCCTCCGCCACGAACGGTCACCGCTTGTCCCCTTCGCCGAGTATCCGGTAGTTCGTCCGGTCATGCCCGGCTTCAGGCGAGAGGGGAGCCGGGTGGAGCACGCGGAAAAGTCGTTGGACACCGCCAGTAGACTGGTTCCCATGGCAGTCCTCCTTGTGCGTGTGCGTGAGTAACGGCGTCGAGTCGTCCCCGCCTGCCGTTCCTCCGCCGTCCATTCCGCCCTGGAGTACTTCCCCGTGATCACCGCCTCCGGCATCGAGCTGCGCGCCGGCGCCCGTCTGCTCATCGAATCCGCCAGCTTCCGCATCGCCAAGGGCGACCGCATCGGCCTCGTCGGCCGCAACGGAGCCGGTAAGACCACCCTCACCAAGTGCCTCGCGGGCGAGGGCACCCCCGCGGCCGGGACCATCACCCGCTCCGGCGAGGTGGGCTATCTCCCGCAGGACCCGCGCACCGGCGACCTCGACGTCCTGGCCAGGGACCGGGTCCTGTCCGCCCGCGGCCTCGACGAGATCCTGCGCAGGATGCGGGAGAACGAGGACCGGATGGCGAACGGCAAGGGCGCCACCCGCGAGAAGGCGATGAAGAAGTACGAGCGCCTGGAGACGGAGTTCCTCACCAAGGGCGGGTACGCCGCCGAGGCCGAGGCCGCCACCATCGCCGCCGCGCTCAGCCTGCCCGACCGGGTGCTCGGCCAGCCGCTGCACACCCTCTCCGGCGGTCAGCGCCGCCGCGTCGAGCTGGCCCGCATCCTCTTCTCGGACGCCGACACGCTGCTCCTCGACGAGCCCACCAACCACCTGGACGCGGACTCCATCGTCTGGCTGCGCGACTACCTGAAGACCTACCGCGGCGGATTCGTCGTGATCTCCCACGACGTGGAACTCGTCGAGACGGTCGTCAACAAGGTCTTCTACCTCGACGCCAACCGCTCGCAGATCGATGTCTACAACATGGGCTGGAAGCTCTACCAGCAGCAGCGCGAGGCCGACGAGAAGCGCCGCAAGCGCGAGCGCCAGAACGCCGAGAAGAAGGCGGCGGCCCTCAACGCGCAGGCCGACAAGATGCGCGCCAAGGCCACCAAGACCGTCGCCGCGCAGAACATGGCCAAGCGCGCCGACCGCCTGCTGTCCGGCCTCGACGAGGTCCGGGTCGCCGACAAGGTCGCCAAGCTGCGCTTCCCCGACCCCTCGCCGTGCGGCAAGACGCCCCTGATGGCGGAGGGGCTGTCGAAGTCCTACGGCTCCCTGGAGATCTTCACCGACGTCGACCTCGCCATCGACAAGGGCTCCCGCGTGGTCATCCTCGGCCTCAACGGCGCCGGCAAGACGACGCTGCTGCGGCTCCTCGGCGGCGCCGAGCAGCCCGACACCGGCCGGATCGTCGAGGGCCACGGTCTCAAGCTGGGCTACTACGCCCAGGAGCACGAGACCCTGGACCCCGACCGCACGGTCCTGGAGAACATGCGCTCCGCCGCGCCCGACCTCGACCTCGTCGCGGTCCGCAAGACGCTCGGTTCGTTCCTGTTCTCCGGGGACGACGTGGACAAGCCCGCCGGGGTGCTCTCCGGCGGCGAGAAGACCCGTCTCGCCCTGGCGACGCTGGTCGTCTCCTCCGCCAACGTGCTCCTGCTCGACGAGCCCACCAACAACCTCGACCCGGCCAGCCGCGAGGAGATCCTCGGCGCGCTGCGTACGTACAAGGGCGCGGTCGTCCTCGTCACGCACGACGAGGGCGCGGTCGAGGCCCTGCAGCCGGAGCGGATCATCCTGCTCCCGGACGGGATCGAGGACCTGTGGGGTGCGGACTACCGGGACCTGGTCGCGCTGGCCTGATCACCCCGCACTGGATCATTCGGCCTATCCGGGATCCGTCATCTGTGTGAGTGCGTCTCGTACCTCGGCGCGGCGCCCGGCGGACAGCTGCCGGGCGCACCTCTTTCGGCCGTCCTTCCCGTGCGGGCCCTGACCTGGACGTTCCTCCCGAGGTGCCCGTCGGCTGCCCGGCGCACCTGCTGGAATGAGGCATTCCGGTCGCGTCGGCGCACTCCCGGGGCGTGAATCCGGTCGCACGGACCTTGCCGAATGGGTGGCCAGGAAGCGCGTGAGGGGTGATCATGAGAGTCCAGAGCGCACTTCCCATGAGGAGGCACGGGTGGCCGAGACTCTGAAGAAGGGCAGCCGGGTGACCGGCGCCGCGCGCGACAAGCTCGCGGCAGACCTGAAGAAGAAGTACGACTCCGGTGCGAGCATCCGGGCGCTGGCCGAGGAAACGGGCCGCTCCTACGGATTCGTCCACCGGATGCTCAGCGAATCCGGAGTGACGCTCCGCGGACGCGGCGGCGCCACACGAGGCAAGAAGGCCGCGACGGCCTGACGGCCGGCAGCGGACCGGGGCACGTCAGGGCCCCGGGGGCTCCCCGGTTCCGGGTGCGGCCACCCGGTCGACCACAGGGTCGATCCGGTGGTTACTGTTCAGTCACTTAGCTCCATGTGCTGACTGCACCCGATCCGGAGGCTCCGTATGACCTCGCTCGACTCCGTGCTCGACAAGGACGGCGTACGACTCACCGTCGACGACGCGGTTGCCACGGTGACCCTCACCAACCCGACCAAGCGCAACGCCCAGTCTCCCGCTCTGTGGCGGGCGTTGACCGAGGCCGGACGGGCTCTGCCCGGCAGTGTGCGGGTCGTCGTGCTGCGCGCCGAAGGCGTGTCGTTCTCCGCCGGACTCGACCGCCGGGCCTTCACCCCCGAGGGATTCGACGGCGAGCCGTCCTTCCTCGACATGGGGCGCGGCCCGGAGGCCGACCTCGACGCGCTGATCGCCGGATACCAGGAGGCGTTCACCTGGTGGCGCCGCAACGACATCGTGTCGATCGCGGCCGTCCAGGGGCACGCCATCGGGGCGGGCTTCCAGCTCGCCCTCGCCTGTGACCTGCGCATCGTCGCCGAGGACGTCCAGTTCGCCATGCGCGAGACCAGCCTGGGCCTGGTGCCCGACCTCACCGGCACGCACCCCCTGGTGCACCTCGTGGGGTACGCCCGCGCGCTGGAGATCTGCGCCACCGGCCGCTACGTCCACGCCGAGGAGGCCGAGCGCACCGGGCTGGCCAACCTCGTCGTGCCCGCGGCCGAACTGGAAGGCGCCGCCCGCGACCTGGCCGGCGCCCTGATCGCCGCGCCGCGCGACGCCGTCATCGAGACCAAGGCGCTGCTGGGCGGCGCCGTCTCGCGTACGTACGAGGAGCAGCGCGCCGCCGAACGGGCCGCGCAGGGCCGCCGCCTCCGCGACCTGGCGGGCGCCCTCGACTGATCCCGTACGGGCCGGCCGGAGGCAGCCGCTCGCCTCCGGTCAGCCCGCCGTGGCGTCGCCGGACACCGCCGTGACCAGCACCGCGACCGACGGCCGGCCCTCGGACGCCTCCGTCACCGCCTCCCGCACGGCGCGGGCCACATCGAGCGCGCGGTGCCCGCTCTCCGTCGCCAGCTCGACCTGCACATGACCGGTGCCCGTCCGCACCGCCGGACCCAGCACACCGGTCAGCGCCGCCACCCCGGTCACGGAGGCGGCCGCATGCCCGGCCGCGTTCTCCGCGGGCGCCGGGCGTACCTCCACCGGCTCCGGCTCCACCCGTTCGGACGAGCCGTCCAGCAGCCCCGTCACCCGCAGGTCCACCTCGGCGACCGCCAGGCCGAGCCGCCGCGCGGCGGCCGACAGAAGGGCCGCGCGCAAGGCCTCGGCGGCTGCGGGAAGGGGCTGATCGGCCGTCGCGGTCATCGTCGCCTCGATTCGTAGGGGACCCGGCGGCAGTGCGCTCGGGGGCGGGGGCACCTGGGCGGCGGGAGCCGACTCCGGGTCGGCCACGGCGATGCGCAGCTCACCGAGCACCGGCCCGGCCGCCTGGCCGTCCACCGCCCGGCGCAACACCGCGACCGCGGCTCGCTCCGCGATCCAGGCGCCGTCCGCCGGACCGCCCAGAGGGAGCAGTCGGCCCAGCGAGAGCCGTTGCCGTACCGCAGCCGTCCACGCGTGGGCCCTGTGCGGGCTGTCAGCCGTCGTCATGGCCACCAGACTGCCGTATCCATGGCGCGAGTCGGGGCAAGCGCCCTTAATGTGGGCGAAGAAGTCCAAACTGCCCCGAAGGGAAGTACGGCGATGACCGAGACCCCACAGCGGAACCGGCCCGAGAACCCCGACAGCAACGCCTCGGGCGGCAGCAGCCTGACCAAGCGCGGCGGAGGCGACCCCGGGACCCGCGGCCGTACGACGATCGCGGACGGGGTCGTCGAGAAGATCGCCGGCATGGCGGCGCGCGACGTCGTCGGGGTGCACGCGATGGGCAGCGGACTGTCCCGGACGTTCGGAGCGGTCCGCGACCGGGTCCCCGGCAGCTCCAAGTCCGTCAGCCGGGGGGTCAAGGCCGAGGTCGGCGAGACCCAGACGGCCCTGGACCTGGAGATCGTCGTCGACTACGGCGTGTCGATCGCCGATGTCGCCCGCGATGTACGGGAGAACGTCATCGCGGCCGTCGAGCGCATGACGGGCCTGGAGGTCGTCGAGGTCAACATCGCGGTCAGCGACGTGAAGCTGCCCGACGAGGACGATGACGACGACGATTCCGAATCCCGCGTCCAGTAGCCGAGGCGTCCCCAGCGAATGAGGAGCACACGATGAGCATGGCTGTGGTCGGACTGGTGGCCGGCATGGCGCTCGGTTTCGCCGGGTACTTCGGCGGGTTCGGTGCCTTTGTACTGGTGGCCGCCCTCGGAGCGGTCGGCTTCGTCGCCGGCCGCTTCCTCGACGGCGACCTGGAACCCGGCGACTTCTTCCGGAGTCGCGAGCGCGGCGACCGACGGCGGTGACGGCGTTGTCGGGGGCGAGCGGCCCGGTCGCGGCCGGGGAGCGGGGACAGACACGGATCGCCGACCGGGTGGTCGCGAAGATCGCCGCGCAGGCGGCGAAGGAGGCGGTCGACGCGCCCCCGAAGGAGGCGGCGTCGCCGCGTGCCACGGTCACCGTGCACCGCGACACCGCCCGCGTACGGGTGAGCCTGGAGCTGGGATATCCCAGCGACATCGGCCACCAGTGCGGCGCCGTGCGTCGGCGGGTCGCCGAGCGGGTAAAGGCGTTGGCGGGGATGGAGGTGCCCGAAGTGGCCGTACAGGTCGAACGCCTGCACCCCTCAGGAGCGAGCCTCGCGGCACAGGGGAGGATCCGATGACCGAGCCCCACGACCCGGACGACGGCACACGGCGACCGCCCGGCGCCGGGCCGGCGGAACACGGCGGCGCCGTCCTCGCGCTCGACCAGTCCGCCTCGTCCGCGGCGTACGACCCCGCACCCGGCAAGGAGCGGCCCGACGGTCACGCGGGCCGCTTCTGGTCCGCCCGGCGCATCCCCGCCGGCATCGTCGCCGCGGTGGTCCTCGGCGCGAGCGGCCTGCTCCTCTACGACGTGGCCGCGGTCCGCGCCGGACACCCGGCGATGCAGTGGCGCCGCACCCTCGCGGACGAACTCGCGACGCGCCGGCTCGACGACGTCTGGGTGCTCACCGGCGCGTCCTTCGCCGCCGCCCTCGGCCTCTGGCTGCTGTTCCTCGCGCTCACCCCGGGACTGCGCGACCTGCTCCCGATGCGCCGCGAACACGCCGACG
Organism: Streptomyces sp. col6; assembly: GCF_008042035.1. GTDB lineage: Bacteria > Actinomycetota > Actinomycetes > Streptomycetales > Streptomycetaceae > Streptomyces. Next base: position 1,036,981 of record NZ_RDBL01000013.1, read on the forward strand.
TGCGCGCCGCGCTCGACCGGACGGCCGCCGCGATGGTCCTGCGGGACCGGGCCGTCGAGGTCTCCGGTGTGCAGTCCGTCCGGGTCCGGATGGGCCGGAGCAAGGTCGGGGTGCGCGCCGTGTCGCACTTCCGGGAACTCGACGACGTACGGGCCGACCTGGACTCCGTGCTCTCCACGGGCATCCGGGAACTGGGACTCGCCAGGCACCCGAGCCTGTCGGTCCATGTCCGCCGGCCGGCGAAGAAGGGGTGAACGGCGTGCTCAGGACCGTCAACCGGGTACTGCTGGGTCTGGCCGGGCTGGTGCTGATCTGTGTCGGCGGCGGTGTCCTGGCCGCCGCGACCGGTCTGTCCGTCCCGTCCTGGTGGCCCTGGTACGGCAAGAACGACGTGCTGCTCAGCGACGCCGACCGGGACCGCTGGCGCGCCGAGGGCTGGTGGTGGCCGACGGTGATCGCGGTCCTCGCCGTCCTCGTGGTCCTCGCCCTGTGGTGGCTGCTGGCGCAGTTCCGCCGCTCCCGGCTCTCCGAGGTGCTGGTGGAGAGCGGCGACGGCGAGGGCGCCCTGCTGCGCGGCCGCGCCCTGGAGGGTGTGCTCGCCGGGGAGGCGGGCGCCCTGGACGGGGTGGCCCGCGCCCAGGTCACCCTGACCGGCAAGCGCTCCACCCCGGCCGCCCGGGTCCGCCTGCTGATGGAGCCGCACGCCGCGCCGGACGAGGCGCTGGGCCGGCTGAGCGACGAGGCGCTGGCGCACGCCCGGGATTCGGCGGGTCTCGACCGGCTGCCCGCCGAGGTCCGGCTGAAGGCCGTCAAGCACCGGGCCGCGCGGGTGAGCTGACGGGCGGTGCGGTGGCGCGGGCCCCGCGCCACCGCCGTACCACCGCCCGCGGCTCAGAAGCCGTGCCGGTGCCCGCCGTCGACGGGCACCATGATGCCCGTCAGATACGAGGCGGCGGGGGACAGCAGGAACGCGGCCGTGCGGCCGAACTCCTCAGGGGTGCCGTAGCGGCGCAGCGGGATGTTCGCCTCGTTGGCGGTACGTGAGGCCTCCGCGTCCCCGGACAGCGCGTCCAGCTCCCGTACCCGGTCCGTGTCGATCCGGGCCGGCAGCAGGCCCACGACGCGGATCCCGCGCGGCCCGAGCTCGTCGGCCATCGACTTGGCGACGCCGGCCAGCCCGGGGCGCAGCCCGTTGGAGATGGTCAGCCCGGGGATCGGCTCGTGGACGGAGCCGGAGAGCACGAAGCCGATGGCCCCGCCCTCGCCGAGCGCCGCGGCCGCGGCCCTGGCCAGCCGTACCGCACCCAGGAAGACGGATGCGAAGGCCGCCTGCCACTGCTCGTCGGTGTTGTCCGCGATACCGCCGGGCGGCGGACCGCCGACGCTGATCAGGATGCCGTCGAGCCGGCCGAGTCCTTCCCTGGCGGCCTCCACCAGCCGTTCGGCCGCCGCGGGGTCGGCGTTGTCGGCGGCGAGCCCGACCGCGGCCGGGCCCAGCTCGGCGGCGGCCTCCTGGGCGCGCTTCTCGTCCCGGCCGGTGATGATCACCTTCGCGCCGTCGGCCACCAGCGCTCGGGCGGTGGCGTAACCGAGCCCGCGCGTCGCTCCGGTGACGATGTACACACGGTCCTTCAGTCCAAGATCCATAACCCTATCCTGCCGTGCCGTCCATCTCCGTGTCCTCGGCGGCCTCCGCCTCGGCGGACCGCTCCCCGGACAGCGCGACCGCCGTGCCGACCAGGCCGATGTGACTGAAGGCCTGCGGGAAGTTGCCGAGCTGGCGCTGCGCCGCGGTGTCGTACTCCTCGGCCAGCAGGCCCACGTCGTTGCGCAGGGCCAGCAGCTGTTCGAACAGCGCGGTGGCCTCGTCGGTGCGCCCCGTCATCCGCAACGCGTCCGCCAGCCAGAACGAGCAGGCCAGGAACGCGCCCTCGCCGCCCGGCAGCCCGTCGATCGAGGTGCCGTCGGTGCTGTAGCGGCGCACCAGCCCGCCGCCGCTGCCCAGCTCCTCGCGCACGGCGTCCACCGTGCCGATCAGGCGCGGGTCGTCCGGCGGCAGGAAGCCGGTCCTGGCGATCAGGAGCGTCGCGGCGTCCAGCTCCCGGGAGCCGTACGACTGGGTGAAGGTGTTGCGCACCGGGTCGTAGCCCTTCTCGCAGACCTCCCGGTGGACGGCGTCGCGCATCGCCCGCCAGCGGTCGGCGTCCCCGGCCAGCGTGGGGTCGTCCTCCAGGCTGCGCACCGCCCGGTCGGCGGCGACCCAGGCCATCACCTTGGAGTGCACGAAGTGGCGCCGCTGCCCGCGGATCTCCCAGAGCCCCTCGTCCGGCTCGCGCCAGGTGGACTCCAGGAACCCGAGCAGGCTGAGCTGGAGGCTCCAGGCGTGCGGCTTGTCGTCCAGCCCCGCATCCCGGGCCAGCCGGAGCGAGTCGATGACCTCCCCGTACACGTCCAGCTGGCGCTGGCGCACCGCCGCGTTGCCGATCCGGACCGGGGCGGAGTTCTCGTAGCCGCTCAGCCAGGGCAGCTCGGACTCGGGGAGTCTGCGCTCGCCGGCCAGGCCGTACATGATCTGCAGGTCGGCCGGGTCGCCGGCGACCGCGCGCAGCAGCCAGTCGCGCCAGGCGGCGGCCTCCTCCAGATAACCGGCCGAGATCAGCGCGCCGAGGGTGAGGGTGGAGTCCCGCAGCCAGCAGAAGCGGTAGTCCCAGTTCCGTACGCCGCCGATCTCCTCCGGCAGCGAGGTGGTGGGGGCCGCCACGATGCCGCCGGTCGGGCCGAAGGTGAGCGCCTTGAGGGTGATCAGCGAACGGATCACGGCGTCCCGGTACGGCCCCTCGTACTTGCAGCGCGCGGACCACTGCGCCCAGTCGGTCAGGGAGTTCTCCAGCGCCTCGTACGGGTCGACGAGCTTGGGCCGGGGGGAGTGCGAGGGGTGCCAGGTCAGCACGAAGGCCACCTTCTCGCCCTCGGACACGGTGAAGGAGGAGCAGGTGGAGAACTGCTGGCCCCACGTCTTGACCGGTGGTTCGCTGCGCAGCCAGGCCGAGTCCGGCCCGGCGACCGCGACCCGGTGGCCGTCCGAGCGGCGCATCCACGGCACGATGGACCCGAAGTCGAAGCGCAGCCGGATCACGGAGGTCATGTCGACGGTGCCGCTGACGCCCTCGACGATCCGCATCACATCGGGTTCCTTGTCGCGCTGCGGCATGAAGTCGATGACCTTCACGGTGCCGGTGCGCGTCTCCCAGTACGTCTCCAGGACGAGCGACTCGCCCGCGTAGGCCCGCCGGGTGCAGATGTCCGCGCCCTTGGGCGCGATCCGCCAGTGGCCGTTGTCCTCGTCGCCGAGGAGGGCGGCGAAGCAGGCGCCCGAGTCGAAACGGGGCAGGCACAACCAGTCGACAGAACCGTTTTTGCCGACCAGGGCCGCGGTCTGGAGATCGCCGATGAGGGCGTAGTCCTCGATGCGTGGGGTCACGTTCTGGCGTCTTCCCGAACCGGGCGCCCGTTAAGCAGGCTGTGTGCCAGGAGAGGTGGGAGTCACGGTTGCGCGGGCACGGGCTCCGGCGTCGTGTCCTGCTCGGCGGCGGCAGCCGCCTGTGCCGCCGCGACCCGGTCGCGCTTCTCGCGCCGGGCCAGGACCACGAAGCCCACCGGGACACCGGCGGCGAACAGCCACCACTGGACGGCGTACGCCATGTGCGGGCCGATGGAGCTGTCGTCGGGGGCCTCGATCAGCTCGGGCGAGCCGTTCTTCGGCGCCGGGCCGGTCAGCTCGATGTAGCCGCCGAGCACCGGACGGTCGAGCAGCCGGGCCTGCTGGGCGCTGTTGATCAGCATCACTTGGCGGTCCGGAAGGTCCGAGATGTCCTTGATGCCGCTCGCGCCGGTCGTCTCGTCGGCCTTGAGCCGTCCGGTGACGGTCACCTCGCCCCGGGGCGCGGCCGGGACGTCGGGGAAGGCGTGCTGGTCGGCGGCGGAAGGGACCCAGCCGCGGTTGATCAGGACCGTGCCGCCGCCCTTGAGGTCGAACGGGACCAGCACATGGACGCCGATGGAGCCGTCGTTGGCGGTCCTGCGGCGCACGACGACCTCGTGCTTCTCGTCGAACGTCCCGGTCGCCGTCACGGTGCGCCAGTAGTCGGCGCGCGGAACGGTGTGGCCGGGGGAGGTGAGCGCGGACACCTGGACCGGGTCCGCCTTGAGGTTGCGCGAGATCAGGGCGTTCTGCGCGACCTTGTGCTCGTGCCGGTGCAGCTGCCAGAAACCCAGCTCGATCATCGTGGGGATGAGGACGAGGGAGAGGAGGGCGAGGATCAGCCACTGCCGGGTCATCAGGAAGCGGTACACCCCACGACGGTACAACCGGTCGCGGGGCGCATCGCGCAGGGGGTGGCCGAAGGGGGGCGCACCCGGTGCTCAGACCCTGTCGACGATGCCCACCTTCCCCTCGGCGCGGGCGCAGTGCCCGCCGCAGAACCAGTGCCCGTCGACCTCGACACCCTGGCCGATGACCTGCACCCGGCAGTGCTCGCAGATGGGCGCCATGCGGTGGATGGCGCAGGCGAAGCAGTCGAAGACGTGCACCGCGCCCTGCGCGTGCACCTCGAAGGACATCCCGTAATCGTTTCCGCAGACCTCACAACGTGCCATGCGCCACAGGGTGGGACGCGGGGGCGGCGCCGGGCGGACGGCGGACGGCGAGTCGCCCCCGGTTCACTCCGATGACGGCGTCGGTGCCGGCACCTTCGCGACAGCGGGGGCGACGTCCCGCAGGAGGTGCGTGAAGGCGCTCTCGTCCAGGATCGGCGTGCCGAAGGACTTGGCCTTCACCGTCTTCGACGTCGCCGCGTCCGGGTCGTTGGTGACGAGCAGGCTGGTCAGCCGGGAGACGCTGGTCGCCACGTGCAGCCCCGCCTCCACCGCCCGGTCCTCCAGCAGTTCGCGGTCGATGGAGGTGTCCCCGGAGAACGCCACCCGCATGCCCTGCATGAGTGGTTTGTCCTTGTCGTACCGCCCCGGGTTCGGATACGGGCAGGCCGGCCGCTTCCGCGAGGCGCGCCAGGTGCCGTGTCCCCCGTACGAGGAGGAGCCGGTCCGCGGGGTCACCGGCGAGTGCGACCACTCGGTCAGCGGCCGGCACTCCAGGAGCGGCAGCCGCACCCCGTCCCGTGCCGCCGCGTGCAGGCTCGGGCGGAACGCCTCGGCCAGCACCCGGGCGTCGTCCAGCGCGTGGTGCGCGCGCTGCTGGACCACGCCGAAGTGCTCGGCCAGCGACGCCAGCTTGTGGTTGGCCAGCGGCAGCCGCAGCTCCTTGGCGAGCGCGATGGTGCACAGCCGCTGCCGCACCGGCGCGGTCACCGAGGCGCGCGCGTACTCCCGGGCCAGCATCGACCAGTCGAACGCGGCGTTGTGCGCCACGAGCACCCGGTCCGCGAGCCGTTCGGACAGCTCGGCCGCGACCTCCGGAAAGAGCGGCGCCCCCTCCAGCACGTCACTCGTCAGCCCATGGATCCAGACCGGCCCCGGATCGCGCTCCGGGTTGACCAGCGTGTACCAGTGGTCCTCGACGTTGCCCCGCGCGTCCAGCCGGTAGACGGCCGCGGACACTATCCGGTCGTCCCGGGCGAGCCCGGTGGTCTCCACGTCGACGACCGCGTACCCCTGCGGGTAGGCGGCCGGCCACGGTGCTGCGGTCTGCGGGTCGTCGAGCATGGTCACAGAGAATACGGGCCGTGTCGGACAGTCCCCTATTCGGTGGCGGCGGCGGTGTACGCGCAGAGGTCGCCCAACCCGTCCGTCCCGGGCTCCGCCTGTGGCAGGCTGATCCGCTACCGGACAGGTACGAGGGGGAGGCGGCACAGGCCGTGGGGGAGAGCAGGCAGGCACTGATCATCGCGGTGCCGCAGTACGAACTGAGCGACCACTTCCCGGACCTGACCCAAGCGGTGGTCAAGGACGCGGAGTTGATGGACACCGCGCTGCGGTCGTCGGGGTACACCGTGGAGACGCTGGGGCTCACCGCCGACCGCCCGGCGCTGCGGTCCCGGATCATCAGCGCGATCAGCCGGGTCTGCTGCACCGCCCCCGAGGGCGGCACCGTCCTCATCCACTTCACCGGACACGGGCTCTCCGCGGACGGCTCCGACTACCTCGTCCCCTCCGAGGCCCAGCTCAACTGGTCGACCGACCCGCCGCACGTCGACACCGCCGGCCTGATCGGACTCGATCTGACGACCCTGCTCAAGGGCTGCCGGGCCGGCACCGTCCTGCTCACCGTCGACGCCTGCCGCGACGCCCACCCCGACGCGGACGTCTCCTTCGGCGGCCCGGCGACCAACTTCCCCTCCTGGCGCGACCGGGTCGCCGTCCTCTTCGGCTGCGCGGCCGGCCAGACCTGCGGGTCCGACGACCAGGAGGGCAGCCACTTCACCCGGGCGCTGTCGGAGGCACTCGCCTCCGACAGTTCCCCGCGCACCGTGGGCGACGTCATCGCCCACACCGTCCGCAGGACCACGGAGTTCGCCCGCGCCGCGCAGCACGCACAGCGGCCCGCCCCGCAGTACGCGCCCAGCGGGCCCGGCGCCATCAACGGGGTCGAACTCTGTGCCGGGCGGACCCTCCAGGAGGAGTGGTCGGTAGCCGTCGGCGACCCCGAGCTGTGGGCCGCCGTCCAGTGCGACGACGCGCGCAGGCGCGACCTCCAGGACGCCCTGAAGAGGCTGGTCCTGGAGTGCGCCAGGCTGCGTGCCTCCGCCCTGGGCGAGGTCAGCGACCCGTGGGCCGACGACGGCTATCCCGTACGTGTGCTGACGACCGGACTGCGCGCGCTCCTCGCCCCGTCCGTCACCCAGGGCGGCCCGCTCCTGGACCCCTGCGAGTTCGCCGCCCTCATGGCCGCCCCCTTCGTCCGCGAGGCCGTCTACGCGATGGGCGTCAAGGAGGCGGCCGCCGCTCAGCCCCTGCGGCTCGAACCGGCCAGCGGGGAACTCGGCGCCGACGCGGCCCGCATCGACCTGGAGCACACGTACGCCGCCCACCCGCTCATCTGGCGCAAGGGGCGTGAACTCGCCGGCCGCGGCGCCACCGAGGAGGCCGGTGCCGTCGCCGCCTGGCTGATGCACCGCCACGTCCTGGGGCGCGAGGACCTCTGGGACATCTACGCGCCGAACCTGCTGCGCCCGCTGGCCGCCGCGATGCTGGGAAACGAGGAGTCCGCCCGGCTTGCCGAGGTCTTGGACGGCCTGGTCCGGGTGTGCCGTCAGACCGCCGTCCCGCCCACTCAGCCGTACGGGGGCGAGCGCGAGGCCGCCGACGAATCGCAGCGCCTCTCGGACATCGCCCCGCGCACCGGACCGGTCGAGCGGTGGCGGGCCAGGGAGCTGTCCTGGCTCCTCGGGCTCGCGGGGCTGCTCGGCGGGGACCTGAGGGACATGCCGGGCGTCCTGGTGGACAACATCGGCGTCACCGACGGGCTCGTCCCCGCGCAGGCCGTCACCGGCGTCCAGGAGCTGCGCTGGTCCAGGGACCGGCTCGGCACCTGCATCGACCTCGACCTGCCCTGCCCGCACCCGGCGGTCCACGCCGCCCTCGAAAAGCTGACCGAGTGGGCGGACGACGCCGTCCAGCACATCAAGCAGCACCTCGCCCCGGCCGAGCCCGCCGGCCCCCTCGCCCACCTCCCCGAACGCGTCACCTGCCGCAAGCTGCGCCCCCGGTACAACGCGGACGGGCGCGGCGAGGCGTACGGACTTCCGCTGATGCGGTTCAGCCTGGCCGAGGACGAGATGCGCGAACTCCTCATGGGCTCCCAGCTCTACGGGGACCGCACGCTGGCCCTGCGCGAGCTGTACCAGAACGCCCTGGACGCCTGCCGCTACCGCGGCGCCCGGGTCCGCTACGGCGAGCTGAAGGAGGGCATGCGCCAGCAGTGGGACGGCGCGATCGTCTTCCGGCAGGGAGTGGACGAGGACGGCCGCGCCTATGTCGAGTGCGAGGACAACGGCGTCGGGATGAGCCAGACCGCACTGCGCAGCACGTTCTCGAGGGCCGGGCGCCGCTTCGAGCAGTCCCGGGAGTACCGCAGGGAGCAGGCACGGTGGCGGGCCGTCGACGAGGACCTCCGGATCTTCGCGAACAGCCGCTTCGGCATCGGGGTGTTCAGCTACTTCATGCTGGCCGACGAGATCAGCATCTGGACCCGGGCCACGGACGAGTTCGGGCGCCCCGAATCCGGCCGTGGGCTGCGGGTGGACATCGCGTCGAGCGGAAGCCTCTTCCGTATCAAGGAGAGCGACGCCTCCCAGCCGGGCGGCGGCACACGGGTGCGGCTCTATCTGAACGGCGACGCGATCGAGGCCGCCGACGAGCTGGCCAAGTACGTGTGGCGGTGCGACTTCGCGATGCGCGTCGAGAAGGGCGACGCGGTGGTGAAGGAGTGGGAGCCGGACGTCCTCTACTACGACGGCGACCGCATGAGCCCGGTGCGGGCGGACCATGACGTGTGGTGGGTTCCGGGGCGGGGCTGCCTCCTCGTGGACGGGATCTGGACACCGGTGAGCGAACAGGAGGTGGCTTCAGGGGGCTCGTTCCAAACAAGGGTAAATCCGCTCGACGGAACCATGTTCGGGTGTGTGGTCGATCTCAGGGAGACGCACTCTCCGGAGCTGAACACCAGCAGAACGAGGATCCTCACGTATGACACGCAATGGGTTGCGGACCATGTGCGCCGTCTGACCGCGCGCATGGTCCTGCCGGAATGGTTCACCGTCGAGTGGCTCTGGAGTTTCGCGCACAGCCACCGCGGCGGCGCGCAACCGCTGGTGGCCAGGCTCCTCGCGGAGGGCCGGCCGGTGGCCAGCACAACGAGCTGGTACAGCTCGGCCGGAATCTCCCTCAGAGACCTCGGATGCCTGCCGATGGACTTCGTGCTCCACGACGGCCGGAACTCCATCGCCTTCCGGTACGGAAGCCTTCATGGCATGGCGCCCGGCGTGGTGGCGTGGCGCGTGGCCGCCCTGCGAGCGGCTCGTATTCCCTTGGAGGCCAGGTGGATGGACGTGCCGGCTCCGGAGTCGTTGGCCGGCTACCCGCGGCCTCTACCACGGGAGAGCCGGATCGTCGCGGAGGAGTACGGGCGAGGCAGCCTGGCCGAGTCCGTGGTGCCGCAGGCGGGAGAAGCGCCTGCCACGTTCGCCGGGCTGCTCCGGGGGCTCCGTAGATACGCCATCTGCGGAGTCCGTGTCCCCGCCGTCGCCGATCTCGAAGTGGCGCACGCGATCGCGCTCGATTCCGTCGATGGCGCGCTTTTGACCGACCACGAGCCTTTCTCCGACTCGTTGATCCACACATGGACGCAGGAGACGGACGCGAACGAGCAGAGTTCGTGGCTCTCTCAGGTGGTGACGCTGCTGCAACACTTTTCGGTCGAGCCAGGACTCCACCTGCGGGAGGCCGTGGCAAGGGCGGGGCGATTCACCGAGGCCGGTTTCCCTCTGGTACCACTGGACGCCGACTACGACCGGGTGCCCGCGGACCGGCCGGCGACGCAGCGGGAGCTGCGCGTACTGCGGCTGCACCCCGACTTCGCCAAGGAGGGAGAACAAGCAGAGACGGACGACCTGCCGTCCCAGCAGGAGTTCGAGGACGTCGTCGCCCGGTATGAATGGCTCGGGCTGTCGAAGGACCGTGACATGGCGGCGACTCTGCGGGTCCGGGCCAACCGCGTGTCGTACTCCGATGTGGAAGCCGCTTTCGGGCGCACCCTCTGGCGTGGAACGCATGCTCCCACCTTGCGCAGCTGGGTCGGAGCGGCCGCCCGCACGTCGTTGACGCTGAGCGAGACGTACGAACGCTTCGCTCCCTGGTTCGCCTCGATGGACCTGGCCCTTCCCGCCCTGGACAGTCTGCGGGACCGCGCCTTCACCAAGCTGGAAGCCGTGCTGGTGACGGACCCGGCCGTGCCACAGGAACGCTATGAGCCCTATGAGGCTCATCCACGGGACACTCCGTATCTCGCGCCGCTCGCCGAGGTGGCCGTCGCGGTCCGGACGTCTCAGGCCGACACCACCGACATCGTCGCTGCGCTGACCAGCTTGGCCGAATCCGGGCTCCTGGACTCCCGGGCCCCCGGACTCGTCGACCGCTGGCTCGCCGTTCCTCAGGAGGACATGTCCCTTCTGATGCCATGGACCTGGGGGATCGACTGGGTGACGACGCCCGGCGGCCCGACGCGCCTGGACTCCGCCTACGCCGTCGTGGCGGCGTCCGCACGGGGCCTTCCTCTCGGCGTGGTGTACGCGAAGCTGACCGACCTGGCCGTGCTGCTGGACGCCGAGTTCCTGCTGGAGCCCCTGCCCGAGTGCCTGACCGGTGAATACGTCAGCCCGACGGACGTGGCTGTGAGCTGCGAGTGGGCCCCGGAAGGATTCCGATGGCTGACGGACGGTCATGCCCGAAAGCTGTCGCGCCACGCCTACGACAGGGAGGGCACCCTCGGCGACAGCGTGAGGGAACTCAGCCGCTTCGCCCCCCTCGGCAGCCCCTGGCAGCCCCGCGACGACACGGCCGACGCGGAATGGGCCCAGTGGCGCCCCACCCCGCACGACACCGCGATGTTCGAGGACGACCTGGTGGGCGACCGGCCCGTCGGTCCGCTCGACCTCCTGCGGGTCGCCGCCCGCTTCGGCTGGCCGATGGACCGGGCATGGGACCGGCTCGCCCTCTACCGGCCCTTCGGCGTCGAACTCCTCGTCGAACGGCCGGAGTTCTCCGACATCCCACTGTGGCAGGATCTGATCCTGCTCACCGACGAGTACACCGGCCGGGCTCCCGCGCTCGCCGGCCCGGTCTCCGGCGAGCGGATCGCCGTCGGCGCGCGGGAGCTGGAGTGGACCACCGACCGGGTCGCGGAGCGGCTGCGCCTGTACGCGGGCGTGTTCGGCCTCGACGTCCCGGAGACGTACCCCGACACCCCCGCACCGACCCCGCCCGCGCGTTCGTACCACGACGACGCGCCGTACGAGAGGAAGGCCGATGCCGCCCGCGCATGATCTGAAAGCGTTCCGCGAACAGCAGCTCGCCCCTGTCGGCACCCCGACCGTCACGCGCTCGGCCGACGGCCGCTGGTACGTCGTGACGAGCGACTGTCCCAACTGCCACGCGAGCGGCGTGTTCCGGGTGTCGTACGGGGTTCTCGGCCCGTACAAGGGCAAGGGCAGGCTGCTCGGCCGCCGCAGGACCCCGGAGAAGCTGACGGGGAACATCGCGGTCTACTGCCAGTGCGGCTACCCGCATCCCGACCGGCCCGCCGAGTTCCCGGAATCCGGCTGCGGTGCCTTCTGGGATGTGCCGGTGCCGTGACGGACCTGACCAGGAAGCGGTTCGCCCAGCTCGGCCAGCAACTGCAACTCGAACAGCTCACCGCCGCACGGAAGCAGGCCGAGGGCTGGCGCAACGGCCTCACCGCGCTGACCGGGCTCGTCGGAGTCGTCTTCGTCCTCAAGGGGCCGGAGAGTGTTGCCGGCCTCACCCCGGGCTGGCGCTTGCTCACCGCCGGCCTGCTCGTCCTGGCCTTCCTGCTGCTCCTGCGGGGCGCCCTGCTGGCGGTGCGTGCCGCGCACGGGAGCCTCGGTCAGGGCACCTGGCTGACCGGGGACGAACTGCTGTCCGCCGTCCTCGACGAGGTCGAAGGCATCCAGGACGTGCTGGCCTCGGCGCGCCGCTGCTCCGTCGTCGGCCTGTCCGCGGTCGTCGCGGCCATCGCGGTGACCTGGATCGTCCCGGCGCAGAAGGCGGCGGAGCCCAAACCGGCCGGGCCGCTCGTCGTCGTCTCCACGGCCACCGGCACCACCTGCGGTGAACTGGTCCTCGGCGACCGGGAAGCGGTCACCCTCAAGGTGCGCGGCCAGAAGGCACTGCGCCGTGTCCCGGCCCGTGACGTCCGCTCGCTGGCTCCGGCGGCACGGTGCTGAGGACGGCACCGTCGGCGGTGTCGGACGCGGGCCGGGCCGCCGGGGATGAGACCATCCCGGGATGACGCGACCGCCCGAGCACGACGAACCCCACGGCTCCGGCCTGGGCGCCCGGCTCAACTGGCTGCGGGCCGCCGTGCTCGGTGCGAACGACGGTGTGGTGTCGACCGCCGGGCTCGTCGTCGGGGTCGCCGGGGCGACCGGTGACCGGGGCGCCCTGCTGACGGCCGGGCTGGCCGGGCTGCTCGCCGGGTCGCTGTCGATGGCGGCCGGCGAGTACGTCTCGGTCTCCACCCAGCGCGACTCGGAGAAGGCCGCGCTGGCCACCGAGAGGCGCGAGCTCCAGGAGACCCCGGAGGCCGAACTCATCGAGCTGACCGGCCTGTTGGAGGGCAAGGGCCTGAGCCATGAGGTCGCCCGCGAGGCCGCCGTCCAGCTCACCGAGCGCGACGCGCTGCGCGCCCACGCGGAGGTCGAGCTGGGCATCGACCCGGACGACCTCACCAACCCCTGGCACGCGGCGGGCGCCAGCTTCCTCGCCTTCACGGTCGGCGCACTGCTGCCCCTGCTGGCCATCGTGCTGCCGCCGTCCACCGTCCGGGTCCCGGTGACCGTGCTCAGCGTCCTCGCGGTGCTGGCCGTGACGGGCTGGTGGAGCGCCCGCCTGGGCGAGGCGGCGGCGGGCCGTGCGGTGCTGCGCAACATGGGCGGGGGAGCGGTGGCCATGGCGGTGACGTACGCGGCGGGGCACCTGCTGGGCGCGGCGGGGGTGTAGGAGCCGGACGCTGTCGGAAGTCGCCAAACTCTGCTGACAACAGGTCTCGCATACTTGTTGGTAACAACATCTGGCCCCCGGCCCGGCGCGGCTCTACGGTGCAGGCATGCCGACGAACCTGCCCGATGTAGTGCTCTGGTCCATACCGGCCTTCGTCCTGCTCACCGTCCTGGAAATGGCGCTCCACCACTTCCACCCCGACGAGGACGCCGCCGGGTACGAGGCGAAGGACGCCGCCACCAGCATCACCATGGGGCTGGGCAGTCTGGTCTTCGACCTGATGTGGAAAGTGCCCATCGTCGCCCTCTACACCGCTGTGTACGAGCTGACGCCGCTGCGTGTGCCGGTGCTGTGGTGGACGATCCCGCTGATGCTGCTCGCGCAGGACTTCTTCTACTACTGGTCCCACCGGGGCCACCACGTCATCCGCATCCTGTGGGCCTGCCACGTGGTCCACCACTCCAGTGAGAAGTTCAACCTCTCCACCGCGCTGCGCCAGCCCTGGACCTCGCTGACGTCCTGGCCGTTCTATCTGCCGCTCATCGCGTGCGGGGTGCACCCGGCGGCGCTCGCGTTCTGCTCGTCGGCCAACCTGGTCTACCAGTTCTGGGTGCACACCGAACGGATCGACAGGCTGCCCCGGCCCTTCGAGTACGTGCTCAACACGCCCTCCCACCACCGGGTGCACCACGCCTCCCAGGGCGGCTACCTCGACCGCAACTTCGGCGGCATCCTCATCGTGTGGGACCGCTGGTTCGGCTCGTTCGCCTCGGAGACGGTGCGGCCGGTGTACGGGCTCACCAAGAACATCCACACGTACAACCCGCTGCGCGTCGCCACCCACGAGTACGCCGCCATCGCCCGGGACATCCGCGCGGCGGGCAGCTGGAGCGAGCGGGCCGGCCGGGTCTTCCGCGGACCGGGCTGGCAGCCGGCCGGGGCCGCGTCCCGTACCGTGCCCGCCCCCGCCGGACCCGTCGCCGCGCCCGCGCCGGAGCACACCGGATGAGCGAGGGCACGGTCCCCGAGGGGCGCGAGCGGTACGCGCGCCCGCTGCTCATCGCCTTCCTCGTCGCGTGCGCCGTCGACCTCGTCGGTGTCCTCGCCGGCCCCGAGTGGCTCCACCTCGGCGCGAAGCCGCTGCTGATGCCGCTGCTCGCCGGGTACGCCCTCGCCCGGCGCGGGCCCCGGCTGCTGATCGCCGCGCTGCTGTGCGGCTGGGCGGGCGACGTGTTCCTGCTGGCCGACTCCGATCCGGCGTTCCTCGTCGGGATGGCCTCCTTCGCCGCCGGGCACGTCTGCTACCTGGTGCTGTTCGGCCGGGCGCGCGGGGCGCTGCTGCCCGGGATCGTGTACGCCGTCGTGCTCGTCGTCTTCGTCGCGCTGATCTGGGACGGGCTGCCGGCGGGGCTGCGGATTCCGATGGCCGGCTACAGCCTGCTGCTGACCGCCATGGCGTACCGCGCCGGCGTCCTCGGCCGGTACGCGGCCACCGGCGGCGCCCTCTTCCTGCTCTCCGACGCGCTCATCGCCACCGGCATCGCCGACTGGCCGCAGCTGTCGGCCCCCGGCTTCTGGGTGATGCTCACCTATGCGGCCGCGCAGCTCCTGCTGACCCTGGGCGCGCTCGCCCCGGTTTCGGGGGAGGCCGGGGCGGGGGCGTACCGTGAAAGGAGTATCAGCATCTGAGACCGGCAAGGACCCCCACGCATGCGCGCCACCGTCATCCACGCCCCCCACGACATCCGCGTGCAGGAGGTCCCGGACCCCGTGATCCAGCAGCCCACGGACGTGGTGCTGCGGGTCCTGCGGGCCTGCATCTGCGGCAGCGACCTGTGGGCCTACCGCGGTGAGTCCGCCCGGCAGCCCGGCCAGCGCATCGGCCACGAGTTCCTCGGGATCGTCGAGGAGGCCGGGTCCGAGGTGCGCGGGTTCGCCGTCGGGGACCTGGTCGTCGCGCCCTTCGTCTGGTCCGACGGCACCTGCGCGTACTGCGCGGAGGGGCTGACCACCTCCTGCCCGCAGGGCGGCTTCTGGGGCTCGGTGGGCTCCGACGGCGGGCAGGGCGAGGCCGTCCGGGTCCCCTTCGCCGACGGCACGCTGGTCGCCCTGCCCACTGCCGCGGCCTCCGACGACCGGCTGCTCACCGGGCTGCTGGCCCTGTCCGACGTGCTCGGCACCGGCCACCACGCGGCGGTCGGCGCCGGGGTGCGGGCCGGTTCGACCGTCGCCGTCGTCGGGGACGGGGCCGTCGGGCTGTGCGGAGTGATGGCCGCCAAGCGGCTCGGCGCCGAGCGGATCATCGCGCTCGGCCGCCATACGGCGCGCACCGACATCGCCCGGGACTTCGGCGCCACCGACGTCGTCGCCGAGCGCGGTGACGCGGCGGTCGCGGCCGTACGGGAACTGCTCGGCGGCGAGGGCGCGCACTGCGTGATCGAGGCCGTGGGCACGGAGCAGTCGATGCGCACCGCCGTCGGCATCACCCGGGACGGCGGTGCGATCGGCTACGTCGGCGTCCCGCACGGCAGCGGCACCGGGCTGGACCTCGGCGACATGTTCGACCGGAACATCGCCCTGCGCGGCGGCGTCGCCCCCGTGCGCACGTACATCCCGGAGCTGCTGCCCGACGTGCTGGACGGCACCATCGACCCCTCGCCCGTCTTCGACCTGTCCGTCGGCCTCGACGACGTACCGGCCGGTTACCGGGCGATGGACGAGCGCACGGCGCTGAAGGTCCTCATCACGCCGTGATCCGGCGGCCCGGGGGCCGTGTCGTACCGGCCCCCGGACCCCGGCGTCACCAGCGCACGGCGTCCAGCGCGTCGACCACACCGGCCCCGTAGAAGCCGTTGCGGTTCTTGCCGCCCTCGCAGACCGCGTCGACCGTGCCGTCACCGTCGATGTCGTACGGCGCGCCGCACGCCTTCGCGTCCGCCTCCAGCGTCAGCAGCGCCTTGACCGCGGCGGGCGGCGCGTAGGGGTGCTTCGACTTGATCAGGGCCACGACGCCCGCGACGTGCGGGGACGCCATCGACGTACCGGCCTTGTAGCCGTACTTGCCGCCCGGCAGCGTCGAGAGGATCAGACCGCTCGTCGCCGGGGGCTCGGGCGTCTGGTAGACCGTCGAGTCGCCGCCCGGCGCGGCCACGTCGATGACGCCGTTCCCGTAGTTCGAGTACGAGGCCTTCAGGCCCTTGGCGCCCGTCGCCGAGACCGTCACGACCCCCGGCAGCATCGTCGGGATGTCCAGGCACTGGCGCGGGTCGACGGTCCGGCTGCCCGGGGTGGTGTCGTTCGGGCTGGTCGTGTCCTCGATGGAGTCCGCCGCCAGGTCCTCGGCGGAGTTGCCCGCGGCGGCGACGTTGACCGCGCCCTTCAGCTCGGCGTACCGGGTGGCCCGGTACACGGCCTCGACCAGGGCGCCCTGGTCGGGGTCGTTCTTGCAGTTGTACATCCAAGGATCGGTGTAATAGCTGTTGTTGGTGACGTCGACCCCGTGCTCGGCGGCCCAGACGAAGCCGCAGACGACGGCCTCGGTGTAGAAGAAGCCGTCCGGGTTGCCGACCTTGATACCGGAGACCTTCACGCCCGGCGCCACGCCCGTCACGCCGATGCCGTTCTTCGCCGCCGCGATGGTGCCGGCGACATGGGTGCCGTGGTCGCTCTCGCCGGCCTTCGGGCGCCAGGCGCCGTCCGTGGTGTCCGGGGCGCCCGACACACAGTTGGCGGAGGCCGCGCGGTCGAAGTTCGGCGCGAGGTCCGGGTGGGTGTCGTCGACGCCGGTGTCGATGACCGCGACCGTCACCCTGCTGCTGCCCAGCGACTTCTGGTGGGCCTTGTCCGCCTTGATGGCGGGCAGGTCCCACTGCAACGGCTCCATCGGGTCCTGGTCCGCCGTCGCCTCCGCAGCAGCGGCCTTCTGCTGCGCGGCGGTCAGCGGCTGGTCCACCCCGATGTCCTTGGTGGCCTGCGGCACGATCGGGTTGGTACGCGTGGCGCCCGCCGACCGGACGCCCCTGACCTTGCGGACCGTCTTCGCGAAGTCCGGGTTCTTCGAGTGGACGACGATGACACCGATCCGGTCATAGGCGATCACTACCGTGCCGCCGGCCCGTTCTATCGCCGTGCGCACCTGCTTGACGGTGCCGGTCCCGCCCTGCGTGTTGACCACGTACGACAGTTCCGGACCGTCCGCCGGTACCGCCGCCGGGGGCGCGCCGTGCGCCGGGGCGGCGGAGGCGGCACCCGCCGGCAGGAAGCCGAGCGAGGCGGTGAGGGCCAATCCGACGGGCAGCGTCAGTGCGCGCGTCCGTCTGGATCCCAGATGAGCCATGGGGTCTCCACTTCATCCGTGTCAGTGACCGGACACGGGGTGTGTCCAGTCGCGTACATGACCAGTGAAGCTAGCGCCGGTCAACCCGGCACATCAATCGATTCGCGGGAACACGTGCACATCCAACCCCCCGAAGGGGTGAGCGGGAGAAGGCGCGAACCGAAGTGAACCGCTTCGCCGTGCGTTGCGTGCCGTTGTCAGGGGAAGCGCTCCACCACCCCCGATCACGAGGTCCCCCAGTGAAACCCACCGTCCCCACCACCGCACCCGCGTCGCGAGGAGAATCCGTGGCTACCGATGCACCGCCGCCCGAGGGCAGTACGGACAAGAGCCCTGCCCAGCCCACGACCGAGGCGTTCCTCGCGGAGCAGGCCAGCGCGGAATTCGGCGAACTGCGCCGCTCCTACCGCTCGTTCGCCTTCCCGCTGACCATCGCCTTCGTCCTCTGGTACCTGCTGTACGTGCTGCTCTCCAACTACGCGGGCGGCTTCATGGGCACCAAGGTGTTCAGCAACATCAACGTGGCCTTCGTCTTCGGCCTCGCCCAGTTCCTCACCACCTTCCTCATCGCCTGGTTCTACTCGCGGCACGCCAACGCGAAGCTCGACCCGAAGGCCGAGGCCATCAAGTCCCGTATGGAGGCCGACGTATGAGCGCCGCGTACCACTCCCCGCACGCCGTCACCCTCGCCGCCTCGGCCACCGAGCACCGGCCGCTGATCATCACCCTCTTCGCGGTCTTCGTCGCCGCCACCCTCGGGATCACCGTCTGGGCCGGCCGCCAGACCCGCAGCGCCGCCGACTTCTACGCGGGCGGGCGCCAGTTCACCGCCTTCCAGAACGGTCTCGCGGTCTCCGGCGACTACATGTCCGCCGCGTCCTTCCTCGGCATCGCCGGCGCCATCGCCCTCTTCGGCTACGACGGCTTCCTCTACTCCATCGGCTTCCTCGTCGCCTGGCTCGTCGCGCTCCTGCTCGTCGCCGAGCCGCTGCGCAACTCCGGCCGCTACACCATGGGCGACGTCCTCGCCTACCGGATGCGCCAGCGCCCGGTCCGCACCGCGGCCGGCGTCTCCACCATCATCGTGTCGATCTTCTACCTGCTGGCGCAGATGGCGGGCGCGGGCGTCCTGGTCTCCCTGCTCCTCGGCATCACCAGCGACGCCGGAAAGATCCTCATCGTTGCGCTGGTCGGCGTACTGATGATCGTCTACGTCACCATCGGCGGCATGAAGGGCACCACCTGGGTGCAGATGGTCAAGGCCGTGCTGCTCATCGCCGGCGCCATCCTGATGACGCTCATGGTGCTGTGGAAGTTCGACTTCAACGTCTCCGACCTGCTGGGCACCGCCGCCGAGAAGAGCGGCCACGGCTCCGCGTTCCTGGAGCCCGGCCTCAAGTACGGCGCCACCGGCACCTCGAAGCTGGACTTCCTCTCCCTCGGCATCGCCCTCGTCCTCGGCACCGCCGGACTGCCGCACATCCTGATCCGCTTCTACACGGTGCCCACCGCCAAGGCCGCCCGTAAGTCCGTCAACTGGGCCATCGGCATCATCGGCGCCTTCTACCTGATGACGATCGCCCTCGGCTTCGGCGCCGCCGCCCTCATCGGCCCCGACGAGATCAAGGCGAAGAACCCCGCCGGCAACGCGGCCGCCCCGCAGCTTGCCGAATACCTCGGCGGGGTCGGCACCACCGGCGGCGCCGTCCTGCTCGCCGTCATCTCCGCGGTCGCCTTCGCCACCATCCTCGCCGTCGTCGCCGGACTGACCCTCGCCTCCTCGTCCTCCTTCGCGCACGACATCTACGCCAACGTCATCCGCAAGGGGAAGGCCACCGAGAAGGAGGAGATGAAGGCCGCCCGCTGGGCCACCGTCTTCATCGGCGCCGCCGCCATCGTCCTCGGCGCGTTCGCCCGCGACATGAACGTCGCAGGCCTCGTCGCCCTGGCCTTCGCCGTCGCCGCGTCCGCCAACCTGCCGACGATCCTCTACAGCCTCTTCTGGAAGCGCTTCACCACCCAGGGCGCGCTGTGGTCGATCTACGGCGGCCTGGCCTCCTCCGTGATCCTGGTGCTGTTCTCGCCGGTCGTCTCCGGCAACGAGAAGACCTCGATGTTCAAGGGCGTCGACTTCGCCTGGTTCCCGCTGGAGAACCCCGGCCTGATCTCCATCCCGCTCGGCTTCCTGCTCGGCTGGATCGGCTCCCTCCTGTCCAAGGAGGAGCCCGACAAGGGCAAGTACGCCGAACTGGAGGTCAAGTCCCTCACCGGCATCGGCGCCCACTGAGCGGTGCGTACCGGGCCGCGTCGTAGGGTCCTACGACGCGGCCCCGCCGCACCTCGTGCCAAACGGGCCCCTCCGCCGCCACCGGTCTCGCGTAGGCTCGAAAGAGTCAGCTACCGCGACCGGGAAGTCACCGGGGGAGGGGGCCCACCATGCTCATCGACACCTACGACCGGGTCGCCACCGACCTGCGCGTCTCGCTCACCGACCGCTGCAACCTGCGGTGTACGTACTGCATGCCCGAGGAGGGCCTGCAGTGGCTCGCCAAGCCCGACCTGCTCAGCGACGACGAGATCGTCCGGCTCGTCCGCGTCGCCGTCACCCTGCTCGGCGTCACCGAGGTCCGCTTCACCGGCGGCGAACCGCTGCTGCGCCCCGGACTCGTCTCCATCGTCCAGCAGTGCGCGGCCCTCGACCCCCGCCCCAGGATGTCCCTCACCACCAACGGCATCGGGCTGAAGCGGACCGCCGCCGCGCTCAAGGACGCGGGGCTCGACCGGGTCAACGTCTCGCTCGACACCCTGCGGCCCGAGGTGTTCAAGACCCTCACCCGCCGCGACCGCCACCACGACGTGCTGGCGGGCCTGGCGGCCGCCCACGAGGCCGGACTCACCCCGGTCAAGGTCAACACCGTCCTGATGCCGGGGCTCAACGACGACGAGGCCCCCGACCTGCTCGCCTGGGCCGTCGAGCACGGCTACGAGCTCCGCTTCATCGAGCAGATGCCGCTGGACGCCCAGCACGGCTGGAAGCGCGACGGCATGATCACCGCGGGCGACATCCTCGCCTCCCTGCGCACCCGCTTCGACCTCACTCCCGAGGACGACGACGAGCGCGGCTCCGCCCCCGCCGAGCGCTGGACCGTCGACGGCGGCCCGCACCGGGTCGGCGTCATCGCCTCCGTCACCCGCCCGTTCTGCCGGGCCTGCGACCGCACCCGCCTCACCGCCGACGGACAGGTCCGCACCTGCCTCTTCGCCCGCGAGGAGACCGACCTGCGCGGCGCGCTGCGCTCGGACGCGCCCGACGAGGAGATCGCCCGGATCTGGAAGCTCGCCATGTGGGGCAAGAAGGCCGGTTCCGGCCTTGACGACCCGACCTTCCTCCAGCCCGACCGCCCGATGTCCGCGATCGGCGGCTGATCCCGCCCGCTCCGCCCGTCTAGGCGGACGCGGGGCGCGACTCCCACTCCGCCAGCGTCACCACGTCCTTGAGGAAGCCCCGCACCCCGAGGAACGAGGACAGGTGCTCCCGGTGCTCCTCGCAGGCCAGCCACGTCTTGCGCCGCTCCGGCGTGTGCAGCTTCGGATTGTTCCAGGCCAGCACCCATACGGCGTCGGCCCGGCAGCCCTTGGCCGAACAGACGGGGGCGGGATTCTCGGCGGATTCGGGGGAGTTCACGTACTCAACCCTAGAGGGTCCGCGCGCATCCCCTGCCGGAGGAATGGCGACGCCGGGCAGCCACGGGGGGAGCTGCCCGGCGTCGGTCCGTCGCTCCGACGGGGGATGCGGAGCGCCTGCAAAGTATGTCACGCACACCCTGCCGCGGTGCACCGGAACTTCATGATTGATCTGAGCTTTTCTTGAGCTTGGGCCCGTCCGGGGCTCAGTCGTGCTCGGGCCCATCCGAAGACCGGAAACCGCGTCCGGACTGCGGTGAGGACGGCGCCGGACCGGCCTCCAGCACCGGACGGGCGGGTGCGGGCAGCACGAAGGTCGACGGCAGCGCCGGGCTGGTCTCGCGGCCCGCGTTGGCGATGACGACGGCCACGTACGGCAGCAGGACTCCGAGAGCGAGCGCCACGAACGCGATGTGCCGCTCCACGTTCCACAGGACCGCCGCCGCCACCACCGACACCGTGCGCACGGTCATCGAGATCACGTAGCGGCGCTGTCTGCCCCGCACGTCGTCGGCGAGCCCCTGACGGGCCCCCGTGATCCGGAAGACCTCCGCACCACCCTGTTTGCGCACCACGTCCCCACCAAACCTTCCCCGGACCCGGACCGGCCGCTCCTACGCTACGCCCGGCATCCGGCGCGTACGAGACCGGGGCACGCCGTATGCGCACATTCCGCCACTCGCCCGCACGGGCCCCTCCGGCGTGCGGGGTCCCGCCCCGGCCCCGAGACTGGGCGGGACACGCGCGACACCGCGTCGCTCAAGGAGGCAGCATGGGCTGGTTGTGGGCAATCATCGTGGGCCTGGTGCTCGGTCTGATCGCCAAGGCGATCCTGCCGGGGAAGCAGCAGATCCCGCTCTGGCTGACGGTCATCTGCGGCATGATCGGCAGCATCCTCGGAAATGCTGTCGCCACGTGGATCGGCGTCAACGACACCAAGGGCATCGACTGGACGCGCCACGTCCTCCAGCTCATCGGCGCGGTGGTGATCGTCGGTGTCGGCGACATGCTGTACGCCTCGCTGCGGGGCAACAGACAGCGCACCTGAATCCGCCGGAACCGACGACAGCGGCCGGGCACGCATCACGCGCGCCCGGCCGCTGTCGTGCGGCAGTGGTACGGCTCAGCCGGCCGTGACCTCGATCGCCGCCAGGTTCTTCTTGCCCCGGCGCAGCACCAGCCAGCGCCCGTGCAGCAGCTCCTCGCGGCCCGGCGCCGCCTCGCCGTCGACGGCCTTGACGTTGTTCACGTACGCGCCGCCCTCCTTGACCGTGCGCCGCGCCCCCGACTTGCTCGGGGCCAGGCCGGCCTCCACCAGCAGGTCCACCAGCGGACCCAGCTCGGTGACCCGGGCGTGCGGCACCTCGGACAGGGCGGCGCTCAGCGTCGCCTCGTCCAGCTCACCCAGCTCGCCCTGGCCGAACAGGGCCTTCGACGCGGCGACGACGGCGGCGCACTGGTCCGCCCCGTGCACCAGCGTCGTCAGCTCCTCGGCCAGCGCGCGCTGCGCCGTCCGCGCCTGCGGGCGCTCCTCGGTGACCTTCTCCAGCTCCTCCAGCTCGGCCGGGGTCCGGAAGCTGAGGATGCGCATGTAGCGCGAGATGTCCCGGTCGTCCGCGTTCAGCCAGAACTGGTAGAACGCGTACGGCGTGGTCATCTCCGCGTCGAGCCAGACGGCCCCGCTCTCCGACTTGCCGAACTTGGTGCCGTCCGCCTTCGTCATCAGCGGGGTCGCCAGCGCGTGCACCTCGGCGCCCGGCTCCAGGCGGTGGATCAGGTCGAGACCGGCGGTGAGGTTGCCCCACTGGTCGCTGCCGCCCTGCTGCAGGGTGCAGCCGTAGCGGCGGTACAGCTCCAGGAAGTCCATGCTCTGGAGCAGCTGGTAGCTGAACTCGGTGTAGCTGATGCCCTCGTCGGACTCCAGCCGGCGGGCGATGGACTCCTTGGTCAGCATCTTGTTGACCCGGAAGTGCTTGCCGATGTCCCGCAGGAACTCGATCGCGGACAGGCCCGCGGTCCAGTCCAGGTTGTTCACCATGACCGCGGCGTTCTCGCCCTCGAAGGACAGGAACGGCTCGATCTGCGAACGCAGCCGGGTCACCCACTGGGCGACCGTCTCCGGGTCGTTCAGCGTGCGCTCGGCGGTCGGCCGGGGGTCACCGATCTGACCGGTGGCCCCGCCCACCAGGGCGAGCGGACGCAGACCGGCCTGCTGGAGCCGGCGCATGGTGAGCACCTGCACCAGATGGCCGACGTGCAGACTCGCCGCGGTGGGGTCGTAACCGCAATAGAACGTGACGGGACCGTCCGCGAGAGCCTTGCGCAATGCGTCTTCATCGGTGGACTGGGCGAACAGCCCGCGCCACTTCAGCTCGTCGACGATGTCCGTCACGGTTCCTGTGCTCCTTACGAGACCGGTTGAATCAATGGTGTCAGTCAGTCTAGGCCGGTCACACGCCCCGGCTGACCGAGCTCATGTTGAAGTCCGGGATGCGCAGCGCGGGCATCGCGGCCCGGGTGAACCAGTCGCCCCACTCGCGCGGCAGGGTCTTCTCGGTGCGGCCCGCCTCGGTGGCCCGGGACAGCAGGTCGACCGGGGACTCGTTGAACCGGAAGTTGTTCACCTCGCCCACCACCTCGCCGTCCTCCACCAGATAGACGCCGTCCCGGGTCAGCCCGGTCAGCAGCAGCGTGGCCGGGTCCACCTCGCGGATGTACCAGAGGCAGGTCAGCAGCAGCGCCCGGCCGGTCGTGGCGGCCACCATCTCCTCCAGTGACCGTTCGCCGCCGCCCTCCAGGATCAGGTTGTCGACCGCCGGGGCGACGGGCAGCCCGGTCAGGCCCGCGGTGTGCCGGGTCGTCGTCAGCCGCTCCAGGCGGCCGTCGGCGACCCAGTCGGTCCGGGCCAGCGGCAGTCCGTTGTCGAAGACCGAGCCGCCGTCGCCGGAGGAGTGGGCGATGACGAAGGGGGCCGACTCCAGGCCCGGCGCGTGCGGGTCGCTGCGCAGGGTGAGCGGCAGCGGGGACAGCGTCTCGCCGAGCCGGGTACCGCCGCCCGGCTTGGAGAACACCGTGCGGCCCTCCGTCGCGTCCCGCGCCGTGGACGACCAGAGCTGGTAGATCAGCAGGTCCGCGACCGCGGTCGGCGGCAGCAGCGTCTCGTACCGCCCGGCGGGCAGGTCGATACGGCGCTCCGCCCAGCCGAGCCGCCGCGCGAGCTCCGCGTCCATCTCCGCCGGGTCGACGTCCTTGAAGTCCCGTGTGGAGCGGCCCGCCCACGCGGAACGGGTGCGGTCGGGCGACTTGGCGTTCAGCTCCAGCGTGCCGTTCGGCTGGTCGTGGCGCAGCCGCAGCCCCGTGGACGTGCCCAGGTAGGTGGAGGTCATCTGGTGGTGGGCGAAGCCGTACAGCTCGCGCCCGCCGGAACGGGCCCGCGCGAAGGCGTCCCCGAGCGCCGGGGCGAACGCGGCGAACACGTCCGAGTCCGTCTCGGCCGGCGCGTCCGTGAAGTCGGGCGACGCGGGCACCCCGGTGACCAGCGGCTGCGCGTCCTCGGCCGGTCCGGCGGAGCGCGCGGCGGCCTCGGCGGCCCGGACCAGCGGCTCCAGGTCGTCCGCGGTGACGGCGGCGCGGGAGACCACACCGGAGGCGGTGCCCTCGGCGCCGTCGACCGTGGCGACGACGGTCAGGGTCCGGCCCCGGGTCACACCGTTGGTGGTGAGCGCGTTGCCGGCCCAGCGCAGATTGGCCGAGGACTCCTCGTCCGCGATGACCACACAGCCGTCGGCGGTGGACAGTTCGAGCGCGCGCTCGACGATCTCGTACGGCTTGCTGACGCGGCTCATCGCCCGGCCTCCTGCGTCGTGTTGAGGATGTTCACGCCTCGGAAGAGGGCGGAGGGGCAGCCGTGGGAGACGGCCGCGACCTGGCCCGGCTGGGCCTTGCCGCAGTTGAAGGCGCCGCCCAGCACGTACGTCTGCGGGCCGCCGACCTTCTCCATCGAGCCCCAGAAGTCCGTCGTCGTCGCCTGGTACGCGACATCGCGCAGCTGCCCGGCCAGCTTCCCGTTCTCGATGCGGAAGAACCGCTGCCCGGTGAACTGGAAGTTGTAGCGCTGCATGTCGATCGACCAGGACCGGTCGCCGACCACGTAGATCCCGCGCTCGACCCCGCCGATCAGGTCCTCCGTGGAGAGCCCGCCCGGGTCCGGCTGCAGCGACACGTTCGCCATGCGCTGGACGGGGACATGGCCGGGGGAGTCCGCGTACGCGCACCCGTTGGACCGGCCCAGGCCCGTCAGCTTCGCGATCCGGCGGTCCGTCTGGTAGCCCACCAGCGTCCCGTCCTTCACCAGGTCCCAGGACTGCGCCTCGACGCCCTCGTCGTCGTAGCCGATCGTCGCGAGCCCGTGCTCGGCGGTGCGGTCGCCGGTCACGTTCATCACGGGCGAGCCGTACGCCAGCTTCCCCAGCTGGTCGAACGTGGCGAACGAGGTCCCGGCGTAGGCCGCCTCGTAGCCGAGCGCCCGGTCCAGCTCCGTGGCGTGGCCGATGGACTCGTGGATGGTCAGCCAGAGGTTGGACGGGTCGACGACCAGGTCGTACGTCCCCGCCTCCACGCTCGGCGCCCGCATCTTCTCGGCCAGCAGCCCCGGGATGCGCTCCAGCTCCGCGTCCCAGTCCCAGCCGGTCCCGGTCAGGTACTCCCAGCCGCGCCCCACCGGCGGCGCGATGGTGCGCATCGAGTCGAACTCACCGGTCGACGCGTCCACGGCCACCGCGGTGAACTGCGGGTGCAGCCGGACCCGCTGCTGCGTGGTGACCGTGCCCGCCGTGTCCGCGTAGAACTTGTTCTCGTGCACGGTCATCAGCGAGGCGTCCACATGCGCCACGCCGTCGGCCGCCAGCAGCCGCGCGCTCCACTCGGCGAGCAGGCCCGCCTTCTCCTCGGCGGGTACGTCGAAGGGGTCGACCTCGTACGCCGAGACCCAGGTGCGCTCCCCGTGCGAGGGCTCGTCCGCCAGCTCCACCCTCTCGTCGGAGCCCGCCGCCGCGATCACCTTCGCCGACAGCTTCGCCATGGCGACGGCCTGCGAGGCGACCCGCGCCGCCGCGTCCATCGTCAGGTCGACGCCCGAGGCGAACCCCCAGGCCCCGCCGTGCACGACCCGGACCGCGTACCCGAGGTCGGTGGTGTCGGAGCCCCCGGCGGGCCGGGCGTCCCGCAGCCGCCAGGTCGCGCTGCGCACCCGCTCGAAGCGGAAGTCGGCGTGCGCCGCGCCGAGCGCCCGCGCTCGGGCGAGCGCCGCGTCGGCGAGAGCCCGTAGCGGAAGCGCCAGGAACGACTGATCTACCTCATGGGGCACGGGCGGCCTCTCCTTCGCGGTCACATACCCACGGATCGTGTACGAGGCAGTGAAGCACGGCCCCCGCCCCGTCGCGGCCGAATTCCCCGGGGCGGACCGTGCGGCCGACTGTAGGAACCCGACAGTGCCCGGCCGAAGGCCCTGTCAGGGGCCGATTCCTCGCCGCGCGGGCGGTACCGATAGGTTTCCGAGGTACCAGACCGCTATCGAAAGGGTGATCCGTTGAGCCGCTCGGTTCTCGTCACCGGAGGAAACCGGGGCATCGGCCTCGCCATCGCCCGCGCTTTCGCCGACAACGGCGACAAGGTCGCGATCACCTACCGTTCCGGCGAGCCGCCCGCCGTGCTCACCGAGACCGGTGTCCTCGCGGTCCGTTGCGACATCACGGATCCCGAGCAGGTGGAGCAGGCCTACAAGGAGATCGAGGAGAAGCACGGCAATGTGGAGGTGCTGGTCGCCAACGCCGGTATCACCAAGGACCAGTTGCTGATGCGCATGTCCGAGGAGGACTTCACGTCCGTAATCGACACCAACCTCACCGGCACCTTCCGGGTCGTCAAGCGCGCCAACCGCGGCATGCTGCGCGCCAAGAAGGGCCGCGTGGTCCTCATCTCCTCCGTCGTCGGCCTCCTCGGCTCGGCGGGCCAGGCCAACTACGCGGCCTCCAAGGCCGGTCTGGTCGGTTTCGCCAGGTCCCTGGCGCGCGAGCTCGGTTCGCGGAACATCACCTTCAACGTCGTCGCGCCCGGCTTCGTCGACACCGACATGACGCAGGTGCTCACCGAGGAGCAGCGCAAGGGCATCGTGGCCCAGGTGCCGCTCGCGCGTTACGCGCAGCCCGAGGAGATCGCCGCCGCGGTGCGCTTCCTCGCCTCCGACGACGCGTCGTACATCACTGGAGCCGTCATCCCCGTTGACGGCGGATTGGGCATGGGTCACTGATCACCATGAGCGGAATTCTCGACGGCAAGCGCATCCTGATCACCGGGGTGCTGATGGAGTCCTCCATCGCGTTCCACGCCGCCAAGGTCGCCCAGGAGCAGGGCGCGGAGGTCATCCTGACCGCGTTCCCGCGGCCCACGCTGACCGAGCGCATCGCCAGGAAGCTCCCCAAGCCCGCCAAGGTCATCGAGCTGGACGTGACCAACCAGGAGCACCTGGACCGTCTCGCCGGCCTGGTGCGCGACGAGCTGGGTTCGCTGGACGGCGTCGTGCACTCCATCGGCTTCGCGCCGCAGGACGCGCTCGGCGGCAATTTCCTCAACACCCCGTTCGAGTCGGTCTCCACGGCGATGCACGTCTCGGCGTTCTCGCTGAAGTCGCTCGCCATGGCGTGCAAGCCGCTGATGAGCGAGGGCGGCTCGATCGTCGGTCTCACCTTCGACGCGCAGTTCGCGTGGCCGCAGTACGACTGGATGGGCCCGGCCAAGGCCGCCCTGGAGGCCACCTCCCGCTACCTCGCCCGTGACCTGGGCCCGGACGGCATCCGCTGCAACCTGATCTCGGCCGGACCGCTCGGCTCCATGGCCGCCAAGTCCATCCCGGGCTTCGACGGGCTCGCCGACGTGTGGAACACCCGCGCGCCGCTCGCCTGGGACATGAAGGACCCGGAGCCGGCCGGCCGCGGCATCGTCGCGCTGCTCTCGGACTTCTTCCCGAGGACCACCGGCGAGATCATCCACGTCGACAGCGGCGTGCACATGATGGGCGCCTGACCCTCTCAGGCCCGTACGTTCCGCCCGCGCACCGTCCCCGGAGTCCTCCGGAGGCGGTGCGCGGGCGTTTCTCCCCTGCGTACGCCCTTGCCGCGCTCAGGTCGAAAAGCCGGACGATCCACCGCAGAATGAGGAGGAACCGGACTTCTGGTCCCGGTCGGCCGTTCGTCCGCAGGCCCCAGGGGAGGAGATCGCTGTGCGTCGCACACATCGCCGGACCCGCTCCCTGCTGGCCTCCTGCGCGGTTGTCGCCGGCCTGCTCGTCCCGGCCGGCCTGTACGCGGCCGGGCACGTCGGGGCCACCGGCGCCGCGCCCCCGGCGCCCAGCCCGGAACCCTCCGGCGCCGAGTGCCGTACGTCCGTCCAGGGCTCCCGGGTCGTCGCGCACTGCCACAACCCGTACCCCACGGCCGACCGCGTCCAGCTGCACACCGAGTGCGCCCGCTGGTGGGACGTCGACGCGGACGGCAGGCCGGTCACGGTCGGGCCGGGGCGTACGGTGCGCCTGACCGACCGCTGCTGGAAGGAAGTCGCCTCGGCCTGGGTCACCCACGGCACGGGTACGGGAAGCTAGACCCGGTCCGCCAGGCAGGTCAGCGCGTGGCTCGCGGCCTCCGCCGCCGCCGTCTCCGCGTCGCCCGCGCGGATCGCCTCGACCAGCCTGCTGTGGTCCATGTGGTTCTCCGGCCGCAGTTCCTGGCCCACGTCGCCCCGCAGGTAGTCCCGCAGCAGGTCGCCCAGGTCCGCGTAGAGCCCCGTCAGCACGTCGTTGTGGGAGGCGGCGACCACCGCCAGGTGCAGCGTCGCGTCGGCGGCCACGAACGCCTCCGCGTCCCCCGCCGCCCAGGTCTCCTCCCGGCGCTTCATCAGCGCGTCCAGCTGCTTCAGGTCCCGTTCGGTCCGCCGTACGGCCGCCAGTCGCGCGGCCGACGACTCCAGGGTCGAGCGCAGCTCCGCGATGTGGCGCGGGTCCGCCGAGGCGAACCGGCGGTGCATCACCCCGGCCAGCTCGCTCGTGGCCACCACATAGGTGCCCGAGCCCTGCCGGATGTCGAGCAGCCCGTTGTGCGCGAGCGCGCGGACCGCCTCGCGGACGGTGTTACGGGCCACCCCCAGCTGCTCGACCAGCTCGGGTTCGGTGGGGATGCGGGAGCCCACCGGCCACTCACCCGTGGTGATCTGGTTCCGCAGCTGGGCAATCACCTGGTCGGCGAGTGCCGAACGCCGCGTGGACGTCAGCGCCATGGTGCTCCTCGGTCGCAACTTCTCATGGGCCGGATCTTCTCAGGGTCCGGATCTTCTCAGGGTCCGGCGGACGGACGGAGTGGACAATCAATCATCCCATGATTCTATGATGGGCCCATGCGTGACGACGAATCCACTCCCCAGACCGCCACCGGGACCCTGAGCCCCGGCACCACGGCGGCTTCCCGCACCGGCGCCCCCGCCCCGCGGACCGGCCCCGCGTCGTGGGCCCCGCGCCTGGTGGCGATCGGGCTCGTCCTCACCGCGCTCAACCTCCGCCCGGCCATCACCAGCCTCGGCGCCCTCCTCGAAGAGGTGCGCGACGGGCTGCACATGAGCGGCAGCGTCGCCGGGGTCCTCACCTCCGTGCCGCCGCTCTGCTTCGCCGTCTTCGGCGTCATGGCCCCGCGCCTCGCCCGCCGCTTCGGACCCGGCGCGGTCGTCTGCGCGGGCATGGTCGCCATCACCGCGGGCCTGGTGATCCGGCCCCTGGTCGGCGGCACCGCGGGCTTCCTCGCCGCCAGCGCCCTGGCCCTCATGGGCATCGCCGTCAGCAACGTCCTGATGCCGGTGATCGTCAAGCGCTGGTTCCCCGACCGCGTCGGCTCCATGACCGGGCTCTACTCCATGGCCCTGGCCCTCGGCACCTCGCTCGCCGCCGCCGTGACCGTGCCCATGACCGACGCGATGGGCGGCAGCTGGAAGGCCGGCCTCGGCATCTGGGCCGTGCTGGCCGCCGCCGCGATCCTGCCCTGGATCCCGCTCGTACGGGACCGGTCCGTCGCCCGTGAACCGTCGTCCGGCCCCCGGACCGCCACCGCGCGGCCCCAGGCCCCGGAGCTCCGGATCACCCGCAGCAGGACCGCCTGGGCGCTCGCCTGCTTCTTCGGCCTCCAGGCCACCGCCGCCTACATCACGATGGGCTGGATGCCCCAGATCTTCCGGGACGCCGGGGTCTCGGCCGGCACGGCGGGCGTGCTGCTCGCCCTCACCATGGCCATGGGCGTCCCGCTCGCCTTCGTGATCCCGCGCGTCGCGGCCCGGATGCGGACCCAGGGCCCGATCGTCGTCTTCCTCGGCGCCTGCGGCCTCACCGGCTACGCGGGTCTCTACCTGGCGCCGTCCGGCGGCGCCTGGGCCTGGGCGCTGCTGCTGGGCATCTCGAACTGCGCCTTCCCGCTCGCCCTCACCATGATCGGCATGCGGGCCCGCAGCGGCGCCGGAGTGGTCCGGCTGTCCGCCTTCGCCCAGTCCACCGGCTACCTGATCTCGATCCCGGGACCGCTCCTGGTCGGCGTGCTCTACCAGCACAGCGGCGGCTGGGGGCTGCCCATCGCGCTGATGGCCGCCCTCATGGTCCCGCAGATGGTCATGGGCGTCCTGGCCGGCCGGGACCGGACGATCGAGGACGAATCCTGAGATGCGAGACTGGGGCCATGTCACCTGTGCTCGATCCGAATCCCCAGAACGGTCAGAAGAAGCTGCTCCTCGTCTTCGGGGCCATGCTGCTGATCACGGTCGTCGTCGGCGTCATCGCCTCCATCGCCTCCCCGTGACACCCCGGCCCCGGCGAGGGTGGTGCTAGCACCCCCATCCCCTAGGGGGCCAGGGTCAGGGTGAAGTGGGTGGGTCACCGGATGGGACCGGCGTCTCCGCCTCCGTAGGTTCTTGGGTATCGGAATCCACGGACCACGGAGGCGGACATGCCGGCCCTCACGCACACCCGGCCCACCCACCCGGAGCCGAGCGGTGTCGACGTCCGGCTGCCGTGGTGGGCCATCGCGCTGCCCGCCGTCGCCTTCGCCGCGCTGCTGCTGCTCATCGCCGGACCGGGCCAGGCGCACGCCGCCACCGGCGAATCGTCGACCGGCCAGCTGCTGCGGCATCTCGTGGAGCTGCTGACCCGCTGAGTCCGGCGTCCGGGGGGTGCCCCGCCGATCATGGCCGGGTCCGCGGCGGCCGGTACGGGCGAAGGCTCCAACACCCTGCGCCAGCTGGCGCGTTTCATGCGAAGCTGAGGTGTATGAGCGCCGACACACCTCGCAGGATCGTCCTTCTCAGGCATGCCAAGGCGGAATGGTCGCAGGAGTCCGACCACGAGCGGCCGCTGGCCGAGCGCGGCCGTATGGAGGCCCCCATGGTGGGCCGCAAGCTCGCCGATTCCGGGACCGTCTTCGACCTGGCCCTCTGCTCGACCGCCGTCAGAACGCGGGAGACGTGGAAGCTGGCCGTGCACGAGATGCCGCAGCGCCCGAGGACCGTGTACGAGGAGCGGCTCTACGACGCCTCGCTCGGCGAGCTGATCGCCCTGGTCGACGAAACCCCGGACGACGTCACCAACCTGCTGGTCATCGGCCACAACCCCGGGATGCACGCGCTCGCCGACGCCCTCTCCGGCAGCGGCGAGGGCGACGCACTCGCCCGGATGGCGCGCGGCGGCTTCCCGACCGCCGCCTTCGCCGTCGTCGAGTTCTCCGGATCCTGGAAGACCGTCGAGCACGGCGTCGGCCGGCTCGCCGAGTACTGGACCCCCAACGACTGACCCGCCGCCCGTACGGCCAGGGCCCCGGCGCGCACCACGCGGTGCGCGCCGGGGCCCTGGCCATGAGGACGGCGGGACTTACTCGACGAGGCCGTCGGCCGCCTCGACCTCCTCGCGGGTGATGCCCAGCAGATACAGCACGGTGTCCAGGAAGGGCACGTTCACCGCCGTGTGCGCGGCCTCGCGGACCACCGGCTTGGCGTTGAAGGCGACCCCGAGCCCCGCCGTGTTCAGCATGTCCAGGTCATTGGCCCCGTCGCCGATCGCCACCGTCTGCGCCAGCGGCACCCCCGCCTCGGCGGCGAAGCTCCGCAGCAGCCGGGCCTTGCCCGCCCGGTCGACGATGTCCCCGGTCACCCGGCCCGTGAGCTTCCCGTCGACGACCTCCAGCGTGTTGGCGGAGGCGAAGTCGAGGCCGAGGCGCTCCTTCAGATCGTCGGTCACCTGGGTGAACCCGCCCGAGACCACGCCCACTTGGTAGCCGAGCCGCTTCAGCGTACGGATCAGCGTCCGGGCCCCGGGCGTCAGCCGTACCTCGGAGCGGACCTTGTCCACCACCGACACGTCGAGCCCCGCCAGCAGCGCCACCCGGGCGTGCAGCGACTGCTCGAAGTCCAGCTCGCCGCGCATCGCCCGCTCGGTCACCTCGGCGACCTCGGCCTCACAGCCGGCGTGGGCCGCGAACAGCTCGATGACCTCGTCCTGGATGAGCGTCGAGTCGACGTCCATCACCACGAGCCGCTGCGCCCGGCGGCTCAGCCCCGCCGACACGACCGCCACGTCCACCCCGATGCCCGCGGCCTCCGGTGCCAGCGCGGAGCGCAGCTCCTCGGTCCCCGTACCGGACACGGCGAACTCGACCGCGGTGACCGGGTACTTCGCCAGCCGGAAGACGCGGTCGATGTTCCCGCCGGTCGAGGTGATCCGGGCCGCTATGGCCGCCGTCGACTCCGCGGTCAGCGGGTGACCGAGCACCGTGACATGGGAACGCCCGTCGCCGCGCGGCCGGTTGTCGCCCGTACCGGAGATGATCTCGGCCTGGAGCTTCAGCGAGTCCGCCCAGCTGTGCACGGTGGCCCGCAGGTCGCCCTCGGTGGTCCCGCCCGCGGTGGGGGCGGTGACCAGCGCGCACAGCACGATACGGCCCCGCGTCACGACCTGCTCGATGTCGACGACGTCGACGGAGTAGGCGGCGAGGGTGTCGAAGAGGCCCGCGGTGATCCCGGGGCGGTCCTTCCCGAAGATCTTCACGAGGAGAGTCGGTACGTCCGGACCCTGCCGGGACGCGGCGGGCTCGGGAGACGGGGCGGGCTCAGGGGGCCGGGATGCGCTCATGGTGCCTCCACCGTATCGGTCCGCGCGCCCTCGTCGGCAGCCCGTCCCGAGTACCGGACAGCCTGCCCGCACGCACCGGTCCGTCCCCATTTCGCCTGGCTGCACAGGTCTCGGTGAGGTCACCCTGGGGCGCCCGGCTTTCGTATCGGGGACTGGTCCTGGAATAGTTCCCCACGATGTTCAGCATCCCTAGACTCCCTGCGACGGGGGTAACACGGGGGACAACTAGTGGGGCGCGGAGTGCCGGAACTCGTACTGGAATTGAATGGCAGGACCTGGACGCTCGATCCGTCCAGGTCGTACACCCTCGGACGTGATCCGCAGGGCGACATGGCGATCGACGACGCCAGGGTCTCGTGGCGGCACGCCACGATCAGCTGGAACGGCCGCAGTTGGTTCATCGAGGACCACGGCAGCACCAACGGCACGTACGTGCACGGGCAGCGGATCCATCAGATGGAGATCGCGGCGGGCTCCGCCGTGAACCTGGGCAACGCCACCGACGGGCCCCGGCTGAACCTGAGCGCCGCGGACGTCTACAGCGGCCGGGGCGCGGGCCCCGCGCAGCCGCAGCCGCAGCAGGGCGGCGGACCGGGCTGGCAGCAGCCGGCCCCCCAGCAGCCCGTGCCGCAGCAGCAGGGCTGGCAGCAGCCCGCGCAGCCGCAGCAGCCGCACGTACCGCAGCAGGGCGGGGTCCCGGGACCGCCCGGTCCCGGCATCGGCGGCCCTGCGGGGGCGCCGCCGGTCTACGGGGACCGCAGCCCGACCACGTTCCACCAGCTGGCGCTCGGCCGCGTGATGCGGATCGGTCGTGCGCTGGAGAACGACCTGGTGGTCTCGGACCTCCAGGTCTCCCGGAACCACGCCGAGTTCCACGCGACGCCCGACGGCCGCTTCGAGATCCGCGACCTCGGCTCGCACAACGGCACGTACGTCAACGGTCAGCCGCTCTCCAAGTCCGGCTCGGCGCTCATCGGCCCGAACGACACCGTCGGCGTCGGTCACTCGACCTTCCGGCTCGTCGGCGACCGGCTGGAAGAGTTCGTCGACACCGGTGAGGTCTCCTTCGCGGCCCGCCACCTCACGGTCACGGTCGACGGCGGCAAGCAGATCCTCAAGGACGTCTCCTTCGGCGTCCCGGAGAAGTCGCTCATCGGTGTCATCGGCCCGTCCGGCTCCGGAAAGTCCACCCTGCTCAAGGCGCTCACCGGTTACCGGCCCGCCAACCAGGGCGACGTCCTCTACGACAACCGGAACCTCTACAAGCAGTTCGCCGAGCTGCGCCAGCGCATCGGTCTGGTCCCGCAGGACGACATCCTGCACAAGGAGCTGACCGTCACCCGCGCCCTGAAGTACGCGGCCAAGCTCCGCTTCCCCGCGGACACCACCGAGGCCGAGCGCCAGGCCCGGATACACGAGGTCCTCACCGAGCTGAAGCTCGACGTCCACAAGGACAAGAAGGTCACCTCGCTCTCCGGCGGCCAGCGCAAGCGCGTCTCGGTGGCGCTGGAGCTGCTCACCAAGCCGTCGCTGATCTTCCTCGACGAGCCGACCTCGGGCCTCGACCCGGGCATGGACCGCGATGTCATGCAGCTGCTGCGCGGACTGGCCGACGACGGCCGTACCGTCCTGGTCGTCACGCACTCGGTGGCCGAGCTGGCCATCTGCGACAAGCTGCTGGTGATGGCGCCGGGCGGCGCCGTGGCCTACTTCGGCCCGCCGGACGAGGCGCTCAACTTCTTCGGCTACACCACCTGGGCCGATGTCTTCTCGGCGTTCGAGAACTACCGCGACTACGACTGGTCGGGCCGCTGGCGCGGTTCGCAGCACTACCAGATGTACGCCGCCGACATCGACGCCGCCGCCGTGCAGTCCGTGCACATGCCGCCGCCGCAGCAGATGCGCCCGCCCAAGCCGCAGGGCTGGGGCACGCAGCTGTGGACGCTGGTGCGCCGCTACCTCTCGGTGATCGGCTCCGACAAGGGCTTCATGGGTCTGATGGTGATCCTGCCCGCGGTGCTCGGCATCGTCAGCGTGGTCATCCCGTCCGACTACGGGCTCGCCCCGCCCGAGCCGCCGCACAAGTTCAACGGCGACGCCGGAACGATCATGCTGATCCTCACCATCGGGATGTGCTTCTCCGGCGCGGCCAACTCCGTACGCGAACTGATCAAGGAACGCGTCATCTACGAACGGGAACGGGCCACCGGTCTGTCCCGCTCCGCCTATCTGATGTCCAAGGTCATCGTCCTCGGCCTGATCACGGCCCTCCAGGGCGTCATCATCTGCGGCATCGGCTTCGCCACCCGCGACCTGCCCGAAGAGGGCCTGATCATGCCGCCGGCCGTCGAGCTCTGCGTGACGATCATCGCGCTCGGCTTCACCTCGATGATGTTCGGCCTGGTCATCTCCTCGCTGGTGAAGACCGCCGAGAAGACGATGCCGCTGCTGGTCATGTTCGCGATCGTCCAGGTCGTCTTCACCGGCATCCTCTTCCAGGTGTACGGATCGCCCGGCCTGGAGCAGTTCGCCTGGCTGATGCCCTCCCGCTGGGCCATCGCGGGCGCCGGCTCGACGCTGGACCTCGCCCACCTCATGCCGCCGTGGGACCAGAACAACCCCACGGACCTGGACCCGCTCTGGGAGCACACGGCGAGCCAGTGGGGGATCAACGTCGGGATCCTGCTGTTCATCGGCGTCGTCTGCGGCTTCGCGGTCGCCCGGCTGCTGCGCCGCCACGAGCCCGAGGTCATGCGCAAGTAACCGGCCCGGACACGCGCCGAAGGGCGGCACCCCGCGCGGGGTGCCGCCCTTCGGCGTTCTGTCACCGGCGTACGGATCGCAGCGGATCAGTACGCGCTGTTGACGTTGTCGATCGAGCCGTACTTGTCGGCGGCGTAGTTGGCCGACGCGGTGATGTTGGCGACCGGGTCGTACTGCGTGTGCGGGGTGCCGGACACGTGGTAGTAGTCGAACGTCGGCTTGATGATCTGCAGCAGACCGATCGACGGCACGCCGTTCTGGGCGTTGATGTCCCAGTCGTTGATCGCGTTCGGGTTACCGCTGGACTCGCGGATGATGTTGCGGTGCAGGCCCTCGTACGTACCCGGGATGCCCTTCTTGTGCATGATGTCGAGGGACTCCCGGATCCAGCCGTCCAGGTTGTTCCCGTACATGTGCGTACGGGCGGAGGAGCGGCTGGAGCGCGACTCGGACTTGTGGGACTTGGCCTTGCTGTGCGCCTTGGCCTTGGCCTTCTTCAGCTTGGCCTTCTTGGCCTTCGCCTCGGCCTTCTCCTTCACCGCGGCGGCCTTCTTGGCCTTGGCGGCGTCGGCGGCCTTGACCAGCTTCTCGGCGGTCGAGTGCTGCTCGATGACGCTGTCCTGGATGGCACGGGCCTGCTTGGAGCTCGCGGAGTCGAAGATGACCGGGGCTGCGGAGAGAGCCTGCGGTTCGGTCTCGGCCTCGGCGTGACCGGGTACCAGGGACAAGGAGATGGCAGCGGCGGCGACGGCGGAGACGCCGGCGGCGGAGAGCTTCTGGGTCTTGTTCAGGTTTCGGAGACGACCGGTGATGCGGGACGCGGACATACAGGCTTACCTCTTCGAAATTCGGGGGGTCCTCACGGAGGACGAAGACGGGAGCGACTACGCATCTCCGTCGGGGACGAGCTCAATTCTTAGCGGCGGCAAAATGCTCTGGCAAAGGTGTGACGTACGAAGCCGGGTAGTGGAATGGAGGGCGGTTTGCCGGGTTCGCCCCCAGGTCATCACCACCCAAATCGCCCTTTTCGCTCCACTAGGTGGCTTCGTAAGTGACGTGGGCCCTATGCGCGGCCTCACATCGGGGCGGTAACAGCGTCACCATGTGTTGCTCGCGCAATGCGGACTGCAACGCTCCGGAAGGGTTCCGGGCACCCGGTGCGCACCACCCGCCGCGCCCTGCCCGCCGCGCCCCGGTCCCAGGTCCTAGTCCCTCCGCCCCGGTCCCCGGCCGTCCCCGGGCCGATACGGGCGAGCGGACCCCGCCGGTACCGTGAGGCGCATGAGCCACCGACCGCCCTCGGGCCTCGCCGCCGTCAGCGCCGCGCTGCTCGCCATGAGCCGCCACCTGGAGGTTCGGGACGTCCTGAAGACGATCGTCGCCTCGGCCCGCGAACTCCTGGACGCCGAGTACGCCGCCCTCGGGGTCCCCGACGACCACGGCGGCTTCGCCCAGTTCGTCGTCGACGGCGTCAGCGACGAACAGTGGAAGGCCATCGGCCCGCTGCCCCGGCAGCACGGCATCCTCGCCGCGATGCTCCACGGCGGGAGGACCGAGCGCCTCGGCGACGTCCGCAAGGACCCGCGCTTCGAGGGGTGGCCCAGCGCCCACCCCGACATGTCCGACTTCCTCGGCCTGCCCATCCGGGACGGCGACGAGACCATCGGCGCGCTCTTCCTCGCCAACAAGAGGTGCCCCAAGCCCGAGGGCACCTGCGGATTCACCGCCGAGGACGAGGAACTGCTCTCGACCCTCGCCCAGCACGCGGCGATCGCCCTCACCAACGCCCGCCTCTACGAGCGCAGCCGCGAACTCACCATCGCCGAGGAGCGCTCCCGCCTCGCCCACGAGCTGCACGACGCGGTCAGCCAGAAGCTCTTCTCCCTGCGCCTCACCGCCCAGGCCGCCGCCACCCTGGTCGACCGCGACCCGGCCCGCGCCAAGGGCGAGCTCCAGCAGGTCGCCGCCCTCGCCGCCGAGGCCGCCGACGAGCTGCGGGCCGCCGTCGTCGAGCTGCGCCCCGCCGGCCTCGACGAGGACGGCCTCGTCGCCACCCTGCGCACCCAGATCCAGGTCCTGGACCGAGCCCACAGCGCCCGGGTCACCTTCGGATCCTCCGGCGTACGGGCCCTGCCCGCCGCCCAGGAGGAAGCACTGCTCCGGGTCTCCCAGGAGGCCCTGCACAACGCCCTGCGCCACGCGGACGCCGGCCGCGTCGACGTCACCCTCGCCCGCCGCGACGGTGCCACGGTGCTGCGCGTCCGCGACGACGGCCGGGGCTTCGAACCCGCCGCCACCCGCCGGGCCGGGCGCCACCTGGGCCTGGTCTCGATGCGGGACCGCGCGAGCGGCGTCGGCGGCCGGCTCACCGTTGCGTCCGAGCCCGGCAAGGGCACCACGATCGAGATGGAGATTCCCGGTGGCTGACAGGATCATCAGGGTGCTGCTCGTCGACGACCACCAGGTCGTCCGCCGCGGCCTGCGTACGTTCCTGGAGATCCAGGAGGACATCGAGGTCGTCGGCGAGGCGTCCGACGGCGCCGAGGGCGTGGCCAGGACCGAGGAGCTGCGGCCCGACGTCGTACTGATGGACATCAAGATGCCCGGAACCGACGGCATCGAGGCGCTGCGCAGGCTCCGCGAGCTGGAGAACCCGGCCAAGGTGCTGATCGTCACCAGCTTCACCGAGCAGCGCACGGTCGTACCCGCCCTGCGCGCGGGCGCCTCCGGCTACGTGTACAAGGACGTCGACCCCGACGCCCTGGCCGGCGCCATCCGCTCCGTCCACGCCGGGCACGTCCTGCTCCAGCCCGAGGTCGCCGGAGCGCTCCTCGCCCAGGACGAGCCGGGCTCCGGCACCGGCCGGGGGAGCACCCTGACCGAACGCGAACGGGAAGTGCTCGGCCTGATCGCCGACGGCCGGTCCAACCGGGAGATCGCCCGCGCCCTGGTCCTGTCCGAGAAGACGGTCAAGACCCACGTCTCGAACATCCTCATGAAACTGGACCTCTCGGACCGCACCCAGGCGGCCCTGTGGGCGGTCCGCAACGGAGCGGCCGGCTGAGACGGGGGAGCACGGGGCCGGCCCCCGTGCTCCTACCGCGCCCGCTCCTCCACATAGGCGTTGTACGCCGCCACCTGCGCCCGCCGCGCCACCCGCTCCACCGGCCGCAGCGCCTCGCCCCGGGCCGCCATCTCCGACGCGCTCACCGCACCGCCGTGCCCGTTCTCGTACGCCACCGAGACCAGCAGCCCGACCCGCTGCGCCAGCTCCAGCACCCGCACCGCCCTCGGCGGGTAGCCCGGGGCCAGCACCTCGCGCCCCCGCTCCGCCCGCGCCCGGTACGCGTCCACCGCCGCCTCGGCCACCGGCCCGGAACCGGCCACGTCGAGCCGGGACAGCAGCGCCGTCGCGTCCCGCAGCGCCTCCGCCAGCTCCCGTTCCGCCTCACCCAGGGACGGCACGTCGGCCGGCGGGGCCTCCCGGACCGCCAGGCAGTGCCACACCACGTCCACGTGCACATCACCGGCCGGGCCCGCCTCGCGCACCTCCGGCACCAGCCCGTACGGCGCGCCGTGGGTGACCACCGCCTCCTCCGCCTCCAGCGCGCGGGCGTTGAAATCGGCCGGACCGCTCAGCCCCAGCGGATGCCCCGGCACCGGCAGCGCGACCCGGAAACCGCTCACCCCCAGCGACCGAAGCCGCCCCAGCGCGAACGTGAGCCCGACGGGGCCGGCCTCACCGGGCAGCCCCTCCACGCGGTGCACCGCGTCCTCCCCGACGATGGCGAGCGCGGCGTCGTCCGGGGACACGAGCCCCGCCAGCAACGCGTTCCCCCATGCGGCCAGCAGCCCTGAACGTGGTTCCGAAAGCATGCGGACAGCCTAGGGGGTGTCCCGTCGCACCCGGCCCGGTCCGCGACGGCGGGCCCAGCGCCGCCCGCACTCGCGCGGTGGCGTAGGTTTTCCCTGGGAGCTGTGCCCACAGGCACGCGACGATCTCGACACTGCATGGGGAGACAACGCGCTCATGAGCGATGTACTGGAGCTGGTGGACGTATCCGTGGTCCGCGACGGACGCGCTCTGGTGGACGACGTCTCCTGGTCGGTCAAGGAGGGGGAGCGCTGGGTCATCCTCGGCCCCAACGGCGCCGGCAAGACCACCCTGCTCAACATCGCGTCCAGCTACCTCTTCCCCACCCAGGGCAGTGTCAGCGTCCTCGGCGAGCAGCTCGGCGGTGTCGGCACCGACGTGTTCGACCTGCGCCCCCGCATCGGCATCGCGGGCGTCGCCCTGGCCGAGAAGCTCCCCCGCCGCCAGACGGTCCTGCAGACGGTGCTCACCGCCGCCTACGGCATGACCGCCACCTGGAACGAGAACTACGACAAGGTCGACGAGGACCGCGCCCGCGCCTTCCTCGACCGGCTCGGCATGACCGAGTACCTCGACCGCAAGTTCGGCACCCTCTCCGAGGGCGAGCGCAAGCGCACCCTGATCGCCCGCGCCATGATGACCGACCCCGAACTGCTCCTCCTCGACGAGCCCGCCGCCGGTCTCGACCTCGGCGGCCGCGAGGACCTCGTACGCCGCCTCGGCCGGCTGGCCCGCGACCCGTACGCGCCCTCCATGATCATGGTGACCCACCACGTCGAGGAGATCGCCCCCGGATTCACCCACGTCCTGATGATCCGCCAGGGCAAGGTGCTCGCCGCGGGCCCCATGGAGACCGAGCTCACCTCCCGCAACCTCTCCCTCTGCTTCGGCCTGCCCCTCGTCGTCGAGCACCAGGGCGACCGCTACACCGCCCGCGGACTGCCCCTCGCTTAGGGCCTGTTGCCGGGTCCTGCCCGGTTGTGCCCTGTCGTTAAGGGTGTACGCGGAACTACCATGACCACGTGGACATCGACGCGTGGGTGTGGTGGCTGATCGGTGCGGTGGGACTGGGCATTCCGCTCGTCCTCACCGCGATGCCCGAGTTCGGCATGTTCGCCGTGGGGGCGGTCGCCGCCGCGGTGGTCGCGGCCCTCGGTGGCGGGATCGTCGCCCAGGTCCTGGTCTTCGTCATCGTCTCGGTGGCGCTGACGGCCGTGGTGCGCGTGATCGCCGTCCGGCAGCGCGGTGACCGCGCGCCCCAGCACGCCACCGGCATCGACGCCCTGAAAGGCCGTCAGGCCGTCGTCCTGGAACGGGTGGACGGCGAGGGAGGCC
The DNA here is from genome assembly GCF_008042035.1 of Streptomyces sp. col6. Classification (GTDB taxonomy): domain Bacteria; phylum Actinomycetota; class Actinomycetes; order Streptomycetales; family Streptomycetaceae; genus Streptomyces. The sequence continues at coordinate 1,077,925 of NZ_RDBL01000013.1, forward strand.
GCATCAAGCTGGCCGGAGAGATCTGGTCGGCCCGCGCACTCGACGCCGGACTCAGCTTCGAACCGGGCCAACAGGTCGACGTCGTCGACATCGACGGGGCGACGGCCGTCGTCATGTGACCGAACTGCCCCCACGGCAAGGCGCGTTCTGTCAGACTCGATGACGATCATCAACCGAAGGGCACAAGGAAACGATGCAACCGATCATCATCGTCCTGATCATTCTGGTGGTGCTCGTCTTCATCGCCCTGATCAAGACGATCCAGGTCATCCCCCAGGCCAGCGCCGCCATCGTCGAACGCTTCGGCAGGTACACCCGCACCCTCAACGCGGGCCTGAACATCGTCGTTCCGTTCATCGACTCGATCCGCAACCGGATCGACCTGCGCGAACAGGTCGTGCCCTTCCCGCCGCAGCCCGTCATCACCCAGGACAACCTGGTCGTCAACATCGACACCGTCATCTACTACCAGGTGACCGACGCGAGGGCCGCGACGTACGAGGTCGCCAGCTACATCCAGGCCATCGAGCAGCTCACCGTCACCACGCTCCGCAACATCATCGGCGGCATGGACCTGGAACGGACCCTCACCTCCCGCGAGGAGATCAACGCCGCCCTGCGCGGAGTCCTCGACGAGGCCACCGGCAAGTGGGGCATCCGCGTCAACCGTGTCGAGCTGAAGGCGATCGAGCCGCCCACCTCCATCCAGGACTCGATGGAGAAGCAGATGCGCGCCGACCGCGACAAGCGCGCCGCGATCCTCCAGGCCGAGGGCACCCGCCAGTCCGCGATCCTCACCGCCGAGGGCGAGAAGCAGTCCGCGATCCTGCGCGCCGAGGGTGAGGCCAAGGCCGCCGCCCTGCGCGCCGAGGGCGAGGCCCAGGCCATCCGCACGGTCTTCGAGTCCATCCACGCCGGCGACCCGGACCAGAAGCTGCTCTCGTACCAGTACCTCCAGATGCTGCCGAAGATCGCCGAGGGCGACGCCAACAAGCTCTGGATCGTGCCCAGCGAGATCGGCGACGCCCTCAAGGGCCTCAGTGGTGCCTTCGGCAACATCGGCGGCGGCGCACCCGGCTTCAACACCGGCAAGGAACGGCGCGAGGAACCCCCGGTCGACTGACGTGTACACCCCCCGTGCATGATTCGTGCAGCAAGCACCGATCACGCACGGGGGATACGCCATGTCCATCTGGGAGATGTTCGCCGTCTTCGCCGCGGGGATCAGCGCCGGCGCGATCAACACGATCGTCGGCTCCGGGACGCTCATCACCTTCCCCGTCCTGCTCGCCACCGGCCTGCCCCCGGTCACCGCCACCGTCTCCAACGCCCTCGGCCTGATCCCCGGTTCCATCAGCGGCGCGATCGGCTACCGCGAGGAACTCAAGGGCCAGCGCTCCCGCGTCCTCAAACTCGCTGTGGGCGCCCTCATCGGCGGACTCACCGGCGCCACCCTGCTGCTGGCCCTGCCCTCCACGGCCTTCGAGACCATCGTCCCGGTCCTCGTCGCCCTGGCCCTCGTCCTGGTGATCCTGCAACCGCGCATCAGCCGCGCCGTCCAGCGCCGGCGCGCCCGCACCGGCACCCCGGCCCACCCCGACGGCGGCCCTCTCCTCCTCATCGGTCTGACCCTCGCCAGCGTCTACGGCGGGTACTTCACCGCCGCCCAGGGGATCATCTACCTCTCCCTCATGGGCATGCTGGTCGACGACACCATGCAGCGCCTCAACGCCGTGAAGAACGTCCTCGCGGCCGTCGTCAACAGCATCGCCGCGCTCTTCTTCCTCTTCGTCGCCGACTTCGACTGGACCGCCGTCGTCCTGATCGCGGTCGGCTCCGCGCTCGGCGGCCAGATCGGCGCCAAGGTGGGCCGCCGCCTCAGCCCCACCCTCCTGCGCGCCCTCATCGTCACCGTCGGCACGGCCGCCATCGTCCAGCTGCTCCTGCGCTGAACGACCGAAGCCCGCCTCCCCCCGGGAGACGGGCTTCGGTGACGTCATGAGGCGTACGGCGGCTACGCCGCGCTCCGCGCCAGCCACTCCGGCAGTGCCGAGCGGTCGCCCGCCCCCAGCGCCAGCAGCATCGCCTCCGCCGGGGACGGGACGAAGGGCTTGCGCAGCAGCGGCATCCCCGCCTGCTCCGGCGTACGGTCCGCCTTGCGGTGGTTGTCCTCGGCGCACGAGGCCACCGTGTTCAGCCAGGTGTCCTGCCCGCCCTGTGCCCTCGGCACCACGTGGTCGACGGTGCTCGCACGCTTCCCGCAGTACGCGCACCGGTGCTGGTCCCTGACCAGCACGCCCCTCCTGGACCACGGGGCCTGTCTTCGGAACGGCACCCGTACGTACCGGCAGAGCCTGATCACACGGGGCACGGGTATGTCCACGTCGGCCCCGCGCATCCGCAGGCGGGGGTGCGACTGCTCGACGACGGCCTTGTCCTGAAGGATCAGCACCACCGCGCGGTTCAGCGTCACCGTCGACAGCGGCTCGAAGCTCGCGTTCAGTACCAGCGTGTCCCGCATCTCGCCCACCTCCCGTGTGCCGGCCGCCCCCTGGCAGGCCCGGATCAACTCTGGCCGGGCACGCCGTGATGGACAACGCATTAAAAAATGCCCTGCCCTGATCTCTCCAGGACCAGGGCAGGGCAAACGGCTGCGGAAGTTTTGGTACTCAGGCGTTCTCGGCGGGCTCCGCGTACTCGGCGATCAACTGCGCCCGGCCCAGGGTGTGGAACCGGAGGTTGAACCCGACCGCCGCCGGCGGGGTGTCGCTGTCGGGACCGAGCTTCTCGGTGTCCACCGCGTACACGGTGAACACATAGCGGTGGTTCTCCCCGGCCGGCGGCGCGGCACCGCCGAAGTCCTTCGTCCCGTAGTCGTTGCGCGCGTGCACGGCGCCGGCGGGCAGTCCCTCGAACCTCCCGCCGCCCGCGCCGGCCGGCAGCTCCGTGACCGACGCCGGGATGTCGAAGACCACCCAGTGCCAGAACCCACTGCCCGTGGGCGCGTCGGGGTCGAAGCACGTCACGGCGAAGCTCTTCGTCTCCGCCGGGAACCCCTCCCACCGCAGCTGCGGCGAGGTGTTCCCGGCGGCGTACACCTGTGCGTCGGTGAGCACGGCCCCCGGGGCGATGTCCTCGCTCACCACGGTGAACGAGGGAACCTCCGGATGGAAGTCGTGCGGCAGCGGCGCCCTCTTCGGCTCGGTCACGTCAGCACCTCTCTGTCGGCTCCGTCGGATTTCCGGGAAGATCTCTCTTCCCTTCCCGACCCTAGAGCCAGTTGCGCTGACCGCCGACCTGCGCCAGCCACTGGTTCAGGTATGCCGCCCAGTCGGTCTCGTGGAAGTTGTGCAGACCGACCTTGAACGCGCGGTACGAGTCGCTGCCCTCGCTGAAGAGACCGGGCTTCTTGTCCATCTCCAGGATGACGTCCATCTCGCGGTCGTCCGCGACGAACGACAGCTCCACCTGGTTCAGGCCGCGGTACTGCGACGGCGGGTGGAACTCGATCTCCTGGTAGAACGGCAGCCGCTGACGCGTGCCGCGGATGTGGCCGCGCTCCATGTCGGCGCTGCGGAAGCCGAAGCCCAGCCGTCCGAAGGCGTCGAGGATGGCCTCCTGGGCCGGCAGCGGGTGCACGTTGATGGGGTCGAGGTCGCCGGAGTCCAGCGCCCGCGCGATCTCCAGCTCGGTGGTCACCCCGATGTTCATGCCGTGCAGCTGCTGGCCCGCGAACGTGGTGATCGGCGTCTCCCACGGGATCTCCAGGCCGAACGGCACCACGTGCACCGCCCCGGCCCGCACCTCGAACGCCCCGCCGATGCGCAGCTTGGTGAACTCGATGTCCTGCTTGTACTCCTGGTCCTGGCCCTCGACCTCGACCCGGGCCTGCAGGCCCACGGACAGGCCCTCGATCTGCTGGTCGACCGAACCGCCCTGGATCCGCACCTCGCCCTGGACGACCCCGCCCGGGACGACGTTGATCTCGGAGAGCTCCGTCTCCACCGAGGCGCCGCCGGCACCCATGCTCGCGAGCAGCCGCTTGAAGCCCATGTTTTCTCCTCCTAGGTCCTGACCCCTACATACGCGCCACGACCGTAGTCGGTTCCCGCTAACCTCGAACCCCATGATCGATGGCCCGGACCGTACGCCGCTGAAGCGGGACTTCTTCGACCGCCCCGTACTGGAGGTCGCCCCGGATCTCCTCGGCCGCACCCTGGTCCGCAGCACCCCGGCCGGCCCGATCGCGCTGCGCCTCACCGAGGTGGAGGCGTACGCGGGCGAGATCGACCCGGGCTCCCACGCCTTCCGCGGCCGGACGCGCCGCAACGACGCCATGTACGGCCCGCCCGGCCACGCGTACGTCTACTTCACGTACGGCATGTGGCACTGCATGAACCTGGTGTGCGGCCCCGAGGGCAGGGCGAGCGGGGTACTGCTGCGGGCCGGCGAGATCTTCGAGGGCGCCGAACTGACGCGCAAACGTCGAGTTTCGGCCCGTAATGACAAGGAACTGGCCAAAGGCCCGGCCCGACTGGCGACCGCCCTGGACATCGGCCGGGCACTGGACGGCACGGACGCCATCGCTCACGAGGGCGCCGAGCTCTCGGTACTCCATGGCGCCCCGCCACCCCGTGACCAGGTGCGCAACGGCCCGCGCACCGGAGTGGGCGGGGACGGGGCGGTGCACCCCTGGCGGTTCTGGATCGACGGTGACCCCACGGTGAGCCCGTACCGGGCCCATGTCCCACGCCGGAGGTCAACTTGACTCGCCCGAGTGGGGCCCCTAATGTTGTCCGAGTCGCTTGACACGGATATAGCTGTTGGTTCGATCCGTCGGGTCGCACGCCACGCACATCCGAAGCGGCCAACCACTACCTACGACTCACCCCAGAGGGTGCGAGTTTCGGCATGCCGGAATTCAGGCCCACTGACTCGATTATGAGTAACCGGGAGAATCCGCTAAAGTAGTGGACACGCCGAAAGGGAAACGCGAAAGCGAAGAACCGGAAAGCGAAATTCGTTTGACCCGCTTCGGCCGGGAATCGGACACGAAAGAGTCTGATAGAGTCGGAAACGCAAGACCGAAGGGAAGCGCCCGGAGGAAAGCCCGAGAGGGTGAGTACAAAGGAAGCGTCCGTTCCTTGAGAACTCAACAGCGTGCCAAAAGTCAACGCCAGATATGTTGATACCCCGGCCTGCTTCGGCAGGTTGGTGGTTCCTTTGAAAGTCCTGCGAAACCTTCGGGTTRGGCAGGCAAAAACACAGCGAGGACGCAGTGGACAACAGGTCTTATTCCGGCCTTTGTTGTTCCGCTCTCGTGATGTGTTCCCCGATTACGGGAAAACATTCACGGAGAGTTTGATCCTGGCTCAGGACGAACGCTGGCGGCGTGCTTAACACATGCAAGTCGAACGATGAAGCCCTTCGGGGTGGATTAGTGGCGAACGGGTGAGTAACACGTGGGCAATCTGCCCTTCACTCTGGGACAAGCCCTGGAAACGGGGTCTAATAC
>NZ_RDBL01000013.1:1083539-1218298 GCF_008042035.1 Streptomyces sp. col6
CGCGTAGGAATATTGAGAAGGGCTGTCCCTAGTACGAGAGGACCGGGACGGACGAACCTCTGGTGTGCCAGTTGTTCTGCCAAGGGCATGGCTGGTTGGCTACGTTCGGAAAGGATAACCGCTGAAAGCATCTAAGCGGGAAGCCTGCTTCGAGATGAGTATTCCCACCCTCTTGAAGGGTTAAGGCTCCCAGTAGACGACTGGGTTGATAGGCCAGATGTGGAAGCCCGGTAACGGGTGGAGCTGACTGGTACTAATAGGCCGAGGGCTTGTCCTCAGTTGCTCGCGTCCACTGTGTTGTTCCCAGGCCACGAACAGTCGTGCTGGTTGAACAGCGTCATTCAATTAATTGAAAAGTGTGCTTGTTCGCTAAGTGCCGATACTCCGCTTTGTTGCGGAGTGGCCGATAGTGTTTCGGTGGTCATTGCGTTAGGGAAACGCCCGGTTACATTCCGAACCCGGAAGCTAAGCCTTTCAGCGCCGATGGTACTGCAGGGGGGACCCTGTGGGAGAGTAGGACGCCGCCGAACAATTTTTGAAGGACCCTTGGTCCAGCGTTCAACGCTGGACCAAGGGTCCTTTTGTTTTTCCCGAAGCGCGTCGGGTGTCCGGCTGCGCGAGAATGTCTGTAGTACCCCGAATGACAGGAGCCCCACCCATGTCCACCAACTCTCCCGACGATCGTTCGGAGCGCGAGCCGCGTCGCCGGGACGGCGGTGACCGGGGCGGCTTCGGCGGCGGCCGCGACGACCGTTCGCGCGGCCCGCGCCGCGACAACGACCGCCCCTCGGGTGGCGGTTTCCGTCGCGACGACCGGGACCGTGGTCCGCGTCGCGACGACCGGCCCTCTTCCGCTGGTGGGTTCCGTCGTGATGACCGGGGCGGCAACTCCGGTGGTGCTTTCCGCCGGGACGACCGTGGCGGTGGCTTTGACAACCGTGGTGGTGGGTTCCGTCGTGATGACCGTGCGCCGCGTCGTGATGACGACCGTGGTGGCCGGCCGGGTGGCTTCGAGCGCCGCGACGACCGCCGCGACGACCGTCGTGACGACCGGCCGCGTGGGCCGCGTCGGGACGACGACAACCGTGGCGGCGGCTTCCGCCGCGACGACCGCGGCGGCAACTCCGGCGGCGGTTTCCGCCGCGACGACAACCGTGGCGGTTCCTCCGGCGGTGGGTTCCGCCGCGACGACCGGGGCGGCAACTCCGGTGGTGGCTTCCGTCGGGACGACCGTGGCGGCGGTTTCGACAACCGTGGTGGTGGGTTCCGTCGTGATGACCGTGCGCCGCGTCGTGATGACGACCGTGGTGGCCGGCCGGGTGGCTTCGAGCGCCGCGACGACCGCCGCGACGACCGGCCGCGTGGGCCGCGTCGGGACGACGACAACCGTGGCGGCGGCTTCCGCCGCGACGACCGCGGCGGCAACTCCGGCGGTGGGTTCCGTCGTGACGACAGCCGTGGCGGTTCCTCCGGCGGTGGGTTCCGTCGTGACGACAGCCGTGGCGGTTCCTCCGGCGGTGGGTTCCGCCGCGACGACAACCGTGGCGGTTCCTCCGGTGGTGGCTTCCGTCGCGATGACCGGCGTGACGACCGGCGTGACGACCGTCGCGATGACAACCGTGGCGGTTACAGCGGTGGCGGTCGGCCGGGTGGCTTCGACCGCCGTGACGACCGTGACCGGGACCGTGGTCCCCGTCGCGACGACGACCGCGGCGGCCGTTCCGGCGGCTACGGCTCCGACCGGCGTGACGACCGCCGCGACGACCGGCCGCGCGGCCCCCGTCGTGACGACAGCCGTCCGGCGGGTGGCGGGTTCCGCCGCGACGACCGCGACCGTGACCGGGACCGCGGCCCCCGTCGCGACGACAACCGGGGCGGCGGCTACCGAGGACAGCGGGACGACCGTGACCGCGGTGGCTACCGGGGCCGTGACGACCGCGGCGGCCGGCCGGGCGGTTACGAGCGCAGGGACGACCGCGACCGCGAGCCCATCAAGCGGCTGCCGATCCCGGACGAGGTCACCGGCCACGAGATCGACCCGGACGTCCGCCAGGAGCTGCTGAGCCTGCCGAAGACGCTGGCCGAGGACGTGGCGAGGAACCTGGTCATGGTGGCCCGGCTCATCGACGAGGACCCCGAGGAGGCGTACGCGTACTCGCGCATCGCCCTGCGGCTGGCCTCGCGCGTCGCCGCCGTCCGCGAGGCCGCCGGCTTCGCCGCGTACGCGACCCAGAAGTACGCGGAGGCGCTGGCGGAATTCCGCGCGGCCCGGCGGATGACGGGCTCGGCGGAGCTGTGGCCGGTCATGGCCGACTGCGAGCGCGGTCTCGGCCGGCCCGAGAAGGCCATGGCGATGGCCGGTGAGCCCGAGGTGCAGAAGCTGGACAAGGCGGGGCAGGTCGAGATGCGTCTCGTGGCCGCCGGTGCCCGGCGGGACATGGGGCAGATCGACGCTGCCATCGTCACGCTCCAGAGCCCCGAGCTGGCCTCGAACGCCGTGCACCCATGGACGCCGCGACTGCGCTACGCCTACGCCGACGCGCTGCTCGAAGCGGGCCGCGAGGACGAGGCGCGCGAGTGGTTCGGCAAGGCGCTGGAGGCCGACAAGGACGGTGCCACCGACGCGTCGGACCGCCTCGCCGAGCTGGACGGGGTCGAGTTCGTCGACGCCCTGGACGAGGACGACGAGCACGCCGAAGCCCAGGCGCCCGTGGCGGCCGACGAGGACGGCGACGACGCCGACGAGGACGGCAAGTCCCAGGCGTAACGCATGAGAAGAGGGCGGCACCCGCATCGGGTGCCGCCCTCTTTCGCGTTCAGCCCAGCTTCAGGCTGCGCAGCACCAGGCCCGTGGCGGGCTTCGGGCCGAAGGACGTCGACTTGCGGGGCATGGTGACGCCCTGCCGGGCCAGGTCCCGGACGAGTTCCTCGCGTACCGGGTGCATCAGCACCGCCGTGGAGTGGTGCCGTTCGGCCTGCTCGACGGCGGCCGCGGTGTCGTGGATGTAGGCGATGTGCGCCGGGTCGTCCGGGATCTCCCACACATGGTCGAGCAGCGCCGAGTGCAGGACCGTCGCGTCGAGGGTGCGCCAGGCCGCCGGCCGCTCCGCCGGCACCGTGCGGGACAGCAGGGCCTCGTCGGGGCGGTCGACCAGATGGAAGCCCCCGTCGCCGGCGAGCAGGAAGGCGTTGCCCTCGGCGGCCGCGTCGGCCAGGGCGTCCAGCGCCCGGGGGAGCGGCCCCGCCACCTCGCGTATCCGGAACAGGCCCGCCAGAGCGGCCAGGGCGTCGGCGACCGGCAGGCCGTGCAGCAGGCGGTGGATGGCGCGGACCCGGAGCGGGTAGCGGGCCGTGTCCACGAGGAGAACGAGGCCGTAGTCCCAGGGGCCCGGGTCCGTGTGCTCCTGCTGGAGCCGCAGGTAGGTCGCCCAGCGGTGGTGGCCGTCCGCGATCAGCGCCTGGTGACGCAGCAGGTCCGCCTCGATCTCCGCGCGCTCGGCGGGGTCGGTGACCGCCCACAGCCGGTGGCAGAAACCGTCCTCCGTGGTCGTGTCGAGCAACGGCGGGCGGTCCACGGTCCGTTCGACGACGGCGGTCGCGCCCGTGGCGGCCTCCCCGTCGCCCCGGTAGGTCAGCAGCAGCGGTTCCAGGTGGGCGGCGGTGGCGCGCATCAGATCGGCCCGGTCCTCGACGACATGCGCCATGACGTCCTCGTGCGGGAGCACGATGCCCTCGGCGGGCCCGGAGAGCGCGAGGGCGCCGATCACCCCCCGCTGCAGGATGCCGTCGCCGCGTTGCTCGTACACGTACAGGGAAGGCTCGTCGTCCGGCGCGAGCACGCCCTCGGCGAGCCAGTCGTCCAGGGTGGCGGCGGCCTGTGCGTTGCGGGCGGCGACCGTGCCGGCCTGCGGAAGGATCAGCCGGACGATGTTGTGCGGGTCCGCCGACTCCAGGTGGTGCAGTCCGTCGGGCCGTACGACCACGTCGTACGGGGGAGAGGTCACCGCGGCGAGGCTGCCGACCCGCTCGGGGACGTACCGCAGTCCGCGGAACGGAATCAGCCGCAGTCCCCGGTCCGCCGTGCCTGGTGTGTTCATTTGTGCATCGTATGTGCGGTACGGGGATGCGCGATGATCGGGGGACAAGCAGCGATAGGAGCGCGGAACATGAGTGGCACGAGCAGGACCGGCCCGAGCGGCAGCAGCACCGCGCTGAGCGAGGCGTACGACACAGCGCTGCTCGACCTGGACGGTGTCGTGTACGCGGGCGGGCACGCGATCGACCACGCCGTCGAGGCGCTGGGCACGGCCCGGGACGGCGGAATGCACCTGGCGTACGTCACCAACAACGCGCTGCGCACCCCGGCCGCGGTGGCCGAGCACCTGACCGAGCTGGGTGTCCCGGCCGAGCCCGACGACGTGATCACCTCGGCGCAGGCCGTGGCCAGGCTGGTCGCCGACCAGCTGCCGGCCGGGTCGCGGGTGCTGGTCATCGGCGGCGAGGGACTGCGCGTCGCGCTGCGGGAACGCGGTCTCGAACCCGTCGAGTCGGCGGACGACGACCCGGTCGCGGTGGTGCAGGGGTACGGCGGGCCGGACATGGCGTGGGGCCGGTTCGCCGAGGCGTCGTACGCGATCAACCGCGGGCTGCCGTGGTTCGCGTCCAACACCGACCTGACCATTCCGAGTGCCCGGGGGATCGCGCCGGGCAACGGGGCGGCCGTCGAGGTCGTCCGGATCGCGACCGGCGCCGAGCCGCAGGTCGCCGGGAAGCCGCTCCCGCCGATGCACCGCGAGACCGTGCTGCGCACCGGGGCCGAACGGCCGCTGGTGGTCGGCGACCGGCTCGACACGGACATCGAGGGGGCGTTCAACGGCGGGGTCGACTCGCTGCTGGTGCTGACCGGGGTGACCGACGCGGCGCAGCTGGTGACCGCCGTGCCCGAGCACCGGCCGACGTACATCGACGCGGATCTGCGCGGGCTGCTCACCGGACAGCCCGAGGTCGAGGAGGACGGCGGGGGATTCCGCTGCGGCGGCTGGACGGCGTCCGCCCGGGACGGCCGGCTGGTGCTGGACGGCGACGGCGAACCGCTCGACGGGCTGCGGGCGCTGTGCGCGGCGGCCTGGTCCCAGGCGGGCGACCATGCCTGTGACCTGGACGCGGAGAAGGCGCTGGCCCGGCTGGGGCTCTGAGGCCGGGGCGCGGGTCAGGGAGGGTGGGTAGGCTAACCTAACCGGGTGTTGGTTGAAAGCCCCCCGGATTCCAGTTCCGGCCCGATAGCCGCGCCGGACAAGGCCGCCGCTCCCCGCAGGCGTCACGCGGCGAGAGCGGCGGGGCTCCTGGTGGCCGTGGCCGTCCTCGTGCTGGTGTGCCTCGCGTCCATCGGGATCGGCGCCAAGGCGCTGCCCCTCTCCGACGTGTGGCACGGACTGTTCCACTACGCGGGCAGCGGCGACGACGTCCTCGTACGCAAGGTACGCGTCCCGCGCACCTTGCTCGGGCTCCTCGTCGGCGCCGCGCTCGGCCTCGCCGGGGCGGTGATGCAGGCGCTGACCCGCAACCCGCTCGCCGAGCCCGGCATCCTCGGTGTCAACGCGGGGGCCTCGGCCGCCGTCGTCTCCGCCATCAGCTTCTTCGGCGTCACCTCGCTGACCGGCTATGTGTGGTTCGCCTTCGCGGGCGCCGCGATCGTGTCGGTGGCCGTGTACTTCCTCGGCGGAAGCCGCTCGTCGACCCCGGTGCGGCTCGCGCTCGCCGGGACGGCCGTCACCGCCGCGCTGTACGGATACGTCAACGCCGTACAGCTGCTGGACTCGGCGGCGCTGGACCGGCTGCGGTTCTGGACGGTCGGCTCGCTGGCCTCCGCGAACACCGAGACCGTCGGCAAGGTGTGGCCGTTCATCGCGGCGGGCGTCCTGCTGACCGTGTTCATCGCGCGCCCGCTCAACGCCCTGGAGATGGGCGACGACACCGCCAGGTCGCTGGGCGCGAACCTGACCCGGACCCGCGTCCTCGCGATGCTCGCCGTCACCCTGCTCTGCGGGGCGGCGACCGCCGCGTGCGGGCCGATCGTCTTCATCGGGCTGATGATCCCGCACCTGGTGCGCACCCTCACCGGGCCGGACCTGCGGTGGATCCTGCCGTACGCGGCCGTCCTCTCGCCGGTGCTGCTGCTCGGCGCGGACGTGGTGGGCCGGGTCATCGCCCGCCCCTCCGAGCTCCAGGTCGGCATCGTCACCGCGCTGATCGGCGGGCCCGTCTTCATCCACCTCGTACGACGCAAGAGGATGTCCCAGCTGTGAAGGCCACGACCACGAAGGGGACGGCGCACACCGCCGGTCCGGTGCGGGCCGTCCGGACACCCGGCGGATATTCGTTCCGGATGAACGTGCGGGCCGCCCTGGTCGTCCTGCTCCTGGCCCTCGTGGCGGCGGCAGCGGCGGTCGTCCTCATCGGCAGCGGCGACTTCTCTATGACGCCCGGCGAGGTGCTGACCACGCTCTTCGGCCACGGGACCTTCCAGCAGGAGTTCATCGTCACCGACCTCAGGCTGCCCCGGGTGCTCGTCGGGCTCCTCGTCGGCGGTGCGCTCGGTGCCGGCGGGGCCGTCTTCCAGACCATCTCCCGCAACCCGCTCGGCAGCCCCGACGTGCTCGGCTTCGGGCAGGGCGCCACGGTCGGCGCGCTCACCGTGATCGTCCTCTTCCAGGGCGGCGCGGCGGCGGTCTCGGCCGGTGCGGTCATCGGCGGCCTGGTGACCGGTGTCGCGGTCTACCTGCTGGCGTGGAAGCGCGGGGTGCACGGCTTCCGGCTCGTCCTGGTCGGCATCGGCGCGGCGGCCATGCTGACGGCCGCCACCCAGTACCTGATCACCAAGGCCGACCTGGTCGACGCCACGCGTGCCGTGGTCTGGATGACCGGCTCGCTCGACGGCCGGGACTGGGCGCAGGTCTGGCCGCTGCTGGTCGTCTGCGCCGTGCTGCTCCCGCTGGTGTACGGGCACGGGCCGGCCCTGCGGGTCATGGAGATGGGCGACGACGCCGCGTACGCGCTCGGGGTGCGCGTCGAACGCACCCGCCTCCTCCTCATGGGCTCCGCCGTCCTGCTCGTCGCCGTCGCCACGGCCGCCGCCGGGCCGATCGCCTTCGTCTCGCTCAGCGCCCCGCAGCTGGCGCGCCGGCTGACCCGCTCCACCGGCCCCAATCTGGTGGCCGCGACCTTCATGGGCGCGGCGCTCCTGCTCGTCGCCGACTGGATCGCGCTCGACGCGTTCGGCGACCGGCAGCTGCCCGTCGGCGTCGTCACCGGCGTGCTCGGCGGCTGCTATCTCGTGTGGCTGCTGGTGACCGAGCGCAAGGCGGGACGCATATGAAGTCCCGCGCCGACGCCCCCTCCCGACCGTCCGACCCCCGGAGTACGACCATGCAGCGCCTCACCGCGGACTCGGTGACCCTCGGCTACGACGAGCGGGTGATCGCGGAGAACCTCTCGGTCGAGATACCCGACCACTCGTTCACCGTGATCGTCGGCCCCAACGCCTGCGGCAAGTCGACGCTGCTGCGGGCTCTGTCGCGGATGCTGAAGCCGAGCCGGGGCCAGGTGCTGCTGGACGGGCAGTCGATCCACGGGCTGCCCGCGAAGAAGGTCGCGAAGACGCTGGGCCTGCTGCCGCAGTCCTCGATCGCGCCGGAGGGCATCACCGTCGGGGACCTCGTGGCGCGGGGGCGCTATCCGCACCAGGGGCTGCTGCGGCAGTGGTCGCCCGAGGACGAACGCGTCGTCCAGGAGTCGATGGCGTCCACGGGCGTCGGGGAACTGGCCGATCGCTATGTCGATGAATTGTCCGGCGGTCAGCGGCAGCGCGTCTGGATCGCGATGGCCCTCGCGCAGCAGACGCCGCTGCTGCTGCTCGACGAGCCGACGACGTACCTCGACATCCAGCACCAGATCGATGTGCTCGACCTGTGTGCCGAGCTGCACGAGACGCAGGGGCGGACCCTGGTGGCCGTCCTGCACGACCTGAACCACGCGGCGCGGTACGCGACGCACCTCATCGCGATGCGCGGCGGGGAGGTCGTCGCGGAAGGGGCACCGGGGGAGATCGTCACCGCGGAGCTGGTGGAGCGGGTGTTCGGGCTGCGGTGTCAGGTGATTCCGGATCCGGAGACGGGGACGCCGTTGGTCGTGCCGGCAGCGCGGGTGCGCGGGGCGCGCGGGGTCGAAAAGACGTCCGCAAGCGCCGGACGGGCTTGAGTTTGCCGGCCCTGGTTCGCACGCGGAGCTTGGATTCCCTACAGCAGTGACTTCAGTTTCAGCAGGTCTCTGAAGCCTGCCTCCAGGCGGACACGGCCCGAGGCCCAGGCCTTCGCGAAGTTGAGGTCGCCGTCGACCATGGCGACCAGGTCGTCGCCGGTCATTGCGAGGCGGATCTCGGCCTTCTCGCGGGGTGGGCCCTTCAGTGTGTCCAGGACCTGGATGCGGCCGCCGGACAGGCGGCCGGTGAACGTGATGTCCAGGTCCCTGATGTGGCAGCTCAGCGAGCGGTCCAGGTCGGCGGCGCGGCGCACGTCGCCGTCCGCCCCCGCGAGGTTGTCGGAAAGTCTGTCGAGTGCGCTGCGGCACTCCGCCATGGTCGCCATCGTGATCGACCGTACCCCAGCCCTTCGCGGTAGCGTTTCCGCATGAGCGACCCGATGCCCCAGCCCGAGACGGACGCCCCGCCGGAGCCGGCCGAGCCCGCGGGGCCGGCGCCCCTCGGAGTCGTACGGACCCCGACCGGCGACGCCGGGGTGGACGGCCTGCTGGAGCGGCTGGCCGATGCCGACCACCTCGCGGCGGACGGACACACCGAGGTGTACGAGGATGTACACCGGGGCCTGCGCGAGGCGCTGAGCGCGCTGGACGCCGGGCCCGCCCCCGCACCGGGACCCGCAGGGGTGCCCCCGTACAACCACAGGAGCTGAACCGAACGTGGCAGGAGTCGCCCGCCGCCGTCTCGACGCCGAGCTGGTACGCCGCAAGCTCGCCCGCTCGCGTGAGCACGCAAGCCAGCTGATCGCGGCGGGCCGGGTGACCGTCGGCGGCAACACCGCGACGAAACCGGCCACCCAGGTCGAGACCAGTGCCGCCGTCGTCGTCACCAAGGACGACAGCGACCCCGAGTACGTCTCGCGCGGCGGCCACAAGCTGGCCGGCGCCCTCGCCGCCTTCGTCCCGCTGGGCCTTGAGGTCCAGGGCAGGCGGGCGCTGGACGCGGGGGCCTCGACCGGCGGGTTCACCGATGTGCTGCTGCGCGCCGGGGCCGCACAGGTCGTGGCCGTGGACGTCGGCTACGGGCAGCTCGCCTGGTCGCTCCAGTCCGACGAGCGGGTCGTGGTCAAGGACCGCACCAATGTGCGGGAACTGACCCTGGAGGCCATCGACGGTGAGCCGGTCGACCTGGTGGTGGGCGATCTGTCGTTCATCCCGCTCGGGCTCGTCATGCCGGCCCTGGTCCGCTGTGCCGCCCCCGGCGCCGACCTGGTCCTCATGGTCAAACCGCAGTTCGAGGTCGGCAAGGAACGGCTCGGCAGCGGCGGTGTGGTGCGCAGCCCCGAACTGCGCGCCGATGCGGTACGGGAGGTGGCCCGCCGGGCGTGGGCGCTGGGCCTGGGGGTCCGGGGCGTGACGGCCAGCCCGCTGCCGGGGCCCTCCGGGAACGTCGAGTACTTTCTGTGGCTGCGGGCCGGAGCACCGGAACTGGATCCCGCGGATGTCGACCGTGCAGTGGCGGAGGGGCCTCGTTGACGACGAATGCGGCACGAACAGTCTTCCTTTTGGCGCACACCGGCCGTCCGGCCGCGATCCGCAGCGCGGAACTCGTCGTCCAGGGGCTGCTCCGCAGCGGCCTGGGCGTCCGGGTCCTCGCCACGGAGGCGGCGGACCTGCCGCTGCCCGCGTCCGTCGAGACCGTCACCGATGCCACGCCCGAGGTGCTCAACGGCTGTGAGCTGCTGATCGTCCTCGGCGGCGACGGGACGCTGCTGCGCGGCGCCGAGCTCTCGCGCGCCTCCGGGGTGCCCATGCTCGGCGTCAACCTCGGCCGGGTCGGCTTCCTCGCCGAGGCCGAGCGCGACGATCTCGACAAGGTCGTCGACCGGGTCGTCACCCGGGCGTACACGGTCGAGGAACGCATGACGATCGACGTCCTGGTGCACAGCAACGGCGATGTCGTGCACACCGACTGGGCGCTCAACGAGGCGGCCGTGCAGAAGGTGTCGCCCGAGCGGATGCTCGAAGTCGTCCTGGAGATCGACGGCCGGCCGGTGACCGGGTTCGGCTGCGACGGCATCGTGTGCGCGACGCCGACCGGCTCGACCGCGTACGCCTTCTCGGCCGGCGGGCCCGTCGTCTGGCCGGAGGTCGAGGCGCTGCTGATGGTCCCGATCAGCGCCCACGCACTCTTCGCCAAGCCGCTGGTGACCTCGCCGACCTCGGTGCTCGCCGTCGAGGTCCAGCCGCACACCCCGCACGGAGTGCTGTGGTGCGACGGGCGCAGGACCGTCGAGCTGCCCTCCGGGGCGCGCGTCGAGGTACGGCGCGGTGCCGTGCCCGTACGGCTGGCCCGGCTGCACCAGGCGTCGTTCACGGACCGGCTGGTGGCCAAGTTCGCCCTGCCCGTCTCGGGATGGCGGGGCGCGCCCCACTGAGCGCACGATCGGGGCGTCCCGTCCGTGGCCCGTGTGCACGCGGGCGGGGAAACCTCGTATGGTCATGTCCGTGTTGGAGGAGATGCGGATACGGTCGCTCGGGGTCATCGACGACGCGGTGGTGGAGCTGTCACCCGGTTTCACCGCGGTGACGGGCGAGACCGGCGCCGGCAAGACCATGGTCGTCACCAGCCTGGGGCTGCTGCTCGGCGGGCGCGCCGACCCCGCCCTGGTGCGGATCGGTGCCAAGGCAGCGGTCGTCGAGGGCCGGATCACGGTGGCCGGCGGCGACGCGGTGGCGCTGCGCGCCGAGGAGGCCGGGGCCGAGATCGAGGACGGCGCGCTGCTCATCAGCCGCACCGTCTCCGCCGAGGGGCGCTCCCGGGCGCACCTGGGCGGCAGATCCGTGCCGGTGGGCGTGCTGTCCGAGCTGGCCGACGAACTCGTCGCCGTGCACGGCCAGACCGACCAGCAGGGCCTCCTCAAGCCGGCCCGGCAGCGGCAGGCCCTCGACCGGTACGCGGGCGACGGCGTCGCCGCGCCGCTGGCGAAGTACGCGGCGGCCTACCGGCGGCTGCGGGACGTCGCGGCGGAGCTGGACGAGCTGACGACGCGCGCCCGCGAACGCGCGCAGGAGGCCGACCTCCTGCGCTTCGGGCTGAACGAGATCGCCGCCGTCGAACCGCTGCCCGGCGAGGACACCGAGCTGGCCGCCGAGGCCCAGCGGCTCGGCCACGCCGACGCGCTCGCCTCCGCCGCCGCCCTCGCGCACACCGCGCTGGCCGGCAACCCGGAGGACCCGGAGGCCCTGGACGCCACGACCGTGGTGGCCGCGGCCCGGCAGGCCCTCGACGGGGTGCGCTCGCACGACCCGGCGCTCGCCTCGCTCGCCGACCGGGTCGGCGAGATCTCCATCCTGCTCGCCGACGTCTCGGGCGAACTGTCCGGGTACGCGGACCAGCTGGACGCCGACCCGCTGCGGCTCGCCGCCGTGGAGGAGCGCCGCGCCGCGCTCACCGCGCTCACCCGCAAGTACGGGGAGGACATCACCGCCGTACTCGCCTGGGCGCAGGAGGGCGCGGACCGGCTCACCGAGCTGGAGGGCGACGACGACCGGATCGGGGAGCTGACCGCCGAGCGGGACGCCCTGCGCGCCGAACTCTCGGGCCTCGGGCAGGCGTTGACCGACGCCCGGACGGCCGCCGCCGCGTCCTTCGCCGACGCGGTGACCGAGGAGCTGGCGTCCCTGGCCATGCCGCACGCCCGGGTCTCCTTCGACATCCGGCAGACCGAGGCGCCGGACGAGGCATCCGGCATCGAGATCGACGGCCGGAACGTGGCCTACGGCCCGTCCGGCGCCGACGAGGTCGAACTGCTCCTCGCCCCGCACCCCGGCGCCCAGCCCCGGCCGATCGCCAAGGGCGCCTCGGGCGGTGAGCTGTCCCGGGTGATGCTCGCCGTCGAGGTGGTCTTCGCGGGTTCCGACCCCGTGCCCACCTACCTCTTCGACGAGGTCGACGCGGGTGTCGGCGGCAAGGCGGCCGTGGAGGTCGGGCGGCGGCTCGCGAAGCTCGCCAGGTCGGCCCAGGTCGTGGTCGTCACCCACCTGCCCCAGGTGGCCGCGTTCGCGGACCGGCAGCTGCTGGTCGAGAAGACCGTGGACGGCTCGGTGACCAGCAGTGGTGTCACCGTGCTGGAGGGCGAGGACCGGGTGCGGGAGCTGTCCCGGATGCTCGCGGGCCAGGAGGACTCCGAGACGGCCCGCGCCCACGCCGAGGAACTGCTCGCCGCGGCCCGCGCCGACGGGTAGGGGAACGGCTCGCCACGGCTCGCGCCGGACGGGCAGGGGCTTTCGCGGCCGGGACCGGAGCGGTCCCGGCCGCTCCGGTTTCGCCGTACGGGTGTCGTGCCGCCGTACACACTTTCACCCGTGCGGGTGGTCTGGGGCGCCCGGTTTGTCGCGATGAGCGCCGGAGTAACGGTTCCGTCGTGCCGGAACGTGCGTACGGACTGGCATCCTTGGCCGTGTTCGTACCCCCGACTCGGGAGCCCCGGGAGCCAATCGACGTGTCACAGCTGCGCACGGTCCAGGTACTCGGCGGCGGCAGTGCCGGCAGCAGCGCGCATGCCCGCTCGCTGGCCGCCGGACTGGTCGCCCGGGGGGTGAAGGTCACGGTCTGCGCGCCCGCCGCGCTGGACCGCACCCACGACTTCACCGCCACGGGCGCCCACTTCGCCCCTGTGCCCCGGCGCAGCGATCCGGCGGCCGTCGCCGCGCTCCGTGCCGCCTGCGCCGACGCGGACGTCGTCCACGCGCACGGCCTGCACGCCGCCGTGCGGGCGGCCCTGGCGATCGGCGGCCGCCGCATCCCCCTGGTCGTCACCTGGCACACCCGCGCCCATGCGGAGGGGGCCCGCCGACGGCTGCTGCACCTGCTGGAGCGAAGGGCGGTGCGCGCGGCGGCCGTTGTGCTCGCCACCTCCTCCGACCTGGTCGACCGGGCGCGCGCCCGGGGCGCCCGTGACGCCCGCCTCGCGCCCGTCGCCGCACCCCGGCCGCCGCTGCCCGCCGGGCCGCCCGCCGAGAAGGTGCGCGCCGAACTCGGTGCGGTGGAGCGGCCGTTGATCGTCGCGCTCGGCAGTCTCGTCCCGCACCACGGCTACGGCACCCTGCTCGACGCGGCGGCCGCGTGGCGCCTGCTCGACCCCGTGCCGCTGGTGGCCGTCGTCGGGGAGGGACGGGAGCGGGCCGCCCTGCGGCGGCGGATCACGGCCGAGGGACTGCCCGTCGAACTGCTGGGTGACCGGAACGACGCCGCCGCGTTGCTGGCCGCGGCCGACGTGGCCGTCCTGGCCAGCCGCTGGGAGTCCCGCTCGACGATGGCCCAGCAGGCGCTGCGGGCCGGGGTGCCCCTGGTCGCCACCGCGGTCGGCGGCACGCCCGAACTTGTGGGGGACGCGGCGGTCCTCGTGCCGTATGCGGACGCCGATGCGCTGGCCCTGTCGGTGGCCGGGCTGCTGGACGACCCGGCCGGGCGGGACCGGCTGGCCGCCGACGGGCTCCGGCAGGCGGCGAGCTGGCCGACCGAGGACGACACGGTGGCGCAGGTGCTCTGCGTGTACGACGAACTGGTCCAGCCGCTGGTCCGCTGACGGCCGTTGACAGCGCCCGGACCGGCTGCGATCTTGAAAATCCGGGCAGGGTGGCTGGGAGGGCACATGGGCGAGGACGTACGGGTCGACCGGGAGCAGGGCGCGGACATCGGCGCGCCGCCGGGACCGCTCGTCCCCGCCGACTGGCTCGCCGCGCGCCTCGGCGCTCCCGGGCTGCTGGTGCTCGACGCCTCGGTGGGCGCGCACCGGGGGAGCGGGACGCGGATCGCGGGCGCCCGGGTCTTCGACATCGACGGCGCGCTCTCCGACCCCACGGCGACGGTGCCGCACACCATGCCGGACGCCGCCCGGTTCACCGACGGGATGCGGGCGCTCGGCCTGAACGACGCGGACACCGTCGTCGTGTACGACGCCGCCGGTATCTACTCCAGCGCCCGCGCCTGGTGGATGCTCCGCGCGATGGGCTTCGACCGGGCCGCCGTCCTCGACGGGGGCCTGCCCACCTGGACCTCCGCCGGGCTGCCGGTCGACGAGGGCGCGCCCGGACCCCTCACCGCGCGCGGGGACTTCACGGCCCGGCCCCGCCCCGGGCTCCTCGTGGACGCCGACACGGTGGCGGCTGCCCTGGCCGCCCCGGACGCGGCGGTGCTCGACGCCAGGACCCGGGGGCGGTTCGAGGGCACGGAGCCCGAACCGCGTGCCGGGCTGCGCGGCGGCCATATGCCGGGGTCCGTGAACCTGCCCTTCGGCCTGCTCCAGGACGCGGGGCGGATGCTGCCGCCCGGCGAACTGCGCGCGGCGTTCGCCGGTGCGGCCGGTGACCGGAAGCGCCTGTACGTCAGCTGCGGCTCGGGCGTGACCGCCTGCGTCCTCGCGCTCGGCGCCGAGCTGGCCGGCTACCGGGGGACAGCCGTGTACGACGGCTCCTGGAGCGAGTGGGGCCTGCCGTCCTCGGACCGGCCGGTCGCGACGGGGGCGGCGGCGGGCTGATACGGCTCCGCCCGGCTGCCGGAGAGCGGCAGCCGGGCGGGAACGGGGCGGGACCGTGGCCGTCAGCCCACGTACGCACCGCTCGCCGTCAGGCGCAGGGCCGTGTCGATCAGGGGAACGTGGCTGAACGCCTGCGGGAAGTTGCCCACCTGGCGCTGGAGGCGTGCGTCCCACTCCTCGGCCAGCAGGCCCAGGTCGTTGCGGAGGGACAGCAGCTTCTCGAAGAGACGGCGGGCCTCGTCGACCCGGCCGATCATCGCCAGGTCGTCCGCCAGCCAGAACGAGCAGGCCAGGAACGCGCCCTCGTCGCCCTCCAGACCGTCCACGCCCGCGTCGTCGCCCGCCGTCGGGTAGCGCAGCACGAAGCCGTCCTCCGTGGACAGCTCGCGCTGGATCGCCTCGATGGTGCCGATGACCCGCTTGTCGTCGGGCGGCAGGAAGCCCATCTGCGGGATGAGCAGCAGGGAGGCGTCCAGCTCCTTCGACCCGTAGGACTGGGTGAAGGTGTTGCGCTCCTTGTCGTACCCGCGCTCGCAGACGTCGCGGTGGATGTCGTCGCGCAGCTCGCGCCAGCGCTCCAGCGGCCCGTCCGTGTCGCCGGACTCGATGAGCTTGATGGTCCGGTCGACGGCGACCCAGGCCATCACCTTGGAGTGCACGAAGTGACGGCGCGGGCCGCGCACCTCCCAGATGCCCTCGTCCGGCTCGCCCCAGTGCTTCTCCAGGTACTCGATGAGCTTGAGCTGGAGCCCGGTGGCGTAGTCGTTGCGGGCCAGGCCGGTCATGTGCGCGAGGTGCAGCGCCTCGGTGACCTCGCCGTACACGTCCAGCTGGAGCTGGCCCGCCGCGCCGTTGCCGACGCGGACCGGGGCGGAGCCCTCGTAACCCGGCAGCCACTCCAGCTCCGCCTCGCCCAGCTCCCGTTCGCCCGCGATCCCGTACATGATCTGCAGGTTCTCCGGGTCGCCGGCGACCGCGCGCAGCAGCCACTCGCGCCAGGCGCGGGCCTCCTCGCGGTAGCCGGTGCGCAGCAGCGAGGAGAGTGTGATCGCGGCGTCGCGCAGCCAGGTGTAGCGGTAGTCCCAGTTGCGGGAGCCGCCGATGTCCTCGGGCAGCGAGGTGGTCGGCGCGGCGACGATGCCGCCGGTCGGCGCGTACGTCAGTGCCTTCAGCGTGATCAGCGAGCGGACCACGGCCTCGCGGTAGGGCCCGTGGTACGTGCACTGCTCGACCCACTCGCGCCAGAAGTCCGCGGTCGCCTCCAGCGAGCCGTCCGGGTCCGGGAGCGCGGGCGGCTCGTGGTGCGAGGGCTGCCAGCTGATGGTGAACGCGATCCGGTCACCGGGGGCGACGGTGAAGTCGGAGTACGTGGTCAGGTTCTCGCCGTAGGTGTCGGCGGGGGTGTCCAGCCAGACCGAGTCCGGCCCCGCGACGGCGACCGTACGTGAGTCCACCTTGTGCACCCAGGGGGTGACGCGGCCGTAGCTGAACCGCATGCGCAGCTCCGAGCGCATCGGCACCCGGCCGCTGACGCCCTCCACGATCCGGATCAGCTGGGGCGCGCCGTCGCGCGGCGGCATGAAGTCGGTCACTCTGACCGTGCCGCGCGGCGTGTCCCACTCCGATTCGAGGATCAGGGAGTCCCCGCGGTAGCGGCGGCGGTCGGCCGCCGGAGGCTCCGTGCCCTCGGGGTGGGCCGGTCCCAGACGCCAGAAGCCGTGTTCGTCGGTGCCCAGGAGGCCCGCGAAAATGGCGTGTGAATCGAAGCGGGGCAGGCACAGCCAGTCCGCTGTGCCGTCCCGGCAGACCAGGGCGGCGGTCTGCATGTCTCCGATGAGTGCGTAATCCTCGATGCGCCCGGCCACGTGCATCTCCAGTCGAACGGCCATGTCGCCCCGTGGGGCGCTTACTGCGGGTCAAGAGGTCGTAGCAAGGGGTTGTTGTGGGGTGACCTGCGAGCTTCTGCCTCGCCCGAGCGAGTGTCCGAGCAGGATACGACGCACCCGGGTGGTCCGCGCGACCCTCTCGCCAACTGGGCTGCGCCGATCGAGTGGGGTGCGAGTGGCACACGTGACTCGCGCGGCGCTCGCGCGCCGGGTGGCCGGAAGCGGTCTCCCCCTGTCGCTGATACCCTGGTAGCCCGTGGACCGGTGGTCGTCCTCGAGAGCGGACGAGGCCCCCGAACCGCAGCGACGGCATCTCCGGAAATCCGGACGGCAAGCCGGTACGCACCTCATGATCGCGACCACGGGAGCCCCCTTTGGCTATGCAGCCCACATCCACGACGACCAAGCACATCTTCGTCACCGGGGGTGTCGCCTCTTCCCTCGGCAAGGGTCTGACTGCCTCCAGCCTCGGCGCCCTGCTCAAGGCGCGCGGCCTCCGGGTCACCATGCAGAAGCTCGACCCGTACCTGAACGTCGACCCGGGCACGATGAACCCGTTCCAGCACGGCGAGGTCTTCGTGACCAACGACGGCGCGGAGACGGACCTCGACATCGGCCACTACGAGCGCTTCCTCGACGTCGACCTCGACGGCTCGGCCAACGTCACGACCGGCCAGGTGTACTCGCAGGTCATCGCCAAGGAGCGGCGCGGCGAGTACCTCGGTGACACCGTGCAGGTCATCCCGCACATCACCAACGAGATCAAGCACCGCATCCGCCGCATGGCCACCGACGACGTCGACGTGGTCATCACCGAGGTCGGCGGCACCGTCGGCGACATCGAGTCGCTGCCGTTCCTGGAGACCGTCCGCCAGGTCCGCCACGAGGTCGGCCGGGACAACGTCTTCGTCGTGCACATCTCGCTGCTGCCCTACATCGGCCCTTCCGGCGAGCTGAAGACCAAGCCCACCCAGCACTCCGTGGCCGCGCTGCGCAACATCGGTATCCAGCCGGACGCCATCGTGCTGCGCGCCGACCGTGATGTGCCGACCGCCATCAAGCGCAAGATCTCGCTGATGTGCGACGTCGACGAGACCGCCGTGGTGGCCTGCGTGGACGCCAAGTCGATCTACGACATCCCCAAGGTGCTGCACACCGAGGGCCTGGACGCCTACGTCGTGCGCAAGCTCGACCTGCCGTTCCGCGACGTCGACTGGACCACCTGGGACGATCTGCTGGACCGCGTCCACAACCCCGACCACGAGGTCACCGTCGCCCTGGTCGGCAAGTACATCGACCTGCCCGACGCCTACCTCTCGGTCACCGAGGCCATCCGGGCCGGCGGCTTCGCCAACAAGGCCCGCGTCAAGGTCGAGTGGGTCGCCTCCGACGACTGCAAGACCCCGGCCGGCGCGCAGAAGGCCCTCGCCGGTATCGACGCGATCTGCATCCCCGGCGGCTTCGGCGAGCGCGGTGTGGTCGGCAAGGTCGGCGCGATCCAGTACGCCCGCGAGAACAAGGTGCCGCTGCTCGGCCTCTGCCTGGGCCTCCAGTGCATCGTGATCGAGGCGGCGCGCAACCTCGCCGAGATCCCCGACGCCAACTCCACCGAGTTCGACGCCGCGACCGGCCACCCCGTCATCTCGACGATGGAAGAGCAGCTCGCCTACGTCGAGGGCGCCGGCGACCTGGGCGGCACCATGCGGCTCGGCCTGTACCCGGCGAAGCTCGCCGAGGGCTCGGTCGTGCGCGAGGCCTACGACGACCAGCCGTACGTGGAGGAGCGCCACCGCCACCGCTACGAGGTCAACAACGCCTACCGCGCCGAGCTGGAGAAGAAGGCCGGACTGGTCTTTTCCGGCACGTCCCCGGACAACAAGCTCGTCGAGTACGTCGAGTACCCGCGTGAGGTGCACCCCTACCTGGTCGCCACCCAGGCGCACCCGGAGCTGCGCTCCCGCCCGACCCGCCCGCACCCGCTCTTCGCCGGCCTGGTGAAGGCGGCCGTCGCCCGCAAGACGGGCGCCGCGGCCGAGGGCGAGCAGGCCAAGTAGACGGCCGGCCCCCAGGCGTTACGGTTGACCGGGGCGCGTGTCCGAACAGGGACGCGGGCCCCGGTCACCGTTTTTCGTGGGAGGACGCAGATGGGTTTCCAGGACACGCCCGAACAATGGCGGGTCACCGCGAGCGCGACCCCGTTCCGGGGGAAGAAGACCAGCGTCCGCGCCGATGACGTCGAGATGCCCGACGGTACGGTCGCGCACCGCGACTACCAGGTCCACCCCGGCTCGGTCGCCGTGCTCGCGCTCGACGACGAGGGCCGCGTCCTCGTCCTGCGCCAGTACCGCCACCCGGTCCGCCACAAGCTGTGGGAGATCCCGGCCGGCCTGCTCGACGTGCCCGGCGAGAACCCGCTGCACGCCGCACAGCGCGAGCTGTACGAGGAGGCGCACGTCAAGGCCGAGGACTGGCGGGTGCTGACCGACATCTACACCTCGCCCGGCGGCTCCGACGAGGCCGTACGCATCTTCCTCGCCCGGGACGTCTCCGAGGCGGAGGGCGAGCGCTTCGAGGTCGCCGAGGAGGAGGCGGACATGGAGCTGGCCCGGGTGCCGCTCCAGGACCTCGTGCGCAAGGTCCTCGCGGGCGACCTGCACAACAGCTGCCTGGTCGTGGGCGTCCTCTCGCTCGCCGCGGTCCTCGCGGGCGACGGCACCGACTCGCTGCGGCCCGCCGACGCGCCCTGGCCGGCCCGCCCCTTCGAGGCCTGACGAACCGTCGACTCCGACACTGACGGCCCGTCGGAAGCCGTACCGGCAAAGGCCGGTGCGGCACCGGACACGGTCACTCCCGCGCATCCCTCGATCGTAAGAAATGCTGATCCGATCGAGGGATGTCCGGAGCGCGCTCCCCCTCGACCGCCCACCCGGCTGAACTACGCTTCGAATGCCCTGACCGGACTCCCGGCGGGCAACGCGTGCAGCGAAGTGGAGCGTGGCCCGTGACGGATCAGGCGGTGGACACCAGCGGCCCGGCCGAGGCAGCGGGGACCGAGGAGCCTGCCGCCCACGAACCAGCCCGATTCTTCGGCCGCGAACGCGAGTTGAAGGAACTGCGCGACGACATCGAGCGCGCCGGCCTCGACACCATGGCCGGCCGCCGCAGCGCCCGCGCCCGCGTCCTCCTGATCGCCGGACGCCCCGGCTCCGGCCGTACCGCGCTCGCCGCCGAACTGGCCCGCCGGCTCCTGGAGACCGGCGACTACCCCGACGGGCTGCTCCGCGTCCGGCTCACCGAACCCGGTGGCGCCCCCGTTCCCGTCGAACGCGCCGCCCGCGACCTGCTGGGCCTGCTGGAGCTGGCCGGACCGCCCGGCGCGGACGCGGACGAACTGACCGAGATGGTCCGCGAGGCGCTGGCCGTCCGCCGGGTCCTGCTCCTGCTCGACGACGCGCAGGACGCCGAACAGGTCGACCCGCTGCTCCCCGACAACCCGGACTGCCTGGTCGTCGCCGTCTCCGAGGGGCCGCTGACCGGCATCCCCGGAGTCCGGCCCTGCACCGTCGGCGGCCTGGACACGGGCTCCGCCGTCGAACTGCTCGGCCGCGCGACCGGCCAGGTCCGGATCACCGTCGACCCCCTGACCGCCCAGACCCTCGCCGAGGACTGCGGCGGGCAGCCGGCCGCGCTGGTCCTGATCGGCGGCTGGCTCGCCGCCCGCCCGACCGCCTCGGTGGCCGACGCCGGACGGCAGCTGCGCGCGCTGCCCGACGACCCCGAGCTGCCCGCCGGCACCCGTCCGCTGACCCGTGCCTTCCGCCTCGTCCACGACTCGCTGCCGGCCACCGCCGCCCGGATACTGCGACTGCTCGCCCTCGCCCCCGGCGGTCTCGCCGACGCCCACACCGCCTCGGCGCTGGCCGGCTGCTCGGTCTCGGCCGCCCGGACCACCCTCGACGACTTCGTGACGCTCGGCCTGCTGCGCCGCGAGGGCGCCGGGGAGCCGCAGTACGAGGTGCCGGGCTGCCTCGCCGGGATGCTGCGGGCGCTGCTGGAGGACCGGGACCGCCCGGCCGAGATCCAGCTCGCCCGCGCCCGGATGCTGGAGCGCACCGTGCGCCTGCTCCAGTCGTGCCGGGCCGTCACCGACCCCGAGGGCTCCCCGTCCCGCCGCAAGCTCGCCGGACTCCCGCGCTCGCTGCGCTTCCCGAACCCCGGGGAGGCCGCCGCCTGGCTGCGCGCCCGCAGGCCCGCGCTGCTGGCCGCCGCCCGGATCGCCGTCGAGGACGGCGGACTCGACACGCTGGCCCGCCGGCTGGTCGCCGCACTGGTGCGGGCGCTCGCCGCGCACGAGGGCACCGACGCCGCCGCGCCCGACCTGTACGCCCTGCACGGTCTGGTGCTGGCCGTCGCGGAGCGCCGCGACCTGCCCCGCGAACGGGCGGCGGCCCTGCTCAACCTGGCCGACCTGGACGCCGGGACGGGGCGGACGAAGGAGGCGCTGGCCCGCTACCGGGAGGCGCTGGACGCCGGGCGGGCGGCGAAGGACCCGTACGCCACGGGGCGGGCCATGGAGTCCGTCGGCGGCGCCTACGCGGAGCTGGGCGACTACCCCCGGGCCTCCGACTGGTACGGCCGGGCGCTCGCCCAGCGCCTCACCCAGGGCGAGCAGGCCGACGCGGCCCGCCTGTACGGGCGGCTCGGCACCGTCCACACCTACGCCGGGCGGTACGGGGAGGCGCTGCGGAACTGGCGAGCAGCCGCGGCGGGCCACCGCAGGCTCGGCGACCTGCCCGCCCAGGCCCGCGCGCTGAGCGAGATGGCCCGGGTCCAGGAGTACGCGGGCCGGCCGCAGGAGTCGCTGCGGACCTGCCGGGAGGCGGTGGAGTGGGCACGGCGGGCCGGGGACGTACGGCTGCAGGCCGCGCTGGAGCTGCGGCTCGCCGACACCCTGGACCGGCTCGGTGACCCCGCGGCGGCGGGGCTGCACCGGGGTGCGGCCGACAGATTGCTGGGCGGGGCGAGCGAGACCTACGAAACCCGCAGTGCTTCGACAGAAAAATAATGCTTTGCAAGGCTAGACAGCGGGAAGCCCTTCATTAGACTGGCTGTACCGCGGCCGTTCGCGGTGCCTTCACATGCGATGCATCTACCCTTTTTGCATTGCTGTGCCCGGATTATCCTCTGAGCCAAGGACCGTGATCGACATGAAGGTCGGCATCCCCCGCGAAGTCAAGAACAACGAGTTCCGCGTGGCGATCACGCCTGCCGGTGTGCATGAGCTCGTCCGCCACGGCCACCAGGTCGTCGTCGAGCAGAACGCCGGCGCGGGCTCCTCCATCACGGACGAGGAGTACGTCGCGGCCGGGGCGCGGATCCTGCCCACCGCGGACGAGGTCTGGGCCACCGCCGACCTGCTGCTCAAGGTCAAGGAGCCCGTCGCCGAGGAGTACCACCGCCTCCGCAAGGGCCAGACCCTCTTCACCTACCTGCACCTCGCCGCCTCCCGCGCGTGCACCGACGCCCTGCTGGAGTCGGGTACCACCGCCATCGCGTACGAGACCGTCGAGACCGCGAACCGCGCGCTGCCGCTGCTCGCCCCGATGTCCGAGGTCGCGGGCCGACTGGCCCCGCAGGTCGGCGCGTACCACCTGATGCGCTCGGCCGGCGGCCGCGGCGTGCTGCCGGGCGGCGTCCCGGGTACGGCGGCGGGCCGGGCCGTCGTCATCGGCGGCGGTGTCTCCGGCTGGAACGCCACCCAGATCGCCGTGGGCCTCGGCTTCCACGTCACGCTGCTCGACAGGGACATCAACAAGCTCCGCGAGGCGGACAAGGTCTTCGGCACCAAGGTGCAGACCGTCGTCTCCAACGCCTTCGAGCTGGAGAAGGCCGTCGTCGAGGCCGACCTCGTCGTCGGTGCCGTGCTGATCCCCGGAGCCAAGGCCCCGAAGCTGGTCACCAACGAGCTCGTCGCCAAGATGAAGCCCGGAAGTGTACTTGTCGACATTGCGATTGATCAGGGTGGATGCTTCGAGGACTCGCATCCGACGACGCACGCCGAGCCGACCTTCCGAGTGCACGACTCGGTCTTCTACTGCGTCGCGAACATGCCCGGCGCGGTGCCCAACACCTCGACGTACGCCCTCACCAACGCGACGCTTCCGTACATCGTGGAGCTGGCGAACCGGGGCTGGGAGGAGGCGCTGCGCCGTGACGCCGCGCTCGCCAAGGGCCTCAACACCCATGACGGACAGGTCGTTTACCGCGAGGTGGCCGAGGCCCACGGCCTCGACCATGTCGACCTGGGCACGCTCATCGGCTGACCGGGGGTCAACCCCTTCGTCAACTCCGTGCGCCCGGCCGGACCTTGTCACCGAGGTCCGGCCGGACGTGTGCCGGGGTCGTGCACGCCCCCGAGCAACTCGTCTCGAACGTAACCCTTTAACCGTTTCGTACACCCGGGAAAAGTGTGTACCGAGGGTTGCGCGCCCTTGACAGCGGGGCGTTCGATTGCCGACACAACGGGCCGGGTCCGGCGGATTGTGTTGCTGCGGACAGGGGACACGCCATAGAGTCGCCAATCGTCGGCATGGTGCCACGCTGACCTATCGATAAGTTCCTGGTCACGTCCAAGGAGGTAAGACGACTTGTGAATGAGTCGACAATTACTCCCGGGGGTGTTCAACCAGGGATGCCTGCACGGGGCCAGAGCCCGAACGGGCTGGAGGCTGTCGGCTCCGTCGCTGTCCGCACCTTCTCCACCCACCAGCACATGACGACAGCCCCCCAGATGATGGACGGCCTACACGTGAACGCCATGGCCGGCAACGAGAGTGGCCGGGACACCGCCCGCCTCGCCGACTTCGACGAGACGCCCCAGGGGCACTTCTACGACCCCGACGCCGAGTACGAGCCCGATCCGGAGTACGCGGCCACGCTCGCGCCGGACGCCGCCCGGCAGCGCCGCGAGCGGATCGGCCCGACCGGCCGCCCCCTGCCCTACTTCCCGATCCCGGGTCCGCTGACCGATCACGGCCCCGCGAAGATCATCGCGATGTGCAACCAGAAGGGCGGCGTCGGCAAGACCACGTCGACCATCAACCTGGGCGCCGCGCTCGCCGAGTACGGACGACGCGTCCTGCTCGTCGACTTCGACCCGCAGGGCGCCCTCTCGGTCGGCCTCGGGGTAAACCCGATGGAGCTCGACCTCACCGTCTACAACCTGCTCATGGAGCGGGGCATGGCGGCCGACGAGGTCCTGCTGAAGACCGCGGTCCCCAACATGGACCTGCTCCCCAGCAACATCGACCTCTCCGCGGCCGAGGTGCAGCTCGTCAGCGAGGTGGCCCGCGAGTCCACGCTGCAGCGCGCCCTGAAGCCGCTGATGGCCGACTACGACTACATCGTGATCGACTGTCAGCCTTCGCTCGGCCTGCTCACGGTGAACGCGCTGACGGCCGCGCACAAGGTGATAGTCCCGCTCGAGTGCGAGTTCTTCGCGCTGCGCGGGGTCGCCCTGCTCACCGAGACCATCGAGAAGGTCCAGGAGCGGCTCAACCCCGACCTGGAGCTCGACGGCATCCTCGCCACCATGTACGACTCCCGTACGGTGCACAGCCGCGAGGTCCTGGCGCGCGTCGTCGAGGCCTTCGACGACCACGTCTACCACACGGTCATCGGGCGCACGGTCCGCTTCCCGGAGACCACGGTCGCCGGTGAGCCCATCACCACGTACGCCTCCAACTCGGTCGGTGCCGCCGCCTATCGCCAGCTCGCCAGGGAGGTGCTCGCCCGGTGTCACGCCGAGTGAGTCTGCCCGGGGCCGACGAACTGTTCCGTACGACCGGGGGGATGGGGCTCCAGGCCTCGTCGCCCGCGGAGCGCAGGCGCAAGGCGAACGGCGAGACCCGGGTACCGGCTCCGGCCGGTGAGAACGAGCCCGGGACCGACGCGCCGGGGGAGGCTGCCCCGGACGCCGGGACCGCGCCCGCGCGCCAGGAGCACTCCGCGGCCGGCGCCGACGCGGGCGACTCGCGCAGCCGGTCCGCCGACTCCGACCGGGTCGCCGTCGCCGCCCAGGCCGGCCGCCGCCCGCAGCAGCAGCAGCCCGCCGCGCAGGAGCCGCCCCAGGCCCCCGTCGTGCAGCAGCGTCGGCGCGGCGGCGGCGGACGCGGCGCGAACCGGCGGCCCAGCGGACGCGAGCGCCACGACGAGAAGATCACGGTCTATGTCTCCGCCGAGGAGCTGATGGACCTGGAACACGCGCGCCTCGTCCTGCGCGGCGAGCACGGTCTCGCCGTCGACCGGGGCCGGATCGTCCGCGAGGCGGTCGCCGTCGTCCTGGCGGACCTGGAGTCGCGCGGCGACGCGAGCATCCTCGTACGGCGGCTGCGGGGCCGCTGACCGGTACGGCGCCGGTAGCCTGCCCGGAAGGCCTGCCCCCTTCCGTACGGGCCGCCGCCCGCCGCCGTAGCCCGCCCCGCGCACCCTGGATCTCCATGCCGACACCCGACGAGCCAGCCCGTTTCGCCCGCCGCCCGCTGGGGCGCGGGCCGGGGGCGGCGGGCGAGCCCGTGCCCGTGCCTGTGCCCGTGGAGACGCCCGCACCCGCCGAGGCGCCGCCCGCGCCGGAGGCGACGTCCGGGCCGCCCGAGGAGATCCGCGAGGCCGGCCCCGCCCCAGCCCCCGACGACGGCCGGTTCACCGTGCGGCTGGCGAACTTCGAGGGGCCCTTCGACCTGCTGCTCCAGCTGATCTCCAAGCACAAGCTGGATGTCACCGAGGTCGCCCTGTCCAAGGTCACCGACGAGTTCATGGCCCACATCCGGGCGATGGGCCCGGACTGGGACCTGGACCAGACGACCGAGTTCCTGGTGGTCGCCGCGACCCTCCTCGACCTGAAGGCCGCCCGGCTGCTCCCGGCGGCCGAGGTGGAGGACGAGGCGGACCTCGCGCTCCTGGAGGCCAGGGACCTGCTCTTCGCGCGGCTCCTGCAGTACCGCGCGTACAAGCGGGTCGCCGAGATCTTCAGCGGACGGCTCGAATCGGAGGCGCGCCGCTTCCCCCGTACCGTCGGCCTCGAACCGCACCACGCCGAACTGCTGCCGGACGTCGTCATCAGCATCGGTCCCGAGGGCTTCGCCCGGCTGGCCGTGAAGGCGATGCAGCCGAGGCCCCGGCCACAGGTCTACGTCGACCACATCCACGCCCCGCTGGTCAGCGTGCGCGAGCAGGCGGGCATCGTGGTGGCCCGGGTCCGCGAGGCCGGCGAGATCAGTTTCCGGGCGTTGACCGAGGACGCCCCGGACACCCTCACCGTCGTCGCCCGCTTCCTCGCCCTGCTGGAGCTGTACCGGGAGAAGGCCGTCGCCCTGGACCAGGACGTGGCGCTCGGCGAGCTGCTGGTGCGCTGGGCCGGGGGAGCGGGGGCCGAGCCCACCGTGACGGACGAGTTCGACCAGGAGGCCCCGGACGGCCCGGACGCCTCCGCAACCCCGGAGGATGTGACGCCATGAGCGAGCAGGACCCCACCGGCTCCGCGGTCGCGGACCTCGATCTCAAGCCCGCCCTGGAAGCCGTCCTCATGGTCGTCGACGAGCCCGCCGCCGAGGAACACCTGGCCAAGGTGCTGGAACGCCCCCGGCGGGCCGTGGCCGCCGCGCTGCGGGAGCTCGCCGACGAGTACACCGTGCAGCGGCGCGGCTTCGACCTGCGCCTCGTCGCGGGCGGCTGGCGGTTCTACACCCGGCCCGCGTACGCGGCGGCGGTCGAGGGCTTCGTCCTGGACGGCCAGCACGCCCGGCTGACCCAGGCGGCGCTGGAGACCCTGGCGGTGGTCGCGTACCGCCAGCCGGTGAGCCGGTCGAGGGTCTCGGCGGTGCGCGGGGTGAACTGCGACGGGGTCATGCGGACCCTGTTGCAGAGGGGTCTGGTCGAGGAGGCGGGCACGGAACCCGAAACAGGTGCGATCCTGTACAGGACGACGAACTACTTTCTGGAGCGGATGGGCCTGCGTGGCCTGGATGAGCTCCCGGAGCTCGCGCCCTTCCTCCCCGAGGCGGACGCGATCGAGGCCGAGACGCCAGAGGGTGTGCCGTCGTTCGATCCGGACGCACCGGACACCCCGGAAACTCACGCAGACGACAAGACGGACTTTTGATGCGAAGCAGTGGCAGGAACAGCGGTAGCGGCGGCGGCAGGAGCGGCGGCGGCAGCGGCGGGGGCCGGAGCGGCAGGAACAACAGCGGCACCGGCAGGAACAGCAACCCGAACGCGCGCACCCCCCGCTCCGAGCGCGAGGACCGCCGGAACGAGGAGCGCCCCCGCAAGCCGAGGCCCGAGGAGCGCCGCTACGACGTGGGCTCCGAGAGGCCCAGCGGCGACGGCGTCCGCAAGGGCCGTGGCGCGGCGGCCCGCGGCGGCGCCAAGGGCGGTCCGAAGAGCGCCCAGGGCGGCGGCGCGAAGGGCGGCCCCCGGCGCGGCCCGTACGGCGCCCCGGCACGTCCGCGCGAGCTCGACGCCAAGATCGAGCAGCGCAACCGCGACCGGTACGCGAACAAGCCCGAGATCAAGACCCCCAAGACGCACCCGGGCGCCGAGCAGGAGGGCGAGCGGCTGCAGAAGGTCCTCGCCCGCGCGGGCATGGGTTCGCGCCGCGCCTGCGAGGAGCTGATCGACCAGGGCAGGGTCGAGGTGAACGGCGAGATCGTCATCGAGCAGGGCATGCGCGTCGACGTGCACAAGGACGAGATCAAGGTCGACGGGCTGACCGTCGCCACCCAGTCCTACCTGTTCTTCGCGCTGAACAAGCCGGCCGGGGTCGTCGCCTCCATGGAGGACCCGGACGGGCGTCAGTGCCTCGGCGACTACGTGACCAACCGCGAGACGCGGCTGTTCCACGTCGGCCGGCTGGACACCGAGACCGAGGGCATCATCATGCTCACCAACCACGGCGAGCTGGCCCACCGTCTCACCCACCCCAAGTACGGCGTGAAGAAGACGTACCTGGCGGCCATCCAGGGCCCGCTCCCGCGCGACCTGGGCAAGCGGCTCAAGGACGGCATCCACCTGGAGGACGGCTACGCCCGCGCCGACCACTTCCGCGTCGTGGAGAACACCGGCAAGAACTACCTCGTCGAGGTGACCCTGCACGAGGGCCGCAAGCACATCGTGCGCCGGATGCTGGCCGAGGCGGGCTTCCCCGTCGACCGGCTGGTGCGCACGGGCTTCGGCCCGATCGCGCTGGGCGACCAGAAGTCGGGCTGGCTGCGCCGGCTCACCAACACCGAGGTGGGCATGCTGATGCGCGAGGTCGGTCTGTAGCCCTCCCCGCAAGCGGCACCCGAAGGCCCGCGGCCGGTTTCCCGGAAATTTCCGGAAGGGAACCGGCCGCGGGCCTTTCGCATGCCCCGCCCACCCTTTATAGTCACAGTGACTATTAAGGAGGCGGGCGTGAGTCTCGCGGACATACTCGATCCCCTGCAGCAACCCCTGGTGACGGTCCTGGACACCCCGGTCAGCTGGACCGAGGTGCTGGGCTTCGGCAGCGGGGCGCTCTGCGTCTGGCTCGTGGCCCGCCAGCACGTCGCCAACTGGCCGATCGGCATCGCCAACAACGTCTTCTTCATCCTGCTGTTCACCCAGTCCGGCCTGTACGCCGACGCCGGACTCCAGATCGTCTTCATCGCCCTCGCCGCGTACGGCTGGTGGACCTGGACCCACGGGGGTGGACCAGGGACCGACGGGCTGCCGGTGCGGCGCACCACGCGCACCGAGTGGGTCTGGCTGCTCGTGGCGGGGGCGGTGGGGACCGGCGCGCTGACCGTCCTGCTCGACCGGGCGACCGACTCGACCGTGCCGTTCTGGGACGCGCTGACCACCGCGCTGTCCCTCGCGGCGACCTACGGGCAGTGCCGCAAGCTCGTCGAGTCCTGGTGGCTGTGGATCGCCGCCGACCTCGTGTACATCCCGCTGTACGCGTACAAGGAGCTGTACCTGACCTCGCTGCTGTACGTCGGCTTCCTGACGCTGTGCCTGACCGGCCTGCGCAACTGGCGCCGCGACCTGACCGCAGCCGACCCGCGACGACCTTCGAAGGCCCTGGCATGAAGCGCTATCCGCACGGACTCGTGCTCGGCAAGTTCTACCCGCCGCACGCCGGCCACCACCACCTCGTCCGTACCGCCGCCGCCCGCTGCGAACGGCTGACCGTCCTGGTCTGCGCCGCCTCGGTGGAGTCCGTCCCGCTCGCCGACCGGGTCGACTGGATGCGGCAGGCGCACCCGGACGTGACGGTGGTGGGCGCGGTGGACGACACGCGCATGGACCTCCACGACCCGGCGATCTGGGACGCCCACATGGCGGTCTTCACGGGGGCGGTGCCCGAGCGTGTGGACGCCGTCTTCACCTCGGAGTCGTACGGGGACGAGCTGGCCCGCCGCTTCGGCGCCGAGTCCGTCTGCGTCGACCCCGGCCGCACCGCGTACCCCGTCTCCGGCACCGCCGTCCGCGCGGACCCGGCCGGCTGCTGGGGCTTCCTCGAAGCGCCGGTCCGGGCGGCGCTCGCCCGCCGCGTCGTCGTCCTCGGCGCGGAGTCCACCGGCACCACCACGCTGGCCCGCGCGCTCGCCGCGCACTACCGGCAGCGTGGCGGCGTCTGGGCGTACACGGGGTACGTGGCCGAGTACGGGCGCGAGTTCAGCGAACGGAAGCTCGCCGAGCTGCGCGAACGGTGGCCCCGGGCCCAGTGGGAGGACGTCACCCTCTCCACCCACGACTTCCCGCACATCGCCGAGACGCAGAACGCCCGCGAGGAGGATGCCGCCCGCACCGGCTCCCCGGTGCTCTTCTGCGACACGGACTCCTTCGCCACCACCGTCTGGCACGAGCGGTACGTCGGCGGCCGCAACCCCCTCGTCGAGCGCATCGCCGACCGGGCCGCCCACCACCTGTGGCTGCTCACCGACCACGAGGGTGTCGCCTTCGAGGACGACGGGCTGCGCGACGGCGAGGAGCTGCGGCCCTGGATGACCGACCGGTTCCGGGCCGAACTCACCCGCACCGGAAGGCCGTTCGTCGAACTGACCGGCAGCCGTGAGGTGCGCCTCGCCCGCGCGGTGGAGGCCGTCGACGCGCTGCTCGCCGAGGGCTGGGACTTCGCCGCGCCCCTCCCGGAGCACCGATGAGCGCCGCCGCCCCCGAGGGCTACGACCCACGTGCCTTCGAGCCGTTCGCGGTCACCGTCGACCTGGCCGTGTTCACGGTCCGCGACTCCCGGCTGCACGTCCTGCTCGTCGAACGCGGCGAGGCACCGTACAAGGGCCACTGGGCGCTGCCCGGCGGCTTCCTGCTGCCCCGCGAGTCCGCCGGGGCCGCCGCCCGCCGCGAACTGGCCGAGGAGACCGGGCTGAGCGACGCCACCGTCTCGGGTCTCCACCTGGAGCAGCTGCGCACCTACAGCGACCCGGACCGCGACCCCAGGATGCGCGTCGTCTCCGTCGCCCACACCGCCCTTGTCCCCGACCTGCCCGAGCCGCGCGGCGGCGGCGACGCGGCGGGCGCCCGCTGGTGGGACGCCGCCCGGACCGGCACCCTCGCCTTCGACCACGACCGCATCCTCGCCGACGCCCGCGACCGGGTCGGCGCCAAGCTCGAATACACCTGCCTGGCCACCGCGTTCTGCCCGCCGCACTTCACCCTGGGCGAGCTGCAACAGGTCTACGAGACGGTCTGGGGCGTCGATCTCGACCGCCCCAACTTCCGCCGCAAGGTCCTCGCGACCCCGGGCTTCGTCGAGCCCGCCGAAGGCGCCCCCCGCCGCACCGGCGGCCGGGGCAAACCCGCCGCCCTGTACCGCGCGGGCGACGCCACCGCATTGCACCCTCCGCTGCTGCGACCCGAAGGACGACAGGCATGACCACGATCCGTACGAAGGGCGCCGCGACCGGCGCGCTGACCGGCCTCGCGCTCGGCGACGCGCTGGGGTTCCCCACCGAGTTCAACGATGTGCCGTCGATTCTCGCCAAGTGCGGCCCCTGGCGGGAGATGGAGCTGCCCACGCCCGCCTTCGTCACCGACGACACCCAGATGACCCTGGCCCTGGGCCGGGGCATCCGCACCGCCGTGGACGGCGGGCCGCTGTCCCCCCAGCGGATGGCGGGCCCGGTGCGCGCCGAGTTCGTCGCCTGGTACCACTCGCCCGACAACAACCGCGCCCCCGGCCGCACCTGCCTGGAGGCCTGCGAACTCCTCGACGGCGACCGCGTCTGGCAGGAGGCGAGCCGGACCGGCTCCAAGGGCTGCGGCGCCAACATGCGCGTCGCGCCCGTCGGCCTGGTGCCCGGCCTCAGCGACGAGCAGCGCGCCGGGGCGGCCCAGCTCCAGTCCGCCCTCACCCACGGCCACCCGACGGCCCTGGCCGCCTCCGACCTGACGGCCCGCGCGGTGTACCTGCTCGCCCAGGGCGCCGAACCCCTCGGCCTGATCGGCCGGCTGCGCTCCTACGCGTACGAGAACCGCGACCGCTACCTCACCCGGTGGCTCGGGGACCTGTGGCGCCACACACACGACGCCTCGCCCGAGGCGTTCATCGCCCGGGGCTGGGACGACTGCCTCGCCGCGCTGGAGACGGTGCAGGACGCCCTGCGGAACCCGTCCCCGGAGACCGACCCCTGCGAGGCGACCGGCGACGGCTGGATCGCCGAGGAGGCCCTCGCCACCGCCCTGCACTGCTTCCTGCTCTTCCCGGACGAACCCGTCACCGCCCTGCGCCGGGCCGCCTGCACCCGGGGCGACTCCGACTCGATCGCCTCCCTGACCGGCGCACTGTCCGGCGCCCACCTGGGCGCCACGGCCTGGCCCGCCGCATGGTCCGACCGGATCGAGTACCGGAGCGACCTGCTGTCACTGGCGGCGCTCTGGGACGCTTGAGCCATGCCTTCGCACACCACGCTCCTCCAGGAGGCCGGTCTCCCGGTCACCGACCTCGGCCCGGTCCTCGCCGGCGAACGCCACCCGCTGCTCTTCGCCACAGTCTCCGGGGCTCACCTGTACGGGTTTCCGTCCCGGGACTCGGACGTGGACATGCGCGGGGTCCATCTGCTGCCCGCCGAGGACCTCGTCGGGCTGCGGGAGCCCGAGGAGACCCGCTCGCGGATGTGGGACCGGGACGGGGTGGAGATGGACCTCGTCACGCACGACCTGCGCAAGTTCGTCCGGCTGATGCTGAAGCCGAACGGCTACGTGCTGGAGCAGCTGCTCTCGCCGCTGGTCGTGCACACCACCCCGCCGCACGCCGAACTGGTGGCCCTCGCCCCGCAGGTCCTCACCCGCAACCACGCCCACCACTACCGGGGCTTCGCCACCACCCAGTGGCGGCTCTTCGAGCGGACCGGTGAGCTCAAGCCACTCCTGTACACCTTCCGGGCGCTGCTCACCGGCATCCACCTGATGCGCACCGGTGAGGTGCTGGCCCACCTGCCGACGCTCCTCGCCCGTGTCGAGGCGCCCGGCTACCTGCCCGGCCTGATCGCGGCCAAGGCCGACGCCGAGCACGGGGGAGCGGACGGCGTGGACGCCGCGGCGGTGGGCCGGGACGTCGAGGCGCTGCACGGGGTCCTCGACGCGGCGCGGGAGGCGTCACAGCTCCTGGACCGGGCGGGCGGCCTCGACGCGCTCCACGCGCTCGTGGTGCGGACCCGGCTCTCAGCGCGCTGACGCCACCGCCGACGCCCGGCGCGTGCGTACCAGGAAGTCCTCCACGCGCGCCCGGTCCGGTTCGGCGGGCAGGGGGGAGGCGGGGGCCGCCGCGTCGTTCTCGGCGGTCAGGCGGGTCATGCGGCGCTCCACCTCGGGCCAGGGGACCTCGCCGCGCCTGACCGCGAGCAGGTCCTCGCGGGCCTCGCCCACCTCGATGTCCAGGGTGCCGGTGCGCAGCAGGTCCCGGCAGCTCGCCAGGAGCCGCAGCAGATGCATGGCGTGCTTCCAGCGCGGGGCGCCGTACTGGCGGACGTCCGCCTCCAGCTTCCGGCGCTGGGCCACGGCATAGCGTACGAACGAGTCGTGCGCCCGCCGGGAGAGGAACGCCCCGCGCAGCGCGAGCAGCTCCCGGCCGGTGGCGTCGACGTGGTCCACGAGCGGCGAGTGCAGGCATTCCAGCACATTGGGGTTGGCGCGCAGGGCCAGCTCGCAGAAGCGTTCCAGCTCCCAGGAGAACTGCTCCTCGGCCGGGCCCTCGATGTGCGTGGGCGGCTTCTCGAAGCGCCAGAAGAGTGGGGTGGGCGCGAGGAACACCCCCCGCCGGTCGGTGTCGCTGTCCTCCGTGGCGAGACCGAAGGCACGCGACCCCATCACACAGGAGTAGACCGTGTGGCCCCGCACCAGGTCCTCGTCGTCCGGAGTGATCATGCCGGGAGGTTACGCGAGGACCGGGCGCGGGCGCGTCTCATAAAAAGGGCGGGCGGGCACGGGACCCCGCCGTCCCTCTACGCTGATCACACACGCACGAAGCGGTACGGACGAGCAAGGAGCATGACGTGGCGGTACGAGCGGTCCGCGGAGCCGTCCAGCTGGAGCGGGACGAGGCCGGGCACATGGACGAGCAGGTCAGCGCCCTGCTCACCGCCATCCTGGAGCGGAACGAACTCGTCGCGGACGACCTGATCAGCATCTGGTTCACGGCCACGCCGGACCTGCACAGCGACTTCCCGGCCGCCGCCGCACGCGGCATCGGGATCGTCGACGTACCGCTGATCTGCGCCCAGGAACTGGACATCGAGGGCGCCATGCCCCGGGTCGTCCGCATCCTCGCGCACGTCGAGACGTATCTGTCCAAGGCCGAGATCAACCACGTCTACCTCGGCGCCACCGCCGCCCTGCGCAAGGACATCGCCCAGTGAGAACCGCCGTCGTCATCGGTACCGGCCTCGTCGGCACCTCCGCGGCCCTCGCCCTCGCGAGCCGCGGCATCACCGTCCACCTCGTCGACCATGACCCCGAGTCGGCCGCGACCGCCGCCGCGCTCGGCGCGGGTACGAACGAGCCGCCCGAGGGCCGCGTCGACCTGGCCGTCGTGGCCGTGCCGCCCGCCCACACCGCGACCGTGCTCGCCGCCGCCATGCGCGACGGCGTCGCCCGCGGCTACCTGGACGTCGCCAGCGTGAAGGGCGGCCCGCGCCGCGAGCTGGAGGCGCTGGGGGCCGACCTCACCCCGTACATCGGCACGCACCCCATGGCCGGCAAGGAGCGCTCCGGACCGCTCGCGGCCACCGCCGACCTGTTCGAGGGGCGGCCCTGGGTCCTCACCCCGACCCGGGACACCGACACCGAGGTGCTGAACCTGGCGCTCGAACTGGTCGCGCTGTGCCGTGCCGTGCCGGTCGTCATGGACGCCGACGCGCATGACCGGGCCGTCGCCCTCGTCTCGCACACCCCGCAGCTGATCTCGTCGATGGTCGCCGCCCGGCTGGAGGACGCCGACGAGACCGCGGTGCGCCTGTGCGGGCAGGGGATCAGGGATGTGACCAGGATCGCGGCCTCCGACCCGCGGATGTGGGTGGAGATCCTGTCCGCCAACCCGGGCCCGGTCGCCGACGTCCTCGCCGGCGTCGCCGCGGACCTGGAGGAGACCGTGACGGCGCTGCGCGGGCTCCAGTCCGCCGACGAGGACAAGCGGCGCGCCGGCACCGAAGGCATCCGCTCCGTGCTGAGCCGGGGCAACGCGGGCCGCGTCCGGGTGCCGGGGAAGCACGGCGCCGCCCCCGCCTCGTACGAGGTTGTGGCCGTCCTCATCAGCGACCGCCCCGGCGAACTGGCCGCGATCTTCGCCGACGCCGGCCGGTCCGGGATCAACATCGAGGACGTGCGCATCGAGCACGCCACCGGCCAGCAGGCGGGCCTCGTCCAGCTCATGGTCGAACCCAGCGCCGCCCCGGCCCTGGCCGCCGCCCTCCGCGAGCGCGGCTGGTCGATCCGGCAGTAGGACCGGCGGCGCGGCACCCCGGTCGCACAGTTGTCCACAGGGGTGGTCGGACCCGTCCCGGTACTCGGTAACCTTGTGCGGGGCGGGTTCACGCGTCCCGTCCAGCCCGCCCCGAGCACCAGGAAGGTGTCCACCACCGTGGAAACCGTAAGCGCCGCCGTCCGGACCGCCCCGGCCGCAGTGATCGTCGCCATCGACGGCCCCTCCGGCACCGGCAAGTCCAGCACCTCCAAGGCCGTCGCCGCCCAGCTCGGCCTGAGCTACCTGGACACCGGCGCCCAGTACCGCGCCATCACCTGGTGGATGCTGAACAACGGCATCGACGTGTCGGATGCGGCCCAGGTCGCGACTGCCGCCGCCAAGCCGGTCATCGTCTCCGGCACCGACCCGGCCGCCCCCACGATCACCGTCGACGGCGAGGACGCCTCCGGCCCGATCCGCACCCAGGAGGTCACCTCCCGGGTCAGCGCCGTCAGCGCCGTCCCCGAGGTGCGCACCCTGATCACCGAGCTCCAGCGCACCATCGCCGCGAGCGCGGAGAAGGGCATCGTGGTCGAGGGCCGCGACATCGGCACCACCGTGCTGCCCGACGCCGACCTCAAGATCTTCCTCACCGCGTCGCCGGAGGCCCGCGCCGCCCGCCGCAGCGGTGAGGTCAAGGGCTCCGATCTCGCCGCCACCAAGGAGGCGCTGATCAAGCGGGACGCCGCCGACTCCGGCCGCAAGACCTCGCCGCTCGCCAAGGCGGACGACGCGGTCGAGGTGGACACCACCGAGCTGACGCTCCAGCAGGTCATCGAGTGCGTCGTCACCCTCGTCGGGGAGAAGCGGGCCGCGAAGTGACCGACGCCACGAGCACGCCCTCGCCGCGTGGCGCGGCGGTCGGGCGCGGCATCGGGATCGGGCTGATGTACGGGCTCTTCAAGCCCCGTGTGCTCGGCGCCTGGCGGGTCCCCGCCTCCGGACCCGTCATACTCGCGGTGAACCACTCGCACAACATCGACGGGCCGATGCTGATGGGCACCGCGCCCAGGCCCGTCCACTTCCTGATCAAGAAAGAGGCGTTCGTCGGCCCCCTGGACCCGTTCCTGCGCGGAATCGGCCAGCTGAAGGTGGACCGTACGATCGCCGACCGCACCGCCGTCACCCGCGCGCTCGGCGTGCTGGAGGACGGCGGGGTGCTCGGGATATTCCCCGAGGGCACCAGGGGCGACGGAGACTTCGCCTCGCTGCGCGCCGGGCTCGCGTACTTCGCGGTACGCAGCGGGGCGCCGATCGTGCCCGTGGCCGTCCTGGGAAGCACCGAGCGCCGCGGACGGTTGATATCGGCACTGCCGCCGCTGCGCAGCCGCGTGGACGTCGTCTTCGGAGAGCCCTTCGAAGCCGGTGACGGCAGTGGCCGGCGTACGCGCAAGGCGCTCGACGAGGCCACGCTGCGCATCCAGGCCCGGCTGACCGGCCACCTGGAGCATGCCGGGCGCCTCACCGGGCGCACCGGGTAAGACTTGAGTAGTGGACCGCGCGCTGCGGGGTCCATCGATGATGATGCAAAGAGGAACGGACTTCATGAACGACCAGATTCACTCCGGCGGCTCGGACCGCGAGCACGGAGAGCTTGGCGATGCCGAGTACGCGGAGTTCATGGAGCTCGCCGCGCAGGAGGGGTTCGACCTCGAGGAGGTCGAGGGCGCGCTCGGTGAGGCCGGTCACGGACCGCTCCCCGTCCTCGCCGTCGTCGGCCGCCCGAACGTCGGCAAGTCGACCCTGGTGAACCGGATCATCGGCCGTCGCGAGGCCGTCGTCCAGGACAAGCCGGGCGTCACCCGCGACCGCGTCACCTACGAGGCGGAGTGGGCGGGCCGCCGCTTCAAGGTCGTCGACACCGGCGGCTGGGAGCAGGACGTCCTCGGCCTGGACGCCTCCGTCGCCGCCCAGGCGGAGTACGCGATCGAGACGGCCGACGCGGTCGTCTTCGTGGTGGACTCCACCGTCGGCGCCACCGACACCGACGAGGCCGTCGTCAAGCTGCTGCGCCGGGCCCGCAAGCCCGTCGTGCTCTGCGCCAACAAGGTCGACGGCCAGAGCGGCGAGGCGGACGCCACCGCGCTGTGGTCCCTCGGTCTCGGCCAGCCGCACCCGGTCTCCTCGCTGCACGGGCGTGGCACCGGCGACATGCTGGACGCCGTCCTGGAGGCCCTGCCCGAGGCCCCGCCGCAGTCCTTCGGCTCCGCCCCCGGCGGGCCGCGCCGCATCGCGCTCATCGGCCGCCCGAACGTCGGCAAGTCCTCGCTGCTGAACCAGGTGGCCAAGGAGGACCGTGTCGTCGTCAACGAGCTGGCCGGCACCACCCGTGACCCGGTCGACGAGCTGATCGAGCTGGGCGGCGTCACCTGGAAGTTCATCGACACGGCCGGTATCCGCCGCCGCGTCCACCTCCAGGAGGGCGCGGACTACTACGCCTCGCTGCGTACCGCCGCCGCCCTGGAGAAGGCCGAGGTCGCGGTCATCCTGATCGACTCCAGCGAGACGATCAGCGTCCAGGACCAGCGCATCGTGACCATGGCCGTGGAGGCGGGCCGCGCCGTCGTGCTCGCGTTCAACAAGTGGGACACGCTCGACGAGGAGCGCCGCTACTACCTGGAGCGCGAGATCGAGACGGAGCTCGCGCAGGTCGCGTGGGCCCCCCGGGTCAACGTCTCCGCCCGCACCGGCCGCCACATGGAGAAGCTGGTCCCGGCGATCGAGACCGCGATCGAGGGCTGGGAGACCCGCGTCCCGACCGGCCGGCTCAACGCCTTCCTCGGCGAGATCGTCGCCGCCCACCCGCACCCGGTGCGCGGCGGCAAGCAGCCCCGCATCCTCTTCGGCACCCAGGCGGGCACCAAGCCGCCGCGCTTCGTCCTCTTCGCCTCGGGCTTCCTGGAGCACGGCTACCGGCGCTTCGTCGAGCGCCGCCTGCGCGAGGAGTTCGGCTTCGAGGGCACCCCGATCCACATCTCGGTACGGGTCCGCGAGAAGCGCGGCCGCAAGAAGTAGGCCCCTCGGGGTCACGGGATACGACGCAGCCCCGGACCGCTCGGTCACCGAGCGGTCCGGGGCTGCGTCGTACGGGCGGTCAGGCGTCCCGTGAGCCGGGAGGCAGCGCGGCGGGCCTGCTGCGGCCCGCGTGCCGTCCCACCCGCTGCCAGCCGCCGAGGCCACCGGCGCGCGGGCCGGTGCCGTTGCGGTCGCCCGTCGTGGCAGCCGCCCCGGCCGTCACCGCTCCGCCGGGCGAGGAGTGGCCCGAGTGGCCGCGCAGCGGGGCGCGCGAGCCGAAAAGGCCGCTGCCGAGCGCCTGGAGGCCGAGACTCTCCTCGCCGGTCCGGTCACCCGGCAACGCCCGGAACGAACGGCGGTACTCGGAGTACAGCGCGTCGTAGATCGGGGTGTGGGACGGGCCGCCCGAGGGGTCCTGCGAGGGACGCATGGCAGGGATCGGGCTCGGACGCTGGTGGGAGGGGTCGTATGAGTGCACGTAGGTGCCAACGACCCCGTCGGCCGTCGGATGCGGGCCCGCCGCGGAAACACCCGTCGGGGACACAACTGTTCGCCGTCGGCGCGCGGGGTGCGCGGTCATGATCAGGTCCCGGCCAGCGGCATGGCCGCGGCGACCAGGAGCCCGGCGGCCGACGCCTTCTCCAGCGCGTCGCGGAGCAGGTCCTCGCGGGGCTGCTGGCCGATGGAGCCCGCCGGGGCGGCGTAGACCAGCACGGTCTGCGACTTGTTGGCGGCGGTCCGCCAGCCCTCGGTGACCTGGAGGGGCGCGTGCGCCTGCCACCAGGCGACCGGGGTACCGCCCCCCGTACCGG
Source organism: Streptomyces sp. col6 (assembly GCF_008042035.1). Classification (GTDB taxonomy): domain Bacteria; phylum Actinomycetota; class Actinomycetes; order Streptomycetales; family Streptomycetaceae; genus Streptomyces. The sequence goes on from NZ_RDBL01000013.1 coordinate 1,122,046, forward strand.
GCTGGAGCACGGCGTGCAGCTGGCCCATCGCGAGCAGGAGCGACCAGCCGTGCAGCACGTCCGGCACCTGCTCCATGCGGTGGACCGGCTGGAAGCCCTGTTCCAGGAGCAGCTGGAGGAACTGGTCGCCGTCCCGGCCGTCCGTCCCCGGGCGCGCGATCGCGCCGGTCGGCTCGACGACCAGGGCCGGGTGCAGTTCGTCGTCGATCAGGACGAGGCCGCTGGTGATGCCGAGGACGGCCTGCTCGGGGACGGACCGGTCCGGTGCTGCCCCCTGCTCGCCGGTGATGCTGCGGACGGCCCCCTGGAGCTGCTCCTCGGCGACCTGGACGACCTGCGAGGGGATGCAGCTGGCGTGCGCGAAGGCGAGCACGGCCGTCTCGTCGCCGACGAACAGCACCGTGCTGGTGCGCTCCTGCTCGGAGTCGCCGGGTGTGCGGCAGGAGGTGCAGTCGTAACTGCCGGGGGCGTTGTCGCCGACGAGCAGCCGGTCGGCTTCGGCGTCGCCGATCTCGGCGCGTACGTCCTCGCTGACGTCGAGCATGCGCGGCACGGGTGGCTCCTCGAACTCGGTACGTGCGCCGGGCGGTTCCCGGCTCGAAGATGACAACGGGCGAGCCGCTGCCGGGGTCACGCGGGAAGCCGTACGGAATCCGGCCGGGGAGCGCGAGGCACGACGGGTCCGGACGACAAAGCGGGAGAAAGCCGCCCTCGGCGGCCCCGGTACGGGGCGTGGGAGCCGTGCGCGCCCGTGCCGCCCGGACGGCCCCCGCCCCGGCGTGCCGGAATGCGTGGGAGCGGGCTGTCCGCTATACGGTCCGGTGTGCGCGGTGAGCCTGTCCTATGGTGTGCCTGTCGTCCCCGTGGGATAAGGGTGCGATAAGGGAGGATGAATTACCGGCGAAGCACGTCTTTGCGGAACGTTTTCCGGCCTGGAATTCACGCTCGCCGCGAGGTGGAAATCGCCCCCCGTTATCCCGTCTTCCGCGACCCGGTCCGATGATCGTTTGCGAGCCTGTGCGATTACTGTGCGTCCGGTTGTGAATCGCACGTTCGGGTGAAGGGGTTCGAGCGGAACACGTGTCGTGATCCTGTGACACAAGCGTGACCGGTGAGGGACGTGGGGATGCCGTGTGCCCGCGCGCGGCCCCGGCTACCGCCCCCGCGTCCGTGCGCCTACGGTGAGAGGCATGGCACCCATACCGACTCCTCCCGCCCAGCCCGACGACGCCACCGGCGCGTATGTGGGGCTCTCCGCAGAGACCGCCGAGCAGCGGGCCCGGGAGCGCGGCTGGTCCACCGTACGGGCCCTGCCGCCGGGCACGGTCATCACCATGGAGTTCCTGGCCGGCCGGATCAACTTCGAGGTCGACGGCGGTGTCGTCAGGCGCTGCTGGACCGGCTGAGCGGCCCGGACCTTCGTCGTACGCATGTGGGGCCCCGACCGTGTCCGGTCGGGGCCCCACATGCGTACGACGGGCGTCAGCCGCCGGCGACCGGTCTCGCCGGGGCCGTGCCCCCGCGCGGCGCGCGGTCCGCGTGCGGCGGGCGGCGGCTGCCGGCCGGCGTCACCGGGGACCGCTCCGAGCGCACGGCGTGGGCCGGATGCGCCGCGGGCGCGGGATGGGGGCGCGGGCGGCTGCCCGCGGCCGGAGGACGTCCGGCCGCGCCGTGCGCCGGGCTCTGCGCCGCCTCGCCGGCGGCCGGCTGTACGGCCGGCACGGGCAGCGGGGCGTCGTCGGCGGGCACCGGGGGAGCGGACCGGCTGCCCGGCGCGCCCAGCCGTGCGCGGGCGGCGAAGATCCAGTACTCGGCGCGGGTGATCAGCGGCTCCACCCAGGGCAGACCCAGCAGGATCAGCAGGCCCGCCGCCCAGCCGAGGAGCACGTCGCTCAGCCAGTGCGTACCGAGGTAGACCGTCGTCAGGCCGACGCCGAGCGAGACGATCGCCGACATGGCCGACAGATAGCGCCTGGCCCGCGGGGTGGCGGCCAGGTAGGCGAGGATGCCCCAGGTCACCACGGCGTTGGCGGTGTGGCCGGACGGAAATATATCGCCGCCGGCGAAGAGCTCGGCCGATCCGATCCTGGTGGCGTAGTGCGGGCCGAGCCGGCCGAGGCCGATCTTGACCGCGCCCACCGTCAGGTTGAGCAGCAGCAGCGAGGCGCCGAGCGTCAGCAGCGGACGCAGGGTGTGCTGCCGCCAGGAGCGCCAGCCGAGCCAGCAGGCGACCATGACCGCCGTGGGTCCGCGCTGCCCGAGGACCACGTAGTAGTCGAGGGCGGCGTGGATCTCGGGCCACTGCTGGTAGGGCCGGAAGAGCATGACCTTCCAGTCCAGGGTCACCAGCCAGGACGACATGAGCACGGCAACGACGATGGCCACATAGAACGCCAACGTCCCGCCGAAGAGAGCGATGCGGTGACGGCTCATCCGCGGTGTCTCTATCTTCGGAGGTTCCGGCTCCCGGTCCAGCCGGGCGAAGATGTCGGTACGCACCCAATCGACGTTACAGCGAGTGAGTGGGCGCGCCGGTCGATCCGGGCGCTTTGTGATGACGATGTGATGTGGAGTATGTCTCAGTCGGCGAGTTTTTCCAGGGTGTCTGAATAACTCTCGTCTTCATTTCCGTTCTTTTGCGATACCTGTTCGACAATGTAATTCGCCGGTGTCGGCGAAGAATTCCCGGGGTCGCGAAGTGTGTTTGTCGACAGCGCGGCGGAACGGAACGGAGGGTGTCAGTCCGGTTACGGTACGGCTTCGGGTGGAGGGTCGTAGGGTGTCGCCGGCCGGCCCCGGGGCGGGTTCTCGCAGGTCCCGGCGGCCCCCGGTGGCGGCACGGGCCCGACGCGGCCGCAGTGGCGTACGCCACACTTCGCGGGGCCGGGCGGTATGAGATGGGCCACGTGTGGCCCTGCCGAACTCGCGTACGCTGACGGATCACTCGCCCGTCGATGCCGGGCCCCGGGGGGAACAGCGGTCACCGCGTCCCGTGGGCCCGCCGAGTGCGAGGGACCATTCTGGGAGGTAGATGCATGTCCGGGACGCCCACAGCCCGAATCCGCCCGCGCACAGCCGCCGACGGTGCCAACCGCTGGGTCGTCCTGGTCGTCCTCTGCCTCAGCCTGCTGCTCGTGGCGCTCGACGCGACGGTGCTGCACGTCGCCGTGCCCGCCGTCACCGAGGACCTGCGGCCCAGCGCCGCCGGCCTGCTGTGGATCGTGGACGCCTACCCGCTCGTCTGCGCCTCCCTGCTGATCCTCTTCGGCACCCTCGGGGACCGGGTCGGACGGCGGCGCGTCCTGCTGCTCGGCTACGCCCTCTTCGGGGTCGCCTCCGCGATGGCGGCCCTGGCCGACAGCGCGGGGGTGCTCATCGCGGCCCGCGCCCTGCTCGGCGTCGGCGGGGCGATGATCATGCCCGCCACCCTCTCGATCCTGCGCCAGGTCTTCCCCGACCGGCGCGAACGGGCCGTCGCCATCGGCGTCTGGTCCGCGGTCGCGGCCGTCGGTGCCGCCACCGGGCCCGTCATCGGCGGCTTCCTCGTCGAGCACTTCTGGTGGGGCTCGGTCTTCCTGATCAACATCCCGCTGATGGCCCTGATCCTGCCGGTCGGCCGGCTGTTGCTCCCCGAGTCCCGGGGCAACGACGACGGCCCCTGGGACGTGCTCGGCGCGCTGATGGCGGCGGCCGGGGTGCTCGGTGTGGTGCTGGGCGTGAAGCGGGCCGGCACCGGCGAGGGGCTGACCGGCGTGGCCACCCTGGTGCCGCTGCTGCTCGGGGCCGCGCTGCTCGTCGCCTTCGTCCGCCGCCAGCGGCGGCGCACCCACCCGCTGATCGACATCGGCATGTTCGCCAGGCCCGCCTTCTCGGCCGCCGTCGGCTGCATCGTCCTCGCCATGCTCGCCCTGGTCGGCCTGGAGCTCGTCGCCGTCCAGTACCTCCAGCTCGTCCTGGGCCTCAGCCCCCTGGAGACCGGTCTCAGGCTGCTGCCGCTCACCTTCGCCGCGATGGCCGCCGGCGCCACCGGCTCCCACACCCTGCGCCGGATCGGGCCGCGCCGGATGGTCGGCTGGGGCTTCGTGCTGACGGCCGCCTCGGTGCTGACGCTGACCGTGATGGGCCGCGACGACCGGCCCGCCCTGCTCACCGCCGCCTTCGTCGCGCTCGGCTTCGGCCTCCAGTCCACGCTGTTCGGTGCGTACGAGTCGATGCTCAGCGAGGCCCCGGCGGACCGGGCCGGCGGGGCAGCCGCGATCGGGGAGACCTCGTACCAGCTGGGCGCCGGGATGGGGATAGCGCTGCTCGGCAGTGTCATGAACGCCGCGTACACCCCCGGCCTCGCGGGTCTGCACGGAGAGGGTGTCCCCGCGTCGGCCGCCGCCGGCGCCGCCCACTCGCTCGGCGAGGCCTACCAGGAGGCCGCGCACCTGGGTGGGCCCCTGGGTGCCGTCCTGCGTGCCACGGCCCGGGACGCCTTCATCGAAGGGCTGCACATCACGCTGCTGGTCAGCGCGGGTCTGCTGCTGCTCGGGGGACTGGCCGCGCTGCGGCTGCCCCGGGTGATGGAGTGCGCGCCGAAGCTGTGCGAACCCCGCGAGTCCGTGGAACGTACCGACGCGCCGCCGCGCGCGTCCGCCGAGCGCCTCGACGTGCCGGCCCGTGAGCCGGCCGAGCGCCTCGACGCGCCGTTGCGGGTGCCCGCCCGGCGCCGGCCGGCCGGGGCGGCGCGCTCTGGACGCGCGGCGCACTGAGTCGTAACGTCGGCACGGCGTCGTAACTAACGCTGCTAGTTTTCGACCGGTTTTCGAGCCACCCCCACCGACATCGGTACCGTGCGAGCCGCCGGAGGCACACCCTCATGTCCACCACCTCGAAGCTCCCGCCCTTCGACCCCCGCGACCCGATCGGCGTCGACGACCTGCTGAGCCCCGAGGACCTCGCGATCCGCGACACCGTCCGCACCTGGGCGGCCGACCGCGTCCTGCCGCACATCGCCGAGTGGTACGAGAACGGGGAGCTCCCCGGCATCCGCGAGCTGGCCCGTGAACTCGGCGCCCTCGGCGCGCTCGGCATGTCGCTCCAGGGCTACGGGTGCGCCGGCGCCACCGCCGTCCAGTACGGGCTGGCCTGCCTGGAACTGGAGGCGGCCGACTCGGGCATCCGCTCGCTCGTCTCCGTACAGGGCTCCCTCGCCATGTACGCGATCCACCGCTTCGGCTCCGAGGAGCAGAAGCAGCGGTGGCTGCCCGGGATGGCGGCGGGCGAGACCATCGGCTGCTTCGGCCTCACCGAGCCGGACCACGGATCGGACCCGGCCGCCATGCGCACGTACGCCAAGCGCGACGGCGAGGACTGGGTGCTCAGCGGGCGCAAGATGTGGATCACCAACGGCTCGGTCGCCGGTGTCGCGGTCGTCTGGGCGCAGACCGACGAGGGCCCGGCCGGCGCCGGCATCCGGGGCTTCGTGGTGCCGACGGACGCGCCGGGCTTCTCCGCCCCCGAGATCCGGCACAAGTGGTCGCTGCGCGCCTCGGTCACCAGCGAGCTGATCCTGGACGAGGTGCGGCTGCCCGCGGACGCCGTCCTGCCCGGGGTCACCGGTCTGCGCGGACCGCTCAGCTGTCTGAGCCACGCCCGCTACGGCATCGTCTGGGGCGCCATGGGCGCGGCCCGGTCGAGCTTCGAGGCGGCTGTCGACTACGCGCGCACCCGTGAACAGTTCGGGAAGCCGATCGGCGGCTTCCAGCTCACCCAGGCCAAGCTCGCCGACATGGCGGTCGAGCTGCACAAGGGCATCCTGCTCGCCCACCACCTCGGGCAGCGGATGGACGCGGGGCGGCTGCGTCCCGAGCAGGTCAGTTTCGGGAAGCTGAACAACGTGCGGGAGGCCATCGAGATCTGCCGCACCTCGCGCACGATCCTCGGCGCCAACGGGATCTCGCTGGAGTACCCGGTGATGCGGCACGCCACCAACCTGGAGTCGGTGCTCACCTACGAGGGGACCGTGGAGATGCACCAGCTGGTCCTGGGGAAGGCGCTCACCGGCCTGGACGCGTTCCGATGAGCGCCCGGAGGGCGGTCAGCTCTGGTTGAAGAAGCCGTCGGCCGGCCGGCCGGCGGCTTCGCCGTTCATCACCTGGGTGTCGGCGGGGGTCAGCAGGAAGACCCGGGTGGCCACGCGGTCGATCGACCCGCGCAGTCCGAAGATCAGCCCTGCGGCGAAGTCCACCACGCGCTTGGCGTCGGCGGAGTCCATGGACGTGAGGTTCATGATCACCGGGACGCCGTCCCGGAAGAGCTCGCCGATGGCGCGGGCGTCACGGAAGCTGTCCGGGGTCACGGTGGCGATCCGGCGGCCCGTCTCCTCGGCCGTCTCCGAGGCCACCCGCACCCGCGGGTCGGTCACCCAGGCCTGACCGGTACCGGTCCGTGCACCCTCGGCGTACTCGTCGTCGTAGTACCGCTCGTCGTTGTCCTCTACGAGGCCCAGCCAGGCACTCGCCTTGCGCACCGATCCCATGGACGCCTCCTCTCACCGCGGTTCCTTGGTGTTCCGCATGTCTTTCGTATCCCTATGGTCGTCCATGATGCGGATCGTGCGCCAAGGGGATAGGCGGCGCGCAGGGCATTCGTGACGGTACTGGTGCAGAGGATGTGGCGATTCGTCAGGGTTCGTACCGGTAAAGGGGCCTGAAGAAAGAAAATATGATGCGCCGGTCCGTACGGGTGACATGGGGGACGTACGGGTGAACGGGTCACTCGATACGATGCACGTCGCGTCCGCGCCCGAGTGCGGCGCACACGTGAACGACTCCCGGGGGATGGCCGTGTTCGGAATCGTCAGGCCCTGTACGCATCGACTGTCCGAAGGACTCAAGGCCGAGTGGATGGCCCACCTCTGCGGACTCTGTCTGGCGCTCCGCTCCGACCACGGGCAGTTCGCCCGGATCGTCACCAACTACGACGGCCTGATCGTCTCGGTCCTGACGGAGGCTCAGACCGAACGCACCCCCGGCCAGCGGCGCACGGCCGGGCCCTGCCCCCTGCGGTCCATGCGCACCGCGCCCGTCGCGCGCGGCGAGGGCGCCCGGCTGGCGGCCGCCGTCTCGCTGGTGCTGGCATCGGCGAAGGTGCGGGACCACGTCGCCGACCGGGACGGCCTGTTGGCCCGCCGCCCGGTGGCCGCGGCGGCCCGCCGGGTGGCGGCGAGCTGGGACCGGGCCGGGGCTCGCACCGGCGCACAGCTCGGCTTCGACACCGCGGTCCTCGTCGACGCCGTCGACCGGCAGACCGGCATCGAACTCCTCGCCGGCCCCGGCACCCCGCTGCTGACGGTCACCGAGCCCACCGAGACCGCCACCGCGGCGGCCTTCGCCCACACCGCCGTCCTCGCGGGCAAGCCGCAGAACGCCGAGCCGCTCGCCGAGGCCGGGCGCCTCTTCGGGCGCCTCGCGCACCTGCTGGACGCCGTGGAGGACCAGGAGGCCGATGCCGCCGCGGGTGCCTGGAACCCGCTCACCGCGACCGGCACCTCGCGCGCCGAGGCCCGGCGGCTGTGCGACGACGCGCTGCGGGGCGTGCGGCTGGCGCTGAAGGACGCGGAGTTCACCAACGGCAGGCTCGCGCACGTGCTGCTCGCCCACGAACTGCGGCGCTCGGTCGACCGCGCCTTCGCCTCGGACGTCTGCTCCCACGGATCCGGCGGGCTCCTGACCGTGTCCGGCGAACCGTCAGGAACGGGACCCGCGGGCTCGTTCGGGCCGCCGCCCGGCAATCCGTACGCGCCCACGGGGCCGGGCGCGCCCTTCGGCCCCCTGCCGCCCGAGCCGCCGCGCGACCGGCGCGGACTGGTCATGGGCTGCCTGGTGTGGGCCGGCCTCGCCTGCACCTGCCAGATGTGCTGCGGCACCTTCGAGGACCCCTGGTCGCGTCAGCGGCGCGAGGGGCTGTGCAGTCAGTGCGACTGCGGGGACTGCTGCGACGGCTGCGACGCGTGCAGCAATTGCTGCGACTGCTGCAGCTGCTGCGACGGCTGTGACTGCGGGTGCGACTGCTGAGACGGCGTCAGCCGTACGTCCCGCTCCGCGACATGGCGGAGCGGGACGGAGCGAGGGGAGGGTGTGCTGCTGTTCCGGACGTGCGGGGGCGCGCCTGGGCAGATGCTCGGACACCGGTCACGGCGCGAGCGGGAAGGCGCGGGAAGCAGGGCGTCGGCTCAACAGGAACAGGACCACACGCGACCGAAGTCGATGTGGGAGCGCTTGACCAGCCACTGCTGCGAATGCATGGCCCCAGTGGAACAGTCATCCGATAGCCCGTCAACCGCCCTGAGACGTAATGCTCACAGTGTGGACAGGCTTGACAGCCCGGCGTGGACGGCGCTTCCCTTCGTCAGGAGGACCGGGCTGAGGGGCCCGTCCGTTCCGTGTTCCACGCTGCTGTTCTCCGTGCCGAGGGTGCGCCCCGTGTCCGACCGCCGCATCCACGGAGCTTCCGCATGCCCGCGCAGACCGCCCCTCCCGTCGCACCCCCCGAAGACAACGATGCCGTCCGGCGCGCGTCCGCCGCCCCGGACCACCGGTGAGCGCCCGGCCCGCGCTGGCCGTCATCGGCGCGGGGCCCCGCGGCACCGGCCTGGTCGAACGGCTCGCCGCCAACGCCCCCGCCCTGTACGGGGACCGGCCGCTGGACCTCCACCTCATCGACCCCCACCCGCCCGGGAGCGGCCGGATCTGGCGCCGCGACCAGTCCCCGCTGCTGTGGATGAACTCCATGGCCGAGGACGTCACGATGTTCACCGACGACACCGTCCGCCAGGAGGGCCCCGTCCGGGCGGGTCCCGCGCTCGACGCCTGGGCGGCGGACGTACGGGAGGGCCGGATCCGGTGCGCCGAGGCCGCCGCCGATGCCCGGCTGCGCGCCGAGATCGAGACGCTGCGGGGGCGGGACTTCCCGAGCCGGCGGCTCCAGGGCGCCTATCTGCGCTGGGTGTACGCGCACGCGGTGGCCGCCCTCCCGCCCTCGGTCACCGTCCATGAGCACCGTGCTCCGGCCCTGCGCGTCACCGGCCCGCGCGACGGCCGCCAGCTCGTCCACCTCGCGGGCCGCGCCGCACCGCTCGCCGCCGACCTGGTCGTCCTCACCCTCGGCCACCTGGACGCCGGGCCGGACGCCGAACAGCGCGCGCTCTCCGCCTTCGCGGACCGGCACGGGCTCGTCCACCTGCCGCCCGCCTTCACCGCCGACAGCGACCTGAGCGCGCTGCCCGCGGGCGAACCCGTCATCGTCCGGGGGCTCGGACTCGCCTTCATCGACCTCATGGTGCTGCTCACCGAAGGACGCGGCGGACGGTACGAGAGCGGGGCGTACGTGCCCTCCGGCCGGGAGCCCGTCCTGTACGCCGGATCGCGGCGCGGCGTCCCGTACCGCGCCAAGATCGGCTACGGATTACAGGGCGAACGGCCGCCGCTGCCGCGTTTCTTCGGCCCCGCGCGCGCCGCGGAGCTGCGGGACCGGCCCCGGCCGCCCGACTACCGCCGCGACATCCGGCCCCATGTCGACAAGGAGCTGGGGTACGCCCACTACCACCGGCTGTTCACCGCCCACCCCGAGCGCACCGCCGCCGACCGGGCCGCCTTCGAGGAGAAGTACGCCGCGGCCGACCCGGGCAGCGCCGAACTGCGGGACCTGATCGCCGACGCCGTCCCCGACCCCGCCGACCGGCTCGACCTCGACGCGCTCGACCGCCCGCTGGACGGGATCCGCCACGCCTCGTCCGGCGCCCTCCAGGAAGCCCTCCGCGCCCATATCACCGCCGACCTCGCACGCCGGAACGACCCCGGGCACAGCGAGGACCTCGCCGTGTTCCTCGGACTGCTCTCGGTCTACGGAACGCTCGTCCGGCTCGGCGACACCGGGGACGAGTGGCACGGCTTCTTCAGCTACCTCGCCTCCGGGCCGCCCGGCCCCCGGCTGCGGCAGCTGCTCGCGCTCTCCCGGGCCGGCGTCGTCCGCTTCCTCGGCGCCGGCACCACGGTCGAGGCCGACGAGGAACGGGGCGTCTTCCGCGCCGCGAGCGCCACCGTACCGGGCGAGTGGGTCGAGGCCCGCGCCCTGGTCGAGGCCCGCCTCCCCGCCCCTGCACCCGGGCGCACCCGCTCACCCCTGCTGCGCACGCTGTACGAGGACGGGGCCGCCGCCACCGCCTCCGGGCTGCTCGCGGTCGACCCGGGAGACGGCCGGATCGTCGACCGCGCCGGCCGCCCGCACCCGCGCCGCTTCGCGCTCGGCCCGCACACCGGGGCGCGCACGAGCGGGGCGTTCACCCGGCCGCGCACCGGCGGCCCGGCGTTCGGCCAGAACGACGCGACCGCGCGGGCCGCCCTCCTCCTGCTGCGCCGCCTCCACCCGGACCCGGGGGACTGAGCAGCGGCGGCCTCCTCCCGTACCCACCCTCACCGTGCCGCCCGAAGGCAGGCACCCACGCTCCGCCGAAAGGAATCGCCATGCCAGCCCTCCGGCCCCTCCACCTGGCCGCCGAGATCGGCGGCCCGCCCCGCTACGACGCCGCGCACCACACCGGGCTCGCCCGGCTCGCGGAGGGCGGCGCGCTCGACTTCGTCACCCTCGGCGACTCGTTCGCCCGGCCGGGGCCCGACGCGCTCGCCGTACTCGCCCGGGTGGCCCCCGCCACCCGCCGCGTCGGCCTGGTGCCGACGGTCACCACCACCCACACGGAGCCGTTCCACGTGTCGTCGGCCGTGGCCACCCTGGACTGGGTCAGCCGGGGCCGGGCGGGCTGGCAGGTCGGCGTGTCCATGACCGAGGCCGAGGCCCGGCTGTTCGGCCGCCGCCCGGCGGCGCCCGTACCGGACCTGTGGCACGAGGCGGGCGAGTGCGCCGACGTCTCGGCCCGGCTCTGGGACAGCTGGGAGGACGACGCCGAGATCCGTGACACCGTGACCGGCCGCTTCATCGACCGCGACAAGCTGCATCACATCGACTTCGAGGGCGCCGCGTTCAGCGTCCGGGGGCCGGCGATCGTGCCCCGGCCGCCGCAGGGCCACCCCGTCGTCGTGGTCGACGGCACGGCCGAGCCGGCCAGGGACGCCGCCGCGCGCCACGCCGACGTCGTCCTCGTACGGGCCACCACCCCCGAGCGGACCGCCGCGATCCGCGACGACGTGCGCCTCCGGGCCGCCGCCCACGGCCGGGACCCCGACGCGCTGCGGGTGTTCGCCGCGCTCACCGTCGACCTCGGTGACGCCGAGACGGCCTTCGAGCCGGGGCTGGCGAGCGGGCCGCCGCCGCCCGACCGGGGCACCTACTTCCGGGGCGGCCCGGTCGATCTGGCCGATCTGATCACCGAGTGGCACCGGGCCGACGCGGTCGACGGCTTCCACCTCACCCCGATCACCCCCGCGCGCGACCTCGAACGGATCGTCAACGGCACGGTCGCCCTGCTCCAGCACCGCAGCCTGTTCCGGACCTTCTACCCGGGCGGCACCCTGCGCGAGCACCTGGGTCTGGCCCGTCCCGCCAACCGGTACGCACGCGTGGGGGAGCGGGTATGACGGCCGCCGCCCCGAAACGGATGCACCTCGCCGCGCACTTCCCCGGCGTGAACAACACCACCGTCTGGTCCGACCCGCGCTCCCGCAGCCAGATCGAGTTCTCCTCGTTCGAACACCTCGCGCGCACGGCCGAGCGGGGCCTGTTCGACTTCTTCTTCCTCGCCGAGGGGCTGCGGCTGCGCGAGCACAAGGGGCGGATCCACGACCTGGACGTGGTCGGCAGACCCGAGTCCCTGACCGTGCTGTCCGCGCTGGCGGCCGTCACCGACCGGCTCGGCCTCGCCGCCACCGTCAACACCACGTTCAACGAGCCCTACGAACTGGCCCGCCGGCTCGCCACCCTCGACCATCTCAGCGCCGGCCGGGCCGCGTGGAACGCGGTCACCTCCTCCGACGCCTTCACCGGCGAGAACTTCCGGCGCGGCGGCTACCTGGACCGCTCCGAGCGGTACACCCGCGCCGCCGAGTTCGTCGCCACCGCCCGTGAGCTGTGGGACTCCTGGACCCCCGACGGCGCCCCGCGCCCGGTCTCGCACCGGGGCCGGCACTTCACCGTCGACGGCGAGTTCACCGTGCCGCGCTCCCCGCAGGGCCACCCCGTCGTCATCCAGGCCGGCGACTCGCCCGAGGGCCGGGACTTCGCCGCGTCAGCCGCCGACATCGTCTTCACCCGGCACGGCACCCTCGAAGCGGGGCGCGCCTTCTACGCGGACGTCAAGGGCCGGCTCGCGGCCCACGGCAGGGAGCCCGACGAGCTGAAGGTCATGCCCGGCGTCACCTTCGTGCTCGGCGACACCGACGCCGAGGCGCAGGAGCGCGCGGCCGCCATCCGCCTCCAGCAGGTCTCGCCGCAGAACGCGATCACCGCCCTGGAGCAGGTCTGGGGGCGCGACCTCTCCGGGTACGACCCGGACGGGCCGCTGCCCGCGAGCGACCCGGATCCCGGCGCCGAGCTTGCCCGGGGTCGGGTCCGGCAGGGCGACCCGCTCGCGGTGGCGGCCCGCTGGCGCGCGCTGTCCCGGGAGAAGGGGCTCTCCATCCGGCAGACGGTCGTCGAGGCGACCGGCCGCCAGTCGTTCATCGGCAGCCCGGCCACCGTCGCCGCGCAGCTGACGGAGTACGTGGCGGCCGGGGCCGCCGACGGCTTCATCCTCGTCCCGCACCTCACCCCCGGCGGCCTCGACGACTTCGTCGACCGGGTCGTCCCGCTCCTCCAGGAACGGGGGGTCTTCCGCCCGGCGTACACCGGTTCCACGCTGCGGTCGCACCTCGGTCTCGCCGAACCGGTATGGAAGGGTTGATCCATGAGCACGCACGCACAGCAGCAGGCAGCGCGGGACTGGGAGCGCTGGCACGAGGAGCGGACCACCACGGTCGCGGCGCCGTACGGGCCGCTCTCCCTCACCGGCACCCACTGGCTCGCCGATCACCCGGAGGGGCGAATTCCGGCCGTCCCGGGCCGGTGGCGGGAGGAGGACGGCGCGCTGGTCCTGGAGGCCGCGCCCGCGGACGGGCTGACCGTGGACGGGAAGCCCTTCACCGGCGAGGTCCGGCTCGGCGCCGACCGGGGGCCGGTCGACGCGTCCCGGGTCGCGCACGAGGGCCGCAGGCTGGTCGTGCTGAGCCGCGAGGGCCTGTGGGCGGTGCGGGTCTTCGACCCCGAATCGCCCGCGCGGCGCGCGTTCCGGGCGATCGACGCGACCCCGTACGACGCCCGCTGGGCGGTGCCGGGCACCTTCCGTCCGTACGCCGATTCCCGCACCGTCCGGGTCGAGAACGCCGACGGTGTCGAACGCGGACTCGGGCTCGCCGGGGAGATCGCCTTCGAGCTGGACGGAGCCGGGCACACGCTCCAGGTCGCCGTCGAGCCCGACGGGTCCCTCTGGGCGGTCTTCGCCGACGCCACCAGCGGGAACAGCAGCTACCGCTTCCGGTTCCTGCGGCCCGCCGCACCGGCGGCCGACGGCTCGGTGACCGTCGACCTCAACCGCGCGCTGCTGCCGCCGTGTGCCTTCGCCGACCACTTCATCTGCCCCTTCCCGCCGCCCGGCAACACCCTCCCGGTCGCCGTCGAGGCGGGCGAGCGCCACCGCGCCGACGGCTGAGGAAGAGCCTCCGTCCGGCCCCCGCGGGATTCCGCCTGCGGGGGCCTTCGCGCGCCGTGCGGGCCGGGCTCAGGCCAAAAGGCGCCCTTGCGCCGGAAGTTGACGCCTTGAATACTCCCGAGCAGCGCTTGTCAGGGGCACGGCATATCCGGAATGCGGACGGAAGCCGTGCGCCCGACTGCGCCTCACGGGTCCGACCACCCCACAGGCGGACCCCCGATTCCCCTCGGGAGGAATGACAGTGAGGATCAAGCGCACCACCCCCCTCAGCGGTACCGCGAGACGCAGCAGGGCCATCGCCATCGCTGCCGGTCTCGTGGCCGTCGCCGCCCTGGCCGTCCCCACCGCCCAGGCCAGTTCCACCGGAACGTACAGCGCCAACCAGCTCGCCGCCGCCAGTGACGCCGTCCTCGGCGCCGATGTCGCCGGCACCGCCTGGAACGTCGACCCGGCGACCGGCAAGCTCGTGGTCACCGTCGACAGCACGGTCTCCGCCGCCGAGGTCCAGCAGATCAAGGACTCCGCCGGCAGCAACGCGGGAGCCCTGCGCATCGAGCACACCCCCGGCAAGTTCAGCAAGCTGCTCAAGGGCGGTGACGCCATCTACGCACCCGGCTGGCGCTGCTCCCTCGGGTTCAACGTCCGCAGCGGCAGCACGTACTACTTCCTGACCGCCGGCCACTGCACCGATGGCAACCCGCCCTGGTACACGAACTCCTCGAACACCACCTACATAGGCCCGACGGTCGGCTCCAGCTTCCCGACCAACGACTACGGGCTGGTGCGCTACGACAACTCCGCGGTCTCGCACGAGGGCACCGTGGGCAGCGTCGACATCACCAGTGCGGCCAATGCCACGGTCGGCATGTCCGTGACCCGCCGGGGCTCCACGACCGGCATCCACAGCGGCACCGTCTCCGCGCTCAACGCCACGGTCAACTACGGCAACGGCGACGTCGTGTACGGCATGATCAAGACCAACGTGTGCGCCGAGCCCGGCGACTCGGGCGGTCCGCTCTACTCCGGCTCCAAGGCGATCGGCCTGACCTCGGGCGGCAGCGGCAACTGCAGCTCCGGCGGCACGACGTTCTTCCAGCCGGTCACCGAGGCGCTCAGCGCGTACGGCGTCAGCGTCTACTGACGGCCCGGCCCCGCGGACCCGTCGCGTACGGGCGGGCCCGCGGGTACGGACGGCGGTTCGGCATCGGCCGGCCCCCGGGCGGAAACACGCCCGGGGGCCGGCTTCGTCGTGCTGGGGGCGAGCGGTGAGCGGAGAGCCGGGACCGATAAGTGAACACCGCGCAACCGAACCGGTGTTGTCGTGTGTGCGTCCGGGGCTCGACCTTGTGTGCCCATGGGGGCGTGACCATAGTGGGCGCTTCATCCTCCGCGTACGGACGACCCCACATCATCCGTGCGCGGCCCCCACAGGAGGTCGAAGTTGAAGCATCGACGCATATCGAGGAAGCGCGCAGTGCTGGCCGGTTCGGCGGTCGTCGGCCTGGTCGCGGCGGGCGTGACCTTCCAGAGCGCGAACGCCAGTGACGACGTGCCGCAGTTCACCGCGCGGACGCTGAACGCCGCCGCGGCCGGGAAGCTCGCCACGGACCTGGGCAAGGACCTGGGCACCGACGCGGCCGGCTCGTACTATGACGCCGGCAGCAAGCACCTCGTGATGAACGTGGTCGACGAGACCGCCGCCGAGCGGGTGCGGCAGGCGGGCGGCACCGCCAGAATCGTGAAGAACACGCTCGCCGACCTGAAGTCCGCCCGGCAGACCCTGGCCGGCAAGGCGACGATCCCCGGCACCTCGTGGGCCGTGGACCCGGTCGGCAACAAGGTCGTCGTCACCGCCGACCGTACGGTCAAGGGTGCCGACCTGAAGAAGCTCGGCGCGGTGGTCGACTCGCTGGGCGGCAAGGCGGAGCTCAAGAAGTCGGCGGGGGAGTTCAAGCCGTTCATCGCCGGCGGCGACGCGATCTGGGGCGACGGCGGGCGCTGCTCGCTCGGCTTCAACGTGGTCAAGGACGGCGAGCCGTACTTCCTGACCGCCGGGCACTGCACCGAGGCGATCTCCAGCTGGTCGGACTCCCAGGGCGGCGCCGAGATCGGCACGAACGCCGGCTCGGAGTTCCCGGACAACGACTTCGGCCTGGTGAAGTACACCTCGTCCACCGCGCACCCGAGCGAGGTGGACCTCTACAACGGTTCCACCCAGCCCATCACCAAGGTGGGCGAGGCCACCGTCGGCATGACGGTGACCCGCAGCGGCTCCACCACCCAGGTCCACGACGGCGAGGTGACGGGCCTGGACGCCACCGTGAACTACGGCAACGGCGACATCGTCAACGGGCTCATCCAGACCACGGTCTGCGCCGAGCCCGGCGACAGCGGCGGTTCGCTCTTCGCCGGTGACACGGCGATCGGTCTGACCTCGGGCGGCAGCGGTGACTGCTCGGCGGGCGGCGAGACGTTCTTCCAGCCGGTGCCGGAGGCGCTGGCGGCGTTCGGCGCCGAGATCGGCTGACCGTCCCGCACGGTGAAACGTGGCCCCCGGCTCCGGCCGGGGGCCACGCACGTGTGAGGGGGAGCGCCGCGTCAGCCGGCCAGGGCGGCCCCGGCCGGTGCGACGCCGAAGATGTCCACCGCGTGGTAGTACGTCCAGGCCGTGGCGTTGCACGAGGTCAGCTTGGCCCCGGAGTACGCGGAGCACACGCGCTTGAGGTCCGCGTAGAGGGCGTTGTCGAGGCGGGCCTTGTTGGCGGAGAACGTCCCGGCCGCCTTGTAGTTGCGGTACCCGAAGTCGTGCCGGGCGCAGGCCGTCTGGAACGGGAAGCCGAAGGGGTTGTCGGGCGAGGTGCTGCAGTAGTCCGTCGACCAGTCGAAGCCGTACGCGGACCACGCGCCCTTGTTGTTGCGGGCGGAGTTCCACGCGTTGTAGCTGGCGGCGCTCGTCTGCGTCCAGGAACTGAGGACCTGGGGCTTGTCCGCGGGGGCCGCCGAGGCGGAGGCGGCGGGCAGCAGGACGAGCGGGAGCGACAGTCCGACAGCGGCGAGCAGGGTGGCGACGCGACGGCGCATGAGCGGCCTCCGTGGGGTGGCGGGGAGTTGTGGCGACTCGCGGGTACGCGAGGTCGCTCCAGGATGCCGTCATGCACCTGTCATGCCTAGAGGTGTGTGCCGGCCGCTCGGTGGCGCAGGGGAGGGGTGGGCCCCGGGTATCGTACGAATGTTCGAAACTTGGTTTATGGTGGAGAGCGAGGGGGGCAGCGCGTACGAATCGGTTCAGGAGGTGCAGGTGCCAGGGTTCACGCATCTGCATACCGCTTCCGGGTTCTCCCTGCGGTACGGGGCCTCGCACCCGGAGCGGCTGGCGGAGCGCGCCGCCGGGCAGGGCATGGACGCCCTCGCGCTGACCGACCGCGACACCCTCGCCGGCGCCGTCCGGTTCGCCCGCGCCTGCGGGCGGGAAGGGGTGCGCCCGCTGTTCGGGGCGGACCTCGCGGTGGGTCCGGCGGCGGGCGACGGGCCCGCCCGGCGTCCCCGTACCCCGGCCCGCGGGGGTGTCTTTGTCGATGAATCCGCACCCCGGGTCACCTTCCTCGCCCGTGACGGCGCGCAGGGCTGGGCCGAGCTGTGCCGCCTGGTCACCGCCGCCCACGCCGGCGTCCCCGAGGGCGGCCGGCCCCTGGTCGGCCGGCTCGCGCTGCCCGCCGAAGGGCTCACCGTGCTCCTCGGCCCCGCCTCCGACGTGGGCCGGGCCCTGTGCGCGGGCCGCCCCGACCTGGCCGCCGCCCTCCTCGCCCCCTGGCGCGAGCTGTACGGCGACGGCCTGCGGCTCGAAGCCGTCCACCACGGGCGCACCGGCACCGGGCCCGGTTCGCTGCGGCTCGCCGCCCGCACCGTCGGCTTCGCCGCCGAGCAGGGTGTACGGGCCGTGCTGACCAACGCCGTCCGGTACGCCGACGCGGGCCAGGGGCCGGTCGCCGACGTGCTCGACGCCGCCCGCAGGCTCGTCCCCGTCGACCCGCGCCGCGCCCCGCTGGACAGCGGTGAGCGCTGGCTCAAGGACGCCCGCGCGATGGCGGAGACCGCCGAGCGGATCACCGCCGCCGCCGGGCTCGGCGCCGGTGCCGGAGCACGGCTGCTCGCTGAGACCCGGCACACCGCCGACGCCTGCGAGGTCGACCCCGAGGGCGACATCGGGCTCGGCTCCGTCCGCTTTCCCGAGCCGCGTCTCGTCGGCGCCGGCCGGCGCACCGCCCAGCGGGTACTGGCCTCCCGCGCCGCCGCCGGCATGGTGCTGCGCGGCTACGACCGCAGGCCGGAGTACTGGGACCGGATGCACCGCGAGCTGGACATCATCGCCCACCACAACTTCGCCTCGTACTTCCTGACGGTCGCTCAGGTCGTCGACGACGTAAGGGAGATGAGGGTGCGGGTGGCCGCCCGGGGCTCCGGGGCCGGTTCGCTGGTCAACCACCTCCTGGGCATCGCCCACGCCGACCCGGTCGAGCACGGGCTGCTGATGGAGCGCTTCCTGTCCAAACGCCGCTTCGTGCTGCCCGACATCGACATCGACGTGGAGTCGGCCCGCCGCCTCGACGTCTACCGCGCGATCATCGACCGCTTCGGCGCCGAGCGGGTCGCCACCGTCGCCATGCCCGAGACCTACCGGGTGCGCCACGCCATCCGGGACGTCGGCGCCGCGCTCTCCATGAACCCGGCCGAGACCGACCGGCTCGCCAAGGCCTTCCCGCACATCCGGGCCCGCGACGCCCGCGCGGCCATGGAGGAACTGCCCGAACTGCGCGAGGTCGCCAGGACCAGAGAGACGTACGGGCGGCTGTGGGAGCTGGTGGAGGCGCTGGACGCCCTGCCGCGCGGCGTCGCCATGCACCCGTGCGGGGTCCTGCTCTCGGACGCCTCGCTGCTGCGCCGCACCCCCGTCATGCCCACCAGCGGCGAGGGCTTCCCGATGTCCCAGTTCGACAAGGAGGACGTGGAGGACCTCGGGCTGCTCAAGCTCGACGTGCTGGGCGTACGGATGCAGTCGGCGATGGCGCACGCGGTCGCCGAGGTGAAGCGGGCCTCCGGGCGCGAGGTGGACCTGGACGCCGTGGAGCCGGGCGATCCTCGCACGTACCAGCTGATCAGGACGGCCGAGACGCTGGGCTGCTTCCAGATCGAGTCGCCGGGCCAGCGCGACCTGGTCGGCAGGCTCCAGCCGGAGAACTTCCACGATCTGGTGGTCGACATCTCGCTGTTCCGGCCGGGCCCGGTCTCCGCCGACATGGTCCGCCCGTTCATCGAGGCCCGGCACGGCCGCGCCCCGGTCCGCTACCCGCACCCCGACCTGGAGGAGCCGCTGCGCGAGACGTACGGCGTGGTGGTCTTCCACGAGCAGATCATCCAGATCGTCGACATCATGACCGGCTGCGGCCGCGACGAGGCCGACCGGGTCAGGCGCGGGCTCTCCGA
The DNA here is from genome assembly GCF_008042035.1 of Streptomyces sp. col6. GTDB lineage: Bacteria > Actinomycetota > Actinomycetes > Streptomycetales > Streptomycetaceae > Streptomyces. The sequence continues at coordinate 1,141,208 of NZ_RDBL01000013.1, forward strand.
CCCCGCGTCGCAGGCCCGGATCAGGGTCTGGTTCGCCCAGCACGCGGCGGCGCGGAAGTACGGCGCCGAGGTGATCGCCCGCGCCTGGGAGATCATCGAGGCGTTCGGCAGCTACGGCTTCTGCAAGGCGCACGCGGTGGCCTTCGCCGTACCCACGTATCAGTCGGCCTGGCTGAAGGCGCACCATCCGGCGGCCTTCTACGCCGGTCTGCTCACCCATGACCCCGGGATGTACCCGAAGCGGCTGCTGCTCGCCGACGCGCGGCGGCGCGGGGTCCCGGTGCTGCCGCTGGACGTCAACCGGTCGGCGACCGCCCATCGAATCGAACTGGTGTCTGATGAAGAGGGAGGGGCGGAGCGCTGGGGGCTGCGGCTCGCGCTCTCGGACGTCCACGGGATCAGCGAGGCCGAGGTCGCCCGCATCGAGGACGGGCAGCCCTACAGCTCGCTGCTGGACTTCTGGCAGCGGGCCCGCCCGGGAAAGCCGGCCGCCGAACGGCTGGCCCAGGTCGGCGCGTTGGACGCGTTCGGGGCCAACCGCCGCGACCTGCTGCTGCACCTGTCCGAACTGCACCGCGCCCAGCGGGGCGCGGGATCCGGCGCACAGCTCCCGCTCGGCGGCGGGCACCGCACCGCGTCCGTCGGCCTGCCCGACCTCAACGAGGCGGAACGGCTCAGCGCCGAGCTGGGCGTCCTGAGCATGGACGTCTCGCGCCATCTGATGAGCGATCACGACGCCTTCCTCAAGGAGCTGGGCGCGGTCTCGGCCAAGCGGCTGCGCGAGGCACGGCACGGGGAGACGGTGCTGGTCGCGGGCGCCAAGGCGGCGACCCAGACGCCGCCCGTCCGCTCCGGCCGCCGGGTCGTCTTCACCACCCTGGACGACGGTACGGGCCTGGTCGACCTGGCCTTCTTCGACGACAGCCACGCCGCCTGCGCGCACACCGTCTTCCACTCCTGGCTGCTGCTGGTGCGCGGGGTGGTGCAGCGGCGCGGGGCGCGCAGCCTGAGCGTGGTCGGCGCCGCCGCCTGGAACCTGGCGGAGCTGGCCGAACTGCGGCGCACCGGCGGACTCGACGCGGTCGCGGCCCGGCTGGCGCAGGTGCCGGAGCCGGAATCCGAGGCCGGGGACCCCGCGCCGGGCGAGGCCCCGGCCGGTGACGACGGCCGCCGCATCCGGATGCCCACCGGTTACGAGATGAACCCGTGGGCCGACCTCAAGCCGCCCGGCGAGGGGCTGCCCACCGGAAGGAAGCTGTGGCACCAGAGCCCGGGGAGCGCGGGATGAACGGGGTGCCGGACGGGCGGCCCGGGATCCTCTGCCTGCGGTTCCGGCGGGTCGGCGGCGGGCCCCCGGACCCCGCCGGGTACGCGGGCCTGCTCGCCCTGCTCGGTTCGTTCACCCCGGTCGTCGAAGCGGCCCCGCCCGACGGGGCGCTCGCCGATGTGCGCGGCGCGCTGCGCTACTTCGGGCGGGACGTGAAGGGGATCGCCTCGGTGATCCGGGTCCGCGCGCTGGCCCTGCACGGGGTGGACTGCGCGATCGGGGCCGCCCAGAACCCGATGCTGGCCCGGATGGCGCTGCGGCAGGCCGCGCCCGGGACCACCTTCGTGGTGCCCGCCGGCGGGGTGGCCGCCTTCCTCGCGGACCGGCCGGCCGCCGCGCTGGACGGCGTGGGGGCGGCGACGGCCCGCGCCCTGTGCGGGTACGGGCTCGACTCCGTCGGCCGGATCGCGGCCGCCCCGCTCGGCACCCTGCAACGGATCACCGGGGCGCGCACCGGGCGCGACCTGTGGGAGCGGGCGCACGGCATCGACCGCACCGCGGTCGTGCCGAACGCCGCCGCCCGCTCGGTCGCCGCCGAACGCACCTTCCCGCGCGACGAACTGGACCGGGAGCGGCAGCGTCGCGCGCTCATGTCACTCACCGAGGAGCTGGGAGCGCGGATGCGCGGCGAGGGCCAGGTGTGCCGCGCGCTCGCGGTCTCCGTGCGCTACGCCGACCGCACCGGCTATTCGACGCTGACCCGCAGCCGTACGCTCCGCGAACCCACCGCGCACTCCGCGGAGCTGACCGCCCTCGCGTACCGCATCCATGACTCGTTCGCCCTGCAGCGGGCCCGGGTGCGGGGGATCGGGCTGCGCGCCGAGGGGCTGGGCGAGGCCGAACGGGCCGCCCGGCAGCTGAGTTTCGACCCGGTGGACGAGCGGGCGCGGCGGATCGAGGCGGTTGCGGACCGGCTGCGGGAGCGGTTCGGTCCCCGGGCCGTGATGCCGGGGCGGCTGGCGGCCTGAGCGGTGCGCGCGAGCCCGCGTCGGGCCGTCCCGCGGGCCCGCGCACTTTTTACCGACGCGTAACTTCCCAGCGAACCCTACTCATGCGTAATTTGGCATGAGCACGCAGAAATGCAGCAGAAACTTGTGGTCCGGGCCGCAGGGTGCACAGACATCGCAACTCCCTTGAGCCGCAAGGAGACCCCACGATGCTGTCCTGGACCCGCGCGCCGCGCTCCCCACGCGCCCGCCGGACGCTCGCCGCCCTGCTTCTCGCCGTCGCCGCGGTCGCCACCCCCACGGCCACCGCGGCCGCGGCCGCCCCCACCGCCGCGACGGCCACCACCTCGCGCGGCTGGAACGACTACTCCTGCAAGCCCTCCGCCGCCCATCCCCGCCCCGTCGTCCTGGTCCACGGGACCTTCGGGAACTCCGTCGACAACTGGCTCGTCCTCGCCCCCTACCTGGTGAACCGGGGCTACTGCGTCTACTCGCTCGACTACGGCCAGCTGCCCGGCGTGCCGGTCTTCAACGGCCTCGGCCCGATCGACAAGTCGGCCGGACAGCTCGCCGCCTTCGTCGACAAGGTGCTCGCCTCCACCGGCGCGGCCAAGGCGGACATCGTCGGCCACTCCCAGGGCGGCATGATGCCGAACTACTACCTGAAGTTCCTCGGCGGCGCGGCCAAGGTGAACGCCATGATCGGGCTCGCCCCCGACAACCACGGCACCACGCTGCTCGGCCTGACCAAGCTCCTGCCGTACTTCCCCGGCGTCGGTGACCTGCTCAACGCCGGTACGCCCGGACTCGCCGACCAGGTGGCCGGGTCGCCCTTCATCAAGAAGCTCAACTCCGTGCCGGACACCGTGCCCGGGGTGCACTACACCGTCATCGCGACCCGGTACGACGAGGTCGTGACCCCGTACCGGACGCAGTTCCTGGACGGACCCGACGTGCGCAACGTCCTGCTCCAGGACCTGTGCCCGGTCGACCTGTCCGAGCACGTGGCGATCGGGACCATCGACCGGATCGCCTACCACGAGGTGGTCAACGCCCTGGACCCGGCGCACGCAAGCCCGACCGACTGCGCCTCCGTCATCGGCTAGACCCCGTGACGCCCTGCCCCGGCGAGGTCCCTCCTCGCCGGGGCAGCGGCATTGTCAGTGGCGGCTGGCACGATCGGATCATGACGACGACCGACTGGGACTCCGCCGCCGCCTCCTTCGACGAGGAGGCCGATCACGGGCTGCTCGACCCCGTGGTCCGCAGCGCCTGGGCGCGGCGGCTGGAGAGCTGGCTGCCCCCGGAGCCCTCCGATGTGCTCGACCTCGGCTGCGGTACGGGGAGCCTCGCCCTGCTCGCGGCCGGCCAGGGCCATCGGCTCACCGCCGTGGACAGCGCGCCGCGCATGGCGGAGCGGGCCCGCGCCAAGCTGGCCGGCACACAGGCGCGGGTGCTGGTGGGGGACGCGGCCCGGCCGCCCGTCGGCGACCGGAGATTCGACGTGATCCTCGCCCGGCACGTGGTGTGGCTGCTGCCGGACCCGGCGGCCGTCCTGCGCCACTGGGCCGGACTCCTGCGCCCCGGCGGCAGGCTGGTCCTGGTGGAAGGCGTGTGGGACGGCGACGGACTCTCCGCCGAGCACCTCACCTCGCTGCTCGCCCCGCTCACCGAGCGCGTCCACCACGAACGGCTCTCCGGCGACCGCGACCTGTGGGGCAAGGACGTCGACGACGAGCGCTACGCCCTGGTCGCCCGCGTGCACCGGCCGCGCCGGCACACCGAGGTCGTCGACGTGCACCTGATCCTCCGCCGCGGCGACGACGTCCTGCTCGCCCGCCGGGCCGGCACGGGCTACGCGGACGGACTGCTGCACGCCCCGTCCGGCCATGTGGAGGACGGCGAGGACGTGCGGCAGGCGCTGATCAGGGAGGCGGCCGAGGAGATCGGTCTCGACCTCGACCCGGAGGAGCTGCGCGTGGCCCTGGTCATGCAGCACCGGGGCCCCGGCGGCAACCCGCGGACCGGCTGGTTCTTCGAAGCGGCGTACGACCGGACGCGGCCCCCGTACAACCGCGAACCCGACAAGTGCTCCGAGCTGGCCTGGTATGCGCTGGACGCCCTCCCGGACGACATGGTCGCGTACTGCCGCGCGGGGCTCGACGGCTACCGGGCGGGGGAGCGCTTCCTGATCCACTGGCACGAGGACGGCGACCCGATCGGGTACGAACCGCAGGGCGAGCGCCGGGCGGTGGCGCTGCCGTCCGGCGGGACCCGCACCGGGCGGGTCCACCACATCGAGCTGTGGGTGCCCGACCTGGCGGCGGCCGTGCCGGGCTGGGACTGGCTCCTCGGTGAGCTGGGCCATGTCCCGTACCAGGAGTGGGCGCACGGGCGCAGCTGGCGGCGCGGGGACACCTATGTGGTGATCGAGCAGTCGCCCGATCTGGCCCCGGGTGCGCACGAGCGGCGCAGCCCCGGCCTCAACCACCTGGCGTTCCACGTGGAGCACCGGGCCGCCCTGGACGCCCTGGTGGACCGGGCCCCGGACCACGGCTGGCGGCTGCTCTTCGCGGACCGCCATCCGCACGCGGGCGGTGAGGACTGCGTGGCCGCCTACCTGGAGGACGCGGCGGGGTACGAGGTGGAGCTGGTGGTGCGCTGAGAGGGCGTCGGCCGGGCCGGGCTCCGGCAGCCCGGCCCGGCCCGCGCCCTCAGGCCAGCAGCGGGGCGAGGCCGTCCGCCGACTGGGCCAGCCGCTCCAGCCCGTCCAGCGCCGACACGGCGGCCTCCGCCGCCTCCGGGTCACGCCCGGCCAGGCCGCTCGCCGCGAACTCGTCCTCGTCCAGCCGCAGGATCTCCGCGCGGTCGGCCGACACCCACAGGTCGAGGTCCAGGTCCTCGACGACCAGTTCGCCGTCCCGCAGCACGGCCGGCCGGGTCACGTCGCAGTACCAGCCCTTGAGTTCGCCTGCGCCCGTGCGGACCTCCTTCACCGCGAACCAGGCGTCGCGCCAGTAGTGCTCGGTGAAGACGTCGCCCGGCTCGAAGCGGACGAAGCCGAAGTCGCGCACGCCCGGGGCGGCCCAGGGCGCCCGCACGGTCACCCGGGTGCCGTTGTCGGCGACCAGGGCCGCCGGATACCTGATCTTGGTCTTCCCGGCCTTGACCAGGACGACGGTCAGACCGGCGTCAGCCGAGCCTGCGGACATGGCGTACCTCCGTGGCACAGATCTCGTAGCCGAACCAGCGGTTGATGGCCAGCATCGGACCGTTGCCGGCGTCGTTCCCGGTATAGGCGTCGGTGTACCCGGCGGCGCGCGCCCGGTGCAGCGAGTCGTTCTTCGCGAGCTTGGCGAGGCCGCGGTTCCGGTGGGCCCGCCGGGTGCCCGTCATCCCCGACCAGTAGCGGTCCACCCCGTCGGTCCGCGCGGCGCTGAAGGCCGCCACCTCGCCGTCGGCCACCACGACCGAGGTGAGGCGGCGGTCCAGACCGGGGTCGCCCCAGGTCTCGGTGAGCCATTCCTCGTAGTCGTCGAGCCGGGCGGGCGTGTCGCTGGGCTCGTCCGCCGTGGTCTCGGCGTCCGCCTCGAAGAGCGGGCGCGGGTCGTCGGCGAAGTCGGCGGCCGTCCGCAGCTCGACACCGGCCGGCGGCTCCTGACGGGGCGGCAGCGAGCCGTTCGCCAGGTCCAGATGGAGGAAGTGGGCCGGCCGGCTCGGCTCGTAGCCGTGCTTCGTGGCGAAGGCCCGGTTGCCCGGGGTGTCCAGCACCCAGGTGTGCACCGAGGCCGCGCCCGCCAGGGCCAGATACTCCTCGGCGGTCCGCAGCAGCAGCGTGCCCGCGCCCCGGCCGGTGCGCTCCGGGTGGGTGTACGGATTGCAGAACGCCTGCCCCGGCTCGGGGCTCTCGTGCGCCAGACCCACCTGCGCCGTCCCGATGACCTCGCCGTTCTCCTCGGCGACCAGCATCCGGTACCGCCGTCCGGCCGGAGCACCGGTCAGCTCGAAGACCGCCTGCTCCGGCGTGATGATCATGTAGGGCAGAGCGGCGCGCCGCACCCGGACCCACGCCTCGGCGTCGGCGGGGCGGAAGTCGCGCACGATGACAGTCATGCGCCGGACCGTACCGACGCCCCCGCCCCGCTCGCCTCCCATTTTCCGCCGGTGGGGGACAATCGCCCCGTGACCCCCAACATCACCGTGGACCCGGATTCCGGCATCGCTCCGTACGAGCAGGTGCGCGCGCAGATCTCCGAACAGGCCCGCTCCGGCGTGCTGCCGGTCGGTCACCGGCTCCCGACGGTACGCGGCTTCGCCGAGGAGCTGGGCCTCGCCGCCAACACGGTCGCCAAGGCGTACCGGGCGCTGGAGGCGGACGGCGTCATCGAGACCCGCGGCCGCAACGGCACGTTCGTCGCCGCCGCGGGCGACACCGCCGACCGCCATGCCGCCGCGGCGGCCCGGGAGTACGCGGAACAGGCCCGCCGCCTCGGCCTCTCCCGGGCCCGCTCCCTGGAACTGGCCCAGGACGCGGTGCGGGCGGTCTTCGGGGACTGAGGTGACGGCCCGGCAGGGAACCGGCCCGGTGTGTCCGCCCGGGTCCCGGACCGTATCTCCCGGCTCATGAGCCCCGGGCCGACCGGCTGACCGGCCGTCATGGCGCCGTCGCCGTAAGCTCATCCGTTCGACTTGGCATGAACACTTCCGGAAAGCCCGTCCGCGCTGCTACTTATGAGTAGGCAGAGATCCTGCCGGTCGGTCCAAGGGAGATTCCGTGAAATTGTCCAGACTTGTGGCATTCTCGTCCTCGCTCCTGCTCGGCGCGGTCATCGCCCTGACAGGGGCGGCCACCGCGAACGCCGCACCGTCCGTCGACTACGTCGCCCTCGGTGACTCGTACTCCTCGGGTGTCGGCTCCGGGAGCTACATCGGCTCCAGCGGTGACTGCAAGCGCAGCACCCTCGCCTATCCCTCCCTCTGGGCCGCCGCCCACTCGCCGGCCTCCTTCTCCTTCACGGCCTGTTCCGGGGCGCGCACCGGCGACGTGCTCGCCAATCAGCTCGGACCGCTGAACTCCTCGACCGACCTCGTCTCGATCTCCATCGGCGGCAACGACGCCGGATTCTCCGACGTCATGACGACCTGTGTGCTCCAGTCGGAGTCCACCTGCCTCAACCGCATCGCGACCGCCCGCAGCTACGTGGACACCACGCTGCCCGGCAAGCTGAACTCGGTGTACGACGCGATCGAGGCCAAGGCGCCCTCCGCCCATGTCGTCGTCCTCGGCTACCCGCGCTTCTACAAGATCGGCGGCAGCTGTGTCGTCGGGCTCAGCGACAAGGTGCGCAGCGCCATCAACGGCGCCGCCGACTACCTCAACGCCGCCACCGCCAAGCGCGCGGCCGGCCACGGCTTCAGCTTCGGCGATGTCACCAGCGCGTTCACCGGGCACGAGATCTGCTCGGGAAGCGCCTGGCTGCACAGCCTCAACTGGCTGAACATCGGCGAGTCGTACCACCCCTTCGCCGCCGGGCAGTCCGGTGGCTACCTGCCGGTCCTGAACGCGCTCGACTAGGGCGGTGGCGCGCCCCGGGAGGGGCGCGCCCGTCAAGTCGCCCCGGAATCACGTGGATTCACCGACGGTTCGTCAACCTCTGTATATGTGTGCGCAATCCCGCGCCCGGGATACACGAGTGTCGGTGGCAGGCGATAGGGTTAACCTGCCCGGGGCCGAGTGCCCTCGTACGGGTGGGGAGTGACATGGAACAGATAACGGTGCGCAGCAGGGCGCGCGTGCCTGCCATTACATGCGGGAGCAGCGCGACGAGTTCGCGCCTCGACCGTCATCTCGCGGTGCTGGGCGGCCCCGTCGTCCCGCAGCGCGAGTCCGCTGAGGCGACGTTGCTGATGCGCGAGCTGACCTCGCGCGACGCCGGACACACCCGGCGCAGCAGAAGTGCACGGGTCTCGCTCTTCGCGCCGCTGCGGCGGCTGCGACGATCGCTCTTCGGCAGCCGCCGCTGACCCGACGGCGCCCTGGTCCACGCATCGCGCTGCTGCCCGCTCTTCCGTCATCCCCGGAGCCGGCAGTGGCGCGTCGCCGTGTCCGCGCCCGGTTACGCACCGTGTCCGACGGGGCCCGCCCGGGTGCCGAGGTAATTCGGTGCCGAACTACTTCTACACTGTGCGCATGCCCGAGAAGCGAGCCGCGCGTCTGCACCCCGACGAGCGGAGGGCGCAATTGGTGGCGATTGGCGTGGACATGCTCGCCGATTGCTCCCTGGACGAGCTGTCCACCGACGCCGTGGCCCGCCGCGCGGGCATATCGAGGGGCCTGCTCTTCCACTACTTCGACTCCAAGCGCGACTTCTACCGGTCCGTGGTGCGCCAGGAGTGCGACGACTTCGCCGCCGCCACGGAACCGGACGCCTCGCTGGACCCCGTCGCCTGGATGCGCGCGTTCATCGCCGGTTTCGTCGCGTACGTGACCGGGCGCCGCAAGGTCTACCGCGCCCTCGTCCGGGGCGCCGCGGGCAGCCACCCCGCCGTCGAGGACATCGTCGAGGCCACTCGCGCCACCCTCGCCCGCCGGGTGGAGGAGGGGCAGCGGCGGCTCGGGATGCCGCAGACGCGCCGGCTGACCCTCGCCACCCGGGCCTGGCTCGCCTTCGCCGAGGAGGCCGTCACCGGCTGGCCGCTGGAGGACCCGGACGCCCTCGACGAGCTGGGCGCGTTCCTGGAATCCGGCTTCGTCCGCCTGCTGGGAGCGCTGGACCGGCCCGTCACGCTCTGCGACTAGGGACTGTCCCGCGAAGATCCGGCGGACAGGCCCCTTCCCGGGGCCGCGTCTCACAGCAGCGCGAACTGCCCCTCCGGGCCCTCCTCCTGGTGGTCCAGCACCGACGCGGGCCGCCGCGCCGCCTCCGCCACCGGCAGCACCCCCGTCGCGCGCAGCTCCTCGACGCCGGTGTCCGGTCCCGCCGCGAGCGCGTCGGCCAGCTCCTCCTGCCGGGGCCGCAGTTCGGCGAGCAGGGCGAGCAGCGTGATCAGCTCCAGCAGCTCCGAGGTCCACTCCTGGAGCCAGGCACGCGGTCGCACCGCCTCCAGGCCCGCCGGCCCGGGAGCCGCCGTCCGGCGTTCGAACCACAGCTCCAGCACCCGCACCCCGCTCACCCGGAACTCCCAAGCACCGGCGGGCACCGGGGAGACGCGGCCGGTGCCGAGACCCAGCACCCGCTCCTCGGCGTCGTACGACAGCGGCGCCGGGTCCGGCGGGACGGCGGCCCGCACATAGGGGCGCTGCCCGCCCGGCAGCCGGGGACGCTCCGTCCCGCGCGCCCCGCGCAGTTGGAGCCGCAGCAGCTCACGGCCCAGCTCGACCCCGTCCGCCCAGCGCGCGGCGTCCGCCGGGAGCGGCACCACGCAGCCGGCCGGTGAGGAACGGGCCGCCGCCAGGATCCAGGCGAGCACCGACTCCGCGTTGACCGTCTCCCCGTACCGCGCCCGCAGGGCCGGGAGCAGGCCCGGGGCGAGGTTGGGTTCGAGGCCGCCGGGGCGGCGGTACAGCGGGCGGACGCGGCCGGGGCGCCCGGCGGGGGAGTGGCCGTCGGGCAGCAGCGCCGTCACCGACACGGCGGGGCCCGGATCGTTCGGCACCCGGCCGTGCTCGACGAGGAAGAGCTGCCGGTCGTCGGCGACCCGCCACAGCTCGGGCCGGGCCACGTCGATCAGGCGGTGGTCGGGGAGCAGCCACTGTTCGTCGAACGGGCCGTGCAGGACCCGCACCGGCTCCGGGCACGGGCCTGTCTCCCGGGCGAAGCGGCCGGTACCACCGGACCGTCCGGGCAGCGCGGCCACGGCGCTGAGCTGCGTACGGGCACGGGTCGGGGCGAACAGCCGCTCGCGCTCCTCGCCGGACGCCCGTACGAGCCGGTCCCAGCGGGTGCGGAGGGACGTCGCGTCGGCGGCGGTCACCCAGGGGCGTCCGGTGCGCAGCGGGCGTACGGACCAGGGCATGAGGTCGTCCAGAAGGGGGCCGCGCGGGCCCTCGCCGGACCCGGCCGCTGCCGGTGCTGCCACCGTGTCGCCCTCCCCGCCTGCCACGCCCGCCGCCTTCCCCGGCATCGTAACGGCGGCGACGGGGACGGCGGCAGGGCGCCCGGCCGGCCGCGGGCGCCCCCGCGCGATCGGTGCGCGTCCACCGTCGGTGCGCGTCCACCGTCGGCGCGGGTCCACTGCCAGCGCCGGTCCACCTTTCGTGCGCGTCCGCCGTCAGTGCGCGTCCACCGTCACCGAGAACGAGAACCGGTCGCCCCGGTAGCGGATCTGCGCCACGTCGACCACCCGGCCGTCCTCGTCGTACGTCACGCCCGTGTAGTACAGGATCGGGCTCAGCAGCGGGACGCCCAGCAGTTCGGCGGTGGCCGGGTCGGCGAGGCGGGCCTCGACGGTGTCGGTGATCCGGGAGATCGGGACGCCGACCCGGTCGCGCAGCACCTTGGTCATCGGCCACCGGTCGAGGTCCGCCGGGTCGAGGTGCGCCGCGACCTCCGGGTGCACCCAGTTCTGCGCCCAGTTGGTCGGCTCGCCGGTCGTCCCCTCGCACCGCAGCCGGCGGTAGCCGACGACCTCGGCGCAGCCCGGGAAGTGCTCGGCCACCTCGCCCGGCACCGGCACCGGGCCGTGGTCGAGCAGGGTGCTGCGCTCGCCCGACTGCTGGGCGACGATCGCGTCGATCGAGCCGAGCAGCCGGACCGGCGAGCCCCGGCGGGCGCGCGGCTCGATGAACGTGCCGCGCCGCCGGTGCCGGCTGATCAGGCCCTCCGTCTCCAGCTCCTTGAGGGCCTGGCGCATGGTGAGGACGCTGACCCCGTAGTGCGCCGCGAGCTGCTCCTCGGTGGGCAGCCGGAGTGTGGAGTCGGGGGAGCGGCCGAGTATCGACGCCCGCAGCGACTGCGAGACCTGGTACCACAGCGGCAGCTTGCGGTTCAGGACCAGCGAGTCGGGCGCGAAGGCGCCGCCCCCGGGCGCGGGGCTGTTCGGAGCGGGCTGCGGCACCTGGTTCTCCTGCATGCGTCGTGGCCGGCCCTAGGGCCTGGCGGGGCCTGTCACGGCCTGAAGTTGCGGCTCAGACCCTGCCACACGTCGTCGTAGCCGTGCTGCAGATGGTCCGCCGTCGCCGCCTGCGCGGTCGTGATGACCGGCCAGCGCGTCTCGAACATGAAGGCCAGGCCGTCGTCGATCCTCTGCGGCTTCAGCTCGGCCGCGCTGGCCCGGTCGAAGGTCTCCCGGTCCGGGCCGTGCGCGGACATCATGGTGTGCAGCGAGCCGCCGCCGGGCACGAAGCCGCCCTTTCCGGCCGTCTTCGCGTCGTACGCGCCCTCGATCAGGCCCATGTACTCGCTCATCACGTTGCGGTGGAAGTACGGCGGGCGGAAGGTGTCCTCACCGACCAGCCAGCGCGGCGCGAACACCACGAAGTCGACCCCGGCCAGGCCCGGTGTGTCCGACGGTGAGGTCAGCACCGTGAAGATCGACGGGTCCGGGTGGTCGTAGCTGATCGAGCCGATGACGTTGAAACGGTGCAGGTCGTAGACGTACGGGGTGTGGTTGCCGTGCCAGGCGACGACATCGAGCGGGGAGTGGTCGTAGGTCGCGGCCCAGAGGTTGCCGCAGTACTTGTTGATCACCTCGACCGGCCGCTCCACGTCCTCGTACGCGGCGACCGGGGCCAGGAAGTCCCGTGCGTTGGCCAGGCCGTTGGCGCCGATCGGGCCGAGGTCCGGGAGGACGAAGGGGCGGCCGTAGTTCTCGCAGACGTACCCGCGCGCGGTCCCGTCCAGCAGCTCGACGCGGAAGCGGACGCCGCGCGGGATCAGGGCGACATGGCCGGGCTCGGCGCGCAGCAGGCCCAGTTCGGTGCGCAGGAGGAGCCCGCCGTGCTGGGGGACGATCAGCAGCTCGCCGTCGCTGTCGCTGAACACCCGGTCCGTCATGGACGTGTCGGCGTGGTACAGGTGCACGGCCATGCCGCTGCGCTGCGCCGCGTCGCCGTTGCCGCCCAGGGTCCAGAGGCCGGAGACGAAGTCCGTGCCGGGCAGGGGGTCCGGGAGCGGGTCCCAGCGCAGCCGGTTCGGGTCGGGCACGGTCTCGGTGAACGGGGCGGTGCGCAGCGCGGCGTTGCCGATGCGGACGAACGGGGGGTGGGCCGCCGAGGGGCGGATGCGGTAGAGCCAGCTGCGGTGGTTGTGGGCGCGCGGCTCGGTGAACGCCGAACCGCTCAGCTGCTCCGCGTACAGCCCCAGCGGGGCGCGCTGCGGGGAGTTGCGGCCGTGCGGGAGCGCTCCCGGCACTGCCTCCGAGCTGTGCTCGTTGCCGAACCCGGAGGAGTACTCAAGCCCCTCCGCCGTCTTCCTCGCCTGCTCTTTGCCGCCCATGTGCGCTCCCGTCCGAAGGAATCCTATGCACAACCGTAGGAATGGAAGCGGGGCGAGTCAACGGCATTCGTCGTGCAGAAGGGGTTCAAAAAGCTGAACAATGCTCTACTCTCCGCCACATGTCGTGGACACGAAGACTTCTGGTGGTCCTGGCGGCGCTCGTCGCCGCCCTTCTCGCGGCCCCCGCCGCCCAGGCGCACGAGGAACGGCCGGTCACCCTGCCCGACGGCACCGGCAGCGTCCCCGTGTACCGCACCGGAGAGCCCGATCTCCTGGTCTGCAAGACCGACCGGGCCGACTTCGAGCGCCGGATCTCCGGATTCCCGGCCGCCCTGAAGGCCAGGAACCTGACGCTCTTCGAACGGTGCCGGAAGTCCGGCTACCGCCACCTCCAGCAGGCGGTCGACGCGGTCACGGGACCCGGGAAGAACATCGCGATCCTGCCCGGCCTCTACGAGGAGGAGCCGTCGCTGCCGAAGCCCACCGGCGCGTGCACCCGGCTGAAGGCCCCCGACTCGCAGCTCGGCTACCAGATTCTCAGCTACGCCCAGCAGGCGAAGTGCCCGCACAACCAGAACCTGGTGGCGATCCTCGGCAAGAAGGACCTCCAGATCGAGGGCACCGGCGCGGCGCGCACGGACGTCGTCATCGACGCCAAGTACCGCAAGCTCAACGCGATCCGCTCGGACAAGTCCGACGGGATCTACTTCAAGAACTTCACCGCCCAGCGCACCACCTTCAACTCGCTCTACGTCCTGGCCCAGGACGGCTTCGTCATCGACGACGTCCTGACCCGCTGGAACGACGAGTACGGCTTCCTGACCTTCGCCAGCGACCACGGGCTGTACAAGAACTGCGAGTCCTACGGCAACGGCGACTCCGGCATCTACCCGGGCAGCGCCTCCGACATCAACGACGGCTACGGCTACGACGTCCCGCGCTACTCGATCGAGATCACCGGCTGCCACAGCCACCACAGCATGGTCGGCTACTCCGGCACCGCCGGCGACTCCGTCTACGTCCACGACAACGAGTTCGACCACAACATGGGCGGCGCCTCGATGGACAGCGCCTTCCCCGGCCACCCCGGACTCCCGCAGAACCACGCCCGCTTCGAACGCAACCTGATCCACGACAACAACGCCGACTACTACCGCTACGTCGCCGACGGCACCTGCGCCAAGCCGCCCGCCGAGCGGGGGTACGAGGACGGGGTGGTCTGCCCGCAGATCTCCATGCCCCCGGGCACCGGCATCATCACCGCCGGCGGCAACTGGAACCGCTACGAGGACAACTGGATCTACGGCCAGAACCGCGCCGCCTTCTTCCTGAGCGCCGTCCCCGCCTTCATCCGCGGCGAGAACGCCCTCGGCAAGCAGACCGACACCTCGCACCACAACCGCTACGCCGGCAACCACCTCGGCAAGGACAGGAACGGCAAGGCGCGGCCCAACGGCACCGACGTCTGGTGGGACGGCCAGGGCGACGGCAACTGCTGGCAGTCCGACACCGGCGCCTCCACCCCGCGCTCCCTGCCCGCCTGCGGCGAGAAGCGGGGCGTGGTCTCCGGCAGCACCGACCGGCTCGTCGGCGAACCCGTCAAGCTCGCCCAGCTGCTGGTCTGCGCCGACTACGACGCACGGGCCCGCAGGCTGCCGGCCGGCTGCGACTGGTACGGGGCACGCGGTATCGAACGCGTCGAGGTCCAGGCCGCCCTGGGCATCGCCGTGGTCCTCGTGCTCGTCGGCGGGGTGCTGTGGTGGCGGCGGCTGCGGGACAGCCGGCTCGCGAGCGTCGCGTCCGTCATCGGCCTCATCGGCCTCGGCCTGGACGTCGCCGGATCGACGATGGGCCTCGCCGCCACCTATGTGCCCGCCCTCGCGCTGCTGCTGACCGGGCTCTGGTGGACCGGCATCGGCCTGGCTCTGCGCCCGGCGCGCCCGGTGTTCGGCTGGGTGACCGTGGTGCTGGGCGCGCTGACGCTGCTCGACGCGCTGGACAAGGCCGTGTTCATGATCCCGTGGATCCCGCTGAGTCCGGCCTGGGTACGCGGGCTGCTCGGCCTGGTCTGGGTCGTCTGGGCCGTCGTGGCCGCCGCCCGGCACGGGGAGCGGGGCACGGAGGGCGCCGGGGGCGCCGGCGACAGGGGGCCGGACGGCGCGGCGGCGCCGGAGCCCGCGCCCGCCGCCGCTCCTTCCGTACCGGCGCCCGCCGCCGCTCCTTCCGTGCCGGCGCCCGCCGCGAAGACCGACGCCACCGCACCGGAACCGGAAGGCGACCCCTCATGAACCGCGCCCGCCCCGCCCGTACCGCCCTCGCCCTGTTCACCGCCGCCGTCCTCGCCCTCGGCGCGGGCGCCTGCGGGGGCAGGGCCACCACCCACCACAAGCCCGGTACCAGCCATGCCGAGGACACCGGCAGCAACGGCCGCCTCCTGAAGGCCGACGACGGCAACGGCCACCGGCTCCGCCAGGTCGACGCCGACGGTGCGCCCGGGGTGAGCGTCGCCGTCCGGCCCGACTCGGAGGACGGCTGGAACGTCCACCTCACCGTGCGCGCCTTCCGGTTCACCCCGGACAGCGTGGGCGGCGCCGCGCTCGCCGGACGCGGCCACGCCCAGCTCTTCCTGGACGGCCACCCGCTGGCCCGGGTCTACGGCGCCTGGTTCCACCTCCCCACGTCGCTGCTCCGGGCGGCCGGGGGCGGCACCCGGCTCACCGCCGGGCTGTACGCCGACGACCACACCGCCTGGGCCGTCGGCTCCACCCCGGTCAGGGCCGCCGCCACGCTCACCGAGGCCGCCGCGAGCGCCGGAGCGGAGCAGCCCGACGAGAACACCACCACCGTCGGCATCACCCTCAAGGGAGGCAAGGTCAGCCCGCCCCCGGGCCGCACCGAGATCAAGAAGGGCCGCACCGTGCGCCTGCGGGTGCGCAGCGACCGCGACGACACCCTGCACGTCCACGGCTACGACAAGGAGGCGGAGCTGCCCGCCGGGCGGACCGTCACGGTCACCTTCACCGCCGACCGCACCGGCCTCTTCGAGGTCGAGACCCATGAGTCGGACCTGCTGCTGACCCAGCTCGCCGTCCGGTGACGGGCACCCCCGCCCCCGGTGCCGTGCGCGTCCTCGCCCACGGCATCGGGGCCCAGCACGATCTGCCGCTCTCGCCGTTCTACGCGTTCGCGGGGGCCTTCGCCGCGCTCTTCGTCTCGTTCCTGGCACTCGGCCTGCTCTGGTCGGACTCGCGGTTCACGGGCGAGCGCGCGGGCCGCCCGCTGCCGGCCGCCGTCCGGCGCGCGGCCGACGCCCGCGCCACCCGGGTCACCGCCCACGCGCTCGGCCTGGCCGCCGCGCTGTTCGTCGTGCTGTGGCTGCTCCTCGGGCCCGCCGGCCCGGACCGCAACCCGGCGCCCGGCGCGGTCTACGTCCTCCTGTGGGTCGGGCTCGTCCCCGCGTCCCTGCTCCTCGGGCCCGTCTGGCGCCTGCTCAACCCGCTGCGCACCCTGCACCTCCTCGCATGCCGGGTGTCCGGACGCGACCCGGAGACCGGCCGCTCCCTCCCCGTACAGCTGGGGGTGTGGCCCGCGGCTGCGGGACTCCTCGCGTTCACCTGGCTCGAACTCGTCGCGCCCGATCCCGCCTCGCCCACCGCCCTGCTGGTGTTCCTCGGTGTCTACGCGGCCGTCCACCTGACGGGCGCGGCGGTGTACGGCGCCCACTGGTTCGACCACGCCGACGCCTTCGAGGTGTACTCCGGCCTGCTCGCCCGCCTCTCACCCCTCGGCCGCCGCCCCGCCGACGGACGGCTCGTCGTCCGCTCCCCGTTCAACGGGCTCGACGCCACGCCCCGGCTCCCCGGACTCGTGGCCACCGTCTGCGTGATGCTCGGCTCCACCGCGTACGACGGCTTCTCCGACGCGCCGCGCTGGATCACCACCGTGCAGACCTCCGCACTCGGCCGTACCACCACCGCCACCCTCGGACTCCTCGCCGCCGTCGCCCTCGTGGCCACCCTGTACGCGCTCTGCGCCGGCGCCACCCGGCTGGTCTGCGGCGGCCTGCCCCACCCGCTCACCGCGTTCGCCCACTCCCTGGTGCCCATCGCCCTCGGCTACCTCGTCGCCCACTACTTCACGCTCTTCGCCACCGAAGGCCCGCACACCCTGGCACTGGCGTCCGGCGCCGACCGCCCCGCCGTGCCCGAACCGCCCCTGGGGCCCGGCGGCGTCGCCACCCTCCAGGTCGTCGCGATCGTCACCGGACACGTCCTCGGGGTCATCGCCGCGCACGACAGGTCCGTACGGCTCATGCCGCCCCGGCGCGCCGTCATCGGCCAACTCCCGCTGCTCGTCCTGATGATCGCGTACACGGTGGGAGGTCTCGCGCTGCTCATCGCCTAGGGCCTGCCGGCCCTAGGGCGGCCCACCCCCGCCGTCCGCCGAGGAGGACCACGGCATCATGGAAGGCGTGCCCCACGCGAACACGAACCTCCGCCGCACCCCGGTGCAGCAGCGCAGCGCCGAACGCCTCGCCCGCATTCTCGACGCCTGCGCCGAACTCCTCGACGAGACCGGCTACGAGCAGCTGTCCACCCGGGCGGTGGCCGCACGCGCCGGGGTGCCCATCGGTTCCGTCTACCGCTTCTTCTCCAACAAGCGGTCCCTCGCCGACGCGCTGGCCCGGCGCAACCTGGACAGCTACGCCGAACGCATCACCGCCCGCCTGACCTCCATCGAACCGGCCGACTGGCGCGGCGCGATCGACGCCGTGCTCGACGAGTACCTGGCGATGAAGCGCTCCGTGCCCGGCTTCGCCCTCGTCGACTTCGGCGCCCCCGCCCCCGACGAGGACCCGGCCGACGACGCCAACCAGCGGGTCGCGGGCCGGCTCACCGAACTGCTCGCGGGACAACTGGGCCGGGAGGCCGACGAGGACCTGCTGCGCGCCATCCTCGTCTGCGTGGAGGCGGCCGACGCGCTGCTCAAACTCGCCTTCCGCACCGATCCGTCCGGCGACCCCGCGATCGTCACCGAGACCCGCGTACTCATCCACGCCTACCTCGCGCGAAGGCTCGACTGATCACCCCGAAGCTGTGAACCGCCCCCTGCCGTACCCAACTTTGCGCGAGTCATTCCCTCACCGGGCGTAGTGGGTTAATTTCAGGCCACTGCTGCCGCTCCCCACCGCTCCCTGACCATCCCTCCCGGGCGGAACACATGACTCGCGCCATCACTCTGCACAACGTCAGCAAGGCGTACGGACGGTCCCCGCGCGCCGTCGACCGTCTCTCGCTCTCCATCGACCCGGGGGAGTTCGTCGTCCTGCTGGGCCCCTCCGGGTGCGGCAAATCGACCGTGCTCCGCATGATCGCCGGCCTGGAGAACACCACCGAGGGCGAGGTGCTGCTCGACGGTGAACCGGCCAACCACCTCACCCCGCGCGAACGCGGGATGGCCATGGTCTTCCAGAACTTCGCGCTCTACCCGACCATGACCAACCGGGCCAACATCGGCTTCCCGCTGAAGCTGGAGAACCCGCGCCAGGACCACAACGAGCGCATCGAGAACACCGCCAGGATGCTCGGGATCGAGCGCATCCTCGACCGCCTCCCCGGTCAGCTCTCCGGCGGCGAGCGCCAGCGGGTCGCCATGGGACGGGCGATCTCGCGCCAGCCGTCCGCCTTCCTCATGGACGAGCCGCTCTCCAACCTCGACGCGAAGCTCCGCAACCACCTGCGCGCCGAGATAGCCCAGCTCACCAAGGAACTCGGCGTCACCACCGTCTACGTGACCCACGACCAGGCCGAGGCCATGTCGCTCGGCCACCGGGTCGCCGTGATGCGCGGTGGCGTCCTCCAGCAGGTCAGCCCGCCGCGCGAGGTGTACGCCCTGCCGGAGAACGTGTTCGTCGCCGCGTTCATCGGAACCCCGAGGATCAACCTCCTCCAGGCCGTCGTGCACGCGCCCCTGGAGGGCCGGATGTCGATCGACCTGGGCCGCCAGCGTCTCCCGCTGCCCGAACCGCTCAGCCCCGACCACCAGTTGCTGCGCATCCAGCAGGGCCGCCCGGTCATCGTGGGCCTGCGCTCGGAGGCGGTCCGGATCGCCCCGCCCAGCCAGGCCCGGCCGGGCGAGGTCGCGCTCAGCGGGATCGTCGAGCACGTCGAGTACCAGGGCCACGAGGCGCTGGTCCACCTCAACACCGGCTCACGGCCCGCCGTGGTCCCGGAGCTGGAATCGGCCCGCGCCGACCGCGCCTCCGTGCGCAGGCGGCGCGGCGGCCAGGGCGGTACGGGGGTGCTGGAGCGGATCAAGGAGCGCGCCACCTCCTACGTCGGCGGCTCCGTCGCCGTACTGGAGGCGCCGGAGAGCGACGACCTGCCGGCGGGTGTGCACAGCCCGGACCGCCCCGCCGTCACCGCCAGCGACCTCGTCGTCCGGACCGGGCCCGACATGATGCTGCGCACCGGCGGCCAGGTGCCGCTCCTGGTCGACCTGGCGCACCTGTACGTCTTCGACCACCAGGGCCGCCGCATCTGCCCGCTGCCGAAGGACGTCCCCGGCCTGGACATGTAGGACGGTGCCGGGCACGGCACGTGACGGGGGTCTCCGGACAGTCCCTGGCGCCCGAAAACTAACAGCGCTAGTTTGGGCTGCGGACGATCCCGTCCGTCACCGTGCCCGGGAGGAACAGCGATGAAGGCCCACGACGGTATGTACATCGGCGGCGCATGGCGGCCCGCCGCGGGAACGGACACGATCGCGGTCGTGAACCCGGCGGACGAGCAGGTCATCGCCCATGTACCGGCCGGCACCGCCGAGGACGTCGACGCCGCGGTACGGGCCGCGCGCGCCGCCTTCCCCGGCTGGGCCGCCACCCCGCCCGCCGAGCGCGCCGCCCGCATCGCAGCGCTCCGCGACGTGCTGGGAACCCGCGCCGAGGAGATCGCCGAGACGGTCACCGCCGAGCTGGGCGCCCCGCCCGCGCTCGCCGTCTCCGTGCACGCGGGCCTCCCGGTCCTGGTCGCCGGCACCTACGCCGAGCTCGCCGCCACGTACGTCTTCGAGGAGCGGCACGGCAACTCCAAGGTGTTCCTGGAGCCCGTCGGCGTCGTCGGCGCGATCACCCCGTGGAACTACCCGCTGCACCAGATCGTCGCCAAGGTCGCCCCCGCGCTGGCCGCCGGCTGTACGGTCGTCCTCAAGCCCGCCGAGGACACCCCGCTGACCGCCCAGCTGTTCGCCGAGGCCGTCGCGGAGGCCGGACTGCCCGACGGTGTCTTCAACCTGGTCACCGGCCTCGGGCCGGTCGCCGGACAGGCGCTGGCCGAGCACGAGGGCGTCGACCTGGTCTCCTTCACCGGCTCCACCGCGGTCGGCCGGCAGATCGGCGCCACCGCCGGCGGCGCCGTCAAGCGCGTCGCGCTGGAACTGGGCGGCAAGTCCGCCAGCGTCATCCTGCCCGGCGCCGACCTCGCCAAGGCGGTCGGCGTCGGCGTCGCCAACGTGATGTCCAACTCCGGCCAGACGTGCAGCGCCTGGACCCGGATGCTGGTGGACGCGGAGCGGTACGAGGAGGCCGTGGCGCTCGCGGCGGCGGCCGTCGCCAAGTACGTGCCCGGCGAGCGCGTCGGGCCCCTCGTCAACGCCAAGCAGCAGGCCCGGGTGCGCGGCTACATCGAGAAGGGCGTCGAGGAGGGCGCCCGCCTCGTCGCCGGCGGCCCCGAGGCCCCGCTGTCCACCGGCTACTACGTCAGCCCCACCGTCTTCGCCGACGTCACCCCGGAGATGACGATCGCCCAGGAGGAGATCTTCGGCCCCGTCGTCTCGATCCTGAAGTACGAGGACGAGGACGACGCGCTGCGCATCGCCAACGGCACGGTCTACGGACTCGCGGGCGCCGTCTGGGCCGCCGACGACGAGACGGCCGTCGCCTTCGCCCGCCGGATGGACACCGGCCAGGTCGACATCAACGGCGGCCGGTTCAACCCGCTCGCGCCCTTCGGCGGCTACAAGCAGTCCGGCGTCGGCCGCGAACTCGGCGCGCACGGCCTGGCCGAGTACCTCCAGACCAAGTCCCTCCAGTTCTGAGCCCCGTACCGCCCACCCGACCCGTACCGCCCACCGAACAGCGATCAGCAAGGAGCCAGTCCGTGGTCCGCGCCGCCGTACTGCCCGCCGTCGGAGCTCCGCTGGAGATCACCGACATCGTCCTGCCGGAGCCCGGCCCCGGCCAGGTGCGCGTCCGCCTCGCCGCCGCAGGGGTCTGCCACTCCGACCTCTCGCTGTCCAACGGCACGATGCGGGTGCCCGTCCCCGCCGTCCTCGGCCACGAGGGCGCCGGCACCGTCGTCTCGGTCGGCGAGGGCGTCACCCATGTCGCCCCGGGCGACGGCGTCGTCCTCAACTGGGCCCCCTCCTGCGGCAGCTGCCACCACTGCGGCATCGGCGAGGTCTGGCTCTGCTCGAACGCCCTGGCCGGCGCGGCGAACGTGCACGCCCGCACGGCCGACGGCACCGAACTGCACCCCGGGCTCAACGTCGCCGCCTTCGCGGAGGAGACCGTCGTCGCCGGGAACTGCGTGCTGCCCGCCCCGGACGGCATCCCGCTCACCGACGCGGCGCTCCTGGGCTGCGCCGTGCTCACCGGATACGGCGCGGTCCACCACAGCGCCCGGGTCCGCGCGGGCGAGTCCGTCGTGGTCTTCGGCATCGGCGGCGTCGGGCTCGCCGTGCTCCAGTCCGCCCGGATCGCCGGCGCCTCGAAGATCATCGCGGTGGACGTCTCCCCGGAGAAGGAGGAGCTGGCCCGCCGGGCGGGTGCCACCGACTACGTGATCGCCTCGGACACCACACCCCGCGAGATCCGGGGGCTCACCGGCAAGCAGGGCGCGGACGTGGCCGTCGAGTGCGTGGGCCGGGCCGCCACCATCCGCGCCGCCTGGGAGTCCACCCGCCGGGGCGGCCGCACCACGGTCGTCGGTATCGGCGGCAAGGACCAGCAGGTCACCTTCAACGCGCTGGAGATCTTCCACTGGGGCCGCACCCTGACCGGCTGCGTCTACGGCGACAGCGACCCGGCCCGCGACCTGCCGGTGCTGGCCGGCCACATCGGGGCGGGCCGCTTCGACCTCTCCATGATGGTCACCGACCGGATCGGCCTGGACGGCATCCCGGCCGCCTTCGACCACATGATCGCGGGCAGGGGCGGCCGGGCGCTGGTGGTCTTCTAGGGCCTGTCCGGCGGCAGCCGGGCGGGCTTCGCCGGCCCCCGCTTCTCAGCTCCGGTCCGCTGCCGGGGCTTCCGC
Source organism: Streptomyces sp. col6 (assembly GCF_008042035.1). GTDB lineage: Bacteria > Actinomycetota > Actinomycetes > Streptomycetales > Streptomycetaceae > Streptomyces. Next base: position 1,163,229 of record NZ_RDBL01000013.1, read on the forward strand.
GTCATCACGGGGGCCTTCCACCGCCGGGGCCGGGTCGCCCGGCGTCGGACCAGTGCGCGGACGCATCCGGGAGACCGCCACCCCGGCCAGGCACAGCAGCCCGCCGCCGACGGTGAGCGGGGCGGGCACCTCGTCCAGCAGCAGCCACGACATCAGCACCACGAGCGCCGGGACCGCGTAGGTGGTGGCGCCCATCCGCCCGGCGGTGGTGCGGGCGAGGGCGTACGCCCAGGTGGTGAAGGCCAGCGCGGTGGGGAAGAGCCCGAGGTAGACCATGTTGAGCGTCGCGGACAGCGGCGCGTCGGCGGCGTCCGAGACCAGCGCCCCGGAGAACGGCAGACACGCCACCGTCCCGGCCAGGCAGCCGAACGTGGTGATCTGGAGCGCCGATCCGTGCCGCAGCGCCGGCTTCTGGCCGACCACCCCGCCCGCGTACGCCACCGCCGCCAGCAGGCACAGCAGCACGCCCAGGACCGACGAACCCCCGTGTCCCGACATGGAGAGCCCCACCACCGCCGCGCCCGCGAAGGACACCGCCATGCCCAGCACCAGCCGGCGCGGCAGCCCCTCGCCGAGCAGCCGGGCACCGAGCAGCGCGATCAGCAGCGGCCCGATGTTCACGACCATCGCGGCGGTCCCCGCGTCGACCTGCTGCTCGCCCCAGTTCAGCACCACCATGTACAGGCCGAACCACAGCAGCCCGGACCAGGCGATCCCCGGCCAGGCGGCCCGGGACGGCAGCCCCTCGCGGCGTACGAGCAGCAGTGTGCCCAGCGCCAGGGAGCCGGCCAGCAGCCGGCCGAGGGCCAGGGCGCCGGGGGAGTAGGCGTCGCCCGCGCTGCGGATGGAGACGAAGGCGGAGGCCCAGAGGACCACGGTGGTGGAGGCGGCGGCCGTGGCCCGCCAGTCACGGGGGGCCGGGGGCGCGGCGGCGGGCGAGGGGAGCGTCGTCATGGACCTGACCGTACGGCCGGGAAGGTTCGGCGCCCACCGAAGGGTCACCGCTCGGACCGCGGCGGGACGTACTGCAGCGCGAGCCCGTCCACCAGGGCCCGCAGCCCGGTCTCGAAGGCCCCCTCGTCGACCTGCTGGCGCCGCTCGGCGAGCAGGTGCGCCTGGCCCAGGTGCGGGTAGTCGGCGGGGTCGTACGCCGTCTCGTCGTCCACGAATCCCCGGGCGAAGGAGCCGAGCGCCGAGCCGGTGATGAAGTAGCGCATCAGCGCCCCGATGTACGTGGCCTGGGCCGGCGGCCAACCCGCCCGGACCATCGCCCCGAACACCGCGTCCGCGACCCGCAGACCGGCCGGGCGGCGGCCGGGCCCCTGGGCGAGCACCGGGACGATGTGCGGGTGCGCGGCGAGTGCCGCCCGGTAGGAGACCGCCCAGTCGTGCAGGGCGGCCCGCCAGTCACGGGGATCGGACTCCTCGAACATCGACAGATCGACCTGCGCGGAGACGGCGTCGGCGACCGCGTCCAGGATCTCGTCCTTGTTGCGGAAGTGGTTGTACAGCGAGGGCCCGCTGACCCCCAGCTCGGCCGCCAGACGGCGGGTCGACACGGCGTCGAGCCCTTCGGCGTCCACGAGGGCGCTCGCCTTCTCGACGATGCGTTCTCTGCTCAGGAGGGGCTTGCGCGGGCGGGCCATGCGGCACATAGTAGGCCCTGCACGATGAAAACTAGCAGTGCTAATTAATCGAGAGGTGCGGCCGATGAACCTGGAGCTCAGCGAGGAGCAGGAAGCCGTCCGGCAGCTCGCCCGGGACTTCGTCGCCCGTGACGTCGCCCCGTACGCCGTCGAGTGGGACCGGTCCGAGAACGTCGACAAGTCGATCGTGAAGAAGCTGGGTGCCCTCGGCTTCCTCGGCCTGACCGTCCCCGAGGAGTACGGCGGCTCGGGCGGCGACCACCTCGCGTACTGCCTGGTGACCGAGGAGCTGGGCCGGGGCGACTCCTCGGTGCGCGGCATCGTCTCCGTCTCCCTCGGCCTGGTCGCCAAGACCGTCGCCGCCTGGGGCGACGAGGAGCAGAAGCGGCAGTGGCTGCCCCGGCTGACCTCGGGCGACGCCGTCGGCTGCTTCGGGCTCACCGAGCCCGGTACCGGCTCGGACGCGGGCAGCCTGGCGACCCGGGCCGTGCGGGACGGCGCGGACTACGTCATCAACGGCAGCAAGATGTTCATCACCAACGGCACCTGGGCCGATGTGGTGCTGCTCTTCGCCCGCACCAACGACACCCCCGGCCACAAGGGCGTCTCCGCCTTCCTGGTCCCCGCCGACACCCCCGGCCTCACCCGCCGCACCATCCACGGCAAGCTCGGCCTGCGCGGCCAGGCGACGGCGGAACTGGTCCTGGAGGACGTCCGCGTACCCGCCACCGCCCTGATGGGTCCAGAGGGCAAGGGTTTCTCCATCGCCATGTCCGCCCTGGCCAAGGGGCGGATGTCGGTGGCGGCCGGCTGTGTCGGCATCGCCCAGGCCGCCCTGGACGCGGCCGTCGGATACGCGGGCGAGCGCGAGCAGTTCGGCAAGCCCATCGCGGGCTACCAGCTCGTCCAGGAACTCATCAGCGACATCTCCGTGGACGTCGAGGCCGCGCGCCTGCTGACCTGGCGCGTCGCCGACCTCGTCGACCGGGGCCAGGACTTCGCCACCGCCGCGTCCCGGGCCAAGCTCTTCGCCTCCGAGGCCGCCGTGCGCGCCGCCAACAACGCGCTCCAGGTCTTCGGCGGCTACGGCTACATCGACGAGTACCCGGTCGGCAAGCTGCTGCGCGACGCCCGCGTAATGACGCTCTACGAGGGCACCAGCCAGATCCAGAAGCTGATCATCGGCCGCGCCCTGACCGGGGTTTCGGCGTTCTGAGTACCATCTGAGTATCTGTACGGATGTGGCGTGGGTCATACCGGCGGATGCTGGGCGCCATGAGTGAGACGACATCGGTCAAACAGCAGACCACCGGCGCCTACTTCGGGCAGGCCGTCGCGTCCTTCGGGATCGCCATGGCCGCGGTGACCCTCGGAATCTACTTCCTCGACGCCGATGCCTGGGTGCGCGCTTTCCTCGCCATCGGCGTCCTCTACCTGGTCACGTCGTGCTTCACCCTGGCCAAGGTGATCCGGGACAAGCAGGAGGCGGGCCAGCTGGTCAGCCGGGTCGACCAGGCCCGGCTGGAGAAGATCCTCGCCGAGCACGACCCCTTCCAGAAGCTCTGAGACCCACTCGCGAAACGTTTCCCTAAGCGCTTGCTCAGGGTCAGGGTATGGTGTGCGTCCTGTTGACTGAGAGGGGCGAGCGACGATGAGCACGGCGCAGGAGACCGACGCCGAGGACCCGCCGTGGGCCGAGGTCACGCCCGAGGCCGCCCGGCGGCTCCTCGTCGCGGCCGTCGACGCCTTCGCCGAGCGCGGGTACCACGCCACCACCACCCGGGACATCGCGGGCCGGGCCGGCATGAGCCCCGCAGCGCTCTACATCCACTACAAGACGAAGGAAGAGCTGCTCCACCGGATCAGCCGGATCGGTCACGACCGCGCCCTGGCCCTGCTGGAGTCGGCCGCCGACAGCGACGGCACCGCCGCGGAGCGGCTCGCCTCCGCCGTACGCTCCTTCGTCCGCTGGCACGCCGAGCGGCACACCACCGCCCGCGTCGTCCAGTACGAGCTCGACGCGCTCGGCGAGGAGCACCGCACCGAGATCATCGCGCTGCGCCGCAGGACCGACGCGGTGGTGCGCCGGATCATCGGCGAGGGCGTCGCCTCCGGCGAGTTCGACGTACCGGACGTGCCGGGCACCACGCTCGCGGTGCTGTCGCTCTGCATCGACGTGGCGCGGTGGTTCAACGCGCAGGGCAGCCGGACGCCCGACGAGGTCGGCGAGCTGTACGCCGGACTGGTGCTGCGGATGGTGGGCGCCGCGCGCTGAGCACGGGCGCGCCCCCGGTCCCTTCGCGGGGCCGGGGGCGTTCGCGTACGCGCGTACGGGCGGCCGGTTCAGAAGTAGTAGCGCGAGACCGACTCGGCGACGCATGCCGGCTTGTCGGCGCCCTCGCGCTCGACCGTCACGACGGCGGTGATCTGCACGCCGCCGCCCGCCTCCTCGACGCTCTTCAGGACGGCGGTCGCCCGCAGCCGCGAGCCCACGGGCACGGGGGAGGGGAAACGGACCTTGTTGGTGCCGTAGTTGATGCCCATCTTCGCGCCCTCGACCGCCATCACCTGCGGTACGAGCACCGGCAGCAGCGAGAGCGTCAGGTAGCCGTGTGCGATGGTCTTCCCGAACGGGCCGGCCGCCGCCTTCTCCGGGTCCACGTGGATCCACTGGTGGTCGCCGGTGGCGTCCGCGAACAGGTCGATCCGCTTCTGGTCGACCTCCAGCCAGTCGCTGTGCCCCAGCTGCTCGCCCACGCCGTCCCGCAGCTCCTGCGCGGAGTTGAAGATCCTCGGCTCTGCCATGTCCCTGGTCCTGCCTTCCCGCTCTGCCGTCCGTCCATCCGTCCACGCTGTCTAAGCGCTTGCTCAGCATGGTTGGCGGGTGCGTTCCTGTCAACGACGGACCGGCGGGGAACGGGCCACGTAGGCTTCGACGGGTGCCCCAGATCCCGCAGACACTTCATGAACTCACGGTCGGCCAGCTCTCCGCGCGCAGCGGTGCCGCCGTGTCGGCCCTGCACTTCTACGAGGCCAAGGGCCTGATTAGCAGCCGCCGCACCAGCGGCAACCAGCGCCGCTACAGCAGGGACGCGCTGCGCCGGGTCGCCTTCGTCCGCGCCGCCCAGCGGGTGGGTATCCCGCTGGCCACCATCCGCGAGGCGCTGGCCGAACTCCCCGAGGAGCGCACACCGAACCACGAGGACTGGGCGCGGCTCTCGCACGCCTGGCGGGCCGAGCTGGACGAGCGGATCACGCAGTTGCACCGGCTGCGGGACCACCTCACCGACTGCATCGGCTGCGGCTGCCTCTCGCTGGAGACCTGTGTGCTGTCCAACCCGGACGACATCAACGGCGAGAAGATCAGCGGCTCGCGCCTGATGCCGGAACGCCGGGCGGCCGACCCCGCCGGCAAGGGGTGTTGAGCGGCCCGCACATCGCGGGCCGCCTGCCGGCCGTTACGCCGCGGAGGCCAGCCCGGCCCGGTCCCGCCGGGCCCGCGCCAGCGCCGCCGGGGTGAGCACGGGCTTCGGCACCACGATCCCGCACCCCGTGCACACCGGCCCCGACCACGGCTCGCTGTCCAGGTCGTGCCGCCAGGTGATCCGGGTCCTGGCGCACACCGGGCAGCCGGCGCCCGGCTCCCCCTCCAGGGCCGAGATCAGCCGGGCCAGCACCTCGGCGAGCGGTGCCGAGGGGTGCACCGACGGATCGTCGCAGCGCGCGACCCCGTTGCCGCCCCAGGTGCGCCGGTGCCAGTCGTCGAAGGCGCCCGGCCGGCGCAGCCCCCGGTGCTTCTCCCGCCTGCGGCGCTCCGCGAACCCCGCCTCGTAGCCGAGCCAGACCGTGCGGGCCCGCTCCAGCTCGTCCAGGGCACGCATCAGCCGCACCGGGTCCGGGGCCCGGTCCTCGGGGGCGATGCCGTGCCGTGCGCACAGATGGTCCCAGGTCGCGCGGTGCCCGTAAGGGGCGAAGCGCTCCAGGCACTTGCGCAGCGAGTACCGCCGCAGTGCCAGATCGCTCCTCGGATCGCGGACCTGTCTCGCCAGACTCCGGAAACCGGCCATTGCACCGCCACCTCCGTCGCTCGTGCTCCGTCGCCCGTACTTCGGCGTCAGGGGATGGACGTACGACTGCCCGGATCGGCTCCATCCAAAGGCCGGAACGTCCGACAGATGAGACGCCGCACAGAATCCGTCGGCATGTGGTGATTCGGAAAAGGTGACCGATGTTCATCTTACCGGCCGGTCATACCGCCAGTAACCTGCCGCGCATCGGCCTCTCGGAGGAGTACGCATGCCCCCACGCACCCGTATGACCGCCCGCACCGGTACCGCCAGAGCAGGTGCGCTCGCCGCCGCTCTCGTCCTCGGTACGTCCCTGCTCGCCGCCGCGCCGCACGCGGGCGCCGCCGAGGCGGACCCCGTCCCCGACTACTGCCAGGGGCAGTGCGACGACATCCTGCCGCCCGGCGAGAACGGCAACGCCACCCTGGTCGAGATCCTCGGCAACAAGGCGTTCGGCACCCACCCCGCGCACAGCGACGACCAGCTCGACCGCTACAACGGGCTGGTCGCCGGGCACACCGGGCTCACCGACCAGAAGCTCACCGACTTCTTCAACGACGCCTCCTTCGGCGTCCCGAAGGACCAGGTCGAGTCCGTCACCTCGCCCCGCGACGACGTCACCATCACCCGCGACAAGTCCTCCGGCGTCCCGCACATCAAGGGCACCACCCGTTACGGCACCGAGTTCGGCGCCGGGTACGCCGCCGGACAGGACCGGCTCTGGCTGATGGACCTCTTCCGGCACATCGGGCGCGGCGAGCTGACCTCGTTCGCCGGCGGTGCTCTCGCCAACCAGGGCCTGGAGCAGCAGTTCTGGCCGCAGGCCCCGTACACCGAGGCCGATCTGGAGGCCCAGGTCGAGTACATCAGGACCCATGAGGGGGCCCGGGGCGAGCAGGCCATGGCGGACGCGCAGGCGTACGTCGACGGCATCAACGCCTACCGCAAGAAGTCGAAGGACGGCCGCTACTTCCCCGGCGAGTACGTCCTGACCGGCAAGATCGACGCCATCACGAACATAGGCGAGATCCAGCCGTTCAAACTGACCGACCTGATCTCGATCGCCTCGGTCGTCGGCGGCCAGTTCGGCGGCGGGGGCGGCGGCGAGGTGCAGGCAGCCCTGTCGCTGCTGTCCGCGCAGCAGAAGTACGGCGTCGCCGAGGGCACCAAGGTGTGGGAGTCCTTCCGCCAGCGCAACGACCCCGAGGCCGTCCTCACCATCCACGACGGCACCTCCTTCCCGTACGCCAACAAGCCCGACAAGGCCGTCGGCACCGCGCTCCCGGACCGGGGTTCCGTCACCGCCGAACCCCTCATCCACGACCGCACCGGGTCCGCCGGCACCGGGGTGAAGGCGCCCGTCAAGGCTCCCGCCACGCTCAAGAAGGCGCAGGGCATCTTCGACGACGGCGTCATCCCGGAGGGCTCACTGCCCGGCTCCGGCTCCGGCGCCCAGAAGCGCGGCATGTCCAACGCCCTGGTGGTGTCGGGCAAGAGCACCGCGAGCGGGCACCCGGTCGCCGTGTTCGGGCCGCAGACCGGCTACTTCGCCCCGCAGCTGATGATGCTCCAGGAGCTCCAGGGCCCCGGCATCAGCGCCCGCGGCGTCTCCTTCGCCGGCGTCGGCATGTACATCCAGATGGGCCGCGGCCAGGACTACGCCTGGAGCGCCACCTCGGCCGGCCAGGACATCACCGACACCTACGCCGTCGACCTGTGCGAGCCCGACGGCTCGGCGCCCACCAAGGACTCCACGCACTACCTCTACCGGGGCGCCTGCACCGCGATGGAGAAGATGGAGAAGACCAACTCCTGGAAGCCGACCGTCGCCGACTCCACCGCCAAGGGCTCCTACCGGATGCAGGTGTGGCGCACGGACTACGGCATCGTCACCCACCGCGCCACCATGGGCGGCAAGCCCGTCGCGTATACCTCACTGCGCTCCACCTACCGGCACGAGGCCGACTCCATCATCGGCTTCCAGATGCTCAACGACCCGTCGTACGTCACCGACGCCGCCTCCTTCCAGCAGGCGGCGAGCAACATCGACTACGCCTTCAACTGGTTCTACGCCGACTCCCGCACCGCCGCCTACTACAACAGCGGCATGAACCCGGTGCGCCCGTCCGGCATCGACCCGGCGCTCCCGATCCGCGCCGAGAAGGCGTACGAGTGGCAGGGCTTCGAACCGGCGGCCAACACCGCCGCGTACACCCCGTTCGCCGAGCACCCGCACTCCAGCGGGCAGGACTACTACATCTCCTGGAACAACAAGCAGGCCGAGGGATACGCCGCCTCGGGCTTCGGGCTCAGCGCGGTGCACCGGGGCGACCTGCTCGACGACCGGGTCTCCAAGCTCGTCGACGAGGGCGGTGTGACCCGCGCCTCGCTGACCCGTGCGATGGCGGACGCGGCCCTCACCGACCTGCGCGGCGAGCAGCTGCTGCCCGAGCTGCTGAAGGTCATCCGCTCCCAGCCGGTCACCGACCCGGACCTGAACGCGGTGGTCCAGCAGCTGGACTCCTGGCGGGCGTCGGGCGCCCAGCGCAAGGAGAGCAGCCCCGGCTCGCACACGTACACCCACGCCGACGCGGTCCGGATCATGGACGCGTGGTGGCCGAAGCTCATCGACGCGGAGTTCCGGCCCGGTCTCGGTGACGACCTGTACGGGGCGCTGACCACGAACCTCGCCACCGACGAGTCCCCGGCCGCCAGCCACGGGCCGAGCGGGGCGCACAGCGGTTCGGCCTTCCAGTACGGCTGGTGGGGCTTCGCCGACAAGGACCTGCGCCAGGTGCTCGGCCAGCCGGTCAAGGGCCCGCTGGCCAAGTCGTACTGCGGCAACGGTGACCTGAGCGCCTGCCGTACGGTGCTGCTGTCCTCGCTCAAGGAGGCGGCGGCGGTGCCGGCGACGGAGGTCTACCCGGCCGACGACAGCTGCAAGGCCGGCGAGCAGTGGTGCACGGACTCGATCATCCACCGCGCGCTGGGCGGCATCTCCCAGAAGGCCATCCACTGGCAGAACCGCCCGACGTACCAACAGGTGGTGGAGTTCCCGAGCCACCGGTAAACCCGCCCCGCCCGGCACACCCAGCCCGTCCGGCGTTTGAGGACGGAACCGGTGCGCCGGGCGGGCCCCCACACGCTTCACCGCACGCGCGGGCCGCGCACACTCACCGATACTGCAAGTACCGCTTACGGACGGCCCGGAACTTCGCGAGATCCGCCGCCCACGCGCCGACAACCTCGTCCACGTCCGCCCCCGCGTCGATCATCGTCCGCACCCGCGTATTGCCGGTCAGCTTGTCGATCCAGTTGTCCGACCGCCACGCGAACCCGCTCCACGTCCGCTTCGCGGTGATCAGCAGCGCGATTCCCGTGCGCACCGGGTCGAAGACCTCGCGGTCCAGGACGTGCAGCTGCACGCCGCCCACCGTGACGCCCTGGAACTTGGAGAACGTCGGCGCGAAGTACGCCTCGCGGAACGCCACTCCGGGCAGATCGAGCGCGTTGGCCGCGTCCGCCCACGTGTGGTCGATGCCCTCCGCGCCCAGCAGCTCGAACGGGCGGGTTGTGCCGCGCCCCTCGGAGAGGTTCGTCCCCTCGAACATGCAGGTGCCGGAGTAGACGAGCGCCGTGTCGGCCGTCGGCATGTTGGGGCTCGGCGGCACCCACGGCAGGCCCGTCGCGTCGAAGAAGTCGGAGCGCGACCACCCCGACATCTTCACGGTCTCCAGCTCGGCCGGGCGGTCCTTCAGGAACTCCCCGTTGAACAGCAGCGCCAGCTCGGTCACCGTCATGCCGTGCGCCTGCGAGATCTCCCGCCGCCCCACGAACGTGCCGAATGCCGGGTCCAGCACCGGCCCGAGCGCGGCCCGCCCGGTCACCGGGTTCGGCCTGTCGAGCACGACGAACTTCTTGCCCGCGAGCGCCGCCGCCTCCATGCAGTCGTACAGCGTCCAGATGTACGTGTAGAAGCGGGCGCCGGCGTCCTGGATGTCGAAGACGACCGTGTCCACGCCCGACGTGGTGAAGATGTCCGCCAGCGCCTGACCGCTCTTCAGATACGTGTCGTAGACCGGCAGTCCGGTCGCCGGGTCGTCGTACCGGCCCTCCGAGCCGCCCGCCTGCGCGGTGCCCCGGAAGCCGTGTTCGGGGCCGAAGACGGCGGTGAGGTTCACCCGGCCGTCCGGGTGCATCACGTCCACGATGTGCCGGACGTCGGAGGTGATCCCGGTCGGGTTGGTGACGACGCCGACCCGCTGCCCCTTCAGCAGGGCGTAGCCGTCCGCCGCCAGCCGGTCGAACCCGGTACGGACCCGCGGCCCGCCCCCGTTCCCGTGCCCATGGCCCTTGCCGTGCGACGGACCGGCCGCCGCGGGCCCGGCCGAAGCGGCCGTGGCCGCGAGGGCCCCCATCGCACCGCCGGCGGTCAGCAAACCACGCCTGGACAGGCTCATTCGGCTACCTCCAAGATCGCGACGAGTGTCATGGTCACGCACGCTAGCGCGCGGAGGGGCCCGGGGGAACGTGTCGGACGGGGCCGCCGCGCCGGGAGTGACCGATGAGACGGCTCCACCCCTTCCCTCGCGACATACCGACTGGTTAGTCTGCCCGTGCAGTCGGCTGAGAGGTGCGAGAGCGATGAGTACGGTGCAGGGCGCGGGCGTGGTGGTCACCGGGGCCGGAGGCGGCATCGGCGCCGCGCTCGCCCGCAGATTCGCCGCCGAGGGCGCACGGGTCGTCGTCAACGACCTCGACGCCTCCCGGATCGAGGCGCTCGCCGAGGAGACCGGCGCCATCGCGGTCGCCGGGGACGCCTCCCGGATCGTGGACGCGGCCCGGGACGCGCTGGACGGCACCATCGACGTCTACTGCGCCAACGCGGGCCTCGCCTCGCCGGGCGACCCGATGGCCGACGAGGAGGTCTGGGCCGCGGCCTGGGACGTCAACGTGATGGCCCACGTCCGGGCGGCCCGCGCGCTGCTCCCGGACTGGCTGGAGCGCGGCAGCGGCCGGTTCGTCGCCACGGCGTCCGCCGCCGGGCTGCTGACCATGATCGGCGCCGCCCCGTACAGCGTCACCAAGCACGGCGCGGTCGCCTTCGCCGAATGGCTCTCGCTGACCTACCGGCACCGGGGCGTCAAGGTCCACGCGATCTGCCCGCAGGGTGTGCGCACGGACATGCTCACCGCCGCCGGATCGGCCGGCGAACTCGTTCTCGCGCCCGGCGCCATCGAGCCGGAGGCCGTCGCGGACGCCCTGTTCGACGCCATGGCGAACGACCGCTTCCTGGTCCTGCCCCACCCCGAGGTCAGCGGCTACTACGAAGCCAGGGCCGCCGACACCGACCGCTGGATCCGCGGCATGAACCGCCTCCAGCGCACCTGGGAGGAGACCGGCGCATGACCGAGTCGATCTACGCGGCGAAGCCCTGGCTGCCGCTGCTCAGCGAGGCCCAGCGGGCCCCCGTCCACCCCGCCGAGACCCTGGTGCACGCCTTCCGTGCGTCGGTCGCCCGCACCCCGGACCATCCGGCGCTCGCCTACTTCGACGGACGCCTGAGCTACCGCGAGACGGACGAGCTGTCCGACTCCGTGGCCGGCCACCTCGCCGCCCGGGGCCTGGAGCGCGGCGACCGGGTCGCGATCATGCTCCAGAACTCCCCGCAGTTCGTCCTCGCACTCCTCGGCGCCTGGAAGGCCGGGGCCACCGTCGTCCCGCTCAACCCGATGTACAAGTCCGCCGAGGTCGGCCACGTACTCAAGGACGCCGAGGTCACCGCCCTCATCTGCGCGGACCGGGCCTGGGAGGCGTATCTGCGGGACACCGCCGCCGCCGCGCCCGGCGTCCGGATCGCGCTCACCGCCTGCGAGCTGGACCTCCAGACGAAGAACGACGAGCGGGTGCTGAACTTCGAGCGGCTGCCCGTCACCGAGGACGCAGACGACCTGGTCGCCGTCGCCCGCCGGGGCCTCGCCGCGCCCGCGGGCCGGGAACTCACCGCCTCCGACACGGCGTTGATCAGCTACACCTCCGGGACCAGCGGCACCCCCAAGGGCGCCATGAACTCCCACGGCAACATCATGGTCAACGCCGAACGCCAGCGCACCGGCCACCCCGTCCCCGAGGGCGCCGCCTACTTCGCGCTCGCCCCGCTCTTCCACATCACCGGCATGGTCTGCCAGCTGGCCGCCTGCCTCACCAACGGGGGCACCCTGGTCCTCGCCTACCGCTTCCACCCCGGGGTCGTCCTCGACGCCTTCGCCGAGCACCGGCCCGCGTACACCGTCGGCCCCTCCACCGCCTTCATGGCGCTCGCGGCCACCCCCGGCGTGACTCCCGAGCACTTCGCGTCCTTCCAGGTCATCTCCTCCGGCGGGGCGCCGCTGCCGCCCGCGCTCGTGGAGAAGTTCCGGTCCGGCTTCGGCCCGTACATACGCAACGGCTACGGCCTCACCGAGTGCACCGCCCCCTGCGCCTCCGTACCCCCGGAGCGCGAGGCCCCCGTCGACCCGGTCTCCGGCACCCTCTCGGTCGGCGTGCCCGGCCCGGACACCGTCGTCCGGATCATCGACGAGAACGGCGCGGACCTGCCCTTCGGCGAGCAGGGCGAGATCGCGGTGCGCGGCCCGCAGGTCGTCTCCGGCTACTGGCGGCTGCCCGAGGCCACCGCCGCCGCCTTCCCCGACGGCGAGCTGCGCACCGGCGACATCGGCTTCATGGACCGCGAGGGCTGGCTCTACGTCGTCGACCGCAAGAAGGACATGATCAACGCCTCCGGCTTCAAGGTCTGGCCCCGCGAGGTGGAGGACGTCCTCTACACGCACCCGGCCGTCCGCGAGGCCGCCGTCGTGGGCGTGCCCGACACCTACCGGGGCGAGACCGTCCGGGCGTACGTCAGCCTGCGGCCCGGCGAGAGCGTCGCACCGGACGAGCTGGGCGCGTACTGCAAGGAACGGCTCGCCGCGTACAAGTACCCGCGCGAAGTCGAGATCCTGGCCGAGCTGCCCAAGACGGCAAGTGGGAAGATCCTCAGGCGGGAACTGCGTTCCCCCCGGTAGCACAGAGATACGAACGGAAGGAAGGCGGCGGCTATGGCCAAGGAGACGGACGGGAACGGCACCCCCGTCCCCCAGCGGTTGCTGGCCGCCGCCACGAGGCTTTTCGCCGAGCAGGGCTACGACCGCACCTCGGTCCAGGAGATCGTCGAGGCGGCCGGCGTCACCAAGGGGGCGCTGTACCACTACTTCGGCTCCAAGGAGGACCTGCTCCAGGAGGTGTACGCCCGGGTGCTGCGCCTCCAGCAGGAGCGCCTCGACGCCTTCGCGAACGCCGACGCGCCCATCGAGCAGCGGCTGCGCGACGCGGCGGCCGACGTCGTCGTCACCACCATCGACAACCTTGACGACGCCTCGATCTTCTTCCGCTCCATGCACCACCTGAGCCCCGAGAAGAACAAGCAGGTACGGGGCGAGCGGCGGCGCTACCACGAGCGCTTCCGCGCTCTCGTCGAGGAGGGCCAGCGCAGCGGGGTGTTCTCCACGGCCACCCCGGCGGATCTGATCGTCGACTACCACTTCGGCTCGGTCCACCACCTGTCGACCTGGTACCGCCCGGACGGCCCCCTCACCCCGCAGGAGGTCGCCGACCACCTCGCGGACCTGCTGCTGCGGGCGCTCAGACCGTAACGGGCTCCCCACCGCACAGCCGCCCGAGCAGTGCCTCCGCCGCCGGGTTGCGCGGCCGCGGCGCCCGGCCCACCAGCAGCACCGTCCGGCCCGGCTCCGGCTGCCGGATGGTCACGCACGGCAGCCCCGCGTCCTCGCCGATCCGGCGCGGCACGATCGCCACCCCGATGCCCGCCCGGACGAGGTCGACCAGCAGCCGGATCTGCGTGACGTCGCAGGTGATCCGGCGCTCCAGGCCGCAGTGCGCGGCCAGCCGGCGCACCGCCGTCTCCAGGCCCGTGCCCGCGCGGAAGTCCACGAACGGCTCGTCGGCGAGGTCCTTGATCAGGGTGCGCCCCGCCGTCGCGAGCCGGTGCCCCGGCGCGGTGATCAGCACCAGGTCCTCGTGCCAGGTCGCGAACGCGGTGAGCCCCTCGGGCAGCGCGGCGGCGTCCGGCGCCAGGAAGGCGAGATCCAGCTCCCCGGCGCGCACCCCCGCCACCAGCTCCGGCGTCGTCGCCTCGCGCAGCGAGATCTGCACCCCGGGCCACAGCCCGTGGAACGCGGCCAGCTCGGCGGCCAGGTCGACGCAGGTCAGCGTCTGGATCGTGCCGACGCGCACCCGCCCGGTCGCCAGCCCCGACACGGCGGCCACCGCGTCGCGCGCGGCGTCCGTCCCCGCGAGCACCGTCCGCGCGGCCGGCAGCAGCGCCCTGCCCGCCTCGGTGAGGACCACCCGGCGGCCGGTGCGGTCGAACAGCTCGGCGCCCAGTTCCCGTTCCAGATTGCGTACGGACGTGCTCAGCGCGGACTGCACGATCAGTTCGGCACGGGCGGCGGCGGTGAAGCTGCCGTGCGTGACCACCGCCATGAAGTGGCGGAGCTGGCGAATCTCCATCCGCCCACGCTAGCGGCCCGCATCTACGCTATCGATGGGTGGCAGCGAATCCATCTGTTGGACCGCCTCCCGGACCGGGGCCAAGCTGGATTCATGGCGCACATCCAGAGCACCACCCGCATCCCCGCCCTGTGGACCGTGGCCTACGGCCCGCACCGCCCCCTCCCGGTCAGGCTGCTGGCCCGCACCCTCCTGCGGGTGCGGGCCTTCGCCCGCGAACTGGCCCTGGCCGACCACGTACCGTACGGGGGCTATTGAAGCGCTACAGGTACTTCTTGATCTCCCGCCGGGCCAGCGAGCGCTGGTGCACCTCGTCCGGGCCGTCCGCCAGCCGCAGGGTGCGGGCCGAGGCCCACAGCTCGGCCAGCGGGAAGTCCTGGCTGACCCCGCCCGCGCCGTGCAGCTGCACCGCCTGGTCGAGGATGGCGACCACCGCACGCGGGGTCGCGATCTTGATGGACTGGATCTCCGTGTGCGCGCCCCGGTTGCCGACGGTGTCCATCAGCCAGGCCGTCTTCAGCACCAGCAGCCGCAGCTGCTCCACGGTGACGCGGGCGTCCGCGATCCAGTTCTGCACGACGCCCTGCTGGGCGAGCGGCTTGCCGAACGCGGTACGGGAGACCGCGCGCCGGCACATCAGCTCGATGGCGCGCTCCGCCATCCCGATGAGCCGCATGCAGTGGTGGATGCGCCCCGGACCCAGCCGCGCCTGGGCGATGGCGAAGCCGCCGCCCTCCTCGCCGATCAGGTTCGCCGCCGGCACCCGCACATCGTCGAACACGACCTCAGCGTGGCCGCCGTGCCAGTGGTCCTCGTAGCCGTACACCTGCATGGCGCGTTTCACCGTCAGACCGGGGGTGTCCCGGGGGACGAGGATCTGCGACTGCTGGCGGCGGATGTCCGCGCCGTCCGGGTCGGTCTTGCCCATCACGATGAAGATCTCGCAGTCCGGGTTCATCGCCCCGGAGATGTACCACTTGCGGCCGTTGATGACGTAGTCACCGCCGTCGCGGGTGATCCGGGTCTCGATGTTGGTCGCGTCCGAGGAGGCGACCTCCGGTTCCGTCATCGCGAACGCCGAACGGATCTCCCCGGCCAGCAGGGGTTCCAGCCACCGCTTCTTCTGCTCGTCGGTGCCGAACTCGGCCAGCACCTCCATGTTCCCTGTGTCCGGCGCCGCGCAGTTGGTCGCGGTCGGCGCCAGACGCGGCGAGCGCCCGGTGATCTCGGCCAGCGGCGCGTACTGGAGGTTGCTCAGCCCGGCCCCGTGCTCGGTCCCCGGCAGGAAGAGGTTCCACAGGCCCTGCCGGCGGGCCTCCGCCTTCAGGTCCTCCACGATCCGCGGCGTCTGCCAGGGCGAGTCCAGCCCGGCGCGCTGCTCGTCCGCGATCCGCTCGGCCGGGTAGACGTGCTCGTCCATGAAGGCGAGCAGCCGGGTGCGCAGCTCCTCGGTACGGGCGTCGAATGCGAAGTCCATGGGGTGGTTCAGCCTTCCTGGAGGGTGGTGAGGCCGTGCTCGATGAAGACGGGGACGAGGTCGCCGATGCGGTCGAAGCCGCCGCCGACCGTCTGGCCGAGGGTGTAGCGGTAGTGGATGCCCTCCAGGATCACGGCGAGCTTGAACCACGCGAAGGCCGTGTACCAGGAGAGGGAGGAGGTGTCGCGGCCGGAGCGGGCGGCGTAGCGCTCGATCAGCTCGGCGGGGGTCGGATGGCCGGGCGCGCCGCTGGTCGTGGAGACCGGCGACTGCGGCAGGCCCAGGTCGGAGCTGTACATGACGAGCAGCCCGAGGTCTGTCAGCGGGTCGCCGAGCGTGGACATCTCCCAGTCCAGGACGGCCTTGATCTCGTCGTCGGCGCCGATCAGCGCGTTGTCCAGCCGGTAGTCGCCGTGCACCACGGTGGGCGCGGGGGAGACGGGCAGCTCCCGGCCGAGCGCGGCGTGCAGTTCGTCGATGCCGGGCAGCTCGCGGTTGCGGGAGGCGTCCAGCTGCTTGCCCCAGCGGCGCAGCTGCCGGTCGAGGAAGCCCTCGGGCCGCCCGAAGTCGCCGAGCCCGACGGCCTCGGGGTCCACGGCGTGCAGCTCGACGAGCGTGTCGACGAGCGCGAGGACCGCCGCGCGGGTGCGCTCCGGGCCGAGCGGGGCCAGCTGCTCGGCCGTGCGGTACGGCGTGCCCTCGACGTACTCCATGACATAGAACGGCGCGCCGATGACCGCGTCGTCCTCGCAGAGCAGCAGCGGCTCCGGGACCGGGACGGCCGTCGGGTGCAGGGCGCTGATCACCCGGTGCTCGCGCTTCATGTCGTGCGCGGTGGCCAGGACGTGCCCCAGCGGGGGCCGGCGGACGACCCAGTGGCCGGTCCCGTCGGTGACCACGTACGTCAGGTTCGACCGGCCGCCCTCCACGACGCGGGCGTCGAGCGGTCCGTTCACCAGTCCGGGACGCTCGCGGTCCAGGTGTCCGCGCAGCCGGTCGAGGTCGAGACCTGGCGGATGGACGTGGCTCATCGTGCGTACCTCCGGGGTGGGCGAACGGTCGCTCTCATGATGCCGACCAGTCGGTATGTCGTCCAGTGCGTCCCCGGAACCGGATGAGGAGACTCCGGTCCCATCCGGGCCCCGGCTCTGGCGCTTAATCGCATCTCTGAATAGGGTTCACGTATGGATACCGCGCTGCTGATCGACGAAGTCCGGCTGACCCCGATCCTCATGGCCGACCCGCCCCTGCTCAACACCCAGGGCGTCCACCAGCCGTACACGCCCCGGCTCGTGGTGGAGGTCGTCACCCGGGGCGGGGTCACCGGAATCGGGGAGACCTACGGCGACGGCAAGTACCTGGAGCTCGCGGAGCCCCTGGCCGCCGCCCTGCCCGGACGGCCGGTCAGCGATGTGAACGGGCTGTTCGCCCTGGCCGACGAGGTGTGCGGTGATTCACGGGCGGCCGACGAGCGGGTCGACGCGGGCGGGCTGCGCGGCGTCCAGACCGCCGACAAGCTGCGCCTCTCCGTGGTCTCCGGCTTCGAGGTGGCCTGCCTGGACGCGCTCGGCAAGACCCTCGGGCTGCCGGTGCACGCGCTGCTCGGCGGCAAGGTCCGCGACCGCGTGGAGTACAGCGCGTATCTCTTCTACCGCTGGGCCGGCCACCCGGAGGGCGGCGAGCGCGACGACTGGGGCGCGGCCCTCGACCCGGCCGGAGTCGTCGCCCAGGCCCGCCGCTTCGCCCGCGACCACGGCTTCTCCTCCTTCAAGCTCAAGGGCGGCGTCCTCCCGCCCGACGAGGAGATCGCCGCCGTCCGCGCCCTCGCCGAGGCGTTCCCCGGACAGCCGCTGCGCCTCGACCCCAACGGCGCCTGGTCCGTGGAGACCTCGCTGTACGTCGCCGAGCAGCTGAAGGACGTACTCGAATACCTGGAGGACCCGGCGAGCGGCACGGCGGCGATGGCCGCCGTCTCGGCGGGTACTGACGTGCCCCTGGCCACGAACATGTGCGTCACGACGCTCGCCGAGGTCCCCGAGGCGTTCGCCCGGGACGCCGTCCAGGTCGTCCTGTCCGACCACCACTACTGGGGCGGACTGCACCGCACCCGCGAACTCGCCGCGATCTGCCGCGTCCACGGCGTCGGGCTCTCGATGCACTCCAACACCCATCTGGGCATCAGCCTCGCCGCCATGACGCACGTCGCGGCCACCGTCCCCAACCTGGACTACGCCTGCGACAGCCACTACCCCTGGCAGACCGAGGACGTCATCACCACCCGCCACGTCTTCCGGGACGGGCACCTCGCCGTCTCCGACGCCCCCGGCCTCGGTGTCGAACTCGACCGGGACCGGCTCGCCGCCCTGCACCGCCGCTGGCTCGACGACGACGGCACCATGCGCGAACGCGACGACGCCGCCGCGATGCGCAAGGCCGAACCGGAGTGGCGCACCCCGTCGATCCCGCGCTGGTGAGCGCACCGGCCGAGTTGCGGGCGCACCGGCCCGCCGCGAGGGTCGGAGCATGAAGGCGATCAGCTACAGCGGATTCGGCGACGAGAGTGTCCTGGAGTACGGCGAGCGGCCCGACCCGAAGGTCGGCCCCGACACCGTCCTGGTGAAGGTCCGGGCCGCCGCCGTGAACCCCGTCGACCGGGCCACCCGGGAAGGGAAGCTCGACGGCATCCTGGACACGGTCTTTCCGGTGATCCCCGGCTGGGACGTCTCCGGGGTCGTCGTCCAGCCCGGCATCGCCGTCGACGAGTTCGCGGTGGGCGACGAGGTCATCGGCTACGTCCGTGAGGACTTCCTGAGCCGGGGCACCTTCGCCGAGTACGTGGCCGCGCCCGTGCGCACCCTCGCCCGCAAGCCGCTGCGCCTGAGCTTCGAGGAGGCGGCGGGCCTGCCGCTGGCCGGTCTCACCGCCTACCAGGTGCTCCACCGCACCCTGCGCGTCCAGGAGGGCGACACCGTCCTCGTCCACGCGGCGGCCGGCGGCGTCGGCTCGCTCGCCGTCCAGCTCGCCCGGCACGCTGGCTGCCGCGTCATCGGCACCGCGAGCGAACGCAACCACGACCATCTGCGCACGCTCGGCGCGGAGCCCGTTGCGTACGGGGACGGGCTCGTGGACCGGCTGCGGGACCTGGCCCCCGACGGCATCGACGCCGCCTTCGACACCGTGGGCGGGGACGCCCTGCGCGCCTCCGCCGAGACGCTGGCCCCCGGCGGACGTCTCGCCTCCATCGTGGACCCCGAGGTCTTCTCGTACGGCGGGCGCTACGCCTTCGTCCGGCCCGACGCCGACGACCTCGCGCATCTCGCGGAACTGGCCGAGCAGGGCATCGTCACGGTCCACGTCGACCGGGTCTTTCCGCTGGCCGAGACGGCGGCGGCCCAGCGGCTGAACGCCGAGGGCCGGACGCGCGGCAAGATCGTCGTCACGGTGGACTGGGACGCGCCGCAGGGCTGACGGGCCGCGGCCCGTCAGAACAGCATGGCCGCCGCGAACACCGCCAGTGCCACCACGCAGGCCGTGGCCATGAGCGCGCCCCCCGCCTCCATCGGACGCGGGCGGGCGCCGCCCATGCTCTGCACCCGGCGGTTGGCGACCCACAGGAACCCCACCCAGGCCAGCGCGCTCAGCGACAGCGCCACGATCCCCGCGCCCGTCGCCCCGCCGTGCAGCGTCTGCCGTACGGCCAGCACCGCCGCCACCGTGCAGGACAGCGTCGTACGCCGCCACGCCAGGCGGGTCCGCTCCGGCTGGAGCCCCGGGTCGCGCTCCCCGGCGGTCACCGGCCCTCCCAGCCGAAGAGGACCACCACCACCATCGCCACCGCCACCACGGCGACCACGACGCTCAGCAGCGTCGGGAAACGGGAGACCGGCAGATCCTCACCCCGCCGCATCGCCCGCTCGCACCGCACCCAGTGGTTGACCGCCCGCAGCGCGCACAGCACACCGGCGGCCAGCAGCGCGAGCGCCAGACCGGCCCGCACCCCCCACGACAGCTCCGGCAGGAACTGGTCGACCGCGAAGCCCCCGCCGATCAGCGCCAGCGCCGTCCGGATCCACGCGAGGAACGTCCGCTCGTTGGCGAGCGAGAAGCGGTAGTCGGGGGTGTCGCCCTCGTCGCGGATGCGTTCCGGCGCGAACCACAGCCGCACACTCTGCACGAATTCGTTCACGCGTGGACCTTATCCGCCGGTTTTCCGTTCACGAAGCGTCCCGCAGCGCCCGCAGTCGCCGGTAGCAGTCGAGGCCGTCCGGCACCCACAGCCAGTCGTCGATGCGCCGCTCCAGCTCCTCGTCGTCCAGGAAGGTGTGCCAGGCGACCTCCTCCACCTGCGGCCGCACCGGCAGCTCGCACCTGACCCGGTAGACGGACGACCACCAGGCGTGCCGGCCGTCCTCGTACAGGAACTTGAACAGCGGCTCCGGGCGGGGGAGCCCCGAGACGCCCAGCTCCTCCTCGGCCTCCCGCAGCGCCGCGTCCTCGTAGCTCTCGCCCGCGCCGACCACCCCGCCGACGAACATGTCGTAGTGCGAGGGGAACACCAGCTTGGTCGCGGTCCTGCGGTGCACGAAGACGCGGCCCTCGGCGTCCCGTGCCTCGATGAAGACGCAGCGGTGGCGCAGGCCCCGGGCGGTCGCCTCGCCGCGCGGAGCCTGCCCCACGACCACGTCGTTCTCGTCGACGATGTCCAGGATCTCGTCGGAAGGGTTCATGTCCGCGGAAGGGTTCATGTCCGCCATCCAACAGCAGACCCCCGGCACCCCGCCGGGCCCGGGGCTCTCAGCGCTGCTGGAGGCTGTGCGTACCGCGCCGCACCGGCCCCTCCGGCATCGCCGGATGCAGGCCCAGCAGCACGATCCCGGTCACGATCGCCGCGAGCCCGACGGCCTGCCAGGCCAGCGCGCCCGTGTCGGTCCGCACCTGGTCGCCCATGAACCCGATCCCGCAGGCGATCCCGGCCAGCGGCTGGGCGGCCGTCAGGGCGGGCAGCGACATCCGCAGCGGCCCCGTCTCGAAGGCGGACTGCACCAGCAGCAGCCCCGTCACCCCGAGCACCAGCACCGCGTACGGCTGCCAGGACGTCATCAGGCCCGCCCAGCCGCCCTCCGAGAAGCGCTGCCCGCTGACCCGGGTCAGCGCGTCCTGCAATCCGTACAGCAGCCCGGCCGCCACCGCGAGCAGCGCCGGGGACGCGGTGGACCGGCGGCGCTTGGCGAACGCGGTGAGCAGCAGGGCGAGCCCGGCCACCACGCCCACGACCAGCCAGTGCCGCAGCGGACTGGACTCCGCCCGGCCGCCCTGCGGCTGGCCCGCCAGCAGGAACGCGGCGACCCCGCCGGCCAGCAGCCAGAGCCCCGCCCAGCCCTGCCGGCCGAGCCGCTGGCCGGTGCGGTGCCGGGACAGGGCCATCGCGAAGAGCAGATTGGTCGCCAGGAGCGGTTCGACGAGGGAGACCTCACCCTTGCCGAGCGCCAGCGCGCCCAGCACCATCCCGCACACCATGAGGCCGATGCCGGCCAGCCAGCTGCGCACCTTCATCAGGTCGAGCAGCAGCCGGAACGTCAGATAGTCGCGCTTGGGCGCGTGCGCGGCGGCGGCCTGCTGGAGCACGAAGCCGAAGCCCAGGCAGCAGGCGGCAGCCACGGCGAGCACGAGGACCAGCACCGACACGTCTCCACCCCACGTCAGGCCGGAAGAGGGTGATGTGGTTCGACGATAGCGCCTGCCCCCGGCCGGTGCGGGGACAGCGCGGCCGACCGGGCGGTTGACGCGGGGACGGGCGGTGCCGAAGATCTGACGCACCAGTAACTTCGCGCGCCCCGACGAGGCGCGAGCCCCGACAAGGATGGAAGCCATGGCGTACGACGCTGATGTGATCGTGATCGGGGCGGGACTCGCGGGGCTCGTGGCCACCGCGGAACTCGTGGACGCAGGCCGCTCGGTCATCCTGCTCGACCAGGAGCCCGAACAGTCGCTGGGCGGCCAGGCGCACTGGTCCTTCGGCGGCCTCTTCCTCGTCGACTCGCCCGAGCAGCGCCGGATGCGGATCAAGGACAGTCACGAGCTGGCCCTCCAGGACTGGCTGGGCACGGCCGGTTTCGACCGCGAGGAGGACCACTGGCCGCGCAAGTGGGCCGAGGCGTACGTCGACTTCGCCGCCGGTGAGAAGCGCTCCTGGCTGCACGCGCAGGGCATGCGGTTCTTCCCCGTCGTCGGCTGGGCGGAACGCGGTGGCTACGACGCGAACGGCCACGGCAACTCCGTCCCCCGCTTCCACATCACCTGGGGCACCGGACCCGGCGTCGTCGCCCCCTTCGAGCGCCGGGTCCGCGAGGGCGTCGCCAAGGGCCTGGTCACCTTCCGCTTCCGCCACCGGGTCACCGGCCTCGCCCGCACCGGGGGCGCCGTCGACACGGTGACCGGGGAGATCCTGGAGCCGAGCGCCGCCCCGCGAGGGACCGCGAGCGGCCGGGAGACCGCCGGCACCTTCGAGCTGAAGGCCCAGGCGGTGATCGTCACCTCGGGCGGCATCGGCGGCAACCACGACCTCGTACGCGAGCAGTGGCCCGACCGGCTCGGCACCCCGCCGGCCAAGCTGCTCTCCGGCGTCCCCGCGCACGTCGACGGGCTGATGCTCGGCATCGCCGAGGAGGCGGGCGCCCACCACATCAACCGCGACCGGATGTGGCACTACACCGAGGGCATCGAGAACTGGAACCCGATCTGGGACAAGCACGCCATCCGCATCCTGCCCGGCCCGTCCTCCCTCTGGCTGGACGCGACCGGCAAACGGCTGCCCGTCCCGCTCTTCCCCGGCTTCGACACGCTGGGCACCCTCGAACACATCATGCGCACCGGCCACGACTACACCTGGTTCGTCCTCGATCAGAAGATCATCGGCAAGGAGTTCGCGCTCTCCGGCTCCGAGCAGAACCCCGACCTGACCGGCAAGTCGATCCGTGACGTGATCGGCCGGGCCCGCGCGGACGTGCCGGGACCCGTCAAGGCGTTCATGGACAACGGCGTGGACTTCGTCGTCGAGAAGGACCTCGGCGCCCTCGTACGGGGTATGAACGCGCTCACCGGGGACGGGCTCATCGACGAGGACGCGCTGCGCCGCGAGATCACCGCCCGCGACCGGGAGATCGCCAACCCCTTCACCAAGGACCTCCAGATCACCGCGATCCGGGGCGCCCGCACCTACCTCGGCGACAAGCTGATCCGCACCGCGACGCCCCACCGCATCCTCGACCCCAAGGCCGGGCCGCTCATCGCCGTACGGCTCAACATCCTGACCCGCAAGTCGCTCGGCGGCCTGGAGACGGACCTGTCCTCGCGCGTCCTGACCGGCGACGGCACCCCGCTGGCCGGGGTGTACGCGGCGGGCGAGGCGGCCGGCTTCGGCGGCGGCGGGGTGCACGGCTACCGCTCGCTGGAGGGCACCTTCCTCGGCGGCTGCATCTTCTCCGGCCGGGCGGCGGGCCGCGCGGCGGCGAAGGCGGTCGGCTGAGCGCTTCCCTGCCCGGGGCGCGTCCGTCCGGTGGGGTTCCGGGGACGGAACCGTGGGGAGACGCCGTTATCCGGGCATGGGAAGAGGATGCCAGGAGTAGCCGAACCCGTCATCAACCTCGTCCGGCGCACGACCGAGCCCGTGGCCGCGCAGACCCTGCGCTCCACGGGCGCGGCGGTCATCGCCTATGCCGTGGCGACCGCGACGCTGTCCGAGCCCGCCCCCCTGACCGCGCCGCTGACCGCGCTGCTCGTCGTCCAAGTCACCCTCTACGCCACTGTCAACATGTCGGTCAAGCGTGTGGTGGCCGTCGTCGTCGGTGTCCTCATCGCGAGCGGCTTCAGCGCCCTGGTCGGCATTTCCTGGTGGAGCCTGGGGCTGACCATCTTCACGGCGCTGATCATCGGCAGACTGGTCCGGGTCGACGAGTTCGTCCCCGAGGTGGCGATCAGCGCCATGCTCGTCCTCGGCGTCACCTCGCAGTCCGCGCGCTCCAGCATGGCGTGGGAGCGGGTGTATGAGACGCTGATCGGCGCCGGTGTGGGCCTGCTGTTCAACCTGCTGTTCGCCCCGCCCGTGTGGGTGCAGACCGCGGGCGCGTCCATCGACGGACTGGCCCGCGAGATGGGGCAGATGTTCCGCGACCTGGGCAGCGACCTCGCCCGTCCGGTGACCGTCGCGGAGGCGGCCGACCGGCTGCACCGGGCCCGCCGCCTCGACCACGACATCGTCGAGGTGGACGCCTCCCTGCGGCAGGCCGAGGAAAGCCTCATGTACAACCCCAGGGTGCGGCAGGGGCTGCTGCACCGCGTGGTGCTGCGCACCGGACTGGACACGCTGGAGATCTGCGCGGTCGTCGTACGGGTGCTGTCCCGGACGCTCACCGACCTCGCCAAGGACCGGGGCGACTCGCCCCAGTTCCCGCCCGAGGTCGCCGCCCACATCACCGAACTGTTCGAACAGATGGCGGGGGCCATCGAGAGTTTCTCGGTGCTCATCACGACCCCGGTCGCCGCCAGCGCCGAGGAGGCCGAGGACCGGCTCACCGACGCGCTCGACGCCAGCCGGGCGACCCGCGACCTGGTGGCGGACATGCTGCTGGCCGCCGTCCAGGAACACCCCAGGAAGTGGCAGCTGCACGGGGCCCTGCTCGCCGAGGTGGACCGCATCCTGGACGAGCTGGACATCGAGAAGCGCGCCGAGCGCCTGGGCCAGGAACTCGACCGCCGCTCCGCCGTACTCCACGAGCGCCACCCCCGGCTGCTGGCGTTCCGCCGCCGTCTGGGCCTGGTGAAGAGCGGGGACCGGGAGAAGCGGGCGGAGGCCGAGGCGCGCTGACGGCGCGGGCGCCGGGGGTCAGTCCTCGTCCGCGCCGATGCGCTCGACGACCCGGAACCGCTCGGCGACGATCATCGTGTCGTCGTCGACCGTGAACTCCGGCTCGCCGAGCGCGTCCCGCATCTCCTCGCTGTGCCAGAACCGCTCGTGCCCCGCCCGCCACTCGGCGACCGAGGCGTAGCCCTCGCCCTCGTCCAGCGCGTGCTGGAGATCCACGTCCGCCAGCCGGAGCACCCGGACCTCCGTCACTTCGAGTACGGCGATCTCCCGGCCGTCCGAGTCGATGAGGGCGGACCGCTCACCGACCGGGGGCAGCTCCTCCTGCTCGATCTCGTACTCCACGAGCAGGCCGGAGGTCGACACCTTGCGCCCGTCCAGGACCGCGGCGACCAACTGGTCGCGCAGCGGCCCCGGAAAGGCGAGCAGGAAGGGCTTGAGCGCTTCACGGTTCGGCATGGCGCCAGTCTGGCACCCGGCCCGGCCCGGGTGCGCGGGCAAATCTGACGAGCTGGTGACGGCCCGCCGCCGCCCCTGGCGCACGGGCGCCCCGGGTGCTCGAATCGTCGGGTGAACAGTTCCCCACCCGAAGACGGCCCACCCGGCGACGGCCCCGACGGCGTCGGCGCTCCCGTCGGCCGCCGCGTGGTCCTGGGCATGCTGGGCCTCGGCGCCGCCGGACTCGTCGCCGCGCCCGTCCTGCAACGGATGCTCGAATCGGGACTCGGCGCGGTCGCGGGCAAGGACCCCACCGGGCTCACCGGCCTGCTGCCCAACGGCGGCGGCTTCCGCTACTACTCGGTCGCCTCCTCCGTACCGTCCAGGGGCGCCGCCGACTACCGGCTGAAGGTGGACGGGCTGGTCGACCGCCCGGCCACGTACACACTGGACACGCTGCGGCGCATGGAGCAGACCCGGATCGTCCGGGACGTCCAGTGCGTCACCGGCTGGCGGGTGCCGGAAACGGCCTTCGAGGGCGTGCGGCTCTCCGCCCTGCTGGACGCGGCAGGCGTGCGGTCCGGGGCGAAGGCCGTCCGCTTCACCTGCTTCGACGGGACCTACAGCGAGAGCCTGACCCTCGCCCAGGCCCGCCGCGCCGATGTGCTCGTGGCGCTGCGGATGAACGACAAGCCGGTGTCGCACGCGCACGGCGGGCCGGTGCGGCTGTACGTGGCCCCGATGTACTTCTACAAGTCGGCGAAATGGCTCTCCGGGATCACCGTCACGGACTCCGTACGCCCCGGTTACTGGGAGAAGCTCGGTTATGACGTCGACGCCTGGGTCGGCCGGTCCAACGGCCGCGACGACGCCCCCACCGTCTGAAACGGCGGGCCGGGTGCACCGGTTCGCCCGTCCGGTACGCCTGGTGCACCGGGCCACGGCCGCGCTGACGCTGCTGTGCGTGGCCTCCGCCGCCTGCCTGTACGTGCCGCAGCTCGCCGAACTCGTCGGCCGCCGCCACCTCGTGGTCACCGTGCACGAGTGGTCGGGGCTGCTCATCCCCGTACCCCTGCTCGCGGGTCTCGCGGCGCGGCCGTTGCGGGCGGACCTGCGGCGGCTCAACCGCTTCGGGCCGCACGACCGGCGGTGGCTGCGGGCGGCCCTGCGGCGCGACCGGCGGCCCGGTGCGCGGCCGGCCGGGAAGTTCAACGCCGGGCAGAAGCTGTACGCGGCGTGGATCGCCGGGGCGGTGCTCGTCATGGCGGGCACCGGGCTGCTGATGTGGTTCACCGGCTTCGCCCCGCTGGTGTGGCGCACCGCCGCGACCTTCGTCCACGACTGGCTGGCCCTCGCGGCCGGCCTGGTGCTGGCCGGCCACATCGCCATGGCGTACGCCGACCCGGAGGCACGCCGCGGCATGCGCTCCGGGTCGGTGAGCGGGGAGTGGGCCCGCCGTGAGCACCCGCTGTGGGAGCCCGGGGCGGACGGCCGGCTAGAGGACGAGTGACAGCAGCAGGATGAAGATCAGCGAGGCCACGGAGATGATGGTCTCCATCACCGACCAGGTCTTCACCGTCTGGCCCACGTCCATGCCGAAGTACTCCTTCACGAGCCAGAAGCCGGCGTCGTTGACATGGCTGAAGAAGAGCGAGCCCGCGCCGACGGCGAGGACCAGCAGGGCCGCGTGGGAGGTCGACATGTCGGCCGCGAGCGGGGCGACGAGACCGGCCGCCGAGATCGTCGCCACGGTCGCCGAGCCGGTCGCCAGCCGGATCGCCACGGCGATCAGCCAGCCGAGCAGCAGGGCCGGGATCGACCAGTCCTCGGAGAAGTCCAGGATCATCTGGCCCACGCCCGCGTCGATCAGCGTCTGCTTGAAGCCGCCGCCCGCGCCCACGATGAGCAGCACACCGGCGATCGGGGCGAGGGACTTCTCCACGGTGGTGGAGAGCCTGCCCTTGGTGAAGCCTGCCGCCCGGCCCAGCGTGAACATGCCGACGATCACGGCCGCGAGCAGCGCGATCAGCGGCGAGCCGATCACATCGGTGACCTTCTGGAGACCCTGCTCCGGGTCGTCCACCACGATGTCGACGAGCGCCTTGACGAGCATCAGCACGACGGGCAGCAGGATCGTGGCGAGGGTGGCGCCGAAGCCGGGGCGGCGCTCCAGGTCCTCC
Source organism: Streptomyces sp. col6 (assembly GCF_008042035.1). GTDB lineage: Bacteria > Actinomycetota > Actinomycetes > Streptomycetales > Streptomycetaceae > Streptomyces. The sequence goes on from NZ_RDBL01000013.1 coordinate 1,190,465, forward strand.
GAGGGGCGCTGCGGGATCATCTTGTCCGGCGCCTCGATGTCCACCCAGCGGGCGGCGTAACGGGAGAAGACCGGACCGGCGAGGATCACGGTCGGGATCGCGACGACCACACCGAGGGCCAGCGTGACGCCCAGGTTGGCGCCGAGCGCGTCGATCGCGACGAGCGGGCCGGGGTGCGGCGGGATGAGGCCGTGCATCACGGACAGGCCGGCCAGGGCCGGGATGCCGATGCGCATCAGGGAGTAGTTGCCGCGCTTGGCGACGAGCAGCACCACGGGGATCATCAGCACGATCCCGACCTCGAAGAACAGCGGCAGGCCGATGATCGAGGCGATGAGGACCATCGCCCACGGCATCGCCCGCTTGCTGGTCCGCGCCAGGATGGTGTCGACGATCTGGTCGGCGCCGCCGGAGTCCGCGAGCAGCTTGCCCAGGATCGCGCCGAGCGCGATGAGGACGCCGACGCCCGCGACGGTCGAGCCGAGGCCCGCGGTGAAGCTGGCTATCGTCTTCGCCGGCGCGGCGCCGGCGAAGGAACCGAGCGCCAGCGAACCGATGGTCAGCGCGAGGAACGCGTGCATCTTGAACTTGGTGATGAGCAGGACGATGACGGCGATCCCCGCCAGGACGGCGATGCCCAGCTGGGCGTTGCCGGCCGAGGTGATCGGTTCGACGGCGTCCGCTGCCAGCATCTCGGCGCTGAGACTGGTCACGGTGGTGATCCTTAACTGTCGAGCCGGCGCAGCGCGGCGACGGCTCGCTGGGTGATTTCTTCGGGGGTGCCGGAGACGTCGACCGACACGCCGGCCTCGTCGTCCTCCAGGGGCTGGAGGGTGGCGAACTGCGAGTCGAGGAGCGCGGTCGGCATGAAGTGGCCCTTGCGGGCGGCCATCCGCTCCTCGATGAGGGACCGGTCGCCGGTCAGATGCAGGAAGACGGCGCCCGGTGCCTCGGCGCGCAGCCGGTCGCGGTAGGCGCGCTTGAGCGCGGAGCTGCTGACGACCCCGCCGAGCCCGGCCCGGCCGTGCGCCCACTGCCCGATCGCGTCGAGCCAGGGCCACCGGTCCGCGTCGTCCAGCGGGGTGCCGGCCGACATCTTGGCGATGTTCGCGGGGGGATGGAAGTCGTCGCCCTCGGCGTACGGAACGCCCAGTGCGGCGGCGAGCAGGGGGCCGATCGTGGTCTTGCCGGTCCCTGCCACGCCCATCACCACGACGACGTGGGGGGTGCTCATTGCGGTGCCTCGCTGTCTCTGCGATGTCTTCCTCGACATCGGTCCGTCGCGCCACTGAAACCTATACGTACGACTTATTCAAGAGGGTGTGACATAAACGTCGTACTTAAAGGCTCCTGGGGGTGCCCCGTACCCTGGGGCCATGACCACACCTGCCCAGGGGCTCCACACGCATGTCCTGGACACCCTGGGCCTGGAGATCGCCGCCGGGGAGCACGCGCCCGGCCAGGTGCTGCGTACGGACGAGCTGGCGCAGCGCTTCGACGTCTCGCGCACGGTGGTCCGCGAGGTGGTCCGGGTCCTGGAGTCCATGCACCTGGTCGAGTCCCGCCGCCGGGTCGGCGTGACCGTACGGCCGGCCGAGGCGTGGAACGTGTACGACCCCCAGGTCATCCGGTGGCGGCTGGCCGGCGCGGACCGCCCCCGCCAGCTGCGCTCCCTCACCGTCCTGCGGTCCGCGATCGAGCCGGTCGCCGCCTCGCTCGCCGCCCGCCACGCCACCCCGGAGCAGTGCGCCGAGCTGACCGAGCGCGCCCTCGGCATGGTCGCCACCTCGCGCGGCCACCAGCTGGAGGGCTACCTCCAGCACGACATCGCCTTCCACCGCATCGTCCTCAACGCCTCCGGCAACGAGATGTTCGCGCGCCTGGGCGACGTGGTCGCCGAGGTCCTGGCCGGCCGCACGCACCACCAGGTGATGTTCGAGGACCCCGACCCGGCGGCCGTCACCCTGCACGTACGGCTCGCCGAGGCCGTGCGCGAGGGCGACGCGGCCGAGGCGGAGCGCCTGACGAAGGAGATCGCCGTCGGCGCCCTGCACGAGCTGGACGTTCTCGCGCCCTGAGACCGCCCGCCGCCCCGCACGGCGTACCGTGGCCCGTGATCGATCCCGGGAAATCCGGGAGCACCGGTCTCAGCGAAGAGTCGGGAAAAGGGAGTCCACGGGAATGCCGCAGCACGTACAAGGGGTCATCGCACCGGGAAAGAACGAACCGGTGCGCGTCGAGACGATCGTCATCCCGGACCCCGGCCCCGGTGAGGCCGTGGTGAAGGTCCAGGCGTGCGGCGTCTGCCACACCGACCTGCACTACAAGCAGGGCGGCATCAACGACGAGTTCCCCTTCCTCCTCGGCCACGAGGCCGCGGGCGTCGTGGAGTCCGTCGGCGAGGGCGTCACCGACGTGGCCCCCGGAGACTTCGTGATCCTCAACTGGCGTGCGGTGTGCGGCCAGTGCCGCGCCTGTCTGCGCGGGCGCCCCTGGTACTGCTTCGACACGCACAACGCGAAGCAGAAGATGACCCTCCTCGACGGCACCGAGCTGTCCCCGGCCCTGGGCATCGGCGCCTTCGCCGAGAAGACCCTCGTCGCCTCCGGCCAGTGCACCAAGGTCGACCCGGAGGTCGCCCCCGAGGTCGCCGGGCTGCTCGGCTGCGGCGTCATGGCGGGCATCGGCGCCGCCATCAACACCGGTCAGGTCGGGCGCGGCGACTCGGTCGCCGTCATCGGCTGCGGCGGCGTCGGCGACGCCGCCATCGCGGGCGCCCGGCTGGCCGGCGCGGCGAAGATCATCGCCGTGGACATCGACGACCGCAAGCTGGAGACGGCGAAGTCGATGGGCGCGACCCACACCGTCAACTCCCGCTCCACCGATCCCGTCGAGGCGATCCGCGAGCTGACCGGCGGCAACGGCGCCGACGTCGTCATCGAGGCCGTCGGCCGCCCGGAGACGTACAAGCAGGCCTTCTACGCCCGCGACCTCGCCGGCACCGTCGTCCTGGTCGGCGTCCCCACCCCCGAGATGCAGCTCGAACTCCCGCTGCTCGACGTCTTCGGCCGCGGCGGCTCGCTCAAGTCCTCCTGGTACGGCGACTGCCTGCCCTCCCGCGACTTCCCGATGCTGGTCGACCTGCACCAGCAGGGCCGCCTCGACCTCGCCGCGTTCGTCACCGAGACCATCGGCCTCGGCGACATCGAGCAGGCCTTCGACCGGATGCACGACGGCGACGTGCTGCGCTCGGTGGTGGTGTTCTGATGACCGCCCGCATCGACCACCTCGTCACCTCCGGCACCTTCGCCCTCGACGGCGGCGAGTGGGACGTCGACAACAACGTCTGGATCGTCGGCGACGACACCGAGGCCGTCGTCATCGACGCAGCCCACGACGCCACCGCCATCGAGGACGCCCTCGGCGGCCGTACGCTGCGCGCCATCATCTGCACCCACGCGCACAACGACCACATCGACGCCGCCCCGGCCCTCGCCGACGCCACCGGCGCGCCGATCCTGCTCCACCCCGACGACCTGCCGCTGTGGAAGCAGACCCACCCGGACCGGGCGCCCGACGGCGAACTGACCGACGGCCAGGAGATCACCGTCGCGGGCACCACGCTGACGGTGCTGCACACCCCGGGCCACGCCCCGGGCGCCGTCTGCCTGTACGCCCCCGAGCTGGCCACGGTCTTCACCGGCGACACGCTCTTCCAGGGCGGTCCCGGCGCCACCGGCCGGTCCTTCTCGTCCTTCCCGGTGATCGTCGACTCGATCAGGGACCGGCTGCTCACCCTCGACCCCGCGACCGAGGTACGCACCGGGCACGGCGACTCCACCACCATTGGCGCGGAGGCCCCGCACCTGGACGAGTGGATCGCCCGGGGTCACTAGGGCCTAGTCCTCTTCCGGCCACGCGGAGAGCCGCAGCCCGCTCTCGAAGCGGTGCGGCTCTCCGGTGACGGGGTCGGTGAACTCCAGCAGCCTGGCCAGGAGTTGCAGCGGTCGCGAGAAGTCACCGGGCGCGGCGTCCGGCAGGACCGCCGGATAGACCGGGTCGTTGACCAGCGGCAGGCCCAGACTGTTCATGTGCACCCGCAGCTGGTGGGTGCGCCCGGTGGCGGGCAGCAGCCGGTAGCGGCCGAGCCCCTGCCGGTGCTCCAGCAACTCGATCCGGCTCTCGCTGTTCGGCTCCCCGGACTCCTCGCGCGCGGCGAGCACCCCGCGCTCCTTCACGATGCGGCTGCGCACCGTACGCGGCAGGTCGAGCCCGGGATCGTACGGGGCCACCGCCTCGTACTCCTTGCCCACCAGCCGGTCCCGGAACAGCGTCTGGTAGGCCCCGCGCTCCCCGGGCCGCACCACGAACAGCACCAGCCCCGCCGTCGCCCGGTCCAGCCGGTGCGCGGGCTGCAACCGCGGCAGGTCCAGATCGCGGCGGAGCCGGGCCACCGCCGTCTCCGTGATGTGCCGGCCGCGCGGCATCGTCGCCAGGAAATGCGGCTTGTCCGCGACCACCAGGTGCTCGTCCCGGTACACCACACCCACCGGGAACGGCACCGGCTCCTCCGGGGCGAAGTCCCGGTGGAACCACAGGTAGCGGCCCGCCGTGTACGGCTCGTCGCCCAGGACCGGGCCCTCCGTGGAGACGAAGCGGCCACCCGCGAGCAGTGCCTTCACCCGGTTTGCGCCGATAGCCCCGGCGAACCGGTCCAGCAGATGGTCCCGGACCGTCGCCCACCGCCCCTCCGGGTCGGCCGGAAGCCGCACCCGGACCGGGTCGACGCCGTCGCGCTGGGGGAGCGGCGATGGCGGCGGCTTCGCCCGGCCCCTCACCGGGGGCTCCCGCCCGGCACCGGAATGCTGATCGTTCTCATGGTGCCGGGCATCCTTTCACGGAGGCCGGGGCCTCTGGATGCGAATCTGCGTCAACACGGTCCTGTTCATCACGGGACAGTCCGTCCACGTCGACGGCGGCTGGCTGCTGCACTGAGTCCATCAACAAGCAAGGAGAAAAACCGAAATGATGGAACGAGTCCGTGCTGTCCTCGTCACCGCAGACGACACGATGCTGGTGATCCGCCGTACCCGGCCCGGGATTCCCGAGTACTGGGTCCTGCCCGGTGGCGGCGTCGAGCCGACTGATGAGTCTCGCGAGGCGGCCCTCCACAGGGAGATCCACGAGGAGATCGCGGGTAAGGCCGAGATCATCCGTCTGCTGCACACGATGGAGTCCGACGACGAGCGTCAACTCTTCTACCTCGCCCGCATTGCGACCTGGTCCTTCGACGACCGCACCGGTCCCGAGTTCAGTGCCGAAGGCCGCGGTGAGTATGCGCTGGAGGAGGTCCCGCTGAGCCTGGAGGGCCTCGACGGTATCGACCTCAAACCCGAGGACATCGTCCACGTCCTACGGGGAGCCATCAGGGCCGGAAGCCTCGGAGTCGAGGCATCGATCTGAGCCTTCGAGTGCGTCGGCACGTCACCAGGGCCGACTCCGAGGTGAGTCGGCCCTGATGACGTCGCTACGTGTTGTTGGCTCGGCGCTGGAGGCTCTGGGCAGCAGCACCGGGAGGTGAACCGTGCCCACGGCTACTCAGGTTGCACTGCGCTGCTACTGGACCAGCCGGAGCACAGGCCCCTGTTCCTGCACGCCCAGCACGTCCTGCAACTCGCGCTCTGGACTTGGCAAGCTCAGGACGCCGGCAACGTCAGCTTCTGCGGGGCGCAGCCGATCCGCCGGGCCTCCGCCGCCGCGTACGCCGGCAGCAGGTCGCGGGTGAACGTGAACCGGCCGCCCTCGTCCGTGGGGCGCAGCTGCTCCAGGACGAACATCACCTGGCCGGTCTGGCAGACCGCCCGGTACACCGCGCGGTTCCCGCCGATCCGCCCGTAGCCCTCGGATCCCTTGACGGGTGAGCCGGAACGCAGCGAGTCCCAGGAGTAGATCTCGGCCAGGACCGGGTCCTCCACCGTCGTCAGCCGGACGGACGCCTCGCGGAACGAGGTGCCCGCCTCGCAGACCCGGGCCGGGCCGCCCTCGCCGCCGACGCGGGACTCCTTCAGGTCCTTGCGGTACGCCGCCGGCAGCGTGAGGCCCTTGATGCCGCAGAACGCGGACGTGTCGGCGTCGTCCCACTCCACCGGCGCGGGCAGGTTGCGCGGCTCCTGATAGGTGCCGGAGCAGCCGAACTTGTCGATGACCCCGTTGGCCGCGTCGACGAGCGCCCCGGTCAGGGCGTTGCGGTCGCGCAGGTTGTACTCGGAGGAGACCTCGAAGCCCGCCCGGCCCATGCCGATCTCCACCACCGTGGGCCCGGTGAACTCGTCGCGCCCCGTGCAGGCCTGCGGCAGCGCGATCCAGGCGCGCGAGGGGGACACCATGCCGGGCAGCCCGTCGCCGAGCCACACCATGCCCGAGGAGAGGAACTCGGCGGGCCAGTCCTGGGCGTCGGTGCCCCGCAGTCCGTCCAGCCGGCGCACGCTCACGGTCACCTGGCGCAGGGCCCGGTCGCCGTCGTAACTGGTGATGCGGCACTGGCCGTACGAACCGCCGTCGCCCATCGGGTCGGTGCGCAGCGCCTGCTCGTCGACCTCGGTCCTGCGGTCGCCGAACAGCGCGTCGACGGAGCCGGAACGCAGCGAGTCCCAGCAGGGCGAGGGCCCCAGCAGCGGAAACGTGTCCGTGCGCCAGGCGACCGTACCGGCGCCGACGAGCGCCCCGGCCAGCGCGGCGGCGGTGACGGCCCGTGCGGTACGGCTGCGCAGCAGCCGGCGGACGAACGAGGGCCGGGGGGTCTGCGGCGGGGCGGGGTTCCCGGGAACCGCGGCGTCCTGCCCGTGCTCCGCCTCGGCTCCGGTGTCCGTCATGGGGTTCTCCTCGTTCACGCGTCCTCACCGCTCCCGCAACCGATGCGCTTGCCCACGGACTCGACGAAGCGGTCGAACACCCGCTGGTCGGAGGGGCGGCCGCGGTCCTGGAGACCCGCCTCCACATGCCCGTAGAACACCGTCTGCCGCCCGCCGCAGCTGCGGCGCACCAGGCCCTGGTCCGAGCCCTCCGGCAGGCCCTTGAACAGGTCCACCAGCCGGCTCCGGCCGGCCATCACGTACTGCGCGGACGGCTCGTCGGGCATCCGCCGGGTCTTCCACACCACCGAACACGTCTGGAGCCGGTCGGTGACCGCGCCCACCTGCTCCTTGTAGCGGGAGCCCTCGCCGTAGTCGAAGTTCATCCCGGGGATCCGGCACAGCGGTGACGCGGCGGACTCCTCGTCCTCGGCCACCGTCACCATCGGGGAGCTGCTGCGCAGAGGCTGTGCGGGTGCACATCCGGCCTTTTCCATACCGGTGTCGGCGGCGTCGAGCAGCATCCGCAGGACATCGGCGCGGGTGCCGATCGTGAACGGCATGGCGACCTTGCCGAGATGCCCGTCGCCGGTGCTCCCGCCGCGGATCGTCACCACGGTCGGCCCGCCGTCCCGGTCGCAGGACGACGGCAGCACCAGCATGCCCCGGTCCCCGGCGACCAGCCCTTCGAGCCCGTCCGGCAGCGGGGAAGCCGAGCCGTGGAAGTACCGGGCCAGCCAGTCCCGGTGCCCCTTCACGTCGGCGGGGACGGGCCCGTACTCCAGGGTCACCGACTCCTCGAAGGTCAGCGGCTCGTCGGAGTCGTCGTCCTCCACCTCGGAGGTGACGGACACCGTGCAGGTCCCGTGCGGGCGGGCGGCCGAGGGCGCCGCGGACTGGGTGGAGCCGCGCTCGGAACCGGACTTCCCGAGCGTCTCGTCGCCCAGGAAGTAAGGACCGCTGTTCTGCTCCCACGCGCCCCAGCAGTAGCTGTCGCGGAACGGCCGGCTGTCCGTCGCCCACAGGGTGGTGCCCGCCGCCAGCACGGCCGCGACCACCACCCCGGCGATGACCGAGGTCCGTCGTCCACCCATGCCCATCAGATTCCCCCTGGCAAACAGCGAAGATCACACAAAACGACGATGCTACGACGTGTGCGTTCGCTCGGGGGAAGAGGGGTGAAGAACCGGTTCGCCAGGGCGTGTTGTCCGAGATCGCCCACCCATCCGTCCGAACCCTGACCCCGGCGCCCGCCGTTGTGTCACCATGACGCCTCCGGAGGCGGGCGCCTGTGGTCAGTGACCGTGCGCGGAGGGTGACTCCTCCGGGCGGCGTACCGGGACCGAGCAGCGAGGGGGTCGGGGTTTGGCGAGTGGAACCGGAGTGGTGTGCCCGGTGTGCGCGACGCCGGACACGGGCGGGCAGGAGTGCGCCGGCTGCTCCTGGCGGATGTGGGACGACCCGGTCCTGGGCGCCCTGACCGACGACGACCGGGAAGCCGCCCGGACCGCCCTGCGCACCGCCCAGCACACCTGGGACCTGCGCGCCGCGACGCTCTCCCAGGGCGACGCGGAGGGCTTACGGCGGATCGCCCCGCTGCTGCGGGCCGGACCGGCGGACCCCGCGAAGCCCGTGCCGCACCCCGAGGACTCCTTACCCCCGCACGACTCCGCCCGCTGGCAGCAGATCCTCACGGACCTGGTCGACGGCCGCATCCCCGACGTGGTGTTCGCCGAGTTCACGCCCGACCGCGTGCGCGTGATCCGGGCCGCCGCCGACAGCAGCGGCATCCCCCGGCAGACCGACGCCGGAAGCACCGACTGGGGTGCGCTGCTGCCCGTCCTTGAGGGCGACGCGGAACCGCGCAGGTTCCGGCTCGCCGGGGGCATCGGCACCCAGGAGCCCCTGGAACGCGCCGAGTTCGACGCGGCGCTCACACGGTGGCTGCGCACCCACCCCGTGCTCTCCCGGGCCCGCACGCTCGTGATGCTCGGCCGCCGCAGCGGCTGGGTCCTGCTCGACCGGGCCGCCGCCCTGCTGCGGTCCCTCCACCGCCCGAGCGCCGAGATCGGCCCCGGGCCCGGCGAAGCCGCCGGGATCCCCGGCACGGACACCGAGGACGCGGTGCGCGCGGCGCTGCGGACCGCGCCGCTGGCCGTCGACCACTCCCTTCTGCTCGCCCGCGTGGACCGCCGCACCGGCGAGGTGCACGCCCACACCCAGGTCCTCTTCCCGGCCGGATCACGGCTGCGGCGCGGCGAGACCGCGACCGCCGAGATCACCGTCTACGGCGGACTCGCCGCCCGCGCCCCGGTCCTGCTGCCCGTCCTCGCCGGCGCACCGGGGGCCGACGGCAGCGGCGCTGTGACCCTGTCCGCGCGGCGGACGGCGCTGGCCGCCTTCGCCCCGGCCCGGCTGGCGTTCGTCCTGCACGGTCCCGGCGAGGTCACCCCGGACGAGGGTGCCGCACCCGGCACCGCCCGCCCGGAGGGCCACGCACGGGGCGAGTTACCGGACATCCCCGCCCTGCTGGGGAGCCTGCCCCGGCGCGTCATCCACCCGCCCGCACTTGAGGTGTTCCTCACCGTCGAGCTGAGCGGCACCGGCCCGGCGGAGACCGGCGAGCGGCTCACGTTCGTCCGGGACGTCATCACCGCACTGGACCGCCGCCACGGACCGGGCCTGCGCGTCGGTGTCGTCGGCCACTACGACCACGCCGTCCACGAGAACCGTTACGGGCCCCGCCCCGTGCTCCTGCGGCGCGTCCCGGCCGGACCCGCCCGTACCGCCCTCGCCGAGCTGACCGGCTGGCGGCCCGCGCGTCGCGCGCAGGACACCGCCTCCTCGCTGGAGGACGCCCTGAGGGAAGTGGGGCGGCTCGTGAAGGGCCGGGCCCGCCCGGCACGCGCCCCGCACACCGAACGCGTCCTGCTCGTCGTCGGCCGCCGCCCGCCCGGACTGCCCGAACAGCACGAGGTGGTGCCCTCCTGCCCCCTGGGCGCCGACTGGCGTGCCGAACTCGACGCCCTGCACGCCCGGGGGGTCCGTGTCATGGCCCGGACGGACCGGGAGACCGGGCCCGGGAAGCCCGGCCCCGTACAGCACTACGCCCTGTCCGCGTGGGACGCCCTCGGGGCCGGCGGCTCGTTCCGTCCCGGCACCGACACGGCGGACGACGTGGCCGACGCCCTCGCCCCTCCCTGGCAGTGGGACGGCCTGCCCTGCCCGCTGGCCCTCGCCACCCCGCTGCTGTGATCGACCGCTCCGGTACGAGGAGAGAGACATGAACGATCCGTACTACGACCCCAACGAGCCCCCGCAGGACGCGGTCGGGCCCGCCGAACCGCCGGGTCCCGCCCCCTCGTCCTCCGATCCCGAAGCCACCACGGCGCCCTGGGGCACCCTCCCGCAGCAGCCCGACCCCGTCCCCGACTACCGGCAGGCCTCGTACTCGGCGATGGACGGCAACCTCGAACCGATGCCCATCCCGGGCGCCCCCACGGGCGTGGAGAACCCCGCCTCCGAGCGCGTCCGCATCGGCCTGTGGGGCGCGCCCCGATCCGGCAAGACGACGTACCTCGCCTCCATGGCCATCGCGGCGATGCAGCAGCAGCGCCACAGCCGCTCGAACTGGGTCATCGGCGGGATGAACCCCGAGTCCATCGAGTTCCTCAACGACGGCGTCAACCGGCTGGCGATCCGCCGCCTCTTCCCCGAGGCCACCGTGGGCCTCCAGCCGCTCTCCTGGTCCTTCCAGGGTGACGAGTCCAAGGCCGGACCGTTCAGGAGGAGCCGGGAGACCGGCTTCATCCTGGAGGTGCAGGACGTCACCGGCGAGGCGTACCGGGGGGACGAGGCCAACGCGCTGCGGCCCAGGGTGCTGGACCAGCTGGCCCGCTCCCAGGGGCTGATCTACCTCTTCGACCCGCTGCTCGACAGCCAGCGGGCCAGCGAGGGGCTCAACTTCCTCTACTCGATGCTCAACGAGCTGAACGCCCGGGTCCGGGACGCCGGGAAGCTCTACCGCAACCGGCTGCCGCACCATGTCTCGGTCTGCATCACCAAGTTCGACCACCCCGAGGTGTTCCGCCCCGCCGTGGAGGCGGGCTGGGTCACGCAGAGCCTGGAGGGCAACCGGCTGCCCCGCGTCCCCGACGAGCAGGCGGCCCGCTTCTTCCAGTGGATGTGCGACGACGTGCGCGGCGCCGGTGCCCGGCTGGTGCGCGACGGCCTGGCGAACTTCTTCCACCCGTCCCGCATCTCGTACTACGCCACCTCCGCCATCGGCTTCCGGCTCAACCCGCAGAACATCTTCGACTACCGCAACTACCTGAACGTCGAGGTCATCGAGGGCGTCCCCCACATCTGCACCTCGCCCGTGCCCATCAACGTGCTGGAACCGCTGATCGACCTCGAAAAGCGCATCCGGTCCGGCGGCACGAAGCTGTGGCAGCGGTGAGCGAGGACCGGGGCGCGGTGCCGCTGCCCGCCGACTGGGCCGTCCTGGGCAAGGAGCCGGGCCGCAGCATGGGGTACGAGGTCCTGGACGGCAGCCTGCCCGGGAACAGGGCCCAGCGCTATCTGTGGAGCGCCACCACCGGCACCCCGGACGTCCGCGATCCGGCCGGCAGCCTGCCCTGGCGGGTCTTCCTCAGCACCGCGGACGGCGAGGACCGGCCCGTCTGCGCGGTGGTCGACACCACCTGGGACGGCTCCAAGGACGCCACCGGCACGCCCAGTTACACCTGGCGGCTGCTGCTCGCCGAATGGCAGCCCGCCAGCCGCGCCGGGGTGACCTGGACCTCGCTCGACCGGGCCGCCGCGCGCGCCGAGACCCTTCCCGGCGCGGAAGCCGTCCTGCACGCCGAGCGCACCCCTGCCGCCGAACTCGCCGACACCGTCGACCGGCTGGGATTCGAGTGGGCCGCCGCCATGGCCGCCCTCCTCCTGGACGGCCGTCACCTCGTCATCACCGCCCCGCGCGGCGGCACCCTCCCGGACATCGACGAACGGGTCCGGGTCCTCGACGCGATCTGCGCCCTGCTCCCGTACGGCTGCCGCACCTGGCTCAGCGGCGCCACCTGGGCCGGGAAGGCCGAGCACGCCCTGCGGCTGGTGTTCGCCGGGTCCGCGCGCACCGGGCAGACGGAAACGCCCCTCGCCACCGGACGGCCCCCGGCCCCCGGCAGTGACACCGCCCGCGTCTACCTCGCCGAACTCGCACGGGTCCGGGCCAAGCGGGAGTCGACCGCCGACGTCATCGCCCACCTCCTCGCCGCCACCGCGCCCGTCCCGCTGCGCGAAGGCGCCGACGCGGTACGCGTCCTGCGCGAACTCGACCTCCTGGACTCCGTCCTGGACGCCGTACGGCAGGGCAGGGGCCAGGTGGAGGAGGTCGGCCGGCTGCTCGCCCTGCACGCCCTGGAGACCCTGGACGAGGGACGGCAGCGGGAGCTGGCCGCCTTCCTCGCGGACAGCGCCGTACACCCCGACGACGGCACCGCGAAGGCCCTGCTCGCCCGCCACTGGACGCCGCGCATCCCGGAACTGCTGGCCGCCGAGGTCCTCGCGCGGCCCGCGTCCCAGGAGACGTTCACCCGGGCCAGGGCGTATCTGCGCCTGATGCAGGGGCTGGAGGGGCCCACCCGCCCCACGGCGTTCGGCCGCCTGTTCACGGCGCTGGCGACCGCGCCCGGCTACGCCCCCGACTGGGCCGGGCAGCTTGCCTACATGGTGGAGAAGGAGTACGGATACTCCACCGAGGCGGTCGACCGGGTCCTCATCGGCGTCCCGGCGGCCGGACTCGCCTGGGTACGGGGGCTGTTCAGCAACCGGGCCCGCGAACTGGGTCCGCTGGACCGCCTGCTGGCCCTCGCCGCCGCGCCCGGGAACGGCCCGGTCCCCGGCTGGCTGCGCTTCGCCGGCGCGCTCACCGGGCACCACGCGGCGGCCGAGGCCACCGAGGCCGACGCCGCCGCGTTCCTCGGGGACAAGGAGGACGCCTGGCGCACCGCGCTGGAGACCGCCCGGGACCACCGGCAGCCCGGGGTCATCGGCCCCCTGTGGCCGGTCCTGCGCCGGATCCTCCTCGGCGGCCGGCCGTCCGCGCTGCCCGCGCTCCTGGAGGAGCTGGCACCCCCCGGCGCACCCGGACTCACGCCGGAGACCGCCGCCGACGCCGACCTGCTGGGGCTGCTCGGCCGGCCGGCCGGGCCCGGCGGCCGCCCAGCGGCCCCGCTGCGCCGGCTGCGCGGGATCACCGACGGCGCCCCCGCCCTCGACCGGTACGCCCACGCGCTCGTCGCCCGCACCGAAGGCGACTCCGCGTTGCGGGACGACGCCATCGAGGCCCTCCTCGGGGACCGGCCGGACCCCGTGCACGGCTGGCCCGTCCTCACCCGGTGGATGCAACAGGTGCCCAGCACCCAGATCACCGTGTGCGAAGGGCTGTCCCAGCGGCTCAGGACCCCGGACTACGCCCGCTGGCTCGACCTCGACCTGTCCGAGAACCTGCTGGCGGACCTGGACCGCCGGGGACACGGTTGGCTGGGCGCGGTGCGGCAGTTGAGACTGGCCGTCGCCGCCGAGGCCGAACTGAACGAACTGGCCGGGATCATCATCAGCGGCTGTCCGCATCGTGCCTTCACGGGCCGCCTGCTGGACGAGGTCGCCGCCCTGCTGAGCCGGTGCGGGGCCGAGTTCGCCTTCGCGCTGACCATGGACCTGGACCGGCAGCAGCCCGGTATCGGCCTCGCCCTGTACGAGGCGCTGGGCCGCGACACCCGGTTCGAGGAGCTGCGCGCCCGGCTGATGCGCTTCAGCAGGCTGGAGGAGGAGCGGCACCGCCGGATCATCGGCGCCCTGAGCCGCTCCGCCGCACACAGCGCCGGTCCGGCCCACGCTCCGTACCAGCAGCGGCCCTTCCCGCCTGCGTCCCCGCCGGCCGCGCCCCCTCCGCAGAGCGCGCACCAGGGGCCGGGCGCGGCCGGCGGGGACGCAGGCGGGAAGGGCCGCTGCTGGTACGGAGCGTGGGCCGGACCGGCGCTGTGTCGCGAGGACGCGAGGAGAGCGAGCCGCTGCCCGCGCCCGCCCCCGGCGTGAGCGACCCGTTCGCCGTGATGACCCTGAAGGGCTATCTGCGCCGGAGCGAGCACCGTACGGCGGTCGTCTTCGCGCACGCCGAGGGCACCCTGCGCCACTACCGCGCCGAGCGCGAGCTGGCCGGAGCCATGGACAGCTGGACCGACGAGCACGGCAACGGAAACCTGTGGCTGATGGTCTTCCGCAGGCCCGACCTGAACGAGGTGGCCCGGTTCGTGGAGTCCTGCCACGCCTACCCGGCCCTGGAAGCGCTGATCCGCCAGCAGGCGGGGCGGCCGGGCCGGCCCGGAACGGCCCGGATCGACTACCCGCCCGCCGCCGAGGTGGAACGGCTGGTCCACACCGTACGGCTGCGCACCGGTCTGCCCGTCGCGGACTGGCGGGAACTCGACAGCGTCGTCAAGGCGATGGGCAGCCACCCCCGCACGGCGAGCGCCTGGCGGGCCTGGCTGGAGCACCTGGGCGACACCCCCGGGGCCGCCCTCGGAGCGGCCGCGGTACGCGACTCCGTCCCCGGGGCCACGGCGGGCGACCCCCGTAGCCCCTGGGAGCGGCTGGAGGCCATGCCGGGGCTCGACGTGGTGCGCGAGCGCTTCGAACAGCTGCGGGCCGAGGTCGAGACGGTGCGGGCGCTGCACGCCGGCGGCCGGGCCGGCCACTTCGAACCGCCCTCCCTGCACCTGGTGTTCACCGGGAACCCGGGCACCGGGAAGACCACCGTGGCCCGGCTCGTCGGGGAGATCTACCGCGACCTCGGGCTCCTGGAACGGGGCCACGTGGTCGAGGCGAAGATGAGCGACCTGGTGGCGAGCTTCGTGGGCCGGACTTCGGAGCTGACCGAGGCCACGATCGACAGCGCCCTGGACGGCGTGCTGTTCATCGACGAGGCGTACGGACTGAGCGACCAGCGCGACGGGTTCGGCGACGAGTCCATTCAGGCGCTCCTCGCCCGCATGGAGAACGACCGCGCCCGGCTCGTGGTCATCGTCGCCGGCTACCCGGACAAGATGCGGGAGTTCCTGGAGGCCAACCCCGGCCTGCGGAGCAGGTTCGCCGAGGACAACATCCTGCGCTTTCCCGACTACCCGCCACCGGCCCTGCACTCCATCGCCCTGGGCCGGCTCCGCGAGCGCGGCGCCCTCCCCGCCCCCGAGACCGAGACCCGGCTCCTGCGGATCGTCTCCGAGATGCACCGCACCCGCGACGAGTTCTTCGGCAACGCCCGCGACATGCGCACCCTCGCCGACGCCGTCTTCGCCCGCTGGTCCCACCGGGTGCGCAGCAGGGTCGACGAACCGGTCGGCCCCGACGACCTGCCGGAGCGCTACCGCGCCTACCTCGAACGCCCGGCGCCCGACCCCGCGCGGCTCCTGGCCGAGCTGGACTCGTACGTGGGACTGGGGCCGGTACGCGAGGTGCTGACCGGGCTCGCCAACCGGCAGCGCCTGCGCCAGGCCCACGGCACCGGTGAGCTGACACCCCCGCACCTGCTGTTCATCGGCCCGCCCGGGACCGGGAAGACCTCCGTGGCCCGTCTTGTCGGCACCCTCTTCCGCGACCTCGGCCTGCTGCGCAAGGGGCATGTGGTGCCGGCGAGCCGGGCAACCCTCGTCGGCGCCCACCTCGGCGAGACCGCCAGGCTGGTCCGCGCGGCCGTGCAGGAGGCCCTGGACGGGGTGCTGTTCATCGACGAGGCGTACAGCCTGGTCAGCGATGTGCGGCACGGCGGCTACGGGAAGGAGGCGATCGACACCCTGGTGCTGGAGATGGAGCAGTGGCGGGGCCGCCTCTCCGTGATCGTCGCCGGCTACCCCCACGAGATGGACGCCTTCCTGGCCTCCAACTCCGGCCTGCCGTCCCGCTTCACCGAGCATGTGCCCTTCCCGCACTACGGGCTCGACGACCTCCTGGAGATCCTTCGACGGATGGCAGCGGACCAGGGCTACACCCTGGACCCCGACGTGCCCCGGCACGCGGGGGAGTGGCTCCGCGTGGTCCGGCGCGCCGACCCCGCCGGGTTCGGCAACGCCCGCACGGTCCGCAAACTGCTCGAACTCATGGAAGCCCGTCTGGCCGACCGCTTCGCCCGGGGAGGCGCGGAGGCGGAGGCCGAGGCCTTCACCCGCTTCCTGCCGGGGGACGTACCGCCACCGCCGTACTGAGGCGGCGCCCCTCACCCGGCCCGGTGCACCACGGTCTTCCCGTCCCGGTCCCGGGCGTCCCGCTCGGCCAGGACCCGCCGCAGCGCCTCGTCGGCCGCGCCGAGGCGCCGTTCGATCTCGTCGCCGGCCGCCTCCACCTCGGCCAGCGTCACCCGGTGCTCCGGGGCGACCGTGCCGGACGGCGCGCCCCCGGGCGCCGCCAGGGCACCGGCCAGCTCCCGGTCCACCGCCGCGTACCGCCGGAGCGAGGCGACCCGGTCGCCCTGCGACTCGCGGATGCGTTCGAGCCGGGCCTGCCGTTCGGCCAGGTCCGCCGCCGCGTCGCCGTGCTCGCGCTCCTCGGCGGCCAGCGCGCGCTGCGCGGCCTCGGCCCGCTCCAGGACCTGCCGGGTGCGCGGGGCCAGGGCGGCGAGCTGGTCCTCCGACAGCCGGACCAGCGCGTCGCTGCTCGTGCGCAGTGTCCCCTCGACCCCGGCATCCCGGCCGCGCAGGGTGGCCAGCCGCTCCGCGATGACCTCCTGCTGCTCCTGGAGCGCGTCCAGGGCGAGCACCAGGCGCTCCAGCCGGCGCAGGTCGTCGACCTGGCGGCGCAGCGCCTCGTGCTCGGCGAGCCGGCCGCGCAGCGCCTCCTCGGCGGCTGCCAGCTTCTCCAGCGCGGCGTGCGCGAGCTCGGTCCGCTCACGCTCCTCCCGGACCCGTGCGCGTACGGTGTCGAGCTTGCGCATCAGCCCCTCGGTGCCGCCGCCGACCGCCTCGCCGGGCATCGCCGCCTCCAGCAGCGCGGGCAGCGCGGCGGCCAGCGCCCCGGACTCCTCCAGCGCGTCCTCCAGCGCGAACAGCGCCGCGAGGGCCGGCGCGCCGCTCTCCGCGCCGTCGACCCCTTCCAGCGCCGCGCCGGCCCACCGGAAGGCCAGGCGCAGGACCCGCAGCGCGACCTCCGCATCCGGCCCGGGGCCCGACAGCGCGGCAGCGATCTCGTCCGTGGCGTCGTTCACGACGGTCTCCGTCCCCCAGGTGCACCCGATCACCACCATCACATCACCCGAAGCTTCCGCGCGGGGCGGTCCCGGCCGATACGATCGAGCTGCCGGAATGTTCCGGCCGTCACACAACCACCGCAGCCACAGGGGGACTTCATGTCGGAAGTCGTGTCCTTCGAGGGCCCGGACGGCGCCTCGCTCCAGGTCGAGGTGGACGACGACGCCCCCGGGCTCGAACGCATCTCGCGCGACTCCGGCGAGGTCGTGCGCGCCGGCCGGCGGCTGGAGGACGCGCTCGCGCAGACCCGCCCCGCGCTCCGCTCCGTGATGGAGTCGGTGCGGGCGCTCGGCCCCGACGCCTACGAGATCGAGTTCGGCATGAAGTTCAACGCCGAGTCCGGCGTGGTGATCGCCAAGACCGCGATCGAGGGGCACTTCTCGGTCAAGGTCTCCTGGAACCGCCCCCAGGCGGACTGACCCCCCGTGCCGCCCGACTGGGAGCGCCCGCCCTGGCTGGTCAGCGTCCGCAGGACCGAACACGGCGACCCGGTCGGCGCCGGACTCCTCGTCACCCCGCGCCACATCCTGACCTGCGCCCATGTCGTGGGCCCCGGACGGGCCCCGGCGCCGCCCGGCAAACCGGTGTACGTACGGTTCCAGTACGCCGCCCCGCACGACCCGCTGCCCGCCACGGTCGTGCCCGGCGGCTGGCACCCGGACACCGGCGACGGCACGGGCGACGTCGCCGTCCTCGAACTGGCGGAGCCCGCACCCCCCGAGGCCGTGCCCGCGCCGCTGCGCACCACCGACCCCGGCACCTGGGACCACCGCTTCCGCGCCTACGGCTACCCCGAGGAGCACAAGCGCCGGGGCGTCCCGGTGCGCGGCGACATCATCGGGCACGCAGGCAGCGAGTGGATCCAGGTCGAGGCGGGCCCGCACACCGGATGGGGCCTGGAGAAGGGCTTCTCGGGCGGCCCGGTGTGGGACGTCAACAGCGGGGGCGTCGTCGGCATGCTCGTCGCCCGCGACTCCGTGAACTCCGTTGACCGGCGCACCGCCTACGCCATCAAGGTCGAGGCCCTCGTCCGCTACTGGCCCGAACTGGGCCCCCTCGTCCGGGACATGACCACGAGCGAGGTGCGCGACCGGCTGGAGTCCCTGCTGTGGACGCCGCTCACCGAGGACGGCCGCATCCCGAGGGCCGACGAGGTGGACCCGTACGACATCGGCGTCTGCCGCTCCAAGTACAGCGACCCCGGCCGGGGCGGCACGGACCGCGCCCCCTACGTCCGCCGCAGCCCCCAGGACGACCGCCTCGCCGAACTCCTCACCGGGCACCGGTTCGTGCTGCTCGCCGGGCGCTCCAAGGCCGGCAAATCCCGCACGCTGTACGAGGCGCTGGTACGGGCGATGCCCGACGCCCGGCTCGTCGTGCCGCGCCCCGGCGACTCCGCGCGCCGGACCCTGGACGACCTCAGCCGGCTCACGCTGCCCACCGGCTCCGACCGGGTGGTGCTCTGGCTCGACGACCTGCACCGCTATCTCCACCCCGGCGGCCTCGACCTCCAGATCCTGGACCGGCTGGCCCGCAGCCGCCCCGCCGTCACGATCGTGGCGACGATCCCCGCCAAGCAGCGGGCCGCGCTGACCGCCATGGAGAACGACGTCGGCCGCATCGCCCGTACCGTGCTCAACAAGGCGGCCACCGTCGAACTGCCTTCGCTGCTGGGCCCGCAGGACGCCGAGGCGGCCCGGGAGATGTATCCCGGCGAGGACTTCACCGCCCGGGGCATCGGCGAACTCATGGTCGCGGCGCCCAGCCTGGAGCAGCGCTTCACCGACGGCGCCGAGAGCTGCCCGGCCGGCTGGGCCCTGGCGCGCGCCGCCGCCGACTGGATGCGGATGGGCGTCACCGACCCCGTCCCGGACGCCGTCCTGCGCGAGCTGTTCGCCGCCTACCTGGCCGAGCACCACCCCGCGCTGGACGCCGACGACACCGCCTACCGCACGGCCCTGGCCTGGGCCCGCGAACCGGTCGCCGGCACCATCGCGCTCGTCCACCGCGCACCCGGTCCCGACGGCTACGCCGGCACGCCGTACCTCTCGGAGTACCTGGACAGCCGCGACGACGACCCCTCCGCGCTCGTCCCCTGGTTCGCCTGGAAGTACCTCGCCGACCGCCGCCCCGCCGCCGAACTCCTGCCCAGCGCCTACACCGCCCTCGTGCGTGGCGAGGCCGGGATCGCCGAACGGCTCCTGGAGCGCATCGCGGACGCCGCCGACGACCGCGACAGCGCCGCCTGGGCCGCGCTGATGCTCGGCGAGATGTACCTCTACCTGGCCGACTTCGATGCGGCGGCCCGGCTCCTGGAGCGCGCCGTCGCGTCGGCCGTGGACAGCGTCGTCCCGCTCGCCCAGGCCGTCCTGGCCGAACTGCTCATGATGTACGGCGACCGCACCCGCTCGCGGCAGCTCCTGGAGAGCGCCGTCGCCGCCCGCGACCCCCAGCTCTCCCAGGTCGCCCAGGTCGGCCTGGCCACCCTGCTCTTCGCGGACGGCGAGGACGAACGCGCCGAACGCATGCTGGAGGCGATCGTCGCGGCCGGCGACACCGAGGCCGCCCCGCTGGCCCAGGCCCGCCTGGTCAGCGTGCTCAGCGGCGCCGACGGCGACGCCGCCGGCGCCCGTACGGGACAACGCCCCGGCAGCGGCCAGGGCAAGGCCACGGTGCGCGCCCCCAACGCCACCCTCGGCCGCACCGAACCCTCCGAGCAGCCGTGGTCGCTGTCCCGCGCGGTCGGTGAGTCCATGGCCGGCCAGGTCGCCTCGGTCGCCCAGGCCAGCCTCGGCTCCATGCTGATCAGCCAGGGTGACGTCGACCGCGCCGAGGAGCTGCTGCGCTCCGCGCTGGCCGGCGGCCGCTTCCACGCCGTGCCCCGCGCCCAGGTCGGCCTCGGCGAGCTCCTGATCGTACGGGGACGCAACGAGGAGGCGGAGGAGGTCCTGCGGGCCCTGATCAACTCGGGGAACCCGCTCCTCATCCCGTACGCCAAGATCCTGCTCGCCGTGTCGCTGCGCCCGCGCGGGCTCATCGCGCAGGGCATGGACCTGCTGCGCGAGGCCGCCGAGTCCGGGCACCCCGCCCAGGGCCCGCGGGCGGTCTGCGGTCTCGCCGAGTGGTACGCCAACGAGGGCGACCTGATCACCGCCGAGGAGTGGTTCGAGCGGGCCATCGCCACCGGGCACCCGGAGTGGGGCGGGATGGCCCGGGTCGAGCTGGCCCTGATGCTCGCCGGCAGCGGGGAGCCCATGGCCCGGCCGAAGGAGCTGCTGAACACCGTCATCGGCGCCGGCCACCCCGGCCTCTCCCCGCTCGCCGCCGCCGCGCTCGGCGACCTCCTCGTCCGCGAGGGCAGCATCGACGAGGCCGAGCACGCGTACGGCCTCGCGGTCGCCTCCGGACACCGCGACTGGGTCCAGGTCGTCCGGATCGAACTCGCCCTGCTGCAGACGGCCCGGGACGGCGGCGCGGAGGCCGCCGCCGAGCTGTTCCGGAGCGTCATCGGATCCGGCCACCCGCACCAGGGCCCCCGCGCCGCCGACCTGCTGGGCGACCTCCTCGTCCGCGAGGGCCGCGTCGACGAGGCCGAGCGTTACTACCGGGTCGCCATCGACTCCGGGCACGCCCAGTGGTCGCTGATCGCCCGCATGGACCTGGCCGTCATGCTCGCCGACCACGGCGACTTCGAGGAGGCCGAACGCCTGCTCCTGGTGGTGGCCGAGTCGGACGACCCGGGCGCCGAGGCCTGGGCGCGCGGTGTCCTCGGCGTCGTCCACATCGGCAACGAACGGCACGAGGAGGGCCGGGAGCAGCTGCGGGCCGCGGCCGACGCCGATGTCGGCGCCGCCTCCCAGTTCGCCCGCTTCCACCTCGCCAAGTGCCTGGCCGCCGACGGCGAGGACGAGGCCGCCGAGGCCCTGGTGCGCACGGTGGTCGACGGCGAACCGTCCCAGGTCACCGAGGTGGCCCGCGCCTGGCTCGCCGTCCGGCTGCTGCACCGCGACCCGGAGGCCGCGCAGGCGCTCCTGGTCCGGGTGGAGGACTCCGGCGACGCGGAGGCCATCGTCGCCGGCTACCTCGGCGCAGGCGAATACCTGCTGGAGACCGGCGAGGTCCAGACGGCCGGCGAACTGCTCGAAGCGGCGCTGGAGCTGGCGGGCCCCGGCACCGCTCCCCGGATCGGTGCGCTGCTCGGCGTCGTCCGGCGCTCGGTCAACGACCTGGAGGGCGCGCGCGAGCTGCTGACGGACGCCCTCGCCGCCGGCGACCCGGAGACCGAACCGCTCGCCCGCCGCTACCTCGGCAGCACCCTCTTCCGGCTGGGCCTGCTGCCCGAGGCCGAGGAGGTCCTGCTGCCGCTGGCCCGCTCCGACGACACCGAGCACCGGCCGCAGGCCCTGCTGCTGCTCGGCCGGGTCCTGGCGGCGGACAACCGCCCGGAGGAGGCGTACCCCTGGCTGGAGGCGGCCATCGAGTGCGCCGGCGGCGACGGCGACACGGAGACCGGCGCCCGCCAGACGTACGCGGAACTGCTGCTGAGCGCCGGGCAGCGGGAGCGGGCCATGGAGATCTACCGGCCGCTGGTGGCGGACGACGAGGACGACGAGGACACAGCCCCGGACGAGGAGACGGCCATCGACGAGGACACCCCGCACCGGCCGCCGGGCACCGACCGTCCGACGCTCACCCTGCCCCGCCCCGCCCACCCGGCCCCCGCCGCTCCGGCCCCGCACCCGCTCCCGCCGGCGCTGCTCGCGCTGCTGGGCGATGTGGCGGACGCGGAGGGCGCGCACGAGGAGGCGGCGTTCTGGTACGGCCTGGCCGGCCGCACCGGGGAGGACCGTACAACGACACAGGCCCACGGTTCCTGAGGAACCGTGGGCCTGTGGCTGGTGTCCGAGGGGGGACTTGAACCCCCACGCCCGATAAAGGGCACTAGCACCTCAAGCTAGCGCGTCTGCCATTCCGCCACCCGGACAAGGTGTCTGTCTCGCGGGCCTGGCCCGTTCCGACGTGGAAAACCATAGCAAACATTGGAGGGTGCTCGATCACGCCCGGTCTCGTGTGAAGGCCGCATGACGAGGCGCGGGGGGCCTTGGGCGCGCGGGCGGCGCGCGGGAGGATGAGGGGGAGCACCACAGCGACAGTGGAAGGAACCAGCGTGAGCGAGAGCAATGGGGCCCGGAGCGGCTCGGGCGAGACCGCCGAGAACGAGGTGGTGGACCTCTGTCGTGACCTGATCCGGATCGACACCAGCAACTACGGCGACCACTCGGGGCCGGGCGAGCGGGCGGCCGCCGAGTACGTGGCGGAGAAGCTCGCGGAGGTAGGGCTCGAACCGAAGATCTTCGAGTCCCACAAGGGCCGCGCCTCCACCGTGGCGCGGATCGAGGGCGAGGACCCGTCCCGGCCGGCCCTGCTGATCCACGGCCACACCGACGTCGTCCCGGCCAACGCCCACGACTGGACGCACCACCCCTTCTCCGGCGAGATCGCGGACGGCTGCGTGTGGGGCCGGGGCGCGGTCGACATGAAGGACATGGACGCGATGACGCTGGCGGTGGTCCGCGAGCGCATGCGCAGCGGCCGCAAGCCCCCGCGCGACATCGTGCTGGCCTTCCTCGCGGACGAGGAGGCCGGCGGCACGTACGGGGCCCGCTACCTCGTGGACAAGCACCCCGGCCTGTTCGAGGGCGTCAGCGAGGCGATCGGCGAGGTCGGCGGCTTCTCGTTCACCGTCAACGAGAATCTGCGGCTCTACCTCGTCGAGACGGCCCAGAAGGGCATGCACTGGATGCGGCTGACCGTGGACGGCACGGCGGGCCACGGCTCGATGACCAACAACGACAACGCGATCACCGAGCTGTGCGAGGCCGTCGGACGGCTCGGCCGGCACACCTGGCCGGTACGGGTGACCAAGACGGTGCGTTCCTTCCTGGACGAGCTGTCGGACGCGCTCGGCACCCCGCTGGACCCGGAGGACATGGAGGCCACCCTGGCCAAGCTCGGCGGCATCGCCAAGATGGTCGGCGCCACCCTGCGCAACTCCGCCGCCCCGACCATGCTCGGCGCCGGCTACAAGGTCAACGTGATCCCCGGACAGGCCACCGCCCATGTCGACGGGCGCTTCCTGCCGGGGTACGAGGAGGAGTTCCTGGCCGACCTCGACCGCATCCTGGGCCCGCGCGTGCGGCGCGAGGACGTGCACGGGGACAAGGCGCTGGAGACCGACTTCGACGGTGCGCTCGTGGACGCGATGCAGACGGCGCTCAAGGCCGAGGACCCGATCGCCCGCGCCGTCCCGTACATGCTCTCCGGCGGTACGGACGCCAAGTCCTTCGACGATCTGGGCATCCGCTGCTTCGGTTTCGCCCCGCTGAAGCTGCCGCCGGAGCTCGACTTCGCCGGCATGTTCCACGGCGTGGACGAGCGGGTTCCGGTCGAGGGGCTGAAATTCGGCGCCCGGGTCCTGGACCGTTTCATCGACCACAGCTGACCCGCCACGGCGTAATTCGCCAGCGTGTACGCCTGTGACCGGAACGAGTGAATGGAGCGTTCGGCTCGTAGCCCTGTCACCCCCTCCTCGTTACAGGTGATGCGGTCCGCGGCTGGGACCGCGCTTTGCCAACTAGGAGGAAACATGATCAAGAAGATCGCCGCCGCCGCGGCTGTCACCGGTGGCCTCGTGCTCGCCGGCGCCGGCATGGCCGTCGCCGACTCGGGTGCCCAGGGTGCCGCCATCGGCAGCCCCGGCGTCATCTCGGGCAACGTCATCCAGGTTCCCGTCCACGTTCCCGTGAACGTGTGCGGCAACACGATCAACGTGATCGGGCTGCTGAACCCGGCCTTCGGCAACGTCTGCGTCAACGACTGACGTTGCGCGTCAACCCGTAAGGGTTTGAGCCCGCTCGGCCCCGGAGCGCACTCCATGCGCTCCGGGGCCGTCGGGTCCTTTGCCTCCGCACGGTAGTCCGGGGGTACTCCGGAAGGTAGAAGGCAGGAAACACCTATGCGACAGGTCACGCGAAAAGGCCTGA
The DNA here is from genome assembly GCF_008042035.1 of Streptomyces sp. col6. Classification (GTDB taxonomy): domain Bacteria; phylum Actinomycetota; class Actinomycetes; order Streptomycetales; family Streptomycetaceae; genus Streptomyces. The sequence continues at coordinate 1,214,660 of NZ_RDBL01000013.1, forward strand.
TCACCATGGCGGCCGCGGGCGGCGTTCTCGCCCTCGGCGGCGGCTATGCGCACGCCGACGCGGGAGCGTCCGGCGGCGCGTCGAATTCCCCGGGGGTGCTGTCAGGGAATTCGGTACAGGTTCCGGTCAGTGTGCCGGTCAACGTCTGCGGGAACTCCGTGGACGTCGTCGGGCTGCTCAACCCGACCTTCGGCAACGCCTGCAAGAACGGCTCGGACGGCACGTCCGCCTCGGGCACGTCCGGCAGCCACGCCGGGGGCCACGCCTCCGACGAGCACGGCCAGGGGGCGAAGGGGGGCACCGGCAAGCACCGGGCTCCCGGCGGCAACGGGGGCGGGGCCACCGCGGAGGGGTACACGCACGGATCACCCGGTCTGCTCTCGGGCAACCAGATCCAGGCGCCCATCGACATTCCCGTGAACGTCTGCGGCAACAGCATCGACGTCGTCGGTCTGCTGAACCCCGCGTTCGGCAACGAGTGCGAGAACGAGAGCACGCCGCCGGTCGACGTTCCGGAACCCCCGGTCCGCCACGTCACCCCGCCGACTCCCGAGCCGCACGTCCCGAACGTGCCGGAGCCGCAGACCCCGCCGGAGGCGCCGCAGCTCGCCCACACCGGCGCGGGCGGGCTCGACGTGCTCATCCCGGCGAGCGCGGGCCTGCTGCTGGCCGGCGCGGGCACGGTGCTCTACCGCCGCGCGAAGGCCGCCGCCTGACGGCAGCGAGCGCGACGAGAAGAGGCGAACGGGCCCCGCGGTCACCGCGGGGCCCGTTCCGCGTGCTCAGACGGTGTGTGGCCGGTCCGTCCGGCTCACCATGTGGCCCGCAGCTGACGGATGATCCGGCGGCGCAGCCGCACGCGGCGGCTGCCGTCCCGGCGCAGTGTCAGACGGTCCAGTTCCCAGTGCCCGTACTCGGCATGGTCGGTCAACAGGCGGGCCGTGTCCTTCCGGGACACCCCGCGTGGCACGTACACATCGACAAATTCGTATTCCGGCATCGAATCCATTGTGCGGGCAAGGCCCCGGTACGGATAGCGTCTGCCCCATGTCTGATGCTGCGCAGCCCACCGCTGCCGAGGTACGCGCCGCCGCCGATGCGGTCAAAGCCGCGATCGACCACCACCTCGCGGCGGTCGAACGCCGGTCGGGGGACGATGATCCCGCTGTCTACGACGCGTTCAACGCACTGGCCGCCGCGGCCGAGGCCTACGACGAACTCCTCTACGACCGCCACGACGAGGTCACCCCGTTCGAGATCCCGGGCGAGCAGGACTCCCTGCCGCCCTACAACGGACCCGACGAGCCGCACGCGCTCAGCGTGCTGATCCGCCGCGACTACGCGGTGGTGGAGCCCCAGCGGCTGCTGGCCCAGGCGCAGCGCCTCGCCGACGCGGACCCGGACGACCGGGACAGCGCGGGCGCGGCGGTCGTCGGCGGCAGCGTGCACGCGGCGCTGGGGGTGCTCTTCGGGGAGTACGAGGCGGACGAGATCGCCTCCCGGCACACGGAGTTCGGCCTGGAGGAGGGCGACTCCACGCTCTGGGTCGCGGCGGCGGACGAGCTGCCGGAGCCGGGGGAGTGGCTGGCCGCCCCCTTCGACGACGCGGACCCGGAGCTGGTGGTCTGCCGCTTCGACGTCAGCGCGGTCTTCGACGACGACGAGCTCGACGACGACCCGGAGGGACCGGCGCACAACATCGCCTGACGGCCACCCGCCCCGGAACGACCGGAGGGCCCCCGCGAACGCTCCATGCGTCCGCGGGGGCCCTCCGCGCCCGGGGGCCCTCCGGCGCGCTCGGGGGAGCCCGCGAGCCCCTTCCCCGGCCGTCACTGCTCCTGCGGGTCCTGCGGGTCCTGCGGGTCCTGCGACTCCTGCGACGCCTCCAGCAGCGCCCGCAGGCGGGTGCTGCGCTCCTGGGCGGGCCCCTCGGCCACCGCGTGCGGCAGGGCCTGGTCGACGCCGTGCACCACGGACAGGTGCCGCTCGCCCCGGCCGAACGCGGTGTAGACCCACGGCCGGCTCAGCCCACGCGCCGCGTCGCCCGGCAGCACCACGACCGCCGCCGGCCACCGCGTCCCGGCGGCCTGGTGCGCACTGAGCGCCCAGGCATGGCGCACGGACGCGGCCACCAGCTCCTGCGGTACGACGACCGGGGTCCCGGCGCAGTCCAGGTGCAGGCCCTCCGCGTCCGCCGACACGACCACGCCGGGCACCGTCCGTCCCGGCGCCGGGACATGGGCGACCCGGTCGCCCGGGTCGAAGCCGCCGAAGCGCCCGGGGCCCGGGTTGAGCCGCTGCTTCAGCGCCTCGTTCAACGCCCGGGTGCCCGCGGCCCCGCCGTGGCCGACGGTGATGACCTGGGTGTCGCCGGACGGCACCCCGATGGCACGCGGCACCGAGTCGGCCACCAGCTGCACCGTGCGGTGCAGCGCCTCGCCCGCGTCCCGCACGGGGACGATGACGACCTCCTTGCCGGGCGCCTCCACCTGGTTCAGCTCACCGATGCCGATGCCCGAGACCAGCTCGCCGATCGGGCCGGCGTCCGGGGTGCGGGAGACGACGCGGGGGCAGGCGCGGGCGGCCAGCACATCGGCGAAGACCTGCCCGGCGCCCGCCGAACCCAGCACGCCCGGGTCGCCGCTGAGCACCAGACGGGCGCCGTCGGCCAGCGACTCCACGAGCATCGCGCCGGTCTCGACGTCCAGCTGCGGGGCGTCCAGCACGACGAGCAGGTCGAGGGCGAGCGCCCCCTCCTCGTCCCGCCCCGGCCCCTCGGTGCCCGACAGCAGCCCGGCGAGCGTGACGGCCGACTCCGGGTCGCCCGTGTCCTCGGCGAGCCGCCTGCGGCCGTCCACGCTGTGCGCGGCGCCCAGGGCGCGCAGGCCGAGCCCGCGCGCGGCGGCGATCAGCGCGGCGGGTTCGGCGCGTGCCGCCTCGCCGCCGGTGTGCGCGACGAGGCCGTGGGCACCGGCCGCCCGGATCAGCTCGGCGGCCGACGGGGAGGGCGCGGCGGAGGCCGCCTGCGACCAGTCCGCGTCCTTGTCGCCGCCGTTGACCAGCCGGGCGAGCCCGTCGGCAAGGCTCTCCTCCGCCAGCGCGTACCGGTCGAGGCCGAGAAGCACCTCTACGGCGGCGGCGGGTTCCGCCGCCTCGGCGGACTCCTCCGTGTCCTCGCCGGGCTCCTCGGGGCCGTCCTGGAAGACCAGCACGACGCCCTCGGTGATCGCGTGCCGCACGGCCGCGGCGGGGTCGGTGACCCCCCGGCCGCCCAGCGCCGTACGCACCTGCCCGGCGTCCAGCGCGGTGTGGCCCCGGAGCGCGGCCTGCTCCAGGAGCCATCCGGTCAGGGCGGCGGTGCGCCGCTCGTCGTCCGGCCCGGCGGCCGCGCCGAGCAGGGCCCGCGCGAACCCGTCCGCCTGGTCGGGCCCGACGCCGGGCAGGGCCAGCAGCTGCCAGGGGTCCTCGCGCAGGACTTCGCCGGCCCGGTCACCGAGCAGCCGGGCGGCGGGCTGGGCCAGGGCCGCGGGGGCCCCGCCGGCGGAGAGCACGGCCGCCACGGCGTCGACGGCCTCGGGCGGGGCGGCCGTGCTCTCCGCCGGCGGGGCCCCCGCGGCCCTGGCCCAGCCCGCCGCCCGG
>NZ_RDBL01000013.1:1218398-1306861 GCF_008042035.1 Streptomyces sp. col6
GGACGGCCCGATCGACGCCGGGGCCAAGCTGAGCGGCMCGGCGGCCGCCAGCAGGTCGGCCGCCGTGCCGCTCAGCTTGGCCCCGGCGTCGATCGGGCCGTCCTTCTCGGCCTTGCGCTGCTCGATCCGCTCGCGCAGTTCACGCTGCGCGGCGAGCTCGGCCTCGGCCTCGGAGAGCACGGGGGCGCCTTCGGTGCCGCCCTGCGCATCGCCCCGGTCGCCGTCCCCGGCGCCGTCGTCGCCCGGACCGCCCGCCTGCGCGTCGTCCACCGCGTCGCCGTCGGCTGCCGCCCCTGGCCCGTCGGCGGGGGCGGTATCGGCCGTGGGCGCGGGGCCGGTGGCGGGGTCGTCCGGGGTGGCGGCGGTGTCGTCACCGGTGGCCGGGGTGCCGGGGGATTCCCCCCGGGGAAGCGCGGTCACAGGGTGCTCCAGTCCTGGTCGGGATAGCGGTGCACGGGCGCCGACACGTCGTCGAGCGCCTGGCGGATCTCGTCAGGAAGACTAAGCGTCTCCACTGACAACGCCTCCGTCAGCTGCTGCGCGTTGCGCGCGCCGACGATCGGCGCCGCCACCCCGGGCCGGTCCCGGACCCAGGCCAGGGCGACCTGGGCGGCGGACGTGGCCAGCCCCTCCGCCGCGGTCGCCACGGCGTCCACGATGCGGCTCGCCGCGTCGTCGAGGTACGGCTCGACGAAGGGGGCCAGCAGCTCGGACGCGCCGCGCGAGTCGGCCGGTGTCCCCGTGCGGTACTTGCCCGTCAGCACGCCCCGGCCCAGCGGCGAGGAGGACAGCAGCCCCACGCCCAGGTCGAGCGCGGCGGGCAGCACCTCGCGCTCCACGCCGCGCTGGAGCAGCGAGTACTCCATCTGCGTCGCGGCCAGCCGGGTCCGCGTCCCGGCGGCCGCCAGCTGCCAGGTCGCGGCCTTCGCCAGCTGCCAGCCGGAGAAGCCGGACACCCCGGCGTACCGGGCGCGCCCGGAGGACACCGCGAGGTCCAGGGCCTGGAGCGTCTCCTCCAGCGGGGTCTCCGGGTCGAACGCGTGGAGCTGCCACAGATCCACGTAATCCGTGCCGAGCCGTCCCAGCGAGGCGTCGAGGGCCGCCAGCAGGTGCCCGCGCGAGCCGTCGACCCTGCGGTACGGGTCGGCGACGCTGCCCGCCTTGGTGGCGATGACCAGGTCGCGCCGGGGCACCAGGCCGTCCACGAGCCGCCCGAGCAGATACTCGGCCTCGCCGCCGCCGTACACGTCGGCCGTGTCGACCAGGGTGCCGCCCGCTTCCCAGAACGCCTTCAGCTGCTCGGCGGCGTCGTGCTCGTCGGTGTCCCGGCCCCAGGTGAGGGTGCCGAGCCCGATTCGGGACACTCGAAGGCCGGTACGGCCCAGATGCCTCTGCTCCATGGGCGCTGAGATTACTGGCCGGGGCCGCACGCGTCGCAGGGCTGTGGACAACCGGCGTGGGGGCGGCCCCCTGCCGGATCCCACTCCCGCGCGCTAGAGTCCGGAGCTCAGGGACGTTACTGATCAGTAAGGGGTTCGGCTATGCGGCTCGGCATCAATCTCGGTTACTGGGGCGCGGGGATGGACGGCGACAACCTCGCCGTCGCGCAGGAGGCCGACCGGCTCGGCTACGACGTCTGCTGGGCGGCCGAGGCGTACGGCTCCGACGCACCGACCGTCCTGGCCTGGGTGGCCGCGCAGACCGAGTCCATCGACGTCGGCTCGGCGATCCTCCAGATCCCGGCGCGCCAGCCCGCGATGACGGCCATGACCGCGGCCACGCTCGACTCGCTGTCCGGCGGCCGGTTCCGCCTCGGCCTCGGTGTCTCCGGCCCGCAGGTCTCCGAGGGCTGGTACGGCGTCAAGTTCGACAAGCCGCTGGCCCGCACCCGGGAGTACGTGGAGATCGTCCGCAAGGCGATGACCCGCGAGCGGCTCTCGTACGAGGGGGAGCACTGGACGCTCCCGCTGCCGGACGGTCCGGGCAAGCCGCTCAAGCTCACCGTGCACCCGCAGCGCGAGCACATCCCGCTGTACATCGCCGCGATCGGCCCGAAGAACCTGGAGCAGACCGGTGAGATCGCCGACGGCGCCCTGCTGATCTTCCCGTCCGCCGAGCACTTGGAGGAGACCGCGGTCAGCCATCTGCGGGCCGGCCGGGAGAAGGCGGGGAAGACGATGGAGGGCTTCGACGTCTGCCCGACCGTCCCGCTCGCCGTCGGCGACGACATCCCCGGCCTCGCGGACATGTTCCGTCCGTACACCGCGCTGTACGTCGGCGGCATGGGCAGTGCCAAGCAGAACTTCTACAACCGGCTGGCGCAGCGCATGGGGTACGAGAAGGAGGCCGCCGAGATCCAGGAGAAGTACCTCGCCGGCGACAAGAGCGGCGCGGCGGCCGCCGTCCCGCACCAGCTGATCGACCAGACCACGCTGCTCGGTTCCGTGGACCGCATCGCCGAGCGCATGCAGGCCTACGCGGAGGTGGGGGTCACGACGCTGACCCTGGCGCCGGCCGGTTTCACGCTCGACGAGCGGATCGCCGCGCTGCGGGCCGGCACCGACGCGCTGGAGCGCGCCGGGCTCGCGTAGCGCCGGCACACCTACGGCCGTGGTGGGGGCTCGGGGGCCTCCCCGCCACGGCCGTCACGTGGAACAACGCGGGCGGGACCACGGGGTTACGGGGCCCTGCAAAAACGGTTCGTCCGCCGGGGTTCCGTCCCACGGACGGACCTCTCGGGGCCGCGCCCCCGCTCCGCGGCGGTCCCCCGTTCGGCCCAGTCGCCGCCCTCTCCTGTTGCCCGCCCCGGCGGGGCGCATTTGACTGGCGCTCGGCGACGCCGGCACGGAGGTGGCAGTGATGCTCTCGGCAAAGAACCTGTTCCAGGAGATCCTCGACAACGACGACTCGTTCCGGCTGTTCTGCTCCATCGCGGCCAGCGGCGAGTCCCAGGGCGGCTGGGAGAACGGCCGGATCGCGGCCCTCGTTCCCGCGAGCCAGCGCCCGCTGGCTCCCAAGATCGCCCGGCACGGTGCCGACGAGGACAAGCACGGCAGGATCTTCAACGCACTGCTCAGGAAGCGCGGCCTGGCCCCCGCTCCCGTCCCGCCGGACACCGACTACACGATGCTCCTCGAACGGCACGGCATCGGCCTCGCGCACGAGCAGCTCGGCCGCGAGGAGCCCCTGACCGAGCGCGACATCATCACCTATCTGGCCCACAGCCGGGTGACCGAGCAGCGCGCCTCCGAGCAGATGCGGCTGCTGAACAAGCACTTCGCCGACCACCCCGAGCTCGGCCGCGCGGTCCGGATGATCTCGAACGACGAGGACAACCACCTGGCGTACTGCCACGAGGAGCTGCTGCGCTTCGCGCGGGCCGGGCACGGCCGCACGATCCAGCACATCCTGCGTGAGTGCGCGCTCGCCGAGATCCGCGTCTACCGCGACGTCAGCCTCGCCGTCATGGACCACATGGGCCGGGTGCTCGGCTGGTCCCGCGCGAAGGCCGCCGTGCTCGCCGCGGGCATCCACGCCCTGTACGCGTACGAGCGCCTCGGCGGCTGGCGGCGCATGGTCAGCCTGGCGCCGCCCGCCCGGCTCGACGCCCTGGGCGGACCCGCCACGCCGGCGCCCGAGTACGCGTAGGGGCCGCGGGCCCCCGAGGCATCAGAGCCAGCCGCGGCGCTTGAACTGGCGGTACAGGCCCACGACCGCCCCCGCCATCAGCAGCAGCACCACCGGGTACGACCCGACCCAGCGCAGCTCCGGCATGTGGTCGAAGTTCATCCCGTAGATCCCCGCGACCATGGTCGGTACCGCGGCCATCGCCGCCCAGGCGGAGATCTTGCGCATGTCGTCGTTCTGCCGCACTCCCATCTGCGCGAGATGCGCGGACAGGATGTCGGACAGCAGCCGGTCCAGGCCCTCCACCTGCTCGTTGGCGCGGGTCAGATGATCCTGGACGTCCCGGAAGAACGGCTGCGCGTGCTCCTGGACGAACGGCACCCCGGCGCTCGCGAGGCGGGCCATCGGCGCGCTCAGCGGGACCGTCGCCCGGCGGAACTCCAGCACCTGGCGCTTGAAGGTGTAGATGCGCGCCGCGGTGTTCTTGGAGTCGTCCGTACCGCTCGGCGCGAAGACCTGCGTCTCCAGCTCCTCCAGGTCGACCTGGAGCTCGCCCGCCACGTCTATGTAGTGGTCCACGATCGCGTCGCTGACCGCGTACAGGACCGCCGTCGGCCCGTGCTTCAGCACCTCCGGGTCGGCCTCCAGACGGCGGCGTACGGCGGCCAGCGGCGCCCCCTCGCCGTGCCGGACCGTCACCACGAACGAGTCGCCCATGAACACCATCAGCTCATGGGTGGTCACCTGGTCGCTGTCGTGGTCGTACAGGACCGGTTTGACCACCGCGAACAGGGAGTCGTCGTACACCTCCAGCTTCGGCCGCTGGTGGGCGGAGAGCGCGTCCTCCACGGCCAGCGGGTGCAGTCCGAACTCGTGGCTGACGAGGTCGAACTCCTTCTCCGTCGGCTCGTGCAGGCCGATCCAGAGGAACGCGTCGCCGGAGGCCCGTGCCTCGGCGAGGGCATCGGAGAAGTCGGCGGGGCCCTCGGTCCGGCGTCCGTCGCGGTAGATGGCGCAGTCGACAATCACGGCGCGCATTCTTCCCTGCTTCCGGCCCGGTATGCACCTTTGGCCATGAGGCCGCGCGGCCCCCGGGGTGCCGGGGCGGGCCCGTACGCTGGAACGCATGCCCACCCTGATCCTCGTACGCCACGGACGCTCGACCGCCAACACGGCCGGAGTGCTCGCGGGCCGGACCCCCGGTGTCGCCCTCGACGAGCGCGGTGCCGGACAGGCCGCAGCGCTCCCCGGAAGGCTGGCCGCGCTGCCGCTGGCCGCCGCCGTCAGCAGCCCCCTGCAACGGTGCCGGGAGACCCTGGCGCCCCTGCTGGACGCCCGCCCGGACCTGCCGCTGCACATCGAGGACCGGATCAGCGAGTGCGACTACGGCGACTGGTCGGGCCGCAAACTCGCCGAACTCACCGACGAACCGCTGATGACCGTGGTCCAGCAGCACCCCTCCGCCGCCGCCTTCCCCGGCGGCGAGTCGATGCGCGCGATGCAGGCCCGCGCCGTCGACGCCGTACGGGAGTGGAACGCGCGGATCGAGGCGGAGCACGGCGAGCACGCGGTCTACGTCATGTGCTCGCACGGCGACATCATCAAGTCCGTGGTCGCCGACGCGCTCGGCATGCATCTGGACCTCTTCCAGCGCGTCCAGGCCGACCCGTGCTCGGTCACCGCGATCCGCTACACCCGGCTGCGCCCCTATCTGCTGCGCCTCGGCGACACGGGCGACCTCGCCGGACTCGCGCCCCGCGAACCGGGCCCGGACACCGGCGCCGCACAGGACGCGGCGGTAGGGGGCGGCGCTGGGGCGCCGTGATCGCCGCGCGCAGTAGGGTGGACGCGCCGTAGAACGCTTTCCGAGGCTCCGGCCCCACCCTCATCCGCCGTCGACTCTCAAGGGAGACAGGACGTGTCCCGTCAGGTGTTCCTCTACGACCCCCCGGACCGCTTCGTGGCCGGCACGGTCGGGCTGCCTGGACGCCGTACGTTCTTCCTGCAGGCATCCTCAGGCGGACGTGTCACCAGCGTGGCCCTGGAGAAGACCCAGGTCGCCGCCCTCGCCGAGCGCGTGGACGAACTGCTCGACGAGGTGGTGCGGCGCACCGGCGGCAACTCCCCGGTGCCCGCCGTCGCTCCCACGGACGTCACCGACACCGCCCCGCTCGACAACCCCGTCGAGGAGGAGTTCCGCGTCGGCACCATGGCGCTCGCCTGGGACGGCGAGGAACAGCGCATGATCGTCGAGGCCCAGGCCCTGGTCGAGCTGGACGCCGACTCCGTCGAGGACCTGGCCGAGGCCGAGGAGCGGCTGCTCCAGGACGAGGAGAACGGCCCGCCGATGCTCCGTGTCCGGCTCACCGGCGCCCAGGCCCGCGCGTTCGCCAAGCGCGCCCTGGACGTGGTCAACGCGGGCCGTCCGCCGTGCCCGCTGTGCAGCCTGCCGCTCGACCCGGAAGGACACGTATGCCCGCGCCAGAACGGATACCGCCGGGGCGCCTGACCGACGCGGAGCAGGTCGCCCTGCTGGCCGAGGGCACGCTCACCGTCCTCGGGCAGGTCCGCGGGGCGTCCAACGCGGTGCTGTACTGCTCCGTCGCCCACGAGGGCGAGGAGGCGTACTGCGTGTACAAGCCGGTCGCCGGGGAGCAGCCCCTGTGGGACTTCCCCGACGGCACCCTCGCCCAGCGCGAGGTGGCCGCCTACGCGGTCTCCGAGGCCACGGGCTGGGGCCTGGTACCGCCCACCGTGCTGCGGGACGGCCCGTACGGACAGGGCATGTGCCAGCTCTGGATCGAGGCCGAGGAGCCGGGCGGGGACGAGCCGGGGCTGCTCGCGCTCGTGGAGGACGAGGAGCCCGGCGAGGGCTGGAAGGCCGTGGCGTTCGCCGAGGTGGGGGAGGGGAAGACCGCCCTGCTGGTGCACGCGGACGATCCCCGGCTGCGGCGGCTGGCGGTACTGGACGCGGTGATCAACAACGGCGACCGCAAGGGCGGCCACCTGCTGCCCGCGCCCGGCGGCCGGCTCTACGGCATCGACCACGGCGTGACCTTCAACGCCGACGACAAGCTGCGCACCCTGCTCTGGGGCTGGGCGGGCGAACCCCTGACCGCGGAGGCCGTCGAGGTCCTCGACCGGCTGGCCGCGGAACTGGAGCCCGGGGCCGCACTCGTCACCCGGCTGGCCGAACTCATCACGGCGGCCGAGATCGAGGCCCTGCGGGTCCGCGTGGGCGGCCTGCGGACGAGCGGGGTGCACCGGGAGCCGAGCGGCGAGTGGCCCGCCATCCCCTGGCCGCCGGTCTGACGCCCGCGCCGGCCGGCCGTCGGCCGGCGCTCCCGGATGCATGTCCGGGGCCGGGGCGCAAGAGTGCCTCTTCGGTCAGGATCGCCCCTCCGGTTCGTATCCGGAAGCCGCATCCGGTTACGCTCGTGACATGCATGCCTGGCCCGCTTCTGAGGTCCCCGCCCTGCCCGGCAAGGGCCGCGACCTTCGGATCCACGACACCGCGACCGGCGGACGGATCACCCTTGACCCCGGTCCCGTCGCCCGCATCTACGTCTGCGGCATCACGCCGTACGACGCGACCCATATGGGTCATGCGGCGACCTACAACGCGTTCGACCTCGTGCAGCGCGTGTGGCTCGACACCAAGCGGCAGGTTCACTATGTCCAGAACGTGACGGACGTGGACGACCCGCTGCTGGAGCGGGCCGTGCGCGACGGACAGGACTGGACCGAACTCGCCGAGCGCGAGACGGCCCTGTTCCGGGAGGACATGACCGCGCTGCGCATGCTCCCGCCGCGCCACTACATCGGAGCCGTCGAGGCGATACCCGGCATCGTGCCGCTCGTCGAACGGCTCCGCGACGCGGGCGCCGCCTACGAACTCGACGGGGACGTCTACTTCTCCGTCGACACCGACCCGCACTTCGGCGAGGTGTCCCACCTCGACGCCGAGGCGATGCGCCTGCTCTCCGCCGAACGCGGCGGCGACCCGGAGCGCCCCGGCAAGAAGAACCCGCTCGACCCCATGCTCTGGATGGCCGCCCGCGAGGGCGAGCCCAGCTGGGACGGCGGCTCCCTCGGCGCCGGACGCCCCGGCTGGCACATCGAGTGCGTGGCCATCGCCCTCGACCACCTCGGCATGGGCTTCGACGTCCAGGGCGGCGGCTCCGACCTGGCCTTCCCGCACCACGAGATGGGCGCGTCGCACGCCCAGGTGCTCACCGGCGAGCACCCCTTCGCCCAGGCGTACGTGCACGCCGGGATGGTCGCTCTGGACGGCGAGAAGATGTCCAAGTCCAGGGGCAACCTCGTCTTCGTCTCGGCCCTGCGCCGCGACGGCGTGGACCCGGCGGCGATCCGCCTGGCCCTGCTCGCCCACCACTACCGCTCCGACTGGGAGTGGACCGACCAGGTGCTCGCCGACGCGGTGGCCCGGCTCGACCGCTGGCGCGCCGCCGTCTCCCGCCCCGACGGGCTGTCCGCCGACGCCCTGGTCGAGGAGGTCCGCGCGGCCCTCGCCGACGACCTGGACGCCCCGGCCGCGCTGGCCGCCGTGGACCGCTGGGCCGAGCGGCAGACCGCCGAGGGCGGTACGGACGAGGGGGCGCCCGGCCTTGTCTCCCGCGCCGTCGACGCCCTGCTCGGTGTCGCGCTCTAGCCGCCTTCTTCGTAACTCTCCGTCGTAACAGCCGACTTCGCCGGCCCCGGACTTCTTGATGAAGTTCGGGGCCGGTTCCGTTTTGTCCATGGTCAAATGCTCGGTGCTGCGCTAAAAGCGCTCTATGCAATCATCAACGCGCATCAGATCGGCGGTAGTTGCAGCGCTGCTGGGACTGCTCGCCGTACTCACCGGGCCGGGCGCCGCCCGTGCCGACGACACGGCGGAGCCCGTCGGCACGACGGTCGGTGACCTCACCGGTTTCGCGGCCGACGGGGCCGTGTACCGCCTGACGGCGGGGGCGGCCAAGGCCCGCGTCAGCTTCGTCTCCGAGGAGACCTTCCGTATCGAACTCGCCCCGGACGGCACCTTCCAGGACCCGGCCGGCGACGCCATCGTCCTGCCGCAGGGCACACCGCCCCGCACCCGCTGGAAGGAGCGCGGCGACCGCTACGAGCTCTCCACCCGCAGCGTCACCCTCCGTGTCTACAAGTCGCCTCTGCGGTTCGCTCTGTACCGGGCCGACGGCAGCCAGGTCTGGTCCGAGGCGAAGGGGCTGAGCTGGGACGCCGACCAGACCACCCAGACCCTCGCCCGGGGCGCGAACGAGCAGTTCTACGGCGCCGGCATGCAGAACGGCCGGGGCAACACCTCGCACCGCGGCAAGACCGTCGAGGTGGGTGTCGACTACAACTGGGACGACGGCGGCCACCCCAACTCGGTGCCGTTCTACCTCTCCTCGGCCGGCTACGGCGTCTTCCGCAACACCTTCGCCCCCGGCACCTACGCGTTCAACGACCCGGTGACCACCAGCGAGAAGGAGCAGCGCTTCGACGCGTACTACTTCGCGGGCGACAGCGCCAAGGACGTCATCGGCCAGTACACGCAGCTCACCGGCAAGCCCTTCCTGCCGCCCGTCTACGGCATGGAGATCGGCGACGCCGACTGCTACCTGCACAACGCCAACCGCGGTGAGCGTCACACCCTGGACGCGCTGAAGGTCGCCGACGGCTACCTCGACAACGACATGCCCAACGGCTGGATGCTTGTCAACGACGGCTACGGCTGCGGCTACGAGAACCTCGCCGAGACCGCGAAGGGCCTCCAGGACCGCGGCATGCAGGCCGGTCTGTGGACCGAGGACGGCATCGACAAGCTCGGCGACCAGGTCAAGGCCGGCCAGCGCGTCGCCAAGCTGGACGTGGCCTGGGTCGGCGCGGGCTACAAGTTCGCCCTGGACGGCTGCAAGGACGCCTACAAGGGCATCGAGGCCAACAGCGACGCCCGCGGCTTCACGTACGCCCCCGAGAGCTGGTCCGGCGCGCAGCGCTGCGGCGTCCAGTGGTCCGGCGACCAGTACGGCACCTGGGACTACATCCGCTGGCAGATCCCGACCTACGCGGGCGCCACGATGTCCGGCCTCGCCTACACCACGGGCGACGTCGACGGCATCTTCGGCGGCAGCGCCAAGACGTACACCCGTGACCTCCAGTGGAAGATGTTCCTGGGGACCACGATGACCATGGACGGCTGGGCGGCCAGCGACAAGCAGCCCTTCCGCTACGGCGAGCCGTACACCTCCATCAACCGCGACTACCTCAAGCTCAAGGAGTCGCTGCTGCCCTACCAGTACTCCTACGCCCACGAGGCGACGAAGACCGGTGTCGGCATGGTCCGGCCGCTGGCCCTGGAGTACCCGGACGACCCGAAGGCCGCGACCGACACCGCGAAGTACGAGTTCATGTCGGGCGAGGACTTCCTCGTCGCCCCGGTCTACGAGGACAGCACCGAGCGCGACGGCATCTACCTGCCGAAGGGCACCTGGACCGACTACTGGAGCGGGCGCACCTACCAGGGCCCCGTCACCCTCGACGACTACAGCGCCCCGCTCGACACCCTGCCGCTGTTCGTGAAGGCCGGGGCGAGCGTGCCGATGTGGCCGGGCATCCGCTCGTACACCGACCGCACCGCCTCCTCCCCGCTGGCCTGGGACATCTACCCGCAGGGCCGCTCCTCGTTCACGCTGTACGAGGACGACGGCGTCACCCGTGAGCACCGCGACGGTGCGTACGCCACGCAGACCGCCGACGTCCGCGCACCCTCCCGGGGCTCCGGCGACGTCACCGTGGACATCGGGGCGAGCAAGGGGAGGTTCGACGGCAAGCAGCGCAGCCGCCCCTACGAGTTCACCGTGCACACCGGCTCCGAGCCGAGCGCGGTCCGGCTGAACGGCACGCTGCCCCGGCTCACCTCGGCCGCCGCGTACGCGAAGGCGAAGCAGGGCTGGTTCTACGACCGGGACGACCGGGGCGGGGTGGTCAGGATCAAGACCGCACCGCTCTCCACGGACCGCAAGTTCTCCGTCGAGCTGAAGCACACCAGTGCGGTCGGCGGCCGGAGCGCCGCCGCCACCGCCGCCGTCTCCGCCCCGCGCGGCCAGGAGGCCGGTGCGGGCGCCCCGAGCACCGTCGCCGTGGACGTCACGGCGGGCAGGGCCGATGTGACGGACGCGTCCGTCACGCTCGACGTCCCGAAGGGCTGGCAAGCCACCCCCGCCGCGCCCGTCGGGCGGATACCGGCGGGCACCACCCGCCGCGTCGCGGTCGAGGTCACCCCGGCGAAGGACGCCAAGGCGGGCGAGGCGCGGCTGACCGCCCTCGCGCGCTACCGGTCGGCGGGCGAGTCCCGCACCGCCACGGAGCGGCTGGCGGTCTCCGTCATGCCGGCGCCGCCCACCGGTGAGACCTGGGCGAGCGACATGGAGTGGCTGAACGCGGTCAACGGCTACGGCCCCGCCGAACGCGACCGCAGCAACGGCGAGTCGGGCGCTGCCGACGGGCACCCGCTCGCACTGGCCGGGAAGACGTACGAAAAGGGGATCGGCACCCACGCCGACTCCGACATCGAGGTCTACCTCGGCGGCCGGTGCTCCCGTTTCACCGCGGACGCGGGCATCGACGACGAGATCAATGGGTACGGCGAGGTCGCGTTCTCCGTCGAGGCGGACGGCAAGGTGCTGTGGACCTCGCCGAAGGTGACCGGCGCTTCGGAGGCCGTACCGGTCGACGTGGCGCTCGACGGAGCGCGCCATGTGCGTCTCAAGGTCACGGACACCAACGGGTCCAAGACCGGTGACCACGGGGACTGGGCCGCGGCGCGCTTCAGCTGTTCCTGAATGCCGGTCGCACAGCGAAGGAGCCGGGCGGGTGCGTACCCGCCCGGCTCCGTGCCGCTCTCAGCCCCGCGAGCCGGGGCCGTCGTCGTCCGGCTCGCCGCCGTCCGGACGGTCCTCGGCCGGCCCGCCACCGCCCGTGCGGTCGTCGTCCGCACCGGAGACGTCCGGGCCGTCGCCGTCCGGCTGTTCGTCGCCGGGGGTCTGCGCCGGGCCGCCCTCCGTGCCCGTGGCCCGGTCGCCGGGCCCGTCGGCCGGTGGCCGGCCGGTCGCCGACCGGCCGGGACCCTCGGGCTGGGCGGGACCTCCCGGCTGGCCGGGCCCCGGCTTCGGCGGTCTCGTCCGGCCGCTCGACGTGTCCCGGAGGTACGTCGCGTCCCCGCTCTCCGTGGCATGCCCGCCGGGCGGCTGCGCGGGGCCCGGGTCGCGGCGCCGCAGATAGCGCTCGAACTCCCGGGCGATCGCCTCACCGCTCGCCTCGGGCAGCTCCGCGGTGTCCCGGGCCTCCTCCAGCGTCTGCACGTACTCGGCCACCTCGCTGTCCTCGGCGGCCAGTTGGTCGACCCCGACCTGCCAGGCGCGGGCGTCCTCGGGCAGTTCGCCGAGCGGGATGCGCAGCCCGAGCAGGTCCTCCAGACGGTTCAGCAGAGCCAGTGTGGCCTTGGGGTTGGGCGGCTGCGACACGTAGTGCGGCACCGCCGCCCACAGGCTCACCGCGGGCACGCCCGCGTGCGTGCACGCCTCCTGGAGGATGCCGACGATGCCGGTCGGGCCCTCGTACCTGGTCTCCTCCAGGTCCATGGTGCGCGCCAGATCGGGGTCGGACGTCACCCCGCTGACCGGGACCGGGCGGGTGTGCGGGGTGTCGCCGAGCAGCGCACCGAGCACCACCACCATCTCGACGCCCAGTTCGTGCGCGAAGCCCAGGATCTCGTTGCAGAACGAGCGCCAGCGCATGGACGGTTCGATGCCCCGGACCAGCACGAGGTCGCGTGGCTTGTCCCCGCCGACGCGGACCACGGAGAGCCGGGTCGTCGGCCAGGTGATCTTGCGCACCCCGCCGTCCAGAAAGACGGTCGGGCGGTTGACCTGGAAGTCGTAGTAGTCCTCGGCGTCCAGCGCTGCGAACACCTCGCCCTTCCACTCCCGGTCCAGATGCGCGACCGCCGTGGAGGCGGCGTCACCTGCGTCGTTCCACCCCTCGAACGCGGCCACCATGACCGGGTCGATCAGCTCGGGAACCCCCTCGAGCTCGATCACCCAGGCCTCCTTCCGAAGTTCCCTTGCGTACGGACCAACCTTACGGCTTGTGGCCTCCCGGACCGCAGCCCCCGTGCACGGCCGGGTGAAGAGGGTGTATCGGGGTGCGGAACCCCCCTCAGTGGGGCAACGTACTCTCGATACATCCGAGCTGTCGGCCAAAAATTCGCGCATCGCTCTGGACTTGCCGCCTCGGAGGCGGCTATACATCGGATGACCGGCACAGAGGTCCGATGTTAATTCCCCTGGGGGCGCGCATGAGCCAGACCGTCACGGATTTCGAGGTCCACGACATCCGATTTCCGACCTCGGAACAACTGGACGGTTCGGACGCCATGAACCCCGACCCCGACTACTCGGCGGCCTACGTGGTCCTGCGGACCGACGCCGCCGGTGCGGACGGCGACCCGGTCGAGGGCCACGGCTTCTGCTTCACCATCGGCCGGGGCAACGAGGTCATGGCCGCCGCCATCGAGGCGCTGCGGCCCTATCTGACCGGGCGTTCCGCACCGCGTACGGCGGCGGACCTCGGCGCCCTGTACCGGGAGCTGACCCATGACTCCCAACTCCGCTGGCTGGGGCCCGAGAAGGGTGTGATGCACATGGCGGCCGGTGCGGTGGTCAACGCCGCCTGGGACCTGGCCGCCAAGCTGGCGGGCAGACCCGTCTGGCAGTTCCTGGCGGAGATGACACCCGAGGAGCTGGTCTCCCTCGTCGACTTCCGCTACCTCACCGACGCCCTCACCCCCGACGAGGCACTGGCGATCCTGCGCGCCGCCGGACCGGGCCGCGCCGAACGCACCGCCCGGCTGCGCGCCGAGGGCTACCCCGCGTACACCACCTCGCCCGGCTGGCTCGGCTACTCCGACGACAAGCTCGTCCGGCTCGCCGAGCAGGCCGTCGCCGACGGCTTCACCCAGATCAAGCTCAAGGTCGGCGGCCGGGTCGACGACGACGTCCGCCGGATGGCGCTCGCCCGCAAGGCCGTCGGCCCCGGCGTCCGTATCGCCGTCGACGCCAACCAGCGCTGGGACGTCGCCGACGCCGTCGCGTGGATGACCGCGCTGGCCCCGTACGACCCGCACTGGATCGAGGAGCCGACCAGTCCCGACGACGTACTCGGCCACGCCGCCGTGCGCGCCGGGCAGCCGGTCAAGGTCGCCACCGGGGAGCACGTCGCCAACCGGGTCGTCTTCAAGCAGCTGCTCCAGGCCGGCGCCGTCGACTTCGTCCAGATCGACGCCGCACGGGTCGCCGGCGTCAACGAGAACCTCGCGATCCTGCTGCTGGCCGCCAAGTACGGCGTCCCGGTCTGCCCGCACGCCGGCGGCGTCGGCCTGTGCGAACTCGTCCAGCACCTCTCGATGTTCGACTACGTGGCCGTCTCCGGCACCCGCGAGGACCGGGTCATCGAGTACGTCGACCACCTCCACGAGCACTTCGTCGACCCCGCCGTCATCGAGAACGGGCACTACACGGCCCCCGCGTCGCCCGGCTTCTCGGCCAGGATGCGCCCCGAGTCGATCGCCGCCCACCGCTACCCGCAGGGCCCCGTCTGGCAGGCCCGCCGCACCGAGAAGGAGAACGCCCGATGACCGGCACACGCGACTTCGAGGGCATGAACGCCCTGGTGACGGGCGGCGCCTCCGGGATAGGGGCCGCCGTCACCACCCTGCTCCTGGAACGCGGGGCCCGCGTCGCCGTCCTCGACCGGGACATCACGGGCGCCCCCGACGGCGCCCTCGCCGTCGAGGCCGACGTCACCGACGACGCGGCCGTGCGCGCCGGAGTGGACCGGGCCGCCGCCGAACTCGGCTCCCTGCACACCCTGGTCTCCAACGCGGGCATCGGCGCCATCGGCACCGTCGAGGACAACGACGACGCCGAGTGGGCCCGGGTCCTCGACATCAACGTCCTCGGCATGGTCCGCGCCGCCCGGCACGCCCTGCCGCACCTGCGCCGGGCCGCAGCCGAGCGCCCCGGCGCCGTATCCATCACCCACACCTGCTCCATCGCCGCGACCGCCGGGCTGCCCCAGCGCGCCCTGTACAGCGCGAGCAAGGGCGCCGTCCTCTCGCTCACCCTCGCCATGGCCGCCGACCACGTCCGCGAGGGCGTCCGCGTCAACTGCGTCAACCCGGGCACCGCCGACACGCCCTGGATCGGCCGGCTCCTGGAGCAGGCCGACGACCCGGCCGCCGAACGCGCCGCCCTCGACGCCCGGCAGCCGCTGGGCCGGCTGGTCTCCGCCGGCGAGGTGGCCGCCGCGGTCGTCTACCTCGCGAGCCCCGCCGCGGCCTCCGTGACGGGAACCGCCCTCGCCGTCGACGGCGGGATGCAGGGCCTGCGCCTGCGCCCCGCCGACCGCTGAACCCGCACCGCCGCCATGCCAACCGGGCTCCGAGCCGCGACCCACAAAGGAACGGGACACCAATGAGAGTGCGTACGACGAGTGCGGCAGCCTGTGCCGTACTGCTGGCCGTCACCGCCCTCGCGGGCTGCAACCGCGAATCGTCGGACAGCGGCGCGGGCGGCGGCAAGGTCGGCATCGACCTGCCGCGCAGCGACAGCGACTTCTGGAACTCGTACCAGAACTACATCAAGAAGGGCGTCAAGGACGGCGAGGTCTCCGCCCTCCCGCTGACCAACTCGCAGAACGACATCGGCAAGCTCGTCGCCAACGTGCAGACGTTCACCGACCAGGGCGCCAAGGCCGTGGTGATGGCCCCGCAGGACACCGGCGCGATAGCCGAGTCGCTCAACAGCCTCAACGACAGGAAGATCCCCGTCGTCAGTGTCGACACCCGCCCCGACAAGGGCGACATCTACATGGTGGTGCGCGCCGACAACAAGGCGTACGGCACCAACGCCTGCAAGTACCTCGGCGAGCAGCTGAAAGGCAAGGGCAAGGTCGTCGAGTTCCAGGGCGACCTGTCCTCCATCAACGGCCGCGACCGCTCCGAGGCGTTCAAGGCGTGCATGGACAAGGACTTCCCCGGCATCAAGGTGTTCGAGCTGGCCACCGACTGGAAGGGCGACGTCGCCTCCGCGAAGCTCCAGTCGACGCTGGCCGCACACCCGGACATCAACGGCATCTACATGCAGGCCGGCGGCGTCTTCCTGCAGCCGACCCTCGCGCTCCTGGAACAGAAGAAGCTGCTGAAGCCCGCCGGTTCGGACGGCCACATCACCATCATCTCCAACGACGGCATCCCCGAGGAGTTCGACGCCATCAGGGCCGGGAAGATCGACGCGACGATCTCCCAGCCCGCCGACCTGTACGCGAAGTACGCGCTGTACTACGCGAAGGCGGCGCTGGACGGCAAGACCTTCGAGGCGGGCCCCACCGACCACGACTCCACCATCATCAAGATCCCGAACGGCTACGAGGACCAGCTTCCCGCACCCCTGGTCACCAAGGAGAACGTCGACGACCCGAAGCTGTGGGCCAACCAGCTGGAGAAGAAGAACTAGCCATGGACGCTCAGGCACCACCACCCGCCGTACAGGCGGAAGGCGTCGTCAAACGCTTCGGGCCTACCGTGGCGCTCGACGGGGTGAAGCTGACCGTACGGCCCGGCGAGTCGCACGCGCTCGTCGGCCGCAACGGCGCCGGCAAGTCCACGCTGGTCGGCGTCCTGACCGGGCTGCACAAGGCGGACGCGGGCACGGTCACCTTCGGCGGCGAGCCCGCGCCCGCCTTCGGCGACACCACGGCCTGGCAGTCCAGGGTCGCCTGCGTCTACCAGAAGTCCATGGTGGTCCCCGATCTGACCGTCGCCGAGAACCTCTTCCTCAACCGCTTCGACGAGAACACCCGCTGGATCAGCTGGGGAAGGCTGCGCAAGCGCGCCGAGCAGCTGCTCGCCGTGTACGGCGTCCAGGTCGACCCGAACACCCGGGCACGCGATCTCGCGGTCGAGCAGCGGCAGTTCGTGGAGATCGCCCGCGCGCTGTCCTTCGGCGCCCGGCTGATCGTCCTGGACGAGCCGACCGCCCAGCTCGACGCCCGGGGCATCGCCCGCCTCTTCGACAAGCTCCGCGAACTGCAGAGCCGGGGCGTGGCGTTCCTCTTCATCTCGCACCACCTCCAGGAGGTGTACGAGCTGTGCACCGCGGTCACCGTCTACCGCGACGCCCGGCACGTCCTGACCGCCCCCGTCGCCGAGGTCGCCAAGGAGGACCTGGTCGCGGCCATGACCGGGGAGAAGGCCGCCGGCGCGACCGCCTGGCACGCGGCGGGCGGGACGGCGCCCGACTCGTCCGCCGAGCCCGTCCTGAGCACCGAACAGCTCAGCCTCCCGGGCCGGTTCGAGCCCCTGGACCTTCAGGTCCGCCCCGGCGAGGTGCTGGGCCTCGCCGGAGCGGCGGCCAGCGGCAACACCGCCGTCGGCGAGGTGCTGGCCGGAATGCGCAAGGCGGGCGGCGGCACGGTCCGGGTGCGGGGCAGGGCCGTACGGGCGGGCAGCGTGCCGGACGCGCTGGCCGCCGGGATCGGCTACATCCCGGAGGACCGGCACGACCAGGGCCTCGTCCCGGAGCGCAGCGTCGCAGAGAACGCCACCCTCACGGTGGCCGACCAGCTCGGCCCGTGGGGGACCGTCCTGCCCTCGCGTACCAGGGAGTTCGCCCGGGGGATGATCGCCTCGCTCGACATCAAGACCCAGGGCCCCGAGCAGCCCGTCTCCGGGCTCTCCGGCGGCAACCAGCAGAAGGTCGTGGTCGCCCGCGCCCTGGCCCGCGACCCCAGCGTGCTTGTGGCGGTCCGGCCCACCGCGGGCGTGGACGTCAAGTCCAAGGACTCGCTCCTCGGAGTCGTACGCCGGGTCGCCGACGCGGGCAACGCCGCCGTCGTCGTCTCGGACGAACTGGACGATCTGCGGGTCTGCGACCGGGTCCTCGCCCTGTTCCACGGGCGGGTCGTCGCAACGTTCGACAGCGGGTGGACCGACGGGGAACTCGTCGCCGCCATGGAAGGTGTGGGGGAGAGGGAATGACCGGCACGGTACGGCCGTCCACGGCCGACGACTTCGACACGGCGCTGAAAGGCTCCCCGGGCGGGAACACCCCGCTGAGCAGGCTCAGACTGATCCGGTGGAGCGACTTCTCCCTGGTGCCGGTGATTCTGGTCCTGATGCTGATCGGCTTCATCGTCTCGCCGGTCTTCCTCACCTCCGACAACCTGATCAGCGTCGTCCAGCAGTCCTCCGAACTGAGCCTGCTGGTCCTCGGCCAGGCCCTGATCCTCATCTGCGGCCGGATGGACCTCTCGCTGGAGTCCACGATCGGCATCGCGCCCGTCGTCGCGATGTGGCTGGTGCTGCCCACCGACGGCGGCCGTTTCGCCGGCCTCGGGCTGCTCCCCGCCTGGTCCGCGATCCCGCTCTGCCTGCTGGTCGGCCTCGCGATCGGTGCCGTCAACGGCTTCCTGATGCTCAAGCTCCGGGTCAACGGCTTCATCGCCACGCTCGGCATGCTCACGATGCTGCGCGGCCTCCACATCGGCATCACCGAGGGCAAGTCCATCACCGACGTCCCGGAGTCCTTCCGCTACCTCGGCAAGAGCGAGTGGTTCGGGGTCCCGGCCGCCGTCTGGATCTGCCTGGTCCTCTTCGGGACCGGCGGCGCCGCGCTGGCCTGGCTGCGCCACGGACGCGCGCTGTACGCGATCGGCGGCAACCCGGAAGCGGCCCGCGCGGCCGGTATCCGCGTCGACCGGGTCACCTGGATCGTCCTCGCCGTCGGCGGCCTGCTCGCGGCCTTCGCCGGCATCCTCTACACCGGCCACTACGGGGCGGTCGCCGCCACCCAGGGCGACGGCTGGATCTTCCAGGTGTTCGCCGCCGCGGTGATCGGCGGCATCAGCCTCAAGGGCGGCCGGGGCACGCTGTTCGGCGCCCTGACCGGCGTACTGACGCTCCAACTGGTCGTCAACGTCATGACCCTCGGCGGCGTCCCGGCCCTGTGGAACCAGTTCCTCAACGGCGCCATCATCATCGTCGCCCTGGTCATCTCCCGCTACGCGAGCGGCGAGAAGCAGGACTGAACCACTCGGTCCTCAAACGCCGGACGGGCTCTCTCAGCCCGTCCGGCGCTTGAGGAGCGGGGCCCGGGGCAGAGCCCCGAAACGCTCACAACGTGGACCGCAACCACTGCTCCACGCTCGCCACATGCACCGTCGCCCACGCCCGCGCAGCCTCCGCATCGCGATCCCGCAGCGCCGCCAGAATCGCCCGGTGCTCATGCAGCGTCCGGCTCACCGCGTCCTCCTGGGTCAGCCCGCGCCACACCCGCGCCCGCGTCGTCGGCCCCGAGAGGCCGTCCAGCAGCGAGCAGAGCACGGAGTTGCCCGACGACTGGACGATGCCCCGGTGGAAGTCCAGGTCGCAGGCGACCAGCTCCTCCACCGACGGCCGCTCGCCCAGCGCTTCGAGCTGCGCGCCCAGCGCGTCCAGCTGCTCCTCGCTGATCCGGCTCGCCGCCATCGCCGTCGCGGCGGGCTCCAGGATCCGGCGCACCGCCAGGAACTCCAGCACGGTGTCGTCGCGGTGGAAGTCCACCACGAAGCTCAGCGCCTCCAGCAGCAACTGCGGGTCGAGGCTCGTCACATAGGTACCGTCGCCCTGGCGGACGTCGAGAATGCGGATCAGCGACAGGGCGCGCACCGCCTCCCGCAGCGAGTTGCGGGAAAGCCCCAGCTCCGAGGCGAGTTCGCTCTCCTTGGGGAGACGATCGCCGGGTCGTAGCGCACCCGAGACGATCATTCCCTTGATCTTCTCGATGGCCTCGTCGGTGACAGCCATGGGCGACCTCCAGACATCCGATGTATCGCCCTATTATGCGGCCGGAAAAAGGGCCGGTACGACCGTCGGACCAACTTGTGGCCCGCCGGCCGTACCGGCCCGTCCCCGCTCAGCCGCGCCGCTCGCCGAGCACCTTCTCCACACCGGCCCGGACCTCGTCCGTCGCCAGGCCCCGGATCGTCAGCGTGGTCCGCCGCCGCAGCACGTCGTCGGCCGTCTCGGCCCACTCGTGGTCCCGGGCATAGGCGACCTGCGCCCAGATCTCCGGCGCGTCCGGGTGGACCCGCTCGCCCAGCGCCGGGTTCTCGTTGGCCAGCCGCGCGATGTCGAAGGCGAGCGAACCGTAGTGCGTGGCCAGGTGCCGCGCGGTGTCGGCGCCCATCCGGGGACCGGGCGTCCCGCCGTCCACCAGCAGCCGGTGCGCCACCGCGTTCGGGTTGGCGATCCCGGGCAGCGGCAGCTTCCTCGGCAGCCGGGCCATCGGCTCCATGTCCTCCGCCAGCGGGTGCCCCGGCAGCGCGGCGAGCTTGTTCATCACCGTACGGCCGATGTGCCGGAACGTCGTCCACTTGCCGCCGGCCACCGAGAGCATGCCGCCCCGGCCCTCCGTCACGACCGTCTCGCGCTTGGCCTTCGAGGTGTCGCCCGGCCCGCCCGGCAGCACCCGCAGCCCGGCGAAGGAGTACGTGATCAGGTCCCGCGACAACTGCTGGTCGCGCACCGAGAACGCCGCCTCGTCCAGGATCTGCGCGGTGTCCTTCTCGGTCACCGCGACATCCGCCGGGTCGCCCTCGTACTCCTCGTCCGTCGTGCCGAGGAGCAGCATGTCCTCCCAGGGCAGGGCGAACGTGATGCGGTACTTGTCGATCGGCGTGGCCAGCGCGGCCTTCCACGGCCGGGTCCGCTTGAGCACCAGGTGGGCGCCCTTGGACAGGCGTATGGAGGGCGCGGCGTTCGGGTCCTCCATCTTCCGCAGGTGGTCCACCCACGGCCCGGTCGCGTTGAGCACCAGCCGGGCGGTCACGCCGAACTCCGTACCGTCCATGGAGTCCCGCAGCTCGGCGCCCGTCACCCGGCCCCGGGTGAACCGCAGCCCGGTCACGGCCGCGTGGTTGAGGACCACCGCGCCCGCGTCGACGGCCGCGCGGACCGTCATCAGCGCCATCCGCGCGTCGTTCATCTGGTCGTCCCCGTAGACCGCGACGGCCTTGAGGTTCTCCGTACGCAGCTCCGGCACATCGCGCGCCGCCCGGGACGGGCTGATCACATGGCCGACGCCGTCGCCGAAGGCGGACAGCGCCGAGTACGCGAACACGCCCGCGCCGAGCTTCGCCGCGCCGTGCGGCCCGCCCTTGTACACCGGCAGGTAGAAGGTGAGCGGGTTGGCCAGGTGCGGGGCCACCTGGCGCGAGACCGCACGGCGCTCGAAGTGGTTCTCCGCCACCAGCTTCACCGCGCCGGTCTGCAGGTAGCGCAGACCGCCGTGGAGCAGCTTGGAGGAGGCGGAGGAGGTGGCGCCGGCGAAGTCGCCGGCGTCCACCAGAGCCACCCGCAGCCCGGACTGCGCGGCGTGCCAGGCGGTGGAGATGCCCAGAATGCCGCCGCCGATCACCAGGAGGTCGTACGTCGCCTTGGAGAGCTGCTCCCGGGTCTCGGCGCGGCTCGGGAGGGAGCCGGAGGCCGGATGCGTCCCGAGGGCGGGGACGCTCTGCAGGGTGGTCATGGTTGTCTACTCCTCGTCGTCCAGCCAGCCCATGGTGCGTTCCACGGCCTTGAGCCAGCTCTTGTACTCGCGGGCGCGGGTGTCCGCGTCCATGCGGGGGGTCCACTCGGCGGCGCGGCGCCAGTTCGCGCGCAGCGCGTCGGTGTCCGGCCAGAAGCCGACGGCCAGGCCGGCGGCGTAGGCGGCGCCGAGGCAGGTCGTCTCGGCGACCATCGGCCGCACCACGGGCGCGTCCAGGAAGTCGGCGAGCGTCTGCATCAGCAGGTTGTTGGAGGTCATGCCGCCGTCGACCTTGAGCGCGGTCAGCTCGACGCCGGAGTCCTTGGTCATGGCGTCGCTGATCTCACGCGTCTGCCAGGCGGTGGCCTCCAGTACGGCACGGGCGATGTGCGCCTTGGTGACGTAGCGGGTGAGACCGGCGATGACACCGCGGGCGTCGGGACGCCAGTACGGGGCGAACAGGCCGGAGAACGCGGGCACGAAGTACGCGCCGCCGTTGTCCTCCACCGAGGAGGCCAGCGTCTCGATCTCGGCGGCCGACTGGATGAGTCCCATCTGGTCGCGCATCCACTGCACCAGCGAACCGGTGACGGCGATCGACCCCTCCAGCGCGTACACCGGGGGCTTGTCGCCGATCTGGTAGCCGACGGTGGTGAGCAGTCCGTTGTACGAGTTGACCGGGGTGCCACCGGTGTTCATCAGCATGAAGGTGCCGGTGCCGTACGTGGACTTGGCCTCGCCCTCGGCGAAACACGTCTGGCCGAACAGCGCCGCCTGCTGGTCGCCCAGCGCGGAGGCCACCGGCACGCCGTCGAGGACGCCGCCCTTCGCGTTGCCGTAGACCTCGGCCGAGGAGCGGATCTCGGGCAGCACGGCCGCCGGGATACCCATGGAGGAGAGGATCTTGTCGTCCCACGCCATGGTGTGCAGGTTCATCAGGAGGGTGCGCGAGGCGTTGGTGACGTCGGTGACGTGGACGCCGCCGTCGGTGCCGCCGGTCAGGTTCCAGATGACCCAGGAGTCCATGGTGCCGAAGAGGATGTCGCCGCGCTCGGCCCGCTCGCGCAGCCCCTCGACGTTGTCGAGCAGCCAGCGG
This sequence comes from Streptomyces sp. col6, assembly GCF_008042035.1. Taxonomy (GTDB): domain Bacteria; phylum Actinomycetota; class Actinomycetes; order Streptomycetales; family Streptomycetaceae; genus Streptomyces. The sequence goes on from NZ_RDBL01000013.1 coordinate 1,240,752, forward strand.
ACCTTGGGCCCGGCGAAGTACGAGGCGAGCGGCAGCCCGGTCTCGCGGCGGAAGCGGTCCTGGCCGACGTTGCGGCCGAGCTCCTTGCAGAGCCCGTCCGTACGGGTGTCCTGCCAGACGAGCGCGTTGTGGACGGGCTCACCGGTGTGCTTGTCCCAGAGCAGGGTGGTCTCGCGCTGGTTGGTGATGCCGATCGCCTTGACGTCGGCGGCGGTGATGCCCGCCTTCACGATCGCTCCGGCGACGACTTCCTGGACGTTCTCCCAGATCTCGGACGCGTCATGTTCGACCCAGCCCGGCTTGGGGAAGATCTGCTCGTGCTCCTTCTGGTCGACGGAGACGATCCGTCCGTCCTTGTCGAAGACGATGCAGCGGCTGGAGGTCGTGCCTTGGTCGATGGCCGCGATGAACGGCCCGGTGCCGTGGCTGCCGGTGGTGTGTGCGTCGGTCACGGTGTGCTCCCGGAGGTCTGTGCGGTGTGGGGTGGGTACGGGTCAGGCGAAGGCGAGGTTGTAGAGCCCGCCCGCGAGTGCGCCGCCGATCAGCGGGCCGACGACGGGGACCCATGCGTAGCCCCAGTCGGAGCCGCCCTTGTTCGGCAGCGGAAGCAGCGCGTGCACGATACGCGGACCGAGGTCGCGTACCGGGTTGATCGCGTACCCCGTCGGGCCGCCGAGCGACAGGCCGATGCCGACCACGACCAGGGCGGTGATCAGCGCGCCCAGCGTGCCGAGCCCGTTGCCGTCGTTGTTGAGGCCCTGCGTGAGGATGGCGAGCACCAGCACGACCGTGGCGATGACCTCGGTGAGGACGTTCTGCACGGCGTTGCGGATCTCGGGGCCCGTCGAGAAGACACCGAGCACAGGGCCCGCCTTGGGGGCCGCGGCCTTGTCGACCATGCCCTCCTCACCCGAGTGGTCCCGCAGGATCTCCTGATCGGTGAGGTGCGCCCGGAACTGTCCGTAGTAGGTGAGCCAGACCAGCACCGCGCCGATCATCGCGCCGAGGAGCTGGGAAGCGAGATAGAGCGGTACGTCGCTCCACTTCGTTCCGCCCTCGATCGCCAGGCCGATGGTGACGGCCGGGTTGAGGTGCGCCCCCGACACGCCACCGGCGAGATAGGCGCCGGTCAGTACCGCGAAGCCCCACCCGAAGGTGATGGCCAGCCAGCCGGCGTTCTGCGCCTTCGAGTGCTTGAGCGTGACGGCGGCACAGACACCGCCGCCGAGCAGGATGAGTACGGCGGTACCGATGGTCTCGCCGATGAAGATGTCGGAGCTGGACACCCGCGACTCCTTTGTCCTTCGTCCAGGGAAGCCGAACCCCGGGTCCCTCCGGTGGTCCGCGCCCTCGTGTGAGGGCTTGGCCGGTCCCAGGCACGCTCACACCCTAACGCGAATTTCCGTTAAGTGTTCGACAATGCCGACCGGTGAACGGCAGTGTTTCTCCCGGGTGAAGCCAGCGTCAAGAGGGATGTGACGTACGAATCGATCGTTACGAGGGGCGGCCGGCCGGATACACGGCCGGCCGGGCCGTCCGCGGCCGGGCGGCTCAGAAGCGCCGGGCGCCCAGGTCCCGGGAGACCGCGCGGGCGCAGTCGCGCACCGCCGCCACCAGTTCCGGGCGCAGCTCCCCGTCCTTGCAGACCCGTTCCACCGCACCGGTGATGGCGATGGCGCCCACCGGCATCCGGCGCCGGTCGTGGATCGGGGCGGCCACCGCGGCCACCCCTTCCCAGGTCTCCTCCACGTCGGACCCCCAGCCCCGGGCCCGGACCATGTCGAGCACCGTCTCGAACTCCTCCGGGTCCGTGACCGTCCGGGGTGTGAACGACTGCCGCTCGGCCTCCAGTGCCTCCGTGTGCGCCACCGGGTCGTACGCGGCCAGCACCTTGCCCAGGGCCGTGGAGTGCAGCGGCTGCATGGCCCCCACCTCCAGCACCTGGCGGCTGTCGTCGGGGCGGAAGACGTGGTGGACGATCAGGACGCCCTGCTGGTGGAGTACGCCCAGATGGACGCTCTCGCCGCTGGACCGGGCCAGGTCGTCCGTCCAGACCAGGGCGCGGGCGCGCAGCTCGTGGACGTCGAGGTAGCTGTTGCCCAGGCGCAGCAGCTCCGCGCCCAGCTGGTAGCGGCCGGAGGCGGAGTCCTGCTCGACGAAGCCCTCGTGCTGGAGCGTGCGCAGGATGCCGTGTGCGGTGCCCTTGGCCAGGCCCAGTGAGGAGGCGATGTCGGACAGCCCCAGCCGCCGCTCGCCGCCTGCCAGCAGGCGCAGCATCGCGGCCGCCCGCTCCAGCGACTGGATGTTCTTGGCCATCGCGCCGTACTCCTCCACTCGTTCGACAATGCTGAACACTATCGGTCGATGCCGACCCGTGCTCGGCCGCGGCGGAAGTCCGCGGTACTCCGCAACGCCGGACACCCCCCGTGAACAGCATGCAGTCCGGCTCGTGGGACAGAGTGACGGCCCGGAGCGCGGCCCGGCTACCCTGGCCGGGTGCGCCTTCCGCCGAAGACGCAAAGCCGACAGCCGTCGCATTCCAGGGAGTACATCCATGGCCTCGTCGCCGACCCCTTCCGCCGACAGCCGGACCCGAGCCGCAGCCCTCCGTGAGGCGCTCGCCACCCGTGTGGTGGTGGCCGACGGTGCCATGGGCACCATGCTCCAGGCACAGGACCCCACGCTCGCGGACTTCGAGAACCTCGAAGGCTGCAACGAGATCCTCAACCTCACTCGGCCGGACATCGTGCGCTCCGTGCACGAGGCGTACTTCGCCGTCGGCGTCGACTGCGTCGAGACCAACACCTTCGGCGCCAACACGGCGGCCCTCGGTGAGTACGACATCCCCGAGCGCGTGCACGAGCTGTCCGAGTCCGGCGCGCGCATCGCCCGCGAGGTCGCCGACGAGTTCACCGCCTCCACCGGCGAGCAGCGCTGGGTGCTCGGCTCCATCGGCCCCGGCACCAAGTTGCCGACCCTCGGCCACGTCCCGTACGCCACCATCCGCGACGGCTTCCAGGCCAACGCCGAGGGCCTGATCTCCGGCGGCGCCGACGCGCTGATCGTCGAGACCACCCAGGACCTCCTGCAGACCAAGGCCGCGATCCTCGGTGCCCGCCGCGCCCTGGACGCCCTGGGCAGCGACCTGCCGCTGCTGTGCTCGCTGGCCTTCGAGACCACCGGCACCATGCTCCTGGGCTCCGAGATCGGCGCGGCCCTGACCGCCCTGGAACCCCTCGGCATCGACATGATCGGCCTGAACTGCTCGACCGGTCCGGCCGAGATGAGCGAGCACCTGCGCTACCTCACCCGCCACTCCCGCATCCCGCTGCTCTGCATGCCGAACGCCGGGCTGCCGGTCCTCACCAAGGACGGCGCGCACTTCCCGCTCGACGCCGAGGGCCTGGCCGACGCGCAGGAGACATTCGTCCAGGAGTACGGCCTCTCGCTGGTCGGCGGCTGCTGCGGCACGACCCCGGAGCACCTGCGCCAGGTCGTCGAGCGCGTACGCGGCACGGTCCCCGGCGCCCGCGATCCGCGCCCCGAGCCCGGCGCCGCCTCCCTCTACCAGACCATCCCCTTCCGCCAGGACACCTCGTACCTGGCGATCGGCGAGCGCACGAACGCCAACGGGTCCAAGAAGTTCCGCGAGGCCATGCTGGAGGCCCGCTGGGACGACTGCGTGGAGATGGCCCGCGACCAGATCCGCGAGGGCGCGCACATGCTCGACCTGTGCGTGGACTACGTGGGCCGTGACGGCGTCGCGGACATGGAGGAGCTGGCCGGCCGGTTCGCGACCGCCTCCACCCTGCCGATCGTGCTGGACTCCACGGAGCTGCCCGTCCTGCGGGCGGGCCTGGAGAAGCTGGGCGGGCGCGCGGTCCTCAACTCCGTCAACTACGAGGACGGCGACGGCCCCGAGTCCCGCTTCGTCCAGGTCACCCGGCTCGCCGCCGAGCACGGCGCCGCGCTGATCGCCCTGACCATCGACGAGGAGGGCCAGGCCCGCACCGCCGAGCACAAGGTCGCCGTCGCCGAACGGCTCATCGCGGACCTGACCGGCAACTGGGGCATCCAGGAGTCGGACATCCTGATCGACACCCTGACCTTCACCATCTGTACCGGTCAGGAGGAGTCCCGCAAGGACGGCGTCGCCACCATCGAGGCCATCCGCGAGCTGAAGAAGCGCCACCCCGAGGTGCAGACCACGCTCGGCCTCTCCAACATCTCCTTCGGCCTCAACCCGGCCGCCCGCGTCGTGCTGAACTCCGTCTTCCTGGACGAGTGCGTCAAGGCGGGACTCGACTCCGCCATCGTGCACGCCTCGAAGATCCTGCCGATCGCCCGGCTGGAGGAGGAGCAGGTCAAGGTCGCGCTCGACCTCGTCTACGACCGCCGCGCCGAGGGCTACGACCCCCTGCAGAAGCTCATGGAGCTCTTCGAGGGCGTCAACATGAAGTCGATGAAGGAGGGCAAGGCCGAGGAACTGCTCGCCCTGCCGCTCGACGAGCGCCTCCAGCGCCGCATCATCGACGGCGAGAAGAACGGTCTGGAGAACGACCTCGCCGAGGCGCTGAAGGACACGCCCGCCCTCGACATCGTCAACAACACCCTCCTGGAGGGCATGAAGGTCGTCGGCGAGCTGTTCGGCTCCGGCCAGATGCAGCTGCCGTTCGTGCTCCAGTCGGCCGAGGTCATGAAGACCGCGGTGGCCTACCTGGAACCGCACATGGAGAAGTCGGACGCCGAGGGCAAGGGCACCATCGTCCTCGCCACCGTCCGCGGCGACGTCCATGACATCGGCAAGAACCTCGTCGACATCATCCTGTCCAACAACGGCTTCAACGTCGTCAACATCGGCATCAAGCAGCCCGTCTCCGCGATCCTGGAGGCCGCCGAGGAGCACAAGGCGGACGTCATCGGGATGTCCGGCCTCCTGGTCAAGTCCACCGTGATCATGAAGGAGAACCTGGAGGAGCTGAACCAGCGCAAGCTGGCCGCCGACTACCCGGTGATCCTCGGCGGCGCCGCCCTGACCCGCGCCTACGTCGAGCAGGATCTCCACGAGATCTACGAGGGCGAGGTCCGCTACGCCCGCGACGCCTTCGAGGGGCTGCGCCTCATGGACGCGCTCATCGCCGTCAAGCGCGGCGTCCCCGGCGCCACCCTGCCCGAGCTGAAGCAGCGCCGCGTCCCCAAGCGCGACACCGCCGTCCTGGAGGTGAACGAGCCGGAGGAGGGCGTCCGCTCCGACGTCTCCGTCACCAACCCGGTGCCCACGCCGCCGTTCTGGGACAGCCGGGTCGTCAAGGGCATCCAGCTCAAGGAGTACGCCTCCTGGCTGGACGAGGGCGCCCTGTTCAAGGGCCAGTGGGGCCTCAAGCAGACCAGGGCCGGCGACGGACCCACGTACGAGGAGCTGGCCGAGAGCGAGGGCCGCCCGCGCCTGCGCGGCCTGCTCGACAAGCTCCAGACGGAGAACCTGCTGGAAGCGGCCGTCGTGTACGGCTACTACCCCTGCGTGTCCAAGGGCGACGACCTGATCCTGCTCCACGAGGACGGCTCGGAGCGCACCCGCTTCACCTTCCCGCGCCAGCGCCGCGGCCGGCGCCTGTGCCTGGCGGACTTCTTCCGCCCGGAGGAGTCCGGGGAGACGGACGTCGTCGGCCTCCAGGTCGTCACCGTCGGCTCCAGGATCGGCACCGAGACCGCCAAGCTCTTCGAGGCCAACGCCTACCGCGACTACCTGGAGCTGCACGGGCTCTCCGTCCAGCTGGCCGAGGCCCTGGCCGAGTACTGGCACGCCCGGGTCCGCTCGGAGCTGGGCTTCGCGGGGGAGGACCCCGCGGAGGTCGAGGACATGTTCGCCCTGAAGTACCGGGGCGCGCGCTTCTCGCTGGGCTACGGCGCCTGCCCGGACCTGGAGGACCGCGCCAAGATCGCGGACCTGCTCAAGCCGGAGCGGATCGGGGTCCACCTCTCCGAGGAGTTCCAGCTGCACCCCGAGCAGTCCACCGACGCGATCGTCATCCACCACCCCGAGGCGAAGTACTTCAACGCGCGGTAGGACCCCGTTCGACGCGTCGTAGCCGATCACGTCGTACACTGGTCGGTCCAGCGCAGGCCGGTCGCCCATCCTCCGGGACGGGTGGCCGGCCTTCTCGTCCCTCATGGAAGGTGTGCCGGATGACCAGTACGGTTCCCGTGTCCCTGACCCGCACGGCCCAGGGCGCTGCCCTCCAGGCCGTCTTCCTCGACATGGACGGCACCCTGGTCGACACCGAGGGCTTCTGGTGGGACGTCGAGGTAGAGGTCTTCGCCGGTCTCGGCCACCGGCTCGACGAGGCGTGGCGGGACGTGGTCGTCGGCGGGCCCATGTCGCGCAGCACCGGCTACCTCATCGAGGCGACCGGCGCGGACATCACCCTCGACGAGGCCGCCGTACTGCTCAACGACCGGTTCGAGAAGCGCATCAGCAACGGCGTGCCGCTGATGCCCGGCGCGGCACGCCTCCTCGCCGAACTGCACCGGCACAAGATCCCCACCGCCCTTGTCTCCGCCTCGCACCGCCGCATCATCGACCGGGTCCTGGAGTCGGTGGGCAGCCACCACTTCGCGCTCACCGTCGCGGGCGACGAGGTCACCCGTACGAAGCCGCACCCCGAGCCCTACCTCACCGCCGCGCGCGGCTTCGGCGCCGACCCCCGGCTCTGCGCCGTCGTCGAGGACACCGCGACCGGGGTGGCCGCGGCCGAGGCCGCCGGATGCCGGGTGGTCGCCGTGCCCTCGGTGTCCCCGATCGCGGCCGCCGAGGGCCGGGTGGTCGTGGGCTCGCTGGAAGAAGTGAATCTCACATTCCTCCGGGGTCTCATCAACTGAATGCGCCGGGGTGGGCACCGAGAGTATTCCTGTGAATGAAAGGAAAAGCTCTCGCGGTGGCCGTGCGAAAGAATTCCGCGCACGACCCCCGTCCGGTTTTCCGGAACGCGCCCGCTAATGTCTTTCTCCCTAAACCTATGAGGGAGAACGGCCACCATGAAACGCAAGACCCTGGTGCTGCCGGCCGTCGCGGGCCTCCTGGCGCCCGTGCTGGCCGGCTGCGGCGCGGCGGACGCCGGCAGCACCGGTACCGGCGCCATCGTCGTCGGCACCACGGACCGGATCGCCGCCTCGGCGAACGCCCCCGCGCCCCTCGACCCGGCCGTCGGCTACGAGGCGGGCGTCTGGAACGTCCTGGGGCAGACCGTGCAGACCCTGATGGCCACCCCGCGCGGCGGCGGCCGCCCGGTCCCGGAAGCGGCCGAGAGCTGCGCCTTCACGGACCGCGAGAGCGAGAGCTACCGCTGCCGGCTGCGGGCCGGGCTCACCTTCGCCGACGGCAGCCCGCTCACCGCCGACGACGTGAAGTACTCCATCGACCGCGTCCTGCGCATCAAGTCCGCCAACGGGCCCGCCGCCCTCCTCGACAACATCGACACCGTCGAGCCCGCCGGCGCCCGCGAGGTCGTCTTCCACCTGCGGACCCCCGACGCCACCTTCCCGTACAAGCTCGCCACCCCGGCCGCCGGAATCGTCCCGCGCGACCACTACCCCGCGAATTCCGCCAGAAGCGGATTCCAGGTCGACGGCTCGGGGCCGTACACCATGAAACCGGAAGTGAAATCCGGCCGGGTCGTGAAAATATCCTTCACCAGGAATCCCCATTACCGGGGGAGCTACGAGGTGCGGAACGACGGGGCCGAACTCGATCTCTTTCCCGACGCCGCCGCCATGGGCAGGGCGCTCGACGAGAAGAAGATCGACATGATGGCCCGCACCATGTCGTCCGAGCGGGCCCGGCAGATGCTCGCGAAGCCCGAGGACGGCGTCCGGCTCACCGAGATGCCCGGACTCGCCATCAGCTACCTCGGCTTCGACACCGAGGACCCCGCCGTCGGGAACAAGGCCGTCCGGCAGGCCATCGCCCAGATCGTCGACCGGGGCAGGATCGCGAGCGAGGTCTACGGAACCACCGTCGAACCGCTGTACTCGCTGATCCCGACCGGGATCACCGCACACGCCAACGCGTTCTACGGCACCTACGGCGAACCCAGCGCCACCAAGGCCGCCGACCTGCTCAAGAAGGCCAAGATCCGCACCCCCGTGCGCTTCACCCTGCACTACACCAACGACCACTACGGACGGGACACCGCCACCGAGTACGAGGCGCTGAAGAAGCAGCTCAACGACACCGGGCTCTTCGACGTCACCGTCGAGGGCACCCCCTGGGCCCGGTACCGGCCCGCCGAACTCCGCGGCGACTACGCCGTCTACGGCATGGGCTGGTTCCCCGACTTCCCCGACCCCGACAACTACACGGCGCCCTTCCTCGGCCGGAACAACTTCCTCGGCTCGCCCTACGCCTCCGCCGAGGCCCGCACCCTGATCGCGGACTCACGCCGCCGGGCGGACCGCAGCACCGTCGAGCCCGCCTTCGAACGGCTCCAGGACATCGTGGCCCGGGACGTACCCGTCCTCCCGATCTGGCAGGGCAAGCAGTACGTCGCCTCCCGGGAGGACCTCAGCGGCGTCGAATGGGCGGTCGACTCCAGCGCCGACCTCCACCTGTGGGAACTCGGCCGGGGCACCCAATAGCGGCTCCCGCCCGCGCCCCGGTGTCACTGCGCGCCGGGGCGCACCAGACCGCTCTCGTACGCGTACACCGCGGCCTGCACCCGGTCGCGCAGGCCCAGCTTCGTCAGCACATGGCCCACATGCGTCTTCACCGTTGTCTCGCTGACGAACAGGTCCGCGGCGATCTCCGCGTTCGACAGGCCGCGCGCCACCAGCTTCAGCACCTCGACCTCGCGGTCCGTCAGCGTGTGCAGCGTGTCCGGAACCGGCTCCTCGCCGGAGGGCAGGTGGTCCGCGTACTTGTCGAGCAGCCGGCGCGTGACGCTCGGGGCGAGCATCGCCTCGCCGCCCGCCACCACCCGGATCGCCTGCACCAGCTCATCGGCCGGGGCGTCCTTCAGCAGGAAGCCGCTCGCTCCGGCCCGCAGCGCCTCCACCACGTACTCGTCGAGATCGAACGTCGTCAGCACCAGCACCTTCGCCGGACCGTCCCGGCCCGGTCCGGTGATCTGCCGCGTCGCCTCGACCCCGTCCATCCGCGGCATCCGGATGTCCATCAGCACCACATCGGGCTGCAGCGCGCGCACCTGGTCGATGGCCTGGAGGCCGTCACCGGCCTCGCCCACCACCGCCAGATCGCCCTCGGCCTCCAGAATCATCCGGAAGCCGGTGCGCAGCAGCGGTTGGTCGTCGACCAGAAGGACGCGGATAGCCACCAGATCTCCTCAATGCCCGTCGAGGGCCGCGGGCCGGTCGGCCCCGGCCCGGACCTGCTCCATTCTGCCCTGGTCATCCTCCGCCGGACCGGCCGGGCGGACGGTGAGCGGATAGACCGGGGGAGTCCCGCCGAATTCCGGACAGAGCGCCTGGTGGTCGCACCAGCCGCACAGCTTCGTCGGTCGCGGCCGCCACTCGCCCGTCCGCGTCGCCAGCGAGATCGCCTCCCACAGCGCCAGCAGCTTGCGCTCCACCCGCTCCAGGTCCGCCACGACCGGGTCGTACGTCATCACGTCGCCGCTGCCGAGGTAGACCAGCTGGAGCCGGCGCGGCACCACACCCTTGAGCCGCCAGATCACCAGGGCGTAGAACTTCATCTGGAACAGCGCCCCCTCCGCGTACTCCGGACGCGGCGCCTTCCCGGTCTTGTAGTCGACGATCCGGACCTCGCCCGTCGGCGCCACATCGATCCGGTCGATCACCCCGCGCAGCCGCAGCCCCGAATCCAGCTCCGTCTCGACGAACAGCTCGCGCTCCGCCGGCTCCAGCCGCGTCGGGTCCTCCAGCGAGAACCAGCGCTCCACGAGCCGCTCCGCCTGCCCCAGCCACTGCGCCAGCCGCTCGCCCTCCGGGTCCTCCGCGAAGAGCTCGCCCAGCTCCGGCTTCGACTCCAGCAGGCGGTCCCACTGGCCCGGGATCAGGGCCGTCGCCCGGCCGGGCGTGCGGTCCGCCGCAGGGTTGTCGAACAGCCGCTCAAGGACCGCATGAACCAGCGTCCCCCGGGTAGCCGCCTCGCTGGGCTTCTGCGGCAGCTTGTCGATGACCCGGAAGCGGTACAGCAGCGGGCACTGCATGAAGTCGCTCGCCCGTGACGGCGAGAGCGACGAGGGCGGCTGCGGCACCGGCGAGGACGGCGGCGGAACGGAGGTCATGACGAAGACCCTACGACCCGCCACCGACACCAACCGGCATACCATCGACCACAGACCCTCGAACACTGCATCATCGTGCCGAAAGGCACCGAACCGAAGGGACCTCGTGGACGAGAGCGGCGACAGCCGGCGGCCGCAGTCCGACCCGGCGGGTACGGGCCCCGGCGACGGCCCCGGCAAGGGCGCGCCCCCGCGCAGGGACGAGCCCGGAGGCGGCATCCTCATGGGCCGCCCCTTCGGCGTGCCCGTCTACGTCGCCCCCAGCTGGTTCCTGGTGGCGGCCCTGATCACCTGGGTCTTCGGCGGCCAGCTCGACCGGGTCCTGCCCGACCTCGGCGCCGCCCGCTACCTCGTCGCCCTCTTCTTCGCGATCGCCTTCTACGCCTCCGTGCTGGTCCACGAGCTCGCGCACACGGTCGCCGCCCTGCGCTACAAGCTCCCCGTACGGCGCATCCAGCTCCAGTTCTTCGGCGGCGTCTCGGAGATCGAGAAGGAGTCGGAGACCCCCGGCCGCGAATTCGTCCTCGCCTTCGTCGGCCCGCTGCTCTCCCTGGTCCTGGGCGGGCTTTTCTACGTGCCGCTGCGCTTCGTCGAACGCGGCACCGTCCCCGCCGTCCTGCTCGGCGGGCTGATGATCTCCAACCTCATCGTCGCCGCCTTCAACCTGCTGCCCGGCCTCCCGCTCGACGGCGGCCGGATGCTCAGGGCCGTCGTCTGGAAGATCACCGGCAAGCCGATGAGCGGCACCGTCGCCGCCGCCTGGGTCGGCCGCGCCCTCGCCGTCGGGACCCTCGTCGGCCTGCCCCTGCTCACCCGCAGCGGCTCCCTGGGGAACGACGCCGGTGAGATCAGCGGCATGGACACCGTCACCGACGCCCTGCTCGCCGCGATCCTCGCCGCCATCATCTGGACCGGCGCCGGAAACAGCCTGCGCATGGCCCGGCTCCGCGAACACCTCCCCGGCCTGCGCGCCCGCAGCCTCACCCGGCGGGCCGTCCCCGTCGAGGCCGCCACCCCGCTCTCCGAAGCCCTGCGCCGGGCCAACGAGGCCGGCGCCCGCGCCCTCGTCGTCGTCGACGGCACCGGCGAGCCCAAGGCCCTCGTCCGGGAGACCGCCATCGTCGCCGTCCCCGAACACCGCCGCCCCTGGGTCGCCGTCAGCGGCCTCGCCCAGGACCTCACCGACGGCATGAAGGTCCCCGCCGAACTCGCCGGCGAAGCCCTCCTGGACCGCCTCAAGGCCACCCCCGCCACGGAGTACCTCGTCGTCGAGGACACCGGCGAGATCTACGGGGTCCTCTCCACCGCCGACGTCGAGCGGGCCTTCGTCGCCGCCATGGCCCGCCCCACCGCCTGACACCCGCCCCGCACGGTCGTACGCCCGTACGGGCGGGCGGTCGGAGGCCCCCGAAACACCGGTACGCTGGTCACATGTCTGAACCGACCGGTGCCGCCCGCCGACGCGGGCCCTTCAAGGTCGGGGACCAGGTCCAGCTCACCGATCCCAAGGGACGCCACCACACCTTCACGCTCGAAGCCGGAAAGAACTTCCACACCCACAAGGGTTCTTTCCCGCACGACGAGCTGATCGGTGCCCCCGAGGGCAGTGTGGTCCGTACCACGGGAAACGTCGCCTACCTCGCGCTGCGCCCCCTGCTCCCCGACTACGTCCTGTCCATGCCCCGCGGCGCCGCCGTGGTCTACCCGAAGGACGCGGGACAGATCCTCGCCTTCGGCGACATCTTCCCCGGCGCGCGCGTCGTGGAAGCGGGCGTCGGCTCGGGCGCGCTCTCCACCTTCCTGCTCCGCGCCATCGGCGAGCAGGGCATGCTGCACTCGTACGAGCGCCGCGAGGACTTCGCCGAGATCGCCCAGCAGAACGTCGAGCGCTACTTCGGCAGCCCGCACCCCGCCTGGCAGCTCACGGTCGGCGACCTCCAGGACAACCTCACGGACACCGACGTGGACCGCGTCGTGCTGGACATGCTGGCTCCCTGGGAGTGCCTGGACGCCGTCTCCAAGGCGCTCGTCCCCGGCGGCATCCTCTGCGCGTACGTCGCGACCACCACCCAGCTCTCCCGGACGGTCGAGTCCATCCGCGAGATCGGCTGCTTCGCCGAGCCGCAGCCCTGGGAGTCGATGATCCGCAACTGGCACGTCGAGGGCCTGGCCGTGCGCCCGGACCACCGGATGATCGGCCACACCGGCTTCCTCGTCACCGCCCGCCGGCTTGCCGACGGGGTCGAGGCCCCGGCCCGGCGCCGCCGCCCCTCCAAGGGCGCCTACGGCGAGGACTACGACGGACCGGGCGGCCGGAGCGGCTCCGCCCGCGACTGATCCTCGCGGCAACGCACCGGCGCCGCCGCCGAGTTCCCGGACCGACCCGGGGACCCGGCGGCGGCGCCCTTCTCGTATCCGGCTCGTAGCCGGCTGGGGGAACGCTCGTACGCCGCTCGGGTCCCGGTCGCGCGCACGGGCGCCGTGATCCTTGCGCACCCCACCGTTCCGCTGCCGTGTGAGGTGTGGCACGATGCTGGCCACCCCCGCACCGCCGACGCCGACGGCCGCACCACAGGAACCACAGGAGACAGCCCGCGTGCAGACCTCCGCGCTCCCGGACCTGGCGCACACCGACACCAAGCCGATGCACTGGCTCGCCACCGCGGCGGCCATGGCCGCCGTCGTCGCGGGAGCCGGCCTGTTCCAGCCCGACGCCAGCGCCTCGGCCTCCACCCCCCGCACCACGGCGGCCCACCAGCAGCACGAGGACGCGGCCACCGCCCCCGACCCGGCGAAGGCAGCCTTCCCCCTGGACTGCGGAAACGTCGGCAACACCGTCGCCAAACAGGCCCCCGGCGACCTCGACGGCGACGGCCGCCCCGAGACCGTCGCGGTGGTCCACTGCGCGGCCGGATCGGGCACCCCACCCAGCGGCGTCTACGTCCTCACACAGACGGACGGGGCCGCTCCCAGGATCGTCGCGACCCTGGTGGACCCCACCCAGCAACTGAGCATCGGTGACTTCGCGGTCCGTGACGGAGTCATCTCCGCCACGCTCCTCGGCTACTCCTCGTCCTCGGTGCCCTCCTGCTGCCCCGACCAGCAGGAGAAGGTCACCTGGCAGTGGCAGAACGGCGCCTTCGTCCGCAGTGGCCGGACGGACGGGCCCGCCTCCACGGGGGCCTGAGCGCCGCCCGGCACCACCGGAGCGGTCAGGCCGCCTCGGGGCCGTAGACCTCGACCCTGTCCGAAACCCGACGTACGTGAATGCAGTCGCCGGGGCACTCCTTGGCCGAGTCGACGACGTCCTGGAGCAGCGGCAGCGGCACCGGTGTGGTCGCCCCCTTGTCCTGCAGCAGCTCGTCCTCTTCGCTCTTCACATACGCCAGGCCGTCGATGTCCAGCTCGAACACCTCCGGCGCGTACTGCACACAGATGCCGTCGCCCGTGCAGAGGTCCTGGTCGATCCAGACCTCAAGGTCCTGCGCCTCGCCATCGGTGGGAGCGTCCTGCCGCGCGGTCATGTCGCCTGCCGTTTCCTGCGTATCCGGACCGGGAAAGAGCCAGCCCTGACGGGTGTTGAACGCTTCGACGATACAACCGGCCGCTTTCCGATGTTGAACGGTGGGTATCCCTCCGGGTACGGGGAGAGCGCAAGGGTGAAGATCGGACACACCCCACAGTCTTTGTGATCTAGGGGTTTCAATCACCACCCACGCAGGTAGGGTCAGGAAGCGTCCAGCTCCCCTTGGAGGAGGTGAGGACCGTGGCAGCCCACGACGACGACATCAACCGCGGCATCCGGCCCGCGCGGGGGTCCGACGACCCAGCCGGCCAGGTCGCCTATCTCGAGCAGGAAATCGCCGTCCTGCGACGTAAGCTCGCCGACTCTCCGCGTCATACGAGGATTCTCGAAGAGCGGATCGTCGAGTTGCAGACCAACCTCGCAGGCGTGTCCGCCCAGAACGAGCGGCTCGCCGGAACACTGCGTGAGGCCCGCGACCAGATCGTGGCCCTCAAGGAGGAGGTCGACCGGCTCGCACAGCCGCCGGCCGGCTTCGGAGTGTTCCTGCAGGCCAACGAGGACGGCACCTGCGACATCTTCACCGGGGGCCGCAAGCTCCGGGTGAACGTCAGCCCCAGCGTCGAACTCGAGGACCTCCGGCGCGGCCAGGAGGTCATGCTCAACGAAGCGCTCAACGTGGTCGACGCCATGGAATTCGAGCGTGCCGGGGACATCGTCACCCTCAAGGAGATCCTTGAGGACGGCGAACGCGCCCTGGTCATCGGGCACACCGACGAGGAAAGGGTGGTGAGGCTCGCCGAGCCGCTGCTGGACACCACCATCCGCCCCGGCGACGCCCTGCTGCTCGAACCCAGGTCCGGCTACGTCTACGAAGTCGTGCCCAAGAGCGAGGTCGAGGAACTCGTCCTCGAAGAAGTACCGGACATCGACTACGACAAGATCGGCGGCCTGGGCGACCAGATCGAGCTGATCCGCGACGCGGTCGAGCTTCCCTATCTCCACCCCGACCTCTTCAAGGAGCACGAGCTCCGCCCGCCGAAGGGCATCCTGCTCTACGGTCCGCCCGGCTGCGGCAAGACGCTCATCGCCAAGGCCGTCGCCAACTCCCTCGCCAAGAAGGTCGCCGAGGTCACCGGACAGCCCGCCGGAAAGAGCTACTTCCTCAATATCAAGGGCCCCGAACTCCTCAACAAGTACGTCGGCGAGACCGAGCGCCACATCCGCCTGGTCTTCCAGCGTGCCCGCGAGAAGGCGAGCGAGGGCACCCCCGTCATCGTCTTCTTCGACGAGATGGAGTCGCTCTTCCGCACCCGTGGATCGGGCGTCAGCTCGGACGTGGAGAACACCATCGTCCCCCAGCTGCTCGCCGAGATCGACGGTGTCGAGGGTCTGGAGAACGTCATCGTCATCGGCGCCTCCAACCGCGAGGACATGATCGACCCGGCCATCCTGCGCCCCGGCCGGCTCGACGTGAAGATCAAGATCGAGCGCCCCGACGCGGAGGCCGCGAAGGACATCTTCGCGAAGTACCTCACGCCTTCGCTGCCGCTGCACGCGGACGACCTGGCCGAGCACACCGGCTCGAAGGAAGCCGCCGCGCACGCCATGATCCAGTCGGTCGTCGAGCGGATGTACACCGAGTCCGAGGAGAACCGCTTCCTCGAGGTCACGTACGCCAACGGCGACAAGGAGGTCCTGTACTTCAAGGACTTCAACTCCGGCGCGATGATCCAGAACATCGTCGACCGGGCCAAGAAGATGGCCATCAAGGCCTTCCTCGACCACGGCCAGAAGGGCCTTCGCGTCTCCCACCTCCTCCAGGCCTGCGTGGACGAGTTCAAGGAGAACGAGGACCTTCCGAACACCACCAACCCGGACGACTGGGCCCGTATCTCCGGCAAGAAGGGCGAGCGGATCGTCTTCATCCGCACGCTCGTCACCGGAAAGCAGGGCGCGGACACCGGCCGTTCCATCGACACGGTCGCCAACACCGGGCAGTACCTGTAGGACGCGGACCGGCTGCGGATGCCCGCCGGGCATCCGCAGCCGGTTGCTTTCCGGACAGCCGCGGCGACACCGCGGCAATGACGACGCAATTGATCTCCCCACCGGCACGGAGGCGTTCTAGGCTCTGGCCTACCGCCCGTTCACGCAGCGCGGGACGGGCAGACCGCGCACGCACCGAACAAGCAGCGGTACTTGAGCGCCGCCCCGGAAGGGAGCGCCGCCGGGCAAGGAGGGCCGCATGACCGTACGGCGAGTAATGGGCATCGAGACGGAGTACGGGATCTCCGTCCCCGGACACCCCAACGCCAATGCCATGCTCACCTCGTCCCAGATCGTCAACGCCTACGCGGCGGCGATGCACCGGGCGCGCCGCGCCCGCTGGGACTTCGAGGAGGAGAACCCGCTGCGGGACGCGCGAGGCTTCGACCTCGCCCGCGAGACCGCCGACTCCAGCCAGCTCACGGACGAGGACATCGGCCTCGCCAATGTCATCCTCACCAACGGGGCCCGGCTCTACGTCGACCACGCGCACCCCGAGTACAGCTCCCCGGAGATCACCAACCCCAGGGACGCGGTCCTGTGGGACAAGGCCGGCGAACGCATCATGGCCGAGGCGGCCGAGCGCGCGGCGCAGCTCCCGGGCGCCCAGCCGATCCACCTCTACAAGAACAACACCGACAACAAGGGCGCCTCCTACGGGACGCACGAGAACTACCTGATGAAGCGGGAGACCCCGTTCTCGGACATCGTGCGGCACCTGACGCCGTTCTTCGTCTCGCGGCAGGTGGTCACCGGTGCCGGACGGGTCGGCATCGGCCAGGACGGCCAGGAACACGGTTTCCAGCTCAGCCAGCGCGCCGACTACTTCGAGGTCGAGGTCGGCCTGGAGACCACGCTCAAGCGCCCCATCATCAACACCCGCGACGAGCCCCACTCGGACGCCGAGAAATACCGCCGGCTCCATGTGATCATCGGCGACGCGAACCTCTCCGAGATCTCGACGTACCTGAAGCTGGGCACCACCTCGCTCGTCCTGTCCATGATCGAGGACGGCTTCATCAACGTCGACCTGGCCGTCGACCAGCCGGTGCGCACGCTGCACCAGGTCTCCCACGACCCCGGACTCCAGCAGCTGATCACGCTGCGCAGCGGCCGGACACTCACCGCGGTGCAGCTCCAGATGGAGTACTTCGAGCTGGGCCGCAAGTACGTCGAGGAGCGGTACGGGGCGGACGCCGACGAACAGACCAAGGACGTCCTCAGCCGGTGGGAGGACACCCTGAACCGGCTGGAGAACGATCCGATGAGCCTGGCCGGTGAGCTGGACTGGGTGGCGAAGCGGCAGCTCATGGAGGGCTACCGGCGCCGGGACGGCCTGGACTGGGACGCGGCCCGGCTGCACCTGGTGGACCTGCAGTACTCGGACGTGCGGCCCGACAAGGGCCTGTACAACCGCCTGGTGGCCCGGGGCCGGATGAAACGCCTCCTCGACGAGCAGGAGGTCGCGCGGGCCCGTACGGCGCCGCCGGAGGACACCAGGGCGTACTTCCGCGGCCGCTGCCTCGAACAGTACGCGGACGACGTCGCCGCGGCCTCCTGGGACTCGGTCATCTTCGACCTGCCGGGCCAGGACTCGCTGCAGCGGGTGCCCACCATGGAGCCGCTGCGGGGCACCCGGGAGCACGTGAAATCGCTCCTGGACCGCTGCCGCACGGCGCAGGAGCTGGTCGAGGTCCTCTCGGGCCGCTGAAGGCGGCTGAAAGGGCTCCCGGCTGGGAATCATTCCGATGACCTCCGGACGTTGAGACAAGTACCGGGCCAATGTCGGACCCCATGGGTAGGGTCTGATCAAGTGCTTCGAACCGAGCGGGGTGAGCTAGATGGCGACCAAGGACACCGGCGGCGGACAGCAGAAGGCGACGCGTTCCACCGAGGAGGTCGAGGAGCAGGCGCAGGACGCGCAGGCATCCGACGACCTCAAGGAGCGCCAGGAGAAGCTCAGCGACGACGTGGACGACGTCCTCGACGAGATCGACGACGTGCTCGAGTCCAACGCCGAGGATTTCGTGAGGTCGTTTGTTCAGAAAGGCGGGGAATAGGACTTAATGTCCGATATTCCTGCGAGGAAAGAATGCTCCCGCTGGCGAAGGACTCTGCCGACAGAGTCCTTCGCCAGTAACAGGGCGATGCGGGATGGCCTCCAGGCGTACTGCCGGGAGTGCTCGGCCGAGTACTACCGGCAGCGCCAGGAGGCCAGGGGCAAGTCCGTTCGTGTCAAGGTGCCGGTCCCCCGAGGGCACAAGCGCTGCCCGCAGTGCGGTGAGGTGAAGCCGCACGACCAGTGGGAACGGAACAGGTCGTCCTCCGATGGCTGGGCGAGCTACTGTCGTCCGTGCCGCGCGGAGCGCAATCGGGCCGCCTACTTTCAGCGCAAGTACGGTCTGAGTCCGGCTGAGGTTGATGAACTGATCGCCGCTCAGCAGGGCGTGTGCTGCATCTGTTTAACCGCTCCGGCGGAGCATGTGGATCACTGTCATCAGACGGGTAGGGTCCGGGGCGTACTGTGCTTCAGCTGCAACGCAGCCCTGGGGCAGCTCAAGGACCGGCCGGATGCCATAAGGCGTGCAGCCGCATACGTGGAGGGAAACGCGTGGAAGCCAACACTCGTAGCACCGGGCGTCTACCAGCTGCCTTCCTGACGCCGGGATCGTCCTCCTTCATGGACTTCCTGTCCGACCAGGCGCCCGGGATGCTGCCGGGCAACCGGCAGATGCCGCCCATGAAGGGGGCCATCGAGGCCCCCCACGGCACGACGATCGTGGCGGCGACCTTCCCCGGCGGTGTCGTCCTGGCCGGTGACCGGCGGGCGACCATGGGCAACATGATCGCGCAGCGCGACATCGAGAAGGTCTTCCCGGCCGACGAGTACTCGGCGGTGGGCATCGCCGGGACGGCGGGTCTCGCCGTGGAGATGGTCAAGCTCTTCCAGCTGGAGCTGGAGCACTTCGAGAAGGTGGAGGGCGCCCAGCTCTCCCTGGAGGGCAAGGCGAACCGGCTCTCCACGATGATCCGGAGCAACCTGGCGATGGCCATGCAGGGCCTCGCCGTCGTCCCGCTCTTCGCCGGCTACGACGTCGACCGCGAGCGCGGACGCATCTTCAGCTACGACGTCACCGGCGGGCGTTCCGAGGAGCACGTCGGCTACGCGTCCACCGGTTCCGGCTCGATCTTCGCCCGGGGCTCGATGAAGAAGCTCTACCGCGAGGACCTGACGGAGGCGGAGACGCTCACGCTGGTCGTGCAGGCGCTGTACGACGCGGCGGACGACGACTCGGCGACGGGCGGCCCGGACGTGGGCCGCCGTATCTATCCGATCGTCACCGTCATCACGGACGAGGGCTTCCGGAAGCTGACCGACGCGGAATCCTCCGAGATCGCCCGCTCGATTCTGGAACGCCGCCTGGAACAGCCCGACGGCCCGCGCGCCGCGCTGCTCTGAGCCCGCGTCCGTATCCAGCTTCTTCGATGCTCCCGCCACTGACAGAAAGGGACGGATAGCCGGTGTCGACGCCGTTCTATGTCTCACCTCAGCAGGCCATGGCCGACCGGGCGGAATACGCCCGGAAGGGCATCGCCCGTGGTCGCAGCCTGGTTGTGCTGCAGTACGCCGACGGAATTGTGTTCGTCGGCGAGAACCCGTCCCGTGCGCTGCACAAGTTCAGCGAGATCTACGACCGGATCGGTTTCGCCGCCGCCGGCAAGTACAACGAGTACGAGAACCTTCGCATCGGCGGTGTGCGCTATGCGGATCTGCGCGGATACACCTATGACCGCGACGATGTGACGGCCCGTGGACTGGCGAACGTCTACGCGCAGACGCTCGGCACCATTTTCTCCAGTGCGGCCGAGAAGCCGTACGAGGTGGAACTCGTGGTCGCCGAGGTGGGCACCGAGCCCGAGGGCGACCAGATCTACCGGCTGCCGCACGACGGCTCGATCGTGGACGAGCACGGCTCGGTCGCGGTCGGCGGCAACGCGGAGCAGATCAGCACCTTCCTCGACCAGCGCCACCGCGACGGGATGTCGCTCGCCGAGGCGCTGAAGCTGGCGGTGCAGGCACTGTCCCGCGAGGCCAACGGCAACGAGCGGGAGATCCCCGCGGACCGCCTGGAAGTGGCGGTCCTGGACCGTACGCGGCCCCAGCAGCGCAAGTTCAAGCGGATCGTCGGCAGGCAGCTGGCCCGGCTCCTGGAGGCGGAGGCAGCGGCCTCCACGCCGACCGACGCCCCGTCCGACGCCGAGGACGGCGAGTCCTCGGAGACCCCCACGGCCACCACGGACCGGAAGGGCACGACCGACACGACGGACTCCGGCGGGGACGTGGAGTAGCACTCCCCGATATGCCGAGCCCCGGCCCGCTGTTCAGGCGGCCGGGGCTTCGTCATGCGGGAGGCGGGGCGGTGGAGCCGCGCGCGACCAGCCGCACCGGCAGGCTGCCCGGTTCGGCCGCCCGCCCGTCCAGGACCGCCAGCAGTGCGGCCATGCCCCGCTCTCCGACCTGTTCGGCGGGCAGCCGGACCGTGGTCAGCTCCGGTTCCACGGCCGTCGCCAGGGCCAGGTCGTCGAAGCCGGTGACCGAGAGGTCGTCCGGCACCCGCAGCCCGGACCGGCGGGCGGCCTTGCACGCGCCCGCCGCCAGGATGTCGTCGTCGCAGACGACCGCGGTCGGCCGGGGCCCGGACAGGCCCAGCGCGTGCTCCGCCGCGTCCCGTCCCGCGCGGACGTCCAGCGCCGCGCGCACCGTGCGCACCTCGGTGCCGGGGACCCGGCGCAGCTCCTCGTGCAGGGCGTCCGCGCGGCAGCCGAAGGTCCAGGTGTCGACGGCCGAGGCGAGGTGGAGGAAGCGCCGGTGGCCGAGGGCGAGCAGGTGGCGGGCCACCTGGCGCATCCCGTCGGCGATGTCGAGGTTGACCCGGGCGGCGGGGCCGGGGGCCGAGGGGTCGCTGTCCAGCATGACGAGGGGGACGTCCGCGCCGTGCAGGGCGTCGAGCGCGTCGGCGGCCATGGACGAGGCGATGACCCCGTCCAGCGCGGCACGGGCCGACGGAAACGGATCGCGGGCCGGGCCGGTGCCGTCGGGGGAGGGGTACAGGACGACCCCGAAGCCGTGCTCGGCGGCGACCGCGGCCGCTCCGGTGTAGACCCGGGCGAAGAACTCGTTGGTGAGGGCGGGGACGACCAGCAGGGCCGTCCTGGTGCGGCCGAGGCGCAGATTGCGGGCGGCGAGATTCGGCCGGTAGCCGAGCCCGCGGGCGGCGTCGCGCACCCGGTCCGCAGTGGACTCGGAGACCCGGCCCCGCCACTTGTCGCCCAGGACGAGCGAGACCGTGGCCTGGGAGACGCCGGCGGCCCTGGCCACGTCACGGCTGGTGGGCCGGGGCGGGCCGGGTGATGCGGGGCTGGTCACGCGGGCCTCCGGGCCGGTCGGGGCAGGCCCGTGAGGTGGACCTGCGGACGGGCTCATGGTACGTATGAACCTTGACGTTATACGTAAAACCTCGCAGGCCCGCACAGGCACCCGAGGGAGAGGGGCGGGACATGGCCGCGGGATATCTGGACATCCTCCGGGCGCGGCACGCCGCCCGGCTGCTGACGGGCACCCTGGTGGGCCGGCTGCCGAACGGCACGGCGAACATCGCGATCGTGCTGTTCGTCCGGGCCGAGGGCGGCAGCTACACCCTCGCCGGCGCGCTCGCGGCGGTGTACGGGCTGGCCACGGCCGTGGGGCAGCCGCTGCTCGGCCGCGCGGTGGACCTGTACGGGCAGCCGCGTGTCCAGCTGCCCGCGGCCGTCGTCTCCGCCCTGGGCATGGCCGTGCTCGCCGTGGCGGGCTGCGGCTTCCTGCCGCTCGCCTACGCGGCGGTGGCCGTGGCCGGGCTGTTCACGCCCCCACTGGAGGGCGGCCTGCGGGCGCTGTGGCCGAGCGTGCTGGGCGGCGAGGACCGGGTGCACCGGGCGTACGCCATGGACGCGGTCGCGCAGGAGGTCATGTTCACGGCCGGGCCGCTGCTCGTGACGCTGCTGGTCGCCCTCTGGTCGCCGGCCGCCGCTCTGCTCGTCATCAACGCGATCGGGGTGCTCGGCGCGCTGTCGGTCGTGCTGTCCGAGCCCTCGCGCACCTGGCGCTCCGCGCCCCGCGAGGCGCACTGGCTGGGCGCCCTGCGTTCGCCCGGACTGCTGGCGCTGCTCGGCTCGTTCTTCTTCGTGGGGCTCGCGCTGGGGTCCATCACCGTGGCGGGCATGGCGTACGCCGACGACCACGGCCGGGAGTCCGTCTACGGCTGGCTGATGGCGGCCTTCGGGCTCGGCGCCCTGATCGGCGGGACGGTGTACGGGGCGCGGCAGTGGACCGGGGCGCCGGAGCGGCGGCTGCGGGTGATCGTGGGGCTGCTCGCGCTGGGCTATCTGCCGCTGATGCTGACGCCGGGTCCGGTGGCGATGACCGTGCTGGCGGCGGTCTCCGGGGTGTTCCTCGCCCCGGCCGTCGCGTGCTCGTTCATCGTGGTGGACCGGCATGCCCCGCGCGGGACGGTGACGGAGGCGTTCTCGTGGCTCGTGACGACCTTCGGGGTGGGCGCTGCCGTGGGGACGGCGGTGGCCGGTCCGGCCGTCGAACTGGGCGGTACGGCGTGGAGCTTCGCCGTCGCGGGGGCCGGTGGAGTGGCGGCGCTGCTGGTCCTGCTGGCCACCGGACCGGTGCTCTCGGCTCCCGCCCGTACCGCCGTCGCGGTGCGAGGATCGGAAAATGATCGAAACGGTGCCGTCGAACCCGGTTTCAGCTCGGGCCATCAGGCGTAATGTTCAGTCATGGACCGCCGCATTTTCGGGCTGGAGAACGAGTACGGCGTCACGTGCACGTTCAGGGGACAGCGCCGACTGTCTCCTGATGAAGTGGCGCGCTACCTCTTCCGCCGTGTTGTGTCATGGGGCCGCAGCAGCAATGTCTTTCTGCGGAACGGCGCCCGCCTCTACCTCGACGTGGGATCGCATCCGGAATATGCAACCCCCGAATGCGACAACCTGACCGAACTGGTCACCCACGACAAGGCCGGCGAGCGTATTCTCGAAGGCCTGCTCGTCGACGCCGAACGCCGCCTGCACGAGGAGGGAATCGCCGGCGACGTCTATCTCTTCAAGAACAACACCGACTCTGCGGGAAACTCCTACGGATGCCATGAGAACTACCTCGTGGCCCGGCACGGAGAATTCTCCCGTCTCGCGGACATCCTCATTCCCTTCCTCGTCACCAGGCAGCTGATCTGCGGTGCCGGCAAGGTGCTGCAGACCCCCCGGGGCGCGGTCTACTGCGTCAGCCAGCGTGCCGAGCACATCTGGGAGGGCGTCAGCTCCGCGACGACGCGCTCCCGCCCGATCATCAACACCCGCGACGAACCGCACGCGGACGCGGAGCGCTACCGCCGCCTCCACGTCATCGTCGGCGACTCCAACATGTCCGAGACGACCATGCTGCTCAAGGTCGGCGCGACCGATCTGGTGCTCCGCATGATCGAGGCGGGCACGGTGATGCGCGACCTGACCCTGGAGAACCCGATCCGGGCGATCCGCGAGGTCAGCCACGACACCACCGGGCAGCGCAAGGTCCGCCTGGCCAGCGGCCGGGAGGCCTCGGCCATAGAGGTGCAGCGCGAGTACTACGAGAAGGCCGTGGACTTCGTCGACCGCCGCGGCATCCGCACGGGCAACGTCGAGCGCGTCCTCGAACTGTGGGGCCGCACGCTCGACGCGATCGAGGCGGAGGACCTCGGCCGGATCGAGACCGAGATCGACTGGGTCATGAAGTACAGGCTCATCGAGCGGTACCGGGCCAAGCACAACATGACCATGTCGAATCCGCGGGTCGCCCAGATAGACCTCGCCTACCACGACATCCACCGCCGGCGGGGGCTGTACTACCTGCTGGAGCGCAAGGGACAGGCCGCCCGCATCTGCAACGACCTGAAGATCTTCGAGGGCAAGTCGGTGCCCCCGCAGACGACCAGGGCGCGGCTGCGCGGTGACTTCATCCGGCGGGCCCAGGAGCAGCGGCGGGACTTCACCGTCGACTGGGTCCACCTCAAGCTCAACGACCAGGCGCAGCGCACGGTCCTGTGCAAGGACCCGTTCCGTTCCGTGGACGACCGCGTGGAGAAGCTCATCGCGGGTATGTGAGCGGGCGCAGGACACGCCCCGGCACCCCGTGCGACTCGGGCCCCGTACGTTCCTCGTGCGGGGCCCTTCGTACGGCCTAGAGTGGCGGGGTCCCGGGACCCCCGGGGCGTTGCCCCCACACATGCCGTCTGAGATCTGAGGAACCAGTGCGCCGACTTGCCGGCCTTCTCGTCGTCCCCCTGCTGCTGTTGTCAGCGGCCTGCGGCAGCGACGACAAGGGCTCCGACTCCGCTTCCGCCTCCGCGTCCGCCCCCTCCAAGGGCGGTTTCCCCGCCATCACCGCGGGCGCGAAGTTCGGCGAGAAGCCCACCCTGGCCAAGGGCACGGGTACGCCGCCCAAGGAGCTGAAGACCAAGGTCATCAGCGAGGGTGACGGTGCGAAGCTCAAGAACGGCGACGTGACCCAGGTCAACTACCTCGGCCAGGCGTACGACTCCACCAAGCCGTTCGACAACAGCTTCGACCGCAAGCAGCCGTTCGACCTGACGCTCGGCGCCGGCATGGTCATCCAGGGCTGGGAGAAGGGCCTGATCGGCCAGAAGGTCGGCAGCAGGGTCCAGCTGGTCATCCCGCCGGCCCTCGGTTACGGCGAGCAGGGCCAGGGCGACATCAAGCCCAACGCCACCCTGGTCTTCGTCGTCGACATCCTGAAGGCCAAGCAGATCCCGGCCTCCGCCAAGGGCACCGCCGTCGCCCAGGACAACGTCGACCTGCCGAAGGTGGGCACCAACACCGACGGCAAGGCGCCGAGCCTGACCGTCCCCAGCAAGGTCGCCCCGCCGAAGAAGCTGGTCTCCAACTACGTCCTGGAGTCCAAGGGCGACGTCATCAAGGAGACCGACTCGGTCGTCGTGAACTACGTGGCCAAGCTCTGGAAGGACGGCAAGGAGTTCGACAACACCTACAAGACGGGGAAGACGGCCACCTTCCCGCTGGCCCAGGTCACGCTCAAGGGTCTGAAGGACGGTCTGATCGGCAAGAAGATCGGCAGCCGGGTGCTGCTGGTCGTGCCGCCGGACCAGGGCCTCGGTGACAAGGAGTCGTCGGGCATCCCCGCCAACTCCACGCTGGTGTTCGCCGTGGACATCCTGGCGAAGATGTAAGACTGTCCCGGTTGCCCAGTTCATCAGTAAGAGGAGCAAGTCAGTGAGCATCGAGAAGCCCGAGATCGACTTCCCGGGTGGCGAGCCGCCGGCCGACCTGGAGATCAAGGAGATCTGGGAGGGCGACGGCGCCGAGGCCAAGGCAGGCCAGACCGTCTCCGTCCACTACGTGGGGGTCGCCTTCTCCACCGGCGAGGAGTTCGACGCCTCGTGGAACCGCGGCACCCCGCTGCAGTTCCAGCTCGGTGCCGGCCAGGTCATCCAGGGCTGGGACAAGGGCGTGCAGGGCATGAAGGTCGGCGGCCGTCGCCAGCTGACCATCCCCGCGCACCTCGCCTACGGTGACCGCGGCGCCGGCGGCGGCCGCATCGCTCCGGGCGAGACGCTGATCTTCGTCTGCGACCTGGTCGCCGTCTGATCCGCGCCACCCGCGCTCCGAGGGCCCGTGCCACCAGGCACGGGCCCTCGCTTTTGTCCCGACACCCCGGGGCGGTACGGTCGAGCGTCACGGAGCACGAGGGAAAGGGCGTCGATGGCGATTGCCAAGGCCGAGCGGCTGATGAACCTGGCGCTGTGTCTGCTGGGCACCCGGCGTCCGCTCAGCAAGCGCGAACTGCGTGGCTCCATCGAGGCCTACCTCGAAGCGGCATCCGACGACGCCTTCAACCGGATGTTCGAACGGGACAAGGACGACCTGCGCGAACTCGGCCTGGTCATCGAGACCGTCGAGAACCTGGACGGCGACACCGGCTACCTCGCCCGCCGCGACAGCAACCGGCTGCCCCCCATCACGCTGGACGCCGAGGAGGCCGCCGCGCTCGGCCTCGCCGCCAAGGTCTGGCAGCAGGCCCGCCTGGCCGGCGCCGCCAGCGGCGCCCTGCAGAAGCTGCGGGCGGCCGGGATGCCCGAGACCGCGGACGCCTACGAGGTGCACAGCGCCCTCGAACCGCGTATCCCCGTCCACGAGGCCGCCTTCGAACCCCTGATGCTGGCCTGCCGCGACCGCCGCCCGGTGACCTTCGACTACCGCAAGGCCAATGCCGCCCAGCCCGAGCAGCGCCAGGTCGAGCCGTGGACCCTGGAGTGCTGGCGCGGCCACTGGTACCTGGCCGGCTGGGACCGGGAGCGGGGCGCGGAGCGCGTCTTCCGGCTCTCCCGGATCACCGGCAAGGTGCGCTCCCGGGCCGGCGCCTTCACCGCCCAGGTGCCCGACGTGGTCACCGTCCGCGAGACCGTGGAGAGCTGGGCGGGCGAGACGGCCACCCGGACCGCCCTGATCAGGCTGCGCGCCGACTCCGGCTACCCGCTGCGCGCCCGCGCCCTGTCGGTCCGGGAACTCGGAGACGGGTGGGAGGAGTTGGAGATCCCGTACGGACACGGCCTGGACGCCTGGCTCGTCGAGTTCGGCCCCGACGTCGTCGTCACCGGACCCGAGGACCTGCGGGCCGACGTGATGGACCGGCTGCGCGCCGTGGCCAAGGACTGAGGGGACCGTATTCATGGCCACGAACGCCATCGACCAGACACGCCGGATGCTCTCCCTGGTGACGTATCTGCGCGAGCGCCCCGGCGCCCACGTCCAGGACGTCGCCCGCGCCTTCGGGATCACCGAGGACGAGCTGATCTCCGACCTCGACGTGCTGCCCATGTGCGGGACCAGCTTCCGGGGCGGCGACCTGCTCGACATCGACACCGACGGTGACCGCATCTGGTGGCACAACGCGGACGACGTCGCCGAACCGCTGCGGCTCGCCGCCGACGAGGCGACGGCCCTGCTGGTCGCCGCCCGCGCCGTGGCGACCCTGCCCGGCCTGCGCGAGAGCGACCGCCAGGCACTGCTGCGGGCCACCGCCAAGCTGGAGGCCGCGGCCGGCGAGGTGGGGGCCGCCAGCTCCCGGCTCTCGGTCACCTTCGAGTCGGAGGGCGGCGTCTTCGCCGAGGTGGACCGGGCGATCTCGGAGCGGCGCCGGCTGTGGCTGCGCTACTACTCGCCCGCGCGCGACGAGCTCACCGAGCGCGAGGTGGACCCGATCCGGCTGTTCGCCGTCGGGCACACCTATATGGAGGCGTGGTGCCGGTCCTCCGAGGACCGGCGCACCTTCCGCCTCGACCGGGTCGCCGCGATCCGGCTGCTCGACGAGCCCGCCGCGCCGCCCGAGCTGGAGCTGCGGGACCTGTCCGAGGGGCTGGTCCAGCCGGCCGCCGAGGACCCGGAGGTCGTGATCGAGGTCGGGCCCGGCGGGCGCTGGGTCGCCGAGTACTACCCGCACGACCGCGCCGAGGAACTGCCCGACGGCGGCCTGCGGATCACCCTGCGCACCCCCGATCCCGCGTCGCTGCGCCGGCTCGCGCTGCGGCTCGGCGGGGAGGGGCGCATCGTCTCTCCGCCGGAGCTGGCCGAGAGCGCGCGCCACGCGGCGCGGTCGGCGCTCGCCGCGTACGACGGCGCGGCCTGAGGGGACGGCGGAGGAGACATGGGGAACCTGTCCGCGCTGCCGGGCCTGGCTGCCGTGCCCACCGTCGCGGTGCCGGAGTCGGCGCGCTTCAAGGCCGCCTGCCCCGACTGCCGCGCGCGGTTCGAGCTGGCGGCGGCGGAGTTCCGGCTTGTGGTCGGCGCCACCAGCCGCACCACGTTCTACTCGTTCACCTGCCCCGAGTGCGCCGCGTGCGTCCGCAAGCCGGCGGGGGAGCGGATAGTGGAACTGCTCACCGACGGCGGCGTACGGACGCTGCGCCTGCACACCGGTCCCTGAGGCGTCCCGCGACGCGCCGGGGGCCTTCCGGACACTAGACACATCGAGGCTCTGCGCATGTTCTGGCCCATGCTCGCCATCGCCCTGGGGTTCCTCGGGATCGCCGTGCTCGGCGTGCTGGCCATCAAGGTGTTCGTCGAGGCCCAGCGCCTCGGCCACCAGGTGACCCGCACCACGGAGCGCATCAACCGGGCCGCCGAGGACCTGGAGCACGCGGCCACCCGCCTCGCCTCCACCGGGAAGACCCTCCCGTAGCACCCCCGTGCATGCGGCCTCCAGTTTCCCGGGCCCGGGAGGTACGCTGCTGCAGACGGCCCTGGCAGGGAGGTGCGGGCCGCAATCGAAAGTATGCACGGGCATTGCCTCGCGTTTACTCCCGCGGGTTACGATCGCTGCCGGTGAATTGGTCGGATGTGTATCCACCACTCAAGGGCAGCGAGCCCACCTCCAGCCGCCTCAGCGAGAAGGAAGCACACCATGGGCAATCTGAAGCCTCTCGAGATCGTTCTGATCATCGCTGTCATCCTGCTGTTGTTCGGCGCCAAGAAGCTTCCCGACATGGCCCGTTCGCTGGGCAAGTCGGCCCGCATCCTCAAGAGCGAGGCCAAGGCCATGAAGAAGGACGACGAGCCGACGGCCGCCCCGGACGCCGCCGCCGACCCGGCCGCCCAGCAGGCCGCCGCCCGTACGATCCAGGCCGCGCCCGGTGACGTCACGAGCTCCCGCCCGGTGAGCGAAGCGAAGCCCACCACCCAGAGCTGACCCGCGCTGACGGACTCCTCCGTCAGCTGCCGCACGAGACGAGGGAAGTGGGTTGCTCAAGTCTGCCCGCAAGCAGGAGAAGGACAGCGAGGGGCGGATGCCTCTCGCTGATCACCTGCGAGAGTTGCGTAACCGACTGCTGATCGCGGTTGTGGCGATCCTCGTGATCACCTCGGTCACGGCCTTCTTCTACCAGGACCTGATCACCTTCCTGATCAAGCCGATCCTGGAGTCGGTCGGCTGCGCCCATGGCGAGGCGAAGCAGCTCAACGGCAAGCCGTGTGCCGAGATGACGGTGAACGGAATCGTCGCCCCGTTCTCCATCGCGCTCAAGGTCTCCCTCATGGCCGGTGTGGTGCTCTCCGCTCCGGTCTGGCTGTACCAGCTGTGGGCGTTTCTCGCCCCCGGCCTGCACAAGCACGAGAAGCGGTACGCGCTCGCCTTCGTGGGCGTCGGTGCGCCGCTCTTCCTGGCGGGCGCAGCCCTCGCCTACATCCTGATGCCGCAGACCGCGTCCGTGCTGCAGGAGTTCACCCCCGACGACGCGAAGCCCCTGCTGCCGATCGACGAGTACCTCGACTTCATCACGCGCATGGTGGTCGTGTTCGGTCTCGCCTTCGAGCTGCCGCTGCTGCTCGTCCTGCTGAACTTCACCGGGGTGCTCACGGCCAAGCGGCTCGCCTCCTGGTGGCGCGCCATGGTCATGGGCATCACGGTCTTCGCCGCGGTGGCGACCCCCACCGGCGACCCGCTCACGATGATCACGCTGGCCGCGCCGATCGTGCTGCTGTACTTCCTCGCCCTCGGCGTCTGCATGGCCAACGACCGGCGCCGGAAGCGGAACAATCCGGACGCCGACCTCGATGACGACGAGGCGTCGGATCTCGACCTCACCCCCGAGGACATCGGCGACATGGAGCACGTCTCCGCCTCGCCCACCGTGCCCGGCCAGGCCGACGGCGGACGGGACGGCGGAGGGTCGTCGCTGCGCGACGGTTACGACGACATCACCTGACCTTGTAGGGTCCCCGGGTGACCAGCGAGATCACCCTCTTCGTCAATCCCACCGCGGGACGCGGCCGGGGCGCGCGAGCCGCGCAGCCGGCCGCTTCCGCGTTGCGGGACGCCGGCTTCTCCGTACGCACGATCCTCGGCGAGGACGCGGACGACGCGCTGCGCAGGGCGCGGGACGCGGTGGCGGAGGGGACCGGGGCCCTGATCGCCGTGGGCGGGGACGGGCTGATGTCCCTGGCGCTCCAGGCGGTGGCCGGGACGCTCACCCCGCTCGGCGTCGTCGCGGTGGGCACCGGCAACGACTTCGCCCGTGCGCTGGAGCTGCCGATACGCGATCCGGCCGCCGCCGGACGGCTCGCCGCCGACGCGCTCAAGGGGCGGGCGCCCGTGCGCGAGATCGACCTCGGCCGGGCCGGGGAGCGCTGGTTCGGCTCCGTGCTCGCCTCCGGCTTCGACTCCCGGGTCAACGACCGGGGCAACCGGATGCGCTGGGTGGGCGGCCGGTTCAAGTACGACCTGGCGATCCTCGCCGAACTCGCCGCCTTCAAGCCGGTCACGTACCGCATGACCCTCGACGACGGGCCCGCGCGCGAGATACAGGCGACGCTCGTGGCGGTCGGCAACGGCACGTCGTACGGCGGCGGCATGCGGATGTGCGCCGACGCGGTCATGGACGACGGCCTCTTCGACATCACGGTGGTCGGCGAGTGCAGCCGTACGACCCTGCTCAAGGTCTTCCCCCGGGTGTACAAGGGGACGCACCTCAGCCACCCCGTCGTCACCGTCCATCGGGCCTCCTCGGTCACCCTCGAATCCGTCGGCGTCACCGCGTACGCGGACGGCGAACCCCTCGGCGCCCTCCCGCTGACCGCCGTCTGCGTACCGAAGGCCGTGCGGGTGCTGGGGGCCGGTTCGCGGGCCCGGACCATGGGCGATTAAAGATCGCGTCACTGTCGGAGGCGGCGGGTAGGCTCGTGGACAAGATGACAGAGGACCTCTCACCAGCCGAGCGATACCAGGCTTCCCGGCTCCGGGCGGCCGAGCAGGCGACCGCTCTCGGGCCGTTCCGCGAGATGTACGACTTCGATCTCGACCCGTATCAGATCGAGGCGTGCAAGGCGCTGGAGGCCGGGAAGGGCGTGCTTGTCGCCGCCCCGACCGGCTCGGGCAAGACGATCGTCGGCGAATTCGCCGTGCACCTCGCCCTGGAGCAGGGCCGCAAGTGCTTCTACACCACCCCGATCAAGGCGCTGTCGAACCAGAAGTTCGCCGACCTGGTCAGGCGCTACGGCGCGGACAAGGTCGGCCTGCTCACCGGGGACAACAGCGTCAACGCGGACGCCCCGGTCGTCGTCATGACCACCGAGGTCCTGCGCAACATGCTCTACGCGGGCTCCCAGGCGCTGAACGGCCTCGGTCACGTGGTGATGGACGAGGTGCACTACCTCTCCGACCGCTTCCGGGGCGCCGTCTGGGAAGAGGTGATCATCCACCTCCCCGAGTCCGTCACCCTGGTCTCCCTGTCGGCGACCGTGTCCAACGCGGAGGAGTTCGGCGACTGGCTGGACACCGTGCGCGGCGACACCGAGGTGATCGTCTCCGAGCAGCGCCCCGTGCCGCTGTGGCAGCACGTGCTGGCCGGCCGCCGGATGTACGACCTCTTCGAGGAGGAGAGCGACCACGGCGGCCGGGGTGTCGGCCGCCGTGAGGTCAACCCCGACCTCCTGCGCCTCGCCCGCATGGAGAACCAGCGCGGGTACAACCCCCGCGAGCGCCGTCGCGGCAAGATGGTGCGCGAGGCGGACCGCGAGCGCGAGCGGCGCCAGCGCAGCCGGATCTGGACCCCGTCGCGTCCCGAGGTCATCGACCGGCTGGACGCGGAGGGGCTGCTCCCCGCCATCACGTTCATCTTCAGCCGGGCCGCGTGCGAGGCCGCCGTCCAGCAGTGCCTGCACGCCGGACTCCGGCTCAACGACGACGAGAAGCGCCGGCTGGTGCGGGAGATCGTCGAGGAGCGGACGGCGTCCATCCCCACCGAGGACCTGCACGTCCTCGGCTACTACGAGTGGCTGGAGGGCCTGGAGCGGGGCATCGCCGCGCACCACGCCGGGATGCTCCCCAGGTTCAAGGAGATCGTCGAGGAGCTGTTCGTCCGGGGCCTGGTCAAGGCGGTCTTCGCGACGGAGACGCTCGCGCTCGGCATCAACATGCCCGCCCGCTCGGTGGTCCTGGAGAAGCTCGTCAAGTGGAACGGCGAGCAGCACGCCGACATCACCCCCGGCGAGTACACCCAGCTGACCGGCCGGGCCGGGCGGCGCGGGATCGACGTCGAGGGCCACGCCGTGGTGCTCTGGCAGCGCGGCATGGACCCCGGCGCGCTGGCCGGACTCGCCGGCACCCGCACCTACCCCCTGCGCTCCAGCTTCCGGCCGTCGTACAACATGGCCGTCAACCTGGTGCAGCAGTTCGGCCGGCACCGCTCGCGCGAGCTGCTCGAAACCTCCTTCGCGCAGTTCCAGGCGGACCGGTCGGTCGTCGGGATCTCCCGCCAGGTCCAGCGCAACGAGGAGGGCCTGGAGGGCTACCGCGAGGGCATGACCTGCCACCTCGGCGACTTCGAGGAGTACGCGCGGCTGCGCCGCGACCTCAAGGACCGCGAGACGGAGCTGGCCAAGCAGGGCGCGACCCAGCGCCGGGCAGCCGCGGCCGCGTCCCTGGAGAAGCTGAAGGCCGGCGACGTCATCCATGTGCCGACGGGCAAGTTCGCCGGCCTCGCGCTCGTCCTCGACCCCGGGCTTCCGGCCGGCCGCACCAACGGTCACGGGCACCGGGGCATGGAGTACCACGACGGGCCGCGCCCGCTGGTGCTGACGGCCGAGCGCCAGGTGAAGCGGCTCGCCTCGATCGACTTCCCGGTGCCGGTGGAGGCCGTGGAGCGGATGCGGGTGCCGAAGTCGTTCAACCCGCGCTCCCCGCAGTCGCGCCGGGACCTGGCCTCCGCGCTGCGGACCAAGGCCGGGCACATCGTCCCGGACCGGCACCGCCGGGGGCGTGCCCCCGCCGCCGACGACCGCGAGATCGCGCGCCTGCGGTCCGAGCTGCGCGCCCACCCGTGCCACGGGTGCGACGAGCGCGAGGACCACGCCCGCTGGGCCGAGCGTTTCCACCGGCTGCAGCGCGACACCCGGCAGCTGGAGCGCCGCATCGAGGGGCGCACCAACACGATCGCCCGCACCTTCGACCGCATCGTGGCCCTGCTCACCGAGCTGGACTACCTGCGCGGCAGCGAGGTCACCGAGCACGGGAAGCGGCTCGCCCGGCTCTACGGCGAGCTGGACCTGCTGGCGAGCGAGTGCCTGCGGGCGGGCGTCTGGGAGGGGCTGAACCCGGCCGAGCTGGCGGCCTGCGTCTCCGCGCTGGTGTACGAGGCGAGGCAGGCCGACGACGCGGTGGCGCCGAAGCTGCCGTCGGGGCCCGCGAAGGCCGCGCTGGGCGAGATGGTCCGCATCTGGGGGCGGCTCGACTCCCTGGAGGAGGACTTCAAGATCAACCAGGCGGAGGGCGTCGGCCAGCGGGAGCCGGACCTCGGCTTCGCCTGGGCGGTGTACATGTGGGCGTCCGGCCGCTCGCTGGACGAGGTGCTGCGCGAGGCGGACATGCCGGCGGGCGACTTCGTGCGGTGGTGCAAGCAGGTCATCGACGTACTGGGCCAGGTGGCCGCCGCCGCGCCGCGCGAGAACAGCACGGTGGCGCGGAACGCCCGCAAGGCGGTCGACGAGGTGCTGCGGGGAGTTGTGGCGTACAGCTCCCTCGGCTGAGACACGCCTCCCGGTGACCAGGGAGGGGCCCGGCACACGGAAGCCGGCCGGACGTGCCGTCCGGCCGGCATGCGTGCGGGGTTCCCTTCCCCGGGGAGGCCGGTCAGGACTTGGCGCCCCGGCTCATCTTCATCGACGCGCCCGCGCAGACCAGTCCCAGCAGGACCGCGAGACCGCCGATGATGACGTTGTTCAGTACGACTCCGGTGTCCGGACTGCTCCCCACCACCCAGGGCGAGATGATCATCCAGGCACCCATGGCGCAGATCGCCCAGCTCAGGCCGTACATCCGCTGCGGCATCGCGGTGAACCCGAGTCCGAGCACGGCGATGGCTATGCCCATGACCAGGTTGTGCGTCACCAGCGCGGACTGCGACGTCGTGAAGTGCAGGACCCACGGCGACACGGCGCAGTAGAGGCCGACCAGGAAGACCGGCGCGTCGACGAGCGCCACATCGCGGCCGCCCATCATGCGCGCGTAGCGGTCGCTCATTTCCGATACATCGGGGTGTCCGGCCATGTCGTGGCCGGCATGCGAGACGTTTGACATCAGTTTCGTCTCCTTCGGGTCGTGCGGACCCGGTCACCGCCACAGCGGGAAGTGGCCCGCAATGCCCATTCTGCTCTTATCCGTCGCTTATGTGTAGGTTCAAGGCGGGCGGATCTCCGCAGGATGCGCACCGGGCCGAAGTCCTCGCGGTGGGCGTGGCGCCCACCGCGAGGAACACCGCTACGCGGCGGGCGGCATCAGCACCGTGTCGACGATGTAGACCGTCGCGTTGGCGGTGGGGACATTGCCGCAGACGACCTTCGACGAGTCGTTCACGGTGTACGTCATGTCCGAACCGGCCGTCGTCAGCTCACCCTTCTCCAGCGTCTCGAAGGAGCCCTTCTCCAGCTGCTTCGGCGTCAGCTTCTGTCCCACCACGTGGTACGTGAGGACCTTGGTGAGCGCGGCCTTGTCGGCGAGCAGCTTGTCGAGGTCGGCCTTCGGGATCTTGGCGAAGGCGTCGTTGGTCGGGGCGAACACGGTGATGTTCTGGGCGTTGTTCAGGGTGTCCACCAGGCCGGCCTTCTTGACCGCGGTGACCAGGGTGGACAGCGCCGGGTTGTGCGAGGCCGCCGTGGCGACCGGGTCCTGTGCCATGCCGCTGAAGGAGCCCGCGCCGCTCTTCGGGACCGACGCGCAGGCCGGGCCGAAGGGCTTGTCCATGTCCATGGACTTCTCGGCGGAGGGCGAGGCCGGAGCCTTCGCGGAGCTGGCGCTCGATCCGGACGCGCTGTCCTTGGAGTCGCTGGAGCAGGCCGTCAGGGCCAGCGGCAGGACGAGCGCGGCGGACAGCGCGAGGGCGGCGCGGCGGGCGTGGGTGACCTTCATGATGTTCTCCTGTTTGGGTAATTGATCGATTACGTACGGTAGTTGGCCGAGGGAATGCGCAACCCGGGACGGCCGGTGCGCAGGAAGGGGGTGCGGCGGGACCGCGCAGGTCAGGACACGTCGACCACCACCGAGTGCCGGCCCGTGGCACCGT
The DNA here is from genome assembly GCF_008042035.1 of Streptomyces sp. col6. Lineage (GTDB taxonomy): Bacteria > Actinomycetota > Actinomycetes > Streptomycetales > Streptomycetaceae > Streptomyces. The sequence goes on from NZ_RDBL01000013.1 coordinate 1,275,758, forward strand.
CGGGCACGGTGCCGACGCGGCTGCCGGTCTGGAGGGCGCCGGTCCCGTCGGTCGCGCGGACCTCCAGGGTGTGGCTGCCGGGGGTGGCCGCCCACTCCCACACCCACTGGCGCCAGGTGTCCCGGGTGTCCTGCGTCGCCAGCTTCGCGGGGTGCCACGGGCCGTCGTCCACCCGGACCTCGACCCGGGTGATGCCGCGGTGCTGGGCCCAGGCGACGCCCGCGACCGGCACGGTGCCGGCCTTCGGGGAGGCGAAGGGGCGCGGGGTGTCGATGCGGGCCTGGGTCTTGATCGGTGCCCGCCGGGCCCAGGTCCGCTTCACCCAGTACGCGTCGTAGGCGTCGAAGGTGGTCAGCTCGATGTCCTTGATCCACTTGCAGGCCGACACGTACCCGTACAGCCCGGGGACGACCATCCGGACCGGGAAGCCGTGCGTGAAGGGCAGCGGCTCCCCGTTCATGCCGAAGGCGAGCAGGGCGTCCCGGCCGTCCATGACGTCCTCGACCGGGGTGCCGATGGTCATGCCGTCCACCGAACGCGCCACGAGCTGATCGGCCGGTCCGCCCTTCGACGGGGGCCGCACACCCGCCTCCCGCAGCAGATCGGCCAGGTGCACGCCGAGCCACCGGGCGTTGCCGACGTACGGCCCGCCCACCTCGTTCGACACGCAGGTCAGGGTGATGTCGCGCTCGACGGCCGGGCGGCGCATCAGGTCCTGGAGACCCAGCGTCACCGGGCGGGTCACCCCCTTGCCGTGGATCCGCAGCCGCCACGCCCCGGCATCCACCCTCGGCACGACCAGGGCCGTGTCGACGCGGTAGAAGTCCTTGCTGGGCGTGACGAACGGGCTCAGCCCCCGGATCTCCAGGTCCGCGCCGGCGGGCACGGCACGGGCCGGCGATTCGGGCACGGGGAGCTTCAGATCGCGCCGGGACGCCTCCGCCCCCGCCTGCACGGCCGAGGTGAGCCGCCGCCCCAGCAGCCCCGCCCCGGCCGAGGCCACCGCCGCGGCGCTTGCCGCGAGGACGAACCCGCGCCGGTCGAAGCCGCCCGCGGCCCCCTCCCCCGAGGAGGGGGCCGCGGCCGGGGACAGCCGTCCGGCCAGGAAGTACAGCAGCCCCGCGGCCACCACCGCGCCCACCACGGAGGGCAGAGCGTCGGAGATCCGGCCCTCGGGCCGCCCGACCGCCGCCACCGCCCCGACCGCGCCGAAGACCAGCACGGCCGCCGACCCGGCGATCCTGTGGCGGAGCGTCAGCAGCCCGACCGCCACGGCGAACAGCGCCAGGATCGCCAGGATGCCCAGCTCCAGGACCAGCTTGTCGTTCGTCCCGAAGTTCCGTACGGCGAAGTCCTTCAGCGCCGGGGGAGTGCGGTCGATCACCGCACCGCCCACCGCCGTGACCGGACCCGCCTCCGGGCGCACGACCGCCGCCACCAGTTCGGCGACGGCCAGGGCGCAGAACCCGGCGAGCACGCCGCCGAGCGCCGCGCAGGCCGCACGCACCCAGCGGGACCGCAGGGACACGACGGCCCCGCTCTCCGGATCGTTCCGCTCTTCACTCACGACGGGGATTCGGTGCCGGACTGCGAGCGGATTGGTCCATCACCCGATCGGATGAACGACGGGTTCCGCCAATCCGCCGAGCGGCCCGCAACGAATCACTTCCAAAGAGGCATCCGCCGCGCCCTCCGCCTCCGGGGGAGAGCGCCGGGGCCGGTCCGGAAGGAGCGCAATGAGCGACAGGCGGCGACGCACGGCCGTCGTGGGCAGCGGGGTGGCGGGACTGACGGCCGCCCACATCCTGCGAAGGGCCCACGACGTCACGCTGTTCGAGGCGGACGACCGGGTGGGCGGCCACGCGCACACCCACGACCTGCCCGGCGCGGACGGCCGCGTCCACCACGTGGACTCCGGCTTCATCGTGCACAACCGGCGCACCTACCCCCACCTGCTGCGGCTCTTCGCCGAACTGGGCGTGGCCACGCAGGAGTCGGAGATGAGCATGTCCGTCCGGTGCGAGGGATGCGGCCTGGAGTACGCGGGAGCCCGCGGCCCGGCCGGCCTCCTCGCCCGCCCGGCCTCCTTCCGCGACCCCGCCTATCCGCGCATGCTCGCCGCCGTGCCCCGCTTCCACCGGCTGGCCCGGCGGCTGCTGCGGGACGGCGGACCGGACGCGGACACGATGACCCTGGGGGAGTTCGCCGCGCGCGGCCGCTTCTCGCCGTACTTCACCGCCCACTTCCTGACGCCCGTGGTGGCGGCGGTCTGGTCCTGCGACCCGGCGACCGCGATGCGCTACCCGGCCCGCTACCTCTTCCGCTTCCTCGACCACCACGGCATGCTCGCGATCGGCGGCTCCCCGGTCTGGCGGACCGTCACCGGAGGATCGCGCGCCTACGTGGAGCGCGTGACCAAGCAGCTCGGCGCCGTCCGCACCGCGACCCCGGTCCGCAGCGTCCGCCGGCACGCCGACGGCGTCGAGATCACCACGGACGACGGCACCGCCGAACCCTTCGACCACGTCGTCGTCGCCACCCACCCCGACCAGGCCCTGAGCCTCCTCGCCGATCCCACCGACGACGAGACCCGCACCCTGGGCGCCTTCCGCTACTCCCGCAACGCCACCCTGCTGCACACCGACACCCGGCTGCTGCCCGGGGCGCGCGGCGCCCGCGCCTCCTGGAACTACCTGATGCCCGGCTGCGCCGCCGACGCCGCCCACGTCACCGTCAGTTACGACATGAACCGGCTCCAGCGGCTCGACGCCCCGGAGACCTTCGTCGTCACGCTGAACGGCGCCGACCGCGTCGCCCCCGGCCTGGTCCGGGCCCGCATGGTCTACGAACACCCCGTCTACACACCGGAATCCGTGGCCGCCCAGGCCCGGCTGCCCGCCCTGTCCGGGCCGGTCACTGCCTACGCGGGCGCCTACCACGGCTGGGGCTTCCACGAGGACGGCTGCCGCTCGGGCGCCGAGGCCGCGGCCGCGCTGGGGGTGGACTGGTGAACGCCCTCTACCCGTGCACGATCACCCACATACGGACCGCGCCCACCCGGTACGCCTTCCACCACCGCACCTATCTGTGGCTGACCGACCCCGACGGGCCCCCGCCGCTGCCGCGCGCCCTGCGCTTCCTCGCCCGCTTCGACGCCCGTGACCACTTCGGCGGCACCGCCCCGACCATCCGCGCCGGCCTCGCCCGCTTCCTGGCCGCCCGGGGCATCGACCTCGCCGACGGCACCGTCCTCATGCTGACCCAGGCCCGGGTCCTCGGCCACGTCTTCAACCCGCTGACCGTCTACTGGTGCCGGCGCGCCGACGGCACCCCGCTGTGCACGGTCGCCGAGGTGCACAACACGTACGGCGAACGCCACTGCTATCTGCTGCGCCCCGATGACCGGGGGCGGGCGGTCACCAGCAAGGAGTTCTACGTCTCGCCGTTCTTCGGTACCGACGGCGAGTACTGGATGCGGCTGCCGGAACCGGGGCCCCGGCTCACGCTCACGGTCCACCTGGAACGCTCCGGGACCCGCCCGTTCACCGCGACCGTCCGGGGCGAGCGACGCCCGGCGACCGCCCGCGTCCTGCTGGGCCTCGCCTTGCGGCACCCCTGGTCCACGGCCGTCGTCTCGGCCGCCATCCGGCTGCACGGCATCCGGCTCTACCTCCGCGGGCTGCCCGTCCGGCCCCGCCCCCACCACCGCACCCAGGAAGGCATGCGATGAGCGCCTCCACGTTCCGTACCCGTGCCCGCCCCCGCCGCCGCCCCCGGCGTGGGCGCGGGCACCGACCCGGCGCGGTGCCCGCCCCCGCCGCCGCCCCCGGCGTGGGCGCGGGCACCGACCCGGCGCGCTGGCCGGACATCGTGGCCCTGCCGCGCGCCTCCCGGCTGCGGACGGCCGTCGCCGAGCGGGTCGTCCGCCGCGCCCTGGCCCGGCTGCCGCTGCGCGTCCGCCTCGCCGGGCGGGAGGACATCGGGCTCGGCGGGCCACTGATGGACGTCCGCGACCCCGACGCCTTCTTCCGCAGGATCGGCGCGAGCGGCCTCATCGGCTTCGGCGAGTCCTACATGGCACGCGAGTGGGACGCACCGGACCCCGTCGGAGTCCTGACCGTCCTGGCGGGCCAGGTCGCCACCCTGATCCCCGAGCCCCTGCAACGGCTGCGCGGGCTGTGGGCACGCCGCCGCCCCGAGGCCCAGACGGGCACCCGCGAAGGGGCCCGGACCAACATCAGCCACCACTACGACCTGTCCAACGAGCTGTTCGCGCTCTTCCTCGACGAGACGCTCAGCTACTCCTCGGCCCTCTTCCGGGGCTTCCCCGCCGAACCGGCCCTGCTCCCCGCCGCCCAGCACCGCAAGATCGACCGGCTGCTGGACCTCGCCGCCGTCGGTCCCGGCACCCGGCTCCTGGAGATCGGCACCGGCTGGGGCGAACTCGCGATCCGCGCCGCCGCCCGCGGCGCCCACGTCGTCTCCGTCACCCTCTCCCGGGAACAGCGCGACCTGGCCCTGCGGCGGATCGCCGCGGCCGGCCACGCGGACCGGGTGGACGTCCGGCTGTGCGACTACCGGGAGATCGACGGGACGTACGACGCCATCGTCAGCGTCGAGATGATCGAGGCGGTCGGCGCGGAGTTCTGGCCCGCCTACTTCCGCACCCTGGACCGGCTGCTCGCCCCCGGCGGCCGGATCGCCCTCCAGGCCATCACCATGCCCGACGACCGCATGCGGGCGGGCCGGGACACCTTCACCTGGATCCACAAGTACATCTTCCCGGGCGGACAGCTCCCGTCCACCGAGGCCATCGACCGGGTCACGGCCGCCCACACCGGGCTGCGCGTGGAGCGCTCCGACGGCTTCGGCACGCACTACGCCGAAACGCTCAGGCTCTGGCGCGAACGGTTCACCGCCGGGGCGGAGCAGGTCGACGCGCTCGGCTTCGATGCCACCTTCCGCCGCATGTGGACCTTCTACCTCGCCTACTCCGAAGCGGGCTTCCGCTCCGGCTACCTCGATGTGCGGCAATTGCTGCTGACCCGTCAGGAACAGGAAACGGCATGACACTCACCGACAAGCGCCCCGCCCACGGTGCCGCCCAGCGCATCGAACCCCTCGTCGAGCGGTTCCTCGGCGGCCCGCTCCCGGTCCGGGTGCGCATGTGGGACGGCAGCGAGACCGGCGCCCCCGACGGCCCCCTGATCCACGTCCGGGCCCGCCGCGCCCTGCGCCGCCTCCTGTGGGAACCGGGCGAACTGGGCCTCGCGGAGGCCTACATCACCGGGGACATCGACATCGAGGGCGACCTCGCCGAGGGCCTGCGGGCGGTGCACCGCGCCGTGCGCGAGGGCGGACTCGCCGCGCCGCGTCCCCGCCTCGCCGACCGGCTGCGCGCCGCCGGCACCGCCGTGCGCCTCGGCGCGGCCGGGCCCCGGCCGCCCGTGCCCGCGGCGCGCGCCACCGGACTGGACGGCGCCCTGCACAGCAAGGCCCGCGACCGGGCGGCGATCAGCCACCACTACGACCTCTCCAACGCCTTCTACGCCCTCCTCCTCGACGAGACGATGGCGTACTCGTGCGGCTACTGGACCAGCGACGACCCGGCCTACGGGCCCGCCGACGCGCAGCGCGCCAAGCTGGAGCTGATCTGCGGCAAGCTGGGGCTGCGCCCCGGCGCACGATTGCTGGACATCGGCTGCGGCTGGGGTTCGCTGACGCTGTACGCGGCCCAGCGGCACGGCGTCCGGGTCACGGCGGTCACCCTCGCCGCCGAGCAGGCGGCGTACGTGCGCCGGCAGGTGACCGAACGCGGTCTGGGGGACCTGGTCGAGGTGCGCTGCTGCGACTACCGCGACATCGCGGCGGCCCCGGAACACGAGGGCGGCTACGACGCGGTGTCCACCATCGAGATGGGCGAGCACGTCGGGGACGCCCAGTACCCGGCCTTCGCGGCGACCCTGCACGGCATGGTCCGCCCGCGCGGCCGGGTGCTCGTCCAGCAGATGTCGCGCGGGCGGGACGCGCCGGGCGGCGGCGCGTTCATCGAGGCGTACATCGCGCCCGACATGCACATGCGCCCGCTCGGGGAGACCGTCGGGCTGCTGGAGGGCGCCGGTCTCGAGGTGCGTGACGTCCACGCGCTGCGCGAGCACTACGTCCGGACCGTCGACGCCTGGCGCCGGACCCTGGAGGAGAACGAGGCGCGGTTCACCGATCTGGTCGGCGAGGAGACCGTACGGGTGTGGCGGCTGTATCTGGCCGGCGGCGCCCTCGCCTTCGCGGAGCGGCGGATGGGCGTGGACCAGATCCTCGCCGTACGGCCCGCCGGTGACGGGGAGTCGGGGATGCCGGACACCCGCGACGCACTGCGCACGGGCCCGGCCGGGGACGCGTCATGAGCGGCTTCGCCTGGGAGGCGTTCGCGCGGGGCCTCGCGCCCTGCGCGGGCGCCGCCCTGCTCGTGCTGCTCGTCGCGTTCGCGGCCGGGGTGCGCCGGGGGATGCACCGGGGCGTCGACGTCGCCTGGGGCCTGGGTTTCGCCGCCGTCGCCCTCGTCTCGTACGGACTGTCGGCGGGGGAGGGGGACACCACGCGCCGGCTGCTCGTCACGGTGCTCACCGCGCTCTGGGGGCTGCGCCTGGCCTGGCACATCGCCCGGCGCGGCAGGGGCCACGGCGAGGACCCGCGCTACGAGAAGATGCTCGCGAAGGCGCCCGGGAACCCCGACCTGTACGCCCTGCGGAAGGTCTATCTGCTCCAGGGCGCGCTGGTCTGGCTGATCTCGCTCCCCGTGCAGGCGGCGGGATACCTCACCGGGCCGGTGAACGCCCTCGCCTGGGCCGGGGCCGCGCTCTGGGCGGTCGGGATGTTCTTCGAGGCCGTCGGCGACCACCAGCTGGCCCGGTTCAAGGCCGATCCCGGCAACCGGGGGAAGGTCATGGACCGGGGGCTGTGGTCCTGGACCCGGCACCCCAACTACTTCGGTGACTTCTGCGTCTGGTGGGGCCTGTTCCTCATCGTCTGCCAGGCCCCGGAGGCCGCCGCGGCCACCCTGGTGGCACCCGCCCTGATGACGTATCTGCTCATCGGAGGCAGCGGCAAGGCGCTCCTGGAACGGCACATGGCCGACCGCCCCGGCTTCGCCGCGTACGCCGCGCGGACCAGCGGATTCTTCCCGCGCCCGCCGCGCCGGGGCTGAGCCGTGTGCCCGGGGGACCACTCCCGGGCACACGCCTCACGCCGGCAGCTTCATCAGCGCCAGCGGATCGGAGGTCGGCCGCGCCGAGCCGCCCGCGGGTTCGACCGTGATGCCCATGCCCGTCGCCCCGTCCACCGGCCCGTCCAGGAGGGTCGTGTACGTGGTCGAGGAAGGGCCCGACGCGCGCATCAGGCCCGCCGAGCGCATCGTGCCGCCGTCGTCGAACCACAGCTGGTAGACCTTGCCGCTGGGTGCGCCGGCCAGCCCGGAGGCCAGGAACACCGCCCGGTCCTCGCTCCGGGAGACCACCACCGTCCCCTGCGCCCCGTCCTCCAGCGTGCCGGACGAGGTCTTGGCGTCGGGGGCGGCCAGCACCCGGGCCACCTGCTCGGCCTGGCGCCGGGTGGCGTCCGCCCGCTGCTGGGCGTCCCGCGCCTCCTGGTGCTGCCACACCGCGATCCCGCCGAAGCCCACGGCCGCGGCCAGGCACGCGGCGAGCGCGAACCGCGACCACCGGGCGGCCCCGGAACGCCGGTCCGGCGAGCGCTCGCGGCGGGAGACGGCGGGCGGTTCCTGGCGTACGGCCGTGATCTCCCGCAGCACCCGCTCCCGCAGCTCCCGGGGGGCCGGTGCGGCGGCGGCGAGGCCGAGCCGGGTCGCGGTCTCGGAGAACTCGCGCACCTCGACCGAGCAGGCCTCGCAGTCGCCGAGGTGCCGTTCGAAGTCGCGGCGCTCCGTGTCCGGCAGCGCGTGCAGGGCGTAGGCGCCAGTCAGTGTGTGCAGTCCGGCGTCGGTCATGAGCTCACCCCCAGGCAGTCGCGCATCCGGATCAGCCCGTCGCGCAGTCGAGTCTTGATCGTGCCGAGCGGCACCGCGAGCAGTTCGGCCACCTCGCGATAGGTCAGCCCCCGGTAGTACGCCAGCGTGACGGACTCGCGCTGGAGTTCGGAGAGGGTCCGCATGCAGCGGCGCACCTGCTCACGTTCCAGCCGGGTCTCGACTTGCTCGGTGACCTCGTCGAAGGCGGGCGTGCGGTCGAGCAGGGCGGCCTTGTGCTCGCGGGCGGCCGAAGCCTGCGCGGAGCGGACCCGGTCGACGGCGCGGCGGTGGGCCAGGGTCAGCACCCAGTTCATGGCACTGCCCCGGGCCGCCTGGAAGCGGGACGCGGTGCGCCACACCTCCACCAGGACCTCCTGGGCGACCTCCTCCGACTGGGCGGGATCGCGCAGCACTCCGCGTACGAGCCCGAGCACCGGCCCGCTCACCGCGTCGTAGACCTGTGCGAAGGCGTCCTGGTCGCCCCGGGCGACCCTTCCCATCAGCTCCTGGAGATCGGGCCCCGCCGAGGCCGTTCCGCTGATGTACACGGCTTCTTTCACGCGGGGGTCCCTTCGGTGGTCGACGTTCTCCGGGAGTGATTCGGAGCCGTCGCCGGTGCGGATTGGCCGGAAGGCGGAGATCCTTCCACGACTTCCCGCCCGGACGGCGAACCCACTCGCGATACATCGTGGTTGACGGTCTTTCGGAAATCGAGCTATGTTCGGCTACGAGTATTCGGCAACGAGGTCCTGGGGGTGGCGGCGATGGCCAAGCGGCGCAAGCTCAGCAATCCGCTGGCACTCACGGTGATGGTGCTGCTCGCCGAGCGGTCCATGCATCCGTACGAGATCGCCCAGACCCTCCGCAGACGCGGCAAGCAGCACAGCGTGAAGATCAACTTCGGCTCGCTCTACACCGTGGTCCAGAACCTGGAGAAGCACGGGTACGTCGAGGTGGCGGGCATACAGCGGCAGGGCAACCGCCCGGAGCGCACGCTGTACGGCATCACCGGGGCCGGGCGTGCCGAGATGCTGCACTGGCTGTCCGACCTGATCGCGGTGCCGGCCGACGAGTACCCCGTCTTCGAGACCGCCCTGGCGCTGCTCCCCGTACTGCCGCCGGACGAGGTGAACGAACTCCTCGGCGACCGCGAGCAGGCGCAGACCGTGCAGGCGGCGGCGTTGCGCGGAGTGCTCGCCCAGCTCGGGGACTCGCTGCCCCGGGTCTTCGTGGTGGAGAGCGAGTACCAGCTCCACATGCTGGAGGCCCAGCTGGAGTGGATCCAGAAGTTCCGCAAGGAGATCGGCGAGGCCACCATCAGCGGCATCGACGAGTGGAAGTCGTTCCACGAGACCGGCGAGGTCCCGCAGGACTGGCAGGACCTCGACGCCCAGGAAGCCGCCCGGGACCCCGGGCGGGAGTAGAAGAAGCGGACCCCGGCAGGGCTGTTGCAGCAGCCGCCACCGGGGTCCCGAACCCCAAGCCGGACGGCCGTGGAGGCGGACCGGGCCATCGAGGTGCGGCACACCCAGGATAGCCCGGCACTCCTCACGCGGACCGGCCCGGCCCGACGGCGTCCGGGGCCCGCCCCGGACGCCCGGCCGACCAGGAGAGCTCCGTCATGAGCACCCGTGCGCCCGCAGTCGAGGCGCGACACCTCGTCAAGACCTATCCGGGAGGGGTCACCGCGCTGCGCGGCATGGACCTCACCGTCACCGCCGGCACCGTCCTCGGCCTCCTCGGGCCCAACGGCGCCGGGAAGTCCACCACCGTCAAGATCCTCACCACCCTCGCCCGGCCCGACTCCGGGACCGCGTCCGTCGCCGGGCACGACGTCCTGGCCCGCCCGGACCGGGTGCGCCGCGCGATCGGCGTGGTCGCCCAGAAGTCCGGCGCCGACCCGGTCGCCACCGGCCGCGAGAACCTGCTCCTGCAGGGCCGGCTGTACGGGATGCGGGGCGCCGCCGTGCAGCGCCGCGCCGATGAACTGCTGACCCGCTTCTCCCTCGCGGACGCGGGGAAGCGCCTGGTCAAGGGGTACTCCGGGGGCATGCTGCGCCGACTGGACGTGGCCCTCGGTCTGATGCACCGCCCCGAGGTGCTGTTCCTGGACGAGCCGACGACGGGCCTGGACCCGGAGTCCCGTACGGCGATGTGGGAAGAGATCTCCCGGCTGGCCGGCGACGAGGGTCTGACCATCGTGCTCACCACGCACTACCTGGAGGAGGCGGACCGGCTCGCCGAGCGCATCGCGATCGTCGACCGCGGCCGGATCGTCGTCGAGGGCACCCCCGACGAGCTCAAGGGCGAACTGCGCGGCGACGCCGTCCATGTGGAGCTGCGCGCCGACGCCGGACCGGAGGCCGTCACCGCGCTCGCCGGGCTGCCCGGGGTGCACGAGGCGGTGGCCGAAGGGCGCCGTGTCAGCGTCCGGGCCGAGGACGGCGCCGCCGCCGTCCCCGTACTGCTGGCCGCGCTGGAGCGGGCCGGGGCCGCCGTCGCCGCGGCGACCGTCGCCCGCCCCTCGCTCGACGACGTGTATCTGCGCTACGCGGGCCGCCGCTTCCAGGACGCCGAGGCCGGGGAACCGGCGAGCTCCCCCGAACCGGCTCTCGCGGGAGGATCCCGATGAGCACTCAGGCACTGGCCCACACCTGGTACATGACCCAGCGGCAGCTGATGTCCATCGCCCGCCAGCCCGTCTTCCTCGCCATCTCGCTGATCCAGCCGGTGATCTGGCTCTTCCTGTTCGGCAACCTGTTCCGGAAGGTCGTCGAGCTCGGCGGCTTCGGCACCACCTCCTACCTGGACTACCTCGTCCCCGGCATCGTCGTGATGAGCGCGCTCGGATCGAGCATGTGGGCCGGCATGGGCACCCTGGAGGAGATCGAGCGCGGCACCCTCAACCGCTTCCTCACGACACCCGTCAGCCGCAACGCCCTGATGAACGCCAACGTCGTGCAGAACGGCATCGCCACCACCGTCCAGTCCGTGGTCATCCTGCTGCTCGGGTGGGCGGCCGGCGCGGGCTACCCGGGCGGCGCGACCGGACTGCTGGTCCTGCTCGTCGCCTCGGTGCTGCTCGGCACGGTCTTCGGGGCGCTCTCCAACGCCGTGGGCATGATGGTGCGGGAACGCGAGTCGATCATCGGGATCAACACCTTTCTGCTGATGCCGCTGACCTTCCTGTCCACGTCCTTCATGGCCCCGAGTCAGATGCCCGGCTGGATGCGGGACATCGCCGCGTTCAACCCGGTCGACTGGGCCATGGTCGCGGGCCGTTCGGCGCTCGGCACGGACCCGGACTGGCAGCTGGTCCTCATCCGGTGCGGCGGACTGCTGCTGCTCGCGTCGGCGGCGGTCGCCCTGTCGACCCGCACGTTCCGCTCGTACCAGAGATCGGTCTGACGGGGCGGCCGGTACCGGAGGTCCGCCCGGCGGACGGCCGGTTCACCGGCCCGACGGCACCGCTTCGGCCACCCGGTCCGGGAGTCCGCCCCCGGGCCGGGGCCCGGACGTCCGGGCCGGGCGCAGCGCCGCGTACGCACCCGCGGCGGTGGCCGCCACGACGAGCGCGGCGGCGGCGAGGGTCGCGCCGTCCGGGTGGACCAGCGGCTGACCGCGCAGCGCCTGCCACAGCACGAGCGCGACGAGCCCCGCGTACGCACCGGAGGCGACCCGCACCAGGCGCAGCCGTACCCGCGCGTCCCGCAGCCGGGGCACGCGCGGCGCCAGCGCCACGAGGGCGAGCAGGAACAGCGGCAGGATCTGGAGCGCGTGCATGCCCACGAAGTGCGGGATGCGCAGGTCGCCCCCGGTCGTCGACCAGCCGGTGAGCGGCATCGAAGGGCCCCCGTCCGGCACGCCGACCGCATGCGCGCCGATCACATCGGCCGTGCCCCGCCGGTTTGCCGCCCGCTGCTCCGGGGTCGGCTGGGTCATCAGGAAGCCGAGGCCCGCCCCGGCGAGGGCCAGCAGGACGCCCGCGCGGATGGCCAGGGCCGAGGCGCGGTCGGCGATCCTGGCGCGCAGCAGCAGGACGGCGATGACCAGCGTGCCCGCCCACAGGACGACGACGGTGACCGCCATGACCTGGAACAGCATGGCGTCGAACGGTGTGGCGACGTTGAAGTGGCTCCGCTTCCCCCGGATCACCTGCCCGGTGATGATCACCATCTCGCCCAGGCTCGCGAGGGTGACGACGGTCCCGGCCCACCAGCCGGTGCGCCGGCCCCGGGTGACCAGCGTCAGCATCCAGGCGAGCGAGAGCGCGTACACGACGAAGGACACCGCGAACTTGAAGGGCTTGGCCCAGATCGCCGCGCCCGCCAGGACCCGGTCGTCGGCGAGCAGACCCACCCCGGAGACGACGGTCATCACGGCCATGGCCGCGGCGAAGAGGACTAACGGACGGTGCCAGGTACGCCATTGAGACATGAGGTCCCCCTAGGACTCGATCGGATTATGGATAGTGATGCTCTCCGCTATCCATAGACGGACTATCTATGATGGATGTCGAGTTGGCAAGCAGAGGGAGCGAACGCGCGGTGCGCATAGGCGAGTTGAGCCGCAGGTCCGGAGTGCCGGTACCCACGATCAAGTTCTACGTACGGGAGGGGCTGCTGCCCGCCGGCCGGCTGACGAGTCCCAACCAGGCGAGTTACGACGACGGGCACGAGCGGAGGCTGCGGCTGATCCGCGCCCTGCTCGACGTCGGCGGGCTGCCGTTGGCGGCCATCGGCGACGTGCTGCGGGTCATGGAGGACCCGGCCCAGCCGGTCCACGAGGTCCTGGGGGTGGCCGCGAAGCGGCTCAGCCCGTCGTCCGGCGACGAGTCCGGGCCCGAACTGGGCGCGGCCCGCGAGGAGGTTGCGGACCTGCTGAAGCGCATGGGCTGGCGCGCCGGTCCGGCGAGCCCCGGCGGGGAGGCCCTGGCCGGGGTGCTGGTCGCGCTGCGCAGGGCCGGGCACGGCGCCTTCGTCGATCTGCTCGACGACTACGCGGCCGTGGCCGAACAGGTCGCGCTCATCGACCTCGACTACGTCAGCCGCAGGGTGGCCCGGGAGGACATGGTGGAGAGCGTGGTCGTCGGCACCGTCCTCGGCGAGGCGATGTTCGGCGCGCTGCGGCGGCTCGCCCATACGGAGGCCTCGACGCGCGCGTACGAGGACCGGCTGCCGGGCGGGGACCCGTCACCGGGGACGGCCGGGGGAGAGGCGGAGGGCGCCGGGGCCTGAGCCCCGGCACGGCTGTGCCCCGGTCCGGGGGACCGGGGCACGGAAACCGGGCGTACCGAGGGCCTGGGGCCCGCGAAGATCCGCCGGACAGGCCCTACGCGGCGCTCTCCTGCTCGCGCTCCACCTGCTCGTTCCACTGGCGCTTGACGGAGCGCCAGGACTCGTCGTCGTGGCCGAGCCGCCAGTAGCCCGAGATCGACAGCTGGGAGACCGGGATCTCGCGCTCCAGGCGCAGGTGCCGGCGGATCTCCTTCACGAAGCCCGCCTCGCCGTGGACGAACGCCTGGACGGCGCCGGCCGGGAACTCCAGGCGCTTCACGGCCTCGGTCAGCGCCTCGCCGACCGGGCGGCCCGCCCGGTGCAGCCAGGTGACCTCGACGCCGTCCGGCGTGGCGATCTTCTGCTCCTCCGCCGCGTCCTCCACCTCGACGAACGCGCGCACCACCGCACCCGCCGGCATCTGCTCCAGCGCGGCGGCCACGGCCGGCAGCGCGCTCTCGTCGCCCGCCAGCAGGTGCCAGTCCGCCGAGGCGTCGGGGGCGTAGCCGCCGCCGGGGCCCATGAACGTCACCTGGTCACCGGCCTTCGCGCGCGCCGCCCAGGGCCCGGCCAGGCCCTCGTCGCCGTGCACCACGAAGTCGACGGCCAGCTCGCGCGCGGCGGCGTCCCAGGAACGCACCGTGTACGTACGGGTGGTGGGCCACAGTTCGCGCGGGTACTCCTCGCGGATGCGGGCCATGTCGAAGGGGTGGGCGTAGTCCGCGCCCTCGGGTGCGAAGCACAGCTTGACGTAGTGATCGGTGTAGCCCGCGAGCGCGAAATCGGCGAGACCGTCACCGCCGAGCACCACCCGGATCATGTGCGGGGTGATCTGCTCGGTGCGCAGGACCTGCGCACCCTGAGCCTTCGGTGCCCGCCGCTCCGGTCGTTCTGCCACGAGGTCTGCTCCCTGCTGCCGGAAATCTGGGGACCGCCGGCCGAAGCCGACATCGTCTTAGGGTCACCTAACCTAACACCTCATGGGTGCAGGACGTCGAGCAGCCGTCCCACCGCTCCGCCCAGCCCCCACCGGGTCACGAGCGCGTCGAGAGCGGCCGGGTCGCGCGGCCCGGCGGGCAGCGCCGGGTCGAACTCCGGCAGCGGTACGTCACCGGCGACCCGCACCACCTTCGGCGCGACGGCCACATAGGCGCGGGCCTCGTCGAGCCGCCTGCGCTGCGAGGGCGTCAGCTTCGCCGCCGGATCGTCCACCGCGGCCATGATCCCGGCCAGATCGCCGAACGCGTCCAGCAGCTTCGCCGCCGTCTTCTCGCCGATGCCGGGCACGCCGGGCAGCCCGTCGCTCGGGTCACCGCGCAGCAGCGCCAGATCCACGTACCCGGGGCCGTCGACTCCGTACTTCTCGCGCAGCCACGCCTCGTCGGTCATCTGGAGGGTGCCGACCCCCTTCAGCGGGTAGAGCACCCGCACCCCGCGGGCGTCGTCCACCAGCTGGTAGAGGTCCCGGTCGCCGGTGACGATGTCGACCGGCCCGGCCGCCCGCCCGGTCAGCGTGCCGATCACGTCGTCCGCCTCGTACCCCTCGGCGCCGACCCGGGCGATGCCGAGCGCGTCCAGCACCTGGGCGATGACCGGGACCTGCGGGGCCAGCGTGTCCGGCGTCTCCTCCTCGTCGGGCACGCCCGCCCCGGTCTCGACCGCCACGCGGTGCGCCTTGTACGTGGGGATGAGGTCGACCCGCCACTGCGGCCGCCAGTCCGCGTCCCAGCAGGCGACGAGGTCGTCCGGCCGGTGGTCGTGCACGAGGCGGCCGATGAAGTCCAGCAGCCCGCGGACGGCGTTGACGGGGGTCCCGTCCGGCGCGCGCACCGAATCGGGCACGCCGAAGTAGGCGCGGAAGTAGAGGGAGGCGGTGTCGAGGAGCATCAGGCGTCGCGTCACACGCCGATGATGCCGCACGGCACCGACAGCGGCCGCCGGGGACGCGGTTCCCGGAAAACCGTCCCTCCTCATGTGATCCAGGTCACTCTTGTGTTTGCTCCGAGTAAGCGGGGGCAGGCGCGGCATCGGAGCGGACCACGTCGCGTTTTCAACCAGTGCACGTGCCATGCGGACGGAATCCGTGCCGCTCCACGGTCTGCCGGCGGGGGTGGCAGACCGTTTTCGGTTCAACGCGTGAGGTGTATGTGTCCAGGCTGCAAGCCGAGCACTTGTACAAGGTGTTCGGCAGACGACCCGATCAAGCCGTGCAGAAGCTGAAGAGCGGCACGGACCGCGACGCGCTGCGCGCCGACGGAACGACCGCAGCGGTGATCGACGCGTCGTTCACCGTCGAACCGGGCCAGATCTTCGTCGTGATGGGTCTGTCCGGCTCGGGCAAGTCCACCCTGCTGCGGATGCTCAACGGCCTGCTGGAGCCCACCTCCGGCCAGGTGCTCTTCGACGGCCAGGACCTGACCGCCCTGAGCCCCGCCGAGCTGCGCCACGTCCGCTCCACCAAGATCAGCATGGTGTTCCAGCACTTCGCGCTCTTCCCCCACCGGAGCGTCCTGGAGAACGCCGCGTACGGCCTGGAGGTGCAGGGCGTCCCGCGCGCCGAGCGCAACCGCCGCGCCACCGAGGCCCTGGAGCTGACCGGCCTGGCCGGCTGGGAGAAGTCCTGGCCCGACGAGCTGTCCGGCGGCATGCAGCAGCGCGTGGGCCTCGCCCGCGCGCTCGCCACGGACGCCGACCTGCTCCTGATGGACGAGTCCTTCAGCGCGCTCGACCCGCTGATCCGCCGCGACATGCAGGACCAGCTCCTGGAGCTGCAGAAGCGGCTGAAGAAGACCATCGTCTTCATCACCCACGACCTCAACGAGGCCATGCGCCTCGGCGACCGCATCGCCGTGATGCGCGACGGCGAGATAGTCCAGCTCGGCTCCGCCGAGGACATACTCGTCACCCCGGCCAACGACTACGTCGCCTCCTTCACCCAGGATGTGGACCGCACCCGGGTGCTGACCGCCGGCGCGGTCATGGCCGACACGGACACCGTCATGGGCACGCTCTGCGACAAGGGCACGGAGATCCGGAGCGCCGAGGACGTGCTGGCGGCCACCCCGGCCACCGTCACCGAGTCCACGCCGATCATCGAGCTGTTCACGCCCTGCTCGCAGAGCCGGGTCGCGGTCGCCGTGACCGACGACAAGGGCAAGCTCCTCGGCGTCGTGCCCCGGGAGCGGCTGCTCGCCGTGCTCGGCGAGCCGATGACGCCTGCTGCGGCTCCCCAGGACGCCGCTGCGACCTCCCTGAAGAAGGTGGCCGGTGTTTAGGCTTCATCTCGGCGACTGGGTCGACTCCGCGGTCGACTGGCTCCAGACCCACCTCGCCTGGCTCTTCGACTTCATCAGCTCCGTCGTGAGCGGCATGTTCGACGGCATCGCCACCGTCCTGTCCGCTCCGGCGCCCCTGCTCTTCGCGGGCATCGTCGCCGTCATCGCCTGGTGGCTGCGCGGCCTGCTCGCCGGAATCCTCGCGTTCGTCGGCTTCGCCCTCATCGACTCGGTCGAGTTGTGGGACGAGGCGATGGACACGCTCACCCTGGTGCTCGTCGCGACGATCGTGACGCTGGTGCTGGCCGTGCCGCTCGGCATCTGGGCCTCCCGCTCCAAGACGGTGAGCGCGGTGATCCGGCCGGTCCTGGACTTCATGCAGACCATGCCCGCCATGGTCTACCTGATCCCCGGCGTGATCTTCTTCGGCGTCGGCGTCGTGCCCGGCATCATCGCCACCATCATCTTCGCGCTGCCCCCGGGCGTCCGGATGACCGAACTCGGCATCCGCCAGGTCGACGGCGAGCTCGTCGAGGCGGCCGAGGCCTTCGGCACCACCTCCCGCAACACCCTGCTGCGGGTCCAGCTGCCGCTGGCGCTGCCGACGATCATGGCGGGCATCAACCAGGTCATCATGCTGGGCCTGTCGATGGTGGTCATCGCCGGCATGGTCGGCGGCGGCGGCCTCGGCGGCTCCGTCTACCGCGCCATCGGCAACGTCGACGTCGGCCTCGGCTTCGAGGCCGGTGTCTCCATCGTCATCCTGGCCATGTACCTGGACCGGATGACCAGCGCCCTGGGCCGCGAGGTCTCCCCGCTCGCCCGCCGCGCGCTCGCCAAGGCGCAGTCGATGGCCGGCGGCCTGAAGATCTGGCACCACCGCCCGCAGCCCGTCGTCGCCGTCGCGGGCGTCGTCGCCCTGGCGCTCGTCGCCGGCGGCATGGGGATCTTCGGCTCCTCGGACGACGAGTCCACGGCCGCGTCGGACCCGGCGAACATCGGCGCCGGCAAGAAGATCAGCATGGGCTACATCCCGTGGGACGAGGGCATCGCCTCCACCTTCCTGTGGAAGGAGCTGCTGGAGCAGCGCGGCTTCGAGGTCGACGTCAAGCAGTACGAGGCAGGTGCGCTGTACACCGGTATGGCGAGCGGCCAGATCGACTTCGAGACCGACTCCTGGCTGCCGGTCACCCACGCCTCGTACTGGAAGAAGTACAAGGACCGCCTGGAGGACATGGGCTCCTGGTACGGCCCCACCTCGCTGGAGCTGGCCGTTCCCAGCTACGTCAAGGACGTGAAGTCCCTGGCCGACCTCAAGGGCAAGGCCTCGCAGTTCAAGGGCCGGGTCGTCGGCATCGAGCCCAGCGCCGGTGAGATGGGCCTGCTCAAGGACAAGATCCTTCCCGGCTACGGCCTGGACAAGGAGTACAAGGTCGTCGACGGCTCCACGCCGTCCATGCTGGCCGAGCTGAAGCGGGCGTACGCCAAGAAGGAACCGATCGTCGTCCCGCTGTGGTCGCCGCACTGGGCGTACAACCAGTTCGAGCTGACCAAGCTCAAGGACCCCAAGAACCTCTGGGGCAAGGGCGACGGCATCCACACGCTGACCCGCAAGGGCTTCAGCGGGGACAACCCCGAGGTCGCCAAGTGGCTCAAGGACTTCAAGATGAGCGAGGACCAGCTCACCAGCCTTGAGGCCCAGATCCAGAAGAGCGGCTCCGGCAAGGAGCAGGAGGCCGTCCGCACCTGGCTGAAGGCGACCCCGGACGTCGCCGACAAGTGGACGCCCGTCAAGAAGTCCGCCCCCGCCAAGGGCGCGAACGGCAAGGACGAGCGCGACCGCGCGGTCGAGATGGCGTGGTTCCCCTGGGAGGAGGACATCGCCGCCACGTACCTGTGGAAGGCCGTCCTGGAGGAGCGCGGCTACAAGATCAACCTCAAGCAGTTCGAGGTCGGTCCGATGTACACCGCGATGTCGCGCGGCCAGATCGACGTGCAGTTCGACGGCTGGCTCCCGTTCACCCAGAAGAACTACTGGTCGAAGTACGGCTCCAAGCTGACGGACATCGGCTCCTGGTACGGCCCGACCTCGATCGAGGTCGCGGTGCCCGACTACGTCAAGGACGTGAAGTCCCTGGCCGACCTCAAGGGCAAGAGCGCGAAGTTCAAGGGCCGGATCGTCGGCATCGAGCCCGGCACCGCCACGATGGAGAACCTCAAGAAGAACGTGCTGCCGGCCTACGGTCTGGACGACGAGTACAAGGTCGTCGACTCCTCGACGCCCGGCATGCTCGCCGAGCTGAAGCGCGCGTACGCCAAGAAGGAGCCCATCGCCGTCCTGCTGTGGACCCCGCACTGGGCGTACAGCGAGTACGGGATGACCAAGCTCCAGGACCCGAAGAAGGCCTTCGGCGAGGGCGACCGGCTGCACACCATCGCCTCCAAGGAGTTCCCGGAGAACTACCCGCAGCTGACGAAGTGGTTCAAGAACTTCAAGCTGAGCGAGAAGCAGCTCGCCGGTCTGGAGAACCAGATCCAGAAGCTCGGTACAGGACACGAAGAGGAAGCCGTGAAGGCCTGGATGGACAAGAACCCGGGCATCGCGGACAAGATGGCTCCCCAGTAGGAGCCGCCACCGGCCCCCACCAGGGCCGCAGCCCGTGAAGGGGTGGGTCACGCCGACGGCGTGACCCACCCCTTCCGGCGTTCCGGGGCGGTCACTTTCCGGGCCGTCCTGGCGTAACGGTGTGCACGGGACGCCCACAACCGGAAGTATGGCGACTCGGGAGGGAGCCGGACATGGACGAGAAGGAAACACTTCGGGTGGGCGCCGCGGTCCGCCGACAGCGCAGGTCCCTGGGACTCACCCTGGCCGCGGTCGCCTCGCGCAGCGGTCTTTCCGTGCCGTTCCTCAGCCAGATCGAGAACGAACGCGCCAGACCCAGCGCCCGGTCCCTCGACCGGGTCGCCGAAGCGCTGGAGACCACCACCGCCCGGCTGCGCGCCGCGGCCGACTCCGCACGCGCGGTCGACGTCGTGCGCGGCGCGCAGGAGGACGGAGTGCACCGGGTGGTGCGCGGACGCCACCAGCTCAGTGCCCTGGAGTTCACCGGGGAACTCGACCTCGGGCGCGAGTTCCAGCACCGCAACGACGAGCTCCTGTACGTCGCGGAGGGCGCCGCCGAGGTGGAGGCCGAGGGCCAGGCCTACCGGCTCGTCCAGGGCGACACCCTCTTCCTGTCCGGCGGGGTGCGCCACCGCTGGCGGGCCACCCTGCCCGGCACCCGGCTGCTGTGCGTCGCGGTGGCCGAGCACATCGACGCCACGTCCGACCCCCGGCGCTGAGGACCGCCGTGCGCGTCGTCTCCCTGGTGCCCTCGCTCACCGAGGCCGTCGCCGGGACCGCCCCCGGCCTGCTCGTCGGCGTCACCGACTGGTGCACCCACCCGGCCGGTCTCGGCGCCGCCCGCATCGGCGGCACCAAGAACCCCGACGTCCGCGCGGTCCTGGACCTGCGCCCGGACCTGGTGGTGGCCAACGAGGAGGAGAACCGGGCCCCGGACCTCGCCGCCCTGCGGGAGGCCGGCGCGCACGTCCTCGTCACCACCGTCCGCACCCTCGACGACGCCTTCGGCGAACTGGACCGCCTGCTGACCGGCGCCTGCGGCCTGCCCCGGCCGCGCTGGCTGGACGAGGCCGAGGCGGCCTGGGCGTCCCTCCCGCCGCCCGGCCCGCCGCGCCGCGCGGTCGTCCCGGTCTGGCGCAGGCCGTGGATGGTGCTGGGCCGCGACACCTTCGCCGGTGACCTGCTGGCCCGGCTGGGCGTTGCGAACGTGTACGCGGACCACGCCGAGCGCTATCCGCGTATCCCGCTCGACGAGCTGAACGCGGCCGGCGCCGAGCTGGTGGTGCTGCCCGACGAGCCCTACCGCTTCACCCGGGACGACGGACCGGAGGCCTTCCCCGGCCTGCCCGCCGCCCTTGTCGACGGGCGGTACCTCACCTGGTACGGGCCGTCGCTGGTACGGGCCCCCGAGGCGCTGCGAGCAGCACTCCGCTGAGCAGCCCGCGCACGGTTCGGGCACCGGCCATCGCCCAGGCGGCGACGAGGCACACGTACAGCGCGACGGCCAGCCAGGTGAAGGCGGTCAGGCCGGTGTGCCGCGCCAGGCCCGCCGCGCCCGTCACACAGGTGCCGACGGGGAACGTGAAGCCCCACCACGTCATCGAGAACGTCATCCCGCCCCGCACCGCCCGCACCACGAGGGCCACGGCCAGCGCCAGCCACAGCAGGGCGAACCCCATCACCGGCACCCCGTACAGCACCGCGAAGGCCCTCAGTGCCGAGGCGTACGCACCCCCGACCGCACCGGGCGCCACATCGGCCAGCGCGTTCACCGCGGTCGTCGACTGCCCGAGCGGGCCGAGCACCAGGAACAGCGTCGGCGTCAGGGCGAGCGGCAGCGGGCCCCGGTGCACCAGCCGGCCGAAGACCAGCGGAAGCATCACCAGCGTCGCCAGCAGGCTCAGCCCGAACATCGCGTAGCAGCCCAGCAGCAGCGCCTCCCGCCCCTGGCCAGCCGGCAGCTCCGGCACCAGCAGCGGGCCGAGCGCGGCCGAGACCATCGGCGCCACCACCGGCAGCAGCCACACCGGGGACGCGGTGCCGGGCTCCGGCCGGTGGCGGACGATCATCAGATACGGCACCGCCACGGCCGCGACCAGCCCGGCCACCGTGCCCGCCGTGTACAGGACCACGTCCAGCGCGAGCGCCGCCGGGTGCCCGACGACGTCCTTGCCCACGACCATGCCGGAGCCCCCGACGGCCAGCAGCGCCATCGACAGGCAGCCGTAGAACGGCGCGACGGCGGGGTCCGCGAGATGGGCGCGGGCCTGGTCGGGGTGGGCCGCCCAGTGCCCGGCGCGTGCGGTCAGCACGACGGCCAGCAGCAGCGCCGAGACCACCCACACCGCCGCGCAGGCCCCCCGCAGCCCGGGGACGTGCACGGGCAGCGCGGCACCGGCGCTCGCGACGATCGCGGTGCCCATGACGGTGGCGTACCAGTTGGGACCGAAGTGCCGCAGCGCGGGCCGCCGGACGGTGCCGGGATACGGGGAGGGAGGGCGGGTCCGCAGATAGGTGGCCATGCCATGATTCTTTCGGCCCGGTCCGGGTCCCACCAGGGAGCGCTGCCCTATGAGGTCATAAGGTGGACTTATGTCCAGCGAACCGTCCGCCCCCCTGTCCCACCGGGTGCCCGACCTCGGCGCGCTGGAGCTGCTGCTCGCCGTCGCCCGGCACGGCAGCCTCGGCCGCGCCGCCCGGGACCTCGGCATCACCCAGCCCGCCGCCAGCAGCCGCATCCGCTCGATGGAACGGCAGCTCGGGCTCACCCTCCTGGACCGCTCGCCCCGGGGCTCCCGCCTCACCGAGCCGGGCGCCCTTGTCACCGACTGGGCACGCCGGGTCGTGGAGGCCGCCGAGGCGTTCGACGCGGGCGCCCACGCCCTGCGCGACCGCCGCGACTCCCGGCTGCGGGTCGCCGCCTCCATGACCATCGCCGAATACCTCCTCCCCGGCTGGCTCATCGCCCTGCGCGCCGAACGGCCCGGCACCGCCGTCTCGCTGCTCGCCGGGAACTCCGCGGCCGTCGCCGAACGGCTGCTGACCGGCGACGCGGACCTCGGCTTCGTGGAGGGCCTGTCCGTCCCGGCCGGGCTCGACGGCACCGTCATCGCCCATGACCGCCTCGTCGTCGTGGTCGCCCCCTCCCACCCCTGGGCCCGCMGCCGCACCCCGCTGACCCCGGGCGAACTGGCCGCGACCCCGCTGATCCTCCGCGAACACGGCTCCGGCACCCGCCAGGTCCTGGACGCCGCCCTCGCCGTGCACGGCCCGCTCGCCCCGCCGCTCCTGGAACTTTCCTCGACCACCGCGCTCAAGGGCGCGGCGGAGAGCGGCGCGGGCCCCTGCGTCCTGAGCGAACTCGCGCTCGGCGAGGAGCTGTCCGCCCGGCGCCTGGTCAAGGTCCCCATCGCCGGGGCCCGTCTGCGCCGCCAACTGCGCGCGGTCTGGCCCTCGGGCCACCGCCCCACGGGCCCGGCCCGCGACCTGCTCACGCTGACGAGGACGGGGACGCGGCCCTCCGCCTGACGCCGCCTCACGCCGCCCGAGGGGAAAAGGAGGCGACGCGCGGACCGCGGGGCGGCACCCTTGCAGAGGCACGGCACCTCAGCGAAAGGACCCCTTCGTGAGCCCCACGAGCACCTCGCCGCACCTGCGACGGGCCGGCGCGGACGACGCCGCCGAACTCACCCGGCTGCGCCTGTTCATGCTCGCCTCCCTCGGTATCGTTCCGGAGGCGGACTGGACGCCGGAGTGCGAAGCGGCGTTCCGCGAGCGGCTGAGCACCGACCCGTGTTTCGTCGCCTATGTGGTCGACGCCGGGGACCGGCTGCTGTCCAGCACGGTGGGCCAGTACATGCCGTTGCTGCCGAGGCCCGGCCGCACCCCGTACATCGGGCACATCGCCTCGGTCGCCACGGACCCCGCCCACCGGCGCCACGGCTATGCCCGCCTGACCTTCGAGGCCGTCCACAACCACCTCGTCGAGGCCGGCTGCTCCCGCATCAATCTGACCACCACCCCGGAGGCCGAGGCCCTCTACCGCTCCCTGGGCTACGACGACCCCAGCGGGCCGACCCCCCTGACCTGGAACGCCGACCACGCACCGGTCGCCTCGGAAGGGACGGCCCGATGACCGTCGGCGCACCGCCCGCGCAGGGTGTCCGCCACCACTGGACCGATCTGCCCGCCCCCGTACGCGAAGCCGTCGAGGACATCCTCGGCGCACCGGTCGTCGAGGCCCGCACCCAGAACGGCGGCTTCTCGCCCGGAGTGGCCGCCCGGGTCCGGCTCGCGAACGGCGGCCGGGCCTTCGTCAAGGCCGTGAGCGCCGAGGTGAACCCGGACACCCCGGACATGCACCGGGCCGAGGCCCGCGTCACGGCGTCGCTCCCCGGGGACGCCCCCGTGCCCCGGCTGCTCGGCTCGTACGACGACGGCACCCGCGTCGCCCTCGTCCTGGAGGACATCGACGGCCGCCAGCCCCGGGTGCCGTGGGACCGGGCCGAGCTGGACCGTGTCCTGGACGCGGTCGGTGACCTCGCCCGCGTCCTCACTCCCGCCCCGGCCGACGTCCCCACGGCAGTCCGGGGCAAGTCCTCGCTGTTCGACGGCTGGCGCACCCTGCACGCGGCGGGCGGCGACGCCCGCCTCCACCCCTGGGCGGCCGGACGCCTCGCCGCCCTCGCGGAACTGGAGGCCGGCTGGGACGAGGCCGCGATCGGCGACACTCTCGCCCACGGCGACCTGCGCGCCGACAACATCCTGCTCACCGGGGACCGGACCTTCTTCGTCGACTGGCCGCACGCGGTGCGCGCCGCGCCCTGGTTCGACCTCCTGGTGATGCTCCCGTGCGTGGCGGCGCAGGGCTACGCCTCCGGAGAGGGCGGCCCGGACCCGGAGGCCCTGTTCACCGCCCACCCGCTCGGCCGGGACGCCGACCCCGCCGCCGTCACCGCCGTACTCGCCGCCGTCGCCGGGTACTTCGCGGAGCACTCGCTGCGCCCCGGCCCGCCCGGCCTGCCGACGCTCCGTGCCTTCCAGGCGGCCCAGGGCGCCGCGGCCCTGGACTGGCTACGCCGCCGGCTCGGCTAGCGACGTCTCCCGCGACGGTGCGACGGCCTCCACCAGGCCCCGCACCACCCGGAGGTCGTCGCCCGCCTCCGGATGCCACTGCACCCCCAGCACCCAGGGGGCGCCGGGCAGTTCGACCGCCTCCACCGTGCCGTCCGCCGCGTGCGCCGACGCCACCAGGCCCGTGCCGATCCGGCCCACGGCCTGATGGTGGTACGTGGGGACCTCGCACGCCTCCGGCACCAGCGACGCGTACCGGGTGCCCGGCACCGGCGTCACCGGATGCGAACCGAACACGCCCGTCGCCCCGCCGGGGCCGCCGTGCCCGTCCAGATGCTGGGTCAGGGTGCCGCCGAACGCCACGTTCAGCAGCTGCATCCCGCGGCAGATCCCGAGCAACGGCGTCCCCGACTCCAGCGCCGCACCGATCAGCGCCGCCTCCCAGGCGTCACGCTCCGGCGCCGGCGGCCCGGTCCGCGGATCGCGCCCCGCCCCGTACCGCGCGGGCTCCACATCGGGCCCGCCCGCCACCACCACCGCGTCCAGCCGGGCCACCACCTCCGCCGCGGCGTCCGGCGCGTCCGGCGGCAGCAGCACGGCCAGGCCCCCGGACTCGCGCACCACCCGGGCGTACCCCGCGGGCAGCAGCGCGGCCGGCAGGTTCCATACGCCCCAGCGGGCCGAGGCCTCCAGGTAGGTGCTGATCCCGACCAGCGGACGATTCACCGATGCCCTCCCTCGTACGGCGCGCGGAACACCCCGGCACCGTACCCACAACACCCGCCCTGCCCATAGATTGGATCGCCCGCCCGGCCCGCGAGGAGAGGACCCGTCCGTGTCCGACCGCACCGCCCCGCTCGCTCTCTCGGACCTGCGCCGCCTCGTGCACAGCGGCGAGATCGACACCGTCGTCCTGGCCTTCCCCGACATGCAGGGACGGCTCCAGGGCAAACGCTTCGCCGCCCCCTTCTTCCTCGACGAGGTTGTGGACCACGGCACCGAGGGCTGCGCCTACCTCCTCGCCGTCGACACCGACATGAACACCGTCGACGGCTACGCCATGTCCTCCTGGGACAACGGCTACGGCGACTTCGCCATGCGCCCCGACCTCAGCACTCTGCGCCGGGTGCCGTGGCACGAGGGCACCGCGCTGGTCCTCGCCGACCTCGCCTGGGCCGACGGCTCGCCGGTCACCGCCGCGCCCCGGCAGATCCTGCGCCGCCAGCTCGAACGCCTGGCCGGGCACGGCTACACGGCCCACGTCGGCACCGAACTCGAGTTCATCGTCTTCAAGGACACCTACGAACAGGCGTGGGACCGCGGCTACCGCGACCTCACCCCCGTCAACCAGTACAACGTCGACTACTCCGTCCTCGGGACCGGCCGCGTCGAACCCCTGCTGCGCCGCGTCCGCAACGAGATGGCCGGCGCGGGCCTCGCCGTCGAGTCGGCCAAGGGCGAGTGCAACCCCGGCCAGCACGAGATCGTGTTCCGCTACGACGAGGCCCTGGTCACCTGCGACCAGCACGCCGTCTACAAGACCGGAGCCAAGGAGATCGCCGCCCAGGAGGGCATGGCGCTCACCTTCATGGCCAAGTTCAACGAACGCGAGGGCAACTCCTGCCACATCCACCTCTCGCTGCGCTCCACCACCGAACCCGGACGCTCCGTCATGGCCGGTGCGGACGGGGCCATGTCACCGGTGATGCGGCACTTCCTGGCCGGACAGCTCGCCGCCCTGCGCGACCTTTCCCTCCTCTTCGCGCCGAACATCAACTCCTACAAGCGGCTGCGCCCCGGCTCCTTCGCCCCGACCGCCGTCGCCTGGGGCCACGACAACCGCACCTGTGCCCTGCGCGTCGTCGGCCACGGCGCGTCGCTGCGCTTCGAGAACCGGCTCCCCGGCGGCGATGTCAACCCGTACCTGGCCGTCGCCGGACTCGTCGCCGCAGGCCTGTACGGGATCGAGCAGAAGCTCGAACTCCCCGAACCCTGCGAGGGCAACGCCTACACCGCCGCCTACGACCAGGTCCCCGCCACCCTGCGCGAGGCCGCAGCCCTCTGGGAGGACAGCGAGATCGCCCGGGAGGCCTTCGGCGAGGACGTCGTGGCGCACTACCGCACCATGGCCCGCGTCGAACTGGACGCCTTCGACGCGGCCGTGACCGACTGGGAACTGCGCCGCTCCTTCGAACGCCTGTGAGTACGACGCCTTCGAGCCCACGACCGCTGTGAGGACCATGTGATCCACGAGCACCACGTCCTGAACCCGGCGACCGGGGAGACCATCGCCACCGTCCCCGCCACCCCGGCCGCCGGCGTGCACACCGCCGTCGTCCGCGCCGGCGGTGCCCAGCGCGCCTGGGCCGCGCTCGCTCCTGCCGACCGGGCCCGGCTGCTGCGCCGGTTCGCCGCCGCCGTCGACGCCCACGCCGAGGAACTGGCCCTGCTGGAGGTCCGGGAGGCGGGCCACACCCTCACCAACGCCCGTTGGGAGGCGGGCAACGTCCGCGACCTGCTCGACTTCGCGGCCGGGGGAGTGGAACGGCTCAGCGGCCGGCAGATCCCCGTCCCCGGCGGCATCGACCTCACCCTCCTGGAACCCCTGGGCGTCGTCGGCGTCATCGCGCCCTGGAACTTCCCGATGCCGATCGCCGCCTGGGGCACCGCCCCCGCCCTCGCCGCCGGCAACGCGGTGATCCTCAAGCCCGCCGAGACGACTCCGCTGACCGCGCTCCGGCTGGCCGGGATCGCTCTGGAGGCGGGCCTGCCCGAACACCTCTTCCAGGTGCTGCCCGGCGCCGGCGACGAGGCGGGCAACGCCCTCGTCGAACACCCGGACGTCGCCAAGATCGTCTTCACCGGCTCCACCCGCACCGGCAAGCGGATCATGGCCAAATGCGCCGACCGCCTGGGGCGCGTCACGCTCGAACTCGGCGGCAAGAGTCCCAACATCGTCTTCGCCGACGCCGACATCGAGGCCGCCGCGGCCGCCGCACCCGACTCCTTCCTGGACAACGCCGGCCAGGACTGCTGCGCCCGCACCCGCATCCTCGTCCAGCGCTCCGCGTACGACCGCTTCCTGGAACTCCTCGCCCCGGCCGTCGAGGCGTTCCCCGTCGGCGACCCCTTCGACGAGAAGACGCGGATGGGCCCGCTCATCTCCCGTGCCCAGCTGGAACGCGTACGCGGTTACGTCCCCGAGGGCGCGGCGGCGATCCGGGGGAGCGCGCCGCAGGGGCCCGGCTTCTGGTTCCCGCCGACCGTCCTCACCGGCGTCCCTGCGGACGCGCCCGTCGCCACCGAGGAGGTGTTCGGGCCTGTAGCCGTCGTGCTGCCCTTCGAGGACGAGGCGGACGCCGTACGCCTCGCCAACGCCACCGACTACGGGCTCGCCGGCTCGCTCTGGACCCGGGACGTGGGGCGCGCGCTGCGCGTCTCCCAGGCGGTCCGGGCGGGCAACCTCTCCGTCAACTCGCACGCGGCGGTCCGCTACTGGACGCCGTTCGGCGGGTTCAAGCAGTCCGGCATCGGCCGCGAACTGGGGCCCGACGCCCTCACCGCATTCACCGAGACCAAGAACGTCTTCCTGAGCACGGAGGCCTGAACTCCCATGAGCACGGACCCCGAGATCATCTGCCGCCGCCTCGTCGGCCGCACCGCCGTCATCACCGGCGCCGGCAGCGGCATCGGCCTGGCCACCGCCCACCGGCTCGCCTCCGAGGGGGCGCACGTCGTCTGCGGCGACATCGACGCGACGGCCGGCGAGGCGGCGGCCGAGGCGGTCGGCGGCACCTTCGTACGTGTCGACGTGACCGACCCCGGACAGGTCGCCGAGCTGTTCCGGACGGCCGACGACACCTACGGCTCGGTCGACATCGCGTTCAACAACGCCGGCATCTCGCCGCCCGAGGACGACTCCATCCTCACCACGGAACTGGAGGCATGGAAGCGCGTCCAGGACGTCAACCTCACCTCCGTCTACCTCTGCTGCAAGGCGGCCCTGCCCTACATGCGCCGCCAGGGCCGGGGCTCCATCATCAACACCGCCTCCTTCGTGGCCCGGATGGGCGCGGCCACCTCGCAGATCTCGTACACCGCGTCCAAGGGCGGGGTGCTGGCGATGACCCGCGAACTGGGCGTCCAGTTCGCCCGCGAGGGGATCCGCGTCAACGCGCTCTGCCCGGGGCCGGTCAACACCCCGCTGCTCCAGGAGCTGTTCGCCAAGGACCCGGAGCGGGCGGCCCGCAGGCTGGTGCACATCCCGCTCGGCCGGTTCGCCGAAGCCACCGAGATCGCCGCCGCCGTCGCCTTCCTGGCGAGCGACGACTCCTCGTTCGTCAACGCCACGGACTTCCTCGTGGACGGCGGCATCTCCGGTGCCTATGTGACACCACTCTGAGACGCTCCGTGTCCGGCGATCTACAGTGGGGTCATGAGCATGCCCACGCCACCCGGCTGGTACCCGGACACGGCCGTCCCCGGAACCGAGCGATGGTGGGACGGCACGGCCTGGACCGCCCACACCCGCGCCGCGGCCTCCGCGGACCAACCGCCCGTGCCCCCTCGGCGGCCCGGCGCGAGCGGCGGCACCGGCGCCAGGACCATCGCGATCGTGGCGGCGGGCGCGCTGGTGGTCGCGGCGGCCGTGACGGGCGCGGTGCTGCTCACCGGCCGGGACGACGACGCACCGCCCACGGCCGCCCGGTCGGGCACCCCCGTCCCCAGCGCCTCGCACACCCCCACCGGCAAGGCCTCCGACCAGCCCAGCCTGTCGCCGGGCGATTCGGCCGCCGACAAGGGCCCCGCCCGGCTCGTCGACCAGCTCAACGGCATCACCCTGCCGATCCCCGACGGCTGGGAGAAGGTCGACCATCCCATCGAGGAGGCCCTCATGATGCGCCCCGATGATTCCGAGGCCTACTTCTGCCCCGGTACCAGTTCCGCGATGTGCTTCCGGGGGACGGTGACCATACGCACCGCGACCCGCACCGATCTCACCTCGCCGGAGGAGATCGCCAAGAAGGACATCGTCGACGCGGCGAACCTCGCGTACGACCGGGACGTCATCGACCGGCCCATCCACGGCGGCCTCCTGTCCCACCGTCAGATCTCCGCCGAAGCCGTCACCGTGGCCGGGCGCTCCGGATACCAGGTGCGTTGGCGGGTCGTCACCGGCAAGGGCCCCGGCGGCTACGTCCAGTCGCTCGTCTTCCCCTCGCCCGTCGGCAGCGAGTCACCCGTCATCGTGCGGTGCGCGCTCGACGCGGGCCCGGACGGGCCGCCGCTCGCCCTCATGGACACCCTCACCAAGGGCATCCGCCCGATCGGCGACGACGCGACGGACGGCGGCGTGGGCAACTCCGTGGAGCACACGACCGATTAGAGGAACGTACGCCCCTCGCCCCGGTACGTCGGTACGGCCGCCGTCACGCGGTCGCCCTCGATCAGGTGCAGTGTGTCGAACCGCTCGCACAGCTCACCGGCCTTCGCGTGCCGGAACCACACTTTGTCACCGATCAGCAGGTCGTCGGCCGGGGAGCCCAGCAGCGGGGTCTGCACCTCGCCGGGTCCCTCCTGCGGGTCGTAGCGCAGCCCCTCCGGCAGATACGGGACCGGCAGCCGATCCGGCCCGGCCGCGCCCGAGGCCGGGTAGCCGCCGCCGAGCACCGTCACCACGCCCACGCCGGGCCGCCGCACCACGGGCTGCGCGAACAGCGCGGCCGGGCGGGCGGTGAACGAGGTGTAGTTGTCGAACAGGCGCGGCACGTACAGCCCCGAACCGGCGGCGATCTCCGTCACCGCGTCCTCCGCCGCCGTGTGCTGCACGCTGCCCGTGCCCCCGCCGTTCACGAACTCCAGGTCCGGTGCCACGGCCCGGACCGCCCGCACCACCTCGGCCCGCCGGGCCGCCAGTTCCTTGCGGGCCGTGGCCTGCATGAGGCGGATCGCCCGGGAGCGCAGCGGACGCCCCGCGACCGAGTCGCCGACGCCGGCGATGTGCCCCTCGTACGCCATCAGCCCCACCAGCCGGAAACCGGGGCGCCGCACGACGGACCTGGCCAGTTCCGCCAGCTGGGCGGGGGAGCGCAGCGGCGAGCGCAGGGCCCCGATCCTGACCCGGCCGCCGAGCATCCGCAGCGAGGTGTCCAGTTCCAGACAGACCCGGATCTTCTGGGTGCCGCCGGCCCGCGCCGCGTCGATCAGGTCCAGCTGGGCGTGGTCGTCCACCATCACCGTCACGGCGGCGGCGAGCTTCGGGTCGGCGGCCAGCTCCGCGTAGGCCGGCCTGTCGGCGGAGGGGTAGGCCAGCAGGACGTCGTCGAAGCCGGCGCGGGCCAGCCACAGCGACTCCGCGAGCGTGAACGACATGATCCCGGCGAACCCTGGCCGCGCCAGCACCCGTTCGAGCAGGGCCCGACAGCGCACCGACTTGCTCGCCACCCGGACCGGCTTGCCCGCCGCCCGGCGTACGAGATCGTCGGCGTTGGCGTCGAACGCCTCCAGATCGACGACGGCTACGGGAGCGTCGAGATGGGCGGTGGCCCGGTCGTAACGGGTCCGGTCAGTGGCACGGGCAGTCATGGCCGCAGCTTGCCAGACGGTTCTACCGCTGGGTAGGGGGACGATCCGTGCAGATCGGCCGGTGCGCGGACCGCCCGCTCCCACCGGCAGCGCCGCAGCCCGTAGAGTGACGCCCACGCGGCGAGCGGGGTCCTGTCTGTGCGGGCGGTCCGCGCACCGGCCGATCTGCACGGATCGTCCCCCTACCCAGCGGTAGAACCGTCTGGCAAGCTGCGGCCATGACTGCCCGTGCCACTGACCGGACCC
>NZ_RDBL01000013.1:1306961-1422134 GCF_008042035.1 Streptomyces sp. col6
CCCGCGCCCTGCACCGGACGAGACCGCCTGGCCGCCTCCCGAAACCCCCCTGCGCGGCCCCCGCCGGTACCGGCCCGTGGCCGCCGGTGTCTGCGTGGTCCTCGGGCTCGGGCTGATCGGCGGGGCCGCCGCCGGCAGCTGGCTGGCCGAAGGCCCGGACGACGACCCCGCCGCCCGCAGCGCGTACACCATGGGCCGGGAGGCCTGGCACAGCGTCCCCGTGGACACCCTCTTCCCCCGCACCCTGAAGGGCGACGGAGCCGGGCCCGGCGGCGCCGACCGGGTCTGGACGAGGCTCGCCGTCGCCCCGGACAGCGGCTGCTCCACCGCACTCGACCCGCTGCTGACCAAGACGCTGCGCACGGTCGGCTGCGCCCATGTGCTGCGGGCCACGTACACGGACGCCACGGCCAGCAGCGTCACCACCGTCGGACTGGTCTTCACCGAGGCCGACACCGAGGCGATGCGCGCCCTGAGCACCCGGTTCACCGACGAGCACCTGGACCGGCGCACCGACCTGCTGCCCCGCGCCTACCCGGTGAAGGACAGCCCCGCGGCCGCGTTCCGCGACCGGCAGCGCGCCAGCTGGTCCATCCACGTGCTGACCGAGATCCCCGTCGTCTCCTTCGCCGTGTCCGGATTCGCCGACGGACGTGCCGCCACCCCGCCCCGGCCCGCCGCACAGGCCATGGCCTCGGGCGGGACGACCGCCGCCGCGCAGGCCGGGCTCGGCCACGAGGCCAAGGGCGTGGCCGACCGGGTCGAGCGCGCCCTGCGCACCCATGTCGCCGACCTCACGGAGCAGCCCGGATGATCCGCCACCGCGTCCCCGGGCCCCTGCGGAGGTTCGTGGGTCCGCGACGGTCCGCCCGGCGGACCCTCGGCACGCTCTGCGCGGCCACCGCCCTCGTCCTGCTCCCCGCGACCCCGGCGGGGGCCGACACCATCCGGGCCCAGCAGTGGGGGCTGGACGCCCTGCACACCGACCGGGCCTGGGAGGCCACCCGGGGCAAGGGCGTCACCGTCGCCGTCGTGGACACCGGGGTCGACGGCAGCCTGCCCGACCTCGCGGGCCAGGTCCTGCCCGGCAAGGACCTGATCGGCTTCGGCGCGGAGCGCGGCGACAAGGCATGGGCCCGGCACGGCACCGCCATGGCCGGGATCATCGCGGGCCGGGGCCACGGCAGCGGACGCGCCGACGGCGTCCTCGGCATCGCGCCCGAGGCGAGGATCCTCCCGGTCCGCGTCATCCTCGAAGCGAGCGACCCGGCCCGCGCCGAGGCCCGCAGGACCCGGGGCACCGCGCTCGCCGACGGCATCCGCTGGGCCGCCGACCACGGCGCCGACGTCATCAACCTCTCCCTGGGCGACGACAGCGAGTCCGCACACCCCGAGCCGGGCGAGGACGCCGCCGTCCAGTACGCCCTGAAGAAGGGAGCCGTCGTCGTCGCCTCGGCCGGCAACGGCGGCGAGAAGGGCGACCACATCTCGTATCCCGCCGCCTACCCCGGGGTCATCGCCGCCGCGGCCGTCGACCGGTACGGCACGCACGCCTCGTTCTCCACGCGCCGCTGGTACGCCACCGTGAGCGCCCCCGGCGACGACATCGTCGTACCGGCGCCCGACCGCAAGTACTACGTGGAGTGGGGCACCTCCGCCGCCGCCGCGTTCGTCTCCGGCGCGGTGGCCCTCGTCAGGTCCGCGCACCCCGGGCTCTCGCCCGCGCAGATCAAGAAGCTCCTCACCGACACCGCGCGCGACGCCCCCGCCTCCGGCCGCGACGACGCGCGCGGCTACGGGATCGTCGATCCCGCGGCGGCCATCGAGGCGGGCGGCCGGGTGCGCCCCGCCGAGGTGCGCGGCGAATCCGCCCCCGCCGGTTACCGCAAGCGGTACTTCGGCCCCGGGCCCACGCCCGAGCCGGAGGACGGCGGCCCGGCCGGATGGCTCGCCCCGGCGGCCGGCGGCCTCGGTGTGCTCCTGCTCGCGGCAGGCGTCCTGCTCCGGCGCGGCCGCGCGTTCTCCGCCCGGCGCCGTTGAGCGCGCGGACTCACCGCGCGCTCAGCACCTTCACCGCCGCCTTCGCCGCCGACTCGACGAGCTCGATGCCACTCTCCTTGGACGCCTGGCCGCCGGACAGCACCGCCACCAGATAGGTGTGGCCGTCCGCCGTCACCCGCCCGATGCTGTTGACGTTCCACAGCCCGGTGGCGGTACGCGGCATCCAGCCGTTCTTCAGCGCCCAGGCGTCGCCCGCCGCCGAGACGCCCCACTGCTGGTCGGCCTCCACCCGGGCCATCAGCCCACGTATGTACGCCCGCGACGTCTCGCTGAGGGCCGCGTCCGTCTCCGTACCGAACACCGCCCCCAGCAGCGTCAGCTGGTCGGCCGCCGTGGTGCTCGTCAGCCCCCAGGCGTGCGACGCGGTCGTCGCGGTGAGCCCCAGCCGTGCGTTCGCCGCGTCCAGTCCCGCCGCCCCGCCGGCCGCCGCCAGCAGCGCGGTCGCGGAGTCGTTGTCGCTCCTCTCGATCATCGCGGCAGCCCGGGTGCGCTCGGCGGCGGTCAGCGTGCGCCCCTCGTCCTGGGCCCGCAGCAGCAGCGCCGCCAGGATGTCCACCTTGACGATGCTCGCCGTCGCGTACGTCGCGTCCGCGCCCCCGTACACCGCACGCGTACCGCTGCCGCTGTCCAGCACCGCGACCGAGAGCGCCGCCGCCGACGTCTCGCCCACCAGCGGCTCGACGGCCGCCTCCAGCTCCGCGTCCAGATCCACCGACGGCTCCTCGCTCGCTTCCGGGGGCGGTGACGCCGACGATACGGAGGCGACCGCGGCCGGCGCCCGGTCCGGCGCACGGCCGATGACGTACGCGCCCCCGGCGGCCGAGACGGCCAGCACGGCGGCGGCCGTCAGGGATACGGGCAGGGCGCGACGGCGTACGCGGTGTCGGGGCATGGCCCGGACGCTAGGAACCGCGGCTGAGAACCGGCTGGGTCCGACCTGTCGGCCTGATGAGAATGCCCAGGCACTACGCTCGCCCCGTGGAGCAGAAGAACATTCCGGACCCCGGTTACTCCGACGACGACGGCACCGCCGACCCCGCCCTGGCCACGGCCCTCGCCGCCTGGGCCGAGGACCGCACCGCCGTCGCACCGGTGCTCGAAGCCCTGAAGGGCGCCCGGCTCCTGGTCCCCGTCGTCGCCGTACTCGGCGAGGTCGAGGAGGACGAGCGGGGGCTGCGCCGGGAGAAGACGAGCGACATGGCCGTGCCCACGCTCCAGGCCGGTGGCCGCCGCGCCCTGCCCGCCTTCACCTCCACCGCGTCGCTGGCCCGCTGGGACCCGCAGGCCCGCCCCGTCGCCGTACCCCTGCACCAGGCGCTCCGGGCCGCCGCGCACGAGAAGGCGGACACGGTGGTGCTCGACCTCGCCGGACCGGTGGCCTTCGAGCTGACCGGGTC
Organism: Streptomyces sp. col6; assembly: GCF_008042035.1. Lineage (GTDB taxonomy): Bacteria > Actinomycetota > Actinomycetes > Streptomycetales > Streptomycetaceae > Streptomyces. The sequence continues at coordinate 1,310,420 of NZ_RDBL01000013.1, forward strand.
CGCCCTGCGCGCCCTCGCCGAGGGCCGCACCAGCGCGGACCCGCTGGACGACCCCGCCGTCACCGCCGCCGTACGCGAAGCCGTCGCCGCCGAGCCCGCCGTGCTCCGCGCCCACCTCGGCCCCGGCAGCGCCGACGGCACCCTCGCCCTGGTCCTCGCGGCCGGCGCGGACCCCGCTCGGGCGGCGGGACGCGTGGCCCGCGCGCTGGCCGCCGACGAGGTGCTGCGGGCCCGGCTGGTCCGGGGCCTGGACCTCGCGCTGCTCCCGGCCGGCGCGCACACACCGGGTGAGCCCCTGTTCACGCGCTGATCACCCCTTCGGCTCAACGTGCGCGAAAGCGTGAGCAGCCGGAGAATTGCGAAGAAAAGGGACGATCTTCGCGAGGTGGTTGTATGCAGGCGCGGACAGCCGTGTCGGAGTTCCTCGGCACCCTGCTGCTGGTTTTCTTCGCCGTGGGAGCGGCGGTGCTGTGCGTCGATTACATCGGAACCCTGGGCATCGCCCTGGCCTTCGGTTTCGTGCTCCTCGCGCTCGCCTACGCCCTCGGCCCGATCTCCGGCTGCCACATCAATCCGGCGGTCACGCTCGGCATGCTGGCCGCGCGGCGGATCGACGTGCGCACGGCGGTGACGTACTGGATCGCACAGTTCCTCGGCGGCATCGCCGGTGCGGCGCTGCTGTTCCTGCTGGCCAAGCAGGTGCCGGGGCTGAAGACGAGCGGAAAGTTCGGCAGCAATGGCTACGGCGACCGCTCGGACGTGCACATCAACCTCGGCGGCGCGTTCCTGGCCGAGGTGGTGCTCACCTTCCTGCTGGTCTTCGTGGTCCTCGCGGTGACCCACAAGGTGGCGGTCGTCGGCTTCGACGGCCTGCCCATCGGTATCTCCCTCGCGGTGATCCACCTGGTCGGCATCCCGCTCACCGGCACCTCGGTCAACCCGGCCCGGAGCCTCGGCCCGGCCCTGTTCGCCGGCGGCGCCGCCCTCTCCCAGCTGTGGCTGTTCATCGTGGCCCCGCTGATCGGCGGCATCCTCGCGGCGCTCGCCCACCGGCTGACCCACCCCTCGATGCGCGGCGGGGAGACGACCGCGGAGGTCTGACCCGTACTCGCGAAGCGACGAGCCCCCGCCGGAAGCACCGGCGGGGGCTCGTTCACGTACGTACGGACGGAAGGGGCGGACGTCTCAGCCGAAGACCGGGCCGGTGTACTTCTCGCCCGGACCCTGGCCCGGCTCGTCCGGGACGAGCGAGGCCTCGCGGAAGGCGAGCTGGAGGGACTTCAGGCCGTCGCGCAGCGGGGCGGCGTGGAAGGAGCTGATCTCCGTGGTGCTCGCGTCCAGCAGGCCGGCCAGCGCGTGGACCAGCTTGCGGGCCTCGTCGAGGTCCTTGTGCGCGTCGCCGTCCTCGGTCAGGCCGAGCTTCACGGCGGCGGCGCTCATCAGGTTGACGGCGACCGTCACGATGACCTCGACGGCGGGCACCTCCGCGATGTCGCGGGCCATCTCGTCGAAGCCGGGGGAATCACTGCTGGGGGTCGCGTCACTCATGCGCCTTACGATAGGCCCACGGCGCCGGCCCGCCGCCCGCGGGAGCGGCCGCACGGGCCGGTTGGTGCCCGCCCCGCCGAGCTGCTAACCTTGTGTAACGACCGGCTGGGCAGCTATGTGCCCGGCCCACAAGTGGAGGCTCCGCTCTCCCACCTAGCCGTCCCCAGGACGGCGGGTCACCGGTCAGGTGGTCCCCATCGTTCCGTACGGACGATGGAACCACCCGATGCGCCCCGCGGTTCACCGTGGCGGTGTTCCGGTTTGCCAGGAGCCCCGCCTGTGTCCCGTCCGGGGCATTTTTGTTGCTCCGACGCGGTTGGTCTGTCTGAAACAGACGTTACGTGGCTGTCCGCCAGGCGGTCGCGTGGTGCTACCGAGGAGGATCCATCAGCGCCGAGCCCCGCATCAACGACCGGATTCGCGTGCCCGAGGTGCGACTTGTCGGTCCCAGCGGCGAGCAGGTCGGGATTGTGCCGCTTGCCAAGGCCCTGGAACTCGCACAGGAGTACGACCTCGACCTGGTCGAGGTGGCGGCTACCGCCCGTCCGCCCGTGTGCAAGCTCATGGACTACGGGAAGTTCAAGTACGAGTCGGCCATGAAGGCCCGTGAGGCGCGCAAGAACCAGGCGCACACGGTCATCAAGGAGATGAAGCTCCGGCCGAAGATCGACCCGCACGACTATGACACCAAGAAGGGTCACGTCGTCCGGTTCCTCAAGCAGGGCGACAAGGTCAAGATCACGATCATGTTCCGTGGTCGTGAGCAGTCCCGCCCCGAGCTGGGCTTCCGACTGCTCCAGCGTCTCGCTTCGGACGTCGAGGAACTCGGCTTCATCGAGTCCAACCCGAAGCAGGACGGCCGGAACATGATCATGGTTCTGGGCCCGCACAAGAAGAAGACCGAAGCCATGGCCGAGGCCCGCGAGGCCCAGGCCGCCCGCAAGGCGGAGCGCCAGGGGAACAACACCCCCGACGCCGCGCCCGAGGGTCAGGCGCCCGAGGCTCCGGCCGAGGCGGCGCCCGAGGCCGAGACACCTTCCGAGGCGTGACCGCGGGGGGTGCCATCCAGGCACCCCCGGGTCCCCGCGGAACCCCCATCAAGATCTGACGCCCCTGTAGTCCGGTGCCCGCACCGAGAGGGGCGCCACTGACGAGGAGAGAACGGCGCGATGCCGAAGAACAAGACGCACAGCGGTGCCAGCAAGCGCTTCAAGATCACCGGCTCCGGCAAGGTGCTCCGCGAGAGGGCCGGCAAGCGCCACCTGCTCGAGCACAAGTCGTCCAAGAAGACCCGCTCGCTGACCGGCACGGTCGTCGTGGCTCCGGCCGACGCCAAGAAGATCAAGAAGCTTCTCGGCAAGTGAGGCCGTCGTCCCCGGATTCACCGGGGACGCGCCCTCGATCCGACCGGGACCAATTCGTTTCCGGGCCGTGTGAGTACGACCACGGCCCCGCTACAAGGAGTTAACAAGTGGCACGCGTCAAGCGGGCAGTCAACGCCCACAAGAAGCGCCGGGCGATCCTCGAGCAGGCCAGCGGTTACCGCGGTCAGCGTTCGCGCCTGTACCGCAAGGCCAAGGAGCAGGTCACCCACTCCCTGGTCTACAACTACAACGACCGCAAGAAGCGCAAGGGCGACTTCCGTCAGCTGTGGATCCAGCGCATCAACGCCGCTGCCCGCCAGAACGGCATGACGTACAACCGCCTCATCCAGGGTCTGAAGGCCGCCAACGTCGAGGTGGACCGCAAGATCCTGGCCGAGCTCGCGGTCAACGACGCCAACGCGTTCGCCGCCCTCGTCGAGGTCGCCCAGAAGGCCCTCCCGAGCGACGTCAACGCCCCGAAGGCCGCCTGACCCAGGCCGCACTTCTTGGCTCTCGAGCCGGACCCGCAGGCGCTCGCCGTCTGCGGGTCCGGTGCGTTGTACCACCAGGACCTTTTTCGTAACGCAGAGAGGCTCGCCGCCGACATGGGCACCCCCGAACTGATCTCCCCGCGATCGCCGCGGGTCGCCGCCGCCCGGCGGCTGGCCAGGCGCAACTTCCGCGGCAAGGAGCGCAGGTTCATCGCCGAGGGGCCGCAGGCCGTGCGGGAGGCCGCCGAGCACCGGGGCGCCGACGGCGAACCGACCCTCGTCGAACTCTTCGCCACCGTCGAGGCCGCCGAGCGCTACGCCGCCATCATCGACGCCGCCCACGAGGCGGGCGCCCGCGTCCACCTCGCCGACAGTGATGTCCTGGCCGACGTCTCGCAGACCGTCACCCCGCAGGGCCTCATCGGCGTCTGCCGCTTCCTCGACTCGCCCTTCGACGGGATCCTCGCGGCCCGGCCCCGGCTGGTCGCCGTCCTGGCCCACGTCCGCGATCCCGGGAACGCCGGCACGGTGCTGCGCTGCGCCGACGCGGCGGGTGCCGACGCGGTCGTCCTGACCGACGCCTCCGTCGACCTGTACAACCCCAAGTCGGTGCGCGCCTCGGTCGGTTCGCTCTTCCATCTGCCGGTCGCCGTGGGCGTCCCCGTCGAGCAGGCCGTACGCGGACTGCGCGGGGCGGGGGTGCGCATCCTGGCCGCCGACGGCGCGGGCAGCGACGACCTCGACGACGAACTCGACGCCGGCACGATGGGCGGGCCCACCGCCTGGATCTTCGGCAACGAGGCCTGGGGGCTGCCCGAGGAGACCCGCGCCCTGGCCGACGCCGTGGTGCGGGTGCCGATCCACGGCAAGGCGGAGAGCCTCAACCTCGCCACCGCCGCCGCGGTCTGCCTCTACGCCTCCGCGCGCGCCCAGCGTCCGCGCCGCACCACCGGCTGAGCGCCTCCGGGCGCCCCTGCTTCGACGGAGAGCCGCCACAGGGTGTCGCTCCGTCACCGACGACTAGTAGGGTGACGCACTCGGGGGTGGCCCACTGCACCGGTTCGAGAGGTGGGGTACGGGAATGGCTGTCGGCATGAGCGGGCCGCGCGCGGCACACGCGGCCGTCGTGCGCGCCGCCGCGGGACCGGACGGCCCCGCCGTCGCGGACGCCGCGGCGGGCGGCCTCGGGCTGGACCCCGACGACCTCCCCGACGGGCTCGTCGTCGCGGACGAGACCGGCCGCATCATCTGCTTCAACGCCGCCGCCGTCCGCATCACCGCCGTCCCCAGGGCCGCCGCCCTCGGCCGCCCGGTGGAGCACGCGCTGCCGCTGGAGGACCTCAAGGGCCGCCGCTGGTGGGAGCTGACCGACCCCTACGGCGGTCTCGCCACCCGGGTCGGCCAGCCCGAGCGCAACCTCCTGCTGCCCGGCGGCCGCGAGGTCCTTGTCTCCGCCCGCTATGTGCGCGAGACGCCCACCGGCCCGGTCCGCCGGCTGGTGATCAGCCTGCGCGGCACCGAGGCCCGCCGCCGCACCGAGCGCAGCCACGCCGAGCTGATCGCGACGGTCGCCCACGAACTGCGCTCCCCGCTCACCTCGGTCAAGGGCTTCACCGCGACCCTGCTGGCCAAGTGGGAACGGTTCACCGACGACCAGAAGCGCCTCATGCTGGAGACGGTGTACGCGGACGCCAACCGGGTCACCCGCCTCATCACCGAGCTCCTGGACATCTCCCGGATCGACTCCGGGCGCCTGGAGCTGCGCCGCCAGCCCGTCGATCTCTCCGCCGCCGTCGAGCGCCACGTCCGGGCGCACACCGCGGCCGGCCAGGACCCCGGCCGCTTCCTCGTCCGCACCTGCCAGCCGCTGCCCGCGGTGTGGGCCGACCCGGACAAGGTCGACCAGGTGCTCGGCAACCTGCTGGAAAACGCGGTGCGCCACGGTGAGGGAACTGTCACCATCGATGTGGCACCCGCACCGGCGAAGAGCGACGAGAGGGGAGCGGCCGTCACCGTGAGCGACGAAGGTCCCGGCATCCCCGAGGAGTCGATGAGCCGCGTCTTCACCCGCTTCTGGCGGGGGAGCAAGCGCGGCGGCACGGGCCTGGGCCTCTACATCGTCAAGGGCATCGTCGAGGCCCACGGCGGCACCATCACGGTCGGCCGCGGCCCCGGAGGCGGCGCGGAGTTCCGATTTATGCTGCCCGTGAGCACGCCGGCCTACCTCGCGTAAGGCCCCGAGCGGCCCACGGGCGCCCCACCCGCCCCGCGACCCTTAGACTCGACCCTTGGCACCTTTGCGTCCTCCGGTCTTCGAGCGAGGTCACGGGGGTCCGGGAGTATCCCCCGGTAAGCGCAGCACTCAGCCAATCGGAAGTACGGGAAGAGATGTCGGCACCGAACAAGTCGTACGACCCAGTCGAGGTCGAGGCACTGAAACCGGAAGAGATCGAGCGCATCCGGGACGAGGCGCTCGCCGCCTTCGCCGCCGCGGGTGACCTCGACGCGCTCGCCCAGGCGAAGACCGCGCACACCGGTGGCACCTCGCCCCTGTCGCTCGCCAACCGCGAGATCGGCGCGCTGCCCCCGCAGGCCAAGGCCGAGGCCGGCAAGCGCGTGGGCCAGGCCCGCGCCGCCGTGGGCCGCGCCCTCGCGGCCCGCCAGGTGGAGCTGGAGGCCGAGCGTGACGCCCGGGTCCTGGTCGAGGAGGCGGTGGACGTCACGCTGCCGTACGACCGCACCCCGGCCGGCGCCCGCCACCCGCTGACGACCTTCATGGAGCGCGTCGCCGACGTCTTCGTGGCCATGGGCTACGAGATCGCCGAGGGCCCCGAGGCCGAGGCCGAGTGGTTCAACTTCGACGCCCTGAACTTCGTGCCCGACCACCCGGCCCGGCAGATGCAGGACACCTTCTTCGTCGAGGGCGCCGACGGCGCGAAGAACGACGAGTCCGGTGTCGTCCTGCGTACGCACACCTCGCCGGTCCAGGCCCGCACCCTGCTCGACCGCGAGCCCCCGGTCTACGTCGTCTGCCCCGGCCGCGTCTACCGCACCGACGAGCTCGACGCCACGCACACCCCGGTCTTCCACCAGATCGAGCTGCTCGCCGTCGACGAGGGCCTGACCATGGCGGACCTGAAGGGCACCCTCGACCACATGGTCCAGGCGCTCTTCGGCCCGGACATGAAGACCCGGCTGCGGCCGAACTTCTTCCCGTTCACCGAGCCGTCCGCCGAGATGGACATGGTCTGCTACGTCTGCCGCGGCGCGTCCGTCGGCAACCCGGACCGCCCCTGCCGCACCTGCGGCAGCGAGGGCTGGATCGAGCTCGGCGGCTGCGGCATGGTCAACCCGAAGGTGCTCACCGCCTGCGGCGTCGACCCCCGGAAGTACAGCGGATTCGCCTTCGGGTTCGGCATCGAACGGATGCTGATGTTCCGCCACAACGTCGAAGACATGCGAGACATGGTCGAAGGTGACGTCCGGTTCACCCGGCCCTTCGGGATGGAGATCTGATGCGCGTCCCGCTTTCCTGGCTGCGGGAATACGTCGACCTGCCGGCCACCGAGACCGGCCGTGACGTGCAGGCCAAGCTCGTCGCCGTCGGCCTGGAGGTCGAGACGGTCGAGCGGACCGGCGCCGGCCTCACCGGCCCGCTCGTCGTCGGACAGGTGCTGACCATCGAGGAGCTGGAGGGCTTCAAGAAGCCGATCCGCTTCTGCACGGTGGACGTCGGCACCGCCAACGGCACCGGCGAGCCGCAGGAGATCGTCTGCGGCGCCCGTAACTTCGCCGTCGGCGACAAGGTCGTCGTGGTCCTGCCCGGCGCCGTGCTGCCCGGCGACTTCGCCATCGCCGCCCGCAAGACGTACGGCAAGACCTCGCACGGCATGATCTGCTCCGCCGACGAGCTCGGCATGGGCGACGACGGAACCCACGGCATCATCGTGCTCCCGCCGGAGTACGAGGTCGGCACCGACGCCATCGAGCTGCTCGAACTGGTCGACGAGGTCCTGGACATCGCCGTCACGCCCGACCGCGGCTACTGCCTGTCGATGCGCGGCGTCGCCCGCGAGACCGCCATCGCCTACGGCCTGCCGCTGCGCGACCCGGCCCTCCTGGACGTGCCCGCGCCCAACGCGTACGGCTACCCGGTCAAGGTCTCCGACCCGATCGGCTGCTCCCGCTTCACCGCGCGCACCGTCGTCGGGCTCCAGCCCGAGGCCCGCACCCCGATCTGGATGCAGCGCCGGCTGCAGAAGGCCGGCATGCGGCCGATCTCGCTCGCCGTCGACGTCACCAACTACGTGATGCTCGAACTCGGCCAGCCGCTGCACGCCTACGACCGGACCCGCATCGACGGACCGATCGGGGTCCGCCGCGCCGAGCAGGGCGAGAAGCTCACCACGCTCGACGGCGCGGTCCGCGTCCTGGACTCCGGCGACCTCGTCATCACCGACAACCGCGGCCCCATCGGCCTCGCGGGCGTCATGGGCGGGGCCGACACGGAGATCGCCGACGCGGCCGAGGGCGCGCACACCGCCGAGGTCGTCATCGAGGCCGCGCACTTCGACGCGATCTCGATCGCCCGTACCGCGCGCCGCCACAAGCTGCCCTCCGAGGCGTCCAAGCGCTTCGAGCGCGGCGTCGACCCGCAGGCCGCCGCCGCTGCCGCGCAGCGCACCGTCGACCTGCTGGTCCTCCTGGCCGGCGGCACCGCCGAGGCGGGCGTCACCGAGGTCACCGCCCCGTCCGCGCCCCGCACCATCACGATGCCGGCCGACCACCCCGACAAGGTCGCCGGTGTCGCCTACGGCCGCGAGACCGTCGTACGCCGCCTCCAGGAGGTCGGCTGCGACGTCTACGGGCAGGACGAGCTCCTGGTCACCACGCCGTCCTGGCGTCCCGACCTCACCGAGCCGAACGACCTGGCCGAAGAGGTCATCCGCCTGGAGGGCTACGAGAACCTGCCCTCCACGCTCCCGACGCCGCCCTCCGGCCGCGGCCTCACCGACCGCCAGCGGCTGCACCGCCGCGTCGGCCGGGCGCTCGCGGGCGCGGGCTACGTCGAGGCGCTGAACTACCCGTTCGTCGGCGAGGCGGTCCTCGACCAGCTCGGCCTGGAGGCGGACGACGCCCGCCGCCGCACGGTCAAGCTGGTCAACCCGCTCTCCGACGAGGAGCCGTCGCTGCGCACCACGCTGCTGCCGGGCCTCCTCGGCGCGCTGCGGCGCAACGACGGCCGCGGCAGCCACGACCTCGCGCTCTTCGAGACCGGCCTCGTCTTCAGGCCCACCGGCGACGAGACCAAGCCCGTCCGGCTCCCGGTCGACCGGCGCCCCTCGGAGCAGGACATCGCCTCGCTCGACGCCGCGCTGCCGCGCCAGCCGCGCCGCGCCGCCGTCGTCCTCGCGGGCGCCCGCGAGCAGGCCGGCTGGTGGGGCAAGGGCCGCCCCGCCGACTGGGCGGACTCCGTCGAGGCGGCGCGTGCCATCGCCCGCGAGGCGGGCGTCGAGGTGACGGTGAGGGCCGACCAGCACGCTCCGTGGCACCCGGGCCGCTGCGCCGCGCTGTTCGTGACGGTCGACGGCGAGGAGACCCTGTTCGGGCATGCCGGTGAGCTGCACCCGCGTGTCATCAAGGAGCTCCACCTGCCCGAGCGCACCTGCGCCATGGAGGTCGAGCTCGACGTCCTGGAGCAGGCCGTCGACGGCGCCCTGCGGGCTCCGCGGATCTCCGCCTTCCCAGTGGCCACCCAGGACGTTGCCCTGGTCGTGGACCAGGACGTGCCCGCCGCCGACGTGGAGCGGGCGCTGCGCGAGGGCGCGGGCGAACTCCTGGAGTCGCTGCGGCTGTTCGACGTCTTCACGGGCGAGCAGATCGGCGGGGGCAGCAAGTCCCTGGCGTACGCGCTGCGCTTCCGCGCCGCCGACCGCACCCTGACGGTCGACGAGGCGAGCGCCGCCCGTGACGCGGCGGTGGCCCTGGCCGCCGAGCGTACGGGCGCGGTACTGCGCGGGGCGTAGACACCCCGCACACGAAGGAGGGGCGCATCCGGCCACCGGATGCGCCCCTCCTGTGCACTCGCCCGTCCGCCCCCGCCGTGGAGTGTCGGGCAGGCCGGCGGGGTGGACTGCGCGGATGCGGGCCGCCCTGCTGTACGAGGGGGAGCAGACGGCCCGTCCGCGCCCTGCGAGGGGAATCATTCAAGCGAGCCCGCAGCCACTCCGGCAGGGTGCGCGGCGGGACGGTTCGGGCATTCCGTTCACACCCCGTGTGAATCGTGCTCCACTGGGGCGACACGTCCAGGCGTGCCGAACCACCGGAGGGGGACATGGGGCCCAAGGAGCCCAACACCGCGCTGGAGGCCCTGATCGAGGAGGCGGGCGTCTCCCGGGCCGGACTGGCCGCCCATGTGAACCGGGCCGGCCGCGCGCGCGGTCTCGGACTGCGTTACGAACACACCGCCGTCGCGCGCTGGCTGAAAGGCCAGCGCCCGCGCGGCCAGGTGCCCGACCTGATCTGCGAGGTCCTCGGGAACCGCCTGCACAGGGGCGTGTCGCTGGACGACATCGGCATGGCGGTCCCCGACGGCCACGCCCCCGTGCAGGGCTCCTCGCTGACCGGTTTCGTCGAACGGACCACCGCTGTCTGGCGCTCCGACGCCCAGCAGCGCCCGCATGTCGTCACCTCCCCGGCCGTCACCGGGACCGGAGCGGTGATGCCCGTATGGGAGTGGGAGAACCCGCCGGAGGACGCCGATGTGTCGCGGACCGGGCCGGCCGGGGTCGGCGCGGCCGACATAGCAACGCTGCGGGCCGCCCGTGACCACTACGAACTGATGTACCGCAGGGCGGGCGGGATCGCGACACGTCCGCGCGTCGTCGGCTTCCTCAACGCCGGTGCGGCCCCCCTGCTGCGTGGCGGCTACAGCGATACGACGGGCCGTCAACTGCACCGCGCCACGGGCGCCCTGGTGGCCGTGGCGGGCATCTGCGCCTACGACTCCGACGCGCACGGCCTCGCCCAGCGCTACTTCCACCAGGCGCTGCGGCTGGCCAAGGCGAGCGGGGACCGGGGCCTCGGCGGCTATGTGATCGCGCTGCTGGTCAATCAGTCGCTGTTCCTCGCCGAGTACCGCCAGTCCGTCGCCTTCGCGGAGGCGGCCCTGCGCGCGGCGGGGTGCGCGATCTCCCCCGCCCTCGCCGCCGACCTCCACGCGATGCAGGCCAAGGCGTACGCGCGGCTCGGCGACCGGGCGAGCGCGCTGACGTGCATCGGCCGCGCCGAGTCGGAGGCCGCCCGCATCCGGCCGGGCCGGGAACCGGACGAGACGGGCTATGTCCAGCCCGGACTGGTCGATGTGCAGGTGGCGGAGGCGCTGCTGAGCCTCGGCGACCTGGCGGCGGCCCGGGAACACGCGCTGGCGGCGGTCCGCACGCCCGCGCACGACCGGGGCCGGGTCCACCGCCTCGCCATGCTCACCATGATCGAACTGCGCCGGGGCGAGGCGGACCGGGCGGCGGCCACGGCCACCGAGATGGCCGACCGGGTCCGGGGCATGGAGTCGCAGCGTCTGCGCGACCGGCTGCGGGCGGTCCGCGCGGACCTGGTCGCCAGTGGGAGCGCCGACGCGGAGCGGGCCGCCGAACGTGTGGAGGGGGCACTGCGCGTACCGCTCTGAGCGGAAGTCTGCTGCGATACGGCCACCGACGAACAGAAGGTGGCAGAAACATGCAGTGGACGAACCTGAACGAACAACCCGTGTACGAGAACCCTTGGTTCCGGGTCAACCTGGCCGATGTCGAGCTCCCTGACGGCAGCCGGCTCGACCACTTCGTGATCCGGCTGCGTCCGGTGGCGGCGGCCACCGTCGTCAACGAGGCGAATGAGGTGCTGCTGCTGTGGCGGCACCGTTTCATCACCGACAGCTGGGGCTGGGAGCTGGCGGCGGGCGTGGTGGAGGACGGCGAGTCACCGGCGGAGGCGGCGGCCCGGGAGATGGAGGAGGAGACCGGCTGGCGCCCCGGACCGCTCCACCCGCTGCTGACCGCGGAACCGGCCAACGGCCTCATCGACGCCCGGCACCACTTGTTCTGGGGCGAGGAGGCGGAGTGGACCGGCGAGCCGTGCGACGCCTTCGAGTCCTCGCGCCGCGAGTGGGTCCCCCTGAAGCTGGTCCCGGACCTGATAGCCGCCGGCGAGATCCCGGCAGCGGGCATGGCTGCCGGGCTGATGATGCTGCACCACTTACGCCTGGGCTGAGCCGTTCCCGTACGCGCGAGGACGGCGTGGTCCTCGCGCGTACGAGCGCGTACGAACGTGTCCGAACGGGACAGGGAGGGGTCTCAGGCGTACGGGTAGAAGCCCGATCCCGTCTTGCGGCCGAGGCGGCCCGCGTCGACCATGCGCTGGAGCAGCGGGGGAGCGGCGTACAGCGGCTCCTTGTACTCGGCGTACATCGAGTCGGCGACCGAGGCGACGGTGTCCAGACCGATCAGGTCCGCGAGCTTGAGCGGGCCCATCGGGTGGGCGCAGCCCATCTCCATGCCGTTGTCGATGTCCTCGCGGCTGGCGATGCCCGACTCGAACATCCGGATCGCCGAGAGCAGGTACGGGATCAGCAGGGCGTTGACGACGAAGCCGGAGCGGTCCTGGGCGCGGATCGGGTGCTTGTCCAGGACGTCCTGGACCACGGCCTCGGAGCGCTTGATGGTCTCGTCCGACGTGGTCAGCGCGGGGATCAGCTCGACGAGCTTCTGCACCGGCGCCGGGTTGAAGAAGTGGATGCCGATGACCTGATCCGGGCGGGAGGTCGCGACGGCCAGCTTCACCAGCGGGATCGAGGAGGTGTTGGAGGCGAGGATCGCGTCCGGGCGGGTCACCACCTGGTCGAGGACCTGGAAGATCTCGGTCTTGACCTGCTCGTTCTCCACGACGGCCTCGATGACGAGGTCACGGTCGGCGAACTCGCCGAGGTCCGTGGTGAAGCTCAGCCGCCCCAGGGTCTCGTCGCGCTCCTCCGCCGTGATCTTGCCGCGCTCGGCGGCCTTGGTCAGGGAGTTGTGGAGCCGGGTGCGCCCTATCTCCAGCGCCTCACCGGTCGTCTCGGCCACCTTGACGTCGAGGCCGCTGCGCGCGCACACCTCCGCGATGCCGGCGCCCATCTGGCCGCAGCCCACCACTCCGACGCGTGCAATGTCGGCCATAGAGTCCGTCACCTCGTGCCTTTCGCTGTTCCCGTTCGGCGGCTTCCGTCTGGTTCCGGGCCCCACCACGACTCCCCGACGTTACTCCGCGCCTTACCAGGGATAGCAGGCCGGGGCGTGCATGCTCGGCTCCGGACACCCTTGGTGCCCGGATTGCCAGGATTTGTTCGAGTGCGGAGAGAGAGCGGGTGCGACGCGATGCGAGGAATGCCACGAAGAGGATTCGTGACCGGGGCGGTGGCCGGCGCGGTGGGCGCGGCGACGGTGGCCGGTGACGCGGTCGCGCGGCCCCGGGGGACGCGGGCGCTGCCCGGTCCGGCCGCCGGGCGCGATGTGGTGCGGCGCGAGCTGCGCGGGATGTGGGTCGCGACCGTGGCCAACACCGACTGGCCGTCGAGGCCGGGGCTGTCGGCCGCCGCGCAGCGGGCCGAGCTGACCGCCCATCTCGACGGTGCTGTGGAGCGGAAGCTCAACGCGGTCATCCTCCAGGTCCGCCCGACCGCCGACGCGCTGTGGCCCTCGCCGTACGAGCCGTGGGCCGAGTACCTGACCGGGACGCAGGGCAAGGACCCCGGCTGGGACCCGCTGGGCACCGCCGTCCGGGAGGCGCACGACCGGGGTCTGGAGCTGCACGCCTGGTTCAACCCGTACCGGGTCGCGAACCACACCGACACCGCACGGCTGACCGCCTCCCACCCGGCGCGCCGCAACCCCGGCTGGGTGCTGCCGTACGGCGGGAAGCTCTACTACAACCCGGGCCTGCCCGAGGTCCGCGCCTTCGTCCAGGACGCGATGCTCGACGCGGTCCGCCGCTACGACATCGACGCCGTGCACTGGGACGACTACTTCTATCCGTACCCGGTGGCCGGCCAGACCTTCGCGGACGGCGCCGCTTACGAGAAGTACGGCGCCGGCTTCCCCGACCGGGCCGCCTGGCGCCGCGACAACACGGACCGGCTGGTGCGCGAGACCGCCGAACGCATCAAGGCGCTGAAGCCCGGCGTCCGGTTCGGCATCAGCCCCTTCGGTGTCTGGCGCAACGCCGGCACCGACCCGGCGGGCTCACGGACCCGGGCGGGGGTGCAGACGTACGACGACCTGTACGCGGACACCCGCGGCTGGATCCGGAAGGGCTGGCTGGACTACATCTGCCCGCAGCTGTACTGGCACATCGGCAACGAGGCGGCCGACTACGCCGCCCTCGTGCCCTGGTGGTCCGACACCGTACGCGGCACGGGCGTCGACCTGTTCATCGGCGAGGCCCTGTACAAGTGCGGCGACCCCGCCCAGCCCGCCGCCTGGCAGGACCCGGCGGAGCTGTCCCGCCACATCGGCCTCGCGGCCGGGCACGACCAGGTCCGCGGCCACGCGTACTTCTCGGCGAAGAGCGTGGCCGCAGACCGGATCGGCGCGATGGACCGGCTGGTCGCCGACCACTACCGGACCCGCGCGAGGCCGCCGCGCTGACGGTCACGCGGTGCGCGGCCGGTTACGTGATGTCCGCGTCCCGGCCCGCCGCGCAGCCCGTGTGCCGGACGACGGTGTCGGGGCCCGGTGCGAGCAGATGTTCATGTCCGTCGTCGAAACGGACGCGGTACGGGGGAGAGCCCCCGTCCCCGAGCACTTCGACGATCTCCGCGACCCGGTCGTGCCGCCCCACGGTCCTGCCGTGCGTCAGCAGCTGGTCGCCCTTGTGTGCCTCCATCGGGAGTGACCTCCTCGCGGGTGGCGTGTTGCGGTGCTGCCGCCAGTCTATGACCGGGGGCGGGCCGCGCGCTGGGTGAGCGCGATGCAGACCAGGACCGCGACTGCGGCCACCGGGGCCGCCGCGGCGACCTCCTCGCCGAGCAGGAAGAACGACCAGAACAGGGTCAGCAGCGGCTGGGCCAGCTGGAGCTGGCTGGCCCGCGCCACCCCGATCTCGGCCATGCCCCGGTACCAGACGTACAGGCCGAGGAACGTGGAGACGGCCGCCACCCAGACCAGCCCGACGACCCCGTGCACGCTCGGCCGCACCGGCTCGTGCGCCAGCGCCACGGCCGCCCAGGCCAGATTGAGAGGCAGCGTGAGGACCAGCGCCCAGCCGGTCACCTGCCACCCGGGCATCACCTGCGCCAGCCTGCCGCCCTCGGTGTATCCCGCGGCGCACACCAGCAGGGCCCCGAGCAGGTAGAGATCGCCGGCCGACAGCGCCCCGCCGCTCTGCGCCACGGTGAAGACGGCCACCACGGCCGCCCCGGCCACCGCCGCCGCCCAGAAGGAGCGCGGTGGACGCGTCCCCGTCCGCAGCGAGGAGAAGACCGCCGTGGTCAGCGGGAGCAGCCCCACGACCACCGCGGCGTGCGAGGTCGTCGACGTCCGCAGCGCCAGCGTCGTCAGCAGCGGGAAGCCGACCACCACACCGCCCGCCACGACGGCGATCCCCGCCCAGTGCTCGCGGCCCGGCACTCGCACCCGGCCCACGAGCAGCAGGGCGCCGGCGAGTGCCGCAGCCAGCAGGCTGCGCAGCGCCACCAGCGACCAGGGGCCGAAGCTCTCCAGGCCCCACACGGTGGAGGGGAAGGTCAGCGAGAACGTCACCACACCCAGCAGGGCGAGCAGCGTCCCCCGACGGGCCGGGGCGGAAGGGACCGGGCGGCCCTCGACGGGCGCGACCGCTATCGTCGTCGTGGAAGTAGCGCTATCCTCTGCTCTCATGCAAGAGCGTAGCAGTGTGGGGGAGTTGACCGCAGCGCTGCGGGAGGAAGTGAACCGCTACTCTCCTGGTGAGAAGCTGCCGTCCAGCCGGGCTCTCGTCGAACGCTTCCGGGCCGGCCCCGTCACCGTGTCGCGGGCCGTCGCCCAGCTCGCCGCCGAAGGACTGGTCGTCACCCGCCCCGGCTCCGGTGCCTACCGCGCCCGGCCTCCCTCCCAGGCGGCGCCCCCGGCCGGTGACACCTCCTGGCAGGAGGTCTCGCTCAGCGGAGACGGCTCCCCGGAGGCGGTACCCCGCAGCGTCGACGTGTCCGGCCTCCTGGCCAGCCTCGCCGCCCCGCCCACCGGCGTCATCGAGCTCAACGGCGGCTATCTGCACGCCTCGCTCCAGCCCGAACGGGCCCTCGCCGCCGCCCTGGCCCGCGCCGGCCGCCGCCCCGGGGCCTGGAGCCGGCCGCCCCTCGACGGGCTCACCGAACTGCGTGCCTGGTTCGCCCGCGGCATCGGCCCCGCGCACGGCGCCGCCGACGTGCTGATCACCGCCGGCGGACAAGGCGCCCTGGCCACCGCGCTGCGGGCACTCGCCCCGCCCGGCGCGCCCGTCCTCGTCGAGTCGCCCACCTACCCGGGCATGCTGGCGGCCGCCCGCGCGGCCGGGCTGCGCCCCGTGCCCGTCCCCGTGGACTCCGACGGCGTCCGCCCCGACCTGCTCGCCGCCGCCTTCCACGCCACCGGGGCCCGCGTCTTCGTCTGCCAGCCGCTCTTCCAGAACCCGACCGGCACCGTCCTGTCCGAGGCCCGGCGCCCCGAGGTCGTCCGGATCGCCCGGGAGGCCGGCGCCTTCGTCGTCGAGGACGACTTCGCCCGCCTCCTCGCCCACGACGACGCGGGACCGCTGCCCCGGCCGCTCGCCGCCGACGACCCCGACGGAGTCGTCGTCCACACCCGCTCGCTCACCAAGGCCGCCTCGCCCAGCCTGCGCGTGGGCGCGCTCGCCGCCCGGGGTCCGGCCCTGGAACGGCTGCGGGGCATCCAGATCGTCGACAGCTTCTTCGTACCCAGGCCCCTCCAGGAGGCCGCGCTCGAACTGGTCGGCTCGCCCGCCTGGGGCCGGCACCTGCGTGCCGTGTCCGCCGAACTCGGGGCCCGGCGCACCGCCACGGCGACGGCCCTGCGCGAGGCCCTGCCCGGCATCGGGCTGCCGTACCTACCGGCGGGCGGCGGCTACCTCTGGCTGCGCCTGCCCGGGGCCGAGGCCGGTACGGACGAGTCCGCCATGGTCCAGGCGGCGCTGCGCGCGGGGGTGGCCGTCGCGCCGGGGAGGCCCTACTTCTGCGCCGAGCCCCCCGCGCCGCACATCCGGCTGAGCTTCGTCTCCGCCGCCGGACCGGCCGAACTCGCGGAGGGTGTGCACCGGCTGCGTACGGCGTGGGAGGGCACACCGGCGACGGAGCCGCCCGCCGGCCTGCCTACTCCGGCGTAGGAGTGCGCGAAAGACCTCTTGACCCGCGTCGCGATCCGCCCCACGATCGCGCCCATGAGTGTTCGGGTCACGCTCGTCGCCGCCGCGCGCGGCTCCGCCCTGCTCGCCGAGCGTTTCGACGACGACCGGCCGCTCGACGAGGCCGGCTGGCACGCCGTCTCGTTCGCCGCCCCGGCCCTGGTGCCCCTGGGCGCCGCCGAACTGCGCTACTGCTCACCGACCCCGCGCAGCCGTGCCACCGGCGACGCGCTCGGCTTCCACCCGCTGGTCCAGCCGGCCCTGCGCGACTGCGACATGGGCCGCTGGCGGGGTCATACCCTCGCCGAGGTCACCGCCCGCGAACCGGCGGCCGTGGACGCCTGGCTGGCGGACCCGCGCTCCGCGCCGCACGGCGGTGAACCGCTGCTCGCCTTCATCTCCCGGATAGGCGGCTGGCTGGACACCCGCCCCGCCTGCGACGGCGCGATCGTCGCCGTCGCCGAGCCCGCCGTCGTCCGGGCCGCCCTCGTCTACGCGCTGAAGGCCCCGCCGTCCTCGTACTGGAACGTCGACGTCAGCCCGCTCGCCGCCGTCACCCTCACCGGCCTGCCACGCCGCTGGAGCCTGCGCCTGTAGCCGGGGGCGGCCCGGACGGTGCCTCGCCCTCGGTGTCGATGTGCGGCAGCGCCCGGTCCAGCCACCGGGGCGCCCACCACGCCGCGCGGCCGAGCAGCGTCATCACCGCGGGGACCAGGAGCAGCCGTACGACGGTGGCGTCGATGAGCACGCTGACCGCGAGCCCGAGGCCGAGCATCTTGACCACGATGTCGTCGCTGAGGATGAACGCCGCGAAGACGCTGACCATGATGAGCGCGGCGCAGGTGATGACCCGGGCCGTGATCTCCAGACCGTGGGCGACGGCGCCCCTGCTGTCCCGGGTGCGCAGCCATGCCTCGTGCACCCGGGAGATCAGGAAGACCTCGTAGTCCATGCTCAGCCCGAAGACGATGGCGAACATCATCATCGGCACATAGCTCTCGATGGGCACCGTCCCGGAGACACCCAGCGAGGGACCGCCCCAGCCCCACTGGAAGACGGCCACCACCACCCCGTACGAGGCGGCGATCGAGAGCAGGTTGAGGACGGCGGCCTTCACCGCGACCAGCACACCGCGGAAGACGATCAGGATGATGAGGAAGGCGAGGCCCACCACGACGGCGATGATCTCGGGCAGCCGGGCGGCGATGATCGCCAGGAAGTCCTCCTGGGCGGCGGTCGTCCCGGTCACATAGCCGGTGGCCTTCGTGCCCGACACGCCCTCGGGCAGCACGTCGTCCTTGAGGCGCTTGAACAGGTCCGTCGTCCCCGCGTCCTGCGGGGCGTCCTTCGACACGGCGGTCCCGACGAGCAGCGCGTCGTCGCCCGTCGGCTGCAGCGCGCTGACGCTCGCCGCGCCGGGCACGTCCGTGAGCGCCTTCTGCAGGTCGGACGCGAGCGCCGAGCGGTCCGAGTCCGGCACCGACCGCTGGTCGACGACCAGGGTGAAGGGCCCGTTGGCGCCGGGTCCGAAGGCGGTGGAGATCAGGTCGAACGCGCGCCGGTCGGTGAAGCTCGTCGGATCGGCCCCGTCGTCGATGTGCCCGAGCCTGATGGAGAACAGCGGGACCGCGAGGACACCCACCACGACCACCCCGGCGAGCAGGAACCACCACGGTCGCCGTTCCACCCGCCGGGCGTAGCGGTGCCAGCCGCCCTGCTGCTCCACGCCGGCCCCGGCCCCTCCCTCGGCGACCGGCGGCCGGACGCGGAAGCGGTCGATCCGCCGGCCGACGAGCCCCAGCAGGGCGGGCACCAGGGTGAGCGCGCCGAGGACCGCGGTGACCACGGTCACCGCGGCGGCGGCCCCCAGCTTGCCGATGAAGGACACCCGCGAGACGTAGAGCCCGGCGAGCGCGACGACGACCGTGCAGCCGGACACCAGCACGGCGCGCCCGCTGGTGGCCACCGCCCGGCCGGCCGCCCGTACGGGGTCGTCGCCGTCCATGACGAGCTGGCGGTGGCGGGTGATCAGGAAGAGCGCGTAGTCGATGCCGACGCCGAGCCCGATCATGGTGGCCAGCGTGGGCGAGACGCTGGCGAAGGTGGTGAGCGCGGCCAGCAGCCCCAGGCAGCTCACCCCCACGATCACCGCGATCAGCGCGGTGACCAGCGGCAGGCCCGCGGCGATGACGCTCCCGAAGCCGATGAGCAGGACGATCACCGCGACCGCGAAGCCGATGGCCTCGCTGGTGAAGTCCTTGGTCTCGGGCCGGGCGAGCTCGCCCAGCGGACCCCCGTACTCCACCTGTACCCCGGCGCTGCGCAGCGGCTTCACCGCCGTGTCGACCTGGTCGAGGTAGGAGTCGTCCAGCGAGGTCGGGTTCACGTCGAACCGTACGGTGATGTACGCCGTCTTCCCGTCCTTCGACAGCGAGGTGGACGTGGCGGAGGACGACGAGGGCAGGGGGTTCTGGGCGGACAGGACGTGCGGCAGCTTCTCCAGGTTCCCCACCACCTGGTCGACCTGGCCGCTCACATCGGTCAGCGGCTTCTGCGCGTCGTGCAGGACCACCTGGGCACCGGTGCCGCCCGCCGCCGGGTCGTGCGCCCGCAGCAGGTCGGCACCGGTGCTGGACTGCGTACCCGACAGATCGAAGTCGTCGGAGTACGTGCCTCCGAAGGCGCTCTGCAGGACGTGCAGCCCGCCCAGCGCCAGCAGCCACAGGACGAGGACCACCACGCAGTGGCGGGCGCACCACTCACCGAGCCGCAGCAGCCGTCCGCGCCGCTGTGCCCTTGCCGTATACGTACTCACGTCGCGAACGTAGAGGCCGGTACGGAGGGCGGGCGGTGCGACACGTTCGGCCGAGGCCGCGGTTCCACCGCTCGGAGGTCACCCCTCCTGCGCGGTGCCCTCCTCGGGCTTGGACGCCCCCTGTCCGGCGGTGAGGATCGAGAGCGCCTCGGCGATGGCCTGTTCGGCGGCGGCCTTGTCGATGCCGAGTCCGCTGAGCACGCCGGAGCCGTCCTCGTGCTCCAGCAGGGCGAGCAGGATGTGCTCGGTGCCGATGTAGTTGTGCCCCATCCGCAGGGCCTCGCGGAAGGTGAGCTCCAGCACCTTGCGCGCGCCGGCGTCGTACGGGATCAGCTCGGGGATCTCGCCGTCGGTGGCCGGAGGCAGCGCCGCGCCGGCCGCCTGCCGGACGGTGTCCAGGGCCACTCCCTGTGCCTTGATGAACGCCGCCGCCAGCCCCTCGGGCTCGCCGATCAGGCCGAGGACCAGGTGGTCCGGGCCGATCTCGGCGTTGCCGGCCGCCCGTGCCTCGTTCTGGGCCGCCATCACCACGTTCTTGGCGCGCTGGGTGAAGCGGCCGAACCCCTGGCTCGGGTCGAGGTCGGTGCCCTCGCCGGGGGCCTTGGCGACGAACCGCTTCTGGGCGGCCTGCCGGGTGACGCCCATGCTCCTGCCGATGTCGGTCCAGGAAGCGCCGGAGCGGCGCGCCTGGTCGACGAAGTGGCCGATCAGGTGGTCGGCGACGTCGCCGAGGTGGTCGGCGGCGATGACGGCGTCCTGGAGCTGTTCGAGGGCGTCGGAGTGGACCTTCTTGATGGCGTCGATCAGGTCGTCGAGGCGGACGGGGTGCGTCGGAACTACGGGTTGCGTCATGTGTCAACCGTAAGTTGACAGTGGCGAGGTGTCAACTATCGGTTGACAGTTCGAGGGGTGTGCGCCCGGATAACGAGAACGCGCCGCCCGACGGGATACGTCGGGCGGCGCGTTCGGTCAGCCGTGGGCTGCGTGCCGGGGTCCGGGGTCAGAGGATCCCGGAGTCGGCGATGGTGACCTTCGCCTTGGTGCGGCCGCTCTGCGAGCCGAGGGACTCGATCCGCTTGACCAGGACCATGCTGTCCTCGTCGGCGACCTCGCCGAAGACGACGTGCTTGCCGTCCAGCCAGGACGTCACGATGGTCGTGATGAAGAACTGCGAACCGTTCGAGTTCGGGCCGGCGTTGGCCATGGAGAGCAGGCCGGGCTTGGTGTGCGCCAGCTTGAAGTTCTCGTCGGCGAACTTCTCGCCGTAGATGCTCTTGCCGCCGGTGCCGTCACCGCGCGTGAAGTCGCCGCCCTGGAGCATGAACGCCGGGATGACCCGGTGGAAGGAGGAGCCCTTGTAGCCGTAGCCGTTCTGGCCGGTCGCCAGCTGGCGGAAGTTCTCGGCGGTCTTGGGAACGATGTCGTCGAACAGATTGAACACGATCCGCCCGGCGGGCTCGTCGTTGATGGTGATGTCGAAGAAAACCTGGCTCGTCATGGATCCATCCTGACATCTCCCCGGACCGTCCCGGAAACCCGGCCCGTCACACGCCGGTGCTTCCGTCGATCCGCTCGCGGAGCAGATCGGCGTGACCGCTGTGGCGGGCGTACTCGCCGATCATGTGGTGATGGATCCAGCGGAGGTTCACCTCGCCGCCCATGAAGGGCGCCGAATCCTCCAGCGACCGCCCGGCGCACACCGCGCGGGACACCGCGACCTCCTCCTGCCAGACCGCGAGGGCCCCGGCGAACGTGGTCTCGGCAGGGAGGTCGAACCCCCCGCTGTGGACCCCCGGACCGGCCGGCGGGCCGTACAGCGGCGGAACGTCCTCACCGGTCAGAATCCGGCGGAACCAGTTCCGCTCGACCTCGGCGAGGTGCTGGACGAGCCCCAGCAGCGTCAGCGACGACGGCGGTACGGAGGCGCTGCGCGCCTGCTCGTCGGTGAGGCCTTCGCACTTCAGGGCGACGGTGGCCCGGTAGAAGTCGAGCCAGCTCTCCAGGCCGGTGCGCTCGTCGGCGTCGAGCGGCGGCATCGGGCGTTCGGTGGGTTCCATGGTCACCGATGCTGTCAGGCACCACTGACACCAGCGCGGTCACGGCCTCCGGCGGGGCTTGCCGCGCTTGGCGGCAGCGCCGCGTGCGCCCTTGGGACTCTTGGCGCCCTTCGCTCCGCCGGAGCCGCCCGCGCCGCCGCGGGAGCCCTTCGCCGCCCCGGTACCGGAAGGACGCTTCGGCTTGTCCTTCGCCTTCGCCCGGTCGGCGGGCGCCGCCCCCGCACGGCCGCGCGAGCTGTTCACGGTCCGCCCGCGCACGATGCCGATGAAGTCCTCCACCCGGTCGGTGGTCTTCTCCTGCGGCCACGACAGCGCGACGCGCGATTCGGGCGCGTCCGTCAGCGGCCGGTACGTCAGGTCCTTGCGGTGGTGCAGCCGGGCCAGCGACTGCGGGACGACGAGGACGCCCACCCCCGCCGCCACCAGCTCGATCGCGTCCGCCGTGGTCGCCGGACGCTCGACGGCCGGGCGGCCGGGCAGCCGCTCCCAGGCCAGGGCGTCGTCCAGCGGGTGCAACACGATCTCGTCGGCCAGCTCGGCGACGGACAGCTCCTCGACCGCCGCGATGAGGTGGTCCTTCGGGATCACGACGACGGTCGTCTCCGTGTACAGGGGGATCGCGCTGAGATCCGTGCCCTCCACCGGCAGCCGGAGGAACCCCGCGTCGGCCTCACCGGCGCGCAGCAGGTCCTGGGCCCCGGTCGCGGGCACCTGGACGAGGGTCAGGGGGATGCCGGGCAGGCGCTCGTTCCAGATCCGCACCCATTTGGTGGGGGTCACTCCGGGGACGTACGCCAGCCGGAACGAAGGGGTTTCTTCCGGGCCTGTCACCCCGCCAGGTTACCGGCCGTGGTCGAGGACGCCGCACGCGCTGGATACCCTTGACCCCATGAAGTCCCACCAGACCACCCAGACCATGAAGCCCGCGACCGCGGCGAAGAAGCTGGGTGTGTACCTCGACGCCACCCCCGCCGAATTCCAGGACGGTGTCGTCTCGCGCGCCGAGCTGGCGGCCCTCCAGGCCGATCCGCCCCAGTGGCTGCGCGACCTGCGGAACAACGGCCCGCACCCCCGCCCCGTGGTCGCCTCCAAGCTGGGCGTCTCCATCGCGGGCCTCGCCCGCGGCGGGGTCACCGAGCCGCTGACCACCGAGCAGATCGACGCGCTGAAGCAGGACAACCCCGAGTGGCTGCAGAAGGAGCGCGCCACCCAGGCCGATGTCCGCAAGGAGAACATCCGCATCAAGGAGCGGAACGCCGAGCGCGAGGCGAAGGCGCGGGACGAGCGCGCCTGACGCCGGGGAGAAACGTGTGGGGGCCCGTTCCGCAGCGGCGGAACGGGCCCCCACGGCTTTGCTCAGTAGCCGGAGAGCCCGGGCCCGTTGTCCCCGGCCACGTTCGAGCCGAACCGGGCCTTCTTCACGAGGGTGCCCAGGTCGACCGGGTTGAAGGCGAGAGAGCCGGTCGTCGTCAGCCCCGTCGAGGTGCCGCGCAGCGACCAGACCGCGCCGCCGTCCGCGACCTTCTCCAGGTCCTCGTCAGGGGCCCCGGCCGTCAGATCCGCCTTGCCGTCCTTGTTCACGTCCAGCAGCCGCACCGAAGCGCCGAAGTGGTCACCCTTCTCCGCCACGCCCGGCACACCGGCCGTGTCCTGGTGGAAGGACTTGGCGCCGGTGCCGCTCAGCCCGCCGGGCCCGCCCTTCAGCAGGACCACCGCGCCCGCGCCCGCCTCGGACTCCAGGGCCTCGAACGGCACGCCCACCGCGAGGTCGTCGTACCCGTCGCCGTTGACGTCCCCCGCGCTGAGGCGGGCACCGAACTGGTCGCCCTTCTCGCCGACACCCGGCACGCCCGCGGTGTCCTGGGTGATCACCTTGGTCCGGGTGGTGCTCACACCGGACGCGGAGCCGTAGTAGATCTCGACGGTGCCCGGGTCCGTGGGAAAGTCCTCGTATATGCCGTTCGGCACCACCCGGACGGCGAGGTCGTCCTTGCCGTCCTTGTCGAAGTCGCCGACCGTCGGGGACGAGCCGGAGGGCAGCCGGGTGGAGGTCGTCGACAGGCCCTGGGGGGTGCCCAGCCACAGGCTCCCTCCCTCGGTGTGCTCCTCGTAGCTGAAGAACGTGCACAGGTCGTCGATGCCGTCGCCATTGAAGTCACCCACGGCGGGGTTGCTCATGAAGTTGTCCGACGTGAACATGGTGATGCGCTGCTCGCGGACCGGCTCGCCCGCCCGGTTGAACGGCCCGTACAGCACGCTCCGCTGTTCGAGGTCCCCGTCCCCCCAGCCGTGCGCCATCATCAGGTCCGTGTTGCCGTCCCCGTCGAAGTCGCCGGCGATGACGTTGTTCCCGATGTCATTGCTCGCGGGGCCCGGAATGCGTACCGCGCCCTGGCCCGAGAGACCGCCGGTCCGGCCCCACAGGATGATGACGGAGCCGAAGTTGTTCATCTCCGGGACCGTTTCGTTGGTGTACAGCGCGAGGTCCGTCAGACCGTCGTGGTCGAGGTCGGCGGGGACCATCCGGAAGCCGAAGCCGTGGCCTTCACCGACCTCGCCCGGCACCCCCGGCGTGCTCTGGTCGATGGTCGTCGTGCGAGCGGTGCTCAGACCCTGGGCGGAGCCGTAGGCCACGGTGATGTACCCGGCGTAGGGCTGTCCGCCGACCGGAGCGGTGGAGGCGGCGACGACGACGTCCTGATACCCGTCCCCGTTGAAGTCCTCCCGCACGGTGGTGGTTGCCGTTCCCCCGGCCGTACCCGCGTGCGCGCCCCCCGGCGCTGCGACGGCCACGCCGCCGGTCAGCGCCGTGGCGGCACAGGCGGCCACGGTCAGCATGGTGCGAATGCCCACAAAATTCTCCTTGGTCGCGTACGTGGAGCCAATGGCGTACGAGGTGTGAGGGCTCGCATAGGAGACACGCGCGACGGGGAGAAGGTTGCACGGCGAACGGAAGGTGAACTCGGCTGCCGGGAAAGGCAGTCGGGGCGGGCGGGGGCGGTCCGTGGCCGCCCCCGCGCCCCGCTGCTAGCGGCCGGCCAGCAGGGTCAGGGTGTCGATCACCCGGTTGGAGAAGCCCCACTCGTTGTCGTACCAGGCGGACACCTTGATGTGGCGGCCGTCGACCCGGGTGAGCTCCGAATCGAAGATGGACGACGCCGGGTTGCCGGTGATGTCGGCCGACACCAGCGGGTCCTCGGAGTATTCGAGTACGCCCGCGAGCGGGCCCTCGGCCGCCGCCCGGTACGCCTCCAGCACCTGATCGCGCGTCACATCCCGGGCCACGGTGGTGTTCAGCTCGACGATCGAGCCCACCGGCACCGGTACGCGGATGGAGTCGCCCGACAGCTTGCCCTCCAGCCGGGGCAGCACGAGCCCGATCGCCTTGGCGGCGCCGGTCGTGGTCGGCACGATGTTGACGCCGGCGGCGCGGGCCCGGCGGGCGTCGCGGTGCGGGCCGTCCTGGAGGTTCTGCTCCTGCGTGTAGGCGTGCACGGTCGTCATGAAGCCGTGCTCGATGCCCGCGAGGTCGTCGAGCACCGAGGCCAGCGGCGCGAGCGCGTTGGTGGTGCAGGAGGCGTTCGAGACGATCGTGTGCAGCTCGGGGTCGTACGCGTCGCTGTTGACCCCGTACGCGAGCGTCACGTCCGCGCCGTCCGACGGCGCGGCGACCAGCACCCGCTTCGCACCGGCGTCCAGGTGGGCGCGGGCGGCCTTCGCCGAGGTGAAGCGGCCGGTCGCCTCCACGGCGATGTCGACACCCAGCTCCGCCCAGGGCAGCTGCGCGGGATCCCGTTCGGCGAGCACCTTGATGCGGCGGCCGTCGACGACGAGGGTGTCCCCGTCCACGGTCACCGGGCGGCCCAGCCGGCCCGCCGTGGTGTCGAACGCCAGCAGCCGGGCGAGGGTGGCCGGCTCCGAGAGGTCGTTGACGGCGACCAGGTCGAGGTCGCTGTCGCGTTCGAGCAGCGCGCGCAGCACGTTGCGTCCGATGCGGCCGAATCCGTTGATGGCGATGCGAGTCATGTGAGATGTCCCTTCTCTCTTCGCCCTCCACGATCGCGCGCGCCGCAGGTCCGGGACAGCGGCGCGATCGCCACGGTCCGCAAGGATCCCGCCATCCCCGCCAAGGACCGGATCCGCCCTATTCGCCACGAGTGAAGGTGCGCCGGTACTCGCTCGGGGTGGTGCCGAGGATGCGCTGGAAGTGCAGCCGAAGATTCGCGCCGGTGCCCAGTCCCACATCGGCGGCGATCTGCTCGACGGCCCGCTCCGAGCGCTCCAGGAGCTCGCGCGCCAGGTCGATCCGGGCCCGCATCACCCACTGCATGGGGGTGTAGCCGGTGTCCTCGGCGAACCGCCGCGAGAATGTACGGGGGGACACCGCCGCGTGCCGGGCGAGCGCGTCCAGGGTGAGCGGTTCGCCGAGGCGGTGCAGCGCCCACTCGCGGGTGGCCGCGAACCGCTCGCCCAGCGGCTCGGGCACGCTGCGCGGCACGTACTGCGCCTGGCCCCCGCTGCGGTACGGGGCCGCGACCAGCCGCCGGGCCGCGTAGTTGGACGCGGCAACGCCGAGGTCGCCGCGCAGGACGTGCAGGCACAGGTCGATCCCGGAGGCGGCGCCGGCTGAGGTGAGGACGCTGCCCTCGTCGACGAACAGCACGTTCTCGTCCACCCGGACCAGCGGGTACTTCGCCGCGAGCGCCCGCGTGTAGTGCCAGTGCGTCGTGGCCCGCCGGCCGTCGAGCAGCCCGGTCGCGGCGAGCGCGAACGCCCCGGTGGAGATGGCGGCGAGCCGCGCCCCCCGCCCGTGCGCGGCGACCAGCGCCTCGATCACCGCCCGGGGCGGGTCCTCCCGGTCCGGCTGCCGGTATCCGGGCACGAAGACGATGTCCGCCCAGGCGAGCGCGTCGAGCCCGTGGGTGACGTGGTACGCGAGCCCGTCACCGCCGGTCACCAGCCCCGGCGCCGCGCCGCACACCCGTACCTCGTACGGCATGCTCGCCCGGGTCGTGAACACCTGCGCCGGGATCCCGACGTCGAGCGGCTTCGCACCGTCCAGCACGAGGACGGCGACGCGGTGCAGACGGGCGGCGGGGGAGGGCGCTGACATGGGCGCGAGCGTACGTGGGCGGGCGCCTACTGCGGCTCCGCGCCGAGCGTGACCGGGCCGGGACCGACCGGAAGGTGGGTGAGGGCGGCCGCCACGGCCTCCCGGGCGGTGGCGAACACGCCG
Source organism: Streptomyces sp. col6 (assembly GCF_008042035.1). Classification (GTDB taxonomy): domain Bacteria; phylum Actinomycetota; class Actinomycetes; order Streptomycetales; family Streptomycetaceae; genus Streptomyces. The sequence continues at coordinate 1,337,335 of NZ_RDBL01000013.1, forward strand.
AGGTCGCTGGTGATGAAGCCCCGGCCCACGCCGAACGCGCCCTCGTCGTGGGTGATCAGGCACGGCCCCACGGCGGTCAGGCGCGGACGCGTCGTGGTGGAGAAGCGCAGCGTCCAGTGGCTCGTGTACGGGTAGAGCGCCCGCAGCCGCGGCTCGGCGTACGCCGCCTCGACCAGGGAACGGTAGGCCGGTGCCCAGGGATAGGGGAGTCCGGCCGCCTGCCGCCGCAGTTCCTGCCACTCGGACTCGATCAGGCGGACGGGGTCGAGCGGGGCGTCGGACGGGGAGGCGGACATCAGTCGAGGCAGAACTCGTTGCCCTCGACGTCCTGCATGTTGAGGCAGGACTCGTTCTCGCCGTCGGCGAGCAGCAGCTTCCCGCGCACCGCGCCGAGCGGAAGCAGCCGCGCGCACTCGGCCTCCAGCGCGGCCAGCCGCTCCTCACCCACGAGCCCGGTGCCCACCCGTACATCGAGGTGCAGCCGGTTCTTGGCGGTCTTGCCCTCGGGGACCCGCTGGAAGTACATCCGCGGACCCGCCCCGGTGGGGTCGGAGGCCGCGAACCACATGTTGCGCTCCTCCGCCGGCAGCGATGCGTTGTACGCGTCCCAGGAGTCGAACCCCTCCGGCGGCTCCGGTGCGACGTACCCCAGCACCTCGCACCAGAAACGCCCCACCCGCTCCGGGTCCGCGCAGTCGAAGGTCACCTGGAAGTGCTTGATCGTTGCCATGGGGTCACCCTAGGGCGGGCACCTGCGGTCCTTCCACGGGATTCAGCTCCGCATTCTTTGCATAAGAGTGCACTACTGCGTATAGTCATGCCATCGACTAGGAGGCTTTCGATGGCGGTACGCGCAGCAGTGGCAGGAGCGAGCGGATACGCGGGCGGGGAACTGCTCCGCCTGCTGCTCGCCCACCCCGAGGTGGAGATCGGCGCACTCACCGCCAACTCCAACGCGGGCCAGCCCCTCGGTGCCCTGCAACCGCACCTGCGCCCGCTCGCCGGCCGCATCCTCCAGCCCACCACCGCCGACGTGCTCGCCGGGCACGACGTCGTCTTCCTCGCCCTGCCGCACGGGCAGTCCGCCGCCGTCGCCGAGCAGCTCGGCGACGAGGTCCTGGTGGTCGACATGGGGGCCGACTTCCGGCTCCGGGACGCCGGGGACTGGGAGAAATTCTACGGCTCCCCGCACGCGGGCACCTGGCCCTACGGGCTGCCCGAGCTGCCCGGCGGCCGGGCCGCCCTCGCGGGCAGCAAGCGGATCGCGGTGCCGGGGTGCTACCCCACCGCCGTCTCGCTCGCGCTGTTCCCGGCGTACGCGGCGCAGCTCGCCGAGCCGGAGGCCGTGATCGTCGCCGCGTCCGGGACCTCCGGCGCCGGCAAGGCCGCCAAGCCCCATCTGCTCGGGTCCGAGGTGATGGGCAACATGTCGCCGTACGGCGTCGGCGGCGTCCACCGTCACACGCCCGAGATGATCCAGAACCTCAGCGCCGCCGCCGGCGAGCCGGTCACCGTGTCGTTCACGCCGACCCTCGCCCCCATGCCCCGCGGCATCCTCGCCACGTGCAGCGCGAAGGCGAAGCCCGGAGCGAGCGCCGAGAGCGTACGCGCCGCCTACGAGAAGGCGTTCGCGGACGAGCCGTTCGTCGATCTGCTGCCCGAGGGGCAGTGGCCCGCCACCGCCGCCGTGTACGGCTCCAACGCCGTGCAGATCCAGGTCGCGTACGACGAGGCGGCCGGGCGGATCATCGTGATCAGCGCCATCGACAACCTCGCCAAGGGCACCGCGGGCGGGGCCCTGCAGTCCATGAACATCGCCCTCGGCCTGCCCGAGGACACAGGTCTTTCCACGATCGGAGTCGCACCGTGAGCGTCACGGCAGCACAGGGATTCTCGGCGGCGGGCATCGCCGCCGGAATCAAGGAGAACGGCAACCCGGACCTGGCCCTCGTGGTCAACAACGGTCCGCGCCGCGCCGCCGCGGGCGTCTTCACCTCCAACCGCGTCAAGGCCGCCCCCGTCCTCTGGTCGGAGCAGGTCCTCAAGGGCGGTGAGGTCTCCGCCGTCGTCCTCAACTCCGGCGGGGCCAACGCCTGTACGGGCCCGCAGGGCTTCCAGGACACCCACGCCACCGCCGAGAAGGCCGCCGAGGTGCTGGACGGCCACAGCGCGGGCGAGATCGCCGTCGCCTCCACCGGGCTCATCGGCCTCCTGCTCCCCATGGACAAGCTGCTCCCCGGCATCGAGAAGGCCGCGGCGGCCCTCAGCGAGCACGGCGGGGAGAAGGCCGCCATCGCCATCAAGACCACTGACACCGTGCACAAGACCGCCGTCGCCGGCGGAGAGGGCTGGACCGTCGGCGGCATGGCCAAGGGCGCCGGCATGCTCGCCCCGGGCCTGGCCACCATGCTCGTCGTGCTCACCACCGATGCCGACGTGGACGCCGCAGGTCTGGACGCCGCCCTGCGCGACGCGACCCGCACCACCTTCGACCGGGTCGACTCCGACGGCTGCATGTCCACCAACGACACCGTGCTGCTGCTGGCCTCCGGTGCCAGCGGGATCGCCCCGGAGCAGAAGGAGTTCGCCGAAGCCGTACGGGCCGTCTGCGACGACCTGGCCCGGCAGCTCATCGGGGACGCCGAGGGCGCCTCCAAGGACATCCGGATCGAGGTCGTGAACGCCGCGACCGAGGACGACGCCGTCGAGGTGGGCCGCTCCATCGCCCGCAACAACCTCCTCAAGTGCGCCATCCACGGCGAGGACCCCAACTGGGGCCGGGTGCTCTCCGCCATCGGCACCACGAAGGCCGTCTTCGAGCCGGACGCGCTGAACGTCGCCATCAACGGCGTCTGGGTCTGCCGGGGCGGCTCGGTCGGCGAGGACCGCGACCTCGTCGACATGCGCTACCGCGAGGTCCGGATCACCGCCGACCTCGCCGCGGGCACCGAGTCCGCCGTCATCTGGGCCAACGACCTCACCGCGGACTACGTCCACGAGAACAGCGCGTACAGCTCATGACGACGGCGCGGAAGCACACCGCACTCCCGAAGGCGCAGATCCTCATCGAGGCACTGCCCTGGCTGACCCGGCACAACGGCAGGACCGTCGTCATCAAGTTCGGCGGCAACGCCATGATCGACGAGGAGCTGAAGGCCGCCTTCGCCCAGGACGTCGTGTTCCTGCGGCACGCAGGCCTCAAGCCCGTCGTCGTGCACGGCGGCGGTCCGCAGATCAGCGCCCAGCTCGACAAGCAGGGCCTGGTCAGCGAGTTCAAGGCCGGGCTGCGCGTCACCACGCCCGAGGCGATGGACGTCGTCCGCATGGTGCTCGCCGGCCAGGTCCAGCGCGAGCTGGTCGGCCTGCTCAACCAGCACGGGCCGCTCGCCGTCGGCATGACCGGCGAGGACGCCCACACCATCACCGCCGTACAGCACCGGCCCACCATCGACGGCGAAGCGGTCGACATCGGCCGGGTCGGGGAGATCACCGCCATCGACACCGGCGCCATCCAGGCCCTGCTGGACGACGGCCGCATCCCGGTCATCTCCTCCATCGCCCGCTCCGCCGACGACAACCACGTCTACAACGTCAACGCCGACACCGCGGCCGCCGCGCTCGCCGCCGCGCTGAACGCCGAGACGCTGATGGTCCTCACGGACGTGGAGGGGCTGTACGAGGACTGGCCCAACAGCGACGACGTGATCAGCCGGCTCACCGCCACCGAGCTGGAGAAGCTGCTGCCCGAGCTGTCCAGCGGCATGGTGCCCAAGATGCAGGGCTGCCTGCACGCCGTACGCAACGGCGTCGAGACGGCCCGTGTCATCGACGGCCGGGTTCAGCACTCGATCCTGCTGGAGATCTTCACCGACGAGGGAATCGGCACGATGGTCGTGCCCGACGCACAGGGGGAGTCATGAGCAACGCCGAGCTTTCGCAGCGGTGGCAGCACGCGCTGATGGACAACTACGGCACCCCGAAGCTGTCCCTCGTGCGCGGCGAGGGCGCCCGCGTGTGGGACGCGGACGGCACCGAGTACCTCGACTTCGTCGGCGGCATCGCGGTCAACGCCCTGGGCCACGCCCACCCCGCCGTCGTCGAGGCGGTCACCGCCCAGATCTCCACCCTCGGGCACGTCTCCAACCTCTTCATTGCCGAACCGCCCGTCGCGCTCGCCGAACGGCTCCTGGCGCTCTTCGGCCGCACCGGCAAGGTCTACTTCTGCAACTCGGGCGCCGAGGCCAACGAGGCCGCCTTCAAGATCGGCCGGCTGACCGGGCGCACCCACATGGTCGCCACCGACGGCGGCTTCCACGGCCGGACCATGGGCGCCCTCGCGCTCACCGGCCAGCCCAAGAAGCGCGAGGCGTTCACCCCGCTGCCCGGCGACGTCACGCACGTCCCGTACGGCGACGTGGAGGCGCTGCGGGCAGCCGTGACCACCGACACCGCGCTCGTGATCATCGAGCCGGTCCAGGGCGAGAACGGCGTCGTCGTCCCGCCCAGGGGCTATCTGGAGGCCGCCCGGGAGATCACCCGCGCCACCGGCGCCCTGCTCGTGCTCGACGAGGTCCAGACCGGCATCGGCCGCTGCGGTACGTGGTTCGAGCACCAGGCCCATCAGGGCGTGGAGCCGGACGTCGTCACCCTCGCCAAGGGTCTCGGCGGCGGCCTCCCGATCGGCGCCGCGGTCGCGTTCGGCGCCGCGGCCGACCTGCTCGCCCCCGGCCAGCACGGCACGACGTTCGGCGGCAATCCGGTCGCCTGCGCCGCCGGCCTCGCGGTCCTGGACACGCTGGCCGCCGACGGCGCGCTCGACCAGGTGAAGCGGCTCGGCGAGCGCATCCGGGAGGGCGTGGAGGGGCTGGGCCACCCCCTGGTCTCCCATGTCCGGGGCTCCGGGCTGCTGCTCGGTATCGTGCTCACCGAGCCCCGCGCACCCCAGGTGCAGCAGGCGGCTCAGGGGGCCGGCCTCCTGGTGAACGCGCCCGCGCCCGATGTGGTGCGGCTGATGCCGCCACTGACCATCGGTGACGCGGAGGTGGACGCGTTCCTCCGGGCGCTGCCGGGCGCCCTCGACGCGGCATACGGGGAAGGACCTTCCGGGGAATGAGGCGACGACGATGACCGAGGCGCAGGAAACCGAGTCCGGGGGGCCGTCGGTGCCGCAGACCCGCACGGCGCGCCATCGCCGGATCGTGGACATCCTCAACCGGCAGCCGGTGCGCTCGCAGAGCCAGCTGGCCAAGCTCCTCAGCGACGACGGGCTGAGCGTCACCCAGGCGACGCTCTCCCGCGACCTGGACGAGCTGGGCGCGGTGAAGATCCGCAACACCGGGGGCGAGCTGATCTACGCGGTGCCGAGCGAGGGCGGGTTCCGCACCCCGCAGGCGCCGCTGGGCGGTTCCGCCAAGGAGGAGCGGATGCGCCGGCTCTCCGCCGAACTGCTCATCTCGGCGGAGGCGTCGGCCAACCTGGTGGTGCTGCGTACGCCGCCGGGCGCCGCGCAGTTCCTCGCCTCGGCCATCGACCAGGCCGAACTGCACGACATCCTCGGCACCATCGCGGGTGACGACACGCTCATGCTGATCAGCCGTGACCCGGCCGGCGGGCAGGCGCTCGCCGACCACCTGCTGCGGCTCGCGCAGAACGAGCGCTAGTAGTTGGTGATCGCGGTCGCGCCGGCGACGGTGCCGATCGCGATGTGGGGGCTGCGGGCCGGGTCGGCCCAAGCCAGGATGCGGTCCATCGCGTCCGCCGGTACGGAGACGCAACCGGCGGTCGCGCCGGACCCGTTGACGTGCAGGAAGATCCCGGCGCCCCGGCCGCGTACCGGCTTGTCGTAGTTGAAGCCGATGACGAGCGCGCGGGCGTACTGCGTGGGGTACGCGGTGATCTGCTCGGACTCCGAGGCCCGGCAGTCCGAGGGCAGCGGCTCCACCCAGCGGTTGTAGTCGCGCGCCTCGTTGTCCTCGCACCACCAGGACGCGGCGGTGGCCCGCCGGTAGGAGAAGCGCGTGCCGGCGGGCGCGGCCTTGACCCCGAAGGCGTACGGCAGGTCGTAGAGGCCGGTCGGCGTCGTGTACGTGCTCTGCTTGCGGGTGCTGCCCTCGGTGAGCCCCTTCGAGCCGAACCGCGCGGCGGCGGTTCCCGCGGGGGTCCACTTCCCGTCGCGCAGGTCCCACCAGGTGAGCGTGCCGGTGGTGGACGAGGTGGCGTCCGCCATGGCGGTGATGAGCTGGGTGCCGCCGCCCGTGTCGGCGAGCCGCACCGGCAGCGGGGCGGTGGCCAGCGGCGGCCGACCCGCCCCGACCACGGTGCCCAGGGCGAGCAGGACGGCGGCGGTTGTCGCAAGTCTTCGCATGCCACGGACTCTAGGCCGCCCGACGCCCCGTCACCCGGAAATTCGTTCGGCGGGTGCGCCGTTCAGGGCGCGGGCGGCATCGCCGGCAGGGGCAGGGGGAGTCCCGGCAGTCCGTCGATGCTGGTGGCGATGTGCTCCTTCTTCTCGAAGTAGGCGCTCAGCGAGGCGTCGTCCTCCCGCGCGAAGCGCCGGCCGTGCAGTGTGCGGTCCTCGTCGTACGTCATGAAGGGGACGCCGTAGCCGCAGGTGTCCCGGATCAGCTCGGCGGTGACCACGATGACGGCCCGCAGCCCGTGCGCAGAGGCGTCGACCCCGGCGAACCGGCCGAGGAGTTCCGGGAAGCGGGGGTCGTCGCGGAAGACGGGCTCGCCCCGGCCGTGTACCCGCACGATGTTCGGCGGGCCCTGGAAGGCGCACCACATGAGGGTGATCCGCCCGTTCTCGCGCAGATGGGCTACCGTCTCGGCGTTGCTCCCGGCGAAGTCCAGATACGCCACGTGCCGCTCGTCCAGCACCGCGAAGGAGCCGCTGACCCCCTTGGGGGAGAGGTTGACCGTGGCCTCCCCGTCCAGCGGCGCGGTCGCCGTGAAGAAGATCGGCTGTTCCTCGATGAAGGTCCGCAGCCGGCCGTCGATGCGTTCGTATGTTTTCCCCATGGGACGAGTATCAATACCGATGCTCGGAGAGCGGCGGAGTTTTCAGCCCGTGGGACGGTCGCACCCGGCCCGCCCCCTCTTTGACAAAGCATGCATACCTCTGCATAGTTATGCCTGACGGTGATCGTGGCACTTCCGAGGAGCACGCAGTGAGCAACGGCAACGGCAACGGCGACGTACGTCTCTGGGGCGCCCGCTTCGCCGACGGACCGGCCGAGGCGCTGGCCCGGCTGTCCGCGTCCGTCCACTTCGACTGGCGGCTCGCGCCGTACGACATCGCCGGCTCCCGCGCCCACGCCCGCGTCCTCAACAAGGCGGGCCTGCTCACCGAGGACGAGCTGACCCGGATGACCGCCGGGCTCGACCAGCTCGAAGCGGACGTGGCCGACGGCTCCTTCACCGGCACCATCGCCGACGAGGACGTCCACACCGCCCTGGAGCGCGGCCTGCTGGAGCGGCTCGGCCCCGACCTCGGCGGCAAGCTCCGCGCCGGCCGGTCCCGCAACGACCAGATCGCCACGCTCTTCCGGATGTACCTGCGCGACCACGCCCGCATCATCGGCGGCCTGGTCGCCGACCTCCAGGACGCGCTGGTCGGTCTCGCCGAGGCGCACCCGGACGTCGCCATGCCCGGCCGTACGCACCTCCAGCACGCCCAGCCGGTGCTCTTCGCCCACCACGTCCTGGCCCACGTCCAGTCCCTGTCCCGGGATGCGGAGCGGCTGCGGCAGTGGGACGAGCGGACCGCCGTCTCGCCCTACGGCTCCGGCGCGCTGGCCGGCTCGTCGCTGGGGCTGGACCCGGAGGCGGTCGCGGCCGACCTCGGCTTCGAGCGCGGTTCGGTGGGCAACTCCATCGACGGCACGGCGTCCCGGGACTTCGTCGCCGAGTTCGCGTTCGTCACCGCGATGATCGGCGTCAACCTCTCCCGGATCGCCGAGGAGATCATCATCTGGAACACGAAGGAGTTCTCCTTCGTCACCCTCCACGACGCCTTCTCCACCGGCTCCTCGATCATGCCGCAGAAGAAGAACCCGGACATCGCCGAACTCGCCCGGGGCAAGTCGGGCCGGCTCATCGGCAACCTCACCGGCCTGATGGCCACGCTCAAGGCCCTGCCGCTCGCGTACAACCGTGACCTCCAGGAGGACAAGGAGCCGGTCTTCGACTCCTGCGACCAGCTGGAGGTCCTGCTGCCCGCCTTCACCGGCATGATGGCGACGCTCACCGTCAACCGGGAGCGCATGGAGGAGCTGGCCCCGGCCGGCTTCTCGCTCGCCACCGACATCGCGGAGTGGCTGGTCAAGAAGGGCGTGCCCTTCCGCGTCGCCCACGAGGTCGCCGGCGAGTGCGTCAAGGAGTGCGAGCACCACGGCATCGAGCTGGACGAGCTGACCGACGAGCAGTTCGCGAAGATCTCCGAGCACCTCACCCCGGAGGTCCGCACCGTTCTCGACGTGGCCGGAGCCCTCGCCTCCCGCAGCGGACGCGGCGGCACCGCTCCCTCCGCCGTCGCCGTCCAGCTCGCCGAGGTCAAGGCGGATCTCGCGGTGCAGCACGCCTGGGCGGACGCGCACAAGTAGCCGGCCGCGCATCGCGGGCTACGTTGATGGGTAGGCGCGTGTCCTGCCCGACGACGAGGAGCCCGCGATGCCGTTCGCCCGACTGACCGCAGCGACCACCCCCACCGCCCACATCGGGCTCGGCCTCGCCGCCGTCGGCAGGCCGGGCTACATCAACCTCCACCGGGACCGCGACCTGCCCGCCGACCGCTCGCCGGAGGCCCTGCGCGACCGTACGCACGAACTCCTCGACGCCGCCTACGCGCAGGGCGTCCGCTACGTCGACACGGCACGCTCCTACGGGCGCGCCGAGGAGTTCCTCGGCGAGTGGCTGACGGCGCACCCGGAGGCGGACGACGTCGTCGTCGGCAGCAAATGGGGCTACACCTACACCGCCGACTGGAGCCTCGACGCCGAGGCGCACGAGGTGAAGGACCACTCCCTCGCCGCGTTCGAACGCCAGCGCGCCGAGTCCGCCGCGCTCCTCGGCGACCGGCTCGACCTCTACCAGATCCACTCGGTGACCCCGGACAGTCCGGCGCTCACGGACAAGGAACTGCACGCCCGCCTCGCCGAGCTGGCCGCGCAGGGCGTCAGCGTCGGCATCTCCACCAGCGGGCCCGGCCAGGCCGAAGCGATCCTCGCCGCCCTCGCCGTCACGGCCGATGGCGCGCCCCTCTTCCGTACGGTCCAGGCCACCTACAACGCGCTGGAGACCTCGGCCGGGCCGGCGCTCGCCGAGGCGCACGCAGCCGGGCTCACCGTCATCGTCAAGGAGGGCATGGCCAACGGCCGGCTCGCGGGGGACCAGGCACCCGCCGTGGTGCGGGAGATCGCCGAGGAGGAAGGGCTCGGGAGCGACGCGGTCGCCCTGGCCCTGGTGCTCCACCAGCCGTGGGCCGGTGTCGTGCTCTCCGGCGCGGCCACCGTCGGCCAGCTCGCCGGCAACCTCCACGCGGCCGTCCCCGTCTTCGACGAGGAACGGCGGGCCCGGCTCGACGCCCTGGTCGAGGAACCGGAGGCCTACTGGCGCCACCGCGCGTCGCTGCCCTGGAGCTGAGCCAGGACCCGGCCCCGCGCCGGCCCGTCACATCGGAGCCCTTCGGTACGTCAGGGTGGTGACGGCATCCGACGCGGGAGGGCGAAGTTGAGCGACCACGAGTACCTGGCGGCACGCTTCGAGGAGAACCGGAACCATCTGGAGGCGGTGGCGTTCCGCATGCTGGGCTCGTCCGCCGAGGCGCAGGACGCGGTCCAGGAGGCGTGGATCAGGCTCGGCCGCAGCGACAGTGCCGGCATCGCCAACCTCGGCGGCTGGCTGACGACCGTCGTCGGACGCGTCTGCCTGGACATGCTGCGCTCCCGCCGCTCCCGGCGCGAGGAACCCCTGGAGGCCGGGCCGGGGGCTCCGGAGCCGCCCCGTACCGGGCCGGCCGGTGACCCGGAGCAGCAGGCCCTCGTCGCCGACTCCGTCGGCCTGGCACTGCTCGTGGTGCTCGAAACGCTCGACCCGGCCGAGCGCCTGGCGTTCGTGCTGCACGACATGTTCGCCGTGCCGTTCGACGAGATCGCCCGGATCGTCGACCGCACCCCGGCCGCCGCCCGGCAGCTCGCCAGCCGGGCTCGCCGCCGGGTGCGGGGCGCCGCCCCCGTGGCCGATCCGGGCGCGGCCCGCCGCCGCGAGGTCGTCGAGGCCTTCCTGGCCGCCGCCCGCGGCGGTGACTTCGAGGCGCTGCTGACCGTGCTCGACCCGGACGTGGTGGTCCGCTCGGGCGATGCCGGGGCGCCCGCGCCCGTGCGGGGCGCCGCGAATGTGGCCCGGCAGGCGATCATGTTCGCGCGGTTCGCCACCGCGGGGCGGTCCGCCCTGCTCGACGGCCGTCCGGCGGTCGTCTCCTCGGCCACCGGGGTGTCCTTCTCGGTCATGCGGTTCACCGTCGAGAACGGGCGCATCGTCGAGATGTACGCGATCAGCGACCCGGCGCGGCTGCCCGGCCTGGACCTCGTCCTGCTCGACGACTGACCCGCCGCCGGACCGGCCGGGGCCACTCCGGAGGCCGAGAACGACACGAGAAACCCAGGTGAGACGCATATGTCTCACCTGGGTTAGTGTTGTCTCATGAGTCTTGATCGTGAGCAGGTGCTGCGGAGTGCCGCGGCCCTGCTGACCCGTAAATCCACCGCCACCATGGACGAGGTCGCGCGGGCGGCCGGGATCGGCCGTGCCACCCTGCACCGGCACTTCGCCGGCCGGGACGCCCTGGTCAGGGCGCTGGAGGAGCTGGGCATCCAGGAGTTCGAGGCGGCGCTCGACGCCGCGGCGATGGACGAGGGCCCGAGCGAGGAGGCCCTGCGCCGGTTCGTCCACGCCGTCGAGCCGAGCGCCGGACTGCTCTCCTTCCTCGTGACCGAGAACCAGCTCTGGGAGGACGGCGACCAGAACGCCGGCTGGGACCGGCTGGACGCCCGCGTCGCCGCCTTCTTCCGGCGCGGCCAGGAACGCGGCGAGTTCCGCATCGACCTGACCCCGGCCTGGCTGACCGAGGCCCTGTACGGGCTCATCGGCAGCGGGGCCTGGGCCGTTCAGGCGGGCCGGGTGGCCGCGCGGGACTTCCCGTACATGATCGTCGAGTTGCTGCTCGGCGGCGCACGCCGGAGCGTGGAGCAATGAGCAGCGTCGAAGAGCAGCCGGAGCCCGCCGTCGAGCCGTACCGCCCCGGTCGGTGGATCGCGCTGGCCGTCCTCGTCCTCGCGGTGCTGCTGGTGGCCGTCGACGCCACCGTGCTGGGCCTGGCGACGCCGTTCCTCAGCGAGGACCTGGAGCCGACGGGCACCCAGCTGCTCTGGATCGGTGACGTCTACTCCTTCGTCATCGCCGGGCTCCTGGTCTCCATGGGCAGCCTCGGCGACCGCATCGGCCGCAAGAAGCTGCTGCTGTGCGGTGCCACCGCCTTCGGCGCCGTCTCGGTGCTCAACGCCTACGCGCACACGCCCGAGATGATGATCGTGGCGCGGGCCCTGCTCGGTGTCGCCGGCGCCACCCTGATGCCGTCCACCCTCGCCCTGATCCGCAACCTCTTCCACGACCCCCGCGAGCGCAGCCTCGCCATCGGCATCTGGGGCGCGATGGCCTCGGCCGGCGCGGCCGTCGGGCCCGTCGTCGGCGGGTTCCTTCTGGAGCACTTCTGGTGGGGCTCGGTCTTCCTGATCAACCTGCCCGTGATGGCGGTGCTCGTGGTGGTCGGCATCAAGATGATCCCCGAGTCGAAGAACCCGGCGCCCGGCCCCTGGGACCTGCCGAGCGTGGGCCTCTCGCTGGTCGGCATGATCGGGGTCGTCTACGCCATCAAGGAGATGGCCGCCCATGGCGTGAGCTGGACCCCGGCCCTGGTGGGCGTCGCCGGTCTGCTGGCGCTGGTCTGGTTCGTACGCCGTCAGTTCCGGCTCCCCGCACCCCTGCTCGACATGCGGCTCTTCCACCACCGGGGCTTCTCCGGCGCGGTCCTGGCCGACCTGCTGACCATCCTCGGCCTGTCCGGCCTGGTCTTCTTCCTCTCCCAGTTCCTCCAACTGGTCCAGGGGCGCGGACCGCTGGAGGCGGGGCTCGCCGAACTGCCCGCCGCGATCGGCGCGGTCACCGCGGGTCTGCTGGCCGGCACGGTCGCCCGGCGCTTCACCGTACGGACGGTGGTGTCCGGCGGGCTCGGCGCGATCGGCGTGGCGCTGGCCGCGGTCGCAGCCGTCCACCGGGACACGTCCTACCCGCTGATCGGCGCCCTGCTCCTGATCGTGGGCGTGGGCGCGGGCTTCGCGTTCACCGTGACCTCGGACGTGATCCTCTCCAGCGTCCCCAAGGAGCACGCCGGCTCCGCGTCCGCGGTCTCCGAGACGGCGTACGAGCTGGGCGCCGCCCTCGGTATCGCGCTGCTCGGCTCCATCGTGACCGGGGCCTACAAGAGCTTCCAGGCCCCGCCCGGCACCCCGCCGGCCGTCTCGGACGCCGCACACGAATCGCTCGGCGGCGCCGTCGAGTCCTCGCACCTGCTGCCACCGCACGAGGCCCATGAACTGGTCTCCTCGGCGCAGGACGCGTTCGTCGACGGGCTGCACCTCGCCTCGGTCGTCGGAGCCGTGGTCCTGCTGGCGACGGCGGCCGCCGCCTGGTTCCTGCTGCGCGGGCAGGAGCTGGAGGAGGGCATCATCCACGAGTAGCGCCGCCCGGACACACGCGAAAGGGCCCGCCCCGGCCGGGGCGGGCCCTTTCGCATACGTCAGCGGATCAGGCCGCCTTCGCCTTCGTCGCGTACATGTCGACGTACTCCTGGCCGGACAGCCGCATCACCTCGGCCATCACGGAGTCGGTCACCGCCCGCAGCACATAGCGGTCGCGGTCCATGCCCTCGTAGCGCGAGAACTCCATCGGCTCACCGAAGCGCACCGTGACCTTGCCCGGCCGGGGCAGCCCCGAGCCGCCCGGCTGGAGCTTGTCCGTGCCGATCATCGCGAACGGCACCACCGGCGCGCCCGTCATCAGCGTCAGCCGTGCGATGCCCGTACGGCCCCGGTACAGCCGGCCGTCGGGGGAGCGGGTGCCCTCCGGGTAGATCGCGAAGGCCTTGCCCTCCTCCAGCACCCGCCGGCCCGTCATCAGCGCCGCGACACCGCCGCGCCCGCCGTCCCGGTCCACCGGGATCATGCCCACACCGGTGAAGAACCAGGCCATCAGCCGTCCCTTGAGGCCCTTGCCCGTCACGTACTCGTCCTTGCCGATGAAGAACACCGGACGGTCGCAGCAGATCGGCATGATCATCGAGTCGATGAACGTCAGATGGTTGCCCGCCAGGATCACCGGCCCGGTGCCCGGGATGTTCTCGATGCCCTCCATCCGGGGACGGAACATCAGGCGCAGGATCGGTCCGAGCACTGCCTTGATGAGTGCGAGACGGGACAACGCTTCCTCCGGTGTAGTGGCCGGGCCCGGCCGAGGCGACGGATTGTGAAGGTCCATGCAGGTGAGGACGATACTCGCGGGTACTCGCTGATCGCACATCGGGTTCACGCATCGGATACAGCGTGTTGACATGTGTTCGCGCCATGTTCGCCCAGGTGCCGCCTCCGGGGACCGCCGTCCTGCCTACGCTCGACCCTCGCTCGACAGGTGCCGTACATCACATGCGAGGAGCATTCATGACAGAGCGTGCGCAGGCCGCACCGGGACGACGGACCGTCATCGGGGCGGGGGCGGCCGTCCTCTCCACCGCCGCCCTGGGCGTCACCACAACGGCGCAGGCGGCCGACCGCAACGGCGGACACGGCGGCGGCCACCGCCTCGACCTGCCGGTCCCCACGGTCATCGGCCACCGGGGCACCAGCGGCTACCGTCCCGAACACACCCTGGGCTCCTACCAGCTCGCCCTGGACATGGGCGCGCACATCATCGAGCAGGACCTCGTCCCGACCCGCGACGGCCACCTCGTCTGCCGCCACGAGAACGACATCACCGCCACCACCGACGTCTCCGCGCACCCCGAGTTCGCGAACCGCAGGACGACCAAGAGCGTCGACGGCGTGTCCCTCACCGGCTGGTTCACCGAGGACTTCAAGCTGGCCGAGCTGAAGACCCTGCGCGCCAAGGAGCGCATTCCGGCCAACCGCCAGAAGAACACCCTCTACGACGGCCGCTGGGAGGTCCCCACCTTCGAGGAGGTCCTGCGTTGGGCCGACCGCGAGGGCCGCCGCCGCGGAAAGCCCGTCTGGCTGTACGTCGAGACCAAGCACCCCACCTACTTCCGGGGCCTCGGCCTCGGCCTGGAGGAGCCGCTCGCCAAGCTGCTGCGCCGCTACGGCCGGCACCGCGGGCAGTCCCCGGTGATCCTCCAGTCCTTCGAACCGGGCAGCGTCCAGCGCCTGGCGAAGCTCGTCGCCACCCCGCGCATCGTCCTGCTCTCCGGCACCGGCACCCGCCCCTGGGACTTCGAGGTGTCCGGCGACCCGCGCACCACGGACGACCTGGTGAAACCGGCCGGCCTGAAGTGGATGAGCTCCTTCGCCCAGGGCATCGGCCCCACCCTGGACCTGATCATCCCCAAGGACGCCGCGGGCCGGCTCACCGAGCCCACCACGCTGGTACGCGACGCCCACGCGCAGGGCCTGATCCTGCACCCGTACACGATGCGCAACGAGAACACCTTCCTGCCCGCCGACTTCCGGCGCGGCACCGACCCCAACGCGTACGGCGACGCATTCGGCGCCTTCGCCACGTACTTCGCGACCGGGATCGACGGCATCTTCTCTGACAACCCGGACACCGCCCTGCTCGCGGCGGCGGACTTCGCGAACAAGAGGTAGGACGGCGGCCCCGACTCCCCGTCAGCACCCCGCTCCCGTCACATCGCAGGGGAGTTGGGTATGTCACAGGGGAGTTTGGTCCTCATCCGTTCCCGTTGCCTTGGATGTCTGCGCAGAATGCTCGCGGCGGAGGTTGTCGCTCCTGAACCGTGGGAAAGGAGCAGGGGACAACCGGCGGATCAGGTGAGCGGGAGGCATGCGCACATGGGCATGAGCGTGATCATCTCGGCGGCGGACGCGCAGGACGCCGAAGAGATACTGAAGCTGCAGTACCTCTGTTTCCAGAGCGAGGCGGAGCTGTACGGCAATTACCGCATCGACCCGCTCGTCCAGACCCTCGACTCGTTGCGCGCCGAGATCGGGGAGAACCTGGTGTACGTGGCGCGGCTCGGCGACCAGGTGGTCGGCTCGGTGCGCGGCTCGACCGACGAGGACGGCACGGGGCAGATCGGGAGGCTCTGCGTCCACCCGCGCCTCCGCGGCCACGGCCTCGGCGCCCGGCTGCTGCGGGCGGCGGAGGCGGGCCTCGCCGACGAGCGCGCCGCCACCCGCTTCCGGCTGCACACCGGCCACCGCAGCGAGGCCAACCTGAGGCTCTATCAGCGCGCGGGCTACGCCGCCGTGGGCAACGCCACCGGCAGCGACGGGGTCATGATGATCCTGCTGGAGAAGGAGGCCCCGGCCACGACCGCGTACGTGGCCAGCGCCTAGCCGTACGCGTGCCGCGCCCCGCCGTTACGCGGTACGGGCGCGGCGCAGCCACATCATCCCGGTGACCGGCAGGATCACGGGGATGAACAGGTAGTCCCGGCCGCAGTACGACCACACCGTCGAGTCGGCGAACGCGGACGGCTCCACCAGCGTCCACGTCCCCACGACCAGCACGCCGACCAGCTCGGCGGCGCAGCACACCAGCGCGGTCCGGCGCGCCCGTTCGCCGCCGCGCACCAGCGAGTACGTGATGAACCCGTAGACGAGCGCGGCGACCGCCGACAGCACATAGGCCAGGGGCGCGCGGCCGAAGTCCAGGATCATCTGGACGATCGAGCGGGACGCCGCCGCCACGGTGAACACGCCGTAGAACCAGACCAGGACGCGGCCGGGACCGGTGCCGAGGTCGAAGGGCCGCTTCTCGCCGCCGGCCGTCGCCTGCGTGGTGTCGGTGTCGGTCACGGTCAGCTTCCCCAGATGTCGTAGAGCCGTACTTCGAGGACGGCCAGGACGACCGCGCCCGCGGCCACCGTCACCGAACCCCAGCGGGTCCGCTCGCTCAGCGACAGGAACCCCGCCGCCGGCACGGCGAGGAACGCCCCGGCCAGATAGGCGATGAAGATGGTCATGCCCTGCTCGGGCCGCTCGCCGCGGGCCAGCTGCACGATCCCCACGACCAGCTGCGCCAGGGCCAGCAGCGAGACGACGGCCATGCCGATGAAGTGCCAGTCCTTGGTGGGCTGGTCCCGGTAGGCGGCGTATCCGCACCAGGCGGCGAGGGCGAGGGCGGCCGCGGCGACCGCGACCGTCAGGGCGTCGAGCATGAGCCGAGGGTATTACGGGGCGCCCCGCCCGCCGCCTGCGCCCCCGCGCCCCGGACGGCCGTCAGGAGCGGGCGGTCGTGGCCTTGACCACAGCGCGCACCGGCCCCGGCCGCCGCGGAGACAGTCGTACGGGCCGGATGGCGGCCGCATCGGTGCAGGTCAGAGCGGTGTGGCCGGAACGCGTCGGCCGATACGCGGCGCAGGCGCCGCACCATCCACCGCTGTCCGCTATCCGGACAATCGGTCCGGCCGCAAGCTCACGTCTGTTTTACTTGTGCCCATGACCACGACGAGCAGCCGCACCCTTGCGACCGAGGCGATCACGACGCCCGGTGCTCGTTGTATGTGTCGAATGCGCGCCTTCTGAGGGCCCACGACCGAGCCTCGCGCCCCGAAGCGAGAACCCTCCCCCTGGCTTGTCCGCACCCGGCGGAACGAGCCCGCACGGGCCCCGGCCGGCGGTGACCGCCGCGCCCGGCCGCCCCGGGAGACCGCTCGGAAACGTCCGATCGAAACGTCCGGATCACCCCCGGACGCATGCCCCGTGCCCGGCGGACACCGCGCCGCGCACTCGACAGTGACGGAAATCCTGTGATCACCACGACGGGCCTCACGAAGGTCTACCAGTCGCGCGACCGCGAGGTCACCGCCCTGGACGGCGTCGACCTGCACGTCCGCGAGGGCGAGGTGTACGGCGTCATCGGCCGCAGCGGCGCCGGCAAGTCCTCGCTGATCCGCTGCGTCAACCTCCTGGAACGCCCCACCTCGGGCACCGTGACCGTGGCCGGCCAGGACCTCACCGCCCTCGCGGGCCGGGGCCGCCGGGCCGGCAAGGAGCTGCGCGAGGCGCGCAGCCGTATCGGCATGGTCTTCCAGCACTTCAACCTGCTGGCCTCCCGCACCGTGCAGCGCAACGTCGAACTCCCGCTGGAGATCCTCGGCGTCACCGGCCGCGAGCGCTCCCGCAAGGCCCTCGAACTCCTCGACCTGGTCGGCCTCGCCGACAAGGCCAAGGCCTACCCCGGTCAGCTCTCCGGCGGCCAGAAGCAGCGCGTCGGCATCGCCCGCGCCCTCGCCGGCGACCCCAAGGTGCTCCTCTCCGACGAGGCGACGTCCGCCCTGGACCCCGAGACCACCCGCTCCATCCTCCAGCTCCTGCGCGACCTCAACCAGCAGCTCGGCCTCACCATCCTGCTCATTACGCACGAGATGGACGTCGTCAAGACGATCTGCGATTCCGCCGCGCTGATGCGGGGCGGCCGGATCGTCGAGTCCGGCACCGTCGGCGAACTCCTCGCCACCCCCGGCTCCGAGCTGGCCCACGAGCTGTTCCCCGTCGGCGGCACCGCCTCCGCGCCGGACCGCACCGTCGTCGACGTCACCTTCCACGGCGAGGCCGCCGCCCGCCCGGTGATCTCGCAGCTCTCCCGCACGTACAACATCGACATCTCGATCCTGGGCGCCGCGATGGACACCGTCGGCGGCCGGCAGATCGGCCGTATGCGCATCGAACTGCCCGGCCGGTTCGAGGAGAACGTCGTGCCGATCGGCTTCCTGCGCGAGCAGGGCCTCCAGGCCGAGCTCGTCGATGCCGAGCCCGCCCCCGTACCCGCACAGCTCACCAAGGAGGTGGCGAAGTGACCTGGTCCGAAATGCAGCCGCTGCTGACGCAGGGCACCGTCGACACCCTCTACATGGTGCTGTGGTCCGCCCTCGTCACCGTCCTGGCCGGACTGCCGCTCGGCGTCCTCCTCGTCCTCACCGACAAGGGCGGCCTGCTCCAGAACACCCCGGTGAACAAGGCCGTCGGCGTGATCGTGAACATCGGCCGCTCGCTGCCCTTCATCATCCTGCTGATCGCCCTGATCCCCTTCACCACCTGGGTCGTCGGCACCTTCATCGGCCCCACCGCGATGATCGTTCCGCTCGCCGTCGGCGCCATCCCGTTCTTCGCCCGGCTCGTCGAGACGGCGGTGCGCGAGGTCGACCACGGGCTCGTCGAGGCCGTCCAGTCCATGGGCGGATCCATCCCGACGATCGTCCGCAAGGTCCTGCTCCCGCAGGCCCTGCCGTCCCTGGTCTCCGGCATCACCACCACCGTCATCGTGCTCATCGGCTACTCCGCGATGGCCGGCGCGGTCGGCGGCGAAGGACTCGGCTCCAAGGCCGTCACCTACGGATTCCAGCGCTTCGACAACCGCTTCATGCTCATCACCGTCGCGCTGCTGATCGTCATCGTGACCCTCGTCCAGCTGATCGGCGACCTCGCCGTACGCCTGCTGGCCCGCCGGGGCCGCACCTCCTGACTTCACCTCCCCCCAAGCCCGCACTCCTTGTCCGGGCGCACCACCATCACCACCTGAAAGAGGCACTTTTCGTGCGTAACACCATCAAGATCACCGCCGCGGCCGCCGCGACCACCGCCCTCGCCCTCGGCCTCACCGCCTGCGGCACCGACTCCGACCCGGCCTCCAAGAGCGTCGGTACGGCCGACAGCTCCAAGGCCCTCGTCGTCGCCGCGTCCCCGACGCCGCACGCCGACATCCTCGGCTTCGTCAAGAAGAACCTCGCCGACAAGGCCGGCCTCAAGCTGGAGGTCAAGGAGTTCACGGACTACGTCCTGCCGAACACAGCCACCGAGACCGGCCAGGTCGACGCCAACTTCTTCCAGCACCAGCCCTACCTGGACGACTTCAACAAGAAGAACGACACCCACCTGGTCTCCGTCGGCACCGTCCACCTGGAACCCCTGGGCCTCTACTCCAAGAAGGTCAAGGGCCTCGACGGCATCAAGTCCGGCCAGACCATCGCCGTCCCCAACGACACCACCAACGAGGGCCGGGCGCTCCAGCTGCTCGCCCAGAACGACCTCATCACCCTCAAGGACGGCGTCGGCACCAGCGCCAAGCTGAGCGACATCACCGACAAGAAGGGCCTGAAGTTCAAGGAGCTTGAGGCCGCCACGGTCCCGCGCGCCCTGAACGACGTGGACGCCGCCGTCATCAACGGCAACTACGCCATCGAGGCCGAGCTCAAGCCCGCGAAGGACGCCCTCGTCCTGGAGAAGGCCGACGGCAACCCGTACGCCAACATCATCGCCGTGAAGAAGGGCAACGAGAAGGACCCCCGCGTCCAGAAGCTCGTGAAGCTCCTCCACTCCGACGAGGTCAAGAAGTTCATCGAGGACACCTACCAGGGCTCGGTCGTCCCGGCCTTCGGTGACGCCGCCAAGTCCTGACCCGTACGCGGCACTTGCCCGACGAGCCCCGCACACCCCGCCCGGGGGGTGCGGGGCTCCGCCGTACGGACCCGGCCATGCGCGCGGCCCCGGTGATGCTGCATGCTGTGCATTTACACGGTCTTCGGCATGGAGCTGCGCATGACTTCCACCTTCCCGGACATCTCCATCAGCACGGACCGGCTGGTGCTGCGCCCATTCGACATGGCGGACATCCCCGCGTACATCGAGATGATGAACGACGAACTCGTCACCGCCTGGACCGGCGCACCCCACCCCTACACCCAGGTCGACGCCGAACGCTGGGTGCGCAGAATCGCTCCCGCACACCGCACCAAGGGCGACGGGATCGCCCTGGCCGTCACCGAGTTCCTCACGCAGCGCCTAGTCGGCTCCGTACGGCTGCGCAACACCGACTGGCACACCCTCTCCACCGAGGCCGCCTACATCACCGCCCCCTGGGCGCGCGGCGAGGGATACGCCACCGAGTCCGTGCTCGCCGTCGCTCAGTGGCTCTTCCGCGACCAGGGCTTCGAACGCATCGAACTGCGCACTGCCGCCGACAACACGGCGTCCCAGCAGGTCGCCCAGAAGCTCGGCTGCATCAGCGAGGGCGTCCTGCGCAACGCCCGCATAGCGCGTTCACAGACGGAGGACGGAGGATGGACCGACATCCGCACCGACCTCATCGTCTGGGGCCTGCTCCCGGAGGACCTCGAAGGGGTCGCCGAACAGCTCGCCGACGCCGGCGGGTACGGCACCTACAACGACTGGAACTGACCGCGCCGGGGCCCCGGCGCCCCCTCGGCGGGGACCCGGTAACCTCACCCTGCCTGCCTCCGGGCACCCCCGCCCCGCCTGCGACGACTCCAGGAGAATGACACCAAGATGGCCGACCGGGTCACAGTGATCGGCTGGGACGGCTCACCCCTGACCAGAGCGGCCACCGCCGCGCTCTCGGCCGCCACCCTGGTCGCCGGCGCCGCCCACCACCTCGCGCTGCCGGAAGTGCCCCGCGACGCCGAACGCATCCGCCTCGGCTCGGTCGACCTCGCCGCCCGCCGCATCGCCGGCCACCGCGGCAGCGCCGTCGTCCTCGCCGACGGCGACCCCGGCTACTTCGGCGTCGTCCGCACCCTGCGCGCCCCGGAACACGGCCTTGAGGTCGAGGTGGTCCCGGCGGTCTCCTCCGTCGCCACCGCCTTCGCCCGCGCCGGCATGCCGTGGGAGGACGCCCTGACGGTCGTCGCCCACCCCCGCACCCTGCGCCGCGCCGTGAACGTCTGCCGCGCCCACCACAAGGTCGCCGTCCTCACCTCGCCCGGCGCCGGACCCGCCGAACTGGCCCTGCTCCTCGAAGGCGTCCACCGCACCTTCGTCATCTGCGAGGAACTGGGCACCGACCGCGAACAGGTCACCGTCGTCACCTCCGACACAGCCGCCGACCACGTCTGGCGCGACCCCAACGTCGTCATCGTCATCGGCGGCGGCCCCGAGCGGCAGGAAGGTGCCTGGATCGCCGGACGCCGGCCTTCCGGCGTACGCGGCTGGGCCCTGCCCGCCGAGGACCGCCCCGAGCCCGGCACCCGCCCGGCGGGGGAGAGCGGCGAGGGCGAGGGCCCTGTCCTGCGCGCCGCCCAGCTCGCCCACCTCGGCCCCCGCACCGGCGACCTCGTCTGGGACATCGGCTCCGGCGGCGGCGCCCTCGCCGTGGAGGCGGCCGGCTTCGGCGCGGCGGTCCTCGCCGTGGACTGCGACCCCGACGCCTGCGCCCGCACCACGGCCGCCGCCCGTGCCTCCGGCGTCCAGCTCCAGGTCGTCGAGGGCCGGGCCCCGCACGTACTGGAACGGCTGCCCGAGCCCGACGTCGTACGCATCGGAGGCGGCGGCGTCCCCGTCGTCACCGCCGTCGCCGACCGCAGGCCGGAGCGGATCGTCACGCACGCCTCCACGCGCGACGAGGCCGAGGCACTGGGTGCCGCACTGGCCGGAAACGGCTACACGGTCGCCTGCTCGCTCCTCCAGTCCGTCGAACTCGACACGACCGCCTGGTCGGAGCGCGAACGCACGGTCGTCTTTCTGCTTTCCGCACTGCGTTCGGACCTTGCCCCCTGACCCGTCGGCAACCGGTGCGAGGTAGGCTGGCCGATCGTCGCACCGCTCCAGGACGTTCGTCGCTTCGTTCGTCAATGTCCGGAAAAGGGGACCGTTTTGGTCCTCGTTGTGGTACGGCAGCACCCTGGGACGCGCAACGTGGCGCAGTCCACAGCGGGCCGTGGCGAAATGACCTGCCGCGGCGGCGAACGACCGCGAGAATGCAGGATGTCCGCGACCGATTCGTGCCGCGCGGCGCGCCCGCTCGTTCCACTGGACGAGCACCGCGTGCCGTGTCCGGGCGTCCCGGGCGCAGGGCCGAAGGAGCACTGACGATGGGCGAGGGGAACGCATGAGTGACACCGGCCGGATCCCGGGCGAGGGACTGCCGGAGAACGCGGGCATGGTGGAGCAGCCGGGCGTCCCCGCGCCGGACTCCTACACCTACCTCGAACCCTCCGCGCATACGACCGAGGACGACGACCTCCTGCTGATGCCGAGCGCCCAGGGCGCCTGGGGCGAACCCCAGCAGGCCCAGGGCACCGGCCACTTCCCGGACGCCGCAGCCGCGCAAAGCGCGTACCAGCCGCAGTTCCAGGCCCAGCCGGCGGACCCGGCGCACGCGCAGGGCCCCGTCCAGCTCCAGGAGCAGGCCCCGGCGTACGCGATGCACCAGGCCGCCCCCGTGCAGGACCCCGCGACCGGCCCCGGCGCGCACGAGTCCGGAGGCCGTGACTCCGGCTCCGTCGACCTCGGCGCCGTACGCATTCCCTCGCCCGCCCCGCAGCCCCCCGTGCGCCGCCCGCTGCACCGCGGCCCGGCCTCGCCCGAGCCGTCCTACGGCGGTACGTCGGGCGTCGGCGTGGTCCGCTCCCTGGCCGACCGGGGTCCCGCCGGCGCACCCCAGGCGCAGGCCCAGGCCCCCGCGCCGGCCGCCCGCCACGCGGGACCGGCGACCGTCGAACCCGAGTACTTCGAGCCGCAGTACACCGAGCAGCCCCCGCTCCCGGGCCCCCAGCTCGGCGAGATCCCGCCGCAGAACGCGTGGCCGGCCCAGGCGCCGGCGGAGGCAGCAGAAACGGTCGCTCCGGAGGCGGTGGCGGCCGAGGCCGCCGCCGTGGACCCCGCCCAGGCGGCCCCGGTGGCCGAGGCGCCCGCCGAGCCCGCGCGGGCGGAGACCGAGCCGGTCGCGGTCGAGCCGGAGGCCGTGCCCGAGGCGCCCGTGCCGGGGCCGGTCGCGACGGAGGAAGCACCTGCCGAGGCGGCCGTCGCTCCGCAGGCCGTGGTGGCGCCCGAGGCCGTGTCCGCTCCGGAGGCCGTACCGGCTCCGGAGGCGCAGGTCGCGGAGGCGGCGGCACCCGCGGAGGCGGTCGCCGCCCCGGAGTCCGTCCCGGCGCCCGAGGCCGTGCCCGACGTGGTGCCCGCGCCCGAGGCCGTACCGGTTCCGGAAGCCCCGGTTGCCGACGCGACGGCGCCCGAGGTGGCGGCGGAAGCCGCACCGGCCGCCGAGGCCCCCGCTGCCGAGCCGGTCGTCGCACCGGTCGTGGAGCCCGCGCCGATGGCCGTGCCCGAGCCCGCCCAGGTCGCGGAGCCCGTCCAGTTCACGGAGCCGGACCCGATCGCAGAGCCCGAGCCCGTGGCCGAGCCCGCCCCGGTTGCCGAGCCGGAGGCCGCTGCCGCGGTGCAGCCCGAGCCGGAGGCCGTGCTCGCACCGGTCGCGGAGCCCGAGCCCGCCCCGGTGGCCGCGCCCGAACCCGTTGCCGCGGCGGACCTGGCACCGGCCCCGGAGCCCGCCCCCGTGACCGCGCAGGAAGCCGCGCCCCTGCCGGAGGCAGACGCCCCCGGCGTCGCCCCGCTCCCGGCGCCCGAGCAGTCGATACAGCCCGAGGCGACCGCCCCGGAGCCCGAGTCCGGTCCCGAGGTCATCGAGACCCCGGACCTGAGCGACGAGGCGGAGCCCGTACCGGCCGAGGCGTCCGACGAGGCGCCCACCGCGCCCCCCGCGCCCGGCTACGACGACGCCGAGCGGGAGGCGGTCCTGCGGGTCATGCGGGAGCGCCGCGACATCCGCAACGGCTTCCGCAGCGACCCCATCCCGCACGAGGTGCTGCTGCGCGTCCTGGAGGCCGCGCACACCGCGCCCAGCGTGGGGCACTCGCAGCCGTGGGACTTCGTCGTCATCCGGTCCGCGGAGACGCGCCGCTCGATGCACGAGCTGGCGCAGCAGCAGCGGGAGGCGTACGCCAAGTCGCTGCCGAAGGCCCGCGCCAAGCAGTTCAAGGAACTGAAGATCGAGGCGATCCTCGACACCCCGGTGAACATCGTCGTGACCGCCGACCCGACGCGGGGCGGCCGCCACACGCTCGGCCGGCACACGCAGCCGCAGATGGCCCCGTACTCGTCGGCGCTCGCCGTGGAGAACCTGTGGCTGGCGGCGCGCGCCGAGGGCCTGGGCGTGGGCTGGGTGAGCTTCTTCGACGAGCGCGAGATGGTGCGCGCGCTGGGACTGCCGGAGCACCTGGAGGTCGTTGCGTACCTCTGTGTGGGGTACGTGGACGAGTTCCCCGAGGACCCGGAGCTGATGCAGGCGGGCTGGTCGAAGCGGCGCCCGCTGTCCTGGGTCGTCCACGAGGAGACGTACGGCCGTCGCGCCCTGCCCGGCGAGGCGCCGCACGACCTTCTCCAGGAGACCATCTCCAACATCCGCCCGCTGGACGCCAAGGCGCTCGGCGAGGCCTGGGAGCGCCAGAAGCGGATGACCAAGCCGGCCGGTGCGCTCGGCATGCTGGAGATCATCTCGGCGCAGCTCGCCGGGCTGTCCCGGATGTGCCCGCCGCCGATCCCCGAGCCCGCGGCCGTCGCGGTCTTCGCGGGTGACCACGGGGTGCACGCCCAGGGCGTCACGGCGTGGCCGCAGGAGGTCACCGGCCAGATGATCGCCAACATGCTCGGCGGCGGAGCGGTCTGCAACGCGTTCGCCTCGCAGGTGGGCGCCGAGGTCTGCGTGGTCGACGTGGGCGCGGTCGCGGAACTGCCCCCGATGCCGGGCCTGCTGCCCCGGAAGGTTCGCGCGGGCACGGCGGACTTCACGACCGGCCCGGCCCTCACCCGCGAAGAGGTCCACGCGGCGATCGAGGTCGGCATCGAGACCGCCCGCGATCTGGTCGCGGCGGGCAACAAGGGCCTGCTGACCGGCGAGATGGGCATCGCCAACACGACTGCGTCGGCCGCGCTGATCTGCGTGTACACGGGAATGGACCCGGCCGAGGTGACCGGCCGGGGCACGGGCATCAACGACGAGATGCACGCCCGCAAGATCGACGTGGTGCGCCGCGCCCTCGAACTGCACCAGCCGGACCCGGCCGACCCGATCGGCGTGCTCGCGGCCGTCGGCGGCCTGGAGCACGCGGCGATGGCCGGCTTCCTGCTGGGCGGCGCGTCGCTGCGTACGCCGGTGATCCTGGACGGCGTGAGCGCGGGCGCGGCCGCCCTGGTGGCCCGCGCGATCGCCCCGGAGGCCCTGGCCGCCTGCATCGCCGGGCACCGCAGCGCCGAGCCCGGCCACGTGGCGGCCCTCAACAAGCTGGGCCTGCGCCCCCTGGTCGACCTCGACCTCCGCCTCGGCGAGGGCACCGGCGCACTGCTGGCCCTCCCGATCGTGCAGAGCGCTGCGCGCGCGATGCACGAGGTGGCGACGTTCGACTCGGCGGGCGTGACGGAGAAGTAGCGGCACCGGTTTCGGGGGCGCTGCCCCCGGACCCCGCGCCTCAAACGCCGGTGAGGCTGAAGATCCAGCCCCGCCGGCGTTTGAGGCGCGGGGTCCGGGGCGGAGCCCCGGTTTCGGGAAGGGGCGGGCAGGGGAACGGGCCCGCCGCAGGCGTCCCGGCCCGCACCCCGCCCACCAGGCACCGAACACCGTGGCCCCCGGGCCACCCCGTATCGTGAACCCCACGCACACACGCCGCTCCACCGCCGCAGCGGCCGCGCACCCCGCATCGCACGAGGAGCCCGCACCGCCATGGCCGAGCACGCCGATCGCCCCGCCTACCCCGTCGGACTGCGCCTGAGCGGGCGCCGCGTAGTCGTCGTCGGCGGCGGCCAGGTGGCGCAGCGCCGCCTCCCCGCCCTCATCGCGGCCGGCGCCGACATCGTCCTCGTGTCCCCGTCAGCCACCCCGTCCGTCGAGGCGATGGCGGACGCCGGCGAGATCCGCTGGGAGCGCCGCCGGTACGCCGACGGAGACCTCACCGACACCTGGTACGCGCTCATCGCGACCGACGACGACGCGGCCAACGAGGCCGCCTCCGCCGAGGCCGAACGCACCCGCACCTGGTGCGTCCGCAGCGACGACGCCGAGGCGGCCACCGCCTGGACCCCCGCCACCGGCCGCAGCGAGGGCGTGACCGTCGCCGTGCTCACCGCCGGTGCCCACGGCCGCGACCCGCGCCACTCGGCGGCCGTCCGCGACGCGATCGTGGAGGGCCTGCGCGACGGCAGCATCGCCGCCCCGCACCACCGCACCCGGACCACCGGCGTCTCCCTGGTCGGCGGCGGCCCCGGCGACCCGGACCTGATCACGGTCCGCGGCCGCCGCCTCCTCGCCGAGGCGGACGTCGTCATCGCCGACCGGCTCGGCCCCCGCGACCTGCTGGACGAGCTGCCGCCGCACGTCGAGGTGATCGACGCCGCGAAGATCCCGTACGGCCGCTACATGGCCCAGGAGGCCATCAACAACGCGCTGATCGAGCACGCCAAGGCGGGCAAGGCGGTCGTCCGGCTCAAGGGCGGCGACCCGTTCGTCTTCGGCCGGGGCATGGAGGAGGCCCAGGCGCTCGCCGCCGAGGGCATCCCGTGCACCGTGGTGCCCGGCATCTCCAGCTCGATCTCGGTCCCCGGCGCGGCCGGCATCCCCGTCACCCACCGCGGTGTCGCCCATGAGTTCACCGTGGTCAGCGGGCACGTCGCCCCCGACGACGAGCGTTCGCTGGTCGACTGGGCGGCCCTCGCCCGGCTGCGCGGCACCCTGGTGCTCCTGATGGCCGTCGACAAGATCGGCGCCATCGCCCGCGCGCTCGTCGAGCACGGCAGGTCGCCCGAGACGCCGGTCGCCCTCGTCCAGGAGGGCACGACGGCCGCCCAGCGCCGCGTCGACGCGACCCTCGCGACGGTGGCCGAGCGCGTGGCCGCCGAGGACGTCCGCCCGCCCGCCGTCATCGTCATCGGCGAGGTCGTCGAGGTCGGCACGGCCACCGCGCCGAGCGGCAAGTAACCCGTTCCGGTGGTCCCACGGGACCATCGGCACCCCACACCGGACAAGGCAGCAGCAGACCCGTGGCTGAACTCATCACCATCGACGACCCCGACGACCCGCGCCTGAGCGACTACCTCGGCCTCACCGACGTGGAACTCCGGCGCAGGAAGGAGCCCGCCGAGGGCCTCTTCATCGCCGAGGGGGAGAAGGTGATCCGGCGCGCCCGGCAGGCCGGGTACCAGATGCGCTCCATGCTGCTCTCGGCCAAGTGGATCGACCTGATGCGCGACGTCATCGACGAGGTTCCGGCCCCCGTGTACGCGGTCGCCCCGGACCTCGCCGAACGCGTCACCGGCTACCACGTGCACCGCGGCGCCCTCGCCTCCATGCAGCGCAAGCCCCTCCCTGCCGCCGGCGAACTGCTCCGCACGGCCCGCCGCGTGGCCGTCATGGAGGCGGTCAACGACCACACGAACATCGGGGCGATCTTCCGCAGCGCCGCCGCCCTCGGCATGGACGCCGTGCTGCTCTCCCCGGACTGCGCCGACCCGCTCTACCGGCGC
Source organism: Streptomyces sp. col6 (assembly GCF_008042035.1). Classification (GTDB taxonomy): domain Bacteria; phylum Actinomycetota; class Actinomycetes; order Streptomycetales; family Streptomycetaceae; genus Streptomyces. The sequence goes on from NZ_RDBL01000013.1 coordinate 1,364,946, forward strand.
TCCGTCAAGGTCTCGATGGGCGCGGTCTTCTCCGTCCCGTACGCCCGCCTCGACACCTGGCCGGGGGGCCTGGAGACCGTACGCGGGGCCGGCTTCACGCTCCTGGCACTGACGCCCGCCGAGAAGGCCGTCAGCATCGAGGAGGCGGCGCCGCACCGGATGGACAGGGTGGCCCTGATGCTCGGTGCCGAGGGCGACGGGCTCTCCGCCCGCGCCCTCGCCGCCGCCGACCGGTGGGTGCGCATCCCCATGGCACACGGCGTGGACTCGCTGAACGTCGGCGCGGCGGCGGCAGTCGCCTTCTACGCGGTGGCCACGGGCCGCCCGGAGAACTAGGGCCTGTCCGGCGGATCTTCGCAGGTCCGCGAAGATCCGAGGGTCAATACACCTAGCGCCTTCCGTTGGGATCAGGCCGCGCTCGCGGGCTCCGGCCGGGTCCGGACGAGAAGCCCTGGCCGCTACCGGTCGCCCTGTCCCTGGCTCTGTGACCGGCTGTGGCCGAGGTCGACGCCCAGCCCCTGGGCCGGGCCCTGGCAGCCCTGGGCCGCCGCGATCCCCAGCGCCACCAGCAGCGTCACCACCACGAAGACGACGAGCCGCTGCCGCAGCAGCCGGGGGTTGGCGGGGCGCCGGCCCGTCGACGTCGTCCGGGTCCCGGGCCGGGTGCCCGGCCTGCCGTTCGTCCCGTTGGTGCCCTGCGGCCGCCTGCCCGGCCGGGTCGCCCCGCGCGGCGGCTGCTGCACCGGGCGGCCGCCACCGGTGCGGGCCGGGGCGGGGCGTGCCGCCGACGGCCGGTTCTGCGGACGCGACCCCGGCGCGGGACCGGCCGCGCGGCGCGTCTGCTGTTCCGTGTACGGGCCGTCCAGCCGGCCGGTCGGCCGGTCCGCCTCCTGGGCCGAACGCTGGACGGGCGGCCGGCTCTCGTGCAGCCCCTGGGCCTCCCGCGCCGCGATCTCCTTGAGCCGCATCGACAGCTGGAGCGTGCTCGGCCGCTCCTCCGGGTCCTTCGCGAGGCAGGCGCTCACCAGGGGCGCCAGCGCGTCGTGCACATCGAACAGCTGGGGTTCCTCGTGCACCACCCGGTACAGCATGACCTCGGAACTGCCGTGCCCGAAGGGTGAGTCGGCCATCGCGGCGTACGCCAGCGTGGCCCCGAGCGAGAACACGTCCGTCGCGGGGGTCACCGCCGCGCCCCGCACCTGCTCGGGAGCGAGGAAACCGGGCGAGCCCACGGCCGTACCGACGTGCGTCAGCGTGGACGCGCCCGTCGACCAGGCGATCCCGAAGTCGATGATCCGGGGGCCCTTGGGGGAGAGGAGGATGTTCGACGGCTTCAGGTCCCGGTGGACCACCCCCGCCTCGTGCACCGCCACCAAGCCCTCGGAGAGCGCCGCCCCGATCGAGGCGACCTCGGCGGCCGACAGCGGGCCCTCCTCGGCCACCTTGTCGTGCAGGGACGGCCCCGGCACGTACTGCGTGGCGAACCAGGGGCGGTCCGCCTCCAGGTCGGCGGCGACCAGCCGGGCCGTGCAGCCGCCACGGATCCGCCGGGCCGCGGACACCTCGCGCGCGAACCGCGAACGGAACTCCTGATCCTCCGCCAGGTCCGGGCGGATCACCTTCAGTGCCACCCGCTGGCCGCGCCGGTCCGAACCCAGGTACACGACACCCATGCCGCCGGCCCCGAGCCGCCGGTGCAGCCTGAACGAGCCGACGACACGCGGGTCCTCGCGCCGGAGCCGCATCATCGCCATGTCTGCCCATCCCCGCTGCCTGGTACGCCTGACGACGGACAGCTTACGTACCCGCCGCCCGGGGCGCTCAGAGGCCGCGCCCTCGCCGGAGATTCGATTGTCAGTGCCGGGTGGGAAACTTGAGGAGTGGTCAGGGGGTCGCGGATCCGGGCCCCCGGCCGGTGCGAGATCTCAAAGGTCCGTCGCAGAAGGGGGATTGGATCAATGAAGGGCGATCGAGTCGAGATAGTCGTGGACGCCGGGGACAGCACCCGGACCTACGAGGTGGTGGCCTCCCGGGCCGGCCGCAGGGTGGAGACAGCGGTCCGCAGGGGAGTGGTCGAAGTGAGTGAAGTCACCCGGAACGGGTCCGTGGTGCGCACGGCCCGGTTCATGTCGACCAGGGTGCTCGCCCTCGTCGAACAACCGGTACCCAGGGAGGACACCTCCGAGCGTCCCCTCGGGGAGGACCCCGGTTCCGCGTAGCCCCGTCTCCACCCAGGGGAGTACGCCGACCGCGCACGGCTCATCCTCCGGGAGGCCCGGGATTCGGTACGCGGGCATGACGCCGCCCGCCCCCCGGATCCCTAATGTTGAGGTCAAGCGGCGGGCGTTGCACTCGTCCCCCGAGGTCACACGCCCGCCGCCCCTCATCAGGTCAGGAGAGGAACCATGGCTGACACGGCAGCGCGGACGGTGGTCCGCACGCGGACACGCGGCTCGTACGCCGCGTCCGGCCGCCGCCACCCGCTGGTGGCGACCGCCATGGTCCTTCCCCTGGCGGCCCTGCTCGTCGTCGTCTTCGGCGGCTGGGAAGCAGTGGTCACACAGGCGTCGTCCGTGGGCGTGATGCTGGGGCGCTGAGCGGCGCCCCGGGTCCGGAAGAGCGGTCCGGACCGGGACATCCGGCCAACAACCCCGTGGGGACGGGGGTGCGGCGGACGGCAGCGTTTGTCCGGTCAGCTGGGGAGCTGACCGGACATCGCGCTGTCCGGGGCCGGACGCACCGGTCGCACCGGTCGCCCCTTTGCCCCTTTGCCGCGCCCCGCCCCGCGCAGACCTGCCCGGCGGGCCCGGACCGCCCCCGAACGACCCTCCCGGCCGGGCGGCTACGCTCGGCGCGGGCGCCCAGGGACGGCGCCCGTATCCGTGCCGCCGGGGGAGACCGTGACCGCCGTACTCGTTCGTGCCCTGGGGGACCTCGCCCATCGCGCGGCCCACGTGCCCGGTGACTGTTCCTGTCCGCCCCCGGTGGTGCTCGCCGACCGGGACGACGGCATCGTCGTCCGCCACGGCCCCGTCGTCGCGAAGGCGCACGCCGCCGGTACGGACACCGGCGACCTGGCCGCACGGCTGCGCCTGGCGTCGGGTCCGGGGCAGGCGGGCACCCTGCTGGCGCCCCTGTCCGCAGCACCCGGCACCCACCTCACCGAGCTGCACGGCCGTCCCGTCACCCTGTGGCCCCACGGCGAGCCCGTCGACCCCTCGGACCCGGACGCCGCGCCCTGGGAGGAGGCCGGGGCGCTGCTCGCACGGCTGCACCGCACCGAGGTCCGGGAACCGCTCCCCGCCATGCGCGGGCCCGTGAAGGCGGCGCTCGCCGTGGCCCGGATGCGCGCCGCGCGCCCCGGCGACCCGGCCGTCGCCCCCGTGCTCACCGCCTGGCGCGGGCTGCCGGCCTGGGCCCGGGGCGAAGCGGCGTCTCCGGAGCGCCGGGGGACGTACCTCTGCCACGGGGACCTGCACCTGGGCCAGCTCGTCCGCCACCCCGCACCGCACGGCCCCTGGCTGCTCATCGACGTGGACGACACCGGCCGCGGCGACCCCGCCTGGGACCTCGCCCGCCCCGCCGCCTGGTACGCGGCCGGGCTGCTGCCCCCGGAGGTCTGGCTCCGCTTCCTGGAGGCCTACCGGGCCGGCGGCGGGCCCGCCGTACGCGCCGAGGGCGACCCCTGGCCGGAGCTGGACGTGTCCGCCCGCGCACTGACCGTGCAGACCGCGGCGCTGGCGTGGGCGAAGTCCGCGGCGGAGGGCCGCGCTCCGGATGAGGTGGAACAGGTGATGATCGACGCCTGTGCCCGAATTGCCTCGCTCCCGCCCGAGTTGGCGGCCGAACACTCGTCGTAGGGTGAACCGACCGTCGGCGGGCATGCATTCCGGCGACGGCGAACCGACGGCGAGGAGTGAGCCCGAACATGCAGTGTCCCAAGTGCCACGCACAGATGCACACGTACAACCGCAACGGCATCCAGATCGAGCAGTGCAGCGGCTGCCGCGGGATATTCCTGGACTACGGCGAGCTGGAGTCCCTGACCCGTATCGAGGCCCAGTGGACGCAGCAGGCCCCGCCGCCGGCCGGAGCCGGGGCCCGTCCCGCTCGTACGCGTGCGAGCACGACGAAGCCCCGGTCGCCGAGACGACCGGGGCTTCGTGACAGTGCGCGATACTGGGATTGAACCAGTGACCTCTTCCGTGTCAGGGAAGCGCTCTCCCGCTGAGCTAATCGCGCAGGTGAACCTGCGTGTACTGCGTGCGCGATACTGGGATTGAACCAGTGACCTCTTCCGTGTCAGGGAAGCGCTCTCCCGCTGAGCTAATCGCGCGGGTGATCCTTGCGGACCGACGATCCTTGCGGATCAGTGGACGATACTGGGATTGAACCAGTGACCTCTTCCGTGTCAGGGAAGCGCTCTCCCGCTGAGCTAATCGTCCATGGAGGTGGAGACGGGATTTGAACCCGTGTAGACGGCTTTGCAGGCCGTTGCCTCGCCTCTCGGCCACTCCACCAGGGGCGGGAGTCCGGGAAGACCCCCGCCTTCTGCGAGCGGACGACCAGGTTCGAACTGGCGACCTCAACCTTGGCAAGGTTGCGCTCTACCAACTGAGCTACGTCCGCTTGTCTTTCCCGGTCCGCTTGCGCGTCCCGGCGACGTGTTGAACTCTAGCGGATTCCGGGGCCAGCACAAAAACGCGTTTGCGCAGCGTGCTGAGGTGCGCCCGCCCCGGCGCAGGTCGCCGCGCGCCGTCCTAGACTCACAAACGTGCACGACCTCGCTCCCATGGCCCGCTTCGGCGGCCTCGTCGTCTCCGGTCTGCGGGATGTGACCAGCGATCCCGCGGCCCTCGACTCGTCCGGCTTCTGGGCCGTCTGCGCCGGTTTCGAGGGCTCCCTGCTCTGCGCCCGCTTCGACACCGTGCGCCCCGACCCCGTGCCGGCCCCGGTCCCCGGCGCCTGGCGCGGCCCCGCCGCCGGCGACTGGACCTCCTCGCTCGACCGGGCCGCGTACACCGAAGGCGTACGGCGCATCCGTGCGTACATCGCGACCGGCGAGGTCTACCAGGCCAACCTCTGCCGCGTACTGACCGCACCACTGCCGGACGGGGACGCGGCGGACGTCGACGCCCTCACCGCGCTGCTGGCGCGCGGCAACCCTGCCCCGTACGCGGGAACGATCCGGCTCCCCGCGCACGGCGTCGGGATAGCCACCGCGTCCCCCGAACTCTTCCTGCGCAGGGACGGCCGCACGATCGAGTCCGGACCCATCAAGGGCACCGGCCGCACCGAGGCCGACCTGCTGGACAAGGACCACGCCGAGAACGTGATGATCGTCGACCTGGTCCGCAACGACCTGGGCCGGGTCTGCGCCACCGGATCGGTCACCGTCCCGGACCTGTGCGCGGTCGAGAAGCACCCCGGGCTCGTCCACCTCGTCTCCACGGTGCGCGGCCGCCTCGCCGAGGGCGCCGGCTGGCCGGAGATCCTCGCCGCCGCCTTCCCGCCCGGTTCGGTCACCGGCGCCCCCAAGTCCAGCGCGCTGCGGATCATCCGCGAACTGGAGACCGCCCCGCGCGGCCCGTACTGCGGCGGCATCGGCTGGGTGGACGCCGACCGGGCCACCGCCTCGCTCGCCGTCGGCATCAGGACCTTCTGGACCGACCGCACCGGACCCGCCCCCCTCCTGCGCTTCGGCACCGGCGCAGGCATCACCTGGGGCTCCGACCCGGAACGCGAATGGGACGAGACCGAGCTGAAGGCGTCCAGGCTGCTCGCTGTAGCGTCGGGCGCATACGAAGCAACCGGAAGGACCGCACCATGAGGATCTGGGTCAACGGCGAGCTGCGCCCCGCCGACGACGCCCGGGTGTCCGTGCTCGACCACGGCCTCACCGTCGGCGACGGCGTCTTCGAGACGCTCCGGGTCTCCCAGGGCCGCCCCTTCGCCCTCACCCGCCACCTCGACCGCCTGACCCGCTCCGCCCGGGGCCTCGGCCTCCCCGACCCCGACCTCGACGAGGTGCGCCGCGCCTGCGCCGCCGTCGTCGGGGCCAACCCGGTGGAACTCGGCCGACTGCGGATCACGTACACCGGCGGCATCTCACCCCTCGGCTCCGACCGGGGCGACGAAGGTCCCGGCCTAGTCGTCGCGCTCGGCGAGGTGACGCGCCGCCCCGACACCACGGCGGTCGTCACCGTGCCGTGGACCCGCAACGAACGCTCCGCGCTCGCCGGCCTCAAGACCACCTCGTACGCGGAGAACGTCGTCGCCCTCGCCCGCGCCCACGAGCAGGGCGCGTCCGAGGCCCTGTTCGCCAACACCGCGGACCGGCTCTGCGAGGGCACCGGGTCCAATGTCTTCGTCGTCCTGGACGGGCAGCTCCACACCCCGCCCGTCGCCTCCGGCTGCCTGGCCGGCATCACGCGGGCGCTCACCGTGGAGTGGACCGGGGCGCAGGAGACCGACCTGCCGTTCGACGTCCTGGACCGGGCCGAGGAGATCTTCCTGACCTCCACCCTCCGCGACGTCCAGGCCGTGCACCGGGTCGACGGCCGGGAGCTGACGGGCGTGCCCGGACCGGTGACCGCGAAGGCGATGCGCGTGTTCGACGAGCGGGCGGCCGGCGACCTCGACCCGTGACCTCCGCCGGGCCCGTGGCCGTAAATACGGATGACGGGCCCCCGCGCAGGGGATAGAAACCCATCGATGACAACGACACTGCGGCCGTCCGGGCCGATCCAGTCAGGCGCCGACGGCGCACAGCGGCGCGCGTACGACGTGTGCGACAACGGGAGGCCCGTCGGCTCCGTCGCGCTCGCCGTCGAACCCGGCGCGGGCGGGGCGACGGGCCTGCTCACCGGCCTGCGGATCGACGAAGCCGTCCGCAGGCGCGGCCGGGGCACCATCGCCGCGCTCGCCGCGGAGGAGATCCTGCGCGGCTGGGGCTGCGCCCAGGTGTGTACGGAGGTCGCCGCCGGCGACTCCGTGGGCCGGCGGATGGGCGACGCGCTCGGCTACACCGAGCGCAGCCGCAACATGGTCAAGACGCTGCCCGCCGAACCGCCGGCCCTCCCGGACGGGCTCACCGCGCGCCCGATGACACCGGAGGAGTTCGCCGCCTGGGAGGACGGGGCGATCGCCGGCTACGCGGAGAGCCTGGTCGGCCGCGGCCTCCCGCGCGAGGCGGCGCTGGGCGCCGCCCGCGCCTCCCACGCCCGCCACCTGCCGGACGGCCTCGCCACCCCGGGAGTCCGGCTGGACCTCCTGGTCCATGAAGGCGAGCGGGTCGGCCATGTCTGGGAAGCACCGTTCGAGATGCACCCCGGCCTGCTGGTCGGTTACGTCTTCGACGTGGAGGTCGCGGAGAGCCGGCGGGGCCGGGGCTACGGGCGGGCCCTGATGCTCCAGGCCGAGCGCATCGCCCTGGCGGCGGGCGAGCGGCGGATCGGTCTGCACGTCGTCACGGCCAACACCCCGGCCCTGCGGCTGTACGAGTCGCTCGGCTACGAACCGACCCAGTACAACCTGGCCAAACCGCTGTAGCGCGCCCGCTCCCGGCCCTCAGCCCCGCTCGGCGAGCAGCCGGTCGGCGATCTCCTCGATCCGCTCGCGCAGCCCCTCCTGGCTCTTGCCGCCGTCCAGACGCTCCCCGCCGATCACGTACGTCGGCGTGCCGGTCACCCCGATCGCCTTGCCCTCGGCCTGGTCGGCGTCGACGATCAGCATGTGGCGGCCGTCGATGAGCGCGGTGTCGAACTCCTCGGCGTCCAGCCCCAGCTCCCCGGCCACCTCGACCAGCAGCTTCTCGCCCTGCGCCCCGAGGTCACCGGTGCGGGCGAGGACCGCCTCGATGTACGGCCAGCCGTCGCCCTGGGACACGGCCTCCTCGGCGGCCTGCGCGGCCGCGTAGGCGTGCTTGTGCTTCTCCAGCGGGAAGTGCCGCAGCCGGATCTCCAGCCGGTCCCCGTACCGGGCGCGCAGGGCGTGCACATCGGTGAGGGCGTGGTGGCAGTCGGGGCACTGGAGCTCGCACCAGACGTCGAGGACGACCGGTGCCGCGGGGGAGGAATCGCTCATGGGACCAGTCTCGCAGGGCGCTCCTCGCCGCGGCCGCCCGGCACCTGGGGAGGAGCCCGGCCCCTGAGATCTCCCTGATACGGGGCCGGGGCATGGCCGCGCACCCGGTCGCCGGTGCAGGATGGAAGGGACGTATCCCCCTGCGCCAGGAGGCACCGATGCTTGCCGAGACCATTTGTTCCGCGGTGTCCGCGGCGGGCCTGGGCATCGCGGCCGTCACCGCGTACCGCAAGCGGTTCCTCACCGCGACGAGGATCGCCGCCTACTCCCTGGTGCCGGTCGGCCTGGTGCTGACGGGGGTCGTGAAGTGGGTGTCGGACATCGCCTTCAAGCCGAGCGTCTGGCTGGGCTTCGGGCTGCTGGGCGTGGCCTGGCTGCTGTTCATGCTCACGCGCGCGGTCGAACGGCGGGGCGGCGGCAGCCGCAAGGAGCGCAGGGCGGCCGCCCGTGCCGCCCGGGACGAGGCGGTGGCCCCGGCCGCGCCGGCCCCCTCGCTGGGCGCGGGCGCCCCGGCTCCGGGCGCGCGCTCGCAGGGCGGGCAGAAGAAGCGGTCCGCCTCGGCCGGAGCCGGTGAGGACTTCAGCGACATCGAGGCCATCCTGAAGAAGCACGGCATCTGACGCCGGTCCTCCGAGCCGCCGGGCCCCGCCGCATCACGCGGCGGGGCCCATGCCGTCTCACCAGGTGAATCGTTTCGCCCGGGGTTCCTTGACCATGGCCCGCGAGGCCGCATAGCGTCCCGCTGGGCTGTGAACCGATGCGTTCAGGCCCCATGACACCGGGGGGCGGGACGCGTGGCGCGTGCGGCGGACGCCCCCTTCCGCATGCCCGAAACGGAGAAACCATGGCCCTGTTCGACCTGCCCCTGGACCAACTGCGCGGCTACCGCCCCGACCCCGACGAGCCGGAGGACTTCGACGCCTTCTGGCAGCTCACCCTCGACGAGGCCGCGGCCCATCCGCTCGACGCCGAATTCGCGCCCTACGACGCCGCGTTGAGCGCGGTCGACTCGTACGACGTGTCGTTCGCCGGCTGGGGCGGCCACCGGATACGCGCCTGGCTGAACGTGCCCGCGGGCGCCGAGGGGCCCCTGCCGACCGTCGTCCACTACCTCGGCTACGGCGGCGGGCGCGGGCTGCCGCTCGACCACCTGGTCTGGCCGGCCGCCGGCTGGGCCGCCCTGATCGTGGACACCCGCGGCCAGGGCGCGGTCAACCACCACTCGGCGGGTGCCACCCCGGACCCGCACGGCGCCGCCAACCCGCAGGCGCCCGGCTTCATGACCAACGGCATCCTCGACCCCGAGACGTACTACTACCGCCGGGTCTTCACCGACGCGGTGCGCGCCGTCGAGGTCGCCCGCAGCCACCCGTCCGTCGACCCCGCCCGCATCGTCGTGAACGGCGCCAGCCAGGGCGGCGGCATCGCCCAGGCGGTCGCGGCCCTCAGCCCGCACGTCAGGGCCGCGTTCGTCGACGTACCGTTCCTGACGCACTACCGGCGGGCCGTCCAGATCACCGACGAGGATCCGTACCAGGAGATCGTCCAGTACCTCGCCACCCGGCACGGCGCGGACGCCCAGGTGTTCCGCACCCTGTCGTACTTCGACGGCGTCAGCTTCGCCGCCCGTGCCACGGTGCCCGCGCTCTACTCGGTCGCCCTGATGGACGCGATCTGCCCGCCCTCCACGGTCTTCGCCGCCTACAACCGCTGGGCCGGGCCCAAGGAGATCGAGATCTACCCCTGGAACGGCCACGAGGGCGGCACCGGCGTCCACCGCCAGGTCCAGCTGCGGATGCTGCGCGACCTGCGCTGAGCCGGCGCGGACGGGGGGAGCGGGGCAAGAGTTCCGAAAGCACGCGTGGCGATCGGACGCCGGAGCGAATAAGGGTGCCCCCATGACGGGTGAACTCCCGTCGCTAAGAGGCATGTTGGTACGCAGCACACCTCGGACTGCGTCATGATCGTCCCGAAATGGTGGACACCTCTCGGGGCGATGCCCCCGCACCCCCTGGCGAAGAGCCGCGCGGCTGTCTCTTCGCGCTCTCCCAGCCCCCTCTGATGATCTTCCTCACGGTCATCGGCACCCTCTTGCTGATGGCCGCGTTGCACGATCTCTTCGTGCTGTGAGCGGTCAGCCGGCCGCCTCCCTGCGGCGCGCGCGGTACGCGGCCACGTGCAGACGGTTACCGCAGGTGCGGCTGGAGCAGTAGCGCCGGGAGCGGTTGCGGGAGAGGTCGACGAAGGCGTGCCGGCAGTCCGGCGCCTCGCACCGCCGCAGCCGCTCCGTCTCGCCCGCCACGATGATGAAGGCGAGGGCCATGCCGCAGTCGGCCGCCAGGTGGTCGGCGAGCGAGGCGTCCGGCGAGAAGTAGTGCACATGCCAGTCGTAGCCGTCGTGGGCGGTGAGCTGCGGCGTGGTGCCCGCGGCGGCCACCAGCGCGTTCACCAGTCCGGCCGCGGTCCGCGCGTCCTCGGCCGCGAAGACCTCGGCGAACCGGGCCCGTACGTCGTGCACGGCCCGCAGGTCCTTCTCGTCGAGCGTGCCGACCCCGCTCACCCGGTGGCGGACGGCGAACGCGTGCAGCGCCTCGATGTCGCCGAGACCGTCGGCGGGCGCCTCGCCCCCTTCCGGCTCGCTCTCCGGCGCGGTGTTCACCAGATCGACCACTACGTCGAGGGCGATCCGGGTGTCGTGGGGGATCAGCACGCTTTCGCTCCCTGGCCTCCGGCGGGCGGGCGCCCGCCGATGCCGGTCGACTCTACTGGCTCGGCCGGGGCGCGCAGGGGTGTACGGGGGCGTGCGACGGCCTCGCGCGGGCGCCGGTGGCCGGGGCGCAACGCGACCGGCGCCGGTCACCACGGTGGATTCCGTGGTCACCGGCGCCGGTGTCAGCCGTATGAGGTTGTCCGCGCGACGCCGTCTCCCCGAGTCGGACGGCGTCGTGCAGCTCTCGGCCTGGCTCAGCTCTCGGCCAGGATGTGTGAGAGCTCCGTATCGAGGTCGAAGTGGCGGTGTTCGGTGCCCGGTGGAACCGCGGCGTCGGTCCGCTTCAGGAACGACTCCAGGGCCCGTGCCGGGGCCTCGAGCAGTGCTTCGCCCTCTGGGGAGCTCAGCGCGATGCAGACGACGCCCTGGCCGTGACTACGGGATGGCCAGACGCGTACGTCTCCGGTGCCGGTGGGCCGGTGCAGCCCCTCGGCAAGGAGGTCACGGGCGAAAACCCACTCGACCGTCTCCTCCGCTCCGGTGTGGAAGGTGGCGTGCACGGCATACGGATCGGCCGTGTCATACCGCAGGCCCGCGGGTACAGGCAGTGAGGACTCGCTCGACACAACGAGGCGCAGGTGCAGCTCGCAGCTGACCGTGGTGTTCATAAGCGCCAGGGCCTTTCGCTCAGTGTGCGCTCGGGGATTCGCACGTCGGCGAAATCGACATGCCACCTACGGTGGCGTTGTAAACCCCTCTGACCTTTTTGTGATGCTTCAGGTAGCTCGTACAGCGGTGTGTAACTTTGCGTCATGCGCCCATTCCAGTGACGCGGGACGGTCCGGTAGGTTGAGTCCATGAACGCGGAGAGTGACGAGCGGGACGGTGCCGCCGCAGCGGCTGAACCGGCTTCCGCCGCGGGGGAAGCCCCCCGCGATGCGACGGGGGACGTCATACAGGGAGTGACCAAGGAGGACCCGGGGCTCGGCTCCAGAGCGCCCGGCTTCATCAAGGCCTCCAGAGCCCTCCACCTGAGCTGGCAGGTCGGCGTCTTCGTGGTCGGCCTCGCCGTCGTGGTGGCCGGCATCATCATGCTGCCGCTGCCGGGCCCCGGCTGGCTGGTGATCTTCGGCGGCATGGCGATCTGGGCGACCGAGTTCGTCTGGGCCCAGCTGGTGCTGCGCTGGACCCGGCGCAAGGTCACCGAGGCCGCCCAGCGGGCGCTCGACCCCAAGGTCCGGCGGCGCAACATCACCCTCACGGTGATCGGGCTCGTGATCATCGCGGTGCTCGTCGGGATCTACGTCTGGAAGTTCGGGATCGTCATGCCGTGGAAGATCCACGAGTGACCCAAGAGATGGTCGGGGGCGCCGCTGACATGGGGTAACGTATGCAGCGCACCCGGGCGATTAGCTCAGTGGGAGAGCGCTTCGTTCACACCGAAGAGGTCACTGGTTCGAACCCAGTATCGCCCACCCCGGACCGACGGCCCGGAAGCTTCCAGAGCTTCCGGGCCGTCGGCGTTCCCGCTGTCACCTCACCGCATCCGCCCCAGCGCGTCCTTCAGCCGGCGGGCGTCGCGCAGCCGCTTCTCGTACGTCGCCCCCACCGCGAGCAGCAGCACCCCGGCCAGCGCCGGGGCCACCCACCGCGGCAGCGCACCCGCCACCTGCACCACGTACGGCGCCAGCTCGTGCAGCGCGTCCAGCGCCAGCACCACGCCGCCCAGCACCAGCAGCGCCTGCAGCCGCAGCCGCGCACCCACCAGCGTGACCACCAGGGCCGCCACCCCCAGCAGCAGCGGACGCGTCCAGTGCGGGTCCGTCCAGGCCGCGCCCAGCGACGGCACCAATGTCACCGCGAGACCCGCCCCGTACGCCGTCCACGAGGAGGCCGACGGGTCGCGGCGCCGGCGCAGCATCCCGACCACCAGCGCCGGCACGGTCACCGGCAGGGTGTACGCCTCCGGAGCCGACACCCCCGACAGCGAGAGCCGCACCCACGCCGCCAGGACGAACAGCCCCGTCGCCAGGTACCCGGCGAGCGGACGACGCTCCTCGCGCAGTGCCGTCCCCGCCGCCAGCACCCCGCACAGCGCCAGCACCAGGGCCAGGAAGCGCGCGTCGCCCGCCGCCGTCGCCACGGCCACCGCACCCGCCACCGCACCGGTCACCTCGACCGGCAGCGCCACCGGGTGACCCTTCAGCCGGGCGCCCACCAGCACCGTCACCGCCGGGACGGCCAGCAGCAGCGGAGCCGACTCGTACGCCGTGAACCCCAGCGAGGACCCCAGCGCCGCCATCGGCACCACGGCACACACCACGGCCGCGCACGCCGACGCCCGCACCGCCCCCGCCGAGGCGCCTTCCCGCCCGTCCAGGGCGACCGCGAGCCCGGCGAACACCGCCACCAGCAGACCGAACGCCGTGTACGTGGCCGCCTCCGTCGCCAGGGACAGCAGCCCGGCACCCACCGCACCGGCCGCCCCGACCACCCCGGCCGTCACCGCCACGCCCCGCGCGCCGGCCCGCAGCCCGCCCACCGCGAGGCCGAACGCCGCCACCATCAGCACGAGCTGCGTCGCGAGGGCCGCCGCGAAGGACAGGTCCAGCGCCGCCGGCAGCACCATCAGCCCCGCCCAGCCCAGCACGACCGCCGCCGAGCCCGCCGCACCGCGCCAGGCCGGCCCGGGGGCCGCCGCCCCGGCCCACCCGACCAGGCCCTCCCACCACCGGTACGCGGCACCGAGCGCCGCGGCCACCAGCAACAGCACCACCGGGGCGTAGGTCATCTCCGCCCACGGCAGATCCGTCGCGCCCACCGCGCCCCGGGCACCGTCGCGCGGAACGCCCGACCACAGCCCGCCCAGCCGCGACACCGGACCCGCCGCGACCACCGTCACCATGGGCAGCGAGACCAGCACCGCACCCGCCGTCACCACGCCCGAGGCCCACACCAGCCCGCGCGCCGCCACCCCCAGCGGAGCGCGTACGCCGGTGAGCAGCGCCCCGCCGCACAGCAGGTACACCAGCACCGTCCAGCCGTCCGGCACCCCGGCGGCGGCCACCCCGCCCACCGCCGCCACGGCCGCCAGACCGGCCACCAGGCCACCGGCCACCGCGAACGGCCCCGGAGCCGTACGGGCGCCGGTCAGAGCGAGCGCCGCACCGGCCAGCAGCAGCGCCCCCGGCGCCACCGCGCCCGCCGGCCCGGACGCCGACATCGACTCCACCAGCGCCACCAGCAGTCCGGCCCCGCCCGTCACACACAGAGCGGCGAACGCCGTGACCCGTACCGAGGCCCGCCCGGCCCGCAGCGCCACCACGCCGTCCAGCGCGGCCGTCACCAGCAGGGCGGCGGCGAACCACAGCGGACCGGCACCCGCCGCCCATGCCCACAGCACCAGCGGCAGCTGCGCGGTGAACACCGCGAGCGGCAACGGCAGCCGCAGCCGGTCCAGGAGCAGCCCGTAGGCCGCCCACAGCACCGCGAGCACCGTCGCGGCCGTCGCCGTGTAACCGGCACCGTCCGCGTCCGGCATCGCCACCTCGTGGACCGCGTACGCGTCGAGCACCATCAGCACCGAGGCCAGCGCCGCCAGCGCCTCGGCCGTGGCGGACAGCCCCCGCCGCAGCAGCGTCGCCGGCGCGACCAGCGCCCCGGCCGTCACAGCGGTCAGGACCGCGCTGCGCCCGCCGATCCCCATGTCGCCCCAGCTCACCAGGGTGAACGCAAGCGCGGCGACCGTCAGCAGCAGCCCGCCGAGGACGAGCAGCACGTTCTGCGCACCGCGCGCGGGAGCCGGGGGAACCGGCGGGCCGAACACTCCGGCGGCCTGCCCCTGTCCCCGAGGCGCCGTCCACGGGCCCGGCGCGGCGGCAGGCGGTGCGGTGACGGTGCTCAGCGCCTGCACCAGCCAGGCGCGTCGGGTCAGCAGCTGGGACCGGCGGGCGTCCAGCCAGGCCAGTTCACGGTCGAGGATCGCCAATTCCTCGGCGGGCGGCGGCACATGTTCCATGGAAGCGAGTGTGCTGCGCGCCACGCCGGCGGACATGCGCGCACGTACTCAGATCCCCGCCTGAGTACGAGCATCCTGAGGAAATGAACTGGAACCACTACCGATTCGTCAGCGTGTGGGAGCTTCCCGCACCGCCCGGCGCCGTCTACGCACAGCTCGAACGCGTCGAGGACTACCCGCTCTGGTGGCCGCAGGTCCGCGAGGCCGGCCGGTCGGACGACGGTTCCGGCACCACCCGCATCCGCTCCGTCCTCCCGTACGACCTCGTCACCACCGTGCGCGAGCGACGGCGGGACCCGGCGAACGGCATTCTCGAAGCAGGCCTCGTCGGCGACCTCGACGGCTGGGCCCGCTGGACGGTCACCGCGTACGGCCCCGGCACCCGCGTCGTGTACGAGCAGGAGGTCGAGGTACGCAGGACACTGATACGGGTCCTCGCGCTGCCGTGCCGGCCGGTGTTCCGCGTCAACCACGCCCTGATGATGCGGGCCGGGCGGCGAGGGCTCGCGGCCCGGCTGCAAGCGGTTTGAACCACGGCCGTCCGGCCCTGTATGGTTCAACCCGTTCCCGGGCGATTAGCTCAGTGGGAGAGCGCTTCGTTCACACCGAAGAGGTCACTGGTTCGAACCCAGTATCGCCCACCCCGGGAGAAGCCGGTCCGTCAGCACCACCGACGGACCGGCTTCCGTGTATCCGGCTGCGCCTGCCCCGTCACGCGGCCGTACGCAGCTCCGGACGCAGCGGCCAGGCAGGGTCCACCGTCTCCGGTGTCCCGCTGCGCGCGAACCACGCCTGGAGCCCCCGCGCCTGCGCGGCGTGCCACACCGCCTGGAGCGTGTGCAGCTCCGCCGGCGTCAGCCGTTCCAGGCGCGCGGTGAACCGGCGGCCCACCGCCCGGACCAGCTCCAGCGAGGCCGCCGCGTCCGCCGCCGCGTCATGCGCCCCGTCCAGCAGCACCCCGTACAGCTCGCACAGGTCCGTGAGCGTGCGCCGGCCCTTGCGGTAGCGGTCCAGATGCTTGTCCAGCACCCGGGGGTCGAGCACGCACAGCGGCGACGCCTCCAGATACGCGCCCAGCGACGACGCGCGATGCCGCTTCAACTCCCGGTCCAGCAGCGTCAGGTCGAACGGCGCGTTCATCACCACCAGCGGCCGGCCCGCCGCGCTCTGCTCCGCCAGCGCGCGGGCCATCTCCTCCACCGCAGGCGCCGGCCAGCGGCCGTTGCGCTGCAGATGGTCGTCGGTCAGCCCGTGGATCTCCGTCGCGCCCGGGGGAACCGGCACCCCGGGATTCACCAGCCAGCGGGTGACGCGCACCGGGCCGTCGGCCCGGTCCTGGACGACGAGGGCGGCCGAAACGATCCGGTCCTCCTCGACGTTCACACCCGTCGTCTCCGTGTCGAATGCGGCCATCGGCCCTTCGTACCAATGAGTCATCCCCGAACTCCTCGCGCACGCACGGCAGATGGCGTGGTACCCCTGCCCGGTTCGGTGATACCCGCACCCTTTGCCTGATACGCCGTTTGGCGGCGCCCCCGTGCGGTGACAACACAAGTACCGGCGGCGCGAGTTGACCGACCGGACCCCTCATCCCCATTGGTACGGCCCGGAAGGCTTACGGAGCCATGGCGCTCGCGCAGCCCGAACCGAGCGGGCTGCTGCCCCAGCGGACCGCACCGCTGCGCGGCGCACTCGCCACCACCGCCTGCATGGAGACCCTCCAGGTGGGCTACCTGCACGCCGTCGCCGCCGCGGCGGGCTGCTCGCTGTCGCAGCCCTTCCCCGACAACGGCATCGACTGGCACGTCAGCCACGGCGCCCCCGGCCATGTCGTCGACGACGAGGTGACCATCAAGGTCCAGCTGAAGTGCACCTACCAGATACCGCCCCGGCCGCCCGGCCGGACCTTCTCCTTCACGCTGGACAACGCCCATCTCGTGAAGCTCGCCCGGACGCCCGTCTCGGTGCACAAGATCCTGGTCGTGATGCTCGTACCGCGCAGCCAGGACGACTGGCTGCGCGCCGGGCCCGACAGCCTCGACCTGCGGCACTGCTGTTACTGGACCAACCTGGCCGGCCACCCCGTGACCGGCCGCCACCGGACCACCGTGCGGCTCATGACCTCCTGCGTCTTCGACGACCGGGCGCTCTGCGAGATCATGACCCGCGTCGGGGCGGGAGGGAGACCCTGATGCACGAGTCCGTCAGCCGGCCCGATTCCGTACGCCTCCAAGGCGAGGCCCCGGCACCGTCCTCGTCCCTGCCCGACCCGGCCCGCGTCGACCCCGCCGTGCTCGGCGCCCTGCTCGCCCGGCACGGCTGGCAGCGGCGCGGCGGGAGCGGCGGCTCCTACAGCCGCTGGACGCCGCCCGGCGGCACCGCAGGTCTGCTCGTGCCCCACACCAGGACCTTCCCCGACAGCGAGGACCTGCTGAGCGAGGCCCTGACCTCACTCGCCCGCAGCGCCACCCCCTCCGCCCGCGAGGTCCTGGTCGCCCTCGCCGTGCCCAGCGACGAGATCCGCTGGTGGCGCGAGGTCCCGGAACCGACCGCCGGAGCCGCCGACTGGCTCGGCGCGGAACAGCTCCACGGCGCGGCCCGGCAGATCCTGCTGGCCGGCGCCCTCGCCGTGCGCGGCCGGGCCGGCTACCACGGAGCCCGCCGCCGCAGGCGCGCCCTCGCCGCCCTCGGCCCCGTCCTCATCGGCCCCGCCCCCGGCGGCCGCACGCTCACCGCGTTCGTCCCCGTCGCACCGGGCCGCCCCGTCGCCGTACGCCTCCACCACGCCCTGCACGCCACCCGCGAGGCCGTCGACTACCAACGGGCGACCGGCGGCATGGAGGCCTTCGACAACGCCGTCGCGGCGGGCGTCAGCCGCGAGCTCACCGAGGCACTCGTCGCCCTCGTCCGGGGCTCGGAGGGCGCCGCGATCGCGCTCGACTGGGCGCCCGCCGCCGGAACGCCCGACGGCTGCCCCGCCCGCCCCGAGCCCGTCGAGTTCACCCCGGGCGACCTGCCCGCCCTGCGCCGCGCCGGTGCCCGCTACCTGCGCGACGAGCCCGCCGTCACCGTGCGGATCACCGGCGCCGTCGTCCGGCTGCGCCGCTCCGGGCCGCGCGGGGCCGGGATCGTACGGCTGCGCGTGCTGGCGGGGGCCGAGGTGCCGCACGTCCGGATCGAGCTGGACGAGGAGGCGTACCGGATAGCGGGCCAGGCCCATCTGGTCGGGCTGCCCGTACGGGTGGAGGGCCGGCTGGAGAGCCGGGGCGGCTTCCGGCGGCTGACCGGGGCCTCGCAGGTCGTCCCCGTGCAGGTGGACGACGAGGAGCGGGACCGGCTGATGAAGTCCCTCCAGGAGAACGTGGACTCGTTCGAAGAGGCGTGTGCGGGGGAGTAGGCGGGAAACCGGCCCTTTCGCATTGGGGGCCCTTGGCTCGGTACGATTCCCATGGCGTACGCAATACGAGTGCGAGCGCATCCCCCTGAGTCAGGAGAGACCGGTGTCAGACGTCCGTGTGACCATCCAACGCGATTCCGAGCGGGAAGAGCGCGTGGTGACGACGGGCACTACGGCGGCCGACCTCTTCCCCGGCGAGCGCACCATCGTCGCGGCCCGTGTCGGCGGCGAGCTGAAGGACCTCGCGTACGAGCTCAAGGACGGCGAGACCGTCGAGCCCGTCGAGATCTCCTCCGAGGACGGCCTCAACATCCTGCGGCACTCCACCGCGCACGTCATGGCCCAGGCCGTGCAGGAGCTGCACCCCGAGGCCAAGCTCGGCATCGGCCCGCCGGTCAAGGACGGCTTCTACTACGACTTCGACGTCGAGAAGCCGTTCACGCCCGAGGATCTCAAGGCCATCGAGAAGCGGATGCAGGAGATCCAGAAGCGGGGCCAGAAGTTCTCCCGCCGGGTCGTGACGGACGAGGCCGCCCGCGAGGAGCTGGCCGACGAGCCGTACAAGCTGGAGCTCATCGGCATCAAGGGCTCCGCCTCCTCGGACGACGGCGCGGACGTCGAGGTGGGCGGCGGCGAGCTGACCATCTACGACAACTTCGACCCGAAGACCGGCGAGCTGTGCTGGAAGGACCTCTGCCGGGGGCCGCACCTGCCTACGACCCGGTTCATCCCGGCGTTCAAGCTGATGCGGAACGCCGCCGCGTACTGGCGGGGCAGCGAGAAGAACCCGATGCTCCAGCGCATCTACGGCACCGCCTGGCCGACCAAGGACGAGCTGAAGGCGCACCTGGAGTTCCTGGAGGAGGCCGCCAAGCGCGACCACCGCAAGCTCGGCAACGAGCTGGACCTCTTCTCCTTCCCGGACGAGATCGGCCCCGGCCTCGCTGTCTTCCACCCCAAGGGCGGCGTCATCCGCCGGGCCATGGAGGACTACTCGCGCCGCCGCCACGAGGAGGAGGGCTACGAGTTCGTCTACTCGCCGCACGCCACCAAGGGCAAGCTCTTCGAGAAGTCCGGCCACCTGGACTGGTACGCCGACGGCATGTACCCGCCCATGCAGCTCGACGACGGGGTGGACTACTACCTCAAGCCGATGAACTGCCCGATGCACAACCTGATCTTCGACGCGCGCGGCCGTTCGTACCGTGAACTGCCCCTGCGCCTCTTCGAGTTCGGAACCGTGTACCGGTACGAGAAGTCGGGCGTCGTGCACGGCCTGACCCGCTCGCGCGGCTTCACGCAGGACGACGCGCACATCTACTGCACCCGTGAGCAGATGGCGGAGGAGCTGGACCGGACGCTCACCTTCGTCCTGAACCTGCTCCGCGACTACGGGCTCACCGACTTCTACCTGGAGCTGTCCACCAAGGACCCGGAGAAGTTCGTCGGATCGGACGACGCCTGGGAAGAGGCCACCGAGACGCTGCGCCAGGTCGCCGAGAAGCAGGGGCTGCCGCTGGTCCCGGACCCGGGCGGCGCCGCGTTCTACGGCCCGAAGATCTCCGTGCAGTGCAAGGACGCCATCGGCCGGACCTGGCAGATGTCGACCATTCAGCTCGACTTCAACCTGCCGGAGCGGTTCGACCTGGAGTACACGGGTCCGGACGGCTCCAAGCAGCGCCCGGTCATGATCCACCGCGCCCTGTTCGGCTCCATCGAGCGCTTCTTCGCGGTGCTCCTGGAGCACTACGCGGGTGCGTTCCCGGTGTGGCTTGCCCCGGTCCAGGCGGTCGGCATCCCGATCGGCGACACGCACATCCCGTACCTCCAGGAGTTCGCGGCCAAGGCCCGCAAGCAGGGGCTGCGGGTGGACGTGGACGCCTCCTCGGACCGGATGCAGAAGAAGATCCGCAACCAGCAGAAGAACAAGGTGCCGTTCATGATCATCGCGGGCGATGAGGACATGGCCAACGGCGCCGTCTCCTTCCGCTACCGCGACGGTTCGCAGGAGAACGGCATCCCGGTCGACGAGGCCATCGCCAAGATCGCCCAGGCCGTCGAGGACCGCGTCCAGGTCTGATCCGAGCCGTTCCAGGAGCCCCCGGTGAGCTACCCGCCCGCCGGGGGCTCCTTCTCGTCCTCCCGGCGGAACACCTGGATCAGCCACGACGAGAACGAGCCCGTCACCGCTCCCAGCAGCCCCAGGCCGCACGCCATCAGGCCCGCCGCGATGATCCTGCCCGCCGTCGTCACCGGCACGACATCCCCGTACCCCACCGTCGTCAGCGTCTCGCACGCCCACCAGACGGCGTCCCCGAAGGTGCGGATCGAGGAGTCCGGGGCGTCGTGCTCCCAGTGGTAGATGCTGAGCGCCGCCGAGAAGCCGAGAAGGACGGCCGTCATCCCCGCGTACGAGATCACCCGGGCGTACAGGCCGAGCCGGGGCTGGTCCCGCCGCTCCTGGACCGCTGTGTAGACCTGGACCATGCGCAGCGGGCGCAGCAGCGGCAGGATCAGGACGAGCGTGTCGAGCCAGTGGGTGCGCGGGAAGCGGTGGCCGAGGCGGCTGAGCCGGAGGCGTACCGCGTAGTCGAGGATGAAGAGCAGCCAGGTCGCGCCGACGAGGGCGAGGGAGAGGTCGTGCCAGGGCTGGGCGTCGTGCGGGGCGAGGACGCGGAAGGCGTAGCCGGCCAGGAAGACGACGGAGGCGGCGAGGAGAGGTACCTCGGTGCGCCGCTCCCAGTGGGAGAGAGCGGGGGTGGGCCGGTCCGGGGTGCGCGCGCTCATCGGCCCAGCATCGCCGTGCGTGAACGGGATCGGCCCCGGCGACACGCTCCGCACAGGTGAAGCAATATGCTGGCCGGCATGACGAGTGAGCCGGAGCAGCAGATCGGAGTGGGGACGCCCGACGCGTTCCAGCGCCTGTGGACGCCCCACCGGATGGCGTACATCCAGGGGGAGAACAAGCCGACCGGCCCGGAGGCGGGGGACGGCTGTCCGTTCTGCGGGATTCCGGAGCTGTCGGACGAGGACGGGCTCGTCGTCGCGCGCGGTCAGAAGGTCTACGCCGTGCTGAATCTGTACCCGTACAACGGCGGGCACCTGATGGTGGTGCCGTACCGGCATGTCGCGGACTACACGGAGCTGGACGGTCCGGAGACGGCGGAGCTGGCCGATTTCACGAAGCGGGCGATGACCGCGCTGCGGGCGGCTTCGGGTGCGCACGGTTTCAACATCGGGATGAACCA
Organism: Streptomyces sp. col6; assembly: GCF_008042035.1. Lineage (GTDB taxonomy): Bacteria > Actinomycetota > Actinomycetes > Streptomycetales > Streptomycetaceae > Streptomyces. Next base: position 1,386,404 of record NZ_RDBL01000013.1, read on the forward strand.
GGGTGCGGTGGCGGGGGCGGGGATCGCCGCGCATCTGCACCAGCACCTGGTGCCCCGGTGGGGTGGCGACGCCAACTTCATGCCGGTGGTGGGGCACACGCGGGTGCTGCCGCAGCTGCTGGCGGACACCCGGAAGATGCTGGCGGACGCCTGGCCCGTCGACTGATCCGCTCGCTCGGCGAACGGGGCGCTCCGGATTGAATCCGGGGCGCCCCGTTCGCGTACGCGGGTGATCAGGCGTCGTAGAGGTCGGCCTTGCCGGGGGTGGGCTGCTGGACGAGGCCGCTGAGGACCGACGAGCGGCCGCTGAAGCGCTCGGTGTCCACGCCGTGCTCCTCCAGGACCTTGATGGCGGCGTTGTGCACGACGCGCAGGACCGGGGTGGCGGCGCGCATGGCGTCGTCGGCCATGAAGCGGTGGCGCCAGGGCTTCTCGGCCCAGGCGTGCCGCAGTCCGAAGGGCTCGGGCAGGGCGATCTTGCCGCCGAGGTAGTCCAGGAGCGGCGGGTACCAGGTGAAGGGGGCCCGCAGGGCGAGGCGGGTGACCTCGTGGGCGTCGACGAGGGCGAGGGTGATGTCGCGGGTCTCCCAGAACCGGACGGTCTTGTTGACGGTCCGGGTCTTGGCGGCGGGCTTGCTGGTGAAGAGGGAGTGGACGGGGCCGAGGGCGTGTCCGGTGACCTCGATGCGCAGGGTCTCGAAGAGCACGGTCACGGTGATCATCATGGTGATGACGAGCTGGCCGTCCCAGAGGGTGAACTGCACGCCGAGGTAGTGCCGGTCGCCGCCGCCGAACTGCTGGTGGTTGCAGATCCGCTGTATCTCGTGGGGCTTGATCTGGAAGGTGGCGACGTCCTCGCCCTCGCGGCGGGTGACGGCGTCGGCGTTCTCCCCGACGGGGGTGACGATCCAGTGGGTGACGGAGGGGGTGGGGAATCCGCCGGTGTTCAGGGGGCCGCGTTCCAGCAGTTTCAGCTGGTCGTGGATGACGCGGATGACGTCCCAGCTGCGGAACTGGTGGATCTCCTTGCCGGCGTCCTTGGCGACGAGGTCCTCGGCGAGCTGCCAGCTGCCCCAGCGGGTGCCCATGCCGAGGATGCCCTTGGGGCCGGCGTAGAAGACGGAGTTGGACTGCTGTTCGGCGGAGAGCTTCTCCAGGCCCTGGCGCAGGGCCTCGCGGGCGGTCTCGCTGGGGTTCTTCGGGACCGCTTCGGGGATCTTGGCGATGACGCCGCCGCCGGAGAGCAGGCCCTCCCAGCGGGTGCGCATGTCCTGGGCGGACTTCTCCGCGATCCGTTTGGCGATGTACCAGCCGATGACGGGGGCGACGACCATCGCGCGCAGGTAGAGCCCGAGGAGTCCGGTCAGCGGCAGCTTGATCAGGAGGAGGAGGGCGCCGATGGCGACGAGGGGGAGGAGGCTGTTGCCGAGGGTGGTGAGGACCTTGTCCTTGGTCTTGGCGAAGCTGTCGCGCACCCGGAAGGCGATGACCCACATCAGCATGCCGGGCAGGAACAGGAAGCCGAACAGGGCGGTGACGGCGGTGAGTTTGGTGTCGCGTGCCTTGCGCAGGCGGGTCGCGGACAGGCAGTGCTCGACGACAGTCTGCGGGTCGCTGCCGAAGGACTGGATGAGCGCCTTACGGGCTCCGCCGAGCATGCGTTCCTGGACGGCGCGGGAGAACGCCTCGCCGAGGTTGGGCTTGAAGTAGTCGGAACGGCCCTTCTTCACTTCGGACTTGTGCCACTCGCTGTTGGCCTTGAGAAGGTCCTCCACCGGGCTGTCGCGGTACGCGGCGGAGGCGAGGGCGTTGGTCGCCACCGCCGCGCCTGCCGACCCCTGGAGCGGAATCTGCGCTCCGGGAGAGAAATCGAATCCGTTGCTGGCCACTGTCGCCCCCACTCGCCACCGAGGAACCGCTCCTGCGGCTGTTTCCCAACTGCCGTGCCCGGCACACTTTCTGAGCTGGGGTACCAGCGTATCGTCCGGAAACGTACGCCGTGGGGCCCTGTGGACAACGGGCGGGCGTGCGGCCCCGCCGGTCAGGCGTCCTGGGCGGCGACGCGGTCGGCGAGTTGTGCGGGCATCGGTTCGTGACGGGCGTACGCGCGGTCGAAGCGGCCGGTGCCGTGGGTGAGCGAGCGCAGCTCGACCGCGTACCGGCCGATCTCCAGTTCGGGGACGTCGGCGCGTACGAGGGTGCGCCCGGGGCCCGACTGCTCGGTGCCGGTGACCCGGCCCCGGCGGCCCGAGAGGTCGCTCATCACCGGGCCGACGTAGGCGTCGGGGACAAGGACGCGGACCTCGGCGACGGGTTCCAGGAAGCGGACGTGCGCCTCGGCCGCGGCCTCGCGCAGGGCGAGGGCACCGGCGGTCTGGAAGGCGGCGTCGGAGGAGTCCACGGAGTGCGCCTTGCCGTCCCGCAGGACGACCCGGATGTCGACGAGCGGGTGGCCTGCGGCGACGCCCCGGGCGGCCTGGGCGCGGACGCCCTTCTCGACGGAGGCGATGAACGGGCGGGGGACGGAGCCGCCGACGACCCGGTCGGCGAATTCGACGCCGGAGCCGGCGGGCAGGGGTTCGACGTCGATCTCGCAGACGGCGTACTGGCCGTGGCCGCCGGACTGTTTGACGTGGCGGCCGCGTCCGGTGGCGGGTTTGGCGAAGGTCTCCCGCAGGGCGACACGGTGCGGGACGGCGTCGACCTGGACCCCGTAGTGGTCGCGCAGCCGGTCCAGGGCGGCCTCCTGGTGGGCCTCGCCCAGGCACCACAGGACGACCTGTCCGGTGGCCGGGTTCTGTTCGAGGCGCAGGGCCGGGTCCTCGGCGACGAGCCGGGCCAGGCTGTGGGAGAACTTGTCCTCGTCGGCCTTGCTGTGCGCCCGGACGGCGAGCGGGAGCAGGGGGTCGGGGGTGGTCCAGGGTTCGAGGAGCAGGGGGTGGCCGGTGCCGGAGAGGGTGTCGCCGGTCTCGGCGGTGTCGAGGCGGGCGACGCAGGCGAGATCTCCGGCGACGCAGGCGTCGAGGGGGCGCTGCTGCTTCCCGAACGGCGAGGTGAGGGCGCCGGCCCGGGTGCGCGTCCCGTGGCAGGGGCGGTCCTCGTGCGCGGGGCCGTCGAGCCCGTGGCCGTAGACGTGCACGGTGTCGTCGGGGCGCAGGGTGCCGGAGAAGACGCGGACGAGGGAGAGCCGGCCGACGTAGGGGTCGGAGGAGGTCTTGACGACCTCGGCGACCAGGGGGCCGTCGGGGTCGCCCGTCAGGGCGGGGCAGCGGGTGTTCGAGGGGAGTGGGGAAGCCGCCGGCGATCAGGTCGAGGAGTTCGACGGTGCCGATGCCCTGGCGGGCGCCGCCGGCTGCGGGTGCGGCGGCGAGGACGGGGTGGAAGGTGCCGCGTGCCACGGCGCGTTCGAGGTCGTCGACGAGGGTCTTCACGTCGATGGTCTCGCCGCCGAGGTAGCGGTCCATCAGGGTCTCGTCCTCGCTCTCGGCGATGATCCCCTCGATGAGCCGGGCGCGGGCCCCGTCCAGGGGCGCCCGCTCGTCGTCGGTGGGCGGGCGCTCGGTGCGCTCGCCGCCGGAGTAGTCGAGGATCCGCTGCGGGAGCAGGCCGGTGAGGCCGGTGAGCGGGGCGTGCCCGTCGGCGGCCTCGGGGCCGAGCACGGGCAGGTGGAGGGGGAGCACGGCGTCGGGGTCGTCGTCGCCGAAGAGTTCGCCGCAGAGCCGGGTCATCGTGTCGAAGGGGGTGCGGGCGGTGTCGAGGTGGGTGATCACGAGGGCGCGCGGCATGGAGACGGCGGCGCACTCCTCCCAGAGGGCGCGGGTGGTGCCCGCCACGGCCTCGGCCTCCTGGGCCGCCGAGACGACGAAGAGGGCGGCGTCAGCCGCCCGCAGTCCGGCCCTCACCTCTCCGACGAAGTCGGCGTAGCCGGGGGTGTCCAGCAGGTTGATCCGGCAGCCGTCCCAGTCCACGGGGACCAGGGAGAGCTGGACGGACCGGTGCTGGCGGTGTTCGATCTCCTCGTGGTCGGAGACGGTCGTGCCGTCCTCGACCCGGCCCGGCCGGTTGACGGCGCCCGCGGTCTGCGCGAGCGCCTCGACGAGGGTGGTCTTGCCGGAGCCGCTGTGGCCGACCAGTGCCACGTTGCGCAGGGCGCGGGGACGGCCGGCCCCCGGTACCCCTGTGGCGGCTCGGGTGTGTGCGTGTGCCTGGTCGCCCATGGTCGTGCCTCCAGTCGGACGGGGCACGGGCACACCCTCAGGGCCGGCGCGGCGGCTGCGGCGACGCCCGCGGTCTTTCGAGCGTGGCACTCCCCGCGGGCCGCGTCCATAGGAGGCGCCGGTACCGGCGCGGGGTGCCCGGACGGTCGCCGCTGCCGAGCGTGACTACGATGGGCGCGGAGGGTGCTGAAGGCCCTGGCCGGGCTCGCAGCCCTGGATCCGGCCAGGACCTGCAGCGCCCTCCAGCCGGTGGCCGACGGGGCCAAGCGGCCCACCTACCCCTCGGGAAGGCCATGCTGAACAAGTACGCGCGTGCCTTTTTCACGCGTGTCCTCACGCCGTTCGCCGCACTGCTCCTGCGCCTCGGCGTGAGCCCGGACGCGGTCACCCTGATCGGCACGGCCGGGGTGATGGCCGGTGCGCTGGTCTTCTTCCCGATGGGGGAGTTCTTCTGGGGCACGATCGTCATCACGATCTTCGTGTTCTCCGACCTCGTCGACGGGAACATGGCGCGCCAGGCCGGTATCTCCAGCCGGTGGGGCGCGTTCCTGGACTCCACGCTCGACCGGGTCGCCGACGGCGCGATCTTCGCCGGCTTCGCTCTCTGGTACGCGGGCAGCGGCGACGACAACGTCCTGTGCGCGGTCGCGATCTTCTGCCTGGCGAGCGGTCAGGTGGTCTCGTACACCAAGGCGCGCGGTGAGTCGATCGGTCTGCCGGTGGCGGTCAACGGGCTCGTGGAGCGTGCCGAGCGCCTGGTGATCTCGCTGGTGGCGGCCGGATTCGCGGGGCTGCACAAGTTCGGGGTGCCGGGCATCCAGGTCCTGCTGCCGATCGCGCTGTGGATCGTCGCCGTCGGCAGCCTGGTGACGCTGGTCCAGCGGGTCGTCACCGTCCGCCGCGAGTCCGCCGAGGCGGACGCGGCGGACGCGGCCGGGCAGTGAGCGTGGCCGGCGCCGACGCGCGGCCCGGCGTGAAGGAGCGGCTGAGCGACGCGCTGTACGGGCTGGGCTGGACGGCGGTCAAGACGCTGCCCGAACCGGCCGCCCGCGCTCTCTTCCGTACCCTCGCCGACCAGGTGTGGAAGCGGCGGGGCAAGAGCGTGCTGCGCCTGGAGGCCAACCTCGCGCGGGTCGTACCCGATGCCGGCCCCGCCCGGCTCGCCGCCCTGTCGCGCGCCGGGATGCGCTCGTACATGCGCTACTGGATGGAGTCGTTCCGGCTGCCCACCTGGAGCCCGGAGCGGATCAAGGCGTCCATCGACGTGACGGACGCGCACCGGCTGACGGACGGGCTCGACTCGGGGCGCGGGGTCATCCTCGCCCTGCCGCATCTGGGCAACTGGGACCTGGCCGGGGCGTGGGTCACCACCGATCTGAAGGTGCCGTTCACGACGGTCGCCGAGCGGCTGAAGCCGGAGTCGCTGTACGACCGGTTCGTCGCCTACCGCGAGGGCCTGGGCATGGAGGTGCTGCCGCACAACGGCGGCGCCGCGTTCGGGACGCTGGCCCGGCGGCTGCGGTCGGGCGGTCTGGTGTGTCTGGTCGCGGACCGCGACCTGTCGGCGTCGGGGGTGGAGGTGTCGTTCTTCGGCGACACGGCCCGGATGCCGGCCGGTCCCGCGCTGCTGGCCCAGCAGACCGGCGCGCTGCTGCTGCCGGTGACGCTCTCGTACGACGACACGCCGGTGATGAAGGCGCGCATCCATCCGGCGGTCGAGGTGCCGGAGTCGGGTGACAGGGCGGGGAAGACGTCCGTCATGACACAGGCCCTGGCCGACGCGTTCGCCCTGGGCATCGCCGAGCACCCGGAGGACTGGCACATGCTGCAACGGCTCTGGCTCGCCGACCTCGCACCCCGCACGGACCGGAGCGGAGACCAGTAGTGAAGATCGGCATCGTCTGCCCGTACTCCTGGGACGTACCGGGTGGTGTGCAGTTCCACATCCGCGACCTGGCCGAGCACCTGATCCGGCTCGGCCACGAGGTGTCCGTGCTGGCGCCCGCCGACGACGAGACGCCGCTGCCGCCGTACGTGGTCTCGGCGGGCCGGGCCGTGCCGGTCCCGTACAACGGCTCGGTGGCCCGGCTGAACTTCGGGTTCCTGTCGGCGGCGCGGGTGCGGCGCTGGCTGCACGAGGGCACCTTCGACGTCATCCACATCCACGAGCCGACCTCGCCGTCGCTGGGGCTGCTGACGTGCTGGGCGGCGCAGGGCCCGATCGTCGCCACGTTCCACACATCGAACCCGCGCTCCCGGGCGATGATCGCCGCGTACGCGATCCTGCAGGCCGCGCTGGAGAAGATCAGCGCGCGGATCGCGGTCAGCGAGTACGCCCGCCGGACCCTCGTCGAGCACCTGGGCGGCGACGCCGTGGTCATCCCGAACGGTGTGGACGTCGACTTTTTCGCCCGCGCCGAGCCCAGGCCCGAGTGGCAGGGCGGCACGATCGGCTTCATCGGCCGCATCGACGAGCCCCGCAAGGGTCTGCCCGTCCTGATGCGCGCGCTGCCCGCGATCCTGGCCGCCCGCCCGGACACCAGGCTGCTGGTGGCCGGCCGGGGCGACGAGGAGGAGGCCGTCGCCTCGCTGCCGAAGGAGATGCGCCCGCGCGTGGAGTTCCTCGGCATGGTGAGCGACGAGGACAAGGCGCGGCTGCTGCGCAGCGTCGACCTGTACGTGGCGCCCAACACCGGCGGCGAGAGCTTCGGCATCATCCTCGTCGAGGCGATGTCGGCGGGGGCGCCGGTCCTCGCCAGCGACCTGGACGCCTTCGCGCAGGTCCTGGACCAGGGCGCGGCGGGCGAGCTGTTCGCCAACGAGAACGCGGACGCGCTGGCCGCGGCGGCGGTGCGGCTGCTGGGCGACCCGGAGCGGCGTGCCGGACTGCGCGAGCGCGGCAGTGCCCATGTCCGGCGCTTCGACTGGTCGACGGTCGGGGCGGACATCCTCGCGGTGTACGAGACGGTGACGGACGGCGCCGCCTCGGTCGCGGCGGACGAACGCACCGGTCTGCGTGCCCGGTTCGGGCTGGCCCGGGAGTAACCGGCCGGGCGGGAGCCTGCGCCCCGGTAGCCTTGCCGCCCGTGACCGTAACCCTCATCATCTGGGCCGTCGTCGTGCTCGTCGCGATCGGCCTGTACCTCAGCTGGACGGCCGGCCGCCTCGACCGGCTGCACACCCGGATCGACGCGGCGCGGGCCGCACTCGACGCGCAACTGCTGCGCCGGGCGTCGGTCACCCAGGAGCTCGCCACCTCCGGGGTCCTCGACCCGGCCGCGTCGATCGTGCTGTACGAGGCCGCGCACGCCGCGAGGCAGTCGCCCCAGGACCATCGCGAGGTCGCCGAGAGCGAGCTGAGCGCCGCCCTGCGCGCGGTGTTCGGCGAGAGCGCGCAGGTGGAGGCGGTGCGGGAGATCCCCGGGGGTCAGGAGGCGGCGTCCGAGCTGGCTGCCTCGGTGCGGCGGGTGCCGATGGCGCGCCGCTTCCACAACGACGCGGTGCGGGCGGCGCGGGCGCTGCGGCGCCACCGCACGGTGCGCTGGTTCCGGCTGGCGGGGCACGCCCCGTTCCCGCTGGCCTTCGAGATGGACGACGAGCCGCCGGTGGCCCTGGCGGACCGCCCCGGCAGCTGACGGACAGTGGCCCCTCCCCGTACACGGGGGTGCGGGCCAAAACGATCCACCGGCCTCTCATTGGCCCTTGCTGTGGACTGGTGCCGGGGAGTTTGCTCAGGAGTGCGTCATTCGGCGCTCCCGCATTCGCTCCCCCCAGTGAGGTCATCCGTGTCCACGCTTCCCAGCACCCCGCAGTCCGCCGACAACCCGGCCACCGGCACCGCCCGCGTCAAGCGCGGCATGGCCGAGCAGCTCAAGGGCGGCGTGATCATGGACGTCGTCAACGCCGAGCAGGCGAAGATCGCCGAGGACGCGGGCGCCGTGGCCGTCATGGCCCTGGAGCGGGTGCCGGCCGACATCCGCAAGGACGGCGGCGTGGCCCGGATGTCCGACCCGAACATGATCGAGGAGATCATCGAGGCGGTGTCCATCCCGGTGATGGCCAAGTCCCGCATCGGGCACTTCGTCGAGGCGCAGGTCCTGCAGTCCCTCGGCGTCGACTACATCGACGAGTCCGAGGTCCTGACCCCGGCCGACGAGGTCAACCACAGCGACAAGTTCGCCTTCACCACCCCGTTCGTCTGCGGCGCCACCAACCTGGGCGAGGCGCTGCGCCGTATCGCCGAGGGCGCGGCCATGATCCGCTCCAAGGGCGAGGCAGGTACGGGCAACGTCGTCGAGGCCGTCCGCCACCTGCGCCAGATCAAGAACGAGATCGCCCGGCTGCGCGGCTACGACAACAACGAGCTGTACGCCGCCGCCAAGGACCTGCGCGCCCCCTACGAGCTGGTCAAGGAGGTCGCCGAGCTGGGCAAGCTGCCCGTCGTCCTCTTCTCCGCGGGCGGCGTCGCCACGCCGGCCGACGCGGCGCTGATGCGTCAGCTCGGTGCCGAGGGCGTCTTCGTCGGCTCCGGCATCTTCAAGTCCGGCGACCCGGCCAAGCGCGCCGCCGCCATCGTGAAGGCCACCACCTTCTACGACGACCCGAAGATCATCGCGGACGCCTCCCGGAACCTGGGCGAGGCCATGGTCGGCATCAACTGCGACACGCTGCCCGAGACCGAGCGCTACGCCAACCGCGGCTGGTAGTCACCGATGAGCGACACCCCTGTGATCGGAGTCCTGGCCCTCCAGGGCGACGTACGGGAGCACCTGATCGCCCTGGCCTCGGCGGACGCCCTGGCCAGGCCGGTCCGGCGTCCCGAGGAACTGGCCGAGGTCGACGGGCTCGTGCTGCCCGGCGGCGAGTCCACCACCATGTCCAAGCTGGCCGCGCTGTTCGGCATGCTGGACCCGCTGCGCGAGCGGATCGCGGCCGGGATGCCGGTCTACGGCACCTGCGCCGGAATGATCCTGCTCGCCGACAAGATCCTCGATCCCCGGTCCGGCCAGGAGACGCTGGGCGGCATCGACATGATCGTGCGCCGTAACGCTTTCGGGCGGCAGAACGAGTCCTTCGAGGCGGCCGTCGAGGTCGCCGGAATCGGCGGCGGACCGGTGGAGGGCGTCTTCATCCGGGCCCCCTGGGTCGAGTCCGTGGGCGCCGGCGCGAAGGTGATCGCCGAGCACGGCGGCCACATCGTGGCGGTGCGGCAGCGAAACGCCCTCGCCACCTCATTCCACCCGGAACTGACCGGAGACCACCGCCTCCACGCGTACTTCACCGAGATGGTGCGCGCGGCCGGGTGACTCGATCCCGGTAGGATCTCTCGGGTTCGTACGGAATTTGGTGACGCGAAGGAGAAGGCAGATGTCCGGCCACTCTAAATGGGCTACGACGAAGCACAAGAAGGCCGTGATTGACGCCAAGCGCGGCAAGCTCTTCGCGAAGCTGATCAAGAACATCGAGGTCGCGGCCCGCACCGGTGGTGTGGACCCCGAGGGCAACCCGACCCTCGTGGACGCGATCCAGAAGGCGAAGAAGAGTTCGGTCCCGAACAAGAACATCGACTCCGCGGTCAAGCGCGGTGGCGGTCTCGAAGCGGGCGGCGTCGACTACCAGACGATCATGTACGAGGGTTACGGCCCCAACGGTGTCGCGGTGCTCATCGAGTGCCTCACCGACAACCGCAACCGTGCCGCGTCCGACGTACGCGTCGCCATGACCCGCAACGGCGGCTCGATGGCCGACCCGGGCTCGGTCTCGTACCTGTTCAACCGCAAGGGCGTCGTCATCGTCCCCAAGGGTGAGCTGACCGAGGACGACGTGCTCGGTGCCGTCCTGGACGCGGGCGCCGAGGAGGTCAACGACCTCGGCGACAGCTACGAGGTCGTCAGCGAGGCCACCGACATGGTCGCGGTCCGTACCGCGCTCCAGGAGGCGGGCATCGACTACGACTCGGCCGAGGCCAACTTCCTGCCCACCATGCAGGTCGACCTCGACGAGGAGGGCGCGCGCAAGATCTTCAAGCTCATCGACGCGCTGGAGGACAGCGACGACGTGCAGAACGTCTTCGCCAACTTCGACGTCTCGGACGAGGTCATGGAGAAGGTCGACGCCTGAGCCGCGCCCCGCGCGGTGAGGGTGGTGGACGGGCCGACGGGACACACCCCGTCGGCCCGCCGCATTGTCGGTGCCGACCGATAGCCTGCTGGAACAGTTGACCGATCGGCAGGGAGGGGCGGGACCGTGCGGGTTCTCGGCGTGGACCCGGGGCTGACCCGGTGCGGAGTCGGCGTCGTCGAGGGCGTCGCGGGCCGGCCCCTGACCATGCTCGGCGTGGGGGTCGTGCGCACCCCGGCCGACGCGGAGCTGGGCCACCGCCTCGTGGCGATCGAGCGCGGCATCGAGGAATGGCTCGACGAGCACCGCCCCGACTGCGTCGCCGTCGAGCGGGTCTTCGCCCAGCACAACGTCCGCACGGTGATGGGCACCGCCCAGGCCAGCGCGGTCGCCATGCTCTGCGCGTCCCGGCGCGGCCTCCCGGTCGCCCTGCACACGCCCAGCGAGGTCAAGGCCGCCGTCTCCGGCAGCGGACGCGCCGACAAGGCGCAGGTGGGAGCCATGGTGACCCGGCTCCTGCGACTGGACGCCCCGCCGAAACCCGCCGACGCCGCCGACGCCCTGGCGCTCGCCATCTGCCACATCTGGCGCGCCCCCGCCGTCAACCGTCTCCAGCAGGCGCACGCCGCGGCCGCCGCCCGCACCCCGCGCCCCTCGCGCACCGCAGCCGTTCCCGTCCGGAAGGTCCCCCGATGATCGCCTTCGTCAGCGGCCCCGTCGCCGCGCTCGCCCCGACCACGGCCGTGATCGAGGTCGGCGGCATCGGCATGGCCGTCCAGTGCGCACCGAACACCCTGGCCGCCCTGCGCGTCGGCCAGGAGGCCCGGCTCGCCACCTCCCTCGTCGTGCGCGAGGACTCGCTGACGCTCTACGGCTTCGCCGACGACGACGAACGGCAGGTCTTCGAGCTGCTGCAGACCGCCAGCGGCGTCGGACCCCGGCTCGCCCAGGCCATGCTCGCCACGCACACCCCGGACGCCCTGCGCCTGGCCGTCGCCACCGGTGACGAGAAGGCCCTCACCGCGGTCTCCGGCATCGGCAAGAAGGGCGCGCAGAAGCTCCTGCTGGAACTGAAGGACCGGCTCGGCGACCCGGTCGGCGCCCACAGCCCCGGCCAGGGCATCGGCACCGCCGTCTCCGCCTCGTGGCGCGACCAGCTCCAGGCCGCCCTGATCGGCCTCGGCTACGCCACCCGCGAGGCGGACGAGGCGGTCGCCGCCGTCGCACCACAGGCCGAGGAAGCCCTCGCCGCGGGCGGCCGGCCGCCCGTGCCGCAGCTGCTGCGCGCCGCCCTGCAGACCCTCAACCGGGCGCGCTGACCCCGCGCGGGCCACCCTTCTCCGCCCGGCCGGCCACGCCCGGCCGGGCACCGATCCACCCGAGGCGGACAGACGAGATGAACTGGGACGACACCGGAGCCGGCACGGACGACCGGCTCGACGAGCGGCTGGTCGACGCCGGGGCGGACGGCGACGACACCGCGGTCGAGGCGGCGCTGCGCCCCAAGGACCTCGACGAGTTCGTCGGCCAGGAGAAGGTCCGCGAACAGCTCGACCTGGTCCTCAAGGCCGCCCGAGCCCGCGGAGCCACCGCCGACCACGTGCTCCTCTCCGGCGCCCCCGGCCTCGGCAAGACCACCCTCTCCATGATCATCGCGGCGGAGATGAACGCCCCGATCCGGATCACCTCCGGCCCCGCCATCCAGCACGCGGGCGACCTCGCGGCGATCCTCTCCTCGCTCCAGGAGGGCGAGGTGCTGTTCCTGGACGAGATCCACCGCATGTCCCGGCCCGCCGAGGAGATGCTGTACATGGCCATGGAGGACTTCCGCGTCGACGTGATCGTCGGCAAGGGCCCCGGTGCCACCGCCATCCCGCTGGAGCTGCCCCCCTTCACCCTCGTCGGCGCCACCACCCGGGCCGGCCTCCTGCCGCCCCCGCTGCGCGACCGCTTCGGCTTCACGGGCCACATGGAGTTCTACGCCCCCGCCGAACTGGAACGGGTGATCCACCGCTCCGCCCGCCTGCTCGACGTCGAGCTGGACGCCGAGGGCGCCGCGGAGATCGCCGGACGTTCCCGGGGAACGCCCCGTATCGCGAACCGGCTGCTGCGCCGCGTGCGGGACTACGCCCAGGTCAAGGCCGACGGCCGGATCGACCGGGAGATCGCCGCCGCGGCCCTCGGGGTGTACGAGGTCGACGCCCGGGGCCTGGACCGGCTGGACCGGGCGGTGCTCGGCGCGCTGCTGAAGCTCTTCGGCGGCGGCCCGGTCGGCCTGTCCACGCTGGCGGTCGCCGTGGGGGAGGAGCGCGAGACCGTCGAGGAGGTCGCCGAGCCCTTCCTCGTACGCGAAGGGCTGCTGGCCAGGACGCCGCGCGGGCGGGTCGCCACACCGGCGGCCTGGGCCCACCTCGGGCTCGTCCCGCCGCAGCACGGCGTAACGGGACAACAGGGCCTGTTCGGGGCGTGATGCGTCACAGGTTGACCGGAAGCGGAACCACGGTGCCATGCTGGGCGTTGTTCCATCGATGCGGACTCGCTTAGACTCCGCCGATGCCGCCCTTACAGGTCGGTGTACCCACCCCCGTAGACCAGGCCGCCTTCCAGCGCGGTCGTGCGAAGGAAACTCGTCCCGTGAATCCCGTGACTCTCCTCCCCTTCATCGTGCTCATCGGGGCCATGTTCCTGATGACGCGGTCCGCCAAGAAGAAGCAGGCGGCGGCTGCGGCCATGCGCAATGACATGCAGCCCGGCACCGGCGTCCGGACGATCGGGGGCATGTACGCCACCGTCAAGGAGCTTCACGACGACACGGTCCTCCTGGAGGTCGCGCCCGGCGTCCACGCCGTGTACGCGAAGAACGCGATCGGCGCCGTCCTGGACGACGCGGAGTACAACCGCATCGTCCACGGCGACGAGCAGGAGCTCGACGTCGACGGCGCGGTCGTGCCCGACGACGCCTCCTCGCTGACCGGACCCGACGCCACCGACGCCGACGACGCGAAGACCGACCTGGTCAAGAAGACGGACGCGGACGAGAGCGACGAGGCCGAGGCCAAGGACGAGAAGAAGTCCGAGGGCAAGGCCGACGGCGAGTCCGACGCGAAGTAGTCCGTACGACGCCGGGACGCCGTGAGCCCACAGGGCTGCGGCGCTCCCCGGTCCGTGCGCACCTTCGCGGGGGCGGGCCCCCACTAAACTTCGTGGCCGCTCGGGCGCACACCCGGCGCGGGGCGGTTGGACAGGGAGAAACGACAAGGTGGCAGCACCGAAGAAGGGCCGAGGCGCGGCCGGCGGTCAGGGGAAGCCAGGGCGTTCCCTGGCGCTGATCCTGATCGTCATGGTCGCCCTCACGGGCGGGATGTTCCTGGCCGACCAGCCGACGCCGCGACTCGGCATCGACCTGGCGGGCGGCACCTCCATCACGCTGGAGGCCAAGGCCGAGCCGGGCCAGGAAAAGGCGATCAATAAGACCAACATGGACACCGCGGTTCGGATCATGGAGCGCCGCGTCAACGGTCTTGGCGTCTCCGAGGCCGAGGTCCAGACCCAGGGCAACAGCAACATCATCGTCAACATCCCCAAGGGCACGAACTCCGCCCAGGCCCGGGAGCAGGTCGGCACCACGGCCAAGCTGTACTTCCGGCCCGTGCTGACCGTCGCCGCGGGCAAGCCCACCCCGGAGCCCAGCGCCTCGTCCTCCGGCAAGGCCAGCACCTCGCCGTCGCCGAAGGCCTCGGCCTCCGAGAAGGCGACGGACGGCGACAAGGCCACCGGCTCCTCGTCGAAGCCGTCCGCGTCCGCCACCACCCAGGGCCGCGCGGTCACCGGCGCCCTGAAGAAGGACTCGTCGCCGACGCCCAAGGCGAGCGACTCCGCCTCCGCGGCGGAAGAGGCGGCCGCCGCGAAGCTCCAGAAGAAGTTCGAGGAGCTCGACTGCTCGACCAAGGCCGCCCGCTCCCAGGCGGCCCTGGGCTCCAAGGCCACCGACACGGTGGTCGCGTGCGAGCAGGACGGGTCCGCCAAGTACGTCCTCGGCCCGGCCGAGGTCGACGGCACGGACGTGAAGTCCTCGAAGGCGGCCCTTGACCAGAACGGTCAGTGGATCGTCCAGATGGAGTTCAACGGCGGCGGCGCCAAGAAGTTCCGGAAGATCACCGGCAAGCTCGCCGCGCAGCAGTCGCCGCAGAACCAGTTCGCCATCGCGCTCGACAACGAGGTGGTCTCGGCCCCGTCCGTGCGTACGGAGCTGAGCGCCAACGCGGAGATCTCCGGCAGCTTCGACCAGCAGTCCGCCGAGGACCTGGCCAACGTGCTCTCCTACGGTGCGCTCCCGCTCTCCTTCAAGGAGCAGAGCGTCACCACCGTCACCGCCGCGCTCGGCGGCGAGCAGCTGCGGGCCGGCCTCATCGCCGGTGCCATCGGCCTCGCCCTCGTGGTGATCTACCTGGTGGCCTACTACCGCGGGCTGGCGCTCATCGCCCTGCTCAGCCTTCTGGTCTCCGGCATCCTCAGCTACACGATCATGTCGCTGCTCGGCCCGGCCATCGGCTTCGCGCTGAACCTGCCGGCCGTCTGCGGTGCCATCGTGGCCATCGGTATCACCGCCGACTCGTTCATCGTGTACTTCGAACGCGTACGGGACGAGATCCGCGAGGGCCGCACGCTGCGGCCCGCCGTCGAGCGGGGCTGGCCGCGTGCCCGGCGCACCATCCTGGTCTCCGACTTCGTGTCGTTCCTCGCCGCGGCCGTCCTCTTCGTGGTCACCGTCGGCAAGGTGCAGGGCTTCGCCTTCACACTGGGTCTCACCACCCTGCTCGACGTCGTCGTGGTGTTCCTCTTCACCAAGCCGCTCATGACGATCATGGCCCGCAAGAAGTTCTTCGCCAGCGGTCACCCGTGGTCCGGACTGGACCCGAAGCGCCTCGGCGCCAAGCCGCCGCTGCGCCGCTCCCGTCGTGTCAACGCCCCCACCGATCCGAAGGAGGCGTGAGATGTCGCGACTCGGGAATCTCGGCGCCCGTCTCTACCGAGGCGAGGTCGGCTACGACTTCATCGGCAAGCGCAAGATCTGGTACGGCGTCTCGGTCCTGATCACCATCACGGCCATCGTCGGCCTGGCGGTCAGCGGCCTGAACATGGGCATCGAGTTCAAGGGCGGTGCCGTCTTCACCACCCCGAAGACGAGCGTGTCCGTCTCCGACGCCGAGGACCTGGCGACGGATGCCTCCGGCCACCAGGCGATCGTCCAGAAGCTCGGCAACGGCGGTCTGCGCATCCAGATCACCGAGGTCGACACCGCGAAGTCGGACGAGATCAAGGCCAAGCTCTCCAAGGACCTGTCCGTCCCGTCGGAGAAGATCGCCGCCGACCTGGTCGGCCCCAGCTGGGGTGAGCAGATCGCCAACAAGGCCTGGACCGGCCTCGGCGTCTTCATGGTTCTCGTCGTGATCTACCTGGCCATCGCCTTCGAGTGGCGGATGGCCGTCGCGGCCCTGGTCGCACTGATCCACGACATCACCATCACGGTCGGTGTCTACGCCCTGGTCGGCTTCGAGGTCACCCCGGGCACCGTGATCGGTCTGCTGACCATCCTCGGTTACTCCCTCTACGACACGGTCGTCGTCTTCGACAGCCTCAAGGAGGGCACGAAGGGGATCACCAAGCAGACCCGGTGGACGTACAGCGACGTCGCCAACCGCTCCATCAACAGCACCCTGGTCCGCTCGATCAACACCACCGTCGTGGCGCTGCTGCCGGTCGCCGGTCTGCTGTTCATCGGCGGCGGCGTCCTCGGCGCCGGCATGCTGAACGACATCTCGCTCGCCCTGTTCGTCGGCCTCGCGGCCGGTGCGTACTCCTCGATCTTCATCGCCACCCCGCTGGTCGCCGACCTCAAGGAACGCGAGCCGCAGATGAAGGCCCTGAAGAAGCGGGTCCTCGCCAAGCGCGCGGCCGCCGCCGCCAAGGGCGAGGACGCCGAGGCGGACGGGTACGAAGAGGAGACGGCCGACCCGGAGGACACCACGCCCGCCGGTGCGGTCGTCGGCCAGCGCCAGCAGCCCCCCAGGGGCCACGGCCGGACCTCGGGGAAGCGTCGATGACCAGCACCACCGAGAGCACGAGGGAACTCCTGCTCAGCCGCATCCGTGACGTGGCGGACTACCCGAAGCCGGGCGTGATGTTCAAGGACATCACCCCGCTGCTCGCGGACCCGGTCGCGTTCACGGCCCTCACCGACGCCCTCGCGGAGCTGTGCCTGCGGCACGGCGCCACGAAGATCGTCGGCCTGGAGGCCCGCGGCTTCATCCTGGCCGCGCCCGTCGCGGTCCGGGCCGGCCTCGGCTTCGTACCCGTCCGCAAGGCCGGGAAGCTGCCGGGAGCCACGCTCAGCCAGGCGTACGAGCTGGAGTACGGCACCGCGGAGATCGAGATCCACGCGGAGGACCTGTCGCCGGAGGACCGCATCATGGTCATCGACGACGTCCTGGCCACCGGCGGCACCGCCGACGCCTCCCTGGAGCTCATCCGCCGGGCAGGCGCCCAGGTCGCCGGGGTCGCCGTCCTCATGGAGCTGGGTTTCCTGGACGGCCGGGCCCGGCTGGCCGACGGCCTGCGCGGGGCCCCGCTGGAGGCCCTGATCACGGTCTGAGGACCACCCGCACCACCTTCGAGGGGCATCCGGGAACAACCGGGTGCCCCTCGGCGTTGTGGGGGCTCTGACGGTCCCCGGGGGAGGTCCGGCCGCAGGGTCGATACGATGGCCTTTCCGGGTGTCCGGATCCGCACGAGGAGCGCTCTTGCCAGACGAGGCCCAGCCAGTCGCCGCCCCGCAGCCCGACAAGCCCGCGGCGGCCCCCGCCACGCCCGCGAAGCAGCAGCCCGCGGAGAAGCCGAAGCCCCCCGCGCCCCAGCCCGGGGCGGGCCCGGCGTCCGCCGAGGCCAACGGGCCCGCGCCCGCTTCCCCCGCCCAGCCGGCCGAGCCCGTCCCGATCGCGCCCAAGCCGCCGGCGAAGCCCGCGGCCGGTTCCGCCGCGCCCACCGGCCCGGCCTCCCGCTCCGGCGGCTCCTCCAACCGCGTCCGGGCCAGGCTCGCCCGCCTCGGCGTCCAGCGCTCCAGCCCGTACAACCCGGTCCTCGAACCGCTGCTGCGTATCGTCCGCGGCAACGACGCCAAGACCGAGACCTCCACCCTGCGCCAGATCGAACGGGCCTACCAGGTCGCCGAGCGCTGGCACCGGGGCCAGAAGCGCAAGAGCGGCGACCCGTACATCACCCACCCGCTCGCCGTCACCACGATCCTCGCCGAGCTGGGCATGGATCCGGCCACGCTGATGGCCGGGCTGCTGCACGACACCGTCGAGGACACCGAGTACGGCCTGGACACCCTGCGCCGCGACTTCGGCGACCAGGTCGCCCTGCTCGTCGACGGCGTCACCAAGCTCGACAAGGTCAAGTTCGGCGAGGCCGCGCAGGCCGAGACCGTACGCAAGATGGTCGTCGCCATGGCCAAGGACCCGCGCGTCCTGGTCATCAAGCTCGCCGACCGGCTGCACAACATGCGCACCATGCGGTACCTCAAGCGGGAGAAGCAGGAGAAGAAGGCCCGCGAGACGCTGGAGATCTACGCCCCGCTCGCCCACCGCCTGGGCATGAACACCATCAAGTGGGAGCTGGAGGACCTCGCGTTCGCGATCCTCTACCCCAAGATGTACGACGAGATCGTGCGGCTGGTGGCCGAGCGCGCGCCCAAGCGCGACGAATACCTCGCCATCGTGACCGACGAGGTCCAGTCCGACCTGCGCGCCGCCCGCATCAAGGCCACCGTCACCGGACGGCCGAAGCACTACTACAGCGTGTACCAGAAGATGATCGTGCGGGGCCGCGACTTCGCCGAGATCTACGACCTGGTGGGCATCCGGGTCCTCGTCGACACCGTCCGCGACTGCTACGCGGCGCTCGGCACCGTCCACGCGCGATGGAACCCGGTCCCCGGCCGGTTCAAGGACTACATCGCGATGCCCAAGTTCAACATGTACCAGTCGCTGCACACCACGGTGATCGGCCCCAGCGGCAAGCCTGTCGAGCTCCAGATCCGTACGTTCGACATGCACCGCCGCGCCGAGTACGGCATCGCCGCGCACTGGAAGTACAAGCAGGAGGCCGTCGCGGGCGCCTCCAAGGTCCGCACCGACGTCCCCAAGAACACCGGCCGGGGCCAGGACACCGTCAACGACATGGCGTGGCTGCGCCAGCTCCTGGACTGGCAGAAGGAGACCGAGGACCCCAGCGAGTTCCTGGAGTCGCTGCGCTTCGACCTCTCGCGCAACGAGGTCTTCGTCTTCACGCCCAAGGGCGACGTCATAGCGCTGCCGGCCGGGGCCACCCCGGTCGACTTCGCCTACGCCGTCCACACGGAGGTCGGCCACCGCACCATAGGGGCGCGGGTCAACGGACGGCTCGTGCCGCTGGAGTCGACGCTCGACAACGGCGACCTGGTGGAGGTCTTCACCTCCAAGGCGGCCGGCGCCGGGCCCTCCCGCGACTGGCTGGGCTTCGTCAAGTCGCCCCGGGCCCGCAACAAGATCCGCGCCTGGTTCTCCAAGGAGCGCCGGGACGAGGCGATCGAGCAGGGCAAGGACGCCATCGCGCGGGCCATGCGCAAGCAGAACCTGCCGATCCAGCGCATCCTGACCGGCGACTCGCTGGTCACCCTCGCGCACGAGATGCGCTACCCCGACATCTCGTCCCTCTACGCCGCGATCGGCGAGGGCCATGTCGCCGCCGCCGGCGTCGTGCAGAAGCTGGTCCAGGCCCTCGGCGGTGAGGACGCGGCCAACGAGGACCTGGAGGAGAGCACCCCGCCCTCGCGCAGCCGCAACAAGCGCCGCTCCAACGCCGACCCCGGGGTCGTCGTCAAGGGCGTCGAGGACGTCTGGGTCAAACTCGCCCGCTGTTGTACGCCCGTGCCCGGCGACCCCATCATCGGCTTCGTCACCCGGGGCAGCGGCGTCTCCGTGCACCGCGCGGACTGCGTGAACGTCGACTCGCTCTCGCAGCAGCCGGAACGCATCCTGGAGGTCGAGTGGGCGCCCACGCAGTCCTCGGTCTTCCTCGTCGCCATCCAGGTCGAGGCCCTGGACCGCTCCCGGCTCCTGTCGGACGTCACCCGGGTCCTGTCCGACCAGCACGTCAACATCCTGTCCGCCGCCGTGCAGACCTCACGCGACCGGGTCGCCACCTCGCGCTTCACGTTCGAGATGGGCGACCCCAAGCACCTCGGTCACGTCCTGAAGGCGGTACGGGGCGTGGAGGGCGTGTACGACGTCTATCGGGTGACCTCGGCCCGCAGGCCCTAGGGGCTCCTAGGCGTCGACCTCGTACTGGCCGTACTCCAGGAAGTAGCGCATCTCCTCGGGCGTGCCGTCGATCACCGCGGTGACGGCGGCGCGCAGGGCGTCGCTGATGTCGGGGCGGGCGAGGATGCGGAAGAGCGCGACCCGGTCGTCCTCGGCCTGGGCGAGGCGGTAGCCGGTCTCCAGCCACTCCCGGATCTCCACCGGGTCGTCGCGGTCGAGGAGCGCGTTGATCTCCTTGGCGACGCGCTTGCCGGAGTCGGGGTCGGCGAGGATGCGGAAGAGCGCGACCCGGTCGTCCTCGGCCTGCGCCAGGGCGTAGCCGGTCTTCAGCCACGCGCGGGCCTGCGCGATGTCGCCGCTCTCCAGGAGCGCGGTGACCTCCTTGGTGACGCGCTTGCCGGAGTCCGGGTCGCCCAGGATGCGGAAGAGGGCGACGCGGACGTCGTCGTCGGACAGGTCGTCCACCGGGACATCGGGTGACCAGTCCGTCGGGGCGGCGGCGGCGACGGCGGTGGACGGGGCGGCCGGCCCGGCGGCGAACGCCGGGCCGGACAGCAGGAGGGCGGGGCCCAGGGCGGCGGCCGCCACGGTCAGGGCGACGCGGGTCGTTCTCATCGTGAACCTGCCTCAACTACGGGAACGTACAAGGGATTCCGGGCCGGCCGTGCGGCCTGCCGGCACGAAGATCATCGCCTTCGGGGCCCTTCCCGCACATTGCCTGTTCCCGGCAGTCGTCGCCCCCCTCTCGTTGCCCTGCACATGCGGAAGGGGCCTTCCCGCGCGTACGCGGAAAGGCCCCTCGAACCGGTGGCAGGGTGTCAGCCGCCGAACTCCTCCAGGCCCTTGAGCGCCTGGTCGAGCAGCGCCTGCCGGCCCTCCAGCTCACGGGCCAGCTTGTCGGCACGGGCGTTGTTGCCCGAGGCACGGGCCGCGTCGATCTGGCCGCGCAGCTTGTCCACGGCCGCCTGGAGCTGACCGGTCAGACCCGCCGCGCGAGCACGCGCCTCCGGGTTCGTCCGGCGCCACTCGCTCTCCTCGGCCTCCTGGAGC
Organism: Streptomyces sp. col6; assembly: GCF_008042035.1. Lineage (GTDB taxonomy): Bacteria > Actinomycetota > Actinomycetes > Streptomycetales > Streptomycetaceae > Streptomyces. Next base: position 1,407,150 of record NZ_RDBL01000013.1, read on the forward strand.
GCCCGCTCCACGGCCTGCATCCGCCCCTCGACCTTCGGACGGGCGTCGCGCGGTACGTGGCCGATGGCCTCCCAGCGCTCGTTGAGGGCCCGGAACGCGGCACGGGCCGCCTTCAGGTCCGTCACCGGCACCAGCTTCTCGGCCTCGTCGGCGAGCTCCTCCTTCAGCTTGAGGTTCTCGCCCTGCTCCGCGTCCCGCTCGGCGAAGACCTCGCCGCGGGCGGCGAAGAAGACGTCCTGGGCACCGCGGAAACGGTTCCACAGGTCGTCCTCGGCCTCGCGCTGGGCGCGGCCCGCCGCCTTCCACTGCGTCATCAGGTCGCGGTAGCGGGCGGCCGTCGTCCCCCAGTCCGTGGACCCGGAGAGCGCCTCGGCCTCGGCGACCAGCTTCTCCTTGACCTTGCGGGCGTCCTCGCGCTGGGCGTCCAGCGAGGCGAAGTGGGCCTTGCGGCGCTTGGAGAACGCCGAGCGGGCGTGCGAGAAGCGGTGCCACAGCTCGTCGTCGGACTTGCGGTCGAGCCGGGGCAGGCCCTTCCACGTGTCCACGAGGGCACGCAGCCGCTCACCCGCGGAGCGCCACTGCTCGCTCCGCGCCAGTTCCTCGGCCTCGGCGACCAGGGCCTCCTTGGCCTGCTTCGCCTCGTCGGCCTGCTTCGCCTTCTGTACCTTGCGCTCCTCGCGCCGCGAGTCGACCGTCGCGACGAGCGCGTCCAGCCGCTTGCGCAGCGCGTCCAGGTCGCCGACGGCGTGGTGCTCGTCGACCTGGCCGCGCAGATGCTCGATGGCGGTCGTCGCGTCCTTCGCGGACAGATCGGTGGTCTTCACCCGCCGTTCGAGGAGGCCGATCTCGACCACGATGCCCTCGTACTTGCGCTCGAAGTAGGCCAGGGCCTCCTCCGGAGAACCGGCCTGCCACGATCCGACGACCTGCTCGCCGTCGGCTGTACGCACGTACACGGTGCCCGTCTCATCGACACGGCCCCACGGGTCGCTGCTCACAGCGCCTCCTCCACCTGATGCCCGCGAGGGGATCACCCCCCTGGCATCGTCCACAGTTTCCTGGGGCGGGCAGCGCCCGCCCTGCACGACGCCAATCTAGGCGACGGGCCGCCCGGCTGTCCGCACTCAGCGCGGCTGGATTTATTCGGCCGCACCGGGCGCCCGCCGCCGGAATCACACCTTGTCGACGGTCAGCTTCGAGATGTTCACGGCCTTCTTCGGCGCACCGTCGGCCCCGCCGCCGTCCACACCGGCCTTGCCGATGGCCTCGACGGCCTTCAGCGACTTCGCGTCCATGGTGCCGAAGGGCGTGTAGCTGGGCGGCAGCTTGCTGTCCTTGTACACGAGGAAGAACTGGCTGCCGCCGGTGTGCGGCTGACCGGTGTTGGCCATCGCCACCGTGCCCGCCGGGTACGTCACCGTGCCGTCCGCGCCCGCCTTGCCCAGGGCGGTCAGGTTCTCGTCCGGGATCGTGTAGTCGGGGCCACCGGTGCCGTCGCCCTTGGGGTCGCCGCACTGCAGGACGAAGATGCCGTCCGTGGTCAGCCGGTGGCACTTCGTCCCGTCGAAGAACTTCTTGTCGGCCAGCGACTTGAAGGAGTTCGTCGTGTGCGGGGTCTTCGAGGCGTCCATGGTGAACGCGATGTCGCCCTGGCTCGTGGTGAGCGACATCGTGTACTGGGCCTTCTTGTCGATCTTCATCGCCGGCTCGGGCTTCTCGCTCTTCGTCGGCGTGGGCGAGGCCTCGGCGGACGGACTCTGGCTCGCCGCCGCGTCCGTCTTGTCCTTGTCGTCGTTCCCGCTGGTGGCGAGGTACGTGGCGCCGCCGACGACCGCCACCACGGCCACCGCCGAGGTGATGACGAGCGTCAGCCGCCTCGTCCGGGTGCGCGCCTCCTCCCGGCGCTGCTGCTGCCGCTCGTACTTCTCCCTGGCGAGCTGCCGCCGCCGCTGATCGCTGGTGACCACCGGGTGTTCTCCTTGTACGTCGTCCGATCGGGCCTGGGTTGCCCCGTACCGTATATGGGTTAGCTGTGGAATGAGGAGCGCCGGTAGGCTCTGAACTGCTGCGACCTCGCGGCCGCATTCCCCGTAGGACGACCATTAAGGACGATCGTGCTGATTGCCGGGTTCCCCGCCGGGGCCTGGGGGACCAACTGTTACCTGGTCGCCCCCGCCGCCGGTGAGGAGTGCGTGATCATCGACCCGGGCCACCAGGCCGCCCAGGGGGTCGAGGAGGCGCTGAGGAAGCATCGGCTGAAGCCCGTCGCCGTCGTCCTCACGCACGGCCACATCGACCACGTCGCCTCGGTCGTCCCGGTGTGCGGCGCACACGACGTCCCCGCCTGGATCCACCCCGAGGACCGCTACATGATGAGCGACCCGGAGAAGGCCCTGGGCCGCTCCATCGGGATGCCGCTCATGGGCGAGCTGACGGTGGGGGAGCCGGACGACGTCAAGGAGCTGAGCGACGGCGCGCGGCTGTCGCTCGCGGGCATGGAGTTCGGCGTCTCGCACGCGCCCGGCCATACCAAGGGGTCGGTGACGTTCAGGATGCCCGAGACCCATGAGGTACCCCAGGTCCTCTTCTCGGGCGACCTGCTCTTCGCCGGCTCCGTCGGACGCACCGACCTGCCCGGCGGCGACCACGCCGAGCTCCTCGAGTCGCTGGCCCGTGTGTGCCTGCCGCTCGACGACTCGACCGTGGTGCTGTCCGGCCACGGCCCCCAGACGACCATCGGCCGCGAGCGCGCCACCAACCCGTACCTGACCGGTATGGCCGGTGGGAACGCGCCCCGACGAGGAATGTGACGAGAGCGACATCGTGAGCACCTTCAAGGCCCCCAAGGGCACGTACGACCTGACCCCGCCGGACTCCGCGAAGTACCTCGCGGTGCGGGAGGCGATCTCCGCCCCGCTGAAGAACTCCGGCTACGGCTACATCGAGACCCCCGGCTTCGAGGACGTGGCCCTCTTCTCCCGCGGCGTCGGCGAGTCCACCGACATCGTGACCAAGGAGATGTACACCCTCACCACCAAGGGCGGCTCCCAGCTCGCCCTGCGCCCCGAGGGCACCGCGTCCGTGCTGCGCGCCGCCCTGGAGGCCAACCTCCACAAGCTCGGCAACCTGCCGGTCAAGCTCTGGTACTCCGGCTCGTACTACCGCTACGAGCGCCCGCAGAAGGGCCGCTACCGCCACTTCTCGCAGGTCGGGGCCGAGGCCATCGGCGCCGAGGACCCGGCGCTCGACGCCGAGCTGATCATCCTGGCCGACCAGGCGTACCGCGCGCTGGGCCTGCGCGAGTTCCGCATCCTGCTGAACTCGCTGGGCGACAAGGAGTGCCGGCCCGTCTACCGCGACGCGCTCCAGGGCTTCCTGCGCGAGCTGGACCTGGACGAGGAGACCCGCCGGCGCATCGAGATCAACCCCCTGCGGGTCCTCGACGACAAGCGCCCCGAGGTCCAGAAGCAGCTGACCGGCGCCCCCGTGCTGCGCGACTTCCTGTGCGACGCCTGCAAGGCGTACCACGAGGAGGTCCGCGACCTGCTCAACGAGGCGGGTGTGATCTACGAGGACGACGAGAAGCTGGTCCGCGGACTCGACTACTACACGCGCACGACCTTCGAGTTCGTCCACGACGGCCTGGGCTCGCAGTCGGCGGTGGGTGGCGGCGGCCGCTACGACGGCCTCTCCGAGATGATCGGCGGCCCGGCGCTCCCGTCGGTCGGCTGGGCGCTCGGCGTGGACCGCACGGTCCTCGCCCTGGAGGCCGAGGGCATCGAGCTGGAGCTGCCCTCCACCACCAGCGTCTTCGCCGTCCCGCTCGGCGAGGAGGCGCGCCGGGTCCTGTTCGGCGTCGTCACCCGGCTGCGCCGGGAGGGCGTCGCCGCCGACTTCGCGTACGGCGGCCGGGGGCTCAAGGGCGCGATGAAGAGCGCCAACCGCTCGGGCGCCCGGTTCACGATCGTGGCCGGCGAGCGCGACCTGGCCGAGGGCCACGTCCAGCTCAAGGACATGGAGACCGGCGAGCAGACGCCGGTCCCGGTCTCCGACGTCGTCGAGACGGTCCGCGCGCGCCTGGCGTGAGACGTACCCGGGGGCGGTCCGTCCGCCTCCGGGCCCTCGCGTCAACGCGGTGGGTGCGGATTCATCCCGGACGGTGATTCCGTGCATGCGGCCGATGACGGTGGGGGACGGCCGGGCGGACCGTGATGTTCCTCGTCGCGGCTGCGGGGCCGGGGTTCCGCTCCCGCACAGGCCCGCGGAGATGCGTACGCCTTTATGTGCATCGAACGGAAGAGCGGCCGAGCCGTGCGGCACAATGACCCTGCCCCAGCAGGCTACTCAGTGACGGAAACGGCGATATGACGACTGCAGCGGTTGACCATCCCTCCTCCGACCAGGACGAGAGCGGCGGGAAGCGGACCTTCGGCGGCAGTCGCGCGCTGGCCATCCTGCTGATGATCACGGGCGCCGCCGGAACGCTCGCCGCATGGGTCATCACGCTCGACAAGCTCAAGATGATGGAGGACCCGTCCTTCGTCCCGGGCTGCAGTCTCAACCCCGTGGTGGCCTGCGGCAACATCATGAAGAGCGAGCAGGCGTCCGCCTTCGGCTTCCCCAACCCCTGGCTCGGCATGGTCACCTACCCGGTGATCATCGCCATCGGTCTGGCCCTGCTCGCCGGAGCCCGCTTCCGCCCCTGGTACTGGCTCGGCATGAACGCGGGCACGCTGTTCGGCGTCGGCTTCTGCACCTGGCTCCAGTACCAGTCGCTGTACAACATCAACTCGCTGTGCCTGTGGTGCTGCCTGGCCTGGGTCGCCACCATCTTCATGTTCTGCTACATCACCACGCACAACATCCGGGACGGGATCATCCCCGCGCCCGCCTGGCTGCGCAACGGCCTCACCGAGTTCCACTGGGTGCCCCCGGTGCTCTGGATCGGGATCATCGGCATGCTGATCCTGACCCGCTGGTGGGACTTCTGGACCAGCTGACCGGCGCCTCCCGTACCGCCGGGCCGGACGTCCGGCCCGGCGGCGCTGTCAGTGGGGTGGCATAGGCTTCGAGATGTGGAGCCCGACCTCTTTACCGCAGCTGCCGAAGACCGCCAGGAGAAGGACCCGTCCAGCAGCCCCCTCGCTGTCCGGATGCGTCCGCGTACGCTCGACGAGGTCGTCGGCCAGCAGCACCTGCTCAAGCCGGGCTCGCCCCTGCGCCGCCTGGTCGGCGAGGGCAGCGGAGGGCCGGCGGGCCCCTCGTCGGTGATCCTCTGGGGCCCGCCCGGCATCGGCAAGACCACCCTCGCGTACGTGGTCAGCAAGGCGACGAACAAGCGCTTCGTGGAACTCTCGGCGATCACCGCCGGCGTCAAGGAAGTACGCGCGGTGATCGAGGGCGCCCGCCGCGCCACGGGGGGCTACGGCAAGGAGACCGTCCTCTTCCTCGACGAGATCCACCGCTTCTCCAAGGCCCAGCAGGACTCCCTGCTCCCCGCCGTGGAGAACCGCTGGGTCACCCTGATCGCCGCGACCACCGAGAACCCGTACTTCTCCGTGATCTCCCCGCTGCTCTCGCGGTCCCTGCTGCTCACACTGGAGCCCCTGACCGACGACGACCTGCGCGGTCTGCTGCGCCGTGCCCTCACCGACGAGCGCGGGCTCGGCGGCGCGGTGAGCCTGCCGGAGGACGCCCAGGAGCACCTGCTGCGCATCGCGGGGGGCGACGCGCGCCGGGGGCTGACCGCCCTGGAGGCCGCGGCCGGGGCCGCGCTGTCCAAGCAGGAGACGGAGATCACGCTCCTCACCCTGGAGGAGACGGTCGACCGGGCCGCCGTGAAGTACGACCGCGACGGCGACCAGCACTACGACGTGGCGAGCGCGCTGATCAAGTCGATCAGGGGCTCCGACGTGGACGCGGCCCTGCACTACCTGGCCCGCATGATCGAGGCGGGGGAGGACCCCCGGTTCATCGCCCGGCGGCTGATGATCTCGGCCAGTGAGGACATCGGCCTCGCCGACCCGACGGCGCTGCCGACGGCGGTGGCCGCCGCCCAGGCGGTGGCCCTGATCGGCTTTCCGGAGGCGGCGCTCACCCTCAGCCACGCCACCATCGCCCTGGCACTCGCCCCCAAGTCCAACGCGGCCACGCTGGCGATCTCCGCGGCCCGCGAGGACATCCGCAAGGGGCTGGCCGGCCCGGTCCCGGCCCATCTGCGCGACGGCCACTACAAGGGCGCGGCCAAGCTCGGCCACGCCCAGGGCTACGTCTACCCGCACGACGTCCCCGGCGGCATCGCCGCCCAGCAGTACGCTCCGGACGCCGTGAGCGACAAGCAGTACTACCGCCCCACCCGCTACGGCGCCGAGGCACGGTACGCGGACGTGGTGGACCGGGTCAGGGAGCGGCTCGGCCGGACGGACGCCGAGGACGGGACGGGCACGGCCTGACCCGGCCGCGGGCGGTCTTCACGCGGGGGCTCCTCAGTGCCCGGCCGCCGCGAAGAGGGTGTGCATGGCGTGGCTGAGCTCGACCACGTCGCGGACCGGCTCGGGGAACTCGAAGCGCGCGTCGAAGCAGCCGCCGTCCCGGTCGCAGAAGCGCACCCGCAGTCCGAACCGGTCCAGCGCCAGGGGCACGACGGACGGCCGGTGCTCGGCGCAGGTGCACACCGCGCGCTCGCCGAGCAGTTCGCACAGCGTCGCCAGTTCCTCGCCGTGCCCCGCGTACAGATGCTGGAGCAGGTCCGTCTCGTGGGCGGCCAGCGGGTCGGGGGCCGCGTCGCGGAAGGCCTCCGCGTCGACGCACTCCACCCCCCACAGGTCGTCGATGTGGGCCTCCCCGGTCTCCAGCCGCAGCAGCATCCTGCCGGGGCCCGCCATACCGGGCACGGAGGTCAGCCAGCCGCTGACCCGTCCGCGGCCGCGGATACGGTGGGGTACGGAGACGGGGGCGACGTCCGTGATCTCCAGCACGGCCGGCAGCTCGTCGTCCTGGGCGTGTGTCGCGGCCCGTACGGCCGGGGAGTCCGCGGGGAACTCCAGGAACACGTCCCCGTCCGGACCCACGCCGCGGGACAGCGGTGTGAGCTGGTCCCAGCCCGCTGTTTCCAGCCCGGGAACGAGCAGTACCGCGGAGCAGGTACTCTGTACGAGAGTTCGTGTGCGCTCGGCTGCTGACGGCATCCGTGTGATTTCAAGCCCGCTGGGACGCGGCTGACCACGATCTGATCGGTCCTCCGTCATCTCGACGCCATCAGGTGCGTCGATGCTGTCTGTGCTGTCCGTGACGTGTGTGGTGTTCCCAGGGCGAGACATGCGATCTCCTTGAGTAAGGTGAGCCTAACCTAACCTACAACGGAGGTCTGGAGAACGTGCCTAATCAGTCGCGTCCCAAGGTCAAGAAGAGCCGCGCGCTCGGCATCGCGCTGACGCCGAAGGCCGTCAAGTACTTCGAGGCCCGCCCCTACCCGCCGGGCGAGCACGGCCGCGGCCGCAAGCAGAACTCGGACTACAAGGTCCGTCTGCTGGAGAAGCAGCGTCTGCGTGCGCAGTACGACATCAGCGAGCGCCAGATGGCGCGTGCCTACGACCGCGCCAAGAAGGCCGAGGGCAAGACGGGCGAGGCGCTCGTCGTCGAGCTCGAGCGGCGTCTCGACGCGCTGGTCCTGCGTTCGGGCATCGCCCGGACCATCTACCAGGCCCGCCAGATGGTCGTCCACGGCCACATCGAGGTCAACGGCGGCAAGGTCGACAAGCCGTCGTTCCGCGTCCGCCCGGACGACGTCGTCCAGGTCCGCGAGCGCAGCCGCTCCAAGGTCCCCTTCCAGGTGGCCCGCGAGGGTGGTTACGACACCGACGGTGAGACCCCGCGCTACCTGCAGGTGAACCTGAAGGCCCTGGCCTTCCGCCTTGACCGGGACCCGAACCGCAAGGAAATCCCCGTGATCTGCGACGAGCAGCTCGTCGTCGAGTACTACGCCCGCTGATCCAGGCGTAGCCGCTCTTCACCGGCGCTCAGGCCCGCCCCTTCCCGGTTCCCGGGGAGGCGGCGGGCTTTCGCGTTCTGCCGGGCGCGGGCACCGGGGCCCCGGCCGGCTCCCCGGCACCGGCCTCGCCCTGCCCGCGCCCGCCGGGCCTCGCCAGGAGCGCCCGCGCGACCGCCGCGTCCGTCCCCAGCTCCCCGCCCGCGCCCAGAGCGGCCGCGTACCGTGTCGCGCCCAGCTCCCGCAGGGCCAGCTCCTCGCAGCGGGCCCTCGGCGCCCCGTAGTGCGCCGAACCGAACAGCGGAAGCCCCACCGACGGCCAGATCCGGTCGGCGGCCCCCTGGAGCAGTGCCGCCTCGGCCGCGTCGCCCTCGGTCACCGTGACGAGCGCCAGCAGTTCCAGGGAGAGCACGGTGCCGAGCAGGTCGTGGAAGGAGTGGCTGATGGACAGCGACTCCTCCAACAGCTCCCGGGCCCGCTCCGGGAATCCGCGCTGCAAGGTGGCGTAGGCCAGGACGTACAGCGCGTAGCTCAGGGCCCACCGCTCGCCGTGGTCCTCGCAGATGTCCCGGACCTCCTCGCAGATCGCGACCGCCCGCTCCGGGTCCCCCAGGAAGCCCGTGGACATGGCCAGTTCGACCTGGGCCATCAGTACGTTGCTGTTCAGCTCGCCCAGCTCCCGGTACCGGGCGAGCGCGTCGCCCAGCAGGTCGCGGGCGCGCTCCATGTCGTCGGTGACCAGGGCCAGGCAGCCGGTGCGGTGTACGGCGTACGCGGCCGCGGTGGCGTCGCCGGCCGCGTCCGCCTCCTCGCGGCACTCGGTGAGGGCGGAGATCGCGCCCACCGGGTCCCCCTGGAGGACCGCGACGTACCCGAGCACCCACAGGGCCTTCAGCCGCGAGGAGTCGTACGCGGTCTCCTCCTCCAGGACGTGGTCCAGCCAGTGCCGGCCCTCGGAGAGCCGTCCGCAGCCGACCCACAGGAACCACAGCGTGCCCGCGAGGTACTGGGCCAGGTGCGCCTCCTGCGGGGTCTCCAGCGAGCACTCCATGGCGCGGCGCAGATTCGGCAGCTCGCTCTCCACCCGGGCCGCCACCTCCGCCTGCCGGGGGCTGAACCAGTCCAGCTCGCACCAGGTCGCCAGGCCCAGGAACCAGTCGCGGTGCCGCCGGCGCAGGCGGTCGGTGTCCCCGGTGGCGGCCAGCCACTCGGCCCCGTACTCGCGCACGGTGTCGAGCATCCGGTAGCGGGTGCCCACGGGGGAGTCCTCGCGCAGCACCACGGACTGCGCGAGCAGCCCGGAGAGCACGTCGAGCACCGAGTCGGCGGGCAGATCCGGGCCGCTGCAGATGTACTCGACGGCCTCCAGGTCGAACTGCCCGGCGAAGACCGAGAGCCGGGCCCACAGCAGCCGCTGCGGCGGGGCGCACAGCTCATGGCTCCAGCCGATGGCCGTGCGCAGCGTCTGGTGCCGGTCCAGGGCGCCCCGGCTGCCGCCGGTCAGCAGCCGGAAGCGGTCGTCGAGCCGTTGCAGCACCTGCTCGGTCGACAGGACCCGCAGCCGTCCGGCCGCCAGTTCCAGGGCCAGCGGAATCCCGTCCAGCCGGCGGCACAGCTCCAGGGCCGGGCCCCGGCTGCGCTCGGTCAGCCGGAAGTCGGGGCGCACCCCGGCGGCCCGCTCGGCGAACAGCCGGAGCGCGTCCTCGTCCGTCATGGTGGCGAGCGGATGCACCGCCTCGCCCTCCAGCTCCAGCGGCAGCCGGCCCGCCGCGAGCACCCGCAGCCCGGGGGCGCGGCGCAGCAGCTCCCGTACCAGCGCGGCGCAGTCGTCCACCAGGTGTTCGAAGCCGTCGAGGACCAGCAGCAGATCGCGGCCGGCACAGTGCTCGACGAGGGCGGCGCGGGGCGGCCTGGCGGTGTGATCGGTGAGGCCCAGCGCCGCGGCCACGGCGTGTTCCAGTAGCCCGGCGTCGTGGACGGTGGACAGCTCCACCAGCCACACCCCGTCGCAGTACCGTTTCTCCAAAAGCGCTGCCGCTCTGGTGACCAGCCGGCTCTTGCCGACGCCGCCCACCCCGGTGACCGTGACGAGCCTGGAGTCCTCCAGCGACCTTGCCAGGGCGCCGAGTTCGCTCTCGCGGCCCACGAAGTCGTTCAGCTCGGCAGGGAGGTTGCCCGGGTGGGGGAGCGCGCCGGTGTCGCGGTCGGCGGCCGGGGCACCGGAGTCGTCGGCGGGCGGAGAGGGGCGCTGAGGGCGTCGCATGAAACACGCAGAGTACTGGCTTGAAAGCTCTCCGTACAATCTCGTCGCCCGAACTCCCGTGGTCCGGCCGGTCGTGGGGTGCGGGGCGTGAGCCCCGGCGCGATAGGCTCGGGGGAAGGCGACCGGCCGCCACGACGGCCCTCGCCGCAGAGCAGGAGAACAAGACAGAGACAACGACAAGCCAGAGAGCGCGGTGCACTGTGTCCGGTGGTGAGGTGGCCGGGATTCTGGTGGCCGTCTTCTGGGCGATCCTGGTTTCGTTCCTCGCCGTCGTGCTGGTGAGGCTCGCCCAGACGCTCAGGGCGACCACCAAGCTTGTGGCGGACGTGACCGAACAGGCCGTCCCCCTGCTCGCGGACGCCTCCGCGACCGTACGCTCCGCGCAGACCCAGCTCGACAAGGTCGACGCCATCGCCACGGACGTGCAGGAAGTCACCTCCAACGCCTCGGCGCTCTCCACCACGGTCGCCTCCACCTTCGGCGGCCCGCTGGTCAAGGTCGCGGCGTTCGGATACGGCGTCCGGCAGGCCATCGGCCGCAAGTCCGCCCCCGAACCGGAGGCGCGGTCCCGGCGTGCGGTCATCGTCGGCCGGACCGTGCCGTCGGCGCGCGGCAGGAAGCGCAACGGCCGAAATTCCCGCGGATCTAAGGACTGACGCAGCGATGTTCCGCCGTACGTTCTGGTTCACCGCCGGCGCAGCCGCCGGGGTGTGGGCCACCACCAAGGTCAACCGGAAGATCAAGCAGCTGACCCCCGAGAGCCTCGCGGCGCAGGCCGCGAACAAGGCGATCGTGGCCGGTCACAAGCTCAAGGACTTCGCGCTGGACGTCCGTGAGGGCATGGTCAGGCGCGAGGCCGAACTCGGCGAGGCGCTGGGCCTGGAGGCCCCGGTCGCCCCCGAACTCCCCGCGCGGCGCCACCTCGCCGTCGAGGCGGCCGAGCCGGAGACGCACCCGGCGCCCGCCACGTACCGCAAGCTCCCCTACCACTCGTACAACCGGAATGAGGACCACTGATGGAGTCGGCAGAAATTCGTCGCCGCTGGCTGAGCTTCTACGAGGAGCGCGGTCACACCGTTGTCCCTTCGGCGTCGCTCATCGCGGACGACCCGACTCTGCTGCTGGTCCCCGCCGGCATGGTGCCCTTCAAGCCCTACTTCCTCGGTGAGGTCAAGCCGCCCGCCCCGCGCGTCACCAGCGTGCAGAAGTGCGTGCGTACGCCGGACATCGAGGAGGTCGGCAAGACCACCCGGCACGGCACGTTCTTCCAGATGTGCGGCAACTTCTCATTCGGCGACTACTTCAAGGAAGGCGCCATCGAGTACGCCTGGGAGCTGCTCACCAGCTCCGTGGCGGGCGGCGGCTTCGGGCTCGACCCCGAGCGCCTGTGGATCACCGTCTACCTGGACGACGACGAGGCCGAGGCGATCTGGCGCGACAGGATCGGCGTCCCGGCCGAGCGCATCCAGCGCCTGGGCAAGAAGGACAACTTCTGGTCCATGGGCGTCCCCGGCCCGTGCGGCCCGTGTTCCGAGATCAACTACGACCGCGGCCCCGAGTTCGGCGTCGAGGGCGGCCCGGCCGTCAACGACGAGCGGTACGTGGAGATCTGGAACCTGGTCTTCATGCAGTACGAGCGCGGCGCCGGCGACGGCAAGGACGACTTCCCGATCCTCGGCGACCTGCCGTCCAAGAACATCGACACCGGCCTCGGCCTCGAACGCCTCGCGATGATCCTGCAGGGCGTGCAGAACATGTACGAGACCGACACGCTGCGCGTCGTCATGGACCGGGCCACCGAGCTGACCGGTGTGCGCTACGGCGCGGCCGACGCCACCGACGTCTCGCTGCGCGTGGTCGCCGACCACATCCGCACCTCCGTCATGCTGATCGGCGACGGCGTCACCCCCGGCAACGAGGGCCGCGGCTACGTGCTCCGCCGCATCATGCGCCGCGCCATCCGCAACATGCGCCTGATGGGCGCCACCGGTTCCGTCGTCAACGAGCTGGTCGACGTCGTGATCAACACGATGGGGCAGCAGTACCCGGAGCTGATCACCGACCGCAAGCGCATCGAGACCGTCGCGCTCGCCGAGGAAGCCGCCTTCCTCAAGGCACTCAAGGGCGGCACCAACATCCTGGAGACCGCGGTCACCGAGACCAAGGCCTCCGGTGGCACGGTCCTCGCCGGCGACAAGGCGTTCCTGCTCCACGACACCTGGGGCTTCCCGATCGACCTCACCCTGGAGATGGCCGCCGAGCAGGGGCTGTCCGTGGACGAGGACGGGTTCCGCCGCCTCATGCAGGAGCAGCGCGCCAAGGCCAAGGCCGACGCCAAGGCCAAGAAGACCGGCCACGCCGACCTGTCCGCGTACCGCGAGGTCGCCGACAACTCCGGCGTCACCGAGTTCACCGGCTACACCATGACCGAGGGCGAGTCGACGATCGTCGGCCTCCTCGTCGACGGCGTCCCCTCGCCCGCCGCCACCGAGGGCGACGAGGTCGAGGTCGTCCTCGACCGCACCCCGTTCTACGCCGAGGGCGGCGGCCAGCTCGCCGACCAGGGCCGCATCCGGCTCGACAGCGGCGCCGTCATCGTCGTGCGCGACGTCCAGCAGCCGGTCCCGGGCGTCTCCGTGCACAAGGGCTCCGTCCAGGTCGGCGAGGTCACGGTCGGCGCGTCCGCGTACGCGGCCATCGACTCCGCCCGCCGCCGCGCCATCGCCCGCGCCCACAGCGCCACGCACCTCACCCACCAGGCGCTGCGTGACGCGCTCGGCCCGACGGCCGCCCAGGCCGGTTCGGAGAACTCGCCGGGCCGCTTCCGCTTCGACTTCGGCTCGCCCGCCGCCGTTCCCGGCACGGTCCTGACCGACGTCGAGCAGAAGATCAACGAGGTCCTGGCCCGCGAGCTCGACGTGCAGGCCGAGGTCATGTCGATCGACGACGCGAAGAAGCAGGGCGCGATCGCCGAGTTCGGCGAGAAGTACGGCGAGCGGGTCCGTGTCGTCACCATCGGCGACTTCTCCAAGGAGCTGTGCGGCGGCACCCACGTGCACAACACCGCCCAGCTCGGCCTGGTCAAGCTGCTCGGTGAGTCCTCCATCGGTTCGGGCGTGCGCCGCATCGAGGCCCTGGTCGGCGTCGACGCGTACAACTTCCTGGCCAAGGAGCACACGGTCGTCGCCCAGCTCCAGGAGCTTGTCAAGGGCCGCTCCGAGGAGCTGCCGGAGAAGATCGCGGGCATGCTCGGCAAGCTGAAGGACGCCGAGAAGGAGATCGAGAAGTTCCGCGCGGAGAAGGTCCTCGCGGCTGCCGCCGGTCTCGTCGACTCCGCGAAGGACGTCCGGGGCGTCGCCCTGGTCACCGGCCAGGTCCCGGACGGCACCTCCGCCGACGACCTGCGCAAGCTCGTGCTCGACGTGCGCGGCCGCATCCAGGGCGGCCGCCCGGCCGTGGTGGCGCTGTTCACGACGGCCAACGGGCGCCCGCTGACCGTCATCGCGACCAACGAGGCGGCCCGTGAGCGCGGCCTCAAGGCCGGCGACCTCGTCCGTACCGCTGCCAAGACCCTCGGCGGCGGGGGAGGCGGCAAGCCGGACGTCGCCCAGGGCGGCGGCCAGAACCCCGAGGCGATCGGTGACGCCGTCGCCGCCGTCGAACGCCTCGTCACCGAGACGGCGTGACCACGGACATGCCGCAGATGCGCCGCGGTCGCCGGCTGGCGATCGACGTCGGGGACGCCCGGATCGGGGTCGCCTCGTGCGACCCCGACGGGATCCTCGCGACGCCGGTGGAGACCGTGCCGGGACGCGACGTCCCGGCCGCCCACCGGCGGCTCGGCCAGATCGTCGCGGAGTACGAGCCGATCGAGGTCGTCGTCGGCCTGCCGCGCTCCCTGGGCGGCGGCGAAGGTCCGGCGGCCGCCAAGGTCCGCGCCTTCGCCGACGTGCTCGCCCGTGCGGTTGCACCCATTCCGGTGCGGTTGGTGGACGAGAGGATGACCACAGTGACGGCGACCCAGGGCCTGCGCGCCTCGGGCGTGAAGTCCAAAAAGGGCCGTTCCGTCATTGATCAAGCTGCCGCTGTGGTGATCCTTCAGAACGCTCTGGAGTCCGAGCGCGCATCGGGCCATCCGCCGGGCGAAGGCGTCGAAGTGGTGGTCTGATCGCAATACGGTAACGTTCCGCGCGATGCGGCGGTGTTCGAACACACGCCGCACAGCAAAGAGGCGGAACATCGTCTCGCGGCTCAAGGGGATCGATGACTGAGTATGGCCGGGGCCCCGGCTCCGAACCATGGCATCCCGAGGACCCCTTGTACGGGGACCAGGGATGGGGCGACCAGCAGCCTGCCCACGGCCAGGCCCAGTACGACGGCCGGAACCAGTACGACGGCACGAACCAGTACGACGGCGGGCAGCAGTACCCGCAGGGCCAGTACGACCCGTACCAGCAGCAGCACCAGCAGCAGCCGCACGACCCCTACGCGCAGCAGCAGTATCCCCAGCAGCAGCCGCAGGACCCGTACGCCCAGCAGCAGTACCAGCAGCAGGCGTACGGGCAGCAGCAGCCGCAGGACCCGTACGGCCAGCAGCCGCAGCAGCCCGGCTACGACACCGGCTGGGACACGGGCCAGCAGGCGATGCCGCCGTACGAGGGCCAGCCCGTCGCCACGTACGGCTACGGCGAGACGAACGACTACTACGGCACCCCTGACGCCTACCCACCCCCGC
>NZ_RDBL01000013.1:1422234-1427971 GCF_008042035.1 Streptomyces sp. col6
GCCCCCGGGCCGCCGCGAGGCCGCCCCGGCGCCGGAGCCGGCCCCGGACTGGGACCCCGAGGAGCCTCCGGAGGAGACGCACCCCTTCTTCACGGGTGCCGACGAGAAGGACGGCAAGGGCCCGAAGGACGACGACTACGACGACGAGTACGACGACGACTCCCGGGGCTCCCGGCGCGGGGACGGGGGCGAGCGCCGCGGCAAGGGCAAGAAGAAGAAGGGCCGCAGCGGCTGCGCGTGCCTGGTCGTCTCCCTGGTCCTGGTCGCCGGCGTCGGCGGAGCGGGCTACTTCGGGTACTCCTTCTACAAGGACCGGTTCGGCCCCGCCCCGGACTACTCGGGCAGCGGCTCCGGCTCGGTCGAGGTGGAGATCCCGAAGGGCGCCTTCGGCTACGACATCGGCAACATCCTGAAGAAGGCCGGCGTCGTGAAGAGCGTCGACGCCTTCGTCTCGGCACAGAACGAGAACCCGAAGGGCAAGTCGATCCAGGCGGGGGTCTATCTCCTCCACTCGGAGATGTCGGCGTCCGAGGCCGTGAAGATGATGGTCGACCCGAAGAGCCAGAATCTTCTGATCATCCCGGAGGGCACGCCGAACCGGCTTGTGTACGCCTCCATCGACACCAAGCTCGGTGTCGCCAAGGGCACGACCGCCAAGGTGGCCGAAAAGAAGTCCGGCAGCCTCGGCCTGCCGGGCTGGGCGCAGAACCACAAGGGTGTCCTGGACCCCCTGGAGGGCTTCCTCTATCCGGCCGCGTACCCGGTCACCAAGGGCATGAAGCCGGAGACCGTCCTCAAATCGATGGTTTCCCGCGCCGACGAGGAGTACAAGAAGAGCGACCTCGAGGCCAACGCCAAGAAGCTGAAGCTCGACAGCCCCTGGCAGCTGATCACCGTCGCCAGCCTCGTCCAGGCCGAGGGCAAGTACAAGCACGACTTCGACAAGGTCGCGCGGGTCGTCTACAACCGGATGAAGCGCGACAACCCCCAGACCTGGGGGCTCCTGGACTTCGACTCGACCGTCAACTACGCGAAGAAGCAGAGCACCCTGGACACCGGAGCGGTTTCGGACCTGCGGAACTTCAAGCACCCGTACAACACGTACTACATCCACGGTCTGCCCCCGGGCCCGATCAACAACCCGGGTGATGCCGCGCTCCAGTCGGCGATCAAGCCCACTCCCGGACCCTGGAACTACTTCGTGTCGGTGACCGAGGACAAGACGGTCTTCGCCGTGACCAACGAGGAGCACGAGCGGAACCGCGAGAAGTACAAGAAGGAGCAGGCGGGGCAGTGAGCACCCACCACCGCGCGGCCGTCCTCGGCTCGCCCATCGCCCACTCGCTCTCCCCGGTCCTGCACCGGGCGGCGTACGCCGAACTCGGCCTCGACGACTGGTCGTACGACCGGTTCGAGATCGATGAGCAGGCGCTGCCCGGGTTCGTCGAAGGGCTGGACGGGAGCTGGGCCGGGCTCTCCCTCACCATGCCGCTCAAGCGGGCGGTGATCCCGCTGCTCGACGCGATCAGTGACACCGCCGCCTCCGTCGAGGCCGTGAACACCGTGGTCTTCGGCGAGGACGGCCGCCGCACCGGCGACAACACCGATATCCCCGGCATGGTCGCCGCCCTGCGCGAGCGTGGCGTCGACAAGGTGGAGTCCGCCGCGATCCTCGGCGCCGGCGCCACCGCCTCCTCCGCGCTGGCGGCGCTGTCCGGCATCTGCGCCGGACCCGTCACCGCGTACGTCCGCAGCGCGGCCCGCGCCGACGAGATGCGCGGATGGGGCGAACGGCTGGGCGTCGACGTACGGATCGCCGACTGGGCCGAGGCCGACCTGGCGCTGGCCGCGCCGCTAATCATCGCGACCACCCCCGCAGGCGCGGCCGACGCGCTGGCCGGGTCCGTACCGGAACGGCCCGGCACACTCTTCGACGTGCTGTACGAGCCGTGGCCGACCCGGCTCGCGTCCGCCTGGGCCGAACGCGGCGGCGCAGTCGTCGGAGGTCTCGACCTCCTCGTGCACCAGGCCGTCCTCCAGGTCGAGCAGATGACGGGCCGCTCGCCCGCACCGCTCGCCGCCATGCGCAAGGCCGGGGAAGAGGCGCTGGCCGCCCGCTGACGTCCGCCCGGCCCCGCTCGCGCCGTCCGTCTGATGGACCGGCGGCGGGGTCGGGGCCACGGTCGTGGGAGGATCGGGGGCGGCGGGCCAGGGCCGCGCACCCGGTCGCGCCGCTGGATTTTCAGGCGCGAGCATGAGGAGCACCGTTGAGCAGGTTGCGCTGGCTGACCGCGGGGGAGTCGCACGGCCCCGCACTGGTGGCGACGCTGGAGGGCCTTCCCGCCGGCGTCCCGGTCACCACGGAGATGGTGGCGGACGCGCTCGCCCGGCGGCGGCTCGGTTACGGCCGCGGTGCGCGGATGAAGTTCGAGCAGGACGAGGTCACCTTCCTCGGCGGCGTCCGGCACGGCCTCACCATGGGCTCCCCGGTCGCCGTGATGGTGGGCAACACCGAGTGGCCCAAGTGGGAGCAGGTCATGTCGGCCGACCCGGTCGACCCCCAGGTGCTGGCCGAGCAGGCCCGTAACGCCCCGCTGACCCGGCCCCGCCCCGGCCACGCCGACCTCGCCGGCATGCAGAAGTACGGCTTCGACGAGGCCCGCCCGGTCCTGGAGCGCGCCAGCGCCCGGGAGACCGCGGCCCGGGTCGCCCTCGGTGCCGTCGCCCGGTCCTACCTCAAGGAGACCGCCGGCATCGAGATCGTCAGCCACGTCGTGGAGCTGGCCGCGGCCAAGGCGCCGTACGGGGTCTACCCCGTCCCCGGTGACGTCGACAAGCTCGACGCCGACCCGGTGCGCTGCCTCGACGCCGACGCGAGCAAGGCGATGGTCGCCGAGATCGACCAGGCCCACAAGGACGGCGACACCCTCGGCGGCGTCGTCGAGGTGCTGGCGTACGGCGTGCCCGTCGGCCTCGGCTCGCACGTGCACTGGGACCGCCGGCTCGACGCCCGCCTCGCCGGGGCGCTCATGGGCATCCAGGCCATCAAGGGCGTCGAGGTCGGCGACGGCTTCGACCTCGCCAGGGTGCCCGGGTCCAAGGCGCACGACGAGATCCTGGTGACCGAGGACGGCATCAAGCGCGCCTCCGGCCGGGCCGGCGGCACCGAGGGCGGCCTCACCACCGGTGAGCTGCTGCGTGTCCGCGCCGCGATGAAGCCCATCGCCACCGTGCCGCGCGCCCTGGCCACCGTCGACGTGGTGACCGGTGAGCCCGCCAAGGCCCACCACCAGCGCTCCGATGTCTGCGCCGTGCCGGCCGCCGGGATCGTCGCGGAGGCGATGGTCGCCCTGGTCCTGGCCGACGCCGTGGCGGAGAAGTTCGGCGGCGACAGCGTCACCGAGACCCGCCGCAACGTGACGTCGTACCTCGACCACCTGCAGATCCGGTGAGCGGTCCCCTGGTCGTCCTCGTCGGACCCATGGGTGTCGGCAAGTCCACGGTCGGCGAGCTGCTCGCCGGCAGGCTGGGCACCGGCTACCGGGACACCGACGCGGACGTGGTCGCGACGGTCGGCAAGCCCATCGCGGAGATCTTCTACGACGAGGGCGAGGAGCACTTCCGCGCGCTGGAGCGGGAGGCGGTCCGTGCCGCCGTCGCCGAGCACACCGGTGTCCTCTCGCTGGGCGGCGGCGCCGTCCTGGACGAGTCGACCCGCGCGCTGCTCGCCGGCCACCCGGTCGTCTACCTCTCGATGGACGTCGACGAGGCGGTCAGGCGGGTCGGGCTCAACACCGCCCGCCCGCTGCTCGCGGTCAACCCGCGCCGGCAGTGGCGCGAGCTGATGGAGGCCCGCCGGCACCTCTACACCGAGGTCGCCCGCACGGTCGTCGCCACCGACGAGCGCACACCCGAAGAGGTCGCCCAGGCGGTCCTCGACGCACTGGAGCTGCCGGACGGGGCCCCGTCCGGCCGGGAGAACACACCATGACCCAGCAGGCACCCATCCGCGTCCGCATCGCCGGCAGCGCGGGCTCCGACCCGTACGAGGTACTGATCGGCCGGCAGCTCCTCGGCGAGCTGCCCGGACTCATCGGTGAGCGGGCCAAGCGCGTCGCGGTCCTCCACCCCGAGGCGCTCGCCGAGACCGGCGAGGCGGTCCGCCAGGACCTCGCGGACCAGGGCTACGAGGCCATCGCGATCCAGCTGCCCAACGCCGAGGAGGCCAAGACCGTCGAGGTCGCCGCCTACTGCTGGAAGGCGCTCGGCCAGACCGGCTTCACCCGCACCGACGTCATCGTCGGCGTCGGCGGCGGCGCCACCACGGACGTGGCGGGCTTCGTCGCCGCCTCGTGGCTGCGCGGGGTGCGCTGGATCGCCGTACCGACGACCGTGCTCGGCATGGTCGACGCGGCCGTCGGCGGCAAGACCGGCATCAACACCGCCGAGGGCAAGAACCTCGTCGGCGCCTTCCACCCGCCGGCCGGCGTGCTCTGCGACCTCGCCGCCCTCGACTCGCTGCCGGTCCACGACTACGTCTCCGGCATGGCCGAGATCATCAAGGCCGGTTTCATCGCCGACCCGGCCATCCTCGGCCTGATCGAGGAGGACCCGCAGGCCGCCCGTACGCCCGAAGGACCGCACACCGCCGAACTGATCGAGCGTGCGGTCCGGGTCAAGGCCGAGGTCGTCTCCAGCGACCTCAAGGAGTCCGGACTCCGCGAGATCCTCAACTACGGCCACACCCTGGGCCACGCGATCGAGAAGAACGAGCGCTACAAGTGGCGCCACGGTGCCGCCGTCTCCGTCGGCATGGTCTTCGCCGCCGAGCTCGGCCGCCTGGCCGGCCGCCTGGACGACGCCACCGCCGACCGGCACCGCGCGATCCTGGAGTCCGTCGGGCTGCCGCTCACCTACCGCGGCGACCAGTGGCCCAAGCTGCTGGAGAACATGAAGGTCGACAAGAAGTCCCGCGGTGACCTGCTGCGCTTCATCGTCCTGGACGGCCTCGGCAAGCCCACCGTCCTGGAGGGCCCCGACCCGGCCGTGCTGCTCGCCGCCTACGGGGAGGTGTCCGCATGACCCGCCGGGTGCTCGTGCTCAACGGCCCCAACCTCGGCCGGCTCGGCTCCCGCGAGCCCGACGTCTACGGCTCCACCTCGTACGCCGGGCTCGTCGAGGCCTGCCGCACGCTCGGCAAGGAGCTGGGTTTCGACGCCGACGTGCGCGAGACCAATGACGAGGGCGAGCTGATCCGCTGGCTCCACGAGGCCGCCGACGGATCAATTCCGGTCGTTCTCAACCCGGGTGCCTTCACGCACTACTCGTACGGCATGCGGGACGCGGCCGCCCAGCGCACCGCCCCGCTGATCGAGGTGCACATCTCGAACCCGTACGCACGGGAGGAATTCCGCCACACCTCGGTCGTCGCCCCGGTCGCCACCGGGACCGTGGCCGGATTCGGCATCGGCTCCTACCGGCTCGCCCTGCGCGCCCTCGCGGACGAACTCGCGGACTGAGCAGGGGTCTCGGGCGCCCCGCGGGCACTCCGGACCCTCCCCGGCCGTTGTCCGTGCGGCGGCCGGGGAAGGTACGGTTGCCGTTGCACCAGCGCCAGTTGCCTGTACGAGACGGAGTTGCACCGGATGCAGCACGCAGTGGGGGCCCCGCTGCCTCCGCCCCAGGGTCCCGGAAACGGCCCCGCCGGCTGGCCGCACCAGGCCCAGCACCCCGGGCC
>NZ_RDBL01000013.1:1428071-1433553 GCF_008042035.1 Streptomyces sp. col6
GACGTCGTCGAGGCTGACGTGGGCGGTGGGCACCCGGCGGCGGGCCGCCCAGAGCCGGGCCACGGTGGTCTTGCCGGCSCCCGCCCTCCGTGAGACCACCGGACACGTCCAGCTGCCGCCGGGCAGGCCCGTGCCGCTGCCCGTGCCGCCCGCCGAGCCCGGCACGGGCAACGCGACCCTCGCGGTGCTCCTGATCGGCCCGGCGGGCGCCGGCAAGACCACCGTGGCCCGGCTCTGGGCGGCCCGCCGCCGGGTGCCCACCGCCCACGTCAGCCTCGACGACGTCCGCGAGTGGGTCTGCTCCGGCTTCGCGGACCCGCAGGCCGGGTGGAACGACCAGTCGGAGGCCCAGTACCGCCTGGCCCGCCGCACCTGCGGCTTCGCCGCCCGCAACTTCCTGGCCAACGGCATCTCCTGCATCCTGGACGACGCCGTCTTCCCCGACCGGCCCGTCGTCGGCCTCGGCGGCTGGAAGCGCCACGTCGGCCCCGGGCTCCTGCCCGTCGTGCTGCTGCCCGGTCTGGAGATCGTCCTGGAGCGCAACGCCGAGCGCAGCGGCAACCGCCGGCTCTCCGACGAGGAGGTGGCCCGCATCCACGGCCGGATGGCCGGCTGGTACGGCTCCGGGCTCCCGATCATCGACAACTCCACGTACGACGTGGAGACCACCGCCCGGGTCCTGGACGACATACTCGCCCGGTCCCTGGCCAGCCCCCCGGCCTGGTAGGACGGCGGCCCGCCCCCCGGTCGGATGCGCTGACCGGGCGGGCCGGCCGCCGCGCTCGTACGCTCGACGCATGTCAGAGGTGTACGCCGTCCGACGCGGGCTGCTCCGCGACCGGTGCGCCGCAGTCGGATCCGCGGCCGCCCTGGTCTCCCGCCCCGCCAACGTCCGCTACCTGGCCGGGGGAGCGCCCCCGGGTGCCGTGCTGCTGCTCGGCCCCGGCGAGGACGTCCTGCTCTGCCCCCGCCCGCCGACCGGCGACCCGGCCGACGGGCGCACCGACGAGGCCCTGCGGGTGGATCTGCTGCCGGTGGCCGACGGTGATCCGGTGGTCGCCGCCGCGGACCTGGCCGTCACGGGCGGCGCGGAGTCGCTGGCCGTCGAGGAACACGACCTGACGGTCGCCCGGCACCGGGCCATGGCCTCGGTCGCGCCGAAGCTCCGGCTGGCCGATCTGGGCGCCACCGTCGAGCAGCTGCGCATCGTCAAGGACGAGGACGAGATCGGCTGCCTGCGGATCGCGGCCGAGATCACCGACCAGGCGCTGGGCGAACTCCTCGAATCGATTCTCGTCGGCCGCACCGAAAGGCACCTGGCCCTGGAGCTGGAACGCCGGCTGGTGGACCACGGCGCCGACGGACCCGCCTTCGCGACCTCCGTCGCCACCGGCCCGAACTCCGGCCGGGGCCGTCACCGGCCCACGGACCGGCGGGTGGAGGAGGGAGATTTCCTGTCCGTCTGCCTGGGCGCGAACTACCGCGGCTACCGCTGCGAGATCGGCCGGACGTTCGTCATCGGCACGGCGCCCGCCGACTGGCAGATCGAGCTGTACGAGCTGGTTTTCGCCGCTCAGAGGGCCGGCCGCGAGGCTCTGCTGCCCGGCGCCGAGTGCCGTGACGTGGACCGGGCCGCCCGCCATCTCCTGGACTCCGCAGGCCACGGCGAAGGCCTCGCGCCCTTCACGGGCCACGGGGTGGGGCTCGAAATCGATGAGGACCCGCAGCTGGCACCCGCTGCCATGGGTAAACTGGACGCTTGTGTGCCGGTCACCGTCGAACCGGGGGTCCACCTCCCGGGCCGGGGCGGGGTCCGGATCGATGACACGCTCGTCGTGCGCCCCGAGGCGGACGGCGGACCCGAGCTACTCACCATTACGACCAAGGAGCTGCTCGCGCTCTAGCGCGCGTCCCTCGGTCGTTCCACCAGCTTCAGCCCAGGAGATTCCGCAACCGTGGCTTCCACGAACGACCTCAAGAACGGCATGGTGCTCAAGCTCGACGGGGGCCAGCTCTGGTCCGTAGTCGAGTTTCAGCACGTCAAGCCCGGCAAGGGCCCGGCCTTCGTGCGCACCAAGCTCAAGAACGTGCTCTCCGGCAAGGTCGTCGACAAGACCTTCAACGCAGGCATCAAGGTCGAGACGGCCACCGTCGACCGGCGCGACATGCAGTTCTCGTACATGGACGGCGACTACTTCGTCTTCATGGACATGGACACGTACGACCAGCTGATGGTCGACCGCAAGGCCGTCGGTGACACCGCCAACTTCCTGATCGAGGGCTTCACCGCCTCCGTCGCCCAGCACGACGGCGAGGTGCTGTACGTCGAGCTGCCGGCTGCCGTCGAGCTGAAGATCCAGCACACGGACCCGGGCGTCCAGGGCGACCGTTCCACCGGCGGCACCAAGCCGGCCACCCTGGAGACCGGTTACGAGATCGGCGTCCCGCTGTTCATCACCACGGGTGAGACGATCAAGGTCGACACCCGCTCCGGCGAGTACATCAGCCGGGTGAACAAGTAGTCGTGGCTGCTCGTAACACGGCGCGCAAGCGCGCCTTCCAGATCCTGTTCGAGGCCGACCAGCGCGACGAGTCCGTGCTGACGGTCCTCGCGGACTGGGTGCGGCACTCGCGGTCCGACACCCGTCAGCCGCCGGTCACCGAGTACACGATGGAGCTCGTCGAGGGGTACGCGCAGTACGCGGACCGCATCGACGACCTCATCGTCACGTACGCCGTGGACTGGGAGCTCGACCGCATGCCGGTCGTCGACCGGAACATCCTGCGGCTCGGTGCGTACGAGCTGATCTGGGTCGACGCGACCCCGGACGCGGTGGTGATCGACGAGGCGGTGCAGATCGCCAAGGAGTTCTCCACCGACGACTCCCCGTCCTTCGTGAACGGTCTGCTGGCCCGTTTCAAGGACCTCAAGCCGAACCTCCGCCGGGAGCAGTGACTCCCGGCGGCGTTCCGCCGACGAAGGGCCCATGGCTCAAGCCATGGGCCCTTCGGCATGTCCGGACCCGGCCGCGCGCCCGCCGGGTGTACGAGAAAGCCGGGCCCGGCAGGGCACCCGTGAGGGGCCCCGCCGAACCCGGCGGCACGTTTCTTCGGGGGGCTGCTCAGCCCTCGTCGTGGGCGACGGCGCGGCGCGCGTCCGCGTCCAGCACGCCCCAGCTGATCAGCTGCTCCGTCAGCACGGAAGGCGACTGGTCGTAGATCACGGCCAGCGTGCGCAGGTCGTCCTGGCGGATCGAGAGCACCTTGCCGTTGTAGTCGCCGCGCTGGCTCTGGATCGTCGCCGCGTAGCGCTGGAGCGGACCGGCCTTCTCCGGCGGCACGTGGGCCAGGCGCTCCAGCTGGAGGACGAGCTTCGGCGGCGGCTCGGCGGCACCGCCGGGCGTCGTGCCGGGCAGGAGCTCCTGGACCGGGACGCCGTAGAAGTCCGCCAGCTCGGCAAGGCGCTGCACGGTCACGGCACGGTCGCCGCGCTCGTACGAACCGACCACGACGGCCTTCCAGCGGCCCTGGGACTTCTCCTCCACGCCGTGGAGGGAGAGGCCCTGCTGGGTGCGGATGGCACGGAGCTTGGCCCCGAGCTGCTTTGCGTATTCGCTGGACATAAGGCTCCCCGGACGCTGGAACGTTCGCGGCTCGGCCGCGTGGCTGGTAACTCACTGTGAGGTTACGCAGCGTTACTTGGCCGCGTCAAGCTGAGATGGTCCGTACCGGCTCTCCCCGGGGGCGGGGCCGAGGGTCGGTGCGGGCCCTGGTAACGTGGATGACGCAATTTCGACGTCCTTTAAGGTCCGTCCCGTGAGGCGGAGAAGGAGGTCCGTTTCTTATGGACGCACAGCACGACGCCACCGGCAACGCGGCACGCCCCGTTCTGGAGGCTCCCGACATCGCCCGGGTCCTCACCCGCATCGCCCACGAGATCGTCGAACGCGCCAAGGGCGCCGACGACGTGGTGCTCCTCGGCATCCCGACACGCGGCGTCTTCCTCGCCCGCAGGCTCGCCGGCAAGCTCGAAGAGATCACCGGCCGCACGATCCCGGTCGGCTCCCTCGACATCACCATGTACCGCGACGACCTCAGGCTGCGCCCCGCGCGCGCCCTGGCCCGCACCGAGATCCCCGGCGAGGGCATCGAGGGCCGTCTGGTCGTCCTGGTCGACGACGTCCTCTTCTCCGGCCGCACGATCCGCGCCGCCCTCGACGCGCTCGGCGACATCGGCCGGCCCCGTGCGGTGCAGCTCGCGGTCCTCGTCGACCGGGGCCACCGCGAACTGCCGATCCGCGCCGACTACGTCGGCAAGAACCTCCCCACGTCGCTGCGGGAGACGGTCAAGGTCCAGCTCGCCGAGGAGGACGGCCGCGACGCCGTGCTGCTCGGGGTCGAGCAGGCCGCCCCCGCGGTCGAGCGTTAGCTCCCCGTCCGTACGGCCCGCCCGCCGTGCGGCGGCTTCCGCGCGCCCGCATGCCTGAAACCTCCAGCCACCCGGAGAACACCCAGATGAAGCGTCACCTCATCTCGGCCGCCGACCTCACCCGCGACGACGCCGTCCTGATCCTCGACACCGCCGAGGAGATGGCCCGGGTCGCGGACCGGCCGATCAAGAAGCTCCCCACCCTGCGCGGCCGTACCGTCGTCAACCTCTTCTTCGAGGACTCGACGCGTACCCGCATCTCCTTCGAGGCGGCCGCCAAGCGGCTGTCCGCCGACGTCATCAACTTCTCCGCGAAGGGCTCGTCCGTCTCCAAGGGCGAGTCGCTCAAGGACACCGCCCTGACGCTGGAGGCGATGGGCGCCGACGCCGTCGTCATCCGCCACGGCGCCTCGGGCGCCCCGTACCGGCTGGCCACCTCCGGCTGGATCGACGGCGCGGTCGTCAACGCCGGCGACGGCACCCACGAGCACCCCACCCAGGCCCTCCTGGACGCCTTCACCATGCGCCGCCGGCTCGTCGGCGCCGACGCCGGACTCGGCAAGGACCTCGAAGGCCGCCGGATCACCATCGTCGGCGACATCCTGCACAGCCGGGTCGCCCGCTCCAACGTGCACCTGCTGAACACGCTCGGCGCCCACGTCACCCTCGTCGCCCCGCCCACCCTGGTCCCGGTCGGCGTCGAGCAGTGGCCCTGCGACGTCAGCTACGGCCTCGACGACGTGCTGGCCCAGTCCGACGCTGTGATGATGCTTCGTGTGCAGCGTGAGCGGATGAACGCCGCCTACTTCCCGACCGAGCGCGAGTACTCGCGCCGCTACGGGCTGGACGGCGAGCGCATGGCCAAGATGCCGGAGCACGCCGTCGTCATGCACCCCGGCCCCATGGTCCGCGGCATGGAGATCACCGCCGAGGTCGCCGACTCCGACCGCTGCACGGTCGTCGAGCAGGTCGCCAACGGCGTCTCCATCCGCATGGCCGTGCTCTACCTGCTGCTCGGCGGCTACGAGCCGGCCGCCTCCGTCCCCACCGCCG
>NZ_RDBL01000013.1:1433653-1462063 GCF_008042035.1 Streptomyces sp. col6
CCTCCGTCCCCACCGCCGCCCGTACCGAGGAGAACAAGTAACCATGAGCAAGATCCTTATCCGCGGCGCGAAGGTACTCGGCGGCGACCCGCAGGACGTCCTCATCGACGGCGAGACCATCGCCGCCGTCGGCACCGGCCTCGACGCCGGCGACGCCACCGTGATCGAGGCGGCGGGCCAGGTCCTGCTGCCCGGCCTCGTCGATCTCCACACGCATCTGCGCGAGCCCGGCCGCGAGGACTCCGAGACCGTCCTCACCGGCACCAGGGCCGCCGCGGCCGGCGGCTTCACCGCCGTGCACGCCATGGCCAACACCTTCCCGGTCGCCGACACCGCCGGCGTCGTCGAGCAGGTCTGGCGCCTCGGCAAGGAGTCCGGCTACTGCGACGTGCAGCCCGTCGGCGCCGTCACCGTCGGCCTGGAGGGCAAGCAGCTCGCCGAGCTGGGTGCCATGCACGACTCCGCCGCCGGGGTGAAGGTCTTCTCCGACGACGGCAAGTGCGTCGACGACGCGGTCATCATGCGCCGCGCCCTGGAGTACGTGAAGGCCTTCGACGGCGTCGTCGCCCAGCACGCCCAGGAGCCCCGCCTCACCGAGGGCGCCCAGATGAACGAGGGCATCGTCTCGGCCGAACTCGGGCTCGGCGGCTGGCCCGCCGTCGCCGAGGAGTCCATCATCGCCCGCGACGTCCTGCTCGCCGCGCACGTCGGCTCCCGGGTGCACATCTGCCACCTGTCGACCGCCGGCTCCGTCGAGATCGTGCGCTGGGCCAAGTCCAAGGGCTGGAACGTCACCGCCGAGGTCACCCCGCACCACCTCCTCCTCACCGACGAGCTGGTCCGCAGCTACAACCCCGTCTACAAGGTGAACCCGCCGCTGCGCACCGAGGCCGACGTCATGGCCCTGCGCGAGGCCCTCGCCGACGGCACCATCGACTGCGTCGCCACCGACCACGCCCCGCACCCGCACGAGGACAAGGACTGCGAGTGGGCCGCGGCCGCCATGGGCATGGTCGGCCTGGAGACCGCGCTTTCCGTCGTCCAGCAGACGATGGTCGAGACCGGGCTGCTCGACTGGGCCGGCGTCGCCGACCGCATGTCGATGCGCCCTGCGGCCATCGGACGGCTCGAAGGACACGGCCGCCCCGTCTCGGCGGGTGAGCCTGCCAACCTCACCCTGGTCGATCCGGCATACCGTGGGGAAGTGGACCCCGCGGGCTTCGCCTCCCGCAGCCGCAACACCCCGTACGAGGGGCGCGAGCTGCCGGGCCGAGTGACCCACACCTTCCTGCGGGGCCGTGCCACGGTCGTCGACGGGAAGCTCGCGTGACAACACAGACCCTGTACCAACTGGCCGCCGAGCAGAAGTCGGCGGAGGTGACCGACTGGTCCGCCCGGATCAGCTGGGTGATCGGACTCGTCGTCCTCGTCGTGTTCGTCTACTGGCTGATGCGCCAGGGATGGAAGTGGCGCGGGAACCTCCAGTCGGACCTGCCCGCCCCCGCGACCGTCCCGGACGGCTACGCGGACGGCGAGAAGCTGCTCACCCTCTCCGGCCGCTACCACGCCTCGACCACGGCCGGGCAGTGGCTCGACCGGATCGTCGCCCACGGCCTCGGCACCCGCAGCCGCGTCGAGCTCACCCTCACCGCGGACGGCCTCGATGTCGCGCGGCCCGGCGCGGCGGACTTCTTCGTCCCCGCCGCCGACCTGCGCGGCGCCCGCACCGAGAGGGCACTGGCGGGCAAGGTCCTGCCCGAGGGCGGCCTCCTCGTCATCACCTGGGCGCTCGGCGATCGGCTGATCGACTCCGGATTCCGCTCCGACCACTCGGCCGAACACCCCGCCTGGGTCGACGCCGTCAACCACCTCACCAGCACTACGGAAGGCATCGCACGATGACGACCTCCACCCGGGGAGCCCAGGTTCCCGCCGTACTCGTCCTGGAGGACGGCCGCATCTTCCGCGGCCGCGCCTACGGGGCTGTGGGGGAGACCTTCGGCGAGGCGGTCTTCTCCACCGGCATGACCGGCTACCAGGAGACGCTGACCGACCCCTCGTACCACCGCCAGGTCGTCGTGATGACCGCCCCGCACGTCGGCAACACCGGCGTCAACGACGAGGACCCCGAGTCGAAGCGGATCTGGGTCTCCGGCTACGTCGTCCGCGACCCCGCGCGCACCCCCTCCAACTGGCGCTCCCGCCGCACCCTCGACGAGGAACTGGCGAACCAGGACGTCGTCGGCATCAGCGGCATCGACACCCGCGCCCTCACCCGCCACCTGCGCGAGCGCGGCGCCATGCGCGTCGGCATCTTCTCCGGCGCGGCCGTCACCGACGAGGCCGCGATGCTGGCCCGCGTCCAGGAGGCCCCCGAGATGAAGGGCGCCGACCTGTCCGCCGAGGTCGCCACCAAGGAGGCCTACGTCGTCCCCGCGATCGGGACCAGGAAGTTCACGGTCGCCGCGGTCGACCTCGGCATCAAGGGCATGACCCCGCACCGCATGGCCGAGCGCGGCATCGAGGTCCATGTGCTGCCCGCCACCGCCACCCTGGAGGAGATCTACGCGGTCGCCCCCGACGGCGTCTTCTTCTCCAACGGCCCCGGCGACCCCTCCACCGCCGACCACCCCGTCGCCCTCATGCAGGGCGTCCTGGAGCGGCAGACCCCGCTCTTCGGCATCTGCTTCGGCAACCAGATCCTGGGCCGCGCGCTCGGCTTCGGCACGTACAAGCTGAAGTACGGCCACCGAGGGATCAACCAGCCCGTGCAGGACCGCTCGACCGGCAAGGTCGAGGTCACCGCGCACAACCACGGCTTCGCCGTCGACGCCCCGCTCGACAAGGTCTCCGACACCGCCTTCGGTCGGGCCGAGGTCTCCCACGTCTGCCTGAACGACCAGGTCGTCGAGGGCCTCCAGCTCCTCGACCGGCCGGCCTTCAGCGTCCAGTACCACCCCGAGGCGGCCGCCGGCCCGCACGACGCCGCGTACCTCTTCGACCGCTTCGTTTCCCTGATGGAGGGCCAGCGTGCCTAAGCGCTCCGATATCCAGTCCGTCCTGGTCATCGGCTCCGGCCCGATCGTCATCGGGCAGGCCGCCGAGTTCGACTACTCCGGTACCCAGGCGTGCCGCGTCCTCAAGGCCGAGGGCCTGCGCGTCATCCTGGTGAACTCCAACCCGGCGACGATCATGACCGACCCGGAGATCGCCGACGCCACCTACGTCGAGCCGATCACCCCCGAGTTCGTCGAGAAGATCATCGCCAAGGAGCGCCCCGACGCGCTCCTGCCCACCCTGGGCGGCCAGACCGCGCTCAACACCGCGATCTCCATGCACGACAACGGCGTGCTGGAGAAGTACGGCGTCGAGCTCATCGGCGCCAACGTCGAGGCCATCAACAAGGGCGAGGACCGCGACCTCTTCAAGGGCGTCGTCGAGGCCGTCAAGGCGAAGATCGGCTACGGCGAGTCCGCCCGCTCGGTCATCTGCCACTCCATGGACGACGTCCTCGCCGGCGTCGACACCCTTGGCGGCTACCCCGTCGTCGTCCGCCCCTCCTTCACCATGGGCGGCGCCGGCTCCGGCTTCGCCCACGACGAGGAGGAGCTGCGCCGCATCGCCGGACAGGGCCTCACGCTCTCCCCGACCACCGAGGTGCTGCTCGAAGAGTCCATCCTCGGCTGGAAGGAGTACGAGCTGGAGCTGATGCGCGACCGCAACGACAACGTCGTGGTCGTCTGCTCCATCGAGAACTTCGACCCGATGGGCGTCCACACCGGTGACTCGATCACCGTCGCCCCGGCGATGACGCTCACCGACCGCGAGTACCAGCGGCTGCGCGACATCGGCATCGCGATCATCCGCGAGGTCGGCGTCGACACCGGCGGCTGCAACATCCAGTTCGCGATCGACCCCACCGACGGCCGCGTCATCGTCATCGAGATGAACCCGCGCGTCTCCCGCTCCTCGGCGCTCGCCTCCAAGGCCACCGGCTTCCCGATCGCCAAGATCGCCGCCAAGCTGGCCGTCGGCTACACGCTGGACGAGATCCCGAACGACATCACCGAGAAGACCCCGGCCTCCTTCGAGCCGACCCTCGACTACGTCGTCGTGAAGGCCCCGCGCTTCGCCTTCGAGAAGTTCCCCTCGGCCGACTCCACCCTCACCACCACCATGAAGTCGGTGGGCGAGGCCATGGCGATCGGCCGGAACTTCACGGAGGCCCTGCAGAAGGCCCTGCGCTCCCTGGAGAAGAAGGGCTCGCAGTTCACCTTCACCGGCGACCCCGGCGACAAGGCCGAGCTGCTGGCCGAGGCGGTCCGCCCGACCGACGGCCGCATCAACACCGTCATGCAGGCGATCCGGGCCGGCGCCACCCAGGAGGAGGTCTTCGACGCCACGAAGATCGACCCCTGGTTCGTCGACCAGCTCTTCCTGATCAAGGAGATCGCCGACGAGCTGGCCGCCGCCGACAAGCTCGGCCCCGAGCTGCTGGCCGAGGCCAAGCGGCACGGCTTCTCCGACGTCCAGATCGCCGAGATCCGCGACCTGCGCGAGGACGTCGTCCGCGAGGTCCGGCACGCGCTCGGCATCCGCCCGGTCTACAAGACGGTCGACACCTGCGCCGCCGAGTTCGCCGCGAAGACCCCGTACTTCTACTCCTCCTACGACGAGGAGAGCGAGGTCGCCCCGCGCGAGAAGCCCGCGGTGATCATCCTGGGCTCCGGCCCCAACCGCATCGGCCAGGGCATCGAGTTCGACTACTCCTGCGTCCACGCCTCCTTCGCGCTCAGCGACGCCGGCTACGAGACCGTGATGGTCAACTGCAACCCGGAGACGGTCTCCACCGACTACGACACCTCCGACCGCCTGTACTTCGAGCCGCTGACGCTGGAAGACGTGCTGGAGATCGTGCACGCGGAGTCCCTGGCGGGCCCGATCGCGGGCGTCGTCGTCCAGCTCGGCGGCCAGACCCCGCTGGGCCTGTCGCAGGCGCTCAAGGACAACGGCGTGCCCGTCGTCGGCACCTCCCCGGAGGCGATCCACGCCGCTGAGGACCGCGGCGCCTTCGGCCGCGTCCTGGCCGAGGCCGGCCTGCCCGCGCCCAAGCACGGCACCGCCACCACCTTCGCGGAGGCCAAGGCGATCGCCGACGAGATCGGCTACCCCGTCCTCGTACGCCCGTCCTACGTGCTCGGCGGGCGCGGCATGGAGATCGTGTACGACGAGACCCGGCTCTCCGCGTACATCGCCGAGTCCACCGAGATCAGCCCCACCCGGCCGGTCCTGGTCGACCGCTTCCTCGACGACGCCATCGAGATCGACGTCGATGCCCTCTACGACGGCACCGAGCTGTACCTCGGCGGCGTCATGGAGCACATCGAGGAGGCCGGCATCCACTCCGGCGACTCCGCCTGCGCGCTGCCCCCGATCACCCTCGGCGGCCACGACGTCAAGCGGCTGCGCGCCTCCACCGAGGCCATCGCCAAGGGCGTCGGCGTCCGCGGCCTGATCAACATCCAGTTCGCGCTCTCCGGTGACATCCTCTACGTCCTGGAGGCCAACCCGCGCGCCTCGCGGACCGTGCCCTTCACCTCGAAGGCGACCGCGGTCCCGCTCGCCAAGGCCGCCGCCCGGATCTCGCTGGGCGCGACCGTCGCCGAGCTGCGCGAGGAGGGCCTGCTGCCGAAGACCGGCGACGGCGGCACGCTGCCGCTGGACGCGCCGATCTCCGTCAAGGAGGCCGTCATGCCGTGGTCGCGCTTCCGCGACATCCACGGCCGCGGCGTCGACACCATCCTCGGCCCGGAGATGCGCTCCACCGGCGAGGTCATGGGCATCGACTCGGTCTTCGGCACCGCGTACGCCAAGTCGCAGGCCGGCGCCTACGGACCGCTGCCCACCAAGGGCCGCGCCTTCATCTCGGTGGCCAACCGCGACAAGCGCTCGATGATCTTCCCGGCCCGCGAGCTGGTCGCCCACGGCTTCGAGCTGCTGGCCACCTCCGGCACCGCCGAGGTCCTCAAGCGCAACGGCATCAACGCCACCGTCGTGCGCAAGCTGTCCGAGGGCGAGGGCCCGAACGGCGAGCGGACCATCGTCCAGCTGATCCACGAGGGCGGTGTCGACCTCATCGTCAACACCCCCTACGGGACCGGCGGCCGGCTCGACGGCTACGAGATCCGCACCGCGGCAGTCGCCCGGTCGGTGCCCTGCCTGACCACGGTCCAGGCGCTCGCGGCGGCCGTCCAGGGCATCGACGCCCTCAACGGCGGAGACGTCGGCGTCCGTTCCCTCCAGGAACACGCGGAACATCTGACCGCGGCCCGCGACTAGGCAGCCCACAAGGGGGACACCGGAAACGGTGTCCCCCTCTTCATGAGGACACCGTGATGTACAAGTTCTTCTTCCAGCTGGTCTTCAAGCGGATGGACCCCGAGCAGGCCCACTACCTGGCCTTCCGCTGGATCCGCCTGGCCGCCCGCGTCCCCGTGCTGCGCACCTTCGTGGCCGCCGCCCTCGCCCCCCGGTACAAGGAGCTGCGCACCGAGGCCCTGGGCCTGCGGATGCACGGCCCCTTCGGGCTCGCCGCCGGCTTCGACAAGAACGCGGTCGCGATCGACGGCATGGCGATGCTCGGCTTCGACCACGTCGAGATCGGCACCGTGACCGGCGAGCCGCAGCCCGGCAACCCGAAGCAGCGCCTGTTCCGCCTGGTCGCGGACCGCGCGCTGATCAACCGCATGGGCTTCAACAACGAGGGCTCGGCCGCCGTCGCCGCGCGCCTGGCCGCCCGCAACCCGGTCTTCCGCACCACCGTCGGCGTCAACATCGGCAAGACCAAGGTCGTCCCCGAGGCCGACGCCGCCGCCGACTACGTGAAGTCCACCGAGCGCCTCGCCGCCCACGCCGACTACCTCGTCGTCAACGTCTCCTCGCCCAACACGCCCGGCCTGCGCAACCTTCAGGCCACCGAGTCGCTGCGCCCGCTGCTCACCGCCGTGCGCGAGGCGGCCGACCGGACCGTCACCCACCGCCGCGTCCCGCTGCTCGTCAAGATCGCCCCGGACCTCGCGGACGAGGACGTCGACGCCGTCGCCGACCTCGCCGTCGAACTGGGCCTGGACGGGATCATCGCCACCAACACCACCATCGCCCGCGAGGGCCTCGGCCTGAAGTCCTCGCCGGACCTGGTGAAGGAGACCGGCGGCCTGTCCGGCGCCCCCCTCAAGGAACGCTCCCTGGAGGTCCTGGGGCGCCTGTACGGCCGTGTCGGCGACCGGATCACCCTGGTGGGCGTCGGCGGCATCGAGAACGCCGAGGACGCCTGGCAGCGCATCCTCGCGGGCGCCACCCTCGTCCAGGGCTACAGCGCCTTCATCTACGAGGGCCCGTTCTACGCCCGCGCCATTCACAAGGGCCTGGCCGCACGCCTGGCCGCCTCCCCGTACGCCACACTCGCCGACGCCGTCGGCGCGGAAACCCGGAAGGCAGCGAAATGACCCTGGAACCCTTCGGCGCCCGGCTGCGCCACGCCATGGACACCCGAGGCCCGCTCTGCGTCGGCATCGACCCGCACGCCTCCCTCCTCACCGCCTGGGGGCTGAGCGACGACATCGCGGGCCTGGAGCGGTTCACCCGTACGGTCGTCGAGGCACTGGCCGACCGGGTCGCCGTGCTCAAGCCGCAGTCCGCGTTCTTCGAGCGCTTCGGCTCGCGCGGTGTCGCCGTCCTGGAGAAAGCCGTCGAGGAGGCGCGCGCGGCCGGCGCCCTGGTCCTGATGGACGCCAAGCGCGGCGACATCGGCTCCACGATGGACGCCTACGCGGCGACCTACCTGGACAAGGACTCGCCGCTGTTCTCGGACGCGGTCACGGTCTCCCCGTACCTCGGCTTCGGCTCGCTGCGGCCCGCGCTCGACGCGGCGGCGGTCTCCGGCGCCGGGGTCTTCGTCCTCGCGCTGACCTCCAACCCGGAGGGCGCCGAGGTGCAGCGCGCCACGGCCGCCGACGGCCGTCCGCTGGCCCAGCTGATGCTCGACCACATGGCCGCCGAGAACGCGGGCGCGGCCCCGCTCGGCTCGGTCGGCGCGGTCGTCGGGGCGACGCTCGGCGACGCGGGTGTGGACCTGGCGATCAACGGCCCGCTGCTCGCCCCGGGCATCGGTGCGCAGGGGGCCACCCCGGCGGATCTGCCGGGTGTCTTCGGCGACGCGGTGCGCAATGTGGTGCCCAGCGTGAGCCGGGGCGTGCTGCGCCACGGTCCGGACGTGACGGGGCTGCGCGAGGCCGCGGAGCGCTTCGCGGACGAGGTCCGCGCGGCCGTCTCGGACCGCTGACCCTGCCACGTAACCGTGTGTTGACGGAATCCTGACCAAAAAACTCGGTGGTTATGCCCGAAAAGTCCTGGTCGGCAGAGGCTGACCAGGACTTTTCGTCTGTTCTCGCTGACTCCGGCGGCCTTGGCCGCTAGTCTCCGTCGAGAGCCGACGAGCACGGGTTGTTCGCGGCTCACCAGGTGAGGGGCGATCCCGCCGCCTCACCGGTCCGTATCCGACAGATCGACATCCGAGGTGACGTAGGCGTGGCTCTTCCGCCCCTTACCCCTGAACAGCGCGCAGCCGCGCTCGAAAAGGCCGCCGCGGCTCGCCGGGAGCGGGCCGAGGTCAAGAATCGACTCAAGCACTCCGGCGCCTCCCTCCACGAGGTCATCAAGTCGGGCCAGGAGAACGACGTCATCGGCAAGATGAAGGTCTCCGCCCTGCTGGAGTCCCTGCCCGGCGTGGGCAAGGTCCGTGCCAAGCAGATCATGGAACGGCTCGGCATCTCCGAGAGCCGTCGTGTGCGGGGGCTTGGCTCCAACCAGATCGCATCCCTGGAGCGTGAGTTCGGCGGCAGCGCCGCCTGAGTTCTCAGGCACCCCTGAGAACCTGGATAATCGCCCCATGGCTGCAACATCCCGGGGGACGTCCCCCGTACCCCCGGACGTACGTCCGCGGCTGACCGTGCTCTCCGGCCCCTCGGGGGTCGGCAAGAGCACGGTCGTCGCGCATATGCGCAAGGTCCACCCCGAGGTGTGGCTCTCGGTGTCGGCGACGACCCGCAGGCCCCGCCCCGGCGAACGCAACGGCGTCCACTACTTCTTCGTGGACGACGAGGAGTTCGACAAGCTGATCGCCAACGGTGAGCTGCTGGAGTGGGCCGAGTTCGCCGGCAACCGCTACGGCACCCCGCGCCGCGCCGTGCAGGAGCGGCTGGAGGCGGGGGAGCCGGTGCTCCTGGAGATCGACCTCCAGGGTGCCCGGCTGGTCCGCCAGTCCATGGCCGACGCCCAGCTGGTCTTCCTCGCCCCGCCGAGCTGGGACGAGCTGGTGCGCCGGCTCACCGGACGCGGGACCGAGGCGCCCGAGGTGATCGAACGCCGGCTCGGCGCCGCCAAGGTCGAGCTGGCCGCCGAATCGGAGTTCGACAGGACTCTTGTCAACACCTCCGTCGAGGATGTGGCACGTGAGCTGCTAGCCTTGATGCTGGAGGCTTCCGGCCACCGCGCCGGCAGCGAGTGAATCACCGGCGGCGGGGGTCGCGGCAGCAAAGCCGGTAACCAAGCCCCTGACTGTCAAAGATTTCTTTGATCTTCATCCCCTTCGGAAGGCAGAGCGTGTCCTCTTCCATCACCACGCCCGAGGGCATCATCAACCCGCCGATTGATGAGCTCCTCGAAGCAACCGACTCGAAGTACAGCCTCGTGATCTACGCCGCCAAGCGCGCGCGCCAGATCAACGCGTACTACTCGCAGCTCGGTGAGGGCCTCCTCGAGTACGTCGGTCCGCTTGTCGACACCCACGTGCACGAGAAGCCGCTGTCGATCGCGCTCCGCGAGATCAACGCGGGCCTGCTCACGTCCGAGGCCATCGAGGGCCCCGCGCAGTAAGCGGCGACAACGCACCTTCACCCCGGGCCCGGCGGCATTCCCGCCGGGCCCGAGGTGTGTCCGGGCCGACCGGACGGCGCCCGCGGGCGTGAGGCAGCATGGGGCCTGTACGTACGCCGGGTGCGTAACCGAGTGCGGGGAGACGCAGTGGACAAGCCGAAGGTCGTTCTGGGGGTCAGCGGCGGCATCGCCGCCTACAAGGCGTGCGAGCTGCTGCGCCGGCTGACCGAGTCCGGCCACGACGTACGGGTCGTCCCCACCGAGTCCGCCCTGCACTTCGTGGGCGCCGCCACCTGGTCCGCGCTCTCCGGCCACCCGGTCTCCACCGAGGTCTGGAACGACGTCCACGAGGTGCCCCACGTACGGATCGGACAGCACGCCGACCTCGTCGTCGTCGCCCCGGCCACCGCCGACATGCTGGCCAAGGCCGCCCACGGGCTCGCCGACGACCTGCTCACCAACACCCTGCTCACGGCCCGCTGTCCGGTCGTCTTCGCACCGGCGATGCACACCGAGATGTGGGAGCACCCCGCCACCCAGGAGAACGTCGCCACCCTGCGCCGCCGGGGCGCCGTCGTCATCGAGCCCGCCGTCGGCCGCCTCACCGGCGTCGACACCGGCAAGGGCCGGCTCCCCGACCCGGGCGAGATCTTCGAGGTCTGCCGCCGGGTCCTCGCCCGCGGCACGGCCGCCCCCGATCTGGCGGGCCGCCACGTGGTCATCAGCGCGGGCGGTACGAGGGAACCCCTCGACCCCGTCCGCTACCTCGGCAACCGCTCCTCCGGCAAGCAGGGCTACGCGCTGGCCCGCACCGCCGTCGCCCGCGGCGCCCGGGTCACCCTCGTCGAGGCCAACACCGGACTGCCCGACCCGTCCGGCGCCGACGTCGTCCACACCGGCACCGCGGTCCAGCTGCGCGAGGCCGTGCTGAAGGCGGCCCGGGACGCCGACGTCGTGGTCATGGCCGCCGCCGTCGCCGACTTCCGGCCCGCCCAGTACGTCACCGGGAAGATCAAGAAGAGGGACGGCCAGGAGCCCGCCCCCATCGCACTCGTCCGCAACCCGGACATCCTGGCGGAGGTCGCCGCCGAGCGCGCCACGCCCGGACAGATCGTCGTCGGATTCGCCGCCGAGACCGACGACGTACTGGCCAACGGCCGAGAGAAGCTGCGCCGCAAGGGCTGCGACCTGCTGGTCGTCAACGAGGTGGGGGAGCGCAAGACCTTCGGCTCCGAGGAGAACGAGGCCGTGGTGCTCGCGGCCGACGGAACGGAGACTCCGGTGCCGTACGGGCCCAAGGAGGCGCTCGCCGACACGGTGTGGGACCTCGTGACGGCGCGCCTCGGATGAATTTCCGGTGACACGCCGGGGGATCCGTAACCCTTCCGACACGGGCCGGAACCCTGTCGGCAGCGGGCTTCCGGGGTGTTCCGGACCTGGTGGGACACGTCACAGGACGGCCAAAGGGCGAGACACGTTGTCCGGCGGCCGGAGCCGACCGATAAACTGCTCCTGGACCGTGCCGGGCGCAGCTCCCGGACCGTCCGGCCAATGATCAGCCAGCAGCCGCTGCAACCCCAGGGAGCGATGTGTCCCGCCGTCTCTTCACCTCGGAGTCCGTGACCGAGGGTCACCCCGACAAGATCGCTGACCAGATCAGCGACACCATTCTCGACGCGCTCCTGCGGGAGGACCCGTCCTCCCGCGTCGCCGTCGAGACTCTGATCACCACCGGTCTGGTGCATGTCGCGGGTGAGGTCACGACCAAGGCCTACGCCGACATTCCGACGCTGGTCCGCAACAAGGTCCTGGAGATCGGCTACGACTCCTCCAAGAAGGGCTTCGACGGCGCCTCGTGCGGCGTCTCGGTGTCCATCGGCGCGCAGTCCCCGGACATCGCGCAGGGCGTCGACACCGCCTACGAGAAGCGCGTCGAGGGCGACGAGGACGAGCTCGACAAGCAGGGCGCCGGCGACCAGGGCCTGATGTTCGGCTACGCCTGCGACGAGACCCCCGAGCTCATGCCGCTGCCGATCTACCTCGCGCACCGGCTCTCGCGCCGGCTGTCCGAGGTCCGCAAGAACGGGACCATCCCGTACCTGCGTCCCGACGGCAAGACCCAGGTCACCATCGAGTACGACGGCGACAAGGCCGTCCGTCTCGACACCGTCGTCGTCTCCTCGCAGCACGCCAGCGACATCGACCTCGACTCGCTGCTCGCGCCCGACATCCGCGAGTTCGTCGTCGAGCACGTCCTGTCGCAGCTCCTCGAGGACGGCATCAAGCTCGACACCGAGGGCTACCGCCTCCTCGTCAACCCGACCGGGCGCTTCGAGATCGGCGGCCCGATGGGCGATGCCGGCCTGACAGGTCGCAAGATCATCATCGACACCTACGGCGGCATGGCCCGCCACGGCGGCGGTGCCTTCTCCGGCAAGGACCCGTCGAAGGTGGACCGCTCGGCCGCCTACGCCATGCGCTGGGTCGCCAAGAACGTCGTCGCCGCCGGCCTCGCGGCCCGTTGCGAGGTCCAGGTCGCGTACGCGATCGGCAAGGCCGAGCCGGTGGGTCTCTTCGTGGAGACCTTCGGCACCGCGGCGGTCGACACCGAGAAGATCGAGCACGCCATCGGCGAGGTCTTCGACCTCCGCCCGGCCGCGATCATCCGCGACCTCGACCTGCTGCGCCCGATCTACGCGCAGACCGCCGCGTACGGGCACTTCGGCCGTGAGCTGCCCGACTTCACGTGGGAGCGCACCGACCGGGTGGACGCGCTGCGCGCCGCCGCCGGCCTGTAGGGAACGGAGCAGGGCCGACTTCCGCCGGAGCCCGGACGCCGTCACGGTGTCCGGGCTCCGGCGTGTCGCGCCCCGGGCCCATGAGGGGAAGGACAGGCGCCGCTGTCCGAGGCGTCTGGTAGGGATGGAGCTGTGAGCAGCGAGAACGAGCGGGCCGAGGAGCCCGGGGCCGGGGCGCCGGAACAGCTGGCGCTGATCCGGGAGACCGTGCGCCGGGCCGACGTGCCGCGCGCCAAGCCGCGCACCTGGCGCGGGGCCGCCCTCGCCAAGGAGCTGCCCGTCGCCCGGGTCCTCGTCAACAAGGGCGCGCTCCACCTCGACCAGTACTTCGACTACGCCGTCCCCGAGGAGCTGGACGCCGACGCGCAGCCCGGGGTGCGCGTACGGGTCCGGTTCGGCGCCGGGGGCCGCAATGTGCGCGGCGGCCGGCGCGAGGGCGGCGGCCTCATCGACGGCTTCCTCATCGAGAGGCTGGCCGAGTCCGACTACAACGGGGCGCTCGCCGCGCTCGCCTCCGTCGTCTCGCCGGAACCGGTCCTCGGCCCCGACCTCCTCGCCCTCGCCCGTGCCGTCGCCGACCGGTACGCGGGCAGCCTCGCGGACGTCCTCCA
This sequence comes from Streptomyces sp. col6, assembly GCF_008042035.1. GTDB lineage: Bacteria > Actinomycetota > Actinomycetes > Streptomycetales > Streptomycetaceae > Streptomyces. Next base: position 1,446,996 of record NZ_RDBL01000013.1, read on the forward strand.
GCTCGCCGTCCCCCCGCGCAACGCGCAGGCCGAGTCCAAGCCGTCGCCCGCGCCCCTGCCCGGGTTGGGGCGGTCCGTCGGGGGCTGGGGGGTGCGGGCGGCCGGGACCGCGGGGCCTCGTTGGGGGACGACCTCGGTGGCGGCCTCGGCCGCCGTCGGCTGGGGCGTGGCCCGGCGTGCCCCGTAACGGCGGTGGACGGCCTGCTTGGTGACCCCGAGGGCGGAGCCCACCGCGTCCCAGGAGAAGCCCAGCGAGCGGTCGAAGTCCACGGCCGCCGTGACCAGGGTCTCGACGCTGTCCCGCAGCTCCTGGGCCAGTCTGACCGTGGGGGCCGGGGCCCTGCCGTAGACGACGAAGCCCGCGGACGGGCCGGAGCGGCGCGGACGGTAGACGTTGCCCAGCTGGGCGGTGAGCGTGCGCAGTGCGTCCACCTGCCGCCGGACCCGCTCGATGTCCCGCACCAGCAGGTGCAGGCTGGCCCGCGCTTGGGCGTCGTGGGTTGCGTGGTCGGCCATGAAGAAGCCTCTCGAACCGGCGTTGAAAGGGATCGGGCCGCACCAGGGCGGCTCGCTTCGGTCAATCTCCTTTGACCAACGCCGCACCCGGGGATCTGGTCACGCTCAGGGGGCGTATGAGCACATGCGAGGGGCGCGCAACTGCGCGTACGCCCCCCGGGCCCCGGCCCCATAGACTTGTGCGTTGCTCGTCACCGTAACGTTTCGGCCTGAGAGTCCGGCCTGAGAGGCAGTCAGCCACCCATGAAGCTCGTCTTCGCCGGCACCCCCGAGGTAGCCGTTCCCGCCCTGGACGCCCTGATCGCCTCCGGCCGTCACGAGGTGGCCGCCGTCGTGACCAGGCCCGACGCGCCCGCCGGGCGCGGCCGGCGGCTGGTGGCCAGCCCGGTCGCCCAGCGTGCCGAGGAGGCCGGGATCGAGGTGCTGAAGCCCGCCAGGCCGCGGGACGAGGACTTCCTCGCCCGGCTGCGGGAGATCGCGCCGGACTGCTGCCCGGTCGTCGCGTACGGCGCGCTGCTGCCGAGGGCCGCGCTCGACATCCCGGCCCGGGGCTGGGTCAACCTGCACTTCTCACTGCTGCCCGCCTGGCGCGGCGCGGCCCCCGTGCAGCACGCGGTGATGGCCGGTGACGAGGTGACAGGTGCCTCCACCTTCCTCATCGAGGAGGGGCTCGACTCCGGGCCGGTCTACGGCGTCCTCACCGAAGAGGTCCGCCCGACCGACACCAGCGGTGACCTGCTGACCCGGCTGGCGTTCGCCGGTGCCGGGCTGCTCGCCGCGACCATGGACGGCATCGAGGACGGCACCCTGCACGCCGTGGAGCAGCCCGCCGACGGGGTCACCCTCGCCCCCAAGATCACCGTCGAGGACGCGCAGATCCAGTGGTCCGCGCCCGCCCTGCGCGTCGACCGTGTCGTGCGCGGCTGCACGCCCGCCCCCGGGGCCTGGACGCTGTTCCGGGGCGAGCGCCTGAAACTGGTCCAGGCGACCCCCGCCGTGGACCGGTCCGAGCTGGCCCCCGGCGAGCTGTCGGTGGGCAAGAACAACGTCTTCGTCGGCACCGGGTCGCACGCGGTCGAGCTGCTCTGGGTGCAGCCCCAGGGCAAGAAGCCGATGCGTGCCGCGGACTGGGCGCGCGGGGTCCGCATCGTCCCCGGCGAGCTGGTCGGGACCTGAGGCCCCGGGACGGAGACGTAGGCTGGGAGGGTTCGCCCTCTCACCTCCAGCGGAGCACCTTTCACGTGAACGACCAGCCGCGTCGCCGTCCCGCCAAGCCGCACCGCCGCCCCCAGAAGGACCCGGTCCGCTTCCTCGCCTTCGAGGTCCTGCGGGCCGTCGACGAGCGCGACGCGTACGCGAACCTCGTCCTGCCCCCGCTGCTGAAGAAGGCCCGTGCCAAGGGCGACTTCGACCACCGGGACGCGGCCCTGGCGACCGAGCTGGTCTACGGGACGCTGCGCCGGCAGGGCACGTACGACGCGATCGTCGCCGCCTGCATCGACCGGCCGCTGCGCGAGGTCGACCCGCCGGTCCTGGACGTCCTGAACATGGGCGTGCACCAGCTGCTCGGCACCCGTATCCCGACCCACGCGGCGGTCTCCGCGAGCGTGGAGCTGGCCCGGGTGGTGCTGGGGGAGGGGCGCGCCAAGTTCGTCAACGCCGTGCTGCGCAAGGTGTCCGCCGACGACCTCGACGGCTGGGTGGCGAAGGTGGCCCCCGCCTACGAGGACGACGCCGAGGACCACCTCGCGGTCGTCCACTCGCACCCGCGCTGGGTCGTCTCGGCGCTCTGGGACGCGCTCGGCGGTGGCCGCGCCGGCATCGAGGACCTGCTCGAAGCGGACAACGAGCGTCCCGAGGTCACCCTCGTCGCCCGCCCCGGCCGCTCCACCACGGACGAACTCACCGAGGAACTGGGCGAGGAGAACGCCCTGCCCGGCCGCTGGTCGCCCTACGCCGTGCGGATGGCCGAGGGCGGCGAGCCCGGCGCCCTGACCGCCGTGCGCGAGAGCCGGGCCGGCGTCCAGGACGAGGGCAGCCAGCTCGTCGCGGCGGCCCTCGCCAACGCCCCGCTGGAGGGCAGCGACGCCCGCTGGCTGGACGGCTGCGCGGGCCCCGGCGGGAAGGCCGCCCTGCTCGCGGCCCTCGCCGCCGGACGCGGTGCCGCCCTGCTGGCCGCGGAGAAGCAGCCGCACCGCGCCCGCCTCGTGGAACGCGCGCTGGCCGGCAACCCCGGCCCGTACCAGGTGGTCACCGCCGACGGCACCCGCCCGCCGTGGCGGCCCGGCACCTTCGACCGCATCCTCATGGACGTGCCCTGCTCCGGTCTGGGCGCGCTGCGCCGCCGCCCCGAGGCCCGCTGGCGCCGCCGCAAGGAGGACCTGGAGGGCTTCGCACCGCTCCAGCGGGGTCTGCTGCGCGAGGCGCTGAAGGCCGTACGAGTCGGTGGCGTCGTCGGCTACGCGACCTGCTCGCCGCACCTCGCGGAGACCCGGGTCGTCGTCGAGGACGTGCTCAAGGGACGCGGCGGGGAGCCGTTCGAGGCCGAGTGGATCGACGCCCGACCGCTGATGCCGGGCGTGCCCGCGCTGGGCGACGGGCCCGACGTCCAGCTCTGGCCGCATCTGCACGGCACCGACGCCATGTACCTGGCGCTGCTCCGCCGTACCGGCTGACCGGCCCCGGGGGGGGCGAAAACGCCGGGAATGCGCGAACCGTAATGATCCCGTGAGGCTTTGGGGCGCACCGAGGCGGGGAAGTGACGCAGAACATGGCAGGCTTGGCCCATGGCCCAGATCAACCCGAGTATTCTCTCCGCCGACTTCGCGCGCCTCGCCGAGGAGGCGAAGGCAGTCGAAGGTGCCGACTGGCTCCATGTCGATGTGATGGACAACCACTTCGTGCCCAATCTGACCCTCGGCGTTCCGATCGTGGAATCGCTCAGCAGGGCCACGGACACGCCGCTGGACTGCCATCTGATGATCGAGGACGCGGACCGCTGGGCGCCGCAGTACGTCGAGGCGGGCGCCGGGTCGGTCACCTTCCACGCGGAGGCTGCCGCGGCACCCGTCCGGCTGGCCCGGGAGATCCGCGCCAAGGGCGCCCGCGCGTCCATGGCGCTCAAGCCGGCGACGCCGATCGAGCCGTACGAGGACCTGCTCCCCGAGCTCGACATGCTGCTGATCATGACGGTGGAGCCGGGCTTCGGCGGCCAGGCGTTCCTGGACATCATGCTGCCGAAGATCCGCCGCACGCGTGAGCTGATCTCCAAGCACGGCCTGGACCTGTGGCTCCAGGTCGACGGCGGGGTCTCCGAGTCCACCATCGAGCGGTGCGCCGAGGCGGGTGCCGACGTCTTCGTCGCGGGCTCCGCGGTGTACGGCGCCGAGGACCCGGCCGCGGCGGTGCGGGCCCTGCGCGCCAAGGCCGACGGGGCCATCGGCTCGGCCGGCTGGGCCTGCGCGCACTGAGGCCGTGACGGCACGGGCGTGCGCGCAGGGGGCGTCCGGGCCAAGGGCAGATGAACGGGGTCCGACGGGACCCGGCAGGGATCGCCGTATCTGACAGGATGAACGGCGTATCAAGAGCGTGAACAGCAGTGAGGAGAACGCGGTGTCTGCAATGTCGGCGGGCCGGTCCGCCCTGCGGATGGGGCCCGCGGAGCTGGTGCAGGCGGCGGCCATGGCCCGCCGCTTCTACCTCGAGGGCAAGTCCAAGATCCAGATCGCCGAGGAGTTCGGCGTCAGCCGCTTCAAGGTGGCCCGGGTCCTGGAGACCGCACTGGAACGGGACCTCGTACGGATCGAGATCCGGGTCCCGGCGGAGCTGGACGCCGAGCGCTCCGACGCGCTCCGGGCCCGCTACGGGCTGCGTCACGCCGTCGTCGTCGAGTCCCCGGCCGAGGAGCAGGACGACGCGGCCGACCCGGAGAACCTCGGCGAGGTCGCGGCCGATCTGCTCGGCGAACTGGTGACCGAGGGCGATGTGCTCGGGCTCGCCTGGGGCCGCTCCACGATCCATATGGCCGCCGCGCTCGACCGGCTGCCCCCGTGCACGGTCGTGCAGCTCACCGGGGTGTACGACGCCGGCACCGCCGAGCGCGGTTCGGTGGAGGCCGTGCGGCGCGCCGCCCAGGTCTCCGGCGGGGAGGCCCACCCGATCTACGCGCCGATGCTGCTGCCGGACCCGGCGACGGCCGCCGCGCTGCGCCACCAGACCGGGATCGCCCGCGCCTTCGAGTACTTCGACAAGGTGACGGTCGCGGCCGTCTCCATCGGTTCCTGGGAGCCCGGGATCTCGACGGTGCACGACATGCTCTCCGACGAGGAGCGCCTGCACTACGCCTCGCTCGGTGTCGCCGCCGAGATGTCGGCCCACCTGTTCGACGCGGAGGGCCGCCGGGTCGGCCGGGACCTCGGCGAGCGGTGCATCACCGTCGAGGCGGACCGGCTGCGCCGGATTCCCGAGGTCGTGGCCATCGCGGGCGGGCAGCGCAAGGCCGCCGCGATCGGCGCCGTGCTGCGGTCGGGCCTGGTCACCAGCCTGGTCACGGACACGGCCGCGGCCGACTACCTGCTGACGGAGTCGGCGGCCCCGCGCCGGCCGGCCCTGGAGCGCGCGGACCCGGACGGCGACTGACCGTACGGGAACACGGAGAGGGGCGAGCGGTCACGGACCGCTCGCCCCTCTCCGTACACCCGGTGCTCAGTCCTGGGAGAGCCCCAGCACCGTGGCCTCCAGATACTGTTCCGGCTGCTCGTACTGGCTGACGTCGGCCGGGTTGTAGCGGGGCGTCTGCCGGGACCAGTCGAGATTGCCGCGCATCCAGCTGCGCATGCCGTCGAGGTACGGCTCCAGCATCGGCGTCAGCTGCGGATAGGCCTCCAGCAGCTCGGACTCCGCCGTCAGGAAGCGCTTCGTCTCGACGGCGATCTCCGCACAGACGTGTTCGAGCGCCTGCTGCTTGCCGTAGCCGCGGTGGTGGCGGACCAGGTGGACGAGGTTGTGGATCTCGCCGAGCACCTGCTCCTTCTCGTACGAGTACACGTCATTGGCCCAGCAGACGTGGTTGCAGGACGCCTCCAGGGCGGTGATGAACCGGGGGTCGTTGTGGATCGAGGAGGGTGCCTCGATGCCCGCGACGATCTCTATCAGGTCCATGCAGACGATGATCGCGCCGGTGTGGCGGCGCTTCTCGACGTACAGCTCCTCCGACGGCACCACCCCCGCCGCCCGGTTCCCGGCCTCCCAGGTGGTGGCGGTGGTGAGGTACTTCTTCAGGTGCCAGGCGAACCTGCGCCGCCAGTGCACCGCCGCGGTCGGCGTCGTACGTTGCCACAGGTCGATGAGGGCGACCACGGCGGCGGGCAGTTCCTCGTTCTCCATGACGCCGGTGCGGGTGCCCTCGATCACGGCCAGCATCAGGGCGACGACGTCCCGCACCCGTTCGGGGCTGCGCCCGAGATGGCCGTCGTCGAGCTGGTCGTCGACCAGGAAGAGCCAGACGAACCAGTCGGCGACAAGGTCCAGATTCTCAGGGTCCGCGGTCGGGTAGACCATCCCGACGAACGCGCCGAAGTCCGCCTGCTCGAAGCGCTCCCTGGCCGAATCCCGGTGCACCAGACCGGTGTTGCGGGTCCAGGCGTCCAGATGTTCCCGTACGTGAGCGACGTGCGGGTTCGTCCGCTGGGGGAACGGGCAGTAGATGTCCGGCAGTTCGTTCTCCACGGGCGGGTCGTGATCCTCTCCGGTCGTACGGGTGACGGAAGTTGAGCATGTTCCGTCCGTTCATCCGGGGCGTTGCGGTGACCCACGGGACCTGCGCGTTTGAAGCTACCTGACCCCCTGTCACCAGGTCCAGAGCAGATGATCGGGAATGGTTGAAAGCTGTTCGGGTAAGGTCCCCGGGTAAGGCAGGTTCCACTTGCCCGGGACTCCCGCAGCGGTCCTTTGGAGGAACGTACGAGGGCGGGAGTCATTTGCTGTGTCTTCGTGGAAGCGACCTGCGCCATTTCGTATGAAAAAATGAGTGTTATGCGTTTTCTTGAGCCCGGCACCGGTCGCTACACAGAGTCCCCCTCGGTCCCGTACGACCTCACGTACGACGATGTCTTCATGGTTCCGGGCCGGTCGGCGGTCGGATCGCGCCAGGGCGTCGACCTGTCCTCGCCCGACGGCAGCGGCACCACCATCCCGCTGGTCGTCGCGAACATGACCGCGATCGCGGGCCGCCGGATGGCCGAGACCATCGCCCGCCGCGGCGGTCTCGTCGTCATCCCGCAGGACATCCCGATCGAGGTCGTCACCGAGGTCATCTCCTGGGTGAAGACGCGCCACCTGGTGCTCGACACGCCCATCGAGCTGTCGCCGGGCCAGACGGTCGCCGACGCGCTGTCCCTGCTGCACAAGCGCGCGCACGGCGCCGGGGTCGTCGTGGACGCCGAGCGCCGTCCCGTCGGCGTGGTCACCGACCACGACCTGTCCGGCGTGGACCGCTTCACCCAGCTCTCCGAGGTCATGTCCAAGGACCTGGTCGTCCTGGACGCGGACATCGACCCGCGCGACGCCTTCAACAAGCTCGACGGCGCCAACCGCAAGCTCGCCCCCGCGGTCGACGCGGACGGCCGCCTCGTCGGCATCCTGACCCGCAAGGGCGCCCTGCGCGCCACGCTCTACACCCCGGCCACCGACGCCGCGGGCAAGCTCCGGATCGCCGCCGCCGTCGGCATCAACGGCGATGTGGCGGGCAAGGCCAAGCAGCTGCTCGACGCCGGTGTCGACACCCTCGTCGTGGACACCGCGCACGGCCACCAGGAGTCGATGATCAGCGCCGTGCGCGCGGTCCGGGCGCTGGACCCGCAGGTGCCGATCGTGGCGGGCAACATCGTCGCCGCCGAGGGCGTGCGCGACCTCATCGAGGCGGGCGCCGACATCATCAAGGTCGGCGTCGGACCCGGCGCCATGTGCACCACCCGCATGATGACCGGCGTGGGCCGGCCCCAGTTCTCCGCCGTCCTGGAGTGCGCCGCCGAGGCGAAGAAGTACGGCAAGCACGTCTGGGCCGACGGCGGGGTCCGCCACCCGCGCGACGTCGCCATGGCCCTCGCGGCCGGCGCGTCCAACGTGATGATCGGCTCCTGGTTCGCCGGCACGTACGAGTCCCCGGGCGACCTCCAGCAGAGCGCCGACGGCCGCTTCTACAAGGAGTCCTTCGGCATGGCGTCCGCGCGCGCCGTGAAGAACCGCACCTCCGACGAGTCCGCGTACGACCGCGCCCGCAAGGCGCTCTTCGAGGAGGGCATCTCCACCTCGCGGATGTTCCTGGACCCGGCGCGTCCCGGCGTCGAGGACCTGATCGACTCGATCATCGCGGGCGTCCGCTCCTCCTGCACCTACGCGGGCGCGGCCTCGCTCGCCGAGTTCGCCGAGAAGGCCGTCGTCGGCGTCCAGAGCGCCGCCGGCTACGCGGAGGGCAAGCCGCTGCACGCCAGCTGGAGCTAGGGCCTGCCCGGCCCTGATCCGCCGGACCGGACCCGGCCCGTGGTCTACTGCCGGGGGACGGCACGCGCCGTCCCCCGGCATCGTCATGCCCGGCTCCGCCCGCGCCTCCGCAGAGAAGTGACCCGTACGACGTGCGACTGAACGACCTCGACGAACGCATCGTCCACGCCCTGGCCGAGGACGCCCGCCGTTCCTACGCCGACATCGGCTCGATCATCGGCCTGTCCGCGCCCGCCGTGAAACGCCGCGTGGACCGGCTGCGCGCCGAGGGGGCCATCACCGGGTTCACCGTGCGGGTCGACCCGGCGGCGCTCGGCTGGGAGACCGAGGGGTACATCGAGATCTACTGCAGCCGCAACACGTCCCCGGACTCGATCAAGCAGGGGCTCGCCCGGTATCCCGAGGTCGCGTCCGCGTCCACGGTCACCGGGGACGCGGACGCGCTCGTCCAGGTCTTCGCGGCGGACATGCGGCATTTCGAGCAGGTGCTTGAGCGGATCGCCGGTGAGCCGTACGTGGAACGGACGAAGTCCGTGCTGGTGTTGTCGCCGTTGTTGCGGCGGTATTCGTCGGGGTCGCCGGGGTAGCGGGTCCCTGCGGGTCCCTGCGGGGAGGCGTACGTGTTCGGCCGGGACGTGCGGTGGGCCGGGTCCTCCGGCGACGGTTCCGTCCTCAAACGCCGGACGGGCTGGGATGGGCTGCCCGGGTCTTGAAGTGCGGGTTCGGCCGGAGTGGCCGGACGGGCTGGGATGGGGCGCCGCATCGCGCAATGAATCTTCGCGCCCCGCGCGATCCGCGCAACGGATCGGCTGTCGGTGCGCAACAGTCGCGCCTTGTCCCGGCCGAACGGCGGAACGTACCGTTTCTACGTCCCCGCCCCGCCCGTATCGCCCGAGGTCAGCCATGCCGTCGTTGCGCACTGCCCTGTTCCAGAGCTCCGGACGCCCCGGCTCGGTCGCCGGCTCCGTCGAGCTGCTGGCGGACGCCGCGCGCCGCGCCGCCGCCACCGGGGCCCGGCTCCTGGTCTGCCCCGAGCTGTACCTGACCGGGTACGCCATCGGCGACGACGTCCCCCGGCTGGCCGAGGCCGCCGACGGGCCCGCCGCCCGTGCCGTCGCCGAGATCGCCGTACGGCACAAGATCGCCGTCCACTACGGCTATCCCGAGCGCGAGGGCGACACCCTGTACAACTCCGCGCAGCTCATCGGCCCCGACGGCATCACGCTCGCCAACTACCGCAAGACCCACCTCTTCGGCGACTTCGAGCAGCGCTGGTTCACCCCCGGCGGGCAGCCCGTGGTCCAGGCGGAGCTGGACGGCGTCCGGATCGGCCTGCTGACCTGCTACGACGTCGAGTTCCCGGAGAACGTACGGGCGCACGCCCTGGCCGGTACCGACCTGCTGCTGGTCCCGACCGCGCTGATGCACCCCTTCTCGTTCGTCGCCGAATCCCTCGTCCCGGTCCGCGCCTTCGAGAGCCAGCTGTACCTCGCGTACGTCAACCGGACCGGCCCGGAAGGCGAGTTCGACTTCACCGGGCTGAGCTGCCTGGCCGGACCCGACGGCACGGTCCGCACCCGCGCGGGGCGCGGCGAGGAACTGGTCACCGGCGATGTCGACCTCGCCCTGCTGGCCGCCTCCCGGGCCGCCAACCCGTATCTGCGCGACCGCCGCCCCGGCCTGTACGGCGCCCTCGTCTGAGTCCGTCCGCCCCCCCCTCACGTCTTCGCCCTTCCCCGCAAGGAGTCCGTACCCCATGACCGCCGTGCCCCCCGCCGTCCAGCACACCGAGGAAGCGGCCCCGCCGATCACCATGTTCGGGCCGGACTTCCCCTACGCGTACGACGACTTCCTCGCCCACCCGGCGGGACTCGGCCAGATACCGGCCACCGAGCACGGCACCGAGGTCGCCGTCATCGGCGGCGGGCTCTCCGGCATCATCACCGCGTACGAGCTGATGAAGATGGGCCTGAAGCCGGTCGTCTACGAGGCCGACCGCATCGGCGGACGGCTGCGCACCGTCGAGTTCGAGGGCTGCGGCACGGACGGCGAACCGCTCACCGCCGAGATGGGCGCGATGCGCTTCCCGCCCTCCTCGACCGCCCTCCAGCATTACATCGACCTGGTCGGCCTGGAGACGAAGCCGTTCCCGAACCCGCTCTCCCCGGCGACCCCCTCCACCGTCGTGGACCTCAAGGGCGAGTCGCACTACGCCAGGACCATCGACGAACTCCCGCAGGTCTACCGCGATGTGATGGACGCCTGGAACCGCTGCCTGGAGGAGGGCGCCGACTTCTCCGACATGAACCGGGCGATGCGCGAGCGCGACGTCCCCCGGATCCGGGAGATCTGGTCCCGGCTCGTCGAAAAGCTGGACAACCAGACCTTCTACGGCTTCCTCTGCGACTCCGACGCCTTCACGTCCTTCCGGCACCGCGAGATCTTCGGCCAGGTCGGCTTCGGCACCGGCGGCTGGGACACCGACTTCCCCAACTCCATCCTGGAGATCCTGCGGGTCGTCTACACCGAGGCGGACGACCACCACCGCTCCATCGTCGGCGGCAGCCAGCAGCTTCCGCTGCGCCTGTGGGACCGCGAACCGCACAAGATCGTGCACTGGCCGCTGGGCACCTCGCTGTCCTCGCTCCACGGGGGCGAGCCGCGCGGGGCCGTCACCCGGCTGCACCGTACGGCCGGCAACCGGATCACCGTCACGGACGCCTCCGGCGACATCCGCACCTACCGGGCCGCCGTCTTCACCGGCCAGTCCTGGCTGCTGCTCTCCAAGATCGCCTGCGACGACGCGCTCTTCCCGATCGACCACTGGACGGCGATGGAGCGTACCCACTACATGGAGTCGTCCAAGCTGTTCGTGCCCGTCGACCGGCCGTTCTGGCTGGACGAGGACGAGGTCACCGGGCGCGACACCATGTCGATGACGCTGACCGACCGGATGACCCGGGGCACGTACCTGCTGGACGACGGACCGGACCGGCCGGCCAGCATCTGCCTCTCGTACACCTGGTGCGACGACAGCCTGAAGTGGCTGCCGCTCTCCGCGAGCGAGCGGATGGACGTCATGCTGAAGTCGCTCGGCGAGATCTACCCGAACGTCGACATCCGTGGCCACATCACCGGCAACCCGGTCACCGTGTCCTGGGAGAACGAGCCCTGGTTCATGGGCGCGTTCAAGGCCAACCTGCCCGGCCACTACCGCTACCAGCGGCGGCTGTTCACCCACTTCATGCAGGACCGGCTGCCCGCCGACAAGCGGGGCCTGTTCCTGGCCGGTGACGACATCTCCTGGACGGCCGGCTGGGCCGAGGGGGCCGTGCAGACCGCGCTGAACGCCGTGTGGGGCGTGATGAACCAGTTCGGCGGCGCGACCGACCCGACCAACCCCGGGCCCGGCGACCTCTTCGACGAGCTGGCGCCGGTCGAACTGCCGGAGGACTGAGCGAGATCCCCGGTCACGAATCCGTGGCCGGGGGCTCCTTGTCGTACGCCGACGTGCCCGAGTCGAGCAGCGGCTCCTGGGTCTTGAGGTGGGCCGGGGCGAAGGCGCGCAGGACGTGGTAGCCGGTGATCACGACGATGGTGCCGAGCGCGATTCCGCTGAGCTCGAAGTTGTCGGTGATCTTCAGGCTGACCCCGCCGACGCCGATGATGATGCCCGCGGCGGCCGGCACCAGGTTCAGCGGGTTGCGCAGGTCGACCTTGCCGTTCAGCCAGATCTGGGCGCCGAGCAGGCCGATCATGCCGTAGAGGATGACGGTGATGCCGCCGAGCACGCCGCCCGGGATCGCAGCCACGACGGCGCCGAACTTCGGGCAGAGACCGAACAGCAGCGCGAAGAAGGCGGCGGCCCAGTAGGCGGCGGTGGAGTACACGCGGGTCGCGGCCATCACGCCGATGTTCTCGGAGTACGTGGTGTTCGGCGGGCCGCCCACCGCGGTCGAGAGCATCGAGGCGGCGCCGTCCGCGGCGATCGCCGTACCGAGCTTGCCGTCCAGGGAACGGCCGGTCATCTCGCCGACCGCCTTCACATGTCCGGCGTTCTCCGCGATCAGGGCGATGACGACGGGCAGGGCGACCAGGATCGCCGACCACTCGAAGCTGGGTGCGTGGAACGAGGGGAGCCCGACCCAGTCGGCCTTCCCGACGCCCGAGAGGTCCAGACGCCAGTGGTCCACGGACTCGGCGCCGCCGGCGGGGGAGTGGATCTTCCCGAAGACCAGGTCGAGCAGCCAGGACAGCACGTAACCGAAGACCAGCCCCAGGAAGATCGCGATCCGGGAGAAGAAGCCGCGCAGGCACACCACGGCCAGACCGGTGAACAGCATCACCAGCAGGGCCGTCCACTGGTCCTGCGGCCAGTACGTCGACGCGGTCACCGGTGCCAGGTTGAACCCGATGAGCATGACCACCGCGCCCGTCACCACCGGCGGCATCGCCGCGTGGATGATCCGCGCGCCGAACCGCTGCACCGCGAGCCCGGCCAGGAAGAGCACCACACCGACCACGAACACGGCGCCGGTGACCACCGCGCTGTCGCCGCCGCTCGCCCGGATCGTCGCGGCGACCCCGACGAACGAGAGCGAACAGCCCAGGTAGCTCGGCACCTGGCCGCGCGTGGCCAGCAGGAAGATGGCCGTCGCGACGCCCGACATCATGATCGCCAGGTTCGGGTCCAGACCCATCAGGACCGGCGAGACGAACGACGCGCCGAACATCGCGACCACGTGCTGCGCGCCGAGCCCGAAGGTCCGGGGCCAGGAGAGCCGTTCGTCGGGGCGGACCACCGCTCCCGGCGCGGGCGTCTTCCCGTCGCCGTGCAAGGTCCAGCGCACGCCGAGGCCCATGGTTGCTCCCTGTGTGTAGGTGCGTGAGCCCGTAGGCACGGCGCTCGTCGCGGAAAAGATCAGCGCCATGGTAGTGCCGCCCGGGTCGCGCCCCACGGCCGGACCCGCCCCTTCCGGTTCGCCGGGTCCGTGGAGCCGGGGCAGGTCAGGAGCGGGGCTCGGCCACGGGCACCTCCCGCACCGCGTTCCCGGCCGCCGCCTTGCGGTCACCGGCGCGCAGCACCCCGGCACCGAGCACCAGACCGAACGCCAGCACCGAGACGAGGCCGAACGACACCACCAGCGAGGTCGCCTCGGCCAGCGAACCGATCGCCGACGGGGCGATGAGCCCGGAGGTGTACGTGATCGTCGCGACGCCCGCGATGGCCTGGGCCGGCCTGGGCCCGCTGCGCCCCGCAGCCGCGAAGGCGAGCGGGACCACCACGGCGATCCCGAGCCCCATCAGCCCGAAGCCGCACATCGCGAGGGCCGCGTGCGGGGCGGTGACCACCAGCACCCCGCCCACCGTGGCCAGGACGCCGCCGGTCCGTACGGTGCGCACCGCGCCGAAGCGGTCGACGACCCGGTCCCCGGCGATCCGGGCGACCGCCATGGTCAGCGCGAACGCGGTGGTGGACGCGGCGGCGAGACCGGCCGAGCTGTCCAGCGTGTCGCGGAGGTAGACCGCCGACCAGTCGAGGCTGGCCCCCTCGGCGAACACCGCGCAGAAGCCGACCGCGCCGATGACCAGGGCCGACTTCGGCGGCAGCGCGAACCGCGGCGGCGGCTCCTCGTCCGGCTCGCTGCGCAGGTCGAGCACCCACTGGCAGGCGGCCAGGCCCAGTGCGGTGAGGGTGAGAGCCGCTGTCACGTGGTGCAGCCGGGCGTCGGCGCCCACATGGGCGGCCACCGTGCCCGCCGCCGAACCGATCAGGGCGCCCACGCTCCACATCCCGTGCAGCCCGGACATGATCGACTTGTCGAGGCGGTTCTCCACCTCGACGCCGAGCGCGTTCATCGCCACGTCGGACATGCCGGCCGACGCCCCGTACACGAACAGCGCCGCGCACAGCGTGAGCAGGTTGGGAGCCAGCGAGGGCAGGATCAGGGCCAGCGTCCACAGGGCCAGCAGCCCGCGCAGCGCGTTGCGCGCGCCGAAGCGGTGGCTCACCGCACCGGCCAGCGGCATGGCGATCGAGGCGCCGATCGCGGGGAACGCGAGGGCGATGCCCAGCTGGCCGGCGCTGACGCCCGCGTGGTCCTGGATCCAGGGGACCCGGGTGGCGAAGCTGCCGGTCACCGCCCCGTGCACGGTGAAGACCGCCGCGACGGCATACCTGGCCCGTCGCACCTCGCCGGTGCCGAAGACCGTAGCCGTGGATTCTGTCGTCATACCGCGGTGTCCCTCCCCTGAAGCCTTCTCCACGATGCGGGCAGTAAACTATCAGGAACCCTGCCTGATAAATAGACCGTCCGCTCCTCCGGTCCGGCGGTGATCTGGAAGGATTCCGGCATGCCCGCATCACCGAGCACCGCCCGTGCCATGAACGACCGGCTCGCCCTGCGGCTTCTCCAGCAGGACGGCCCGCTGACGGCCACGCAGTTGAAGACCCTCACCGGGCTCTCCCGGCCGACCGTCGCGGACCTCGTCGAACGGCTCCGGGACGCGGGTCTGATCCATGTCGTCGGCGAGACCGGGGCCGACCGCCGGGGGCCCAACGCCCGGCTCTACGGCATCGTCGCGGACCGCGCCCTGCTGGCCGGACTGGATGTGCGCACCGACAGCGTCGCCGTCGTCGTCGCCGATCTGCTGGGCACGACGCTCGCCGAGGCGACCCTGCCGATCGGCAGCGAGACCGAGGGGGACGAAGCCGTCGAGCAGGCCGTCGCGCTGCTGGCGACCACCGCCCGGCGCGCGGGGAGCGCGCCCCTGCACAGCGTCGGTATCGGCGCACCGGGGCTCATCGACCCGGTCACGGGGGAGCTGCGGGACAGCAGCGGTCTGCCGTCCTGGCACCGCAGCCTGGTCCGGGCGCTCCAGGAACGGCTCCCATCGACCGTCCTCGTCGAGAACGAGACGAACCTCGCCGCCGTCGCCGAGCACCGCGCCGGCGCGGCCCGCGACCACGACACGTTCGTCCTGTTCTGGCTCGGCCACGGGGTGGGGGCGGCGGTCATGCTCGACGGGAAGCTGCGCCGGGGGGCCTCGGG
>NZ_RDBL01000013.1:1462163-1516007 GCF_008042035.1 Streptomyces sp. col6
GCGGGGGGCGACGCGCTGGCCGCCCGGGTCTCGGGGCGGCTGGAGGCGATGTCCCCGCTGCGGACGGAGGTCCGGGCGGGGCTGCTGGGCGGCACGGCGGTCCTGCGGGGGGCGTTGCTCGCGGCGCGGGAGGCGGCGCAGGAGGCGCTGTTCACGCCGGGCGCTTGACCGGTGTGCCGGTCCGGGGCCCTTGCGAGCCGCCCCGGACCGGCGAACCGGTTCCGTCCTCAATCGCCGGACGGGCTTGCACCTGCGGGGTTCAGCAGGCGCCCAGGTCCTGCCAGACGCCCCATTCACCGGTGGAGCCGGGCTTCTCGCCCTTCGTCCACCACTTCGCCTTCCACTGGTGGCCGTCCTGGCTCACCGTCGTACCGGCGCCGTACTCCGCGCTCGCACTCCACGCCGCCGCGGCGCACGCGCCGCCCGACGGGTCGGGGCTCGGGCCGGTCGAACCCGACGGGTCCGGGGTCGGCGTCGGCGTCGAGCCCGTGCCCGGCTCGACGACCGTGGTGCCGCGGGCCAGGTCCGCCGCCAGGGCGTAGGACTTCCCGCCGAAGGTCACGGTCCAGTTGGACGGGGTGGACGTCGGCAGGTAGTACACGAAGTCCACCTGGACCGACGCGCCGGGCGCCAGGCTCTGCCAGGACGGCAGCTTCAGGGAGACGCGGTTGTAGTCGCCCTTCAGCCCGCCGACGTTGTTCGCCGTGTGGTCGCTGCGCACGATCGTGGTGCCGAAGCCCGACTGGTCCTTGGCGTTGGCGGGCGCCGAGGTGGAGTAGTCGAACTGGAACTCCGTGCCGCCGGGCAGCGTCGCCTTCGTGTTGTTGGTGATCGTCAGCTTGGGGCTGATCGGGTAGTTCGAGTCGCCCAGCGGGAACTGGCCGAAGGATACGTCGATGTCCAGCGCCTGCGTCGGCAGGTCGATCGTGGAGCGCTTCGCCCCGTAGGGCGCGGCCTTCTTGAAGGTGTCGTACATCGTCGAGGTGAGCGTCGAGCCGGGCTCGTACTGGCCCTTGGACGCGTTCCAGCCGTAGTCGCCGGCCAGCTCCCAGATCATCGTGCCGCCGATGCCCTTGTCGGCCACGTAGTCCGCCTTGGCCTGCACGGACTGCTCGTCCTCGGTGGAGAGGAAGACCTTCTTCTCGGCGTTCCACAGCCACGGCGCGACCAGCGTGGAGTCGTAGTTGCGGACGTAGGCGCCGGTCAGCTTCGTGTCCGCGGGGAACCCGTAGTCCGTGACGTAGTCGCCGACGATGCCCTTCTCCAGGTTCTTGGCGTGCCACATCGGGTTGGAGCCGGCGGGAGCCTCCTTGCCGTTGGTGTCCTCGTCGTGCCAGAGGTTGTCGATGCCGACGGCGCCGTCACCGCACTTGGTCAGCCCCGCGCCGGCCGGGCAGTCGGTGGAAGCCGCCCTGCCCCACAGGCCGTTGGTGCCGCCCTGCACGTTCTTGAAGCCGCGGGTGTAGTACGGCAGCCCGATGTTGATCCGGCCGGACGGCATCGAACCGCGGAAGTAGTGGTACGCCCAGTCGGTGTTGAGGTAGCCGGTGCCGCCGTACTGCGAGGTGGAGTAGACGCTCGCCTGGGCGAGTTCCGCGTCCTTGCCGTCGTCGAAGAGCGCGGCGTTGGGGCCGACGTACTCGTTCCAGGCGCCGTGCAGGTCGTACGACATGATGTTGACGTAGTCCAGGTACTTCTGGACCTGGAAGGTCTCCATGCCGCGCAGCAGGTAGCCGGACGAGGGGGCCGCGACGCTGAGCAGGTAGTGGTGGCCGTCGGCGGCGGAGGCCCGGTCGAGCTTCTCGCGCAGGGTCTTCATCAGCGCTGCGTAGCTCTTGACCAGACCGGCCCGGCGGGCGTTGGACAGCGTCCAGTCCAGCGGGTTGCCGGCGTCCTTCATGGTGGTCGGGTACTCGTAGTCGATGTCGACGCCGTTGAAGCCGTACTTCCGGATGAAGTCGACGGTCGAGTCCGCGAAGGTGTTGATCCCGGTCTGGTTGACCGAGCCGTCGGCGTTGGTGGCCATCGAGTAGAAGCCGCCCGAGTCGACGCGCTTGCCGCTGTCGTCGAAGTAGCCGCCGGTCTCGGCCCAGCCGCCGACGGAGACCATCGTCTTGACGTTCGGGTACTGCTTCTTGAACTTGCTCAGCAGGTTGAAATGGCCCTTGTAGGGGAGGTCCGGGTCCATTTCGGCGCCCTTGACACCCGGCCAGGTCATGCCGGTGGAGGCGTTTTCCGGCCCATCGGCGCCGACGGAGATCTTGTTCGATCCGTCGACGTGGGCGAAGGCGTAGTTGAGGTGGGTGACCTTGTCCCAGGGGATGTCGGACGCGAGGTAGGCCGGCTTGCCGTCCTTGCCGGTCCGCCAGTTCGTGAAGTAGCCGATGACGCGCCGCGGGTGGTCGGCGCCCATCTTCTCGCGGCCCTCGGAGTCGTACACGGAGCAGTAGGGGACGGCGACGCCCGGCGTCTCGTAGAGCCCGTCGGGGCGACAGGACTCCTGGTCGGCGGCTTGCGAGGGGGCCGCGGCGAGCGAGCCGAGCAGCAGCGCGGCGACGGAGACGCCGGCGGCGACGAGCGAGGCTCTCGCGCGAGTGGGGGACAGCACGTTCGGTTCCTCCTGGGGAGGTCGGCAGAACACAACTGACAAGGGGGTGGGTCGTGTTGGGTCCCGGGCGTGCGCACACCAGGAAACCGGTCCTCGGAGGTGACGCAGAGATTAAGAGGACTAGACCAGTGCGTCAATAGGTCTGGACCATCGGTGATCCATTCCTGTGCGGCTGTCCGAAAAGAGCCCTTGTCACGGGCTGTCTGTGAGCCACTCCACAGCGTTCACCCGTATGGTCCATGCCCGCTCGTGGCACACTGATCGTGTACCAGCAGCAGCGCACTCCGGGGTCGGTGCAATTCCGAACCGGCGGTTATAGTCCGCGACCCGTCCGCATCCAGCGGCCGGTTGACCAGGTGGGATTCCTGGACCGACGGTTAAAGTCCGGATGGGAGGCAGTGCGCGGCGGGCCGTTTCGCGGGTACGCCGCCGTCGGCGGATGGATTCCGGACCACCGGACCATCCGTGTTTTCCGGCTTCCGGCGTCCCTGTCGTGCGTTCCCGCTTCTTCTGTCGTCATCGACAGGCCCCGGAGTCCGTGCCCGAAGAGGCAGGAGGACCCGGTGGACACCGCAGCCGACACCACCGCCATGCGCCGAGCCATCGCGCTCGCCGCCCGCGGTCTCGGCTCCACCAGCCCCAACCCCGTCGTCGGCTGCGTCGTCCTCGACGCCGCCGGTCAGACCGCGGGCGAGGGCTTCCACCAGCGCGCCGGCGGCCCGCACGCCGAGATCCACGCCCTGCGCGCGGCCGGCGACCGGGCCCGCGGCGGGACCGCCTACGTCACCCTCGAACCCTGTAACCACACCGGCCGGACCGGTCCCTGCGCCCAGGCGCTCATCGAGGCCGGCGTCGCCCGGGTCGTGTACGCGGTCGGCGACCCGAATCCGCAGGCCACCGGCGGTGCCGAGACCCTGCGCGCCGCGGGCGTCCGGGCCGAGGCGGGCCTCCTCGCCGACGAGGCCGAGGCGGGCAACGCCGCCTGGCTCACCTCGGTGCGCCGGGGCCGCCCGCACGTCACCTGGAAGTACGCGGCCAGCCTGGACGGCCGGGTCGCCGCCGCTGACGCCACCAGCCGCTGGATCAGCTCCGCCGAGTCCCGCGCCGACGTCCACCGGCTGCGCGCCGAGGCGGACGCGGTCGTCGTCGGCTCCGGCACCGCCCGCGCCGACGACCCCCAGCTCGGGGTGCGCGGCATCGACGGTGCCGTCCAGCCCCTGCGCGTCGTCGTCGACACCCGCGCCGCCGCCGTACGCCCCGGCGCCCGGGTCCTCGACGCCTCCGCGCCCACCCTGGTCGCGGTCGCCGAGGAGGCCGACGCCCGCCACCTGCCCGACGAGGCCGTCCTGCGCCTCCCGCGCGCCCACGGCGGGTCCGGCCTGGACCTGGCCGCCCTGCTCGCCGCCCTCCACGCGCGCGGCGTGCGCTCCGTCCTCCTCGAAGGGGGCCCGGTCCTGGCCGGTGCCTTCGTCGCCGCGGGACTCGTCGACAAGGTCGTCGGCTATCTCGCCCCCGTCCTCCTCGGCGCGGGCCCCGCCGCCCTCGCCGACGCCGGAATCCCCACCCTCGCCGAGGCGTTGCGCCTCGATGTGACGGAGACCGTCCGCATCGGCCCCGATCTGCGCGTCACCGCCGTTCCCGGCCACGCCCGGAAGGAAAACTGAGTGTTCACCGGAATTGTCGAAGAACTGGGTGAGGTCACCGCCGTCGAGCAGCTCGACGACGCCTCCCGCTTCCGTCTGCGCGGCCCCGTCGTCACCGAGGGCGCCAAGCACGGGGACTCGATCGCCGTGAACGGCGTCTGCCTGACCGTCGTGGAGCTCGGCGAGCACGAGTTCACCGCCGATGTGATGGCCGAGACCCTGAACCGCTCCAGCCTCGGCGCCCTGACGACCGGCTCCCGCGTCAACCTGGAACGCCCCATGGCGCTCGGCGGGCGGCTCGGCGGCCACATCGTCCAGGGCCACGTCGACGGCACCGGCCGCATCCTGGAGCGCCGGCCTTCCGAGAACTGGGAGATCGTGAAGATCTCGCTCCCGGCGGCCCTCACCCGGTACGTGGTGGAGAAGGGCTCGATCACCGTGGACGGCGTCAGCCTGACCGTGGTGGACGCCGGACCCGACTTCTTCACCATCAGCCTCATCCCCACCACCCTCGCGCTGACCACGCTCGGCATCAAGGGACCGGGCGACCGGGTCAACCTCGAAGTGGACGTCATCGCGAAGTACGTCGAGCGGCTGCTCGGCAACGCCGCGCCGGAGACCGGGGAGGAGACGAAGTGAGCGCCCTGCACTGGCTGAACTCCGAGGCCTTCACCGTCCTCGACCAGCACATCATCTGGTCCGACATGATCGGCAACACCATCGGCCTGATCGCCCTCGCGCTCGGCTGGCTGCGCTCGATCTGGACCTGGCCCGCCCAGCTCCTGTCCGGCGTCGTCCTGGTCGCCGCCAACGTCTCCGTCCAGCAGGCCGGCAGCGTCGGCAAGCAGGTCATCGTCATCGCGGTCGCCGTCTGGGGCTGGCAGCAGTGGACCCGGGGCCGCCAGCAGGCGCAGGACGGCTCCATAGCGGTCCGCTTCGCCACCTGGCGCGAACGCGGCTACCTGGTCGGCGGCGCCGCCCTCGGCACCCTCGCGGTCGGCGGCCTGTTCACCGCCTTCCCCTCGCTGTCCTGGAGCCCCTGGGCGGACGCCTACATCTTCGCGGGCACGCTGGTCGCGATGCTCGCCCAGGCGCGCGGCATGGTCGAGTTCTGGTTCGCCTGGCTGCTCGTCGACCTGGTCGGCGTCCCGCTGAACTTCCACAGCGGCCTCGCCTTCTCCGGTCTGATCTACGTCGTCTACGGCGCCCTCGTCCTGTGGGGCATGCGCGACTGGTGGCTGCGTACGCGGACACCCGCTCTGGAAGGAGCCACGGCATGACTGCCCAGCCCACCTGGCTGCACCCGGAACACGAGACCCCTGTCGAGGACCTCGCCCTCGACCCCGTCGAGCAGGCCATCCGCGACATCGCGGCCGGCCGGCCCGTCGTGGTCGTGGACGACGAGGACCGCGAGAACGAGGGCGACCTCGTCATCGCAGCCGAGAAGGCCACCCCCGAGATCGTCGCCTTCATGATGAGCGAGTGCCGCGGCCTGATCTGCGCGCCCATGGAGAACGACGAGCTGGAGCGGCTCGAACTGCCCCAGATGGTCGGCCACAACACCGAGTCGATGAAGACCGCGTTCACCGTCTCCGTCGACGCCTCCGCCGCCCACGGCGTGTCCACCGGCATCTCCGCCGCCGACCGCGCCACCACGCTGCGCCTGCTCGCCGGCGGCACGGCCGGCCCCGGCGACTTCGTGCGCCCCGGCCACATCTTCCCGCTGCGCGCCCGCTCCGGCGGGGTGCTCGTGCGCAACGGCCACACCGAGGCCGCCGTCGACCTGGCCCGGCTCGCCGGCCTGCGGCCCGCCGGGGCGATCGTCGAGATCGCGGGCGAGGACGGGGTCATGCTCCGGCTGCCCCAACTGGTGCCGTTCGCCCGCAAGCACGGCCTCACGATCATCTCCATCGAGGACCTGATCGCGTACCGCCGCAGCAACGAACCCACCGTCCGCCGCGAGGCCGAGGTCCGGCTGCCGACCCGCTTCGGCGCCTTCACCGCGTACGGCTACCGCTCCACCGTGGACGGCGTCGAGCACGTCGCGCTGGTCCACGGCGACCTCGGGGACGGCGAGGACGTCCTGGTCCGGGTCCACTCCGAGTGCCTGACCGGCGACATCTTCGCGTCCGAGCGCTGCGACTGCGGGCCCCAGCTGCACGCCTCCATGGAGCGGATCACGGACGAGGGACGCGGCGTCGTCGTCTATCTGCGCGGCCACGAGGGCCGGGGCATCGGCCTGCTCTCCAAGCTGCGCGCGTACGAGCTCCAGGAGCGGGGTGTCGACACGCTCGACGCCAACCTGGAGCTCGGCCTGCCCGCCGACGCCCGGGACTACGCGGCCGGCGCCCAGATCCTCCAGGACCTCGGCGTGCGCAGCCTGCGCCTGATGACGAACAACCCCGACAAGACCGCCGCGATCACCCGGTACGGCCTGACCGTCACCGGCCGCGAGCCGATGCCCGTCCAGGCCGGCGAGCACAACCTGCGGTACCTGCGCACCAAGCGCGACCGCATGGGACACGACCTGCCCTGGCTCGACGCGGCCACCGCGTCGACCTGCGACAACCAGTAGCACCACCAGCAGTCACCCGTACAGAGAAGCCAGGAGAGACATGAGCGGCAAGGGCGCACCCGAACTGTCCGTACGCAACTGCGGTGACCTCCGTGTGGCGGTCGTCGCCGCACAGTGGCACGAGAAGGTCATGGACGGACTCGTCGACGGCGCGCTGCGCGCCCTGCACGAGCTGGGCATCGACGAGCCGACCCTGCTGCGGGTCCCCGGCAGCTTCGAGCTCCCGGTCGTCGCCAAGGTGCTCGCCGGACGCGGGTACGACGCGATCGTCGCCCTCGGCGTGATCATCCGCGGCGGCACCCCGCACTTCGAATACGTGTCCCACGGCGTCACCAACGGCCTCACCCAGGTCGCCGTCGACACCGGCGTCCCGGTCGGCTTCGGCGTCCTCACCTGTGACACCGAGGAGCAGGCGCTCGACCGCGCGGGCATCGAAGGGTCCAACGAGGACAAGGGGCACGAAGCGGTCACCGCCGCCGTGGCGACCGCCGCCACACTGCGCTCGGTCAGCGAACCCTGGCGCTGAGTGCGGGCCCGGCACCCCGTATTCTGAGCACATCATGGCGAACAAAACCTTCGAAGAGCTCTTCGCCGAGCTGCAGCTCAAGGCCGCCAACGGCGACCCCTCCACCTCCCGCACCGCCGAGCTGGTGGACAAGGGGGTCCATGCCATCGGCAAGAAGGTCGTCGAGGAGGCCGCCGAAGTCTGGATGGCCGCCGAGCACGAGAGCAAGGACGCCGCCGCCGAGGAGATCTCGCAGCTGCTGTACCACGTCCAGGTGATGATGGTCGCGCGCGGGATCTCCCTCGACGACGTCTACGCCCACCTCTGAGCAAGGCCCCGCACGCTCCCGTACGTCATCCCGCCACACCTTTCGCAAAGGAAACCCGACCTCATGCTGCGCATCGCCGTCCCCAACAAGGGTGCTATCTCCGGGCCTGCGATGGCGATGCTCCATGAGGCGGGCTACAAGCAGCGCAAGGAGTCGAAGGAACTCGTCCTCGTCGACCCCGCCAACGAGGTCGAGTTCTTCTACCTGCGCCCCCGCGACATCGCCATCTACGTCAGCTCGGGCCGCCTCGACATCGGCATCACCGGCCGCGACCTGCTGCTGGACTCCGGCGCCGAGGCCGAGGAGATCCTCCAGCTCGGCTTCGCCCGCTCCACCTTCCGCTACGCCACCAAGCCCGGCACCGTCACGGACCCCGCGGACTTCGGCGGCCTGACGATCGCCACCTCCTACGAGGGCATCGTCGCCAAGCACCTCGCCGAGTCCGGTGTCGACGCCTCCGTCGTCCACCTCGACGGCGCCGTCGAGACCGCCATCGAACTCGGCGTCGCCCAGGTCATCGCGGACGTCGTCGAGACCGGCACCAGCCTGCGCAACGCCGGCCTCGAAGTCATCGGCGAACCCATCATGACCTCCGAGGCCGTCGTCATCCGGCGCACCGGCGCCCCCGGCGACGAGCCCAAGGTCCAGCAGTTCCTGCGCCGCCTCCAGGGCGTCCTGGTGGCCCGCAGCTACGTGATGATGGACTACGACTGCCGCGTCGAGCACCTGGAGCGCGCCGTCGCCCTCACGCCGGGCCTGGAGTCGCCGACCATCTCCCCGCTGCACCACGAGGGCTGGGTCGCCGTCCGCTCCATGGTCGCCGCCGCCGAGGCGCAGCGGATCATGGACGACCTGTACGACCTGGGTGCCCGCGCCATCCTCACCACCGCGATCCACGCCTGCCGGCTCTGACGGCGGCGGACGGAAGAAGAGCACGATGTCAGCCCCCACACCCCCGCCCGGCCTCCCGGCCCTGCCGGTCACCTTCCGGCCGACCCGCACCCGGGTGGTCCTGCTGACCGTCGGAGCGGCGATGTTCGCGGTCATCACCGTCGTCGCCTTCACCCTCGAACAGCTCAGCGGGGGAGAGCGGGTCAGCTTCGTCTTCACCGCGCTGCTCTTCTTCGGCGTCCTGGCGCTGCTCAGCCGCCCCAAGGTCGTCGCGGACGAGGAGGGCGTGACGGTGGTCAACCTCACGCGCACCCGGCGCCTCTCCTGGGCGCAGATCGTCCGCGTCAACCTGCGGGTGGGGGATCCGTGGGTCTTCCTCGACCTCAGCGACGGCACCAGCATGCCCGCCCTCGGCATCCAGCCCGGCATCGCCAAGCAGCGGGCCATCCAGGACGCACGGGCCCTGCGAGCCCTCGCCGAGAACCGCGGCACGGGCGCCGACAACGGCTAGGGGGGGGCGGCTTGTCGGTCAGGGCCGGGTCCGCGACGCCTGGCACGGCACCTCGCCGCGTTGCCGAAACGCCCGAATGGCTCCGCCATGAGGACGCCCCGGCGCCTTGCGATGCACCGCACCAGACGCCGCGGCCTGACCGACCCTGACCGACAAGCCGCCCCCAGCCCCTTCCCCCGTACCGCCTCCCGTTGATTACTCTGGAAGGCGGTGGCGCCCCGTGCGCGCCCCGCCCCGCCCAAAGGCCCACGCGGCCGGCGGGGCTTTTCCTGCGACCCGAGGAGTGACTCCCTCCAGCAATGGACGGATCGTCCGGTAGTACCTGCGCCGCCCCCTCCGCGGAGGCGGCGGCATGACAACCCCCCTCCTGCTGCTCAGCGCGGCATTCCTTCTCATCCTCGCCAACGGCTTCTTCGTGGCGGCCGAGTTCGGGCTCGTCACCGTGGAACGCGCGGACGCCGAGCGCGCCGCCGCCGAGGGCGACCGGCGGGCCCGCACCGTCACAGACGCCCTGCGCGAACTCTCCTTCCAGCTCTCCGGCACCCAGCTCGGCATCACCATCACCTCCCTGGTGGTCGGCATGCTCGCCGAGCCGGCGCTCGCCCAGCTGCTGGACGGACCCCTCGCCCTGACCGGCCTGCCCGACGGCGCGATCCCGACCGTCAGCGTGGTGGCGGGCATGCTGCTCGCCGCCGCCGTCCAGATGGTCATCGGCGAACTCGTCCCGAAGAACTGGGCGGTCTCCCGTCCGCTCACGGTCGCCCGGTTCGTCGCCGGACCGCAGGCCCGCTTCACCCGCCTCTTCCGGCCGGTCATCGGGGCCCTGAACACCGCGGCCAACCGGCTCGTACGCCTCCTCGGCGTCGAGCCCACCGAGGAGCTGGCCTCTGCCCGCACCCCCGGTGAGCTGGTCTCCCTCGCCCGGCACTCCGCCGAGGCGGGCACCCTCGAACAGGACACCGCCGACCTCTTCGTACGGACCCTGTCGCTCGCCGGGCTCACCGCCCAGCACGTGATGACCCCGCGCGTGAAGGTCAGCGCCCTGCAGACCTCCGCCACCGCCGCGGACGTCCTCAACCTCACCCGTGCCACCGGCCTGTCCCGCTTCCCCGTCTACCGGGAGCGCATCGACGAGGTCGTCGGCATGATCCACCTCAAGGACGCCCTCGCCGTCCCGGCCCCCGACCGGCTGCGCACCACCGCCGGCCGGATCGCCGTGCCGCCGCTCCTGGTGCCCGAGACGCTGCCCGTCGAACAGCTGCTCCAGCGGCTGCGCAAGGAGCAGCCGATCGCCGTCGTCGTCGACGAGTACGGCGGCACCGCCGGGGTCGTCACCCTGGAGGACATCATCGAGGAGCTCGTCGGCGAGGTCCGCGACGAGCACGACGCCGAGGGCGCCGACCGCCCCGAGCTGGCCCCCGCCCCGCCCGAGGACGGCAGGCCCGCCTGGGACGCCGAGGGCAGCTGCCGCGTCCTCACCCTGCGCCGCATAGGACTCGACGTGCCCGACGGCCCCTACGAGACCGTCGCCGGGCTCGTCGCCGATCTGCTGGGCCGCATTCCCGCGCCCGGCGACCGGGCCGAGCTCCCCGGCTGGCGGATCGCGGTCCGCCAGGTCGGCCACTACCGCGCCGAGAAGGTCCGCTTCGTACGCGTGGCGGAGATCCCCGGCGCCGAGGTCCCCGGCGCGGACGCCCCGGAGCCGGCCGTTCTGGAGGCGGCGCGATGAGCCTCGTACAACTGCTCTTCGCCGCACTCCTGGTCCTGGCGAACGGCTTCTTCGTCGGCGCGGAGTTCTCCCTCGTCTCCGTGCGCCGCAGCCAGATCGAACCCCTCGCCGCGGCCGGTTCGGGCCGCGCCCGCCAGGTGATGTACGGCCTGGAGAACCTGCCCCGGATGATGGCGGCGGCCCAGTTCGGCATCACCGTCTGCTCCCTGACCCTGGGTGCCGTCGCCGAACCCACCGTCGCGCACCTCCTGGAGCCGGTCTTCACCGCCGTGCACCTGCCCGAAGGGCTGATCCACCCGCTCGGTTACGTGCTGGCGCTCGTCCTCGTCGTCTTCCTCCACCTCGTCATCGGCGAGATGGTCCCGAAGAACCTGGCGATGGCCGCGCCGGAGAAGACCGCGCTCTGGCTCAGCCCCGGCCTCGTCGGCTTCGCCCGGCTCTGCCGGCCGGTCACCGCGGCGCTCGGCGCCTGCGCCCGGCTGGTGCTGCGCCTTTTCGGCGTCGAACCGAAGGACGAGGTGGAGGCCGTCTTCACGAGCGAGCAGCTCAACCGCCTCGTGGAGGACTCCGGGCAGGCGGGTCTCATCGAACCCGAGGCGCAGGAACGGCTGGAGGACGCGTTGGAGCTGGGCAGCAGGCCGGTCACCGACGTGCTGCTGCGCCGGGCCGCCCTGGTGACGGTGGACCCCTCCGTCACCCCGCGCCGGATCGAGGAGCTGACGGTCCGCACGGGCTTCTCGCGCTTCCCGGTCTGCGCCGAGGGCGGCGGGCCCTTCATGGGCTACCTGCACGTGAAGGACGTCCTCGACCTGGAGGACGGTGAGCGGGCGGTGCCGCAGCAGCTGTGGCGCCCGATGGCGACCGTACGGGCCGAACTCCCGCTGGACGACGCCCTCACCGTGATGCGCCGCGCCGCCACGCACCTCGCCCAGGTCGCCGACGCATCGGGCCGGGTGCTCGGCCTGGTCGCGATGGAGGACGTCCTGGAGACGCTGGTCGGCGAGGTACGCGACCCGGCGCACCGGGTGGCGGAGCCGCGTCGCACGGAGGAGCGGACGACGGACCCGGACGGGGCGGGCGCCCTGGTCGGCTGAGCCGCGCCCCGGCCGCCGGAGGTTTCCGGTGGCCGGGGCCGCTGTTCACAGGCCCGGCGGTTCCTGCTGCCCCCGGCCGACCGGCCCGCGTCCCGACAGCACCTCGCCGTACGCCTGCATCAGGTCCGGCAGCCGCAGCGTGGCCAGGTCGTCCCGGGTCGGCACCGTCGTACAGCCCGAGAGCCGCAGATCGCGGTAGGCGCAGCTCTTCTCGTACAGCGTCCGCAGGAAGCGGCCGTTGCCCAGCTCGTCCAGCCAGCCCTGGCCGACGACGTGGCCGCTGATCGAGCGCAGCTCCTCCAGCGACTCCTCGTCCCAGGCGTCGCCGTTCTCCGCGGCCAGCACCTCGCCGATCGCGGTGAGCTCCAGCGGCCGGTAGCTGGGGAAGTCCACCCGGGTGGTGAAGCGCGAGGAGAGCCCGGGGTTGGTGGACAGCAGCCGGTCCATGCCCTCCGGATAGCCGGCCAGGATGACGACAAGATGGTCCCGGTTGTCCTCCGCCCGCTTGAGCAGGACCTGAAGGGCCTCGTCGCCGTACGCGTCACCCTTGCTGTACCCGGTGTTGGAGAGGCTGTACGCCTCGTCGACGAACAGCACCCCGCCCAGCGCCGAATCGATCAGCTCGTTCGCCTTCACCGCGGTCTGGCCCAGGAACTCGCCCACCAGATCGGCCCGTTGGGCCTCCACCAGATGGTCCCCGCCGAGCAGGCCCAGCGCGTAGAACACCCGGCCCAGGATGCGGGCCACCGTCGTCTTGCCGGTGCCGGAGGGCCCGGAGAAGACGAAGTGCCGCTTCGGCGGCTGTACGGGCAGCCCCTGGCCCGCCCGCAGCCGCGCCATGTTCAGCTGCGCCGACAGGGCCTTCACCTGCCGTTTCACCGGCTCCAGACCGACCATCCGCTCCAGCTCGGCCAGCGCCTCGGCCAGCAGCGCCGGGTCGCTGGGCCCGGCCGGGAAGGGCTGCGCCGGCCCCGAGGCCTTCGCCCGTACGCCGCCGGGCAGCGGGGAGACCCCGACGCCGGGCGGGTCGGCGGGCTCACCGCCCGGTGACAGCTCCCGGCCGTCCGGCTGCTCGGCGCCCGGCGACGGCGCGGACTCCGCCAGGCCCTCCGCGCAGACCCCGTCCGCCTCCATACCGGTCAGGGACACGGCCGCCAGCCCGGACATGTCCTCGGTGCCGTCGAGCCCGTCGTAGTCCGCGATGGCCGCGAGCCGCGCGGAGGTGTCCATGAAGGCGGGGTCGATCCGGTGCACGGCCCGGTACAGCGGCAGGGCCGCGGCACTGCGGCCGGTTCCCTCGTGCGCGCGGGCCAGCCAGTAGCGCAGCTCCTTGCGCTGCGGCTGTTCGCTGCGGCAGCGCATCAGGGCCGTCGCGAGCATCGGCTCGGCCTGCCCGTACATCTCCAGCCGCACCCGTGCCATCCCGCCGAACAGCCCCGCCTCGATGCCGAGCATCGGATCGTCGATCAGCTGCTCGGTGTGGCGTACGAGCTGCTCCCAGTCCTTGACCAGATAGGAGCGGCAGGCGTGCAGGAAGCGGACCTGGGCATCGGTCTCCACCGGCGGCAGCGCGGCCAGCGCCCGGTCCAGCTCGGCCACATGGCGGCCGTCCAGCCAGTGCGAGGCGTGCGCCAGCAGCAGGTCGCGCGGGCTCTCCAGGACCGGCTGCACCCACCAGCCCAGCCAGTACCACGAGTTCAGCGTGCGCCGGTGGCGGCCGCGCTGTTCACCGAAGCGGTCGCGGTGGCGGTGCATGTGCAGCAGGGCCGACGCCGTGTCGACGCGCAGCGCGTGCAGACCGAGCCACGCGTCCGCCATCCCGGGGTCCTGCCGGACGGCCGCCCGGAACTCCTCCTCCGCCTGCGGATAGGCGCCCATCGTGTAGGCGTCCACGCCCCGCAGCCACGCGAGGTCGGCCGGGGCCTGTGCGCCCTGCGTACCGAAGCCCATCAGGTCCCCCACAAACGTGCCCCCAGGATGTCCCGCCGCCCGAAAGCCCGCCGAGGCGCGCCGAATCGCTGTGCCGTGGACGGGAATTGACCGCACCGAGAGGCATCGTACCTGTGCGGTGCGTATCCGACGAAGGGTGCCGCAGGCCCGGGACGCGTCGTGACCCAGGGTGAGATCGGGAGGGTCGGAGAGGTGCGGGGAGCACAGGACGAAGCCCCCGGTCACGGGGGAACAACCGGGGGCTTCGCGTCTGTGGGGGCTCCGAAAAGCCGCACATTGAGAACGTAAGACCTGTACCGCCCCCCGGTCAAGCGGAGTTGAGGTACTCGCGAGTCGATTTCCGGTTGCTCAGTACGGAGACGCGAGCCGGTCACACCCGGTGACGGAACGGTTCAGCACTGCTCCCGTACGGGTCCCTTCCGCCACTCGTACCCCACAGGCAACTGCCGTACCAGAGCATCCGCCCAGGGGCGGGACGGGTCGGCCGAGAAGTGGGCCGTCTCGGCCGCGGTCCAGCCGTCCCAGAACGAGCGCAGCGCGGGCCCGTCGCGCCTGCGGCCCCGATCCCAGGACTCCTCGGCCCCGAGATCCATCCACAGCAGCCGGGCCAGCAGGGGCCGCAGGGAGCGCCGGCCGGCACCGACCCCCTCGATCAGGATCACGGGGGCGGGCTCCAGGGTCCTGACCGGTCCGAAGGCCCGCTCCGTCCAGTCGTACGGCGCGTACCGCGCGGGCTCGCCGCGCGAGAGCGGCCCCGTCACCTGCTCGCGCAGCCGGTCCGTCCAGGCGAACAGCTCCTCGTGCGTCGCCAGGTCGTCCAGGTGCAGCACGGGCGCCCCGCCGAGCGCCGTCGCGAGCCGGCCGGCGAAGGTGCTCTTGCCCGATCCCGCGTGCCCGTCGACGGCGATCAGCCGCACCGGTCCGCAGGACGGCGCGAGAGCGCGCAGCCGGGCGGCATGGGAAGCGAGGTCGTCCATGGGCCCAGCCTACGAGCCGGGTGCGCGCTGGGCCGTTCGGACCAGCCGCAGGTCACGCCAGTGGTAGAGACCAATATTGGTTGATCGGCACGGGCCGAATCGCTGGCCGAACGGGGACGCGAACCGCGATAGTTGGCGCACTGTCGTGCACCGCAGCCCCATTCCGCCGACGACCGGGGGTCTCGCCCATGCCCAGTCCCACCTCACGCCGTACCGTGCTCGCCGCCGCCATTGCCGCTGCCGCCGGCGCCGGAGCACTGTCGTCCGCCGCCTCCGCGTCCGCCGCACCGCGACGCGACAGGCCCGCGCCGCCCTCCGTGGACAACCACGCCTGGACCACGTACCCCGACTGGCGTTTCGGCCGGAACGAGGGGACGCGCGCGGTCGCCGGCCTCCGTGCGGGCCTCGCCATCGCCCACCCGCTGGGCCGTACGGACTACACCGACCCGCACACCGGCACCACCGCCGCGTGGGAGTACGCGACCTGGACCTCCCCGGTCCACCGCTCCTCCGTCCCCGCCACCGAGGTCATCGCCTCCTGGAACGCGGACACCCCGGCCGGCACCTGGATCCAGACCGAACTGCGCGGCACATACTCCGACGGCACCGAGACCCCCTGGTACGTGATGGGCCGCTGGGCCGCCGGTGACGGGGACATCCGCCGTACCTCGGTGGACGACCAGAGCGACGGCAAGAGCTCGATCTGGACGGACACCTTCTCGGTGGACGACGCCGCGAGCGGGCTGCGCCTGGTCTCGTACCGCCTCCGGCTGACCCTGTACCGCACCCCGGGCACCCGGCTCACCCCGACGGTGTGGCGGGTGGGCGCGATGGCCTCGGACATCCCCGACCGCTTCACGGTGCCCGCCAGCACCCCGGGCCTGGTCCGCGAACTGCCGGTGCCGCGCTACTCGCAGAACCTCCACGTCGGCCAGTACCCCGAGTACGACAACGGCGGCGAGGCGTGGTGCAGCCCCACCTCCTCGCAGATGATCATCGAGTACTGGGGCCGCAAGCCCTCCGCCGACGACCTCGCCTGGGTCGAGCCCGGCATACAGGATCCCCAGGTCTGCCACGCGGCGCGCTTCACGTACGACAACCAGTACGAGGGCTGCGGCAACTGGCCGTTCAACGCCGCCTACGCGGCCACGTACCGCGACATGAGCGCCGCCGTCACCCGGCTCGGCTCCCTGAACGACGTGGAGACCCTGGTCCGCGCGGGCATCCCGGTCATCACCTCGCAGTCCTTCCTCAAGGAGGAGCTGACCGGCGCGGGCTACGGCACCTCCGGCCACTTGATGACGGTCATCGGCTTCACCGCGGACGGCGACGTCATCGCCAACGACCCCGCCTCCCCGGACGACGACGCGGTCCGCCACGTCTACAAGCGCCACGAGTGGGAGACGATCTGGCTGCGGACGAAGCGGTACGACGCGAACGGCAACGTCAAGAGCGGGACGGGCGGGGTCTGTTACGTCTACTGGCCGGCCCGCCCGACCCCGGCACAGCGGTGGGCGCTGCGGTCCTTCGGGCTGGTCTGAGCCCCCGCCCGTCCCCGGCCCGGACCCGTGCGGGGCGGTGAAGTCCACTGCCCCGCACGGCTGGTGACTGCCATTCGGGCGAATCCTCCGCTTCACCGGACCGTGCTCCGGCCCCCGGGCTACAGTGCGTGGCGGGACGACATACGGCCGAGAGCCCGGGGGGTCGGATGGTGCGGCGCGACCACGACGAGGAAGCCGACGACTGGTTCGGCGGCGACGAGCCGCTGGACGTCGAGGCGGCCGACGGTCACCTCGCCCTCGCACCGCCGGCGCAGGCGCTGGGTGTCGCCTCCTTCAGCTGGCAGTGCTCCCGCGAACCCGGGGAGACCGCGCCCTGCACCACCGACAAGCCGGGCAGCATGGACTTCCCCCAGGACGGCGACTTCCTGTGCGCGTGCGGCGCGGAGCTGGTCTACCGGCGGCGGAACCCGCGGGGCTGAGCCGGGGCGGAGACCGGGAGGGCTGCCATGGGGATCATCTCGGCGCTGGCGTCGGGGCCGGCGAAGCGCTGGACGGCGCTGATCAGCGGCGGCGCCTACGCGTTCACCGCCGTGGCCGTCCTGCTGCTGCGCCCCTGGCGCCCGCCCTCGGGCATCTGCCCGGCAACCGGCCCCACCGCCGTGATCTGCGACGCCGGACACGGTGAGCCGCTGGCGCTCGCCGCCCTCGGGGTGCTGGCCGTCGTCGCCGCGAGCGGTGCCTCCCTCGTGGTGACGGCCCTGGCGGGGCCGCTCGTGCATCTGCTGTCCGGTACCGCGCTGCCCGTACGCGGACCGCTCGCCGCCCTCGTCGCCCGCCGGATCGCCGGGCGGGTGCGGGCGAAACGACGGCTCACCGACCGCACCGGGGAGCCGTGGACGGGCCGCGCCGCCGCCGAGGCGCGCCGCAAGCTCTTCCGGCGGCCGGTGCAGGACGTGCTGACGGCCCCGACCAGGATCGGCGACAGCTTCGCCGCCATGGGCGAACGCATCCTGGGACGTCACCGGCTGGACGCCCAGCTCTGCTGGCCGCTGCTCCAGCAACTGTTCGACGAGCCCGCCCGGCGCGACCTGGAACGCGCCTCGGACCAGGTGCTGGGCCGGGCCCGCAACCTGGTCTGGGCGGCGCTCACCGTCGTCACCGCGCTGCCGCTCGCCCTCCTGGACCGCGTCGCCCTCTGGCCCGCCGTACTCGCCGCCCTCGCCGGCGCCCTGGTCGGCGCGCTGCTGCTCGCCGGGCTGGGGGACGGCGTCGACGAGTACGCGGACACCGTGGAGGCGGCGCTGCTCCGCCACCGGGACGCGCTCTACGCGGCGGCGGCCTGGCCGCTCCCGGAAGGCACGGCGGACGAGAGGCGTACGGGCCAGGAGTTCACCGCGTACCTCCGGCGCACCGGCCACTCGGCCCCGCAGATCACCTTCGCGCGCCCGCCCGAGGAGCAGCCGGAACCATGATCGACTACACCCACCCGGGGCGGGGGCGCGGCCGGGAGAGCGAGCTGGCGGCCGCCCTCCGCGCCGCCGGGGACCACGCCGAACACCTCCTCCGGCCGGGCGCGCACGCCGAGGTGCACCCGGCGACGGAGCTCACCGACTGGTACGACACGGTGCAGGCGGTGGCGGACGCCTGCACCGGGGTCATCGCGGCCGGCGACGTGCCCCCGCCGGACGAGGCACGGACGCTGGACACCTGGCTCCTGCGCGCCACCGACTGCCTGGGGCCCTGCCGCCGGCTGCTCCGCGAGGCCCGCCCGCTCGTCGAACCGCCCATGACCGACGACGAGGTGCGGGACACCTACCTCGCCCTCCTCGAACTCACCCATGTCGTGCACGAGTCGGCCGACCACGTCCGCCGCACGCTCGCCGGCCGGCGCGACGGCATTCCGCCGCAGGAGGCCCCCGAGCGCTTCGTGCGGAGCAGGATCGCCCACCAGGACCTGATGCGGCGCGCGTTACGTCTGCTCCCGGAGGAGGACGCCCGGCGCGACGAGTGGAGGTACCGCTACGTCGTCCTCGCGCAGCGCGTCGCGGAGTACGGCGGGGACAGCCCCGGCGAGGCGGAGGCGGCCCGGCTGGCCGCCGAGGAACTGGCCCGGCCCGGCAGCCACTTGGACGACGCGCAGCGGGCTCAGCTGCGCGCCGCCGGGGCCGCGCTCGCCACCCAGGTGCACACCGGCGGGGACGCCGCCCGCGCCACGGGCGCCGCGGACCTCGCCCTGGCCCACCGGGCCGTGTGGCAGGCCGCGCCCGACGACCCGCTGGCCGCCGCCCGGTTCGGTGCCGAGCTGCTGCGGGCGATCACGGTGGGCGAGAGCGTCGACGGGCTCGGCCTCGAGGACGCGGTCGCGGCGCTGGAGCACGCCGTCAGGATCATGGACCCCGCTTCCCCGGAGTGGTCCGAGACCCTGGCGGCCAGGGCCCTGGCCCGCACCCAGGTGATCGGGACCTGGTCGGCCCGGGAACGCGACATCGGGGCGGTCGTCCTCGAACTCGACGGCGTCCGCTCCCTGTTGCCTCCGGGGCATCCGCTGACGGCTCCGGTCGACCTCGCCCTCGTACAGCTCCTGTCCCTGCGCGGCTCGGGCGAGGGTTCGCTGAGCGACATCCGGTCCGCGCTCGCCATGCTGCGCCGGGCGCGGGCCCAGCACCCCGCCGACCCGCTGCACCGTCTGGTCCTGGACGCCGTGTTCGCCCAGGTGCACACCGCGTTCCACTACCACGCGGGGGCCGACGACGCGGACTGCACCGGCACCGGGGACGAGGCCACCCCCGCGCAGGACCGGGCCGGCCACGCGGCCCGCACCCGGCAGCTGCTGCGCCTGTGCGTGGACCGGGCGCGGCGGCTGGCGGACACCCGCGAGGACCACAGCCCGGAATTGCTGGCGCTGGTCCAGCACACCCTGGGCTGGTCGCTGCTGATGGCCGCCACCTACACCGACGGCGGCGGGCTCGCCGGCGATGAGCGGTACGCGCTGCTGGCCGAGGCCGGTACGGCGTTGACGGAGTCCCTGAGCCGCACCGACGAGCGCTCCCCGCAGCTCGCCGGCCGGGAACTGCTGCTGCACATCGCCCGCTTGGCCGAGGCACAGGCGCCGGCCGCCCCACCGGGCGCCGCCCGCGCGCACGCCGAAGCCATCGGCCGGCTGGTGGACCGGCCCGATGTCGCGTCCCGCCCTCCGTTCCAGGACACCGTGCGCGCAGTCCACTTCTACGCCGAGACCCTGGCGGCGGGCACCGCCCCCGGCGGGGAGGTCCCGGGCGACCGGGACCGGCGGCTGCGGCGCATGGAGGAGGCCGCGGCCGCCCGGCCGGACGCGGTGGACACCCCCGCCCTGGACCTGCGGATGCAACTGGCCCGCGCGCAACGGGCGGTGGACCCCGCCCCCGCCGGGCTCGGCGAACTGCTCGTCCGGGCCGCCCGGCCCGGCACCTCGTCGGCCGCGGCGAGCCGGGCGGGGCGCGAGCGGTCCCGCCGGACCGGGCAGGAGGCCCTGGGCCTGCTGGCGCGCCGGGTGCTCGTGCAGGAGGCCGCCGCCGACGCCGTGCTGACGGCGGAACGGGCCGG
Organism: Streptomyces sp. col6; assembly: GCF_008042035.1. Classification (GTDB taxonomy): domain Bacteria; phylum Actinomycetota; class Actinomycetes; order Streptomycetales; family Streptomycetaceae; genus Streptomyces. Next base: position 1,482,059 of record NZ_RDBL01000013.1, read on the forward strand.
GCCGCTCTCCCGCGAGGTCGCCGGCTGGTGCGTCGAGGACGGCGCCCTGGAGGAGGCCGTCGGCACCCTGGAGCGCGGCCGGGCGCTCGCCCTGCACACCGAGATGGCCACCGTCGACGTGCTGCGCACCCTGACCGGGCTGGGCCGCGCGGACCTGGCGGGGGAGTGGCGCGCCTGGCGGGACGCCGCGCACCGGCAGAACCGGGCGGGAAACCGGCCGGAGGGAGCACCCGACGGGTCCGGGGCCGCCTGGGACTCGTACGCCGAACACCCGGTGCCCGAGCGCCTCGGTGCCCGGGTGCGGGCGGTGCTGGAGGAGCACGGCGCCCTGGAAACCCTGCTGGGGACGGTGCCGGTGGCGGAGATCGCGGCGGCCCTGCGCGGAACCGGGAACGACGAGCTGGTGTACCTGCTGCCGACCCGGAACTCACCTGTCTCCGGGGGTGCGTTGCGGGTGCGGCGCGACGGCGGTGTCCGCTGGACCCCCCTGGCCGGCCTGGCGGACCCCACCGCTCTGGACGCCTACACGGGCGCCCTGGAACTGCTGCTCTCCGCGCCCCGGGCCGACGCGGCCGAGCACGCCTGGCGGGCCCGTCTGGACGGGCTGTGCGACTGGGCTGGGCGGGCGGTGGTGGGGCCCCTGACGCGGGACGCGCGGGGCGCCGGGGCCGACGGCCTGCCGAGGCTGGTGCTGGTGCCGCTCGGGGCGCTGGCCTCGGTGCCGTGGAGCGCGGCGCGGCTGCCGGGTCCGGGCGGGCGCGCGGTCCGGGCGGTCGACCGGCTGGTGCTGTCCACCGCCCCGTCCGCCCGGATGTTCGTCGCCGCGGCCGGGCGGCCCCCGGTCCGGGCCGGGGACGGGGCCCTGCTGGTCCTGGGGCTGACGGGAGCGCAGGCCCGGAGTTCGTCGAGCAGGGCGCTGCACCGGCTGTACCCGAGGCCGCGCCTGCTGGCTCCGGAGGCGGGCCGCCCGGCCGGCCGCACGAGCGGTGGCCCGGACGGCACCACGCGGCCCGCGGAGGTCCTCGACGAGATCCGGCGGGCCGCCCTCGCGCACGGCATCGTGGACGTGTCGGCGCACCTGCTGCCCGATCCGTCGGACAGCTGGCGCTCGCACCTCGCCTTCGGCACGGTCATGGGGCCGGACGGGGCGCCCGCCGGGGACGTGGACCGCCTGTCCGTGCAGACCATCGCGGCCCAGCGGTTCCCGGTGCCGCCGGAGGGGCCGGGGCTGTGCGTCTCCCTGGCCTCGTGCATGAACGGCCTGCCGCGCCGCCATCACGACGAGTCGTTCACCATGGCGGCGGCGTTCCTGGCCGGGGGAGCGTCGTCCGTGCTGGGCTCGTTGTGGCCGGTACGGCTGCATGCGACGGCCCTCGTCGACCTCCTGTTCCACCACGGGCTGCGTACGGGCCATCCGCCGGTGGACGCGCTGCGCGGGGCACAGCTCTGGATGGTGGGCCCGGCACGGGAACTGCCCGCGTCGCTCCCGGCCGACGTGCGGCGGCTCGCGGCCGGACTGCTGGACGCCCTCACGGCCTCGGGCCACGATCCGGCGGACCCGGCGTGCTGGGCCGGACTGGTGGCCGTGGGCCGCTGATCGGCGGGCGCGGTGTGGTCTGCGGCACAGGCGATGGGCGGCCCGCCTCCCCGGCCGTACCGTTTGCGCACGTCGCGGGGCGGCGGCGGGACGGAGACGCTCCGGGGCGCGCGGGGCAGTGACGGACATCTCTACCCAGGGGCCCACCGGGCTGGCACTGTGGTCGGGTCCCGGCCGGGTGCTGGGTACCTCTTCTGCCGGCCGACCGAACGAGATGCCATGAGCGCGACTGCCGCCCCCCTCACCGCCGCCCGCCGCCGCGCCCGTACCGGCGGCCCCGACGACGGCCCCAAGCTGCTGGAGCACGTACTCGGCTGGACCCTCGTGGTCGTCGTCGCCATGCTCGTCACCCAGCTCGGCCTGCTCTGAGCCCTGCGCGCCCGGCGGGGGCGGGGAGTCCTGCCGGCTCCCCGCCCCCGCCTGTGCGGCGTGCTACGAGGTCAGTGGATCGCCTTGATCAGTTCGCCGTCGGTGGTGTCACCGCTCAGCTCCCAGAAGAAGGTGCCGCCCAGACCCTGCTGGTCCTTGTACGCCATCTTGGTGCCGATGGTGGCGGGGGTGTCGTAGCTCCACCAGTTGGTGCCGCAGTGGGCGTACGCGGTGCCGGCGACGGTGCCGGTGGTGGGGCAGCTGTTCTTGAGGACCTTGTAGTCCTCGATGCCCGCCTCGTACGTACCCGGCGCGGCGCCGGTCGCCGTACCGCCCGGCGCGTCCTGGGTGACGCCGGTCCAGCCGCGGCCGTAGAAGCCGATACCCAGCAGCAGCTTCGAGGCCGGGACGCCCTGCGCCTTCAGCTTGTCGATGGCCGCCTCGCTGTTGAAGCCCTCCTTCGGGATGCCCTCGTAGGAGGTGAGCGGGGAGTGCGGGGCGGTCGGGCCCTTCGCGTCCCAGGCGCCGAAGAAGTCGTACGTCATCGGGTTGTACCAGTCGACGTACTGTGCCGCGCCGCCGTAGTCGACGGCGTCCAGCTTGCCGCCGTCCGAACCGTCCGCGCTGATCGCCGAGGTGACCAGGTTGTCGCCGCCGAACTTGGAACGCAGCGCCGACAGCAGGTTGCCGTAGGCGTCCCGGCCGCTGGTGTCACAGGTCAGGCCGCAGGCGTTGGGGTACTCCCAGTCGATGTCGATGCCGTCGAAGACATCGGCCCAGCGGGGGTCCTCGACCAGGTTGTAGCAGGACTCGGCGAACGCGGCCGGGTTCTTCGCGGCCTCACCGAACCCGCCGGACCAGGTCCAGCCGCCGAAGGACCAGATCACCTTGAGGTCCGGGTGCAGCTTCTTCAGCTTGCGCAGCTGGTTGAAGTTGCCCCGCAGTTCCTGGTCCCAGGTGTCGGCGACACCGTCGACGGACTGGTCGGCGGTGTACGCCTTCTCGTAGTCCGCGTACGAGTCGCCGACGGTGCACTTGCCGCCCTGGACGTTGCCGAAGGCGTAGTTGATGTGCGTGAGCTTGTCGGCCGAGCCCGAGGTCTCGATGTTCTTGACGTGGTAATTGCGCTGGTAGACACCCCAGTTGGTGAAGTATCCGACCACCTTGTCGCCGGCCGCTGTGGGGGCGGCGGGCGCTGCTGCCGGTGCGGCGGCCCGGGGCGTGGCGGGGGCCGCGCCGGCGGATCCGGTGCCGGCGACGCCGAGCAGGGCCGCACCCAGGGCGGCGGTACACGCGGCGGCGGCGACAGCCCGGAGCCGGGCTCCCGGGCGATGCAGTCCGGTCATGGTTGCTCCTCGTGGGGGAGGGGACGTGCCAGTGGACGACCGGTCTTCCGCGCTCGTACGTGGTTGGCATGAACGCGGAAAGCCGGTTCGCTGGGAACCGTAGATGGACTAGACCAGTCGGGTCAATGGTTCGGACCAATTCGATGATCTCCGCGCCTCCCGGGGTCCGTTGATCCGTATGTCCGGTCAACCGGTGACGGATACCGTCCGATCGGGCATACTCGACCCGCCACAGCCGCCTGCCTGCGCCTCTCGTAATCCGGGAGGGCAACATCGGCTGGGCAGCAGTGATTTCGGGCATCGCCCGGAGATCCCCCCGGCGGCGCCGCTCACACCCCGCGCGCGCGACCGCCGCAACGCCCGACAGGGAGGAGAGCGCCGTCATGTCCGACCGTGCCCCGCAGTGGGTCGAACGCCGTCTGCCCACCGAGGAGTCCAGCCAGCTCATCGACCTCGTGCGCGACATCGTCCAGCGGGAGATCGCGCCGCGGGCGGCCGAGGAGGAGGAAGCGGGCCGCTTCCCCCGCGAGGTCTTCACCCTGCTCTCCGAGTCCGGCCTGCTCGGCCTGCCCTACGACTCCGAGCACGGCGGCGGCGACCAGCCCTACGAGGTCTACCTCCAGGTCCTGGAGGAGCTCGCCGCCGCCCGGCTCACCGTCGGACTCGGCGTCAGCGTCCACTCCCTCGCCTGTCACGCGCTCGCCGGCTACGGCACCAAGGACCAGCGGACCGAACACCTCCCGGCGATGCTCTCCGGCGGTCTGCTCGGCGCCTACTGCCTGTCCGAGCCCGCGTCCGGCTCCGACGCGGCCTCGCTGCGCACCAAGGCCGTACGGGACGGCGACGACTGGGTCCTCACCGGCACCAAGGCCTGGATCACGCACGGCGGCATCGCCGACTTCTACACGGTGCTGGCCCGCACGGGCGCAGAGGGCGCCCGGGGCATCACCGCCTTCCTCGTCCCCGGCGACGCCGCGGGCCTGAGCGCGGCCGTCCCCGAGAAGAAGATGGGCATGAAGGGCTCGCCCACCGCCCAGCTGCACTTCGACGGGGTGCGCGTGCCGGACACGCGGCGGATCGGCGACGAGGGCCAGGGCTTCGCGATCGCCCTGTCCGCCCTCGACTCCGGCCGGCTCGGCATCGCCGCCTGCGCCATCGGCGTGGCCCAGGCCGCGCTGAACGAGGCTCTGGGCTATGCCACCGGCCGCGAGCAGTTCGGCCGGCCCATCGCGGACTTCCAGGGGCTGCGGTTCATGCTCGCCGACATGGCCACCCGGATCGAGGCCGGCCGCGCGCTCTACCTGGAGGCCGCCCGGCTGAGGGACGCCGGCCGCCCCTTCTCGCGCCAGGCCGCCATGGCCAAGCTCTTCTGCACGGACACCGCGATGCAGGTGACCGTCGACGCCGTCCAGGTGCTCGGCGGCTACGGCTACACGCAGGACTTCCCCGTCGAGCGCCTCATGCGCGAGGCCAAGGTGCTCCAGATCGTCGAGGGCACCAACCAGATTCAGCGGATGGTCATCGCCCGGCACCTCGCGGGCCCTGAGTCCCGCTGACCCGCAACGGCCGCTCCGACCACACGGGCGTCGTCATGATCCGGTTCCAGTCCTGGTCATGGCGGCCCGGCAGGGTCCGCCCCGTGCTCTCCCAGTGCCGCAGCAGCGCCCGGTAGATCGGCGGATCGCTCGAGTGCGGCACCGCGCGCGGCGCCGAGCGCGGCGCCTCGGACTGGGACGCCGGTACGGAACCGGGCTGCGGAACCGATTCTTCGGAGGCGGGAGCCGGAGCGGCGAGACGGCGGCGACCGGGGCCGGCCGTGGAGTGCAGCAGGGTCATACCGGGCCAACGCCGCAGCAGGCGGCCGGGTCACTGGCTGTGCGATTCGGGCGCGTGTTCACCCGGTTCCCACCGGCTGCCGGGCCGCTCGCGCACCCCGGCCGCACGTTCGGGAAGAGGAGGCTCAGGCGGCCTCGCGCCGGGTCTGACGGGGCACCCGGATCGGGCGGGATCCCGGACCACCGGCGTGCGAGAAGGGCTGTGTCCGCCAGTCGAGCCCCTGAGGGAGTGTCAGCAGCAGCGCCGTCTCCTGCTCCTGCACGCCGTCGGCCTCCTCGGGCCGCGCCCCGGCGGCACGCCCCGTACCGGGGCACACGGTGAGCACGAATGGGTTCCACGGGGACGGGCACAGCGCGTGCTCCGGGAGCACGTCCTCGTCCGCCAGGAGCGCGATGGGCCGCGCGCAGTCTGGGCAGACGACCCGGTACATCTCGAACGTGTCGTACGCGTCGGAAGCGGCGTCGTCGAACGGATCAACGGGCTCCGGTTCGATACGTCCGGTGAGCTTCAGGCTTGGCATGGGAAATCCCCCCTCGGATGGGCCGACATGACGCTGTGGCCTCGGCCACAGCAAGCACTTCCCGCCACCGATCGGCCGTAACCGTTCCGTGTCCCCCTACTGTTGCGTAAACCTGTGGCGTTGGTCACATGCCCGGCGCAGGTGCCGTCCCAAGGGCTGGGCGGCTGTGCCGGGAGCGACTGATGGCCATAGATTGATCCATATGGAGGAGCTGGACCGTCACATCGTGGAGTTGCTCGTCAAGGACGGGCGGATGAGCTACACCGACCTGGGCAAGGCCACCGGCCTGTCCACCTCGGCGGTTCATCAGCGCGTCCGCAGGCTGGAGCAGCGCGGGGTGATCCGCGGCTATGCCGCGGTCGTCGACCCGGAGGCGGTCGGCCTGCCGCTGACCGCGTTCATCTCGGTCAAGCCCTTCGATCCGAGCGCACCGGACGACATCGCCGAACGGCTCGCCGGCGTCCCCGAGCTGGAGGCGTGCCACAGCGTCGCGGGGGACGAGAACTACATCCTCAAGGTGCGCGTGGCGACCCCGCTGGAGCTGGAGAACCTGCTCACCCGCATCCGCTCCCTCGCCGGTGTCTCCACCCGCACCACGGTCGTCCTGTCGACCCCGTACGAGGCACGCCCGCCGCAGATCTGAGGGGGCGCGCACGGGGGCGGGTCCGGCAGGCGGGAGACTGGTCCCCATGACCGAGAGCACCGCCCCCCAGAGCGAACACCGCACCGTGCTGCTGCGCGGTGGAGACGTCCACAGCCCAGCCGACCCCTTCGCCACCGCCATGGTGGTCGAACGGGGCCATGTCGCCTGGGTGGGCTCCGAAGGGGCCGCCGACGCCTTCGCGAGCGGCGTCGACGAGGTGATCGACCTCGAAGGGGCCCTGGTCACCCCCGCGTTCACCGACGCGCACGTCCACACCACGTCGACCGGCCTGGCCCTCACCGGGCTCGACCTCTCCGACGCCCGCACCCTGGGCGACGCCCTCGCCCTGGTCCGCGCCCACGTCGCCGCCCACCCCGCGGGACGGGTCGTCCTCGGCCACGGCTGGGACGCCACGCGCTGGCCCGAGCGGCGCCCGCCCTCGCGCGCCGAGCTCGACGAGGCGGCGGCCGGCCGGCCCGTCTACCTGCCCCGGATCGACGTGCACTCGGCGGTCGTCACCACCGCCCTGCTCGACCTTGTCCCCGGTGTCACCGCGATGGCCGGCTACCACCCCGAGGGCCCGCTGACCGGCGCCGCCCACCACGCCGTGCGCGCGGCCGCCCACGACGCCGTGCCGCCCGCCCAGCGCGCCGACGCCCAGCGGGCCGCCCTGCGCCACGCCGCGTCCCTGGGCATCGGCACGGTCCACGAGTGCGGCGGGCCCGACATCTCCGACGAGGAGGACTTCACCGGGCTGCTGAAGCTCGCCGCCGAGCAGCCCGGCCCCCGGGTCTTCGGCTACTGGGCCCAGCAGGTGGCCGACGAGAAGGACGCCCGGCGCGTCCGGGAGCTCGGCGCCGTCGGCGCGGCCGGTGACCTCTTCGTGGACGGTTCGCTCGGCTCGCACACCGCCTGCCTGCACGAGCCGTACGCCGACGCCCCGCACACCGGCACCGCCCACCTGGACGCCGGGCAGATCGCGGCCCATGTCGCCGCCTGCACCGAGGCCGGACTCCAGGCGGGCTTCCACGCCATCGGCGACGCGGCCCTCTCGGCGGTCGTCGACGGCGTCAGGGCCGCCGCCGAGAAGGTGGGCGTCGGCCGGGTGCGCGCCGCCCGGCACCGCGTCGAGCACGCGGAGATGCTGACCCCCGAGACGATCGCCGCGTTCGCGGAGTTGGGCCTCACCGCCTCGGTGCAGCCCGCCTTCGACGCCGCGTGGGGCGGCGAGGAGGGCATGTACGCCGAGCGCCTGGGTGCCGGGCGGGCCGCCGGCCTCAACCCGTACGCGGCCCTCCTGCGGGCCGGTGTGCCCCTCGCCTTCGGCTCCGACAGCCCGGTGACCCCGCTGGACCCGTGGGGGACCGTACGGGCCGCCGCCTTCCACCGGACGCTCGATCACCGCGTCTCCGTGCGGGCGGGCTTCACCGCGCACACCCGGGGCGGCTGGCGCGCCATGGGCCGGGACGACGCGGGGACCCTGGTGCCCGGCGCCCCGGCCGACTACGCGGTCTGGCGCACCGACGAGCTGCTGGTCCAGGCTCCGGACGACCGGGTGGCGCGCTGGTCGACCGACCCCCGGTCCGGGACACCCGGGCTGCCCGACCTCAGCCCCGGCGCCGACCTCCCGGTCTGCCTGCGCACGGTCGTCCTCGGACAAACTGTCTACGTAAGGCCGAACGAGTGACGTGCGGATCCTCCGCTCCGCCGATCGAAGGCGCCCCGGCTCTTCCGCCACCTGGGGATCTTCGGGACTGACCAGGCAATTTCGGTAATCGACGCAGGTCAGGCAACTATTGACAGAATGCGGCCATCGGCCGGTAGGTTCGGCCGAGTCCACCACAGGACGTCCGACCGGTGAAACCTCCACGCAGTCGTCGAACGCCGCTGGGTCACGGGGTGGTGTGCCGCACCGGCGCACCACCACTGACAGCCAGGTTCAGCGCCCGCGCCTCGGGGGCGAGGGAAGGTTTCAGCCGGACGGAGGGTGCGACCCGGGTGGGGCCCGGACGTTCAGTAGACAACGGCTCTAGGTCGACCCGCAGCCAGCGGGTCCCAGGTCGGCCCGAAGGACACCGGGCCCCGATCCGCACTTCTGTCCCTGATTCCGCTCTTCTGTCCCCGGCGGCTCCCGCGCCACCCCGACCGGGTCGGTATTCCGCGCCGCCGCGATCGATATGGTGTGCATCTGCGTACGGACGTGAGGGGCAGTAAGTGAACGACGGCGGTCAGCGGCAATTCGGCCCGCTCGGCAGTGTCCTGGTGATCATCCCGACCTACGACGAGGCCGAGAACATCAAGCCGATCGTGAACCGGGTGCGCGCCGCCGTGCCGGACGCCCACGTCCTGGTCGCCGACGACAACAGCCCCGACGGCACGGGCGAGCTCGCCGACGAGCTGGCCGCCGCCGACGACCACGTCCACGTCCTGCACCGCAAGGGCAAGGAGGGGCTCGGCGCGGCCTACCTCGCCGGCTTCCGCTGGGGCATGGAGCACGACTACGGCGTCCTCGTCGAGATGGACGCCGACGGCTCCCACCAGCCCGAGGAGCTGCCCCGGCTGCTCACCGCGCTCAAGGGCGCGGACCTGGTCCTCGGTTCCCGCTGGGTGCCCGGCGGCCGGGTGGTGAACTGGCCGAAGTCCCGCGAGTTCATCTCGCGCGGCGGCAGCACCTACTCGCGCCTCATGCTGGGGCTGCGGACCCGGGACGTCACCGGCGGCTACCGGGCCTTCCGTACCGAGACCCTCAAGGGCATCGGCCTGGACGAGGTCGCCTCGCAGGGCTACTGCTTCCAGGTCGACCTGGCCCGCCGCGCGATCGAGGCCGGCTTCCACGTGGTCGAGGTGCCGATCACCTTCGTGGACCGCGAGGTCGGCGACTCCAAGATGAGCAAGGACATTCTGGTCGAGGCGCTGTGGCGGGTGACCGCCTGGGGCGTCACCACCCGGACGAACAAGGTGCTCGGCCGCCGTACGACCTGAGTCCGCGGGCCACCCCCTTACGGCGTACGGACGCGTGGCCAGGCACACTGGGGGCATGACGACCGGCACACCGCCTCCGACCGCCCGCAGGCGCTCGCGCGCCCGGACCTTCGTACCTCTCGCCGTCGCCGCCTGGGCGGTGCTGGAGATCTGGCTGCTGATCCTGGTGGCGGACGTCGCCGGCGGGCTGACCGTGGTGATCCTGCTGGCCGCCGGGATCGTCCTCGGCGCCGCGGTGATCAAGAGCGCGGGCCGCCGCGCGTTCCGCAATCTCACGGAGACGCTGCAGCGGATGCCTGGGCAGGCGGGCGCGGACGGCTCCTCGCCCGCCACTCCCGAGAGCGGCCGGGGCAACGGCTTCCTGATGCTCGGCGGACTGCTCATCATGATCCCCGGCCTGATCTCGGACGTGGCCGGGCTCCTGCTCCTGGTGCCGCCGGTCCGCACGGCACTCAGCCGGTACGCGGAGCGCTCGCTGGACCGGCGCATGCGCACGGCGGCTCCCGGCGGCTTCTCGGATGCTTTCCAGCAGGCCCGTATCCACCGCCCCGACGGCAAGGTCGTCCAGGGCGAGGTCATCCGCGACGACACGCCCCCCGACAACCGGGGCCCGAACGACGAGCCCCGCCCCCCGCTGACGCCCTGACCTCTCAGGACGCCCCCCGCTACACGACGAAGCCGCGGGCCCCGCACGCACAGCGTGTCGGGGCCCGCGGCTTCGTTTCCGTGCCGTGCTAGCCGGTCAAGCAGACTTCCTGCTGTCCCGGGGGTGCACAGCGATGTTCATCGCGCCGGAGCGCAGGACCGCCAGCCGTTCGGCCAGCACCTCCTCCAGCTCCTCGCGCGTACGCCGCTCCATGAGCATGTCCCAGTGCGTACGCGCAGGCTTGCCCTTCTTCTCCTCGGGGCCGTCCCCGTCCACCAGGAGTGCCTGGGCGCCGCACGCCTTGCACTCCCACTCCGGCGGAATTTCCGCCTCTACCGAGAACGGCATCTCGAATCGATGTCCGTTCTGGCATGCGTACTCCACCGCCTGGCGCGGGGCCAGATCGATGCCGCGGTCCGTCTCGTAGCTGGTAACCACGAGTCGCGTGCCGCGGAGAGCTCGCTCACTCATGAATCGTGCCTCCCGGGCTTGTCGCCCACAGGACAGGTGTCGCTGTCGTCGTCAATCGGTCAACGTCCGGTCGGCGGCAAAGATTCCCGTTGCCGGTCATGCGTCGCCCGTCGTACCGCTGATTTTCAGGTTTCCCAGGGTTCAGGTACCCGCCCATACCCGGTTTGTCACCTTTGACGGAAGATGTCACCCAACGGTTCGGAGACTTCCACTCGCAGTTACGGTCACCCGGGGCAGGCCAAAGGCGTACACTACCGGCCTTTTACTTCAACGTCTAAATCCGCTCGGGTACGGGGTTTCCCGCCGCCGCCACCGCGCGCCTCAGCGGCACCCGGGCCAGCAGCACCGAACCGACCACGAAGAAGACCACCAGCGAGATGATCGCGTCCCGGTAGCTGCCGGTCAGCTGATAGGCGAGACCGAACACCAGGGGTCCCAGCCAGCTCAGCCCCCGGTCGCTCATCTCGTACGCCGAGAAGTACTCGGCTTCCTTGCCTCGCGGCACCAGGTGCGAGAACAGCGAACGCGACAGCGCCTGGCTGCCGCCGAGCACCAGACCGATGGCCGCCGCCAGCAGGTAGAAGAAGACGGGCGAGCCGGCCGGCAGGAAGTATCCGGCGACCAGGATCAGCGTCCACACGGCCAGCGAGCCCAGGATCGTGCGCTTCGCGCCGTACACGCGGGCCATCCGGCCCATCGCCAGCGCCCCGGCGACCGCCAGCACCTGCACCAGCAGCACCGCCGTGATCAGCGTCGACTGGCCGAGGTCCAGTTCCTCGGAGCCGTACACCGACGCCTGCGAGATCACGGTCTGCACGCCGTCGTTGTAGACCAGATAGGCGAGCAGGAAGGACAGGGTCAGCGGATGGCGCCGCATGTCGGCCAGCGTGGCCCGCAGCTGCCGCCAGCCCGAGCCCGCCGCGCCCCGGCCGCCCGTGCCCTCCCCGCTCCGGCCGCCCTTCCCCAGAGCCCGGTCGCGCAGCCGGCGCAGCGGGATGACCGTGAAGACGGCCCACCACACGCCCGCCGAGGCCAGGCAGATCCGTACCGCCTGGGACTCGGAGAGGCCGAAGGAGTCGTGACCCGAGTACAGGATCAGGTTGAGGACCAGGACCAGCGCCCCGGAGGTGTAGCCGAACGCCCAGCCCCGCGAGGAGACGTCGTCGCGCTCGTCGGGCTCCGCTATCTGCGGCAGATAGGCGTTGTAGAGCATCGTCGCCACCGCCGTTGCGGCGTTCGCCACGATGAGCAGGAAGGCGCCGAGCAGATAGCGGTGGCCGCCCACGAAGAACATCGCCGTCGTCGCGGCCGCTCCGGTGTACGCCGCCGCCGCGAGGAGCGGTTTCTTGCGTCCCGTACGGTCGGCGGCCGCGCCCACCACGGGCATCAGGACGATCGCCAGGACGAGCGAGGCGGAGACCGCGTACGCGAACAGCGATCCGGCGCGGACGGGGATGCCGAGCGGGTGGACGAAGCCGTCGGCGTCCGCCGCCGCCTTGGCGACCGAGGTCAGATAGGGGCCGAGGAAGACCGTGAGGACGCTCGTCGAGTAGACGGAGCACGCGAAGTCGTAGAAGTACCAGCCGCGCTGTTCCCTGCGCCGCTCGGCCGCGCCGTCCGCGCCGGGGCCGGTCGTGCCGTCGGCCGGTTCGGCGGTGTCTGCGGTCTCGGCCGTCATGGTGCCCCCTGGAAATGTCCCCGTGAAGACGTCACCCGGGCCGGCGGCGGGTCAGGCCCAGGCCCCCCGCTCGCTCAGCACCGAGCGCAGCGTCTCGATGTGATCGGTCATGATGCCATCCACGCCGAGGTCCAGGAGCGCGGCCATCCGCTCCGGATCGTTCACCGTCCACACGTGCACCTGGAGCCCCCGCGCATGGGCCGCACGCACGAAGCGCCGGTCGACGACCCGGACGCCGTTCTGGCTCTCCGGCACCTGCGCGCACACCGCCCCGGCCCGCAGCGCCGCCGGGATGCCGTACGACCGCAGCCGCAGCCCGAGGACACCGCGCACGCCGTACGAGGTGGCCAGGCGCGGGCCGGCCAGCCGGTGCGCCCTGGCGACCCGCGCCTCGGAGAACGAGCCGACGCACACCCGGTCCCAGGAGCCCGTCGCGCGGACCAGCTCCACCAGCGGCTCCAGGGCGGCCTCCGCCTTGATGTCCACGTTCCACCGGGCCCCGGGGAACGCCTCCAGCAGCTCCTCGAACAGCGGCAGCGGCTCACGCCCGGCGACCCGGGCCCGGCGTATCTCGCTCCACGGCAGCTCCGCCAGCCGGCCCCGGGCGTCCGTCACCCGGTCCAGCGTGGCGTCGTGGAAGGCCACCAGGCGGCCGTCCGCCGAGGCGTGCACATCGGTCTCGAAGTAGCGGTACCCGGCGTCGGCGGCGCGGCGGAAGGCGGCCGCCGTGTTCTCGATCCCGTCCGCCGCGCCGCCCCGGTGCGCGAACGCGAGCGGCGCGGGATGGTCCAGATAGGGGTGGCGTTCGGAAGTCACCGCCGCAGTATGGACTGCCGGGGCGCCGGGCTCCCCGCCGAGGTCTCCCCGGCCTCGGGGATCGCGAAGACGCGCAGGAAGACCTGGGCCAGCGGTCCGATGGCCACGGCGTACAGGACCGTACCGACGCCGAGGGAGCCGCCGAGCACGAATCCGGTGACCACGACGGCGATCTCGATGGCCGTGCGCACCAGCCGGATCGACCGGCCGGTCCGCCGGTGCAGCCCGGTCATCAGGCCGTCCCGGGGGCCGGGGCCGAACCGGGCGCTGATGTAGAGGCCCGTCGCCACCCCGTTCAGGACGATTCCCGCGGCCATCACACCGGCCCGCGCCACGAGACCGTGCACCTCGGGGACCAGGGCGAGCGTGCCGTCCATCGCGATCCCCACGGCGAACACGTTCGAGACCGTGCCCAGGCCCGGCCGCTGGCGCAGCGGGATCCACAGCAGCAGCACGACCGCGCCGATGATGATCGAGACCACTCCGATGCTGATCCCGGTCCGCTCCGCGAGCCCCTGGTGCAGCACGCCCCACGGCTCCAGGCCGAGACCGGCGACGACCAGCAGGGCCGAGCTCGCCCCGTAGAGCGCGAGCCCCGCGTACAGCTGGACCAGCCGTCGGGTCAGGTGCGCCCCCTGCGGGACGAGGGTCTTGGACAAGGTGTGCCCCCTGGAGTGGTGGTGTTGGACTGCTCCGTGTCACTCTGTGGCAGGCGATTGGCCGCCAACCATGGCCAATCCGAGAAAGGTGGACTGATTCTCATGGCGCAGTGGACTTCGGCGGTGGGAGCGGCACAGCTGGCCCGGCAGCTCCGGGCCCAGCAGCAGCGGCCGCTGGGCCCCGGCAGCCGCCGCCCGCCCGCCTACCGCGCGCTCGCCGACGGCATCCGGCTGCTCGTCCTGGAGGGCCGGGTCGCGGTCGCCGCCCGCCTCCCGGCCGAACGCGAGCTGGCCGTCGCCCTCGCCGTCAGCCGCACCACGGTCGCCGCCGCCTACGAGGCGCTGCGGGCCGAGGGCTTCCTGGAGTCCCGGCGCGGCGCCGGCAGCTGGACGGCGGTCCCGGCGGGCAACCCGCTGCCCGCGCGCGGTCTGGAACCGCTGCCGCCCGAGGCCCTGGGCTCCATGATCGACCTGGGCTGCGCCTCGCTGCCGGCCCCCGAGCCCTGGCTGACCCGGGCCGTCCAGGGCGCCCTGGAGGAGCTGCCGCCGTACGCGCACACCCACGGCGACTACCCCGCCGGGCTGCCCGCCCTGCGTCAGATGATCGCCGACCGCTACACCGCCGACGGCATCCCGACCATGCCCGAGCAGATCATGGTCACCACCGGTGCGATGGGCGCGATCGACGCCATCTGCCACCTCTTCGCCGGCCGCGGCGAGCGGATCGCGGTGGAGTCGCCGAGCTACGCCAACATCCTCCAGCTGATGCGGGAGGCGGGCGCCCGGCTGGTGCCGGTGGCCATGGAGGAGGGGCTCGGCGGCTGGGACCTGAACCGCTGGCGCCAGGTCCTGCGGGACGCGGCGCCCCGGCTCGCCTACGTCGTCGCGGACTTCCACAACCCCACCGGCGCGCTGGCCGGCGAGGACCGCCGACGGGCGCTGGTGGACGCCGCGCGCTCGGCCGGCACGGTCCTGGTCGTCGACGAGACGATGCGGGAGCTGCACCTCGACGACGACGTGGCGATGCCGCGCCCGGTCTGCGCGTTCGACCCGGCGGGCAGCACGGTCCTCACCGTGGGCTCGGCCAGCAAGGCGTTCTGGGCCGGCATGCGGATCGGCTGGGTACGGGCCGCGCCCGATGTGATCCGCAGCCTGGTCGCCGCTCGCGCGTACGCCGACATGGGCACCCCGGTCCTCGAACAGCTGGCGGTCAACTGGCTGATGCGGACCGGTGGCTGGGAGGAGGCCGTGCGGCTGCGCCGGGAGCAGGCCCGGGAGAACCGCGACGCGCTCGTCGCGGCCGTGCGCCGGGAGCTGCCGGAGTGGGAGTTCTCCGTGCCGGCCGGCGGGCTCACGCTCTGGGTGCGCACCGGCGGCCTCTCCGGCTCGCGGCTCGCGGTCGCCGGGGAAGGAGTCGGGGTACGCGTGCCCTCGGGACCCCGGTTCGGCGTCGACGGCGCTTTCGAGGGCTACGTACGGCTCCCGTTCACGGTCGGCGGGCCGGTGGCGGAGGAGGCGGCCCAGCGGCTCGCCCAGGCCGCCCGCCTGGTCGGGGCGGGCGCGGGCGCGGGCATGGAGGCGCCGCGCACGTTCGTGGCCTGACGCCCACGAACCGGCCRCGGACGTCCGAGGAGGGCCCGGCACGCGTGCCGGGCCCTCCTCGGACGTATCCGCGGTCTCAGTCGCTGACCGCGACGGCCTCCACCCCCACCGGCGCGCCCATGGGCTCGATCCCGACGCCCACCGTTTCCTCCTCCAGGGACGCCGGCTCCGGCGCGCCCGCCTCGACCGCCGTGCGCCGCTCGGGCAGCAGGCTCAGCACCGCCGCGCGCTGCGCGTCGCTGGTGGCGTCGTCGTACGGGTCGGGCGTGGCGGGGACCTGGATGCGCAGGACCGGTCCCGCGCCGAACCGGGCGTAGCCGCGGCCGGGCGGGACGTCCGGCGGAGGCGTGGTGTGCGGCCCCGTGCCGAGCACCGACTCGATCTGCCCGGCGGTGCAGTGGCCGAGCGCCACCCGGGCCCTGGTGTGCGTGAGCACGGTCTCGCCGAGGCCGTCGAGGTGGTCGAACGCCTCGGCCAGCACCACGACCACATGGGCGGCCCGGCCGTGCCGCAGCGGGACCTGGAGCAGCTCCGGTACACCGGGCGATCCGTCTCCGGCCGGCCGGGCGAGCGCGCTGGGGCGGTCCAGCAGGATCCACAGCGGGCGCGTGAGGTCCTCGGGGACCGGGTCGCCGGCCTGCCGGGCGCGGTTCGCGTCGATCAGCCGGCGTTCCGTCTCGTTGGCCGCCCACTCCAGGGTCGACAGGGCGCCGGCCGGTCCGCACTCGACGGCCAGGACGCCTTCGCGCCCGGTGAAGCAGGCGTACTCGCCGGTGCCGCTGCCCTCGACGATCAGGATGTCGCCGTGCTGGAGCGCCTGGAGGGCGATGGACCGCAGCAGGCTGGTGGTGCCGCTGCCGGGCTGCCCCGCGACGAGCAGGTGCGGTTCGGTGGAGCGGGCACCGGTACGCCAGACGACGCCGGGAGCGTCCCGGCCGCCGTCGCCGTCGCTGACCGGGACGGTGCGCCGCACCGCGTCCTCGTCCGTGAAGCCGAGGACGGTCTCGCCGGGGGCGGTGACGAAGCGCTGTGCGGTGAGTGAGGTGGGCAGGGCGTCGAGCACGCTCATCACGAGCCGGTTGCCCTCCTCGTCCCAGGCGAAGTGGTACTCCCGGCCGCGGCCCGACTTGGCGTGCAGCAGCTGTTCGATCCGGGCCCGGGACTCGGGCTCGCTGTCGGTGAAGTACGCGGGATACGCGACCTGGAGGCGCGAGACGCGGCCGTCGCCGTCGAACGCGTAGTCGCTGAAGACCTTCTCCCACTCGCCGCCGTGGCTGAAGAGCGGGGCGGGGTCCTCGGCCGTGGAGAAGTACGGCACGAGCGCCTCGTACAGGGCCCGCAGCCGGGCGGTCTCCGCCTCGTCGGGGCCGGTTCTGACGGGGGTGCGGTCCCGTCCCTTCCATGCGGCGGCGCCCATCACCGTGACGAGGGCCAGCAGCGGCCCGTACGGGATGAGCGCGACCACGAGTACGCAGGCCGCGACGAGGAACAGCGTGGGACCACGCCGGTCCTTGGGCGTCGCGGCCCACTTGTGCCGTCCTGCGCCGGCCAGCATCCGCAGACCACGCGTGAGCGTGATCAGGGGATGGAGCACGTCGGTGGCGCTGTCGGCGGCCGTGCGCGCGATCTCCCGACTGCGGGTGATCGAAGCGCTGCCGCTGCTCAGAATGCGGGGGAGTGGTCGCCGGGCCACGTCTGTCTCCTGTGTCTCCTGAAGGCCGGTGCGGGGGCGGAGGGTCAGAACTTGATTCCGCCCAGGAGTCCGGCCAGGCTCGCTCCGCCCGCGGTGATGCTCGGTGCGATGGCGGTACCGGCCAGGTAGAAGCCGAACAGGGCGGTGACCAGGGCGTGCGATGCCTTGAGGCCGTCCTTCCTGAAGAACAGGAAGACGATGATGCCGAGGATGACGACGCCTGACATGGAAAGGATCATGAGTGGTTCTCCTGGTTGGGGGGACAGTCACCATGAGTCCTTCCAGGCTCACCCCAAGTATCCATAAGATAAAAGGCGTAATCGGGTGAAAAGGGTGATTATCCACTCGATTGGCGGACATGTGGTCCGGACCGGATCACACACGCGTACGGGCAGTACCCTGTCGGTTCACTCGCACGGCCCCCGCCGTGCACGTCCCGGCCGCCGGCGGTGGCGCGAACGGTCAAGGAAGGCGGTACCCCGATGAGCGAAACCCCCGATCCCGCGGTGGTGGAGCTGGCCTCCAAGGTGTTCGACCTGGCGCGCGGCGGCGACACCGACGCCCTGGCCGCCTATGTGGACGCCGGGGTGCCCGCCAACCTCACCAACGACCGGGGCGACACGCTCCTGATGCTCGCCGCCTACCACGGGCACGCCCCCGCGGTCACGGCCCTCGCCGCCCGCGGCGCCGACCCGGACCGGGCGAACGACCGGGGTCAGACGCCGCTCGCCGGCGCGGTCTTCAAGGGGGAGGAAGCGGTGGTCCGCGCCCTGCTCGACGCCGGGGCCGATCCGGCGGCCGGAACGCCCTCCGCGGTGGACACCGCGCGCATGTTCGGCAAGGACGACCTGCTGGAACTCTTCGGCGCCCGCTGAACGGGTTCGCCGTAAATGTGGTCGCGGTGGCGAAATGGCTGGGTCATCATGACGTCGCGGGCCCGATCAGGGTCACCCGACGAGAGGCAGAGGAAGATGCTCTACACCAGGCAGAAGACGGCGGTCGGCGAATCATGTTGCTGCGCGGCCTAGTGCTTACCCGGCACATGGAACTGCACAGTCCCGGTTGCGTCGACAGCTTGATGTGAGGCTTTCCCCATGTTTGATCCGTTCATAGCGCCGAGCGGCACCCTGCTCGGCCTGCTGCAGAGAGGCCGCGGCGACGGCACGCTCCACGCGCTCGCCGCACCGCGCTCCGAGGCCCTGGCGGCTCTCAACCACTGCGTCCTGAGCGACCCCCGCCACGACTGGCAGGCAGAGAACCGCTCCCTGTACTACGCACGCCTCTACCTCGACCTCGACGGCGGGGTCGAGGAGATCGAGCGGCACCTGTCCGACCCCGAGGACCACCTCGACACGGACGACTCACGCACGGGCCTCGCCCTGTCCGTCCTCGGTCACCTCGCCTCCTACGGGCGCGGCGACGCCCTCGCCGTGCTGCGGCGCTACACCGCGACCGGCTCCAACTGGGCCTGGGCCCTCGACGAGCTGGCCCTGCGCGACGACGACGCGGGACTGCGCTCCCTCGCCGAACCCGTGCTCGCCCGCTTCCCCGACGACCCCGAGGGCCGCGCCGAACTGGCCGCCACCGTGCGGGACGCCTACGAGCCCCGCCCCTGGCGCCTGTGGGCCGACGATCCGCGCGAGGCGGTCGGCGCCCGCGTCCGGGCCGCCTCCGAACAGGGCTCCTTCGACCGCTGGCAGCGCCAGATGCGCCCCGGCGGCCCCCGGCCCGGCTGGAGCGTCCAGGCGGTCTTCGACTGGGCGCACCAGGGGCTGGAGCGCGGTAGCACCCTGCACGTCCCGGCCGCCCGCTGCCTCGCCGCCGTGGCCGGCCCCGAGGACCGGCCCGAGATCGTCGAGGCCGCCCGCAGCGGCCCCGACGCCGCCCGCTGCGCCGCGCTCCACTATCTCGCCGCCGAGGTCCGCGACCCCGTCGTGCTCGACCTCATCGAGGCCGCCGCCACCGAACCCCGGGGGCCCGTCGCCGAAGCGGCCGTCACCGCCTTCGAGCGCATGTGCGGCGAGGACGCCGTGGACCGGGCCCGCCGCTGGGCCCGCAGGCCCGACGCGCTCGGCGCCTCGGCGGCCGGAGTGCTGGCCGGACGCGGCGGTCCGCAGGACGCGTCCGCAGTGCTCGGCGCCCTGCGCGACGCCGTACGCGGCGACGGACCCGACGCGCCACGGCTGTGGCCACTCGTCGACGGCGCCGGCCGGCTGGGTATCGCCTGCGCCGCACCCGTACTGCGCCACATCTACCGGGAGACGTCCTCCTCCCAGCTGCGCGGACGTACCGCCCGCGCCCTGGCCGCCACCGACCCGTCCTTCGCCACCGGCTTCGCCGTCGAGTGCCTGTGGGACTGCGAGGAGACAACCCGCGAGGTCGCCGCGCTCCACGCCGAGACCGGTGATCTGCGCGTGGCGGAGCGGCTGCGCCGACTGGCCGCCGACCCCGCCGAGGAGGCCGAGGTCCAGTCGGCGGTACGCAGCAGGATCGGCCCGGACGCCCCGGCCGTCTGACCGCCGGACACCGTCCGTACGGGGGCCGCACACGGCCCCGCAGGAAGCAGCGCGTCGGGGGCGCGCCGCTCCACCCCGCCCGGCCCACCGCGGCCGTGCACCGCCCCGCTCCCGGCACACCACCCGTCGGGACCCGCGCCGGCCCACGGACGCGCCGCGCCCTGTTCCGCGATCACCGGACGGCAGGCCAGTATGGGGACATGACCGGGCGCTGGGAGTTCTGGATCGACCGTGGCGGCACCTTCACCGATGTGGTGGGAAGGCGCCCCGACGGACAGCTCGTCACCCGCAAACTTCTCTCGCACGACCCGGACCGCTACCGCGACGCCGCCGTGGCCGGCATCCGGCTGATGCTGGGGCTCGGACCGGACGAGCCGGTCCCCGCCGACCGGGTCTCCGCCGTGAAGATGGGCACCACCGTCGCCACCAACGCCCTGCTGGAGCGGCGCGGCGAACCCACCGTCCTGGTGATCACCGAAGGCTTCCGGGACGCCCTGCGCATCGCGTACCAGAACCGCCCCCGCCTCTTCGACCGCCGCATCCTGCTCCCGGAAGCCGTGTACGACCGGGTGATCGAGGTCCCCGAGCGCATCGACGCCCACGGCCGCACCCTCACCCCGCTGGACCGCGAGGCCGTCGCCGGTCTGCTGCGCGAGGCCCGCGCCGACGGGCTGAGCAGCGCGGCCGTCGTCCTGATGCACGGCTACCGCCACCCGGCCCACGAGCAGGCGGTCGCCGCCGAGGCCAGGGCCGCCGGGTTCACCCAGATCAGCTGCTCCCACGAGGTCAGCCCGCTGATCAAGCTCGTCCCGCGGGGTGACACCACCGTCGTGGACGCCTATCTCTCCCCGATCCTGCGCCGCTACGTGGAGTCGGTCGCCGCCGAGCTCCCCGGCATCCGGCTGATGTTCATGCAGTCCAACGGCGGCCTGCGCGAGGCCGCGCACTTCCGGGGCAAGGACGCGGTGCTCTCCGGGCCCGCCGGCGGTGTCGTCGGCATGGTCCGCACCTCCGCGCAGGCCGGCCACGACCGGGTCATCGGCTTCGACATGGGCGGCACCTCCACCGACGTCTCGCACTACGCGGGCGAGTTCGAGCGCGAACTGGGCGCCGAGGTGGCGGGCGCGCGGATGCGGGTGCCCATGATGAACATCCACACCGTCGCGGCCGGCGGCGGCTCGGTCCTGCACTTCGACGGCCGGCGCTACCGGGTCGGACCCGACTCCGCCGGGGCCGACCCCGGTCCCGCCTGCTACCGCAGAGGCGGACCGCTGACCGTCACCGACGCGCAGGTGATGCTGGGCCGCATCCGCCCCGCGCACTTCCCCGCCGTCTTCGGGCCGCACGGCGACCAGCCCCTCGACGCGGACGTCGTGCGCGAACGCTTCGAGGACCTCGCCGAGGAGGTCGCCCGCGCCACCGGCAGCAAGCGGACGGCGGCCGAGACCGCGGCCGGCTTCCTGGAGATCGCGGTCCTCGCCATGGCCAGTGCGGTCAAGAAGATCTCCGTGCAGCGCGGCCACGACATCACCCGCTACGCGCTCACCGGCTTCGGCGGGGCCGGCGGCCAGGCCGTCTGCGCCGTCGCCGACGCGCTCGGCATCGACACCGCCCTCGTCCCCCCGCTGGCCGGGGTGCTCTCGGCGTACGGCATCGGGCTCGCCGATGCCACCGCCATGCGCGAGCAGTCCTTCGAGGCCGTCCTCGACGACGCCGCCGAGACCCGGGTGCGGGAACTGTGCGACGAGCTCGCCGCCCGTACGAGCGCCGATCTGCGCGCCGACGGTGTGCCCGGCGACGCCGTCTCCACCCGGGCCAGGGTCCTGCTGCGCTACGAGGGCACCGACGCGAGCCTGCCCGTGGCCCTGGACACGGCCGCCGCGATGACCGAGGCGTTCACCCGCGAGCACCGGGCCCGTTACGGCTTCACCGCCGACCGGCAGCTCGTCGTGGAGACCGTCTCCGTCGAGGCCACCGGAACGGCCGGCGGCCACGCCGAGCTCCGGCCGGCCGGGCGCGACGAGGGCGCCCCCACCACGCCCCGCCCGTACGACACCGCGCGGATGTTCGCGGAAGGCCGGTGGCAGGAGGCCCCGCTCCACCGCAGGGCCGACCTCCGGGCCACCGACACGGTCACCGGGCCCGCCGTCGTCGCCGAGGCCGATGCCACCACCGTCGTCGACCCGGGCTGGCAGGCCGAACTCGCCGCCACCGGGCACCTCGTCCTCACCCGGGCACGCCCGCGCCCGGCCCGGCAGGCCGTCGGCACCCAGGTCGACCCGGTGCTGCTGGAGGTCTTCAACAACCTCTTCATGTCCATCGCCGAGCAGATGGGCGTCACGCTGGAGAACACGGCCCGCTCCGTCAACATCAAGGAGCGCCTCGACTTCTCCTGCGCGCTGTTCGACGCGCAGGGCAACCTCATCGCCAACGCGCCCCACATCCCGGTGCACCTCGGCTCCATGGGGGAGTCCATCAAGGAGGTCCTGCACCGCAACACCGGCACCATGCGCCCGGGTGACGTGTACGCCATCAACGACCCGTACCACGGCGGCACCCATCTGCCCGATGTCACGGTCGTGACGCCGGTGTTCGACGAGAGCGGCGCGGAGCCGGTGCTGAGGTTCCTGGTGGCCTCGCGCGGCCACCACGCGGAGATCGGCGGCATCACCCCCGGCTCCATGCCCGCCTTCAGCCGGACCATCGACGAGGAGGGCGTCCTCTTCGACAACTGGCTCCTGGTACGGGACGGCACCTTCCGCGAGGACGCCACCCGCACCCTGCTCACCACCGCCCCGTACCCCTCCCGCGACCCCGGGACCAACCTCGCCGACCTGCGCGCCCAGATCGCCGCCAACGAGAAGGGCATCGCCGAACTGCGCGCCATGACAGGCCAGTTCGGGGCCGAGGCGGTCGACGCCTATATGGGCCATGTGCAGGACAACGCCGAGGAGTCGGTGCGCCGCATCATCGCCGGACTGGACGACGGCCACTACCGGTACGAGACGGACAACGGCGCCGTGATCGAGGTGACGATCACCGTCGACCGCGAGGCCCGCAGCGCGGTCATCGACTTCACCGGCACCTCCCCGCAGCAGCCGGGCAACTTCAACGCACCGAAGTCCGTGGTCATGGCCGCCGTACTGTACGTCTTCCGCACCCTGGTCGCCGACGACATCCCGCTCAACAGCGGCTGCCTGAACCCGCTGGAGATCCGCGTCCCGGAGGGCTCCATGCTGGCCCCCGCCCCGCCCGCCGCCACGGTCGCCGGCAACGTCGAGACCTCGCAGGCCGTCACGGGCGCGCTGTACGCGGCCCTCGGCGTCCAGGCCGAGGGGTCCGGCACCATGAACAACCTGACCTTCGGCAACGAGCGGGTGCAGTACTACGAGACCGTGGCCAGCGGATCCGGCGCGGGCGAGGACTTCGACGGCACCGACGCCGTCCAGACCCACATGACCAACTCCCGCCTCACCGACCCCGAGATCCTGGAATGGCGCTACCCGGTCCTGCTGGAGAGCTTCCGGGTGCGCGAAGGCAGCGGGGGAGCGGGCCGCCACCGCGGCGGCAGCGGGGTGGAGCGCCGCATCCGCTTCCTCGAACCGGTCACCCTGGCCCTGCTCACCGGACACCGCCGCGTGCCCCCGTACGGCATGGCGGGCGGTGCACCCGGCGCGCTCGGCAGCCAGCACATCGAGCGCGCGGACGGCAGCCGCACCGAGCTGGACGGCTGCGACAGCGCGGACGCCGGAGCGGGTGACGTCCTGGTGCTGCGCACCCCCGGAGGCGGCGGATACGGGGAGCCGGGCGACGGGGACGGGCACGGCTGACCGGGAACGCGGGGCCCGGCCGGTCCCGCCGGGAGCGGCCCTTCTGCGCCGTTTCGACCGTTGTCGGTGCGAGGACCTAATCTGTGCACCGTGACTTCGCCTGCCTATACGGACAACGCTGCGCCCCAGCTCAGCGCGGGGCCGCGGCCCGCACCGGGCCCGGCCGCCGACGAGGGGCTGTCCCGGCGGCTGCGCGCGCTCGCCTGCACGGCTCCGCTGCACGACCTGGACGTCCGCAAGGCGAACCTCGCCGGTGAGTACAGCGGCTACGCGATGGCCGAGGTCGCCCTCGCGGCGATCGACCACGTCACGCTCAACATGGACTTCGACACGGGCGCGGACCACGACCAGATAGTGACCAGACTCCTCCCGCGCGTCGCCGCCCAGGCCCCCGGCCGCCCGGCCGCCGAGCACGAACGGGTCGCCCGCTGGGTCCTGGAGAACCTGATCAACGTCGGCAGCGTCGACCGCGGATTCCGCGCGGTCTACGGCACCTTCGGGCCCGACGGCGCCTACGTCCGCCGCGACTACGACTTCAAGCTGATCGAGGAGGTCCCCGGGCACGGCGGCAGCGTCTACCTCAGGGCCACCGACGAGGCGGTCAACGTCCTTGTCGGCGCCCTCGACACGGACGTCACCAGCGCCCAGATCGCCGCCGAGGTGAAGCTGGAGGTCCTGATCAGCCGGGGCAGGCTGGCCGACGCCCAGCTCGCCGCCGAACAGGCCCGTTACCGGACCGTGCAGTACGCGGAAACGCTGCGCAAGACGCTCGACGCCACCCGGCGCAACGTCCGCGCGGTCGACTGGCTCAACGCCGTGCCCGACATGATCGCCGAAGCGCTGGACCACGTCGCCGACCGCTACCGCCACGAGAACGCGATCCTCACCAACATCCGCAAGGCCCGTGACGAGGCCGAGGACCCCGAGCACAAGCGCCGCGCCGCCGAGCTCGTCGACATCGTCAAGGACTGCATCCGCCGCCACACCCAGCTCCAGTCCCGGCTGCTTGAGGCCGGCCCCCTCTTCCGCGCCGAACAGGACCGGCAGGCGTTCGCCGCACCCGCCGCCCGCACCGGCCTCGACCTGTACGGGCAGCTCCTCGGCCCGCTGCTGCCGCTCCCCGTCGAGCAGGCGAGCCGCGCCACCGACGCCTTCTTCGCCCACGGCACGGGCCTGCGCACCCCGGTATCCGTGCGGGTGGGCGACCTGGTCGACCTGCTCCTCAGCCCGCCGCCGGCGCGCGAGCACCTCGGCGCCGAGATGCCCGAGCCGGACCTGATCGCCACCCCGGACGACAGCCGCTTCAGCGAGGAGCAGCTGGCCGCAGCGATGGAGCTGCTCGACCTGGAGCACGACGCGCCGCGCCGCCTCTCCGGCCTCCTGGCCGACGCCCGCCGGCGCGACCGGGACCTGCCCTACCTGGTCGCCCTGCTCGCGGTGCACGCCGCGAGCCCCCCGGTCGGCACCGCCTACCGCCAGGGCGAGCGCCGCCTGCTGTTCTCCGTGGACGACGGCACCCCGCTCGACGACGAGGAGTTCGGCGGCGCCGACCTGATCGTGGGCACGGCTCTGCTCGACGCCGCCGGCATGGCCGCCGACCGTACGGAGGCGCCGTGACAGCCCTCGGCTCCCCTTCCACCTTCCGCAGTACATTCCGCACCGAGGAGCGAGTGTCGTGAGCGACCACCGCGCAGAGCACGCCGACGCGTGGAGCGAGCCCGCCGACCGGCCCGCCCACGGCTACGAGCCCGACCGCCCGGCGCCCGCACCCGCCGCCGTCACCCCGGCGGACGCGGCGGACGCCGCCCGGCTCGTCGCCTTCGGCCTCCAGCCCAAGCTGCTGCCCGCCCGCGACGCCGAGTACGCCGAACTGCTGCGCCGCTACCGGGAGGACCCCGCCTTCGCCCGGCTCGCCGACGCCGTCGCCACCGGGCTCGGCCTCATCGTCCTGGAGGTCTCGCCCCGGGCGGGCATGGCCGTCACAGCGGGCGAGGACTCGCTCTTCGCCGTCCGCATGGGCGACTACGCGCGCCGCGCCTCCTCGGACAGCGCCGACCGGTTCCTGCACGGCCTGGCCCACCTCGCCGTCGCCGCGATGGCGTTCCCCCGCCCCGAGGACGTCGCCGACGACGCCTACATCGGCCGGATCACGGTCAACGGGGTCGACGGCTTCGTCCGCCAGGCATGCAACCGCCTGGAGGAGCGCGCCGAGGAGCAGGGCGACAACACCGACCCGGCCAGCGACGCCCCGGGCCTGGAGGCCGGCTGGCGCGTCTACGCCCGGCGCAGCGCCACCGGAGCCACCAAGGACGCCCGCCGGCTCGCCGGATCCACCACCGGCATCATCGGCAAGGCCGTCGCCTTCCTCACCGACTCCGGCTTCCTCCAGCGCACCGGCGACGACGCCGGAGGCACATACCGCACCACCGCCCGCTACCAGCTCCAGGTCCGCGACATGGCCGGCAGCGCCGCCATGGCCGAACTCCTGGAGCTGGGCGTCGTCCCCGTCACCGACGGCAGCGCCACGCTGCTGCCGCCCCCGGACCCCGACGACCTGGAACTGGTGGCCGACGCGGGCCTGCCGTTCCACGGCTGACCGCATCCCGTCCCCGACGACTTCCTTCCGCTCCCCGAACGACGAGAGTCCGCCGCCATGTACGAGCTTTCCCGGGTCCGCCTCTACTCCATCGGGCCCGCCGGCGCACGCTACGCCGACACCGTGCTCGACCTGCGCGGCGTCGGCGAGCCCGTGCCCCGCCCCGCACCGGCGCAGGCGGAGTTCTTCGAGGACGAGCCGGTCGGCCCGCCGCGCAGGCCCGCCCCGGCCGGTGTGCTCTTCCTGGAGAACGGCGGCGGCAAGTCCGTCCTGCTGAAGTTGATCTTCTCGGTGATGCTGCCGGGCCACCGCAACACCCTCGGCGGCGCCAGCTCCGGCGTGCTGCGCAAGTTCCTGCTGGCCGACGACTGCGGGCATGTCGCGCTGGAGTGGCAGCACACCGTGACCGGCGAGTGCGTGGTCGTCGGCAAGGTCAGCGAGTGGCGCGGGCGCCAGGTCTCCAACGACCCCCGGAAGTTCGCCGAGGCCTGGTACTCCTTCCGCCCCGGCCCCGGGCTCGGCCTGGACTCGCTGCCCGTCGCCGAGTCCACCGCCGTCGGCCGCCCCGCCGAGGGCGTCTCCGGCGCCCGTGGCAGGCGCCGCACCATGAAGGGCTTCCGGGACGCGCTCACCGAGGCCGGGAAGTTCTACCAGCACCTCGACGTGCACTGGGAGGAGATCCACGACCGCTGGAACGAGCACCTCGGCGAACTCGGCCTCGACCCCGAACTCTTCCGCTACCAGCGCGAGATGAACGCCGACGAGGGCGAGGCGGCCGGCCTCTTCGCGGTGAAGAAGGACTCCGACTTCACCGACCTGCTGCTGCGCGCCGTGACCGACACCCGCGACACGGACGGCCTCGCCGACCTCGTCAGCGGCTTCGGCAACAAGCTCGGCCGCCGCGCCGAACTCACCGCCGAACGCGACTTCACCGCCGGCTCCGTCGACCTCCTCGGCCGCATCGTCGAGGCCGCCGCGGCCCGCGCCCGCACCCGCGACATCCACGCCGGGGCGGAGCGCCGCACCCGCACCCTCGCCCGCCGCCTCTCCGCCCGGTCCGGCGAGGAGCGCGGCCGGGCCGCCGAGCTCGCCCAGCAGGTCACCGGCGCCGCCCACACCGTCACCGGCGCCGAGGAGACCCGCGGCCGCAGCGCCCTGATCGCCGCCGAACTCGCCTACCGGCACGCCTCGCTGGCCCTGACCGCAGCCGAGAAGAGCGCCGCCGCCCAGCGCCGCGAACTGGGCGACGCCCGCACCCTGCACTCCGCCTGGCAGGCCGCCGAAGCCGTCCTGCGCCACCGCGCCGCCGCCGACCGCTCCGCCCGCGTCGCCGCCGCGATCCGGGAGGCCGAGCGCGACGCGGCCCCCGCACTCGCCGCCCGCGCGAGCGCGGCCGCCGACCTCGTACGGGCCCTGCACACCGCCGCCGAGGCGGGGGAGAACCGGGCCAACGAGGAGGAGGAGCGCTCCGACACCCTGCAGAGCGCCGGCGAGGCCGCCCACCGGGACGCCACCACCGCCGCCACCGAGGCCCAGCGCGCCCGCAGCGAGGCCGGCCACCTGCGCCAGCGCCTCGCCGAGGTCGAGCAGGAGACCGCCGAAGCCGTCCGGGCCGGCTGGCTCGACGACACCGCGCCGCACGCCGACCCGGCCAGGGCCGCCCTCGCCGCCAACGACGCCGAACAGTCCGCCGTGGCCGCGTGGGACACCGCTCGCGAGGCCGCCGGAGCCGCCGCCGACCGGGCCCGGCAGACCACGGCCGACGAGAGCCGCGCCGAACTGGCCGCGGCCCGCGCCGCCGACGCCGCCCGCGCCGCCGAACAGGCCTACGAGGCCGAGCTGAGGGCCGCCGGGTCCCTCGCCGCCGAACCCCGCCTCGCCGAACTGCTCGGGCTGCCCGTCACGACCGGCGCCGTCCCCCGGCCCCGGCAGGCCGCCGCGCCCGGCGCCGACACGGCCGCCGACGACCCGCACCGCACCGACGAGGCCCCGGCCCCGGACGGCACGGAGACCGCCACCGCCGCCCATCCCGACGGACAGCCCCTCACCGCCGACGAGTTCGACCGCGGCGCGGACGAGCTGCGCGGCCTGCTCGACCAGAGCGTCGCCACCGCCGAACGGCGCCTGTTCGAACTGCGCACCGCCGCGGCCGACGACGCCCGCATCCTGGGCGCGCTCGGCGACGGCGGCCTCCTCCCGCCGAGCCCGGACGTCCTGGCCACCGTGGAATACCTCGGCGAACAGGGCATCCCCGCCCTGCCCGGCTGGCGCTACCTCGCCCAGGCCGTCGACCCCGCCGACCACGCGGCCGTCCTCGCCGCCCGCCCCGAGCTCGTCGACGGCGTCGTCATCACCGACCCCGACGCGCACGCCCGCGCCCGCGAGGTCCTCGGCGCCGCCGCCCTGCTGCCCCGCTCCGCCGTCGCCGTCGGCACCGCCGCCGCCCTCCTCGCCCCCGTGCCCGGCCCGGGCAGCGGCGCGTCCGGCACCCCCGAGGAGGTCTTCCTCGTCCCGCCGAACCCGGCCATGCACGACGAGCACGCCGCCGACGAGGAGCGCCACGCGCTGCGCAGCCGGGCCGCCGCCCGCGACGAGGACATCCGGGTGCTCGCCGCCCGTCTCGGCGCCGACCGCGCGCTGGCCGCCCGCATCGGGTCCTGGCGCGCCGACTGCCCGCCCGGCATGCTCGCCGAGCTGGCCGAGGGCGCCGCCTCCGCCCGCACCGCCGCCGAGACCGCCGAGGCCGTCCTCGCCGAGGCCCGCACGGTCCGTGCCGAGGCCGACGAGGCCGCCGCCGACACCGCCCGCGTCCGCGAGGAGCGCCAGGAGGCCGCCCAGCGCGCCCGCCGGGCCGCCGACGCGCTCGCCGGACTGGCCTTCCGGCTCCGCGAACGGGCCGGCTGGCAGGCCAAGCTGCGCGAACTGACCGACGAGGCCGCCGAGTGCGAGGCCCGCGCCACCGTCCTCCTGGAGCGCGCCAGGGCCGCCGACGAGGACCGCCGCGCCGCCCAGCGCGCCGCCGACGACGCCCGCCGCACCGCCCGCGCCCTGCGCGCCGAACGCGCCGAGATCGCCGGCGCCCCCGAACAGCTCCCCGACCCCGACGAGGACGCCCCCCGCCAGGCGCTGCCCGCCCTGCGCGAGGCGTACCGGGCGGCGTCCCAGCTGTACGAGAAGGTCGGCGTCGGCGCCGACCTGCGCGCCGAACAGGCCCGCGCCGAGAGCGACGAGAGCGCCGCGCTCGCCGAGCTGGACCGCCTCACCAACAAGGTCCGCACCCGGGCCGCCCAGCTCCTGGAGGGCACCGACGGCGCCGACGGCCCGTCCCGGCAGGCCGCCGCCGCCCGTGCCGAATCCCTCGTCCAGCTCCTGGAGACCCGTGCCTCGGCGGCCAGCGAGCAGCTGGGCCGGCTGCGCGGCGAGGCCGAACGTCTGGCGCCCGCCGACGGCGAGAGCCTGCACACCGAACTGCCCGACGACCAGGTGCCCGCCGACGCGGAACAGGCCCAGGCCCTCCTGCGCACCGCCACTGCCGAGCTGGCCGCCGCGACCGCCGCCCTGGACACCGCGAGGGCCGCCCACGCCGAGCTGCTGCACGCCCATCGCACCGCCGAGGACGCGGCGGGCGGCTTCGACGAGACCGCCGCCCTGCTGCGCGACCTGCTCAGGGACCACGGCGCCGAGGACGACCCGGAGGATCCCGAGCCCTATCCGGGCAGCCTGGAGGAGGCCCGGCAGTCCGCCGCCGAGGCCCGTCGCTCGCTGCGCGGCTGCGCCGCCGACCTGTCCGCCGCCGAAGCGGCCGTCCGGGAGGCGAGCGACGTCCTCGTACGGCACGCCAACTCCACCCGCTACGAGCAGGTCCGCACGCCCGCCCGGCAGCAGATCCGCGAGCTGCCCGCCGCCGCGCTCCCCGAGCACGCGGAGAAGTGGGCCATCGCCTTCGCGCCCCGGCTTCGGGTCCTCACCGACGAACTGGCCCAGCTGGAGCGCAACCGCGACTCCATCGTCGACCGGCTGCGCGGCCTGGTGGAGTCCGCGCTCACCACGCTCCGCTCCGCGCAGCGGCTCTCCCGGCTCCCCGAGGGCCTGGGGGAGTGGTCCGGGCAGGAATTCCTCCGTATCCGCTTCGAGGAACCCGACCAGGCCACCCTCACCGAACGGCTCGGCGAGGTCATCGACGAGGCCACCAGGGCTGCCCTCAGGAAGAACTCCGACCTGCGCCGGGACGGCATGTCCCTGCTCCTGCGCGGCGTTCAGGCAGCCCTGGAACCCAGGGGCATCGCCGTGGAGATCCTCAAGCCGGATGCCGTCCTGCGCGCCGAGCGCGTGCCCGTCGGGCAGATGGGCGACGTCTTCTCCGGCGGCCAGCTGCTCACCGCGGCCATCGCCCTCTACTGCACGATGGCCGCCCTGCGCAGCAACGACCGGGGCCGCGACCGCACCCAGCACCGGCACGCGGGCACGCTGTTCCTGGACAACCCGATCGGCCGGGCCAACGCCACCTATCTGCTGGAGCTCCAGCGCGCGGTGGCCGACGCACTCGGCGTACAACTCCTGTACACCACCGGGCTGTTCGACACCACGGCGCTCGCGGAATTCCCACTCGTCATCCGGCTGCGCAACGACGCGGACCTGCGGGCCGGTCTGAAGTACATCAGCGTCGAGGAGCACCTGCGCCCCGGGCTGCCGCAGCAGGACCCCGCCGCCGAGACGGTGCACGGCGAGATCACCGCGACCCGCATGTTCAAGCGCGGCGCCCCGGCCCCGCGGACACCGGACGCGTCCGAGACCGTCGAGAAGACCCGGACTCCGTAGCCGCCGGGCGCGGTCAGGCCCGCGAGAGGCGGTCCGTGCCCCGGTGGGCTATCCGTGCCGCGTCCCGCTGCGCGGTGCGGGCCTCACGCCGTGCCCTGCGCCGCTCACGCCGCAGGGCACGGGCCGAGCTGCTGGGCTCGGAGACCACGCCGTTGCGCTGGTTCCACACCTGGCGGGTGACCCAGACGTCCAGCACCGCCCAGGTCGCGACCACCGTGCTCGCCACCCCGCTCAGCACCATGGGGAAGGAGAGCCAGGACCCGGCCAGCGCGGTGAGGAACGCCACCATCGCCAGGATGACCGTCAACGACAGGACGAGCACCGCCCGCACGGCCGCCGTGCGCACCGGATCCGGCATCCGCCGTCGCAGCGCCGGCTCCTCCACCCAGAGCTGCCGGGGCACGGCCGGCCGCTCCCGCGCGCCCGCGTCCCCCGTCGGCTCCACCGCTTCCTCACGCTCCTGTGTGTCCAAGACCCTTCACTCCCACCGCTGTCCGACTTCAGGGTTGCTGCCCGGCATACACCCTTTCTACGCCGACGGTCCGTCCCGTCCGCCCGAGCGTGACCCGTTGGTCCCCCTACCCCCGTACAGACAGACGAGCGGTCAGGGGTGAAGATTCCCCCCACCCGTCACGAAACGAAGAATTCCAGCCAACCGGGACGTGAAGGAACGTGCCACTCCCTGGGGCCTCTTCTGTCGCTTTCGTGAATTTCATCTCCCGGAATACCGGGACAAGCCATGGTCAACTCCCGGTAAGGCGGCCGAAAATCGTCCGGACACGCCTTCGAGTTGTCTGTGTGTCAGTAGTAGGCTCGCGCCGTTTGTTGACGAAACCCGTCCCCGCCGCGCGGGGACGACCTGGGGGAGGCCATGCGCTTTCGCGGAAAGTCCATCCGCAGGAAGATCGTGGCGTTGCTCGTGGTGCCGCTCGTCTCGCTCACCGCGCTCTGGGGTTTCGCCACCTATCTCACCGGGCGCGAGGCCGGGAAACTGCTGAGCGCGAGCGCCGTCGTGGAGAAGGTGGGCCACCCGCTTGAGGACACCGTCCGGGTCATCCAGAGCGAACGCCGCCAGACGCTCGTCTTCCTCGCCGACCCGCGCACGTCCGACGCCCTGCCCGCCCTGCGCCGGCAGCGCGCCACCACCGACCGGGTCGTGGCCGAGGTCAGCAGGAGCGCCCAGGAGAAGGACATCCGCGACGCGCTCGGCGCGACCGCCGAGACCCAGCTCACCTCGATACTCGGCGCCGTCGAAGGTCTCGACGCCCTGCGCGAATCCGTCGACAAACGCACCATCGGCCGGCTCAAGGCGATGGCCTACTACAACCGCCTGATCGACCCCTGCTACCGCTTCCTGACCGGATTGCACACCATGGAGAACGTCTCCATGGACCAGCAGGTGCGGGCACTGACCGGGATATCCCGCGCCCGCGAAATGCTTTCCAGGGAAGACGCCCTGGTCGCCTCGGGCCTCCTGGCCGGCCGCCTCACCGCCCCGGAACTGCGCCAGATCTCCGACCTCGTCGCCCAGCGCGGCCTGCTGTACGAGACCAACGTCGACCTGCTCCCCGCCTCCGAACGCCGGCGCGTCCAGCAGTACTGGCAGGGCCCGGACAGCGAACCGCTGCGTTCCGCCGAGGAGAAGATCCTCGACCAGGGCCCCACCACGGGCCCGCGCACCCGTGACGCCGCCCGCTGGCAGGAGGTCGGCCCGCCCGCCCTGGACCGGCTGGCCAACGACGCGACGGAGATGAACAACCGCTTCCAGGACCGCGGCAAACCCGCCGGCTACGGCATCCTGATCAAGGCGGGCATCGCCGGCGTCCTCGGCTTCCTGGCCCTGCTCGTCTCCGTCTTCGTGTCCGTACGCATCGGCCGCGAACTGGTCCGCGACCTCTCCCGGCTGCGCAAGGACGCCCACGAGGTGTCCGGCGTACGGCTGCCGAGCGTGATGCGCCGCCTCGCCGCGGGCGAACAGGTCGACGTGGAGACCGAGTCGCCGCACCTCCAGTACGAGCGCGACGAGATCGGCCAGGTCGGCCAGGCCCTCAACACCCTGCAACGCGCCGCCGTCGAAGCCGCCGTCAAACAGGCCGACATGCGCCGCGGCGTCTCCGAGGTCTTCGTCAACCTCGCCCGCCGCAACCAGGTCCTGCTGCACCGCCAGCTGACGCTCCTGGACGCCATGGAGCGCCGCACCGAGAACACCGACGAACTCGCCGACCTCTTCCGCCTCGACCACCTCACCACCCGTATGCGCCGGCACGCCGAGGGCCTGGTGATCCTCTCCGGGGCGGCCCCCTCCCGGCAGTGGCGCAAGCCCATCCAGCTGATGGACGTGGTGCGCGCCGCCGTCGCCGAGGTCGAGGACTACGAACGCGTCGAGGTCCGCCGGCTGCCCCGGATCGGCGTGGGCGGCCCGGCCGTCGCCGACCTCACCCACCTGATCGCCGAACTCCTGGAGAACGCCACGGTGTTCTCGCCCCCGCACACCGCCGTCCAGGTGCATGGGGAGCGCGTCGCCAACGGCTTCACCCTGGAGATCCACGACCGCGGCCTCGGCATGCCCCCGGACGTCCTCCTCGACGCCAACCTCCGGCTCGCCGAGACCCCCGAGTTCGAGCTGTCCGACACCGACCGCCTCGGCCTCTTCGTGGTCAGCCGGCTCGCCCAGCGGCAGAACGTCCGCGTCTCCCTCCAGACATCCCCGTACGGCGGCACCACGGCGGTGGTGTTCATCCCGGCCGCGCTCCTCACCGACGCACCCGAGTCGCACGGCACCGGCTTCCGCCTCGACCGCAGGTCCGAGAAGGCCATTGCCAGCAGCCGTCCGGGCGCCGCCACGGGCCGCCCCGAGGCCGACGTCCACGTGCCGGGGCGGCCGAGCGGCCTCTCGCCGGTCCCCACCGGACTGGTCGACCCGGTCCTGCTGGACGGCCCCGTCGAGCTGGAGGGCGACGAGCCGCTGGACTTCACCCGTGACCCCGTCCTCGAAGCGGTGGCCGGTCCGGGGCTCGACCCCGTGCTCGACGGCGTGGCCGACCTGGAGGACACCGAGAGCGAACGCGGCGGCATCTTCCGCGCCCGCGCACTGCGCCGCGACGGCGAACGCGAGCAGCACCAGCAGGCCCCCGACGACGGCGTGCGGGCCCTGCACCCCGAGGGCACCAGGCCGCTGCCCCGTCGCCGCCGGCCGCCGACCCTGGTCACCGACCGGGGCCGCCGGGTCGACGGTGCCGGCCGCGCGCATCCCGGCTCCGAGGACCGCGAGCCGGTCCGCCCGGTGGACCGGCTCGCGGTCCTCGGAGCCGGGATGCGCGCGGCCGGCACC
>NZ_RDBL01000013.1:1516107-1519859 GCF_008042035.1 Streptomyces sp. col6
GTCATGGACCGTCCCCTCCCGGAGTGGTTCCTTGTGCTGTGTCGCCGGGACCGGTCGAGTCCTCGGCGTTCTGCAGGCGGCCGCGCTGCCAGCCGCGCTGGAGCGAAGCCATACGGCTGCGTACCTCGTCCGCGTCCGCCAGGCCAGCCTCGCCCCGCAGCTGCGCGAAGGACCGGACGCCCGCACGGCGGTGCCCGCTCCGGTGGAGGGCGCCGAGGACATCGAGCGGGACGCGGACGAGGTACGCAGCCGTATGGCTTCGCTCCAGCGCGGCTGGCAGCGCGGCCGCCTGCAGAACGCCGAGGACTCGACCGGTCCCGGCGACACAGCACAAGGAACCACTCCGGGAGGGGACGGTCCATGACCGCACCGAACGCCGCAGCAACCGAATCCGTACGCCAGGGATCCGGCGAACTGAACTGGCTCCTCGACGAACTCGTCGAGCGCGTCGCCAGCATCCGCAAGGCGCTGGTGCTCTCCAGCGACGGGCTTCCCACCGGCGCCTCCAAGGACCTGACGCGTGAGGACAGCGAGCACCTGGCCGCCGTCGCCTCCGGCTTCCACAGCCTGGCCAAGGGCGTGGGCCGGCACTTCGAGGCGGGCAGGGTCCGCCAGACCGTTGTGGAGCTCGACGAGGCGTTCCTCTTCGTCACCGCCGCCGGCGACGGCAGCTGCCTCGCGGTGCTCGCGGAATCCGAATCGGACGTGGGGCAGGTGGCGTACGAGATGACGCTGATGGTCAAGCGGGTGGGCCGCCACCTGGCCAACACCCCCCGGACCGGTCAGCCCTCCGGGGGGTGAGCGGACGGCATGAGCGTCGCATCGCCCGGCTCCCCGGAGACCCCGGAAAGGCCGCGGACCCCACGCTGGTACGACGACGAGGCGGGGCCGGTCGTCCGCCCCTACGCGATGACCCGGGGACGCACCAGCAGCGCGTCCCGCCACCGTCTCGACCTGATCGCGCTCGTCGTGCCCGAACCGGCGGCCGACGACCCGGACGCGGACCAGCTGCTCTCCCCGGAACACGTCGAGATCCTCGAACTCTGCGACGACGTGCCGCAGTCGATCGCCGAGCTCGCCTCGTCGCTGGACCTTCCCGTGGGAGTGGTCCGGGTCCTGGTGGGTGACCTCGTCGAGGACGAGCTGGTGCACGTGACCCGTCCCGTTCCGCCGGCCGAGCTGCCGGACGTGAACATTCTCCGTGAGGTGATCAATGGCCTTCGGGCGCTCTAGCCGCAACAGGCGGCCCGTGGAGCCCGTCACCCTCAAGATCCTGGTGGCGGGCGGCTTCGGCGTGGGCAAGACGACGCTGGTGGGCGCGGTCAGCGAGATCAGGCCGCTGCGCACGGAGGAGACGCTGACCGAGGCGGGCCGTCCGGTGGACGACCTGGACGGCGTCGAGGGGAAGACCACGACCACCGTGGCCATGGACTTCGGCCGGATCACGCTCCGCGAGGACCTGGTGCTGTACCTCTTCGGCACGCCGGGGCAGGACCGGTTCTGGTTCCTCTGGGACGAGCTGGCCCAGGGCGCGCTGGGGGCGGTCGTGCTCGCGGACACCCGGCGCCTGGCGGACTGCTTCGCGGCCGTCGACTACTTCGAGCGCCGCCGCATCCCGTTCGCTGTCGCCGTCAACTGCTTCGAGGGCGCGGAACGGTTCCCGGAGGCGACGGTACGGGCCGCGCTCGACCTGGACCCCGAGGTGCCGCTCCTGATGTGCGACGCGCGGGACCGGCCCTCGGCGCGGGACGTGCTGGTGGCCGTCGTCGAACACGCCCTGGCCCGCGCGGACCGCCCGCGCGAGCCCGTGACGACCTAGGGCCTTTCGTTCGGATCATGCTGGGCTCGCGGCCCTAGACCTGGCGGCCGTTCTCCGCGAGCCACTTCTCGGCGGTCCGTGCCAGCTCGTGGTCGCGCCCGGCCAGCATCATCCGGATCATCTGCGCGTCGCCGCGCAGCGACCAGCCCGGGTGCCCGAAGGTGGCCGGGTTGTTCTTCTCGATCAGGAAGTGCGCGGGCCAGGCCGTGCCGTAGCCGATGAGCGGCAGGGCGGCCAGATACCGCTTGCGGCCGCGCGCCAGCCCGTAGGCGGTGACGGCGAGACCGGTCAGGGTGCCGGTGAGATGCACCCAGCGGGTCGCGGCCCGCGAGTGCATCGCGACGTAGTACGGCCAGAACTCTTCGTACGACTCGAACGTCTGCGGTGACATACGGGAACCGTAGTGGCTCACCCCGCAACCGGAAACGGCTGCGCCGCGTCCCGAAAAGAGAACGGGCGGTCGGATCCCACGGGGGTGGTCCCGGCCGCCCGTTCCTCGCGCCGTGACCGGTTCAGTGCCCGGCGACCGACCTGCGGGCCACCGGGAAGTCGAAGTAGGTGTCGGGGAACGCCTCGGGCTGGAAGGTGTAGTGCCACCACTCCTCGGCGAGGTTCACGAAACCGGCCTCGGTGAGCGTCCTCTTGAGGAACTGCCGGTTGGCGCGCTGAACGCCCTGGATACGGGGATCGTCCGTGTGCGAGAGCGTGTCGAAGCAGTCGAAACCGGTGCCCATGTCCACCGAGTTGTCGGGGAAGCGGTCGGCCTTCGGCGCGTAGCACGGCACCAGTTTCTCGCCCGGTCGGTACGGCCTGGTCGGCAGGGCCGGCAGCCGTACCAGCGTCAGATCCACCGTGCTGCCCCGGCTGTGACCGGACTTCTCCGCGATGTACCCGTCCGCGAACAGCCGGGTCTTGTCGACCCGCGGATAGAACTCGCCCTTCATCGTCTCGTCGTCGAGGTCCTTCGCCCACCGCACGAAGTGGTCGACGGCCCGCTGGGGGCGGTAGCAGTCGTACACCTTCAGCGAGTAGCCCTGCCGCAGCAGCCGGAGCTGGGCGCGGTGCAGGGCCTCGGCTGCGGGCCGGGTCAGGATGCAGAGGGACTGGCGGTAGCCGTCCACGGGCTCGCCCATGAAGTCGTGGGCGGTGGGGTAACGCATCTCCTGGATGATCGTGGGGTCCACCGAACGCAGCGAGACGAATTCCCTGGGCGCCCCGGGGCCGGGCCCCGCCTGTGCCACCGGCGCGGTGACGGTCACGGCGAGCAGGGCGGCGGCGGTGGCCGCCAGGGCACGGAAAGCGGTCGCGATACCTGTCATGAGCACATCCTCCCGCGCGCGGGGACGTGCGGAAGGCGATCCGGTACAGTCCGCGCGTGTCCGCCACCGGTTCCCCGCCCGGTCACCACGAGCGCCGGCAGACCCGGCCCCGACGCGTCCCGGTCCCCACGGAAACGGAGCAGCCCGTGATCCACTCCCACTGCCCCGCCTGCGGAGCCTCCTACACCGGCCTCCCGTCCCCGGACACCTGGCCCCGCACCTGCGCCGCCTGCGGCGAGACCGCCTACCGCAACCCGCTCCCGGTCGCCGTCGCCCTGCTCCCCGTCACCGACGGCGACACCACCGGCCTCGTCGTCATCACCCGCACCATCGAACCCGCACGCGGCGGCCTCGCCCTGCCCGGCGGCTTCATCGACCACGCCGAGGACTGGCAGCACGCCGTCGTACGGGAACTGCGCGAGGAGACCCGCATCGAGGCCCGGCCCGAGGACGTCCGCCTCGCCGACGCCCTCAGCTCACCCGCCGGGCACCTGCTCCTGTTCGGGCTCCTCCCGGAACGGCCCGCCACCGCCCACGACTTCATGGGCGAGCCCGTGGACGGCTACCGCCAGTCCCTCTGCATCCTGACCCGGCCCGCAGCCGAGGCCCTGCAC
>NZ_RDBL01000013.1:1519959-1561327 GCF_008042035.1 Streptomyces sp. col6
CCTTCCCCCTCCACACCGAGGCCGTCCGCCGCTGGTTCGCCGGCCGCTACCGCTGAGCCCCCGCCCCGGACCCGCACCGGGCGGTCCACCGCGCCGCCGCCTTCCCGCTCCACCACGACCCGCCCGCCCACCAGCCGCGACGTGTACCGCTCGACCTCCACCGGCTCCCAGCCGTCGCCCGCGTCCAGGACCACCGTCCCGCCTCCGGTACGCCCCTCCACCGGCGTCCACACCTCCAGTTCGAGGCCGCCGTCCGCACCCCGCACCGGTATCACCGCCCCCGCGCGTGCCAGCACCGGCACCCTCGACAGCGGCGCCTCCACCACCACCTGCCCCGGCCCCTCGTACACCGACCCGTCCGCCGTGCCGTACCAGCGCCCCGGCGGCAGCCGCACCGACCGCCGCGTCACCCCCGGCTCCAGCACCGGCGCCACCAGCAGCGCGTCGCCCAGCAGGAACGCGTCCTCGCAGTCCCGCAGCTCCCGGTCCCCGGGCGACGACCACCACAACGGGCGTACGTACGGCGCACCCGTGAGCGCGGCCAGCCGTGCCAGCGTCACCCAGTACGGCCGCAGCCGCTCCCGCTCCACCAGCGCCTCCCGCGCACCGGCCAGCACCTCGGGCCCGAACTCCCACGGCTCGCGGCGCCCCGCGTCGATCGCCGCATGCGTACGGAACAACGGCAGATACGCGCCCAGCTGGAACCACCGCAGATACAGCTCCGGCGACGGCGACCCGCCGAACCCGCCCACATCCGGACCCGAGTACGGCACCCCGCACAGCCCCAGCCCCAGCACCAGCGCCAACGAGGCGCGCAGCCCCGGCCAGCCCGTCGTCACATCCCCGGACCAGGTGCCCCCGTAACGCTGCACCCCCGCCCAGCCCGAACGCGAGAACAGGAACGGCCGCTCCTTCGGCCGCAGCCGGGCCAGTCCCTCGTAACCCGCCCGCGCCATCGCGAGTGCGTACACGTTGTGCGCCTCCCGGTGGTCACCGCCGCGCCCCTCCAGGGCATGCCGTGCCGAAAGCGGCAGCGACGGATCACCGAACGACGTGAACGACACCGGCTCGTTCATGTCGTGCCACACCCCGGAGAACCCCTGCGCCAGGCGCTCCTCGTACAGCCCGCCCCACCACCGACGCACCCCCGGATCGGTGAAGTCCGGATAGACGCACGCACCCGGCCACACCTCCCCGCGCACCCCCGTCACCGGCCCCGGCACCCGCGCCCGCTCCGCCCCGCGCGCCGGCAACGCCCGCGCGTCCGCGCGCGCCCGGCGCCACGCCGAGCGCACCGTACGCAGCCCCCGCCTCGAACCGACCAGTTTCACCGAGCGCACCAGGTCACGACCGTTCATGCCGCTCACCCTGCCACCCGTCCGCCCACGAACAAGCGCCGTTCAACTTCCGTTCACCCCGCACCCGACGTGGCCGGACCACATACCGGGACACGACAGCATGTACGGGCAACCCTGGTGCGAAAGACGATCACATGGCATCGTCCGTGACGTCGCCTCACGCGCACACCCCAGCCCGTGCGCGCGACCTGCGCACACACCGCGTACCCGCTACAGCCAGGGAGCCGCCCCATGACCTCAGCAGCCGACGAAGCCCCCCTGTGGCAGCCGGGCCCCGACCGCGTCGCGGCCGCCGCCGTCACCCGCTTCCAGAGCTGGGCGGCCGAGCACCACGGCGCACCGGCCGAGGGCGGCTACGCCAGTCTGCACCGCTGGTCCGTCGACGAGCTCGACACCTTCTGGAAGGCCGTCGCCGAATGGTTCGACGTCCGCTTCTCCACCCCGTACGAGCAGGTCATCGGCGACCGCTCAATGCCCGGCGCCACCTGGTTCCCCGGCGCCACCCTCAACTACGCCGAACACGCGCTGCGCGCCGCCGAGGACCCCCTGCGCGCCGGAGCCCCCGCCCTGTTCCACGTCGACGAGACCCACACCCAGGCCGCCACCTCGTGGTCCGAGCTCCGCCGCCAGGTCGGCTCGCTCGCCGCCGAACTGCGCGCACTCGGCGTCACCCCCGGCGACCGCGTCAGCGGCTACCTCCCCAACATCCCGCAGGCCGTCGTCGCCTTCCTCGCCACGGCCGCCGTCGGCGGCGTCTGGACCTCCTGCGCCCCCGACTTCGGCGCCCGCAGCGTCCTCGACCGCTTCCAGCAGGTCGAACCCGTCGTCCTGTTCACCGTCGACGGCTACCGCTACGGCGGCAAGGAACACCACCGCGCCGACACCGTCGCCGAACTGCGCCGCGAACTGCCCACCCTGCGCGCCGTCGTGCACATCCCGCTGTTGGGCACCGATGCCCCCGAAGGCGCCCTCGACTGGTCCGCCCTCACCGCGGCCGACACCGAACCGGTCTTCGAGCAGGTCCCCTTCGACCACCCCCTCTGGGTCCTCTACTCCTCGGGCACGACCGGCCTGCCCAAGGCGATCGTCCAGTCCCAGGGCGGCATCCTGCTCGAACACTTCAAGCAGATCGGCCTCCACTGCGACCTCGGCCCCGAGGACCGCTTCTTCTGGTACACCTCGACCGGCTGGATGATGTGGAACTTCCTCGTCTCCGGCCTCCTCACCGGCACCACCCTCGTGCTGTACGACGGCAGCCCCGGCTACCCCGACGTCAGCGCCCAGTGGCGCGTCGCCGAACAGACCGGCGCCACCCTCTTCGGCACCTCCGCCGCCTACGTCATGGCCTGCCGCAAGGCCGGCATCCATCCGGGACGCGACCTCGACCTCTCCCGCGTCCAGTGCGTCGCCACCACCGGCTCCCCGCTCCCGCCCGACGGCTTCCGCTGGCTCCACGACGAGGTCGCCGACGACCTGTGGATCGCCTCCGTCAGCGGCGGCACCGACGTCTGCAGCTGCTTCGCCGGGGCGGTACCCACCCTCCCCGTCCACATCGGCGAGCTCCAGGCCGCCTGCCTCGGCACGGACCTCCAGTCCTGGGACCCCGACGGACAGCCACTGACCGGCGAGGTCGGCGAACTCGTCGTCACCGCGCCGATGCCCTCCATGCCGGTCCGCTTCTGGAACGACCCCGACGGCAGCCGCTACCACGACAGCTACTTCGACGTGTACCCCGGCGTCTGGCGCCACGGCGACTGGATCACGATCACCGACCGCGGCTCCGTCGTCATCCACGGCCGCTCCGACTCCACCCTCAACCGGCAAGGCGTCCGCATGGGCTCCGCCGACATCTACGAGGCCGTCGAACGCCTACCCGAGATCCGTGAGTCCCTCGTCATCGGCCTGGAGGAGCCCGACGGCGGCTACTGGATGCCGCTCTTCGTCCACCTCGCCGAAGGCGCCGCCCTGGACGACGACCTCCGCGACAGCATCAAGCGCACCATCCGCGAGAACCTCTCGCCGCGCCACGTCCCGGACGAGGTCATCGAAGTCCCCGGCATCCCGCACACCCTCACCGGCAAGCGCATCGAGGTTCCGGTCAAGCGCCTGCTCCAGGGAACAGCCCTGGAAAAGGCCGTCAACCCCGGCTCGATCGACAACCTCGAACTCCTCCACTTCTACGAGAAGCTGGCCCGCGAACGCCGCTGACCCCACCACTGTCAGTGCCCATGGTTACGCTGAGTGAGCAAGAGTTCGACAGCGCACTGGGGGAAATCATGGCGCAGACCGGGAACAAGCGGACCACCGTCCACGGACGGACCGTCACCACCACCATGCGACGCACGCTCCGCCGCGAAGCACCCACCACCATCGGCCTGCTGACCGATGAACAGGACTTCGCGGCGATGCGCCGCTACCGCACCTTCACCTTCGACGACCACGACGTCTACCTGGAGCAGGTGGAGGCCCTCCTCAGGGCCCTCACCGCCCAGGGCGTGCACACGACGGTCGCCCTCTTCGACCCCCAGGAGTACGAGCAGTACTGCGCGGAGGCCGGCATCGCACCCGACACCCCGGCCGGCCGCAGCCGCTTCACCGCGGAGATCGCCTCCTGCGGCGCCACCGTCGCCTACGACGGGCAGCCCCTGGACACCCTGATCCCGGTGCTCGTCGGCCGGGCGGTCCGCCGGGCCACCTGGGAGTACGCCACCATGCTCCTGGCCGGCCTCGGCGACTGCGCCGACTGCGGCCAGGACATCGGCCGCGCCGCCTTCGACCGCGCATCCCACCTCCTGCAACGCACCCTGGAGGCGGCCGGCCCCGGCACCCACCACCTGGTGTGCAGCACCCCCACGGAGAACGACCAGCTGCTCGCCGCCCTGCACACCGACCGGGCCACCGCCGGACCGGCCCGGCTCGACACCGCGGAGGGCGCCGAATTCGTGAGCGTGCTCGCCGTCGGCATCGCCCTGGAGAGCCACGGCGGAGTCGTCCTGCGTACGAGCAACCCCGGCGCCCCGGACCGCGTGCACGGCTGGCGCCTCAGCCGGGGGAGCCTCGCCCCGCTCACCGAGGGCGAGGTCTTCAGCGCCTACTGCACCGACGCCGACACGGGCGAACCCGTCGCCCCCGAATCCGGCGTGGAGTACTGCGCGGGCTTCGACATCGGGGCCGACGAACCGGAACAGCACCGCTGATACGGCGAAGGGGCTTCCCGCCGTTCACCGGCGGGAAACCCTTTCACTCCATGGCGTGCGGCGCCGGACTACTCGCCCGACAGCACCGCCTGCGCGGCCCAGCGCGCTTCCTCGGCGGAGTCCGCCGCACGTGCGGCCGACGCGGCCCGCTC
This sequence comes from Streptomyces sp. col6, assembly GCF_008042035.1. Taxonomy (GTDB): domain Bacteria; phylum Actinomycetota; class Actinomycetes; order Streptomycetales; family Streptomycetaceae; genus Streptomyces. The sequence goes on from NZ_RDBL01000013.1 coordinate 1,524,667, forward strand.
GCACTGCGCGAGCGTGTACTTGGCCAGCGTGGTGCGCACATAGGGAATGGAGGCCGCGCCCATCGACAGGGAGGTGACACCCAGACCGGTCAGGACACAGGCGAGCAGCGGATCGGAGGCCGCCTCACCGCACACACCGCAGCTCTTGCCCTCGGCCCTGGCGGCATCGGCGGACAGCGCGACCAGATCCAGCAGAGCCGGCTGCCACGGGTCCTGCAGCCGCGAGACGGCACCCACCTGACGGTCGGCGGCGAAGGTGTACTGCGCCAGGTCGTTGGTGCCCAGCGAAAGGAACTCCACTTCCTGGAGCACCGAGCGCGCCCGCAGCGCGGCGGACGGGATCTCGACCATCGCACCGAACTTCGCGTTCAGTCCGGCCTCGCGACAGGCGTCGGCGAAGGCCTTGGCGTCCGCGCGGTCGGCCACCATGGGCGCCATGACCTCGAGGTAGACGGGAAGACCCTCGGCCGCCTTCGACAGGGCGGTCAGCTGGGTACGCAGCACGTCGGGGTGGTCCAGCAGGCTGCGCAGCCCGCGCACGCCCAGCGCCGGGTTCGGCTCGTCGGCGGGCGTGAGGAAGTCGAGAGGCTTGTCCGCCCCGGCGTCCAGCACCCGCACCACGACACGGCCCTCGGGGAAGGCCTCCAGCACCGCCCGGTATGCGGCGATCTGCTTCTCCTCGGACGGCGCCTGCTTGCTGTCGTCCAGGAAGAGGAACTCGGTGCGGAACAGGCCCACACCCTCCGCGCCCGCCTCGACGGCCGCCGGCACGTCGGCGGGACCGCCCACGTTGGCGAGCAGCGGCACCTTGTGACCGTCCGACGTGGCACCGGGACCGGTCGACGCGGACAGCGCGGCCTTGCGCGCGGCGGCGGCACTCTCCATCTCCGCCCGCTTCTCGGCGCTCGGCTCGACGAAGATCTCGCCGGTGCTGCCGTCCACGGCGATCATCGTGCCCTCGGCCAGCTCGCCGGCACCGGGCAGCGCCACCACGGCGGGGACACCGAGCGCCCGAGCCAGAATCGCGCTGTGGCTGGTCGGACCGCCCTCCTCGGTGACGAAACCGAGGACCAGCGCGGGGTCCAGCAGCGCCGTGTCGGCGGGAGCGAGGTCGCGGGCGATCAGCACGTACGGCTCGTCGCTGTCCGGCACACCCGGCATCGGCACACCGAGCAGGCGCGCCACGATCCGGTTGCGGACGTCGTCGAGGTCGGCGACCCGGCCCGCCAGGTACTCACCGGCCCCGGCCAGCAGTGCGCGGTACGAGGCGAACGCGTCGTACACGCCGCGCTCGGCGGTGCTCCCGACAGCGATGCGGCGCTCGACATCGGCCATGAGCTCGGGGTCCTGGGCCATCATGGCCTGGGCCTCCAGCACGTGCTGGGCCTCGCCCCCGGCCAGGTTGCCGCGCGCGATGAGGTCGGCGGCCACCGCCTCCACGGCCTGGCGGGCCCGTCCCTGTTCGCGCTCCGCCTCCTCGGCCGGGATCTGCTTGGCCGGCGGTTCGAGCACCGCGGTGCCCATGTGCCGTACCTCGCCGATCGCCACACCGTGGCTCACGCCTACGCCTCGCAGCGTTGTCTCCATTTCACCCGTCTCCGGTCGTGCGGGGCCCGTTGCCTCCGCGGTGGTGGATATCCAGTCGGCTGTCACTGCGCCGATCGCGTTACTGCCAGCCGAACAGGGTGTCGCCGGCCGTCACATCGCCGGTCTCCACGACGTCGGAGAGGGAGTCGACCGTCGCCTCCAGCGCCACGACCGGGCACACCGGCGACTTGCCGGCCTTCTCGACGTCGGCGGGGTTCCAGCGGACGACGGCCTGGCCGCGGGTGACGGTGTCGCCCTTGCTCACGAGCAGCTCGAAGCCCTCGCCGTTGAGCTGGACCGTGTCGATGCCGAGGTGGGTGAGCACCCCGTGCCCCTCGCTGTCGACCACGACAAAGGCGTGCGGGTGCAGGGAGACGACGATCCCGTCCACGGGCGCGATCGCCTCGGAGGGCTCGCGGACGGGGTCGATGGCGGTGCCGGGACCGACCATCGCGCCGGCGAAGACCGGGTCGGGTACGTCGGCGAGACCGATGGCGCGTCCGGCAAGAGGGGACGTCACAGTGGTCATGGGGGGCCTCCCAGTGGAGCTTCGAAGGTGCCGCCGCGGCTTGATAGGAGGACGGCGTACTGCTCAGCAGACTAAGTCATGAGAAGTCCCGGTTCCGCCCGAGTCCTGGCGGTTCGAGGACCTAGGGACGCACCGGAAACGATTTGCCTCGACTACCGGCAACCTGTACTGTCGTACTCCTGCCTGGCCCCAACGCGACTTTGAGTCGGGGGTCGACAGCGGCTATTGAGCCCAAACCCTAACCCGAAATCGGGCACCCGCATGTCTGCGGGGGGCCGGTCAGGGAGAGCGAAAAGGTTTGATAGAGTCTGGTCCGCCGGAAAGGGAAACGCGAAAGCGAAGAACTGGAAAGCGAAATTCGCTTGACCCGCTTCGACCGGGAATCGGACACGAAAGAGTCTGATAGAGTCGGAAACGCAAGACCGAAGGGAAGCGCCCGGAGGAAAGCCCGAGAGGGTGAGTACAAAGGAAGCGTCCGTTCCTTGAGAACTCAACAGCGTGCCAAAAGTCAACGCCAGATATGTTGATACCCCGGCCTGCTTCGGCAGGTTGGTGGTTCCTTTGAAAGCCCTGCCGAGTCATTGACTGGGCAGGCAAAAACACAGCGAGGACGCAGTGGACAACAGGTCTTATTCCGGCCTTTGTTGTTCCGCTCTCGTGTATGTGTTCCCCGATTACGGGAAAACATTCACGGAGAGTTTGATCCTGGCTCAGGACGAACGCTGGCGGCGTGCTTAACACATGCAAGTCGAACGATGAAGCCCTTCGGGGTGGATTAGTGGCGAACGGGTGAGTAACACGTGGGCAATCTGCCCTTCACTCTGGGACAAGCCCTGGAAACGGGGTCTAATACCGGATAATACTTTCCTCCTCCTGGAGGAAGGTTGAAAGCTCCGGCGGTGAAGGATGAGCCCGCGGCCTATCAGCTAGTTGGTGGGGTAATGGCCTACCAAGGCGACGCCAGATGTGGAAGCCCGGTAACGGGTGGAGCTGACTGGTACTAATAGGCCGAGGGCTTGTCCTCAGTTGCTCGCGTCCACTGTGTTAGTTCTGAAATAACGAACGGCCGTGTTGTTGTCCGGTTGGTTCAATTTCATAGTGTTTCGGTGGTCATTGCGTTAGGGAAACGCCCGGTTACATTCCGAACCCGGAAGCTAAGCCTTTCAGCGCCGATGGTACTGCAGGGGGGACCCTGTGGGAGAGTAGGACGCCGCCGAACTCCTTTTAGGAAGAGCCCCGTGCCCTTGTGGCACGGGGCTCTTCTGCGTTTACAGGGGTGCTCGGCACCCCTGTGCGCCCGCCGGCCGGGGCTGAGGGTAGGGTCAGGGGGCATCATTGGCACGTTCTTGACACAGGAGGCCCCCGGGTGGAGGTCCAGGAGACCCGCGTTCAGACGGACCGGGTACTCACCATCCCCAACATCCTCAGCATGGCGCGTCTCGTCGGCGTGCCTGTCTTCCTGTGGCTGATTCTCCGCCCCGAGTTCGGCGGGCCCAAGAGTGACACCTGGGCGTTGCTGGTCCTCATGTTCAGCGGCGTCAGCGACTACCTCGACGGCAAGCTCGCACGCCGGTGGAACCAGATCAGCAGTCTCGGACGGCTCCTCGACCCGGCCGCCGACCGGCTCTACATTCTTTCCACTCTCGTCGGACTCACCTGGCGCGAGATCCTGCCTCTCTGGCTCACCATCGCCCTCCTCGCCCGCGAGCTGATGCTCCTCGTGATGGTGGGAATCCTGCGCCGGCACGGCTATCCGCCGCCCCAGGTGAACTTCCTCGGCAAGGCGGCCACGTTCAACCTGATGTACGCATTCCCCTTGTTGCTGCTCAGCGACGGTCATGGTTGGCTGGCAGAGGTGGCCACTGTTTTCGGATGGGCGTTCGCAGGGTGGGGTACAACCCTCTATTGGTGGGCAGGAATCTTGTACGTGGTTCAGGTCCGCCGCCTCGTCAAGGCGGATGCAGTAGCCGATTGAGCTCGTTCATGTGGTGCCGTGCAGCGTTGCCGGCCCGCGGCTGATGTCACAGAAGCTGCCCTGACGGGTCAAGTCGGCTCGACCGTCGTCTCTCAAGGAGGACGTTTCCGACATGAAGGCCGTTGTGATGGCTGGCGGCGAAGGCACTCGCCTTCGCCCTATGACCTCGAGCATGCCCAAGCCGCTCCTGCCTGTGGCCAACCGGCCGATCATGGAGCATGTGCTCCGGCTGCTGAAACGGCACGGGCTCAACGAGACGGTGGTGACCGTCCAGTTCCTCGCCTCCCTGGTGAAGAACTATTTCGGGGACGGCGAAGAGCTCGGTATGGAGCTCACCTATGCCAACGAGGAGAAGCCGCTCGGCACGGCCGGCAGCGTCAAGAATGCCGAAGAGGCGCTGAAGGACGACACCTTCCTCGTCATTTCCGGAGACGCGCTCACCGACTTCGACCTCACGGATCTGATCGCCTTCCACAAGGAGAAGGGCGGCCTGGTCACGGTCTGCCTCACGCGTGTTCCCAATCCGCTGGAATTCGGGATCACGATCGTGGACGAGCAGGGCCAGGTCGAACGGTTCCTGGAAAAGCCCACCTGGGGCCAGGTCTTCTCGGACACCGTGAACACGGGCATTTACGTCATGGAGCCCGAGGTCTTCAACTACGTCGAGGCCGACACTTCCGTCGACTGGTCCGGGGATGTCTTCCCGCAGCTGATGAAGGAAGGCAAGCCCATCTACGGCTATGTCGCCGAGGGCTACTGGGAGGACGTCGGCACGCACGAGAGCTACGTCAAGGCCCAGGCCGACGTGCTGGAGCGCAAGGTGGACGTGGAGATCGACGGTTTCGAGATCTCCCCGGGCGTCTGGGTGGCCGAGGGCGCCGACGTGCACCCCGACGCCGTGCTGCGGGGCCCGCTGTACATCGGGGACTACGCCAAGGTCGAGGCCGGTGTGGAGATCCGTGAGCACACGGTCATCGGGTCGAACGTCGTCGTCAAGAGCGGCGCCTTCCTGCACAAGGCCGTGGTCCACGACAACGTGTACATCGGCGACCACAGCAATCTGCGGGGCTGCGTGGTCGGCAAGAACACCGACATCATGCGCGCCTCCCGCATCGAGGACGGCGCCGTCATCGGCGACGAGTGCCTCGTCGGTGAGGAGTCGATCATCCAGGGGAACGTCCGCGTCTACCCCTTCAAGACCATCGAGGCCGGCGCGTTCGTCAACACCTCGGTGATCTGGGAGTCCCGCGGGCAGGCTCATCTCTTCGGGGCACGCGGTGTCTCGGGAATCCTGAACGTCGAGATCACCCCCGAGCTGGCCGTCAGGCTGGCCGGCGCGTACGCGACGACGCTCAAGAAGGGCTCCACCGTCACCACCGCCCGGGACCACTCCCGAGGCGCTCGGGCCCTCAAGCGCGCGGTGATCTCCGCGCTCCAGGCCAGCGCCATCGACGTACGGGACCTGGAGAACGTACCGCTGCCCGTCGCGCGCCAGCAGACCGCGCGCGGCAGCGCCGGCGGGATCATGATCCGGACCTCGCAGGGCGTGCCCGACTCCGTCGACATCATGTTCTTCGACGAACGCGGGGCGGACCTCTCCCAGGCCCGTCAGCGGAAGCTGGACCGGGTCTACGCCAGGCAGGAGTACCGGCGTGCCTTCCCGGGCGAGATCGGTGACATCTACTTCCCGTCCAGTGTCTTCGATTCGTACACCGGGTCCCTCCTGCGCAACGTGGACACGACGGGCATCGCCGACGCCCAGCTCAAGGTTGTCGTCGACGCCTCCAACGGCAGCGCGGGGCTCGTGCTGCCGAGCCTCCTGGGGCGGCTGGGCGTGGACGCGCTCACGATCAACCCCGGGCTCGACGAATCCCGCCCGACCGAGACGGCCGAGGCCCGGCGCAACGGCCTCGTGCGCCTCGGCGAGATCGTCTCCTCGGCGCGGGCAGCCTTCGGCGTCCGCTTCGACCCCGTGGGCGAACGGCTCTCGCTGGTCGACGAGCGGGGCCGGATCGTGGAGGACGACCGGGCCCTGCTGGTCATGCTCGACCTCGTCGCCGCCGAGCGTCGCAGCGGGCGGGTGGCGCTGCCCGTGACCACCACCAGGGTCGCCGAGCAGGTCGCCGCCTACCACGGCACGCAGGTCGAGTGGACGACGACATCGCCCGACGACCTGACGCGGGTGGGGCGTGAAGAAGGCACCATCTTCGGGGGAGACGGCCGCGGCGGCTTCATCGTTCCCGAATTCGCCAGCGTCTTCGACGGCACGGCCGCTTTCGTGCGGCTGATCGGGCTGGTCGCCAGGACCCAGCTCACGCTGAGCCAGATCGACGCCCGTATCCCGCGCGCCCATGTGCTGCGCCGTGACCTGGCGACTCCCTGGGCCGTGAAGGGCCTCGTGATGCGACGCGTCGTGGAGGCGGCCGGCGACCGGGACGTCGACACGACGGACGGCGTACGGGTCGTGGAGGCGGACGGGCGCTGGGTCATGGTCCTGCCCGACCCGGCGGAAGCCGTCACCCATCTGTGGGCCGAAGGACCCGACGACGCCTCCGCCCAGGCACTGCTGGACGAGTGGGCGGCGGTCGTCGACAGCGCGGGCAACTGAGGTCCGGCCGCCGGGACGGGCGGGCGCTCCGGCCGTTCCGGCGGCCGGGCGCCCGCCCGTCCCCCGGTCCGGCGGGCCGTCGGTGGGGCCATTCGGCGTAAGCCGCCGCGACATGCGACGATGTGCGGCATGTCGCAGCAGCCCCCCGCCGATCGGAGCACGGCCCCGCCGTCCAGACGCCCCGACGCGTCCATGTTGCTGCTGACCAATGTGATGGAGCACAGCCTGGACGACGGCTACGCCGAGGCCTCGGCGCGGCGCGCGGCGGACGGGCGCGCCGGCATGCCCCGTACGCTCAAGGCCAAGCTCGGCTTCGCGGCGTGCCTGGTGCTCGCCGCCCTGGTCGTCACCCTCGGCGCCGCCCAGGCGCGGGTGACCGCGCCGGTCCTGGCCAAGGAGCGCCAGGAGCTCATCGACCGCATCGACGCGGAGACGGACGCGGCCGACACCCTGGAGTCCCAGGTGGAGGAGATCCGCGACGACGTGAGCAGCCGCCAGCGCAAGGCCCTTGAGGAGCACGGCGGGGACCAGGGCGAGCTGGTGGCGCTGCTCTCCGGGGCGACGCCCGTGCACGGGCCGGGGGTGAAGGTCGTCGTCGACGACGCCGAGGACACCGACCAGGGCGGTGGCGGGCCCCGCGAGACGAGCGGTTTCTCCGACACCGGCCGGGTCAGGGACCGGGACATGCAGCGCGTCGTCAACGGCCTCTGGGAGTCCGGTGCCGAGGCCATCGCCATCAACGGCCAGCGTCTGACGGCCCTGTCGGCGATCCGCGCCGCGGGCGACGCCATACTGGTCGACAACAAACCGCTCGTGCCCCCGTACACGGTGCTCGCGGTGGGGGACGGCAAGAAGCTGGGTGCGGCCTTCCGCGAGAGCGCGGACGGGCAGTACCTGCAGGCGCTGAAGGACACCTTCGACATCAGGACCAGCATCGCCGTGCAGGAGCAGCTGAGCCTGCCGGCCGCCCCGAGCCTGATCGTACGGACGGCAGAGCCTTACAAGGCCGCAGACACTGGGAAGGGCACATCGTGATCGCCGTACTGGGCCTCGTCGTGGGAGTCGTGGTCGGACTGTTGGTCCGGCCCGAAGTTCCCGCGATGGTCGAGCCCTACCTCCCCATCGCCGTCGTCGCCGCGCTCGACGCGGTCTTCGGCGGGCTGCGGGCCATGCTCGACGGAATCTTCGTCGACAAGGTCTTCGTGGTCTCGTTCCTCTCGAACGTGGTCGTGGCGGCCCTCATCGTCTTCCTGGGCGACAAGCTGGGTGTGGGTGCTCAGCTCTCCACGGGTGTGGTGGTCGTGCTGGGCATCCGGATCTTCTCCAACGCCGCCGCGATCCGCCGGCACGTCTTCCGGGCCTGATGCCGATGAGCAACGACACGTTCAACGAGGGCGGGGAGCAGCCGGACCGCCGGCCGGCGGACGCACCGCATGAGCTCACCGGGCGCCAGCGGCTGATCGCCGGCATCTGGCCGCCCCGGGTCACCCGCGCCCAACTCATCGTCGCCCTGCTGCTGTTCGTCCTCGGGCTGGGGCTGGCCATCCAGGTGCGGTCCAACAGCGACAACAGCGCTCTGCGCGGTGCCCGCCAGGAGGACCTGGTGCGCATCCTCGACGAGGTGGACGACCGTACGCAGCGGCTGGAGGACGAGAAGCAGCGCCTCGACGCCCAGCGCACGGAGCTGGAGAACAGCTCCGACCAGGCCGAGGAGGCCCGGAAGCAGACGGTCGAGAAGGAACGGCAACTCGGCGTGCTCGCGGGGACCGTGGCGGCTCACGGCCCGGGAATCACGATGACGGTCAACGATCCCGCGGGTGCCGTGCGGCCCGACATGCTGCTCGACGCGCTGCAGGAGCTGCGGGCGGCCGGCGCGGAGGCCGTGGAGGTCAACGGCGTGCGTGTGGTGGCCAATACGTACTTCTCCGGTGACGGGGGCGCCGTCAAGGTCGACGGCCGCAAGATCTCGGCCCCGTACGTCTTCAAGGTCATCGGCAAGCCACAGGATCTGGAACCGGCGCTGAATATCCCCGGGGGTGTGGTGCAGACGCTGGAGAAGGAGCAGGCCACGGTGCATGTGGCGCGGGCCGAGGACATCGTCGTCGACGCCTTGCGACCGGCGGAGCAGCCTGACTACGCTCGGTCGTCGGGCCAGTGAGCCCCGGGGGCCCGGTCGCCGGGGAACACGAGCGGACGGTTGCGGGGGGTCGCCGCATCGTAATCGTGGCGCGTGGTGGAAACTGTCGAGTGGCTACGGACGTTGTGAAGATGTCCGGGTCGGCAGGTGTGTTCATTCAGGGTTCGTCCTGCCCCACGGGCGGGTCTGTTTCGGTCAAGGGGAATCGCCCGTGAAGTTGTTTGGGAAGTTGTTCGGCAAGAGCGCACGCGATGAGGCCGCACGTCATCGCGCACCGCGCCATGGTCAGCCCGACGAGCAGGGTGGGGAGCGCCCGCTCTTCCGCGACCAGGTGGCAGGCCAGGGGGGTGACTACCCGGGCGGTCCCGGCGCGTCGTCCGTTGACCCTGCCGGTCCCGGCCGCATAGGTTTCGGAGCCCCGAGCGAGGAGGCTTCGTCCATGCCGGTGTGTACGAGGTGCGGCCACCGCAACGCCGAGGCCAGCCGTTTCTGCTCCAACTGCGGTGCGCCGCTGCGGGGCGGGGCCGTTCCCGAGCGCGCCTCGGAGACGACGTCGACCATCTCGATCTCGGGCCTTGAGGCGTACGAGGCGGAGGCGACCGGCCAGACGGCCGTGCCCTCGCTGTCTCCCGAGGCGCAGGCCGCCGTCGACGCCCTGCCGCTCGGCTCGGCGCTCCTGGTCGTGCGGCGCGGGCCGAACTCCGGCAGCCGCTTCCTGCTGGACGGCGAGCTGACCACGGCCGGCCGTCACCCGCAGAGCGACATCTTCCTCGACGACGTGACGGTCTCGCGCCGTCACGTGGAGTTCCGCCGCAACGGCGACGGCAGCTTCACGGTCGGGGACGTCGGCAGCCTGAACGGCACCTACGTCAACCGTGAGCGGATCGACTCCGTCGCCCTGTCCAACGGCGACGAGGTGCAGATCGGCAAGTACCGGCTGGTCTTCTACGCGAGCCAGCGGGGCATCTGACCCGCCCCCGGACACCGTCCGGGGGGACACCCCAGGAAGGTCCATGCTGAGAACACCGAGCGGCGGTGCCGGCCACGGCACCGCCGCCGACGACCGGCCGATGAGCATCGGCATGGTGCTCCTGCACCTGCGGGAGGAGTTCCCGGAGGTCACGATCTCCAAGATCCGCTTCCTGGAGACCGAGGGGCTCGTCGAGCCGCAGCGGACCCCTTCCGGCTACCGGAAGTTCGTGTCCGCGGACGTCGAGCGGCTCGCCCAGGTGCTCCGGATGCAGCGGGACCACTACCTGCCGCTCAAGGTCATCCGGGAGCACCTGGACGCACTCGCCCGGGGCGAACAGGTGTCGCTTCCCTCGCCGGACGGGGAGGGGCGGGAGACGGACGGCGACTGGACCGGTGCCCCGGGCCGGGCCACGGCCGCACGCATCGGCCGTGCCGAGCTGCTCGTCGCCGCCGAGGTCACCGAGAGCGACCTCGATGCTTGGGAGTCGTACGGCCTCGTCGTGCCCTCGCCGGAGGGCGGTTACGACGCCGACATGGTGACCGTCGCCAGGCTTGTGGCGGATCTGGGGCGATTCGGTCTGGAACCTCGTCACCTCAGGGCGATGCGGGCCGCCGCCGACCGGGAGGCGGGACTGATCGAGCAGGTGGTCGCGCCGCTGCGCCGGCACCGGAATCCGCAGACCAGAGCCCATGCGGAGGCGACCGCGAAAGAGCTGGCGGAGCTCTCCGTACGGCTGCATTCCGCCCTTGTGCAGACCGCTCTGCAGGTCCGCCTGCACTGAAGCCGGACCAGCCCGACTACCCAAACCTGCCGAGCACGTCCTAGGGTTGCTGTGTGAACGAGCTCGACGTTGTGGGTGTCCGGGTGGAAATGCCCTCCAACCAACCGATCGTGCTCCTGCGTGAAGTGGGAGGCGACCGGTACCTCCCCATTTGGATCGGTCCTGGCGAGGCGACCGCGATCGCCTTCGCGCAGCAGGGCATGGCTCCGGCCAGGCCGCTGACCCATGATCTCTTCAAGGATGTGCTCGAGGCCGTGGGCCAGGAGCTCACCGAGGTCCGCATCACGGACCTGCGCGAAGGGGTTTTCTACGCGGAGCTGGTCTTCGCCGGAGGTGTCGAGGTGAGCGCGCGGCCTTCCGACGCCATAGCCCTCGCCCTGCGTACCGGCACGCCGATCTACGGCAGTGACGGGGTGCTCGACGACGCGGGGATCGCGATCCCCGACGAGCAGGAGGACGAGGTGGAGAAGTTCCGCGAGTTCCTCGACCAGATCTCTCCGGAGGACTTCGGGACGAACAACAGCCAGTGACGTTCCCGGGGGCCGCCGTCGGCACATCCGGTCAGCCTTTCCCCGTCAACGGTCACGCGAAACCACCCTCAGGGTGATTATCACTCGGCGTGCCGAGTGTGGCGATCGTTGACGCACCCCGGGTGACTGCCTACCTTCGAGTGGGCAGGTCAAGGACGGAGGTCGGCGTGAGAAGCAGCGGCGACGGTACGGCAGCGGGTGCGCCGTACCCGCAGCAGGGGAGTACGGCCGACCGAACCATGAGGCAGTCGGCCGTGCCGGCTGCGGTGGTGGGGGGCGGCGTGGCATCGGCCGAAGACATCGGCTATCGCGGGCCCACGGCGTGCGCGGCGGCGGGGATCACCTACCGGCAGCTCGACTACTGGGCCCGTACCGGACTCGTCGAGCCGAGCGTCCGGCCGGCGTACGGGTCGGGGACGCAGCGCCTCTACAGCTTCCGGGACGTCGTCCTGCTGAAGATCGTGAAGCGCTTCCTCGACACGGGCGTGGCGCTCCAGAACATCCGGACCACGGTCCGGCACCTGAGGGCCCGCGGCTTCCAGGACCTGGAGCGCATGACGCTGATGAGCGACGGCGCGACGGTGTACGAGTGCTCCTCGCCCGCCGAGGTCGTCGATCTGCTCCAGGGCGGCCAGGGCGTCTTCGGCATCGCTGTCGGCGTGGTGTGGCGGGACGTGGACGCCGCGCTGTCCCAGCTGCACGGAGAGCGCGTGGACACGGGGGAGACCCTGGTCGGGCACAACCCCGCCGACGAGCTGGCACGGCGCCGCAACCGGGCCGTCTGAGCCGCGGAGGGCCCGCCCGGGGCGTGAACCGCGGGCGGCCGGCCGTGGTGGCGCGGCGATTGTCAGTGCCGTAGGGCAGCATCGGCAGGTGTGAGAGCCGCGCCCACCATCCTCCATCTGGACATGGACGCCTTCTACGCCTCGGCGGAGCAGGCGGCGAAGCCCAGCCTGCGCGGCAAGCCGGTCGTGGTGGGCGGGCTCGGCCCGCGCGGGGTCGTCGCGACCGCCTCGTACGAGGCACGGCGGTTCGGGGTGCACTCGGCGATGCCGATGGCGCAGGCCCGACGGCTGGCGCCGAACGCGGCCTATCTGGTGCCGCGCTTCACGCTGTACCGCTCGGTCAGCGACCAGGTCATGGAGCTGCTGGGCCGGCTCTCCCCGCTGGTGGAACCGCTCAGCCTGGACGAGGCCTTCGTGGACCTCGAAGCGGGCGGCACGGCCGACGACACCGCCTCGGCCCTGGAGATCGGCCGCCAGCTGCGCGAGGCGATCGAGGCGGTCACCGGACTGAGCGGTTCCGTCGGGCTCGCCGGCTCCAAGATGCTCGCCAAGATCGCCTCCGAGGAGGCCAAGCCCGACGGGATACGCCTGATCGCCCCCGGCACCGAGCGGGAGCACCTCGCGCCCATGCCGGTGCGCACCCTGCCCGGCGTCGGCCCGGCCACCGCGGACCATCTGCGCCGCGCCGGCATGACGACGGTCGACGACCTCGCCGAGGCCGGCGAGGCGGAGCTGATCCGGCTGCTGGGGAAGGCTCACGGCGCCTCGCTGCACCGGATGGCGATCGGCTTCGACGACCGGCCGGTGGTGGCGGAGCGCGACGCGAAATCCGTCTCGGTCGAGGACACCTTCGACACGGACCTGCACGACCGGGTCCGGGTGCGCACCGAGGTGGAGCGGCTGGCCGACCGGTGCGTCCAGCGGCTGCGGGGCGCAGGGCGCTCGGGGCGCACGGTGGTGCTGAAGGTGCGCCGGTACGACTTCTCCACGCTGACCCGCTCCGAGACGCTGCGCGGGCCCACGGACGATCCCGCGGTGGTCCGCGAGGCCGCCGCCCGCCTCCTGGAGTCCGTGGACACCACCGGGGGAGTGCGGCTGCTGGGCGTGGGCGTCACCGGGCTCGCGGACTTCACCCAGGAGGACCTGTTCGCCCAGGCCGCCGGGGAGCGGGCGGCCGCCGCCCTCCCGGAGGACGCCGACGCGGGGCCACAGGGCGACGGCGGGGACCGTGAGGGAGAGGGCGAGGCCGAGCCGCCCTCGGAGGCGGCGGAACACCTCGCGGCGCGGCGCTGGCCCGCCGGGCACGACGTACGGCACGAGGCGCACGGGCACGGCTGGGTGCAGGGCAGCGGGGTCGGCCGGGTGACCGTGCGGTTCGAGGAGCCGGGCTCGGCGCCCGGCCGGGTGCGTACGTTCCGCGTCGACGACCCCGCGCTGCGGGCCGCCGACCCCCTGCCGCTCGTGCCGGAGCCGCCGGACTACTCCTCCTGGCCCGCCAGCCGGCCGAAGTCGCGGTCCGGGGGCGGTTCGCCGGGGGCGGCGTCCAGGCCGTAGTGGCGGTACAGCTGGAGCTCCTGCTCGGGGGAGAGATGGCGGCCCACACCGAAGTCGGGCGCGTCCTTGATCAGAGCCCGGTCGAAGGGGACGCGCAGGGTCTCCCCGACGAACTCGCTCGGCTCCAGCGGGACGAAGGCGTCACGGCTGAAGAGGCCGGTGCGCACGGCCGCCCATTCGGGTACGCCGGTCGCGTCGTCGAGGTACACCTCGTCCACGGTCCCGATCTTGGTGCCCTTGCGGTCGAAGGCCTTGCGGCCGATCAGGCTGCGCGGGTCGATGTCGGTCTGCACGGTCCCTCCCACACGGGTCGCGGCTGGTCCACAGGGACTACAGAAGAGCAGTTCCGTGGTCTTGGCCACTCGAGAATTCTCGTCGTGTACCCCGCTGGTAGGCTGGCAATGGCTGCTGACCCCGTGCGGGAGAGTCGACCGGAGTCCATCCGGACGACGCCGAAGGAGCAAATCCTCCCCGGAATCTCTCAGGCCCCCGTACCGCACGGACGAGGTCACTCTGGAAAGCAGGGCGGGTTGCGCGCGGCCGATGGGCCGGACGGAGCCCTCACCCTCACCGACGGTGAAAGCCGGTGCCCCTGTGGCGCCGGTGAAGCTCTCAGGTTGAGATGACAGAGGGGGAGGCCGTACGGGCACCCGGCGCCGCGGTGCCCCTCGCAGGTCGTGACAGACCAGGAGGCCTCCACCATGACCCCCCGTCGCACCCCGCTCTCGCAGCTGGAACAGGGCATCCCCTTCGAGCAGCGCCACATCGGCCCCGACGCCGGGGCACAGGCGAAGATGCTCGCCCAGGTCGGCTACGGCTCGCTGGACGAGCTGACCGCGGCCGCCGTGCCGGACGTGATCAAGAGCGCCGAGGCGCTGGATCTGCCGGGTGCCCGGACCGAGGCCGAGGTGCTGGCCGAGCTGCGCCGGCTCGCCGACCGCAACCAGGTCCTCGCCCCGATGATCGGGCTCGGCTACTACGGCACGTTCACCCCGCCGGTGATCCTGCGCAACGTCATGGAGAACCCCGCCTGGTACACGGCCTACACGCCGTACCAGCCCGAGATCTCCCAGGGCCGCCTCGAAGCCCTCCTGAACTTCCAGACGATGGTCGCCGAGTTGACCGGCCTGCCCACCTCCGGCGCCTCGCTGCTCGACGAGGGCACCGCGGCCGCCGAGGCCATGGCGCTGGCCCGGCGCGTCGGCAAGGTCAAGAACGGCGTCTTCCTGGTCGACGCCGACTCCCTGCCGCAGACCGTCGCCGTCATCCAGACCCGTGCCGAGCCGACCGGTGTCGAGGTCGTCGTCGCCGACCTCAGCGACGGCATCCCGGCCGAGATCGCCGAGCGCGGCGTGTTCGGCGTGCTGCTCCAGTACCCCGGCGCCTCCGGAGCCGTGCGGGACCTCAAGCCCGTGATCGACCGGGCGCACGAGCTGGGCGCGATCGTCACCGTGGCCGCCGACCTGCTGGCCCTCACCCTGCTCACCTCGCCCGGGGACCTGGGCGCCGACATCGCCGTCGGCACCACGCAGCGCTTCGGTGTGCCGATGGGCTTCGGCGGGCCGCACGCCGGCTACATGGCGGTCCGCGACAAGTTCGCGCGCAGCCTCCCCGGCCGCCTCGTCGGCGTCTCCGTGGACGCCGACGGCAACAAGGCGTACCGGCTGGCCCTCCAGACCCGCGAGCAGCACATCCGCCGCGAGAAGGCCACCAGCAACATCTGCACCGCGCAGGTGCTGCTCGCCGTCATGGCCGGCATGTACGCCGTCTACCACGGCCCCGAGGGGCTGCGCACGATCGCCCGGCGCACCCACCGCTACGCCGCGATCCTGGCCGAGGGACTGCGCACCGCCGGTGTCGACGTGGTGACCGGCTCCTACTTCGACACGCTCACCGTGCGCGTGCCCGGCAAGGCCGGCGAGGTCGTCGCCGACGCCCGGGAGCGCGGGGTCAACCTGCGTCTGGTCGACGCCGACACCGTTTCGCTGGCCTGCGACGAGACGACGACCCGCACCCAGGTCGCCGCCGTCTGGGCCGCCTTCGGCGCCGACGGGGACGTCGAGGCGCTGGACGCCACCACCGAGGACACGCTGCCCGAGGCGCTGCTGCGCACCGACACGATCCTCACCCACCCGGTCTTCCACCAGCACCGGTCCGAGACCGCGATGCTGCGCTACCTGCGCAAGCTCGCCGACCGCGACTACGCGCTGGACCGCGGCATGATCCCGCTCGGCTCCTGCACCATGAAGCTGAACGCGACCGCCGAGATGGAGTCGATCACCTGGCCCGAGTTCGGCGCGCTGCACCCGTTCGCGCCCGCCGAGCAGGCCCAGGGCTTCCTGACGCTCATCCGTGAGCTGGAGGAACGCCTGGCGGAGGTCACCGGCTACGACGCGGTCTCCCTCCAGCCGAACGCCGGCTCGCAGGGCGAGTTCGCGGGACTGCTGGCCGTCCGCGCATACCACCGGGCCAACGGTGACGAGAACCGGACCGTCTGTCTGATCCCGTCCTCCGCGCACGGCACCAACGCCGCGAGCGCCGTGATGGCCGGCATGAAGGTGGTCGTCGTCAAGACCGCCGACGACGGCGAGGTCGACATCGAGGACCTGCGCGCCAAGATCGCGCAGTACCGCGACGAGCTGGCCGTGCTCATGATCACGTACCCGTCGACGCACGGTGTCTTCGAGGAGCACGTCGCCGACATCTGTGCCGAGGTGCACGACGCCGGCGGCCAGGTCTACGTGGACGGTGCCAACCTCAACGCCCTGGTGGGCCTGGCCAAGCCCGGCCGGTTCGGTGGCGACGTCTCGCACCTGAACCTGCACAAGACCTTCTGCATCCCGCACGGCGGCGGCGGCCCCGGCGTCGGCCCCGTCGGTGTGCGCGCGCACCTGGCGCCGTTCCTGCCCAACCACCCGCTGCAGCCGGCAGCGGGCCCGGAGACCGGTGTCGGACCGATCTCGGCCGCCCCGTGGGGCTCCGCCGGCATCCTGCCGATCTCGTGGGCCTACGTACGCCTGATGGGTGGCGAGGGCCTCAAGCGTGCGACGCAGGTCGCCGTACTCGCGGCCAACTACATCGCCAAGCGTCTCGAACCGCACTACCCGATCCTGTACAACGGCCCGGCCGGGCTGGTGGCGCACGAGTGCATCGTGGACCTGCGGCCCATCTCCAAGGCGACCGGTGTCAGCATCGACGACGTCGCCAAGCGGCTCATCGACTACGGCTTCCACTCGCCGACCATGTCGTTCCCGGTCGCCGGGACGCTGATGATCGAGCCGACCGAGAGTGAGGACCTCGCGGAGCTGGACCGCTTCTGCGACACGATGATCGCCATCCGCGCCGAGATCGAGAAGGTCGCCTCGGGGGAGTGGAGCGCGGACGACAACCCGCTCGCCAACGCCCCGCACACGGCCGCCGCGCTGGGCGGGGAGTGGGAGCACGGCTACAGCCGCGAGGTGGCGGTCTTCCCGGCCGGTGTCTCGGCCGCCGACAAGTACTGGCCGCCGGTGCGCCGCATCGACGGCGCGTTCGGTGACCGCAACCTCGTGTGCTCGTGCCCGCCCCTGGACGAGTACGACAACTGACGCGGAACGCCTGATCAGGGTGTGGTGACGCGGACATGCGTCGGGGCCGGTACGGAGATTCCTCCGGGCCGGCCCCTCTTCCGTACTGCCGCGCCGCTCAGGCGGCCTTCACCACCCGGCTCGTCGCCAGGGGCCTGTGCGGGGCGATGATCTGCCCGTCCGGAAGCAGCTCACCGGTGTCCTCGAAGAGCAGGACGCCGTTGCACAGCAGGCTCCAGCCCTGCTCCGGGTGGTGGGCCACCTGGCGGGCGGCCTCCCGGTCGGCTGAGTCGGCTGTCGGGCAGGGTGGCTGGTGCTGGCACATGGATGGGTTCTTTCGCTGCGTCGAGTTGAGTGACCTGCGGTGTGAAGAGGTGTTCATGACCGCCCCCGTGTCGATCGGTCGGATCCCCAGTGTTGCCCCACGGGCGTCAATCCGCAGGGATTTCGCCGCAGCGCTTCCACTCCTCCCATGACGCGTCACCCGGCCGGACGGTTCAACTCAACTGCACTGTCACTTCGGGTGGTTCGGGGTGGCCGGATGGGACTAGACCGGATGGGCCGAATGCCCCATGCCGGTCCGCGCACTGTGCCCCGTCGCCGGCGGGGGCGACGGGGCACACAGTGCGCGGCGATCGGCCGCCCGCGTCAGGCCGGGGCCGGGGAACCGAGGAGCGGGCCGGGGCCGGGCATGATGCGCGTGGTGATCACGGGCAGCAGGTCGGCGGCCCGGTGCGGCCGGAGGGCCGCGATGCCGGGAGGCGCGGGGGCCAGCGGAACCAGTACGTCGGCCGGGTCCGGGGCGCCGAAGGACGCGTCGGCCTCGGGGTCCCCGTGCAGCCACAGGGCCAGCATGTAGAGGTCGGGGATGGACAGCAGCCTCGGCTGGTAGTGGCCGCTCAGCCCCTCCGCCTGGCGCAGGGCCAGCTCCGTCGAGGTGATGTACGGCCCTTCGAAGAAGTGCGAGAAGGCCCAGCCGTCCGCGGTGAGCATGGTGTCCGCCGCCGCGACCGCCCGCTCCGTGCTGCGGATCTGGAAGCGCCAGGCGGCGAGCCGGGTGGCGGGTGCGAGTCCGCCCGGGGCGAGGTCCAGCACATGGACGGGCAGCGGGTGTTCGGGGCTCAGAGGTCCCTGTGCGGACCGCAGGGCGGGCGTACGGGCCTCGCGGACCGCGGTCGGTGAACCGAGCGCCGCGAGGACGCTGCGCAGCGCGGGCGCGGGGGCCGGGGGAACATGCAGCGGCATAATGTGGGTCGCCTCTCACTTCGGAGACACGGTGGTGCGCGGGCGGGTGCAGACGGCGCTGTCGGCGTGCGGGGCCAGAGGAGGCCGGTGACTGAGCCGGTGCGTCAACTCTCTGCCTCGTCCGCGGAGTTTATACGACACGTGTTCACGCGGTGTTTCCACTAGCCGCCACGGCTATTGCCGGCAAGGCGGTATCCGGACTTTATTATGCGGAGATCATGCTGATTCGGCGCGAGCGGCGCAGCCGCCGCCTCGGGTTTTTCCCGCGCCGCGGTCGGCCGAAACCCGTCGGCGCTTTAACGGCCCGCCATACGGGGAAACCGGCCGTTGCCCCATGCCGAGTGAATGTGCCCGGGGCCCCGGCGCTCAGATTAGCGGGTGTGCGCCCTCCGCGGGGCGTTACGGATCACGTCCTGCGGGCATTATCGATCGTGATGCGAGCGGCCCGGGGCCGCGTGCCGGCCACTCGAGGAGGGACACATCGATGGGGGAGAAGGTCGTCGCGGGCGCCTTTGACCTGTCCGATCGGCAGAAGTACCGGAGGAAGCTGCATCAGTGCCTGGAGGCGCTGTCCGGGCTCCTGGCCGAGCGGCGGTTCGACCGGCCGCGCAACCTCATGGGCATGGAGATCGAACTGAATCTCACGGGCGCCGACGCCATGCCGAAGATGTTGAATGGGGAGGTACTGGAGCGCATCGCGAGTCACGATTTCCAGACGGAACTGGGGATGTTCAATCTTGAGGTGAACATAGTTCCCCATCATCTGTCGGGGCGTGTTCTCGATCAGCTGGCCGAAGAGCTGAGGACCGGGCTCGGATATGCGGACCGGAAGGCCGGTGAGGTCGATGCCGGGATCATGATGATCGGAATCCTGCCGACACTCGGCCGCGAGGACATGGTCCGGTCCAACCTCTCGGACGTCGACCGTTACGCACTCCTGAACGATCAAATGGTGGCGGCCCGCGGCGAGGATTTCGCGCTCGATATCGAAGGCGTCGAGCGGCTGGTCGCCACCGCCGGTTCGATCACCCCGGAGGCGGCCTGCACCTCGCTGCAACTGCATCTCCAGGTGACGCCGGAACGCTTCGCCGACGTGTGGAACGCGGCGCAGGCCGTGGCCGCCGTCCAGGTGGCCCTGGGTGCCAACTCGCCCTTCCTGTTCGGCCGGGAGGTGTGGCGCGAGTCGCGGCCGCCGCTGTTCGAGCAGGCCACGGACACCCGGCCGCCCGAACTGCGCAACCAGGGCGTACGGCCCAGGACCTGGTTCGGGGAGAAGTGGATCGGCTCGGCCACCGAGCTCTTCGAGGAGAACCTCCGGTACTTCCCCCCGCTCCTGCCCATCTGCGACGAGGAGGATCCGCTGCGCGTCCTCGCCGACGGCGGGGTGCCCCAGCTGAAGGAGCTGGTCCTGCACAACGGCACGGTCTACCGGTGGAACCGCCCGGTGTACGGGATCGCCGACGGCGTCCCCCATCTGCGGGTGGAGAACCGGGTGCTGCCCGCCGGCCCGACCGTCGCCGACGTCATCGCCAACACCGCGCTCTACTACGGCCTGGTCAGGGCGCTGGCGGAGGAGTCGCGTCCGGTGTGGACCAGGATGCCGTTCCAGGCCGCCGCGGAGAACTTCGAGATCGCGTGCCGTCAGGGCATCGACGCCGAGCTGATGTGGCCCCGGCCCGGCCGCTCCGGCGGGCTGACCAGGGTTCCGGTGGCGAAGCTGGTGCGGGACGAACTGCTGCCCCTGGCCGCCGCCGGGCTCGACGGCTGGAACATCGAGCCCGCGGACCGGGACCACTACCTCGGGATCATCGAGGAGCGCTGCAAGCGGCGGACGAACGGTGCCTCCTGGCAGGCGGACACCTACCACCGGGCACGCGAGGCGGGAATGGACCGGGGCGCCGCGCTCGCCGCGATGACCCGGCGCTACGGCGAACTGATGCAGGGCGGCGACCCCGTGCACACCTGGCCGGCCGGTATCCCGGCGCCGTGACCGGGCGGCGGGCGCCGGGCTGGTGAGCCCGCGGTACGGGTACGGGGACGCCCCCGTACCCGTACCGCGGTGCCGTCAGTGCTGGGCGGCGCGGACGCCCTCGCCCGCGGTCATCACGGCCTGGAGGATCACCGCCTGGATCTCGGCCGGGTCGTTCACCTGGTAGCCGCCGCCCCCGGTGACCTTCGCGATCTCGTCCAGCTCCTCGCGGTCCGCCTCGGGCCCGACCGCGATGGCCAGCAGCGGGACCGGGCGATCCGGGTCGGCGATGGACTTCAGCTCGTCGACGAGGCCGGAGCGCGAGATGGACTTCTCGTCCTGGTTCGAACCGTCGGTGAGGATCACGACCGCGTTGAACTTGCCCTTCACGTAGGTACGCTGCGCCTCCTTGTACGCGGCCAGGGCGGTGTCGTACAGGCCCGTCGCGCCGTCCGGCACCGGCTTCAGGGCGGCGAACGCGGCGGCCAGCTTCTCGCGGTGCGTGCCGCCGCCCTTCGCGGCGTCGCCCAGCCGGGCGGTCGTCACCAGCCGGCGGTAGTCCTTGTCGCCGTCGAGCGTGGTCGCGAACTCCCAGAGGCCGATCTCGTCGTTCGGCGCGAACTGGTTGAGTGCCTGGATCAGCGAGGCCTTGGTGACGTCCATCCGGGACTGGTTGCGGCCCGGCACGATCGCGGCCATCGAACCGGACGCGTCGACGACCGTCGTCAGCCGTGCGCTCTGCACGGTGATCGTCCACATGCCCAGCGTCTCCTGCAGCGTCTCGTCCGACGGGGCGGGCGGCTGGGTCGCGTCGTACGGCTGGGGGGATCTGCCGCCCGCCGCCGCGACCAGCTTCTCGTCCGCGGTGCCGGAGGTGGTGCGGAAGCCGTGCTCCTGGAGGGTGCGCAGGGAGCTGTCCTCGGAGAGCAGGGTCATGAACCGCAGCGCGGCCCGGCCCTCCTCCGTGCTCCGGTGCTGCTCGTCGACCAGGGTGAACGGGTAGTTCAGCAGCGGTGTGCCGTCCTTCGGGTAGAACAGGTCGAGCTTGCCGGCGCCCGCCGACTCGGCGTTGTGGGCGAAGGCGGCCTGTTCGGAGAGCAGCACCGCCTGGTTCCGTGCCGGGTTGCCCTCCTCGGCCCCCGAGCCGTCCTGCGGCAGCGTCGCCACCACTTGGGTGTCGCCGTCGGACATCCGCTGGGCGAGCAGCTTCGCGGTGGCCGCGACCCGGGTGTCGCTGTCCCCGCCCTGCTTCTCGGCGGAGGCGCCGATGCTGGTGAGGGCCAGCAGACCGGTGGCCGAGCGCGCGGGGTCGGCCGCACCGATGTGCACCTCGTCGGACTCCATGGCCCCGCCGGTCAACTCCGCCCAGGAGTACGTCTTCTTCGGCCAGCCGAAGCTCTTGGCGGCCTTGGGCACCATGGCGAGGGCGACCGGTGAGGTGGCGACGGAGTCGCCCGGGGAGATCGCGACGCCGTCGCCGTCCCCCTTCGCCCGGCTCAGCCACAGGTCGGAGTCGGGAAGCCATATCTGGTAGTCGGGGGCACGGGTGCCGCTCGCGAGTGCGTCCGCGACCTTGTACGAGTCACGGGCCACCACGTTCACGTCGATGCAGCGGCCGTCGGAGCGCACCTCGTCCGCACGTGCCCGGTCGGCGACGGCACGTACGGCGGGGGCGATGTCGGGCGAGGCCATCATGGACAGGTGGACGGCGCTCTCCTCGCACGACTTCGAGAACGAGAGCAAGCCGCCCTGCGCCGCGACCGCCGTTCCCCCCGCCACGGCGAGAACGAGCACGGTGGCGATGACCACGGTACGGCGGCGGCGCGGTGGACGGTCCCCGCCTCCGGCCGCTCTGCGGTCATCGGGCAAGCTGTGACGTCCCATGTCGGTGGTGCCCCTCCTTGAGGATGTACAAGGAAAAGGGGGACCACACCATCGGCAATGGTGCTCGTCCCCCGGCCTGTCGCGCATGATCTTCGTACCTGCATTCGAGACCCTAGCGGGGCGGCGAGGGGCTTGGGACGTGAATGCACAACTGAGAGCAGGTGTACAGGTGGAGGCGGGGTACGTGGCTGATTCTTTTCCCCAGCAGGCCGTGTCACGACGGATTCTCCGGTCCGAGACGGTGCTGGTGCTGGCGCTCTCGCTGGGTGCGAGCGGCGTCTCTGCCCTCATCAGTTTTGTCGGATCGCTGACGAAACCGGGGGGTTTGAAGGATCAGGCGGCGACTCTCAACAGTTCCGCGGCCCCGGGCCGCCCTTGGCTGGATCTCGCCTGGCAACTCTTCGGGATCACGACGGCGCTGGTGCCCGTCGCCCTGGTGGCGCATCTGCTCATCAGGGAGGGCACGGGGCTGCGGGTCATCGGCTTCGACCGCACCCGGCCGGGGGAGGACACGGCGCGCGGCGCGGTGGTCGCGGCCTGCATCGGCAGCGCCGGGCTGGCGTTCTACCTGGTTGCCAGGGCCACCGGGTTCAACCTCACCGTCGTCCCCGAGTCGCTGCCCGACGTGTGGTGGAAGTTCCCCGTGCTCATCCTGTCGGCGGTCCAGAACTCCGTACTGGAGGAAGTGATCGTCGTCGGGTACCTGCTGCGCAGGCTGGGGCAGTTGGGCTGGACGCCGACGGCGGCGCTGGTGGCCAGCTCGGTGCTGCGCGGCTCGTACCACCTCTACCAGGGCATCGGCGGGTTCATCGGCAACATGGTGATGGGCGTCGTCTTCGTGCTGCTGTACCGGCGCTGGCAGCGCGTGGGCCCGCTGGTCGCGGCGCACGCGCTGCTCGACATCGGCGCTTTCGTCGGTTACGCGCTGCTCGCCGGGAAGGTGGACTGGCTGCCCACGCCGTGAGCGTCGCGCCCTACGGCGTCACGAGGAGCTCGCCGTCCAGGACCGTGACCGCGCGGCCCGTCAGCAGGGTGCGCGCGCCGCGCAGCGACGTCCGGACGAGCCCGGAGCGGGCGGAGGCCTGGAGCCCGGTCAGCTCGTCGCGGCCGGACCGGGCCGACCAGAACGGGGCCAGGGCGGTGTGCGCACTGCCGGTCACCGGGTCCTCGTCGATGCCCACGGCCGGGAAGAAGCCGCGGGATACGTAGTCGTACGGACGGCCGGGCTCGGCGGCGGCCGTGGCGATGACGCCGCGCCGCGAGAGGCCGGCCAGCACCGGGAAGTCGGGGGTCAGGCCCCGTACGGCCGCTTCGTCCCGCAGCTCCACGAGCAGGTCCCCGACGTGCGGACCGGTGTCGTGCACGGACACCGGCTCCGCGCCCAGGGCATCCGCGAGCCCGGCGGGCGCGGGTTCGGGCGTCAGCGGGGCGGTCGGGAAGTCCAGCGTGAGCGAGCCGTCCGCATGGGCGGCCGACGTCAGCGTGCCGCATCGGGCGGCGAAGCGGACGGTGCCGCTCGCCGCCCCGGTGGTGTGCAGGACGTGGGCGGTGGCGAGCGTGGCGTGGCCGCACATGTCCACCTCGGTGACCGGGGTGAACCAGCGCAGCGCCCAGTCCGCGTCGCCTCCCGGCGGCAGCGGGTGGGCGAACGCGGTCTCGGACAGGTTCAGCTCGGCGGCGACCCGCTGGAGGAAGCCGTCCTCGGGGAAGCCCTCGGGGCCGAACAGCAGGACGCCGGCGGGGTTGCCGGAGAAGGGGCGGTCGGTGAACGCGTCGACGGTACGAATCCTCATGGGCCCGACCGTAGGCGCGGATCCCGGTGCGGAACCAAGGCCAATCGCGGATCGGTGGCCCCCGACGTGTCCCGGCTTGACCTTGTCACGGTGGCAAGCCGTTCACTGAGCCACGAGGAGGTGGTCCGGATGACCATGACGAACGAGGACACGGCCACGGCGCGCGCCCTGCGCGGGCTGGAGCACGGCGATGCGTCGGTCCGGCTGCGCACCGCGATGGCGGTCGGATCGGCGCCCGACGCGCGGCTCGTCGACCGGCTCGTGGAACGGTGTGCGACCGAGCCCGATTTCTCCGTACGGGAGATGCTGACGTGGGCGCTGACCCGTCACCCGCAGGCGCTGACGGTCCCCAGGCTCGTCGAGGAGCTGCGCTCGGAGCACCCGCAGGCACGCAGCCAGGCCCTGCACACCCTGTCCAAGACGGGGGACCGGCGGGCGTGGCCGGCGATCACCCTCGCGCTGCTGGCCGACGCCGACGACGAGGTGGCGCGTACGGCCTGGCGGGCGGCGGTCGTCCTGGTGCCCGACGACGAGGCACCCGGGCTGGCCGCGGTGCTGGCCGGGCAGTTCGGGCGCGGCGGGCGGGACATGCGGCTGAGCCTCAGCCGGGCGCTCATCGCACTCGGGGCGGCGGCCCGACCCGCACTGGACGCCGCCATGGCACACGCCGAGCCCCGGGTCCGCGAGCACGCGCTCGCCACCGAGGAGCTGCGGCGAAACCCGGACGCCGGGTTCGAGTCCGCGGTCGAGGAGGCGAAGCGGCGGGTGGCCCTCGGGGCGTACGGTCAGGAGGCGTGATCCCGACGAAGGGCCCCAGGTGTTGATCGGTGAGGTGGCGCGGCGGTCCGGGGTCAGCGCCCGCATGCTCAGGCACTACGAGTCGCTGGGGCTGGTGCGGCCCACGGGACGCAACGACGTCGGCTACCGCGAGTACTCCGAGGACGACGTCCGGCGGATCTTCCACATCGAGAGCCTGCGGTCCCTCGGCCTGTCGCTGCGCGAGGTGGGGCGCGCCCTGGACGATCCCGGCTTCAGCCCGGCGGAGCTCGTCGACGACCTCGCCCGGCGCACCCGGGAACGGATCGCGAGCGAGCGGGAGCTGCTGACCCGGCTGAGCCGGATCGGCGCCGCGGGGCCCGGGGACTGGGAGGACGTCCTGCGTACCGTCGCCCTTCTCCAGGCGCTGGGGTCCAGCAGCCCCGGCACGCGTCAGCGGGCCGCGCTGTCCTCGGCCGGCGAGGCACCGGTGCCGGTGGAGGCCCTGGTCGAGGCGGTGCTGAGCGAGCCGGACCCGAGCGTGGCCGGAGCCCTGCGGTGGGCTCTGGCGCGGGCGGGCGACGGGCTCGCCCTGCTCGCGGAAGGGCTGGACTCGCCGGACGCGGAGGTCCGCGCCCGTGCGGTGCGGGCGGTCGCCGGGATTCCGGGCGAGGCAGCGAGCGCGCTGCTGCGGGAGGCCCTTGGGCATCCCGATGTCGCGGTGCGCCGGTACGCGGCTCCGGCGCTCGGTGCGCGCGGGGTGGGCGACGCGGTTCCGACGCTCATCGGCATGGTCGCGGAGGAGGTGCGGGATGTCGAGGCGGCCGATGCCCTGGGTGTGCTGGCCGCCGAGCCGGGGGCGGCCGAGCGGATCGCCGCCGGGCTCGTCGACCGCCTCGCCGACGGCACGCTCGACGCGTCCGCCCGCCGGCGGCTCACCCAGGCGCTCGCGGACATCCCGGGCCCGACGGCGTCGCGCGCGCTCGCGGAACTGGCGGGGGACGGGGACCGGGGCGTGGCGGTGACGGCGGTGTATCTGCGCGGGCTGCGGGGCGAGGGATGACCTCGGCCGGCCGGTGTTCAGCCTCTGGCGGCGGCGAGGGCCGCCGTGTCCATGTAGTCGCGGACGTGGGTGATCAGGCCGTCACGGACCCGGAGCACCAGCAGGCCGGGGACGGCGAAGGAGGCGTCCGCCGGGATGGTCCCCACCACGACGTGCTCGGCGACGATCACCTCCGGGTCGGCCGTCTCGTACGAGGACACCGTCCTGACCTCGTCGATCCGTACCGGGCTCGCGCCCCAGACCGCCCGGTACCCCGCGCGTACGGCCTCGCGCCCCTCGTAGCGCGGTGGAAAGCCGGGAGCGGTGAACGGGAACTCGTGCAGCGCGTCGGGCGCGTACAGATCCGCGAGATCGTCCGCGGACTTGTCGAGCATCGCCCGGTGGTAGGCGGCCAGGGCCTCACGGGGGGTGCGGGCAACGGCGGTTTCCAGCTGTGACACGGGACGGCTCCATTCGCTCAACGTCTGTTGAGTGATGACCGTAGGCCGGGGAGGACGTTCGGTCAACGGCTGTAGAGTCACGCCGTGACCACGCCTCGACATACCCGCGCCGACCGTCGCCGTGCCACCGAGGCGCGCATCCTCGACAAGGCACGGGAGGAGTTCGCCGCCAAGGGATTC
Source organism: Streptomyces sp. col6 (assembly GCF_008042035.1). GTDB lineage: Bacteria > Actinomycetota > Actinomycetes > Streptomycetales > Streptomycetaceae > Streptomyces. The sequence continues at coordinate 1,551,022 of NZ_RDBL01000013.1, forward strand.
GACCGGACCACCATCCGCGCGGTGGCGGGTGCGGCCGGGGTGGACCCGGCCCTGGTGATGCAGTACTTCGGCTCGAAGCGCGAGCTGTTCGGCCGGGCCGTGCGGACGTTCACCGCGCCGGTGCCGGAGGAATCGGGCGCGGAGGCGTTCGCCGACCGGATGCTGGCCACGCTGGGCCTGAAGCTGGGCGGTCTGCCCGAGGGCACGCTCGCGGTGATGCGGTCCATGCTCACCGATCCGGCCGCCGCCGGTCATGTGCGTACCGCGCTCGGACGGCAGATCACCGACGCGGGCGCCGCCGTTCCCGCGCCCGACGACCGCGAACTCCGCGCCGCGCTGGCCGTCACCACGCTGCTCGGTGTGACGATCGGTCACCAGTTGCTGGAGCTGCCGGTGTTGCGTGAGGCGTCGCCCGAGCGCATCAGCGCCCTGCTCCGGCCGGCGCTCAACGCGCTCGCCGAGCCCGCGCCCGGTCCTGAGACCGCCTGACCTCAGTCCGTGGACTCCATGATGCGGTCCAGGGTGAGGCGCCCCAGCGCGCTCATCGTCGGATTGCTCTCGGCGTAGTACCAGGCCAGGCCCATCGCCTGTTCGAAGGCCCAGGCCTTGCCGCGCTCCCATTCCAGGTCGTCGCAGGAGAGGGTGCGCCGCAGTACGTCCCGGGGGCCCGCGTCCAGCAGGTGCCAGGCGCCGACCAGGTCCAGGGCGGGGTCGGCCGGCCCGAAGCCGCCGGTGTCGAGCACGCCGGCGAGGCGGTCGCCCGCGACGAGGACGTTGCCGGGGATCAGGTCGCCGTGGCTCATCACGTCGGCGCCGGTGCGGCGCAGCTCGCGGAAGCGGTGCCACATCGCGCGCAGGCGGTTCACGTCGAGCAGGCCCTCGCTCTCCCGGAAGCACGTCGCCATCCAGCCGTCGTGGTCGGCGATCACACCGCCCCGGTTGTCGCCGTCGAAGCGGCGCCCCCGCGTATCGGCTCCCCGGAGCCCGGCGATGAACGCCGCGAGGTCCCGGGCGAAGGCGTCCGACGCGCTCGGGTCGGCGTCGAAGGCGTTCGTGCCCGGCAGCCAGGTCTGCACGGACCAGGGCATGGGGTATCCCGCGCCGGGCCGCCCGAGCGCGACGGGTTCGGGAACGGGGAACGGTGTCACCGCCGCCAGCTCCGCGCTTGCCCGTGCCTCCCGCTCCAGGACCGCCAGCGCCTCACCGGTGTCGGCCGGACGCAGCGGGAAGCGCGCCGAGAGGCGGTCCCCGATGCGGAAGATGGCGTTCACCGTCCCGGTCGAGGGCAGCGGGCGGATCGCCTCGCCGCTCCACTGGGGGAACTGGTCGTCGATCAGAGCGGCAACGGTGTCGCTGCCTACGTCGAGTTGGTCGTCATGCATGGTCAGCCAGTATGCGGACGCCGGGGTGAGGGGGGCGACCGGGTTTCGCGTGGCCCTCGACCGACGGGCCCGTCAGCTCAGCAGGGCAGTCGTGAACGCCGTGCGGTGGTCCGCGAGCCAGGCTTGCACGCGGTCCCAGCGTTCCCACCCGCCACGCTCGGCCAACGCCTGGAGGTAGGCGGGGTTGCCGTCGGCCACGCGGCGTGCGACGAAGGCCCGGCAGACCTCCGTGGCCTGCTCGATGACACCGGGCAATCCGGCCCGGTCCGTTGCCGCGAGGCCGTAGCCGTCGGCGAGGATCCGCAGCCGTGCGACCGCGTCCAGCCCGGCGGGGTAGAGCGTGGCCGCGGATCCGGGGTCGAGCATGGGGACCCAGTAGCGCGCGGTCATGGCGACGTCCCAGACGGCACGACCCGGGGCCGCCATGTCGAAATCGATCAGGGCCGCGGCACGGCCGTCGCGGAAGACGACGTTCTCCGGGCACACGTCGTTGTGGCACACCATCGGTCCGCCCTCCGGGTCGGCGAGCTCCGGGGACCAGTCGGCGCGGGGGCCGACCGTGGCGGCCGCACCGGCGTCGTGCAGACGCCGCAGCAGGCTCCCCACCGAAGCGAGGGCGGAACGCGTCATCGCCCAGTCCGGGAAGGGCGGCAGCGCCACGTCTCCGGGCAGAAAGGTCAGCTGCTCACGGCCGTCCGCGGTGAGGCCGACGGGGACGGGAGCCGCGTCGAAGCCGCGCGCCCTCAGCGCGCGGAGATGAGCGTGCAGGGCGGGTGCGTTGCGCGGTGCCGGCCGCTCCACCAGCTCCCCCCGGCGGACGACCGCCCCCGCGTTCACCATCCCGCCGACCAGTGCCTCGTCCTCGGCCGCCATGGGCATCACGCTATCGCCGGGCCGGGCCGCGCGGGCCCGCCGCACACCGTGCGCACGGTCGGGGTTGCCATGCGATCGGTTCCGATATATCGTTGAAGCATCGCGACAGTACAGCGATACCCGAAAGATCGACGTAAGAAGAGGAGTACGGTCATGCGTACACACGGATTTGAGCATGGACATGGTCATGGGCGCGGCCACCACGGGCCCGAGGGGCGACATGGGGGATTCGAGGGGCAGCGGGCGGCGTTCGGGCCGTTCGGGCCGCCGTTCGGCGGGCCGCCGTTCGGTGGCGGGCGGAACCGGGGCGGCGGCCGGGGGAGGGCGCGGCGCGGTGACGTGCGCGCTTCGATCCTGGCGCTGCTGAAGGACCGGCCGATGCACGGCTACGAGATGATCCAGGAGATCGGCGAGCGCAGCGGCGGGGCCTGGCGGCCCAGCCCCGGCTCGGTGTACCCGACCCTTCAGCTGCTGGAGGACGAGGGGCTGATCACCAGCGCGAGCGAGGGCGGCAAGAAGCTGTTCACGCTCACCGACACCGGTCGCACCGAGGCGGAGACCGGGTCCGAGGCGCCCTGGGAAGAGGCCGGGCGTGGTGTCGACTGGGAGAGCATGAACGAGATCCGCCAGGCCGGGTTCGGTCTGATGGAGGCGTTCGGCCAGGTCTGGAAGACCGGTTCCGCCGAGCAGCGCGAGAAGGCGCTCGCGGTCATCAACGACACGCGCAAGAAGCTGTACCTCATTCTCGCCGACGAGCACTGAGCCCCGGCCGTGGGCCGGGTGACAGTCGGAGAGGAAGTACCGGGAGGAGCCCGGCGGTTCAGGCCGCCGGGCTCCTCGCTGTCCACGCCTCAGTTCTGATGGGCCTGTTCGGGACCCGTCCGCCAGATCAGCGCCGCGTCGAAGCGGTCGGAGGCGCGGGGGTGCGGTCCGTCGTCGTGGCAGTGGAACGCGGACCAGAACAGATCGGCCGGCAGCGCGTCGAGCGGTGCGTGGACCCGGTAGACGTAGTCGCGGCCGTCGAGCGCCGGCAGGGACACCAGCCAGCTCACCCCGGACCCCTCCCGCCGTGCCGCGCACCATCCCTCACGTCTGTGGGACGTATGGGGGCGGGCTGCCGGTTGCTCCAGGGGGCAGGGTTGTACGTGTCAGAGGCACTGGGGGCATCGGACCGTTACCAACGTCAGGTGTCACGGGGGTGACGCTCCTGACCGCGGCTGTCATGATGTGCCGATGCACGCGTCTCAGGGGAGAAGCGCCGGCCTGGGACTCGCCCTCGCCTCGGCCTTCGCATTCGGTGGTTCCGGAGTGGCGGCCAAGCCGCTGATCGAGGCGGGGCTCGACCCGCTCCACGTGGTCTGGCTGCGGGTGGCCGGCGCCGCACTCGTCATGCTGCCCGTGGCCTGGCGCCACCGGGCACTGGTGCGCGACCGGCCCGTGCTGCTGCTCGGCTTCGGGCTGCTCGCCGTCGCGGGCGTGCAGGCCTGCTACTTCGCCGCCATCTCGCGCATCCCGGTGGGCGTCGCACTGCTGGTGGAATACCTGGCTCCGGCGCTCGTGCTCGGATGGGTGCGCTTCGTCCAGCGGCGGCCGGTGACCCGGGCGGCGGCCCTCGGGGTCGTCCTCGCGGCCGGCGGCCTCGCCTGCGTCGTCGAGGTGTGGGCCGGGCTGAGCTTCGACGTGGTCGGGCTGCTGCTCGCGCTCGGCGCCGCCTGCTGCCAGGTCGGCTACTTCGTCCTCTCCGACCAGGGCAGCGGGGAGGCGTCCCCGGGCGGCGCGGAACCCCCGCATCCGGTCGGCGTCATCGCGTACGGGCTGCTGATCGGCGCCCTCGTGCTCACCGTGGTCGCCCGCCCGTGGGGCATGGACTGGTCGGTACTCGGCGGCAGCACGGTCATGGACGGCAACGACGTTCCGGCCTGGCTGCTGCTGGTCTGGATCGTGCTGCTGGCCACCGTCATCGCCTACGTCACCGGCGTGATCTCCGTACGGCTGCTGTCCCCGGCGGTCGCGGGCGTCGTCGCCTGTCTGGAGGCGGTCATCGCGACCGTGCTCGCCTGGGTGCTGCTCGGCGAGCACCTGGCCGCCCCGCAGCTCATCGGCGGTGCGCTCGTCCTGGCCGGTGCCCTCATCGCCCAGTCGGCCACGCCCCGCCCGCCGTCCGGACCCGTCGCCTCGGGGACGGGGGCGCGGGGCGCCGTCGCGGAGCGGGCCGACGCCCGGAGTCAGGACGCCGTCAGGTAGGCGGGTACGCCGATCGACGGGTCCATGTCGTCCGCCGGGACCGGTGCGGCGTACGCGGGGGCGACCGGGACGACGCCCGCCCAGTACGGCAGGCCCACGTCCCGGGGGTCGTCGTTCGGCCCGCCCGTGCGGATCTTCGCGGAGACCTCGCGCAGGTCGAGCCGGATGACCGCGGTGGCGGCGAGCTCCTTGCCGTCGGCCGGGCGTGAGTCCTTCGAGCGGCCCGGGACCACCTGGTCCACGATCGCGTCCAGGGCGATGCGCCGCTCCTCCGGGTCGGTCACCGGGTACGCGGTGCCGTGGACGACCACCGAGCGGTAGTTGAGCGAGTGGTGGAAGGCGGACCGGGCCAGCACCAGACCGTCCACGTGCGTCACCGTCAGGCACACGGGCAACCCCTCGTCACCGCCGCCGGCCGCGCGCAACGGCCGTGAGCCGGTCGAGCCGTGGACGTAGAGCCGCTCACCGACCCGGCCGAAGAGCGTCGGCAGCACGACCGGCGCGCCGTCGCGCACGAAGCCGAGGTGGCAGAGGTAGGCGTCGTCGAGTATCGAGTGGACCGTCCCCCGGTCGTACGCGGCCCGGTCGCGCGACCGGGTGGGGATCGTGCGGTCCGTCGGCTCGTAGCGGGCGGGGGCGTTCGGGGACGTGGTCTGCTGGGCTGCGGTCTCCGGCATTGCGGACTCCATTGCACTAGTGCATACTGTTGTTTGTGCTAGGAGAGTATCGGATCAGTGGGCGGCGTGCACAGGACATTGCCGCCAGCGTCGAACGCGGGGTCGGCTCCGGGGAGCTGATGCCGGGTCAAGTCCTGCCACCCATGCGTGAGTTGGCGGTCCGGTTGGAGGTGAACCCGAACACCGTCGCGGCCGCGTACCGCATCTTGCGCGAGCGCGGGGTGATCGAGACCGCCGGTCGCCGGGGCAGCCGGATCAGGCCGCGCCCCGCCAGCACCGCGCGCGGTTCGATGCGCGTCGAGGCGACGCCGGGCGTACGGGACCTGGGCGACGGCAGCCCCGACCCGGCGCTGCTGCCGCGCCTCGGCGAGGCGTTCGCGGCGGTCGCGGAGCGGTACGCGCGCGAGCCCGGCCTCTACGGTGAGGCGCCCGTCGACCCGGAGTTCGCCGCCCTCGCGCGGGCCGCCATGGACGCCGACGGGGTGCCCGCCGGGCCGGTCGCCGCCGCCTCCGGTTCGCTCGACGCGATCGAGCGGGTCCTCGTCGCCCATCTCAGGCCCGGTGACCCGGTCGCGGTCGAGGACCCCGGGTGGGGCGGGCTGCTCGATCTGGTGCCCGCCCTCGGCATGCGGCCCGTGTCCGTGGCGCTCGACGACGACGGGCCGTTGCCCGATGCGCTCGACGCGGCGCTCCGGTCGGGCGCGCGGGCCGTCGTGATCACGGACCGGGCGCAGAACCCCACGGGCGCGGCGGTCTCCGAGGCGCGCGCGGCGGAACTGCGGACGGTCCTTGCCCGCCACCCGGACGTCCTGCTCATCGAGGACGATCACGGGCACGCCATCGTCGACCTGCCGGTGTACCCGCTGGCCGGTGTCACGGACCGCTGGGCATTCGTCCGCTCGACGGCCAAGGCGTACGGGCCCGACCTGCGGGTCGCGGTGCTGACCGGGGACGCGGTGACCGTCGACCGGGTGTCCGGGCGGCAGCGGCTGGGCCCCGGCTGGGTCAGCCGGCTGCTCCAGCGGACCGTGGTGCACCTGTGGCGTACCGGCTCCGTGGACCCGCGCGAGGTGGCCCGGTCCTACGCCCGCCGCCGGGACGCCCTCGTACGGGCGCTGGCGGAGCGGGGCGTCGAGGCGTACGGCCGCAGCGGCATGAACGTATGGGTGCCGGTGAGCGACGAGACCGGGGCGGTGGCCGGCCTGTTGCAGGCGGGCTGGGCCGTGGCGCCCGGGGCCCGGTTCCGTATCTCCGCACCCCAGGCGATCCGGATCACCGTGTCCCCGCTCGCCGACGCCGACATCGCACCGCTCGCCGAGGCGGTGGTGCGGGCGGCGGGCCCGGCGAGGCCGCTGAGCTACGGGTGAGCGTGGGCCGGGCCGGTCACGTGCGCCGTCGGCCCTGGGTCAGGGCGGCGCCCGCCAGGACGATGAGCGCGCCGACCGGGGTGTTCCAGCTCAGCCGTTCACCGAGCACGGCGACCCCGGCGGCGGTGGCGATCACCGGGATGAAATAGGTGACCATCTGCGCGGTCGTCGGCCCGACCTCGTTCACCAGGCCGTACTGGAGCAGCACCGCGAGCCCCGTGCCCAGCGCGCCGAGCGCGACGACCGCGAGCGTGGGCAGGACCGGGAAGCCGCCGGGGACGGTGGTGAACAGCGGTGTGACGAACGCGAGTTGGACGGTGCCCAGGAAGAGCTGGCTGCCGGTGAGGGCGAGGGTCGACGCGCCGCTGCCCGCCAGCGTCCGGCGCACGTAGATCCACCCGACCGGGTAGCTGAGCGAGGCCAGCAGGGCCATGGCCGTACCGCTGAAGTCCAGTCCGGAGAAGCCCTGCCAGGCGCCGAGCACCGTCAGGACGCCCAGGAAGCCGAGCCCGAGGCCGGCCACGCGGCGCCGGGTCGGCCGGTCCTCCGAGAGGGCGACGAGCGACAGCGCCATGCCCCACAGCGGCGAGGTCGCGTTGCAGATGCCCGCCAGCGTCGACGGGATGCTCAGCTCGGCGTAGGCGAACAGGGAGAACGGCAGGGCGTTGAGGAAGAACGCCGCCACCGCCAGATGCCCCCAGGTCCGGGCCGAGCGCGGCAGCCGCTCCCGCTTCACCACCATCACCACCGCCAGGACGGCGGTCCCCGACAGCAGCCGTCCCAGTGTCACCTGGAACGGCGCGTAAGCGTCGGTGCCCACCTTGATCAGCAGGAAGCTGAAACCCCAGATGAGTGAGAGCGCCGCGAACCGCAGCCGCCAGTCCAGGGCCGGACGCCGGGCGGGAGCCGTGGCGGAAGCGGTGGCCGGTGCCTCGGGCGGTGCGGCCGGGGCGGCGGACGGCTCGGTGGCGGGTCTCGGTGCGGTCGGGGCGCTCATGAGGACCACGATGGCCACGTTCACTTCGTAGCACAAGTGAGAATATGTGCGCGGATTCGCGTAGCATCGCTTACATGTTGAACCTGGAGCGCCTGCGCACCCTGGACGCCCTCGCCAGGCTCGGTTCGGTCAGCGGCGCCGCCGAGGGGCTGCACGTCACGACGTCGGCCGTCTCGCAGCAGATGGCCAAGCTGGAGCGCGAGGTGGGCCAGCAGCTCCTCGCCAGGAACGGACGCGGGGTGCGGCTCACCGACGCGGGGCGGCTGCTCGCCGACCATGCGGCGCGCATCCTCTCGCAGGTGGAGCTCGCCCAGTCGGACATCGAGGCCCAGCGCGGCGAGGTGGTGGGCGAGATCCAGCTCGGCGCGTTCCCGACGGCGGCGCGCGGCCTCTTTCCCGCGACGCTCCTGTCCCTGCGCGCCGGCCACCCCGAACTGCGGGTGCGCACGCTGGAACTGGAGCCCGAGGCGGGCATCCGGGCGGTGCTGAGGGGCGACATCGACCTGGCGGTGGTGCTGGACTGGAGCAACAAGCGGCTCCCGGTGCCCGGTGGCCTGACCCGGGCCGAACTGCTCGACGACGCACCCGACATCGCGATGCCGGCGGACCATCCGCTCGCCGGCCGGTCCGAAGTGGACCTGGAGGACTTCGCCGACGACGACTGGGTCTCCTGGCCCGAGGGCGAATTCTGTTACGACTGGCTGATGTTCACGCTCCGCTCCAAGGGCATCGAACCGCGCATCGCCCACCTCGCGGGCGAGCACCACACCCAACTCGCCCTGATCGCCGCCGGGATGGGGGTGTGCGTGGCGCCCCGGCTCGGGCGGGGGCCGGTGCCCGAGGGCGTACGGCTCGTCCCCGTACGCCAGAAGATGCGGCGGCACGTCCACGCGGTGTGGCGGACGGACGCGGACCGGCGGCCGTCGATCCGGGCGGCGGTCGCGGCGCTGCGGGAGGCGGGCCGGGAGCTGGACGAATCCTTCGGGTGACGGGAGACGCGGTCAGGCCCCCAGCGCCTGCCGCAGGAAGTCCCGCTCCAGGAGCAGCAGTCCGCTCGCCGTGCGGTCCTCGCCCACCAGGTGACCGGCGCCCGACAGCGGCAGCACCGTGTGCGGGCGGCCGGCGGCGAGGAGGGCCGCCGACAGGCGCAGCGTGTGCGCCACGGACACGTTGTCGTCGGCGAGCCCGTGCACCAGCATCAGCGGCCGGGTCAGGGACGCGGCCTCCTCCAGCAGCGAGTTGCGCGCGTAGTTCTCCGGCAGGACGTCCGGGTGGCCGAGGAACCTCTCCTCCCAGTGGGTGTCGTAGAGCCGCCGGTCCGCCGGGGCCGCCCCCGCCACCGCCGCGTGGAAGACCTCGGGGTGCCGGAGCACGGCCGCCGCCGCGAGGTACCCGCTGAACGACCAGCCGCGCATCGCCACCCGGGTGAGGTCGAGAGCGGGGTGGGCACCGGCCGCCGCGTGCAGGGCGTCGATCTGGTCCTCCAGGACGGCCGTCAGCCGGTCCCCGTGCACCGACTTCTCCCACGCCTCGCCCCGCCCCGGCGTGCCCCGCCCGTCCGTGACCAGCACGGCGAAACCCTGCTCAGCGAACCACTGGGCCACCGCCGTCCACCACGCCCGCACCTTCAGCACGACCTGCATGCCGTGCCCGGCGTACGGGCTCAGCAGCACCGGGAGCGGTGCGTCGCCCGGCCGGTGCCACGACGGCAGGTGGAGCCGGCTGCGCAGCTCCCGGCGGCCCAGGCTCAGAGCCGACGGGCGCGGGACGACGAGCGGTTCTTCGGCCAGGACCGCGATCCGGCCGGTCTCCGCCCCGGAGCGCAGCACGGTCACCGTATGGCCGTCCGGGGTCCGGCTGTCGAGCACCACCGTCGGGCCGCCGGCCGCCGCGGTGTGCACACCGGGTGCGCCGGAGACCCGGACCGGGCCGCGCCCTGCCGTGTCGTACGACCAGACGTGGATCTCCGTCGGCTCCTCGCCGCCCGTGAAGTACACACGGCCGTCCGCCGCGCCGAGCACCTCGCGCACCTCCAGGCCCGCCGGTGTCGGGGCGCCGCCGATGTCCAGCCCCTGGGTGTCGCCGCCGGGGCGCGCCGGGACGACGAGCGCCCCGGACGGCAGGCGCAGCGGGGTGCCCGGACGCAGCGCCACCCAGGCGGGGTCCTGTTCACGGTGCACGGTCCTGGTGGCGCCCGTCTTCTCGTCCACCTCCAGGACGTGCACGGAACGCTGGTCCCGGGTCTGCACGGAGACCAGCGGGCCCCGGTCGTCCCAGCCCGCCGCCACCACGTACTCGAACGCCCGGTCCGTCCAGGGGCCTTCGGGGTGTCCGTCGCCGGCGGCTTCGGGGAGGCGGACGGCGGTGTGCTCGCCGGAGGTCCGGACCAGGTGCAGGGAGACCTTCGCGTTGGCCGTGCCGGCCGCCGGGTACGCGAGTACGCGGGGCGGGCGGTCCGGGTGGGCCGGGTCGGCGAGGTAGCGGCGTTCGACGCCGGAGGTGTCCACGCGGGCGACCAGGAGGGCGTCGCCGCGCGGGGCCCACCAGTAGCCGCGCGTACGGCCGATGGACTCCTGCGACACGTAGTCGGACAGGCCGTAGGTGAGGTGCGCGCCCTCCGGTTCGGCGAGCGCGCGGTCGCCGGTGCCGTCCACCCGTACGGTACGCAGCGCGCCGCCGGTGACGTACGCGATCAGCGAGCCGTCGGGGGAGGGGCGGGGGTCGACGGCGGGTCCGGCCGTCGGCAGCCGGCGGCCGGACCCGCCG
>NZ_RDBL01000014.1:0-164931 GCF_008042035.1 Streptomyces sp. col6
CACCACACCCCCGACTGGTGCCTCCCCGCCCGTGGCGTCCGCCCCGCGACCGGGTCCGGCCCCCTCGGACCGCTGCTCGGCCACACCCGCGCCGGTGTCCTGCGTGCGACCCGCACCGGCTGCTCGACCCTGGAGGCGGCGCGGCTCCTCGATGTGACCCACCCCGCCGTCAGCCAGCACCTGAACGTGCTCCGGGCGGCGGGCCTCGTGACCACCGTGCGCCGGGCCGGTCGGTCCTTCCACGTCGCGACCGCCGAAGGGCGCGCCCTGCTGGCCGCCGAGGACCCGCCCGCGGTATGACGGCACGTCACCTGCGGTCGTAAGCCTGGGCTTTCGTTCCTTGCGGGCTCCACGGTGACGGCACCACGCTGGGGCCGGAAACACGGCCGCGCGCCCAACCGCGCGGCCGCTTCGCACCCAAGGCCCGTCCCCCACCCTCAGGAGCCTTCATGCGCAGGAGACTTGTGTCCGCCGCCGTCGCCGCGGTCGCCCTCGGAGCCCTCGTCCAGCCCGGCACCGCCTTCGCCTCGTCCACCCCGCACATCAGCCCGGCCGCCGTCACCGCCCACGGATCATCGTCCGGAACGGCCGTCGTCAGCGGGCACAACAGGCCCGGCACCCGGCTCACGGTCGACGCAGGATCCACCGCCACCGCGCACTGGCTGGACATCGACTACCAGGTCCAGCAGACCGGTTACTGGTGCGGTCCGGCCGCCACCCGTATCGCGCTCTCCGCCCGCATCGCCCCGCCCAGCCAGTCCGACCTCGCCTGGCAGCTCGGCACCACCGTGAACGGCACCGACCACATATCCCAGGTCACCGGCGTACTCAACGCCAACCTCGGCGGCGGCTGGTACGAGACCAAGGAGATGCCGAACGACCCGCCGACCCAGGCCCAGCGCGACCTGCTCTGGTACGACATCGTCTTCGACATCGACCGCAACTACCCGCTCGTCACCAACATCGTGGCCCCGCCCGGCAACCAGCCGCCCGGCTACCCGTCGAACCAGACGATCTACCACTACTTCACGGTCATCGGCTACGACGACGCCGACCGCACCGTCCTCATCGCCGACCCCGCCTCCTTCAGTGGCAACCAGATCTACTGGCTCTCCTTCGACCAGCTCGCCACCCTGATCCCGCCGAAGGGCTACTCCGCATGACCCCCCGAGCGAACGACCGCCCCAGCCGCAGGAACGTCCTCAGGGCAGTCGGCGGACTCTCCGCCGCGACGGCCCTGGGCGCCGCCGGCCTCCTCGCCTCCGCCTCGCCGGCCGCCGCGGCTGGCGACGGATTCGGCCTGCGCATCGTGGACCGCAACGAGAGCGACCCGCGCATGCGGTACTACCGCTTCGCGACCGACGCCATCGGCTGGAACCCGGGCGTCAACGTCCTGCTTCCCGACGGCTACCACACCAGTGGCCGCACCTACCCGGTGCTCTACCTGTTCCACGGCGGCGGCACCGACCAGGACTTCATCACCTTCGACCGCATGGGCATCCGCGCCTGGACGGCCGGCAAGCCGATCATCGTCGTGATGCCCGACGGCGGACACGCGGGCTGGTACTCGAACCCGGTCAGCTCCAACACCGGCCCCCGCAACTGGGAGACCTTCCACATCGCCCAGCTGCTCCCGTGGATCGACGCCAACTTCCGTACGTACGCCGAATACAACGGCCGGGCCGTCTCCGGGTTCTCCATGGGTGGGTTCGGCGCGCTGAAGTACGCGGCCAAGTACTACGGGCACTTCGCGTCCGTGAGCGCGCACTCCGGCCCGGCCAGCCTGCGCCGGGACGCCGGACTCGTCACGCACTGGGCGAACGTCTCGTCCGCCGCGCTCGACCTGGCCGGCGGCTCGGTCTACGGCGTTCCGCTGTGGGACGAGGCCCGGGTCAGCGCCGACAATCCCGTCCAGCGCATCGAGAGCTATCGCAACAAGCGGGTGTTCCTGGTCGCCGGCACCAGCCCCGACCCGGTCAACTGGTTCGACCAGGCCAACGAGACCCAGGTGCTCGCCGGGCAGCGCGAGTTCAGGTCCCTGCTCGGCAAGGCCGGGATCCCGCACGAGTGGCACGAGGAACCGGGCGGGCACTTCGTACGCCCCGCCCTCTTCCGGAGCGATCTCGACGGAATCATCGCCCGGCTCCGCAAGGCGTAGCGCCTGCGCACCACGGCGGACGAGCCCCCTCGACCCACGTCGAGGGGGCTCGTCCGCGTACGGGGGCCGCGGTCGCCCCGGAATCGGGTCCGTGGGAATCGGTCGCCCGTACGAGTGCTCATACCAGAGCGGGACGGATGGCGGGCAAGTTCCACAACTGCCCATCACGGCCACACTTCTCGCGACTACCGTGTGTGGCCGGTGATCAACGGTGGGCTCATATTCTCCGGGCCTGCCCGGCCGATGACCCGAGAATGCCCGACCACCGTAGGCGCCACCACATGAACGCAGATGCCTGGGGCCCCACGTACCGAGGACGCTGATGTCTCAACTTCGCGCACCCGACGCGCGACCGGAACGACGAGAGGGCGGGCGGCACGGCCGACCGGGCGCCCGTTCCCACTCGGCCGCGGCCAGACCGCGCGCCGCCCGCCCGTCCCCCGAGGCGCGCATACGCCCCCAACTCCTGCGCACCGCCGTGCTGCCGGCCCTCGCGGTCGCCCTCGCCGGCGCCGCGGCCGTCATCTTCACCGCCCGCGCGGGCCACGCCCGGCCGTCCACGGAACTCTGGATCGCCCTGGGCGCCGCCGGCGCGCTGGCGGCCGCCGCGGTCGTCGCCGCCTTCCTGGCCGCCAACCGGGCCGCCACCACCGTGTTCGGCCGCTGCCTCGCGCTCCGCCGGACCAGCGCCCAGGGCCAGGCCGAACTGCAGCGCGTCGTGGAACAGCTGCGCAACGGCGAGCCCGTGCCCGCCCGGCGCGCCCCGCAGCCCACGCCGCCCGGTGGCGACCCCTTCGAACTGCTGGCCCAGGAGCTGGGCCGCCAGCAGGAGGCGGCCGTGGCCGCCGTCGTCGACGCCTCCCGGCTCTCCGAGGACGGCGGCGGCGGCGAGGACCAGAAGGTCGAGGTCTTCGTCAACCTCGCCCGCCGCCTCCAGTCGCTCGTGCACCGGGAGATCCAGCTGCTCGACGAGCTGGAGCACGAGGTCGAGGATCCGGACCTGCTCAAGGGCCTCTTCCACGTCGACCACCTGGCCACCCGCATCCGCCGCCACGCCGAGAACCTCGCCGTGCTCGGCGGCGCGGTCTCGCGCCGCCAGTGGAGCAACCCCGTCACCATGACCGAGGTGCTGCGCTCCGCGATCGCCGAGGTCGAGCAGTACCCCCGGGTCAAGCTCGTCCCCCCGATCGACGGCACCCTGCGCGGGCACGCCGTGGCCGACGTCATCCACCTCCTCGCCGAACTCGTCGAGAACGCCACGGTGTTCTCCGCCCCGCACACCCAGGTGCTCCTGCGCGCCCAGCACGTCACCGCCGGACTCGCCCTGGAGGTGGAGGACCGCGGACTCGGCATGCCCGGGGACGAGCAGAAGCGGATGAACGCCCTGCTCACCGACCCCGACCAGGTCAATGTCTCCCGCCTCCTCCAGGACGGCAGGATCGGCCTGTTCGTGGTCGCCTCGCTGGCCCGCCGGCACGGCATCGCCGTACGGCTGCAGAGCAACATCTACGGAGGCACCCAGGCCGTCCTGGTCCTCCCGCAGACCCTGCTCGGCGCCGACGACGACGCCTCCGCCCGCACCGGCGAGACACCGGTCCCGCCCACCGGGCCCGTACACCGCCCGCCGCCCCTGGAGGAGGGCCCGGCACCGCGCGACCAGGCGCCCGCCCCCGAGCCGGAGCGCCGCCCCTACGTCCCCAGCCAGCAGCCCCGCCCGCACCGGGCGCCGCAGCAGCCGTCCCGGCAGGACGAGGCACCGCCCCTTCCCCTGCGCGCCGAACGCGTGGACCGGCCGGCCGAAGACGCGCCGCCCGCGATCCGGCCGGGGGAAGGCACCGCACCGCAGCCCGTACCGGAGGCCGCCGCGGACCGGCCGCTGCTCCCCAAGCGCGCCAACCAGGAACACCTGGTCCCGCAGCTCAGGGAGGCGCCCGCCCCGAGGTCCGAGGACGAGCCCGTCCTGCACGACCCCGGGCTCGTCGCCGCGTTCCGGCGCGGCATCGACCTCGCCGAGGCGCGCGCCGAGTCCGAGGCCGAGCCGGAGACCGCGCCCGACGCGCCGGCCGGTGCCACCCGCACGACGACGGCCGCGCAGCTGGGAGCACCGCCCCGGCCGCTCCCGGTCCGCGGTCCGGCCGCGCCCGTGCAACTGCACGGAGCCGGGGCGTACCCCGGCGACCACGACCCACTCGCAGCGAACCCCACCAAGGAGTAGATGCACCATGGCGACCGATATGCCGTCCGGTCAGGTCTCCGACCTCGACTGGCTGCTGAGCGGCCTGGTACAGCGCGTGCCGTACACCCGCAGCGCGGTCCTGCTCTCCGCCGACGGGCTGGTGAAGTCCCTCCATGGCATGGATGACGACAGCGCCGACCACATGGCGGCGCTGGCGGCCGGCCTCTACTCGCTGGGCCGCAGCGCCGGTGCGAGGTTCGGGGACAACGGAGAGGTCCGCCAGGTGGTCGTCGAGCTCGACTCGACGCTGCTGTTCGTCGCCACCGCCGGCTCCGGGACATGTCTGGCGGTACTGGCCGGCCGCAACGCCGACGCCGCCGTGCTCGGCTACGAGATGGCCATGCTGGTCAAGAGCGTGCGGCCCTATCTCATGACCCCGGTGAGACAGGCGGCCGGGACGCCGGGCGCCGTGGGGCTGTGAGCATGGCGCTCACCCAGGACGGGCCGCTGCTCGACGACGCGGCGGGCCGCCTCATCCGCCCCTACACGGTGAGCAACGGCCGTACCCGTCCCACGGCCGTGCTCGACCTGCTCTCCCTGGTGATGGCCACCGGCTCCGTCCCGCAGGCCCATCTCGGCCCCGAGCACTCGGTGGCCCTGGGGCTGTGCGAGGGCCCCACATCGGTGGCCGAGATCGCCGCACACCTGAGGCTGCCCGCCGTCGTGACCAAGGTCCTTGTCTCCGACCTGGTCGACTGCGGCGCCGTCACCGCCCACGCGCCCGCCTTCCATGACACGCCCACCGACCGACATCTGCTGGAGGCAGTGCTCGATGGCTTACGACGACAGCTCTGACGGCTACGGCCACGGGGACGGCACCGGCTATGGCTACGGCTACGCGGACGACGGCTCCGGCGGCGGGCACGCACAGGAGACCGCCACCGCCGAGTACGCCGCCGCCCCGGCCGCGGCCGTCCCGTCGGAGGGCTTCCCCGTCGCGCTCAAGGTGCTGGTGGCGGGCGGCTTCGGTGTCGGCAAGACGACGTTCGTCGGCGCCGTCAGCGAGATCGCGCCCCTGAGCACGGAAGAGCTGCTGACCCAGGCGAGCGCCGCGACCGACAGCCTGGAGGGCGTCGAGTCGAAGACCTCCACCACCGTGGCGATGGACTTCGGCCGCATCACGCTCGACGACCAGCACGTGCTGTACCTGTTCGGCACACCGGGCCAGGAACGCTTCTGGTTCATGTGGGACGAACTCTCGCAGGGCGCGCTGGGAGCGGTGGTCATCGCCGACACCCGCAGACTGGAGGAGTGCTTCGCGGCCGTCGACTTCTTCGAACGGCGCGGCATCGGATTCGTCGTGGCCGTCAACGAGTTCGACGGTGCCTTCCGCTACGGCCCCGAGGAGGTACGTGCCGCGCTCGACCTGTCCCCCGAGGTGCCGGTCGTGCTGTGCGACGCCCGCATGGCCAGCTCCGGCACCGGCACCCTCGTGACCCTGGTCCAGCACCTCATCAACGCCACCGACGCCGCCGTGCCGCTGTCCGGTCACGCCGGATACGGGGTCCGGCCGTGATCCCGCACGCCGCCGGGCGGCTGCTGCTGACCCCGGTCGACAGCGAGGCGCCCGTGCGTACGCGGCGGCTGCGCAGCCTTGACCTGGGGGAGCGGGACGACGCCTCGTTCGACGACTTCGACGCCTTCGCCGACAGGGTGGCCGAAGTGACCGACGTGCCGTTCTCGATGGTCAACTTCATCGACGGGAACCGGCAGTTCTACGCGGGACTGCACACCCCCGCCGGTACCCGAAG
The DNA here is from genome assembly GCF_008042035.1 of Streptomyces sp. col6. Taxonomy (GTDB): domain Bacteria; phylum Actinomycetota; class Actinomycetes; order Streptomycetales; family Streptomycetaceae; genus Streptomyces. The sequence goes on from NZ_RDBL01000014.1 coordinate 6,146, forward strand.
GGGCGCGGACCTGGGCGCCACCGCCGCGGGCAGCGGCCGCAGCGGGCGGTACGTGGCCCTCGACCACGGCTACTGCCCGCACGTGGTCGTCCGGCGCAAGGCGCTGGTGCTGGAGGACGTCTGCGACTACCCCCGGTTCGCGGGCAACCCGGTCGTCGACGACATAGGCATCCGCTCCTATCTGGGGGCACCGCTCATCGACCGCACCGGCATCGCGCTGGGCGCCGTCTGCGCCGTCGACACCGTGCCCCGCCCCTGGGGAAGGGCGGGGCTCGACACCATCAAGTCCCTGGCGCAGGAGCTCGTCGGGCACCTTCACCTCAGGGAGGACAACGCCTTCCGGTTCTGATCACACCTCGACCGTGCGGCCGTCCAGGAAGCCCAGCGCCACCGCGTCGCCGTCCACCCGCACCCGTACGACGGTGCGCAGCGCCTCCGGGTGGACGGCGTCGCGGGACAGCACCACGAGCGTGACATGGACGCTCCGGCCACCCCGGTGGGGAGCGCCACGCAGATACGGGACGGCCGAGTGCGGTCCGTACGCGTTGGACTCGACGTCGCGCGCCACCGCGGCGTCCTCGGGCCCGCCGTCCCAGCCGTACAGCCCCACCACCGCGCTGGACAGTCCCTCGGCGGTACGGGCGAGTGCCCAGCCGGGGCCCGACGAGGCGAACGGACTCGTTCCGTGCGCGACCGCGTGACCGCCCTCGCGGACCACCGCGCCCTCGGGCGCCTCGACCCGGTGCACCCGGATCTCCCACGGCCCGTGCAGCACGCTCGTCGTCCCGATCCTGTACGTGTGCTCGTCGCCCGGCAGCCGTGCCGTCGACCAGGAGGCGGCGACGCGGTCCTCGCAGCGCACGGGGTGGATGCGGCGGCGCCGGGACGGGGTGCCGTCCGGGGCCAGCAGCGCCAGATGGTTGTCGATGTTCCGGGCGAAGGCGTGCGGCGCGGACTCCGGGGCGGTCGCCGTCGAGTACGCCAGCTTCGCGTAGTGCGGGTCGTCCTCGCCCGCCCCCGCGTCCGGGTCGGTGTCGCCCGCTTCCGGGAGCGGGTTGTGGTCGCTGCCGTGGTTGACCAGCCGGACGATCCCGTCGTGCCGGGTTCCGTGCAGCAGCCAGCCGGGCGCGGGCAGCGCGGTGTACGTGTCGGACTCCTCGACGGGCAGCGGGAGTTCGCGCGCCGTCCACACCGCGTGGTCGGCCGGGAGCAGCAGCCCGAGGAAACCCTTGCTCGCCCAGTACGGCGACGCGGGACCGGAGTACGGCTGCGTGGCGGGCAGGAACGTGTCGTACCAGCCGAGCGTCAGCAGCCCCCGCTCGTCGGGCACCCCGCGCTCCGCGAAGTGCCGCAGCGCCCCGGAGGCGAGGCGTCGGGTGAGCCCCGGCGCGAGCGGGGTGCAGTCCGCGAGCGCGCCCATCCAGACCGGGGCCAGCGAGGCGAAGCGGTAGCAGAGCGACCGGCCCTGGTGGACCGGGGAGCCGTCGGCCCCGAAGAAGTGCGGGTAGTCCTCCAGGAAGCGGCTCAGGCGCTCCCGGTAGACGGCGGCCCGGCCGCCGTCGTTGTCCGGGCCCGCGATCCGCGCCCACAGCAGCGGGTACAGATGCATGGCCCAGCCGATGTAGTAGTCGAAGTTGCGCCCGCTCCCGTCCGTGTACCAGCCGTCACCGACGTACCAGTCCTCGATCCGGTCGAGTCCGCCCTCGATGTCCGACCGGCTGTGCGGGGCGCCGACCGACGCCAGGAACTGTTCCGAAACCACCTGGAACAGACGCCAGTTGTTGTCCCAGGTCCTCCCGCCGACGAAGCCCGATAGCCAGTCGACGACCCGCTCCTGGACCCGGGCGTCGAGCCGGTCCCAGATCCACGGCCGGGTCTCGTGCAGCGCGACCGCGACGGACGCCGCCTCCACCATCTGCTGCGAACAGTCCGTCAGCCGCGGCCACGCCTCGCCGCTCGCCTGGTCGGTGCCGGCGGCGAGCCCCGCCGCGTACCGTTCGGTCAGGGCGGGGTCGACCGCCCCGCCGGCGCCCGCGATCCGGCAGGCGGCGAGCAGGAACGACCGGGCGAAACCCTCCAGCCCGTCGGACACGACACCGGACCAGCTGTTCCGGCCGGGCAGCCGGTACTGGGCGAAGCCCGGTGTCGCGTACGGCGTCAGCGCCTCCAGCATCCGGTCGGCGGTCGCCTCCCAGTGCGCCCGGGTCCAGCCCGTGCGGGACGACAGGATCCGGTCGGTGGGCGGCAGGTGCAGATGCGGGGCGACGGACATGTTGGTGCTGCTCCTGTGTTCGGTGGTTCTACTGGACGAGTTCGGCGTGGTGGGTGTGGCCCCGGGTGCCGTCGACGGCGACGGTGAGCAACGGCCTGCGGCCCGGGGTGAGTTCGACGGAATCGTCGGTCTCGGTCGCCTCGCGGACGGCGAACGGCAGGCCGACCGTGACCGAGGTCCCCGTGCGGCCCGGGTCGGCGACCGCCACGGAGACCCGGCCGCCGCGCCGCCGCACCAGGACCGTCGCGGGACCGGAGGCGGTGATGCCCGCGGCCGTACCGGCGGCCCAGAAGTGCACAGCGGTCAGACCGGTCCTGCGGTCCTCCACGGCTTGGGCGGTGGCGTCGTTGGCGACGATCCGCACCGGCCGGGACGCCGACCACACCGCGGTCGCGGCGGCCGAGGCACCGGGCAGCAGCACATAGGCGTACCCGGCGCCGGCGGGGGAGGTGCCGTGGTCGAGCCAGAGGGTGAGGTAGCGGCGGGTGACGGGGTCGGTGCTGCCGCCGGTGTCCGCGCCCGTGTCGATGGCCCGCCAGGTGCCGGTGCGCTCCTCGCGCAGGGTGCGCAGGGCTGCGCCGCCGGGCAGCACATAGCCGCCGACGCCCTCGATATGCGCCCACCGGGCATGGCCGGCGGTGCCGTTACGGCCGGGGATGCCGTCCACGAGCAGCCGGTTGCGGCCGTCCGCGCCCAGGTTGCGGTTCTCGATGACGGTCTCGACCGGGCGGCCGTCGCCCGAGGTGATGCCCGCGCCGAGCGCGACGACCGTGTTGTCGAGCAGAAACCACGTCTTCCTGGCCCGCAGGGTGCTGCCCGGGGCGCCGATCAGCTCCATCGCGGCGGCGCTGTAGCGGCCGTCCAGCGTTGCGCCGCCCGCCACAGCGTTCGACGGCCGGTAGGTGGAGGTGCCGGCGCCGGTGCCGAGGTCCTCGCGCGGTCGGGTGTCGACCGTGGTGCCCGGGAGGCGGTACGGGTCCACGGTCGGCCAGAAGCCGTCGTTGTACTGCCCGAGGTCGTCGCCGTCGTAGAGGTACGTCATGCCGTCGCCGGTGTACCAGCCGTGCAGGTTCTCGCCGTTGCCCGCCTCGTACGCGGAGATGCGCTTGGAGGACAGCGAGAGGGTGCAGGCCCAGCCGGAGCGGCGGTGCACGACTCGGTCCATGTCGGCGAAGACGAAGCTGCCCGTGGTGCGGGGTGCGGGGCGGATGCCGCCCTCGGCCAGGACCGCCTTCGCCAGGGCGAGTTGGGGCAGGGTGGCCAGCGAGGTGAACGGGGTGGTGCGGTTGCGGGTGAGCCAGCCCTTGACCAGCGAGCGCCAGCGCTCCGCCAGACCCTCGGGGGCCCCGGTCGCCAGGAGCAGGATCGCCGCCACGGCAGAGGCCCCGTCGCGGTGGTCGCCGGCCCGCTCCCGGGAGATCGCCCGGCCGCGCACCGCGTCCATCATCAGCCCGTCGAAGATCACCGGAACGAAGCTGCGCTCCACGGCCTCGTACATCACCGACACCTTGGGGTCCGTCACGGCCCACGGGGAGCCGGCGAGGAGAGAGAGCAGCCAGGCGCCGCCGCCGAGCAGGACGGTGCCGTAGGAGCCGGTGTACGCCACCTCGGAGTGCTGGACGAACGAGCCGTCCTCGTAGAAGCCGTCACCCGAAGTCGTATGGCGGAAGAGGCTGTTGCGGCCGGAGTCGCGTACGTCGGAGAGGGCGTCGCGCGCCGACGCCACCTTGTCCGCGTCCTTGCCGAGAAGTCCGCGCAGCGCCACGATCACCGCCTTGTCGGTGCGGTTGGCACCGGTCTCGGGCAGCGTGGGGGAGTTGGTGCGGCGGTCCGCGTCGGGGCAGAACCGGTCGACGACCGCCAGGTAGTCCGCGAGATCGGCGGCCGGCAGCCGCTCGCGCAGCAGCACGCAGCAGTCCATCAGCGCGCGCGGCGCCCCGATCTCCCAGAACCACCAGTTCCCGGTCTCACGGGCCGAGGGGTGGTAGGCCGTGTCGTACGCGAAGCGCAGCGCTCCGAGCAGTGCTTCTGCGGTCTCCGCCTGTCCGGAGAGGGCGGTCCCGGGGGTGGCCCAGGCGACGGCGATGGTGCGCAGCCGGGTGTAGCTCTGGCCGAAGTTGCCCGGATCGGTGAGCGGCGAGAGGTCGGACCACAGGGCGGTCCGCCCGGCGCCGCGGTCCAGGCTCTCCCACAGCGCCCCCGCGGTGCTGTCCAGGGCGGCGACACCGGCGGCGAAATCGGGATCCGCCGGGTCGAACGCGCCTCCGGTGAGCAGCGTCCCCGCCCGGCCGAGGAGCCCGTCGAAGTCGTCGCCGGTGATCTGCCCCGACTCCTGTGTTCCGTTCCCCGCCGCCGCCCGTGCCGGGGCCGCCGCCAGGACCGCGGACGCGGTGGCACCGCCGCTCGCGGCGAGAAGGGTCCTTCTGCTCACCTGCATGATGACTCCTCTTCCTTGCTCTCGTCTTCCTCGTCCGGTCGTCGCGTGCTCAGTCGGAGAGTGTGCTCGGGTCGACGGGCGGCTGGGGGAGGTTCAGCGCGGCGAGCTCGTCCCGGCCCGTGGCGTCGATGGGGAACGCCCAGGTGTTCACGAAGAAGTCGCTCAGGTCGTACCCGGCGATCCGGCTGGAGTAGGTGGCCAGGGCCCGGTAGCGCTTCGCGTCCTCGGTGTAGTCGGACTGCGGGTTCTCCTCGCGGACCAGCTTGTGCAGGCGCGGCCAGAAGTCCTCCCCGAACGCCAGCTCCAGCTGACGCAGCGGCACCAGCTTCTCGTACGCCCCGAAGGACTTCTCGTAGGTGAGTCCGGGTGTGCCGAACTTGGCCCGCGAGGTCTGGAATACGGTCAGACCGGTCGCGGGATCGACCGTGAGCAGGTTCGACGGCTGCTTCAGGGTGCGCTGCGCGGCCAGCGAGTAGATGTTCACGGTGACCTCGGTGAGGCCGCCCGGCTTGTACGCCATCTGCTGATGGAGGTGGCCGAGCTCGTGGTAGAGCCCCCAGCCCCGGGTGCGCAGGCCCTCGACGGTGGTGGCCCGGTCCAGGTAGGCACGCGGGAAGCCGTTGTAGCCGTGCGTGGCGTAGGCGCCGACACCGGAGGGCACCTTGCTGACCTCGGTGAAGTGATACGGCCCCGCCTTGCGCCGGTGCACCGGCTTCGAGCCGTCGAGACCGCTGATCCGGGCGTGCGAGTCCACGATGGTCTCGACCAGCCGGAGCAGCGCCCCGTGGTCCTCGTCGCGGTACAGCAGGGCGCCCTCGCGCGTCAGCGTCATGATCGTGTGAGGGGCGTGCAGCTCCACCCAGGGCGACACGGTCAGCGTGTCCAGCTGGTGCTGGTAGTCCGCGTCGCTGGTGCGGCCCAGAGTGAAGACCGGCATCGGGACCGCGCCGGACCGGAACAGCACGCCGGCCCGCTCGCCGCGCCCGGTGAGCGTCAGGTAGACCGGGCCGCCGTGCGGGTCGGTCACCGTGTTGGCGCCGGCGGTCAGCGGATAGCTGCGGGGTTCGGTGACCTCGCCGTAGTAGTCCCAGGCCCCGATCCACAGCGTGGGCACCAGGCCGTCGTGCGGCTGGACGGTCAGCGAGAGCGCGGTCCCGGCGGGTACGTACAGGCCGGTCGGCTGGAACTCCGAACCGCGCAACGCCTGGGCGAGCCGCAGCCGTTCCGCCTCGGCGGCGGGGCATCCGGTGACGGTCACGGACACGGGGCGTCCGACGGGCCGGCCGGTCGCTGGCCCGGCGTGTGCGGTGGTCGCGGTGACGCCGAGGGCCACCGCCGCTCCCGCGCCCGCCGCCGCGGCGAGGACGGCGCGGCGGCCCACGGAGGAGGCGGCTTCGTCGGTGGGGGAGGCGGCCGGGGCGACGGAGTGGCTGGGCTTACGCATGCGGAACTCTCCCTGCAGTCATGAACGAGGGGCGAAGGCGTGCGGAACGGTGGGGGTGCTCCGTCAGCATGTAAGCGGTTGCTGTCAGCTCGCAAGGGGAGTCGGGAAGTTACTGTGATTTTCTATGGCCAACTGCGGACAGGCGGGAAGTAACCGGTCACCTACGGCTGGTTCTGCCGGAGCGGGGGGCCACGGAATCGCGTACCACGATGTGGGTGCCGAGTCGCAGCGCCCCGGTGGTCGGCTCCCGCCAGTCGTCCTCGTCCCCGCCGGACACGGCGAGCCGCACCGCCTGGCGGCCCATCTCCTCCAGCGGGACATGGACGGTGGTCAGCCGCGGGCGCAGTTCCTGGGCGACCGGGATGTCGTCGTACCCCACCAGCGAGATGTCCTTGGGCACGCGCAGACCGGCCTCCTCCAGGGCCTGGGCTGCGCCGGCGGCGACCATGTCGTTGGCCGCGAACACGGCAGTGAACTCCGGTCCGTCCCGCAGCAGTTCGGCCATCCGCCGGTAGCCGAAGTTGCGGCTGAAGGCGCCGGGCTGGGCCAGCTCGGGATCGACTGCCACGCCCCGCAGCTCCAGGGCGCGGCGGTGGCCGGCGAGCCGGTCGCGGGTGGTGGAGAGCTTGGGCGGGCCGCCGAGGTAGAGGATGCGCTCGTGCCCCTGCATCAGCAGATGGTCGGTGATGGCGAAGGCGCCGCCCTCGTTGTCGTACTCCACGGCGGCGGTCGGCGCGGCCTCGCCCAGCGGTGGCCGGCCGCACAGGACCAGCTTCGAGCCGCCCGCGTCCAGCTCGCGCGCCCGGCGGGCCAGTTCGGAGGTGTAGCCGCGGTCCGCGATGGAGCCGCCGACCACCACGACCGCGTCGGCCCGGCGCTCGTGCATCAGGTCGATGAAGGCCAGCTCGCGCTGCGGGTCGCCCTGGGTGCAGCAGACCAGGCAGAGCCGCCCGCCGAGCGCGGCCTCCCGCTCCACCCCGCGCGCGATGTAGGCGTAGAAGGGGTCGATGACCTCGTTGACGATGATGCCGACGGTGCGGTTGGAGACGCCGGCCAGGGCGCGGGCATGCGCGTTGACCACGTAGCCGAGCTCGCGCATGGCCGACTCGACGCGTTCCCGGGTCGCCTCGGCGACGGGGTAGTTCCGGTTCAGGACGCGTGAGACGGTGGCGGTCGAGACGCCCGCGCGCCGGGCGACATCGGTGACCGTCGCGCGCCGCTGTCCGTCCCCGGCCGTGCTCTGCCGGCGCATCCGGCTCACCCCCTGATGGCTGTTGTGTGACGACGAGCCTAGTGCCGGGGCGGGCGGTGTCCGCCGCGGCACCGGAGCCCGCGGCGGAAGCGTGGTCACGCGATCCTCCCCAGGTCCGCCCGGTGCACGGGATGCCCGAAGGGCTCGCCCCGCGCGTACCGTGCCAGCTCGTCGACCGCTAGCGCGCCGAGCCGGCCCACCTCGTTGCCCTGGGCGCCCGCCAGGTGCGGGGTCAGGAACACGTTGGGCAGGTCCCACAGCGGGTGGCCGGGCGGCAGCGGCTCCGGTGAGGTCACGTCGAGGACCGCGTCGAGCCGGCCGCTCACCAGGTGGGGGGTGAGCGCCTCGGTGTCCACCAGCGGGCCGCGCGCCGTGTTGACGAGCAGGGTCCCGGGGCGCATCAGGCCGATCCTGCGGGCGTCGATGATCCCCCGGGTCTCGGGCGTGTCCGGGGCGTGCAGGCTGACCACGTCGCTGGTGGCCACAAGCGTGTCCAGGTCGACCGGGGTCACGCCGAGCAGGGCGGCCTCGGCGGCGCTCACGTAGGGGTCGTGGAGCAGCACGTCCGCGTCCAGCGCGTCGCGCAGCAGCTCGATCACGCGGCGGCCGATCCGGGAGGCGCCGACCACGCCTACGGTCAGACCATGGGTGCCGAGCCAGTGGTGGCGGTCCAGGTCGGCGGCGGTGCGGTGGGTGCGGCGGGCACGGTAGAGCCCCGCGAGCGGGAAGACGCGCTTGGCGCCCATGATGATCGCGGCCAGGGTGAACTCGGCCACCGGTACGGCGTTGGCCGCGGCGGCCGAGGAGACGACGATCCCGCGGTCGAAGGCGGCCGGCGACAGAAACGTCTTCACCGTCCCGGCCGCGTGGACGACGGCCCGCAGTCCGGGTGCCCGGTCCAGCAGCGCCGTGTCCACCGGGGGACAGCCCCAGCCGGTCAGCAGCACCTCCGCCCCGGACAGTGCCCGGACGGCGGCGGGGGAGTCGAACTCGCTGATCACCGAGGGTTCGAGCAGCTCGGCGGTCTCTTCGAGCCGGGACCGGACGGCGGGCGGGAAGACGTCGTCCAGCAGACCCGTGCTCATGACCAGGACCGTGCGCGGCCGCCTCCCGGGAGGGCCCGCTGCATCGGTGCCGGGACGGGCCGGTGCCTCTTCGGTGGTTCGCACCCTGCCTCCGGGTAGTAATCGCGTTCTATGGAATGACCGGCACGCTAGGGAGGTCGACGGCCGACCGTCAAGCGCGCTGCCTGCCCGATTGGCTTGTTCATTACGGTATTTACCGCTTCGGGCGCCCGGATTTGGCCTCGGTGTATGCGGGTCGGTGAAGTCATCCGCCCGAATCCCTTGACGCTTGGGTTAACCGCTTACTAACTTGCCGCCGCAGAAGGCACACCACGCGCCACCCAGCCGAACAGGACCCACCATGGCTGACACAGCACCCCCGCTGCCGCGCGAGAAGCGGCGAACGCGGCGAAGGCGGGGCGAAGAACCCGCCCCGCCCGTCCCGGACATCGCCGCCCCGCACCGGCTCACGCTCGGACAGCGCCTCAAACGCGACCGGGTGATGCTGCTGCTCACCCTGCCCGGCCTGCTCTACTTCGTCGTCTTCCACTACGTGCCGCTGCTCGGCTACGTGGTGGCGTTCCAGGACTACCAGCCCTATCTCGGCTACATGCACAGCGTCTGGGTGGGCTTCGCCAACTTCACCGCGGCGTTCAGCGAACCCGCCTTCTGGAGCGCGACGTTCAACACCCTGGAGATCGCCCTCGTCCAGCTGGTGTTCTTCTTCCCGGTGCCCATCGCCCTGGCCCTGCTGCTCAACAGCATCGCCAGCGACCGCATCCGGCGCTTCGTGCAGAGCGTCGTCTATCTGCCGCACTTCATCGGCTGGGTCATCATCGTCTCGATCTTCCAGCAGATCCTGGGCGGCGCCGGCGTCCTGCCCGACGTCCTGGGCGGTATGGGCCTGCCCCGCTACGACATGATGAGCGACCCGGACGCCTTCCCCTGGCTGCTCACCCTCCAGGTCGCCTGGAAGGACGCCGGCTGGGGCACGATCATCATCCTCGCGGCCCTCCTCAACATCGACCGGCAGCAGTACGAGGCCGCCGCGATCGACGGAGCGGGGCCCCGGCGCCGGCTGTGGCACGTGACCCTGCCGGGCATCGCCCCCGTTCTCATCCTGCTGCTCATCCTGAACCTCGGGCAGATCCTCTCCGTCGGCTTCGAGCAGATCCTGCTCCAGCGCGACGCGGTCGGACCGGACGCCGGCGAGGTGCTCGACACCTACGTCTACTACCACGGCATCAAGGACAACGACTGGGGCGTCGCCGCCGCCGTCGGACTCGTCAAGGCGGTCATCGGCACCGCACTCGTGCTGGGCGCCAACAAGTTCGCCCACCGACTCGGCCACGAAGGGGTGTACCGCGGTGCTGACCGCTGAGAAGACACGCGCCACGGCCCGGACCGCCGCACCGGCGCCCCGCCCGGCCCCCGTACGCAAGTCCGACGGCCGCCCGCCGTGGATGGAGCGCCCGACCCGCATCGGTCAGACCGCGAAGGCCGTCGCCGTCGTCGTGGTCGTCCTCGCCGTCGCGTACCCGCTGGTCGGCGTCATCGGGACGAGCTTCGCCTCGCAGACCGACATCATCAAGAGCTCCGGCCTCGTCCTGTGGCCGGACCACCCCACCCTCGACGCCTACCGCACGATCTTCACCGGAGGCGTCGTCACCCGTGCGCTGATCGTCTCGCTCGGCATCACCGTGTTCGGGACCCTCGCCAGCCTCCTCGTCACCGTCGGCATGGCGTACGGGCTCTCCCGCCGCGAGGTCACCGGCTCCCGGTTCATCCTGATGACCGCCCTGTTCACCATGCTGTTCAACGCGGGCATCATCCCGAACTTCCTGCTGGTCAAGGGACTCGGCCTGTACGACACCTACGCGGCGCTCGTCATGCCCACCCTGGTGAGCGCCTTCAACCTGGTCGTCCTGCGGTCGTTCTTCATGAACCTGCCGGAGGAGCTGTACGACGCGGCCAAGGTGGACGGCGCCGGGGACTTCCGCATCCTGGTCCGCGTCGTCCTGCCGCTGTCCAAGGCCGTCCTCGCCGTCATCAGCCTCTTCTACGCGGTGACGTACTGGAACGCCTTCTTCAACTCGCTCCTGTACCTCAACGACTCCGACAAGTGGCCGCTGCCCATGGTGCTGCGGACCTACGTCCTCCAGGGCCAGAGCCTCGACTCCGCATCGGCCGGCGAAGTGCTCGCCCCGCAGCAGGCCGTGCAGATGGCGGTCCTGGTCATCGCCGTCGTCCCGATCCTCTGCGTCTACCCCTTCCTCCAGCGCTACTTCACCAAGGGCGTGCTCACCGGCGCCATCAAGGGCTGAACGCCGCCGTCCCCCACTCCTTCCCTTCCCTCTTCCAAGGAGATCCAGGTGTCGAGCTCCACCCCCATCAACCGCAGAGCACTCTTCCGCCTGGGTGCCGGCGTCGGTCTCGGACTGGCCGCCGCCCCGCTGCTCGCTGCCTGCGGCGACGGCGGTGCGACCGCGAAGGCCGAGGCCAAGAGCGCGTCCCTGCTCCCGCGCAGCGCCGTCCGCAACATCGGGCTCAAGCCTGACCTGGAGGGCACCGCGGCCGGCGTCCCGCAGGGCTTCTTCCGCTACCCGGCCAAGCCGCTGCGGGCCACGAAGACCACCCCGCTCAAGGGGGCGAAGCCGATCAGCGCGGCCATGGAGACCTTCTCCCCGCCGCCGCCCTCGCGCGGCAAGAACGCCGCCTGGCAGGAGATCGAGAAGCTCCTCGGCGGCCAGGTGAACATCACGGCCGTCCCCGCCGACGACTACGGCACCAAGTTCTCCACGATGGTCGCCAGCGACAGCCTGCCCGACCTCTTCATGTACCCGGAGAGCGGCGGCGTCGACAACAAGGCCGCCTTCCTCCAGGCCAAGTGCGCCGACCTCACCCCGCACCTCGCCGGGGACGCGGTCAAGGACTACCCCAACCTCGCCGCCATCCCGGAGGGCGCCTGGCAGGGCGCGATCTTCGGCGGCAAGCTCTACGGCATCCCCATCGCCCGCACCGGCACCGCGGGCGCCGGCGTCTACCGCCACGACCTGTTCGAGGAGGTCGGTGTCACCAGCCTGGACCAGATCACGGACCTGGACCGGTTCGTCGAGGTCTGCAAGGAGCTGACCCGCCCCAAGGAGGACCGGTACGCCATCATCGCGGGCGTCACCACCATGCTCGCCATGTCCGCCGGTGCGCCCAACTTCTGGCGCCTGGACGAGAAGACGGGCAAGTTCACTCTCGACCTGGAGACCCCGGAGTACCGCAAGGCGGTCGAGACGGCCCGCCTGCTGTACAAGGCCGGCTGCTACTACCCGGGCACCCTCCAGATGTCCGGGGCGCAGAAGGCCCAGTACACGGACATGTTCAAGAACGGCAAGGGCGCGTACGTCTACGACGGCATGCCCACGTACCTCGCGCCGGGCGTCGGCTACATCGCCGCGATGAAGGCCATCGACAAGAAGTTCGACCCGCGCCCCTTCGTGCCGGTCGGCAAGGACGCCGTCGCCTGGATGGACAACGTCGCCCTGCAGAACACCCACATCAGCAAGGCGTCCGGGGACCGCGTCAAGGAGATCCTGCGGTTCGCCGACTTCGCGGCATCGCCGTTCGGCAGCCTGGAGTACACCCTCATCAACTACGGCGTCGAGGGCAAGGACTTCACCCGCGACGACCAGGGCAACCCGGCCCTCACCAAGCAGGGCACCCAGGACGTCACCGTCCCCTGGAAGTTCGCCGCCTCCGCGGTGCCCGCGATCTTCAGCGCCGACTCCGAGCAGGGCGTGCGCCACGTCCACGACACCTTCACCAAGATGATCCCGATGATGGTGCCGGACCCGACGCTCCGGTACTCCTCGCCCACCTGGGACTCCAAGAGCGCCGGCAGCCTCGGCACCCTCAAGGGCGACGTGCTCAAGGACATCATCTCCGGCCGCAAGCCCATGTCCGCCTACGACCAGCTGGTCAAGGACTACCTGGCCAAGGGCGGCGAGCAGGCCCGCGGCGAGTTCGAGGAAGCCTTCCAGAAGGGGAAGAAGTGACCACCCGACGCTCGGTCCTCGCACTCGGCACCGCCGCCGCGGCGGCAGCCGCCACCGTCCCCGCCCTCTCCACCCCGGCCGCCGCCCGGCCGCACGGCTTCCACCCGGAGCCCGGCTCCGACGGCGTCGGCGACCCGCTCTTCCCGACCCTCGGCAACGGCGGCTACCAGGTCACCCACTACGACCTCACCTTCGACTTCACCCCGGTGACGTACGACTTCACCGCCACGGTGAGGATCAGCGCCAGGGCCACCCAGGACCTGTCCGCCTTCAACCTGGACACCGACGGCCACACCATCGACGCCGTCACCGTCGCCGGCCGCCCCGCCACCTGGCAGCTCACCGCGGGCCAGAGCGGCCAGGAGCTGACCGTCACCCCGGCCCGCCCGCTCCGCGACCGCCAGGCGTTCACCGTCGAGATCCGCTACCGGGGCAACGGCAAGGCACCCCGGCTCGGCCTCACCGGCTGGCGGTTCGGCAGCGACGGCGGCTTCGCATCGGCCGCCCAGTCCTCCCGCGCCGACACCTTCCTGCCCTGCAACGACACCCCCTCCGACAAGGCGACGTGGACCTTCCACATCAGCGCCCCCGAGGGCTTCGTCGCCACCGCCAACGGCGAGCTGACCCATCGCACCCGGCGCGCCGACGGCTCCACCGTCTGGCACTTCGCCCTCCGCGAGCGCATGGCCACCGAACTCATCGGCATCGCCGTCGTCAAGGGCACCTACCTCTACGGCAACAGCCACCGCGGCCTGCCCCTGCGCCACATCGTCCCCCAGGGCAAGGAGGACACGTACGCCCCGGTCGTGGCCCGCACCGCCGACCATCTCGCCTGGCTGGAGGCGAGGTTCGGCCGCTACCCGTTCTCCGTCTACGGGGTGCACATCTACGACGGCTACACCGACGCGCTGGAGAACCAGACCCTCTCGCTCTTCGGCACCAACTGGTTCAAGCCCGACGCCCAGGGCAGGCCCGGCTACGAGACCACCATGGTCCACGAGCTCGTCCACCAGTGGTTCGGCGACTCCGTGACCCCGAACGACTGGCAGCAGGCCTGGCTCAACGAGGGCCCCGCCGTCTACTACGCCGGGCTGTACGGCGAGGAGCGCGGCTGGTCCGTCCTCGCCGACAAGATGAAGGCGGTCTACGAGAAGCTCGACGCCGTCCGCGCCGCCGACGGCCCGCCCGGACTCCCCAAGGCGCTCGGCGGCACCAACATCTACGACGGCGGCGCCCTCGTCCTCTATGCCCTCGACCAGCGCATCGGCGGGCGGTCCTTCGACACCGTCATGCGCGAGTGGGTCAAGCGTTTCAAGGACTCCACGTACACCTCCGAGCAGTTCATCCGGCACACCGTCGACGTCACCCGTGACCGCTCCCTCGACCCGTTCCTGCGCGACTGGCTCTTCGGGGCCGTCAACCCGCCCATGCCCGGCCACCCCGACTGGAAGGCCACCGCGTGAACCGCACCCCGAACGTCGTACGAGCCACCGTCGCATCCGCCACCGCGGCACTCCTGACCGCACTTCTCGCCGCCCCGGCCGGGGCCGCGCCCGGCACCACCCGCACCCTGTACGCCGCCCCGGACGGCCGCGGCTCCTCCTGTACCGCGGCCCGCCCCTGCACCCTCGACGGCGCCCGCGACCTGGCCCGCACCGAGACCCGCCGAGCCGTCCGCGTACTCCTCAAGGACGGCACGTACCGGCTCGACGCGCCCCTGGAGCTCGGCGCCGCCGACTCCGGCACCACCTGGGCCGCCGCGCCCGGCGCCCACCCCGTCCTCTCCGGCGGCCGGGACCTCACCGGCTGGCGGAAGAACACCGACGGCACCTGGACCGCCACCGTTCCCGAGGGCACCACCCCGCGCCAGCTCTTCGTGGACGGCCACCGTGCCACGCGCGCCCGGGGCGAGGCGTGCTCCGCCGCCACCTGCGACGCCACCGCCACCGGCATGACCGGCGCCACCGCGACCGGCATCGACCACTGGGCGCACCCCACGGACGCCGAGGCCGTCATCCGTATCCGCTGGCGCAACTACCACTGCCGGATCGCGGGCGTCAGCGGTGACACCCTCACCTTCGCCCAGCCCTGCTGGACCAACTCCGCGAGCGGCACCGACCGCACCGGACCCGCCTGGGACACCACCGCCGTCGACTCCACCCGCTACAGCGGTGTCGCGTTCTTCGAGAACGCCGCCGAACTCCTCGACGAGCCGGGCGAGTTCGTGTGGAACTCCGCCGACCGCACCATCACCTACCTCCCGCGCGAGGGCGAGGACATGCGCCACGCGCGGGCCGTCACCCCGCACACCGAACAGCTGCTCACCGTCGACGGCGCCCACGACCTCACGGTCAGCGGCATCGGCTTCGCGTACGCGGCCTACCGGCAGCCCGACACCGACGAGGGCTACGCGGGGATGCAGGCCGGTCTCACCCTGACCGGAGCCACCGGCCCCGTCGACCACGCGGGCCGTTACTACACCAAACCGGCCGCCGCCGTCACCGTGCGCGGCGGCCGGCAGGTCACGATCGACAGCGGCCGCTTCACCCACCTCGGCGGCGCCGGAGCGGTCCTGGAGGCCGGTACCAAGGACAGCGCGGTCATCCGCTCCACGTTCACCGACCTCTCCTCCGGCGCGGTCTACGTAGGCGACACCGAGCCCCTGCCGGAGGCCGCGCTCGCCGGGGAACGCAACACCGTCGCGTACAACACCATCAGCCGCGCCGGCGTCGAGTACACCGACGCGGTCGGCATCTGGGCCGGGTACGAGGCAGGCCTGACCGTCGACCACAACAGCCTGGACCACCTCCCGTACTCGGCGATCTCCGTCGGCTGGGGCTGGAACCAGCCCGAGGCGCGGCAGTCCGTGCTCCGTGACAACAAGGTGACGGACAACCGCATCACCGACGTCATGGAGGTCGCCCGCCAGCAGCACGACGGCGGCGCCATCTACACCCAGGGCGCCCAGCCCGGCACGGTCGTCAGCGGCAACTACATCAACCGCTCCGCGTACGGCAACACCGAGCGCGACGGCAACGGCATCTACCTCGACGAGCAGTCCTCGTACATCACGGTCGAGAAGAACGTCATCACCCGCATCGGCTACAAGTGGGTGTCCAACTGGGCCGACTACGGCATCCGGAATACCGCGCACGGCAACTGGACCGACACCGCCGCCCCCGCGCTCGGCGGCACCGGTTCCGTCATGACCGGCAACCACACCGGCCTCGACCGCCTCCCGGCCGCCGCCCTCGCCGTCGCCGCCCGCGCCGGCGCCCACGGTGGCCCGGTCGAGCAGCTGCGCACCGACCTGGCCCGCACCGGCACGGCCACCCAGTCCTCGACCGACGGCACCGCCACCGCCGACCGTGCGCTGGACGCGGACACCAACACCGACACCCGCACGCTCGCCGAGGACGGCGCCTGGTGGCAGGTGGACCTCGGAGCCGTCCGGAACATCCGCCAGGTCGAGGTCTGGAACGACGCCTCCACCACCACGGCCGACTTCGACATCGTCACCGACGACGGCACCGTCCACGTCAGCGGCAAGGCCCTGCGCCCCACCCTCGTGGACCTGGACAGCCGGACCCGCACGGTACGGATCGTGAAGACCGGCGCGGGCCGGGTCGCCCTCTCCCAGGTGCTGATCCACTGAGGGTGTCCGGACGGACACGCAACGCGTCCTCGGGGAAAGGCGTTCGTGACCACCCGATGAAGTGCGGTATTGTTCTCATGCACGTTCGGCCACGGGGAAACCCCAGGTCAGGCGGGCATCGGGACGTGGCGCAGCTTGGTAGCGCACTTGACTGGGGGTCAAGGGGTCGCAGGTTCAAATCCTGTCGTCCCGACTGGTGACAGTCGCAGACAGAGGGCCGGTCTCGGAGTAATCCGAGACCGGCCCTCCGTTATGAGCCCACCCCGGTCGAGTCGGGGCCGCCCTGTGGGCGCACAATTCGTCTCACGTCACATTTGCCGGAGCGCTTCGCCGCCGGCCGGGGGGTTGCATGAGTCGACCGGTCAAGCGACATGGGGCAGTTCCGTCTCTTCTCCGAAAGGTTGAGTCATGACCACGTCGCAACGGATCGAGGCGAGCCCTCCAGGGGGTTCGCCCAGCGACAAACTCGACAGCAAGGTCCTCCTCGTCGCCGGCGTCGTCGTGCTCGGCGGGATCATGTCCATCCTGGACATCACCGTGGTCTCGGTGGGGCTCCAGACGTTCCAGAAGACGTTCGACGCGACCTCGGCCCAGGTGGCCTGGACGATGACGGGCTACACGCTGGCCCTGGCGAGCGTCATCCCGCTGACCGGCTGGGCCGCGGACAGGTTCGGGACAAAACGGCTCTATCTGCTCGCGGTCGTGCTGTTCGCGGCCGGGTCCGCGCTCTGTGCCGCTGCCAATTCCCTTGAGATGCTGGTCGCGTTCCGGGTCATCCAGGGCCTGGGCGGCGGCATGCTGATGCCGCTCGGCATGACGATCCTGACGCGCGCCGCCGGCCCCGAGCGGGTCGGCCGCGTGATGGCCGTTCTCGGTATCCCCATGCTGCTCGGTCCGATCTTCGGTCCCATCCTGGGCGGTTGGCTGATCGACCACGCCTCCTGGCACTGGATCTTCCTGATCAACCTGCCGATCGGCGCGATAGCCCTGGTGTACGCGGTGCTCGTGCTCCCCAAGGACAACGTGGAGCCGTCCGAGACGTTCGACTGGGTGGGCGTCCTGCTGCTCTCGCCCGGCCTGGCGACCTTCCTGTACGGCGTCTCGTCCATCCCGGAGACCGGCACCGTCTGGGCCGCCAAGGTCCTGGTGCCCGCGGCCATCGGCCTGGTGCTGCTCGTCGCATTCGTCCCCTGGGCGCTGCGGCCGGCCAACATCCACCCGCTGATCGATCTGCGGCTCTTCCAGAACCGCGACCTCAGCGTCTCGGTGATCGCCATGTCGCTGTTCGCCATGGCGTTCTTCGGCGCCAGCCTGCTGTTCCCGCTCTACTTCCAGCAGGTGCGCGGGGAGTCGGCGTTCGACGCCGGGCTGCTTCTCGCTCCGCAGGGTATCGGCGCGATGATCACCATGCCGATCGCCGGTATGCTCGCCGACCGCATCGGCCCCGGCAAGATCGTCATCACCGGCATCGCGGTCATCACGGTCGGTATGGGCATGTTCACCCAGCTCACCGCCGACACGTCCTACGCCTACATCATCACCGCGCTCGCCATCATGGGTCTCGGCATGGGTGCCTCGATGATGCCGATCATGGCGTCGGCGCTGGCCACCCTGCGGGAGCACACGGTGGCCCGCGGCTCGACCCTGATGAACATCGTCCAGCAGGTGGCCGCCTCGATCGGTACCGCCCTGTTCTCGGTGCTCCTCACCAACGGCATCAAGGACATCACCGCGACCACCCCCGCCGGCATCAAGGACCAGATGGGCGACGCCTTCGCCTCGGTGTTCCTGGTGGCGGCGATCCTGGTCGCCGTGTGCCTCGTCCCCGCGCTGCTGCTGCCGCGCAAGAAGGTCAAGGCCGCGGACCCGAGCGCCATGATGGGCCACTGAGCCCCGGGTCGGTCGTGTGACCGAGGGCCGGTCGCGGAGCAATCCGGGACCGGCCCTTCGCCGTTCCCGGGCGGGGCCGGCCGGGTGCGATGGGCTAGGTTGCCGCGCATGAAGCCACGCGTGTTCCTCTTCGATCTCGGCGGTGTCGTCTGCCGCTTCCACCGTGAGCGGCGGCTGGAACTCCTCGCAGCCGCGTGTGGGCATTCCGCGCGCCGCGTCGAGGCGGAGCTCTACGCCTCCGGGCTGATCCGGGCCTGGGACCGCGGGCAGGGGAGCGCCGAGGACGTGGAGGCGGAGATCCGGCGCTGCCTCGGCTTCACCGGTACGTCCGAGGAGCTGCGCCGCATCTGGTGCGGGGCGTTCGAGCCCGATCCGGAGGTTCTCGCCGCGGTCGACGTCGTGCGGGCGCACCCGACGGCGCTGTTCACGGACAACGACGCGTTGCTGCGCGCCGGACTGCGCGGCCGGCTGCCCGAGGTGGACGCCCGCTTCGACGTGCTGGCGTTCTCGTGCGTGCTGGGCGCCACCAAGCCCGCCGAGGAGGCCTTCGCGGGGGCGCTCGGCCTGCTCGGCGCCACCGCCGGCGAGGCGTTCTTCGTGGACGACCGCGAGGCCAATGTCCGGGCGGCGCGCGAGCTGGGGATGACCGCCGTACTCTTCGAGGGCGGCGCCGCACTCCGGCGGACCCTGGAGCGGCTGCTCGCGGACTGAGGCCCGCCGCTCACCACACCCCGTCGCGCTCGCCCGCCCCCTCCGTGGACTCGCGCAGGACGAGCCGGTGCGCCACGACGCGGTCCTGCGGGGACACCGGCGAGGGGGCGTCCGCCCCCTCGGGCCGTGTGGCCTCGTCGATGCGGTGCAGGAGCAGGTCCACCGCGACCCGGGCCACCGCCTCCTTGTCCGGCGCGACGGTGCTCAGGGACGGTACGCCGAACCGGCCGCCCTCCACATCGTCGAAGCCGATCACCGCCACGTCCTCGGGAACCCGTGCCCCGTACCCGTGCAGCGCGCGCAGCGCACCCAGCGCCAGCTGGTCGTTGAGGCAGAGGAGGGCGTCCGGCCGGACGCCCGCGGCCAGCACCCGGCGCACCGCGTCGGCCCCGTCGCCCATGTGGAACGCCTCGACCGGCAGCAGCGACGCCGGGTCGTACGGGACGCCCGCCCCGGCCAGGGCGAGGCGGAAGCCGCGGGTGCGGGCCTGGGCCGTGCCGACGCCGTCGTCGTCCTGGCCGCCGACGGTCAGGATGCGCCGGCGGCCCAGCGCGAGCAGGTGCTCGGTGGCCTCGCGGGCCGCGCGTTCGTTGTCGATCGCCACATGGTCGGCGCCCTCGTTGAGCAGCTCGCCCAGCAGGACGGTCGGCGGCGGCCCCGTGTGGGCGCGCAGGTCCTCCGGTGCGAGGGCGAGCGGGCTGAGGATGACGCCGTCCACGAAGTCCGAGCCGAAGCCGGCCAGGGCTGCCCTCTCCCGTTCCCGGTCGCCGCCCGACTGGTGGATCAGCACGGTCAGGGAGCGCTTCTCGGCCTCCCGGACGACGTGCCGGGCCAGCTCCGCGAAGTACGGGACGTCGAGTTCGGGTACGACGAGGGCGATGATGCCGCTGCGTCCGCTGCGCAGATGGCGGCCGGCGAGGTTGATGCGGTAGCCGAGGTGGTCGATGGCCTCCTGCACCACGCGCCGCGTCCGGTCGGAGACGTGCACGTAGTCGTTGAGCACATTGGAGACCGTCTTCTCCGACACCCCCGCGTGCCGTGCGACGTCCTTGATCCTCGGTCGTGCCACCCGCAACTCCCCACCTTCGGTCCGCGCCGAGTCTATGCCGGGCGCCTCCGGGCGTTCGGGGGCGGATTGTGCGGTGCATCCGGCACAGGTCGTGACACAGCTCTTTACAGCCAATGTACATCGATGTAAAAACAGGTCACCGCATCGGGAGACCGGCGCGGATCACCCCCGATGTGCACGGGCGGCCACCGGCTGCCGTGCCGATGGCGCCTGCCGTCGGCCGGGCACGTCGTCCGGCCGTCGAAAGGTCAGTGATGAACCCCGCACCTCCCGCCCGAGGGCTGCCCGGAGCCCGGCACCCGGACCCGTCGCCCGGCATCGGCCGCCGTGAGCTGCTGCGATACGGCACCGCCGGGGCGGCCGCGCTGCTGGCGGCGGGCCCGCTCACCGGCTGCGCCTCGCCCGCCCGTGCCGGTGAGGCGTCCGCGCTGAAGGTCTGGGATCTCTTCCAGGGCGGCGACGGCATGCTCATGGACGAGATGATCGCGGCCGTCTCGAAGGGGGCCGACGGCTTCGACGTGGACCGCACGATCCTGGACTGGGGCCCTTCGTACTACACGAAACTGGCCATGTCGGCGGCCGGCGGCCGGGCCTCCGACGTCGCCGTGCTCCACCTGTCACGGCTGGCCGGATACGCCCCCGGCGGACTGCTCGACCCGCTCGACCTGGACGTCCTCGCCGAATTCGGCGTGAGCGAGAAGGACTTCGCGCCCGCCGTCTGGAAGCGCGCCCAGCACCGGGGCACGGTCTACGCGGTCCCGCTGGACGTCCACCCCTTCATCGTCTTCTACGACAAGGACGTGGCCGACAAGGCCGGACTGCTGGACTCCTCCGGCCACCTGGCGCCGATGGGCTCGCCCGAAGCCTTCCTGGACGCCGGCAAGAAGCTCGCCGAGATCACCGGCAAGTCCGGCGTGCTCTTCGGGCACGTCACCGACACCGCCCAGAGCTGGCGCCAGTTCGCCGCGCTGTACGCCCAGACCGGGGCCTCCTTCACACTGCCCGACGGCGGACCGCCGAAGATCGACATCGACGCCGCGGTGAAGGTCGTCACCTTCATGAAACAGCTCTTCGACGGGCGCACCAACCCCAACAACCTCGACTACAACGGCGCGATGGCCGCCTTCATGGACGGTCGCGGCGGCATGATCATGGCGGGGGAGTGGGAGCTGCCCACGTTCCGCAAGTCCGGCATCAAGCACCTCGGCGCCGCCCCCTTCCCGCAGGTCTTCGCCCGCCCGGCCGTCTACGCCGACTCGCACAGCTTCGTCCTGCCGCACCAGGACGACCCGGACCCGGCCCGCCGCCGCCAGGCCCACCGCTACATCGCCGAGATCGTCAAACAGAGCCTGACCTGGGCGAGCGCCGGCCACATCCCCGCCTATCTGCCGGTGCAGGCCCGCCCCGAGTACGCGAAGCTCGACCCCCAGTCGTCCTACGCGGCCGCCGGCGAGATCGCCGTGCTCGACCCGCCGAACTGGTTCGCCGGAGCCGGCGGCAACTTCCAGAACCGCATGTGCCAGCCGCTGCAGTCGGCGCTGCTGGGCAATACCTCCGCCGAGAGCGCGGTACGGCAGATGGTCCGTGAGGCGGACACCCTGCTGCGACAGCCCAACCCGGTCGCCTGACGACAGCCGAAGGAGCCGCATCGTGACCACCACCGCGCCCGCCGGAGCAGCGGCGCCCCCGCAGCCACCCTCCGCGACGACGGCCGCTCCCCGGCGCCGCCGCTCACTGACCCGGGGCGGTGGGCTGTTCGTCCTGCCGTTCCTGGTCGTCTTCGCGCTCTTCCTGGTCTGGCCCGTCGTCCAGGGCCTCTGGATGAGCCTCACCGACGCCTCGCTCAGCCTGCGCGGCACCGAGTTCGTCGGGTTCGCCAACTACACCGAGGCGTTCGGGGACCCGGACGTCTGGAGCAGCCTCGGCAACACCGTCTTCTTCACCGTCATCTCCTGCGTACCGCTCGTCCTGGTCGCCCTGGCCATGGCGCTGCTCGTCCACAGCGGGCTG
Organism: Streptomyces sp. col6; assembly: GCF_008042035.1. Classification (GTDB taxonomy): domain Bacteria; phylum Actinomycetota; class Actinomycetes; order Streptomycetales; family Streptomycetaceae; genus Streptomyces. The sequence continues at coordinate 27,996 of NZ_RDBL01000014.1, forward strand.
GCCGGGCAATGGGTGTGGCGGCTGGCCTACTTCGCCCCGTACCTGCTGCCCGTCACCGTGGTCACGCTCATCTGGACGTGGCTCTACCAGCCGGACATCGGCCTCGGCAACCAGCTGCTGACCTCGCTCGGCATGGAGCCCGTCGGCTGGCTCTCCGACGAGTCGGTGGCCATGTGGTCGGTCGCCGCGCTCACCGTCTGGTGGACCGTCGGCTTCAACTTCCTGCTCTACCTGGCCGCCCTGCAGTCCCTGCCGGTCACCTACGACGAGGCCGCAGCGCTCGACGGCGCGGGCGCCTGGCGGCGGCTGTGGTCCGTCACCCTGCCGCAGCTGCGCCACACCACCGTGCTGGTCGCGATGCTCCAAGTCCTGGCGTCCCTGAAGGTGTTCGACCAGATCTACATCCTCACCAAGGGCGGTCCCAACGGCTCGACCCGCCCGATCCTGGAGTACGTCTACGACGTCGGGTTCACCGGATACCGGCTCGGCTACGCCTCCGCGGTCAGCTACATCTTCTTCGCCATCGTCATCGTCGTCTCCGTCCTGCAACTCCGCTTCTTCCGTCAGGAGGGCTGACCGTGTCCGCCATCTCCACCCCCGTGCGCCGGCCGCGCCGGCCACACCGCGAGGAGTCCGGCTCGCCCCTGCTGCTCGGCCACGGACGCCTGCCGAAGGTGCTCGCCGGGAGCACGCTGACCGTCCTGGCCGCCGTCTGGCTGCTGCCCTTCCTGTGGGCGGTCGCCACCTCGCTGCAGAGCGAGCAGGACGTGATGAAGTCCGGGCTCTCGCCGTTCAAGGGCGCCTTCACACTCTCTGCCTACCGGCAGATCCTCGACCGGGGGAACGTGCCGACCTGGGCGTTCAACAGCCTGCTCATCTCCGTCCTGGTCACCGTGCTCACCACGGCCGTCTCGACGCTCGCCGCCTACGGCTTCTCGCGGGGCACCTTCCGAGGCCGCCGGACCCTGCTCGCGATCACCGTCGCCGCGATCATGGTGCCGCCGCAGCTGCTCATCGTGCCGCTCTTCGAGCAGATGACGATGTTCCACCTCGTCGACACGTACACGGCGGTCATCCTGCCGCAGGTCGTCGCGCCCATGATGGTGTTCATCCTGAAGCGCTTCTTCGACGGGATACCCCGCGAACTCGAGGACGCCGCGCGCATCGACGGCGCCTCCGAACTGCGGGTCTTCACGTCCATCGTGCTCCCGCTGTCCCGCCCGATCGTCGCGGCCGTCGCGATCTTCGTGTTCATCGGCGCCTGGAACAACTTCATGTGGCCGTTCATCGTCACCAACGACCCGGACCTGATGACGCTCCCGGTGGGCCTCGCCACCGTCAAGGACGCGTACGGCATCCAGTACGCCCAGTCCATGGCGTCCGCCCTGCTGGCCGCGCTCCCGCTGATCGTGATGTTCCTGCTCTTCCAGCGGCGCATCGTCAACTCCGTGGCCACCACCGGCCTCGGCGGCGGCTGACCTCCACCGACTGTCCCTGCCCCGGCGCCGGTCTCCCGGCCGGCCGCCACCACGATCCACCTGGAGTACCTGTGCACACCCCCTCCGTTCCCCGTTCGGAGTACCCGCGCCCGCAGTTCGTACGGCGCGACTGGCTCAACCTCAACGGGACCTGGCAGTTCGAGACCGACCAGGGTGACAGCGGTCTCGAACGGGGCCTCCTCGACCGCGACCTGGCCGGCGAGATCCTCGTACCCTTCGCCCCCGAGTCCGAGCTGTCCGGCGTCGGCGACACCGACTTCCTGGAGGCCGTCTGGTACCGGCGGCGGTTCACCCCGCCCGCCGACTGGGCCGGCCGCCGGGTCCTGCTGCACTTCGGCGCCGTCGACCACGACACCACCGTCTGGGTGGACGGCACCGAAGTCGTACGCCACCGGGGCGGGTTCACCCCCTTCACCGCCGACCTCGGCGAACTCGCCCCGGCAGGCCGCGAGGTGGAGATCACCGTCCGCGCCCGGGACCCGAAGTCCGGCCCGCAGGCCCGTGGCAAGCAGGCCGTGAAGTACGCCAACCACGACTGCAACTACACGCGCACCACCGGCATCTGGCAGACCGTCTGGGCCGAGCCGGTCCCCGACGCCCATCTGCGCCGCCCGCGCATCACCCCCGACCTGGCGGGCAGCGCCTTCCACCTCGAACTGCCCCTGTCCGCCAACCGCCCCGGCCACCACGTGCGCGCCGTCCTCAGCGACGGCACCGGCGAGATCTGCCGCGCCGAGGCCCGCGCCGACCTCGACCTTGCACCCCGGCTGCACCTGCCCGTCCCGCGGGACCGGCGCCGCGAGTGGAGCCCCGAGGACCCCCACCTGTACGGGCTGCGCCTCGAACTCCTCGGCCCCGACGGCGAACCCGTCGACACCGTCGAGAGCTACGCGGGTCTGCGCGCCGTCTCCATCCGGGGCAAGGCCGTCCTCCTCAACGGCCGGCCCCGCTTCCAGCGCCTCGTCCTCGACCAGGGCTGGTACCCGGACGGGCTGATGACCGCCCCCACCGACGAGGCCCTGGTCCGGGACATCGAACTGGCCATGGAGGCAGGCTTCAACGGGGCCCGGCTGCACCAGAAGGTGTTCGAGGAGCGCTTCCTCTATCACGCGGACCGGCTCGGCTACCTGGTCTGGGGCGAGTTCGGCGACTGGGGCTGCGAGACCGGCGGCTCCTCCGGCGACAACCAGCGGCCCGACGCCTCGTTCGTCGCCCAGTGGCTCGAAGCCGTGGAACGCGACTACTCCCACCCCTCGATCGTCGGCTGGTGCCCGCTCAACGAGACGTATCAGAAGCTCCACGACCGGATCACCCAGCTCGACGACGTGACCCGGGCGATGTTCCTCGCCACCAAGGCCCTGGACACCTCCCGCCCGGTGATCGACGCGTCCGGCTACTCCCACCGGGTGCTGGAGACCGACATCTACGACTCCCACACCTACGAGCAGGACCCGGCCGCCTTCCGGCAGCTGGTCTCCGGGCTCGCCAAGGGGGAGCCGTTCGTCAACGCCTACGAGAACGGCGCCGCGTACTCGCAGCCGTACCGGGGGCAGCCGTACTTCGTCAGCGAGTTCGGCGGGGTCTGGTGGGACCCGGCGGCCGCGGCGGACCAGTCCGGCAACGACCCCACGGTCTCCTGGGGCTACGGCGACCGGGTGCGCACCGAGGACGAGTTCCACGAGCGGTTCGCCGGTCTGACCGGGGCGCTGCTGGAGGACCCGGACATGTTCGGCTACTGCTACACCCAGCTGACCGATGTCTTCCAGGAGCAGAACGGCGTCTACCGCTTCGACCGGGGCACCAAGCTGGACATCGCCCGCATCCGGGAGGCCCAGCTGCGGCCCGCCGCGATCGAGGGGCCGGACGCCGGCTGACGGCCGCACACGCCGGTGCCCGCCCCCTCCCGGCCGGGAGGGGGCGGGCACCGGCGGTTGTCAGAGGCGTTCGAGCCGCCAGAGCTGCGGCTGCTGGCCGTTGCACGTCCACTGCTGGACGTTGGCCCCCGCCGTCCGGGAGCCCTGGGAGACGTCCAGACACTGCCCGGAGGACTTCACCACCAGGCGGTAGTAGCCGCGCCCGGCGTTCTGCATGCGCCAGTCCTGGGCCGCTGCCGCGTTGCAGTACCACTGCCGGACGTTGGCGCCGGGTGTGGCGGAGCCGTTCTCCACGTCCAGGCAGAAGCCGCTGTTGACACCGGTGAGCGTGAAGGCGTCGCCGTGTGCCCGCAGCGTCCATGCCTGCGGACCGAGTCCGTTGCAGGTCCACTGCTGTACGTTGCCGCCGGCGGCCCGTGAGTCGGCGGCCACGTCCAGGCAGTGGCCGCTGTTGGCGTTCACCAGGCGGTACCGTGCTCCGTCCACGACCCCGGCGGCGTCACCGCTGCCGGTGACCGGTCCGGTGGCCACGTACGGGCGGCAGACCCCGCCGTCCCAGTCCGTCGCGATCTCCAGCACGGTGCGGCCGTCCGCCGAGGGCAGCAGCGGGGAGCTGTAGTTCGGGCAGTAGGTGGCGGTCGGTGCCGCGACGCGTACAGGCGCCTCGATCTCGTACCAGGGGCCGGTGCCGTTCTCCGTGTTGGCGAGGATCGTGCGCCCGCTGTCGGCGGCGGGGGTGCCGTCGCGGTTCAGGAGCTGCTGGCCGATGAGGAGGAGCCGGCCGTTCGCCCCGCCGCCCGGCGCGGGGGCCCAGGCGATGGTGGGCGCGGCGCGGAAGTACTTGCCGTCCACGGTCTCGGGGCGGTAGCCGAGCGAGGCGGGGTCGCCCCAGTTCCAGCCGTCCGGTGAGGTCCGGTAGTGCACGACGCACTGGTACTGGCCGCCCGGATTGCAGATCTCGTAGCTCATGAAGTACGAGCCGTCGGGCAGCCGGCGCACCATCGGCATGCCCGGCCGGTCGGGCTCCCAGGAACTGGCGACCGTGTTGCGGCGGTCCTGCCAGGTGACCCCGTCGTAACTGCGGGCGGCGGCGAGCTTCTGGTTGTGCGCCGGGTCCGTCTCGTCGGCGTAGTGGCAGACGAGCGCCCCGTCGGCGGCGACGGAGAACTCCGGCTCCCAGAGACCGCCCGTACCGGTCGCGGTGGCGCAGGTGGAAAGGTAGGACCAGGTCCGGCCCACGTCGTTGCTCCGCCAGACGCGCAGGGCCATGCGCCGGTTCTGCTCGTCCGCACCGGAAGAGGCGGCCCACAGCAGGGTCCCGGGCGCCAACGTGCCGACCTGCCGCGGCAGTTCGAACAGGGTGGAGCAGCACAGGCCCTGTCCGCCGGCCGACTCCGGGTCGGCCACGCCGCCCACCTGGCGGAAGGTGGCCCCGCCGTCGGTGCTCTCGTGGATGGCGCCGATGCCGTTGTTGCCGTTGAAGGTCACGACGCTCGCGAGCACCCGGCCGTTGGCGGCGCCGTTGTGCTCCAGCCGGATGACCCGGGGGTAGAGGCCGGTCCCGCTGCCCAGCGGGGTGCCGTTGGCCAGGATGCCGACGGTGGCGGATGCGGCGGTGGCGGAGGGCACGGACGGTGTCACGGGCGCGGCCGAAGCCGGGGTGAAGGTCAGGCCGATGGTCGCGGCCAGGACCGGTGCGGCGGCACGAGCCGCCCAGCGGGCGAGGCGGCGGGACGGTGCGGGGGAGCGGTGACATGCGGGTCTGGGGGGTCGGCGCAAGGAGAGCACAGGCTTCCTTCCTCGGGGCACGGAGGCGTGGGGGGTGGCCGAGTGGGGCTGCTGACGGCGAAACAGTAGAGCCGCATGTACATCGATGTAAACAGGCGTGCAGGCTTCCGCTTCAATGCACGTGTCCGGTGAGCCCGGCCCGGATCAGGAGGCCGTCAGCGTCATCTCGAACGAGTACCGGGACGCCCGGTAGAGGTGGGAGCCGAATTCCACCGGACGGCCCCCGTCGCCCAGGACGGTGCGCTCCATGGTGAGCAGGGTGCCGCCGCGCACCTCTGCCAGCAGGCGGGACTCGGCCGCCGTGGCCCGGCGGGCGCCGATGGTCTGCTCGGCGGAGCGTAGGGTGACCCCGGCCCGGCGGAGCAGGGCGTAGAGGCCGTGCGCGACCAGATCCTCCTCGGCCGGATCCAGCAGCCCGGCCGGCAGATGGTTCTCCAGGAGCGCCACCGGCTCGTCGTCCGCGTACCGCAGCCTGCGCAACACCAGGGTGTCCGCGCCCGGTTCGAGCCGCAGGGCCGAGGCGATCCGCCCCTCGGCCGGCCGGGTGCGCATCGACAGGACCTCGGTGCGCGGGTGGCGCCCCTCGCGTCGCAGATCCTCGTGGAGGCTGGTCAGCTCCATCCGCCGGATCCGGTCGGTGACGACCTGGGTGCCCACCCCGCGCTTGCGCGACAGCAGGCCCTTGTCCACCAGATGCTGCATGGCCTGACGCATCGTCGGGCGGGAGAGCCCGAAGCGGTCCGCCAGGGAGATCTCGTTCTCCAGGCGGGTTCCGGGCGTCAACGCCCCCGATTCGATGAGGTGTTGGAGCTGCTGCGCGAACTGGAAGTACAGCGGAACGGGGCTGGACCGGTCGATGGTGATCAGCCTGGTGAGCGGTTCCACGTCGGGCTCCTCGGAACGTCGTGCCACGCGCTCAGTATGCCGCACCTCCGGGTCAAGCTCAGTACGTCTATATGTCCCGACAAATGCTTGACCCTCTGTGATCGGCGAGGATACAAAGACGAAGATCAGGGGCGCCCGGCCCCCTTCCGACCCGGAGGCACCCGCGCATGCGCATCGGACTCATCGGAACCGGCCGCATCGGCGCGTTCCACGCCGGCACCCTCGCCGCCCTGCCCGCGGTCGGCCGGCTCGTCCTGCACGACGCAGCCGAGCGGCAGGCCCGCGAGCTGGCCGGGAAGCTCGGTGCCGACTGGGCGGGGGACGTGGACGGGCTGCTCGGCTCAGGGCTGGACGGTGTCGTGATCGCCGCCCCCACCGCCGTCCACGACACGCTCCTGCGCGCGGCGGCCGTCGCCGGGGTGCCCGTCTTCTGCGAGAAGCCGGTCGCCGCCACCCTCGAAGGGACGCGGGCCCTGCTCGCCGAGTTCGCCGGTTCGGGTGTGCCGCTCCAGGTCGGCTTCCAGCGCCGTTTCGACGCCGGCTACACCGCCCTGCGCGACGCGGTCGCCGCCGGTGACCTGGGCTGGCTGCACACCGTACGGGCCTGCACCGCCGACCCCGCGCCGCCGCCGGCCGGGTACCTTCCGCTGTCCGGCGGGATCTTCCGCGACTGCGCCGTGCACGACTTCGACAGCGTGCGATGGGTCACCGGACGCGAGGTCGTCGAGGTCAGCGCCACCGGCGCCAACCGGGGCGACTCGGCGTTCGCCGCGGCGGGTGACGTGGACACCGCCGTCACCGTCCTCACGCTCGACGACTCCACCCTGGTCAGCTGCACCGCCACCCGCTACAACGGCGCCGGCTACGACGTACGCATGGAGGTCGCCGGCTCCCGGTCCACCCTGGCCACCGGGTACGGCGACCGCTCCCCGCTGCGGACCACCACCGGCGGGCAGCCCTCGCCCGCCGCCCCGTACGACGGTTTCCTCAGCCGCTTCCACGATGCGTACGTGGCCGAGATGGCCGCGTTCACCGGGGTGGCGGCCGGGCTGCGGCCCAGTCCCTGCACGGGCGAGGACGCCCTGGCCGCGCTGCTGATCGCCGAGGCCGCCGACCGCTCGATGCGTACGGGACGGCCGGTCCGCGTCGAGGGGTGAGGGCGAACGGCCGGACCGGGTGAGTGCTCGAATGAAGGTCCGGTTACCATATGAGCGCCGCCTAGCTCGAAAGATAAACCTGTGACTGTCAATGACGACGCGTTCACCAACTGGAAAAACCGCGAGGAAATCGCGGAGTCGATGATTCCGATCATCGGCAAGCTGCACCGCGAGCGGGACGTCACCGTCCTCCTGCACAGCCGCTCGCTGGTGAACAAATCGGTGGTGAGCATCCTCAAGACCCACCGATTCGCCCGGCAGATCGACGGCGCGGAGCTCTCGGTCACCGAGACCCTGCCCTTCCTGCAGGCCCTCACCACGCTGGACCTGGGCCCCTCGCAGATCGACATCGGCATGCTCGCGGCCCTGCACAAGGCCGACGACCGCGGACTCACCGCCGCCGAGTTCACCGCGGAGGCCGTCGCCGGCGCCACGGGGGACAGCAAGATCGAGCGCCGCGAGGCGCGCGACGTCGTGCTCTACGGATTCGGCCGCATCGGCCGCCTCCTGGCCCGGCTGCTCATCGAGAAGGCGGGTTCCGGCAACGGCCTGCGGCTGCGCGCCATCGTGGTCCGCAAGGGCGCGGGCCAGGACATCGTCAAGCGTGCCTCGCTGCTGCGCCGCGACTCCATCCACGGCCAGTTCCAGGGCACGATCACCGTGGACGAGGCCAACAACCGGATCGTCGCCAACGGCAACGAGATCCAGGTCATCTACTCGGACGACCCGACCTCGGTCGACTACACCGCGTACGGCATCGACGACGCCATCCTCATCGACAACACGGGCAAGTGGCGCGACCGCGAGGGGCTTTCGAAGCACCTGCGGCCGGGCATCGCCAAGGTCGTCCTGACCGCGCCCGGCAAGGGCGACGTCCTCAACGTCGTGCACGGCGTCAACCACGACATGATCAAGCCGGACGAGCAGATCATCTCCTGCGCGTCCTGCACCACCAACGCGATCGTGCCGCCGCTGAAGGCGATGGCCGACGAGTACGGGGTGCTGCGCGGACACGTGGAGACCATCCACTCGTTCACCAACGACCAGAACCTGCTGGACAATTACCACGGCTCCGACCGCCGTGGCCGCTCCGCGCCGCTCAACATGGTCATCACCGAGACGGGTGCCGCCTCCGCCGTCGCGAAGGCGCTGCCCGGCCTGGAGGCGACGATCACGGGCAGCTCGATCCGCGTCCCGGTGCCGGACGTCTCGATCGCGATCCTCAGCCTGAAGCTGGGCCGCGAGGCCACTCGCGAGGAGGTCCTCGACTACCTCCGCGAGGTGTCGCTCACCTCACCGCTGAAGCGACAGATCGACTTCACGACCGCCCCGGACGCGGTGTCGAGCGACTTCATCGGCTCGCGCCACGCCTCCATCGTCGACGCAGGACCCACCCAGGTCGACGGCGACAACGCGATCCTCTACCTCTGGTACGACAACGAGTTCGGCTACTCGTGCCAGGTCATCCGGGTCGTGCAGTACGTCTCCGGCGTCGAGTACCCGACCTTCCCGGTCCCGGTCGCCTGACCCCGGCCCCGACGACGACAGGTCCCGCCCGCCGCGATGGCGGGCGGGACCTGTCCGTCAGCCGGTGGAGGCCGTGACGGCCGGCGCCGGAGCGTACCCCGTGGCCCGGGTGGTGAACGTCCCCCGGCCCTGCGTACGGCTCCGCAGCCGCGTCGCGTAACCGAACAGCTCGGCCAGCGGCACGGTCGCCGTCACCACCGCCGCGCCGCCCCGCGTGGTGGAGCCGGAGACCCGGCCGCGCCGGGCGGCCAGATCGCCGAGCACCCCGCCGACGGCGTCACCGGGCACGGTGACCGTGACTTCCACGACCGGCTCCAGCAGCACCATCGCGCTCGCCCGCAGCGCCTCGCGCAGCGCGAACCGCCCGGCTGTGCGGAACGCCATCTCCGAGGAGTCCTTGGGATGGGTGGCGCCGTCGGTCAGCGTCACCCGCACCCCGGTCACCGGATGCCCGCCGAGCGGACCCTCCGCCAGCGCGTCCCGGCAGCCCGCCTCGACCGCACGGACGTACTCCTGCGGCACCCGGCCGCCGACGACCGCCGAACGGAACGCGAACTCCGCCGCTTCCTCCTCCCCGCCCGCATCCAGCGGTTCGACGTCGATGACGACATGTGCGAACTGCCCGGCCCCGCCGTCCTGCTTGACGTGCCGGTAGACCAGCCCCGACACCCCGCGCACCAGCGTCTCCCGGTGCGCGACCTGCGGCCGGCCGACCCGTACGTCCAGACCGTGGTCACGGCGGATCTTCTCCGCGGCCACCTCCAGATGCAGTTCGCCCATGCCCGAGAGAACGGTCTGACCGGTCTCGGGGTCCGTACGCACCACGAGCGACGGGTCCTCCTCGGCCAGCCGGACCAGGGCCGCCATAAGCCGCTCCGTGTCCGTGCTCCGTTTCGCCTCCACCGCCACCGACACGACCGGTTCGGCCACCGAGGGCGGTTCGAGGACCAGCGGGGCATCGGGCGCGCACAGGGTGGCGCCCGGACGGACGGTCTTGGGGCCGATGACCGCCACGATGTCTCCGGCCACCGCTGTGTCCACATCCACATGCCGGTCCGCCTGGACCCGCAGGATGCGGCCGACGCGTTCGCTGCGCCGGGTCCCCGCGTCCAGCACCGTCTCCCCCTTCCCGAGCGTTCCCGAATACACACGCAGATACGTCAGCCGGCCGGTCGCGGTCGCGTTCACCTTGAACGCCAGCGCGGCGAACGGCCCCGCCGGATCGGCGGCCCGCTCCTGCTCCGCCCCGTCGAGCACCCCGCGTACCGGCGGCACATCGGCGGGGGAGGGCAGATACGCGACGACCGCCTCCAGCAACGGTTCGACACCCCGGTTGCGGTACGCCGAACCGCACAGCACCACGACCCCCTCGCCGGTGCGCGTCAGATCGCGCAGCGCCCCGGCCAGGGTCTCCTCCGAGAGTGCGGAGCGTACGCAGAACTCCTCCAGCGCCACCGGGTGCAACTCCGCCACCGCCTCCTCCAGTTGACGACGGCGCAGGACCGCCTCCTGCCGCAGCTCGCCGGGCACCTCGGCCTCCTCGTAGGTGTCGGCGCCGTCCGCCCACACCAGGGCGCGCATGCGCAGCAGGTCGACGACTCCGCGGAAGGCGTCCTCCCGCCCGATGGGCAGCTGGACGACGAGCGGGACCGTGTGCAGCCGCTCGCGGATGGAGGCGACCGCGGTGTCCAGGTCGGCGCCCGCCCGGTCGAGTTTGTTGACGAAGGCGATACGCGGAACGGAGTGCCGGTCCGCCTGGTGCCACACCGACTCGCTCTGCGGTTCCACCCCGGCCACCGCGTCGAACACCGCGATGGCGCCGTCGAGCACCCGCAGCGAACGCTCGACCTCGTCGGCGAAGTCGACGTGCCCCGGGGTGTCGATGAGGTTGACGCGGTGACCGGCCCAGGTGCAGCTGACGGCCGCGGCGAAGATGGTGATGCCCCGGTCGCGTTCCTGGGAGTCGAAGTCCGTGATGGTCGTCCCGTCGTGCACCTCACCGCGCTTGTGGGTGGTGCCGGTGGTGAAGAGGATGCGCTCGGTGACGGTCGTCTTGCCGGCGTCGACATGGGCGAGGATGCCCAGGTTGCGGACGGTGTCGAGCGCGGCGACGGGAGAACGGTGCTGGTGGGTACGCATGGCCGGTGGCCTTTCGGGATGATCCGGAAGAAGACGGCGCGATACCCCCGGACGAAATGGCCCGGATGCGGGCCTGCGGGCCCACCCGACATGACTGGATGTCAGAAAACGTGCGGGGCTCGGGTGTTCGTCACGGGGTCCGGGGCCGGCCGCGCAGCCGGCTCCGGGCGGCGCGAGACACCAGGATCACCTCGAACCGCGACGGGGGGACGACGGCGGCGGTGCGCTCACGCACGGCGGTCTCCCCTCAACGGTCACGGCGGACGCGCCGGCGGAGGGCCGGCGCGCGGTGTGGGGCGAGTCTAGGGAAAGCGGGGCGCGCGGGGGAACCGGTTTTCCGGCCGGGTGCGTCCCGGACCCGGCAGGACCCCCTCCAGGGGCCGGCAGGCCCGGCGGCACCGGCGAAGGGCGCTCCGGCCGCAGCCGCGCCACTCGGCGGGCGACGGACCCACACCCCGGCCACCCCGGGTGATCAGGGCGTTCACCGGTGTGTGCGGGTCCAGCGCCATCGTGCGCGCGAACAGCACGCCGATCACGAGCGGGGCGAGAGAGAGGGCCAGAGAGGTGCCGGCGCTGGTGACGTGCCGCACGCGGAGGTGCTTCGGGTCGGGAGCCATGACCCCATTTCAGCGGCGGCGCCCCGGCCCGGGATCGGGGAACGTACTCAGACCGCACGGCCCGGATACTCATCCGGACCGTGCGGCGCGCCCCGCCGGACCCTCAGGCGTTGGTGCCGGAGCCCCCGCCCGACGCCGCCTTGATGCCCTTGGTGATCTCGTCCAGGACGGACAGCGCGGGGGCCTTGGCGTTGATGTCGAAGCCGGAGCGGACCACGATCAGCGTGTCCTTGGCGAGCGGGGACGGGAAGGCCAGCGACTCGACGTAGCCGTCGTCGCCCTTCTTGGTCACCACCTTCCAGCGGACCCGGTAGCCCTGTTGTCCGGCCACCGTGACCGCCTCGGACTTCAGTTCCTCGTGCGAGGTGATGCCGCCGTAGATCTTCTCCCCGTAGGACTCGTCGGCATTGGTCCCGATGTCCTTCTCGGCGGTGGCCTTCGCCGTCTTTGTGCTGAGCTTGAGGGCCTCGGCGGGGGCGGAGAACACCCCGCCGCGCACGCACTTCTGGCCGGTGTCGCCGGGGCAGGCGTACGTGCCGGTGGTCACCCCGGCTCCCATGCCCGACTCGCCCTTCCAGCCGTCCGGGACCGGGATGCTGATGCCGCTGGCCAGGTCCGTCGCGTACCCGTCCTCGATCTCCGGCTGCCCCTGCTCCGGCTGCTCGCTCCCGCCGCCGCTGCCGCCGTTGTTCCCGCTGCCGCCGTTTCCGCCGTTCCCGCGGGTGTCACCGTTTCCGCCGCGTTGCCGATCGGGTCCGGGGGTGGGGGGCGCGGACGGTGTGGAGGCCGTGGTGTCGCTCTTGCCGCCCGAATCGTCCGCCAGCAGATAGACACCGCCTCCGATGGCGGCCAGCACCACGACGGCGGCGGTGATGCCGGCGCCGACGCGTATGCGTCTGCTGCGGACGGCCGCCGGCGGTACGCGCAGGTGGTCGGTCCACTGGGTGCCGTCCCACCAGCGCTCCTGGCGGGGGCCAAATCCTGTATACCCGGGGTCTGGATGCCAGCCGGGCGGGCTCGTCTGGGTCACGCCGACACCGTAGCCGGATTGCCTGAGAATCCTATGAACTGGGTGGCCCGACTTTCGTGGATGCGCCTGCGGCGACTGATGTCATCGCTGGTCTAGACAACTGGTGGGGTGGTCGCTAGCATCCGGCGACGAAGGCGCGGCGCACGTGTCGGCCCGCCGTCCGCCCGATCGCGCCAGAAGTGAGGGCCCATGGAAGCGACCGCTCCCGACCGTCGTTTCGCCGAGGACTACCGCCTCGCCCGGGAGATCCCACGCGACGGGCTGACCGCATGGCGGGCCGCCGTCGCCGCCGAGGTGGACCTCGCACCCGGCGCCACCGTCCTGGACGTGGGCGCCGGCACGGGCGCCTTCGCCTCGGCGTTCGCCGACTGGTTCGGTGTCCGGGTACTGGCCGTGGAACCGGCCCCCGCCATGCGGGCACTGATCCCCCGGACCCGGCTGATCGAGGCGCTGGACGGACGGGCCGAGCGGCTGCCGGTGCCGGACGGCTGCGCGGACGCGGCCTGGCTGGGCTCGGTCGTCCACCACATCGGTGATCTGCCCGCCGCAGCGCGGGAGTTGGGCAGGGCGCTGAAGCCCGGCGCCCCGGTGCTCATCCGCAACTCCTTCCCGGGGCGGTGCGCGCGGGACCTGCGGGTGCGCTTCTTCCCCGGCGCCGAGCGCATCGTCGACGGCTACCCGACCGTGGAACAGACCTGCGCCGCGTTCGCCGGGGCCGGATTCACCCGTGTCGCGCTGCATGCGGTGCCGCAGGAGAGCGCGCCGAGCCTCGCGGAGTTCGCTGACCGGATCAGACGGGACACCGACGCCAAACTGCGTGGCCTGGACGACGAGGAGTTCGAGCGGGGGATGCGCCGGCTGCGGACCGCCGCGCAGCAGGAGCCGGACCGGCCCGCCGTCAGCTGGATGGACCTGCTGGTCCTGGTCCGGCACCACGGGCCACCGACGTAGAGTCGGGCCGCATGAAACTCAGCGACGAGGAAGGGCGAGCCGTACGGGCCGCCATGGCGGGCGAAGTGCGGCTGCTCGACCCGGCGGTGCGAGCGTCGCCCGAGGCGGTCACGGAACTGCTCGACCCGGAGTTCACCGAATTCGGCGCGTCCGGGCGCCGCTACGACCGGGCCTCCGTCCTCGCCGTCACCTCCGCCGTCGACGACGAGAGCGACCCGGACCAGGGCCTCGCCATGGACCTGTCCGGGGTACTGCTGGCTCCGGACCTGGTCCACCTCACGTACGTCACCGTGCGCGACGGACAGCTGTTCAGGCGCAGTTCGCTGTGGCGCCGGACGGACGGGCGGTGGCGGATGTACTTCCATCAGGGCACTCCGGCCGGCCCGGTGGGAGCCGCCGGAGAATAACTTGCGGGCGCCCCGGGGAAACGTTCCGTAGCCTCACCGGATGACGTCCTCGTACCCCCGTAAACCCCGGCCCGGCGACCGCGTCGCCGTGCTCTCCCCGTCCTCCGGCCTGCCCGGCATCCTCCCGCTGCCCTACGAACTGGGACTGCGCAGGCTCCGCGAGGACTTCGGACTGGAGCCGGTGGAGTACCCCGGCACCCGGACGATGGGCTCCACCCCGCAGGAGCGCGCCGCCGACCTCCACGCGGCGTTCGCCGACCCGGAGATCAAGGCCGTCATAGCCAGCATCGGCGGCGACGACCAGATCACCGTGCTGCCCCACCTGGACCGGGACCTGCTGCGGGCCAACCCCAAGCCGTTCTTCGGCTACAGCGACAACACCAACCTGCTGGTGTTCCTCGACAACCTCGGCATCGTCGGCTACCACGGCGGTTCGGTCATGGTCGAGTTCGGCCGGCCCGGCGCACTGCACCCGCAGACGGCCGAGTCCCTGCGCGCCGCGCTCTTCATCCACGGCGAGTACGAGCTGAGCCCGGCGAAGGAGAGCGGCAGTGTCAACCGGCCCTGGGAGGACCCGCGCACCTTCGACGACGAGCCCGAGCTGCTCCCCGCCGACGGCTGGACCTGGCACAACGCCGACCGGACCGTCGAAGGGGCGAGCTGGGGCGGCAACCTGGAGATCCTGGCCTGGATGCTGATGGCCGACCGGGAGATCCTGCCCCCGGAGGCGTACGAGGGCCGGGTGCTGTTCCTGGAGACCTCCGAGGAGATGCCCGGTGCCGACGAGGTGTACCGCATCCTGCGCAATATGGGGGAGCGGGGACTGCTGCGGCGCTTCCCGGCCCTGCTGATGGCGCGCGCCAAGAACTGGTCCTTCGAGCAGCCGCTCGACGCCGATGCCGGTGCGCTGTACGGGCGGCAGCAGCGGGAGGCGGTGCTGCGGGCCCTCGCGGAGTACGCCCCCGACACCATGGCCGTCTTCGACGTCGACTGTGGCCACACGGACCCGCAGGTGATCATTCCGTTCGGCGGCCGGATCCGGGTGGACGGTACGGCCCGCCGTATCACCGTCACCTACTGAGCCGATCACCTGCCAAGTCGTGGGACTCCTCGTTTGTGGTCCGACCACATGGCGTGTGTGACATAGTCGGGATGTACGCATACGCCCGAACGGGGAGTGGAGAAGCGGATGCCTGTCGAGTGGCAGCCCGTGCGGCAGGCCCGGACCCATGAACTCGTGCTCCAGAGCATCGAGGAGCAGGTCTTTGCCGGGAAGCTGAGGGCCGGGGACCGGCTGCCGCCCGAGCGCGAGCTCGCCCCCGTGTTCGGGGTGAGCCGGTCCGCGCTCCGGGAGGCGCTGCGGGTGCTGGAGACGATCGGCGTGCTGGTCGCGCAGCCCGGCCGGGGGCACGACTCCGGGGCCCGGATCGTGCGCAACCCCGACGACGCGCTCGGCCGGCTGCTGCGCCTGCACTTCGCCCTCGGCAGCTACAGCCTCCACGATGTGATGGAGGCCCGGGTCGCCCTGGAGCGCTCCAGCTTCGCGGCCGCCGCGGAGCACGCGTCCGACGAGGACCTGGACGCGGCGGGTGCCGTGGTCCACCGGATGTCGCGGGAGGGCATCGGGCCGGAGGAGTTCAACGAGCTCGACACGCAGTTCCACGTCAAGGTGGCGACCAGCTCGGGCAATGCGCTCACCTCCACCCTGACCGCCGCCGTGCGGGAGTCCGTACGGCCCCTCATCCTGCGGGCCCTCGAAGAGGTGGACGACTGGCCCGCGACGCAGGCCCGGCTGAACGCCGAGCACACGGAGATGCTGAGGCTGGTGCGCACCGGTCACGGCGAGGAGGCGGCCGACCTCGCCGAGAGCCACATCCGCGGCTTCCACGGCACGCTGGTCGACGAGGACCGGACCGACGCCGGCGGGGGCGCCGAGTAGCGGCCCCCGCCGCAGTACACGGTCGCCGCTACGGCAGCATCCATGAGAGCGCCGACGTGGACTGGAGGTAGACCAGGACACAGAGGACGGCCAGCATGGCCACGCTGTATCCGGCGACCTTGCGCAGCAGGATGCGTTCCGAGCCCGGCATCGCGACCGCGGTGGCGGCGATGGTCAGGTTCTGCGGGCTCACCAGCTTGGCGACCACACCGCCGGAGGTATTCGCGGCGACGAGCAGGGTCGGGTCGATGCCGGCGGTCTGACCCGCCGTCTGCTGGAGGTTGGCGAACAGCGCGTTGGCCGAGGTGTCGGAACCGGTCACGGCGGTGCCCAGCCAGCCGAGCACCGGCGAGAGCAGGGCGAAGAGACCGCCCGCCGTCGCCAGCCAGGTGCCGATGGCAACGGTCTGACCGGACTGGTTCATCACGTAGCTCAGCGCGAGCACCGTGGCGACCGTCGCGATGGCGGTCCGCATGTTCTTCAGGGTCCGGCCCGCCGCCGAGAGCGCCATGCCACCGGTCATCGGATAGACGTCGCGGTCCTTGGCGAAGCGGTAGATCAGCGTGACCAGGATGCCCGAGAGGATCAGCAGGGTGCCCGGGTTGCCCAGGACCTCCAGCGTGTAGACCGCACTGGACGACGGCGTACCGCTGGTGGTGAGTAGTTCGCCGTGGAGGCCCGGCCACTCGATCTTCAGGTTGGCGTGGCCCAGCACGTCGGGCATGTCGAGACCGCCCACGTTCAGCTTGGCGATGCCGAAGATCGCGATGACCAGGATGTACGGCAGGACGGCGTAGGTGACGCGGTGCCGGGTGAGCGGCTCGTTCTCCACCTGGGAGCGCTGGTCGTCTGGGGTGCGCGGCGTCCAGAAGCGCAGCATCAGCACGGCGACACCGAATCCGACGAGCGAGGCGACCACGTCGGTCAGCTCGTACGCGAAGTGGTTGGCGCACCAGAACTGGGTCAGGGCGAAGACACCACCGGTGACCAGCGCGATCGGCCACAGCTGACGGATGCCCCGGGTGCCGTCCACGACGAACAGCAGCAGCAGCGGCACGAAGATCGCGAGCAGGGGCGACTGGCGGCCGATGACCGAGGCGATGTCCTCGGCGGGGATGCCGGTGAGGTTGCCCGCGGTGGTGACGGGGATGGCCATGGCGCCGAACGCGACCGGCGCGGTGTTGGCGAGGAGTACGGTGACCGCCGCCTTGACCGGGGGCAGGCCGAGGGCCAGCAGCATCACGGCCGTGATGGCGACGGGCGCGCCGAAGCCGGCCAGCGCCTCCAGCAGGCCGCCGAAGCAGAACGCGATGAGCATCGCCTGCACGCGCAGGTCGCCCCGGCCGACGGCGCTGAACGACCGGCGGAGGTCCTCGAACCGGCCGCTGACGACCGTGAGTTCGTAGAACCAGATGGCCGCGACGACGATCAGCATCACCGGGAACAGGCCGAAGACAAGCCCCTGGGACGCCGAGAGCAGCCCCAGGCCGACCGGCATCCCGAACCCGGTCACCGCGACGAGCAGAGCCGTGACGACCGAGCCCAGCGCGGACACCAGCGCCGAGCGCTTGGCAGCCATCAGGAGCACGAAGAACACGGCGAGCGGGATCAGGCTCACCAGGGCGGTCGCCAGGAGGCTGCCCCCGATGGCGTGAACGTCCGGCGTGTACGAAGCCGGCACGGTGGCGGGTGGTGCGGAAGCCACGGAATTACTCCTCGCTGAGTGACGCAGCTGATTCAGCGATCAGTAGGACACCGTAGATGTCGTATGTCAATAAGGTCGGACCAAATGCTGGCCAGCTCACTTCTCGCCCCGGGTGGCTGCGGGGCGCGCGTGCGCCCCCTGCCCCAATCGGCCGGAGGGTAGTATGGTCGGACCACAACTTGCGATCGGGGAGGTCCCATGCGTATCGGACTCTTCGCCACCTGTCTGGGAGACACGCTCTTCCCCGAGGCGGTGAAATCCACCGCGGTGCTGCTGGCCCGCCTGGGCCACGACGTGGTGTTCCCGCCGGGCCAGACCTGCTGCGGCCAGATGCACGTCAACACCGGATACCAGCGCGAGCCGGTCCCGCTGGTGCGCAACTTCGCCGAGCAGTTCGGTGACGCCTCCATCGACGCCGTCGTCATGCCGTCGGGCTCCTGCGCCGGCTCGGTCCGCCATCAGCACGAGCTTGTCGCCGAGCGGTACGGCGACGCCGCCCTGCGCGCCGGCGTCGCCACCGTCAAGGCGAAGACGTACGAACTCTCCGAGCTGCTGGTCGACGTGCTGGACGTGACCGAAGTCGGCGCCTACTTCCCGCACCGGGTCACGTACCACCCCACCTGCCACTCGCTGCGCATGCTCCGCGTCGGCGACAAGCCCCTGCGGCTGCTGCGGGCCGTCGACTCGATCGACCTCGTCGAGCTGCCCGAGGCGGACTCCTGCTGCGGGTTCGGCGGCACCTTCGCCGTGAAGAACGCCGATACCTCCACGGCGATGCTCCAGGACAAGATGCGCAACGTCACCGCCACCGGCGCCGCCGTGTGCACCGCGGGCGACTCGTCCTGTCTGATGCACATCGGCGGCGGGCTCTCCCGCATCAAGGCCGGTACGCGCACCCTGCACCTGGCCCAGATCCTCTCCTCCACCCGCACCTCGCCGCACGTTCTGACGGAGGCCGCCCGATGAGCGCGACGTTTCTCGGCATGCCCGCGACCCCGCCGCGCTCCCCGTACGGCACGGGCAACCTGCGCGGCGACCGGAAGTTCCCCGCCGCCGCCCACGACGAACTGCGCAACGAGCAGCTGCGCAGCAACCTGGGCCGCGCCACGCGCACCATCCGCGCCAAGCGCCTGCACGTCACCGGCGAACTGCCCGACTGGGAGCAGCTGCGCGACGCCGGGTCGGCCATCAAGACCGACACCATGAACCGGCTCCCCGAACTCCTGGAGGAGCTGGAGCGCAACGTCATCGCGCGCGGCGGCACCGTCCACTGGGCGCGCGACGGCGTCGAGGCCAACGAGATCGTCGCCCGGCTGGTCCGGGAGACCGGCAGCGACGAGGTCATCAAGGTCAAGTCGATGGCCACCCAGGAGATCGGTCTCAACGAGCACCTGGAATCCCTCGGCATCACCGCGCACGAGACCGACCTCGCCGAGCTGATCGTGCAGCTCGCCCACGACAAGCCCTCGCACATCCTGGTCCCCGCGATCCACCGCAACCGGGACGAGATCCGGGAGATCTTCCTCAAGGAGATCCCGGGCGTCGACCCGTCCCTGGACAACGTCCCCGCGCACCTGGCCGCCGCCGCCCGCGCCTACCTGCGCGAGAAGTTCATGACCACCAAGGTGGCCGTGTCCGGGGCCAACTTCGGTGTCGCCGAGACCGGCACACTCTCCGTCGTCGAGTCCGAGGGCAACGGCCGGATGTGTCTGACCCTCCCCGACACCCTCATCACCGTCATGGGCATCGAGAAGGTCCTCCCGCGCTACCAGGACCTGGAGGTCTTCCTCCAGCTCCTGCCGCGCTCCTCCACGGGCGAGCGGATGAACCCGTACACCTCGATGTGGACCGGTGTCACTCCCGGGGACGGACCGCAGACTTTCCACCTGGTCCTTCTCGACAACGGCCGGACCGCGGCCCTCGCGGACCGCATCGGCCGCGAGGCGCTCAACTGCATCCGCTGCTCGGCCTGCCTCAATGTCTGCCCGGTGTACGAGCGGGCCGGAGGCCACGCCTACGGATCCACGTATCCCGGACCGATCGGGGCCGTGCTCACCCCGCAGCTCGCGGGTATGCACGCCGCCAAGGACGACCCCAACAGCTCGCTGCCGTACGCCTCCAGCCTCTGCGGCGCCTGCTTCGACGCCTGCCCCGTCAAGATCGACATCCCGTCGCTGCTGGTCGAGCTGCGCCACCAGCACACCGACCAGTCCGGCACCACGGCCGAGAAGCTGGCGATGAAGGCGGCGGGCGCGGTGATGAGCCGGCCCAAGGTGTACACGGCCGCGCAGAAGGCCTCGCGGCTCGGCCGGGTCCTGGCCCGGGACGGAAAGCTCCCCCCGCTGCCGCCCCCGCTCAACGGCTGGAGCGACAGCCGCGACACCCCCGCCCCGCCGAAGCAGACCTTCCGCGCCTGGCTCGCCTCGTCCGAGGGCGCGGCGGCCATGCGCGAGGCGTCCGCCGAGCACACCCGCGACCAGCAGCAGGAGGACGGCAAGTGACGACCGCCCGTGAGACCGTGCTCGGCCGCATCCGGGACGCGCTCGCCCTCGCACCCGCCGGCGACACCCCGGTACCGCGCGCCTACCGCACCGGACGCACCCTCCCCGACGAGGAACGCCTCGCGCTGTTCACCGACCGCCTCGTCGACTACAAGGCGCGGGTCCACCCCTGCACCGCCGACCGGACCGCCGAGGTCGTCGCCGAAGTGCTGCGGGAGCAGGGCGCCGCGCGGATCGGTGTGCCCCGGGGGCTCGATCCGCGGTGGCTGACCGCGTACGACGGCGAGGTGCGGCAGGACTCGGCCGGCATTCCGGCGCCGCGCCTGGACGCCCTCGACGGCGTTGTCACCGCCTCGGCGGTCAGCTGCGCCGAGACCGGCACCATCTTCCTGGACGGCTCGCCCGACCAGGGGCGCCGGGCGCTCTCCCTGGTGCCCGACCTCCATGTGTGCGTCGTCGATCTGTCGAGCGTGGAGGTGGGCGTACCGGAGGCGGTGGCCCGGCTGGTGCCGGAGCGCCCCACCACCCTGATCAGCGGTCCCTCGGCCACCTCCGACATCGAACTGGAACGGGTCGAGGGGGTCCACGGCCCGCGCACGCTGGCCGTCGTCATCCGCACGGACGTATAGAGGCGCACGACGCGCGCGGCCCCTGCGGACAGCTGTCCGCAGGGGCCGCGCGCGTCGGTGAGGGCTTCAGATGATGCCCTCCTCGATCTCCGCCTGCTCGCGCGCGTTCCCGTACGCCGACGGCGTGCCGTACGAGCGTCGCGCGACGAACCACCAGACGGTGGCCAGGACCAGCACCGCGACCAGGGCGATCGACGCGTAGTTCATCGAGTCGATGGTCACCGGGGACGACTGCGGCAGCAGGAACAGCACGGTCACGATCGCCACCCACACCACGGCGATCCAGCCGACCGGCTTCGACCAGCGGCCCAGGTGCCACGGCCCGCGCTGGAACCGGCTTCCCGCGCGCAGCTTCAGGAAGATCGGTATCGCGTACGCGGGCGTGATGCCGATGACGTTGATCGCGGTCACCGCGCCGTACGCGGTCGCCGAATACAGCGACGGCAGGGCGAGCACCCCGGCGACGATCACCGACAGCCACACGGCGGGCACCGGTGTCTGGGTCCGGGCGCTGACCTTGCGCCAGAGCGAGGAGCCGGGAAGCGCGTTGTCCCGGCTGAAGGCGAACACCATCCGGCTGGCGGCGGCCACCTCGGCGTTGCCGCAGAACAGCTGCGCCGCGATCACGATGAGCAGCATCGCCGTGGCGCCCGAGGTGCCGAGCGCGTCGATCAGGATCTGGGCGGGCGGCACACCGGTGGCGCTCTTCTGCGTACCCACGTAGTCCTGGATGGCGAAGGTGAGTCCCGCGAGCAGCACGAAGCCGGCCACCCACGACACCCAGATCGCCCGGACGATGCCGCGCGCCGCCGACACCGACGCGTTCGAGGTCTCCTCCGACAGGTGCGCGGAGGCGTCGTAGCCGCAGAACGTGTACTGGGCGAGGAGCAGCCCGATCGCCGCCACGTACAACGGGTTGTGCCAGCCGGTGTCGTTGACGAACTCGGTGAAGACGAACGAGGGCGACTGGTGGTGCGAGGGCACGATCGCCAGGACGGAGACGATCACCGCGACACCGGCCAGGTGCCACCACACGCTGATGGAGTTGAGGATGCTGACGAGCCGCACACCGAACAGGTTGAGCACGGCGTGCAGCAGCAGGATGCAGGCGAAGATGATCATCGTCTTGCCGGGGGTGGGGGTGAAGCCCCACTGGAGGTTCATCAGCGCGCCCGTGAACAGCGCGGCGCCGTAGTCGATGCCCGCGATGGCGCCGAGCAGCCCGAGCAGATTCAGCCAGCCGGTGTACCAGCCCCACTTCCGGCCGCCGAGCCGGTCCGCCATGTAGTACAGCGCCCCGGACGTCGGGTAAGCGCTCGTCACCTCCGCCAGGGCCATGCCGACGCAGAGCACGAACAGGCCGACCCCGGCCCAGCCCCACAGCATCACGGCCGGCCCGCCCGTCGACATGCCGAACCCGTACAGGGTCATGCACCCGGACAGGATCGAGATGACGGAGAAGCTGATGGCGAAGTTGCCGAACCCGCCCATGCGGCGGGCCAGGACCGGTTGGTAGCCGAGTTCGCGGAGCCGTTGCTCCTCGTCCTTCGGCGCGGGGGTCTCGGCACCCTTCCGGGGCGAGGCGGACACGGACATGGGGATCCTCCTGGGGGGTGGGTGGACACGAACGAAAGAGGGCGGCCGGGGGGCCTGTTCAGCCCGGGTCGGCCGCCAGCGCGCGGGCGCGGGCGCGCACGAACACTTCCTCGGCGCCGCCGGGGTCGTCCGGCGTACGGGAGCGGCTGGCCCAGGGCAGCGAGGTGAAGTACGGGCCCAGCTCCCTGAACACCGCGGCGGCCTCCACGAATCGGAGCGCCCCCCACAGCGCGTGCGCCAGGTGGTTGAGGTCGGGCAAGGCGCGGGTGGCGGCGGGGGCGCGCCGGTACCAGATCTCCAGTGCGCGCAGGGCCTCGCGCTCCGCGTCCTCGGTGACCCAGTGCAGGTCGAGGGCCTTGTCGTGGTCGTGCTCACGGCGGTAGCGCTCGACCCGTACGTACAGCGGGAGCACATGGAGGGCGGAGCCCTCGGGGGCCGTGGAGGACGCCCACTGGACGAAGTTGACCGCCTCGGAGAGCACGCTGCCGGCCTTGCGGGCGTACACGAACTGCAGCATCCGGTGGTAGGCCTCGCGGTTGTGCGGGTCGCGCCGGTCGGCCTCGGCCAGCAGCCCCCAGGGGGCGGGGAAGAGCATCGGTCCGGGCGGCGGCAGCCGGTGCTCGGCGAGGTGCTGGTCCTGGTCGAGCTGGGACAGGGCCAGCAGGCACACCCAGGGCACCGGGTCGGCCGGCGCGGCGTGGGCCGCTGACCGGCAGGCCTCCCAGGCCTCCTGCCAGAGTTCCCGGCCGCTGGGGTGCCCCGCGCGGTTGGCCCGTACCGCCCGCTCCACAGCGACCCGGGCGTGCATGACGAGGGCGGCGGCGCTCCCCGGTTCCTCGGTCAGCCAGGCCCGTACCGCGTCCGATCCCGCGGCGACCGCGCCGAGCACCTGGGTGCGCTGGGTCCACAGCGCCCAGTCCGGGGTGGCGGCCAGCAGGTCGCGCATGGCGAGCCAGCGGCCGGTGCGTAAGTCCTGTAACGCCGCTCGCAGTTCATTGTCGTGGCCGGCCGGATGGTAGACCGGCCGGAATTCACCGTTGGCCATGGACGCGCTCGGGACTGGCTGCTGAATTCATCGATCCTCAGGAGTATTGCTGCGGAGAAACTGTTGAAGTGCGAACTGCTTATCTGCGTCCGGTTGCTGCTCGGCGGTGAGTGTAGAGCCCTTTGCGCGGAACTCTCGAACGAATCATTGATTCTCCCCAAGTCGCTTGTCATTGACTCGTGTTGATGCTGCACAGAAGGCTTCGAAAGGTTCCGGACACATGGCCTGGCAACGCTTGACGTATCCGCTGGGCTGCACCACTCTGGGTGGCCGCGACCGAAGATCACGATTCCGTTCAGGCCCCAGGGCCCGCGTACCGCTGGAGAACCGATGACAGGCCCGGTGCTGGCGATCGACCAGGGCACATCGGGAACCAAAGCACTGGTGATCTGCCCCGAGCGAGGCGTGATCGGTTCCGGTTCCGCCCCCGTGCGGCCCCGGTACGGTCCCGCCGGAGCCGTGGAGACGGACCCGGCCGAATTACTCGCATCGGTCGTCGAAGCCGGGCAAAGGGCGCTGGCCGAATCGGGCGCCACCGTCGATGCCGTCGGGCTCGCCAACCAGGGCGAGACCGTACTCGCCTGGGACCCGGACACCGGGCGCCCGCTCACACCGGCGATCGTCTGGCAGGACCGCCGCGCCGTCGGCCTGTGCGCGGAACTCGCGGACCGCGGCGACGAGTTGAAACAGCTCACCGGGCTTCCCGTCGACCCGTACTTCGCCGCCCCGAAAATGGCGTGGATCCGCCGCGAACTGACCCGGGAAGGCGTCGTCACCACCAGCGACGCCTGGCTCGTCCACCAGCTCACCGGCGCCTTCGTCACGGACGCCGCGACCGCCGGACGCACCCAGCTCCTCGACTTGGACCGCGTCGCCTGGTCGCCGGCCGCACTGGACGTCTACGGCCTCGGCGACGAGCGGCTGCCGGACGTGGTCGACGCCGCCGGTGACTTCGGCACGACGGGCGCGTTCGGCGGCGGGCTCCCGCTCACCGGCCTCCTCGTCGACCAGCAGGCGGCCCTGCTCGCCCAGAGCGCCCTCGACCCGTCCGTCGCCAAGTGCACCTACGGGACGGGTGCGTTCCTCCTCGCCGGTACGGGCGCGACACCCTGCCGGGGCGCCGGCGGACTCGTCAGCTGCGTGGCCTGGCGGCTCGGCGGGCACACCAGCTACTGCCTGGACGGCCAGGTCTACACGGCGGCCTCCGCGGTGCGCTGGCTCACCGACCTCGGGGTGATCTCCGGGGCCGCCGACCTCGACCCGGTCGGCGCCACCGTCCCCGACGCCGGCGGCGTCACCTTCGTCCCCGCGCTCGCCGGCCTCGCCGCCCCCTGGTGGCGCGGCGACCTGCGCGGCTCGGTCACCGGACTCGGCCTGGACACCTCGGCCGGCCACCTGGTGCGCGCCCTGTGCGAGGGGATCGCCGCCCAGGTCGTCGAGCTGGCCGACGCGGTCGCCGCCGACCGGGGCGCGCCGCTGTCCGTCCTGCGCGTCGACGGCGGTCTGACCCGCTCCGCCCTCCTCATGCAGACCCAGGCCGACCTGCTGCAACGCCCCGTCGAGGTGTCCGCACTGCCCGATGTCACCGCGCTCGGCGTCGGTGCGGTGGCCCGCATGGGCGCCGACCCCGCACTCCCGCTCGACCGGGCCGTCCCCGACTGGAAACCGGCCGCCGTCTACGAACCCCGTATCGGTCCTGCCGAGGCGGCCGACCGCCTCGGCGTGTTCCGCGCGGCGGTGCGCACCCTGCTGGAGCGGTCGTGAGCCCCGCGTGGTAGCCGCGACGACACCCACCGTCACCCGGGCCGGACACCCGCTGCCCGAAGGTCCGCCGTACGACGTCACCGTCATCGGCGCCGGGGTCGTCGGCACCGCCCTCGCCCGCGAACTGGCCCGCCACCCCCTGCGTACCGCCCTCGTCGAGGCCACCGACGACATCGCCAACGGCACCTCCAAGGCCAACACCGCGATCCTGCACACCGGCTTCGACGCCGTCCCCGGCACCCTGGAGGCCCGCCTCGTCCGCGAGGGGCAGCGGCTGCTCTCCGGATACGCCGCCCGCACGGGCATCCCCGTCGAACGCGTCGGCGCCCTCCTCGTCGCCTGGGACCGCGAACAACTCGACGCCCTGCCCGCCCTGCTGGCCAAGGCCGAACGCAACGGCTACCACGCGGCCCGGCTGCTCGACGCCGAGGAGACCGCGGCACGCGAACCCCACCTCGGTCCCGGTGCGCTCGGCGCCCTGGAGATCCCCGACGAAGCCGTCATCTGCCCCTGGACCACCCCGCTCGCCTACGCCACCGAGGCGGTCCGGGCCGGGGTCCACCTCCACCTGGACTGCCCCGTCCGGGACCTCACGTACGCCGACGGCCTGCACACCCTCACCACCGGCCGGGGCACCCTGCGCAGCCGGCTGCTGATCAACGCCGCCGGGC
This sequence comes from Streptomyces sp. col6, assembly GCF_008042035.1. Lineage (GTDB taxonomy): Bacteria > Actinomycetota > Actinomycetes > Streptomycetales > Streptomycetaceae > Streptomyces. The sequence continues at coordinate 53,720 of NZ_RDBL01000014.1, forward strand.
TGCACGCCGACGCGATCGACCGCCTGCTGGGCCTCGACACCTTCACCGTGCGCCCGCGCCGGGGTCAGCTCATCGTCTTCGACAAGCTCGCCCGCGACCTGGTCCACCACATCCTGCTGCCCGTGCCCACCGCCGCCGGCAAGGGCGTCCTGGTGGCACCGACCGTCTTCGGCAACGTCCTCCTCGGCCCCACCGCCGAGGACCTCGACGACAAGGACGCCACCGAGTCCACCGCCGAAGGGCTCGCCCTGCTGCGCGAGAACGGGCGCCGCATCATGCCCCGGCTGCTCGACGAGGAGGTCACCGCCGTCTACGCCGGTCTGCGGGCGGCCACCGGCCAGGAGGACTACCGGATCACGGCCCACCCGGACCGGCGCCTCATCACCGTCGGCGGCATCCGCTCCACCGGGCTCACCGCCTCCCTGGCCATCGCCGCGTACGTGGTCTCCCTCCTGCCCGACGCCGGACTGGACCCCGGGGAGCCCGCCGAACCGGCCCCGCTCACCATGCCGAACCTCGGCGAGTCGGCCGGCCGCCCGTATCTCGACGCCGAGTCGATCGCCCGCGACCCCGCCTACGGCACCGTGGTCTGCCACTGCGAACGCGTCACGGACGGCGAGATCCGCGACGCCTTCGCCTCGGTGCTCCCGCCCCGCTCGGCCGAAGGGCTCGCGCGCAGGACCCGCGCGGGCAACGGGCGCTGCCAGGGCTTCCACTGCGGGGCCGCGCTCCGGGCCCGCATCGAGGAGGCCTGCCCATGACCCGCCGCGAACGCCGCGTGGACGTCCTCGTCGTCGGCGCCGGACCGGCCGGACTCGCCGCGGCCGCGGGCCTCGCCGCCGCGGGTGTGCCGGACGTGGAGGTCCTGGAGCGCGACCAGGAGGCGGGCGGCATCCCCCGGCACTGCGCCCACGGCGGATTCGGAACGCGCCGGACCGGCGACCTCGACGGCCCCGCATACGCACGGCACTGCGCGGCCGAGGCCACGGAGGCCGGCGCCACCCTCCGTACCGGCGTCACCGTCACCGGCTGGGCGGGGCCCCGCACCCTCGACATCACCGGCCCCGGCGGCCTCGAACGCCTCACCGCCCGCGCCGTCGTCCTCGCCACCGGCGCCCGTGAACGCCCCCGCGCCGCGCGGCTCGTCCCCGGCACCCGGCCGGCCGGCGTCTACACCACCGGAGAACTCCAGCAGGCCGTCCACCTCCACCACCAGCACATCGGCACCCGCGCGGTGGTCGTCGGCGACGAGCCGGTCTCCCTCGCGGCGGCCGACACCCTGCGCACCGCCGGAGTCCACCTCATCGCCCGCGTCACGGAGCACCCGCCCCGCCCCTTCGCGACCCTGCGGCCGGCCGGGGGCGCGCCCCTGCTCACCCGGACCACCGTCACCGCCCTGACCGGCCGCCCCCGCCTCACGGGCGTCCGGGTGCGCCACGAGGACGGCCGTACCACCACACTGGCCTGCGACACCGTGGTGTTCACGGCCGACTGGATCCCGGACCACGAACTCGCCCGGCGCGGCGGCCTGCCCCTGGACCCCGGCACCGGGGGACCCGCCCACGACCCCGCGTACCGCACCGGGCGGCCGGGGGTCTTCGCCGTCGGGAACCTCCTGCACGGCGGGGAGAGCGCGGCCACCGCCGCCCGCGAGGGCCGAGCCGTCACGGGACCCGTACTGAGCCACCTGGCCGCCGGTGCCTGGCCGGCGGGCGGACCGCCCCTCACCGTCGCGGCACCGCTGGAATGGATCGCGCCCAACCTCACGGGGCCGCACGGCAGCCGCTTCCTGCTGCGGACGGGCCGGCGGCTGACGGCACCCCGCCTCGTCGTCAGCCAGGACGGGGCGCTGCTGCACCGCCGGCGCCTGGCACGCTCGGTTCCGCCCGGCAGTTCCTTCACCCTCACTGCCCGCTGGCTGGAGGGGGCCGACCCGGAGGGCGGCGCGGTGCGCATCCGGGTCGTGTGACTCCCGTACCGCTCAGGGAATGAGCAGCCAGTCCGAGCCGATCGCGGCGACGAGCCCGATGGCCAGCAGCCAGCTGCCCAGCCGGGTGCGGCCGTTCCGGCTCAGCTCGATCACGATCCCGCAGAGGATCAGCGCCAGCCCGTACACGCCGACCACCAGGACGGACGCGCGGCTCGCGAGCCGCAGCCCGAGCACCACGGCCATCGCCACCATCCCGGCCGAGGAGAGGGCGATGCGCAGTCGTCTCGCCTGGCGCGGGGTCAGCCGCCGCTCGCCGGTGTCCTCACCCTCCGCGAGGTCGTCCGCGAGGTCGTCCGTCATGTCCTCGGCCGTTGCCCCGGCCGTGTCCTCGCCCGGGTCTTCGGCTATCGGTGCGTCCGGGGCCCGGTCCTGGTCAGAAGTGCTCATGACGCCGGATCGTAATGGCTCCGCACCGACCTGTTCGCCGTTGTCAACCAACACCGTCGAAACCAGGCCGAGTTCGATGTCCCGGAATCAGCCCTCCCGGAGCCTCGGTGCCTCCGCGGCCGCGTCGACCGGCCCCGCGTCCGGACGCTCGACCCGCGCCGCCAGCTCCCGCGCCCAGCCGGCCAGCTCCCCGAGGCCCATCCCGTGCGTCTCACCCGCCCCGTACGCCTCCAAGGCCACCGCGCCCCGCCGCAGCAGCCGCGCACCGCCCGTCGCGTTGCCCCGGGCGGAGTGCGTCAGGCCCACGGCCAGCTGGGCCAGCCCGCGCCACAACTCCCGTTCCCCGTCCGGGCCGGACTTCCAGGCGTCCTCGAAGACCTCGTGCGCGTGGAACGGCATTCCCGCGTCCAGCAGCCGCTGCGCCTCCCGGACGGTCTCCCCGGGGGTGCGCTCGACGCCCTCCGGCTGCCGCTCCACCCCGGGCGCCCCGTACGGCAAGGGGCGTCCCAGCCCGTCACGGGGGCGCGCGTTGTGCGCCCGTCCCTCGGAATCGCGGTCCCTGCGTGTCTCGTTCACACCCCCGATTGTGCCCCGCACCTGCGGCGAACTGTCCGAACCCCTGTCCGTGGAACGCCGCGCGCGACTAGGCTCGACCACCATGGTCACCACTTTGGGGGAGGGTAGGCATGAAGCCGTCCCGGCCGCTTTATGAGCGCGAACCGGAACTCGCCACTGCCGCACAAGCCATCGACGCGCTCTGCGGGGCGCAGGCCACCGGCGGGCTGCTCATCTACAGCGGCGAGGCAGGCATCGGCAAGACCGCACTCCTGGACGAGATCCGGGCCATGGCGGCGGACCGGTGCACCATCTGGTCGGCGCGCGGCGGTGAGACGGTCACCTCGGTGCCGTTCCACGTCGTACGGCAGCTGCTCCAGCCCGCACTGAACCAGTTCCCGGCGGACGACGTACGGGCCCTGTTCGGCCCCTGGTTCGACATCACCGCCCCGGCCCTCGGCCTCGCCGAACCCTCCGGCCCGCAAACCGATCCGCAGGGTGTGCGCGACGGACTCGATCACGTCGTCAAGCGGCTCGCCTCCCGGCTGAGCCACCGCCCGCTGCTCCTCATCATCGACGACGCCCACTGGGCCGACGGCGAATCCCTCGCCTGGCTCTCCTCGTTCACCGCCCGCCTCGGCGACCTGCGCGTCCTCGTCGTCCAGGCCCACCGCCCCGAGGAACTCGCCGCCCGAGAGGCTGCGCGCAACGCGGCGGGCGGCCACCCCGCGCAGATCCGCGTCGCCCTGCGCGCCCTGACCCCCGACGCCACCGCCGAACTGGTCCGCGCCACCCTCGGCGAGCACGCCGACGACCCGTTCTGCCGCGAGGTGTGGGCCGTCACCGGCGGCAACCCGTACGAGGCGGTCGAGCTGGTCGCCAAGGTCCAGGACAAGGAACTGGTCCCGCTGGAGGAGTCCGCCGGGCTCCTGCGCGAACTCGGCGCCTCCGCCCGGGGCAGCGGCCTCGTCGCCCGCCTGGAACGGCTCGGCACCAACGCCAACCGCTTCGCGTGGGCGGCCGCCGTCCTCGGCACCGACATCTCCCAGGACCTCGCCGCGACCCTGGCCGGGATGAGTTCCGCCGAGGCGGCGGACTGCACCGCCCGGCTGCGCGAGGCCCGTATCGTCAGCGGCTTCGACCCGCTGGAGTTCGTGCACCCGCTGATCGCCTCGGCCTTTTACCGCTCCATCCCGCCCGCGACCCGCACCGCCATGCACGGGCGGGCCGCCTGGGCCATCACCAACGCCGGGCTCGGCCCCGCCGCGGCCTCCCGCCACCTGCTCGAAGTGCACCCGGACGACGACCAGGAACTCGTCCAGCAACTGCGGGCCGCCGCCAAGCAGCACCTCGCCGTCGGCGCGCCCGAGGCCGCCCGGCGCTGCCTGGAGCGCGCGCTCGACGAGCCGCCGCGCCACGACGTGCGCGCCACCCTGCTGTACGAACTGGGCTGCGCGACGCTGCTCAGCTCCCCGGCGACCACCGTGCAGCACCTGCGGGCCGCCCTGGACATGCCCGGCCTCGCCGACGAGCTGCGGGTCGACGCCACGTTCCGGCTCGCCGCCGCGCTGTCCCACAACAACCAGCTCAAGGAGGCGGCCCTGGCCCTCGCGGCCGAGGCCGAACGCACGGCGCCGGGGCCTGGCCTGATGCGGCTGCAGGCCGCCCACTTCCTCTGGGAGGGCATGCAGGCCACCGAGGAGGACGGACCGGGGCGCTCGCGCCGGCTGGCCGCCAACGCCGACCATCTCACCGGCCGGGACAACGCCGAACGCGCCCTGCTCACCCTGCGCGCATTCGACGCCATGCTCCGCGGCGAGAACGCCGAGGTCATCGTCGACCTCTGCGAGCGCGCCCTCGTCGACGGCCACCCCGCGCGCGGACTCGGCTGGACCGACGCCGAATGGGGCTTTGAGCTCCCCACCCTGCTCGGCATCACCTACGCCTTCACGGACCGGCTCGACCGGGCCGAGGAGCTCTTCGGCGAAGCCGTCCGCGCCTTCGAGATCTCCGGCTGGAGCGGCGCCCACCTGGCGTTCGCCCACACCCTGCTCGGCCTGGTCCACCGCCGCCGGGGCCGTCTCGCCGAGGCGGAGGGCTTCCTGCGCGAGGGACTGCGCCTCGCGGACCGCGTCGGCAGCGGACTCCCCGTCCACTGGGACGCGGCCTGCCTGCTCATCGACACCCTGCTGGCCAGGGGCCGGGTCCCCGAGGCCCGCAAGGTCGCAGACCAGTACGACTTCGGTCTGCCGTACCCGAGTGCCATGGTGCTGCCGGACGCGCCGTGCGTCCGGGGCCGCCTGCTCCTGGCCGAAGGCCGTACGAAGGAAGCCGTCACCGAGCTGGAGGCCGCCGGGCGGTCGCTGGAACCGCGCGGCAGGTTCAACGGCATCTGGGGCCCCTGGGCCGGCGACCTGGCACGCGCCCTGGCCGACGAGGACCCGGGCCGCGCCGCCCAGCTCGCCAACACCGCCCGGGTCCACGCGGAGCGGTTCGGCACGGAGACCGCCATAGGCGAGGCTCTGCGCTGCGTGGCCCTCTTCGCCCCGCAGGAGGAGGCCGTACACCTCCTGGGCGAGGCGGTCCGCCACCTGGAGGCGTCGCCCTCCGGCTACGAGTTCGCCCAGGCGCTCGTCGACTACGGCATCGCCATCCGCTCGCCCCGCGAACTGGCCAGGGCGCACAAACTGGCCACGGCCTGCGGTGCGGAAGGACTGGCCGCCCGCGCCCAGCAGGCACGCGCGTCGATCCGGTCCACCGAGTGAGGTAATGTTTGTCCTGCAGCCGCCGCCCGGCCCGACCGGGTGGAAGTGGCAGCGGGACGTGGCGCAGCTTGGTAGCGCACTTGACTGGGGGTCAAGGGGTCGCAGGTTCAAATCCTGTCGTCCCGACTGGAGACAGTCGCAGATCAGGGCCGGTATCGGAGACATCCGAGACCGGCCCTCGGTCGTTCCCGCGCGCCGGCCGGGCATCCCGCGCCGCTATTCTCGGTGCATGCGTGGACAGTTCACCGGCTGGCCCGAACAGGCCCTGGACGTGTTGTGGCAGCTCCAGGGCGAACCGGGCGCAGCGACCAGGGAGCGCTGCCGCGCGGACCGCGAACGCCTGGTCCGGCAGCCGATGATCGACCTGCTCAACGACGTCGCGGACAGCGATCCCCGGTACGAGGACTTCTCCGTCTGGCACTACCGCACCGGCTCCTGGTGGTGGCAGAACCAGAGCGCGGTGATCCGGCTCGGCCGCAAGGTCGAGATCGGTCTCCGGTTCTCCCTGGACGGCCTGCGGATCCAGGGAGCCTGGTGGTATCCCGACCCCGGCCAGGTGGATGCGTTCCGCAGGGCCGTGGCGTCCGAGGGGAGCGGCCGCGAACTGTCCGCGCTGGTCGAGGAGGTGCGGCGCAAGGGCTACGACGTCTCCGGGGACGTGATGAAGCGCCCGCCGCGCGGCTATCCGGCGGACCACGCCCGTGCGGAACTGCTGCGCCACCGTTCGCTGATCGCGGCCCGTTCACTCGGCTGCGAGGAGTGGCTGCACACTCCTGAAGCGGTCGGGCACGTACGGTCGGCCGCCGCCGACCTGGACGCTCTGCTGAGCTGGCTGGCCCGCCATGTCGGGCGGGCCGCCTGATGTCATGCCCCGCTGCCGGCCGACGTGGAGCGGCCGTACACCGGTGCGCCCGGGACCGTGGTCCCGGGCGCGGTGCGAGGAGGCGTCGGAGGATGCCTCAGACGCTCCAGATCTCCTTGATCGTCTTCACTTCGCCCTTGCCGTTGAGGGTGATCTCGTACACGTTGCCGAAGCAGCCGAAGGGCGGCTCCACCTTCGGGTAGTCCGTGGCACCGGCCTCCATGGCGTGGCAGCGGTCGATGTGCAGCGCCAGCTGTTCGTGGTCGACCTTCTTCCACTGGCCGGGGCCGTCCATCAGGGCCAGCCGGGCGTCGACGCTCTCGGGGAGCACGTAGTGCTTGGTCGGGTCGGTCTCGTCGGCCCCGTAGATCCAGTCGTTGGGCGTGCAGTGGGGCTTGGCCACCGCGGCCTCGAAGCCGGCCGCGTCACGCATCAACGTGATCTTCACCCGGGTGTGTCCGGCGGGCAGGACCGGGGGCTTGCCGCAGTCCCCGCCCTGTCCGTCGTCGTCGACGTCGTCGGTGGGTCCGTCGCTCGCGGTTCCGCCGGAGGCCGGTGCCCCGGAAGCCGTTGCCGACGGCGAGGCGCTGCTGTCGGAACCGCCGGTCGCGCCTTCGGCGCCGGTGTCCTCCGGGCCGCAGGCGGCGATGCCGCTCAGAGCGGCGAGCAGCGCGATCGCGCTGAGGGCGCGGCGAGTTGAAGTCATGTTCTTTGCCCCGTTTGAGATGGTTCAGTGAAGTGATCATGCGAGGTCCCAGGTCCCGGGAAGGGACTGGTGCTGTCGCATGGTGGGTGGGACGAGCATCGTCGCTCGGCGGACGTAGCGGCGCCGGACCCGCGTGGGCGGATCAACTGCATGACGGTGTCGCTCGCTGCCCCAGCGATGAGGATGCCAAGGGTCCGCGCGGAGAAGTCGGCATCGCGCGCAGGATTTCTTGACAGTGCGCGCAGTCATCCGGGGCACGCTCTTCGGCCGGGGCGGGACCGTCACACGCGCCCTGTGCTGTCCCTCGCTCCGCGCAGACACAGCGCTGCCCCGACAGGGACCGTCAGCATGCGCTGACGGCCTGCCGGGGCAGTACGTCCCGAGAGCGGGACGGGGCCCCGGGGTTCCGCGTCGGTGCAGCGGAACCCCGGGAGGGTGCTACTTCTGCCAGCCGATGAGCTCGGGGGCGCCCATGTTGCCGTAGTTGCCGTAGAACTGGGCGGCGCCGAAGTTGGCGAGGCCCTTCTTCACGGCCCAGATGGTGGGGCCGTTGTGGAGCGGCATGATGCCGTAGGTCTCCATGGCCTTCTTCTCGACCGCGTTACCAGCCTTGACCTGCTCGTCCAGGGTCGGCAGGTTGGTGACGGCCTTGGTCTCCTCGTCCAGGCTCTTCGGGACCGAGCGCGAGACGTTCAGCGTCGAGTCGGAGCAGTACATCTGGCAGATGTAGAGCATGCCGTTCGGGTCGCTGGAGATGAAGCCCATGCCGAAGATGTCGAAGGCGCGCTTGGTGAACACCTTGTTGAAGTCGGCGGACGGGTGCGCCTCGATGTTCACCTTGACGCCGATGTTCTTCATCATCTGGGCGATCGCGGTGGCACGGGCCTTGACGGTGGAGCTGTCACCGATGGTCGGGAAGCTCAGCTCCAGCTTCTTGCCGTCCTTGGCGCGGATGCCGTCCGAGCCGGCCTTCCAGCCAGCGGCGTCCAGCTCCTTCTTCGCGTTGTCGGCGTTGAACTTCACCAGGTCGCCGAAGGTGTCCTGGTACCCCTTCTGGAACGGGAAGAGGGTGAAGGAGCCGGGCAGGGGCTCGGTGTAGCCCATCCCCTGGAAGGTGATCTTCGCGAGCTGGGAGCGGTCGATGCCCTCCATCACGGCCTTGCGGACCGCGAGGTCCTTCAGCTGCGGCGAGGTGCTGTTGAAGACGAGGAGGTTGTTCGAGGTGGTCGTGCCGCGGCGCAGCTCGGTGCCCTTCACGCCCTTCACCTGGTTGAGCTCCTCGGCGTTGGCCGCCGAGACCCCGTCGATCTGGCCGTTCTTGAACGCGTTGATGCTGGCGCTCGATTCCATCTGGACGAAGGTGAGCTCGTCCAGGTGTGCCTTCTCGCCCCACCACTTCGGGTTGGGCTTGTAGGTGACGGTGCCACCCTTGGCGTCGAACTTGGCGATGGTGTACGGACCGGCGCCCCACTCGGCGTGCGGCTTGCTCACGTATGCCTTGTTGAAGTCCGCGGCCTTGGCGATGTGCGGGTTGACCAGCTGGTAGAAGAGGGACTTCCAGTAGACGAAGCTGCCCTTGTAGGTGACGACCGCCTGCTTGGCGTCCTTGCCCTGCTTCACACCGGTGATGCTGGAGTAACCGTCGGTCGAACCGACGTTGTACGCCTTGTCCTTGCCGTTCTGCGCGTTCCAGGTGTCACGGAACGCGGTCCAGTCGATGTCCTGGCCGTCGTTCCACTTGGCCTTCGGGTTGATGGTGTACGTGACCTGGGTGTTGCCACCCACCGTCTCCTGCTTGACGTCGGTCAGGTAGTCCTTGTTGAAGGTGATGTTGCCCTTCGGGTCATTGAAGGACAGCTGCGGCATGTAGAACCAGGCCAGCTTCGACGTGTACAGCGACCCGTCACCATTCAGCGGGTTCAGCTGGTCGGGGATCTCCACGATGGGGAGCGTCAGCTTGCCGCCCTGCTTCAGGTTGCTCGCAGGCTGCGGGTTGTACGAGGTCAGGACGTCCTTCTCCGCGGTGGCGCCCTTCGACTTCGGCTCCTTGGAGTCGTTGGAGTCGCTGCTGCACCCGGTGAGGACGAGAGACGAGGCGGCGGCGAGCACCACCAGGCTCAGAGAGATCTTTCTCATGACGGCCTTGGCCTTTCTGGCTGGGTTAGTTGTCGACAGACGTGGTCGTGCCCGCGAAGTGGCATGCGTCGCGGTGGTCCGGGTCGCCCCTGTCGGTGAGCAGGGGGGTGACCCCGCGACACCGTTCCTTCTGGGGCTCCGACAGCGTGGTGTGGAGTGGGCACCTGGAGACGAACCGGCAGCCCGGCGTCTCGTCGGTGGGACTGGGAAGGTCGCCCTCCAGGAGGACGCGTTCCCGCGTGCGCTCCGCCACCGGGTCGGGCAGCGGGATCGCGGAGAGGAGTGCCTGTGTGTACGGGTGCCTGGGGTTGTCGAAGACGGCGTCAGTGGCGCCGATCTCGACGATCCGGCCCAGGTACATCACCGCCACCCGGTCGGAGATGTGGCACACCACCGACAGGTCGTGGGCGACGAAGAGGTAGGACAGGCCCAGCTCGGCCTTGAGGTCGTTGAGCAGGTTGATGACACCGGCCTGTACCGACACGTCGAGCGCCGACACCGGCTCGTCGAGGACCAGCAGCTGGGGTTTGGTGGAGAGCGCCCGCGCGATGCCGATGCGCTGCCGCTGCCCGCCCGAGAAGGCCGAGGGGAAGCGGTCGCGGTGCTCGGGGTCGAGCCCCACCAGCTCCATGAGATCCGCGACCTTGGTGGTGAGCACCTTCTTGTCGCGTTCGCCGATCGCGCGCAGGGGCTCCGCGAGGATGTCGAAGACCGTCATGCGGGGGTCGAGCGCGCCCATGGGGTCCTGGAACACCATCTGGATGCCGCGGCGGACGGCGTTGATGTCCTGCTTCCGCTTCAGGCCGGCCGTGTCCTGGCCGCAGACCGAGATGCTGCCCTGCTCCGGCGGCTTCAGCCCCATGATCTCCAGCAGGGTGGTGGTCTTGCCGCACCCCGACTCGCCGACCAGCCCGAGCGTCTCGCCCTCGCGGATGTCCAGGTCGATGCCGTTGACGGCGAAGACCGTGCCCACCTTGCGCTTGAGCAGGCCGCCCTTGGTCAGGGGGAAGGTCTTGGTGACCCCGGAGAGCTCCAGGACCTTGGGACGGTCCTCACGGGGGACCTCCGCGGCGCGGTCCTCCCGCACGGCGGGGACGGGGAAGATCGGCTCGCCGCCGATGGCGCCGTCCTCGATCTCCCCGGCGCGCCGGCAGGCGGCGGTGTGCGTGGCACCGGTGCCGGCCCCGCCGATGGTCAGCAGCAGCGGCTCGGCCTCCCGGCAGGCGTCCTCGACCGCGGGGCAGCGCGCCGCGAAGGGACAGGCGTCGGGCAGGTTCACCAGCAGCGGGGGAGTGCCCGGAACCGGGGTCAGGGCCTCCCGGTCGCGGTCGTCCAGGCGGGGGATCGCGCCCATCAGACCGATGGTGTACGGCATCCGGGGCTGCGCGAAGAGCTCGTCCACCCCGGCGTGTTCGACGGGGCGTCCGGCGTACATCACCATGACGTCGTCGGCGGAGCCGGCCACCACCCCGAGGTCGTGGGTGATCATGATGACCGCGGCGCCGGTCTCCCGCTGGGCCGTCTTGAGGACGTCCAGGATCTGCGCCTGCACGGTGACGTCCAGGGCGGTCGTCGGTTCGTCGGCGATGATCAGGTCGGGGTCGTTCGCGATGGCCATGGCGATCACGGCCCGCTGGCGCATACCGCCCGAGAACTCGTGCGGGAATCCCTTGGCCCGGCGGTCCGGGTTGGGGATGCCGACCAGGTCGAGCAGCTCGACGGCCCGCTTCCAGGCGGCCGCGGACGAGATGTCCTGGTGGATCTGGAGGGACTCGACGATCTGGGCACCGATGCTGAAGATCGGGGTGAGCGACGAGAGCGGGTCCTGGAAGATCATGCCGATCTGCCGGCCGCGGACCTTGGACATCCTGCGGTCGTCCAGGTCGAGGAGGTTCTTCCCGTCGAGCATGATCTCGCCGGTGACCGACGCGTACTCGGGAAGCAGCCCCATGACGGCCATCGACGTGACGGACTTGCCGGAACCCGACTCGCCCACGATGCCGAGGGTCTTGCCGCGGTGCAGGTCGAAGGAGACACCGCGTACGGCGTCCACCCGGCCGGCCTCCGAGGGGAAGGCGACCTTCAGGTCACGCACGGACAGCAGGGCCCGCTGCGTGCCGGGCTCGTTAGTGACAGCGCGCTGCTCGATCATGCGCGGCCTCCAGACTGCGATGTGGGGTCCAGGGCGTCGCGCAGACCGTCACCGATGAGGGCCATGGCCACGGTGAGCAGGACCACCAGGGCCGCCGGCATGTAGAACAGCCAGGGAGCGGTGGACAGGGTGTTCTGCCCGTCGGCCAGCATGGAGCCGAGGGACACGTCGGGCTGCTTGACGCCGAACCCGATGAAGGAGAGTGCCGTCTCGGACTGCACGGTCGAGGCGACACCGAGGGTGAACGTCACGATCAGCAGGGAGCCGATGTTGGGCACCAGGTGGCGGACGATGGTCCGGAGCGCGCCGACGCCCATGAAGCGGGCCGCCATCACGTACTCGCGCTCGCGCAGGGACGTGGCCAGGGACCAGATAACCCGGGCGGTCAGCATCCAGCCGAACAGCGTGAGCACCACGACCAGGATCTTCCACTCACCGCGGTAGTGCGTACCGACCAGCGCGATGATGAGGAACGAGGGCAGGATGAGCAGGAAGTGCACGAAGCCGAGCATCGCTCGCTCGATCTTGCCGCCGAAGTAGGCGGCGGTGGTACCGAACAGACCGGCGATGGCCGTGGTCAGGAGCGACACGGTCACGGCGATGATCAGCGACCTGCCGAGGCCGTGCACGAGCTGGGCGTAGACGTCGTTGCCCGCGCTGTTGGTGCCCAGGAGGTGGCCGTCGACCCCGGGGGCGACGGAGAGGGCGGCGAAGTCCGCCTCCTCGTAGTTCCAGTGGGTCAGGTACCGGCCGAACACGGAGAAGAGCACCAGCAGGACGAACAGGATCATTCCGCCGAGCGCGGGCTTGTTGCGCGCGAAGCGGCGCACGTAGAGCCTGGTCGGGGACAGGCGCTTGCCGCCGGTCGTACCGGGCTCCAGGACTTCGGCGATCTCCGGGGCCTCTTCGGGGGCGGTTCCGGCGCCGGGCATGTTGATGGCCACGTCAGCTCACCCTGATCCTGGGGTCGAGGGCCACGACGACGAGGTCGGCCAGGATCGCGCCGATGGCCGTCATGAGGGCGCCGAAGGCCGCGACGGCGACGGCACCGTGCACATCGTTCGTGCTGATGGTCTTGGTGAAGTACTCACCCATGCCGTGCCACGCGAAGACCGTTTCCGTGATGACCGCGCCGGTGAAGAGGGCGGGCATCGCGAAGGCGACCTGGGTGGCGACGGGAATGATCGAAGTCCGCAGTCCGTGCCGGTAGATGGCCTGCTTCCGGGTCAGCCCCTTGGACCGTGCGGTGCGCACGTAGTCGGAGTTGATGTTGTCCAGCAGCAGTGAGCGCTGCAACAGGTGGTATCCGGCGTACGAGATGAAGGTCAGCGAAATCGTGGGAAGGATCGCGTGCATCACTCTCGACCCCAGAACCGGCCAGAACCCGGCGACTTCGGGGCTCTGTGCTCCGGCGACGGGCAGCAGCGTGTTGCCGAGGGACTGGTTGAGCCAGATGGCCGCGAGCACCACGCCCAGCGAGGCCACGGCGGAGGGCGTGTTGAAGGAGATCACGGAGATGCCCTGCCACACGCGGTCGCCGGCCTTGTACTGGCGCGAGGCGGTGTACACACCCAGCCCGACGCCGATGACGATGGACAGGATCGTCGAGGCGATGACCAGCTGGCCGCTGACGAAGATCCGGTAGGCGACCTGGTCGTTGACACTGCCCCCGGTCGGCGACTGACCCCAGTCGAAATGGGTCACGATCCCGGAGATCCAGTCCCACCACCGATCCATGATCGGTTTGTCCGGATTGAGATTGAATTGCGCCAGTGATCGGTTGATCTGAGCTGGAGTTCGAGGCGGTCGCAACGCGGTGTAGTTCGACGCGGGCTTAAGAAATGCATTGGCGAGGAAGTACGTCAGGTTGGTTGCGACTGCGATCATCAAAAACCAGCCGACTGCTTTGCGGGCGATATAACGCAGCACTGTGAGCCGACCTTTCTTCAAAGTGGGGCCCGCAGATCCGGTGGGTGACTGGACGCTTGGCCGCGTTGACCGGGCACCGGGTTGCGAGCGCTCGGACAGGACGTGCGGACTCTCGGGGTCAGAAAATGGGTGGTGCGAAGGCATCCCGATGAGGGAGGCTGCTGTGTGCCGGCGGTGCTGCACGGGCAGATGGAGCAGGTGTGGGCAGAGCGCCGGGCATGAAGCGACAACCTTGCGTCGGAATGAGCCGATTCGTAGCGGCTGCCCGATTCGGCAGCGCCTGTGCTGACGATTCCAACTGCCCGTGATCACGTCAAGGTTGGCCAGGTCGCGATACGGTTAAGTCGAAGCCGCATACCGGACATCCGGCGCATAAATTCTCAACGCCGTGGTGGACGCGCGGAGAGTGGCGGTGCGCCCGATCGCCATAAGGTGCATAGGCCACCTTCCTCGCGCATGCTCCCTATTTCGGGCCTGTCGCTCGGGTTCACGCCCCTTCCCGGCCCGCTCGGCCACCCGCTCGCGCAGCGGCAGTTGCGCATCTCTGCGTGCCGGACCGTAATTCGCTGGTGCGCCCGCCGGCGGCTCTTGTACGTTGTCATCGCGCCCGCGCCCGGCGATGCGCCCGGCTGCGGCTACTTCCTTCTGACACTCCAAGTGATGCCGCCGCCCAGATTTCTGATCCCGTCGGGCGCGTGCGCCTTCCAAGTTCCTTGAATCCGGGGGGATTCCCTGTCTTTTCACGCTCGACGCGTCTCCAAGGTCTGGTCCGAGATGCTGGTGGCCCCGCATGTCTCGGCCGGCGCCCGCCGGCTCGCCGCCACCCGGCCCGTGCCCGGTTCGACCGTACGGAACCCCCGTACGTACGAGGGCGGTCCGGCCTACGTCCGGGAGCCCCGCGAGGAACTCTTCCTCCTCGCCGTCGCTCACTTCGTCTCCCAGGACACCTTCTACGAGAGCGGCGCGTACCGCGAAGACCGGTACACCGCCCTCGTCGCCCGGCTCGCGGTCGAGCACCCCGCGTGGACGGCCGGCCTGCTGCGCTGGCTGCGCGCCGAGGGCAACATGCGCACCGCGTCCCTGACCGGCGCCGCCGCGTACGTACGCGCACGGCTCGCGGCCGGGAGCTGCGAGGGTCCCTCCAACCGGTCCGTCGTCGACTCGGTGCTCCAGCGCGCCGACGAGCCCGGCGAACTGCTCGCGCACTGGACCGCCACGTACGGGCGCGCGATCCCCCAGCCCGTGAAGCGGGGCGTCGCCGATGCCGTACGCAGGCTCTACACCTCCCGCTCCCTGCTGAAGTACGACACCCCGTCCAAGGGCTTCCGCTTCGGTGACGTGCTCAACCTGGTGCACGCCTCGCCCGACCCGGCCAAGCCCTGGCAGGGGCCGCTCTTCCGTTACGCCCTGGACCGCCGCCACCACCCGGAGCGGGCCGAGGCCCCGGCCGGCGACCGGCTGCTGACCGCCCAGCGGGCGCTGCTGGGCACCCCGGCGGACGAACGGCGGGCCCTGATCACCGGGCCCGGCGGCGCGGAACGCCTCGCCGAGGCCGGCCTGACCTGGGAATCCGTTGCGGGCTGGCTGCACGGGCCCATGGACGCCGCCGTCTGGGAGGCGCTGATCCCCGTCATGGGGCCCATGGCGCTCCTGCGGAACCTGCGCAACTTCGACGAGGCGGGGATCGCGGACGCGGTCGCAAAGCGGGTCGCCGCGCGCATCGCCGACCCCGAGGAGGTGGCCCGCTCCCGGCAGTTCCCGTTCCGCTACCTCGCCGCCCACCAGCACGCCGGGCCGCGCTGGGCCGACGCGCTGGAAGCGGCACTGGGCCACAGCCTGGGGAACGTGCCGGCCCTGCCCGGCCGGACGCTGGTCCTGGTCGACCGGTCCGACTCGATGTTCTGGGACACCTTCTCCGAGCGGTCCACGCTCAGCCGGGCCGACGCGGCCGCCGTGTTCGGCACCGCGCTGGCCCTGCGCGCCGAGCAGGCGGACCTGGTGGAGTTCGGCTGGCGCAGCACCCCCGTGCCGTACGCGTCCGGCGAACCGGTCCTCGACGTGCTGAAGCGGTTCCACAGGCTCGGCGGCACCGACACCACGAAGGCGCTGCGCACCCACTACCGGGACCACGACCGGGTGCTGGTCGTCACCGACGAACAGGCCCTGCCCTACGGGCCCCAGGGGCCCGACCCGGTGCCGCGCCGGGTCCCGGTCCACACCTGGAACCTCGCCGGATACCGGCCGGCCCACGGCCCCACCGGCCCGAACCGGCACACCTTCGGCGGCCTCACCGACGCGGCGTTCCGGATGGCCGTCCTCATCGAGAACGGCCGCCGGGCCGCCTGGCCGTGGGCCGCCGGGGAATGAGTCAGCGGGCCCGGCGCATCCGCAGCGGGGCGTAGACCACCAGAGCCGCGAGGAAGGCGACCCCGTACGCCAGGTCCGCCCCGTGCAGCGCCTCGGCCACCGGGCCCACGTACAGGCCGGTGCTCATGAACGGCACCGCCGCCGCGAAGGCCGCGGCGAAGGCGGCGAGCGCCGGCCACCACGGGCGCGGGCGCGCGTGCTCGGCGGCGAGGTCGACGGGCGCGCCGCGCCGGGCCCTGGCGCGCACCAGCCAGTCCACGGACACGATCGCCACGAAGCCGGGGATCCAGTAGCCGACGAGGAGCAGCACGTTCTGGAAGCGGGCCGTCGTGTCCGCCGCGTGCATCCACAGCACCAGCGGGAAGCCCAGGGCGGCGGCGAGTGCCGCGGCGACCGGGCGGGGTACGCGTACACCCATGGTCTGCAACGCCAGCGAACCGCTGTAGTCGTTCATCGCGTTGCTGCACAGCGCCGCCAGGGCCACCGCGAGCAGCCCGAACGCCCCGAGCACGCCCCCGCCGAGCAAGGTGTCGACGCCACGCGCGGTCTGGTCCGTGAAGACCGAGGCGCCCCACAGCCCGATCGTCTGGACCGCCACGAAGGAGGCACTGATCCCGCCCAGCGTGCACCAGAACATCCGCGGCCGGGACGTCTCGCGCGGCAGATAGCGGCTGAAGTCACTGGCGTACGGGGCCCAGGACAGCGCCAGACTCAGCGCGATGGTGCAGGTCAGGACGAAGGCACCGGCCCGGTCCGCGCCGTGCACGGAACCGCTGGTCACCGGGTCGACACCGTCCAGGAGCTTGGTCGCGAGGACAGCGAAGGCGGCGGCCAGGGCGAACGTCATCACGGTCTGGAGCCGGTGGATCACCTCGTAGCCCAGCACACCGAGCGCGCCCTGCGCGGCCATCATGACGAGGACCCCCAGCCAGAAGGGCCAGCCGCACAGCTGCGCCAGCGCGTCCCCGCCGAACAGCCCGATCAGCGCGTCCCAGGCGATCGACGACAGCCACTGGAGCGCACCCGGCAGCACCACCCCCGGGCCGAACGCCAGCCGTGCGAGCGGCAGTTGTCCGGACCCGGTCCGACTGCCCCAGGTGCCGAGATACGCGGTGGGCGCGGCGCCGATCAGGGTGCCGAGCACGACGGCGGCCAGGGCGGTCGCGAAGTCCAGGCCCAGCGCGATGCCGACGGTGCCGGTGAAGACACCGGTCATGGTCAGGTTGGGTGCGAACCAGACGGTGAACAGCCGTCCGGGGCCGCCGTAGCGCCGGTCCTCGGGAACCGGGGCTATCCCGTGCGCCTCGACGCGCAGATCGCCGGGCGCGGTGGGCATGCGCCCGCCGAAAGCGGCGCGCTCGTCCCGGGCATGCGACAACGACATGAAGACATCCCTCCGCCAGTGCTAACTGGTTCAGGTTCGACGGGTGTGATCTCAGCCCCTGCGCGGGGCACCCCGTGTCCGGTGTGGCGGCCAGGATAGCCGGAGGGATGTGCCGACCGGACCGGGGGTCCGCCGCGTACTCAGAGCCGAAGCGCGCAGCGGAAACCGCCGTGACCTGTGCTGCTGTCGGGAGTGTTGGACGTACGGGCGGCTACCCGGTAGCGGTTGCAGTACGAGCGGTGGCACAGGTGCGAGCCGCCGCGCAGCACCCGGTTGCCGCCCTCGGCCGGCCCGGCCGGATCGAGCCGCGTCTCCGGGCGGTCCGGTACGTGCCAGTGGGCGCTGAACCGGTCGGCGCACCACTCCCACACGTTGCCCGAGACGTTGTACAGGCCATAGCCGTTGGGGGCGTACGCCTTCACGGGCGCGGTGCCCGCGTAGCCGTCCTCCCGGGTGTTGCGGACCGGGAAGTCGCCCTGCCAGATGTTGCAGCGGTGCCGGCCCTTCGGGGTCAGCTCGTCGCCCCAGGGGAAGCGGGCCCGGACCAGCCCGCCCCGCGCCGCCTTCTCCCACTCGGCCTCGGTGGGCAGCCGCTTCCCGGCCCAGCGGGCGTAGGCGGTGGCGTCGTTCCACGACACATGGACCACCGGGTGGTCCCGGCGGTCGCCGATCGTGGTGCCGGGCCCCTCGGGCGCCCGCCAGCAGGCCCCGGCCACCGCGCTCCACCAGGGCGCGCCCGGAACCGTCCCCGGGAGTACGGCGTGGCGCGCCTCGCGGGGGACGAAGGCGCCGAACACGTAGGACCAGCCGATGAGTTCGGCCTCGGTGCGGTAGCCGGTGGCCTTGACGAAGCGGGCGAAACCAGCGTTGGTCACACAGGCCACGTCGATCCGGAACGGGGCGAGCACGACCTCCCGCACGGGCCCCTCCCCGTCGGCGGGGAACGCGTCCGCGTCGGCGCCCCCCATCAGGAACGGCCCGCCGGGCACGACCACGGTGCCGCGCAGCAGGTCGGCGGTGCTCCACTCGGGCACGGCGAAGTCGGCCGGGGGAGCGGTGGTGGCGGTGGCGGCGGCGCTCTCGCGGCCCGGCCCGCAGCAGGCGCTCATCGGGATGTCCCCTCGTTGTCGGCGGCGGCTTCCGGCGCCGGGCGGTCGAGCAGTTCGGCCAGGTCCTGGCCCGTGGTGCGCAGCAGCAGCGCCACACCGCCGAGGGCGGCGGCGTCGCCGCCAAGGGTGGAGCCGCGCACCTCGATGGAGCGCGGGGCGGACGGCAGCGAAAGCGTGGCGATCTGTTCCCTGATCGGGGCGAGGACGAGGTCGTCGAGCACGGCCGGCTCCCCGTAGACGACGACGCACTCCGGATCGACCTGTGCGGCGAGCGCGGCGAGCACCCGGCCGGCGGCGACGGCCGCGCCGCGCAGGACGTCGGCCACCTCCGGCCGGCCGCCGGCGGCGAGGGCGATCAGCTCGTCGGCGTCCCGGACGCCCACGCCGCGCTCGGTGCAGGCGGCGAGCAGGGCCGGGACGGAGATCAGCCCCTCCAGGCAGCCCCGGCCCCCGCAGTGGCAGGGCTTGCCCTCGGGGTCGCAGCTGGTGTGCCCGATCTCGCCGGCCGCGCCGTGGGCGCCGTGCACCAGCGAGCCGTTGACGACGAGTCCGCCGCCGACGCCCTGGGACCAGCGCAGGTAGACAGCGTTTTCGAAGCCTCGTGCCGCCCCCCAGGTGACCTCGGCGAGCGCGGCCAGCCGGGAGTTGTTGTCGGTGAGCACGGGGGCGCCGAAATGCCGGCCGAGTTCCGCGGCGACGTGCCCGGCGAACGGCGTCATCGCGTGACGGTCGGCGGACGCCGGATTCTGCACGAAGCCGGGAAGGCCGAGGCCGATGCCCTGGACCGGGGCGAGGCTGATGCTCTCGCGCCGCACCAGCTCTTCGACGGCGCGGATCGCCTGCGCGGCCCGTTCGGCGGCCTGGCTGTCCGCCGGGACCGGGGCGCTGTACCGGCCGACGATCTCGTGGGCGCAGTTGGCGACGACCACGTGGATGTGGTGGCGCTGGAGGTCGATGCCGATCAGTTCGGCGCCGCGCGAGTTGAGCGAGATCTCCAGGGCCGGCCGGCCGCGCCCCCTCGGCTGCTCGGGGTCGGGGGCCGGCTGCTCCACGACGGCGTTGCGTTCCAGCAGGTCGGACACGATGGCGAACAGGGTCGTACGGGACAGCCCGACCCGGTCCTTGAGCTCGCCCCGGCTGAGCGCCCCCGACCTGCGCAGCTCGCCGAGCACGGCGGCTTCATTGGCTCTGCGCAGGCGCTGGAGGGCATCGGTGCGTTCGGTCATGGACGCATGGTCGATCGGTCAAGGGCTTTCTGTCAACGCGCCGGACGAATTCACACAATGTTTATTCCGGAGGGTTGACGTAAAAAAGTGGGTCTCCCTACAGTTCCCGTCAATCGCCGGAGCCGGAACGCGTCGAGCACCCCGCACCCGCCCGCCCGGCTCCCGTCACCACCCCTGAGCACGACCACCGAAAGGGCGGCCCGAGTGGCTCCGCGCAACGTCCTGTTCCTGATGACCGACCAGCACCGGACCGACACCCTGGGCTGTTACGGCAACCCGCTCGTCGAGACCCCCGCCCTGGACGCCCTCGCGGCCGAGGGCACCCGCTTCGACCGCTTCTACACCCCGACCGCGATCTGCACCCCCGCCCGCGCCTCCCTGGCCACCGGCCTCCACCCGTTCCGCCACGGCATGCTCAACAACCCCGAGCGCAACGGCGGCAGCAAGGACGAGCTGTCCGACGAAAACCCCATGCTGTGGCGTCAGCTGACGGACCAGGGGTACGCCGTCGGGCACGTCGGAAAATGGCACATCGGCCGCGAGCGCGGCCCCGAGTTCTACGGCCTGGACGGCGAACACCTGCCCGGCGCACTCAACCCCGTCCACCACCCCTCCTACGAGAAGTGGCTCGACGAGAACGGCTTCCCGCCGTTCGCGGTGCGCGAGCCCGTCTTCGGGACCGCCGCCAACGGCACCGGGCGCGGCCACCTCATCGCCGGCCGTCTCCAGCAGCCCGCCGAGGCCACCGTCGAGGCGTACCTCACCGACCGTACCCTCGCCCTGCTGGACCGCTACGCCGCGGACCGGAAGGCGACCGGCAGGCCGTTCATGCTCTCCTGCCACTGGTACGGCCCACACCTGCCGTACCTGATCCCCGACGCCTACTACGACCTGTACGACCCCGACGACGTACCGCTGCCCGCCTCCATGGCCGAGACCTTCGCCGGGAAGCCCGAGGTGCAGCGCCAGTACAGCGCGTACTGGTCCTCCGACGCCTTCGACGCCGCCGCCTGGCGCAAGCTCATCGCCGTCTACTGGGGCTACGTCACGATGATCGACCACCAGGTCGGACGCATCGTCGACGCGCTCAGGGGCCACGGACTGTGGGACGACACCGCGGTCTTCTTCACCGCCGACCACGGCGAGTTCACGGGCGCCCACCGGCTCAACGACAAGGGCCCGGCGATGTACGAGGACATCTACCGCATCCCCGGCATCGCCCGCGTCCCCGGCGCCCCCGCCCAGGTCAACGACGACTTCGCCACCCTCGTCGACCTCAACCCGACCATCCTGGAACTCGCCGGCGCGCCCGTGCCCGACCTCTGCGACGGCACCAGCCTGCTGCCCCTGCTCCACGGCGGGAGGGCCGACGCCACCCGCGACCAGGTCGTCACCGAATTCCACGGCCACCACTTCCCGTACTCCCAGCGCATGATCCGCGACCGGCGCCACAAGCTGGTCCACAACCCGGAGAGCGTGCACGAGCTGTACGACCTGGAGGCCGACCCGCACGAGCTGCGCAACGTCTACGAGGCGCCCGCCTACGCGGAGGTCCGCCGCGACCTCACCGTCCGGCTCTACCGCGAGCTGCTTCGCCGCGGCGACCCCGCCTACACCTGGATGAGCTACATGGCCGACATCGGCGGCGGCCGGGCGGCCGACGTCGACGGGGTCGCGGAGGAAGTGGCATGAACGTGCAGGACAAACCCCGCGCACCGCACCGGGCGAAACCCCCGGGCCCGCGGGCCGTTCCCGAACGCGCCGCCAGGACGCCGAAGAAGAGGCGCGGCACCGGCCGGCTCACCTCCGTACTCCTCGGCCTCGCCTCTGCCGCGCTCGGACTCCTCGCCTGGACCGCCCTCGCCGGCAGCGGCATCAACGGCTTCCCCGGACCCGTCGTCGTGGCCCGCCGGGCGGGTGAACTCATCGCGGACGGCACGCTCTTCGAGGACGCGGGCGCCAGCCTGAAGCGCGTTCTCACCGGCTACGTGCTCGGCGTCGCCCTCGCGATCCCCGTCGGCTTCGTCATGGGCTGGTACCCGCTCGTCCGCCGGCTCATGGAGCCCTGGCTCCAGTTCTTCCGCATGGTGCCGCCGCTCGCGATCATCCCGCTCGCCATCGTGCTCATGGGCATCGACGAGACCCCGAAGATCTTCGTGATCTTCCTGGCCGCGTTCCTGTCCTGCGTCGTCTCCACCTTCCAGGGCGTCGTCGCCGTCGACGTCACCCTCGTCAACGCGGCCCGCGTCCTCGGCGCCCGCGACCCCCAGGTCTTCCTCGGCGTCGTCGTGCCCGCGTCCACCCCGTTCATCCTGGTCGGCATGCGCATCGGTCTCGGCGCCTCCTGGGCGACCGTGGTCGCCGCCGAACTCATCGCAGCCCAGGGCGGACTCGGCTACCGGATGCAGCAGGCGCAGGTCTACTACGACCTGCCGACCATCTTCGTCCAGCTCATCGCGATCGGCGCGATCGGACTCGCCATGGACCGGCTGCTCCTCCTCGCCGAGCGCCGGCTCACCCACTGGCAGGAACGGCGGTAACCCATGCCCAGCATCAACTTCCACGACGTGACGAAGGACTTTGCGGTCAAGGACGGCGGCTTCCTCGCCCTGGACCATGTGAATCTGGACATCGAGGACGGCGAGTTCGTCACCGTCGTCGGCCCCTCCGGCTGCGGCAAGAGCACCCTGATGAACATCGCCGCGGGACTCCTCGACGCCACCGGCGGCGAAGTCCTCGTCGACGGAGCACCCGTCAGCGGCCCCGCACCCGAACGCGGCGTCATCTTCCAGCAGTACGCCCTCTTCCCCTGGATGACCGTCGCCGCCAACGTCGAGTACGGCCTCAAGGTCGCCGGGGTCAGGAAGCAGGAACGCCGCCGCCGGGCCCGCGAGGTCATCGAGCTCGTCGGCCTCACCGACTTCGCCGACGCCCTGCCCAAGACCCTCTCCGGCGGCATGAAACAGCGCTGCGCCATCGCCCGCGCCTACGCCGTGAATCCCAAGGTGCTCCTGATGGACGAGCCCTTCGGCGCCCTCGACTCGCTCACCCGGGTCCGCATGCAGGAATCGCTCCTGGACACCTGGGGCCGCGACCGGCGCACCGTCATGTTCATCACCCACGACGTCGACGAGGCGGTCTTCCTCGCCAACCGCGTCGTCGTCATGGCGGCCCGCCCCGGCCGCGTCCACACCGTCATCCCGGTCACGCTGCCCTACCCGCGCACCGAGGAACACCGCCTGTCGCCGGAGTTCGCCGCACTGCGCGCCCAAGTGTGGCACGCCGTGCACCACCAGCCCGCCCCGCTCGAAGGAATCGCGTCATGAAGCCGATCCGTGCCGCCCGCCGCCGCGCGGCGGGCCTGTTCCTCGCCCTGGCACTTGTCGCCACCGCGGCCGGCTGCGGAGACGACTCCTCGTCCGACGCGGCCGGCGGCCCGGCGAAGGTGACCTTCGGGTACATCGCCGACTACAGCGGTGCCGCCGCCCTCGCGGTCGCCCGGAAGCAGGGCCTCTGGAAGAAGGCCGGAGTCACCCCCGAACTCAAGGTCTTCACCAACGGACCCCTCCAGGTCCAGGCCCTGGGCACCGGCGACCTGGACTTCGGCTACCTCGGCCCCGGCGCCCTCTGGCTGCCCGCCTCCGGCCGCGCCTCCATCGTCTCCGTCAACATGCTTGGCCTCGCCGACCGGGTCATCGCCCGCCCCGGCTCCGGAATCGACAGGCCCGCCGACCTCAAGGGCAAGAAGGTGGCCGTCGCCGAGGGCACCTCCGGCGACATGATCCTCAACCTCGCGCTCGCCGGGGCCGGGCTGGAGCCCGACGACATCACCAAGGTCGCCATGGACGCCTCGACCGTCGTCACGGCGTTCTCCTCCGGCCAGGTCGACGCGGCCGCCACCTGGTACCCGCTGATCGACACCATGAAGAAGAAGGTCCCGGACCTCAAGGAGATCAGCCGCACCGAGGACTACTACCCGAAGCTCACCTTCCCGAATGTCTTCGTCACCCAGCCGAAGCTGGCCTCCTCCGACCCCGCGCTCGTCAAGAAGGTGACCGGGGTCCTCAAGGCGGCCGGTGACTGGATCGCGGCCCACCCCGAGGAATCGGAGTCGGTCACCGCCGACTTCCTGAAGCTGCCGGCCGGGCAGCTCAAGGGCTCCACGAAGTACGTGAAGATCCTGCCCTCCGACGAGCTGACGAAGCTCACCCGGGACGGCACGGTCGACGGCTGGTTCGACGAACTGGCCGCCACCTTCCACCGGATGGGCAAGCTGCCCGACCCGGGCAAGGCCCAGGACTACTACCTCGGCGACCTCTATGCCGCAGCCCGAAAGGCGGACCGCTCATGAACGACTCGCCGCACCACCACACCACCGCGTCCGACGGGGTGGGACGACGCGGCTTCCTCGTCGGAGCCGCAGGGCTCGCCGGGGCCGCCCTCCTGGCCGGGACCACCACCACGGGGGCCGTCGCGGCCGGCGGACCGCTCCGGGTCACCTCCGGCGGCCGGGCCCGCGCCTCCATCCTGTGGTGGGGCGACGGCAGCGCCGCGTTTGCCGCCGCCGAGCTGCGCGACTACCTCCGCGCGATCACAGGCGTCCGCCTCCCGCTGCGCACCGCCCCCGCACCCGCCGGCCCGCCCGAGGGCGTCACCGGCCTGGTCGCCCTGCACACCGGCACCGGCGGCGGCCGCATCCCCGCAGACCGCCTCGCCGACGCCGGACGGGAACTCTCCGGCGCCCTCGAGGACTCCTTCACCCTGCTCGGTGACGACACCTGCCTCCTGCTGACGGGGCACGGCGACCGGGCCCCGCTGTACGCGGTGTACGCCCTCCTGGAACGCGCCGGCGTCCGCTTCTTCGCCCCCGCCTTCCCCGCGTACGAGGGCCACCACGAACACGTACCGCACACCCGCGACCTCGCCCTGCCGCCCGTACGCCACACCGACCGGCCCGCCACCGGGCTGCGGCGGCAGTACGCCGAGGAGGGGTTCAGCCACACCGCCGCCAGCCTGCCGCCGCTGCTCGACTGGATGGCCAAGAACCGGCTCAACACCTTCGTGTACCCGACCGACTACCTGGGCCTCGGCGTCACCGCGTACGACAAGGTGCGCGGCGTACTGGCCCGCGAGGCCGGCCGGCGCGGCCTGCGGATCGAGACCGGCGGCCACGGCTACGACAGCTTCCTGCCCAGGGCCGACTATCCGCAGTACTACGAGTCGGGCGGCCCGGTGTTCGACCTCTACAACCCCGAGGCGCTCGACGCCTACGTGGCCAAGGTCGTCGCCTTCCTCCGGGAGCGCCCGGAGATCACGGTCTTCGACTGCTGGCCCCCGGACGTCGGCGCCTTCCAGAAGCCGGTCCTCGACCGGTACGGCACCGCCTCCAACGCCGAGTCGGTCGTCGTCAACGAACTGGCCCGGGTGCTGCGCCGGGAGCTGCCCGGCGTCCGCGTCGAGCGCATCGCGTACGCGTCCACCGTGCGCCCGCCCGACGCGGAGCACGCGAGCGACCCCGACGTCATCGTGGACTTCGCCGCCTACTCCCGTACCTACGACGGCCACCTCGGCGACCCGGCCGTCAAGCCCAACGTCCCCTTCGCGGACGCGCTGCGCGCCTGGCGGGCCACGCACACCGGGCCGCTCGCCATGTACGAGTACTACCGGCGCTACCGCTGGCGCAGCCTGCCCGTGCACCCGCTGACCACCATCGCGGGCGACCTCGTGTTCGAGGCGGGGCTCGGTCTCGACGGGATCGGCATGTACAGCGAACCCGGCGACTGGATCACGTACGAACACGTGCAGAGCCTGGTCGCCGCGCTGGCCTGGGACGGCTCGCTGGACGGGGAGGCGTTCCTCGACGGCTATCTGCACGCCCGCTTCGGCGAGGGCGCGGTGCCCGCGATGCGCCGCTACTACGACCTGACCCGGCCGGACCCGGACACGCACACCCCCGCCGCGCTCACCACCGTGTACGGACAGGCGCGTGCGGCGCTGGGGGAGGCGGCCGGACAGGTGACGGACGCGGCGCCCCGCACGGTCCTGGACCGGCTGACCCGCAACGCCGACCTCGCGCTGGCCGACATGCGCGTCGGCCTGGCA
The DNA here is from genome assembly GCF_008042035.1 of Streptomyces sp. col6. Taxonomy (GTDB): domain Bacteria; phylum Actinomycetota; class Actinomycetes; order Streptomycetales; family Streptomycetaceae; genus Streptomyces. Next base: position 79,390 of record NZ_RDBL01000014.1, read on the forward strand.
CCGGCCGGCAGCGCCGAACTCGACGCCGCGCGCCGGGAGTACCGCGCGCTGGTCCACCGCAACCGGTTCAACGGGATCTGCCTGCCGAACATGCAGGCGTGGTGGCGCTGGAACGGCCCGCAGAGCCAGGCCCCGTACGACGACGCGACGATCCGGCAGGCCGTCGTCGACACCTACGCGAGCCCCGCCGCCGGGTTCGGCGACCCGGGGGCCGTCGTGCTGGAACGCGGCGGCGACACCGTGCGGCTCGACGTGGAGGCCCAGGACGTCGACTTCACCGGCCACACCGTGCTCTGGACGGCCACCGCGCCGGACGGCGTCCGCGTCGAGCCGTCCCACGGCACGCTGCGGGTGCGCGGCACGCGCGGCGACGCCCAGCGGGTCGGGGTCGGCGCGACGGCGGACGCGGCGCCCGGCACCGGCCTGATCACTCTGGAGTTCCGGCTCGCGGACGGCACACCCCTCGTGGCGTCCCAGGTGGTGACCGACATCCGCTGACCGCCACCCGAACACCGGCAGCCCTCGACCCGCACGGCCCAGCACGACCGGCTCCACGGACCACGGAAACGCACCATGAGCACACCAGCGAAAGGGCGTCCATGACCCACCACCCCCACCGGCCACGCACGCGGTCGCGTCTCTTACGGCGGCGCGCGGTCGTCGCCTCTCTGGCCACCGGACTCGCACTGTCCCTGTTCTCCCCGCACCCGGTCTCCGCGCACCCCGCGCGGCAGGCCGGGCCGGCGGCGGCCGAGGCCACCACGCACCGCTTCCCGGGCAACGACCACCGCCCGCACACGGTCACCTGGGACGAGAAGTCGCTCAGGATCGACGGCGAGCGGCTGGTCGTGTGGTCCGGCGAGTTCCACTACTGGCGGCTGCCCAGCCCCGGCCAGTGGCGCGACGTCCTGCAGAAGCTCAAGGCGTCCGGCTTCAACGCCGTCTCGCTCTACTTCTTCTGGGGCTACCACTCCTCGAAGCCCGGCTCGTACGACTTCAGCGGCGTCCGCGACATCGACCGGCTGCTGACCATGGCCGAACAGGAGGGCCTCTACGTCATCGCCCGCCCCGGCCCGTACATCAACGCCGAAGTGAGCATGGGCGGGCTTCCCCCGTACATGAACACCTACGGCGGCGAGCAGCGCACCGCCGACCCGCAGAACCTCGCGGCCGACCTGGAGTGGCTCAAGGCCGTCAACGGCATCATCGGGCGGCACCAGATCACCGACGGGGGCGGCAGCGTCATCGCCTACCAGGTGGAGAACGAGCAGATCGACAACTCGGCCGCGCACATCGACTACATCGAGAAGCTGCAGAGCGCCGTCGTCGGCCAGGGCGTCACCGTGCCGCTGTTCCACAACGACTACGGCAACGGCCACGGCTGGAACGCCCCCGGCGGCCCCGGCGGTTCCAAGCTCGGCCTCTACGCTTTCGACACCTATCCGCTGGGCTTCGACTGCGCGGGTGCCCGGAAGAAGCTGAAGGACTACGAGTCCCGGGTGCGCGGCTACTCGCCCGGCACCCCGGTCTTCGTCGCGGAGGGGCAGGGCGGCGCGTTCACCGCGTGGGGCCGCGACTTCCAGACGAGCGAGTGCGCGAAGTTCGCCGACGAGGCGTTCACCCGCCAGTTCGCCGTGCACAACCTCGCCAATGGGGCCACCCTCTCCAACACCTACATGGAGTACGGCGGCACCAACTGGGGCTGGACCGGCGACCCCGGCTCCGGCTTCACCTCCTACGACTACGGGGCGGCGATCGCCGAGAACCGCGCGATCACCCCGAAGCTCGCCGTGCAGAAGGAGTTCGGCTACCTCCAGAGCGCCGTCCGGCCGATCGCCTCCGCCGTGCCCGACACCGCCCCCGAGGCCGCCGTCACGGGCGGCGGCCCGGTCACGGCCCAGCAGCGCCGCTCCACCGAGCAGGCGGACGAGACCTCGGTTTCGGGCAACGGCATGCGGCTCATCACGCTGCGCCACCCCGACTCCAACGACACCACGACCAGCCGTGTCACCTTCCCCCTGGCATGGGGCGCCGGCGCCGCGTACGCGCGCGTCCCGCAGAAGCCGGACACCGCCGTCACGGTGGCCGGGAGGGATGCCACCACCCTCGTGGCGGACTACGCCTTCGACACGCACCGACTTGTCTATTCCACCTCGCAATTGCTCACCCGGCTGACCGCCGGACGCGATCTGCTCGTCCTCGACGGCGCGAGGGGCACGGACGGCGAAACCGTCCTGCGGTACGCGAAGCGGCCCCGGGTCACCACCGTGGACGGCGACCCGGTGGAGACCACCTGGGACCCCGTACGCAAGGACCTGCGGCTGAACTACGCGCACGGCGCCGCCAGGACCGTACGCATCACGGGCGGGGGCAGCCGGGACCTCACCGTCCTGATCGGCGACCGGGAAGCCGTGGCGACGATCTGGCAGCTCGACGCGAGCGGCGGCCAGGTCCTGGTCACCGGCCCGGAACTCGCCCGCACCGCCCGGGTGTCGGGGAGCCGGCTCGACCTCACCGGGGACACCCGTGAGGCCGGCCCGGTGCGGATCTTCGCGCCCGCCGGGGTGAGGACCCTGACCTGGAACGGCCGGACCGTAACGGTGCGGCGCGACGCCGCCGGGGCGCTCACCGGCCGGCTGCCGGGCCCGGCCGACGTCCAGGTGCCCGCCCTGGACACCTGGCGCACCTCCGCCTCCGACCCCGAGCGCACCGCGGACTTCGACGACTCCACGTGGGTCCGGGCGGACCGCACCACCGCCGCCAACACCCGGCACGGGCCCGGCGCGGCCTCCGGAGTCGTCCTGGACACGGACGAGTACGGCTTCCACGAGGGCGACACCTGGTACCGGGGCCACTACACGCCCACCGAGGCGGGCAGCACGGTCGACGTGACGGCCAGGACGGGGACCGCCGGCCACGCCCTGGTCTGGCTCGACGGCCACTACCTGGGCGCGCAGGGCGACGGCAGCTCCACGTACACCGTCCCCGCGGGCCTGGCCGAACCCGGCAGGCCCGCCGTACTGGCGATCCTGGTACGGAACATGGGCCAGTACGAGGACTGGAGCTCCGACGGCCGCTCCAAGGGCGGACGCGGTCTGGCCGATGTCGGCATCGCCGGCGCCGGGAAGACCGAGTGGCGGATCCAGGGCGCCGAGGGCGGCGACCGGCCCGCCGACACCGCACGCGGGCTCTACAACAACGGCGGCCTGTACGGGGAACGCCTCGGCTGGCACCTGCCGGGTGCGCCGGACGCGTCATGGGCGCGCACCGCCTCGCTCAAGAGCGACCGGCCGGGCGTGCGGTGGTACCGCACCACGGCCCGGCTCGACCTGCCCGACGGCGCCGACACCGCGCTCGGACTGCGCATCGAGGACGCCGGGGGACGGACGGACAAGTACCGCGTCCAGATCTTCGTCAACGGCTGGAACACCGGGCAGTACGTCAACAACGTGGGCCCGCAGCAGGAGTTCGTCATCCCGTCCGGCTTCCTGGATCCGCACGGCGAGAACACCGTCGCGCTCGCGGTCACCGCGGAGCAGAGCGGCGTGGGCCCGGACTCGGTGCGGCTGGTGAACCAGGGCACCGTGCTCGGGGGCGTCGGCGGCGGGCAGAACGCGGCTCCCGACTACGCGGACGTGTTCCCGCGGTGACGGACGGACGCGCGCCCCGGAGGTCCGCCGGGGCGCGCGTCCGCGCTCAGCTGAAAAGCTTCGTCACGAACCCGGAGAGGTTCGCCACCGTACGGGCGATCTGCTCCTCGGTGGTCAGGCTCTCCTTGAAGCGGGCGCCGGAGTCCACCGCCTTCTTCCCGCGCACGTACAGCGAGCAGGCCAGGTCGGTGCACATGTACAGGCCGACCGAATTGCCCTCGCGCCCGGCGGGACCGGTCTTGCGGGCGGTCATCAGGGAGACCCCGCTGCCCGGGTGCGTGGTCAGGCAGAGCGAGCACATGCTCCGGTGCAGGAAGCCGCGCTGCTGGGACGGGAAGCGCAGCGAGATCCCGGTGAGCTCGCCCGCGTGCTCGGTGACGATGTAGCTGCGTCCCGGCGCTGACAGGTCGCGCCAGCCCAGGAAGTCGAGGTCGTCCCAGGGCAGCTCCTCGAAGTCCCTGGGCAGCGGCAGACGCTTGGCTTCCCCCTTGGAGCAATTCACGAACGATGAGCGGATGTCCTGCTCGGTCACGGCCTTCATACCCACGAAACTAACGCCGCCTATGGATCCTAGGCAAACGATTAATTCGCTTAGGGCTTCACCTGGGGATCCTCGGTCGCGAGGGCGAGCCGGTGCACAGGCGGATGCGGGATGCGGAGGTCCGGACGCCAGGTCGCGAGAATCTGCGCCGACGGGTCGAAGAGCGGCGCGGGGAGCGCGTCGGGCGGAGTCCATTCCCAGGTGCTGATCAGCTGCGGCTCGGTCACCCGCGCGGTGCCGGAGTCCACCCGCACCAGGGCGGCCATCGTCACACGGTTGATCCCGCCGAGGGCGTCGTGCAGCATCGCGAAGACGGTGACCTCGTCCTCGGGGACCGTCAGCCCGGTCTCCTCGCGCAGCTCGCGCACGGCCGCCGCCGCCACGGACTCGGGCAGCGGGTCGACCTTGCCGCCGGGCAGCTCCCAGGTGCCGCTGTGGTGCCGGCCGAGCAGCACCCGGCCCCGCGCGTCCTGCACGATCACCCCGACCCCCAGTGCCGCCTGGGCCTTGGGAGGTTGAGTGTTGCGGGAGGGGGCGTGGGGGTTCTCGGTGGCCATGGTGCTCCTCTGTGCGGGGGCGGTCCGGTTCGGGCGTCGAGCCTACGGGGACGCCGGGCCCGGCCCCGCCGGACAGGCGCTACGGGGGCGCCGCCTGCGCGGCCGCGCTCACACCGCCAGCCGCAGCGAGGTCTCCGAGACGCCCAGCCGTACGCTCTGCCCCCACGTCAGCTCCAGCGCGTCCGTCTCCATGCCGTCGCCGAACACCACCACCCGGTCCGACTCCACGGTCAGCCGCAGCCCCTGCCCGGGTCCCAGCTCGCCCGAGACGAACGAGGTGCCCGTCGACGGCGACGGCCACGCCTCCCGGACGAACCAGAGCAGCCGGGGATCGGCGGGTCCGGGCAGCGCGAGGGCGCTGCGGCGCTCCTGCCACAGCGAGCGCAGCCAGCCGGTGGCCCCGGTGCCCGTGCCGACCAGGACGCCGGAGGACGCCTGCGGCTCGGCGGGGGAGTCCACCGCGTCGGGCCCCAGCCGGTAGCGCGCCGTCTGGTGGCCGGGCGGGCCGAGGTAGATCTCGTTGAGGGCGAGCAGCCGCTGTGTGTCGTCGGCCACCGCCTCCACCATCGTCAGCGCGTCGGCCCGCCCGCCGGGCGCCACGGCCGCCCGCATGAGCGCCCCCGCGTCGGCCGGCCGGTGGCGCACCAGGACGCCGGGGTTGCGGCCCGGGTCGGTGTCGATGCCGACGACCGGCTGGCCGGAGAGGTACTTCGCGGCGTTGGCGACCAGGCCGTCCTGCCCGACGACCACCACCACGTCCTCGGGCGCGAACAGGAACCGGTCCAGGTCCGCCCGCTCCACCCGGCAGTGGCGCCACTGGAGCGGCACGACCGCCGCCACATCCGCCAGCGCCTGCCGGGTCCGCTCGTGCCTGCGGGCCACCTCGTCGATGGACCGGCCGCGCGCGGCGAGGACGAACGCGGCCTGGCCGTGCGTGCCGTGCCGGGCGAGCAGTTCCTCGTACTCGGTGGTGCGGTGGACCAGCACCGCCCTCGGGGCGAGGCTCACGCCCCGGCCTCCGGCCGGCCGAGCTTGCTGAGCAGGCCGGTGAGGACGTCCGGCGACAGGGTGAGGCTGTCGATGTGCGGCAGATTCTCTGCGAGCCGGGTGGCCGCCAGCGCGTGCAGGGTCGCGGCCTCCACCTCGCCGTGCGCCCGCAGCCAGGCCGCCTGGGCCTCGGCGCGCGCCGCGCCCACCGCGCGAGCCGCCTCGGCCTCGGCCCCGGCCAGCCGCACCGTGCGGGCGGCCTCCGCCTCGGCGCGCACCCCGTCGGCCGCGGCGCCCTCCTCGGCCTCGCGGCGGGCGTTGGTGCCGCGCTGCTCGACGAGCTGTTCCTCGCGCCGGGCGAGCTCGATCTGGCTGGCGAGCTCGTTCTCGGCGATGGTCCGCTCGCGCTCGACGGCCACGGCGCGCCGTTCGTACGTGGCCCGGTCGGCCTCCTGCTGGATCTGCTCGCGGGCGGGGGTGCGCAGGGCGCGCTCCACCTCGGCCTCGGGGCGGATGGCGACGACGCGCACGGCGACCACGTCGATGCCGGTGGCGGGCAGCCTGGGCTCGGCGGCGAGACCGGCCGCCACCCGCTCGCGGACGGCGGCGACCCCGTCGACCAAGGCGGTGGCCAGCGGGGTGCGGGCCAGGACGTCCAGGGTGTGCTGCTGGGCGGTCTCGGTGAGGAGGGTGGCGATCTGTTCGAGGGGTGCGCCGCGCCAGGCGCCGGTGTCCGGGTCGACGGAGAAGTCCAGGCGGGCGGCGGCCTCGGCCGGGTCGCTGATGCGGTAGGTCACGGTGGCCTGCACCGTGACGTCCTGGAAGTCGGAGGTGCGTGCGTGGAATGCCATGGCCAGCTCGCGGTCGTTGACCGGCACCTCGGAGAGTGCGGCGCTCAGCGACCGGTACCAGAAGCTCAGCCCGGTCCCGTCGTGGGCGAGCCGGCCGCGCTTGTGGTGGCGGATGTGCGCGGTGGGTGCCGAGCGCAGATGGCGCCAGCCGAAGCGGCGGGTGATGTCGGCCATGGGGACCCCCTCGATTTATTTTCGTCAAGAGGACGATAAAGGAGTCAGGTCTTATCGTCAAGAGGACGAATAAAGAGGGATCCGGGTACGCGAACGGCCGGTGACTTCGGAGAAGTCACCGGCCGGCCGGGTTGCGCGCCGCCCCCGTCCCCACGGTGCGGCGCGGGCGGGTCGTCGTCATCCGCTGGGACGACGGCCCACGTCTGTCAGGACCCGGACGCCGGGGCGTCCAGGCCGAGTGCGGGAAGGACCGCGCCCTCCACGAAACGGACGAGGTAGCTCTCGTCCGCGTACGCCCCCGCGAGCATCGGCCGGGCGCGCATCACGCCGAGCAGCTGCGCGGAGACGAACTCCGCCGCCGGGTTGTCCGCCGCCACCTCGCCGCGCTCCACGCCGCGCCGTACGAGCGCGTCGATCGCCGCCAGCTCGGGCAGGATCAGTGACTCGCGCAGGGCGCACAGCAGCTCCGGGCTCTGGAGTGCCGCGTGGCTCAGCGCCAGCATCAGGGACGTGTCACGCCCCGAACCCTCACCGATCGCCCGCGCCGCCTCCAGCAGGTCGCCCGCCAGTGATCCGGTGTCGATCTTCCGCAGGGCGCCGCGCCGGGTGCCGTTCAGGGCGGCCACCACCAGCTCGGGCTTCGACCCCCACTGGCGGTAGAGCGTGGACTTGCCGCAGCGGGAGCGGGCGGCGACCCCCTCCATGGTCAGCGACTCGTAGCCGCTCTCCCTCAGCGTGTCGAGCACGGCGGTGTAGAGCTCCTGGGCCCGCTCCGGCGTGATCTTCGACCGGCGCTGCGCGGGCGGCTGCTCCTGCTCGGTCTGCTGCGGCGACATGTGCCTTCCCTCTCTGCGGCTCTGCGACGAGGTCCATCGATACGCCAGTGTACCGATACGCGAGTGTTCCGATACGCCTCCGTATCGGTACACTGGCGTATCGATAAGGGCGGAGAGCCGCCGCCAGCCGCATCGTCAGCAAAGGGGCACCGGGTGAAGTACGCCGGTAACAAGCCCGTAGACCCGCAGTCCCCGGACACCACTGCCCGCCCGCCCCTGGTCCGCGAGCTCCTTCTCGTCGCCGGGCTCTTCCTGGTCTACAAGCTCGGCCGCCAGGCCGCCAACGGTCACATGGACGAGGCGTTCCGCAACGGCGACCGCGTCTGGGACCTGGAGCGCGCCGTGCACCTGCCCGGCGAGGGCATCGTGCAGCGGCTGCTCCTGCACGACGACACGCTGATCCACCTGGCGAACACCTACTACGCGACCGTGCACTTCCCGGCCACGGTGCTCTTCCTCGCCTGGCTCTACTGGCGCCGGCCCCGCCACTACGTGTGGTCCCGCCGCGTCCTCGCCGTGCTCACCGGTGCCGCGCTCGCCCTGCACCTGCTCTTCCCGCTCGCCCCGCCGCGGCTGCTCGCCGCCGCCCATCTCGTCGACACCGGCCGGGTCTACGGACCGTCGGTGTACGGGGCCCGGCCGGCCGCCGACTCCATGGCCAACCAGTTCGCCGCGATGCCCTCGCTGCACTTCGGCTGGGCCGTCATGGTCGGCGTCGGCCTCGTCGTCGCCACCCGTTCCCGCTGGCGCTGGCTGTGGCTGCTGCACCCGGCGATCACCCTGTTCGTCATCGTCGGCACCGCCAACCACTACTGGCTCGACTCCATCGTGGTGGCCGCCCTGCTCGCGGTGATCCTCGTGGCTCTGCCGCTGCGGCGCGCCGAACCCGTCCGCCCGCCGCTGCCGTGGCCGTCCGTCGTGCCCCAGCGGGAGCACTCCGCGGTGTACGCCCCCTCCGGGGCCCGCCGGTGAACGCCACCCTGGCAGCCGTCGCGCTGTCCCTCGTCTCCGCCGCCGCGTACGCCGCCGCCGCGGTGGCCCAGGCCCGGCTGGCCGAACGCACCGCACCCGGCACCGGAACGCTCCGGATGCTCGGGCGCGGCGCCTGGTGGTGCGCGGTCGGCATGAACGCGGGCGGGGCGCTGCTGCACGTGGCCGCCCTGAAGTACGGGCCGCTCACCCTCGTCCAGCCGCTCGGCGCACTGACCCTGGTGGCGGCGGTCCCGCTGGGCGCCCGTGCCGCCGGTCGCCGGGTCACCCTCACCGAGTGGCGCGGCACCCTGCTCACGCTGCTCGGCCTCGGCGCCCTGCTCCTGACGGCGGGCGGATCCGCCCCGCACGAGACGCTCACCCTGCCCGAGGCGCTGGCCGTGGGCGCGGGGACCATGGCCCTCGTCGCCGGCCTCAGCCGCCCCGGCGCCCGCCCCGGACTCCGGCACGCGGCGGCGTCCGGCATCACCTCGGGTGTCGCCTCCGCGCTCACCCAGACCCTGACCGTCGCGGCCACCGACCACACGGGACCGCTGCTCAGCGCCCGCCTGGTGGTCGTCGCCCTGCTCGTGTCCGCCTTCGCGATGGGCGGCCTGCTGCTCTCCCAGACCGCCTACCGGGGCGGACTCGGGGCGCCGCTCGCCGTCGTCACCCTCGCCAACCCGGTCGCCGCCGCGGTCATCGGCCTCGCGCTGCTGGGGGAGCGGTTCCAGGGCGGCCCGGCCGGTCTTGTCCCGGCACTGCTCGGCACCGCGGCGGCCGTCAGGGGCGTGATCCTTCTCAGCCGGGCCCAGGCTCGGACCGCCCCCGCCGTGGCCGGGGCCCCGCCGGCCACCCCGTCGCGGGTGGTCATCAGCAGCCCCCGTCCGACGCGCCGGGAACAGCGGCGCCGGGTCGGGGCGGGGCGCCACTGAGGCGCGGGCGTCACGCCGGGGGGTCCGCCAGTGCGCGGGTGATCCACCCGATCCAGAAGTTCTCCAGGTCGATGCCACCGCGCAGTACCAGATGCCGCAGCCGGTCCTCGGGCGCGTCCCGCTCCGGCGGGAAGTCCCGGGTCTCGATCTCCAGGTACTCGGCGAGCTGCCGCCGGTGCAGCTCCAGATGGCGGCGCAGCTCCGCGTCCAGCCCCGGCGCCCCGACCACCGCCGCCGCCCGCATCCGCAGCAGCAGCGGATCGCGTACCTGCTTGGGGTCCTCCTGCCGGGCCACCCAGGCGGACAGCGCCTCGCGGCCCGCCGGCAGCACCTCGTACTCCTTCTTCTGCCCCCGGGCCGGCTGCGCCGAGGGCAGCGCCCTGATCTGCCCGGCCTGCTCCAGCTTGCCCAGCTCGCGGTAGATCTGCTGGTGCGTGGCCGACCAGAAGTAGCCGATCGACCGGTCGAACCTACGGGTCAGTTCGAGGCCCGACGAGGGCTTCTCCAGCAGGGCGGTGAGGATCGCGTACGGCAGTGACATGGGGTGCATCCTAGGGACGGCCGGGCGGCCCGCAGCCGCCCGGCGTCCGGGTCAGAGCGAGCCGGCGAGTTCCGTGCCCTGGCGGATCGCGCGCTTGGCGTCCAGCTCGGCCGCGACGTCGGCGCCGCCGATCAGGTGCGCGCTACGGCCCGCGGCGAGCAGTTCCTCGTACAGGTCCCGGCGCGGTTCCTGGCCGGCGCACAGCACGATCGTGTCGACCGGCAGTACGTGCCGCTCGTCGCCGACCGTGATGTGCAGGCCCTCGTCGTCGATCCGGTCGTACGTGACGCCCGCGGTCATCGTGACCCCGCGGTGGCGCAGTTCGGTGCGGTGGATCCAGCCGGTCGTCTTGCCGAGGCCCGCGCCGACCTTGCTGGTCTTGCGCTGGAGCAGATGGACGGTACGGGCGGTTTTCGGGCGCTCCGGTGCGGCGAGGCCGCCGCGTTCCCGGTACTCGGTGTCGACGCCCCACTGCCGGAAGAAGACCTCCGGGTCCAGGCTCGCGGCCTCGCCGCCGTCCGTCAGGAACTCCGCCACGTCGAAGCCGATCCCGCCCGCCCCGACGAGCGCGACCCGGTCGCCGACCGGCGCCCCGTGGCGCAGCACGTCGAGGTAGCTGACGACGCTGGGGTGATCGACCCCGGGGATCGGAGGGGTGCGGGGCGTGACACCGGTGGCGAGGACCACCTCGTCGAAGCCTTCGAGGTCCCCGGCGCCGACCGGAGTGCCGAGCCGCAGGGCGACCTTCTCCTCCGCGAGCCGGGTGCGGAAGTAGCGCAGCGTCTCGTTGAACTCCCCCTTGCCCGGCACCCGGCGGGCCACGTTCAGCTGCCCGCCGATCTCGTCGGCCGCGTCGAACAGCGTGACCTCGTGGCCGCGTTCGGCGGCTGTGACCGCGCAGGCGAGTCCGGCGGGCCCGGCGCCGACGACGGCGACGCGCTTGCGGGTGCGGGTCGGCGACAGGACGAGTTCCGTCTCGTGGCAGGCGCGCGGATTGACCAGGCAGGAAGTGACCTTGCCGCTGAAGATGTGGTCCAGGCACGCCTGGTTGCAGCCGATGCAGGTGTTGATCGCGTCGGCGCGGCCGGCCGCCGCCTTCGCCACGAAGTCCGGGTCGGCCAGGAACGGCCGGGCCATCGACACCATGTCCGCGCGGCCCGACGCGAGGACCTGTTCGGCGGTCTCCGGTGTGTTGATGCGGTTGCTCGTCACCAGCGGTACGGAGACGGCCCCGCGCACCTTCTCGGTGACCCAGGTGAAGGCGGCCCGGGGAACCGAGGTCGCGATGGTGGGGATGCGGGCCTCGTGCCAGCCGATGCCCGTGTTGATGATCGTCGCGCCGGCCGCCTCGATCTCCCGGGCCAGGTGCACGACCTCCTCCAGGGACGAGCCGCCGGGCACCAGGTCCAGCATCGACAGCCGGTAGATGATGATGAAGTCGCTGCCGACCCGCTCGCGGACCCGGCGGACGATCTCGACGGGGAACCGGATGCGGTTCTCGTACGAGCCGCCCCAGCGGTCCTCGCGGTGGTTGGTCGCCGAGGCGATGAACTCGTTGATCAGATAGCCCTCGGAGCCCATGATCTCGACGCCGTCGTACCCCGCGCTCCGCGCCAGCGCCGCCGCCGTGACGAAGTCCTCGATCGTCTCCTCGACCTCGTCGTCGGTCAGGGCGTGCGGGGTGAACCCGCTGATCGGTGCCTGGAGCGCGCTCGGTGCCACCAGGCCCGGGTGATGCGCGTACCGGCCGAAGTGCAGGATCTGCAGGGCGATCCGGCCGCCCGCCTCGTGCACCGCCGAGGTCACCAGGGCGTGCTCCGCCGCCTCCGCCTCGGTCGTCATCTTCGCCCCGCCGGGGAACGAACAGCCCCGCTCGTTGGGCGCGATGCCGCCGGTGACCATGAGGCCGACGCCGCCCCGGGCACGCTCGGCGTAGAAGGCCGCCATGCGCTCGAAGCCGTTCTCGACCTCCTCCAGGCCGACGTGCATCGACCCCATCAGCACCCTGTTCGGCAGGGTGGTGAACCCGAGGTCGAGCGGGCTCAGAAGGTGCGGATACGGGCTCATGCGGCGGCTCCTCGCTGTGGCGTCGCCCCAGTTCTAGACCACCGCCGCGCCATTGTGCAACAAGTTGCACAATGGCGTTCGTCGCACTGTGTCACGGCTCACGCCCCGGCCCCCGGGTCGCCCGGATGGAGCAGCACCACGGTCCGCGTGTTCCGGGGGGCGCGGAGAGTGGTGTCGTACGGAACCGAGGGGCCCGCGTCGTCCGGGCGGGGCCCCGGAACACCACCGGAGACCTTCATGGGCTGTGTCAACCGTCACGATCTCGGTCTGCTCGTCCTGCGCGCCGGCACCGGCGCGGTGCTCGCCGCGCACGGCGCCCAGAAGCTCTTCGGCTGGTTCGGCGGCGGGGGAGTCGAGGGGACCACCGCCGCCATGGAGGCGATGGGCTTCCATCCGCCGAAGCACAGTGCGCTCGCCGCCGGGCTCGGTGAGGCGGGCGGCGGCGTGCTGCTCGCCCTGGGCCTGGCCACGCCGGCCGCCGGTGCGGCGGCTGCCGGTGCGATGGCGGGCGCGGTGGCCGTCCACGCACCCGCGGGCTTCTTCGCGCAGGGCGGCGGATACGAGTACCCGGCCTTCCTCGGCTTCACCGCCGCAGCGATCGGCCTGACCGGCCCGGGGCGCTACTCGGTCGACCATGCCACCGGCCACGCGTTCAACCAGCCCTGGATGGTCGCGCTCGCCTTCGCCGGCAGCGCGGCGGCGGCGGCCGCCGTGGTCGGCAAACGGTCCCGGGCTCGGATGCCGGAGCCGGAGGAGTTCTGAGGGTGCGGTGCCGGAAAGGGGGTGGCCCGCGACGGCCTTCAGGCGTCACGGGCCACACGGGGGCCGCGCATCGGCTCAGCGGCGCCCCTTCGATGCCGCGACCAGTTCCGGGACCGTGCCGAACTTGACCCTCGGCCGTCCGCCGTCCCGGCCGCGTGCCCGCTCGGCCCGGTCGATGGCGGCCAGGCCGCGCGCGTCGACCACCTGACGGATGCGGCCCCGGACCAGGCGGGCGAACGCCTTGGCCGGGTGGGAGGGGGAGGGGAGCGCACCGGCCACCGCGTCCGCGAGCAGCGTGCCCACGGTCTCCGCCGCGCAGGTGCGGTTCGCGCCGATGCCCCCCGAGGGGCCCCGCTTGATCCAGCCGACGACATACGTGCCGGTCAGGCCGGCCACCCGGCCGCCCTCGTGCGGGACGGTGCCGCTCGCCTCGTCGAAGGGCAGGCCGGGAACCGCCCGGCCCCGGTACCCGATGGCCCGCAGGAACAGCTGCGCCGGGATCTCCGCCTCGCCGCCGTCCGCCGTGACCCGTACGCCCGCCACATCGTCCCCGCCGCGGATCTCCACGGGCGCCGAGTGGAAGCGGAACACGATGCGCCGCCCCTCGGCCGGAGAGCGCGACCAGTCGACGCGCTCCCGGCGTACCTCGTGCAGCACGGCCGCCGTGCTGCCCGGCGCCGCCTCCTCGATCGCGGGGCCGATGCGCGGATCGTGGTCGTCCACCACCAGCTCCACGCCCGGCAGATGCTTCAGCGCCAGCAGCTCGGACGAGGTGCACGCGGCGTCCTCCGGGCCGCGCCGGCCGAGCAGGACGACCTCGCGCACCGCCGAACCCCGCAGGGCCGCGAGCGCGTGGTCGGCGATGTCGGTGCCCGCGAGCCCGGCCGGGTCCGCGACGAGGATGCGCGCCACGTCGAGCGCCACGTTGCCGTTCCCGGCGACGACCACCCGCTCGGCCCGGGACAGGTCCACGGACTCCGGTGCCACCTCGGGGTGCGCGTTGTACCAGGAGACGAACGAGGTGGCCGCGATGCTGGACGGCAGGTCCTCGCCCGGGATGGAGAGCCGGCGGTCGGCGCCCGCCCCGACCGCGTAGATCACCGCGTCGTGGTGTGCCGCCAGCTCCTCGGCGGACAGGTCCTTGCCCACCTCGACCCCGAGGTGCATCCGTACCCGGGGATGGGAGTGGAACCGTGCGAAGGTCTCACCCACGCCTTTCGTGCCCGGGTGGTCCGGCGCCACCCCGTACCGGACGAGGCCGCCTGCCACCGGCAGCCGGTCGACCAGGGTCACCTCGGCGTTGGTGTGCAGCAGCAGATCCTCGGCGGCGTACATCCCGGCGGGCCCGGTCCCGACGACCGCCACCCGGATCGGCGCGAAGTCCGACGGCAGGCTCCGCTCGAAGGAAGGGGCGCCCCAGGCATGGAAGTTGGGCCCGGCAGCGGGCTCCGGCTCCCGGTCCGCGTAGTACGCCGCGTTGATGGCGGCGTACTCCTTGCGCGCCCCGAAGAGGCTGTCCACCGGGAAGATCGCGTCCACCGGGCAGGCGTCGGCGCAGGCCCCGCAGTCGATGCAGGTCTGCGGGTCGACGTACAGCATCTCCGTACTGCCGAAGTCCTGCTCCTGTGGCGTCGGGTGGATGCAGTTGACGGGGCACACGGCGACACAGGTGGCATCGCTGCAGCAGGTCTGGGTGATGGCGTAGGTCATGGCTCGGGCTCTCGGCTCGGGTCAGATCAGGTCGGCGCGCTTGTAGAAGAACAGGGCCGGCTTCGTCAGCAGACGGGCCGAGGCCAGGAACTCCATCAGCCCCGAACAGCTCGACCGCATCAGGGACTTGTGGTGCTCGTTGGTCTTCGCCTCGGCCCGCGCCCGCGCGGCGTCCAGGCCGGCGTTCGCGTACACGTCGCGGTTCACCATGCTGGTGACGATGTAGTACGAGGCGATGGCGACGACGAGCGCGTTGAGGTGGCGGCGCACCGGGCCCGCGCCGCGCAGGCGCTTGCGGGTCTCGTCGCGGGCGAACTTCATGTGGCGCGACTCCTCCACCACATGGATGTTGTTGATCGTGCGGACGAACGGCGCGACACGCTCGTCGCGCATCCAGTCGCGCTGCATCACGTCGAGCACCTCCTCCGCCACGAGGATCGCCGCGTACGCCGCCTCGCCGAAGGCGAGGGTCTTGAAGGCGCGGCCCAGTTCGAGCACCGGGCGGCGCGGCCGGTACGCCGGTGCGCCGAGCTTCGCCGCGCCCCGGGCGAACATGATCGAGTGCCGGCACTCGTCGGCGACCTCGGTCAGGGCCCACTGGAAGCGCGGGTCGGTCGGGTCCTTGGCGTACATGTCCCGCAGCACCATCTGCTGGAGGATCATCTCGAACCAGATGCCGGTACTGGCGACGGACGCGGCCTCCTGACGGGTCAGCGCCTTGCGCTGAGCCTCCGTCAGTTCGCCCCAGTACGCGGTGGCGTAGAGCGTGCTCCACTCGGGGCTCGCCCCGTGGTGGTCCGTGTCCAGGGGGGTGTCCCAGTCCACTTCGGTGGCCGGGTCGTACGAGAGCTTCGCGGACGAATCGAGCAGGCGCCGGGCGACGTCCTGCTCGGCGGCCCGGTCCTGGTCCTCCGGCCGAACGGTGCTGCTTGCCATGCTGCGGCTCCTTGACTGAGAGATCGACCCGGCGCCGTCCGGCCCCCATCCCGTGTCACCCGATGAGATCGCCTGCCGTCGAGCGCCGCCCTCGCTTGTTAGACGTCGCGTCTAGCAAGCTGTTAGACGGAAGGTATAGCAAGAGGCGCGCGGGAACTACCCCCGCGTAGGAAATTCCCACGTTCTCTCCACGGCGGGGAGGGTGTCCGTCGCCCGTCCGTGAGTGGGGCTTGTGTCCAGCCGGCTGTCCGGCCGGGCGGGCGTCTCGCGGTCGTTACGACCCGATTGCGCAGTGAACGGCCTAGAATTGACGTGGTCAAATCAAGAAAGCGCCGTCTTTTCGTGTTCACATCCTTGTACGCCGGCCTCGCCGAATCTATCCTCACCATCCAGAAAGCGCTTTCCATCTCTCTTCGACGAATGGGAACGAACATGAGGCGACCAGTCGCACTGCGACTCTCCGCGGCACTGTCCACGATGGCCCTGGCGGCCGCGACCGGGGCGGTCCTGACGATGCCCGAGGCCTCGGCCGCGGTGGCGGGCGGCGCCACCGGCTTCGCGAGCCAGAACGGCGGAACCACCGGCGGCGCGGGCGGGCAGACCGTACGGGCCACCACCGGGACGCAGATCCACGAGGCCCTGTGCGGCCGGGCCAGCAGCAGCACCCCGATCACCATCGAGGTCGAGGGCACCATCAACCACGCCAACACCGCCAAGGTGTCCGGCGACAGCTGCAACACGGCGGCCGGTGTCATCGAGCTCAAGCAGATCAGCAACGTCACGCTCGTCGGCGTCGGCAGCGGGGCCGTCTTCGACCAACTGGGCATCCACATCCGCCAGTCCAGCAACATCATCATCCAGAACGTGACGGTCAAGAACGTCAAGAAGTCCGGTTCGCCCACCTCGAACGGCGGCGACGCCATCGGCATGGAGAGCGACGTCCGCAACGTCTGGGTCGACCACGCCACCCTGGAGGCGTCCGGCGGCGAGGACGACGGGTTCGACGGCCTCTTCGACATGAAGGACAACACCCAGTACGTGACGCTGTCCTACAGCATCCTGCGCAACTCCGGCCGGGGCGGCCTCATCGGCTCCAGCGAGACCCAGCTCGACAACGGCTACGTCACGTTCCACCACAACCTGTACGAGAACGTCGACTCCCGCACACCGCTGCTGCGCGGCGGCGTCGCCCACATCTACAACAACTACTACATGAAGCTGAACAAGTCCGGCATCAACTCCCGGGCCGGAGCCCACGCCAAGGTGGACAACAACTACTTCAAGGACTCCAAGGACGTCCTCGGCACCTTCTACACGGACACCACCGGCTACTGGCAGGTGAGCGGCAACACCTTCGACAACGTCACCTGGTCCTCGCCCGGCACCGAGAACCACCCGGCCGGACCCGACCCGAAGTCCAACACCACCGTCAGCATCCCCTACGCGTACACCCTCGACGCCGCCTCCTGCGTGCCCTCCCTCGTGACCGGCACGGCCGGCGCCGGCAAGGGGCTGAAGGTCTCCGACGGCGACTGCTCCACCACCACACCGACCCCCGACCCGACCGACCCCACGCCGAACCCGACCGACCCCACCGACCCGACCACGCCCGGCGGCACCAACCTCAGCCTCGGCGCCGGCGCCGACGGCTCCAGCAAGGCGAGCGGAACGAGCTACGGCAACGTGCGCGACGGCGACCTCGGCACCTACTGGTCCCCGGCCGGCTCGACCGGCTCCGTCTCCGTCAAGTGGCCCTCCGCCACCAGCGTCTCCGCCGTCACCATCCGCGAGGCCGCGGGCGCCCAGGGCGTGATCGGCTCCTGGCGGCTGCTCAACGCCGACACCGGCGCGGTCCTCAAGACCGGCAGCGGGGCGGGCAGCGTCACCATCCCGGCCACCTCCCTGCGCAAGCTCACCTTCGAGATCACCGGCGCCAGTGGCACGCCGAAGGTCGCGGAGTTCGAGACGTACGCCGGATAGCGGCGCGACCACGGCCAGGCGGCCCGGTCCGGGAGCACCGACCTCCCGGACCGGGCTGCCGCATGTGCGGGTGGAGCGAGGGCCCCGAAACCACAGGCGACATCGGACGGTACCCCGGCGATCACTGGGTACGCGTGCCGGGACCGACACACGCGCTGCTGCGCCGGACGGATGGGCGCGGCCAGTGATTCGGACGATCGACGAAGGCAAGGTGACCTCGTATGAGCACGATGGAGCGTCAGGCCCACGCCACCGATGAGCCGGTGAACGTGCTGGTCTCGCGTGCCTCGCGGCAGATCTCGGAACTGGTTCGGGAGGAGATGCGGCTCGCCCGGGTGGAAATGACCCGGAAGGGCAAGCGGTACGGCAGGGGTGGCGGCCTCTTCGGCGCCGCCGGCCTGCTGGGCTTCCTGACGGCCCAGGCCGCGGTGGTGACGTGCATCGCCGCCCTCGCGTCGGTCCTGCCGGTGTGGGCGGCGGCTCTCGTCGTCACGGCGGTGCTGGCGGCCGCTGCCGCCGTCGCCGCCCTCGCGGGAAAGCGGCAGATCACCGAGGCCGGGCCGCCCGTGCCCGGACAGGCCGTCGACAGCGTCAAGGCTGATGTGGCAGAGATCAAGGAAAAGGCACACCGATGAGCGACACCCACCGGACGGACAACGAGAACCCCACACCCGAGGATCTGCGCAGGCAGGTCGAGCACACCCGTGACGAGCTCGGGATGACCGTCGAGGCGCTGGCCGCCAAGGCCGACGTCAAGGCGCAGGCGAAGGAGAGGACGGCCGCTGTGAAGCAGCAGACCGCGGAGAAGGCCGCCCTGGCCACCGGCCAGGTGCGCGACAAGGCGGCCCAGGTCGCCCGGAAGCTGAAGGAACACACGCCCGAACCCGTGCTGGAGAAGACGGCCCAGGCCGCCGCCCAGGTACGCGAGAGCGCGGCGAAGGCCGGACAGTACGCGGCGGACAAGGCGCCCGAACCGCTGCGCGAGACGGCCGGCCAGGCCGCCACCGCGGCACGCGCCAACCGCACCCCGCTGCTCGCGGCCGGTGCCCTGATCGCCGCCGTCCTGCTGATCCGCCGCACCCGGAGCCACCGCCGGTGAACGCGGCCAAGATCGCGTACAAGCCGGTCGGGCTCGTGCTCGGCGCCGCAGGCGGCATGCTCGCGGGCATGGCGTTCAAGCAGGTCTGGAAGGTCATCGAGGGCGAGGGCGACGCCCCGGACGCCATGGACGAGGACCGCCGCTGGAAGGAGATCCTGCTGGCGGCGGCCGTCCAGGGCGCGATCTTCGCCGTGGTCAAGGCGGCGATAGAGCGTTCGGGCGCCGTGACCACTCGCCGTCTGACCGGCACCTGGCCCGGCTGAGACGGCGGAGACGGAGGGGGCCGGCGCCCGTGACGGCGCGGCGGCCCCCTCCGCTGCGCACGGCCGTCACCGTCGGCCGGCCGCGACCGGCTCACCGGGGACGGGCGCGGGCGGGCTGCGGGCCTGCGAACCCCGCGGTCATCGGGGAACGTGGAGCACATGACTCCTTCGCAGAACCCGGACCCCGACCCGGACCCCCGCGAGACCCCAGGACGGGCGCGCGGCGGCGGAGTGCCGCCCGGTGAGACCCCGCCCCCCGAGAGCGGCTTGTCGGGGACGGGCCCCCGGGACACCACGTACAACCCGCCGAAGGGCTGGGCTAAGGCGCCGATGGCACTGATCATCGTCGTCACGCTGCTCATCGCGGCGTTCTTCCTGGTCTACGCGATCATCCTGCTGCTCTGACGCGGCGGGACGGACGACCCGAACGGCGCAACCGCCGGGAGCGGGGCGGGCCGGCTCAGGAGTTGTCGACGATCTGGTACAGGTAGATCAGCTGGTGCTCGTCGTCCGGCAGCGAGTTCGGGTCGCCGTCGGGCACATCCGTCCGGAAGTAGAACTGCGGCGCCTCGGGGCCGTTGAGCTGCCCGTTGTCCTGCATGGCGGCCATCCGGTCGAGGAACAGGTCGACCGAGGGCGTCTTCGTCCCGATGTCCTTCGCGAGCGCGCCGCCCAGCACCACCTTCAGGTGCTCCGTGTCGATCCGTACCTGCGTCGTCGACCCCCGTGCGCTGGTCGGCCGGAACGTGAAGCCCGAACCGTCGCACTCGTACATGCCGAACACCAGGCCCATCACCGTCGGGCTCTCGCCGCCCCAGCTGACGGACGCCGCCGAGCCGTACGGTCCCTGGCCGCCGTGCTCGCACACCGAGCCCTCCGGAGGCGTCTGGCGGTCCGCGAACTTCCACCCGCCGTTGCCGCTGCCGCCGGTCTCGGTCTCCTTCGGCGTCGCCTTCCCCGTCGGCTCGGCGGCCGGCTTCGACGCCGTGTCCGAGGGCCCCGACGCACTCGCGGACGGACTCGCCGCACCGCCGGCGTTCTCGTCGCTCCCGCCCGGCTCGCACGCCGTGGTCGCCAGGGCCGCCGCGACGGCCAGCCCCAGGGCGTACAGCCTCATGTTCCTGTGCATCAGATCCCCCGATGTTCCGCACGTGGTGATGTGCATGACCAATGAATGGCGCATGGGCAGTGTGTGCCCGGACCCCGGTGTTCCGCGCCGCCCGTTCCGTACCGTTACGGAGCGGGGACACGGGCGCAGCAATCGCGGCAGCCGCGAAGGGCCCCGACGGGGACGGTCAGTCGGTGCCTTCGACGATACGGAAGTCGCGCTCGACGCCGTCGGAGAGGGCGGCCAGCGCCTCCTGGTAGGCCGCACTCTCGCGCGCAGCGACCGCCTGCTCGAAGCTGTCGAACTCGATCAGGACCGTGCGCTCGGCGATTCCGGCGTCATGCGCCGTGACCCGGCCGCCACGGACGAGGACCCGGCCGCCCCCGGCCCTGACGGCCGGAGCGGCCAGACTGTTGTAGGCAGCCAGCTTCTCGGGGTCGGAAATCGTGCGGTAGACGCTGACCCAGTAGCCCTTGGGCATGGAACCTCCAGTGTGTGGTAACGCGTGCGTACGACTTACAGGTTGGTCTCGGACGGGCGTCTGCGGGCGAGGAAGAGGCCGGTCAGCGTCGTGACCATCATGGCGCCGATGCCGATCAGCGCCGCCGTGGTGTAGGCGCTGTCGTCGGGGAACAGCCGGCCGGGGGCGGTGCCCGTGGCGAGGACCAGACCGCCGATGGCGCTCCCCAGGGAGTAACCGACGCTGCGGACGACGTAGTTGAAGCTCATGGCGCTCGACGTCTCGCTCCTGGGCGTGACGGCCAGGATGACGCCGGGCATCGCGGCCGAGAAGCCGCCGACGCCGAAGCCGAGCACGCCCATCGCCGTGAACAGTTCGGCCAGGTCCGACCGGGCCGCCGCGAACAGGGCGAACCCGCCGCCGACCACGACGGCACTGCCGGCCAGGAGCAGGGGGTCGGCGACCCGCCTGCGGAGCCGAGGCGTGAGCTTGCCGGCGACGAACCCCAGCACCGAGAACGGGATGAGGACCAGCCCGGCGACGAAGGTCGTCAGCCCGAAGCCGTAGCCGGCGCCGTGAGGTGTCTGCGCGTACCGGGTGACGAGCGTGAGCAAGAGGTACATGCCGATCCCGCCGACGAACATGGCGAGGTTCGCCCCGGCGACCGCCGGATGCCGCACCGCCCGCACATCGACCAGGGGCGTCGCGCCGCGCAGTTCGACGGCGACCCAGGCGCAGAGCAGCACCACCGCGGCGACGGCGAGCCCCGACACCACGGTGAGGTGACGGCTCCACAGATTCCGTTCGCCGGCGAGGAACAGCACCAGGAGCAGCGCGGCGGCCAGGAGTACGGCGCCCGCCACGTCCACATGCGCGGAGCGGCCTTCCGGGGCTTCGGGCATGGAGCGCCACGCGGTGAGCAGGGCGGCGGCGGTGACGACCAGACCGAGGCCGTAGGCGGCCCGTACCCCGCCGAGTTCGGCGAGGAGTGCGGTCAGCGGGTAGCCGACGCCGGCCCCGATGATCGAGACCACCGAGATCAGGGCGATCACGGACGCGCTCCGCTCCTCGGGGAGGTGGTCCCGGGCCACGCCCATCATCAGCGCCGTCAGCCCGAGCCCGACGCCCTGGGCCGCCCGGCCTGCCAGCAGCCAGGCGAACGGCAGGGGCAGCACGGTCAGCGCGCTGCCGGCGACGACTACCGCCAGCGTGGCGAGGATCGTCGCCCGCCGGTGCGGACCTGCTCCGAGCCGCCCCAGGACCGGCGTGGCGACCGCGCCGCTGAGCAGGGCGACGGTCAGCGTCCACTGCGCGCTGCCGAGCGGGACGTGGAACGAGGTCGCCACGCCGGTGATGAGCGGCGCCCCGAGGCTGCCGACCGCCGCCACGACCAGAGCGATGAACATCAGGGCGGGGATCAGCAGCCGCCCCTCGGGGCGCGCCTCTGGGAACGCCTGCACCGCGACGCCGTCGACCGGCTGCCGGGTCACCGCTTCGGCCCGTCGTGGTCCTGGCTTTCGAGCTCCGCCAGATGCGTCAGCGCCGGCAGGGCCGCCACCAGCGCCTCGACCTCGTCGGCGGTCAGCTCGCCGATCAACCGCTCGAACGCATGGACGCCCGCCTGGTGCCGCGTCCGGACATAGGAGGCGCCGGCCTCGGTCAGGTACACCAGCGTGACCCGTCTGTCGGACGCGTCACCGCGCCGTTCGACCAGGCCGGACTCCTCCATCACCCGGACCAGGGCGGTCATCGCCGGCTGGGTGACGCCCTCGACCGCGGCCAGATCGGTGATACGACGGGGGCCGGTCCGGTCCAGGGTGGCGAGGGTGGCGGCGGACGTCAGGCTCATGTCCCGGGGCAGGCGCTTCACGGCCCTGGTGGCCAGGCCGTAGAGGGTTGCCCCGATGGCGGCGGACGCGCCGGCGGCGGTGTCGTGACGACTCATGCCAGAAGTATAGCGTGTTTATATTCATAGCTTATGTAAATGCCCCGGCTGCCGCGAACACCTCGGTCAGTCCTCGGCGTTAGGCAGCCGCCAGCCGAAGGGCATCAGATCCTGCTCCCAGGAGGGAGATCCGGCCAACGCGCCAGCGGCCTCGGGTACGCGCAGAAGGCAGCGGTGGCGCAGCAGTTCGCGGCGTTCACCTGAGGTGAGGAGCCTCTCCGCGTGGCCGAGATTGGCCGGGTGGTCGGCATGCAGGGTCGTACTGCCGTCGATCGGGCTGTTACCCGTCACATTGAGGCGGTCACCGGCCGGGGTCCGGTGGTCGAGGCGGAAGCCCGTACGCCACTGGGAGTTGCTGCCCCAGCCCTGGGACAGGTCCACCGTCGGCCGGTGGCGGCGCCGGAAGGCCCAGTAGAGCGGTGAGCGGTCGGCGACGCCGCGCCGGGCGTGCCCGACGCCTGCGCGGATGCGGCGTCCTGGGCGCGTCGGCCGCACTGGTCGCACCGTCCGACGCACACGCCGCCGAGAACACGCTCCGGGTCGCGGCGGCGCAGAGCGGCCGCTGCTTCGGCACCGCCATCGCCTCGGGCAAGCTCGCCAGCCTCAACTCGGACGGCTCCATCACCGGTGTGCAGTCGGGGCTCTGCCTCGACGCCGTCGGCACCGGCACCGCCAACGGCACCCAGAACCAGCTCCACTCCTGCTCCAACGGCAGCAACCAGCGCTGGACCCGAACCTGAGGGATCGGGCGGACACCGGAGAGGCCGCAACCGATGACGGACTCGGTTGCGGCCTCTCCGGCTGCCTGCGTCGCGGATCTGCCCCGGACTCTACGAGTCCCGCTTGGCGCGGACGCCCTCGGCGATACGGGCACCCACCGCCGGATCGATGTTGGTCCAGTACGTGAACGCGCGCTCCAGGACCGGTTCGCTCACCCCGTCGAGGAGGTGGCCGACGACGTTGTCGACGAGGCGGTCGCGCGCCGCGTCGTCCAGGATCTCGCGCACCAGGGTGCCGGGCTGTCCCCAGTCGTCGTCCTCCGGATGCGAGACATAGGCGGACCGGGTGATCTCGCCGTCGACACCCCAGCTGGGCGGGGTGCCGTACCGCTCCGTGTCGGCGGCGGGCCCGCCCTTGGAGTTCGGCGCGTAGACCGGGTCCGACGTCTTCCGGTAGGCCATCGCGCCGTCCTTGGAGTACGTGTGGACGTCGACGACCGGCGCGTTCACCGGCAGTTGCTGGTAGTTGGTGCCGATGCGGGCGCGGTGGGCGTCCGCGTACGAGAAGAGCCGGCCCAGCAGCATCCGGTCCGGGCTCGGGCCGATGCCGGGCACGAAGTTGTTCGGCTGGAAGGCGGCCTGCTCGATCTGGGCGTGGTTGTCGGTCGGGTTGCGGTCCAGCGTCATGCGGCCCACCGGGATGAGCGGGTAGTCGCCGTGCGGCCAGACCTTGGTGAGGTCGAACGGGTTGAAGCGGTACGTCGCCGCGTCCTCGAACGGCATGACCTGCACATGCAGCGTCCACGAGGGGAAGTCCCCGTCCCGGATGTGCTCGAACAGGTCCCGCATATGGAAGTCCGAGTCGGCGCCGGCCATTCGGTCGGCCTCCTCCTGGGGGAAGAACTCGATGCCCTGGTCGGTCTTGAAGTGATACTTCACCCAGAACCGCTCGCCGGACGCGTTGATCCACATGTACGTGTGGGAGGTGTACCCGTTCATATGACGCCAGGTACGCGGGATACCCCGGTCGCCCATCAGCCATGTCACCTGGTGCGCGGACTCGGGGGAGAGGGTCCAGAAGTCCCACTGCATGTCGTGGTCGCGCAGATTGTTGTCTGCGCGGCGCTTCTGGGACCGGATGAAGTGCTGGAACTTCATCGGGTCCTTCACGAAGAAGACCGGCGTGTTGTTGCCGACCATGTCGTAGTTGCCCTCGGACGTGTAGAACTTCACCGCGAAGCCCCGGGGGTCCCGCCAGGTGTCCGGGCTGCCCCGTTCCCCGGCCACGGTGGAGAACCGGGCGACCAGGTCGGTGCGGACCCCCGGCTGGAACAGCGCCGCCTTGGTGTAGCGGCTGACGTCATGGGTGACCTCGAAGTGCCCGAACGCGCCACTGCCCTTGGCGTGCGGCTGGCGCTCCGGGATCCGCTCGCGGTTGAACTGCGCCATCTGCTCGATCAGGTAGGCGTCCTGAAGCAGGACGGGTCCGCCCGGGCCCGCGGTGAGCGAGTGTTCGTCGCTCTCCACCGGGGCCCCGGAATCGGTGGTCGTCGCCGGTCGGCTCTCGGTCATCGCGGCCTGCCTTTCGTACTCGCGTCGTCGCGCCTGCCTACCCTCAGCCTTCTCGACAGCAGCCGCCACTTGAAACATCACGCTCGGTCACCTCCGCCCTTGTGGAGCGCTTCCACAGGGGCGGAGAGTGACGGGGCGCCCGGGGCAACCAGGTGAACGACTCCGTGTCCCGCAGACCCTTCACCGGGCAGGGCTGCCGAGTCCGCCGGACAGCGTCGGCGCCGGCCGCGGAGCCGACGAGGGCCGCACACAGCCCCCGGACTCGCCGCGCCGCCGGCGTCCCCGCTCGGCACGCACGCCGTGGTGGCCTGGGTGGTCGCGGCGGCCGGCCACAGGGCGTACAGCTTCGTGTGCAGTGTGTTTCCGGCCCCGGGGGTTCCGCCCCGCCCGCTCCGGGCCGTCACGGAGCGCGGACAGGCGCGGAACGAAAGGCCCCGCCCCCCTGGGGGAGGCGGGGCTGAGGTGCGGCCGGCGGCGTACGGGATGCCGGCGGCACCTGTCGCGTCGTCAGCGCCGCAGTGTCAGCAGGCCCGGACGGTAGGGCAGCAGACCGTAGTCACCTCCGGAGCTGGGGCTGCGGCCCTGGTAGAGCAACTGCAGGTTGCAGGGGTCGACGGTCATGGTCTGGTCGGGGCCGGTGCGGATGAGTTCGCCGTGGCTGATGTCGTTGGTCCAGGTGGCGCCGCTGTTGGCCTTGCCGGCGAAGGGGTTGCTCTCGGCCGCGGCCTGCGGCGTCCACGACCCGTTCAGGCTGGTGGAGGTGAAGGAGCGGAAGTAGCGGCCCTGGGAACCGATCGCCTCGACGATCATGAGGTAACGATTCTGGCCCTGCAGCTTGTAGATCTGCGGGGCTTCGAACAGGTTGTTCGTCGTGTCGCTCATGACCACGGTCGAAGACGACCCGAAGCTGCCCGGGAAGTTTCCGATCGGCATGCTCGCCCGGTAGATCTTGCCGTTGTCACCGGCGAAGAACAGGTACATGTTCGTCCCGTCACCGATGAGCGTCTGGTCGATGGGGCCCGTTCCGGAGCCGCTGATGCTTCCGGAGAAGAGCGTCTGCGGGGCCGACCAGCCGTTGGCGTTGGCCGGGTCGTTCGACGTGCGGTACGAGAAGGCGGTCGCGCCCCACTGGTAGGTGAGCACCCAGATGTTCTTCGGCGCGAAGTAGAACAGCGTGGGCGCAACGGTCGCGGAGGACATTGCGTTCTGCCCGGCCGACGCCATGGCCGGCCAGTCGGTGAACAGGCTGAAGTTCATGGACCCCCAGCTCGACCCCAGGTCGTGCGTCGTGGCGTAGACGAGCTGCTTCCCGTTGTACGGGACGACGGTGAAGTCCTTCAGCGAGGCCCAGCCCGACCTGGGCTGCGCCAGCGCGCCCGTGGAGCTCCAGCTGTACGTGGACGGGAGTTCGCACGTACCGGTGCCGGGGTTCTCGTCGCCGACCTTCACCAGTTTCCACTGCTGGTTGGTGCCGCCCCAGTCGTCGTACTGGACGATGTTCGCGTTGTCGGCGGTGGAGCCGCCCTGTACTTCGAGGGCCTTGCCGCTGTGGCGCGAGATGAGCCGCACGTAGCCGTCACTGCTGTCGGCCAGCCGCCACTGCTGGTTGGTGGCGTTCAGATCGGTCCACTGGACGATCGACCCGCCGTTCGCGGTCGACCAGTTGTAGACGTCCAGCACCTTTGCCGAGTGGCGGGACTTGACGCGGTAGTAGCCGTCGCCGGAATCGACGAACTGCCACTGCTGCTGGGCCTGATCGTTCCGGGTCCACTGGGTGAGGCGGGCGCCGTCGGAAGTCGCCAGGTTGTAGAGGTCCAGGGCCTTGCCGCTCCCGCGGTTGACCAGGACGTACGAGGCGTTGGAATCGACGGTCGCCGCGGCGGCGGGCTGGGCGCCGAGGACGGTGGCGATGAGCAACAGGGGTGCGAGGGCGGCGAGCAGACGCCCTGGGCGAAGGCGGAACGGTGGTCGAAGCCGCATCGGGGAGACCTCCAGAGTGCGGGGTGCGGGGGCAGAGGCACCGTCGAAATGTTTCGAGTGAAAGCCGGTGCGTGGGGCCACAAGTTAGAAATGTTAACGCTCACAGTCAAGGTTCTCGACAGATTGTTTCCGGGAGAAGCGTGTACCGGCGACATCGAAATATTTCGATCGAAGAACGGAAACATTCTCGGTGGGAAGTGTTGACGAGTCACGGTCAAAGCCTCAATCATCCGTGTCTGTGCGGGCCACGGGGTCCGCCGAGCTTCTGCCCTTCCGAGATTCCCC
The DNA here is from genome assembly GCF_008042035.1 of Streptomyces sp. col6. Classification (GTDB taxonomy): domain Bacteria; phylum Actinomycetota; class Actinomycetes; order Streptomycetales; family Streptomycetaceae; genus Streptomyces. Next base: position 106,317 of record NZ_RDBL01000014.1, read on the forward strand.
TACCGAGGAGGCACAGCCATGGGCTCCTACGCCCTTCCGAGATCCGCTCTCAGCCGACCGCTCCGCGCCTTGCTGCCGGCGCTGCTCGTCGGCGTCCTGGGCGCTTCCGCCGCGCTGGTCGCACCGCCGAGCGCACACGCCGCGGAGAGCACGCTCGGGGCCGCGGCGGCACAGAGCGGCCGCTACTTCGGTACCGCCATCGCCTCGGGGAAGCTCGGGGACTCGGCGTACACGTCGATCGCGAGCCGCGAGTTCAACATGGTGACGGCCGAGAACGAGATGAAGATCGACGCGACCGAGCCGCAGCGGGGCCAGTTCAACTTCAGCAGCGCCGACCGCGTATACAACTGGGCGGTACAGAACGGCAAGCAGGTGCGCGGCCACACCCTGGCCTGGTACTCGCAGCAGCCCGGCTGGATGCAGAGCCTGAGCGGCAGTTCGCTGCGTCAGGCGATGATCGACCACATCAACGGCGTGATGGCCCATTACAAGGGCAAGATCGCTCAGTGGGACGTGGTGAACGAGGCGTTCGCGGACGGCAATTCGGGCGGCCGTCGCGACTCCAACCTGCAGCGCACCGGCAACGACTGGATCGAGGTCGCCTTCCGCACCGCGCGCGCCGCCGATCCTTCCGCCAAGCTCTGCTACAACGACTACAACATCGAGAACTGGAACTGGGCCAAGACCCAGGGCGTGTACAACATGGTCAAGGACTTCAAGTCGCGCGGCGTGCCTATCGACTGCGTCGGCTTCCAGTCCCACTTCAACAGCGGCAGCCCGTACGACAGCAACTTCCGAACCACGCTGCAGAACTTCGCCGCCCTCGGCGTGGACGTGGCCATCACGGAGCTCGACATCCAGGGTGCCTCGGCCTCGACCTACGCCGCCGTGACCAACGACTGTCTGGCCGTCTCGCGCTGCCTCGGCATCACCGTCTGGGGCGTACGCGACAGCGACTCCTGGCGATCGGGTGACACTCCGCTGCTGTTCAACAACGACGGCAGCAAGAAGGCGGCGTACACCTCCGTCCTGAACGCCCTCAACGGCGGCTCGACCACGCCGCCCGACCCCGGCGGCAACGGCGGCGGGCAGCTCAAGGGCGTCGGCTCGGGCCGTTGCGTGGACGTGCCCAACTCCAGCACATCGGACGGCACCGCAGTCCAGCTGTACGACTGCCACAGCGCCACCAACCAGCAGTGGCAGCAGACCTCCGCCGGGGAGCTGCGGGTCTACGGCAACAAGTGCCTGGATGCCGCCGGCACCGGCAACGGTGCCAAGGTCCAGATCTACAGCTGCTGGGGCGCCGACAACCAGAAGTGGCGGCTGAACTCCGACGGGTCCATCGTCGGCGTGCAGTCGGGCCTCTGCCTCGACGCGGTGGGAGCCGGCACCGCCAACGGCACCCAGCTCCAGCTCTACACCTGCTCCAACGGCAGCAACCAGCGCTGGACCCTGTCGTCCTGACACGGTCCCGCACCGGCCTCCCCCTACGAGGAATCCGCTGAGAGCCCGGGGGCCACCGCCGTCACGGCGGTGGCCCCCGGTGGCGCGGACCTCCGTCCCCGCTTCCGGAGCGATCCCCGCCCGGCACCTTGAAGGGAACCGCTTCAGTGCAGACCTACGACAACCCGGTGATCATCGGTGTTCGTGAAAGCGTTCGGCGAGTCACCGGCGGACGATGTCCTCGCCGCAGAGGCAGAAGGGCTCGCCGTGCTGCGCGAGGTGGGCGGCATCACTACGCCCGAGGTCCTATGTGCGGACCGCGACGCGCTCGCCTGTCCGTGCTGCGGCCCCGACGTGACACCGAAGTCTGGGAGCAACTCGCGCAGGCGCTCGCCCGTCAGCACACCGCCACGCGGCACCCCGGCCCCGACGGGCGCCCCGCGCTGATCGATCCCGCGGTGTCGTACACGTGGGCGGAAGTCGATCTGGCCCATCTCTGGACGACAGCGCCTCCGCCCGAGGCACATGTGTTCTTCGAGGTGTACGCGGAACTGGCCGGGCTCGACCGCGATTGGCGTGCCCGGATGCCGATCCTGCAACTGCGGCAACACCTCGCGGTCATCGCGCAGTTCTCCCCGGACTGGGGTACCGCGGACCTCGTACGAGCCGCGCTCGCGCCGTTCCGGCGGCTGTCCTGAGCCGGCCGGGGCGGAGCGGAGTGACGCCCGCGTCGCCTGAACGCCGGTCGCGAGGAGAAGGGGCGGTGCGCCGGCGGCTGGACGACTCGCCCCGTTGCGGGTGTCTCTCGTCGCCGGTGCGACTGCGCGAAGCCCGGCCGCCTGCTCAGCCGCGGGCGCGGAGAGTCGCGCCAGGGGTCACGCCGTACAGCCCGCGGTAGGCGGCTGCGAAGCGGCCGACATGTGCGAAGCCCCAACGGGCGGCGATCCGGGTCACGCTGGACGTGGCGGGGTCGGCGGTCCGCAGATCGTCGTGCGCGCGAGTCAGGCGCACGCGGCGCAGGTAGGCGAGGGGGCTCATGCCGGCGTGCCGGCTGAAGGCGTACTGCACGGCGCGCGGGGTGACGAAGGCGGCGGCCGCGATCTCGGACAGGCCGACGGCGCGGTGGGCGTTCTCCTCGATGAACGCTTTCGCCCGGCGCAAGGTGTCCGCATTGCCGTCCCTGCCGTCGATGCGGTGGTGCCCCTCCTGCTGCGCCGTGCTGGGGAAAGCAGTCAGGGCAACAGCGGCCAGATGCTGTGTGGCGGTGGCCACGACGAGGGGATCCGGGGCAGGGGCCGTCAGGACCTGGTCACGCAGGAACGCGACGGTGCTGCCGAAGCGGCGGTTGGCGTCTGCGTCGAGCGCCCGGTGACCGGTGAAGCGGACCGGTCCGGCCGGAGTGCGGGCGCCGACAGTGGCGGCCTGGTCGAGCACCGACGGATCGAACATGGTGATGGTGTAGCGCGCGGAGTGCAGAGCGCCGGTGTAGGGCCGGTCGGGAAGAGCGATGAGGAAACTCTCGCCCGGACCGTAGACGTCGTCGCGGCCGTCGGTGGTGTCCACCATGCTGCCGCTGTGCACGGTGATCAAGCAGACCCGGCCCAGTGGCTCGGCGTCGTAGGACATGGTGTAGCCGAAGGCCAGGCGGTCGACGGTCAGGCCCTCGGCAGCCGTCCGCACGATGCGCGTCCGGGTGTCGTGGGGGCGGCCGCCGATGCGCATCGGTGTGTACGCCCGCGACAGGAACTCCTCCGTCGCGGTCAGGCTGCCGCTGTCGAAACGCTCCGTCTCCACCTTCGTCTCCCGCCCGGCCTTCGGTGCGACGGCCCGCCTCATCGTACGGCGCCGTCCGGCCCGCTTCACGGCGTTGCGGAGTCGGTGCGGACCCGCGGATGCGCCGGTCCCGGAGGCCGCGGAGTTCACGAAGGACGAAAAGCGAAACGCCGGAGCCTCTGCCGCGAAGGATGGGCCGGAAGTACGGAGACGTGCGTATGTGGGATGAGGGTGGGGGCATGGGACGGACCGGGTGGCCCACTCCAGGGGTCGCCGGGACGGCTTGCACCGGAGGGGGCCCGCAGTGCTCACACATCACACGACTCGGCACCCCGGCGAGTGCGCCGAGATTTCGGTGGACCAGGACGCGAGAGCAGACCGCTGGGTGCTGTACGCGCGGGGGACGTTCGACGCGGTCACCACCAGCCTCCTGACGCAGGTGCTGGACCGGGCCCGGCGAGCGCGGGTTTCTCACATCGTGGTCGACTGTTCCGCCGTCACGTTCGCGGACGTCGCCTTCTTGCGTGCGCTCCTCGGTCACTTCCGCGACCCACTGCTCGTGGTGGACGAACCATCCCCGGTCGTGCGCCGTCTTCTGGAAGTCACCGACTCCACCGGTCTCCTTCTGAGCGGGAGCGGCCCGGGGGAGACCTGAGCGGTGCGGCGCCCTAGGTGAGAGGTACAGCGACGTCGATTCGTTTACCGGTGTCGGTCGAGACCACCGACAGGCGCTTCGCCAGTCGATTGACCATGGGCCAGCCAAAACCACCCGCGGTGAAGTCTCCCGGCGCGCGCAAGCGGAGGACAGGAGGAGCGGTGCTCCTGTCGGCGACCGACATGACGAGTTCGTCGCCCTCGATCCATGCGGAGAAATTCGTGAGTCCGCCTCCGTGCCGGTAGGCATTGGTGACCAGCTCCGAAGTCACCAACAGGGCGTCCGCCCAGACGACGTCGTCCCGGCTCTCCCCGTCACCGGTGAAGAAGCGGGTGCGCAGGAGGGAGTCGACCTTGTCGCGCGCTTCGGCCGGGTTCGAAGGGATCTCGGAGCCGACGGCGGCGGGAGCCCCGACAAGCTCTTCGGTCACGCTCTCACCACCGCCCGTCAGCCGTTACGTCGTCGTGCACCCGCCTGCCCACTGATCGAGGACTTATACCGACGTGCGGCTGTCGGCGGGACTTTCCGGACACGGCCCAGGCGCACCGCTACGAAACACAGGCAGTCCGCCTGCCGCGAGTCGAGCGCTCATGTCACGCAGCAGCCCCTGGCCCGACCCGCCGGCCGCGGTGAGCATTTCCTCGAAGATCCGCAGACGACGGAGGGGCCACGTCACCTCGGTCGTGGACTCCAGTAGGGTCCTACGAGCCGGCCGGCCGTCCGGATTTCTCTGCTGTGCGGGTTGCTCCTCTGCTGGAGGCGACCACGCACCCATTCCGAATCGATCGGTATGCTCGTGATGCTGCTGATCGGTCGAGTTGCGAGGGTCGCATGCGGGACCTGCTCTATCTTTCACAACCGAAACTCCGGCATTTCCATGGTGGTCCGGAGAGTCCCCTCGGGAGCCGTTCCTTCGAGGTTGAGACGACGGCGTTCGGTGTCGGGGGCCGCGTTGCAGTCGGGGAGTCCGGCTCGGCCGGTTCCGGTGAGTCCGAGGGTCCCGATCTGGAAACGGCGATCACGCATCTCGCGAAGACATGCACGGCGCACACGGCGGTCCCGGCCTCGTGTCGTTCCGTAGGAGCGTATGAGTGGATGGAGTTCTCGGGCCCGTTTCACCGAGGCCCCCGCCTCCGGGACTGGGGTCTGCACGACAAGGGGGTGTACACCTTCACGTCGCACGAGAACCCCTTGCTGTGCCCCGGGTTCACAGGAGAATCCGAGTGTTCTGGCGTCGAGGTGTTGCTCTGCGGGTCTGCGCGGCATGTCATCGGGGAGGAAGACCAACCCCGGACTCGGATGGGATCCGGATCGGACTGGCTGCACGACATGGCTGCCGAGTTGGTGGGCATGGAGGAACGTGGTGAGACAGCTCTTCCCGAATCCCTGGCACGCACTCCGCGAGGAGTGCAGGAGTACGCGGCCAGAGTGGCCCACGACATGATGGTCTCTTGGCGACAAGGACCCGTTCACGTGCACGGCCACGCCCGAGTCCTGTGCAATTTCGAAGCGGTGGACGGGCAGCACCGGCTGATCGTGGCGACCCCATTGTACGTTGAGATTGCCCCACCTCCGCGGGAGGGCGCCTTGGTGCCGCAACCCGCGCGGCGCCGATGGCCCCGGAAGTTCCGGGTCTACCCGCCGGCGCGTTGATTCGGATCCTGTGCCACCCGCCCGTGCCCGCTCGCCATCGAGCGCCAGTCAGCGCCCGGGTCACGCCCCCGGAAGGCCCGCGGTCCGCTGCGAGACGACGGCACAGCGCCGCGAACGGGACGACGGCGCGAGACGGGCAATTCCCGGACGCCGCGAATGCCGTTGTGAAACCCAGGAGTGTCTTCGGCCGGATCTGCCGTATGGCACGACGGGTACCGCTCCTCGAAGTCGGCCACATCGACAACCATGCTGCAGGTGGACGCGACTACCCCAGCGCGATCATTGCCCTCTGCCCTGCCAACAAGACTCGTGGCGCAGACCGGGATGAGCTGAAGGAGCGGCTCCGGACGGTGGCTCCGCGGCGTCACCCAAGCGCTGCGCGGCAAGGGCCGGGATGAAGCCGGCTACCCGGGGCCCGCGCACCTCCGACAGCTGAAAGCCACGACGTGTCTCCCGGTAAGCCATCAGGGTGACCGCGCCCCCGCGATGGTCCCCTCGGGAGCAGGAGCTCGTGGGCATCAGGCTTCGGGGCGCTCATGGTGTGACGGCGATCACGAGGGCTCCCGGCGGGGGGCTACGTAAGATTGCGTGGGCGCCGGGATGGGGGGCGGGGGAGCGTGCGGGCAACCCCGAACGTCGCCTGATGAGGCGCCAGGAAGCGGCAAGCGGTCAGCATGAGTCCTGAAGAACCTGAAGAATGCTGCCCGGACATGCTACTCGTTGTAGAGTGGCCAACCAGCCCTTGACCTGCGGATACGCAGGCAGGGAGCCTGAGCCCAGGAGTACCTCGATGATACGAACGATGTTCAAGTCCAAGATTCACCGTGCCACCGTCACCCAGGCCGACCTGCACTACGTGGGTTCGGTCACCATCGACGCCGAGTTGATGGAGGCCGCGGATCTGCTGCCCGGTGAGCTGGTGCACATCGTGGACATCGACAACGGTGCCCGGCTGGAGACGTACGTCATCGAGGGCGAGCGCGGTTCCGGTGTGATCGGGATCAACGGTGCGGCCGCCCACCTCGTGCACCCGGGTGACCTGGTCATCCTCATCAGCTATGCCCAGGTCGAGGATGCCGAGGCGCGCGCCCTCGTCCCGCGTATCGTGCACGTCGACGCGGACAACCGCATCGTCGCACTCGGTGCCGACGCCTCCGCGCCCGTGCCGGGCAGTGACACCGAGCGCAGCCCGCACGCGGTGCCCGCGGCGCGCTGAGGCGGCTCGTCCAGCAAGGGAGCAATCCGCATGGCAGAGCAGACCGGGCCCGAGATCCGTGACGACCGGGCGGCCGGCCGGCTGTCCGCGTTCGAGGACGGCGAGGCCGTCGGGGTCATCGCGTACTTCGTGATGGACGGTGAGCCCGCCGGGCTTGTCGCCGTCCACACCGTCGTCGAGCCCGGACACGAGGGCAAGGGCATCGGAGGTGCCCTGGTCAGGGAGTTCTACGCCATGGCGGGGCGCGAGGGAGTGCCGGTCGTTCCGCTGTGCCCGTACGCCGCCAAGTGGGCCTCGCGCCATCCCGACGAGGCCCCCGAGGCGCCGGACGCCCTGGTTGAGCGCGCCAAGACACAGCTCGCCTCGCACCCCGAGCTGTACTGAGCCGGAAGGACGTGTCCGCCGTGACGCTCGCGCTGCTGCACACCTCGCCGGTCCATGTCCCGGTCTTCGACGCTCTGCGCGACGCCGACCACCCGGGGACCGTCCTGCGTCATCTCGTACACGAGGAGCTGCTGACCAGGGCGGCGGAGCTGGGGCCCGAGGCGGTGGGGGACGACGTGGAGTCGCTGATCGCGGGGCTCGCCGCCGAAGGGGCGGACGCCGTGCTCTGCACCTGTTCGACGATCGGTGCCGTGGCCGAGTCCGCCGGGGTCGCCCTCGGCATCCCGGTCCTGCGCGTCGACCGGCCCATGGCCGCGGCGGCCGTCCGTGCGGGACGGGTCACCGTCCTGGCCGCCCTCGCCTCCACCCTGGAGCCGACCCGCGCGCTTCTCGCCGAGGAGGCGGGTGTGGCCGGCCTGCCCGGAGCGGATGTACGCACCGTGCTGGTGGAGGGGGCCTGGGAACGCTTCGTGGCCGGTGACCAGGAGGGCTTCCTGGACCTTGTGGCCGCCGCTGCCGACGCGGTGGGCGACGCGGACGTCATCGTGCTCGCCCAGGGCTCCATGGCGGGTGCGGCCGAGCGCACGACGACCGCGATCCAGGTGCTGTCCAGCCCCCGCCGCGGGCTGGCCGCCGCGGTGGCGGCGGCGGGGCGCTGAAGGGGCGGTCGGAGCGCTGAGTGACGGCCGTCGCCGGGCGGGCCCGGCTGTCGCCCGAACCGGTCGTCCGGGCGGCGTTCCTTCGTTCGTACGTGTGGGCTCGCCGGGCGCGGGCAGCCGCTCCGGGAGACGGTGGAAGAGAGATCCACCCCGATCGTTGGGAGCCCGAGATGACTCATCCGTTCCCCGACCCCGTGCCGCCGGGGCCGACCCCGGGTCCGCTGCCGGAGCCGACGCCGCCCGCGCCGACCCCGCCGGCGCCCACGCCCCCGGCGCCGAATCCGCCGGCACCGCCCGGCCCCGCGCCCGATCCGATCCCGCAGCCGCCCTCGCCGAACCCCGACCCGGTGCCGCCGCCCGAGCCGGAGCCGTCACCCGTGGGCTGACCGGGGGCGCGCGGTCAGCCGGCGGCCAGCATCGCGTCGGCCCGCGCCGTCACCTCGGTCAGGATCCGGCCCGCGGCGGCCAGGTCGTCGGCCGGCAGGTCCCCGTACAGGGCTGCCGCGATGTCGGCGACGCCGGCCTTGTACGACTGGACCAGCGCGTCGCCCGCGGGAGTGAGCGCCAGCAGGTCCGCGGGCCGCTCCTCCAGCAGCCCGGCGGACGTCAGCGCCGTGACGGTGGCCTCCGCCGCCGGGAGGCCGAGCTTCACCGCGCCGGTGAGACGCCCGGTCAGCGCGCCGCGTTCGATGGTGCCGCCCGCGGCTTCGGCGGCGTTGAGTGCCAGGGCCTCGTTGAAGGTGGTGCCCCGGGGCAGGAGCCGTTCGGCGAGGGCGCGGGTGGCGTAGTGGGCCATGCCGATGACCTGGCCGTTGACTGCGGGTGCGGTAGCCATGATTACTCCTCGCGGGAAACAGGGGGAACGGGCACATCGAGCAGGGCCGTCAGCGCCTCGGTGAACGCCTCGGTACCGGCGCCGCCGATACCGCCCAGAGGGGCGAGCAGCCCGTCGACGAGTTGCCGGACCACCGTGACCGCGCGGCCGGTCGTCTCGCGGCCCTTCTCGGTCAGGGACAGCAGGACCGCCCGGCTGTCCGCCGGGTCGGTGGTCCGTTCGACGAGCCCGGCGGATTCCAGGGCGCGGGCCAGCTTCGAGACGTAGAGCGCTTCGAGTCCGGTGTGGTCCGCCAGGGCGCGCTGACTCGGCCGCAGCCCCGCGTGTTCCATCCCCGACAGGGAAGCGACCAGCGAATACTGCGCGTGCGTCAGGCCGAGCGGGGCCAGGCCCCGGTCGATGGCCACCCGCCATTTCATGGACAGGCGCCAGACCAGGAAGCCCGGGGTCGCGCCCTCGATCGCGTTGCTCATGACGAATACCATACATGGCTACTATGTCCATGGCTACTAAATTCGGCGAGGTCATGGAGGCCCGAAGGCCCGCTGTCTCAGTCCCGCAGATCCAGCAGGGCGTCGACGTGCGCGAGACCGCTCTCGGCGGAGACGGAGTCCAGCGACTGGGCGTCCCGCACCGGCGCGAACCGCACCGCCGGCTCCTCGCGCCCGCTTGTGGCGGCGACGTCGAACCCGTACACCGCCGGGCGCGGCAGACTGTTGTACGACCACGGCGTGGAGAAGTAGTACGCCCCCGTGTCGTACAGCACCACGTAGTCGCCCGCCCGCAGCTCGGGCAGTTCCCGCGCGTGCGCGACGACGTCCCCGGCGAAGCAGCACGGCCCCGCGACGTCCTGGACCACCAGGGGCCGGTCCAGGGGCCGCCCATCGGCGTCGAAAGTGCCGACCCGCAGCGGCCAGGCGTCGGGCATGAACACCGTACGGGTGGCGGTCTGGGCGCCCGCGTGGGTCAGCGCGATACGGCGGCCGCCCGCGTCCTTCGTGTACTCGACCAGCGCGCCGATGAAGCCGTTCTTCGCGAGCAGGGACCGGCCGAACTCGGTGACCAGTTCGTACCGGCCGTCGAAGAGGCCGGGCACGGCGGCCCGCAGCGCCCCGGCGTAGGCGGCGAAGGTGGGACGCACCTCGTCGTCGTCGAAGTTGACCGGGAGGCCGCCGCCGATGTCGAGCCCGGTGATCTGCCGGCGGCCCAGCGTCTCGTTGATCTCCTCGGCCAGCCGGTACGTCTCGCCGATCCCGGCCGCGATCAGCTCCAATGAGCAGCCCTGCGAACCGACATGGGCGTGCAGCCGGGTCAGCCAGGGGTACGCGGCGAAGGTCTTCACCACCTGTTCGCGCGCGCCGGGGTCGCGCAGCGCCACGCCGAACTTCGACGTGGCCGTGGCCGTGCTCATCGCTCCGATGGAGCCGCCGCCGACCTGCGGGTTGACCCGGAGGCCGATGGCGGACACCGCGTCCGCCGGCCGCAGCGAGGCGATCCGGGCCACCTCGTCGAGGTTGTCGGCGTTGATCGCCACGCCCACGGCCAGGGCACGGCGGATCTCCTCACGCGTCTTGGCGGGGGAGTCCAGGACGATCTTCGACGGCGCGAACCCCGCGTCCAGCGCGAGCCGCAGCTCACCGGGGCTCGCGACCTCGCAGCCCATGCCGCACCTGGCCAGCAGCCGCAGCACGGGCACCAGCGAGGACGCCTTCGCGGCGAACGTGTGCAGCACGGCGGGCACCCCGGGGAACGCCTCGTGCAGGGCGGCGACCGACGCGCGTACGCCGTCCGTGTCGATGAAGCCGACGACCGGGCTCGACTCGCCGAGCAGGCCGGCGGCCACGGCGTGGCGGACGACCGCCGCGACACGCGCGGACGGGGCCGAGGCGGAGGGGATCGGGGCGGCGGAGGGCGAGGAGAGGCTCATGGAGCCAGAGTCGGTGATGGGTGCCCCCGAGGTCTCTGTCGGGACGGCCAAGAACGGTGAGCCTGTTTGTCGGTCCGGCCAAGAGCTGTGGATGGGCGCGCTGCCGTACGGTCAGACCGCAACCTACCCGCTGAGCCGGACGGCGAGCGTGACCAGCAGCCTGGTGTCGGGGTCCTCCAGGTCCACCCCGAACCGTTCCTTGGCGCGCCGCACCCGGTAGCGGAGCGTGTTGGGGTGGACGACCAGCCGGGCCGCCGCCCGCGCGACATCGCCGGATGCCTCCAGGTAGGCCGCCAGCGACCGGACCAGCTCGCCGCCCGCCGCCAGGTCCGTCCGTACGAGCTCGTGCACGGGCCCCTTCCCCGCCTCCCAGACCGGCCGGGCCGCGTCCAGGACCCGGGCGACGTCCAGCGAGGGGCCCACGCCCGCGGCGTCCGCCGACCTTTGCGCGCCGCCCGCCTCCGCCCGCTCGCGCAGCACCCGCACGATGAGCAGGGCCTCGTCGTACGAGCCCCGCACCCCCGCCCCCACGGCTGCGCCGTCGCCGCCGTGCGCGGCCGGGTCGGTCAGCGGGCCGATGACGTCGAGGAAGTCGGCGAAGGTGCCGGGCCAGCCGTGCAGGAGCAGCAGCGGGGTGGCCTCCGCATGCGGGGAACGCACGTGCAAGAAGTGCAGGTTCTGGCCGTCAAGGGTGGTGGTGAACTGCGGGTGGGCGTTCAGCCGCGCCTCCTGGGCGCGCCAGTCATCGCGGTCGGTGTCGTAGGCGATCAGGTACCAGTGCCGGTGGAAGCTGACCAGGTGGTGCGGCTCCGCGTCGCGGCGGCCGGCGCCGGTGTGCGGGCTGGTGTAGTCGAAGCGCAGGCGTTCGCGGCGGCGGCAGGCTTCGGCCAGGGTCATCAGGATGCCGGGGTCGACGGCGGGCCCGGTCGCCGCGACGTGGGCGGTGGCCGACTGGAGGGTGCTGACGCGGTGGCGCAGCCGGGCGGGCAGGATCTGTTCGAGTTTGGCCAGTGCGCGCAGCGCGGTCTCCTCGATGCCGGCGACCGAACTGCCCGCGGTGGTGCGCAGCCCCACCGCGACGGCGATGGCCTCGTCGTCGTCCAGGAGCAGGGGTGGCATCGCGGCGCCGGCGCCGAGGCGGTACCCGGCCGTTCCCTGCAGGGCCTGTACCGGGTAGCCGAGCTCGCGCAGCCGGTCGATGTCGCGGCGGACGGTGCGGGCGCTGACGCCGAGCCGGCCGGCGAGATCGCTGCCCGTACGGTCGTGGCCGGCTTGCAGCAGGGAGAGCAGCTTCAGCAGCCGCGCGGAGGCGTTCACCATGCGGCCCAGCCTCCCCGCTGCTTAGGACCGTAATCGTCCTAAGCGCATCCTACGGTCGACGCATGGACGCCACGAACCAAGACATCAAGCCCTTCCGTATCGACATTCCCCAGGCCGCCCTCGACGACCTGACCGACCGTCTGGCCCGCACCCGCTGGCCCGCCGAACTGCCCGGCGTCGGCTGGAGCCGCGGCGTACCCGCGCCGTACATGAAGGAACTCGCCGCCTACTGGGCGACCACCTTCGACTGGCGCGCCCAGGAGGCGCGGCTGAACGCCCACCCGCAGTTCACCACCACCCTTGACGGCCAGAACCTGCACTTCTTGCACGTGCGTTCCCCGCATGCGGAGGCCACCCCGCTGCTGCTCCTGCACGGCTGGCCCGGCACCTTCGCCGACTTCCTCGACGTCATCGGCCCGCTGACCGACCCGGCCGCGCACGGCGGCGACGGCGCAGCCGTGGGGGCCGACGCGTTCCACCTGGTCATCCCCTCGCTGCCCGGCTTCGGCTTCTCCACTCCGCTGGCCGGCCCCGGCATGGGCCCCGCCCGCATGGCCGGGCTGCTGGTCGAGCTGATGGAGCGACTCGGTTACGACCGCTACGGCGTTCAGGGCTACGACACCGGCTCCTGGGTCGCCCCGGAGATCGGCAAGCGGGCCCCGGACAAGGTGATCGGCATCCACCTCAACGCCATGGTCACCTTCCCGGTCGGCGCCGAGGGCGAAATGGACGGCCTCTCGGAGGGCGACCGGCGCCGCTGGCAGAAGATGCAGAACTTCAACGACGGTTACCTGCAGTGCAACTCCAAGCGCCCGCAGACCGTTGCCTACGCCCTGACCGACTCCCCTGCCGGGCAACTCGCCTGGATGGTGGAGAAGTTCAAGGAACTCACCGACCCCGAAGGCAGCCTGCCGGAGGCTGCCATCGACCGCGACCGCTTCCTCACCAGCATCTCGCTGTACTGGCTGACCGCCACCGCCGGCTCGGCCGCCCAGGTCTACTACGAGACCATCTCCGCCAACGACTGGAGCGATGGCGGCGACTGGGGCGGCGCGGAGAGCGACTCGGGCACCGACGACGCATCGGCCGGGGCAGCCGACTGGAGCGCCGGCGGGCAGGGCGACGGCCAGGAGTGGGGCGAGGGCGACTGGGCGGCCGGCCGGCGCAGCACCGTCCCCACCGGCGTCCTGCTCTCCGCCCACGACGTCACCGTGCGCCCCTGGGCCGAACGCGACCACAACATCGTGCGCTGGATCGAACTCGACACCGGCGGCCACTTCCTGTCCATGGAAGCCCCCGACCAACTCGTCGGCGATGTCCGCGGCTTCTTCCATCCGCTGCGCTGACCGCCCCGACCCCACCCCGGCGGGCTCGCAAACCCTTCGATGGGCCGTACCGGGTCGCCTTTGACGGCTTCCCTGACGGCGTGACCGTCGCGGACAGGGACAAGCGCGTCCTTCGTGGCCTCGTCGAAGACCCCGGCACCGGCTCCATGGTGCCCCCGCGCACACCCCCGCCAAGAACTGTGGTGTCCCGCCACATACGCCCCTGACCTGCTCCTTCCTACGGTGTGGCGACACGTCCCCGTCCCCGCCCACCGTCCGGAAGTGGTACCCATGGCCGACGCAGCATCCGCTCCCTCACCGCCCTCGCACCTGCGGCGCATCGTCGCCGCCAGCCTCATCGGCACGACCATCGAGTGGTACGACTTCTTCCTCTACGGGTCGGCCGCCGCGCTGGTGTTCAACAAGCTGTTCTTCCCGGACTCCGAACCGCTCGTCGGAACGCTGCTGTCCTTCCTCACCTACGCGGTGGGCTTCGCAGCCCGGCCCATCGGGGCGCTGGTCTTCGGGCACTACGGCGACCGGCTCGGGCGCAAGAAGCTGCTGGTGCTCAGCCTGCTGATGATGGGCGGGGCGACCTTCGCGATCGGGCTGCTGCCGACGCACGCGACCGTCGGGGTGGCCGCACCCGTACTGCTCACCCTGCTCCGGCTGGTGCAGGGGTTCGCGCTCGGCGGTGAATGGGGCGGAGCCGTGCTGCTCGTGTCCGAGCACGGGGACGCGGAGCGGCGCGGGTTCTGGGCGTCGTGGCCGCAGACCGGTGCGCCCGCCGGGCAGTTGCTGGCGACCGGGGTGCTCTCGGCGCTCACGGCACTGACCTCGGACGCGGCGTTCGAGTCCTGGGGCTGGCGCATCCCCTTCCTGCTGTCCGGGGTGCTCGTGATCATCGGTCTGTGGATTCGTCTCTCTGTCGACGAATCCCCTCTGTTCAAGGAGGCCCTGGCCCGCGCCGACGAGCGGAAGGCCGCTTCCGACACGGCGGAGAAGATGCCGGTCGTGGCGGTCCTGCGGCACCACTGGCGCGATGTGCTGGTCGCCATGGGGGCCAGGATGGCGGAGAACATCAGCTACTACGTGATCACCGCGTTCATCCTCGTCTACGCGACGACCGCCGCCGACCTCAGCAAGCAGACGGCCCTCAACGCCGTACTCATCGCCTCCGCCTTCCACTTCGCCGTGATCCCGCTGTGGGGCGCGCTCTCCGACCGCGTGGGGCGTAAGCCCGTCTATCTGGTGGGGGCCGTCGGCGTGGGGCTGTGGATGTTCCCGTTCTTCGCCCTGATCGACACCCGGAGTTTCGGGAACCTGCTGCTGGCCGTCACGGTCGGGCTGTTCTTCCACGGGGCGATGTACGCGCCGCAGGCGGCGTTCTTCTCGGAGTTGTTCGCGACCCGGATGCGGTACTCGGGCGCCTCGATCGGCGCGCAGTTCTCGTCCGTCGCGGCCGGTGCGCCCGCACCGCTCATCGCCACGGCCCTGCTCGCCGACTACGACAGCTCGACGCCCATCGCCCTGTACGTGATCGCCGCCGCGCTGCTCACGGTGCTGGCCCTCGTCTGCGCGAAGGAGACCCGGCACCGGGACCTCGCGGACGTCGGGCCCGGGTCCGGATCCGGGACGGTGGAGGAGGCGCCCCGGGACGCCGCGCACAGCGTCTGATCCCCGAGAACGAAGAAGCCGGGCGGGCCGCGTGCGGCCCGCCCGGCTTCTCGCGTCTACTGCGGGCCGGCGGTGGACTCGAACCAGGTGGGTCCGTCGGTCAGCGCGTGCTTGATCCGCAGCAGCGCGAACTCGGCCAGTTCCGGCAGCGCGTCGACGTGGAACCAGCCCACCTCCAGCGACTCGTCGTCGTTGACCCGGGCCGTGCCGCCGGTGGCGCGGCAGCGGAAGGTGATGTCGAGGAACTGGCAGCGGTCGCCGTTGTCGTACTGGATGGCGGGCAGCGCCTGGGTGAGGACGACCCGCTCCGCCACGCAGCGCACGGCGGTCTCCTCGTAGACCTCGCGCTCCGCGGTCGTCGCGGGCTGTTCGCCCGGCTCGGAGATTCCGCCGATCACGGACCACTCGCCGTTGTCGGCACGCCGGCCGAGCAGCACTCTGCCCTCGTCGTCGAAGACGACGGCGGTGACACCGGGCAGCAGGAGCAGCTGCTGCCCGGCGGTGGCACGGATCTCGCGGATGAAGTCAGGAATGGCCATGTGCCGACCCTACGCGGCGTGCCGCCCGTTCAGCCGACACGCCGTGCGCGCACCGCCCGCGCGCCCGCCCAGCCGAGCGCTCCGAGCGCGAGCAGGATCAGGATGCCCTCGGGCAGCGGCCCCATCCGGGTCGCCGGGGTCAGCGAGGAGCGCAGCGGCACCTCGTCCACCAGGGCGTCCGGGGTGAACATCTTCGTCTTCTGCACCACCGTGCCGTCCGGGCGGATCACCGCGCTGACCCCGCTGGTGACGGGGACGACGACGGACCGGCTGTGCTCGACCGCGCGCACCCGGGACATCGCGAGCTGCTGGTAGGTCATCTCGCTGCGGCCGAAGGTGGCGTTGTTGCTGGGGACGGCGATCAACTGGGCGCCGTGCTCGACCGTGTCGCGTACGGCGTCGTCGAACGCGGCCTCGTAGCAGGTCACGAGTCCGGTGTAGGTGCCCGCGAGGTCGAAGACGCCCACCTTCTTGCCGGGGCCGAAGTCGCGCTGCACGCGGTCGACGTCCGAGCTGAAGATGCGGACGAAGGAGCGCATTGGCATGTACTCGCCGAACGGCTGGATGTGACGCTTGTCGTACGTGGCGACCGGGCCCTTGTCCGGGTCCCACTGGATGAGGGTGTTGCGCAGGGGGCCCGTGTCGGGCTCGACGACCGCGCCGATGACGGTCGGGGCCTTGATCGCCTTGACGGCGTCGTCGATGACGATCCGCGCGTCCGGGTTGCGATAGGGGTCGAGGTCGGAGGAGTTCTCCGGCCACAGGACGAAGTCCGGCTGCGGGACCTTGCCGGCCTTCACGTCCCGGGCGAGCTGCTCCGTACGCTTGGCGTGGTTGTCCAGGACCGCCCGGCGCTGGGCGTTGAAGTCGAGCCCAAGGCGGGGCACGTTGCCCTGGATCGCGGCGACGGTGGCGGTGCCGTCCTCGGCGGAGTCGTCCACGAGGGGCAGAGACGCGAAGGCCGCCGCCACCGGTACGAGGACGGTGGCCGCCGCCACGGCGGTGGCCCCGAGACGCAGCTCGCCGGCGGTCCGGTAGTGGAGGAAGCGGCGTACCGCCTCGAAGAGGCCGAAGCCGCAGAGCACCACGGCGAAGGAGAGCAGGGGGGTGCCGCCGAGCGCGGCGAGCGGCAGGAAGACGCTGTCCGCCTGACCGAAGGCGATCTTGCCCCAGGGGAAGCCGCCGAACGGCACCCGGGCGCGGACCGCCTCGTCCAGCGTCCACACCGCGGCCGCCCACAGCGGTCCGCCGGGCAGCCGGGAAACGGCGGAGATGCCGATGCAGCCGACCGCGATGAACAGCGCCTCGGCCGCGGCGAGGGCCAGCCACGGCACCGGGCCGACCTCCTCGCCGGTCCAGTGCAGCAGGGGCAGCATGAAGCCGAGCCCCGCGAGCAGCCCGAGCCCGAAGGCGGCACGTGCCCGGCGCTCCAACAGCACCCAGCCGAGCAGGGCGAACCCGGGCAGAACCAGCCACCACAGGGGCCGGGGCGGGAAGCTGAGATACAGCATCACCCCGGAGAGGACGGCGGCCGCCGGCCGTACGAGGCGCTTCGGCAAGCCGCCCGTCCGGGAAGCGGGGGCGGGGCTCTGCGGTTCGCCGACCTGGGCGATGGTGGTGCTCACCCGGCGGAGTCTACGGTGGCAGGCTGTGGGCCGGGGAGCCCTGTCCCGATGGCGGAATCCCGACCACCGCATCATTTCTCCGCATCTTCTGCCCATATGCCCGGCGTGGCCGTTAGCCTGTGCGCCAGTCCCCCGCCGACGGGCCGGTTCCGGCCCTCGCGTACGGGACGGTCACAGGCCGGGGGACGGACGTGATGGCTGAAACAATGGGGCGGGACCGCGCCGGGACGCCCGAGGGCACAGCCGCTTCCGACGCCGCCGGGGCGCTGATCCTCGCCGCCTGTGCGATCTGGTCGCTGATCAGCGCGGCAGGGCGTGAGACCAGGCCGGAGGGGGTGCTGCTCGCGCTGCTCGCCGTCGCCGCCGGCTTCGCCTGCGGGCGCATCTGCGGCACGCTGCTGCCGGTGGCCACCGCCGCAAGCGCCGCTCTGGTGTCCCTTCTCCTGGCCCTCGTCTGGCGTCACGGCATGCCGGGAGCGACGGCTACCGGGGACCACACGCCCGGCCAGACCGGTGCCGCCGCCGCGCTGCTGGTCCTTGCCGCCGGTGCCGCCTGCTGTGCGGCGGCGGCCGCCGGGAGGGGGCCGCTGCGCATGGCTCTGCGGCTGCTCGCCCTCGGTACGGCCGCCGTCTCCCTGGTGCTGGGTTCGGTGGCCGGGTTCGCGGCGGCGCTCGGCGTGCTGATCTGCTCGCTGGCCGCCGCCAGGACGCGGCGCCGGCTGCCCGGTCTCGTCGGCCTCGCACTGGTGGCGGGGCTGTTCGTCGGTACCTCGTGGGCCGTGGCCGAGGAGGTGCTGCCCGACGGGCTCGCGGTCTCCCTGGAGGGCCCGCTCACCCGGAACCGGGTCGAGCTGTGGCAGGACGCCGCGCGGCTGGCGGAGGGGCATCCCGTGCTCGGTGTCGGTCCCGGCCGCTTCGACGAGCTGAGCCCGACCGCGCAGCAGAGCCTCGGTTCGGACGGGAAGCCGCACTCGGCTCCGTGGCAGCAGGCCGCCGAGCAGGGGGTGGTGGGGGTGGTGCTGCTGGGCGCCGCGTTCGGCTGGCTGCTGTACGCGCTGTGGCGCTCGCCGCGCTCCACGGCGGTGGTCCTGACGGCGGGGGCGGCGCTCACGGCGCTGGCCGCGCTGGCGAGTGTGGGCAACGCGCTGAGCTTCACACCGGTGACGGCGGGAGCGGGGCTGCTGGCCGGGCTGGCGTCGGCCAGGCGCCCGATCGGGGCGGGCCGGCCGTGCGGACCGGACGGGGACGAACCGTACGGCGCGGCGGAGGGGCCGGAGGTCAGGCCCCGGCCGGGAAGCCGGAGGACGGCAGATGCAGGCGGGCGCGGATGAACCGTACGCCCGCCTCGGCGTCGTCCACCGTGATGGTGAAGGTGCGGCCGTCGCCGAGCCGGAGCACCAGCCCCTCGCCCCGGCGCACGACCACGGCCGTGCCCTTCTCGGGACGCCAGCGGTAGCCCCAGCCGCCCCATTGCCGGGGGGTCACCTGGGGCGCGAAGTCGGCCGCCACCACATGGGTGAGCAGGATGCGGCGTCGCGGCAGGCCCATGTGCCCGCAGCGCACCTCCAGGGCGTCGCCATCCACACGGACGGCCACGTTCACGAAGGCGAGGGTACCGAAGAGCATGAGCAGTCCGGCGGCCATGCAGCCGATCACCGACATCAGCAGCGGGGCGATGCCGGAGGTCCAGGTGGAGCTGACCGCGAGCTGGATGCCCAGGGCCAGGCAGGCGGCGCCCAGCGCCGCGAGGACCCACTGGGTGCGGTTGGTGGCCCGGCCGACCCAGACCTGCGAGTGGGTTCCGGTTCCGGTGCGCTTCGGTTCTCCGGGGTGCTCCCTCATGCCCAGCAGCGTACTGAAGAACGGGCGCGCGGGAAGGTCACGGGCGCTGCGGCGGGGTCGCCGGAGCGTCAGCGGACGGAGCCGAGGGCGGCCAGCCCACGCCCTTCCGCATAGGCCAGGGCGGCCTGTGGCAGCTCTGCGGCGCGTCCGCTGAGGATGACCTCGATGGAGGAGGAGGGTTCGGCCGACGGGGCGGGTTCGGCACCGATCCGGCGCAGTACCTGGGCGGCGACGGCGCCGGCGGAACCGTGCAGGGCGACCGGGGGCCGGCCGGGCCTGCCGACGGCGGCGCGGATGCGCTCGGCCACAAGCTCGTAGTGGGTGCAGCCGAGGACGACGGCCCGCACGTCGGGCGGGGTGAGCGCGGCGGCGGCGGCCACCGCCCGCTCGATGCCGGCCTCGTCCGCGTACTGCACCGCGTCGGCGAGGCCGGGGCAGGGCACCTCGGTGACGGAGGCGGACCCGGCGAAGTCACGGATCAGCCCGCGCTGGTAGGGGCTGCCGGTGGTGGCCGGGGTGGCCCAGATCGCCACGGAGCCGCCGGCCGCGGCGGCGGGCTTGATCGCCGGGACGGTGCCGATGACGGGCAGGTCCGGTTCCAGCTCGGCGCGCAGGGTCTCCAGGGCGTGCACGGACGCGGTGTTGCAGGCGACGATCAGCGCGTCCGGCCGGTGCGCGGCGGCGGCCCGCGCCACTGCGAGGGCGTGGGTCTTCACGCCCTCGGGAGCCCGGCCCCAGGGCATGTTGGCGGGGTCGGAGGAGAGCACCAGATCGGCGTCCGGCCTCAGCCGGCGTACTGCGGCGGCGGCGGCGAGCAGCCCGATTCCGGAGTCCATGAGCGCGATCTTCACCCGGTCACCATAGTCGACCGCCCTTGCGGTCCCCGCTCAGTGGTGCAGACTTCCGCCAATGAGCGCCGTTGCCTGGATCGCCGTGGGTTCGCTTGTCGCATGGGTGTGGCTGCTGCTGGGCCAGGGGTTCTTCTGGCGCACCGACCAGCGCCTTCCGAGCCGCGCCGACCCGGAGCGCTGGCCCTCGGTCGCCGTCGTGGTGCCCGCGCGCGACGAGGCGGAGATGCTGCCGGTGAGCCTGCCGTCGCTGCTGGCGCAGGACTATCCGGGGGCCGCCGAGATCTTCCTGGTCGACGACTGCAGCAGGGACGGTACGGGGGACGTCGCCCGCACGCTGTCCGTGCGGTGCGGGGGTCTGCCGGTGACCGTGGTCTCGCCCGGGGAGCCCGAGCCCGGCTGGACGGGCAAGCTCTGGGCCGTACGTCACGGGATGGCGCTGGCGCGTACCCGGGAGCCGGATTACCTGCTGCTCACGGACGCCGACATCGCGCACGAGCCGGACAGTCTGCGGGAGCTGGTGGCTGCGGCGGAGTCGGGCGGCTTCGATCTGGTCTCGCAGATGGCGCGGCTGCGGGTGGCGAGCGTCTGGGAGCGGCTGGTCGTTCCGGCCTTCGTCTACTTCTTCGCGCAGCTCTATCCGTTCCGGTGGATCAACCGGAAGGGCGGCCGGACGGCCGCCGCGGCGGGGGGCTGTGTGCTGCTGCGGTCGGAGGCGGCGGTGCGGGCGGGGGTGCCCGGCTCGATCCGGCAGGCGGTGATCGACGATGTGTCGCTGGCGCGGGCGGTACGGCGCTCGGGGGGCCGGATCTGGCTGGGGCTCGCGGACCGGGTGGACAGTGTGCGCCCGTACCCGTGCCTGGCCGATCTGTGGCGGATGGTCTCGCGCAGCGCGTACGCCCAGCTGCGGCACAATCCGCTGGTGCTGCTCGGTACGGTGCTCGGGCTCGCGCTGGTCTACCTCGCCCCGCCGGTGACGCTGGTGGCCGGGCTGCTGGGCGGGGACGCGGTGGCGGCGTGGGCCGGGGGGCTCGCGTGGGCCGTCATGGCGGGGACGTACATGCCGATGCTCGGCTACTACCGGCAGTCGCTGTGGCTCGCCCCGCTGCTGCCGTTCACCGCACTGCTGTATCTGCTGATGACCGTCGATTCGGCGGTGCAGCACCACCGGGGACGCGGTGCGGCCTGGAAGGGGCGTACGTACGCCCGTCCCGAGGCCGCACCGGATCAGTGACTCAGTGACATCCGGGCGCGGTCACTTGCGGCCCGGGGTCCAGTTCATGCCCCAGCCGTAGGCGTGGTCGATGGTGCGCTGCGGGCTGACGCCGCGCTGCGGCACCAGATAGCGGGCCTCGCGCTGCACGGTGAGGTCGCTGCCGGTGTTGGTGATGAGCGCGAGCGCGCAGACGGTGGACGGGACCGTGCACTCGTCCAGCGAGAAGTCGATCGGCGCGCCGTGCTGGGGCTGGAGGGTGACCGTGGCGTGCAGATCGGCGAAGCTGCGGGCCCCCTCGTAGATGGTGACGAAGATCAGGACCCGGCGGAGTTGCGCCTTGTGGTCGAGGTTGATCGTCAGGTTCTCACCGGTGTCGACGGCACCGGTGCGGTCGTCGCCGTCGAGGTGGATGAACGGCGGCTGGTGGAGTGCGCCGAAGGCGTTTCCGAGTGCCTGGACGACTCCCTTGCGGCCGTCGGTCAGTTCGTACAGGGCGCAGAGGTCCAGGTCGAGGTCCGAGTGGTTCGCCACGGCCCGGCCGAGCTTGCTGCCCCATCCCTTGAACTGCTTGCGCACCTCCCAGTTGAGGTTGACGCGCATGGCGCCCGACGTGCCGCCCTGCTTGGTGAGGGAGACGGACGGCGCCTCCTTCGTGAGCGTCACCTTGGTCAGCCGGACGGGCTGGGTGACGGGCGGCGCGGGAGGGGCCGGCGGAACCGGGGGCGCCATCGGCGCGGCGAGCGTCGGCTGCGGGTACTGGGGAGGCGGCGGGGCGGCCGCGACCCGGGTGGCCGGCCGGGGCTGCGGCGCCGCCTGTGGCTGCTGCGGTTCGTCCACGGAGATCCCGAAGTCCGTGGCGAGTCCCGCGAGTCCGGAGCCGTAGCCCTGGCCGACCGCGCGGAACTTCCAGGCGCCCTGGCGCCGGTAGAGCTCACCGAGGATGAAGGCCGTCTCCACGGTCGCGTCGGAGCTGTCGAAGCGAGCCAGTTCGGCACCGTTCATCGCGTCCAGGACCCGTACGTACAGTCCGCTGACCCGGCCGAACGTGCCGCCGTCCGCCGAAGCGGCCAGCACCACGCGGTCGATGGCCGGCTCCACGCGCGCCAGGTCGGCAAAGAGGGTGTCGGTCGCCGCGCCGCCGGCGGTGCGCTTGCCCTCGTGGCGCACCGAGCCGGAGGTGTGGGACGGCTGGTTGTAGAAGACGAAGTCCCCGTCGTTGCGCACCTTTCCCGAGCCGAGGAGAAGAAGCGCGGAGGCGTCCACGTCGGGTGTCCCCGGAGCGGTGCGCCATCCGATTTCGACACGCACGGCCTGGGCCGCCACTGGGACATTGGTTCCCTTTTGCATGGTCATGCTCGCCCCCATCACGAGTCCGCTGCCGAGACCTTTCCGGGTCAACCTAATGCCCGCCCTGTCACAGGACCCACACAGGTACGGGTACGGACAACCGGTCCGCCTCTTCCCGGGGTCGGTCAGCGGCCGCCCAGTCGCTGCCCCGGGTGGGCGCGCGCACCTCAATAGCGCTTCGGAAATCGGTGAGTTCGAGCGAGAGACGAATGTCGGGACCGGACGCGAAGTGCATGTTCTCGCGTATGCGCACGACACGGCCCTGCCCGTCGACCCATGCCTCGGCGTCGACCGTTGTCGCGGGGCGGAGATTGCGCCCGGCGGTCCGGTCGGCGGATTCGACGTCCTTCGGCGTGACGCGGGCCGAGACGTGCACGGGATCGCTTTCCCGGTCCACGGTGGCCTCGTGGTCGAGCAGGAACCGTACGAACTGCGGGAGGCGGTCGACGGGTACACCGCCCTTGGCCGTCGCCGCGGGGAATTCCTGCCACGCGCCACGCGTCCCGACCGCCCGCCGGTACACCTTCTCCCGGGTGATCACGACGTCCTCGGTGTACTGGGCGGTGGTGTCCGTCGTCCGCCCCGTCAAGGGCGCGTTGAGATTGAGCCGGCCCTCCATGAGCTGCAGCCGGTCCGACCCGGATTGCGTGACGGCGCGGAGTGCGGCCGAGCAGGGGGCGTCATCGGCCGAGGCGAGCAGTTCGCGGACCTTCTCGGGGCCGGATTCCGTTCGCGCGGCCGAGTCCGGTGCGCATGCCGTGACCATCAGTGCGGAGAGCGCCGCAATCCAGGGCGCGGTTCGGCGGTGATTCAAGGGTGGATTCCTCTGTGTACGGGCCTGCGAAGACAACGATGTTTCAGCAGGTCAGACAGACAGAGTGAGGGTAAATCCGATGACCACAAAATTGGGACTCCCCAATCTGCACATCGTGGGCTTAACTTAGGTGTCATGACCTCCCCCCGCTCCACCTACGGTGGCGGCTACTACGCCGCGCCGTCGTTCCCCGATACTCCGATCTACGACTCCCTGGTCGCGGAGCGGGGCACCCCTCAGATCGCACCGATCCGAGTGCCTGCCGCGTACGACACCGGCAACAGCTACCTGCCGGCGCTCCCCGCGGCCCTGCCGGCTCTTCCCGCGGCGCCCTCCCAGCCCCAGCAGTCCTACGGCTACCCCCAGCCGATGGCACAGCAGGGCTACGCACCGATGCAGCCCGCGCAGTTGCAGCACGCGCCGGCGCCGTACATCCCGCAGCAGCCGGCCGGCGGTCGCGGAATGTACCAGGCGCCCCCGCCGCAGCAGCAGCGGCCGGCGCCGAGCACGGGCTACGAGTCGATGCGCCCCGCGGCGCCGCGGCCCGCCCCCCAGCAGGCCCCGTACGAGGACCCGTACGGGCGGCCCTACCAGGGCGGCCGGGGCTACTAGCCGGAATACGGCGGCAGACGGGCGCGGCCGGAGGCGCCGCGCGCGGCGGAACGGGCGCTGCAGCGGTCCGGGCGGAGTGCCGTCCGCCGCGTCCCGACGCCCTGAACGCGCTCGTCGCGCGCGGCGGCGGCCCCGGGGAGGGGCCGCCGCCGAAGGGCGTTTCCAGGCCCGCCGCGGTGGTGGGCGGCACGGCCGCTCGGGCGGAGGAGGACGGGAGCCGGACCCCGAGGGTCACCCCGTCCGCGTACTCGACCGAATGTGCCCGTGGGCGCCGGGAACTCACGGCGGCGGACCACGCGTTGAGCACAGTGGGCCGCTCCCGCTGCGCGGCCCCGGGGCCCGTCCCGCGGATCGGGCCGGACACGGAAGGGGGTGCGGGACTGTGCGGGCCATGGCGGGTGTCTGGCGTTGGCGGCACAACCCGCTGCGCCGGGCGACGGACCGGTTCGAGGCGTGGCTGGCGCTGGTCGCGTTCCTTCTGCTGATGCTGGCTGCTCCGGCGCTGGGCTGGCTCTGCGGGGCCCGGACCGACGCGGCGCTGACGGCCTCGGTGCGCGCCCAGCGGGCGGACCGTCACCTGAGCACCGCCGTCGTGGTGCGCCGGCTGGCCGCCTCCCGTCTCGTCCCCGACCCCGAGATATCCACCGGCCGCATGGCGCGGACCGAGGTCGTGGCGCGATGGCACGCTCCGGACGGCAGCGCGCGCACCGCGGCGGTGACGACCGCCTCGCGCAACGCGAAGCCCGGCACGAAGGTGTGGGTCTGGACCGACCGGGAGGGCGATCCGGCGCCGCGTCCGATGGACCTGCCGACGGCGCACACCCATGCGGCGCTGGCCGGGTTCGGGGCCGCGATGCTGGCGGCCCTGCTGATCGAGTGCGGCCGGCGCCTGACCGTCCGCCGCATGACACGGCGGCGGTACGAACGGCTCGACCGGGCCTGGGCCGCGGCAGGCCCGGACTGGGGCAGGACGGGTACCGGCAGCTAGATCGTTTCCTCGAACGCCCCGATCCGCCGGGCAGGTGCCGGGACGTGCGCATCGGGTCAACTCGTGGCCTCCGCGCGCGCTACGGTGGACCGGCCCGCCCGTCGCTCTCCGGCAGGCGGACCCCGGCTGGTCGCTGCCGCGAGGCCGGTGACCCGGGCACCACACACGCACGAGGCGGGGGCACGACAGCGCCATGGCACAGGGCACGGTCCAGGTGACGCACACCGGCACATCGCGGTGGCGGCGCCGCACGGGCGAATACGCCTCCCTCTCCGCGGCGCTCGAAGCCGCGGCGGACGGTGACGTGCTCACCGTCGCGCCCGGCACCTACCGGGAGAACCTGGTCATCGCCCGCGCGGTGACGCTGCGCGGGCCCGAGGGCTCCCTCGGCTCTGTGCGCATCGCGCCCGCCGACGGGGTGCCGCTGACCCTGCGCGCCTCCGCGATCGTCCAGGACCTCCATGTGGAGGGTCAGGACTCGGCGGCCCCGGCCGTGCTCATCGAGGAGGGCGCACCGGAGATAACGGACGTGCGGGTCGTGACCCGCTCGGCCGCGGGCGTCGAGGTGCGCGGTGCCGCCCGGCCCACCGTGCGCCGGTGCACCGTCGACAATCCGGCCGGCGTCGGCATCGCCGTACTCGACGGCGCGGGCGGGGTGTTCGAGGACTGCGAGATCGTCTCGGCCGGTCAGTCCGGGGTCGCCGTCCGCGACGGCGGGCACCCCCGGCTGGAGCGCTGCCGGGTCCACCACGCCTCGGGCGCGGGCCTGTCCGTCACCGGTGAGGGCAGCGGCCTGGAGGCGCTGGGCTGCGAGATCTACGAGATCAAGGGCAGCGGGATACAGGTGACGGCCCGCGGCGCCGCCCATCTCACCGACTGCACGGTGCACCGCACCTCGGCGGACGGGGTCACGCTGGACACCGACGCGGTGCTCACGCTGGCCGACTGCGACATCCACGACATCCCGGAGAACGCGGTGGACCTGCGTTCTCGGGCGGTGCTGACGCTGACCCGCTCGACGGTGCGCCGCTTCGGCCGCAACGGCCTGTCCGTGTGGGACCCGGGCACCCGGGTGGACGCCAACCAGTGCGAGATCCATGACAGTACGGGCGACTACCCGGCGGTCTGGGTCAGTGACGGCGCGACGGTGATACTGGATTCCTGCCGGGTCCACGACGTCCCGGACGCCCTTTTCGTCCTCGACCGGGGCTCGCGCGCCGACGTCGTGGACAGCGACCTCTCCCAGGTCCGCAACACCGCGGTGTCGGTCAGCGACGGCGCGACCGCGCAGCTCGACGACTGCCGCATCCGCGAGGTGTCGACCGGCGCCTGGTTCCGGGACCACGGGAGCGGCGGCACGCTGAACAACTGCACCGTGGACGCGGCGCAGACGGGCGTGATCGTCACCAAGGGCGCGGATCCGGTGATCGAGCGGTGCACCGTGACCTCGCCCGCAGAGGCCGGTTTCTATGTGTCGGCCGAGGGCCGGGGGAAGTTCAACGGCTGCCGGGTGACGGGCAGCGAGGGGTACGGCTTCCATGTGATGGAGGGCTGCCGGACGACGCTGACCCGGTGCCGCACCGAGCGGTGCGCCCGCGGCGGCTACGAGTTCCCCGAGGGCACGGGCCACGGGGACGGTACGGGAAGCGGGCTGGTCGTGGAGGACTGCACGAGCGACGAGAGCGGGCTGCGCACCGCCACTCCCCCGCCGGCCAGTGTCCTGACGGCCACGCAGTCCTCGCCCGGACTGCTCGGTTCGGTCCCCGCGCCGCGCCCCGTGGAGGACGCGCCGGCTCCGCCGGCCGAGCCGGCCCGCACCTCCGGCGAGGTCCTGGGCGAACTGGACGCGCTGGTCGGCCTGGACAGCGTCAAGCGCGAGGTGCGGGCCCTCACGGACATGATCGAGGTGGGGCGCAGGCGCCGGGAGGCGGGTCTCAAGGCGGCATCGGTCCGCCGCCATCTCGTCTTCACCGGCTCCCCGGGCACCGGCAAGACCACGGTGGCCCGGCTGTACGGCGAGATCCTGGCCGCGCTCGGGGTGCTGGAGCGGGGCCATCTGGTCGAGGTGTCCCGGGTCGACCTGGTGGGCGAGCACATCGGCTCGACCGCCATCCGTACGCAGGAGGCGTTCGACCGGGCGCGCGGCGGGGTGCTGTTCGTCGACGAGGCGTACGCCCTCTCCCCGGAGGACTCCGGCCGGGACTTCGGCCGCGAGGCGATCGACACGCTGGTGAAGCTGATGGAGGACCACCGGGACGCGGTGGTCGTGATCGTCGCCGGGTACACGCACGAGATGGAGCGGTTCCTGACCGTCAACCCCGGGGTGGCGTCGCGTTTCTCACGGACCATCACGTTCAGCGACTACGACCCGGCCGAGCTGCTGCGGATCGTCGAGCAGCAGTCCCAGGAGCATGAGTACAGCCTGGCACCGGGCACCGGTGAGGCGCTGCTGAAGTACTTCACCGAGCTGCCGAAGGGGGCGGCCTTCGGCAACGGGCGCACCGCTCGCCAGACGTTCGAGTCGATGGTCGAGCGGCACGCCGGCCGGGTCGCCCAGCTCGCCGATCCGAGCACGGACGATCTCACTCTGCTGTACCCGGAGGACCTCCCGGAACTGCCCTGACGTCGTCGCGGGCCGGGTCCGCCTGCTGGGGCAGGACCGGGTCGAGCCGTTCCAGGAGCGCGGCGCGTTCCTCGGCGAAGACGGGGTCGGCCTGGTAGTCGGAGTGGCCGAGGACCGGTTCGGGCAGCGGGTGTTCGGGGGTCCGTCCGTAGACCAGCGGGTCCTTCAGCGGGCCCCGGTCGACCTCGGGCCCTGATTCCAGGCCGAGCCGGATCTCGCCGCCGATGGGGTCGGTGGCCCGCCACAGATTGCGCCAGCAGTGCACGGAGCGGTGCAGCCCGTGGAGCTGCCCGGGTCCGAAGTAGGCGGGGAACCACCGGCCGTAGAGGCGTTCGATGGGTGAGCCGTAGGTGAGCAGGGCGACCCGGGAGCGGGTGCGGGCGGGCAGCTGCCAGACGGCGGAGGCGGCCAGGACACTGCCCTGGGAGTGGCCGGAGATGACGAGCCGGCCCCGGGTGCGGCCGGTCCAGCCGGACATGCGGGAGGCCAGATCGGGCACGGCGCGTTCCGCGTAGCAGGGCGGGGCGAAGGGGTGGGCGGCGCGCGGCCAGAACGTGCCGACGTCCCACAGGATGCCGATCGTGCGCCGGGCGGAGGCGTCGCGGTAGGCCCGCCTGCCGCAGGCGACGAAGACGAGGAAGCCGAAGCCGATCAGCCAGGAGCCGGTGGACTGCGCCGCCTCGGCCACCGATTCGAGGAACGGACCGCTGCCGTCCAGCGCGCGTCCGGGTACCTCTCCGGTGACCCAGGCACCGCCCACCGCACCCGCGCCGAGGAGCAGCGTCGCGCCGGAGACAAGGCCGAGCATGCCGGGCGCCGAGTCGGTGAGCGCGGCAGTGGCCCGGATGCGGGCGATGTGCTTGGTCCGTGACGGGTCGGGGAACGGCTCGCCGTACTCCGCGTCGACCACCGGTTCCAGCCGTCGCGCGGTCAGCCAGGTCCGTACGCCGAGCCAGGCGCCCGGTACCAGGAGCAGCACCAGGAGGACGGGGATGACGGACGCCTGCCAGCTGAGCAGCACCGGCGGCCCCTCTATGAAGGCGCTGCGTCCCATGCCGGGGCTGCCGGGGCCGTCGAGCCAGTCGGCGACGCGCTGGGCGACACCACCGGTCATCACGCCGCCCAGGGCGCAGGCGAGCATCGCGACAGCCGGTCCGCCGAGGCCGCGCAGGACGGTGCGCGGCTCGGGGCAGCGCCGGTACAGGTCGAGCGAGATCGCCGCGAGGAGGACCACCAGGATGCCCTCGGCCACGCTGACCGCCCGGAACAGCGTGACGTCACCGGGCAGCCTCCCGGAGGACGTCCAGTCGGGGCGGGACCAGGCGGCGTGGACGGCGGCGAGGACGAGGAGGGTCAGCGCGGCGCCGGGCAGCCAGGTGATGACGGCCCGGTCGAGCCGGTTGTCCAGGCGCCGTTCGCTGCGGCCCCGGCGGCAGACCACCCAGAGCACGACGATCAGCCCGAGGACGAGCGCGCCCTCGATGAGCCGGCCGAGGAGCGGGGCGACCGGTCCGGCGACGGCGCGGTCGTGGCGGGCGGCGGCCTCGGTGACGGCCGCGGCGACGGTGAGGAACCCGGCGGCGGTGTGGGCGGCGCGCAGCCGTGCGACGAGGCGGCGTCCGTACCAGAACCCGGGCCGTCCGAGCGCGGGGCGCACGGGGTCGGGCGCGGGTGCCTCGCCCGGCTCGTCCTCGTCGTCCGCGTCCGCCGCCCCGGTCAGCGGCCGCTGGGACTCGTAGGCGCTCCAGGTCCGGTTGGAGAGGAACCAGAGCAGACCGACCAGCGCGGCCGGCACCACGGCGGCCAGGGCGAGGCGGCGGCCCGGCTGGGACCACCAGCCGCCCTGCTCGGCGGAGAGGAATCCCAGCCAGGAGCGCTGCCCGGAGCAGTCCGGCACGCCCGCGCACTGCCAGGCGGTGAGGTCCAGGGCGACTTCGCAGGCGGCGGCGGTCAGCAGCACGGTGAGACTGAGCGCGATGAGCCGCACGAGGACGCCGTACAGCCGGATCGCGCGGGGGCGCCGCCGGGCGGTGGGACGCATCCAGTGGGCGAGGTTGATCACCATGAAGGGGAGCAGCAGCAGCCACAGCGCGCGGGAGCCGTTGCCGGAGGTGAGGTTGGACCAGCAGTACGCCTCGGCGATGGGCTTCTCGCGGTACCGCTCGGGGTGCTGTTCGGCGTCGACGTCCGAGGAGCGCCGGTAGATGGCCGCCGTGGTGTCGCCCGTGACGCGGACCGTGCGCGGGTCGACCAGCATCTCCTGGGGGGTGGTCCCGCCCACCCCGTGGACCAGTAATTCCAGCGCGGGACCGGTACTGCGCGGGGCAGGGGTGGGAGAAGGCACGTGCGTCTCGCTCTCGCAGGGGGAAGGCGGCTGATGCCCGGTCACCGCGATCGGGGGCGGGCGCCGGTGGCCGTGTCGTTCCTATCGAATCTCCCCCGGGCGACGGCCCGCGACACCGCGTGGCAGGATGACTCCGTCTGTACGGACTCGTGTACGGCCAGAGGGAAGGGCAAGGCCCGGCGTTGAGCGAGAATCAGAATCTGCTCGCGGAGCAGCGGCGTGCGCTGATCCTCGACGAGGTGCGCCGGCGCGGCGGGGTGCGGGTCAACGAGCTGACCCGGAAGCTGAACGTCTCGGACATGACCGTCCGCCGGGATCTGGACGCGCTGGCCCGGCAGGGTGTGATCGAGAAGGTGCACGGCGGTGCCGTGCCCGTGGTCGAGGCGAGCACGCACGAGCCGGGTTTCGAGGCGAAGTCGACGCTGGAGCTGACCGCCAAGGAGGACATCGCCCGCGCCGCCGCCGCGATGGCCGTGCCCGGCAGCGCGATCGCCCTGTCCGGCGGCACCACGACGTACGCGCTGGCCCAGCATCTGCTGGACGTGCCGGACCTGACCGTGGTGACGAACTCGGTACGGGTCGCGGACGTGTTCCACGCGGCGCAGCGGCCCGGTGCGCCGGGCGGCCGTCCGGGGGCGGCGACAGTCGTCCTCACGGGCGGGGTGCGTACGCCGTCCGACTCGCTGGTCGGCCCGGTCGCCGACCGGGCGATCGCCGCGCTCCACTTCGATGTGCTCTTCCTCGGGGTCCACGGAATCTCGGTCGAGGCGGGGCTGTCCACGCCGAACCTCGCGGAGGCGGAGACGAACCGCCGGTTCGTGCAGTCGGCGCGGCGGGTGGTGGTGGTCGCCGACCACACCAAGTGGGGCACGGTCGGTCTCAGCTCGTTCGCCGCGCTGGACGAGGTGAGCACGCTCGTCACGGACGCCGGCCTGCCGACGGGCGCGCGGGCGGAGATCGAGGAGCACCTGCCCGGTCTGCTGGTCGCCGGCGGGGACGACGGGCCCGCCGAGGGCTGAGGATTCCGCTCCGCTCGCGACGGGGCGGTCACGCCCTAGGATCGTGGTGTGGCCGTCTTCCGGATCGAGCGTTTCACCTCGTTGCCCGCAGCCGAGTCCTGGCGCCGGGTGACGGACTGGGAGCGGCATGCCGCGCAGGTGCCGCTGACCGTGATCACGGTGCCGACCGGTCTGCCGACCCGGGTCGGGACGGTCTTCGTGGCACGGACCGGGGTGGGTCCGCTGGCGTTCGACGATCCGATGGAAGTGGTCCGGTGGTCGCCGCCCGCCGGAAGCCGGGCCGGGATGTGCCGGCTGGAGAAGCGCGGCCGTGTGGTGCGGGGCCGGGCGTCGATCGATGTGTATCCGAACCGGGCCGGCTCCCATGTGGTGTGGGTGGAGGAGCTGTCCGTACGCCTGCTGCCCCGCTGGGCCGACCCGGTGATCGCCGGTGCGGGCAGACGGGTTTTCGGCCGGGTCCTGGACTCCATGCTGGACCGCCCGGCGCCGCGGTTCGGCCGAGACGCCTGACGATCCGTCAACTCGGTTGCCTTCAGGCTGCTTTATCCCTCCGGCCAGCTACCGGTCGCCAGGAAGTGGTCGATGGTCCGGGCGTACGGGGCGATGTCCAGGCCCTGCGCGGCCAGCCAGGAGTCGGAGTAGTACTTGTCCAGGTAGCGGTCGCCGGGGTCGCAGATCAGGGTGACGACACTGCCTCGGGTGCCCTGGGCGACCATTTCGGCGACCAGTTTGAACGCGCTCCACAGCCCAGTCCCGGTGGACCCGCCCGCCTTGCGCCCGATGGCCCGTTCCAGTGCGCGTACGGCCGCGACGCTCGCCGCGTCCGGGACCTTCATCATCCGGTCGATCGCCCCGGGCACGAAGCTCGGTTCCATGCGCGGCCGGCCGATGCCTTCGATACGGGAGCCGCAGTCGCTGGTGGCGTGCGGGTCGTGACGGGTCCAGCCGTCGAAGAAACAGGAGTTCTCCGGGTCGGGCACGCAGATCCTGGTGTCGTGCTGCATGTAGTGCACATAGCGCGCGATGGTCGCCGAGGTGCCGCCGGTGCCGGCGGTGGCGACGATCCAGGTGGGCTCCGGATACCGTTCGAGCCTCAGCTGCTGGTAGACCGACTCCGCGATGTTGTTGTTGCCGCGCCAGTCGGTGGCCCGCTCGGCGTAGGTGAACTGGTCCATGTAGTGACCGCCGGTCTCCGCGGCGAGCCGCGACGACTCCTCGTACATCCGGCGCGAGTCGTCGACGAAGTGGCAGCGCCCGCCGTGGAATTCGATGAGCCGGCACTTCTCCGGGCTTGTGGTGCGGGGCATCACGGCGATGAACGGCACCCCGATCAGTTTGGCGAAGTACGCCTCCGAGACGGCGGTCGAACCGCTCGACGCCTCGATGACCGGTTTGCCCGGCCGGATCCAGCCGTTGCAGAGCCCGTAGAGGAAGAGCGAACGCGCCAGCCGGTGCTTGAGGCTGCCGGTGGGGTGCGTCGACTCGTCCTTGAGGTAGAGGTCGATGCCCCAGCTCTCGGGCAGCGGGAAGAGCAGCAGATGCGTGTCGGCCGAGCGGTTGGCGTCGGCCTGGACCTTGCGGACGGCCTCCTTGAGCCAGGCGCGGTAGGCCGGGTCGGAACGGTCGATGTCGACGGTCGCCGCGGCTGCGCCGCCGCGCCCGTGCTCACTGGTGTCCATCTGTGCGCTTCTCCTCGTACGACCGGTCTCGGCGGGGCCCACGATAAGCCCCCTACCTGCACAAACGTTGACTTTGATGGCCCATAGCACTTCCTTGGTGTCGCGGCCGGAGGCCGGTGCCGCCCGCTCGGCCCGAATGCGCCGTTCACGTACCGTCCCGCTCTGGTGCACAGGGCCCGGGATGGGCACACTTCGTCTCAGAGGTATCGCGAAGGGGGCGAAGGGGCCATGTCCGAAACGGAGTTCAGCACCACGGGCGTGACGGAGTTCAGCGCGACGGGGGTACGCATCGACCGATGGGCGCGCTCGGTCACCAGGGCCGGGCAGGTGACCGTCAGGGACGGCCGGGTGGCCCTTCTGACGAGTTACGGGAGGGAGATCGACAGCGCGCCGGTGGGCACGGTGAGCGCGGGGAGACCCTGGTTCGCGGGGGCGGACGCCGCGGTGGCGCGGGTCAACGGGACGCGGTACCGGCTGACGATGCGGCGGCCGGACGGCAAACCGGGCGACGCGACACCCTCGCGCCGGTTCCTGGAGGCGCTGTACAGCGCGGGGGGCCGCAGGACCTGAGGGCGGCGCGGCGGGGGCCACCGCGAGTTGCGAAGCCGTATGCCCTGAGCGACATTGGAGTCACGTCACTCATGGTGTACCGGCGGTGACACTGTGATCCAGGCCGCCGGCCCGGACTCAGCAGCGAGCCATGTGCTGGATCCGTTCCTTCGTCTTCTTCCGGACCTATTTCGGGGAGTCGCAGCCGTGATCAGCGAGCCAAGCAGGCACTGCACGGTGGAGCTCCAGGCCCTGCCGTCGCGGATCGGTCAGGTCCGCAGAATCATCTCGGCGCAACTGCGCTACTGGCATCTCGATTCTCTGATCGACCAGACAGCGCTGGGCGTCACCGAGCTCCTCACCAACGTCCACCGGCACGCACAGCCGGACAAGTCATGCACCGTCGAGATCGAGTTGCTGCTCGAACGGCTCACGGTGTCCGTCCACGACCACGATCCACGGCTGCCGACCGTGCGCGAGGCCGACGACTCCAGCACATCGGGGCGCGGGCTCGCACTGATCGCCGCGGTCAGCGAGAGCTGGGGAGTGCGCCCCCGGGGCGGGGAGGGGAAGGTCGTGTGGTTCACGCTGCCCACACCGGCCCCGCTCGCGCGGCCGTCGCACGTGCTGTACGGGGCGACGACCGACGGCCCTTTCGACCTGAGCGGCCTGAAGCATCTGGAGGGTCCACCGCCCTCCACGACCCGGTCGGCCGCGGTGGGCTGACATGACGGAAGCGGGGCATCCCCACGGGGGGTGCCCCGCTTCCGTGTGCCCGGCAGCGCCTTTCTGTACCTACTAGTATGTACACTGTCCGCATGAGCACTCCGGACCGTCTGATCGAAGCCACTCGGGAGCTCCTGTGGGAGCGCGGCTACGTGGGCACGAGCCCCAAGGCCATCCAGCAGCACGCCCATGCGGGCCAGGGCAGCATGTACCACCACTTCACCGGCAAGCCCGACCTGGCGCTGACCGCCATTCGTCGTACGGCCGACGAGCTGCGGGAGACCGCCGGCCGGGTGCTCGACACGCCCGGGTCCGCGTACGAGCGAATCTCGGCCTACCTGCTCCGCGAGCGCGACGTCCTGCGTGGCTGCCCGGTGGGGCGGCTGACGATGGACCCGGAGATCATCGCGAGCGATGAGCTGCGGGAGCCGGTCGACGAGACGATCGCCTGGCTGCGCGGCAGGCTCGCCGCCCTCGTCCGCGAGGGCGTCGAAGCGGGCGAGTTCACCCCCGGCGTCGTGCCCGAGGACATCGCCGCGACGATCGTCGCGACCGTGCAGGGCGGCTATGTGCTGGCCCGCGCCGCGGGATCGACGGACGCCTTCGACGCGGGCGTCCGCGGACTGCTCACCCTGCTCGCCCCGCACGCCTGACCCGCCGACCGTTCTCAGGAGCAGCCGCACATGCGTATCACCAGGAACCGCCCGGACACCCAGCAGGGCCCGGCCGCGCACTTCAACGGCACCGTCTGGCTCGACGAGATCGCCGCACCCGAACCGCCCTCCCGGCTGCGGATGTTCAGCGTGCACTTCGCGCCGGGCGGCCACACCTCGTGGCACACCCACCCGCACGGCCAGGTTCTGCATGTCACCGAGGGCGAGGGTCTGGTGCAGCGCAGGGGCGGACCCGTCGAGACGATCCGGGCGGGCGACACCGTGTGGATCGAGCCGGACGAGTGGCATTGGCACGGAGCCTCACCGCGCGCCTTCATGACCCATCTGGCCGTCGTCGAAGCGGCCGAGGACGGCAGCACCATCCACTGGCACACCGACGCCGGCGTCGCCGACTACCCGGCATCCTGAGGAGCTCTTCGATGCATGCCATGCAGTACGAGATCACCTTGCCCGCCGACTACGACATGGGCGTCATCCGCCACCGGGTGGCGACCCGGGGCCACCTCCTGGACGACTTCCCCGGGCTCGGCCTCAAGGCGTATCTGATACGGGAGCGGGGCGAGGACTCCCCGGTCAACCAGTACGCACCGTTCTACCTGTGGACGCGGCCCGAAGGCATGAACGCCTTCCTCTGGGGCTCCGGATTCCAGGGCATAGTCCAGGACTTCGGCCGCCCGGTGGTCCAGCACTGGACCGGGCTCGCGTACGAGGAGGGCCCCGCGTCGGGCGCACTCCCCCGCACGGCCACCCGCCACCGCTCGTCCGTGCCGCAGTCGGCCGCCCCGGCCGACGCGGTGGAGGCGGCGCTGGAGGAGAGCCGCCGGCTCGCGAAGACCCCCGGCGCGGTCGCCACGGCCCTGGCCGCCGATCCGCGCCACTGGGAACTCCTCCACTTCACGCTCTGGGACGACCCCGCCCCCAAGGCACCGGGCGAGCGCTACCAGGTGCTCCACCTCAGCAGCCCTGAGCAGGACCGGATCAGGGAGGGACGCCAGTGGTAGCGCTGGTCCGCACCGTTCTCGGTGACATCGCACCCGGTGAGCTGGGGGTCTGCGACGCACACGACCACCTCTTCCTGCGCAGCCCCGTGCTGCCGGGGCAGGAGCTGGACGACCCCGGAACGGCGGCCGAACGGCTGCGCGCCTTCCACGCGCTGGGCGGCCGGACGATCGTGCAGTGGACACCCCACGGCATGGGCCGCCGGGCCGGCGCGCTGGCGGAGCTGTCCCGTACGACGGGCACGCATGTGGTGGCCGCGACCGGGCTGCACCAGGCGGTGCACTACCCGCCGGAGCTGCTGGACCGGATCAGGGACGACCTCGCCGGCCTGTTCGTCGCGGAGCTGACCGAGGGCATCGGCACCAGCGGGGTGCGGGCCGGTCTGATCAAGGTGGCCGGCGCCTTCCACACGCTCGACGCACACGCCCGGCTCACCATGACCGCGGCGGCCGGGGCCCACCACCGCACGGGCGCGCCGATCGCCGTCCACCTGGAGCTGGGCACGGCCGCGCTCGACGTCCTGGACCTGCTGTGCGGGGAGTTGGGCGTCCCTCCGCACCGGGTGATCCTCGGCCACCTGGGCCGCTCCCCGGACGGGGCGGTGCAGCGGGAGGCGGCGCGTGCGGGAGCCTTCCTGGCGTTCGACGGGCCCTCGCGGGCCAACCACGCGACGGACTGGCGGCTGCCGGACGAGCTGGCGGAGCTGGCCGGGGCGGGGTTCACCGGGCAGTTGCTGCTGGGCGGTGACACGACCGTGCCGGAGACTCCCGGCATGCCGTACCTGCTGCGCCGGCTGCGTCCCCGTCTGGAGGAGGTGCTGGGCGCCGAGGTGATGGAGGCGGTGCTGGTGACGAATCCGGCGCGGGCGTTCGCGTTCGAGGCGCCGGCGGGCGCCTGAGAACACGGGTTCCCCGGTGTGAGCCGGCCCCTCAGGCCAGCGCCCCCAGCGGGTCGTCCAGGACCGGCTGCCAGGCCAGTTCCGCCGCCCCGACCAGGCTGTTGTGGTCGAGGGTGCAGGGCAGGATCGGCACGCTCCCACTGCGCCCCCACAGGCTGCGGTCGGCCACCACCGCCCGCAGCCGCTCGGGGTCGGCGTCGAGCAGGGCGCGGTGCAGACCGCCGAGGATGATCCGGTCCGGGTTGAGGATGTTGACGAGGCCGGCGAGGCCGAGGCCGAGCCGGTCGATCAGCTCCTCGGCGGCGGTGCGCACCGCCGGGTCCTCGTACTCGTTGCGCAGCAGGTCGCCGGACTGCTTGAGCAGGGACTCCTCGGGGCCGGGGGTGCGTCCGGCGGCGGTGAGGAAGGCGAGCGGGTCGGTCTCGACGTCCAGGCAGCCGCGGCCCCCGCAGTGGCAGGGGCGGCCCTCCGGGTTGACGGTGAGGTGGCCGACCTCCAGGGCGAGACCCGAACTCCCGGTGTGCAGGCGGCCGTCGAGGACGAGCGCGCCGCCCACGCCACGGTGTCCGGTAGCGACGCACAGCAGGTGCTGGGCCTCGCGCCCGGCACCGTGCCGGTGTTCGGCGAGCGCGGCGAGGTTGACGTCGTTCCCGGTGAACGCCGGTCCCTCGATGCCCGCTTCGCGTACGCAGGTGGCGAAGATCTCGCGGACCGGGGCGCCGGCGGGCCAGGCGATGTGGAGCGGGTTGAGGGCGGTGCCCTCCGGCTCGGCGACCGCCGACGGCACCGCGAGGCCGGCCCCGACGCACCGCAGTCCGCTGTCCCGCAGCAGCCGTGCGCAGTCGTCGACGACTTCTCCGATGACCTGGGCGGGGTCGGCGGTGATGGTGACGCAGCCGGGAGCCGTGGCGACGAGCCGGCCGCCGAGGCCGACGAGCGCGGCGCGGAAGCCGTCCGCGTGCACCTGGGCGGCGACGGCCACCGGACCGGACTCCCGTACGGCCAGCCGGTGCGAGGGCCGGCCCTGCGAGCCCGCCGCCGAACCGGGGCTGGAGTCGACGCGGATGAGGCCGAGCGCCTCCAGTTCGGCAGCGACCGCGCCCGCCGTGGCCCGGGTGACCCCCAGCTCGGAGGTGAGGACGGCGCGCGTGGGCGCGCGTCCGGTGTGGACGAGTTCCAGGGCGGGTCCGAGCGCGCTGCGGCCCCTCTCCAACTTCGTCCGGGTGGTGGTCGCCTTGCCGTTCATGGGGGCGAGTCTCCCATGATCCGGAGGTGGCTTTGACGCCGTGGTGGCCGACTTGCCCCGGGTGCGACGCCTCGCCGTGGCCCCGGACCGCGCGCTGCGGGCCGGGCGGGACATCCGTCTTGCGTCCGCTGTCCGGCCGCCCCTATGCTGAGTTTGTGCCGCAACTAAACAAACTGCGGACGGCACTCCCGGGGGGACCTGGCGGCAACACCGCCCCGCTCCCGTCGGCCCGTCTCCGTACCGCGCTGACCGTGTTCTTCGCCCTCGACGGTTTCCTCTTCGCCGGCTGGGTGGTCCGCATCCCGGCCATCAAGCACCAGACCGGCGCCTCGGCCTCCACCCTCGGCCTCGCTCTCCTCGGCGTATCCGCCGGTGCCGTGATCACCATGATGCTGACCGGCCGGCTCTGCCACCGGTTCGGCAGCCACGCGGTGACCGTGGTCTGCGGCGTCCTGCTGTCCCTCAGCATCGCGTTGCCCGCCCAGACGCACTCGGCCCTCTCCCTGGGTCTCGTACTCCTGGTCTTCGGTGCGGCGTACGGCGGGATGAACGTGGCGATGAACAGCGCGGCGGTGGACCTGGTCTCCGCCCTGCGCCGCCCCGTGATGCCCAGCTTCCACGCCGCGTTCAGCCTCGGCGGGATGATCGGCGCCGGGCTCGGCGGGCTTGTCGCCGGCGGTCTCTCGCCCGCCCTGCACCTCTTCTTCCTGACCGGAATCGGCCTGGTCGTCACCGCTGTCGCGGGCCCGGTCCTGCTGCGGCACCCCGCCCCGAAGGCTCCGGAGGCGGTGGTCGCCGCCGCACCCTCCGGCCGGCCCGCCCAGCGCCTGTCCGGGCGGGCGCGCAAGGTGGTGCTGCTGTTCGGCGTGATCGCGCTCTGCACCGCGTACGGCGAAGGCGCCCTGGCCGACTGGGGCGCCCTGCACCTGGAGCAGGACCTGCACGCCCGCCCCGGGATCGCCGCCGCCGGCTACTCGCTGTTCGCACTGGCCATGACGGCGGGCCGGCTCAGCGGCACGATCCTCCTCGAACGGCTCGGGCAGACCCGCACACTGGTGGCGGGCGGCCTCACGGCGGCCGCCGGGATGCTCCTGGGGTCGCTCGCCCCGACGGCCTGGCTCGCGCTGCTCGGGTTCGCCGTCACCGGGCTCGGCCTCGCCAACATCTTCCCGGTGGCGGTCGGCCGGGCCGGCGAGCTTGCGGGCCCCGGCGGGGTCGCCGCAGCCTCGACGCTGGGCTACGGCGGCATGCTGCTCGGGCCGCCCGCGATCGGCTTCCTGGCCGACTGGTTCTCGCTGCCGGTGGCCCTGACCACCGTGGCGGTGCTGGCCGGTGCGGCGGCGGCCCTCGGGTACGGCGCCCGCAAGGCTGCGCACAGCTGAGCGAATGAGTAGCGGTACTCAGGCAGGAACGATTCCCCCCGCGCACGATGGAGACACAGCCATCGACGGGGAGACACCATGAACCCGCCGGCCATGAACCAGCAGACGATCCGCACGCTCGCACGGCTCACCTTCGGCAACGCCGCGTCGCTGCTCTACCTGGGCGCCGTCGCCGTGGCCGCCGTGTTCGTCACCGTGGACACCCTGTTCGTCACCCATGACGACGCCTCGTTCGCCGGTGTCTGGCTGTTCCTGATGGCGGCGCCGACCGTGTTCCTGTTCCTGCTCGGCGGCTCGCTGGCGGGGGCGGAGTCCTTCGGCCCCGCCTGGTTCATGTACCTGGCGCTGACGGTGTCCGTGCTGGTGCAGTCGCTGGCGCTCGGCTGGTTCGTCCGGCTCGTCGTACGCGGCGGCGCCCGCCGGACCGGCTCGGCCCACCCCCAGGGCGCCTGACCGCCTGGCACAATCCGGCCATGAAGATCACGGAACACATAGAGACCCTGGCCGCCGAGGGCCGCCTCCTCGCGGACGCGGCCGACGGGGCCGGGGCCGGAGCACCGGTGCCGACCTGCCCCGACTGGCGGGTACGCGATCTGCTCAGACACACCGCGATGGTGCATGCCTGGGCCGCCGCCCTCGTGCGCGAGGGGCATACCTCGTACGTCCCCGACACCGGGGAATCGCAGCTGGATGGCCCGGAACTGGTGGCGCTCTTCCGCGAGGGGCACCGGCACCTGGTGGAGGTACTGGAGAACGCGCCGCACGACGTGGAGTGCTGGTCGTTCCTCCCCGCGTCCTCGCCGCTCGCCTTCTGGGCCCGCCGCCAGGCGCACGAGACGACGATCCACCGGGTGGACGCCGAATCCGCGCGGGGCGGCGCCCTCTCCCCCGTCGCACCCGCCCACGCGCTGGACGGCATCGACGAACTGCTGCTCGGGATGCACGCCCGCCCGAAGAGCAGGGTGCGCACCGGAACCCCGCGCACGCTGCGGGTCCGGGCGACGGACACAGGCACCGTGTGGACCGTACGGCTGTCGGCCGAGCCGCCGTCGGCGGTACGCGAGGAGGGGCCGGTCACGGAGGCCACCGCGGACTGCGAGTTGAGCGCTCCGGCCGAGACGCTCTATCTCACCCTGTGGAACCGGCTCCCGCTCACGGCCCTGACGGTGACCGGCGACGAGGATCTGGCCAGGCTGTGGCGCGACAACTCCTCGATCACCTGGTCGTGACGCCCTGAACCCGGCCCACGACGGCGGGGCGCGGCCTGCGCCCCGCCGTACGTCCGCCGTCCTCAGCCGCGCCTTCCCAGCAGGCCCACCGTGCGGGCCAGTTCCGTGACGGCCTGACGGAAGAAGACCTCGCGGGCCTCCACCACCCGGTGGAACTGGCCGAACACCTCGAAGGACACCAGCCCGAACAGCTGCGCCCAGGCCGCGACCAGCGGCGCGGCCACCGCCGGGGCCAGGCCGGGGGCGATGTCGGCGGCGAGCCGTTCGGCCTCCGGGCGCAGCTCGCCGGGGAGCGGCGGCAGCGCCAGGCCCTCGTCCCGGTGGGCCTCCTCGACGATGGCGATGAGCACCATGCCGACGCGTGCGGCGGGGCCGACGGTGTCCTGGGGTGCCGTGTAGCCGGGCACGGGTGAGCCGTAGATGAGCGCGTACTCGTGGGGGTGGGCCAGCGCCCAGTCGCGTACGGCGCAGGCGACGGCCACCCAGCGGGCGAGACCGGTGACGGGCGCGCCGGCCGCCCCGGCGGCGGCCCGGTGGGCCCGCTCGGCCGCCGCGCCGACCGCGTCGTACGCGTCGACGATCAGGGCCGTCAGCAGGTCGTCCCGGCTGGGGAAGTAGCGGTAGAGCGCCGAGGAGACCATGCCCAGCTCGCGCGCGACGGCGCGCAGCGACAGTTTCGCCGCGCCCTCGGCCGCGAGCTGCTTTTTCGCCTCGTCCTTGATGGCGGCGGTGACCTCGATACGGGCCCGTTCCCTGGCTCCCCGGACAGTGCTCATGGGGTTCAGTCTGCCACGCAAGCAGAGCAGTGCCCAATAACGAGAGTGCCGACCCGAAGAGAGAGCACTGCTCTTGCTTTTGAGCACCGCTTTCGTGCACACTGATCTCAAGCGAGAGCACTGCTCTCGGAAACGTTCTCTCCACCGTGGGGGTCACACCATGTCGCAGACGGAGCCGTACTACCTGCAGGGCAGCCCGCTCAACGTCCGCTTCAACAGCCTCGTCGGCTGGCTCGCACGGCACGGGATCAGTCTGCTCGGCTCGCAGGAGCTGTCGGTGCGGGGCCGCAAGAGCGGCAAGATGCAGCGCGTCCCGGTCAACCCGCACACCTACGAGGGCGCGCGCTACCTGGTCTCCGCGCGCGGCCACTCGCAGTGGGTGCGCAACATGCGGGCGGCCGGCGGCGGGGAGCTGCGGACCGGCCGCAGGACGCGGACCTTCACGGCCGTGGAGATCGCGGACGACGCGCACAAGGCGGCCGTCGTCCGCGCCTATCTGGAGCGCTGGGGCTGGGAGGTCAACCAGTACTTCCAGGGCATCACGGCGAAGTCCACGGACGCCGAGATCCTGGCGGCCTGCCCGGACCACCCGGTCTTCCTGATCAGCGAGAAGGGCTGACGCACCGGACGGTGCGTCAGCCCCCGGAAGCCCGCGTTCTAACGGTCCATCGCCGAGAGCGCCCGCTGGGCCAGCGGGTGCGAACGGACCAGC
The DNA here is from genome assembly GCF_008042035.1 of Streptomyces sp. col6. Taxonomy (GTDB): domain Bacteria; phylum Actinomycetota; class Actinomycetes; order Streptomycetales; family Streptomycetaceae; genus Streptomyces. The sequence goes on from NZ_RDBL01000014.1 coordinate 147,871, forward strand.
TCGGCCAGCGAAGTCGTCCCGCGGGTGATGCCCGCGAACGCGTTCCACGCGGGGCGGAAGCCGGTCAGCACGGCGTGCAGCAGACCCGGGCGGCGCTCGAACAGCTTCAGCATGCGCCGGCCCACGCTCATCTCGACGCCGAGCCCGGCCTTGATGGCGAAGGCGTAGTTGAGCGCCTGGCGGCGGGCGTCCACCGCGTCGTGCGCCTCCGCGACGCGCACCGCCCACTCCCCGGCGAGCCGTCCCGAGCGCAGCGCGAACGAGATCCCCTCGCGGGTCCACGGCTCCAGCAGGCCCGCGGCGTCCCCGCACACCAGCACCCGGCCGCGCGAGAGCGGCGAGTCCTCGCTGCGGCAGCGCGTCAGATGGCCGGAGGAGATCGTCGGCTCGAACCCGGCGAGGCCGAGCCGCGCGACGAAGTCCTCCAGATACCGCTTGGTGCCGGCGCCGTCGCCGCGCGCGGAGATCACGCCGACCGTCAGGGTGTCGCCCTTCGGGAAGACCCAGCCGTAACTGCCGGGCATGGGGCCCCAGTCGATGAGGACGCGGCCCGCCCAGTCCTCCGCCACGGTGGGCGGGACCGGGATCTCCGACTCCAGGCCGAGGTCGACCTGGTCGAGCTTCACCCCGACATGCGCTCCTATCCGCCCGGCGCTGCCGTCGGCGCCCACCACCGCGCGGGCGAGGACGGTCTCGCCGCCGGACAGCACCACGGCGACCGTGCGCCGGTCGGGCACCGCGGCGCCGTGCTGCTCCACCCGGGTGACGGTGGCTCCGGTGCGCAGTTCGGCACCGGCCTTCTGCGCCTGCTCGACGAGCCCCGCGTCGAACTCCGGGCGGTTGATGAGCCCGAAGAGCATCCGCTTGGAGCGGCGGGTGCGGGCCAGTCTGCCGTTGAGCGAGAAGGTGACCGCGTGGATCCGGTCCTTCAGGGGCAGTTCGAACCCGGGCGGCAACGCGTCGCGCGAGAATCCGATGATGCCGCCGCCGCACGTCTTGTACCGGGGCAGCTCCGCCTTCTCCAGGAGCAGTACCTTACGGCCGGCCACGGCCGCCGCGTATGCCGCGGAGGCTCCCGCCGGTCCGGCGCCGACTACGACGACGTCCCAGACGGACGACTCTTCGTGCTCATGTCCGGCGTCTGCGTTCTCGCTGCTCACGATGTGCTTCTGCTCCCGATCCGACCAGTGGCCCAAGCTGCTCACGGCATCCTACGGCTCGTTGTCGCCGAGCCCCGCTGTGGGAGGATCGGCCGAGTCCCCGACGTACCCGCGACGCCGCACTCCAGGCGGGCGAGTACCCGGAAACGTATACATAACGTCGCACCTACCAGGAGCGTGCCCCATGACCGCCCATCCGATCTCCGAGACCGTCGCCTCGCTGATGCCCCGCGCCAAGGCGGAGCTGACCGAGCTGGTGGCCTTCCAGTCGGTGGCGGACCCCGCGGTCTTCCCGAGGAGCGAGTGCGAGGCCGCCGCCGAGTGGGTCGCCGCGGCGCTGCGTACCGACGGCTTCCAGGACGTCGCCCTGCTCGACACCCCGGACGGCTCCCAGTCCGTCTACGGCTTCCTGCCGGGTCCGGCGGACGCCCCGACCGTGCTGCTCTACGCGCACTACGACGTGCAGCCGCCGCTCGACGAGCCGGCCTGGCTCTCCCCGCCGTTCGAGCTGACGGAGCGTGACGGCCGCTGGTTCGGCCGGGGCGCCGCCGACTGCAAGGGCGGCTTCATCATGCATCTGCTCGCGCTGCGCGCTCTCCGGGCCGACGGCGGGGTGCCCGTCTCGGTCAAGGTGATCGTGGAGGGCTCGGAGGAGCAGGGCACCGGGGGTCTGGAGCGGTACGCCGAGGCGCACCCCGGGCTGCTCGCGGCCGACACCATCGTGATCGGTGACACCGGAAACTTCCGGGTGGGGCTGCCGACCGTGACCTCGACGCTGCGCGGCATGACGATGCTGCGGGTGCAGCTGGACACCCTTGAGGGCAATCTCCACTCCGGGCAGTTCGGGGGTGCCGCGCCGGACGCGCTCGCCGCGATGATCCAGCTGCTCGCCTCGTTGCGCGCCGAGGACGGTTCGACGACCGTCGACGGTCTGACCGCGGACACGGAGTGGGACGGTCTGCAGTACCCGGAGGAGGAGTTCCGCAAGGACGCCAAGGTCCTCGACGGGGTCGGGCTCATCGGCACGGGCACGGTCGCCGACCGGATCTGGGCGCGTCCCGCTGTCACCGTGATCGGCATCGACTGCCCGGCCGTGGTCGGCGCGACGCCGTCGGTGCAGGCGAGCGCCCGCGCGCAGATCAGCCTCCGGGTGCCGCCGGGGCAGAACGCGGACGAGGCGACGAAGCTGCTGACCGCGCACCTGCTCGCGCACGCCCCGTGGGGCGCGCGGGTCTCGGTCGAGCAGGTCGGCCAGGGCCAGCCGTTCCGCGCGGACATCGCGAGCCCGGCGTACACCGCGATGGCCGACGCCATGCGGGTCGCGTACCCGGGCCAGGAGATGCAGTCCTCGGGCATGGGTGGCTCGATCCCGCTCTGCAACACGCTCGCCGAGCTGTACCCGGACGCGGAGATCCTGCTGATCGGGCTGAGCGAGCCGGAGGCCCAGATCCACGCGGTGAACGAGAGCGTGTCGCCCGAGGAGCTGGAGCGCCTGTCGGTGGCCGAGGCGCTGTTCCTGCGCAACTACGCGGCGTCCAAGGCGGTCTGAGCCCGCGCCGGGACCGCGCTACGCGTTGAGCGAAGCTCGCCGAGAGCGTAGATCCATGCGGTGACCGGACGGTTCGCCGTACGTTCGCCGCATGGATCTCGTCGAGGTGCTTCCGCAGTTGCACATGTTCCGCTTCCCGATCGGCCAGGCGTACCTCTGGCGCGACGGGACGGAGCTGACCCTGATCGACGCGGGCGACGTGAACGCGGCGTCCGCCATCGAGGAGGCGGTGCGCGGCCTCGGCCACGACCCCGCCGGCATCGCCCGGATCGTCATCACCCACGGCCACCGGGACCACTACGGCGCCGCCCAGGAGCTGGCAGACCGCCATGGTGCCGAGATCCTCGCGCACCGGCTGGACGCGCCGGTGATCCGGGGCGAGGAGGAGGTCGGGGAGCCGGTCCTGCTGGACTGGGAACGCCCACTGTACGAACACGCGCTGACCGTTCCCCCGGCTCCGCCGACCCGGGTCGACACAGAACTGGCCGACGGCGTGACGCTGCCCTTCGCGGGCGGGGCGCGCGTGGTCCACTCCCCCGGCCACACCCCGGGCTCCATCGGCCTGCATCTGCCCCGGCACGGCGTCCTGTTCACGGGCGACTGCGTGGCCGGGGTGGGGCAGGTGATGCTGGGCGTCTTCAACATCGACCGCGAGCAGGCCGTGGCCTCGTTCCGGCGGCTGGCCGCGCTGGAACCGGCCACGGTCTGCTTCGGTCACGGCGATCCCCTCACCGAGGACGCCGCCGCGGTCCTGCGGGCCTCAGCCGACCGGGACTCCGGCCTCCAGGTTGAGCACGGCTGAGCGTTCGCGGGCCCGCAGCGCCCAGCGGAGCCGTTCGTAGCGGGTGGGCGGCAGCAGGGTGGCCGCCTCCGCCTCGGTGACGAACCGCCAGCCGCGCAGTTCGGAGCCGGGGAGGAGCAGCCGTTCGGCGTCCGCCCCGGTCAGCAGGCCGCCGTCGAACAGGAGCCGCAGTCCTCCGTATCCGGGGGGTTCGGGCGCCTCCCAGTCGATGACGAGGAGCTTCGGCACACGTGCGAGCTGGATGCCTATCTCCTCGGCGACCTCCCTGATCCCGGCCTGGGCGGGGGCCTCGCCGGCCTCCACCACGCCGCCGGGGAACTCCCAGCCGGGCTTGTAGGTGGGGTCGACGAGCAGGAACCGGTCGTGCTCGTCGAAGAGCAGCACCCCGGCGGCGACGGTCTCCGCGGTCGGCTCGGGTGTCTGGACGATCTCGCAGGCCGGGGCGGCCCCGGTGTGCACGGCCTCCGCGATGCGCTCGGCCGTCTCGCGCGGGGTGAGCGCGCTGTTGTCGACGGTGTGGGCGTCCCCGGTGATCCAGCCGAGCGCCGAGCGGTAGGGTTCGATCCGGTCGTACGCCCAGCTGCCGGCCGGGTCCACGCCCTCCGCGTCGGCGGGAGACTCCGCCCGGTGCGCGATGCGCGCACGCAGGATCGTTTCCTCAGGTGAGAGCAGCACATGGCGCACCGAGATGCGCCGGGCGGCGAGGCCGCCGAATATCTCGTCGCGGTACTCCTGTCGCAGCAGCGTCATCGGCACCACCAGCACCCCGCCCAGCTCGGCGAGCAGCGCGGCGGCGGTGTCCACCACGAGGCGCCGCCAGATCGGCAGGTCCTGGAAGTCCGTCACCTCGGCGAGCTTCTTCCGGGGCAGCAGGTTGTGCAGCCCCGTCCCGGTGATCTCCGGGTCGTACAAGGTGCTGTTCGGGATCAGATCGATCAGTTCACGCGCGGCGCTGGTCTTGCCGGCGCCGAACGCACCGTTGATCCAGACGATCACGGTTCCCCCTCTTCCGTAGCAGCCCCCTGTGGCTTGCCCGCAACACCCTGTCGCGGAAACACGCCCGGGGCGACACGTTGCTCGTACGGGACGGAGGCGGCCGAAACAGAACTACGGGGTATCGCCCCGCCAGTCCCACTTGTCCGGCTCCTCCGCGCGCGGCCCGTACTCCGCCCGGCCGCCCGGTCCGTAGGCCCCGATCTCGGTGACCAGGGCGGAGCCGTCCGCGAGGGCCACCGGCGTCCACCCCGTCACGTCGAGCAGCAGGCCGTCGAGCGGTCCGCCCACCAGCTCGCGGTAGACGCGCCCCGGCCGGGGGCCCGGGTCGGGGTCGTCGTGGTCGGCGCCGTACACCCGCCGTCGCATGATCTCGTCCATGCGAGCAGGATCGCACCCGCCACTGACATCGGCGGGGCTGCGCGGGGCTCGGCGGGTCACCGGCTCCACACTTCGGTCACAACTCCATCACTAGCGGAGGATTGCCCTCCCATGTGTTGCGCGCGCTGGCTACGGTCGTCCCTCCACGCACCTTCTGGGGGTCCCATGACACACAACCCGTCGCCGCAGCCGCCGCCTTGGGGGCCGCCGCCGCAGCCGTCCCCGTTCGGGCCGCAGGGGCCGGGCGGCCCCGGGGGCCCCGGGGGCGGCGCACCCCGCTGGGCGAGGAAACGCATCGTCATCCCCGCGGCGGCCGTTCTCTTCTTCGTGGGCGTGGGGATGGGCGCCGCCGGGGGCGATCCCGCGACGGACAAGACCGAGGCCGCGGCGAAGGCCGAGCCCGCGCCGACCGTCACGGCCACGGTCTCGGTCACGCCCGCGCCCGAGCCGGCCGTGACCGAGACCGTCACCGCGAGCCCCGAGGCGGTGCCGACCGTCACGAAGACGAAGACCGTCAAGGTCACGGTGACGCCGAAGGCCCCCGCCGGCTCCTCGGACGACTCGGGCTCGGGCTCCGGCTCCGGCGGCGGCGATTCGGGCGGCGGCAGCTCGGCGTACTACGCGAACTGCACCGCCGTACGCGCGGCCGGCGCGGCCCCGATCCATCGGGGCGACCCCGGATACGGCCGTCACCTCGACCGCGACGGGGACGGCGTCGCCTGCGAGTAGGCGCCGTCGGCCTGTCCGGTGGTGTTCCGCCGGACAGGCCCCGTCACCCCTTGCCGGCCCCCAGCGTGAGCCCGGCGATGAAGTGCCGTTGCAGCAGCAGGAACACGATGAGCGTCGGGAGCGCGACGATCACCGAACCGGCGGCGAGCAGGTTGTAGTCCGTGAAGAACTGACCGCGCAGGTTGTTCAGCGCGGAGGTGACCGGGAGTTTGTCGCCGTCGGAGATGAAGACGAGCGCCCACAGGAAGTCGTTGTACATCCAGGTGAACTGGAGCGTGCCCAGCGCGGCCAGCGCGGGGCGGCACAGTGGCAGGGTGATCCGCCAGAACTGCGTCCAGACGCCCGCCCCGTCCACGATCGCCGCCTCCAGGATCTCCTTGGGCAGGGTGCGCATGAAGTTGGCGAGGACGAACACGCAGAAGCCCAGCTGGAATCCGATCTGCACCAGGACGACGGCCCAGTACGAGTCGAACATCGTCATCGAGTCGGACATCCAGTAGGGCAGCGGGATCCGGTTGAAGACGACGTACAGCGGGGTGACGATCACCTGCTGCGGAAGCAGGTTGCCGGCCGTGAAGAGCATCAGCAGGACCAGTCCGCCGCGCATCCTCAGCCGGGCGAGCGCGAAGGCCACGAACGAGGCGAGGAAGAGGGTGACCAGCACCCCCGGGATCGCGATGATCATGGTGTTGACGAAGTACTTCGTCATGCCGGAGTCGGTGAACGCCTGCCGGTAGTAGTCCAGGGAGAGATGGCGCGGCAGCGAGAAGTAGCCGTACTCCGAGGTTTCGTCGTACGGCCGCAGCGAGGCGTAGACGGCGAGCAGCAGCGGGGCGAGGAAGGCCAGCGAGACCGCCATCAGGAAGGCGTGCACGCCGAGCCGGCCGGGGCGGATCCGCCGGCGTGCCGCGGCGGGGGCGGACGGCGCCGGGCGTACGCGCGCGGCCTGCGTCGTGGTCATCGGTCTTTCTCCCCTCGGAGCTCCTGGACCAGGTACGTCACCACGAATCCGAGGGAGACGGTCAGCAGGACGACGGCGATGGCGGAGCCGAAGCCGATCCGGCTGGCCTCGCCGATGATGTTGTCGGTGACGAGTACGGAGAGCAGTTCCAGGCCGTTGCGGCCGTGGTTGACCGCGTAGACGATGTCGAAGGCGCGCAGCGACTCGATGACGGTGATGACGCCGACGATGACGTTGACCGGCCGCAGGGTCGGGAAGACGACGCGGAAGAAGGTCTGCGCCTCGCTCGCCCCGTCGATCGCAGCCGCCTCCTTGAGGGAGGGGTCCACGGCCTTGAGCCCGGCGAGGTAGAGGATCATCACATAGCCGGTGTGGCGCCAGGCGGCGGCCAGCAGGACCATCCAGATGTTGAGGTCGGGGTCGCCCAGCCAGTCGGTCGGGGAATCCGTGTCGCCGAGTACGGCGTTGAGCGCGCCCTGGTCGCGGGAGAAGACGAGCTGCGCGATGAAGCCGACCACGGCGAGCGAGAGCACGACGGGCATGTACAGAGTGGACTGGTAGAAGCGGCTGAACCGCACGCCCCGGTCGATCAGTACCGCCAGGAGCAGCCCGAACGGGGTGGCGACGAGGCCGAGGAAGGCCAGCCAGAGCAGGTTGTGCCGGGCGGCGGGCCAGAACTGCGGGTAGTTCGTGAAGAGGTCCGTGTAGTTGCGCGTACCGACCCACTCGATGTCGCCGATCCCGTCCCAGCTGGTGAAGGAGAGGACGACGGAAGCCAGGGTCGGCCCCCAGACCACGGCGAGGTCGAGCAGGACGGGCAGGCCGAGCAGGACACCGAGCACGACGAGGTCGCGGTGGGTGAACCGCCGCGAGCCCCGTCGTCCGGTGCGCCGCCCCGAGATGAACGACACGTTGCGTACTCCCGGTTCAGTCCGAGGCGAAGATGGTCTTCTTCTGCCGTTCGATGCCGTTGACCAGGCCGTCCACGTCGTTCGGACTGCTGATGAACTTCTGGATCGCCGGGATCATCACCGTGGAGGCGAAATCGGGGCGGGTGTCACGGTCCAGGAACTGGGAGATCTGCTTGGCGCCCGAGACGAGTTCGACGGCCTTCTTCTGGATCGCCGAATACCCGGAGGTGTCCGCCTCCTCGCTGACCGCGATGTTGTTCGGGTCGCTCTTGAGGTAGATGTCCTCGGCCTTGCCGGTGGCGAGCCACTTCAGCAGGTCCTTGGCGCTCTCCAGGGTCTTCTTGTTCTTGAGGTTCTTGGACTTCTTGGCGAGCAGGAACCCGTCGATGGGCGCCTCGACGGCGTCCTGGCCGTGCTCGGGGTTGATCGCGGGGAACGGGAAGAAGTCGAGGTCGGCCTGCTCTCCCTTGGGGAACTGCGCCCCGGGGTGCGGGAGGCCGAGGACGGTCATGCCCGCCTCGCGCTTCTGGAGGCTGGTGGCGGCCTCCTGCCAGGTGCGGCCGTTGGCGCCGGGCTGGCAGTACGGAAGGAGACGCCGCCAGGTGTCGAAGACCTCCCTCACGCGCTTGTCCGTCCATGCCTCCTCTCCGGCCATGAGGCTCTTGTGGAATTCATATCCGTTGGTGCGCATGTTGATGTAGTCGAAGGTGCCCATGGCGGGCCAGCCGTCCTTGTCGCAGAACGCGATGGGGTCCAGCTTGTCCTTCTTCATCTGCCGGGCGAGTGCCACGTACTCGTCCAGCGTGGTGGGCACCTCGTAGCCCCGCTCGGTGAACAGGCTCTTCCGGTGGAAGACGGCCCACGGATAGTAGTAGTACGGGGTGAGATACTGCTTGCCGTCCTCGCCGCTGGACTGGTCCTTCAGGGCGTCGGAGAATCCCGTGTAGTGCTGCCAGTTGTCACTGATGTCGTGCAACAGGCCCTTCTTGGCGAAGAACTGCATACGGTTCCCGGCGAACCACATGAAGACGTCGTCGGGCTTGCCCTGGAGATAGCGGTTGATGTTCTCCTGGAAGGTGTTGTGGTCGACGGTGTTGACCTTCACCTTGCGCCCGTCGGACTGATCCGCGTACGCCGTGAACGCGTCGGCGAACGCCTTCTTGGGAACGGGGTCGGACGCATTCGATCCCAGGGTGATGGTCTTGCCGTCCCCGCCGGGACCGCCGCCGCACGCGGTGAGCAGGGCGGGAAGTGTGACCGCTCCGGCACCGACGGCCGCGCCGCGCAGCAGGCTCCGCCGGGACATCCGATGTCCCGCGACACTGCCGGGCGGATTCGTTCTTTCGTACGAGTGTGCCATGACCCCGTCCTCCGGAAGGCAACCGAACACAACCGAACGTGCGCTTGGATCTCACCCCCAACATGGGGCGCAGTCAAGGGTTTTGACGAGATGTAGCCCATCGGGCACCGACCCTCTTCCAACAGACTTCAACACGCTCTAACGTAATCGCTCGCCCTGGCGTGCACATGTCGCCACATGATCCGGCACGAGTACGGAGGAACGTAACGATGCGTCATCTTCCAAGCCGTCCCACCCGGGCGAGCCGCCACAGAGTCGTCGGAGCCCTGACCGCGGGCCTGTTGTGTACCGCGGGGGCTGTCGTTCCCGCCGCCGCGCACACCCCCGCACCCGCGCCGGCCGCCGCCGAAGCGGCCAACGGACTCGCCCTCACCCCGCCCATGGGGTTCAACAACTGGAACTCCACGCATTGCCGAGCCGAGTTCAACGAGGCGATGGTCAAGGGAATCGCCGATATCTTCGTCGAGAAGGGACTGAAGGACGCCGGGTACCAGTACGTCAATCTGGACGACTGCTGGGCCCTTCCGCAGCGCGACGCGGAAGGGAAGCTCGAAGCCGATCCGGTGCGCTTTCCGCACGGCATCAAAGCGGTCGCGGACTACGTCCACTCCAAGGGACTCAAACTCGGGATATACACCAGTGCCGGGACCAAGACCTGCGACAGCGTGGGACTTCCCGGCGCGCTCGGCCACGAGTTCAGCGACGCGCGGCAGTTCGCCGACTGGGGCGTCGACTATCTCAAGTACGACAACTGCAACAACCAGGGCGTGGACGCCAGGGAGCGTTATACGACGATGCGCGACGCGCTCGCCGCGACCGGCAGGCCCATCGTCTACAGCATCTGCGAATGGGGCGAGAACAAGCCCTGGGAATGGGCCGCAGAACTGGGCAATCTCTGGCGCACCACGGGCGACATCAACGACAGCTGGAGCAGCATGCTGTCGATCATGAAGCAGAACCTGCCGCTCGCGGCCGCGGCCGGTCCCGGGCACTGGAACGACCCCGACATGCTGGAGGTCGGCAACGGCGGGATGACGGACACGGAGTACCGCACCCACTTCTCGATGTGGTCGGTGATGGCGGCACCGCTGCTCATCGGGTCCGATCTGCGCACGGCCTCGCAGGAGACGTTCGACATCCTCTCCAACGAGGAGGTCATCGCCGTCGACCAGGACCCCCTGGGCAAGCAGGGTGAGGTGCTTTCCTCGGAGGGCGGGCGCTGGGTCGTCGCGAAGGAGATGGCGGACGGCAGCCGGGCGGTGGCGCTGTTCAACGAGAGCGGCAGCGCGCAGCGGATCTCCACCACGGCGGCCGCGGCGGGCCTGCCACAGGCGTCCGGGTACACCGTGCGGGACCTGTGGGACCACAGCACCCGCAACACGGCGGGCGCCCTCTCGGCGACCGTCCCCGCCCACGGCACCGTGCTGCTGCGCGTCGCGGCCGATTCCCGCTGGGCCGCGCACCCGCCCGCCGTGGAACTCGCCCTGGAGGGCAGCCCGCTCGTCGAGGCGGGCCGTACGGCGGCGTTGACGACCGGGGTGACCGACTTGGGCCGGACGCCCGCGCTCGCGGTGTCCGCCGCGCTCACCGGCCCGGCCGGCTGGAAGGTGAAGGCCGCTTCGGCGACGGGGACGGCGGCACTGCCCACGGGCCGGGCGCTGACCACGCGCTGGCGGGTGACAGCACCCGCCGGAGCGGCCCCGGGCACCTACGACCTGACGCTCACCGCCCAGTACCGCTCCCCCACCGGCAAGCGGGTGCGGTCGTCCGTCCCGTTCCAGGCCCATGTGGTCGTGCCGCCACCGGCCGGCGGCGTCTATCCGAGCGACCTGCCGCAGCTGAGCGCGTCGAACGGCTACGGGCCCGTCGAGAAGGACACCAGCAACGGCGAGAGCGCCGCGGGCGACGGCCATCCGCTGACCATCGGAGGTGAGGTGTACGCCAAGGGCCTCGGGGTCCACGCGGCGAGCAGCGTCGAGTACTACGCGGGCGGCGCGTGCACCACCGTGACGGCGCAGGTGGGCGTCGACGACGAGAAGGGCGCCAAGGGCACCGTGGCCTTCGAGATCTGGGCGGACGGCGTGAAGGCCGCGTCGACCGGGGTGCTGACCAACGCGATGGCACCGCAGCCGCTCTCGGCGGACGTGGCCGGGGCACAGGTCGTCCGGCTGGTGGTCACCGCCGGCGGCGACGGAGTCGACTCGGACCACGCGGACTGGGGGACCTGCGGATGACGTGCTGAGCCCGTCGGCCGGGGCGGCGGCCTCCGCCGCCCCGCGCCGGGCGTCAGTGCGCCCGTGCCGGCACGCCCTCGTCCGCGCCCGTCCGTGCGGCGAGGGCGGCCGCCGCCGCGCCCACCAGGCCCGCGTCGTTGCCCATGACGGCGGGCACCACCGTCAGCTGCTGGACGAAGGACAGCGTGGCGTACCGACGCAGCGCGGTGCGCAGCGGTGCGAAGAGCAGGTCGCCCGCGCCGGCCACCCCGCCGCCGATGACGGCGATGTCGATCTCGACCAGGGTCGCCGTCGCGGCGATTCCCGCGGCGAGGGCCTGGGCGGCGCGCTCGAAGGAAGCCAGGGCGACCGGGTCGCCCGCCCGCGCCGCCGCCGCGACGCCCGCCGCGGACGCGTCCCCGTCCGGTCCGGGCCGCCAGCCGCCGTCCAGCGCGCGGCGCGCGATGTTGGGGCCGCTCGCGATGCGCTCGACGCAGCCGCGTGCCCCGCACGGGCAGGGGTCGCCGTCCAGGTCCACGCTGATGTGCCCGATGTGGCCGGCGTTGCCGCTGGGCCCGGGGTGCAGGGCGCCGCCGAGGACGAGTCCGCCGCCGACGCCCGTCGAGACGACCATGCACAGCGCGTTGTCATGGCCGCGTGCCGCGCCGAGCCAGTGCTCCGCCGCGGTGATCGCGACGCCGTCGCCGACCAGGGTGACCGGAAGGCCGCCGGTGGCCTCGGCCACCCGCTCGACCAGCGGGAATCGCCGCCAGCCGGGCACGTTGACCGGGCTGACCGTCCCCCCGGCGGCGTCCACCGGGCCCGCGCTGCCGATCCCGACGGCCGTCGCGTCGCTCCAGCGCGGCGACGCGGCCAGGTCGGCCAGGACGCCGCCGACCGCCTCCATGACGCGTTCCCCGCTCTCCCGCGCGGGCGTCGGGCGCTGTGCGCGTGCGACGAGGGTGCCGTCCCGGTCCACCAACGCGCCGGCGATCTTGGTGCCCCCGATGTCCAGGGCGGCGACGAGGTGGGTCTGCATCGGTGTGGCTCCGGGTGGTGAGGGGCGGGACCTGCGGTTCAGGTGAACAGTCTGCCTAGTCTCCATTCCCTTGACAACGTTGTCCAGGGCCTATGCTCGACGCCACACCCTCCGGGAGCCGCGCGGCAGCCGCCGCAGCCCGCCGGGACCGCCCGCACCGACGACAGGACAGCGCATCGTGGCCGAGACCGCCCGTCATCCCGAGCCCCGTTACGGCAACCGGCCGACCATGAAGGACGTGGCCGCCCGTGCCGGGGTGGGCCTGAAGACGGTCTCGCGCGTGGTCAACAGCGAACCGGGCGTCACCCCGGACACCGAGCGCCGCGTCCAGGAGGCCATCGAGGCCCTGGGCTTCCGCCGCAACGACAGCGCGCGCGTGCTGCGCAAGGGCAGGACCGCCTCCATCGGACTGGTCCTGGAGGACCTCGCGGACCCCTTCTACGGGCCGCTGAGCCGCGCGGTGGAGGAGGTGGCCCGCGCGCACGGCGCCCTGCTCATCAACGGTTCCAGCGCCGAGGACCCGGAGCGCGAGCAGGAACTGGTCCTCGCCCTGTGCGCGCGCCGGGTGGACGGGCTGATCGTGATCCCGGCCGCCGACGACCACCGCTATCTGGAGCCGGAGATCAAGGCCGGGGTGGCGACCGTGTTCGTGGACCGCCCGGCCGGGCGCATCGAGGCGGACATGGTGCTCTCGGACAGCTTCGGCGGGGCCCGTGAGGGCGTCGCCCATCTGATCGCGCACGGCCACCGCCGGATCGGCTTCATCGGCGACCAGCCGCGTATCCACACCGCGACCGAGCGTCTGCGCGGCTACCACGCGGCGATGGCGGAGGCGGGCATAACCGTCGAGGACTCCTGGGTCTCGCTCGGCCCCACGGACGCCGACCGGGTCCGTACCGCCGCCGAGACGATGCTCGGCGGCCCGGAACCCGTGACGGCGCTCTTCTCCGGCAACAACCGGGTGACGGTGACCGCGGTGCGCGTCCTGGCGGACCGGGAGCGCCCGGTCGCCCTGGTGGGCTTCGACGACATCGAGCTGGCGGACCTGCTCGGCATCACCGTCATCTCCCAGGACGCGGCGGCGGTGGGCCGCACCGCCGCCGAGCACCTCTTCCGCCGCCTCGACGGGTCCGACCACACCCCGGCACGGGTGGAGCTGCCGACCCGGCTGATCGCCCGCGGCTCCGGCGAAATCCCTCCGTCCTGAACGGAGTTGGGTACCCTGACGCGCCATGCAGCCGATCGGGGAAGGGTCCGGACATCAGATGAGGGATCGCACACTGGAGGCTCTCGGTCTCGACGCGGCTCCGCGCGAGCATCCGCTGACCTACCCGGGGGCCTGGCCCGCCGAGTCGGGTCTGCTGCTCGGGGACACCTATCTGCGGCTGTCGCCGGAACCGGACACGGGCCTCGAACGGTGGCCGGTGGAGTGCGACGGGCCGGGAAGCGGGGTGCAGCTCGACGAGATGCTCGCCGGCATGGGCGCGCCGCCGGTCGACGAGCGGACCCCGGTGCTGGCGATCGGCTCCAATGCCTGCCCGGGACAGCTCCGGTACAAGATGGCGGAACGGGGCCTCTCCTCGGTGATCCCCATGGTCATGGCGCGCGTGACGGGCATCGAGGCCGGCGTCTCCGCCCATGTGAGCCCGCTCGGCTACGTCTCGGCGTCGCCGTTCCACGCGCCGGGGCGGACGCGTGACCTGTTCGTCACGTGGCTGGACGCGGTCCAGCTGGAGCACGTCGATCACAGCGAGGGCGTCTTCCTCCCGGAGGGCGCGTACGACCGGGTCTTCCTGCCGGCCGACCGCTTCCCGGTGGAGATGCCGTCCGGTGAGCTCCTGAACGGCGTCCACGCGTACGTCCACCGCCTGGGCGTGCTCGCCGACGGCACGGGCGCGCCCTGGGCCCATCCCGGGGAACGGCAGGTGCTCACGGAACTGATCGCCCGGTCGCGGCTGCTGCGCGAGTGGTTCGGCGGCACTCCGGAGGAATTCAGCGCCCGCGCGCTCGGCGACGCCCGGCTCTGCGAGAGGGGCACGCGGCTGCTCCGGGACGAGGGACGCACCATGCGCTCCGGCCTGGAGTCCCTCGTCCCGGAGCGGGGCCCGTCGGCGCCCGCCCCCGAGCCGCCGGTGAGCACCGCCGGCGAGGGAGTCCCCGCCTGACGCCCCGTCCGGCTACGGCGCCGTGACCGTCAGGGTGCCGCGCCGGGGCGAAGCGAAGGCGTCGAGGTCCGCACGAGTCAGGCCGGTCAGCCTCGCCACCTCGTCGGTGTCCAGGGCGCCGCAGTCGATGCCGCGCAACAGGTAGCCGCTGAGGGCCTTGGCGGTGGCCGGTTCGTCCATCACGTCGCCGCCCGCCTTGGCGACGTACGCGGCGAGCCGGGCGGCGGCCTGCTCCAGGCCCTCGCGGTAGAACGTGTAGACGGCCGCGTACCGGGTCGGCAGGTGGCCGGGGTGCATGTCCCAGCCCTGGTAGTAGGCGCGGGCCAGGGCGCGCCGCGTGAGGCCGTAGTGCAGCCGCCAGGCCTCGTGGACCTGCGGGGTGGGGCCGACGGGCAGGACGTTGGTCGAGCCGTCCGAGACGCGTACGCCGGTGCCCGCGGCGGCGACCTGCATGACGGCCTTGGCGTGGTCGGCGGCCGGGTGGTCGCTCGCCTGGTACGCGGCGCTGACGCCGACGCAGGCGCTGTAGTCGAAGGTGCCGTAGTGCAGACCGGTGGCGCGCCCCCGCGCCGCGTCGATCATGCGGGCCACGGCGGCGGTGCCGTCGGCGGCCAGGATGGACTGGCTGGTCTCGATCTGGATCTCGAAGCCGAGCCGTCCGGCCGGCAGCCCGTGCGCCTGCTCGAAGGCTTCGAGGAGCTGGACGAAGGCGGTGACCTGCTCCGGGTACGTCACTTTCGGCAGGGTGAGGACCAGGCCTTCGGGGAGCCCGCCCGCCTGCATCAGACCGGTGAGGAAGACGTCCGTGGTGCGGATGCCCCGGTCGCGGACGGCGGCCTCCATGCACTTCATCCGGATGCCCATGTACGGCGCCGCCGTGCCGTTGGCGTACGCCTCCGAGACGAGCCGGGCCGCGCGGGCCGCCGCCTCGTCCTCCTCGGCGTCGGAGCGGGGTCCGTAGCCGTCCTCGAAGTCGATGCGCAGGTCCTCGACGGGCTCGCGCTCCAGCTTGGCGCGCACGCGGTCGTACACGGGGCCGGCCAGCTCGTCCGGGATGCCGAGGACCCCGGCGAGGGCCGATGCGTCGGGGGCGTGCTCGTCGAGCGCCTTCAGCGCCTCGTCGCCCCAGGTGCGCAGGGTGCCGGCCGTGAAGGTGTCACCCGGTACGTAGACCGTGTGCACGGGCTGGCGGGTGCCGGGGTCGCCCGGGTAGCGGCGGGCGAGTTCGGCGTCCACCGCCGCGAGGGACGCGCTGATCCCGTCGCTGACCGCACCGGCGAGGCTCGTCGCCACCTTCTCCTGCTGACCCATCGTCCGCACCCTCCACACTCCGACTGTTTCCGCTTCCCGGAAACAACAATCCGTATAGTGAAGTTATAAGGCCACCGCATCCGAGTCAACGGTGTCCGGGAACGCCGCGGGGCCGCACGGTGTGTCCACCGTGCGGCCCCGGGCCGTTGCTCGTACGCAACCGTCGGCGATCAGCCCTTGCGGGTGTTGATCTCCTCGGTGAGCTGGGGGACGACGTCGAAGAGGTCGCCGACGACGCCGTAGTCGACGAGGTCGAAGATCGGGGCCTCGGCGTCCTTGTTGACCGCGACGATGGTCTTCGAGGTCTGCATGCCGGCACGGTGCTGGATCGCGCCGGAGATGCCGTTGGCGATGTAGAGCTGCGGCGAGACGGACTTGCCGGTCTGGCCGACCTGGTTGGTGTGCGGGTACCAGCCCGCGTCCACGGCGGCGCGCGAGGCGCCCACCGCGGCACCGAGCGAGTCCGCGAGGGCCTCGATGACCGCGAAGTTCTCCGCGCCGTTGACGCCACGGCCACCGGAGACCACGATCGCGGCCTCCGTCAGCTCCGGACGGCCCGTCGACTCACGCGGCGTACGCGAGAGCACCTTCGTACCGGTGGCCTGCGCCGAGAAGGTGACCGCGAGGGTCTCGACGGCACCGGCGGCCGAGGCCGGCTCGACCGGGGCGGAGTTCGGCTTGACCGTGATGACCGGAACGCCCTTGGAGACACGGGACTTGGTCGTGTACGAGGCGGCGAACGCGGACTGCGTGGCGACCGGGCCCGCGTCGCCGGCTTCCAGGTCGACGGCGTCGGTGATGATGCCGGAACCGATACGGACCGCGAGACGCGCCGCGATCTCCTTGCCCTCCGCGGAGGAGGACAGCAGTACGGCGGCCGGGGACACGGCGTCGAAGGCGGCCTGGAGGGCGTCCACCTTCGGCACCACGAGGTAGTCGGCGAACTCGGGGGCGTCGGCGGTCAGCACCTTGACCGCGCCGTGCTCGGCAAGCACGTCGACGGTGTCCGCGGCGCCGTTGCCCAGGGCGACGGCGACGGGCTCACCGATGCGGCGGGCGAGCGTGAGCAGCTCCAGAGTGGGCTTGCGGACGGCACCGTCCACGTGGTCGACATAGACGAGAACTTCAGCCATGGGACTTCAATCTCCTGCGTGTACGAAGTAGGCGGGGGTGGTGAGGGAACAGCCGGGGCTAGATGAACTTCTGGCCGGCCAGGAACTCGGCCAGCTGCTTGCCGCCCTCGCCCTCGTCCTTCACGATCGTGCCCGCGGTACGGGCCGGACGCTCGGTCGCGGAATCGACCGCGGTCCACGCACCCGCCAGACCCACCTCGTCCGCGTCGATCCCCAGGTCGTCCAGATCCAGGGACTTCACCGGCTTCTTCTTCGCCGCCATGATCCCCTTGAACGACGGGTAACGGGCCTCACCCGACTGGTCGGTCACCGACACCACCGCCGGCAGCGACGCCTCCAGCTCCTCCGACGCAC
>NZ_RDBL01000014.1:165031-327985 GCF_008042035.1 Streptomyces sp. col6
ACGCCCCCGCACCACACCACCCTCGACGGACACCTGCGACAGCAACGTCACCTGCGGCACACCCAGCCGCTCCGCCAGCAGCGCCGGAACCACACCCATCGTGCCGTCCGTCGACGCCATACCCGAGATCACCAGGTCGTACCCGGTCTCCTCGACCGCCTTCGCCAGCACCAGCGACGTCCCCAGCGCGTCCGTACCGTGCAGATCGTCGTCCTCGACGTGAACCGCCTTGTCCGCACCCATCGACAACGCCTTGCGCAACGCGTCCTTGGCATCCTCCGGACCCACCGTCAACACGGCGACCTCCGCATCATCCGCCGCGTCCGCGATCTGCAACGCCTGCTCGACCGCATACTCGTCCAGCTCCGACAGCAGACCGTCGACATCCTCACGGTCCAACGTCAGGTCATCGGCGAAATGCCGGTCACCGGTCGCGTCGGGCACGTACTTCACAGTGACAACGATCCTCAAGCTCACGCCGGCTCTCCTACTGCATCGTCATTTCCGGGCTGCCTTGTTGCACGCAGCATAGGCGCCTGATGGGGCGTTTTCCGGTCGGGGCGACCGACGCTCCGACCGTCATATTACTCGCCAGTACACCGAGTGGTTGTCCGATGAGCAAGCGCTTGGCACTGTGATCTGCCCAACGCGCGACACCCGGGAACCACCCGCTGCGGCCTCAGTCTCGCAGAGCCGTGAACCGGCCCTGGTGATAGACCAGCGGCCGGCCGCCGCCCGCCGGGTCGCCCTCGACCACCTGCGCGATCACGATGCGGTGGTCCCCCGCCGGGACGCGGGCCACCACGCGGCAGACCAGCCAGGCCAGCACGCCGTCGAGCAGCGGAACGCCTTCCGGGCCGCTGCGCCAAAAGGTGGACGGGCCGAACCGGTCGGCGCCGCTGCGGGCGAAGGTGGCGGCCAACTCCTGCTGGTGCTCGCCGAGTATGTGCACGCCGACGTGCTCGGCCCTGGCGAGCACGGGCCAGCTGGAGGACGAGGTGCCGACGCCGAAGGAGACGAGGGGCGGCTCGGCGGCCACGGAGTTGAGCGACGTGGCGGTGAAGCCGACGGGCCGCTCACCGGCGGCGGTGATCACGGCGACTCCGGCGGCGTGCTGCCGGAACACCGAACGCAGGAGGTCCGGGGATGCCGTGCGCGAAGTGCCGAGCTCGGGTGCTGCCGTCATGGGGAGGTCCTTCTGCGCGTCGGGAGTACGGGGTCGTGGATGCTCAGGCATCCGGACAGCACGCGCCGGCGGTGCGGGCGAGGTCGATGTACGCCCGGCCATGGAGCAGGGGGTCTGACGGCATAGCGTCAGACTGACGATGCGCGGCCCGCCCAGTCAAGGGCGTCCCACCAGGTGGGAGAAGCATCACGGTCCGTCATATCGCCTGCCCGAGAGCGGCGACGACGTCGACGGTACGGGGCTGCCCGACGGCCCGGCGGATGATCCGACCCTCGGCGTCGAGGACCAGCACCGTCGGGGTCCGGCTGATGTCCAGGGCCCGTACGAGCGCGAGGTGCGCCTCCGCGTCGATCTCCACATGGGCGACCCCTTCGACCATCCCGGCCACCTCCGTCAGGGTGCGGCGGGTGGCCCGGCAAGGCTGGCAGAAGGCGCTGGAGAACTGGACGAGCGTGGCCCGCTCCCCCAGTTCCGCGCCGAGCCGCGCCGCGTCCAGCCTCTCCGTACGCGCCTGCCCGTCCACGTCCGTCCTCCTGTCAGAGCTCTACGCAAGGGGTCAGCACCCGCTGCGCCCCGGGCATTCCCCGCCGCCCTACGTGACAAGAATCTCGCGGCCCGGGGCCGCCGGGACTGGCCACCGCGTCACCGTATGGGGCACGATCGCCCCAATGCCGAAAACCTACGGCTGCGTAACTTCCGCCGGGAGAACCCTCCGCGGGCGCTGAAGAAAGGGTCTTCCCCAGATGGCAGAACTCGTCTATCGGCCGGTCATCGGCGCCGCTCGCACATTTTTCAAGGCGCTCGACCTGAAGATCGACACTCAGGGTTCGGAGCACATCCCGAAGACCGGTGGCGCTGTTCTGGTCAGCAACCACATCAGTTATCTGGACTTCATCTTCAGCGGGCTCGCGGCACTCCCCCAGAAGCGGCTGGTCCGCTTCATGGCCAAGGAATCCGTTTTCCGGCACAAGGTCTCCGGGCCGCTGATGCGCGGCATGAAGCACATTCCCGTCGACCGCAAGCAGGGCGAGGACGCCTACGCGCACGCGCTGGCCTCGCTGCGGTCCGGGGAGATCGTCGGGGTGTTCCCCGAGGCGACGATCTCGGAGTCCTTCACGCTCAAGAGCTTCAAGTCGGGTGCGGCGCGCCTGGCCCAGGAAGCGGGGGTGCCGCTGATCCCGATGGCGCTGTGGGGCACGCAGCGGCTGTGGACCAAGGGCAGGCCCCGTAACTTCAAGCGCGATCACACCCCGGTGACGATCCGCGTCGGCGAGCCGGTGGAGGCCCCCACCGACCAGTACGCGGGCGCCATCACGCGCCGGCTGCGCGAGCGCGTGCAGGAGCTGCTCGAAGCGGCCCAGCGGGCCTATCCGGTCCGGCCGAAGGACGCCGGTGACACGTGGTGGGTGCCCGCGCACCTGGGCGGTACGGCTCCGACGCCGGCCGAGGTGCGTGAGCGGGGCTGAAACGTCACTCCGGGGTGCGGACCGTCGGTCCGCACCCCGGAGTCGTACCTGCCTGCCCGCACCTACGCGGCAGCCATCTCCTCCTTGAGCGCGAGGAGGAACGCGTCGACGTCCTCCTCCGTGGTGTCGAAGGCGCACATCCAGCGCACGTCACCGGCCTGCTCGTCCCAGAAGTAGAAGCGGAAGCGCTTCTGCAGCCGCTCGCTCACCGCGTGCGGGAGCCGCGCGAAGACGGCGTTGGCCTGCACCGGGTAGAGGATCTCCACTCCGCCCACCCCGCGCACGCCGTCGGCGAGCCGCTGGGCCATGGCGTTGGCGTGCCGCGCGTTGCGCAGCCAGAGGTCGCCCGCGAGCAGCGCCTCCAGCTGGACGGAGACGAAGCGCATCTTGGAGGCGAGCTGCATGGACAGCTTGCGCAGGTGCTTCATGGCGCGGACCGCGTCGGGGTTCAGGACCACCACGGCCTCGCCGAAGATGGCCCCGTTCTTCGTGCCGCCGAAGGACAGCACATCGACGCCGACGGCATTGGTGAACGTACGCATGGGGACGTCCAGGGAAGCGGACGCGTTGGCTATCCGGGCACCGTCGAGGTGGACCGTCATGCCGTGCCCGTGGGCGTGCTCGCAGATCGCGCGGATCTCGTCGGGCGTGTAGACGGTGCCCAGCTCGGTGTTCTGCGTGATCGAGACGACCTGCGGCATGGCGCGGTGCTCGTCGTCCCAGCCGTACGCCTGCCGGTCGATGAGCTCCGGCGTGAGCTTGCCGTCCTCGGTGGGGACGGTCAGCAGCTTCAGACCCCCGACCCGCTCGGGTGCGCCGCCCTCGTCCACGTTGATGTGCGCGGACTCGGCGCAGATCACCGCGCCCCAGCGGTCGGTCATGGCCTGGAGGGACACCACGTTGGCGCCCGTGCCGTTGAAGACCGGGAAGGCCTCCGCGGTCGGACCGAAGTGGCTGTGCATCACGCGCTGGAGGTGGCCCGTGTAGTCGTCCTCGCCGTAGGCGATCTGGTGGCCGCCGTTGGCGAGGGCGAGAGCCGCGAGGATCTCGGGGTGGGTCCCCGCGTAGTTGTCACTGGCGAAACCGCGTACCTGCGGGTCGTGATGGCGACGCGCGTCGGTCCTTACGGTTGCGGGGTCAGCCACAGGCGCTTTCCGTTCACTTCGGGGGCGGGCCGGTCCCATACGCCGGCGATGGCATCGGCCAGGTCCCCGACGTCGGTGAAGCCCGCGAACTTCGCATTCGGGCGCTCGGCGCGCATCGCGTCGTGCACCAGTGCCTTCACGACCAGGATCGCAGCCGCGCTGCGCGGGCCGTCCTCGCCCCCCGCCTTCCGGAAGGAGTCGGCGAGCGCGAGGGTCCATGCCTCGGCGGCGGCCTTGGCGGCGGCGTAGGCGGCGTTGCCGGCGGTGGGCTTGGTCGCGCCGGCCGCGCTGGTCAGCAGGTAGCGTCCGCGGTCGCTGCGCAGCAGGCAGTCGTGGAAGGCGAGCGAGGTGTTCTGCACCGTGCGGATCAGCAGCTTCTCCAGCAGCGTCCAGTCGGCGGGGTCGGTCTCGGCGAAGTTCGCGCTGCCGCGCCAGCCCCCGACGAGGTGGACGACGCCGTCGACGCGGCCGAACTCCTTCTCGGTCTTGGCCGCCCATTCCCGGGTCGCGCCGAGGTCGAGGAGATCGACGGTGTCGCCGGTGACGGTGGCCCCGCCGTGGGCGTAACGCGCCGCGTCGACGGCCTCGGCGAGCCGGGTGGGGTGGGAGTCCGACGCCACGACGACCGCGCCCGCCTCGGCGAGCCGGAGCAGCGTGGCCCGGCCGGCCGGTCCGGCGGCTCCCGCAACGGCGACGACGGCGCCTTCGAGCGCACCGTCCACGTCACCCGTGCTTGTTCCGTTCATGGCCTCCGCCTCCTTGGGACCTGTGCTCACGCGGCAGCCTTCCCCGCGTCCGAGGCGGTGATGCCCTTGGTCGAGGCGATCACGTTCTTCAGCTTCTTGGAGAGGGCCTCATAGAACATGCTCAGGGGAAACTCGTCCGGAAGCACGTCGTCGACGAGTTTCCGCGGTGGCTGGGAGAGGTCCAGCGCGTCCGGACCCTTGGCCCAGCGGGAGCCGGGGTGGGGGGCGAGGTACGTGGAGACGAGGTCGTACGCGGCGAACCAGTGGACGAGCTTGGGGCGGTCGATGCCGTCGCGGTAGAGCTTCTCGATCTCGGCGCAGAGCTGGTTGGTGACCTGAGGGGCCCGCTCCCAGTCGATCCGCAGCTTGTTGTCGGTCCAGCGCACCACGTCGTGCTTGTGGAGGTAGGCGAAGAGGAGCTGGCCGCCGAGGCCGTCGTAGTTGCGGACGCGCTCGCCGGTGACCGGGAAGCGGAACATCCGGTCGAAGAGCACGGCGTACTGGACGTCGCGGCCGTGGGCGTTGCCCTCGGCCTCCAGCTTCACGGCCTCCTTGAAGGCGGTGAGGTCGCAGCGCAGCTCCTCCAGGCCGTACATCCAGAACGGCTGGCGCTGCTTGATCATGAAGGGGTCGAACGGCAGGTCGCCGTGGCTGTGGGTGCGGTCGTGGACCATGTCCCAGAGCACGAAGGCCTGCTCGCAGCGCTGCTGGTCGTCGATCATCGCGCGGATGTCGTCGGGCAGCTCGACGCCGAGGAGTTCGACGGAGGCCTCGGTGACGCGGCGGAAGCGGGCGGCCTCGCGGTCGCAGAAGATGCCGCCCCAGCTGAAGCGCTCGGGGGCCTCGCGGACGGCGATGGTCTCCGGGAAGAGCACCGCGGAGTTGGTGTCGTAGCCGGAGGTGAAGTCCTCGAAGGTGATGCCGCAGAACAGCGGGTTGTCGTAGCGGGTGGACTCCAGTTCTGCGAGCCACTCGGGCCAGACCATGCGCAGCACGACCGCTTCGAGGTTGCGGTCGGGGTTGCCGTTCTGGGTGTACATGGCGAAGACGACGAGGTGCTGGAGGCCGTCGGCGCGCCCCTTGGCCGGCTGGAAGGCCAGCAGGGAGTCCAGGAAGTCGGGGACGTCGAAGCCGCCGCCCACCCAGCCACGCAGGTCCTTGACGAGGGCGCGGTGGTACGCGTCGTCGTGCGGGAGCAGCGGGGAGAGCTGCTCGACGGCGCCGATCACCCGTTCCACGGCGGCCTCGGCGAGCGCCGGGGAGGGCGCGCCCTCCGCGTCGAAGTCGATGGAACCGTCCTTCGACTGCCAGGGGCGGATCTCCTCCACGGCATTCTTGAGCTCGGGCCAGGCCGGGTGCTCGACCACCCGCGGGGCGGCAGCTATGTCGCCGGATACGGCGTCGTGCACAAGAATTTCCGTCATCACACTTCCTCCACGGGAGAACCTCGCGTCTCACAACCGTATCCGCGCAGGAGTCACCGGGACAAGTGGGGGCATGAAAATTATCCTGCCGACCCCCCATGGTCACCGTTGTTTTTCCTGTCGCATGCCGTTGTGGCAGCTTCTTCGATCGGTGCGCGCCGCGCTCGGCGGGTGCCCCCGCCCCTCCCCCGCCCGGCGCGCGGGGGCCACTAGGCTGCCGAGCGCGGTCATACTGCCGCGCCGTGCGGGCAGGAGCTGCGTGCGGGAACGGAGTCGACGGAAGCGAGCGTGCCTTGTCTCTTCTCACGATCGGTCATCGCGGAGCGGCGGGCTTCGAGCCGGAGAACACTCTGCGCTCGTTCGTCCGCGCCGAGCGGGAGGGCGTGGACCTCATCGAGCTGGACCTGCATCTGAGCAAGGACGGCGCGCTGGCCGTCATGCACGACGCGGAGGTGGACCGTACGACCGACGGCGAGGGCCCGATCGCGGAGAAGACCCTCGCCGAGCTGCGTGCGCTCGACGCGGGGCTGGGCGAGCCGGTGCCCGTCTTCGAGGAGGTCCTGGACGCCGTGAAGTCCCCGCTCCAGGCGGAGATCAAGGATGTGGCCGCCGCCCGCACCCTGGCCCGGGTGATGCACGACCGCGATCTCGTCGAGCGCGTCGAGGTGATCTCGTTCCACGACGAGGCCATCGCCGAGATCGCCCAGCTCGTCCCGGGCGTACGGACGGCGCTCGTCGCGAGCCGGTGGGGCGGGGACCTGCTGGACCGCGCGAAGGCGGTGGGCGCCACCCGGCTGGTGCTGAACATCCGGCGCATCACGCTGGAGCTCGTCGAGAAGGCGCACGCCGAGGGGCTGACGGTGTTCGGCTGGACGGTCAACACCCAGGACCAGCTGAGGCTGGCCCAAGGCCTCGGGCTCGACGGCGTGACCACCGACCACCCCGACATCCAGCGCGGCGGCGGCGCGTAGCGGTCAGCCTTCGAGGTCCTTGACCAGCAGCTCGAAGGCGAGGTCGTCGCGCTGCGGGATGCCGAAGCGCTCGTCGCCGTACGGGAACGGCGACATCCTGCCCGTACGTCGGTAGCCCCGGCGCTCGTACCAGGCGATCAGGTCCTCCCGGACGGAGATCACGGTCATGTGCATCTCCCGCACGCCCCAGCTCTCCCGGACGGTGCGCTCGGCCTCGGCGATGATCACCTTGCCGAGCCCGGCGCCCTGGAGCGCGGGACGGACCGCGAACATGCCGAAGTAGGCGGCCTCTCCCCGGTGCTCCAGCTGGCAGCAGGCGACAGGGGCGCCGTCGCGCTCCACCACGAGCAGCCGGCTGACGGGGCTCTCCACCACCTCGCGCACCCCCTGCGGATCGGTGCGCTGCCCCTGAAGGATGTCCGCCTCGGTGGTCCATCCGGCGCGGCTGCTGTCGCCGCGGTACGCCGACTCGATCAGCTCGACGAGCGCGGGCACGTCCGCCTCGGTGGCGTCGCGGAACGTCAGCTCTCCCGTGTCCCGGGGCGGGGCGGTGTCCATGGCGGGGCTTCTCCGGCTTCTCTGCGTGGTCTCTGCGCGGGCGGTGCCGCAGCAGCGTAACTCCGGCGGCCCTGCCCTCGCTGCGGGCGATCTCCCGGGGCGTGCGGGGGCACCCGCACCAGGCGCATCGCGAAAACACCCCCGCCGCGCGCTCCCCCTGTACCCCAGTGCGCCGCGTACGGGCGTGCGGCCCCGGGCATCGACTACTCGACGGCGATGTCGTTCGCCCGGGGGGAGGGCCGCTGTGCACGGACCGGCGATGTCCGGATGGCTGCTGATGGCGTTGTGCGCGGTGACGGGCTCGTACTGCCTGCTGCGCACCCGTACGGGAAGCGAGGAGGAGCGCAGGACCGCGCGGGCGGAGGCGCTGATGGGGTTCGGGATGGCCGCGATGGCCGTGCCGGCGGCCGCCGTCGCACCGCCTGCCTGGGGCTGGGGGGTGTACGCGGCGCTTTTCGGGGTGGCGGCGCTGCGGGCCCTGTGGTTCTCCCGTCGCGGGTTCTCCCGGCGCGGCGGTCACCATCTGCACCACCTCGTCGGCTCCTCGGCGATGGTCTACATGGCCGTCGTGATGGCGCGGGCCGGCGGAGGAGGGCACGGCGCGCACACGATGGGCGGCCACAGCATGGCCGCCGCGGGCGGCATACCCCTGCTGACCGGGCTGCTCCTCGTCTACTACGCGGTGTACGTGCTGCGCTCGGGCGCCCGGCTGGTGCCGGTGGCCGCCGTGGCCCCCGGA
This sequence comes from Streptomyces sp. col6, assembly GCF_008042035.1. Classification (GTDB taxonomy): domain Bacteria; phylum Actinomycetota; class Actinomycetes; order Streptomycetales; family Streptomycetaceae; genus Streptomyces. The sequence goes on from NZ_RDBL01000014.1 coordinate 173,267, forward strand.
GGCSSGCCTCCGGGGGCCACGGGGTGGGCGGCGCGTCCCGAGCTGGCGCTGGCCTGCCGGCTGACCATGGGCATAGCGATGTTCGCGATGCTGCTCACTCTGTGAGACAGGGAAGGCCGCCCTTCGTGGTGTACGTCACTTGGTGCGCGGAGCCGTATCCGTGTGTGGCGCGGCCCTCATAGGCTGGCGCCATGTGGGTCTCCCTAGCGCTGCTGCTGCTCGGTGCACTGGCCGCCGTCGTGGCCCCGCGCCTGATGGCGCGGGCCGAGTGGCCGGAGCGAGAGCCCGTGGTGGCCCTGTGGGTGTGGCAGTGCGTGGTGGTCGCCGTGCTGCTCTGCTTCGGCCTCTCCATGACGTTCAGCGCCGCCGTGGCGTGGCAGGCGGTGCGCGGCCATGTCTTCGCGCCCGCGCCGCACGCCGTCGTCGAGGCGTACGCGCTCGCGGGCCACGGAACGTGGTCGGCGGTGATGGCGGTGCTGCTGGCCCTCGGCGGGGTGTGGACGGCCGCCATGCTGGCCCGGGTGATCCACCGCGCGCAGCTGCGGCGCAGGCAGCGGCGGGCCGAACTCCTGGTGCGCGCCCCGCTGATGCCCGGCGAGGAGCCTGGGAGCGGGCGGCTGGTGGTGCTGGAGGGTGAGCGCCCCGACGCCTGGTGGCTGCCCGGGGCCGCGCCCCGACTGGTCATCACCACGGCCGCACTGGGCCGGCTGAAGGGACGCCAGCTCGACGCGGTCCTGGCCCATGAGCAGGGCCATGCACAGGCGCGGCACGACTGGCTGCTCAACTGCTCGGAGGCGCTGGCTTCCGGGTTCCCGCAGGTGCCGGTATTTGCGGCCTTCCGCAACGAGATGCACCGGCTGGTCGAGTTGGCCGCCGACGACGTGGCCTCACGGCGCTTCGGCCGGCTGACGATCGCGCTCGCCCTGGTCGAACTCAACGAGGACCGGGGCGTGTTCGGCCCCTGCCCGACCGCGGACGCGGAGCTGCCGCAGCGGGTGAACCGGCTGCTGGCCCCGGCGGGCAGGCTCACCGCCGGGCGTCGGCTGCGGCTGACCGCCGCGGCGGCCCTGGTGCCCGTGGTACCGCTGCTGGTGGCGTTCATCCCGGGGCTCAGCGCCCTGAAGTAGCGCGTCCGCCCTTGCGTGAGCCGGCGCTTCCGCTTTCCGGCGCGCTGCGATGGCCGGAGGGGGCGCTCGTCGGCGAGGATCATGCCATGCACATCCCGTTGCTCTCCCCCGTCGGCCATGTCCGCACCGCCTCGCCCCTCGCTCGGGCGGGGGCCGTCTGCGCGGTGCTCGGCGGGGCGGTGACGGCCCTGGTCGTCGCCCGGTGGCGACCGCTGACGGACCTGGACCAGCGGGTCGCGGACGCACTGCACCGGCGGGCGGTGAGCGAGCCCGGCTTCGTCCATGTCAACCGGCTGCTGACGGACTGGCTCTGGGACCCGTGGACGTTCCGCGCCCTGATCGCCGTCGCGGTGGTGGCCCTGTGGTGGCGTGGCGCACGGCCCCTCGCGGTGTGGGTCGCGGCGACGACCCTGCTCTCCGCGCTGATCCAGCAGGGGATTAAGGCCGCCGTCGGCCGGGACCGGCCCCGGTGGGCCGACCCGGTGGACACCGCCTCGTACGCGGCCTACCCCTCGGGGCACGCGATGACCGCGACGGTGAGCTGCGGACTGCTGCTGTGGCTGCTGCACCGGTCCGGCGCCCGGTCCCGGGTGTGGCGGGCGGCGGTGGGTGCGGCGGCCGTCTCGGTGCTGGGTGTCGGTCTCACCCGGCTGTATCTGGGCGTGCACTGGCCGTCCGACGTCCTGGGCGGGTGGCTGCTGGGGGCGGCGCTGGCGGCCTTCGCGGTCTGCGGCTTCGACCGGTTCCTCGGGCACGGACCGGGGCCTGACCAGGCACGGCGGCCCGGCCAGAGGGTCTGAACAGGCGCCCTTGCCCCCCGACGGCCGGTCGGCGAGGATCGGGGCCATGCCTATCAAGGGTGCCCTCTTCGACTTCTCCGGGACGTTGTTCCGGATCGAATCCGTCCGTTCCTGGCTCGCCGCGACCCTGGCCGAGCGGGGGGTGAGCGTGGACGAGGCCGCCTTCGAGCGCTACGCGGCGGAGCTGGAGGCGTACGGCGCGCTGCCGGGCGGCCCGAACCCGCAGCAGATGCCCGACGGGCTGGCGGACGGGTGGGCGCACCGCGACGAGAGCGCGGAGCTGCACCGCGCGGTGTACACCGGCCTGGCCCGCCAGGTGGCGCTGCCCGATCCGGGACTGTACGACGCTCTGTACGACCGCCATCTGACCCCGGACGCCTGGCGGCCCTACCCGGACGCGGCGGAGGTGCTGGCCGGGCTGAGCGAGGCCGGCGTCGCGATCGGCATCGTCAGCAACATCGGCTGGGACCTGCGGCCCGTCTTCCGGGCGCACGGTCTGGACCGCTATGTGGACGCGTATGTGCTGTCCTTCGAGCACGGTGTCCAGAAGCCGGACGCACGTCTCTTCCACACCGCGTGCACACTTCTGGGACAGGACCCGGCGGATGTGGTGATGGTCGGCGACGACCGGCACGCCGACGGCGGGGCCGCCGCGCTGGGCTGCGAGGTGCGTTTCGTACGCCATCTGCCCGTGTCGGAGCGGCCCGACGCACTACGGGAGCTCGGACTGACCGGGAAGGTTGCCTGAGACACATGTGAGAGATGTCCCTGACGCGCAATGGGTCGGATTGTCACATCGTGGCCTTAGCCTGGTAGGCATGTCCCCGACTCAGTGCCCGTCCGGTTCCGTACGCCCCGCAGCAGTGGTGAATGAAGACATTCGCGACCTGTGGCGGCGTTCGGGCGGCCACCTGTCCCCGGAGGACGAGGAGCAGTACCAGCAGCTGCTGGTCGAGTGGGCCGCGGCCACGCGGGACAGCGACAGGCCCGCCGCCTGAGCCGTCCCGGCTCCGGCGATCCCCTGCGTCGCCGGAACCGGGCACGGGCGGGGGTACAGCATGTCCCGTCGCGGCTGATCGGTCAATGAATTACCGCCGCTCGCGAGGCCGTGGTACGGGATGCAGGGCCGGCGTCAGCCCTGCCCGAGGCGGTCCTCCTGGCGGGCGGCCGCCTCCAGGACACGGTCGAGCAGCCCGGGGAACAAAGCCTCCAGATCCGCCCGGCGCAGCCCGTTCATCTTGGCGGTGCCCCGGTACGTCTGCTGGACGATGCCGCTCTCCCGCAGCACCCGGAAGTGATGCGTGCTGGTGGACTTGGTGACCGGAAGATCGAAGCAGGAACAGGTGAGTTCGCCCTCGGCGGCGGCCAGTTCGCGTACGACGCACAGCCGCACCGGATCGGAGAGGGCGTGCAGGACCGCCTCGATCCTGATGTCCTCGCGGGCGGGATGGGCCAGAGTGCGCACGCCCGCAGCCGGGTCGGTGGTGCTGGCGGGGGTCACGTCGCTCTCCGCATCGTCGCTCCGTATGGGGCTTCCATACTACGAGACTCATCGTAATTCGCCCCCTCCGCGGCCTCGCCGCACCGCCACGCGGGCTGCGGCAAGGCTGCGGCGGCCGGCGCTACAAGGTCCTCGCCAGGTGCGGGAAGCGGAATTCGGTGCGGCTGCGGAAGTCCTCACCGGGGCGCAGGACCGTGGCCGGCTGGTCGGGGCGGTTGGGCGAGTCGGGAAGGTGCTGGGTCTCCAGGCAGACCGCGCTGTGCCGTTCGTGGTGGCCGCCGCCGGGGTCGGCCAGGGTGCCGTCCAGCTGGTTGGCGGTGTAGACCTGGATGCCGGGTTCGGTGGTCCACACCTCCATGACCCGCCCGGCGTCCGGGGCCGTCAGGCGGGCGGCGCGGCGCAGTCCCCCGGGGGCGTCCGTCGCGTCGAGGACCCAGCAGTGGTCGTACCCGCCCGCCCGGAGCAGCTGTTGGTCCGTCAGGAAGACGCGTTCCGACAGTATCTGAGGTTGTATCAGGTCGAACGGCGTGGCGGCGACGGGAGCGGCGGGGCCCTCGGGGATGCCCTCCTCGTCGACCGGCAGGTAGTGCGCGGCGTCCACCTGGAGGGTGTGGCCGAGGATGTCGCCCCGGGCGGTCAGGTCGAAGTAGGCGTGGTTGGTGAGGTTGACGACGGTGGGGCTGTCGGTGGCCGCTTCGTAGTCGAGCGCGAGGGTGCCCGCCCGGTCGAGGGTGTAGGTCACGGTCACGTCCAGCGCGCCGGGGAAGCCCATGTCGCCGTCGGGGCTGCGCAGGGTGAGCCGCAGGACCGCGGCTTCGTCGGTGGCGTCTCCCTCGGCCCGCCAGACGCGGGTGTGGAAGCCGTCGGGGCCGCCGTGCAGCGCGTGGCCCCGGTCGGTGGCGGGGACCTCGTACTCCGTGCCGTCGAGCGTGAACCTGCCGTGCGCGATGCGGTTGGCGTAGCGGCCGACGAGGGCGCCGAAGAACGGGTTCTTGCCCGTGTAGTCGTCGAGGGCGGGCAGCGAGCGGACGACCGACGCCGGGGTGCCGGCGGTGTCCGGCACGGTGAGCCGGTGCAGGATGCCGCCGTAGGTGAGGATCTCGGCCCGGACTCCGGTGCCGGAGTCGAGCGTCCAGAGGTCGACGTCCGTGGTGCCGTGGGCGCCGAACGGTTTGCTGTGCACGGTGGGGCGAGGCATCAATGGTCCTTGGGGCGGTCGGACGGCCTGGGCGGCCGGACGGGCTGGCCGTGGACACCGGACTCCCCGGGGGTGGTGGGGAGCCCGGCCCGTGCCTACGGTGCGGCCGGTCCGGCGGCGGGCCGGGGAACGGTGGATTCTCGGACGACGAGCCGGTAGCCGGGCCGCGGCCGCCGGGGCTCGGTCACCTGGTCGCCGGAGAGGCGCTCGACGAGGCTGTCGACGGCGAGCCGGGCGATGGCCTCCTTGTCGGGGGCCACGGTGGTGAGCGTGGTGGCGCCGTACAGGCTCTCCTCGATGTCGTCGAACCCGACGACGGCGACGTCCTCGGGGATACGCAGGCCGCGTTCCGAGAGGGTGCGCATGGCGCCGATGGCGATGAGGTCGTTGTACGCGAACACGGCGTCGGGCCGCTCCCCGCGGTCCAGCAGCGCGGCCATGCCGGAGGCCCCGTCCTCCCGGCCGTAGCCGTCGGTGACGACGACCAGCGCCTCGTCGGGCTCGATTCCGGCGGCGGCCAGCTCCTCGCGCCAGCCGCGCAGCCGGAGGTGGGCGGGCTGGCGTTCGCGGCCGGTGCGGGAGCCGAGGAAGGCGATGCGGCGGTGGCCGAGATCCAGGAGGTGGCGCACGGCCTCGCGCGCCGCCGCGACGTTGTCGATGGCGATGTGGTCGTACGGTGCCTCGTACTCGCGCTCGCCGAGCAGGACCAGGGGCGCGGTCTCGGTGCGCGCCATCAGGTCCTCGGTCTCCAGGTGGATCGGGCTGAGGATGAGTCCGTCGATGACATGGGACCGGAATCCCTGGCTGACCAGGAGTTCCTTCTCGCGCAGCCCGCCGGTGTGGTCGACCAGCACGGTGTAGTCGTGCCGGGCTGCGGCGTCGACGACCGCGCCGGCCAGTTCGGCGAAGTACGGGTTGCCGAATTCGGGGACGGCGAGCGCGATGATCCCGGTGCGGCCCTTGCGCAGATGGCGCGCGGTGAGGTTCGGCCGGTAGCCGAGCTCGTCGATGGCCTGCTGCACCTTGGCGCGCATCTTCGGTGTGACGTGCTGATAGTTGTTCACCACGTTCGACACGGTCTTGATGGACACGCCCGCCCGTTGCGCAACGTCCTTGAGGCTGACGCCCACGGCACTCCCTGAATCGACTTGTCGCGCGGTGAGGCGCGGTGGTCCGGCTCCGCCGGTTCGGCTCGAACGGCTCGAACAGTGCCGGGGCCGTGGGGCCCCGGCACCGGTTCAGGTGGTTCTGCGGCTGCGCGCCAGATAGCGCTGCGCCACGACGACAACGATAAGGAACCCGCCGCTGACGACCGACTGGTACGAGGAGTTCAGCGAGCCGATCTGGTTGATCAGGTTCTGGATGACCTGGAGGAGCAGGACGCCCCAGAGCGTTCCGCTGATCGAGCCGGCACCGCCGATGAGGAGGGTGCCGCCGATGACGACGGCGGAGATCGCGTCGAGCTCCATGCCCACGCCGATGATGGTGACCCCGGAGGAGAGCCGGGCGGCGTTGAGCGCGCCGGCGAGTCCGGCCAGCAGTCCGCTGAGCGTGTAGACGAGCATCTTCGTACGCGCGACCGGCAGGCCCATCAGCATGGCCGCGTCACTGCTGCCGCCGACGGCGAAGATCGACTGCCCGAAGGACGTGCGCTGGAGGAGGAGTCCGCCGAGGCCGAACAGTGCGAGGGCGATGAAGATCGGGTAGCCGAAGCCCCAGATTGCGCCCTGGCCGAGTTCGGCGAAGGCCGAGTCCTTGGGTACCAGGTAGGTGGTGGCGCCCTCGTCCGTGATCGCGAGGAGCAGACCGCGCGCCCCGAGCAGGGTGGCCAGCGTGACGATGAACGGGGCCATTCCGGCGCGGGCGACGAGGAAGCCGTTGAGCAGGCCGATCCCGCCACAGACCACCAGCGGGACCAACAGGGCGGGCAGAATGCCCCATTGGGAGGCCCAGGCGGCGAGCACCCCGCCCAGGGCGAAGACGGAGCCGACGGACAGGTCGATGCCGCCGGTGATGATGACCATCGTCATCCCGAGCGCGACCACGGCCAGGAACGAGGCCTGGACGGTCACCCCGCGGGTGTTGTCCAGGGTGGCGAACGTCGACGGGTAGATGAAGGACGCGACGACCACGACCGTGAGGAGGACGACCAGCACGCCCTGGCGCTGGAGGAGTTCGGCGATCCTCCGGCCGGACGGGCCCTGCGCCTTGGCGCCGGGATCCGGCGTGGTGCCGCCGGATGTCGCGGAGGTCTTGCGCGGGGCCGGGGCGGAGGCCACGGGGGCGGGTGAGGTTTCGTTCATCGGGACCGACGCTCCCGGGCGACGTAGACGGCGGCGATGATGATGGCCGCCTGGGCGATCTGTGCGGTGGAGTCGGGCAGGTCGTGCTTGATGAGGGTGGCGCGCAGCAGCTGCATCAGCAGGGCGCCGGCGACGGTGCCGAGGACCCGGATGGAGCCGCCGTTGAGCGGGGTGCCGCCCACCACGACCGCCGTGATGGCGGAGAGTTCCATGAGCGTGCCGAGCGAGGACGGGTCGCTGGCGGTGAGCCGGGCGGTGGCCAGGACTCCCGCGAGGGCGGCGAGCACTCCGCAGAGCACGTAGACGCCAATGAGCACCCGCCGTACGGGCAGTCCGGCCAGGGCGGCGGCGGAGCGGTTGCCGCCGATGGCGACGACCTGGCGGCCGAAGGTGGTCCGGGTGACGAGGAAGGCCACGGCGACGGCGAGGACGCCGGCGATGAGGACGACCAGCGGGATGCCGAGGAAGGAGCCGGTGCCCAGGGAGAGCAGGTCGGGGTTGACGATCTGCTTGAGCTGGCTGTCGGCCATGACCAGGGCGATGCCGCGGCCGCCGACGAACAGGGCGAGGGTGGCGACGATCGGCTGGAGTCCGACGAGGGAGACCAGGGTGCCGTTGACCGCTCCGACGAGGGCGCCGGCCAGCAGCGCCATGACGAGTGCGGGTACCAGTCCGTAGCCGAGGTACAGCGGCAGCAGCGCGGCGGCCAGGGCCATGGTCGAGCCGACGGAGAGATCGACGCCCTCGGTGCCGATGACGAGCGCCATGCCGAGGGCGACGATGACGATCGGGGCGACCTGGACGAGCTGGGTGCGGAGGTTGTCCACCGTCATGAAGTGCTCGGTGAACAGGGCGTTGAAGACGAGGACGACCGCGACGGCGAGGTAGACGCCGTATTCCTGGTACCAGGCGGGGTCGCGCAGCCGGGCCAGTGGCCGGGCTGCGGGGGTGGTGACTGCGGCCTGGGTCATCGGGGGTCCTCCTTGGCGGCCGGCGCCTTGTCCGCGGCTGCCGGTGAGTGGTCGGCGAGTACTTCGAGCAGATGGCTCTCGGCCACCTCGTCGCCCGACAGTTCACCCGCGACCGCGCCGCCGCGCAGGACGACGATGCGGTCGGCGCCCTCGATCAGTTCCTCGATGTCCGAGGAGATGAGCAGGACGGCGAGGCCCTCGCGGGCGAGGTCGTCGATGAGGCTCTGGACCTCGGCCTTGGCGCCGACGTCGATGCCCCGGGTGGGCTCGTCGAGCAGCAGGACCTTGGGCTCCAGGCAGAGCCAGCGGGCCAGCAGGACCTTCTGCTGGTTGCCGCCGGAGAGTTCGCCGACCTTCTGCTCGGGGCTCGCCGCCTTGATCCGCAGCCGCTTCATGAAGATGTCGACGATGCGGTCCTGCTTGGCACGGGAGACGATGCCGGCGCGGGAGAGCCGGGGCATCGCGGCCAGCACGATGTTCTCGCGGACCGAGAGGCCGGGGACGATGCCCTCGGCCTTGCGGTCCTCGGGCAGCAGGCTGATGCCGGCGCGGATGGCGCCCGCCGAGGTGAGCCGGCGCAGGGTGCGGCCGGCGATGCTCACCTCGCCGGAGTCCAGGCTCAGCGCTCCGGCGATGGCCTTGGCGGTCTCGCTGCGGCCGGAGCCGAGGAGCCCGCCGAGGCCGAGGACCTCGCCCGCGTACAGGTCGAGGGAGATGTCGTGCAGCTGGTGGTCGCGGGAGATGCCGGTGGCGGTGAGCACCGGGGTACGCGCGGCCTCGTGGCCCTCGGAGTCGAAGTTGGTGAGCCCTTCGCGGCGTACCTCGGCCATGTCCCGGCCGAGCATCATCGAGACGAGCTGCATCCGGTCGAGGTCGGCGAGGTCTCCGGTGTGGATGTGGTGGCCGTCGCGCAGGACGGTGACGCGGTCGCAGATCCGGTACAGCTCGTCCATGCGGTGGCTGACGTAGAGGACGGCGATGCCGCGTCCGCGCAGGTCCTCGATGACCCGGAACAGCGTCTCGACCTCGCGGGGCTCCAGCGAGGAGGTCGGCTCGTCCATGATGACGACCTGGGCGTTGACGGAGACGGCGCGAGCCATCGCGACCATCTGCTGGGTGCCGATGCCCAGGGTGTGCAGGGGGCGCCTGGGGTCGACGCGGACGCCGAAGCCGTCGAGCAGTTCACTCGCCTCGCGGTACATCCGGGCGAAGTCGATCAGGCCGAACCGGTTCTTGGGCTCGCGGCCGAGGAAGATGTTGCGCGCCACGCTCATCAGCGGGACGAGGTTCACCTCCTGGTAGATCGTGGAGATCCCGGCCTGCTGGGCCTCGAAGGGCCGGGTGAAGGTGACCTGTTCGCCGGCCAGCCGCAGTTCGCCCTCGTCGGGGCGGTAGACGCCGGTGAGGACCTTGATGAGGGTGGACTTCCCGGCTCCGTTCTCTCCCACCAGAGCGTGGGTCTCGCCGGCGCGCAGGGAGAAGGTGACGCCGTCGAGGGCGACGACGCCGGGGAACCGCTTGCTGACCGAGCGGGCCTCCAGGACGGCCGGCGCCGCGCCGGGCTCCTCCGCGAGGGCCGTGGCGGTCGCGCTCGTCTCCTTCGTGCCGGCGGCCGGCTCCGGCGGCTGCGGTGCTGCTTCGGGTGGTGCCATGGCTGGTCTTGGCCTTCCGCTCTTCCAGGGGTGTGGGCCCGGTGGCCGCCGTGACGGGAGAGCGTCACGGCGGCGGTGAACCGACGGAGCCGGTACGGGCAGGGTGGTCCCGGCCGGGTCAGAACGCGTTGCCGACCGAGGACTTGGCGTTGGCCTCGTCGTAGGCGCGGTCGCTGATGATGACGTTCTCGGGGATCTCCTCGCCGCCGTAGAACTTCTGGGCGGTCGCGAAGGCCAGCGGGCCGAAGCGCGGGTTGGACTCGATGACGGCGTTGTACTCGCCGTTGACGATGGCCTGGACGGCGTTGCGGGTGCCGTCGACGGACACGATCTTGACGTCCTTGCCGGGCTTCTTGCCGGCGGCCTTGAGCGCGGTGACGGCGCCGAGGCCCATCTCGTCGTTCTCCGCGTAGACGGCGGTGATGTCGGGCTTGGACTGGATCAGCTGCTCCATGACCTGCTGGCCCTTGTCGCGGGCGAACTCACCGGTCTGCTGGGCGACGATCTTCATGTCGGGCGCCTTGGCCTTGAGCTGGTCGACGAAGCCCTTGGTGCGGTCGGTGGTGACGTTGTTGCCCGACGAGCCGAGGAGGATGGCGACCTTGCCCTTGCCACCGGTCGACTTGATCATGGCGTCGGCGGCGCGCTTGCCCTGCTCCACGAAGTCGGAGCCCAGGAAGGCCACGTAGTCCTTGCAGGCGGTGGAGTTGAGCTTGCGGTCGATGGTGAGGACCGGGACCTTCTTGGCGGCGGCGGCCTTGAGGGCCGGCTCCAGGCCGTCCGAGTTCAGCGGGGCGATGATGAGGAACTGGGCGCCCTGGGCGAGCATGTCCTGGATGTCGCTGATCTGCTTGGGCAGCTGCGACTGGGCGTTGGTGGTGAGGAGCTTCTTGACGCCCAGCTTCTTCGCCTCGTCCTTGATGGACTGGGTCTCGGCGATACGGAAGGGGTTGGCCTCCTTCTCCGACTGGGAGAAGCCGACCACGGCGTTCTTCAGGTCGAGCTTGGGGGCGCCGTAGCTCTGCAGCGAGCAGCCGGAACCGGACGACGACTCGGGGGTCTCGGCCGCCTGGGCCGCCTGGCTGCTGTCGCTGCTCGCGTTGTTGTCCGAGCCCTCCGACTTGGAGCAGCCGGAAACAGCCAGCGTGGCGGTGGCGGCGAGGACGCAGGCCACGGCGAGGGTACGGGTTCGGCGCTGGATCATCATGCGCGGGAGCTCCTTGGCGGGATGACGGCACGCCGAGTGGCGTGCGGTCGGTCATGGCTGGACGATGCATCGGCCGCTGCACGGCGGCTGATGTCACTGCACTCACGGCCCCGCTAGGAGACGGCCCCTAGCTGCACAAACTGTGGTCGTGAGAGCCTGCGCGGCCTCTCGGCGGCTCGGTTTACAACGTTATATAGGCGGTGTGGCACGGGCGGCAAGAGCGTTGTCGATGCGTTTCCAAAATGTGTCGGGACCCCGCACCCCGCCCACGCCGCCCCGGCGCAGAGGATGCTGCCGCACCTCTGGACAGCCGCCCGGCGGCGTGCTGTCATACCGCCGGAACCCCATTTTCCAACGTTGCAGAACGAGTGCCGCGCCCTCCGTACGGATCACGACGGCGCTCTTCGTCATGCGCGCATCCGGTCCGGACCGCTGCGCCGCGACAGCACGCTCTTGTCATGCGCATTCCCAGGCCGGAGCCCTCATGTCCGGCAGAGCAGGAGCCCCTCCCCATGCCCCTGAACCGCAGACAGCTCATGACCGGCGCCCTCGCCACCGTCGCCGCCACCACGGCGGCCGGCCGCTGGTCGGCCACCGCGACCGCCGCCGAACACCGGGTGCGGCCCGCGCACGGCGGTCACTACTCCCCCAATGCCGCGCCCCTGCACCCCACCGCCTTCCTGAAGCTCCCGCCCGGCAAGGTCACCGCGCGCGGCTGGCTCGCCGGACAGCTGAAGCTCCAGCTGGACGGGTTGTGCGGCCGGTACGAGGAGTTCTCGCACTTCCTGGACTTCTCGGCCACCGGCTGGGTCCGCCCCGAACTCGGCGGCTGGGAGGAGGTCCCGTACTGGCTGCGCGGCTATACCGACCTGGCGATCGTCGCGGGCGACGCGAAGGCACTGGCATCGGTGCGCCGGTGGTTCGACGCGATCCTCGCCACCCAGCAGTCCGACGGGTTCTTCGGCCCGAAGGCCCTGCGTACCTCGCTGAACGGCGGCCCCGACTTCTGGCCGTTCCTGCCGCTGGTGCAGGCCCTGCGCTCCTGGCAGGAGTACTCCGGCGACACCCGGATCATCCCCTTCCTCAGCCGCTTCTTCCGGTACATGAACACCCAGGGCCCCGGCGCCTTCAACACCAGCTGGATCGCCCTGCGCTGGGGCGACGGCCTCGACAGCGTCTTCTGGCTGTTCAACCGCACCGGCGACACCTTCCTGCTGGACCTCGCCGACAAGATCCACACGTACGGCGCCGACTGGGGCGACAACCTGGTCAACCCGCACAACGTGAACATCGCCCAGGGCTTCCGCGAGCCCGCCCAGTACGCGCTGCGCAGCGGCTCGGCCCAGGACACCCGGGACACGTACGGGACGTACGGCAAGGCCATGGAACCGTACGGCCAGTTCCCCGGCGGCGGGTTCGCGGGCGACGAGAACGCGCGCCCCGGGCACGGCGACCCCCGCCAGGGCTTCGAGACCTGCGGCATCGTCGAGTTCATGGCCAGCCACCAGCTGCTGACCCGGATCACCGGCGACCCGCTGTGGGCCGACCGCTGCGAGGAACTGGCGTTCAACTCGCTGCCCGCCTCGCTCGACCCCTCGGGGAAGGCGATCCACTACATCACCAGCGCCAACAGCGTGGACCTGGACAACGTGCCGAAGTCGCAGCGGCAGTTCCAGAACGGCTTCGCCATGCAGGCGTTCCTGCCCGGCGTCGACCAGTACCGCTGCTGCCCGCACAACTACGGCATGGGCTGGCCGTACTTCACCGAGGAGCTGTGGCTCGCCACCCCCGACGGGGGCCTCGCCGCCGCGATGTACGCGGCCTGCCAGGTGACGGCCAAGGTCGCCGACGGCACCGAGGTCACCTTCACCGAGGAGACGGACTACCCCTTCACGGACACCGTCACACTGACCCTGAAGGCCCCGAAGCGGCTGGCCTTCCCGCTGGTGCTGCGCGTCCCCGCCTGGTGCGAAGCCCCGGAGATCGCGGTGAACGGCCGGCGCGTCGACGCCCCCGCCGGCCCCGCCTTCACCCGGATCGACCGCACCTGGGCCGACGGGGACCGGGTCACCCTGCGCCTCCCGCAGCGCACCACCGTCCGCACCTGGGCGCACAACCACGGCTCCGTCAGCGTGGATCACGGCCCGCTCACGTACGCGCTGCGCATCGGCGAGACGTACGAGCGCATCGGCGGCAGCGACCAGTTCCCCGAGTACGCGGTCCACGCGACCGGGCCGTGGAACTACGGGCTCGTCCTGGACGCGAAAAAGCCCGCCGCCTCCCTGCGCCACCACACCGCGCACCGGGTGAAGGCCGGCAACCCCTTCACGCTCGACGGCACCCCGCTGTCCATCACCGCGAAGGCCCGCCGCATCCCGGAGTGGACGGCCGACGACGAGCACGTGGTCGCCCCGCTCCAGGACTCGCCGGCCCGCAGCACCGAGCCGGTGGAGGAGGTCACGCTCGTCCCGATGGGGGCGGCCCGGCTGCGCATCAGCTCGTTCCCGACGGCCGCCCCGGACGCACAGCCCTGGCTCGCCGACCGCTGGTACCGCATCCGCAACCGGCACTCCGGCAAGGTCCTCGGCGTCGACGTCATGTCCACCGCCAACAGCGCGCACGTCGTGCAGTTCGGGGACACGGGCACCGACGACCACGACTGGCGGCTCGTGGCGGAGGGCGACGGCTGGTACCGCATACGCAACCACCACTCGGGCAAGGTCCTCGGCGTCGACAACATGTCGATGGCCGACAGCGCCCATGTCGTCCAGTTCGACGACAACGGCACCGACGACCACCTCTGGCAGCTCGTCCCGGACGGCGACGGCTGGTACCGCATACGCAACCGCCACTCCGGCAAGGTCCTCGGCGTCGACAACATGTCCACGGCCGACAGCGCCCATGTCGTCCAGTTCGACGACAACGGCACCGACGACCACCTCTGGCAGCTCGTCTGATTCCCGGTGCTCCGCGCACCTCCCCCTACCGCCCCCGTCCCCGGGGGCCGAACCGAATCAAGGAGACGAACCCGTGAGCCGCTTACGAGTACCCGGCCGAAAGCCGTGGTGGAGACGGACGATCGCGACGGCCGGCCTGCTGGCCCTGGTGTCCTCCGCGCTGGTCGGGGTCGGCGCCTCGCCGGCCGGCGCCGCGTCCTGGACGCCCAAGACCCCGCCGATGACGACGCCCTGGACCAATCAGGTCCCGGTCGACAAGCCGCTGCCGGAGTACCCGCGCCCGCAGCTGACCCGGTCCGACTGGTCCAACCTCAACGGCATCTGGGACTTCGCGGTGACCGGACGCGACGCCGGACAGCCGTCGTCGTGGCAGGACCAGATCCGGGTGCCGTTCGTCGCCGAGTCCGCGCTCTCGGGCATCCAGCGCAGGATCACCGAGAACGACAAGCTCTGGTACAAGCGCACCTTCACCGTGCCCTCGGACTGGAACGGCCGCCGGACCGTGCTCAACTTCGGCGCCTCCGACTGGCAGACCACGGTCTGGGTCAACGGCACCCAGGTGGGCGCGCACAAGGGCGGGTACGACTCGTTCTCGTACGACATCACCCCCCAGCTCAACGGCGGTACGAACACGATCGTGGTGTCCGTCTACGACCCGACGCAGACCGGCGGCCAGGCCGTCGGCAAACAGCGGATCAACGACGTCAAGCCGCACAACGGGGGCGGCATCTTCTACACCGCCGCCTCCGGCATCTGGCAGACGGTCTGGCTGGAACCCGTCGCCGCCGCGCACATCACCCGCCTGGACATGACCCCGAGCCTGGGCGACAGCACCTTGCGGGTGAAGGTGCAGGGCGCGTCCGCGTCCGGGCGTACGGCGCGGGTCACCGTCTCCAGCGGCGGCACCGTGGTCGGCTCGGCCACCGGTACGGTCGGCTCCCAGATCTCCGTGCCGGTGCCGAACACGCATCTGTGGACCCCTGACGACCCGTTCCTCTACGACGTGAAGGCGGAGCTGCTCGACGGCTCGGCGGTGACGGACTCGGTCGGCAGCTACACCGGTATGCGCTCGATCGCGATCGCCAAGGTCGACAACGTCCTGCGGCCGGTCCTCAACGGGAAGTTCGTCTTCCAGACGGGCACCCTGGACCAGGGCTACTGGCCGGACGGCATCTACACCGCGCCGACCGACGCCGCGCTCAAGTCGGACCTCCAGGCCCACAAGGACCTCGGGTTCAACATGGTCCGCAAGCACATCAAGGTCGAACCGCAGCGCTGGTTCTACTGGGCGGACAAGCTGGGCCTCCTGGTCTGGCAGGACATGCCGGCCATGGACACCGGCAAGAGCCCGGATTCGGCGGCCCGCACCCAGTGGGAGGCCGAGTTCCACGCGATCATCGACCAGCACCGCAGCTCGCCGTCCCTGGTCATGTGGGTGGACCAGAACGAGGGCTGGGGGCAGTACGACCAGGCCAGGATCGCCAACGAGGTCAAGGCGTACGACCCGACCCGACTGGTCGACAACATGAGCGGGGTCAACTGCTGCGGCTCGGTGGACGGCGGCAACGGGGACGTGGTCGACAACCACATCTACGTCGGCCCCGGCAACACCGCGCCGACCGCGACGCGCGCGGCCGTCCTCGGCGAGTTCGGCGGCCTGGGCTACAAGGTCCCGGGGCACGAGTGGTTCCCCGGCGGCGGCTTCAGCTACGAGGACCAGCCGAGCATCGCCGCGCTGAACGACCGGTTCACCGGGCTCATCGACGGCATCCGGATCGGCCAGCTGCCGGCGGGCCTGTCCGCCTCGGTCTACACCGAGATCACCGATGTGGAGAACGAGGCGAACGGGCTGCTCACCTACGACCGCCAGGTCGTCAAGGTGGACACCGCCCGGGTGCGGGCCGCGAACCAGGCCCTGATCAACGCCTCGAAGAACCCGGCTCCGCCGGTCACCCTGCCCACCGGCGGCTACAAGTCGCTGCGGGTCACCACGCCCGGGTACACCAACAAGTACCTGCGCCACCAGGACGCGCTGGCCTTCACCGAGGTCGTCGACGGCAACAGCAGCGCGCTGCTGAAGAACGACGCCACCTGGAAGATCGTCCCCGGTCTGGCGAACGGCAACTGCTACTCGTTCGAGTCGCGGAACTACCCCGGCGAGTACCTGCGCCACCGGGACTTCCGGGTCCGCCGCGATGCCAACGACGGGTCCGCGCTGTACAAGGCCGACGCCACCTGGTGCGCGGTCGCCGGTACCGGCGGTGTCCGGCTGACCAGCGCGAACCTGCCAGGCAGCTATCTGCGGCACATCAAGTCGGAGGTGTGGCTGGCCACCCCGGGCGGCGGACACGACTGGGACAACCCGGCCACGTTCACCGAGGACACCACCTGGGAGGTGGAGGCGCCCTGGGCGCCCTGACCTGATACCCGGAGCCGAGGGCCCGGACGCGACGCGCAGGCGCCGTGTCCGGGCCCTCGGTCGTGCGCCCGCGCCCGTACCCGTGTCCGGGCCCCCGGTCTACGCCGTCACGGCCGGCGGAGCCGTGTAGGTGTGGAGCAGGGCCGTCCGGCCGTCGGGCGTCGTCCAGTCGCCGGGGCGGCTGCCCACGCGGCGCCATCCGGAGCGCTCGTAGAGCGCGACCGCGGCGCGGCCGCCGTCCTCCACCTCCAGGACGGGCCGCAGGCCGTCGCCGGCAGCGGCCCGCGCGGCGGCGGCCAGCAGGGCGCGGGCCACACCGCGTCTGCGCGCGGTGGCCGTGGCGAACAGGCGGGACACCGCGGCCAGTTCCGCGGCGGGCCGCCCGATCCGGGCCGCCAGGGCATCGCCGGTGCGGGTGAGGGCGACGTGCCCGAGGACACGCGGACCGTCCACCGCCACCCAGGCCCCGAGCAGCCCGCCGGGCGTGAGCCAGCCCGCCGGGTCGGCCGGCCACGCCACCGGGTAGCGGTCCGCCTCGTACACGGTGGCCAGGGCCTCGACGCAGGACTCCATGTCGTCGTCGCGACGGCGGCGTATCCGTGGTTCGGTCATCCCGTGATCCTCACACAGCGGCCCGCCGACCGGCGCGTCGGCCTCATCCCGGAACGGGGCGCGGGCAGCCGGAAGCTCCCGGCGGTGCGGGCTCGTGCCGCGCACCGCCGGGAGCGGTCCTGAGGGGCGGGGTGCTACACGCGGGGGGTCACGCCTTGCCGCCGTCGTACAGCGCGGTCACCTCCTGGTCGGTGAGCGCCTTGTCGTACACCTGCACCTGGTCCACGGAGCCGTTCCAGAAGTCGGTGTTGTTGCCCGACCACTTGGCGCGGCCCACGGACAGGGCGCCGCTGCTGACGTCGGCCGATCCGGCCGGGGCGGTGGAGGCGAGCTTGCCGTCCACGTACAGCTTGATCTCGTCACCGCTGCGGACGCCGACCAGGTGGTACCAGTGGCCGAGCTCGGGCTTGATCTCCGCGCGGGCCCGGTGGGCGCCGGGGGTGGAGAAGGCGAACGCGCCCTGTCCGTACTGGAGGTAGAACGGGTTCTCCTGGCGCCGGCCGTCCTGGCTGACGACGGTGGCGTAGTTGCCCGGGAGGGCATCCAGGGAGGCCCAGGCGGAGACGGTGTAGTCGCCGGTGGTGTCGACGACCGGGCCGTCGGTCTCCGCGTACTGGCCCTCACCGTTGAACTTCAGCGCCGAGCCGTGCACGCCGGTGGTCCAGGACGTGCCCTCGGAGAGGGTCAGGTCCTTGTGGTTCGGGCCGCTGTCGGAGGCCTTGGTGCCCTTGTTCTCGTCGAGGGACCAGGAGCCGCCGCCCTTGACGGGGGTGCGGGTGCCGGCCGCGGCACCGGCGGCGATGACCTCGCGGTTGATCTTGCGGACCTGGGCGGCGTCGACCTTGATCTCGCGGCGGTCGTACGTCCAGAGGCCGTTGAGCTCGTTCTCCAGATCGGTCACCTGGGTGTAGATGGAGCCGGAGAGTTCGGCGCCGGCCGCCTCCAGGTAGTAATTACGGGTGTTCTCGACGTACTTGGCGGTGAGCGCGGCCTTGTCGGCGACACCGCTGTAGATCACGGTCGGGGCGCCGGGCCACATGTGGCCGGGCATCCGCAGGGTGAAGCCGCCGTGCTCGCCGTCCATCGCGGCGCGGGTGGCGTCCGGGAAGGCCGGGTCGGTGTTGTTGTAGTCGTGGTGGTCGATGATGTCGCCCTTGCCCGAGTCACCCTTGGAGTTGCAGCAGTTGACACCGCTGTGGGCGTTGACGATGCGGGAGGGGTCGGCGGCCTGGACCTGCTCGGTGATCTTGCCGGTCTCGGTGCGGTCCCACTCGCCCCAGCCTTCGTTGAAGACGATCCAGGAGCCGATCGAGGGGTAGTTGTGGAGCTGCTCCATCTCCTCGGCACCCTGGTCGATGAAGGCCTGGTGGCCCTTCTCGTTGGTGAGGTTGCCGGAGACGAAGTCCTGCCACACGAACAGACCGAGCTGGTCGGCGTGGTAGTACCAGCGGGCGGGCTCGACCTTGATGTGCTTGCGCACGGAGTTGAAGCCGAGGTCCTTCTGCGCCTTCAGGTCGAAGACCAGCGCGTCGTCGCTGGGCGCGGTGTTCAGGCCGTCCGGGTAGAAGCCCTGGTCGAGCTGGGCGAGCGAGAAGAACGGCTTCCCGTTGAGGACGATCTTCTGGTAGCCGCCGACGTCGGCGATGCCGACGGAGCGCATCCCGAAGTAGCTGTCGACGGTGTCCTTGGAGCCGCCGTCCTTGAGGGTGACCTCCAGGTCGTACAGGTACGGGTCGTCCGGGGACCACAGGTGCTGCTTGGCTACCGGGAGGCTCAGCTCGCGGTTGGCCGGGCCGCTGATCCTGCCGACGACCTTGCCCTTCTTGTCACGGGCGACGGCGGTGACCGTCGCGGACTTCGAGGCGTCCTCGGAATTGACCGTCAGGGCGAGGTTGCCCTTGTCGATGTCCGGGGTGGTCGTCAGGGAGTCGACGGCCGCCGGGGCGACGGGCTCCATCCAGACGGTCTGCCAGATGCCGGAGGAGGCGGTGTAGAAGATGCCGCCCGGGTTGGCCGACTGCTTGCCGGTGGGCTGGTCGGCACCGGTGGTGTCGGTGACCCCGACGACGATCTCCTGCGGGCCGCTGCCCTTGATCGCGTCGGTGATGTCGGCGGTGAAGGCGGTGTAGCCGCCGGTGTGCTCGGCGACCTTCTTGCCGTTGACCCAGACGGTCGCCTGGTAGTCGACGGCACCGAAGTTGAGCTTCAGCCGGTTGCTCCTGCCGTGCTTGTCGGCCTTGACCGCCCAGTTCTGCGGGACGGTGACGAGCTTGCGGTAGAACATGTGGTCTTCGTGGCGCTCCAGGCCGGAGAGCTGCGACTCGACCGGGTACGGCACGGTGATGCGCTCACCGAGCTTCTTGCCGAAGACGGGCTTCTCGCCCGCCTCGGCCCCGGCGAACTCCCACTGGCCGTTGAGGTTCTTCCACTTGTCGCGCACCTGCTGCGGCCGGGGGTACTCGGGCAGCGGGTGGTTGCGGTCGACCTTGTCGCCCCACTTGGTGGTGAGACGGTGCGTGGAGTTGTTGGTGGCCGTGCGGTTGATGTCGGGGACGGTCTCGCCGCCCGCCTTCAGGCCGCCCTTGCCGTCGTACGCGATCTTGACGCGCTGGTCCTTGAGGACGGCGGCGTCCAGCTTGACGACGAGTTCCTTGCCGCCGCGGGCCCGGGTGACGGACTTGACCGGCATCGGGGTGGTGTCGGCCTCGACGGTGAGGTGGTTCTTCAGGTCCGCGTAGTCGCTGACCTTGTCGTCGAAGACGGCGTGCAGCTCGGTGCCGTTGTCCGCGACGCTCAGCCCGACGGGGTAGACCTCGAAGTCGGCGGGCGGGGTGAAGGCGGACTCCGGGACGAACTGCTTGGCCAGTTTCGCGCTGGACCAGCGCAGGAACATGTTGGCGCCGCCGGTGTCCTGGAACATCTCCAGCTTGAACTCGTGCGGCTCGCCGGCCTTGAGCGATATCGGCGCGCTGGTCTGCTCGTTGTCCCAGTCCGGCTGCCAGTGGTCGATGACGGCCTTGCCGTCGATGAACAGCCGGAAGCCGTTGTCGCCACTGGCGGCGAAGGTGTAGTCGCCGTCCTCGGGAGCGGTGAGGAAACCGGTCCAGCGGGCGGTGGTGTTCTCGGCCTGGCCGGTGGTCGACTCGAACGTGCCCGCCAGACCGGGGAAGTTGATGTTCGGTTCGAGGGCGACCCCGCCGAGCTTGTCGAAGTCCCGCGCGCCGGGCGCGGACATGCTGAAGTACTCGCCCTTCAGCCCGTGGACGGTGGTGGCCGGGTCACCGGCCTTGAAGGTGGTCGAAGCGGCGCTCGCGGGGGCGGCCGCGGCGGCCGGGACGAGCGTGGCACCGAGGGGGATGAGCAGCGCGGCGGCGCAGGCCGCTGTCCTGAACAGAGCGCGGGGGTGGGGCGTTTGTGGTCTCAAGGCGTCGTCCTGTCGAGAGAGCTGAAGTGCCTCGAACCTGTGAGGCACAGCACACAATCGAACATTGAGCCACAGCATCAAACGCAAAACAACAGTCGTGCGCGAGGATTTTTCAACGATAGAAAGTGTGGCGGACGCGGGCTCGGGAGACGGCACACGCAGACCGCCCCCTTCACACACCTTGGGTGCGAAGGGGGCGGTCCGGGAACGAAACGGAATGTCCCGAAGGTGGGTCAGATCGCGTAGCCGTACGGGACAGGGGCGTGTACGGTGCCGTTCAGCGCACGGGCGGCGTCGCGGGCCCAGGAGGGGCTGCGCAGCAGTTCACGGCCGAGGAGCACGGCGTCCGCGCGGCCCTCGGTGAGGATCTTCTCGGCGTGCTGCGGGTCGGTGATGAGACCGACGGCCGCCACGGGCAGCGAGGTCTCCTTCCTGACGCGCTCGGCGAAGGGCACCTGGTAGCCGGGGCCGGTCGCGATGCGGACGCGCGGCGCGTTGCCGCCGGTGGAGACGTCGAGCAGGTCGACCCCGTGCTCCTTGAGCTGCGCCGCCAGCCGTACGGTCTCGTCGGCGGTCCAGCCGTCGCGCTCGTCCTCGGGGTTCTCGGTGAGCCAGTCCGTCGCGGAGACCCGGAAGAAGACGGGCAGGTCCTCGGGCCACACCTCGCGCACGGCGTCGACGACCTGGAGGGCAAAGCGCACGCGGTTCTCGTAGCTTCCGCCGTACTCGTCGGTGCGGTGGTTGGTGTGCGGGGAGAGGAACTGGCCGATGAGGTAACCGTGCGCACCGTGCACCTCGGCGACCTGGAAGCCGGCCTCGACGGCGCGGCGGGCGGCCTCGCGGAAGTCGTCGACGACACCGGCGATCTCGTCGGCGGTCAGCTCGTGCGGCACCGGGTAGCCCTCGTCGAAGGGCAGCGGACTCGGGGCGACCGGGGTCCAGCCGTGTGCGTCGGGGCCGACGGGGCCGCCACCGGTCCACGGCGCCGCGGTCGACGCCTTACGGCCGGCGTGGGCGAGCTGGATACCGACCACGGAGCCCTGCGCCTTGACGAAGTCGGTGATCCGGCGGAACGCCTCGACCTGGGTGTCGTTCCAGATGCCGAGGTCGGCCGGGCTGATCCGGCCCTCGGGGCTGACCGCGGTGGCCTCGGTGAGGATCAGGCCGGTGCCGCCGGTGGCGCGGGCCGCGAGGTGGGCGAAGTGCCAGTCGCCCGGCACGCCCGTCTCCGGCCCCTCCACCGCGGCGCTGTACTGGCACATGGGCGCCATCCACACCCGGTTGGGCACGACAAGCGACCTGAGGGTGTAGGGCTCGAAGAGGGCACTCACGACGGACTCCGTTTCGCCGGGTACGGAAGGATCGCTAGTACGATACATCCCGTAGTACGACGCCCGTCAAATTACGACCACTCTCGTACTAGTGGGACCCGCGCCGGGCCCCGGGTCAGTGGGGGCTCAGCGGGTACGAGGTGCGGCCGGAGGCCTCGTCGATCTCGTCGTGGGCCTTGGTCAGCAGTTTCATCGCGAGTTCGTTCAGCGCGCGGGCTCCGGCGATCTCCTCCCCCACCCGGGGCTGCTCGGCGTCCGAGGGGTGGCGGCTTGCGTAGCCGTGCGCGCGTACCTCCTGTCCGTCGGAGAGCCGCACCAGGGCTGCCGCGCGGGTGCGGTGGGTGTCCTCCTCGAATTCCAGCTCGATGTGCCAGCCGACAGCGGTTCGGGTCATGGCGCTCACCTCCGGAAGGTCTCCCCTCCAGGGTGCGCCTCGCGCGGGCGCGGCGCGCGAGCGGGCGGGACCGGTGGCCGGGGGTTGCTCAGGCGCCGGCCCCCCGTCCCCGGCGGCGGAGCGGGATGGAGGCGGCCACGTCGTACATCTGGTTCCAGCTGCGCCCGGCGCCCGAGGACCAGGTGACATGGGCGGTGCCCCCGTCGGTGCGGACGGCCTCCACCGTCATGGGGCGGTCGCCGTCGCGCACGTCGCCCCGGCGCAGCTCGTCCGCCCTGACGGTGACGTGGTCCGCCGGGCCGCTCTCGGCCTCGTCCGCCGCGAAGCCGAGAGCGGTGGCCAGTTCCCGGGCGCGGGCCGGGGTGCACAGGAGGGTGAGGTCGCCGGACGGCGTCGCGACCCGGATCCCGACCTCCGCCCCGGCGGGGGCGATGTCCCGGATTCCGGTGTCCTCGTGCTCGTTCGTCATCGCTTCCGCGCCTTCCCGTGTTCCGGACCCCGGGCTCAGTCCAGCCGGAGGCTCTCCGGCGGACCCAGGTAGCTGGGTTCGAGGCCGCCGGTGTCGATCACCAGGTTCTGGAGCACCACCGTCGGATCGACCATCCAGAATTTCAGCACATGCGTGCCGGGGGCGGCGATCCGGTGGACGGTGCTGGTGACGTTGACGTTGTCGGAGGTGTTACGGGCCCACTGCGCGTTCATGGTCCCGTCGTCGGCCCCCGTCGCCTTCGTGACGTTCACCCGCTGCGGCACGGCGTCGTCGAAGGAGACGGCGTAGGTGAGCCCGTCGGTCGGCAGCGGGTTGTTGCGGGGCGAGAGGTACGTGTGCAGGGTGACCGGGCCGGTGGTGAAGAGGCTGACCCGGTACTCCAGGCGCGGGCTCCGGCCCCCGGGCGTCTGCCGGGCGGCGGTGACCGGGAAGGGTTCCATCCCGGCGCCGGTGCGGCCGATGTCCGGGATGCGCTCCCAGTGGACGTCCCAGCCGCCGACGGCCCGGTGGTAGTGGTCGGCCGCGATGGAGACATAGCCACCGGCCTCGACGAAGCCGCCGAGCCGGGCGCGGGAGAGCGCGGGGCGGTCGATCACCGCCGTGATCACGACCTCCGTTCCGTCCGGCCCGCCGACCGTGACCGGGACACGGGTCACCCCCTTCGGCGCCCGGTCCCAGTCGACGCGCAGGGTGATCCGGTCCTGTGTGTCCACCCGGCCGCGCACCCGGTCGGCGGTCAGCCAGGAGGCCCCGGTCCGCACCCGGTAGTCGAACGGCGCGCGACCCCGGTTGAACACCTCGATGTACTGGGCGGGCCGGGTCTGGTACGGGCTGAACACCGGCAGCACGGCGGGCTCGGTCTCGTGCGGCCACCAGGCGGTGGAGCCGTCCACAGCGACGCCCATCTCGGCCCGCGCGGGCAGGTCGATACGGGTGACGGCCGGGAAGAGCACGTCCTTCAGAGCCACGTTGTCGATCTCGGGCTGCTGCCAGGGGGCGTTGGGCCCGTAGCGTTCGATGTCGCCGTAGTCGATGTGCGGCTGGGTCTGGAAGCCCTGCCACTTGCCGCCGGCGATCCCGGCGTTGAAGCGGTCGGCCAGCGCGAAGTCGTCGGCGAGCCGTGCCTCGGCGGTGGCCGCGAGGGTGTTGGTGAGGGCCCGGCCCTGGGCCGCGTAGTGGAGGTTGGTGAACCCCGCCTCGCGCAGCGCGTACAGGTTGGCCGTGGCCGCCACCTCGTAGCCGACCAGTTCGTACCATGCGTCCTGGGCGGAGGCGGGCAGCCGGCGCCCGATCCGTTCGGCCTGCTCCCCGAGGACCCGCCATTCCTCGGTGACGCGTTCCAGCTCGCGGTAGTGGACGAGGCCGAACGGCGACGCCCGGTCGTCGTACACGACGGCCGAGCTGTCGGTGGCGGGGTCCTTGGCCGGGTCGAGGGTGATCCGGCGGTTGAGGAGTTCGGGCTTGCGGCGCGCCTGGAGCCGGGCGTAGGTGCGCAGCACGGAGGCGATCTCTTCGGCCTGCTTCCCGCCGAAGTTCTGCCGGGCGTATGTCTCCTCCCACTCCGGCAGCCGGTCCAGGGTCCAGCGTTCCGGGTTCCAGGCGTACTCCAGGAAGAACTGGGTCGGCAGCTCGTTGCCCTTGAGGTCGCCGGCGTTGGTGACCCACAGACCGTGGTTGCCGTAGGCCGCGCACTGGTGGAGCTGGTCCCACATGTTGGGCAGGGATGTGGTGTCCACCCACTTGTAGTTGCGGCCGACGCCGACGTAGTCGAAGTGGTAGTACAGCCCGTAGCCGCCCGGCCTCGGCTTCTCGGCGGGGTCGGGGAGTTTGCGGATGTTGGCCCAGTTGTCGTCGGTGAGGACCACGGTGACGTCGTCGGGGACGCGCAGGCCCCGGTCCCAGTAGCGCTGGACCTCCTTGTAGAGCGTCCAGACCTGCGGGATCGTGGTGACGTCCCTGCCGGAGACCTCGGCCAGGATCTCGCGCTGGGTGGCGATGATCTCGGTCATCAGCTCGATGCCGTCGCCGTCGGGGAGGCTGACGTCGCCGTTGCCGCGCATGCCGAGGGTGACGACGCCCTCGAAGTCCTCGTCCTTCATCCGGCGGATGCCCTCCGCCCAGTACGCCTTCAGCGCCGCGGCGTTGCGGCGGAAGGACCACTCGCCGGTGCCGCCGTAGGGGTCGTGGCCGGGGGTGGTGATGTTCCCGTCGCTGTCGCGTACGGCGGCGACGGCGTGCCGGTTCCACTCCTCGATGCCGCGCATCATGGGCGCTTCGTGCGAGGTGCCCATGACCACGCCGTACGCCTTGGCGGTGGCGTGGTTGAGCGGGTCGTCCTCGGCGAAGGCGCGGCCCCAGACGGCCGGCCACAGGTAGTTGGCCTTGAGCCGGAGCATGACCTCGAAGACCCGGGCGTAGAAGTCGGCGTTGAAGCCGCCCTCGAAGCCGGGGGCCTTGCCGGGTCCGAAGTGGGCGGGCGCCCAGGTGCCGAGGGCCGGGTTCTCGTCGTTGATGAAGAAGCCGCGGTACTTCACGGCCGGGGTGCCCTGGGTGTGGAGTCCGGGCCGTACGTGGATCTCGTCGCGGTGTACGGGGGTGACGTCGTCCCACCAGTACCAGGGCGAGACGCCGATCCCCCGCGAGACGTCGTACGCGCCGAAGACGGTCCCGCGCTGGTCGCTGCCCGCGATGACGAATGCGCGCTCCACGCCGGGGAACGGCTTGTCGACGACGGTCTGGAGGCTGGTCTCCCACTTGCCCCGGATCGAGGAGACGTCGAGCCGGCCGTCGGCGACGAGCCGGTCGATGAGGGGGCTGCGGCCCACGGTCCCGATGACCGTGATCTCGCGGGCCTTCGGGACCGCCCCGTGCGCGAGGGCGGGGCGGACACCGGTGACGCGTTCGATGTCGTCGCGGAGGTCGCCGGCGACCCGTACGACGCCCGTCCAGTCGCGGTCGCTGACCAGGACCGGTGTCGCCCGCCCGTGCCTGACCAGCGGGAAGCTGCCGCGCGATGCGGTGAAGGCGATGTACGCGCCGGGGTCGGTGGGCCGGGCGGCGGGGCCGTGCCCGGTGGCCGACGCCTCGCCGGTGAGCCCGACGAGGGAGCCGAGCGGGGTCGCGGTGAGTGCGGTGAGCCCGAGGCCGAGGCCGAGGACCGATCGGCGGCTGGTGGGCCGCGGGGTGTCGTTGTCCATTCTGCTCTCCCTGTCCCTCTCCGCGCTCAGTGCCGGCCCGCGACGAGCAGCAGGTCGTCGCGCAGGGCGCTGTAGGCGGGCTTGGCCTTGTAGTTCTCGTCGAAGAGGTTGGCCGCGCCCTCGCCTTCGAAGGTGGACGGCACCCAGGAGTACTTGTCGGTGAAGCCCCAGACGGTGAAGTCGGTGCACTTCGGGGTCAGCAGGCAGCCGCGCAGCAGTACGTCGTAGCCCTCGGCCTGCGCTTCCTGCTCGGTGCTGTCGGAGAGCATCGGGATGCGCACGTCGGCCTCGGTGATCGCGGTCTCCAGGCCGAGGTCGTCGAACCGCTTCATGTTCTCGGCGATGTCGTGGGGCGCGTTGTACTGGACGGAGAGGTGGCCCTGGATGCCGACGCCGTCGATCGGTACGTGCTGCTTGCGCAGCTTCACGACCAGGTCGTGGAGGGCGGTGCTCTTCGCGTTGACGCCCTCGATGTTGTAGTCGTTGATGAACAGTCTGGCCCTGGGGTCGGCCTCGTGGGCCCAGCGGAAGGCGTCCGCGATGTAGCCGGGGCCCAGCTTCCGGAGCCAGATGGAGTCGCGCAGGGTGCCGTCGTCGTTGAACGCCTCGTTGACGACGTCCCACTGCCAGACGCGGCCCTTGAAGTGACGGGCCTCGTCGGTGATGTGCTTGCGCAGGATCGCGCGCAGCTGGTCGGCGGTGAAGTCGCCGGTGGTGAGCCAGGTGGGCAGCTGATTGTGCCAGAGCAGGGTGTGGCCGCGCACGAGCTGGCCGTTGGCGCGGGCGAAGTCGACGAGCTCGTCGGCCGCCGACCAGTCGTACGTACCCCGGCTCGGCTCGACGACCTCCCACTTCATGACGTTCTCGGGGGTGACGGAGCTGAACTCGCTCGCGGCCTTGGCCCGGTAGGGCGCGTCGTCGGCCAGGGCCGCCATGTCGACCGCGGTGCCGATGCGCAGGTCGGCGCGCTTGCCGAGGGAGCCGAGCGTGGTGGCCGGAGGCTTCTCGGGTCCGCCCTCGTGGCCGGAGTGCGCGAAGGCGTTGATGGTGCAGGGGGCGAGCAGGGCAGCGGCGGCGGCGCCGACCAGCACGGCCTTGATTGGCTTGCGCATGACAGAAAACCCTTTCCGGGAAGCGCACGGCGCTGTGCCCGGAGGTGGGCCGGGCCGCGTGCGCGGGTGTGGGTGTTTCGAAAGTTTCGCGCACTCGTCCGTACCTCCGGCGGGCCGGTGGTACGGACGAGGAGCGACCGGGCGGGACGCGCTGCGGTAAGGGCCGCGCGCGCCCCGCCCGGTGGTACGTGAGCCGGTCAGCCGCGTAGGGGGGCGGCCGCCGTCACGGGTTCGACCAGGGCGTCGCACACCAGCCGGCGCCGGTGGTCGAGCGTGCGCTCGGGACCGTTGAGCCGCAGGTGCACGGTGTGCCGGATGTCCCCGGCACCGCTGGAGGTGGCGAGCCGCAGCTCCAGCGCGCCCGGCTCCACGACCCGCAGGCCGCCGATGCCGGTGAAGGAGACCAGATCGGCGTGGAACCGGAAGCGCACCCGCGCCTCCTCGCCCGCGTCGAGCGGCACCCGGGCGTAGCCGATGAGCCGGGTGTCGGGCCGGGTCGTCTGGGCGACCGGGTCGTGCACGTACAGCTGGACGACCTCCGCGCCGGCCCGGTCGCCGGTGTTGCGGACGGTCAGCTCGATGTCGGCGGAGCCGTCGGTGGGGATCTCCGCGGGCGGCGCGGTGCCGGGCTCCCAGGCGAAGGAGGTGTACGTCAGCCCGTGGCCGAAGGGGTACAGCGGCGTCGGGTCAAGGTTGCTGACCCCGTTGGCGAGTCCGAGCGGCGGCTGGAGGTACGTCCACGGCTGGCCGCCCGGGTGGCGCGGCACGGAGACCGGAAGCCGGCCGGAGGGGCTGACCCGGCCGGAGAGCACCGAGGCGAGGGCGGGGCCGCCCTCCT
Organism: Streptomyces sp. col6; assembly: GCF_008042035.1. GTDB lineage: Bacteria > Actinomycetota > Actinomycetes > Streptomycetales > Streptomycetaceae > Streptomyces. The sequence goes on from NZ_RDBL01000014.1 coordinate 200,800, forward strand.
CACCGGGGAAGAACGCCTGCACCACGGCGGCGGTGCGCTCCGCCCAGCGGCCGAGCGCGTACGGGCGGCCCGTGACCAGGACCAGGACGACCGGGGTGCCGCTGTCAAGCAGCGCGTCGAGCAGTTCGCCCTGAACGCCCGGCAGCGACAGGTCGTCGGCGTCGCAGCCTTCGCCGGAGGTGCCGCGCCCGAACAGTCCGGCCCGGTCCCCGAGCACGGCGACGCACACATCCGCGTCCCGGGCCGCCTCCACCGCGTCCGCGATGCCGGAGGTGTCCGTCCCGTCGACCTCGCAGCCGGGGGCGCCGGTGACCGTGGCGGCGGGGAACGCGCCGCGCACCGCGTCGAGCACGGTGGGGATGTCGATGCCCATGGCGACTCCGGGGTGCAGGACGCCGACATGGCTCGGGAAGGAGTAGCAGCCGAGCATCGCGAGCGCGTCGTCCGCGCGGGGGCCGACCACGGCGATCCGCCCGGTCCCGGCGAGCGGCAGGGCGCCGCGCGGGTTGGCGAGCAGGACCACGGCCTGTTCGGCGAGTTCGCGGGCGAGGGCGCGGTTGCGCGGCGGGTCCAGGTCGATGGTCTCGCGGGCCTGCTCCGGGTCGCTGTCCCGCAGGAGTGCGGGCACCGGGGTCCAGTCGGGGTCGAGGAGCCCGAGGGCGCACTTCTGGAGGAGGACCCGGCGCAGGGCGCGGTCGACGAGGTCCTCGGGGACCGTACCGGCGAGGACGGCGGCGGCGAGTTCGTCGCCGTAGCTGCGGACGGTGGGCAGTTCGACGTCGACCCCGGCGCGCAGCGCGAGGCGGGCCGCGTCGGCGCGGTCCTCGGCGATCCTGTGCAGGGTCTCCAGGAAGCCGATGGCGAAGTAGTCGGCGACCACGGTGCCCTCGAAGCCCCAGGTGTCGCGGAGCAGTCCGGTGAGCAGGGCGGGGTCGGCCGCCGAGGGCACCCCGTCGATCTCCGCGTAGGACTGCATGACCGAGCGTGCGCCGCCTTCGAGGAGGGCCATCTCGAAGGGCGGCAGGATGACGTCGGCGAGTTCCCTGGCCCCGGCCCGGACGGGCGAGAGGTTGCGGGCGCCGGCCGATGCCGCGTATCCGGCGAAGTGCTTGAGGGTGGCGACGATCCCGGCGGACTCAAGGCCCTTCACGTACGCGGTGCCGATGGTGGCGACCAGGTAGGGGTCCTCGCCGATGGTCTCCTCGACGCGACCCCAGCGCAGGTCGCGCACCACGTCCAGGACCGGGGCGAGGCCCTGGTGGATGCCCACGGACCGCATGTCGCCGCCGATCCGGTGGGCCATCTCGGTGACCAGGTCCGGGTTCCAGGCCGCACCCCAGGACAGCGGGACCGGGTAGGCGGTGGCGCCCCAGGCGGTGAAGCCGGCGAGGCATTCCTCGTGGGCGAGCGCCGGGATGCCGAAGCGGCCGGCGCCGGCGATGGCCCGCTGGGCGCGGGCCAGCGAGATCGCGCCGACGGCGGGGTCGACGGGGGCGGTGCCGAAGGGGCGGGTCAGCTGGCCGAGGCCGCGCGGGATCAGCGCGTCCCAGTCGATCGCGTCGACCATCTCGTTCTGGTGCGGGGCGACCCCGTCCCCGTCGGCGTCGGCGCCCACCCAGATGCCGTACAGCTGGGCGGTCTTCTCCTGGAGGGTCATCCGGGAGACAAGGTCGGCCACACGCTCCTCGGGGGCGAGCGCGGGGTCCTGCCAGGGGCCGTCGGCGGCGGTGGCCGCTGCGGTCCTACGGGCGTGCGGAACAGGGGGGTTTGCCATGGCGGCGGGGATTCCTCTCAAGAGTGCGGTGGTACGGGGCGGCATGGACGCGCTACTTGCCGCCCACCCCCATCAGTCCGTTGACCAGCGCCTTCCGTGCCACGAGGTACACGGCGAAGATCGGTACGACGGAGAGCACGATCGCGGCGAGCACGGCCGGGATGTTCACCCCGAACTGGGACATGAAGTTGAAGAGACCGAGGGTCAGTACGCGGTTCTCCTCGGACTGGGTCAGGATCAGCGGGAACAGGAAGCCGTTCCACGCCTGGAGGGCCGTGTAGATCGCCACCGTGCTGATGCCCGCCTTGGACATCGGGATCGCCAACTGCCACAGCATCCGCAGCGACGAGGCGCCGTCGAGCGCCATGGCCTCGTACATCTCCTCGGAGACGTCGCGCATGGTGCCGCTGAGGATCAGCACCGCGACCGGCATGGCGAAGGCCGCGGTCGGCAGGATGATCGCCGGCAGGCTGTCGTACAGGCCCATCTTGGTGATGAGCAGGTAGAGCGGCACGATCACGGCCTGGGCGGGGATGGCGACGCCGAGCAGGAAGGTGCGGAAGGCGAGTCCGGAGAGCCTGCTGCGGGTGCGTACCGCGACGTACGCGACGGGGATCGAGAGGACCAGCACGATCGCCGTGGTCGCCACGGCGACGATCGCCGTGTTGGAGAGCATCGTGGAGAAGCCGCTGTCCAGCACCGTGCGGTAGTTGTCGAGCGTCGGGTCGGTCGGGACGGCCAGCGGGTCGCCGTTCAGCGCCTCGTCCTGGTGCATCAGCGAGGACGAGACCAGCGTGTAGAGCGGGACGATCACGAGCAGGAGCCAGACCACCGAGCCGAGGCCGGCCAGCGGGTTGCCCCACCTGCGGCGTCGCCGCGGGGTGGCGGGGCGGATGCGGGTCAGGGGCTGCGCGGGGCGCGCCGCGCAGCCCCTGACCGACCTGCAGCGCGGGATGTGGCCGGCCGGCGAGGCACGGGACGACGAGGGGCGGTGGGTTCGCGCAGTGAGGCAGACATCGTGGTTGTCTCCAGTGGGGGAGGGCTGCGAGCCGCTGTGGGGGACCCGGTCAGGCGCGCAGGGTGGCGCCGCCGTCGACGTACAGGTCGTGCAGGGTGATGTGGCGGGCCCGGTCGGACACAAGGAAGGCGACCGCCTCGGCGACGTCGGACGGTTCGGCGATCCTGCCCAGCGGTATGCCCGTGCGGTAGCTCGCGAGGTCCCCGGCTATGACACGCTGCGCGGCGGGCCCGTCGTCCCGTGCCTCGCCGGCCGGCCACATCCCGCGCTGCATGTCGGTGAGGGTGGAGCCCGGTGAGACGGTGTTGCACCGGACGCCCAGGGGCGCCAACTCCAGGCCGAGGCACTTGGTGAACATGACGGAGGCGGCCTTGGACGCGGCGTAGGCCGCCATGGTCGTACGGGGGATGCCGGCGGCGTTGGACGCGACGGTGACGATGCTGCCGGCACCGCGCCCGGCCATCCGGCGCGAGACGGCCCGCGAGACGTGGAACACCCCGTCGGTGTTGACGGCGAAGGTGGCCGCCCAGTCCTCGTCGGTGAGCTCGGCGACGGGCGAACACCGCAGTATCCCGGCGACGTTGACCGCGATGTCCAGGGCGCCGAGCGTGTCCTCGGCCTCGGCGACGAGGGCTTCGACGGCCGCCGCGTCCGTGACGTCCAGCGTCCGCCCGACGACGCTCCCGACGTACTCCCGGGCCAGGGCGTCCACGCCTTCGGCGTCCACATCGGTCGCAAGGACCCGGCAGCCGCGTGCGGCGAGGGCGCCGACGACCGCCTCGCCTATGCCGCGCCCGGCTCCCGTCACGAGGGCCAGCCGGCCGGCGAGTTCCTGATCCGGGGGCAGGAGGGGACGACCGGAAGCAGGGGGGGAATGCGGCGCCATGGCCTGAGGTCTCCATTGCCGATGAGGGGTGAGTGGGCCTGTGCCGAGCGATTGACGTCGTTTCAGGGCAGGAGTGTGCCCCGGTGCCGCCGCCGACCATCCGACACACTTAGGCAAGCCTAACCATATGTTGATCGCGTGGGCGAGGGGGTCCGAACGCGGATACCCGACGCTTCGCATGGCTCGTGATGCACCTTTTGCCCCCTTTTAAGGCAAAGGTCAAATGTGCGCGACTGGAGTGGTTTTGATGGTGATAAAAGCTATCAAAACGGACCAATGCCTTACTTCGGTCGCAGTGGGCAGCGTCACGTTCGCCGTTTCTGACGCGTAATCCGATCTCCGGGTTCCCAGTCGTGCCAAGAAATTTGACATCCCCCGGCTCGGGCGATCATGAGTATTTCCTTTGATGGATCTTGCAAAACAATTGTGATCAGCAATTCCGGGCTTGTTCCGGCCGTCGTTTCTCGCTTACGGTCCCGTCATCAATCCGGATGGAACGCCGAATCCTGCCGCCGTCCGGGAACCCGACCACTCACGTACGGCAGGAGCGGGGGACCCAGGTTTGCCGCCGGTCCGGAATCCGGAGCGGCTAGGGGTGAAGTCGCCATGTGCGGCCGGACATCTCCAGTCCGAACCCGACAGCTCACCTCGTAGGCGACGGAGAGGAAACAGTCATGCCCATCACGGGTAAGCACCGTCGTGCCAAGTCCGCGTCCCTGACCCGCGGTTTCATCGCCGTGAGCGCGGGCGGAGCCGTTCTCGCGCTCCCCCTGATCTCCGCCGGATCGGCCTCCGCCGCTCCCGCCAAGGCCGTCGTCGCCGAAAAGGCCGCAGCCCCGACTTCCGTCGCCGGCAAGGAAATTGCCGCGCAGAAGGCCGCGCCCACCACCTATTCCGTGGTCTCCGGCGACTCCCTTTACAAGATCGCCCAGGGGCATTCCCTCGGCGGCGGCTGGGAGCGGCTGTACAAGGACAACCGCGGCGTTGTCGGCAGCAACCCCGACCTGATTCACCCGGGTCTGAAGCTCACCATCGGCGGCAAGTCCGAGGCCGCTGCCCCGAAGGCCGCGAAGAAGAGCGAATTCAAGGCGGAGAACGCCGAGAAGAACGGCGACACCGCCCCCCGGACCCAGAGCGCCGACCGCGCCGACCGCTCCGAGCGCACGGTCGTCCCCGTCGCCGAGAAGACCGCCGCGCCCGTGGAGACCCAGACGGCCGCCACGTACACCGACGACCTCGACGGCTGGATCAAGGAATCGCTGGCCGTCATGGCCGAGCACGGCATTCCGGGCAGCTACGACGGCATCTACCGCAACATCATGCGCGAGTCGTCGGGCAACCCGCTCGCGATCAACAACTGGGACGTCAACGCTGTCAATGGCACGCCCTCCAAGGGTCTGCTCCAGGTGATCCAGCCCACCTTCGACGCCTACCACGTGCCCGGTACGTCGACGGACATCTACGACCCGGTCGCCAACATCACGGCCGCGTGCAACTACGCCGCCGCCACGTACGGCTCCATGGACAACGTGTTCGGCGCCTACTGATCTCATCGGCCCCGTGCTCGGGGCGGAGCCGTGAGCAGGGGTGGAAAGAAGCGGAATCGCTCCTTTCCACCCCTTTTCGCATGCCGGTACAACCCTCGCACCGCACGAGGCGTCGAACAGGGCGCCCAGGAAGACAGCGGGCTCTTCCTGGCACCCCCCGGACTCGCCCGGTCATCCTTGATCCAAGGAGCCACTCGTGCGTCACCACCGTTCGGCCGCCGTTCTCGCGGCCTCGATCCTCCTGCTGACGGGCGCGTCCATCGCCGCGCCCTCCGCCTACGCCGGCACGCCCGCGGCGCCGGGCGCCGTGCACGCGAACGACCGCAACAGCGATTTCAACGGCGACGGCCACGAGGACGTGCTCATCGGCGCGCCGGGCGCCACGATCGACGGCAAGCCGGGGGCCGGCTTCGTCACCGTCCAGTACGGCTCCGCGAGCGGCCCGGGCACCAGCCCGTCCGCCGTCTTCAGCCAGAACACCGCAGGGGTGCGCGGCGCCGCCGAGGCCGGTGACTCCTTCGGCCAGTCCCTGGCCACCGGAGATCTGAACGGCGACGGCTACGACGACGCCGTCGTCGGCGTACCGGGGGAGGACATCGAACCCCTGCTCGACGCGGGCGGCGCCGTCGTGCTGTGGGGGTCGCCACAGGGCCTCACCGGGACGGACAGCGACTGGCTGCAGGCCGGCGAGGCGCGGGCCTGGGCGAGATTCGGCACGGGTCTTGCGGCCGCCCACTTCAGCCCCGACGTCCCCGGCGACGAGCTGGCCGTGACCGACCTCTCCGACCTCCTGCTGTTCCGCTACGAACCGGCCCTGCTGAAGAAGGGCGCCGTACCCCTGGCCCCCGCCCAGCGCGAGAACGTGATCCCCGCGGAACCCGGACACGAGATCGACCCGAAGTCGCTCACCACCGGCGACTACGACGGCAACGGCCTCGCCGACCTCGTCGTCTCCGGGACGAGCGCGGGCGCGAGCCGCGGCGAGGGCTGGTCCGCCTACTTCTCCGGGCAGGTGCAGGGGCTCAGCTTCGAGCGCTCCCTGCGCGGCGGCCCCGCCGTCGCCTCCGGTGACATCAACAACGACGGTTACGACGACCTCGTCACGGGGAGCCCGGACCGCGTCGGCGAGGGTCCGGACGGCGGTGTGATCGGCGTCTACTACGGCAGTGCCGGTGACGGCCCGGTCGTCGGCGCGGCAGGGCCCGGCACCGAGCCCCTGTGGTGGACGCAGGACTCCCCGGGCGTCCCCGGCGTCTCCGAGCAGGGCGACAGCTGGGGCACCGACCTCTCCGTGGCCGACACCGACGGCGACGGCTACGCGGACGTGGCCGTCGGCGCCCCGCTGGAGGACGTCGGAGCCCCCGGCGAGGACATGTCCCGCGGCGACTCGGGAGCAGTATGGGTGCTGCGCGGCGCGGCCGGCGGTCTGACGGCGGCCGGGGCCCGCTCCTGGGACCAGGACTCCGCGAACGTCCCCGGAGTGCCCGAGGCGAACGACCACTGGGGAGGCCAGGTGCGCCTGATCGACCCCGACGGCGACGGACGGTTCGGCCTCCTGGCGGCTGCCCCCGGCGAGGACGTGCTGAACGGGGTCGTCTGGGTGCTGCCCGCCGCGAAGGACGGGGTGACGGCGGCCGGCTCATGGACCTTCGACGGCGGATCCCTCGGCGCGCCCCGGACGAAGGCCCGCCTCGGCGAGGCGATCGACGAGTAGGCCGGCCCGTCCCGGAATGCGGCACGCGGGCAGGGCGTGGATGCTGGAACGGTCAGCGTCTCTAGGAGGTCAGTCATGAGCATGCTCGACAAGATCAAGGGCATGATCAAGGGACATCCCGATCAGGCCCGGCAGGGAGTCGAGAAGGGCGGCGACCTCGTCGACAAGAAGACCGGCGGCAAGTACGAAAGCCAGGTCGACTCGGCCCAGCAGAAGATCAACGACCAGCTCGGTGACCGCCGCCCGCCCGAAGAGGGCCGGTAGGAGCCTGCAAGAACGTGAGGGAGCGGTGGACGCCACAGCCGTGGCGCCCACCGCTCCCGTGCGTCCGGCAGCCCCGCCGGGCGCACCCCGCACCGCTCCGACGTGCGCGCACCCGCCGCCCGGGAGCATCCTGGCTGTGTGACCTGGCACGGCGCGGCCGGGCGGTCGGCGCGCGGTACGAGCGACGGCCCTCCCGGGAGAACGGAGGACGGCCGGGCGCCGGACGATCTGTCCCTGGTGCTCGCGCAGTCCGTCGTGAACGCCATCGAGGCGGTCGGCGGCCGGGCCGGCGGGGTGTATCTGCCGTCGAGCACCCCCGGGCTGCTCCGGCTGGCCGTACTCGCCGGGCTCCCCGCACCGCTGTTCCGCCCCTGGTGGCGGATGCACGTGAACCGGCCGTTCCCGGTCGCCGAGGCCTTCCGCACCGGCAGCCCCGTGTACCTGGCCGACGCGGAGGACGCCATGCGGCGCTTCCCGCAGCTGATGGCCGGGCTGCCGTTCCCCTTCGGATCGCTGTACGTACCGGTCCTGCGCCGCCGTGAACCGGTCGCCGTCCTCGTCGTCCTGCGCGCCGCGACCGGGGACGAGCCGGTTCCCGCCGGCGACCGGGACCGGCTCCAGCGGATCGCCCGGCGGCTGGGCGCCGATCTGGCCGTCCTGGCCGGCGCCGGCACCCGGCCGGAGTGGGACGACGAACCGCTGCCCGTCCAGCTGCCCGCCGAGACCTCGCCGCCGGTGCGCATCGGCCGCTTCGACTGGAACCTCGGCACCGGCACCGTCGAGACGGACGGCGAGCTCGCCGCGATCCTCGGGCCGGAACCGGGCCGCTTCCCCGGGACCATCGAGGCCCTGGCGGCCAGACTCGCGCCGGAGGACGTGTACGGCCTGTGGGCGCTGGCCCGGCAGGCGGCGGGCTCCGACGGCCCCGTCGTACGCCGCATGCGGCTGCGCGGCCCGGACGGGCGCTCCCACCTGCTGGAGGTCTCCGGGCGCAGGGACGACGCCGCCGGGCCCGGCGGGCACCTGTCCGGGTTCCTGGTGGACCTGGGCATCGGCCCGGTCGTCGCCGAGGCCGCCGACCGGCTGCCGCGCGGCATCTTCTCGCTCGACCGCTTCGGCCGGATCACCTACGTCAACCAGCTGGCCGAGGAGATGCTCGGCCGGGCCCGCGCCGAACTGGTCGGGCGCGTCTTCTGGGAGGTGCTGCCCTGGTTCGGGAACCCCGCGTACGAGGACCACTACCGGGCCGCGATGATCTCCGACGCGCCGGTCCACTTCCTGGCCCGGCGCGACCCGCCCCCCTGGCTCTCCGTCTCCCTGTACCCGGGCCACGACGGGCTGACGGCCGTCCTCACCCCCGCCGAGGAGCCGGCCTACACCCCGGACTCCGTCATGTCGCCCGGCCTGGGCCTCGGCTCCCCGGCCGACCGGTCCGCCGCGCTCTACCGCCCCGTCGCCCTCGCCATCGCGCTCACCGAGGCCGTCACCGCCCGGCAGGTCTCCCGCGTCGTCACCGAGGAACTGCTGCCCGCGTTCGGCGGCCGCCAGCTGGCGATCTACCTGCTCAAGGAGGGCCACCTGTACCTGGAGTGGGAGACCGGCTTCCCCCAGGGCTTCCTCGACCGGTTCGACGCCGTCGGCCTGGACGCCCGCATCCCGGGCGTGGAGACGCTCACCAGCGGGCGCCCCATCTTCTTCGAGTCCATGCAGCGCCTGGCCGCCGCCTACCCCGGCATCCCCATGGACGCCGACGTCGGCGCCCGCGCCTTCCTGCCGCTGATCGCCTCCGGACGGCTCGTCGGCTCCTGCATCCTCGGCTTCGACCAGCCGCGCGGCTTCAGCCCGGAGGAGCGCACGGTCCTCACCGCCCTGGCCGGCCTCATCGCCCAGGCCCTCCAGCGCGCCCAGCGCTACGACACCGAGGCCGCACTGGCCCGCGGCCTCCAGGACGCCCTGCTGCCGCACCGGCTGCCCGCCCTGCTCGGCATCGACACCCAGGGCCGCTACCTCGCCGGCACCCAGGGCATGGACGTCGGGGGCGACTGGTACGACGTGATCGAGACCGGCGGCCGGCTCGCCCTCGTCATCGGGGACGTCCAGGGCCACGGCGTCGCCGCCGCGGCGACCATGGGCCAGCTCCGCAGCGCCGTACGGGCCTTCGCGCTCAGCGGGCACGACCCGCAGGAGGTCATGAGCGGCACCAACCGCCTGCTCATCGACCTCGACACCGGCCAGTTCGCGAGCTGCTGCTACATCGTGACCGACCCCGCCACCGGCCGGACGCACGCCGTCCGCGCCGGGCACCCCCAGCCCGTCCTGCGCCGCCCCGACGGAACCACCGAGGTCATGGAGCTGCCGGGCGGCATCGTCCTCGGCATCGACGCCGAGGCCGTCTACCCCGTCACCGAACTGCACCTGGACCCCGGCGCGGCGCTCGCCCTCTACACCGACGGGCTCGTCGAACAGGCGGGCATCGACATCGACGTCGGGGTCGAGCGGCTGCGCGGCACGATCGCCGGACTGGGTGCCGCACCCCTGGCCGAGACGGCGGACCACGTCATCCGCCGCGCACGGCAGGCCGCGGACCGGCCCGACGACATCGCCCTGCTGCTCGCCGCCCGCTGGGCCGAGGAGGACGAAGCCGCGCCCGGACGGCTTTAGAACCTCTTAACCGGCCCTCCCGACAATGCCGGTTCACACCGGAGAGCCGGCTGTGGACCGAGCGCCTGGGGGCCGCATGAGCATCGACACCGTGACCACCGAGACCGGGGGACTGCCGCAGTTCCCCATGACGCGCGGCTGCCCCTACCACCCGCCCGCCGGGTACGCGCAGCTGCGCGAGGAGGGACCGCTCGCCCGGGTCCGCCTGTACGACGGCCGCGTGGCCTGGGTCGTCACCGGCTACGAGGAGACCCGCCGGCTGCTCGTGGACCCCCGGCTCTCCTCCGACCGCACCCGCCCCGACTTCCCGGTGCTCGTCCCGCGCATGGCGGCCGCCAAACTGACCGCCCTGGTGGGGATGGACCCGCCGGAGCACGACATCCAGCGGCGCATGCTGATCCCCAGCTTCACCGTGAAACGCGTCAACTCGCTGCGCCCCGCGATCCGCCGCATCGTCGGCGAGAAGATCGACGCCCTGCTCGCCGGCGGAAGGACCGGCGCGGACCTGGTGCCGGAGTTCGCGCTGCCGGTCCCGTCCACCGTGATCTGCGAACTCCTGGGCGTGCCGTACTCCGACCACGACTTCTTCGAGCAGCAGACGAGCCGGATGGTGCAGGCGACGAGCACGGCCCAGGAGGCGTCCGACGCCAGCGCCGCCCTGGTCGCCTACTTCGACGAACTCATCACGGCCAAGGAGGCGAAGCCGGGGGAGGGGCTGCTCGACGAGCTGATCACCGACCGGCTGGCCACCGGAGAGCTGGGGCGCCTGGAACTGGCCTCCATCGCGATGTTCCTGCTGGTCGCCGGCCACGAGACGACCGCCAACATGATCGGCCTGAGCGTGCTCACCCTGCTCGAACACCCCGACCAGCTGGCGGAGGTGCGCGACGACCCGGATGTGGCCTCCGGCGCGGTCGAGGAGCTGCTGCGCTTCCTCTCGGTCGCCGACGAGCTCCAGCGGGTGGCGGCGGCCGACATCGAGATCGGCGGGGTCCTGGTGAAGGAGGGCGACGGCGTGTACCTCCCGAACGCGGCGGCCAACCGCTCCCCGCAGGTCTTCACCGACCCCGACACCCTCGACGTCCGCCGCGGCACCCGCCACCACCTCGCCTTCGGCTACGGCGTCCACCAGTGCATCGGCCAGAACCTCGCCCGCGCCGAACTGGAGATCGCCCTCCATGAACTTGCCGTCCGCATCCCGACGTTGCGGCTGACCGAACCCCTCGAAGCCCTGGGCGTCAAGCCGGGCGGCTCCGTCCAGGGGGTGTTCCGCCTCCCCGTCACCTGGTGACCCACCCGTACACCTCGCACGTACGAGGAGCCGGGGCCCTGTCCGCAGGGCCCCGGCTCCTCGTTTCGCGCCCCCGCTACGCGGCGGCCAGCTCGTCCCGGATGAACCCGGCCACCGCCGACGGCGTCGGGTGGTCGAACAGCAGCACCGGCGGCAGCACCAGACCCGTCGCCTCGCAGAGCCGGTTGCGGACCTCCAGCGCGGTGAACGACGAGAACCCGATGTCCACGAAGTTGTCCTCGGCCGCGATCGACTCCGGCGACGCGTGACCGAGCACATCCGCCGCGTGCAGCCGTACGAGATCCAGCAGCGAACCGCCCGCCTCCGCCAACGGCACCGGTCCGGACTCCGGCGCGGGCCGCGCCTCGGGCGTCCGGCCCGCCGGGACCGGCCACCAGTGGTGCGTGTGCTCGAACGGATACGTCGGCAGCTCCACCGGAGGCGCGGAGGTCTCCGCGTACCAGCTCTCCCAGCGCACCCCGGCCCCCGCCGCGTGCAGCGCCGAGAGCGCCCCCGCGAAGGTCTCCTCGCCGGCCCGCCCCCGCACCTGCGACGGCACCGCCAACGGCGTGGAGCCCGGCAGGCAGGCCGCCACCAGCGGAGTGAGCACGGCGTCCGGCCCCACCTCCACGAACGCCTCCGCACCCGCCTCGGCGAGCGCGGCCACCGCGTCGCCGAACCGCACCGGCGAACGCAGCTGACGTGCCCAGTAGTCCGGCTCCCGCAGCTCGTCGAGGCCCGCACGGCGCCCGGTGAGATCGGAGACGACCGGGATCAGAGGCTCGTGGAACCGCAGCCCCGCCGCCACCGCGCGCACCTCGTCGAGCGCCCCGTCCATATGCGGCGAGTGGAACGCGTGGCTCACCCGCAGCGCGCGCGTCCTGCGCCCCCGTGCCCGGAACACCCCGGCGACCTCCGCCACCGCGTCCGCATCACCCGAAACCACCGTGGAGCGCGGCCCATTGACCGCTGCCACCGCGACGCGGCCCGCGTACCCGGCCAGCGCCTCGCATACCTCGTCCTCCGACGCCTCGCACGCCACCATCGCGCCCCCGTCCGGCATCCGCTGCATCAGCCGCCCCCGCACGGCGACCAGGACGCAGGCGTCCTCCAGCGACAGCACCCCCGCCGCGTGCACGGCGGCGAGCCCCCCGATCGAGTGCCCGGCGACCTGGCCCGGCGCCGGAAGCGACTGCTCCAGGAGCCGGAACAGGGCAGTCTCCACGGCGAACAGCGCCGGCTGCGCGTACTCCGTGCGCTCCAGCAGCGCCGCCTCCTCAGTGCCCTCGTCCGCGAACAGCAGGCTCTTCAGCGGGCGCGACAGCAGCGGCTCGAACGCCTCGCACACCTCGTCCAGGGCCTTGGCGAAGACGGGCCGCGCCTCGTACAACTCGGCGCCCATGCGCGGGCACTGGCTGCCCTGACCGGTGAACAGGTAGGCGGTGGAAGGCGGTCCGGCCGCGTCACCGCGCACCACCCCCGCCGGCCTGCCGCCCGAGGCCAGTGAGGCAAGCGCGGCCAACTGCCCCGCACGGTCGCCCGGCAGGACCACCGCGCGGTGCCGGAACGCCGTACGTCCCAGGGCCAGCGTCCGGCCCACGTCATGAGCCGACAGCTCGGGGTCCGCGACGAGGTGCGCGTGCAGCCGGCCGGCCTGGGCCCGTAGCGCGGACTCCGTACGGGCCGACAGCGGCCACGGCGCGGGCGGCTCCGGCAGCAGCGCCTCCGGTCCGGTGTCGCCCGATGCCTCTTCCGCCTGTTCCAGGACGACGTGGGCGTTGGTGCCGCTGATGCCGAAGGAGGAGACGCCCGCGCGGCGCGGCCGGCCCCGGTCGGGCCAGGCGACGGACTCGGTGAGCAGTTCCACGGCACCCGAGCCCCAGTCGACGTGCGGGGTCGGCTCCGTCACGTGCAGGGTGCGCGGCAGCACCCCGTACCGCATCGCCTGCACCATCTTGATGACCCCGGCCACCCCGGCCGCCGCCTGGGTGTGGCCGATGTTCGACTTCAGCGAGCCCAGGAACAGCGGTTCCCCCTCGGGGCGCCCCTGCCCGTACGCCGCCAGCAGGGCCTGCGCCTCGATCGGGTCACCGAGCCGGGTGCCGGTGCCGTGCGCCTCCACCGCGTCCACCTGCTGCGGAGCCAGCCGTGCCGAGGCCAGGGCCTGCTGGATGACCCGGACCTGGGTGGGGCCGTTGGGCGCGGTGAGGCCGTTGCTCGCCCCGTCCTGGTTGACGGCCGAACCCCGCAGCACGGCGAGGACGCGGCGGCCGTTGCGGCGCGCGTCGGACAGCCGCTCCAGCAGCACCAGGCCCACGCCCTCGGCGAAACCGGTGCCGTCGGCCGCCGCGTCGAAGGCCTTGCAGCGGGCGTCGGGCGCGAGCCCCCGCTGCCGGCTGAACTCGACCAGCAGCACCGGCGTCGCCATCACCGTCACCCCGCCCGCCAGGGCGAGATCGCTCTCACCGCGCCGCAGCGACTGGGCCGCCAGATGCATCGCCACGAGCGACGACGAGCACGCCGTGTCGAGAGTGACGGCAGGGCCCTCAAGACCCAGGTGATAGGCGATCCGCCCGGACGCGACACTCGTCGCGTTGCCCGTCATCAGATGCCCCTCGAACCCCTCGGGCACCCGCTCCGGCGGCGGCACGTACGCCTGCGACACCACCCCCGCGAAGACGCCCGTACGACTCCCGCGCAGGGAGTCCGGGGCGATCCCGGCACGCTCCAGCGTCTCCCAGGCCACCTCCAGGAGCTGCCGGTGCTGCGGGTCGGTCGCGACGGCCTCCCGAGGGCCCATCCCGAAGAACGGCGCGTCGAACCCGCCCGCGTCCTCAAGGAATCCGCCCTCACGCGTGTACGCCGTCCCGGGCCGGTCCGGATCGGGGTCGTACAGCCCTTCCAGGTCCCAGCCCCGGTCCTCCGGCAGGTCGGACACCGCGTCCGTCTCCGCCGTCACCAGCCGCCACAGCGCTTCCGGTGAATCGGCACCGCCCGGAAAACGGCAGCCCATCGACACGATCGCGATCGGCTCGTGCTCCTTGTCCTCCAGTTCCTTGATCCTGCGCCGGGCCTGCCGGAGGTCGGCCGTGGTCCGCTTCAGATAGTCGCGGAGCCTGTCCTCGTTACTCATCGCCCTTGCCCTCTCGTACGCGGAAATGACCGGTCATGACGCGCCGAGCTCCTCGTCGAGCGCGCGGAACAGCTCCTCGTCGGTGGCGGTCTCCAGATCGTCGTCCGGTGCCTCGCCGGCCTCCGGCTCCGCCGCCTGCTCGTCCCAGAGCCAGAGCGCCGCCCGCAGCCGCTCCCGCAGCGCGTCGAAGCCCTCGCCGCCGACGGTGACGGACTCCAGCAGCCGTTCCAGCTCCTCGGCGTCCGTCCGCTCGTCCGGGGCCAGGAGTACGGCCAGCCGTCCGGCCAGGGCGGTGGGCGTCGGGAAGTCGAACACCGTGGTGGTCGGCAGCCGCAGCCCGGTCGCCGCCGAGATCCGGTTGCGCAGTTCGACCGCCGTCAGGGAGTCGAACCCGATCTCCTTGAACGCCCGGTCGGCGGTGATCTCGTCGGCCGTCAGATGACCGAGCACGGCCGCCACCTGCTCCCGTACCAGCGCGAGCAGCGCCTGCGTCCGCTCGGGCCCGCGCAGCGCGGCCGGCCGGTCCGCCGCCGACGCGGCCGTCGTCCGCACCCCGCTCGCCGCCCGGCGCACCGCGGGTGCCCGCACCAGCGACCGCAGCACGGCCGGCACTCCGCCGGTCCCGGGCCCGGCCTCGGCCAGGGACCGCAGCCCGGGGCCGTCCAGGGGCGCCGGTACGAGCAGCGGCCGGCCGTCGGCCAGGGCGGCGTCGAACAACGCCAAGCCCTCGGGCACCGACATCGGGACGAGCCCGCCCCGCGCGATCCTGACCCGGTCCGCGCCGCCCAGATGCCCGGTCATCCCGCTGGCGGCCTCCCACATGCCCCAGGCCAGGGACACCGCGGGCAGCCCGCGCAACCGCCGGTGACCGGCCAGCGCGTCCAGGAAGACATTGGCGGCCGCGTAGTTGCCCTGCCCGGCTCCGCCGAGCAGACCGGACGCGGAGGAGAACAGGACGAACAACGACAGGTCGAGCCCCTGGGTCAGCTCGTGCAGATTCCAGGCCGCGTCCGCCTTGGGCCGCAGCACGGCCCGCACCTTCTCCGGGGTCAGCGAGGCGAGCACCCCGTCGTCCAGGACCCCCGCCGCGTGCACCACCCCCGTGAGCGGATGCGCGGACGGCACGGAGTCCAGCAGTCCGGCGAGCGCGTCCCGGTCGGCGGCGTCGCACGCGGCGATCCGCACCTGTGCCCCCAGCCCGGTCAGCTCGTCGGCCAGCTCGGCCGCCCCCGGCGCTTCGGGGCCCCGGCGGCCGGTGAGCAGCAGATGGCGCACTCCGTGCGCGGTCACCAGATGCCGGGCCAGCGCGGCGCCCAGGGTCCCGGTGCCGCCGGTGATCAGGACCGTCCCGTCCGGCTCCTCGCGCGGCGGCAGGGTCAGGACGACCTTGCCCGTCTGGCGGGCCTGCCCGAAGTGCCGGAACGCGTCGGGCGCGCGGCGTACGTCCCAGCTGGTGACCGGGAGTGGCGCCAGCTCACCCCGCTCGAAGAGGCCGAGCACCCGCGCCAGCGTGTCCGCGACCCGGTCCGGGTCCATGTCCAGCAGCTCGAACGGCCGGTACGCGACGCCCGGCCGCTGTGCCGCGATCTCCGCCGGGTCCCGCAGGTCGGCGATGCCCATCTCGACGAACCGCCCGCCGGGGGACAGCAGCCGCAGCGAGGCGTCGATGAACTCCCCGGTCAGCGAGTTCAGCACCACGTCGACCCCGGGCGCGGCCGTGGTCTCCGCCCGTCCCGTCACGTCCAGGACGTGCTGCTCGAATCCGGTCGTACGGGAGGAGGCGAGGTGGTCCGCGTCGAGCCCGAGGGCCCGCAGCGCACCCCATTTCGCCGGGCTCGCCGTGGCGAACACCTCGGCCCCGATGTGCCGGGCCACCTGGAGCGCCGCCATGCCGACCCCGCCGGCCCCGGAGTGGATCAGCACCCGCTCGCCCCGGCGCAGCCCGGCCAGTTCGACCAGCCCGTAGTAAGCCGTCGTGAACACCGCGGGCACGCCCGCCGCTTGTGCGTACGACCAGCCCTCCGGGATACGGGCGACGAGCCGCCGGTCGGCGACGGCCAGCGGCCCCACCGCCCCCGGCACCAGCCCGAACACCCGGTCCCCGGCCGCCAGACCGGTGACCCCCGGCCCGGTCTCCACGACGACGCCGGCCGCCTCCGTGCCGAGCGGAGTGGCTTCCGGGACCATCCCGAGAGCGGTCAGCACATCACGGAAGTTGAGCCCGGCGGCCCGCACCTCGATCCGTACCTGGCCCTCGGACAGCGGGGCCTCGGCCGCCGGATGCGCGGCGGCACGCAGGTCGTCCGGCGACCCGCCGGGCGTCTCCAGCCGCCACCCCGCCACCCCCGCGGGCGGTACGACCGTCACGGGAGCGGTCTCCGCCCGGCGCAGCCTCGGCACCAGCACCCGGCCGTCCCGCAGCGCAAACTGAGGCTCCCCGGTGGCGACGGCCGAGGCCAGCGCGTCCAGCGAGGACCGCTCCCCGTCGTGGTCCACCAGCACCACCCGGCCCGGGTTCTCGGTGGCGGCCGACCGCACCAGCCCCCACAGCGGGGCGGCGCCGAGATCGACCGGGTCACCGGGGAGGGCGGCCACGGCACGGCGGGTGAGCACGACTAGACGGCTCTCCGCCCCGCCCTCGTCGCCCAGATGGTCCCGGAGCCGGCCGAGCAGCCACTCCACGGCCGCCCCCGCCGCGACGGGTGCCGCACCCTCGAACGGCGCGGTGGCGTCCAGCACGTCGAACGCCGCCCGGTCCGCCGGCACCGGCGTCGCGTCGATCTCCGTCCACTCCGGGCCGTACAGCGAGTCGGCGGCCGAGGCCCCCGGCGCGGAAGGCAGCTGACCGGGAGAGAGGGGGCGCAGGGTGAGGTCGTCCACGCTCACCACCGGCGCGCCCGTGGGGTCGGCGACCGAGACGCGGACGGTGTCCCGGCCCCCGTCGCCGGGGGAGACGGTGACCCGCAGAGCCGTGGCTCCGGTGGCCCGCAGCACCGCCCCCGACCAGGAGAACGGCAACCGGATGCCCTCGCCGAGGAAGTCACCGAGCCCCAGCGTGTGCAGCGCCGAGTCCAGGAGCGCCGGATGCAGGACGAACCGGGCCGCCTCCGCGTGCAGCTCCGGTGCGAGCGACACCTCGCCGTGCACGGTGTCCCCCGCACGCCAGGCGGCGGTCAGGTTCTGGAACGCGGGACCGTACTCGTAGCCCAGCGCGGCGAGTTCGCCGTACAGGTCGCCGGTGTCCAGCGGGGTGGCCCCCACAGGCGGCCAGGTCTCGTCGTGCGTCCCGTCCCACGGCGGCACGGCGTCCGCCGGCGCGAGGACGCCCGTGGCATGACGGGTCCACCCCGGCCCCTCGCCCAGGACGTCGTCCACCGGGACATCGGGCCGGGAGTGCACGGCGAGCTGCCGACGGCCCTCCTCGTCCGGTGCCTCCACGGACACCTGGACCCGCACTCCGCCCCGCTCGGGCACGAACAGCGGTGCCTCCAGCGTCAGTTCGTCCACCGTTCCGGACCCGGCCTCCCGTCCCGCCTGGAGCGCCAGTTCGAGATGGGCGGTGGCCGGGAGCAGGGGAGTCCCGTTCACGGCGTGGTCGGCGAGCCAGGGGTGGGTGCGCAGCGAGATCCGGCCGGTGAGCAGGAGCGTCCCGTCCTGGGCGAGCGTGGTCGACGCCGTCAGGAAGGGATGATCGGCCGCGTCCACACCGAGGCTCCCGGCGTCGCTGTGCGCGGCGGGCCCCTCCAGCCAGTAGCGCTTGCGCTGGAACGGGTACGTGGGCAGATCGGTGGCGCGGCCGGCGCCCGCGGGGAGGGCGGGTGTCCAGTCGACGGGAATGCCGTGGGTGTGGAGATGGGCGAGGGAGTGGTGGAAGCGGGTGAGGGTGCCTTCGTCGCGGCGGAGTGTGCCGGTGACGAGGGCGGTGGTGTCGGTGGTCTCGGCGGTGTCCTGGAGTGCGGTGGTCAGGACGGGGTGCGGGCTGACCTCGACGAACACGGAGTGGCCGGCGTCGAGGAGGGCGCGCACGGCCGGTTCGAAGAGGACCGGGTTGCTCAGGTTCCGGTACCAGTAGTCGCCGTCCAGCTCGGTCGTGTCCAGGAAGGAGTTGGTGAGCGTCGAGTAGAAGGCGGTGGTGGTGGGCTGCGGGGTGATGTCGTGGAGGAGGGTGTGCAGGGTCTCTTCGAGGGGGTGTACGTGGGGGGTGTGGGAGGCGTAGTCGACGGGGATGGCGCGGGCGCGGACGTCCCGGCTGTTCAGCTTCTCGACGAGGGTTTCCAGCGCCTCGGCATTGCCTGCGACGACCGTGGTGGTGGGTCCGTTGTGGGCGGCGATGTACAGGTCGGAGTGGTCGGCGAGAAGGGCCTGCGCGTCGTGATGGCCGAGGGGTACGGACGCCATGCCGCCGGTGCCGGCGAGCTGGAGGATGGCGTGGGAACGCAGGGCCACCACCTTGGCGGCGTCGTCGAGGGTGAGGGCGCCGGCGATGTACGCGGCGGCTATCTCGCCCTGGGAGTGGCCGATGACGGTGTGGGGGTGGATGCCATGGTGCTGCCAGAGTTTGGCGAGGGAGGTCATCACCGCGAACAGCGCGGGCTGGATGACGTCGACGCGGTCGATGGGCGGGCCCTCGGGCTCGCCGTTCAGTACGTCGAGCAGGTTCCACCCGGTGTAGGGCTGAAGCGCCTCGGAGGCGGCGGTGAGGTGGTCCGCGAACACCGGTGAGGTGAGCAGGAGTTCGCGGGCCATGCCCTCCCACTGCGAACCCTGGCCCGGGAACACGAACACCGCCCTGCCGGCCTCCGTGACCGTCCCGCGCACCGCGTCCGCGCCGGCCGCGCCCCGCTCCAGTCCGGCCAGGTTCTCCAGCAGCCGGTCCCGGTCCCGTGCCACGACCACCGCGCGATGGGCGAGCCCGGCCCTGCCGGTGGCCAGTGCCTTCGCGACCGGGGCGGGGTCCGTCTCCGGGTGCTCCTGGAGATGGCGGCGCAGTTGCCCGGCCTGCTCGGCCAGGGCCTCGGCGGTGTGCCCGTACAACAGCCACGGCAGCGGAGCGTCGCTGTCCGGGGCAGGCTCGCCGCTGGGCACCGGTTCCGGTGCCTCCTCCAGCACCACATGCGCGTTGGTGCCGCTCATGCCGAACCCGGAGACCCCGGCCCGGCGCGGCCGGTCGCCCGGCGCCCACTCCCGGGCCTCGGTGAGCAGGCGTACGGCTCCGGCCTCCCAGTCGATGTGCGGGGACGGCTCGTCCACGTGCAGCGTCTTCGGTAGCAGCCCGTTGCGCAGGGCCTGCACCATCTTGATGACCCCGCCGACCCCGGCCGCCGCCTGGGTGTGCCCGATGTTCGACTTCAACGAACCCAGCCACAGCGGTTGTCCGGCCGGCCGGTCCTGCCCGTACGTGGCGATGAGTGCCTGCGCCTCGATCGGGTCGCCGAGCGTCGTCCCGGTGCCGTGGGCCTCCATGGCGTCCACATCGGCGGTCGTCAGCCCGGCGTCCGCGAGGGCCTGGCGGATCACCCGCTGCTGGGAGGGGCCGTTGGGCGCGGTGAGACCGTTGCTGGCCCCGTCCTGGTTGGTGGCGGTGCCGCGTACGACGGCGAGCACCTCGTGGCCGTTGCGGCGGGCGTCCGACAGCCGCTCCACCAGGAGCAGCCCCACGCCCTCGCCGAAGGCCGTACCGTCCGCACCGGCCGCGAACACCTTGCACCGCCCGTCCGGGGCGAGCCCGCGCTGCCTGCTGAAGCCGATGAAGATGTCCGGGTTGGCGAGCACGGTCGCCCCGCCCGCCAGCGCGAGATCGCACTCGCCGCGGCGCAGCGACTGCACCGCGAGATGCAGCGCCACCAGCGACGACGAGCACGCCGTGTCCACCGTCACCGCGGGCCCTTCGAGCCCGAGCGTGTAGGCGATCCGGCCCGAGGCGATGCTGCCCGCGCTGCCGATGCCGAGATACCCCTCCATGTCGGCGGGCAGCTTCACCCGGGAGCCGTAGTCCGTGTACACCACGCCCGCGAACACCCCGGTCCGCGAACCCTGCAACGACGTCGGGTCGATGCCCGCCCGCTCGAACGCCTCCCAGGCGCTCTCCAGCAGCAGCCGCTGCTGCGGGTCCATGCTCGTCGCCTCACGCGGGCTGATCCCGAAGAACCCGGGGTCGAACCGGTCCGCGTCGTGCAGGAAGCCTCCTTCGCGTGCGTACGAGGTCCCCGGGTGCGCCGGGTCCGGGTCGAAGAGGCGGTCGAGGTCCCAGCCCCGGTTGTCCGGGAACGGCGAGATGACATCGCTCTCCGAGGCCACCACCCGCCACAGGTCCTCCGGGGTGCGCACCCCGCCCGGGTAGCGGCAGGCCATCGACACGATCGCGATGGGCTCGCCGTCCTGGATCGCGGCCCGTCCGCCGGTCGCCACCGTGACGCCCTCGCCCAGCAGTTGGTCGCGCAGATGGGCCGCGAGGGCGGCGGGGGACGGGTGGTCGAAGACAAGGGTCGCGGGCAGCCGCAGCCCCGTCACCGTGTTGAGCCGGTTGCGCAGCTCGACGGCCGTGAGGGAGTCGAAGCCGAGATCCTTGAAGGCACGCGAGGCGTCCACGCTGTCGCCGGCCGAGTGCCGCAGCACCCCGGCCACCTGCTCGCCCACCAACTCGACCAGCACCCGCAGCTGTTCGGGCTCCGGCTGACCGACCAGGGACGAGACGAGCGAGCCGGCAGCGGCCGCATCCGCACCGGCGGCGGTCCGCACCGTACGGACTAGGGAGCGCAGCACCGGAGGCAGGAGCCCCGTCCCGGCCTGCGCGGTGAGCGCGGCCCGGTCCAGGCGCGCCGCGAGCAGCACCGGCCGCGCCGGCGAGCGCAGCGCCGCCCCGAGAGCTGCGGCCACCTGGTCCTCGTCGAACCGGGCCAGCCCGTGGAACGCGGTGTCCCTGGGCCCCCAGGAGACGGACACCCCCGGCAGCCCGAGCGCCACCCGGTGCTGCGCGAGCGCGTCGAGATACGTCCCGACGGCAGCGGAGTCCGCGCGCCCTGATCCACCGAGCGCCGAGGAGGCGTCGGGGGAGAGGAGGACGAACGCGGCCAGGTCGAGCCCGAGGGTCAGTTCGTGCAGGTTCCAGGCCGCCGCCCCGGAGGCTCGCAGCCGGTCCGCGAACTCCTCGGGCGAGGTGGAGAGCAGCAGGGCAGGGTCGGGCGCGGCCGGTGCGTGGAAGACCGCGCCGACCGGATGCGCCGCCAGCGCGCCGGCCAGGAACTCCCGGTCCGCCGCGTCGCCCTCGGCCACCACCACCTCCGCGCCCAGCGCCTCCAGCCGCTCCGCCAGTCCCCGGGCGGGGGACAGGAGCAGCACGCGGCGGGCGCCCAGGACGGTGACGGCATGGACGGCCGCGACCTGGGCGAGGTCCCCGCCGCCGGACACGACGACCGTCGAGCCCTCGGGCAGCACGGGCGGCTCACCCGTGTCCTGCGGATCGGACACGGCCAGTCTCGGTACGCGTATCTCGCCGTTCCGCAGGGCAAGTTGGGCTTCACCGGCGGCAAGGGCGGCCGGCAGAGCGGTCAGCGACGCCGGTTCGGCGTCCAGGTCGGCCAGGGTGATCCGGCCGGGGTTCTCCGCCTGGGCGGCGCGGACCAGTCCCCAGACGGGCGAAGGGGTCAGGTCCTGTACGTCGTCCGGGCTCGTGGTGACGGCGTGGTGGGTGAGCACCACCAGATGGGTGTGGCTGTTCGCCTCGTCGCCGGTCCAGGCCCGGAGCGCGGGCAGCAGTTCGCTCGCGGACGAGGCGTGCAGCAGAACCAGGCCGGGCGCCGCCCCCTCCTCCGGCGCCGGTTCGTAGAGCACGTGGGCGGTGGCACCGAAGGCGTCGCGCAGTTCGGCGGCGGGTTCGGCGGACGACGTCCACTCGGTGTACGGAACGGCGGCCCCGGTCCCGGGCACCACCGTCCACTCGGTACGGAGCAGCCAGTCGTGGCGTGCCCGGTCCGCCCGGCCCAGGGCCCCGGCGGCCGGCGGCCGCAGGAGCACCGAGTCCACGGAGGCCACCGGCGCGCCGGTCGGATCGGCCAGCAGGACGGCGAACCCCTCGCCGCGCCGGGAGACGCGCACCCGCAGACCGCCCGCGCCCACCGCGTACAGACTCACCCCGCTCCACACGGCGGGTTCCAGCAGCTCGTCGCTCTGGGCGAGAGCCGTCGCCTGCACGGCCACCGTGAGGAGGGCCGGATGCAGCCCGTACCGCCCGGCATCGGCCGCGACGACCTCGGGCGCGGACACCTCGGCGTACACCTCGTCGCCCCGACGCCACAGCCGGGCCGGCCCCTGGAACGCGGGGCCCAGCCCGTACCCCAGCGCCTCCAGCCGCGCGTACACCTCGTCGGTGTCCACGGGGGTCGCCCCGGCGGGCGGCCAGGAG
Organism: Streptomyces sp. col6; assembly: GCF_008042035.1. Taxonomy (GTDB): domain Bacteria; phylum Actinomycetota; class Actinomycetes; order Streptomycetales; family Streptomycetaceae; genus Streptomyces. Next base: position 223,489 of record NZ_RDBL01000014.1, read on the forward strand.
GTCAGCGGCTCGGGCACGGACCCCGGTCCGGGGGCGAGCCGTCCGGTGACATGACTGGTCCAGGCCCGGTGCAGTGAGCCGTCGTCGTCCCCGTCGTCGTAGGCGCGGGTGTGCAGGGTCAGCTCGCGTCGGCCGTCACCGCCCGGCGCACCCGCTGTGAGCTGCACGTCCACACCACCGTGCGCGGGGAACACCACCGGTGTGCCGACCGTCAGCTCCTCCACCACCAGATCGCCCAGCAGCCTGCCTGCCTCCAGAGCCAGTTCCACGGCGGCGGCGGGCGGCAGGACCGGCGTCCCCTCCAGGGCGTGGTCGGCGAGCCAGGGGTGGGTGCGCAGCGAGATCCGCCCGGTGAGCAGCAGGGCGTCGCCCTGGGCGAGCGTGGTGGCGGCGGTGAGCAGGGGGTGCTGGGTGGTGTGCAGCCCGAGACTCTCCGGATCGCCGTCGGTCGCGGCGTCCTCCAGCCAGTAACTGCGGTGCTGGAACGGGTACGTGGGCAGATCGTGCGGGGCGTCCGCGACATCCGGCACGACCGGTGTCCAGTCGACGGGGATGCCGTGGGTGTGGAGGTGGGCGAGGGAGTGGTGGAAGCGGGTGAGGGTGCCTTCGTCGCGGCGGAGTGTGCCGGTGACGAGGGCGGTGGTGTCGGTGGTCTCGGCGGTGTCCTGGAGTGCGGTGGTCAGGACGGGGTGCGGGCTGACCTCGACGAACACGGAGTGGCCGTCCTTCAGCAGCCTTTCGACGGTGGGGTGCAGCAGGACGGGGTTGCTCAGGTTCTCGTACCAGTAGTCGCCGTCGAGTTCGGTGGTGTCGAGGGCACGGCCGTGCAGGGTGGAGTAGAAGGCGGTGGTGGTGGAGCGGGGGGTGATGTCGTGGAGGAGGGCGTGAAGGGCCGGTCGCAGGGGTTCGACGTGGGGGGTGTGGGAGGCGTAGTCGACGGGGATGGTGCGGGCGCGTACACCTTGGTCGTTGAGGTCCTGGACGAGGGTGGCGAGGGCGTCGGCGGTGCCCGCGACGACGGTGCTGGAAGGGCCGTTGTGAGCGGCGATGTACAGATCGGGACGGTCGGCGAGCAGGGCGGACGTGTCCTGCCGGCCGAGAGGCACGGACGCCATGCCGCCGGTGCCGGCGAGTTGGAGGATGGTGTGGGAGCGCAGGGCCACCACCTTGGCGGCGTCGTCGAGGGTGAGGGCGCCGGCGATGTACGCGGCGGCTATCTCGCCCTGGGAGTGGCCGATGACGGTGTGGGGGTGGATGCCGTGGTGCTGCCAGAGTTTGGCGAGGGAGGTCATCACCGCGAACAGCGCGGGCTGGATGACATCGACGCGGTCGATGGGCGGGCCCTCGGGCTCGCCGTTCAGTACGTCGAGCAGGTTCCACCCGGTGTAGGGCTGAAGCGCCTCGGAGGCGGCGGTGAGGTGGTCCGCGAACACCGGTGAGGTGGTGAGGAGTTCGCGGGCCATGCCCTCCCACTGCGAGCCCTGCCCCGGGAACACGAACACCGTCTTCCCGTGGTCGGTGGCGATCCCCTCCACCACAGTGGCCGACGGCACACCTCTGGCCAGCGAGTCCAGCGCGGGCACCAGCTCCTCGCGGCTGCCCGGCACGACCACCGCCCGGTGGCCCAGCGTGGCCCGGCCCCGGGCCAGCACCGCACCGGCCGCCGCCGGATCGAGCTCCGGGCGCCCCTCGGCGTACGCACGCAGCCGCGCGGCCTGTTCCCGCAGCGCCTCCGGTTCGTGCGCGGACAGCAGCCACGGCACCACCGGGCCCTCCGGCGCGGTGTCCACCGGCGCCTCGGCGGCGGGCGCCTCCAGGATGATGTGCGCGTTCGTCCCGCTGATCCCGAACGACGACACGGCGGCCCGGCGCGGCCGGTCGTCCGGCTCCCAGTCACGGGACTCGGTCAGCAGCCGGACGGCCCCGGCCTCCCAGTCGACGTGCGGGGACGGCTCGTCCACATGCAGGGTGCGGGGCAGTACCCCGTGGCGCATGGCCTGCACCATCTTGATGATGCCGCCCACGCCGGCGGCGGCCTGGGTGTGCCCGATGTTCGACTTCAGCGAACCGAGCCACAAGGGCTGTCCGTCCGGCCGGTCCTGCCCGTACGTGGCGAGGAGTGCCTGCGCCTCGATCGGGTCGCCCAGCCTCGTACCCGTGCCGTGCGCCTCGACCGCGTCCACCTCGCCGGTGGTCAGCCCGGCGTCCTCCAGGGCCTGCCGGATCACCCGCTGCTGCGACGGGCCGTTGGGCGCGGACAGCTGCCCGCTCGTACCGTCCTGGTTGACGGCGGACCCCCGTACGACGGCGAGGACCCGGTGGCCGTTGCGGCGGGCGTCCGACAGCCGCTCCACCAGCAGCAGCCCGACACCCTCGCCCCAGCCCGTACCGTCCGCCGCCGCCGCGAACGCCTTGCACCGGCCGTCCGGGGACAGCCCGCGCTGCCGGCTGAACTCGACGAAGAGACCCGGGGTCGCGATGATCGTCGCCCCGCCCGCCAGCGCGAGATCGCACTCGCCCCGGCGCAGCGACTGCACCGCCAGATGCAGGGCCACCAGCGACGACGAGCACGCCGTGTCGATCGTCACCGCGGGGCCTTCGAGCCCGAAGGTGTACGACAGCCGCCCGGAGGCCACGGACCCGGCGCTGCCGGTGCCGATGTATCCCTCAAGACCGTCCGGGGCGCGACGGATGCGCCCGCCGTAATCCCCGTACATCACCCCGGCGAACACCCCGGTACGGGAGCCGCGCAGCGTGTCCGGATCGATGCCCGCCCGTTCGAACGCCTCCCAGGCGGTCTCCAGGAGCAGCCGCTGCTGCGGATCGATGGCGACCGCCTCGCGCGGGCTGATCCCGAAGAACGCCGGGTCGAACCGGTCCGCCTCGTGCAGGAACCCGCCCTCACGCGCGTAGCTGCGGCCGGTCCGTTCCGGGTCGGGGTCGTAGAGCGCGGCCGTGTCCCATCCCCGGTTCTCCGGGAACGCGGAGATCGCGTCGGTGCCCGTGGCGACGACGTCCCACAGGTCCTCGGGGGAGCGAACCCCGCCGGGGTAGCGGCAGGACATGCCCACGATCGCGATCGGTTCGTGCCGCTCGGCCTCGGCCTCGGTCAGCCGCTGCCGGGTCTGGAGCAGGTCACTGGTCACGCGCTTGAGGTAGTCGCGGAGCCTGGCCTCGTTCGTCATGCGACGTCAACTCTCCTCGTCGTACGGGCTATTCGGAGCCGAGCTGTCCGTCGATGAGCTCGAAGAGCTCGTCGTCGGACGCCTGGTCCAGCAGGGGGGTGGCAGGGATGTCGGTGGTGGGTACGGAGATGTCTCCGGCCGCCGCGAGGCGGGCCTGCAGCGAGGCCAGCCGGGCGGCGATCCGCTCGCGGGCCTCCGCGTCGAGCGCGGCCCCGTCGAAGGCGGCCTCCAGCTCGTCGATACGAGCCAGGGCGGAGGCCGGGCCGCCGGGCAGCCGGTCGGTCAGCTCCGCGTGGAGATGGGCGGCGAGCGCGGTCGCGGTCGGCCGGTCGAACAGCAGCGTGGTGGGCAGCCGGAGTCCGGTCTCGGCGCCGAGCCGGTTGCGCAGCTCGACGGCGGTCAGGGAGTCGAAGCCCAGGTCGAGCAGGCCCCGGTCGGCGGGAACGGGCCGGTTCGACGGGTGGCCCAGCGTCTCCGCCACCGCCGCCCGCACCAGGTCGAGCACCAGGCGCGGGCGCTCCTCCTCGGCCGCTTCCGCCAGCTTCCTGACCCAGGGGGCCTCGCCGTCGGCCCCGCCGCCCGTTCCGGACACCGGCACCTGCCGCCGCTCCGGCAGACCCACCAGGGACCGCAGCAGCGGCGGCACCCGGTCCGGGTCGCCGAGCCGGCGCAGCGCCGAGGTGTCCAGCCGGGCCGGGACCAGACCCGGAAGCCCCGAGGCCAGCGCCGCGTCGAACAGCTCAAGCCCCTCCTCCGCCGTGAGGGGCGCGACCCCGGTACGCGCGATCCTGGCGAGGTCCGCGGCGGTGAGCGCGTCACCGAGACCGCCGGACTGCTCCCAGAGCCCCCAGGCCAGCGAGGTGGCGGGCAGCCCGAGCGCGTGGCGGTGGTGGGCCAGCGCGTCCAGGTAGGTGTTCGCCGCCGCGTAGTTGGCCTGGCCGGCGTTGCCGATGATCCCGGCCACCGAGGAGAACAGCACGAAGGCGGCCTGTCCGATGCCCCGCTCAAGGGTCAGCTCGTGCAGCAGCAGGGCGGCGTCGGCCTTGGGCCGCAGGACGGTCGTGAACGCCTCGTCCGTCAGTGCCTCCAGCGTCGCATCCGCCGTGACGCCCGCCGCGTGCACGACGGCGCTCAGCGGATGGCCGTCCGGCACGGAGTCGAGCAGGGCCGACACGGCCGCCCGGTCCGCGAGATCGCAGGCGGTGAGCGTGACGTCCGCACCCAGACCGGTCAGGTGAACGACCAGTTCCCGGGCGCCGGGGGCGTCCGGCCCGCGCCGTCCGGTCAGCAGCAGCCGCCGCACCCCGTGCCGGGTGACGAGCCGTTCGGCGACGAGCCGTCCCAGCGCCCCCGTCGCACCGGTCACGAGCACCGTGCCCGGCAGTTCCGTACGGCTCTCCGCCGGAAGCGGGATTCGGGCCAGTCGCGGGACGAGCACCGCCCCGTCGCGCAGGGCGAGTTGCGGCTCGCCGGTGCTCAGAGCGGCGTCCCGTACACCGGACGAGGCGTCCGACCCGTCCGTGTCGACCAGGACGAACCGTCCGGGGTGCTCGGTCCGGGCCGTACGCACCAGGCCCCACCACGTCGAGCGGTCGAGCCCGGACACCGGGTCGCCGTCCTCGACGGCCACCGCCCGCCGCGTCGTCACGACGAGCCTGGCCCCGCCGAAGCGGTCGTCGGCCACCCAGTCGCGCAGCACCCGAGCGAGGGCGGGCAGGGAACGCGGCTCCTCGTCCAGCAGGGCGTCGCCCCCGAACCGGCCCTCCGCCTCCGCGATCCGCAGCGCCTCGTCGTACCCGACCGCGACCGCCCGGCCGGCGGGGACGGCCCGCTCATTCCACTCCACCCGGTAGAGCCCGCCCCCGCCCCGGCGCGCCTGCGCGAACCGGGCCGGGTCGGCCTCCCGTACGACCAGCGCGTCCACGGACAGCACCGGCGTACCGGACTCGTCGGTGATCAGCAGCGCGGTGGTGTCGGGCCCGGCCGGCGACAGGCGCACCCGCGCCGATCCGGTCCCGGGACCGTGTACCCGCACCCCGTTCCAGGAGAACGGCACCGGCAGCCCGCCCGACGGACCGGGACCGGCGAGCGCGAGTGGGTGCAGGGCCGCGTCGACGAGCGCGGGGGCCACGAGCCGGCCGCCGGCGTCTTCCACGTCGATCGCGACCTCGGCGTACCGGCTTCCGTCCGCCGGATCTCGCCAGGCGGCCCGCAGGCCCTGGAAGGCGGGGCCGTACGCATAGCCCAGTGCGGCCAGTTCCGCATAGGCATCGCCCACCTCGACGGGCTCGGCTCCCGCCGGCGGCCAGGCACCCGTCAGAGGCGCCGGGCCCACGGCGGACTCCGGTGCGAGGACCCCGGAGGCGTGTACCGTCCACGGCTCCCCTTCGGCCTCCGCCGCCCGCGAGTGGACCGTCACCGGCCGCCTGTCGTCCGTGCCCGGCGCGCCGACACTCACCTGCACCCGCACGGAGCCCGTGTCCGGCAGCAGGAGCGGGTCGCTCAGCGTCAGTTCGTCGAGTACGGGAGTGCCGGCCTCCCGGCCCGCGTACAGGGCGAGTTCGAGGAGCGCGGCCCCGGGCAGGACGACGGATCCGAGCACCGCGTGGTCGGCCAGCCACGGATGCGTGGCGGTCGACAGCAGCCCGGTGTGGACCGTACCGGCGTCACCGGCGAGGTCGACGGCGGCCCCGAGCAGCGGGTGGTCGGTCGCCCCGAGCCCCGCCTGCTCGACCCGGGCCGCTCCGGCCGGAGCCGCCGGGCGGTCCAGCCAGTACCGCTCGCGCTGGAAGGGATACGTGGGCAGCTCGACGGGCCGGCAGCCGTCCCGTACTCCGTACACCGCCCCGCCGACCGTGCCACCGGCGGCATGCAGTGCGCCCAGCGCCTCCGGCAGCGAGCGCAGCTCGGAGCGGTCGCGGCGCAGCAACGGCAGCGACACGGCGTCCGGGTGCGTATCGGCGGCCATGGTCGCGAGCACCGCGTCGGGGCCCAGCTCCACGAACGCGCCGATGCCCAGCTCCTTGAGCGCGCCGACGCCGTCCGCGAAACGGACCGCCTCACGGGCCTGCCGGACCCAGTAGCCGGGCGACGCCAGCTCGTCCGGGTCCACGGGGGCCCCGGTGAGATCGGAGATCACCGGCAGGCCCGGCGGCCGGAAGGCGAGAGCGGACAGCACCTCCCGGAACTCCGCGAGCGCCGGTTCCATCAGCGGCGAGTGGAAGGCGTGGCTCACGGTGAGCCTGCGCGTCCGGGCGCCCGATTCCTGCGCACGGGCGGCCACTTCGTTCACCGCGCCGGCCTCGCCCGACACCACCGTGGCGCGCGGGCCGTTGAGCGCGGCAATGGCCGCCCGGTCTTCGAGACCGGTCAGCAGCCGTGTCACCGCGTCCTCGTCGAGCTCCACGGCGAGCATCGCGCCCCCGGCCGGCAGCCCCTGCATCAGCCGCCCCCGGGCCGCGACCAGCGTCGCCGCGTCGGCGAGCGACAGCACCCCGGCCACGTGTGCGGCGGCCACCGATCCGATGGAGTGCCCGAGCAGCGCGTCCGGCCGCACACCGAAGTGCTCCAGGAGCCGGAAGAGCGCCGTCTCCAGCGCGAACAGGGCCGGTTGGGTGTACCGGGTCTCGTCGAGCAGGGCCGCCTCCGGCGTGCCCTCGGCGGCGAACACGATCTCGCGCAGCGAGCGCCCGAGGTGCGGGTCCAGCGCGGCGCAGGCCGCGTCGAAGGCGGCGGCGAACGCGTCGTGCGCCGCGTACAGCTCACGGCCCGCCCCGGCGCGCTGGCTGCCCTGGCCGGTGAAGAGGAACGCGGTCCGGATCCGCTCGGGCGCCACGACCTGCGGGGTCTCGCCCGCCGCGACGGCGGCGAGGGCACGCAGCGCCTCGTCGCGGCCGGCCGCGACGAACGAGACGCGGTGCTCGAAGGCACCGGGGCCGGCGGCGAGGGCCGCCGACACGTCGGCGGGGTCCGGGTGGGGGCTGCGGTCGAGTACGCCGGCCAGTTGCGCGGCCCGCGCGCGGAGTGCGCCGGGCGTGTGACCGGAGACGAGCCACGGGACGGGGCGCGCGGCGGGGGTGGACGCGCGCTCACCGTCGGCGGGTGCCTCCGAGCGCACCTGGGCGTCGGGGTGGGGCGCGTCCGTGTCGGCCGGTGTCGCCTGGGCGTTGGTGCGGGGCGAGTCCGCGTCGGCCGGGGCCTCCGGGCTCACCTGGGCCGCGGCGTGCTGTGCGTCCGTGTCGGCCGGGGCCTCCAGGATCACGTGGGCGTTGGTCCCGCTGATCCCGAACGACGACACCGCGGCCCTCCGGGGCCGCTCCCGCTCCGGCCAGGGCGTCGTCTCGGTGAGCAGCGCGACACCACCCTGGGCCCAGTCGACATGCGGGGTGGGCCGGTCGATGTGCAGGCTCCTGGGCAGGGACCCGTGCCGCATGGACAGCACGGTCTTGATCACGCCCGCGACACCGGCGGCGGCCTGCGTGTGCCCGATGTTCGACTTCACCGAACCCAGCAACAGGGGCTGTTCGTCCGGCCGGTCCTGCCCGTAGACCGCGAGGAGCGCCTGCGCCTCGATCGGATCGCCGAGCCTGGTCCCCGTCCCGTGCGCCTCGACGGCGTCCACATCCCGGGCGGCGAGGCCCGCCCGGTCCAGCGCCTCGCGGATGACCCGCTGCTGGGAGGGGCCGTTGGGTGCGGTGAGGCCGTTGCTCGCTCCGTCCTGGTTGACGGCGGAGCCGCGCAGCACGGCCAGCACCTCATGGCCATTGCGGCGGGCGTCCGACAGCCGCTCCACCAGCAGCAGCCCGACACCCTCGCCCCAGCCCGTGCCGTCGGCGGCCTCCGCGAACGGCTTGCACCGCCCGTCGGCGGAGAGCCCGCGCTGCCGGCTGAACTCCACGAAGGTCGCGGGCCCGGCCATCACCGTCACCCCGCCGGCGAGGGCGAGGTCGCACTCGCCCTGCCGCAGCGCCTGGGCCGCGAGATGCAGGGCGACCAAGGAGGAGGAGCAGGCCGTGTCCACGGTGACCGCGGGACCTTCGAGACCGAAGGTGTACGCGACCCGGCCGGAGGCGACACTGCCCGCGCTGCCGCTGACGAGATACCCCTCGACCTCACCGGGCGCGTTGGGCGCCTGGTGGAGCCGGGCTCCGTAGTCGTTGTACATCACCCCGGCGAACACCCCGGTTCGGGACCCGCGCAGCCCGGCCGGGTCGATAGCGGCCCGCTCGAACGTCTCCCAGGCCGTCTCCAGGAGCAGCCGTTGCTGCGGGTCCGTGGTCAGGGCCTCGCGCGGGCTCATCCCGAAGAACTCCGGGTCGAAGTCGGCGGCCGTGTGCAGGAACCCGCCCTCCCTGGCGTACGAGGTGCCGGGCCGGGAGGCGTCCGGATCGTAGAGCCCGTCCAGGTCCCAGCCCCGGTCCGTCGGGAAGCCGGAGACGGCGTCCGTCTCCTCGCTGACCAGCCGCCACAGCTCCTCGGGTGTGGTCACCCCGCCCGGGAACCGGCAGGCCATGGAGACGATCGCGATCGGATCGTCGGAGACGGCGGTGCGGGTGGAAACGGCGGCTACTACGGGCGCGGCCCCGTCCACGCCGAGTTCGTCCCGCAGCAGCGCGGCGAGCGCCTGCGGGGTCGGGTGGTCGAAGACCAGCGTCGTCGGCAGCCGCAGACCGGTGGCCGCCCCGAGCCGGTTGCGCAGGTCCACGGCGGCGAGCGAGTCGAAGCCGAGATCCGTGAAGGCGCGCCCCTCCGGTACCGCCCCCGCGTCCGTGTGGCCGAGCACGGTGGCCGTGGTGGCCCGCACCAGCTCCAGCAGCCTCCGCTCCACCTCCTCGGCCGACAGCCCGGCCAACTGCTCTGCGAACGTCGAACCGGATGCCACGGATGCGGAGTTGACCGCCCTGCGGGGACGCCTCGGCGCCAGCGAGCGCAGCGGAGCCGGGACCGACGTACCCCCGTCGCCCAGGGTGGCGGTGGCGAATCGGGAAGCGACGAGTACGGCTCGGTCCGAGCCGAGCGCGTCGTCGAACAGCCGCAGCGCGCTCTCGGCCGGAAGCGGCGCGATGCCGGTGCGGGCGAGGCGGGCGAGGTCGGCCGCCCCCAGCCGGGATCCCATGCCGTCGCTCTGGCCCCAGAGTCCCCAGGCCAGCGAGGTGGCGGGCAGGCCGTGGGCGTGGCGGTGGTGGGCGAGGGCGTCCAGGTAGGCGTTGGCGGCGGCGTAGTTGGCCTGCCCGGCCGTGCCGGTGACCCCGGTGACCGAGGAGAAGAGGACGAACGCGGCGAGGTCGAGCCCGCGTTCGACGGTGAGCTCGTGGAGCAGCAGCGCGGCATCCGCCTTGGGGCGCAGGACCGTGTCCAGCCGGTCCGGCGTCAGGTCCTCCAGCACCCCGTCGTCGAGCACCCCGGCGGCGTGCACGATCGCGCTCAGGGGGTGTGCTGCCGGGATGTCCGCGAGCAGGGCGGTGACGGCGTCCCGGTCGGCGGTGTCGCAGGCGACCAGGGCGACGTCCGCCCCGAGCTCCGTGAGGTGGGCCAGCAGCTCGGCCGCCCCCGGGGCCGCCGGGCCGCGCCGGCCGGTGAGCAGGAGGTGCCGGACGCCGTGGTGGGTGATGAGCCGCTCGGCGACGGTGGCGCCGAGGGCACCTGTGGCGCCCGTCAGCAGTACGGTGCCGTGTCCGTCGGGCCCGGCGACCGGCGTCCGGGCCGGGGCCACGTCCGGGACGCGGCGCAGCCTGGGGACCAGCACGCGGCCCTCACGCAGGGCGACTTGGGGCTCGTCCGTCGCCAGCACCTCGTCGAGAGCCTGCTCACTGGCCGCGCTGCAGTCCGTGTCGACGACGACGAAGACGCCGGGATGCTCCGACTGGGCCGTCCGCAACAGCCCCCACACCGTCGCCGCCGGCAGGTCGGTCACCTCCTCGCCGTCCCGTGTCGCGACGGCGCCCGAGGTGACGACGGCCAGCCGGGAGCCCGCCGTCTCCTCCCGCGTCAGCCACTCCTGGACGAGCGCCAGGGCGTGGTGCGCGGCTTCGGCCACGGACCGGCCGGGGGTGATCCGTACGATCTCGGCCCCGGGCAGTACGTCACCGGCCCGGCCCGCGCGGGCCATCGGCTCCGTCCACTCCACCTCGTACAGCGGATCGGTGTGCGAGGCGGCCACGGCGGGGGCGGGCAGCAGACGCACCGAGCCCACGGAGGCGACGGGCCCGCCGGCGGCATCGGTCAACGAGAGCGACACGGACTGCGCGTCGTCCGGCTCCAGACGCACCCGCAGCGCGTCGGCACCGGTGGCGTGGAGACGGATGCCGGACCAGGAGAACGGCAGCTTCAGCTCATCGCCGCCGCCTTGGAGCGGCAGCAGATGCAGGGCGGCATCGAGCAACGCGGGGTGCAGCGCGAAGTCCCCCGCCTGGGCGCGCAGTTCGTCCGGCAACGCGACCTCGGCGAAGAGGGCGCCGCCGACCGCCCACGCGTCCCGCAGATTGCGGAAGGCGGGCCCGTAGCCGTAGCCCAGCGCCGCCAGCCGCTCGTAGACCTCGGCGGCATCCGTGCGCTCGGCACCGGCCGGAGGCCAGGCGGATCCGGGATCCGGCACCTCGGCGTCCGCCGGAGCGAGCCACCCGGAGGCATGCCGGATCCAGGGCTGCCCCTCGCCGGACCGGGCATGCACGCCGAACGACCGCCGGCCCGTGTCATCGGGAGCACCGACCGCCAACTGGAGCGCCACCGCCGAACCGTCGTCCGGCAGTGGCAGCGGCGCCTCCAGCGTCAGCTCGTCCACCACCGGGGCGTACGCCTCCTCGCCCGCACGCAGGGCCAGTTCGACGAAGAGTGCCGCCGGGACGAGTGCAGCCCCGCCCATCGCGTGGTCGGCGAGCCAGGGGAGCGAACGCGTGCCGACCTCCCCCGTGAACAGCAGCCCTCCGTCCCCGGCCAGCTCGACGGCCGGAGCGAGCAACGCGTCGGTCGCGGGGGTGTCCAGCCAGTAGTGGGTGGGCCGGAAGGGATAGGTGGGGAGGTCGGTGTGCCCGGCTCCGCCCGTCGTGAGCGGGGTGCCCTGGGCGTACGTCGTGGCGAGAGCGGTCTCGAAGGTGTGGCGTTCGCTCTGGTTCTTGCGGAGGAGCGGGATGGCGTGGGGTGTGTGGGCGGTGAGGGAGGCGTCGGGGCCGAGTTCGAGGTAGGTGGTGATGTTCTTGCTGGTCAGGGTGGTGATGTGGTCGTGGTGGCGGACGGTGTCGCGTATCTGGTCGGTCCAGTGGTCGGGGCTGGTGGGGTCGCCTGTGGTGATCAGGGGGGTGCGCGGCTGGTGGTAGGTGACCGTCTGTGCCACGTCCCGGAACGCGTCGAGGATCGGGTCCATGTGGGGGGAGTGGAAGGCGTGGCTGACGGTGAGGGGATGGACGCGGTGACCCTGCTGCTTCAGCCTTCGCGTGGCGGCCTCCACGGCCTCCCGGTCTCCTGAAATCACCAGAGAGGTGGGGCTGTTCACGGCGGCGAGGGCCACGTGCGCGTTGAGGTAGGGCTGAATCTGTTCTTCGGTCGCTTCGATGGCGGTCATGGCTCCGCCGGTGGGTGCGGATTGCATGAGGCGTGCGCGGGTGGTGATGAGGAGTGCGGCGTCGGGGAGGGTGAGGATGCCGGCGATGTGGGCGGCGGTGAGTTCGCCGATGGAGTGGCCGGTGACGTAGTCGGGGGTGATGCCGTGGTGGGCGAGGAGCCGGTGGAGTGCGGTCTCCAGGGCGAAGAGTGCGGGTTGTGTGTAGCGGGTCTCGTCGAGGAGCACCGCGTTCGCGGACCCCGGCGGGGCGAACATCACATCGCGCAGGGGCTGTTCGAGGTGAGAGTTCAGTGCGTCGAAGACCTCGTCCAGCGCGGCGGCGAACACCGGGTGGGTGGTGTACAGCGTGTGCCCCATCTGGGGTCGCTGGCTGCCCTGCCCGCTGAACAGGAACGCGATACGCGGCGTGGGCGCGGCGGTCCCCCGTACGAGCGCCGGATGCTCCTCACCGGCGGCGAGCGCGTCCAACGCGTCGAGCGCCCGACCCTCGTCGCCCGCCAGCACCACCCCACGGTGCTCCAGGGCGGCCCGCCCCGTCACCAGCGTGCGGCCGATCGCCTCGCCCGGCGCCGGGCGCTCCCGTACGAAGGCGGCCAGGCGGGCAGCCTGGTCCCGTAGCGCGGCCGGGCTGTGCGCGGACAGCGGCCACAGCACGACCGGGCTCTCGTCGTCGGCACCGGGCTCCGCCGTCACCGGCTCCGGAGCCTGCTCCAGGATCACGTGGGCGTTCGTCCCGCTGATGCCGAACGAGGACACCGCCGCGCGGCGCGGCCGGTCGTGGTCCGGCCAGTCGGTCTCGTCCGTCAGGAGGCTGACCGCGCCCGACTCCCAGTCCACATGCGGGGACGGCTCGTCCACGTGCAGGGTGCGGGGCAGTACGCCGTGGCGCATCGCCTCGACCATCTTGATGATGCCGCCCACCCCGGCGGCTGCCTGGGTGTGTCCGATGTTCGACTTCAACGAGCCCAGCAGCAGCGGTTGTTCGGCCTGCCGGTCCTGCCCGTAGGTGGCGAGGAGCGCCTGTGCCTCGATGGGGTCGCCGAGCCTGGTGCCGGTCCCATGGGCTTCGACGGCGTCGACCTCCGAGGCCCGCAGCCCCGCACCGGCCAGGGCCTGGCGGATGACGCGTTCCTGCGAGGGGCCGTTCGGCGCGGTGAGGCCGTTGCTGGCGCCGTCCTGGTTGACCGCCGAGCCCCGGACGACCGCGAGCACCTGGTGGCCGTTGCGGCGGGCGTCCGAAAGCCGCTCCACCAGGAGCAGACCCACCCCCTCCGACCAGCCCGTTCCGTCGGCCGACGCGGAGAACGACTTGCACCGCCCGTCGGGGGAGAGCCCGCGCTGGCGGCTGAACTCGACGAATGTGTCGGGACGCGCCATCACGGTCACCCCGCCGGCCAGGGCGAGATCGCACTCACCCTGCCGGAGGGCCTGGGCCGCCAGGTGCAGAGCGACCAGGGAGGACGAGCAGGCCGTGTCGACGGTCACCGCCGGGCCTTCCAGGCCGAAGGTGTAGGCGACCCGCCCCGAGATCACGCTCGATGTGTTGCCGGTGAGCAGATAGCCCTCCAGATCGCGCGGCGCCTTCGCGAGACGTGATCCGTAGTCGTTGTACATGACCCCGGCGAAGACACCCGTCCGGCTCCCGCGTACACCGTCCGGGTCGATTCCGGCGCGCTCGAACGTCTCCCAGGCCGTCTCCAGGAGAAGCCGCTGCTGCGGGTCGGCCGCAAGGGCCTCGCGGGGGCTCATCCCGAAGAACTCGGCGTCGAACTGCCCTGCCCCGTAAAGGAATCCGCCGTCACGGGCATACGAGGTGCCGAGGTGGTCCGGGTCCGGATCGTAGAGGCCCGCCAGGTCCCAGCCCCGGTCGGTGGGGAAGCCGCCGATGGCGTCCCGGCCCGACGCGACGAGGTCCCACAGGTCGTCGGGCGACGCCACGCCGCCCGGGTAGCGGCAGGCCATGCCGACGATGACGACCGGGTCGTCCTGGCCGACGGGCCGCGCGCCGGTGACGGGGGTGGGGGAGTGGGCGGTGCCGCCCGGCAGGAGGGTCAGCAGGTGGGCTGCCAGCGACCGGGGTGTGGGGTGGTCGAAGACGGCCGTCGTGGAGATCCGCAGTCCGGTGACGGTGGCCAGCCGGTTGCGCAGGTCGACACCGGCGAGGGAGTCGAAGCCCAGGTCCCGGAAGGCGCGCGAGTCGTCGAGCGCCGCCGGGCCGGTGTGGCCGAGCACGGTGGCCACCGTCGCCCTCACCAGCTCCGTGACGGCGGACTGCCGTTCCTCCTCCGGGAGGGCGGCGGTGTGCTGGGCCCATGTTCCGGCCGCGGAGTTCCCGGCCGTCGCGGCCGAGGCACGGGGACGCGGAGCGCGTACCAGCCCGCGCAGCACGGAGGGCAGCGCGCCGTGTTCCGCCCGCGCCCGCAGCGCGGGTGTGTCGAAGCGTACGAGGACCGGCGCCGGGTCCTCGCCGGTGAGGGCCGCGTCGAGCAGGGCCAGCCCGTCGGCGACGGACAGCGGGCCGAGCCCGGAACGCGCCCAACGGGCCAGTTCGGTCTCACCCAGGGTTCCGCTCATCCCCTCCGGCTGGTCCCAGAGCCCCCAGGCGAGCGAGGTGGCGGGCAGGCCCTGGGCGTGGCGGTGGTGGGCGAGGGCGTCGAGGTAGGCATTGGCTGCGGCGTAGTTGGCCTGCCCGGCGTTGCCGGTGACCCCGACGACCGACGAGAACAGCACGAAGTCACTCAGCTCGCTGTCGGCCGTCAGCTCGTGCAGATGGGCGGCCGACTCGGCCTTCGTCCGGAGCACCGTTTCCAGCCGGTCCGGCGTCAGACCCTCGACCGTGACGTCGTCGAGTGCACCGGCCAGGTGGAAGACGGCGCCCAGGGGGTGTTCGGCCGGGATCGCGTCCAGCGCCCCGGCCAGCTCCTCGCGCGAGGACGTGTCCACGGCCGCGAATCGCACCTCGGCCCCGGACTGAGCCAGCTCGCGGGCCAACTCGGCCGTGCCTGGCGCCTGTTCGCCGCTGCGGCTCACCAGCAGCAGACGCCGGGCTCCGTGCCGTTCCACGAGATGCCGGGCAACCAGCCGGCCCAGCCCACCGGTCCCTCCGGTGATCATGACGGTGCGCCGGCCGTAGTCGCGTGGCTCCGGGACGCCGGCGTCGCCGCCACGGATGACCCTGGGGGCGGACAGAACGCTACCGCGCAGGGCGAGTTGAGGCTCGTCGTGGGACGCACCGGTCAGCACGTCCAGGTCCGGTGCGCCCGCGTCGACATCCGCGAGTACGAACCGCCCCGGGTGCTCCGACTGCGCCGACCGTACGAGTCCCCAGGCGGCGGCCGACCAGGGGTCGGGCACGGAGTCGCCGGCCGCCACGGCCTGTGCGCCACGCGTCAGGAGCAGCAGCCGGGCGTTGCCGAAGCGCTCCTCGTGCAGCCACTCCCGTACCAACGCCAGTGTGTGCGCGGCGGCGTCGCGGCCCTGCGGCACGGACACGGCGACGACGTCCGGGACGGGTGCGTCGGATGCGAGGTCCGTGAGCGCGTCGACGTGCACGGCGTGTGCGCGGGGGGAGGAGTGGTGCGGGACGGGTGTCCAGTCGACGCGGTGGGGTGCGAGCGCCCGGCCGGCCGGTGCGCCCAGGGCGGCGGCGTCGACCGGAAGCAGGGTGAGGGATTCGGCGGACAGGACGGGGTTGCCGGCCGGATCGGTGACCGTGAGCCGGCCGGACGACCAGTGGGCGCGCAGGGCGGTGGCGCCGGTCGCGAAGAGCTCGACGCCCGACCAGGCGAAGGGCACGGGCAGGCGGCCGTCCTCCCGCGCCTCCTCCCGGCCGACCAGCGGGTGCAGGGCCGCGTCGAGCAGGGCGGGGTGGAGTGGGAACCGAGCCGCCTGTTCGACCAGTTCGGCGGGGAGCGCGATGTCCGCGAAGAGGTCGTCGCCGTCGCTCCACGCGGCTTGCACGGCACGGAACGCGGGCCCGTACGCGTACCCCAGCCGGTCGAGCCGTGCGTACAGCGCCTCCACGTCGAGCGCGTCGGCGCGCTCCGGGGGCCAGGTGGTGTCCGGGAGGGTGAAGGGCGCGGCGGTCGACGGGGCCAGCGTGCCCGTCGCGTGGCGGGTCCAGTCGGCCGCCGGATCCGGCCGGGTGTGGATGCTGAGGGTGCGGTGGCCGTCGGTGTCGGCCGGGCCGACGGCGAGCTGGAGCGAGAGCGAACCCTCGGCGGGCAGCACGAGCGGCGCTTCGAGCGTCAGCTCGGCCACCCTCGGCGCGTCCACGGCCTCACCGGCCGCGAGCGCCAGATCCACGAAGGCCGTGCCCGGCAGCAGGGCGTGGCCCAGGATCTCGTGGTCCGCGAGCCAGGGGTGGGCGGAGCGCGACAGCCGGCCGGTGAACACCGAGCCGCCCTGCCCGGCCAGTTCCCCCGCTGCCCCGAGGAAGGGATGCGCGGCGGCCACGAGCCCCAGGGACTCCGGACCGGCTGTGACCCGGCCCGGCACCCGCCAGTAGCGGGTCGGCTGGAACGGATAGGTGGGGAGGCCGGCGCGGCCGTGTCCCGGCAGGTCGAGAGGGGTGCCGTGGGCGTGGGTGGTGGCGAGGGCGGTCAGGTAGGTGCGGTCCTCGTCGTGGCTCCTGCGGAGGAGCGGGACGGCGTGGGGTGTGTGGGCGGTGAGGGAGGCGTCGGGGCCGAGTTCGAGGTAGGTGGTGATGTTCTTGCTGGTCAGGGTGGTGATGTGGTCGTGGTGGCGGACGGTGTTGCGTATCTGGTCGGTCCAGTGGTCGGGGCTGGTGGGGTCGCCGTCGGTGATCAACGGTGTATGGGGTTGGTGGTACGTGACCGTCTGCGCCACGTCCCGGAACGCGTCGAGGATCGGGTCCATGTGGGGGGAGTGGAAGGCGTGACTGACGGTCAGCGGGTGGACGCGGTGACCCTGGTCCTTCAACGCCTGCGCGGTGCGCCGGACGGCGTCCGCATCACCCGAGATCACCAGTGAGGTGGGGCTGTTCACGGCGGCGAGGGCCACGTGTGCGTTGAGGTAGGGCTGTATGTGTTCTTCGGTCGCTTCGATGGCGGTCATGGCTCCGCCGGTGGGTGCGGATTGCATGAGGCGTGCGCGGGTGGTGATGAGGAGTGCGGCGTCGGGGAGGGTGAGGATGCCGGCGATGTGGGCGGCGGTGAGTTCGCCGATGGAGTGGCCGGTGACGTAGTCGGGGGTGATGCCGTGGTGGGCGAGGAGCCGGTGGAGTGCGGTCTCCAGGGCGAAGAGGGCGGGTTGTGTGTAGCGGGTCTCGTTGAGCAGTGTGGCGTTGGCGGTACCGGGCGGGGCGAACATCACATCGCGCAGGGGGTGTTCGAGGTGCGGGTCGAGTGCGTCGAAGACCTCGTCGAGTGCGGCGGCGAACACGGGGTGGGTGGTGTACAGCGTGTGCCCCATCTGGGGTCGCTGGCTGCCCTGCCCGGTGAACAGGTACGCGATACGCGGCGTGGGCGCGGCGATACCGCGTACGAGCGAGGGGTGTTCCTCACCGGCCGCAAGGGCGGCCAACGCGTCGAGAGCCTGCTCGCGGTCGTCCGCCAGCACCACCCCTCGGTGCTCCAGCGCGGCGCGCCCTCGGTGCAACGACGAGGCGACCGCGCCGGCTTCGATCTCCGGGTGCTCCTGAACGTAAGCCCGTAGCCGCGCGCCCTGCTCCCGCAGCGAGACGGGATTCTGCGCGGACAACGGCCACAGCGGGAGCGGGCCGGCGCTGTCGGAAGCAGCCTCCTGCGGGCCCTGCTCCAGGACGACATGGGCGTTCGTCCCGCTGATGCCGAACGACGACACCGCCGCACGGCGCGGCCGGTCACGCTCCGGCCACGGGGTGTCCTCGACCAGCAGCCGCACTGCCCCCGACGCCCAGTCCACATGCGGGGACGGCTCGTCCACGTGCAAGGTGCGGGGCAGTACGCCGTGGCGCATCGCCTCGACCATCTTGATGACGCCGCCCAC
Source organism: Streptomyces sp. col6 (assembly GCF_008042035.1). Lineage (GTDB taxonomy): Bacteria > Actinomycetota > Actinomycetes > Streptomycetales > Streptomycetaceae > Streptomyces. Next base: position 241,219 of record NZ_RDBL01000014.1, read on the forward strand.
CCCGGCGGCTGCCTGGGTGTGTCCGATGTTCGACTTCAACGAGCCCAGCAGCAGCGGTTGTTCGGCCGGCCGGTCCTGCCCGTACGTGGCCAGCAGGGCATCGGCCTCGATGGGGTCGCCGAGCCGCGTGCCCGTCCCGTGCGCCTCCATCGCGTCCACGTCCGCCGTCCCCAGGCCCGCCTGGGCCAGGGCCTGGCGGATGACGCGTTCCTGCGAGGGGCCGTTGGGTGCGGTGAGGCCGTTGCTGGCGCCGTCCTGGTTGACCGCCGAGCCCCGGACGACCGCGAGCACCTGGTGGCCGTTGCGGCGGGCGTCCGACAGCCGCTCCACCAGCAGCAGGCCCACCCCCTCCGCCCATGCCGTGCCGTCGGCCGATGCGGCGAACGCCTTGCAGCGGGCGTCCGCCGCGAGCCCGCGCTGCCGGCTGAACTCCAGGAACATGCCCGGCGTCGGCATCACGGTGACCCCGCCCGCCAGCGCGAGATCGCACTCGCCGTGGCGCAGGGCCTGGGCCGCGAGATGCAGCGCCACCAGGGAGGACGAGCAGGCCGTGTCCACCGTCACCGCCGGACCCTCAAGGCCGAAGGTGTACGCGACCCGGCCCGAGGCGACACTCGCCGTGCTGCCGGTGAGGAGGTAGCCGTCCAGCCCCTCGCCCGGTTCGTCCAGGCGGGGCCCGTAGTCCTGGGCGGTCGCACCCACGAACACCCCGGCCGCGCTCCCGCGCAGGCTGTCGGGCGCGATCCCGGCCCGCTCGAACGCCTCCCAGGCCGTGGTGAGCAGCAACCGCTGCTGCGGGTCCATGGCCCCCGCCTCGCGCGGGCTGATCCCGAACAGCCCGGCGTCGAACTCCCCGGCCCCGTACAGGAATCCGCCCTCCCGCACGTAGGCGGTGCCGGGCCGGTCCGGGTCGGGGTCGTACAGCGCGTCCAGGTCCCAGCCCCGGTCCGTGGGGAACGGGCCGATGGCGTCCGTGCCCTCGGCGACCAGACGCCACAGGTCCTCCGGTGACGCCACTCCGCCGGGATAGCGGCAGGCCATGCCCACGATGGCGACCGGCTCGTCCGCGTGGACGGTGGCGGTGTCCGGCCGGGTACCCGCAGCGCTCTGTGAGGGCCCGTCGAGCCGGTCGCGCAGCAGGCGGACCACGGCCTCGGGCGTGGGGTGGTGGTAGACGAGTGCCGACGGCAGGGAGAGCCCGGTCGCGGTCTGGAGGCGGTCGCGCAGCTCCACCCCTGCCAGCGAGTCGAAGCCCAGGTCCTTGAACGCGTGACCCGGATCGACCGCGTCGCCCGTCACATGGCCGAGCACGATCGCGACCTGCGTCCGCACCAGGTCCAGCAGGTCCGCGTCCGGCTTCGCGGCGGGTGTGTCCTCGCGACGGACGGCCGGTGCCGGAACGGGCACCTCCGGCGCCGCCGCCGGTCCGTCCAGCCAGTGGCGCTCGCGCTGGAACGCGTAGGTCGGCAGCGGTACGGGCCTGCCGCCCCGGTCCGCGAGCGCGCCCGCCCAGTCCACCCGGGCACCCCGCACCTGCGCCCCGGCCAGGGCGGCGACCAGGGTCTCCGGTTCGGGCCGGCCGCGCCGCAGTACGGAGAGCGGCGCGGGATCGCCGTCGGCCAGGGTCTCGCGGGCCATCGCGGTGAGCACGGCGTCCGGGCCCAGCTCGACGAAGACGCGTACGCCCTCGTCCCGCAGGGTGTGCAGGCCGTCGCGGAAGCGGACCGCGTCGCGGATGTGGCGGGTCCAGTAGTCCGGTGAGGCGAGTTCCTCCGGCGTCGCGATGCGCCCCGTGACGTTGGAGACGACCGGGATGCGCGGCGTCCCGTAGGTGACCTCGGCGGCGATCCGGCGGAAGGCGTCGAGCGCCGGGTCCATCAGGGGCGAGTGGAACGCGTGGCTCACGGCCAGGCGCCGGGTGCGGCGGCCCCGCGCGGCGAACGCGTCCTTGATCCGCAGGACGTCGGACTCGCGGCCCGAGACGACCACGGAGCGGGGCCCGTTCACGGCCGCGAGCGAGACTCGGCCGTTCAGGAGCGGGACCACCTCCTCCTCGGCCGCCTCCAGCGCCGCCATCGCACCGCCCGCCGGAAGCTCCTGCATCAGCCGGCCCCGGGCCGCGACCAGACGCGCGGCGTCGTCGAGCGAGAGGACCCCGGAGACATGGGCTGCCGTCAGCTCCCCGATCGAGTGCCCGGCGAGCCGGTCCGGGCGCAGCCCCAGGTGCTCCACCAGCCGGAACAGCGCGGTCTCCACGGCGAACAGGGCGGGCTGGGTGTACCGCGTCTCGTCCAGCAGGGCCGCCTCCTGCGGCGCGTGGACGAGTTCCGCGAGCGGCCGGTCCAGGTACGGCGCGAAGGCCGCGCAGACCTCGTCGAACGCCGCCGCGTACGGGGGGTACGCGGCATACAGCTCGCGCCCCATGCCGGCACGCTGACTGCCCTGACCGGTGAACAGGAACGCGGTGAGCGGGGCCTGCGCCGGCACCCTGCCCCGTACGAGAGCCGGGTCGTCCCGGCCCTCGGCCAGCGCGTCGAGCGCGCGCAGCAGCCCGTCCCGGTCCGCCGCGACCGCGACGGCGCGCTCGTCGAAGAGGGTGCGGGTCGCGGCGAGGGAGTACGCGGTGTCGAGCGGGGCGGGCCCGGCGTCCGAGAGGTGATCCCGCAGCCGGGCGGACTGCCCGCGCAGGGCACGGCCGTCACGGGCACTGAGCAGCCAGGGGAGGGGGCGGGGGTCGGACGCGACCTGCCTGTCCGCCTCCGCCCCGGTCGCCGCGACGCCCGCGGTCTCGCGGGCGTCCGGCCCGGCGGCGGCGCCCGAGGCGGGCACCGTACCGGACTTCGCCCCGTCGCCGGTCTCCGCACCGGCCCCCGCCTCGCCCACCACCACATGGCAGTTTGTGCCGCCCATGCCGAACGAGCTGACCCCCGCGATCAGCGGCAGCTCCTCGCGCGGCCACGGGCCCGCCTCCGTCCGGACCCGCAGGCCCAGCTCCGTCAGGGGAATCGCCGGGTTCGCGCGCTCGAAATTCAGGCTCGCCGGGAGCCGGCGCCGGGACACGGACAGGGCGGTCTTCAGCAGCCCCACCAGGCCCGCCGCGCCCTCCAGATGGCCGACGTTCGTCTTCGCCGAGCCGACCTGGAGCGGGGCGTCGGCCGGCCGGTCCGTGCCGAGGGCCGCGCCGAGCGCGGCGGCCTCCACCGGGTCGCCCACGGGCGTGCCGGTGCCGTGCAGTTCGACGTACTGGACCCGGTCCGCGGTGACGCCCGCCCGTGCGTACGCCTCGCGCAGCACCGCTTCCTGCGCGTGCCGGTCCGGGACCGTCAGGCCCTCGGACGCACCGTCGTTGTTGACCGCGCTGCCCAGGATCACGCAGTGCACCCGGTCGCCGTCCGCGCGGGCCCGGTCCAGGGGCTTCAGGACGACGGCGACGCCGCCCTCGCCACGTACATAGCCATTGGCCCGCGCGTCGAACGTGAAGCAGCGCCCGTCCGGCGACAGGGCGCCGAACTTCGCGCTGTCCGCGCTGCTGCCGGGAGAGAGGATCAGGTTGGCGCCGCCGACGATCGCGAGATCGGACTCCCCGGCGCGCAGGCTCTCGCAGGCCAGATGGACCGCGACCAGCGACGAGGACTGCGCCGAGTCCACGGTCAGACTCGGACCGGTCAGGCCGAGGACGTACGACAGCCGGTTGGCGAGGATGCCCCGGTGCAGCCCGGTCACGGAGTAGCGGTCGGCGCCCGCCTCGCCCCGGCGGTGGTGGAGCGCCGCGTAGTCGTCCCAGATGGCGCCCGCGTAGACGGCGGTCCGGCTGCCGGCCAGCGTGCCGGGGACGATGCCCGCCTCCTCCAGCGCCTCCCAGCCCAGTTCGAGGAGCAGCCGCTGCTGGGGGTCCATCGCGGCAGCCTCGCGGGGCGGGACCGAGAAGAAGGGGGCGTCGAACCGGTCCACCTCGTCGAGGAAGCCGCCACGGGCGGGCACACCGGCCGGACGGCGGTCCGCCGGTGCCTCCCCGACGGCGTCCCCGCCCCGGCTGAGGAGGTCCCAGAACGCGGCGGGATCGGATGCCCCGGGGAGGCGGCAGGCGAGACCGATGACGGCGATAGGTGCGGAGTGGGCGCTACGCATGATCTGTGACGTACTCCCTCGTCGAGGACGACCCGGCGGAGCCACCACCTTCACCGGCCCCGCTAACGGCGGCCTTTGCGCGTTCTAAATCGCCCCCGGCCCGCCCGCGTGCAGCCCGCGCCGCAGCGCGGTCAGGTGCTCCAGCGCGACGCGGTGCGGCTCGTCGCCGTCCGCCTCCGGGCCGTCCGCCCAGCCGCCGAACGCGTGGTACGCGCCGGGGAAGTTGTGCACCTCCACCGGCACCCCCGCCCGCGCCAGGCGCAGCCCGTACCACAGGCCCTCGTCGCGCAGCGGATCGAGCCCCGCCGTCGAGATGTACGCCGGGGGCAGCCCGCGCAGGTCCGCCGCGCGCGCCGGTGCGGCGTGCGCGGGGAGTTCGGCCCGGCCGCCCAGGTACAGCTCCCAGCTCTCCTGCGCCAGACGGCGGTTCCAGATGGGGGTGTCCGTGAACCCGGCCATCGAGTCCGTCTCCAGCCGGTCGTCGAGCACCGGGGTGCTCAGGTGCTGGAAGACGAGCGCAGGGCCGCCCCGGTCCCGGGCGAGCAGGGTCAGACCGGCGGCCAGACAGCCCCCGGAACTGGCCCCCGCGACCGCCAGCCGGCAGGGGTCCGCGCCGATCTCCGCCGCGTTCCCGGCAGTCCACTCCAGCGCGGCCCAGCAGTCGTCGAGCCCCGCCGGGAACGGGTCCTCCGGCGCCAGCCGGTAGGACACCGCCACGACCACCGCCGAGGCGAACACCGCCGCCTGGGCGGCCGAGTGGTGCACGGAGTCCACATTGCCGAGGACGAAGCCCCCGCCGTGGATCCACACCACGGCGGGCAGCGCCGCCCCCGCCCCGGGCGGGCGGTAGATCCGCACCCGCACCCGGGGCGCCCCCGGTGCGCCCGGAATCCACCGCTCCGACACCTCGGCCCCCGGTACCGCCGGGAGTTCACCCAGCGGCCGGGGGCCCGCCCGGTGGTCAGCGACCGCGTCGGCCAGCCGTCCCGTCACCGGCATGGTCAGGCCTCCAGAGCGATGGCCTGCGAGGGGCAGAGCGCCACGGTGTCCCGCAGCCTCGCCTCCTCGGCCGGACCGTCCACCCGGTCCTCCAGGACCAGGACCGTGCCCTCGTCGGACTGGTCGAAGCGGTCGGGTGCGGACAGGACGCACTGACCCGCGCCCAGACACCGCTGTGTATCGGCCTTGATGTGCATGGCTTCCGGTTCCCTTCTGATCACCACGTGGCGGCAGGAGTGCTCACCAGGTGACGGGCAGGCGCCAGATGCCCTGGACCCCGCCCGGTTCCTTGACCGGCAGCTGCCCCGAGGGTTCGGCGAGGCGGAGCCCCGGCAGCCGGCGGAAGAGTGTGGACAGCGCGATCTCCATCTCGGCCCTGGCCAGGTTCTGGCCGATGCACTGATGGACGCCGTGCCCGAAGGAGATGTGGTGGCGCGCGCCGCGCCCGACGTCGAAGGCGTCGGCGGCCGGGAACGCCTCGTCGTCCCGGTTGGCCGAGGAGATGACGACGATCACCCCGTCACCCGCCTTCACCTGGTGCCCGCCCAGTTCCGTGTCGACCGTCGCGAACCGGGCGACCCCGTCGGCGATCGCCATGTACCGCAGCAGCTCCTCGACCGCGCCCGGCAGCAGCGTCTCGTCGGCGCGCAGGGCCGCCAGCTGCTCCGGGTTCTCCAGCAGGGTGAGCACACCGAGCGCGATGGCGCTCGCGGTGGTCTCGTGCCCGGCCACCAGGAGCAGCAGCGCGATGTCGACCAGGTCGCGGCGGGTCAGCGCGCCCGTGGACAGCTGCTCCGCGATCAGGGTGTCCAGCAGCCCGTCGCCGGGCTCCTGCTCCTTGCGCCGGATCAGCCCGTCGAGATACGAGGCGAGCTGGGCGAACGCGTCGGCGCTGTCCTCCAGGCTCGTCGTCCCGGTCACCACCCGCCGTGACTGCTGCTCGAAGAAGGCGTGATCGGTGTACGGCACGCCGAGCAGCTCGCAGATGACGACGGACGGCACCGGCAGGGCGAAGTCCGGGACGAGGTCGGCGACCGGGCCCTTGGCCTCGATCGCGTCGATCAGCTCGTCGACCAGCCGCTGGATGCCGGGCCGCAGCGCCTGCACCTTGCGGACGGTGAAGTTGGTGAGCAGCATGCGCCGCTGCACGGTGTGCTCCGGCGGGTCCATGCCGATGAAGTTGCGCACCTTGCGCGCCGACTCGAAACGCGGGGCGGTGGCCGGGTAGTGCGGATGGACCCGGTCGGAGGAGTACGTGGCCGCGTCGAGCAGGACCTGCCGCGCCTCCGCGTGCCCGCTCACCGCCCACACCCGGCGGCCGTTGTACAGCTCCACCAGCGAGACGGGGCCCTGCTCCCGGTACGTGTCGTAGCCGGCGGGCGGCTGGTAGGGGCAGCCGCGTGCCTGCGGGTAGGCGGGCAGTTCGCGTGCGTCGGCGGGCGCTGCGGTACTGGTCTCGGTCATTCCCCGGCCTCCAGGACAGTGAGTGGGACGACGGCGGGCGCGGGGCCCGCCGGCTTCTTCGCGCGAGGAGCACTGAACCGCCGTACGGCGGGCGCCTCGACCCAGCTGTACAGAGCCAGAGCGAGGGCCAGGGCGGTCAGCAGGGCGGCGAGCAGCAGCGCGGCCGCCGCGGCGCCGGACAGGTTCGCGTCGGCCACGAGCCACTTGTGGCCGTACGTCACCACCAGCCCGTGCACCATGTAGAACGCGAACGACAGCTCCCCGAGCCGCACCAGCACCCGCCCCCGGAAGGGCGAGGGGGTCTCCCGGACGTCGGCCTGCGCGGCGGCGACGACCAGCGGGGCCAGCCACAGGGCGCCGGTGCCGGCCACCCCGTACAGGTACGGCACCGAGGAGTTGAGCACGTACCCGCCGATAGCGATCGCGGCGGCGGGCAGCAGCCCGATCCGGGGCAGGGCGCCGGTCAGCACCAGCCGCGCGGCGATCATGCCGAGCACGAACTCGATCGCCCGGACCGGCGGGAAGAAGTACACCGACCAGATCTGCTCGAAGGACAGCGAGCCGTCGGCGATGAACGGCAGCGGGGTGCCGGCCACCGTCCAGCTGCTGACGGCCGGCACCAGGACGGTGAGGGCGGCGAGGACACCGGCGAGCGTCCACAGCCGGCGGGCCGTCAGCCGCTCCAGGACCGGCAGCAGGAACGGGAAGGCGAGGTAGAAGAACAGCTCGCACGAGAGCGACCAGCTGACCGCGTTCATCGTGTTGGGGATCTGGATCTCCGGTATCCACGCCTGGACCAGGAAGAGGTTGGCCAGGACGCCCTTGGTGGTGAACACCTCGGAGGCCGCCGCCATCAGGACGGCGGCGACGGCGAACGTGACCAGGTGGTTGGGGAAGATCTTCACCAGCCTGCGCCGCCAGACCCGGGGCGCGCCCTCCGCGGGCCGCGCCGACCAGGTCAGGACGAAGCCGCTGAGCACGAAGAAGAACGTCACCCCGTAGAAACCGGCGTTGGCGAAACAGTCGCTCAGCGTGTCGCCGAAGCCGCCGCCGATGAACCGGGTCTGGAACGTGGTGTGGAAGGCGAAGACCAGCAGGGCCGCCAGGAAGCGCATCCCGGTGAGGGACGGCAGCCTGGCGGCCCGCGGCCGGTCCGGGGCGGACGGGGAAGCGGTGGATGGGACGGGTGAGCCTGGCATGGCTGATGACCTCCGGCTTGTCCGAAACTGGCCCGTCGAGGCTCGCAGTCACGTGTTGGCCGGTTCTAAAGCCGCTCTACGGCGGTACGCGCCCGTCGCGGCACCGCCTCCAGCAGGGCCCGCGTGTACGGATGCGCCGGCTCGGCGAAGACCCGCTCGACAGGACCGGACTCCACGATCCGGCCGTCCTTCATCACCAGCACCCGCGCGCACACCTCCCGTACGACCGCGAGATCATGCGAGATGAACAGCGTCGCCAGCCCGAGTTTGTCCTGCAACGACCGCAAGAGGTCGAGCACTTGGGCCTGTACGGACACGTCGAGGGCCGACACCGGCTCGTCGCACACCAGCAGCCGCGGCGAGGGCGCCAGGGCCCGCGCGATGGCGACGCGCTGACGCTGCCCGCCGGACAGCGCGAGCGGCCGGCGCTCCAGGTGCGCGGCAGACAGGCCCACCTGCTCCAGCAGCCGTACGGTGCGCTCCCGGCGCTCCGCGCGCGCCACCCCGGCCGTGGCCAGGGCCTCGCCCACGATCCGGGCCACGCTCCAGCGCGGGTCGAAGGCGCTGAGCGGGTCCTGCGGCACGAGCTGCACCGTGTGCCGCCGCTCCCGGCGGTCCCGCTCGCGCAAGGTGCTCCACGGCTCCCCGCCCAGCTCCACCGTGCCGCCGTCCGGCGCGGCCAGCCCCAGCACCATGCGGGCCAGCGTCGACTTGCCCGAACCGGACTCACCGACCAGGCCCAGCGCCTCGCCCGGCCGCAGCGCGAACGACACCTCGTCGACCGCCGTCCTGCGGCTGCCCCGCGCCCCCTTGAACACCTTGGTGACCCCGGACACGTCGAGCAGCAGGCCGGTGCCGTCGTCCGGTTCCGCCAGGCTCCGGGCACGGCGCGGGCCGCTGCCCGGGATGGCCGCCAACAAGCCCTTGGTGTAAGGGTGTTCCGGCGCCTCCAGTACCCGGCCGACCGGACCGGACTCCACGATCCGGCCGTCCTTCATCACGGCGACCTCGTCCGCCAGCGCCTCGACGACCGCCAGGTCGTGGCTGATGAGGAGCAGCCCGGTGCCGCTCTCCTTCAGCTCGCCCAGGAGCGCCAGGACGCGTGACTGGACGGAGGCGTCGAGGGCGGTCGTCGGCTCGTCCGCGATCAGGACACCGGGCTCGGCGGCGATCGCGGAGGCGATGAGCGCCCGCTGCCGCAGCCCGCCCGACAACTGGTGGACGTACGCCCGCGCGCGTTCCGCCGGTTCCGGCACCCCGACCCGCTCCAGCAGGGCGAGGACGCGCGCCCCGGCCTCCTTGCGCGGGACGACGCGGTGGGCCAGCAGAGGCTCCGCGATCTCCTTGCCGACGGGCCGCAGCGGGTCCAGGGCCACCAGCGCGTCCTGGGCGACGAGGCCGACGCGCCGGCCCCGTACCGTACGCCACTCGCGGGGGCCGAACTCCCGGGCCTCGTGGCCCGAGACGCGCAGCCGGTCCGCCGTGACACGGGCGGTCGGGCCCGCGAGGCCGAGCAGGGAGCGGGCCAGCGCGCTCTTCCCGGAGCCCGACTCGCCGACGATCGCCAGGCACCGCCCGGCGTCGAGCGAGAACGCCGCGTCCCGCACCGCGTGCACCTCGCCGGGTCCGGTGCCGAAGCGCACGTTCAGGCCGGCGACCTCGAACAGGGGGGTCGTGGTCGATGCGGTCGTCATGAGGCGGCCCGTCCTTCGGCTCGTGCCTGTGCGTGGCGGCCCACGACGGTGACCGCGAGGACCGTGGAGACGAGCAGCAGCCCCGGGAAGAGCGCGATCCACCACGCCTGGTCCAGGAATCCCTGGCCCTCCGTGAGCATCGCCCCCCACTCCGGCGTCGGCGGCTGCGCGCCCAGACCCAGATAACTCAGCGCCGCGCCCGTCGAGATGGACGCCCCGAGCGTGACCGTCGCCAGCACAAGGAGCGGCCCCAGCGTGTTCGGCAGCACATGGCGCAGCACGATCAGCGGACGCGGCACGCCCAGCGCCACGGCGGACTCGACGTACCCGGACCGCCGGACCACCAGCGCCTGCGCCCGTACCACCCGGGCGAATCCGGGTGCCGTGCCCACCGCGACGGCGATCGTGGTGCCCAGCACCCCCTTGCCGGCGATGAGCACCACCATCAGGGCCAGCAGCAGCCCCGGCAGCGCCAGCAGCGCGTCGGCGGCGCGCATCAGCACCGCGTCCCCGAACCGGCCGGACAGCGCGGCGGCCAGCCCCCACACCACGGCGAGCCCGACCCCGGCGCCCGTCGCCGCCGCCCCGATGGCCAGCGAGTAGCGGGTGCCGTGGACCACCCGGGCGAAGACGTCCCGCCCCAGCTGATCCGTACCGAACCAGTGCGCCCCGCCCGGTGCCTGGAGCGCGTGCACGGGGTCCGTGTCGGTGGGGTTGCCGTGGGCGAGGAGAGAGGGTACCAGCGCGGCCAGCAGGATCAGTCCCAGCAGGACGGCGGCGGCCAGTACCCCCGGCCGTACCCGGCCCCGGCGGGACCTGCGGACCGCCGCGACCGGTGCCCCGGCCCGTACGGCCTGTTCGACGCTCATGCGGCGGCCACCCCCGTACCCTTGCGCAGCCGGGGATCCACGACCACGTACAGCAGCTCCACCACCGCGCCGACCAGCACGAACATCACGGCCGACAGCGCCACCACGCCCTGCACCACGGGCAGGTCGCGGTCGCTGACCGCCTGGAGGGTGATCCGGCCGATGCCCGAGCGGGCGAAGACGTTCTCCACCACCACCGCGCCGCCCAGCAGCGTCCCGGTGAACCAGCCGGTGAGGGTGAGCGCCGGCAGCGCGGCGTGGCGCAGCGCGTGGCGCGAGCGCACGGTGTGCTCGGCGAGCCCGCGCGAGCGCGCGGTCAGGCTGAACGGCTGCTCCAGCGCCCCGAGCAGCCCCTCCCGCATCACGTGGGTGAGCACCGCCGCGATCGGCAGCGCCAGTGTGATCACCGGGAGGACCAGCGAGCGGGCGTCGCCGCTGTCGGAGACCGGCAGCCAGCCCAGCCGGAACGAGAACACCGTCAGCAGCATGATCCCGAGCCAGAACGAGGGCGTGGACACCACCAGCAGCTCCGCCGCCGACGACACCCGGCGCGGCCAGCGGGAACGCCCCGACGTCAGCACGGTCACGGTCGCGGCCAGCACCACCGCGACCAGCGAGGACCAGAGCGCGAGCTGCGCGGTCGGCCCGATCTGGTCCGCCAGCAGCGAGGAGACGGGCTGCTGCAACTGGTAGGAGTCGCCCAGTTCCCCGGTGGCCAGCTGCTTGAGATACGCGCCGTACTGGACGAGCGGGGAGCGGTCGAGGCCGTAGTGGTGGCGGATCTCCTCGCGCTGCTCCGCGCCGACCAGGGCGTTGGACCCGACGATCGCGCTGACCGGATCGCCGGGGATCAGGTGCAGTGCCAGGAAGGCGCAGGTGGCGGCCCCCCAGACAACGAGGACGGCCGCCCCGGCCCGGACCGTGACGGCCCGGACCGCGGCGGATATGTGCGGTGGTGTCATCGGCCGGCCTCGACCCAGGCGGCGTAGAACTCCGGCCACGCCGACAGGGACAGCCGCAGCCCGTGCACCTTCTTGTTCACCCCGACGGACGCCTTCTGGACGTAGGCGGGGACCACCGCGGCGTGGTCGATCGTCCACTTCTGCACCTGCGCGTAGTACGCGGCGCGCTTGTCCGGCGAGGTCGCGGCCTGCGCCTTCTTCAGCCAGGCGTCGACCTGCGGGTCGGTGACCTTCGCGAAGTTGTGCCCGCCGCCCTCGGACGACTCGGTGGAAAGGAAGAAGCTGCTGAGGATGTCGCCGTCACCGCGCGCCCAGGAGGTCTCGACGACGTCGTAGCGCCCCTCGTCCAGCTGGGCGGAGACCGCCGTCGCGTCGGTGGAGGCGGCGAGCTTCAGATAGATGCCCGCCTTCTTCAGGTCGCCCTGCACGGCCTGCGAGAACACCGACGCCTTGCCGTAGACCGGGGCGACCACGGTCAGCCGTTTGCCGTTCTTCGTGCGGTAGCCCTCCGCGTCGCGGGCCTTCCAGCCGGCCTGGTCCAGGAGCCGGCCGGCGAGCGCCCGGTCGTAGGGCCAGCTCTTCTCCAGCGCGGAGTCGTAGCTGTGCGGGGTGGCGGGGGACAGGGTGCTCCAGGCGCGGGTGCCGGTGCCCTGGAACACCGACTTCACCAGGGCGTCCAGATCGATGGACCGCTGGAACGCCTTGCGTACCCGCTCGTCGGAGAAGAGCGGGCTCTTGGTGTTCAGGTAGAACGTGTCGACCGCGCCCGGCACGTTCTTGCTGACGACGTCCAGCCGCGTGTTGCGGCGTACGGTCGCGACCTGGTTCGCCGGCAGCGCGGCCGCCGCGTCGACCTGGCCGGACGTCAGCGCGCCCACCCGGGTCGCGTCCTCGGTGAGGAAGCGGATGGTGAACGCGTCCAGCCGGGCGGGCCCGCTGTGACCGGCGTCCTTCGGGGCCCACGCGTAGGCGGCGTTCCTGGTGTAGCCGCGCTTCTGGCCCCGGGTGTAGGCGCCGGCCTTGAAAGGTCCGGAGCCGACGGAATCGGTGCCCGCGCAGAGCTTGTCGGCGCCCGCCTTCAGCGAGGCGGGCGAGGCTATGCCCAGATAGGTGGTGCTGGCCGCCTGGAGGAAGGGCGCGTACGGACGGCTGAAGCGGACCTCGACCTCGTACTGCCCCTTCACGGTGGTGCCCTTGTACGGGCCGAGCAGCCCCGCCGCGTACTGCGACTGGGTCGCCTTGGCGGTGATGTGGTCGAAGTTGGCCTTCACCGCCGCCGCGTCCAGGTGCTTCCCGTTGTGGAAGGTGACGTCGTCGCGCAGTTCGAAGGTGTACGTCCGGCCCCCCTCGGAGGTCTTCCAGGACTTCGCCAGCCACGGTTCCAGCTCCCCGTCCGGGGTCTGGTAGACGAGCGAGTCGAAGACCGGGCGCTGGACGAAGGCGGTCACGTCCTGCGCGCTGGTGTGCGGGTCCCAGCAGTCCGGCTCCTGCTGCGCCGCGTAGGTGAGGCTGCCGCCGCTGCGGGGTTTCGCCTGCGCGGCGGGCGATGGCCCGTCGTCGGAGCTGCACGCGGTGACGGCGGCGAGGAGCAGGGCGGACAGCAGTGCGGCTCTGCGGGCGGTACGGCGCGGGTGGGGCGGGTGCATAGGGGACTCCGGGACGTGAAACGGGGTGAGGGGGGCCGGACGTACTGTCGCCAGACCGTCTAAAGCCGGGCTGAAACGCCCTCGGCGGAGCCGGGCCGCACCTCCTGCGCCGCGTGCGCCAGCAGCTCGAACGAGCGCAGCCGGTCCGCCTGGTCCGGCACCACGGTCAGCGCCATCAGCTCGTCGGCCCCGGTGCGCTCCACCAGCTCCGCCAGCTTGTCGCGCACGGTGTCCGGAGCACCGATGAGCTGACGCTCGGCCAGCTCCTCCAGGAACTGCAGCTCCGGCTCGGCGTAGGTGTATCCGGCCGCGCTCCGCGCCGAGGGGAACGCGTCGAAGCGGCGTACCGTACGCATCTGTATCTTGCCGAGCAGATAGGGCGCCGCGACCTCGCGCGCGGTCCGGTCGGTGTCGGCGACGGTGACCAGCGCGGAGATCAGGGTGCGCGGCCGGTCCAGGTACGGCGACGGCCGGAAGGCCTGCCGGTAGCGGTCCAGCGCGTAGGCCGTGGCGTGCGGGTTGATCTGGTGGGCGAAGGCGTACGGCAGCCCCAGCGAGGCGGCGAGTTCGGCGCTGGCCGGGCTGGACCCGAGCAGCCACAGGTCCGGCCGGCCGTCGGCGGCGGGTACGGCGGTGATGGGCGAGGCGGGGTCGCCGGGCGCGAAGTAGCCGTTCAGCTCGGCCACTTGCTCGGCGAAGTCGTCGGCGCCGCGCTCCGGGGCGCGGCGCAGGGCACGGGCGGTGTGCGGGTCGGTGCCCGGCGCCCGGCCGAGCCCGAGGTCCACGCGGCCCGGGTGCAGGGCCTCCAGGGTGCCGAACTGCTCGGCGACCACCAGGGGCGCGTGGTTGGGCAGCAGGACGCCGCCGGAGCCGACGCGCAGCGTGGTCGTGGCGGCGGCCAGGCGTCCGGCGAGGATGCCGGGCGCGGAGGTGGCGAGGCTGGGGGTGCTGTGGTGCTCGGCCACCCAGTAGCGCAGATAGCCGAGCTCCTCGACGCGCGGGGCCAGGGCGACGGTGTCGCGCAGGGCCCCGGTCGCGGAGCCGCCCTCGAAGACGGGCACCACGTCGAGCACGGACAGGGGAATGCCGGTGGGACGGCTCATGGAGACCTCCGGAAGGGGCGCGCCGCCGGGCGGGTGGCCCGGCGGCGCGGGGCGGGACGGACGTACGGGTGCGGGGTGGAGCGGGGCCGGACTCAGGCGTGGTCGGTGACCGGTTCCGCCTCGGCGGGCGTCTTCTCCGGCGCCTCGGCGGCGGCCGGTTCGGGCTTGGGCTTCCCGGGGAGCAGGAGACCGGCGGCGAAGACCACGACGGCCGCGGCGACCGGCCACCAGAAGGCGTTGGAGAAGGAGTCGGCGGTGGGGGCCGCGTGGGAGCCGCCGCCCTGGAGGATCAGGGCGACGACGGCGATGCCGAGCGAGGCGCCGATCTGGTTGAGGATGAAGACGGCGCCGGTGGCACCGGCGACCGACTCACCCGGGACCGTCTTGTAGACGGAGCCCATGGTGGGTGCCCCGACCAGACCCATGCCGAAGCCGGCGGCGAACTGCGCGGCGGTCAGGGCGACCTGGGAGGTTCCGGAGCCGGACCCGGTGAAGACCAGGGCGCCGAGGCCGATCAGCAGAGCGCCGGTCGGAACCAGCCTCCGGGCGCCCACCTTGTCCGCGAGGTTGCCCGCGATCGGCATCCCGATCAGGGTGCCGAGGCCCAGCGGAGCGAGCAGCAGACCGGACTCCAGCACCGAGTGCCCGTGGACCTGCTGGTAGTACAGCGGCAGCAGGAACAGCAGCGAGAACAGTCCGCCGCCGAGCAGGAACATGGTGGTCACGCTCGCGCTGAAGCCCTTGCTGCCGAACAGCCGGAGGTCCAGCAGCGGTGTGACCGAGGTGCGCAGCGCGTGCACGGTGTACGCGGCGAACAGGGCGACGCCCACCGCGAGCCCGATGATCACCTTCGTGCTGCCGAAGCCGTCGCCGCCCGCCTGGGACAGCGCGAACACGATCGCGGCGAAACCGGGGGAGAGCAGCGCCACGCCCAGCGCGTCGAACGGGACGGGGTCACCGCTCGGCGGCGGGTCGGCCGGCAGCACCCGGACCGCCAGCACGATCGCGGCCAGCGCGAACGGGATGTTGACCAGGAACATCCACTCCCAGGAGAAGTTGTCCAGCAGCAGTCCGCCGATGATGGGGCCGACCACCGGGCCGAGCGTGATCGGGACGGAGACCAGGCCCATGACCCGGCCGATCCTGGCGGGTCCGGCGGCGCCCGCGACGACGGTCATCATGATCGGGTCGACCATGCCGCCGCCGAAGCCCTGGACGATGCGGAAGGCGATCAGGCTCTCGGCGTTCCAGGCGAAGGCGCAGAGCGTCGAGCCGATGAGGAACACCGACAGACCGAGCAGCCACATGCGCTTGGCGCCGTACCGGACCACGGCCCAGCCGGCCAGCGGGATCGCCAGGGCGACCGCGAGCAGATATCCGGTGGTGACCCACTCGATGGTGGCCAGCGTCGCGTGGAACTCCCCGCCCAGCGTGCTGATCCCGACGTTGACGATCGTCGCGTCCAGGTACGACATCATCCCGCCGAGCACCATGACGCCGACGAGCGTGAGCAGAGCGGCATCGAGCCGGGCAGGCCCGCTCTCCGCCGGCTTTGTTTCAGACACGGCAACTCCTTTGAACCACTCTACCCAGAAAATTTTACTGGGTAGTTAAAACAGGTGGCTGGCACGGTAGCATGGGCGCATGAGCGTTGGCGAGAACGAAGAGACGGCCGGGCGCCCCGCGGACCGGGGGCGCCTCGACAAGCGACGGGCGATCGTGGAGGCGGCCCTGCGGGTCTTCGCGCAGGTCGGCTACGCCCAGGCGAGCCTGGACGTGATCGCCGCCGAGGCCGGGGTCTCCAAGCCGACGATCTACAACCACCTGGGCTCGAAGGAGAAGCTCTTCCGGTACGTCATGACGGAGACGGCCGCCCGGTCCAACGCCAAGACCCTCGACGTCCTCACCGCCTTCCCCGCCGACCCGGGCCGGCTCCGCCCCGGCCTGGAGGACCTGGCCACCAAGCTCGTCGACTGCTACTGCGACGAGCAGTCCGAGGCCGTGCGCCGGCTGCTGTACGCGGAGGCCGTGCGCTTCCCGGACCTCTTCGACGCGGTACGGGCCAGCGGGCCCAACCAGTTCACCGAGGCGCTCGCGGGCCGCCTCGCCCGGCTGGCCAACGCCGGACACCTGCGGGTCGAGGACCCGGTCAGGGCGGCCAACCAGTTCATCGCGCTGGTCTACGACGAGCTGCCGGGGATGAGCGCGCTGGGCACCCGGCCGCTCGACCCGGAGGACGTCGCCAAGGTCGTCACGGCGGGCGTCGACACCTTCCTGCGCGCCTTCGGCACCGACAGCAGGGCCCCCGGCGCCGCGGCGCCGGGGGCTGACGGCGAGATCAGCGGCTGAGCCGTCCGTACGACCCGCGGAAGAACAGCAGCGGGTCGCCGTCCTCGACCGCGTCCAGCCGGTGCACCCGGGCGACCACGATCACATGGTCGCCCGCCGGGTGCTCCGCCTCGATGGAGCACTCCAGCCAGGCCAGCGCGCCCTCCAGTACCGGCGCCCCGTCCGGCGACCGGCCCCACGGCATGCCGTGGAACTTGTCCCCGCCGGTCACCGCGAGCCGGGACGCGGCCTCGCGCTGCCCGACGCCCAGGATGCTGATGCCCAGCAGCCCGCCGGCCCGGATACGCGGCCAGCTGGTGCTGGTGTCCGCCACACAGAACGAGACCAGCGGCGGATCGAGGGACACCGAACAGAAGGAGTTCGCCGCCAGCCCCGACCGCACACCGGTCACCGGGTCCTGCGAGGCGACGGCCACCACACCCGTCGCGAACCGCCCGAGCACATTGCGCAGACATCGGGCGCCGCCCTCAAGGGCTCTCGTGCCGGTCATCCCCGCTTCCCCCCGCCGTACCGCAGCCGTGCGAACTCGCGTGTGAGCGCGACCCGTTGTTCTCCGTAACCGCCGCGCATCCGCAGGACCGACAGCAGCGTCCACAGCCGTGTCTGTGCGAAGTGCGACGGGGAGCCGTGCACATCGTCGTGGGCCAGCAGCCGCACCCCGCGCACCCGCTCCCGCAGCAGCCGGGCGTCGCCCGGCGGGATGATCTCGTCGCGCAGGCTCGTCACATGCGCCACCGGAATCCGCAGCGCCGCCAGCTCATCGGGCGTCAGCGCCCAGTCCCGGACCAGCCCGTACACCTCGTCCGGCTTCGTCCGGGTCAGATGCGCGAGCGTGTCCGTGGTGACCCGGGGCACCGTCCGCTGCCACGCCGTGTCGGTGAAGAAGTCGTGCAGCGGCGCCCCCGCCCCGACGACCCCGCTGATCCGTGCGTCGTGCAGGGCGGCCCGCAGCGCCAGATGACCGCTGAAGCTCAGCGCCAGCGCGTACGTACGGGAGGTGTCGGCCCGGTCGCCGACCGCGTCGAGCACGGCCGGGAACATCTGCCAGCTGTCCGCCCCGTACAACAGGGTGTTCTCGCCCACCCCCGGCATCTCGGTGACCACCCCGGCGAAGCCCAGCGCCGCCAGCTGGAGCAGCACCGGCGCCCACTGCTCCTTGATGGACACGATCCCGCCGGTCATCACCAGCAGCGGCTTCGGGTCCGAGGCGTCGAGACCCGCCGTCCAGCAGCGGACACGGCCTCCTGCGAGGTCGACGTCCAGCCGTCGCACCGCCGGGAAGTCCGACCGCCAGGTGTCGAAGGCCACCGTGCACCGCTCCAGCGCCTCCTGCCGCGCGGCCCCGTCCACGAACGGGAAGCGGGCCATGTTGTAGTGCACACACGCGTCCAGAGGTCTGCCCTCGGCCTCCAGACGTGCGCCCTCGGCGCTCCACTCGTGCACCCAGGAGCCCGGTGTGCCGTCCTCGTCGTCGGTGATCCGGGCGAGCAGCGGGTCGTAGTGCTCGGGTGGCAGCCCCTGCGAACGGGTGTGGGCGACCACGAAGTTCTTCAGTTCAGCGATGTCGTTCATACGCTCTCCAGCGCCTCCTTGACCTCGGTCAGTACGTCCGCCGCCTCGGCCCCGTCGATGACCCGGTGGTCGAAGGCGAGACTGAGCCGCAGCACCGGTGCCACCACGATCCGCCCGTCCCGCACGACGGGCCGGTCCAGGACCCTGCCCACCCCGAACGTGGTCGTCGTGCCGCCCACCGAGTGGAAGGAGTCCACCGCGCGGTGGCCCAGCGAGGTGACCGCGAACGTGCCGTTGAGGTGGGGGCGCAGGGCGAGCGAGTGCGCCGCCTTGCGGAACGCCCTGCGGCCCTCGGTCCAGCCCGCCCGGTGCAGCTTCCGCACCCCTTCGAACTCGGGCAGCTTCTCCGGGTCGCCGTCCCTGATCCGCGCCAGATGGTCCTGGATGGCGGGCAGTTCCGCCTCGTGGACACCGGGCACGACGGTGCCGAGGACGACCCGGCGGCCGTCCAGGGTGCGGTCCAGGGCGACCTTCCCGTTGACGAACGGATAGTGCGCGATCCTGGGCCGGAGCGGTCCTCCGCTCACCGCCGCGTTGGCGTCCGGATGCTTCGCGAGGACCCGGCCGGCCGCGCGCAGCACGTACGAGGTGGTGGAGTACCGCACGCCCTCGCTCTCCAGCGCGGCCGCCCGGTGGGCGAGCACCCGGCTCATGTCGACCTCGGTGTCGAGGAACACCGGCGAGAAGTCCCGCATCACCTCCAGGAAGAACAGCGTGTGCCGGCGCTGGCGGGGCAGCGGCTCACCGGCCTCCGGGGCGTCGCTCACGGTGCCACCGCCAGCAGGTACACGTCCCGCAGGCTGGTCGCCTCCAGGACGTCCGCCAGCGGCAGCGAACGGCCGGTCTCCCGCTCCAGCACCGTGCACAGCGCCAGCAGATGCACCGAGTCCCAGGACTCCACGGTGTCCAGCCCGCGCCCCAGGTCCTCGGCGGTGACGGGCAGGGCGAGTTCGTCGCGCAGCAGCGTGACGAAGTCATCGACGGTCTTCACGGGAGGTCCCTTTCGAAACGCGCGGTCAGTCGGATGTGGTCCACGGGGGCGGCGGCCGGCCGGGAAGTGAGCCGGAAGTCGGCCGAGGCGTCGTCGGCGCGCACCGTCTCGAAGCCGGCCCGCGGATAGAAGTCCGCCACCTTGCCGTTGCGGGCGGTCCGCACATACCCGGCCCGCACCTCCTCCGCGCCCTCGTCGAAGGCGTGCTCCAGCACGGCGCCGAGCACCGCCTGCTCGATGGAGCGTGAGAAGACCCGGCAGCTCAGCAGGAAGTTCTCGATGTGCAACACCCCGGCATCGCGCCGCAGCAGCACCGCCCCGACCAGGCCGTTGTCCCCGAACCGGTCCGCCGACTCGATCGCCAGCACCCGCGCCGCCGGGTCCTCGCGCAGCGCCCGTACCTCGGCCGGCTGGAGACGTCGGGTGGTCAGGTTGAACTGGTTGGTACGCAGAGTCAGTTGTGAGATCCGGTCGGTCCGGGACGCGTCCACGGGCGCGAGGGCCACGGAGATGTCCAGCTCCCGCAGATAGCCGTCGAGCGAGTCGAAGGTGTGCAGGAAGTCCTGCCGGGCCTGCTCCTCGCGGTAGCGGGCGGGGCGGGCCCGGTCCTCGGCGGTCAGCGCCCGTACGTCGAACCAGCCGTCGGCAAGGAGACGTTCGACGTGCAGCGCGGGCTCCCCGTCCACCTGGAGGACCGCGACACCGGGCAGTTCGCGGCGCACGAGACCGCACTCGAAGGCGCTGTCGTCCACGAACACGAAGCTGTCCGTGGAGAGGTTGAGATCGGCGGCCAGCTCGGCCAGGTTCTCGTGCTTCGGCCGCCAGTTGGCCCGCACCTGCACGAAGTCGTCCTCGCGCAGGGTCAGCTCGGGGTGCTCGCGCAGGGTCTTCACCACCGGCTCCCGGTCGTTCTTGCTGACGGCCGCCAGCAGTACCCCCTGCGAGCCGAGCTGTTTCGCCACCGCCTGGAAGCGCCGGAACGCCTCCCCGCGATAGCTCCCCGCCACCTCGATGCCCTCGGGGCCGGCCTCGCCGAGCACCCCGCCCCACACCGTGTCGTCCAGGTCCAGGGCGAGCACCTTCTTGGCCCCGCCCGCCGCCTGGCGCGCCAGATGGCCGACCTCGCTGGCGTAGCCGGCCAGCAGCGCGTCGGACAGGTGCGCCTTGGCGTAGACGCTCTGCCGTACGTCCCGGGCGGCCGTCCCCTCCGCGAGCAGGGGGTCCAGATCGACGGTGACCACCTCGGGCCGGGCCTCCGTCAGCCGCAGCAGCCGTGCGTTGGCCTCCCGCCACACCACGCCGAGCCGGGCACGGGCGCCCAGGTCCACGAGCTGGGCGGTCAGCGAGCGGGGGAGCGGCAGCGTGTTGAGGACGAGCGTGGCGCCCCGGGCGGCCGTCGCGAAGACCTCGGCGGCCCGCTCGACCAGCGCCGTCTTCTCGGCCAGGACGCGTTCCACGTCCTCCACCCGCCAGGGCAGCGGCAGTTCGCCGGCCACCAGATCCGCGTCCAGCACACACAGGACGAGGGAGGGCGCGGCGGCGTACAGCGCGCTGCCGGGGTCCGCGAGATCGAAGACCCAGCTGTCGAAGTCGGAGAGCCGCACCCGCGCCAGCAGCCCGTGCCGGGCCAGCTCGCCGGTGAGCGCGGGCACCAGCGCGGAGAGCGTGCCGTGGCCGGTCACCGCGATCAGCGGGGCGGGCGTGGCGGGGTGCGCGGCGAGCACCCGGTCCGGGTCGAGCCGGGCCAGCAGCCGGCCCGCCCGGACGAGCGCCTCCCCGGACAGACCGGCCACCAGCCCCCGTACGGCCGGATAGTCCTCGGCCGTGATCTCCCGCAGCCTCTCGGCGGTCGCGTCGGTCACGGTGTCAGTTCCCTTCCAGGGCGAAGCCGGCCTTGAGCCACTTGCTGGACTCGATGGAGATGCCCACCGCGCGCCGCCCGCCGGCCAGCCGCGCGAGCGCCCGCTCCAGCTGGAGGAAGACGATGGCGTTGCCGCAGTTCCCGGCGTCGTCCACGCAGGAGACCGCCTCGGCGCCCGGCAGGCCCAGACCCTCGGTGATCAGCCGGGTCATCCGGCCCGACAGCTGCGGGGGCAGCAGCAGGTCCACGTCCTCGCGCGCCCAGCCGAGGCCGTCCAGCAGTTCGTCCAGCACCTCGCCGGCCATCACCGGGACGTGCTGCTCGATCGCCTTGTAGTCCTCGGTCGCGGCCGGCCGGTCGCTGTCGCGGTCGGCGGGGCCGAACCATTCCAGGACCGCGCCCGGCTCCCGGCCGAGCCCTACCAGCCGGCTGAACAGCGCCCGCACCGAAGCGGACCCGGGGCCCGGCTCGGTGGACAGCACGGCGGCGCCCGCCGCGTCCCCGAACAGGACGTAGTTCACCAGCTCGGCCGGGGCGGTGGCGCGCAGGTCGGCGTCCAGGTCGTAGAACCTGGCGATCACATCACCGCCGAGCACCAGCACCGTACGGGCGCTCCCGGCGCGCAGCAGCTGCTGGGCGAGGTCGAGCGCCTGGACCGCGCCGGAACACCCCGACTGGAGCTGGAAGCTCCGTACGCCGTCGATGCCCAGCCGGTCCGCGACGATGTTGACCGTCGCCGGCATCAGGCGGTCCGGGGTCGCGGTGCCCAGCACCACCGCGTCCACCCCGTCCGGGCCCAGGCCGGCCCGCTCCAGTGCCGCGCGCCCGGCCTCCTCGGCCAGGTCCGCCAGCGAAACGGTGAGCTTCCCGGAGTCCAGGTCCAGCGCCAGGTGGCGCGAGGCGGTGCCGATGAAGACATCCACCCACTGCTGCCACAGCGCGTCCATGCCGAACCGCTGTGCCAGCGTGGCGTTGTCCAGCGGCGGGCCGGGAAGCGCGGAGGCCGCCGACCGTATGTACACGTCCCGACCCGTCATGTGGGCCCTTCCTCGCTCGTACGGAACCGGCCTCAGTCGGACAGCAGGATGCGCGCCTCGGCGGAGGCCCGGACCCCGGTCATCCGCCAGGTGCGGAAGCCGCGCAGCCCCTCGTAACGGCCGCCGGTGCCGGTCGCCGGATAGTGCACCCACTCGCTGGTGCGGACGTCGTTGAAGTCCGCCCACCCCTCGGCGTGGATGGTGCCGTCGTCGAGCGTGATGTCCTCGGTGTAGTAGGTCAGCAGCCCGCCGTCGCCCGGCCGCACGTACTCGATACGGAACGAACCGTGCGAGGTGCCGATCAACTTGCCGTCCTCGTCGAACAGTTCGTCGTCGAACGTGCCGGTCTGGCCCACGCTCGGATCGGCCACCTCGACGTCGTCGACCACCTTGACCACGACTTCCCTGGGGACGCGCAGCACGATCTGGTCAGCCATCTGACGATTCCTCTCGATAGGAAGGGGTTACGGCCCGGGACGGTGACGTCCGGGCGATCAGGGGAGGCGCCGCGAGATGCGCGCCGGGACCGGTGAGGGCGGCCGTCGCGGCGGCGGCCGCGTCCGGGGAGGGCGCCGACGGGAAGAAGACCTCCGCGGCGGGCTCGTGCGGGCGGGCGAGCACCGACCAGAAGCCGTGCCGCGTCCATGTCCCGCTGTTCACCGGGTCGTTGTCGGAGAAGGTGTACGGGGCGTACTGGGCGCCCGTCGGGTCCGGCTGGGTGAAGCGCCCCCAGAACCCGTTGTAGAGGTGGTGGTCCAGGAGGTGCGCGCTGCGCAGCAGCTGGTAGGCGCCCCGGTAGCGGAAGGGGTTCGCCGCCGCGGCGTCGCCGGATGCCGTGACCGCGCCGTGCGCGGTGTAGCGGTAGCGGGCGGCGAGCGCGCCCTCCTCGTCGATCAGCGCGAGGACGGAACCCTGCTGGTCGGTCACCGCCCAGTAGTGGCGGCCGGCGGCGGTGAGCACGGCGAGCAGGGTGCCGTCGGGGGCGCGCACATAGTCGGTCACCACTCCGTCGTCGTCGGTGCGCACGATGCCGAGCGCGGAGTGGGTCAGCACATGGGTGACGGTGCGCCCGTCCACGGTGGTCTCGGTGATGCGGCGCGGCGTCTCCTGGCCGAGGCCGTCGTAGCTCACGTCCACGACCTGGACGCCCCCGAAGACACCGGTCAGCGTCTGGTGGGTGGCGCTGTAGCGGAACGAGCCGGTCGGGTTCGTCTCCTCGGTGAAGTTGCCCGCCCCGTCGTACGCGAACAGGGTGTCGCCGAACCGCGCGACCTGGCCCGCCTCGTTGAGCGTGAACTCCGTGGTCCCCAGCCGGCGCAGATGGTGGGCGCCGTCGTACGCGAACGTGGTGTCGCCCGCCCGCACGAGGCGCCCGAGCCCGTCGTACGCGTAGCCGGTGAACTCCCCGTCGGTCACCGCCCACCGCAGCAGATCGCTGTCCGCGCCGCCGCCCGAGCTGTACCCGTACTCCGCCGACAGCAGTGCCTCGCCGCCAGACCCGCGCACCGTCAGGGCGGTCCTGCGGCCGGACGCGTCGTACCGGATCTCCTGCACCGCCGCGCCCAGTTCGACGCGCACCGGGCGGCCCGCGGCATCGCGGACGAAGCGGGCGGTACGGCCGGCCGGGGTGGTGACGGACTCGGTGCGGCCCGCGCCGTCCAGGCCGTAGCGGGTGGTGCCGCCCGGGGTGGTGAACGAGGTCAGCGCGCCCTCGGAGTCGTACGACGCCTCGGTCAGCTCCGGCGCGGAGCCCTCCTCGCCGGTGCGGACCGAGACCGCCGGACGGTCGCCGCGCGCCGTCCTGACCCAGTCGAACGCGTAGGACCAGCCGGGTCCGGACTTGCGGACCACCCGGCCGAGCGCGTCGCGCGCCAGCACGAGCAGCGTCCGTCCCGCGTTCTCGTCGGTGATCTCCGTCAGCCGGCCCGCCGGGTCGTAGCGGTGGCCGATGCGGTCACCGGCCCCGCTGGTCACCGAGGTGATCCGGGAAAGACCGTCGTAGCCGAAGACCGTGCTGCCGAGCGGGGCGGGCGGGGTGACGGAGGTGAGGTCGCCCGCCTCGTCGTAGCCGAAACGGGTCCGGGCACCGTTGCCGTCGGTGATCTCAGTGAGCCCGCCGTGGACCGGGTCGTAGCTCCGCCGGTCCACGTCCGCGCTCCGGCCGGCCGCGCGGCTGCGGACCGGCCTGCCCTCGGCGTCCTGCTCCAGCAGCAGTTCGTTGCCCAGCGGACCGCGCAGCGCGGTGAGCGTCCCGCCGCCCTCCAGCGGGGTGTACGTGACCCGGGACAGCGCCCCCGTCGGCAGCCGCAGCGACACCGGCCGCCCCTGCTCGTCGTAGGTCCGGGTGAGTGTCGCGCCGGTGGTGTCGGTGACGGAGACCCGGCGGCCGCCGGCGTCCCGGGTGCGGGCGAGCACCTGGCCCGACGGGTACTCCACTGCCGTCGGACGGCCCAGCCCGTCGAAGACATAGCCCGTGCGCAGCCCCGTTGGCCCGGTCACCACCGTGCGGTCCGTCCCGTAGTCGAAGGCCGTACGCGCCCGGCCCCCGGGGCCGGTCCACGCGAGCTCCGAGACCGCGAACATGCCGTCGTAGGAGATCTCCACGGTGTCGCCGAGCGGATCGGTCACACGCACCAGCCGGCCGTCCGCGTCCCACAGGAAGGCCGTGGTCGCCCCGTCCGCCCCGGTGTGCCGCTCCAGCCGGCCGGCACGGTCGTACGCGAACGACGCGGCCTCGGCCCCCAGCGGATCGACGATCTTCGACACCAGGCCGTCGGCGTCACGGTGCAGCGACACCACCCGGCCCCGGTCGTCGGTGACCGTCACCGGCTCGCCCCCGGTGTCCGGCTCGAAGCCGGGACCCGCCGTGTACGACCAGCCGGGACCGAACCCCAGCTCCACCCGGGCATGGCTGCGGTACTCGCGCACCAGGCGCAGAGGGCGGGAGCCCCCGGCGACCACCAGGTCCAGCTGACGCACGATCAGTTCGCCCTCGTGCAGGCCGACCAGCAGCTCGCAGACGTCTCCGATGGGCAGGCGCCGCACGGCGCGATGGGCGGGAAGGTCCGGGGGCGTGGGCACGGGCGGCTCCTCAACTGGACCGGCTGGGCGGTGGATCAGCGGGGGTTGCGATGTCCGTCAGGCTGCCGGGGAGGTCTAAAGCACTCCTAAGGCCACGGGCCGCGCCCCGACCCGGAACGGTCCATGAAAGTTCTGTTACAGAGCGATTCACGCCGTCACCCGCGCCTACTCTGGCGGGGGCCGAAGCAGTTGGGTGTCTCTGTGCACCGGGAGAGCGGCCACGCAGACCGGGGGAAGGGACCTGCCGACATGGGCATCACCACCATCACCGGACCGGGCACCGCGGCCGTCGTCCGCACCGCCGAATGGGCGCGGCTCACCGGCCTCGTGCGGGCGACCCGCGACGGACGCCCGGCGATCGTGGAACTGACGGGCGACCCCGGAGCCGGCAAGACCAGACTTCTCACCGCCCTCGCCCAGGAGGCCCGCGCCCACGGAGTCACCGTGCTCCACGGCCGCTGCACCGAGGCCGAGACCCGGGTGCCGTTCCACCCCCTCGTACAGGCCCTCACCATCTGGCAGAGCACCGCGGCCCGGCCGGGAGCGGAGACCTCGGCCACCGCCGCGCTCGTCGACGCGCTCACCGAGCTCCCGCCCGGAGCCGAACAGGGCACCTGGCGTTCCCCGTTCCTCGCCCGGGTCCGCCGCCTGCTCGCGGCCGGGCCCGCCGCCGCACCGGCCGGCACCCTGCTCGTCCTGGACGACTTCCACTGGGCCGACCCCGGCTCGGCCGGGCTCCTGGAGACCCTGATCCGCTGGCCACTCGACCGGGGCCTGATGGTCGTCGTCGCCCACCGGCCCCGACAGGCCGCCGTGCCGCTGCGCGCCCTCCTCCAGCAGGGCGGTGAACTCGGGGCGGTCGAGACCATCGGCCTCGGGGCCCTGACCGAGGAGCAGTGCGGCGCACTCCTCGGCCCCGGCCGGGGCCACCCGGAACTGAAGAGCCTGTACGCCCGCAGCGGGGGCAATCCCCTCTACCTCAAGGCTCTCGCCGAGGCCGGCGCCCAGACCGGGGACGCCCTCGACCTCTGGACCTCCAGCGCGCTCGGCGCCCGGCTGCTCGCGGAGACCGCACTCCTCGGCGACGCCGCCCGCACCGTGGTGCACGCGGCGGCGGTGCTCGGCAGTGTCTTCGACATCGACGCCGTCGCCGAGGTGGCCGGCACAACCCGCGACGAGGCCTGCCGGGAGCTGTCCGGCCTGCGCCGCCGCGACCTGGTCCGCGCCACGGACCGCCCCGGCGTCCTGGCCTTCCGCCACCCGCTGCTCAGGGGCTGCCTGTACGCCGACGCCGACCCCTGCTGGCGCTCGGCCGCGCACCGCAGGGCCCGGGACCGGCTCACCCGGCTCGGCCTGCCCGCCCTCGACATCGCCCCGCATATCGAGCGCGCGGGATCGGGTGTCCGCCCGGCGGACGGCGAGGTCCTGGCCGCCGCGGCCCGCACCTGCGTCCAGGCCGGCCGGGCGGCGGACGCGGCCCACTGGCTGACGGCCGCGCTCCGGCTGTGGCGCAGGACCGGCGACGGCGGCGACGCCGGAGGCTCCCGTACCGAGCTGTGGAAGCAGGTGGTGCGGGCCCTGGCCGGGGAGGGCGACGCCGAGGGCGTCATGGCGCTGCGCGCGGACATCCTCGCCGGGCCCGACGGCCGCACCCCGGACGTCCGCGCCCGTACCGCCGCCTTCCTCGCCGCCGTGCTCGCGGGGACCGGGCACGACGAGGGGGCGCAGGCGCTGCTGGCCGCCGAACTCCCCGCCGCACAGGCTGCTTCGGCCGGTGCGGGCCTGCTGCTGCGGGTCCACCAGCAGCTGGCCAAGGTGCTCGCGGGCCAGGTCCCCGCCCGCACCGACGTCGAGGTGCTGGCGCACCGCACGGACGGCGCCGACCCCGTCACCCTGGGCGGCGCCCTCAGCCTCGCCGGGCTGTGCGCGGTGCTCGACGCCGACATGTGCGCGGCCGAGATGTCGCTCGACGCCGCCGCCCACGCCCTGGACGAGCTGGACACCGGCCGGCCCGCGGGCGACGCGGAGGCGGGCCACCTGCTGGTCCTCAGCTGGGCCGAGGCGCTCATGGGCTGGTACGGGCCCGCCTACGGCCACGCCGAACGGGCCCTGACCGCCGCGCGCGACCGGGGCGACGCGCACCTGCTGCCGCCGCTGCTCGACACGCTCGGGTACGTCCACTACCAGAGCGGCCGGCTCGCCGACGCTCTCGGCGCGGTGCGGGAGGGCACCGCCGTCGCCCGTGTGATGGGCCGCGGCGACCATGCCGCGCTGTCCGACGCGGTGAGCGCCGCCGCCTGGGCCCAGCTCGGCCGCACCTCACCGCGCCCCGCCCCGGCGCCCGCCGAAAGGACCGCCCCGGAGCCGCGGACGCCGCTCAACGCGCTGCTGCTCGCCGAGGCCGCGCTCGCCTCGGGCGAGCCCGGTGCCGCGCTGGCCCTGCTGCTGCCCGAGCGGGAGGCATGGCGGGTGGCCGAGCCCGTCGCCGTGTTCGCGGCCCGCAACTACGAACTGCTCGCCGCCGCGGCCGTCCAGACCGGGGCTGACGCGGACAGCCTGGACGTCTGGGCCGAACGCGCCACCGGGGCCGCGTCCGCCGTCGGCCTGGTCGAACAGAGCGGGCACGCGCTGCTGGCCCGGGGCCACGCCCTGATGGGCCGGGAGCTCCCGGCGGAGGCCGCCGCCTGCTACGAGGAGGCGCGGCTGCTGTTCGGCGATGCCAGCCCCGCGGGCGCCCGTGCCCGCGAACTGGCCCGCGCCGCAGGGCAGATGACGGACCGGCGGGAGGAATGCGGGCTCGGGGAGCTGACCCTGCGCGAGCGGGAGGTCGCCGAACTCGCCGGTGAGGGGCTGAAGACGAAGGACATCGCCGGCCGGCTCCGGGTCAGCCCGCGCACCGTGGACGTCCATCTGACGCACATCTACAGCAAACTGGGCGTGAACTCGCGCGCCGCACTCGTCCGGCTGATGGCCCTGGCCGGCTGAGGCACCCCGGCCGCGGTGACCAGCAGTCCCCGGCCGGCCGCCCACCGGCCGTGCAGGACCCGGACCGCCCGGCCCCCGACCACGGGGCCGGGCACCAGCAGCACCGCCCGGAAGGTGCCCCCGGCGTCGATGCGGATCTCCGCCTCGGGGAAGTCGAGCAGCCGCCCGGTCAGCGGGAACCACGCCTTGTACACCGCCTCCTTGGCGCTGAACAGCAGCCGGTCCCACGCCACCCCGGGCCGGCCGGACGCCAGTTCCGCCAGCCGCGCCCGCTCGGCCGGCAACGCGACGGCCTCCAGCATGCCCGGCTTCAGCGGGCGGTCCGGTTCGGCGTCGATGCCGACGGAGGCCAGCACCCCGGTCCGCGCCACGGCGGCCGCCCGGTAGCCCGCGCAGTGCGTCATGCTCCCGGCCACCCCGTCCGGCCAGCGCGGAGCACCCAGACGCCCCGGCACCAACGGTGCGTATGCGACGCCGAGCCGGCCGAGTGCGAGGCGCGCGCAGTGCCGTACGGAGGTGAACTCCCTGCGCCGCGAGGCCACCGCGTGCGCCATCGCGGCCTCCTCCGCCGGATGCAGCCGCGCCCCGGCGGGATCGCCGTACACCTCCGCCCCCACCGCCCCCACGGGCAGCAGCGTGCCGATCACCGCCGGACCTCCGGCCCGTCCGGCTCGGCGCGGGGCAGGACGACCCGGGGCCGGCCCGGCCCTCCGTCGCGGCGGCGCCACTCCCGTGGGTAGCCCACCGACACCTCCTCGAAGCGGACCCCGTCGTGCCAGGTGGTGCGCGGGATGTGCAGATGCCCGTACACCACGGCGCGGGCGCGGAACCGCTGGTGCCAGTCCGCCGTGGCCTCGGTGCCGCACCACAGGGCGAACTCCGGATGGCGCAGGATCCGGGTGGGCTCACGGACCAGCGGGAAATGGTTGACCAGCACCGTTTCGGTCCCGGGCGCCAGCGCCGCTAGCCGGCGTTCCGTCAGCGCCAGGCGCGCCCGGCACCAGGCGTCGATCGAGGGGTAGGGGTCGGGGTGCAGCAGTGCCTCGTCGGTCCCGACGACGCCGCTCGCGCGGGCCCGTTCCAGCGCCTCGTCGCGGGTCCGGGTGCCCGACGGCCGGAAGGTGTAGTCGTACAGGACGAACAGCGGCGCCACCGTCACCGGGCCCTGCGGGCCCCGCCACACCGGGTACGGGTCCTCGGGCGTCACCACACCCAGGTCGCGGCAGATCCGCACCAGGTGTTCGTACCTGTTCCGGCCGCGCAGCGGCAGCGGGTCCTGGCGGTGCGTCCACAGCTCGTGGTTGCCCGGCACCCACACCACCTTGGCGAAGCGCCGGCTCAGCAGCTCCAGCGCGCGGGCGACATCGCCGGCGATCTCACCCACGTCCCCGGCCACCAGCAGCCAGTCGTCCGGATGGTCCGGGCGCAGCCCCTCCAGCACCGTCCGGTTGTCGTCGAAGGCCACATGCAGATCGCTGATAGCCAGCAGGCTCCCGGCCCCGCTCACGACGGCCCCACCGCCCGCCCGTGCGCGGGGACGGCGGCGGCGAGCGCGACGGCGAGTTCCGCGACGGCCGGCAGGTGGTCGTTCAGGAAGAAGTGGCCGCCCGTCAGGACCCGCAGTTCGAACGGGCCCGTGGTGTGCTCGGACCACGCCCGTACGTCCTGCGGCGGCGCCTCCGGGTCGCTGTCCCCGGTGAGGGCGACGACCGGGCACGCGAGGGTACCGCCGCCCGGCACGTACCCGGCGAGGGCGGCGTAGTCGCCGCGCAGAGCCGGCAGGACCAGGTCGAGCAGATCGGGATCGGCCAGCACGGCGGGGTCCGTGCCGCCGAGCGAGCGGACCCGCGCGATCAACGCCTCGTCGGTGTCCAGCCGTTCACCGGCCCCGAGGCGCGAGGGGGCCCGCCGGCCTGACACGATCAGCGCCACCGGGGCGTGGCCGCCCGTCCCGGACAGCCTCAGTGCCACCTCGTGCGCGAGCGAGGCGCCCATGCTGTGCCCGAGGAAGACGCGCGGTCCGGCCGGCGGCGGCCCGGTCTCCAGCGTCCCGGCGATCAGGTCGGCGAGCCGGTGCAGATCGGCGACGGGCGGTTCGCGGTGCCGGTCCTGCCGGCCCGGGTACTGCACGGCCCGCACGTCCAGCGAGGGATGCACGGCGGCGGACAGCGGACGCCAGAACCCCGCCGCGCCGCCCGCGTGCGGGAAGCAGACCAGCTCGGCGCGTGCGTCCGTGGGGTGATAGCGGCGCAGCCAGGTGTCCTGGCCCACGGCGCCCACCTCAGCTCGCCATCGGCAGGTCGAGGAGCCGGTCCGACGTGAGGATCGCCTGGTGCAGCCGGCGTAGCGACCGGCAGGGCTCCAGGCCCAGTTCGGACCTCAGGACGCGCTGCGCCGAGCGGTAGACCTGCAACGCCTCCGCCTGCCGCTCCGAGCGGTACAGGACCAGCATCAGCTGGCGGTAGAAGGACTCCCGCAGCGGATATTCGGCGGTGAGCGTGTTCAGCAGGCCGATGACCTCCCGGTGCCGGCCGAGCGCCGTACTGGCCTCGACGGACAGCTCCAGGCAGGCGAGCCGTTCCTCCTCGACCCAGGTGGCGAAGCGGGTCAGCACCGGGCCCTCGGGCGTGCCGTCGAGCACCGGGCCGCGCACCAGGGACAGCGCCCGCCCGAAGGCGTCGAGCGCGGCCTCGTACCGTCCGGCCTGCTGGAGGCCACGGCCCTCCCGCACGGCTGTCCGGAAGTCGTCGACGTCGTAGCCCGCTCCGTCGAGCCGCATCAGATAGCCCGACGGCTTGGTGACGATGGCGCTGCCGCCGTCGCCGCCGGTGGCCGTGAGGAACTTGCGCAGCTGCGAGAGGTAGACGTGGACGGCGGCCGAGGCACGCCGGGGCGGCCCCGACCCCCACAGCTCCTCGATGATCTGATCCTTGGTGGTCACGCGTCCGGCCCCGACGAGCAGGGTGGCCAGGGTCATTTCCATCTTGGGGGCGCTGAGGGTGCAACCCCGGCCGTCGTGGGAGACACGGAGGGGGCCGAGCAGTTCGTAGCGCATCGATACCTCGTGCGATAGGGGGAACGGATTTTCGTTTATCCGGCTCCAGTCACTTTCGAGGGAGTGCGCCTGTCCGCACATCGGGGAAACTGCGTACGTATGCCGATTGGCCGAAACGCGTTGGGGGCGACCGGCTTTGGTGCGGCTTTGGCATACAGGGGAAGGCTGGGGACATGCGCCTCGTCCTCGCCCGGTATCTGCGGTCCTTCGCCTCTTCATTGATCGCCTTCGGTCGGATCTGGGTCTACATCCCGCCCACCGACGAGCAGGTGGGCAAGCCCGCCGAGGGGCCGCCCCCGGGCCACCCCGAGCGGCTGTGCCCCGAGATCCCGCTCAGCGCGGCCGAGCGGGCCTGGGGACGGCAACTGCTCGGGATGCCCGAGTCCTAGGGGGTGTCTAGCCGGTCAGCGGCGCCGGGCGCCGGGCGTGGGCACGAGCCGGACCGCCGTGTTCAGGACATGGTCGATCGCGTCGCGCGAGGGGTGCTCCGTCAGGTTGGTGAGGAGCCGGGCCAGGGTGTTGAGCAGGGCCGGGGAACCCATCACATAGCGGTTGAGCACCGGCTGGAAGCCCGACCGGCTGAAGATCAGGTCGGCGGCCGTGTTGCCGAGCCGGTAGTAGCGGCCCCAGCGGCGGTTCATCTCGGCCGGGTAGTGGCGCAGCGCCCGCTCCCGCCGCGGGCCGGCCGGCAGTGCCAGCGCGAGCGCCGTCGTCTCCGCGGCGACCTCGCCCGCCTCCAGGGCCTGGCCGATGCCCTCGCCGTTCCACGGGCTGACCATGCCCCCGGAGTCACCGACCAGGAGGAGCCCCCGGGTGTACAGCGGATGGCGGTTGAAGCCCAGCGGGAGGGCGGCGCTGCGCACGGGCCCCTCCGCGTTCTCCTCCCGCAGCCCCCACTCGGCCGGAGTGCGGGCCAGCCACCGGTCCAGCGTCGCCCGCAGGTCGGCGCTGCCGAGGCGGCGGTGGGGGAGCGCACCGAGACCCACGTTGACCCGGCCGTCCCCCATCGGGAAGATCCAGCCGTACCCCGGCAGATAGGCGTCGCTCTTCGGGAAACGGAGGTCGGCCCACAGCTCCAGGAACTCCTCCCGGGACCGCTCGGGGCTGCGGTAGTAGCGCCGGGCGGCCGTGGCGATCTGCCGCTTGGGATCCCGCTGGAGGCCCATGGCCAGGGCGATCCGGGCCGAGGCGCCGTCAGCGGCGATCACGACGGGCGCCCGGTGTGTCACCGTGCCCGCGTCGGACACCGCCGTCACCCCGGTGATCCGCCCCGCCCGGTCGGTCACCGGCTCCTTCACCTTCACACCGGTGCGCAGCCGGGCACCGGCCGCGACGGCGTGCCGGGCCAGGATGTCGTCGAAGTCGTGCCGGCTGCGGGTGAGCCCGAAGTCCGGGAAGCCGCCCAGCGCGGGCCAGTCGATCTCCACCTGCCGGGGACCGGCCACCCAGCGCATGCCCCGCGAGCGGGTCCAGCCAGGGGCCTGGATGTCGACGCCCATGCGGATCAACTGGTGCACCGCGCGCGGCGTCAGACCGTCCCCGCACACCTTCTCGCGGGGGAAGCGGGACTTCTCCAGGAGCAGCACGTCCACGCCGGCCCTGGCGAGGTGGTAGGCGGCGGACGAACCGGCCGGGCCCGCGCCCACCACGATCACCTGGGCCTCCTCGGCCCCGCCGTGCGCGGCCTCCTCGTCCGACGGCGACCGCTCTGCACGCGTCTCCCGCATGGGGCTCCCTTCCTCGGTCGGGCGCCGCCGCCCGGGGACGACGGCCCTGTACACCGACATCCTGCCGGGTTCCCGGGCCACCGGGGGAGGGTGATCGAAAAAGGACCGTGAAGGTAAGGAGACGGTCAGTAGGGAAGCGGGCGCCCCGACGGTGTGCGCAGGTCGAGCGGTGGCGGCCGGGACGGAAGCTGGGGACGCCGGACGACTCTGATGCGGCCCATGGCCACCCCCTCGTGTCGATATCCCGTTCTATGCCCGGCGCCGGGCCGTTCACACGCGAGCGGGGCGATCATTGCCCCCGGAGGCCCCCGGGAGGTCCCCCGGCGCCCCCGCAGTGCCCCCGCGGGCCCGTCGGCGCCTCGCGCGGCCGCTCAGTCCGGCGGCCTGTGGCCCGCGTCGGCGAGCAGCCGCTCGATGCGGTCGAAGCGCTCGTGCAGCAGCCGCTCCGTGTCGTCCCGCATCCGGCGCGCGGCGTGCTCGGCCTCGGCGGCCAGCCGGTGCCGCCGCCGCTGCTCGTGCCCCACGAACCAGGTCGCCAGGGCGGCCGTGACCATCCCGTACGTCGTGATGCCGACGCCCATCACGACGGCGGCCACGATCCGCCCCCACAGCGTCACCGGGAAGAGATCCCCGTAACCGACGGTCGTCGCGGTCTCCGCCGACCACCACAGCCCCCGCGGATACGAGGTGATCGTGGCGTCCGGCGCGTGCCGCTCGGCCAGGACCACCAGCCAGGAACCGATCAGCATCGTCACGGCGAGCAGCACCGTCGCCCAGCCCGCCGCCTTGAGATGCAGCGAGCGGTTCTCCCGGCCGAGCAACAGCTCGACCGCCTTGGTCAGAAATACAGGCACCATTTCCGGATCATGGGGCGACGACGGCGGCCCCGGCGGCCGGGGCACGCGCCCTCAGCCCGGCGTCACCCGATCGCACCGGTGCCGTCCCCGGCCGGGAACGCGGACGGCGCCCGCACACCGATCGCCCTGCGACGATCCGTGTTAAACCTGGATATGTGGGTGGTACAGGTCGATTCCGGGCTAGGTTTCACCGCTCCGCCCGGCGTCCGCATCGACACGATGGCGGCCACCCGGGCGGTGACACGCGCACGCCCTCCGGGCCGCCGCCCGAGCGGACCTCACCGGGGCGCCGGCTGCGCGCCCTGTTCAGTGTCCGCACCGTCGCCGGCCAGTTCTTCGTCCTCATGCTCGGCATCGTCATCCTGCTCGACGCCGCAGCCGTCGTCGCCCTCGTCGTACAGGGGCGCCGCGACAGCATGAGCGCGGCGCGCACTCAGTCGCTGAGCGTCGCGGAGACCTTCGCCCACGCCCCGGGCGTGGCGGCGGCCCTCGACAGCAAGGACCCCACGACCATCCTCCAGCCGCGCGCCGAGGAGATCCGGCAGAGCACCGGCGTCGAGAACGTGGTCGTGGCCGGCACCGACGGCATCCGCTACACCCACCGCGACATCGCCCTCATCGGCAAGAAGATCAGCGGCCCCTACAAGGAAGCGGTCGAAGGGGAAGCGGTCACCCGCACGGTGACGGGGAGCCGGGGCAGAGCGGTTACCTCGCTGGTGCCCGTCGAGCGCCGGGACGGCTCCGTGGCCGGACTGGTGGCGGTCGGCATCAAGGTCGAGGCCGTCAACCGGCTCGCGTATCCGAGCATCCCGCTGACCATCGGCGCCGGGATCACCGCCCTCGCCCTCACCGCGGCCGGCGCCGCCCTGGTCGGCCGCCGTCTCAGCCGCCAGACGCGCGGCCTCGGCCCGGCCGAGATGACCCGGATGTACGAACACCACGACGCCGTCCTGCACGCCGTGCGCGAGGGCGTCCTCATCATCGGCGCCGACCACCGGCTGCTGCTCGCCAACGACGAGGCCCGGCGGCTGCTCGGCCTCCCGGCGGACGCCGAGGGCCGCGCGGTGACCGACCTCGGGCTCGCGCCCGCCACCACGGAGCTGCTCGCCTCCGGACAGGTCGCCACGGACGAGCTGAGGCCCGCCGGGGACCGGCTGCTCGCCGTCAACCTCCGCCCCACCGAGGAGCGCGGAGGCCAGCCCGGCATGGTCGCCACCCTCCGCGACACCACCGAACTGCGGGCCCTCACCGGCCGCGCCGAGACCGTACGCGAACGGCTGACGCTCCTCTACCGGGCGGGCGCCCTGATCGGGACCACCCTCGACGTCACCACCACCGCCCAGGAACTCGCGGACGTCGCCGCCCCGGGATTCGCCGACTGCGTGACGGTCGACCTGGCCGACGCCGTCCTGCGCGGCGGGGAGCCGAGGCCGCCCACGGGCGACACCCTGGACCTCCGCCGCACCGCCGTCAGCCGCACCGCCGACGGGAACCCCTTCCACTCGGCCGGCCGCGTCATCGGCTACCTGCCGACCAGCTCCGAGAGCCTCGGCACCGGCGTCGGGCACACCTGGATCGTCTCCGACCTGGCCGCCTCCCGGCAGTGGCGTGCGTTCGATTCCGAACAGGCCTCCCGCATCATGGAGTTCGGCTACCACTCGCTGCTCTCGGTCCCGCTGCGGGCCCGCGGTGTCATTCTCGGCATCGCCAACTTCTGGCGCGCGGAGAACGAGGAGCCCTTCGACCTCGACGACCTGTCCTTCGCCGAGGAACTGGTGGCCCGCGCCGCGGTCAGCGTCGACAACGCCCGCCGCTACACCCGCGAGCACGAGATGGCCGTCACCCTGCAACGCAGCCTCCTCCCGCGCGGCCTGCCCGAGCAGAACGCCCTGGACGTCGCCTACCGCTACCTGCCGGCGCAGGCGGGCGTGGGCGGCGACTGGTTCGACGTCATCCCGCTCTCCGGCGCCCGGGTCGCCCTCGTCGTCGGCGACGTCGTCGGGCACGGGCTGCACGCGGCGGCCACGATGGGCCGGCTGCGTACGACGGTCCTCAACTTCTCCACGCTCGACCTGGCGCCCGACGAACTCCTCGGCCACCTGGACGAACTGGTGGTCAGGATGGACCAGGACGAGGAGTCGGGCGGCGGCTCGATCACCGGTGCCACCTGCCTGTACGCGATCTACGACGCCGTGTCCGGCCGCTGCACGGTCGCGCGGGCCGGCCACCCCGGGCCCGCGCTCGTCCTGCCCGACGGCACGGTGAGCTTCCCGGACATCCCGGCCGGGCTGCCCCTCGGCATCGGCGGGATGCCCTTCGAGATGACCGAGCTGGAGGTGCCCGAGGGCAGCCGTCTGGTCATGTACACGGACGGTCTGGTGGAGCGCCGTGACCGGGACATCGACGACGGCATGGAGCTGCTGCGCCGCTCGCTCGCCGAGCGCGACCGCACGCCGGAGGAGACCTGCGACGACGTGCTGGAGGCCCTGCTGCCCAGCCGCCCCGGCGACGACGTGGCCCTGCTGGTCGCCCGGACCCGCACCCTGGACCCGGCCCGGCGCGTGCAGTGGGAGGTCCCCCCGGACCCCGCGGCCGTCGCCGGTGTCCGCAAGCAGGCCATCCGCTGGCTGTCCGACCAGGGGCTGGACGAGGAGGGGTTCGTCACCGAACTCATCCTGAGCGAACTTGTCACCAACGCCATCCGCTACGGCTCCGAGCCCATCAAGGTCCGGCTGCTGCACGACCGGTCCCTGATCTGCGAGGTGTCCGACTGCAGCAGCACCTCCCCGCACCTGCGCTACGCCGCCACGACGGACGAGGGCGGCCGGGGCCTGTTCCTGGTCGCCCAGTTCGCCCAGCGCTGGGGGGCCAGATACACCGACCGGGGCAAGGTCATCTGGTCCGAGCAGACGCTCGGAGGCCCGCCCCCCTCGGCCGAATGGCCGCTGTGACCACAACGACGTGGGGCCCGGCACACCGCCGGGCCCCACGCCGCTCACTCATCTCGGACGCCGGCTGTCACCGGCAGCCCCTTACGGGAACGACACCACGTTCGACGGAACGGTGGAGGTTCCGGACGTGGGCGAGCCGGTGTTGTTGATGACGTGGTTGTACTGGCCCTGGCCGCCGAGGGAGACGACGAGCAGGTCGTGGAACTTCACGCCGGACTTGACCGGGGCTTCGAAGCCGTGGTCCTGGCGGATGCTGGGGTCGACGTTGAAGTAGCAGTAGCTGCCGAGTCCCCAGCCCTCGTGCGTGGTGACGGAGTCGTCCACCTTGTAGGCGGCGTATCCCTTGATGTCACCGTTCTGGACGGCCGCCTGGTTGGGCGCGTCGTAGGCCTTCTCGTTCTGGAAGAAGATGGTCTTGCCGTTCTCGCCGGACCAGCGGACGTCGTACTTGTTGAAGTGTTCGACGAAGAGTCCGGTGGCCAGGACGTTGTCGCCGTTGACCTGGAGGCCGTAGTCGGCGCGGTTGGTCTCCCAGCCGATGCCTTCGCCGTGGTCGGCGCGCCAGAGCCAGGTGTGGTCGACGATCGTGTCGTTGCTGTTGATGACCATGCCCGTGGTCGCCTTGCCGGCACCGGCGCCGCCGACCCGGACGAACACGTCCTGGACGCTGGTCGGGTTGGCCGCGTGGCTCGCGGAGGCGCCGTCGGGGCCGACCTGGACGAGCACCTGGGAGTTCTGCGGGCCCGCGTCGATGAGGAGTCCGGCGAGCTTGACGCCGTCCACGTCACCGACCTTGAGGGCGGTGACCCCGTTGTCGGGGACGATCGTGGCCAGACCGAGCCCGAGCACGACCGTGTTGGCGCGGTCGATGTTGATCGTCTGGTTCACGTGGTAGATGCCCGGGGTGAACAGCAGGTGCAGGCCCTGCTGGACGGCCGCGTTGATGGTGGCGGCGGAGGCGCCGGGCTTCACGACGTAGAACTGGCTGAGCGGGATGGACTGACCCTGCGGGGTTCCGTTCCACGAGACGCCGCGCGCGTTGGTGCGCTTGGCGGGCACGAACACCTTGTAGTCGTTGCCGTCCAGGTAGAGGAACGGCTTCTCACGGGAGACCGGGGTGTTGTCGAGTGTGGTGTACGGCGGGTTGGGGAAGCTCTGGGCGGGTGCGCCCTCGACGCCGGAGAAGGTCATGTTCCAGACGCCGTTGCCCCAGCTGCCGATGGAGCTGTCGCGGGTGTACCACTGCTGCTGCGAGTACGGGCCGACCTGGCCGTCGATCTTGCTGTCGGCGATGTACCCGCCACTGGCCCAGCCGTAGCCGTTCGGCGCGAGGTTGAGGCCGCCCTTGACGTGCATCCGGCGGAAGGGCGCGGCCTGGGACACGGCCCAGCGGTCGGTGCCGTTGACCGGGTTGAGCGCCAGGTTCTCGGCCGACCGCCAGAAGTTCTGCGTGGCGTTGCCGTTGAACCAGCCCGCGTCCACGGTGACGTCCCCGTTGAACGTGGTGTCGTCGGGCTTCAGTCCGAGCCCGGCGATCGAGGTGTAGAAGCCGATCTGCGCGTTGATGTTGTTGTACGTGCCCGGCTTGAACAGCAGCGCGTAGCGGCCGGTGCCGAACTGCGCGGACTCCTGCTGGTGGAAGATCTCGTCGACCTTGCCCTGGATGTTGGGCGTGGACGGGTCGAAGACCAGGACGTTCGGGCCGAGGTCGCCGCCGCCCGGAAGCTGCGGGCCGCCGTCGCCGCCGGTGGTGCCGAACACCTGGAACTCCCAGAGCGAGTAGCCGTACTGGGTGGCGCGGGCGGTGCCGGTGAGGCGGACGTACCGGGCGGTGCCGGAGACGTTCAGCGTCTCGTTGCCGCCGGGGCCCGTGGTGGTCGAGTAGGCCGTGCTCCAGGTGTTGTTGTCCGTGGAGAACTCGATCTTGTAGCTCTTGGCGTAAGCGGCCTCCCACTTCAGCGCGATCTGGCTGACCGAGGCGGAGGTGCCCAGGTCGACCTTGATCCACTGCGGGTCGGAGAACGCGCTCGACCAGCGGGTGCCGTTGTCGCCGTCGACGGCGGCCGTGGCGGGGGTACCGGCGCCCTCCTGGCTGGACGTCGTCACGGTCTTGCCCTGCGAGAGCAGGGAGGGCGCGGCGACGGCCGAGGTGGAGGGTACGAAGGCGAGGAGCGAGACGACGAGACCGGCGACGGCGGCCAGTACGCCGGTACGTCTTCTTCCGGACGAAGGTGCGGGTCTGCGGAGCGAGGGGGGTCCATACATGGGGGCTTGTCTCCTGAGTCGCGGAACGGGTGCACGACACGAAGCCGGAGAGCGCTCTCTCCGGCTGAGGGGATACTTCTCCCCTAGCTCCCGACACGTCAATAGGTGTGCACCGCCTGCTTGTTGAAGTGGCCGTGTGAACAACACTTGACGACGGAAAGCTCACGAGTGTCCGCGTTGATGCTGTCTTGACGGCGTCGGCACCGATGAACTGACGCAACGTCGGTTCAGGTGATGACAGGGTGCCTACGGGGAGTGGGCGAGGCGGTGCGGGTCGTTGCCACCGCAATCACCGCGCGCGTGGCGAGGACACGCGGATCCGTCCGGCGCGCACGGCCGCGCCTGTTACCGGACATGTTGTCCCCGCCCCGGGGACAGCGGCCCGGGGCCCTCGCTATCCTCCGGTGCATGAGCCGTGAGCGTGGCGCCCGACGCGGCGCTGACCAGGCACGACGAGGCCGCGGGTGACCGAGGTGACGGGCCCCGCACCGGCGGGCGCCCGGACCGTAGGGGCCTGGCGCGTCTTCGGCGCCCGGCTGCGGCACTGGCGCAGGCGGGCCGGTCTCACCCAGGCCCAGGTGGGCGCCCGGGTCGGCTACGACCACACCGCCATCAGCAAACTCGAACACGGCAGCCGCAGGACCCCGCTGCCGCTGGCCCGCCGCCTGGACCACCTGCTGGGGTCCGAGGGTGACCTCGTGGCCGCATGCGAGGAGGCCGAACGGGTGGAGGAGGCCGAACGGGCCGAGGCGGGAGAGCGGGCCGAGACGGGGGAGCCGACGGCGCCGGCCCCCGTCGCTCCGATACCGCCGCCGGCCCCGGTCCGGCAGGGCCCGCTGCCCGGCGAACCCGTCGGCGGAGCGCTCACGGCGATGCTCCCGCCCGGAGCCGTCCTGCCCCGGCGGCTGCCCGCGTACGGCGTGGTCTGCCCGCTGCACGGCGGGGACGGCTGCGCGGTCCCCGCGCTCGCCGATGTGGCCGCCCTGCACACGCGGTTCTGCTCCCTGGGCCCCGACACCGCGTACCGTCCGGCCCTGGACACCGACACCCTGCACGCACTCACCGCGCTGCTCGCGGTCTGCCTGCGCGCCGACGACGAGCAGGCCTGGCCGGGGGCGACCGCCGTGGTCGAGCGCACCCTGCACGCCATGCTCCGCTGGATGGACCTCCCGGCCGCCCCCTATCAGCAACAACTCGCGCCGCTGGCCGCCGAGTACGCCCAGTCGGCGGGAAGCCTCCGGCTGCTGTGGGGGCGCAACGGCACGGCGATGGCCTGGCTCGACCGGTCACTGCTGTGGGCGTCCATGGCCGGGCACACCGGTGCCCGGGTGGCGGCGCT
Source organism: Streptomyces sp. col6 (assembly GCF_008042035.1). Lineage (GTDB taxonomy): Bacteria > Actinomycetota > Actinomycetes > Streptomycetales > Streptomycetaceae > Streptomyces. The sequence goes on from NZ_RDBL01000014.1 coordinate 281,353, forward strand.
CGGCGACATGAGCACCCTGGCCCGGCAGGAGGGCGACGGCGCCTCGGCGCTCGCGTACGGCGAGGCCATACACGGGGCCGCGGCCGGCCGGCTCTGGGCCGGTGCCCTGGGCGATCTCTACCAGGCCCGCGGCCATGCCGTCCGCGGCGACACCGAACGCACGCTCCACCACATCGGCCGGGCCCGGTCGCAGGCCGACCTGGCCGGTGAGCGGGACGAGGCGGAGGCGCCCTGGCTGTCCGTGGCCTCCCTGCGGCTGCGGACCGAGTCGGGCGCCGCCGGTGCGCTGCGCGATCTCGCCGCCGCGACGGGGGAGCGCCGCCTCGCGTTCCGCGCCCTCGACGCGATCGGCACCGCGACCAGGCTGCTGCCGCCCGGCATGCGCTCGGCCCGCATGCTGTTCCTGGCCCGGACGGCCGACGCGTACGTCTGCGCGGGGGAGCCGGTCGCGGCGTCGGCCGTCGCCGGGCACCTCCTGGACAGCACCGAGGTGCACCCCCGGACCCTGCTCGGCCAGGAACTGCGCGGGTTGCACAACAGACTGGCCGGCCGCACCGGCGACCGGGCCGAGATCGACGACTTCGTCCGCAGGCTGGCCGCCGTCGTCCGCTGAGGACGCGGCGAACGGCGGGGGCGGGACGTGTCGGACACGTCCCGCCCCCTCTCACCCGTGCGACCGGGTCAGCTCACATCGAGGGCGACATCGTCCAGGACGAAGCTGGTCTGCAGATAGGCGTCCTCCTTGCTGGTGAAGCCCAGCGTCACCGTCTGCCCGGCGGCCGACGAGACGTCGAAGGTCTTCAGCGCATAGCTGTTGGTGGCGTCGAGGTTCGAGTACGTGGCCAGCGTCCGCGACCCGAGCTTGACGGTGAACGTGTCGTACGCGTTCCCGTCGGGCGTCTCTGCGGTGTCGGTGCGCAGATAGAACGACAGCCGGTACGTCGCACAGCCCGAGGGCACCGTCAGCGACTGGGTGGCGGTGTCGCTGTGGGTGCTGCCCCAGCCGCCGAACCAGGCCTGGTAGGAGCCGCTGTGCGCGGGCTTCTCGGAGGTCCGGTTGTTGATGACGCCGTCGGTCTGGGTCCAGGGCGCGGTCCCGTTCTCGAACCCGCCGTTGGCCACGACCTGGCGCGCCTGGCAGGTGCCGCCGCCACCGACCACGAGCGAATACGTGGTGGTGTGGGTGGCGGTGCCGCTGCCGGTCACGGTGAGCGTGTACGTACCCGCCGCGGCCTGGGAGCCGGCGGAGACGGTCATCGTGGCCGAGGACCCCGACTGGACGGAGGTGGGCGAGAACGAGACGGTGACACCGCTCGGCGCACCGGACGCCGTCAGCCGCACGCTCTGCGCGGAGCCGCTGGTGGTGGCCGTGGAGACGGTCGCGGTGACCGAGCCGCCCGGCTGGACGCTGCCGGAGACCGGGTTCACCGAGACGGAGAAGTCGTCGGCGGGAGCGGTGGAGCCGACCGCTGTCTTCCACACCGTGTAGGCGACCCCGTCGGCGCTGCGGTCGAGTGCGGTGGCGTTGATGTTGGAGGTGGTGTCGCAGGACTGGTGGTAGCAGGGGTCGTACGAACGGCCCGCGGTGCCGCCCCACTTGGTCGCCTGGGCCGAGGTCTTGGTGTCACTGGCACCGGTCGCGTAGCCCGAGGTGGCGATCCCGCCCTGCTGGAACGAGTAGTCGTCGGAGCGCCCCTGGCCCTCCACGTTCTCCTCCGGGGCGAGCCCGAGGGAGGTCCAGTACTCCTTCATCGGCGCTGAGGCGGCCGAGTTGAGGTTGTTGATGAAGTAGCCGCCGTTGACCGAGGCGACCATGTCGAAGTTGTAGTAGGCGGTGATGGCGCTGCGCTGGGCCGAACTCAGCTGGCTGACGTAGTACTTGGAGCCCTGGAGGCCCTGCTCCTCGCCGTTCCACCAGGCGAACCGGACGTGCTTGGTCATGGTCGGGTTCTGCTGGGCCAGGGCGAGCGCGTTCTCCAGCAGGGTCGCGGAGCCGGAGCCGTTGTCGTTGATCCCGGGCCCGGCGGAGACGCTGTCCAGGTGGGCGCCGAACATCACGGTGCTGTCGGCGGGGCCGCCGGGCCAGTCCGCGATGAGGTTCTTGCCGGAGTAGGTGCACGTGGTGCAGGTCTGCTCACTGACGGTGTAGCCGGCCGCCTGGAGCTTGCCCTTCACGTAATTGAGCGAGGCGGTGTAGCCGCTGCTGCCGGCCCGCCGGTTGCCGCCGTTCTGCGAGGCGAGGGTGTTGAACTGTGCGAGGTGCGCCTGCACGTTGGCGACGCTGATGTCGGGTGCGGTGCCGCCGGGGTTGCCGCCGCCGTCATTGACGGTCAGCGTGTACTGGGCGGTGTGCTCCTGGGTGCCCGCGCCCTTCACCGTGAAGGTGTACGAGCCGGGGGTGGCGGCCGACGTCGTCGACACCGTCATCGTGGACGTGGCGCCGGACTGCACCGAGGAGGGGCTGAAGGAGACGCTCACACCGGCGGGCAGGCCGCTCGCGGACAGGTTCACCGTCTGGGCGCTGCCGGAGGAGACCGTCGTACGGACGGTGGACGTCACCGAGCTGCCGGGTTTCACCGAGCCGGACGCCGGGTCGAGGGACATGGAGAAGTCGTTGTTGCCGCTGGGCGAGCAGGTCGGGTCACCGCTCTGCGCGGGCACGCTGACCGCGTCCCACGCCGCCTTCGCGCGGTTGTACAGCACACAGGTGGCATCGAGGTTCTTGGCCGCGGTGAGGGTGGCCGTGCGGTAGCGCTTGTACGTCATCCCGCTGGTCTTGAGGAGCATGCCGCCGTAGAACACCTTGCCGGCGCTCTGGATGCCGACACCGGTCACCGTGGAGCTGTTGCAGGTGGGGCTGGTGGGCTTGCCGCCGCCGGGGTTCGAGCCCTCGGCGAGCAGGTAGAACCAGTGGTTGAGGGGCCCGGCCGCCGCGTGCTCCTCGGTGTTGGGTATGGAGGAGCTGTAGCAGTTGGGGTCGCCGATCTGACCGGGGTTGTACATGATCCGGATCGGCCCGTTGCCGACGAGGTTGATCTTCTCGCCGACGGTGTAGTCCGGGTCGTCGTACGGGGAGGGCTCGTTGGTGTACGCCTCGGTCAGCGCGCCCATGATGTCGCCGGTGGCCTCGCCGAGGCCGGACTCGTTGTTGGCGCCGCCCGGGGTGTACTGGTCGATGCCGTGGCCGAACTCGTGGCCCACGACGTCCATCGCGCCGATCCACTGGTTGGCCTGGTTGTGCCCGATCGAGACCGTGGAGCCGTCCCAGTACGCGTTGACGTCGTTGAGGCCCACCTTGACCGGCCAGCTGCGGCCGTTGCCGTCGTGGCCGTTGCGCCCGAGCCAGTCGCGCAGCATGTTCCACTCGTGCTGGGCGGCCCACATGACGTCGACGCAGCCGGTCTCCTTGCTGGACGCGTTGCCGGTGCCCCAGGAGTCCGAGGACTTGGTGAAGACGCTTCCGGTGCTGTAGTCGGCGCAGCTCAGTCCGGGGCGGTTCGGGTCGCGGAGTGAGTAACTGCCGCCGGAGGAGGTGGTGTCGATGGAGAGCGGGGAGGGCCCGTTCCACTGGCTGTTGCCGGTGCCGGCCTTGACGTCGTCATAGCTGTCGATGACCGCGCCGGTGCCCGCGTCGACGAAGACGTGCATCCGGCTCGGCGCCTTCGCGGTCCGGCCGGTCAGCACGGTCTCCCAGGCGAGCCGCGAGCGCGTGCCGGTGGCCCGCACGACGAGCCGGTGGCTCTCGACCTCGTTCACCGTACGCAGCTGCTTGCGCGAGGTGGCCTCGGCCTTCTTCGCGGAGACCGTCGCGGTGGTGGGCACGTTGATGCGCCGCGAGACGGCCGACTGCGAGCCGCGCACCCGCCCCTTGGAGTCGGCCACCACGACGGCGTCCCCGCCCACCACGGGCAGGCCGCGGTAGGTGCGCTCGTACGCGACGGAGTAGAGGCCGTTGACCCACGGGGTGACCATCCGGCGCTCGTAGCGCTCCTCCGGGCCCTTGGCCAGGGTGTCGAGCCCGCTGGCGGCCGCCTTGTCGGCGGCCGAGACGGCGGCGGTGAGTGCCTTGGGGGCCGGCGGCGGTGTGGGTTCCGCGGAGGCCGGCTGGCCGCTGACGGCGACCAGCATTCCGGCGAGGACGGCCAGGGTTGTCCCGGCCGTCAACGGTCTGCGTTTCATCGAGGCTCCTCGTTTCGTGGGGAGCCCGGTCACGGGCAGCGGCGTGGGGAGACGCGCCCGCCCGTGCGGCCGGCGCGGCCGTCCGACGGGTGGTGTCCGTGATCGAGCGACCGAACACTCACACGCGGTCATGGCCCCGTCAACGAACTGCGTTGGCCCGCCGGGGAGTTGGCAAGTCTCGTCAAGTCGTCCGGAGGCGTCGCGGGGCGCACGGGAGCCCGCGCGCATGCGAAAAAGGGGGATGGACAGGCGGGGAGGCGGACGGTATCCTGCACTCTCACCAACAGGTGATCCACACGCAACTGTCGAGGCGAGCGTATCACTCAACAGGCCTGCGCACAAGTACCGCTGGCTCACCCTCATACGGCACTCCTCTCCTCGTCTCCCACACACAAGGAAGGCACCAGCCTTGACCTCGTACTCCCTCACCGCAGCGGCCGCCGGAACCTGGCGGCTCGGTGATCTGACCGTCAATCGCATCGGCTTCGGCGCCATGCGGCTGACCCAGAACGGCGCGGCGTTCAGTAACGAGCGCACCCCGCACGACCGGGACCGGGCGGTCGCGGTGCTGCGCCGCGCCGTGGAGCTGGGCGTGAACCACATCGACACGGCGGCCTTCTACTTCTCACCCCTGCGCTCCGCCAACGAGCTGATCAACCGGGCCCTCGGCCCCTACCCGGACGACCTCGTCATCACCACCAAGGTCGGCCCCGGCCGCGACCCCAGCGGCGACTGGACCGACTGGGCCAGCCCCGAGCAGCTGCGCGGCCAGGTCCAGGAGAACATCCGTCAGCTCGGCCTCGACCACCTCGACGTGGTGAACCTCCGGATGAACGAGAACCGATCCGTCGCCGACCTCTTCGGCGCCCTGGCCGAACTCCGCGAGGAAGGGCTCATCCGCCACCTCGGCCTCTCCAACGTCCGGCCTGAGCAGATCACCGAGGCCTTGGCCATCGCACCGGTCGTCTGCGTGCAGAACCCCTACGGCATAGGCGAGCGGCGCGCCGGCTCCCGGGAGGTCATGCGCATGTGCGGTGAACTCGGCATCGCCTTCGTCCCGTTCTATGCCATCGCGGGCGCCGGCCGTGAGTCCGGGACCGGCGCCGCCGAGCACGAGACGCTGCTCGGCATCGCCCGCGCCCACGACGCCTCACCCGCCCAGGTCCGGCTGGCCTGGACGCTCCAGAACGGCCCGCACGTCCTGGCGATCCCCGGCACCGGCAATCCGGCCCATCTGGAGGCCAACGTGGCGGCGGGCGCCCTGCGACTCACCGACGAGGAGATGGCGCGCCTCACCGCTCTCGGGCAGCCCGCCGGAGCGGACGTAGCATGATCCTCATGGAGCAGCGCGAACTGGGCAGGACCGGACGGAACGTATCGGTCGTCGGACAGGGCACCTGGCAACTCGGCGGGGACTGGGGCGACGTCCGCGAGGCGGACGCCCTCGGGGTGCTCGACGCGGCCGTCGAATCGGGGGTCACCTTCTTCGACACGGCGGACGTGTACGGGGACGGCCGGAGCGAACAGCTCATCGGCCGCTACCTCAAGGAACGGCCCGACGCCGGGGTCTTCGTCGCGACGAAGATGGGCCGCCGCGCCGACCAGGTGCCGGAGAACTACACCCTGGACAACTTCCGCGCCTGGAACGACCGTTCCCGCGCCAACCTCGGCGTCGACACGCTCGACCTCGTCCAGCTGCACTGCCCGCCCACCCCCGTCTACTCCCGCGACGAGGTGTACGACGCGCTGGACACGCTCGTCGCCGAGCGGCGGATCGCGGCCTACGCGGTCAGTGTCGAGACGTGCGCCGAGGCGCTGACGGCCATCGCCCGGCCGGGCGTCGCGAGCGTCCAGATCATCCTCAACCCGTTCCGTCTCAAGCCGCTGGACGAGGTCCTGCCGGCGGCGCGGGAGGCCGGGGTCGGCATCATCGCCCGAGTGCCGCTGGCTTCCGGGCTGCTGTCGGGCAAGTACACCGCCGACACCGTCTTCGCGCCCGGGGACCACCGCACGTACAACCGGCACGGCGAAGCGTTCGACCAGGGCGAGACCTTCTCCGGCGTGGACTACGGGACCGGTGTGGCGGCCGCCGCCGAGTTCGCCGCGCTCGCCCCCGAGGGCGCGACCTCGGCCCAGACGGCGCTGCGCTGGATCATCCAGCAGCCCGGCGTCACCAGCGTCATCCCGGGCGCGCGCTCGACGGAGCAGGCACGGGCCAACGCCGCGGCCGCCGCGCTCGACCCGCTGCCGCAGAGCACGCTGGACGCGGTGCGCGACCTGTACGACCGCCGGTTCCGCGCGGCGGTGCACGACCGCTGGTAGTTACCGGCCGGCCCCGGGGGCCGAGGGCGCGGTCGTCGTCGTGCCGTCCGGCGTGGTGGCCGAGCCGGTGTCGGGGGAGAACAGGCTCATCCCCAGGAACACGGCCGCCAGGAAGGCGATGGCGCCCGCGATGGCGCTGGCCACCCGGGGCCGGCGCCGGATCGCCTCACCCGCGGTGCGCCGCTTGGGTTTCGCGGTCCGGGCCGCCGCGCGCCGCCCGTGCCCCTGTCCCTGCCCGTGGCCGTGCGCGGCGGGGGCCTGCGGCAGCCGGTACGTGGTCGGCGCGGCGGGGTCCGTCCCGGGACGCGGGACCGGCGCGGCGGCGAAGGGTGCGGGCTGCGGTGGCTGCGCGGGCGCCGGACGGTGCAGCGGCAGCGGCTCGGCCCGGCCGCGCCAGGCGTCGCTGTGGAACCAGTCGGCGACCTGCTGGGCGGTGGGCCGGTCCTCCGGCTGCTTGGCCAGCAGGCCGAGGAGATACGTGTCGAAGGCGGCGGAGACGTCCACGCCGCGCTGACGCAGCGGCACCGGCGGTGTGTCCACGTGCTGGTAGAGCGTGGCGGTGGCGGTGTCAGAGCGGAACGGCGGCTGGCCGAGCAGCAGTTGGTAGATGACACAGCCCAGTGAGTACATGTCGGACGCGGCGTCGGCCGTACGGCCGAGCGCCCGTTCCGGGGCGAGGTAGAGGCTCGTACCGACGATGTGGCCCGTCGTCGTCAGCGCGGCGGACGGGTCGTCGACGAACTGCGCGATGCCGAAGTCGCCGATCTTGACGGTGCCTTCGCCGTCCAGCATCAGGTTTCCGGGCTTGATGTCGCGGTGGACGATGCCCTGTCGGTGCGCCGCGGCGAGACCGGCGGCCGCCTGGCCGGCGATGTGGGCGGCCTGTTCGGGACCCAGCCGTTCCTGAGCCAGCAGCAGGTCCGCCAGACTGCGGCCCTCGACGAGCTCCATCACGAGGAAGAGCCGGTCCTCCCACGCCCCGAAGTCGAAGACGGCCACCAGGTGAGGGTGGCTCAGACGGGCGGCCGTCTGAGCCTCCAGACGGAACCTGGCGGTGGCCGACTCGTCGGCGTGTTCCCCCAGCAGCAGCTTGACCGCGACGGCGCGGCCGAGGACTTCGTCGGTTGCGCGCCAGACCTCACCCATCCCACCCCGGCCGATCGCGGATATCAGCCGGTACCGACCAGCAACCAGCACCTGTGCACACCTATCTCGATAGCTGGGGGGTGTCCTGCCGAACATGGCCGGGCCCGCCCCCAGGACCTCCCGCGCGGCCCGGACCGAGGGCCGCTTCGACTGCCGCGGCGGCGGCCTCGCCSSGGCGAGGGCGGGGTGGGGGAGCGCGGCAAGATCAGGATATCCGGCGCGCGGACCCCGTACGACCGTCGGCCGTCAACGGCCGCCCGCGACCGGCCGGCCCAGCGATTCGACCAGGGGCAGCAGCCGGTGCGGTACGCGTTCGCGCAGCGCCACCTCGGTCCGGGTCCTGACCACGCCGGGCAGCCGGATGAGCCGCTGGATGACGTCCTCCAGGTGCCCGTTGTCCCGGGCGACCACCCTGGTCAGCAGGTCGCCGCCGCCCGTCGTCGAGAAGGCCTCGACGATCTCCGGCACGGCGGCGAGCGCGTCACCGACCTCGTCGAGATGGCCCTGGGTGACCTCCAGGTGCACGAACGCGAGGACGGGGTGGCCGAGCGCGGCGGGCGAGAGGAAGGGGCCGCTCCCGGTGATCACGCCGTCCCGTTCCAGCCGGTCGATCCGCGCCTGGAGGGTGCCCCGGGCGATGGACAGGATGCGTGCGTACTCGCGCACGCTCGTCTGCGGCTGTTCGATGAGCAGCCGCAGGATACGGGTGTCGAGTGCGTCCACCGCCATGCTTCGCCGGCCTCTTTCGTGCGTCCTTCGGGGGCCAGCGACTGTATCAACGGCATCGGGCCGGGCCCGGTCGCCCGGCCGCCGTCGCGGACGGATGTGCCCCGCGCACGGGCGGGTGGCGCGGGGCACGGCCGGGACGGTCAGAACTGCACGTCGGAGCAGGCGTAGAAGGCGTTGCCGGTGTCGGCGATCGTCCACACGCCGAGGATCAGGTGCTTGCCCGACTTCTGCGGCAGCACGCCCGAGTGGGTCACCGTCGAGCCCGGCAGCCTGCCGCCGAACGGCACGGTGAGGAACGGCTGCGGGTCCAGGTCGGCCCGGGTGAGGGGCTTCGTGGGGTCGTAGCCGTCCTTGGTGATGTAGTAGCGGAAGTCGGTCGTGGCGTGACGCGCCTCGATCCGCCAGTTGAAGGTGTAGCTCTGGTTGGCGGTGACCTTGGTGGCGGGCCAGGCGCCGCCGCGCGGGTCGTCGAGCTCGGAGAAGCGGCCGATGCCGCCCGAGCAGATGTGGCCGTCGGCCGGGCCGCGGGTGGGGAAGCCCTTGGGGCCCTCGACGCTCGGCGGCTCCCACTGGATCTGCCCGCAGTGCTTGACGGTGCCGATGCCGCAGAGCTGCTGACGGCTGATGGGGGAGTCGGTGTAGCCGTGGCTCTGGGCGGGGGCGGAGGTGGCCAGCAGGGCCGCCCCGGCGAGCCCGAGCCCGGTCAGTAACGAAGTGATCTTTCTGCGCATCCGTCGCTCCTGGAGATGTGGGGTGATGTCCGGAGAATTCTGCGGTCTAGACCAAGGGTGAGCGTAGCGATGTCAAGTTGACATGTCTAGACCAAGGAAATCTTCTCCTCGGGAAGGCCTGCGCGGCGGACGGCCGCCGCGCAGGCCTCCGGAGCGACGGGGTTCTACCGGCGGGACGCCTTGACCTTCCAGGTCAGCCGCTCGGTGGTCTCGGCGCGGACCGCGGGGTCGCGGACCGACTTCGTGCGGTCCGTCGACTCGAGCGTGACCGTGTGCGTCCTGCCGTCCCTCGGCACGCCCAGCGAGGAGGGGGCGGCGGCGGTGAGACCCGTGGCCCGCTTCACCCGGACCCCGTCGACGTACCAGCGCAGCTCGGGAGCCGCCAGTCCGGTCAGGGCGGCCCGCGTCACCTCGATCCGGTCGGTCCTGCGGATCGTGGCGCCCGAAGGGGTGCTGCTGCTCAGCGCGTTGGCCTCGCGGTAGAAGCCCGCGATCATGGCCTCGCGCCCGGGGAGGTTGAAGTCCCTGACGTTCAGGGCCCGCATGATCGAGTTGGCGGTCGGGCGGTAGATCCCGTACGGGTAGTAACTGCTGCCCTCGTACGTGCCGACTGTGCCGCCCGTGGGGTCGGTCTCGCCGAGCCAGCGGTACCACTTGCTCCTGTCGGAGGCCATCCGGTCCGCGGTGAAGATGCTGGAGTTGATGTCCGGAAGCTCGCCGCCCGTCCAGGTGCCGTAGCTGTCGTACGTGTACTCGTCCGCCAGCAGGCCCACCGAGTGGGCTATCTCGTGGGCGGCGATCATGTTCGACTGCTCGTTGTCGGACGAGAGGGTCGAGACACCGTCGAAGGGGTAGCCCTCGGCCTCCAGGCCCGAGTAGCCGGCGCCGCCGTACTTGGTGGAGTGGGAGACGACGACGACCAGGTCCGCGTCCGGCGCCTTCGCCGCGTACGAGGCGACCTTGTCGATGTCGGCGCAGATCAGCCGCTCGGTCTGCGAGCACCAGAAGTAGCTGCCGAGGGCCGTGTCCTTGGCGACGTCCGCGGTGGGGTCCCCGCTGATGCCGGACTCGGCGGAGACGGCGTCGACCGTCCACACGTTCATCAGGCCCTGATAGCTGGCATAGGGCTCGATGGTGGTGATGTCCGCCCACTTGGCGGCGGCCGCGGAGTGGAAGGCCTCCTGCTCACCGGCCGTGTAGCCGTCGCCGACGATCACCACGTCGAGCCGGTCGTCCGAGGAGCCGGTCACCGACAGCCGGCCGACCGCCCCGTCCGTCGTCGGTGCGGCGGACGCGGAGCTCCGGGCCGCGGTGTGCTTCGTCTCCGTGCGGAGCGGGACCTCGGTCCGGTGTCCCGGACCGCCCGGCTCGGGGAAGTACTCGACGCCGACGTGCGGTTCCCGCGTGGGCTCCGGGTCCGAGGCCGACGCGGGAGCGGCGAGCGCCGCCCCGAGGAGGGTCATGAGCGCGACGCCCGTGGACAGGGCGGCCGCCTTTTTTGTGTTCATGTCAATCCTTTCCTCACGCCCGCACTGGTTAAGTTGTTGGTTCAATGGGCTTGAGTTGGCGCTTAACCTAGGTTGTGCGACGGGGGCGCACAAGGGGTGGCCGGGAGGGTGTGGCGTATCGAGGAGGTATCGCTTCGCGGACCCGACAACGGCCGGTACGTGTGGGAATATGCGTGTCCCCACGGGTGACGAGTCCGACCGGCGCACGCGGCCGCCGGGACCACTGGGGGACGAGAAGCGAGGGGCTGTCATGGCGCAGGCCGACGGGGTGCCGGTCAACGGTGAGGGAACGATCCGCTCCGAGGCCGGGCGGCCGGAGGGGCCGGGGGATCCCGCGGCGATCGGCCGGCGCGTGAGGAGTCTGCGCAAGGAGCGCGGGCTGACCCAGCGGCAGCTCGCCGAGCCCGAGTACACCGCCGCGTACGTCTCGACCCTGGAGGCTGGCAAGGTGCGCCCCTCCGGGGCCGCCCTGCGGTACATCGCCGAGCGGCTCGGGGTCGCCGAGGAGGAGCTGGCCACGGGCAGGCCCACCCATCTCGTCGCGGAGCTGCGGGTCGGGCTGACCGACGCGCAGCGGGTGCTGGCCGTGGGCGACGCGGCGGACGCGCGCGCCGCCTACGAGCAGATCCTGCGCAGGGCCGACGAGTACCAGCTCGCCCAGGAACGGGGAGCCGCGCTCACCGGCCTGGGGGAGTGCGCGCTGGAGACGGGCGAACTCGCCGAGGCCGTCGGCCGCTTCGAGGCGGCGGAAGTCGCGCTGGCCCGCGAACCCCTCCCGGCCCGTGCGCGGGCGGTCCGGGGCCGGTCGATCGCGCACTACCTCGCGGGCGAACTCCGTTACTGCTGCTACCTGCTGGAAAGCGCGATCGACGAGCTGAACACGTCGGGGCTGCACGATCCGGGCGCGCTGCTCCAGCTGTACACGGCGTCGATCGCTCCGTACATGGACATGGGTGCCCACGCCCGCGCCGCGCAGGCCGCCGAACTCGCGCTCGCCCTGGTGCCCCAGGTGTCCGACCCCGCTCTCGTGGCCGGCATGCACCGCACCGTGGCCCGCACCCTGATCGCCGAAGGCAGGGCCGACGACGCCCGGACCTCGCTGGCGCGCGCCACCGAGCTCTACGAGCAACTGCAGATCCGTACCGAACTCGCGCACTGCCACTGGATGCGGGGCTACGTCTGCGCCCAGGACGGCGACCTCGTCCAGGCGGAGGCGGCGCTGCGGACCGCTCGCTCGATGCTGGTCTCCAAGCGCGCGGCCCTGTACGTCTCCCAGGTGGAGGTCGAACTCGCCGACGTCCTGCGCAGGAGCGGGAAGTCGGCCCAGGCCGCGGAGCTGCTGGGGACTCTGCTGGCCGGTCTCCAGCACGACCGCGGCGCGCTGCACGCCGGTGGGGCCCACCGGCTGCTCGGGCTGATCGCGGAGGAGGCCGGGGACACCGAGTCCGCCGAGCTGCACTACGCGACCGCGCTCTCCCTGCTCGAACAGACCGGAGCCGCCGGGGACCTCGCCGACATCTGCCGCCTCCTCGGCGATCTGATGCGCCGCGAGGGCCGTACGGAGGAGGCGCTGAACGCGTACCGGACCGGGCTCGGACACCGCGCCGAACCGGGGACCACCACGCTCGGCCCCGCTCCCGCCCGCCCGCCCTTCACGCCCTGGACCTGAGGCGCGGGCAGGACCGGGCGGGGCCCGCGGCGGCGGCCGTTCGCACGGGTGGCCTGCGAGGCTGGTCCGTTGGCTCTGCCGTGGCCGAGATGAGCGACAGAATTCTGGGCCAGCGGCTCAATGAACCAGGCTCGATTTGAACCATTAGCCCGTCGGATGCTGAGATAGGTCAATCAATGGCGCTGCGGGTCCCTCGGGGACCCATGCGGCGCCTTTCTCATGTCCGGGCATGGTCCAGATACGAAGAAGGGGCGGGGCAACTTGCTGAAGAGGGCGTTCGTCGCACCGGACCCGGGCCGGATCCGGCTCCGGTTCGCCTGCCGGGCCGTGCTCGGCATCGGGCTCGCCGTGGTGGTGTGCGGGCTCGTCGGCCACTCGCTCGTGGCGGCCATCACCGGCGGCCTCGCCGCGCTGCTCGCCCTGTTCACCGTGACCGACCCCACCGTCCGCGGCCAGGCGGTCACCACCGCGCTGCTGCCCGCTGTCGGCTTCCCGGTGCTCGCCCTCGCCGCGGTCCTCCACGACCACCCCGTCGCCCGCGACGCCGCGTTCCTCGCGGTCATGGGCGCGGGGGTCTACGCGAGGCGGTGGGGGCCGCGCGGGCACTCCCTCGGCGTCTTCGCGTTCATGGCCTTCTTCAGCACGCAGTTCCTCCACACCCTGCCCCGCCAGCTTCCCGAGCTCTACTCCGCCGTCGCCCTGTCCCTGCTCTGCGCGGGGCGCGCCGCGGGGCGGGTGTCGGTCGACATCGCGTCACATACCTTCCCGGGTGGAGCGCATGTTCCCGAAGCCGCTGAAGCGGACGAGGATCAGCGAGATCGCGGTGGCCACGACGACGAGGGCGGTCGCGATCGCGGCGGCGTACCCGAGGTCGTAGGTCTGGAAACCGGTGCGGTACATCAGGTACGGCAGGATGGTGGTGTCCGTTCCCGGACCGCCCTTGGTCATGATGAGCACGGTGTCGAAGTAGGTCAGCGAGCCGACGATCATCAGGACCGAGGAGGTCGTGATGGTGTTTCGCAGCTGCGGCAGGGTGATGTGGAAGAACTGCCGGAACATGCCCGCGCCGTCGATCTCGGCGGCCTGGTAGAGGACCTGGGGGATCTGCCGGGTGCCGCCCTGGTAGATCAGGGTGTGGAAGGGCATGAACTGCCAGCCGCCGACGAACGCCACGGTGAGCAGGGCACCGGTGGACGAGCCCATGATGTTCGGGTCGATGCCGAACCAGGGCCCGATCTCCTTGATGACCCCGAAGTTGGGATCGAGCAGCGCGTGGAACAGCATCGCGATGGCTGTGGTGGACAGCAGCAGCGGGACGAAGAAGATCGCGGAGAGCACGGCGCGGCTGCGCTGCCGGCCGGCCGCCCAGACGCCGAGGAGCAGGGCCACCGGGGTCTGGAAGACCCAGCTGATGGTGGTGAGCAGCAGGCTGAGCCAGGCGGCCTGGCGGAACTCGGGGTCCTTGAAGAGCCGCGTCCAGTTGGCCGTACCGGCGGAGGTCGGGGAGTTCAGCCCGTCCCAGTGGCAGAAGGAGAGGTACACGGCGATCGCCAGCGGGACGATCGCGAAGAGGGCGAAGAAGAGGATGCCGGGCAGCGCCCAGGCGACCGGGGGGCGGCCGACGTTGCCGGCGGCCGCCTTCCGTCCTCCGCGCACCTTGGGTGACGAGGAGACGTGCGACATCGTTACTTGACGGCCTTCATTGCGGCGACGAACTGCTCGGGCGTGGACTTGCCGGCGAACAGCTTGCTGATCTCGGTGAGCAGCGGGGTGGCGATCCTGGACTCCAGCGCCTGGTCCCAGGACAGGGTGAAGTCGGGGGCCTTCTGGACCATCTCGTACTGGTCGGTGGCGAACTTCGGGTTCGGCGATCCGCTCAGCATGGAGGCGGCGTTGGAGGTGGTGGGCACGTCGCCGTTGTCCACGAGGGCCTGGGCGTAGGACTTGGAGGCCATGGTCTTGAGGAAGGCTATGGCCGCGTCCTTGTGCTTCGTGCGGGCGTTCACCGACCAGTAGTTGGTGGGGTTGCCGACCACGTCGGCCGGGTCACCGACGCCGCCGGCGACGGTCGGGAAGTTCGTCCAGCCGAGGTCCTTCTCGGCGAATTCGGGCGCCTTGCCGAGCTGGGTGGAGTACTCCCACGAGCCCATCAGGTGCATGGCCGCCTTGCCCTTGTTGAGCAGGGTGGGCGCACCGCCGTTGCCGTAGTCGACGGAGTTGAAGTTCTTGCCGAACGCGCCGTCGTCGACGAGCTGCTTGACGGTCTGGGCGGTCTTCAGGACGGCCGGGTCGCCCCAGGCGGTGCTGTCGCCGTTCTGGATCTTGCGGAAGACGTCGGGGCCGCCGATCCGGTCGAGCAGGTACTCCAGCCACATCAGCTCGGGCCACTTGTCGGACCCGCCGAGGGCGAACGGCGTGATGCCCTTGCTCTTGAAGGTCTTGATGGCCTTCTGCAGGTCCTCCCACGTCTTGGGGGCCGTGACGTCGTTCTCGGCGAAGAGGGTCTTGTTGTAGAAGAGCATCACGGGCTGCATACCGCGCATCGGGACGCCGTAGACCTTCCCGTCGAGGCTGCCGGCCGTGACGATCGACGGCAGGAAGCCGTCCTTCAGGGTGGCGTCGCTCTTGAACGTCGAGGTGAGGTCGACCAGCTGGTTCGCGTCGACGTACGGCTTGATGGAGCCGCCGCCCCAGTTGAAGAAGATGTCGGGGGCGCTCGGGGAGCCCATGGCGCTGCGGAGCTTGTTGACGTAGTCGGTGCCGGGTACGGAGACGAGCTTGACCTTCACGTCGGAGGTCTTGTTGAACTCCTTCACCGCGGCCTGCTGAACCTTCACGGCATCGTCGCCGTAGACGTACGCGGTCAGCGTGGCGCCACCGCCGCCGCTGCCGCCGTCCGATCCGCAGCCCGCCAGGACTCCCGCCATGACCATGGCCGCACCGGCCGCGGTCCATCTCGCCGCCCGCTTGCCCTGAGTGAAAATTCCCGACCGCATGACCGCACCTCTGTCGAATCTTTCGGAGTTGCTTGCGAATGTTGCCGGAACCGTACGGTTGGGTTTCGGGCCAGTCAAGAGGTCGCGGAGCGCGAATTTTTCGCCGGGGCACCCCGCTCGGTTCGGGCGCCGGGCGGTTACGATTCGCTGTATGAGCCCCGCAAACGTCCAGTCACATCAGGAGAATGCGCCTGCCGGAGCGTCGTCGGACGGCGCTGCCACGCTGGCGGAAATCGCCCGAGCGGCCGGAGTCTCGGCTCCGACAGTTTCGAAGGTGCTGAACGGGCGCGCCGATGTCGCGCCCGGTACGCGCACCAAGGTCGAGGAACTGCTGCTGCAGCACGGCTACCGCCGCAGACGCGGTTCCACCACGCAGTCGCAACTCATCGACCTGGTCTTCCACGAGCTGGACAGCGCGTGGGCGATGGAGGTCGTGCGCGGCGTGGAGAACGTCGCGCGCGAGGAGGGCCTGAGCCTGGTCCTCTCGGAGAGCGCGGGCCGCCTCAGCCCCGGGCAGACCTGGGTCGACGGCGTGCTGGCCCGCCGGCCGGTCGGGGTGATCCTGGTCCTCTCCGACCTCACCGCCGCCCAGCGCGCACAGCTCACCAGCCGCAGCATCCCTTACGCGGTGGTGGACCCGGCCGGCGATCCGGGCGACGACATCCCGTCGGTCGGCACGACGAACTGGCAGGGCGGTCTGGCCGCCACCCGCCACCTCACCGGGCTCGGCCACCGCAGGATCGGCGTCGTCAGCGGACCGTCCCGGATGATGTGCAGCCGGGCCCGGGTGGACGGCTACCGCGCCGCCCTGGAGACGGCGGGGGTACCGATCGACCGGTCACTGATCCGCGAGGCCGAGTTCTCGCACGAGGCCGGGTACGCGGCCGGCATGGAACTGCTGCGCTCGGCGGAGCGGCCGACCGCCGTCTTCGCGGGCAACGACCTGCAGGCACTCGGCGTGTACGAGGCGGCGCGCGAGCTGGGTCTGCGCATCCCGGAGGACCTGAGCGTGGTCGGTTTCGACGACCTGCCGCTCACCCGGTGGATCGGTCCGCCGCTGACCACGGTGCGCCAGCCGCTGATCGAGATGGCCGAGACGGCGGCCCGGCTGGTCCTCGACCTCGGCCGGGGCAGGCAGCCCGCGACGACGCGCGTGGACCTGGCGACGAATCTGGTGGTCCGCAGCAGCACGGCCCCGCCCTGCCGCTGAGCGGCGGACCGCGCCGGGACCGGGACACCCGGGCCGTCGTCCACGCCGTTGTCAGTGCCGGGGTACAGACTGGCGCGTATCCGGCACAACGGCGTTTCGGGAGGTTCGGTCATGACCGATGTACTGCTCACCGTGGGCACTCGCAAGGGGCTCTTCATCGGCCGCAGGCGCGGCGGTACGTGGGAGTTCGAGGGGCCGCATTTCAACGCCCAGGCGATCTACTCGGTCGCCATCGACACCCGGGGCGACCGGCCCCGGCTGCTCGTCGGCGGGGACAGCGCGCACTGGGGCCCGTCCGTCTTCCACTCCGACGACCTGGGCGCGAGCTGGGTCGAGCCGAAGACCCCGGCGGTGAAGTTCCCGGAGTTCACCGGGACCTCGCTGGAGCGGGTGTGGCAGCTGCAGCCGGCGGGGCCCGAGGCGCCGGGCGTCGTCTACGCGGGCACGGAGCCGGCCGCGCTGTTCCGCTCGGCGGACGGGGGCGAGTCGTTCGAGCTGGTACGCCCGCTGTGGGAGCACCCGACGCGTTCGCGGTGGGTGCCCGGCGGGGGCGGCGAGGGGCTCCACACCATCCTGACCGACGAGCGGGACGCCCGCGCCGTGACGGTCGCGGTGTCCACCGCCGGGGTGTTCCGGACCGCCGACGGCGGCGCGAGCTGGACCCCGGCCAACAAGGGGGTCTCCGCCGTCTTCCTGCCCGACCCGGACCCGGAGTTCGGCCAGTGCGTGCACAAGGTCAGCCGGGACGCGGCCGACCCGGACCGCCTCTACCTCCAGAACCACTGGGGCGTCTTCCGCAGCGACGACGCCGGGGGCAACTGGACGGACATCGGCGCGGGCCTGCCCTCGGACTTCGGCTTCGCCGTGGCCGCCCACCCGCACCGCGCGGACACGGCGTACGTCTTCCCGATCAACGCCGACGCCGACCGGGTGCCCGCCGAGCACCGCTGCCGGGTCTTCCGGACGACCGACGCGGGCGCCCACTGGGAGCCCCTGTCGGCGGGCCTGCCCGAGAGCGCCCACTACGGCACGGTGCTGCGCGACGCGCTCTGCACGGACGACGCGGACCCGGCCGGGGTCTACTTCGGCAACCGCAACGGCGAGCTGTACGCGAGCGCGGACGACGGGGACAGCTGGGAGCAGCTGGCCTCGCACCTGCCGGACGTGCTGTGCGTACGGGCGGCGGCGGTCGACGTGTGAGGCACCCCGCCTACGGGAGCCGCCAGTCGACCGGCTGGGCGCCCTGTGCGGCGAGGAGTTCGTTGACCCGGCTGAACGGCCTGGACCCGAAGAAGCCGCGGTCGGCGGACATCGGGGAGGGGTGCGCGGACTCGATGGCCGGCAGGTCGCCGAGCAGCGGGCGCAGATTGCGGGCGTCGCGTCCCCAGAGCACGGACACCAGCGGCTTGCCCCGGGCGGCCAGGGCGCGGATGGCCTGTTCGGTGACTTCCTCCCAGCCCTTGCCCCGGTGGGCGCCGGGCGAGCGGGGTGCGGTCGTCAGCGCCCTGTTCAGCAGCAGCACGCCCTGGCGGGTCCAGGGGGTCAGGTCGCCGTTCGACGGGCGGGGCAGCCCGAGGTCGGTGTGGAGCTCGCGGTAGATGTTCTCCAGGCTGCCCGGCAGCCTGCGGACGTCCGGGGAGACCGCGAAGCTCAGACCGATCGCCATCCCGGGTGTGGGGTAGGGGTCCTGACCGACGATCAGGACCCGTACGTCCTCGAAGGGCTGCTGGAACGCGCGCAGCACGTTCGCCCCGGACGGCAGGTAGGTGCGGCCCGCCGCGACCTCCGCACGCAGGAAATCACCCATCGCAGCGATGCGCCCCGCCACGGGGGCGAGGGCGTCGGCCCAGCCGGGCTCGACTACTTCGTTCAACGGTCGTGCTGTCACGGAAGATCACCCTACCGGCGCAACGAGGCCCCCCGGGGATAGGGTGCTGCCCGTCCTCACCCTTCGTCCCCGGGAGCCGGTCCATGACGTCACACGGGCACCCCGCCGGGGAACCGGGCGCGTACGTACTCGGGGTGGATTCGGGCGGCTCCGGGCTCCGGGTGGCGCTCGGCACGACGGAAGCGGACGCTCCGGTGGAGACCGCCGAGTGCGGCGGTCCGGTGCGCACCGGACCGCGCGGCATCGACGCCGCCCATCTGCTGGAGCAGATACTGCCCGCCGTACGCGCTCTGCTCGACGGACTCGGCACCGGTGGGCGGATCACCGCCGCGGCGATCGGCGCCGCGGGCATGGCCACGCTCGGCGACGAGTTGCGCGCCGAACTGCCGGGCGCCCTGGCCGACGCACTGGGCGTGCACCGGATCGCGCTCGCGGCGGACGCGGTGACCGCGTACGCCGGGGCGGTCGGGCAGCGGCCCGGAGCGGTGGTGGCCGCCGGTACCGGGCTGATCGCGCTGGGCACGGACCTGACGGCGTGGCGGCGGTGCCGTCCGGACTGGCGAGGTCGCGGCATTCGTACAGGCAGGCCGGAAGCGGGCCCAGTGGGGGTGCTCATGGCGCCGCATGCTACTGGTTTCGGACGGCCCCTTGCGCGGGGAGGGGCCGGTCGAGCGGGGCGGGGCCTGGATCGGGCGGGCCGGACTCGATGCCGCGATGCGCGCGCACGACGGGCGGCGCGGCGGTTCGTCCACGCTGCTGGCGCGCTTGGAGGCGGTGTTCGGGCCGCCGCAGGAGCTGCCCGGTCTGCTCTACCCACGCGCGGACCGGCCGGCCATGCTGGCCTCGTTCGCACCGGAGGTGGCCGCGTGCGCGGACCGCGACCCGGTGGCCGAGGGCATCCTGCGGGCCGCCGCCGCGCACATCGCGGAGGCCGCGGCGGCGGTGTGCCCGGAGGCGAAGGCGGACGAGGAGGCGTACGAAGTCGCGCTCACGGGCGGGCTGTTCCGGATGGGCGAGCCGTTGCTCGTACCCCTGCACGAGGAATTGGCGCGGCTGTTGCCACGGGCTCGGGCGGTCCCCGGTTCGGGTGATCCCCTGATCGGCGCGCTGCGCATCGCCCGGGCCCTGGCCACCGGGGGGCTGCGGCTGCCGCACCACCCGACGCTGCTCCGCGTTCCTGCGCCCGCGCCGCAGGCGTAGGGTGACGGGCACCCGCACGCTGACGACACTTCAGGGCAGTTGCCCAGTAAGCCACTGATCGGATAAAAGCGGACAGAGGCCGCTCGACCGGCCCCTCCCCGCGCAAGGGGCCGTCCGAAACCAGTAGCATGCGGCGCCATGAGCACCCCCACTGGGCCCGCTTCCGGCCTGCCTGTACGAATGCCGCGACCTCGCCAGTCCGGACGGCACCGCCGCCCGGAGCCCGTGGTCGCACCCGAGGGCGCTGCCGCGCTCGTTCTCGCCGTTCCCGGTACCCCCTCTTCGGAAAGCCGCGGTCTGGCCGAGGAAGTCATCAGCATCGCCCGTTCCGAGCTGCCCGGCCTGAACGCCCTGATCGGTTACGTCGACGGCGACGACGCGGAGTACCCGGCGCTGGCCTCCGTGATCGCGCATTCCGCCGCCGAGCGCACCGCGCGCTACGAGCAGGCGCTGGCCGTGGGCCGTGAGGTCGCCGAGCCCGAGGGCCCGGCCGCCGTGGTGGTCCCGCTGCTCGCGGGTCCGGACAGCGCACTGGTCCAGCGGATACGTCAGGCGATCACCGACAGCGACGCCCCGGCGGAACTGACCGATGTGCTCGGTCCGCACCCGCTGCTGGCCGAGGCGCTGCACGTCCGGCTGTCGGAGGCCGGGCTCGCCCGCGCGGACCGGGCGAGGCTCTTCACGGTGGCGACGGCCGCCGACGGGATCGTGCTCGCCACGGTGGGCGGCGAGGAGGCCGTGCAGGCCGCGGGGATCACCGGCATGCTGCTTGCGGCCCGGCTCGCGGTGCCGGTGATGGCCGCCGCCCTGGACGTGGAGGGTTCGGTCGCCGCGATCGCGGAGCAGCTGAAGGGCTCCGGCTCGCTGCAGCTGGCCGTGGCGCCGTATCTGGTGGGTCCGGAGCTGGCGGACGGTCTGCTGGACGCCGCGGCGAAGGAGGCCGGCTGCGCGACCGCCGAGCCGCTGGGCGCGTACCCGGCTATCGGCAAGCTGGTGCTGTCGATGTACACCTCGGCCCTCGGGATCGCTCCCCCGGTGGCCCAGGGGGCGCAGGCCCGCTGACCTTTTCGGCATGAGTGAGGCCCCGTACCGGACGGCAGTCCCGTACGGGGCCTCACGCGTACCCCGGAGGGATCAGCCGAAGATCACGCAGGAGGCCGCAGGCGCCTCCAGGGAGCCGTCGTGGCGCGGGATGCCGGTCTCCGGGTCCACCGTGAACCAGGCGACGTTCCCGCTGCGCTCGTTGGCCGTGTAGAGCCGGCGCCCGGCCGGGTCGAGCGCGAGGTCGCGCGGCCAGTGGCCGCCGCAGTCCACGGTCGTGACCAGGGACGGCTGCTCGCCGGTCGCGTCGAGCGCGAGCACGGAGATGCTGTCGTGGCCGCGGTTGGCCGCCCACAGGAAGCGGCCGTCGTGCGCGACGACGACCTCGGAGGCGTAGCTCTCGCCGGTCGCGTCCTCGGAGAGCACCGGCGTCTCACCGACCGGCTCCAGGACGCCCGCGGTGGCGTCCCAGCGGCACACGGTGACGGTGGGCTCCAGCTCGTTCAGCACGTAGGCGTGCCGGCCCGAGGGGTGGAAGGCCAGGTGGCGGGGGCCGGTGCCGGCTCGGAGCGCCGTCTCGCCGTGCGGGCGCAGCTCCCCGGTGGCCCGGTCGAGCGCGCAGATCCGCACCGAGTCGGTGCCGAGGTCGACGCTGAGCACCCAGTCCCCGGAGGGGTCGGGCAGCACCTGGTGGGCGTGCGGGCCCTCCTGGCGGTCCGCGACCGGTCCGCCGCCCTCGTGCGCGAGGACCGCGGCGACGGGGCCGAGCGTGCCGTCCCCGGCGACGGGCAGCACGCTGACGCTGCCCGAGCCGTAGTTCGCGGTGACCAGGTGGTCCGCGGCGAGGGCGAGGTGGGTGGGGCCGTCCCCGTCCACCGCCCGGACCTCACCGACCGGGCGGGGTTCGTCCGCGGTGACGTCGAGGGCCGCCGCGGCTCCCGGCTCGGTCTCGCTGACCGCGTAGAGGACCCTGCCGCCGGGGCCGAGCGCCAGGTAGGACGGGTCGGTTACGGCGTCGGTGGCGCCCAGGACCGTGAGCGCGCCGGTCTCCGGGTCCACGGCGGCGACGGTGATGCCGCGCCCGCCCGCCGAGGTGAACGACCCGATGAATGCCCGTCCCGCACCGTTGCTGCTGTCCACCGCTGCTCCTCTCCGCCGGCTGTGCGCGGCGGACGTGCCGTCGTGATCTTTGCGGCGACGGTAGCAGTGCGGCTGCGTGGTCTGGACCAAGGGTGCCGGATCGGGCCGCGCCGAAGGGGGTCAGGCAGTGACCAGGGGTGCGCTCGGCGGGCTGTGCAGCGGTGCGGCGAGCTCGGCGAGCGCGCGTTCCAGGCTGTGCAGGTGGGCGAGGGCGGGTTCGGAGGCGGCGGGGTGCGCGGGCAGGGCGGCCGTGACGGCCGTACGGGCGGGCCGCCCGGGTGCCGTGAGCGCTTCGACCGCGTTCTCGACGCGCCAGCAGGCGGCGGCGAGCCGGGCGTCGTGGGACGCCTCCGGGTCGGCGGCCACCGAGGCGAGACCGCGCACCTCGCGCGCGCACTCGTCGAGCAGGGCGAGGACGTGCCCGGCCCTGGCCCGGCGGGCGCGGAGCGGGCTCAGCGGGTGGACCAGCGGGGCGAGCGAGAGCCGGACGCGTCCGAGAAGGGCCTCCAGCTCGGCGACGCGCGGGGCCGGGTCGGCGGTGGCGGAGCCGGAGAGCCGGGCGGCGGCCTCCTCGGTGCAGGCGTGCACGCAGCGCAGGGCGCGCTGGATCCAGGCATCGGTCGTGGCGTGCGTGGTGACGGGCAGGACGAGCAGCACCGCGAGCATCGCCCCGAGCGCGCCGACGGCCGTCTCGCCGAGCCGCAGGGCGAGCAGGGCGGGATCGAGTACGCCGAGGGACCCGTACAGCGCGCCCGCCATGACCGTCACGGAGAGCATCATCCAGGTGTAGGAGACCGCGGCCGTGTAGAAGATGCCGAAGATCCCGGCGGCGACGATCAGGGCGGTGGGCACGGGCGCGCCGTGCACCGGGATGACGACGGCGAGGCCGATCGGGATGCCGATGAGGGTGCCCAGGATCCGGCGGAAGCCGCGTACCAGGGTCTCGCCGCGCGAGGCGGTGTTCACGAAGACCCACCAGGTGGCGCCGACGGCCCAGTACCAGCGCTGGTCCGACATGAGCTGCCCGGCCAGCAGCGCGACGGCCCCGCCCGCGACCGCCTGGACGGCCTGGCGGGTGGTGACCCGGGCCAGACCGGTACCGGCGGGCGGGGCCGTCGCGCTGCTGGCCGGGCAGCTCATGTCGGACCAGCGCCTCGACGACGGTGCCGCCGTACATGACGAGGACCCGTTCGCAGGCGCGGGCGACGACGCCCATGTTGTGCGTGATGAGGACGAGGGCGGTGCCGGTCTCGCGGTTGAGGTCGCCGAGCAGGGTGAGGATCTGGTCCTGGACGGTGGCGTCGAGCGCGGTGGTCGGCTCGTCGGCGAGGAGGATGTCGGGTTCGCCGGCGAGGGCCATCGCGATGAGGATGCGCTGACGCTGCCCGCCGGAGAACTGGTGGGGGTGGTCGTCGGCGCGGCGGTGCGGGTCGGGGATGCCGACCCGGTCGAGGAGTTCGACGGTACGGGCGCGGCGGGCGGCCTTGTCGTGGTTGCCGTGGGCGCGCAGCACCTCGTCGATGTGGCGGCCGGCGGTGAGGACGGGGTTGAGGGCGGTCATCGGGTCCTGGAAGACCATGCCGATGCGGGCGCCGCGCACGGCCCGCAGTTCCGCGTCACCGGCGGTGACGAGGTCGCGGCCGTTCAGACGGACCGTGCCGCTGGTGATGCGGCCGGTGCCGGGGAGCATCCGGTTCAGGGCGAGCGCCGTGGTGGACTTGCCGGACCCGGACTCGCCGACGACGGCCAGGGTCTCGCCCCGGCGCAGGGTGAAGGAGACCCCGCGCACGGCGTGCAGCGGTGAGCCGTCGGGGGCGGTGAAGTCGACGCCGAGGTCGCGGACCTCCAGCAGCTCCTGGGCGGTCATCGGCGTATCTCCCGGTTGAGCGCCTCGGCGATGAGCGAGAGGCCGAGGACAAGCGCGGTCACGGTGATCAGGGGACCCGCGGCGAAGTGCGGGGCCTGGGCGAGGTAGGGCATGGACTGGCTGAGCACGGCTCCGAGCGTGGGCTGCGGCGGCCGGACGCCGACGCCGAGGAAGCTCATGGCGCCCTCGATGAAGACGGCGACGGTCAGCGAGACGGCGATCTGCACGACGAGCGGGTCGGCCGCGTTGGGCAGGATGTGCCGGACCAGCACCCGGCTGCCCGAACCGCCGCCGACGCGGGCGGCGGTGACGTACTCGCGTTCCCGCTGTACGAGGACGCCGCCGCGCAGCAGCCGGCCGAAGACCGGGACCTCGGCGAGGGCGATGACGAGGACGACGGGGGTACGTCCCGGGCCGAGGATCGCGGTGACGGCGAGCGCCAGGATCAGCCCGGGGAACGCGAGGAGCAGGTCGAAGACGCGCTGGACGACGGTGTCGGCCACCGGGTGGGCGGCGGCGGCCAGGGCGAGCAGGCAGCCGAGCACCGCTCCGGCGGGCACCGCGACGGTGATGATGCCGAGGTCGGTGCGGATGCCGTACAGCACCCGGCTGAGCAGGTCGCGGCCGAGGTCGTCGGTGCCGAGGAGATGTCCGGGCGTGCCGGGTCCGGCGAGGCTCTGGCCGCTCTGGTCGGTGGGCCCGTGTCCGGCGAGCAGCGGGGCCAGGAGCCCGGCGAGGACGACGACGCCGACGAGGACGAGGCCGGTGCGGGCGCGGGCGGTGGACAGGGCGGTGCGGTACGGGTGACGGCTGCGGGCCGCGGTGCGCGGGTTGCGGGCGGCCGGGGGCGGCGCGGGGTTAAGGAGGTCGGTCATCTGGGTCATCAGGGTCACTCCCACCTGATCCGGGGGTCGAGCCAGGCGTACACAAGGTCGGTGAGCAGCTGGACGAGGACGAAGACGGCGACCAGGAGCAGCAGCAGGTCCTGGACGACCGGATAGTCGCGGCGCTGGAGGCCCTGTTCGGCGAGCTGTCCGAGGCCGGGCCAGGCGAAGATCGCCTCGACGAGGACCGCCCCGCCGAGGAGGTTGCCGACCTGCATGCCGAGCAGGGTGACGACGGGCGGGAGGGCGTTGGGCAGGGTGTGGCGCCACAGCAGGCGGCGCGGGGGCACGCCGGCGGCGGTGGCGGTGCGGATGTAGTCCTCGGCGAGGCCGCGTTCGATGCCGTCCTTCAGGTAGCGGCCGAGCACGGCGGCGCTGGGCAGGGCGAGGCAGAGCGCCGGCAGCACCAGGTACTGGACTGCGAGGTCGGGGGCCGTCAGGAAGGCGACCCGGCCGCCGGGCGGCAGCACGGGAAGCGCGACGGCGAAGACCAGGACGAGCAGCACACCGCTGACGAACGGCGGCACGGCCAGCGCGGCGGTGGTGATCACGCGGACGGCGGCCGTCAGCCACCGGCTGCGCGAGGTGGCCCCGAGCACGCCGAAGGCCGTACCGAGCACGATCACGAACAGCAGCGCCGCGACAGTGAGTTCGGTGGTGGCGCCGAGTCCGTCGCCGATCAGGTCGGCGGTCTGCCCGCCGATCGCGTACGAGGGTCCGAGGTCCCCCTTGAGGAGCGAGCCGATCCAGTGGGCGTACTGGGAGAGCAGAGGCGCGTCGAGGCCGAGCCGTTCGCGGATCGCGGCGACGGTCGCCGCATCCGCGTCCGGTCCTGCGAGCGCGGTGGCGGGGTCGCCGGGGACCAGCCGGAGGATGGTGAAGATGACGAAGGAGGCGGCGATCAGGACGAGGAGGGCGGACGGCAGCCGCCGGAGCAGGTAGCTGCGCATGTCACACCAGGTAGGCGTTGTCGAGGTTGAGGTAGGAGAACTTGTTGAGCGTGACGCCGTGCAGCCGGTCGGCGGAGACCTGGAGCTGCCCGCGGACGACGAGGTCGATGAGGAACGCCTCGTCGAGCAGGATGGTGGAGATCTTCTGGTGCAGGGCGTTGGCGGCGGCCGTGTCGGTCTCCGGCTCGGTCCAGGCCTCCTGGACGACCTTGGTGTAGGCGGCGGAACGGTACTTGGAGGTGTTCTTCGCCTCGTTGAAGGGGTACGCGCTGACGGCGAGGGTGGACGGCTGCACCTGGGCGAACCCGTGCCCGAGGGACCACAGGGCCGGCATGCCTTGCGAGATGAGCTTCTTCTGCGCGGTGGCCCCGTCGGTGGGCTGGAGCGTGACGTGGACGCCGACCTGCTTGAGGTCGTACTGGATGGACTCGGCGATCGCCGTCTCGCCGGGCAGCGCGATGTGCAGCATGGGGAGATCGAGCCTGCTGTGGCCGGCCGACTTCAGCAGCTCGCGGGCCTTGGCGGGGTCGTGGGTGTAATGGGTGCGGTTGGCCTCGCTGTAGGCGGGCGAGGACTTGGGCCAGGGAGCGGCGGAGGCGAGACCGTAGCCGCCGAGGGTCTGGGCGACGAGCCGGTCGCGGTCGACGGCCCAGGCGAGTGCCTGGCGGACCGTCCGGTCGTTCAGCGGGGCGACGGTGGTGTTGACTCCGAGGTAGACGGCTCCGGCACCGGTGTCGTAGTCGCTGATGGTGAGCCCGGAGCCGCTCCTGACGACGCCGAGGCTCTTGCCGGGCACGTCGAACGAGAGCTGCGACTGTCCGGAGCGCAGCGACGAGATCAGCGCGTCGGCCTGGGCTATGACCCGCAGTTCGACCCCGTCGAGGTAGGGCCGGCCGGGCTGCCAGTACGCGTCGTTGCGGGTGAGGCTCAGTCCGGAGCCGGGGCTCCACTTCTTCAGCTTGAACGGGCCGGTGCCGATGAACTTCTTCCCGGCCACGGCGTCCTCGACGGACTCCGAGTCCGTGATGATCATGAACTCGAACAGGTCGAAGAGGTTGTTCACCGGGTGCGCCAGCTTGAGCACCAGTTCGTGGTCGCCGCGCTTCTCGAACCCGGTGACCGTGGCCGCGGTGCTCCTCAACTGCGCCGCCCGCACCGGGTTCTGAAGATTCTTCACCGCGAAGATCACGTCATCCGCGGTGAACGCGCGGCCGTTGTGGAAGGTGACGTCGTCGCGCAGCCGGAGCGTGATGCTGCGCCCGTCCTTGGCGTACGTCCAGGAGGTCGCGAGCTCGGGTTTCGGGTGGAGCCGGTCGTCGTAGCGGGTGAGGGTGTTGTAGATCAGCCGTTGCTGGAGGGACTGGCCGCTCTGGGCGAACAGCAGGGCGGGCGTGAAGTCGGCGTTCACGGCGACGTTCAGCACACCGCCGCGCCGGGGTGCGGCACTCGCGCCCTGCGGGGCGGACGAGGTGTCCGACACCGCCGAGCGGCAGCCCGCGAGGCCCAGTCCGAGGAGCAGGGCGCCACCGCCGGCGGCGCGCAGCGTGGAGCGCCGGGACGGTCCGGAGGGCGTGAGGGGGTACAGCTCGGTCATCGAAGCCTGCCTGTGACGGTGAGGAAGGAGAGTGAGGGCGCGCGGCGGAGCACGTCCGGGTATTCGTTCCGCTGCGTAAGCAATGGAGCGACGGGAATGCGCTGCGCGAAGGCCGCACCGACCCGGCGGCCGCTGCGACGGCGTACGGGAAGGGGCGCGGGTAGGCGTGAAGGACCCCCGCGACGTGCGGGAGCAGATGAGGCCGTACGGGAGAGAGGGCCCCGGGTCTCAGCGAGTTGTGGCTACCGGTGAGAGATCAGCGCGGCGAGGAACGCGGGCCTGGGGGCCGCGGTCGGCTCAGCTGCGGGCGGCACAGACCGCGCTGGCCTGTCGACAGAGGTCGACGTGCCTGCGGGAGATGAGGCGCATGTCCGGGTTCACGGGAGCAATATGACAGCGGCCTCGCCGGACGGTCAACCTGCGGGGTCCGCATCCTGGTACGAAGCGCTTACCGTGCCCCACCGTCCGGCTACCGCACCGAGGCCGCGAGAGGTGCTCTGAACAGGGGATTCAGCGCGACGGCACCGGCCGCCACCGGGAGCACCGCCGTCCCGGCATGCGGACTGACGACCCGTTCGGGGTCCTGGCAGACGTGCGAGTGGTCGACGGCGGCGCCCCGGATCTCCTCCAGGTACTCCGGGTTCACCAGGCTGGCGTGCTCGGTGACAACCACGAGATCCGGGTTGAGGACGTCGAGCAGCAGGGCCGTCGCCCGGCCGACCGCGCGGGCCCGTTCGCGCAGCAGCCGGTCGGCGCGCCGGTCCCCGGCCGCCGCCGCGTCCACCACCAGGAACGCGTCGGGCCAGGGCACGATGCCGCGCCGCACGGCGGTCCGGGCCATGGCGGTGTTGGAGACGGTCGCCTCCAGGCAGCCGGAGCGCCCGCAGGGGCAGACCGTCGTGGAGTCCGGCACGGGCAGGTGCGCCACGTCCCCGGCGCCGGACCCCGGCCCCTGGTGCACCACACCGGTGATGCCGAGGGCCGCGTCGACCACGTTGCCGATGAACAGGTGGACCAGGCTGCGCCGTGCCTCGGGCCGGCCGAACAGGATCTCCGACTGGGCGACCGCGCGGGCGTGGTTGTCGACACGCACCTCGAAACCGCCCAGGCCACGGGCGAGTTCGGTGGCCAGCGGCCGTCCGGACCAGCCGAGCGAGGCGTGCCGCACGGCCGTGCCCGTGCCCGGGTCGACCCAGCCGCCGAGGGCCGCGCCCACCCCGAGCAGCGGCCTGCCGCGCGGGGCCCCGTCCAGGAAGGCGCGCAACCCCTGGACGATCTTCGAGGGAAGGTCCCCGGGGGCGAGGCCGTCATGAGGGAAGGCGCGCCGGTCGAGGAGCCGGCCGCGCAGGTCGAGCAGTCCGAACGTCGAGGACGGCACCCCGATGTGGAGACCTGCGACCAGTGGCCCGTCGCTCTCACCGGTGTGCAGGTCGACCGGGATCTGCGGCCGGCCGACACCGTTGCCGCCGCCACCCGGCTCCGGCAACTCCCGCACCAGGCCCAGCTGCACGAGATCGGTGCACTGCCGTGAGACGGCGGCCTGGCTGAGGCCGGAGCGCTCGGCGATCGCGCGGCGGGCGACGGGCCCGTGGTCGAGGACGGTGCGCAGCACGGTGGCGGCGTTCGTCTCGCGTCTCCCGTCACCGGTCGCGCGGAAAAGGCGGGGGACGGTGGTCATAGGGCCTTCCTTCGGTCCTGCGCCGGCGGGGCGCTCGCAACGTTACGACGGCGTGAAATCGCACGGGGCCGGTTGCCCGGCCTGGGGGCGGCACTCTCGCGATGCCCGGCCACCTGGACGAACTCGCAGGTGGGGACGGGTTTTTCGGTGCGCGCCCGAGTGGGCCGCGAGCCCCGTGCAGGCGCCGATTGAACCACTGCCGCACGCCCCGCGGGGTGCCTTCGGGTGCTTGACGTACGCGGCGGGACGCTGGAAGTCTCCGGGACATGTTCGCGACGGCACTCACCGATGCGCGGCCCGCCCGCGCCGGCCGCCCCGCCCCGCGGCCTGTGTGTCCGGGCCGCTGTACCGCCGCCTGATCTCAGCGGCCGACACCCCTCGCGTCGTGCTCCCGCACAGGAGCCCGATCTCCGCGCCCACCGTTCAGGGCTCCGCATCCACCGCCCGTGATCGCGTCCCGCCCGAATTAATTCCTCTCCACAATTAATCAGCCCGCCGTCGGCCGCGCTCTGAGCCCGGCCGGGCCGGGCACGTCCTTCCCGAAGGGAATCCGTCATGACCTCCACCACCACCGCTCCCGCCCCCGCCGTCACCGTTCAGAAGCTCGGCGGACGCATCGGCGCCGTCGTCTCCGGGGTCCGGCTCGGCGGCGACCTCGACCAGGAGACGGTCGCCGCCGTCCGGGCCGCCCTGCTCGCCAACAAGGTGATCTTCTTCCGCGGCCAGGACCACCTGGACGAGGAGAGCCACGAGGCGTTCGGCCGGCTGCTCGGCACACCCGTCGCCCACCCGACGGTGCCCTCGGCCGACGGGCGTTACTCGCTCGGCATCGACTCCGACCACGGCGGCCGGGCCAACCAGTGGCACACCGACGTCACCTTCGTGCCCGCCTACCCGGCCTTCTCCATCCTGCGGGCCGTGGTGATCCCGCCGTACGGCGGCAACACCCTGTGGTCCAACACCGCCGCCGCCTACGCGGAGCTGCCGGAGCAGCTGCGCACCCTGGCGGACAGTCTGCGGGCCGTCCACTCCAACGACTACGACTACGTCGCCCTGCGGCCCAACGCGCTGCCGGAGGCGCTGGAGAAGTACCGCGAGGTCTTCACCTCGACGAAGTTCCTCACCGAGCACCCGGTGGTCCGCGTCCACCCGGAGACCGGCGAACGCGTCCTGCTGCTGGGCAACTTCGTGCAGCGCATCAGCGGGCTGACCGGGCGCGACTCGCGGGCCCTGGTGGACCTGTTCCAGTCGCACATCGAGCGCCCGGAGAACACCGTGCGCTGGGACTGGCAGGTGGGCGACGTCGCGATCTGGGACAACCGCGCCACCCAGCACTACGGCGTGGACGACTCCGACACCCACGAGCGCAAGCTGCGCCGCGTCACCATCGACGGTGACGTCCCGGTCGGTGTGGACGGCCGCTCCTCCACCCTGATCAGCCCGGAGGCCGTGCCGGACCCGTCCTTCGGGATCGCGTCGGGCGCTTCCACCACCGAGGCGTCGGCCGCGTGAGCGAGCTGTCCACCGGCCCGGCGGGCGGCGCGCAGGCGCCGCCCGCCGGGGCGCCCCCGCAAGTGATCGTCGTCCTCACCGACCAGCAGCGCTGGGACACGGCCGGGGTGCACGGCAACCGGGCCGGTGTGACGCCCGAGTTCGACCGGGTGGCCCGCGAGGGCACCCTGTTCGAGCAGGCCGTCACCTCCAACCCGGTCTGCGCGCCGGCCCGTTCGGCGCTCCAGACCGGCCGCTATCCCACGTCCACCGGCGTCTTCCGCAACGGACTGCCGCTGCCCGGAGACGTCCCCACGCTCGCCGGTGAGTTCGCGGCGGCCGGGTACGCCACGGGTTACATCGGGAAGTGGCACCTGGCGGGTGACGAGAATCCCGACGGGCCCGTTCCGCCCGCCCTGCGGGGCGGCTACGGCAGCTGGCTCGCATCGGACCGGCTGGAGTTCACCTCGGACGCGTACCGCACGGTGGTGTACGACGAGGACGGGGATCCGGTCCGGCTCCCGGGCTATCGCTCGGACGCGCTGATCGATGCCGCGATCCGGTTCGTGGCCGACCATCACGACCGGCCCTACCTGCTGTTCGTCTCCCTCCTGGAGCCGCACCACCAGAACCCCACGGACGACTACCCGGCCCCGGCGGGCTACCGCGAGCGGTACGAGGGTGCGTGGCTTCCGCCCGATCTGGCGGCCCTCTCCCCGGGGGCCTCCCAGGGCGGCGCCCACCGTCACCTCGGCGGGTACCTCGGACAGATCAAGCGGGTCGACGAGGGTGTCGGCCGGCTCCGCGACGCCCTGCGCAGCCTGGGCACGGAGGAGAACACGGTCCTGGCGTGGACGGCGGACCACGGCTCCCATTTCCGTACCCGCAACAGCGAGTACAAGCGCTCGGCCCACGAGGCGTCGGTCCGGGTCCCGTTCGCCGTCACCGGGCCCGGCTTCACCGGCGGCGGCCTCGTACGGCAGTCCGTGACCACGCTGGATCTGATGCCGACGCTGCTGGAGACCGCTGGCCTCGCCGTACCGGACGGCGTCCAGGGGCGTTCCCTGCTGCCGCTGACCGGCGGGGGCCGCGATCCCGGCCGGCCGGACTCCGTGTTCGTGCAGATCAGCGAGGACCGGGTGGGCCGCGCGGTCCGCACCTCGCGGTGGAAGTTCGCGGTCGAGGCACCGGACGCGGACGCCTGGAACGACGCGGACGCGGACAGCTACACGGAGACGGAGCTGTACGACCTGGCGGCCGATCCGTACGAGCTGGACAACCTCGCCGGACTCGCGTCGCACCGCGCGGTCGCCGACGAGCTGCGCGGGGAACTCCTCGCCTGGCTGGAGCGGATCGAGGGCGTGAAGCCCGCGGTCGAGCGGGCGGCGCCCCGGCCGTCGGGACAGCGCCGCGCGGAGTCGTACCCGGCCGGGACACCGTGGGAGGGGGTCCGCTTCGGCCACCGTCCGCGCGGCTGACGACGCGAGGCGGCGGGCCGGTCCGTCCGCCCCGCCGCCCCCGCGCGCTCAGGCGCTCCGCGCCACGGTGGCGGGACCGGTGACCGTGACGGCGTGCGGCCGCGTCCCCGCCGCCCACCTCGCCACCGGCCCCAGCGCGTACGAGGCCGCGAGGACCAGTGCGCCGAGCAGCAGCCAGCCCGCCGTGCCCCAGCCGATGAGCAGCGCGGTGAGCAGCAGCGGCCCCAGGGTGCGCGCGACGGTGACGCCGGTGCCGAAGAAGCCCTGGTACTCCCCTACGCGTCCGACCGGCGCCAGGTCGAAAGCGAGCTGCCAGGAGCCCGCCGAGTGGAACATCTCGGCGGCCACCAGAAGCACGGATCCGGCGATCAGCGCCGCCGCGGCACCCCATGGCGATCCGACCGCCGAGAGGGCGAAGACGGCGCAGGTGAGGAGCATCAGCCCTCCGGACCGGCGCAGCGCGCGGGCGGCCGTGGGGATGCCGTGCACGGAGCGGGCGGCACGCACCTGGAACAGCATCACGGCCCCGGTGTTGAGCACGAAGAGCGCGGAGACCAGCCACTCGGGGGCGGTGGTCCGCTCGGTGATCCAGAGCGGCAGGCCGAGGCTGAGCAGCGGCATGCGCAGGAGCAGCACGGTGTTGAGCAGGGTGACGACGGCGTAGGGCCGGTCGCGGAGCACTTCGAGCTTCGCGCCCCGCTCCCCCGGCACCGGTGCCACGGCCGGCAGCCTCCGCAGGACGCGTGCGCAGAGCAGAAAGCTCACGGCGTCGACGGCGAAGACCGCGAGGTAGGCGGCGGTGCTCCCGGCGGACAGGGCGAGCCCGCCGAGCGTGGCGCCGACGGCGAGACCGGCGTTGAGGGTCGACTGCAGATGGGCCAGGGCGCCGGTGCGCCGCTCGTCGGGAACGAGGCCCGCGAGGAGCGCCTGCCGGGCGGCGGCGAGTCCGGACTGCGCGGTGGCGTAGACGCAGGCCGCCGCGAGGAACAGCCAGAAGTCCCGTACGACCAGGAAGGACGCGACCGCGAGCCCGGTCACGAGCGCGAGACGCACCGCCGTGCCCCTGGGCCCGCGCCGGTCCGCGAGCCGGCCGAGCGGCACTCCGGCCACCGAGCCGACGGCCCAGGCCACGGTGAGGCCGAGCCCGATCCGCGCGGGTGCGAGCCCGACGACATGGGTGAAGTAGAGGGCCGAGGTGACGTAGTAGGCGCCGTCACCGACGGAGTTGCTCAACTGGGCGAGCGACAGGGTGCGTTGAGGCCCGACGGGCGGCAGAAGGTGCGGCATGCCGTTGACACTAGGGATCAGGCGGCGCACGCGCATGGGGCAATTACGCGCCATGGGAGTGGGCCACTTGGACTGGACTTGTGGGTCCATTTTTGTGTTTCTACGGTGACATGCGTCGCCGCGACACCCGCGTCACGACGACGGCTCACGGAGAGGCACACCTGATGCACGCGATCCACATCACCCGGCACGGCGGCCCCGAGGTCATGGCCTGGACCGAACTGCCGGATCCCACCCCCGCCCCCGGTGAGGCCCTGGTCCGGCTCGGTGCCGCCGGGGTGAACTTCATGGACGTGGGCGCCCGCAAGGTGGGCGGTCCGGGCTGGGCCGCACCGACCGTGCTCGGCGCCGAGGGCATGGGCTACGTGACCGCGCTCGGCGAGGGCGTCGAGGGGCTGGCCGTCGGTGACCGGGTGGCCTGGTTCTACCACCCGGGCAGCTACGCGGAGCTCCTGGCCGTCCCGGCGGAGCGGCTGGTCAAGGTGCCCGATGAGGTACCGGACGAGACCGCGGCAGCGGTGATGATGCAGGGACTCACGGCGAACCACTTCACCACCGAGACGTATGCCATCAAGCCCGGCGACACGGCCGTGGTGCATGCCGCCGCCGGTGGGGTGGGGCTCATGCTGACCCAGATGATCAAGGCGCGCGGCGGCCGTGTCATCGGCCTGGTGTCCCGCGCGGAGAAGGCGGCCATCGCCGAGGAGGCCGGCGCGGACCACGTCCTGGTGTCCTCCGGGGCCGGGTTCGAGGACCGGGTGCGCGAGCTGACGGGCGGCGAGGGCGCCCATGTCGTGTACGACGGCGGCGGGACGTCGACGTTCCGGTCCTCGCAGCTGGCCCTGCGCCTGCACGGGGTGCATGCCTACTACGGCCCCTTCATGGGCGTACCGTCGCTCTCGGTGACCGATCTGCCGAGCAGCATCCTGCTGTCGTACCCGACCGTGCAGGACCACGTCCCCACCCGGGAGGCGCTGGTCGCCCGGACCGAGGAGGTCTTCGCGATGGTGCGGGCGGGACAGGTGTCCCCGCGTATCGGCGGGCGCTACCCGCTCGCCGACGCGGCGCGGGCCCACAGCGACCTGGAATCCCGCCGGACCACCGGAAAGCTGCTGCTGATTCCCTGACCTCCCGCACGGACCCGTTCATGACCGCAGAGAAGGAGAGACATCGTGCCGCTGACTCCCAAGGGCGCCGCGACCAAACAGCGCATCGTCGAGGGCGCCGCCACGGCGGTCCGGCGGCACGGTGTCTTCACACTGACGCTGGACGACGTCCTGGCCCTCACGTCGACCAGCAAGAGCCAGCTGTTCCACTACTTCCCCGGCGGGAAGGACGACTTGATGCTGGCCGTCGCCCACCACGAGGCGGACCGGGTGATCGGCGACCAGCAGCCGGAACTGGGCGCCCTCACCTCGTGGCCGGCCTGGCTGAGCTGGCGCGACAAGGTCGTCGCCCGCTACCGCGAGCAGGGCCGGGAGTGCCCGCTGGACATCGCGGTCTCCCGCATCGGGTCGGCCTCGGCGGGCGCGCAGGCCGTCGCCACCGAACTGCTGGAACGCTGGCAGGACGCCCTGGCCGCCGGTATCCGGCACATGCAGTCGATCGGGGAGGTCGACGCCGACCGGGACGCGGACCGCTCGGCGGCGGCCCTGCTGGCCGGAATCCAGGGCGGGGTGATCATCCTGCTGTCCACCGGCCGGCTGGGCCACCTGGAGGCAGCCCTGGACCAGGGCATCGACGACCTGCGCCGACGCACCCGCACAGAAAACGAAAGGCCGTAAGAGGGGACGGCTGCTAAGGTCGTCTGGCCGTTCAGTGTGTACCGAGGAGACCAGACATGGCAGGCGACGACGACATCTCCGGGTGATCCCGGAGCCCCGTAGCCACAGCGCGCGCCCAGGGCGCCACCGCAGTGGCCATGTCGTTGTTCCCTCTGGCCATTCCTCCGGGGCCGCGCTCCGCGCCGACCCCGGATTCACACGCGAGGTCTCCGCATGTCCGACGCATCCCTCATCTGCTCGAACCTTTCCTTCTCCTGGCCGGACGACACCCCGGTCTTCGCCGGTCTGTCCTTCACCGTGGGCACCGGCCGCACCGGTCTCGTCGCCCCCAACGGCTCCGGGAAGAGCACCCTGCTCAAACTGCTCGCCGGTGAGCTGCGGCCGAGCGCCGGTTCCGTCACCGTCGACGGCACACTCGCGTACCTGCCGCAGAGCCTCCCCTTGACCGGTGACCTGTCGGTCGCCGAGGTCCTCGGTGTCGACGCGGTGATCCGCGCGCTGGACGCCGTGGAGTCCGGTGACGTGGACGAGAAGCACTTCGCCGTGATCGGCGACGACTGGGACATCGAGGAACGCACCCGCGCCCAGCTCGACCGGCTCGGCCTGGAAGGCCTCGCCCTGGACCGCGGCATCGGCACGCTCAGCGGCGGTCAGGTCGTCTCGCTCGGGCTGGCGGCCCAGCTGCTGAAGCGGCCGGACGTGCTGCTGCTCGACGAGCCGACGAACAACCTCGATCTCGACGCGCGCCTCCGCCTCTACGACACGCTGGAGACGTGGAACGGCACGCTGCTCCTCGTCAGCCACGACCGCGCGCTCCTGGACCGCATGGACCGCATCGCCGAACTCGGCCCGGAGGAACTGCGCCTGTACGGGGGCAACTTCACGGCCTACGAGGAAGCCGTGCGGGCCGAGCAGGAGGTCGCCGAGAAGAACGTGCGCAACGCGGAACAGGAGCTGAAGCGGGAGAAGCGCGAGATGCAGCAGGCCCGCGAACGGGCCGAGCGACGCGCGAGCAACGCGGCCCGCAACCTCAAGAACGCGGGTCTCCCCCGCATCTTCGCCGGGAACATGAAGCGGGGCGCCCAGGAGGCCGCCGGCAAGTCCGGCCAGACGCACGCCGCCCGGGTCGGCGAGGCGCAGGCCCGTCTCGACGAGGCGGGGCGTGCCGTACGGGACGAGCAGCGCATCACACTCGACCTGCCGGACACGGGCGTGCCGGCCGGCCGCACCGTCCTGCTCGGCGAGGACCTGCGCATCCGTCTCGGCGGCCGGGAGCAGTTCACCGGCACCGGCGTCGGCCTGACGATCCGTGGCCCCGAGCGGATCGCGCTGACCGGGCCCAACGGGGCCGGGAAGAGCACCCTGCTGCGGCTGGTCAACGGCGACCTGGAGCCCGACGAGGGGTCGCTCAGGCGCGCCGAGGGGCGGATCGCCTACCTCTCGCAACGGCTCGACCTGCTGGACCTCGACCGCACGGTGGCCGAGAACTTCGCGGCGTTCGCCCCGCACCGGGACGAGGCCGAGCGAATGAACCTGCTGGCGCGCTTCCTCTTCCGCGGCGACCGCGCTCATCTGCCCGTCCGGGTGCTGTCGGGCGGCGAGCGGCTGCGGGCCACCCTGGCCTGCGTCCTGTGCGCGGAGCCGGCGCCGCAGCTGCTGCTCCTGGACGAGCCGACGAACAACCTCGACCTGGTCAGCGCCGGGCAGCTGGAGAGCGCGCTCGCCTCGTACCGCGGGGCGTTCGTGGTGGTCAGCCACGACGAACGGTTCCTGGAGCGGATCGGCGTGGAGCGGTGGCTGCGGCTGGCGGACGGGGAGCTGCGGGAGA
The DNA here is from genome assembly GCF_008042035.1 of Streptomyces sp. col6. Taxonomy (GTDB): domain Bacteria; phylum Actinomycetota; class Actinomycetes; order Streptomycetales; family Streptomycetaceae; genus Streptomyces. Next base: position 317,953 of record NZ_RDBL01000014.1, read on the forward strand.
CGGGGGCGCCGGAGTCGTGAACCGCTGACGTGCCGTGCAGGCCCGCGCCCGAGGCCCCGTGCCCGGCGGGCCCCGAACCGCTCACGTCGGAGGTACCCATATGACCGTCCCCACCCGTCCGTCCGCCCTGCTCGCCCACGACATCGTCCGCGTCCTCGGCACGAAACGCGTCCTCGACGGCGTGTCGCTCACCGCGTCGCCCGGCGACCGCATCGGCCTGATCGGTGAGAACGGTGTCGGCAAGTCGACTTTCCTGCGCCTGCTGGCCGGGGTGGACGAACCCGACGCCGGCCAGGTCGTGCGCCCGGCCGATGTGGGCTTCCTGCACCAGGAGATGCCCTTCGACGCGGGGTCCACCGTGGCCGGTGTCCTGGACGACGCCCTGCGCGAGGCACGGGCCGGCCTCGCGGAACTCGACCGCCTCTCCGGGCTCCTCGCCCGTACACCCGAGGACTCTCCGCAGTACGCGCAGCTCCTGGAGACATACGGCCATCGCCTCGAAGAAGCCGAGGAGCGGGAGTCCTGGGACGCCGACCGGCGCGCGGCCGTGCTGCTCGACGGGCTCGGCCTCGGCTCCCTGCCTCACGGGCGGACGCTCCGCTCGCTCTCGGGCGGGCAGCGCGGCCGTCTCGCGCTCGCCGCGCTGCTCGTACGGCGGCCGTCGGCCCTGCTGCTGGACGAGCCGACCAACCATCTGGACGACGAGGCCGCCGCGTTCGTGGAGGAGCAGCTGCGGACGATGCAGGGGCCGGTGGTGCTCGCGAGCCACGACCGGGCCTTCCTGGACGCCGTCTGCACGGATCTCGTCGACCTCGATCCGGCGGTCGACGGGCCCGTGCGCTACGGCGGCGGGTACAGCACGTACCTGGCCGAGAAGCGGGCGGAACGGGCGCGGTGGGAGCGGCGGTACGCCGAGGAGCAGGAGGAGATCGAGGCGCTGCGCCGCTCGGCCGCGGTGACCGCGCGCCAGGTCGCGCCGGACCGCGGACCCCGGGACAGCGAGAAGATGGGGTACGGGCTGCGGGCCGGCCGGGTGCAGAGCCAGATCGCGCGCCGGGTGCGCAACGCCGGGCGCCGTCTCGACGAGGCGGAGCGCCGCCAGGTCGCCGAACCGCCCCGGCCCTTGCGGTTCCGGTACACGGAACGGGCCGAGCCGTCCGAGCCGTCGCCGCGGGACCCGCTGGTGTCCCTGCGCGATGTCCGCTTCCCCGGCCGGCTGGCGATCGACCGGCTCGATGTCGAGCCGTCGGAACGCCTGCTGGTGACGGGCGGCAACGGTACGGGGAAGTCGACGCTGATCTCGGTGCTCGCCGGCCGCCCGGTGGCGTTCGGCGAGGTGGTCCGGCGGCCGGGCCTGTCCGTGGGGGTGCTCGCGCAGGACTCCGTGTTCACCCGCCCGGACCTGACCGTCGGCAAGACGTACGCCGGGGTGCTGGGCTTCGAGCGGGCCGAACTGGTGCCGTTGGCGTCGCTGGGGCTGCTCCACGAGGCGGACACGGACAAGCCGGTGCGTCAGTTGTCGGCCGGTCAGCGGCGCAGGCTGGCCCTCGCCCTGCTGATGGCCCACCCGCCGGAGCTGCTGCTGCTCGACGAGCCCACCAACCACCTCTCCCCCGCGCTGTGCGACGAGTTGGAGGAGGCGTTGGGCCCCGGGCCCGGCGCGATCGTGGTGGCCAGCCACGACCGCTGGCTCCGCAGGCGTTGGCGGGGGCGCGAACTGCGGCTGGGAGCCTAGGCGTTGCCCGGAGCGGCGTCGTGGTGGATGGGTGTGCGTGAGCCGGTGAGCGGGGCACCCGTACCGCCCCGGCGTACGGCGACGATCTCGGCCGCGATGGACAGGGCGGTCTCCTCGGGGGTGCGGGCGCCGAGGTCGAGGCCGATCGGGGAGTGCAGCCGGGCCAGCTCGCCCTCCGTGACGCCCACGTCACGCAGCCGCCGGTCGCGTTCCTCGTGGGTGCGGCGGGAGCCCATCGCGCCGATGTACGCGACCGGCATCCGCAGGGCCGTCTCCAGCAGGGGCACGTCGAACTTGGTGTCGTGGGTGAGCACGCACAGCACGGTGCGTTCGTCGGTCGTGGTGCGCCGCAGATAGCGGTGCGGCCAGTCGACCACCACGTCGTCGGCCTCCGGGAAGCGCTCCGGGGTGGTGAAGACGGGCCGGGCGTCGCACACGGTGACGTGGTAGCCGAGGAAGGCGCCGGCGCGGACGAGCGCGGTGGCGAAGTCCACGGCGCCGAAGACGATCATCCGGGGCGGTGGCACGCCCGCCTCGACGAAGAGAGTGAGGCCGCCGGGGCAGTGCGAGCCGTCCTCGGAGATCTCGGCGGTCCCGGTGCGCCCGGTGTCCAGCAGGGCGCGGGCGTGGGCCGCCGCCGCACGGTCCAGTTCCGTACGGCCGCCGATGCGGCCCTCGTACGAGCCGTCGGCGTGGACGGCGAGCGCTCCGCCGAGCAGGTCCTCGGGGCCCCGGACCACCCGGGCCAGCGCCACGGGCTCCCGCCGCGCCGCGGCGGTCAGCGCCGCCCGGACCGCCGGTGCGGCAGGACGCACCGGCGCGATCAGGATGTCGAGGACGCCGCCGCAGGTGAGCCCGGCGGCGAAGGCGTCCTCGTCGCTGTACCCGAACCGCCGGCGAACGGTCCGGCCGTCGAGCAGGGCCTGTGCGCAGAGTTCGTACACCTCCGCCTCCACGCAGCCGCCGGAGACGGAGCCGACGACGGCCCCGTCCCGGTCGACGGCCAGGGCGGCGCCCGGCCCGCGCGGCGCGCTGCCGTCGACGGCCACGACCGTGGCGACGGCGAAGTCCCGGCCGTCCTCCAGCCAGGGGCGCAGCCGGTCCGCGATCTCAAGCACGCGCGGTGCCCTCCGCCGCCAGCAGCACGCGGTCCGGGCGGATCGGCAGCTCCCGGTGGCGTACCCCGGTCGCGTGCCACACGGCGTTCGCGATCGCGGCGGCGACGCCCACGATGCCGATCTCGCCGATGCCCTTAATGCCGACGGGGTCGCCGGGCACCTGGTCGTCCACCCAGTCCGCCTCGATGAGCGGCACGTCGGCGTGGGCGGCGACGTGGTATCCGGCGAGGTCGGCGTTGACATGGCCGCCGGTCGCCGCGTCGCGGACGGCCTCCTCGTGGAGCGCCATGGACAGCCCCCAGGTCATGCCGCCGATGAGCTGGCTGCGGGCGGTGAGCGGGTTGACGATGGTGCCCGCGGCGAAGATGCCCAGCAGGCGGCGGGCGCGTACCTCGCCGGTGGTGACGTCGACGGCGACCTCGGCGAACTGCGCGCCGAACGAGTGCCGTTCCTGCTGCGGAAGGGCGGCGATGGCGTCTTCGGTGTCCGAACGGGCGGTGATCCCCTCGGGCGGGATGCCACCGCCCAGGGCCAGCCGTTCGCGCACGTCGGCCGCCGCGAGCCGCACCGCCCAGCCCCAGGAGCGCGTCCCGGTGGAGCCGCCGGCGATCATCGCGTGGCCCAGGTCGCTGTCGCCGATGCGCACCTGGACGCGGTCCGGGCCCACCTGGAGCGCGTCGGCGGCGACGAGCGTCATGGCGGTGCGGGCTCCGGTGCCGATGTCCGCCGCGTTGATCCGTACGGTGAAGGTGCCGTCTGCCTCGGCGGTCACGGCTGCGGTGGAGCGGCCGACGCCCGAGGGGTAGGAGGCGGCGGCGGTCCCGGTGCCGAGCAGCCAGCGGCCCTCGCGGCGCAGACCGGGGCGCGGGTCGCGGTCCGCCCAGCCGAACCTGCGGGCGCCCTCCTCGAAGCAGGCGAGCACGTTGCGGCTGCTGAACGGCAGGCCCGAGACGGGGCCGGTGGCGGGTTCGTTGCGTGCCCGCAGCGCGATGGGGTCCACACCGCACTTCACGGCGAGTTCGTCGAGCGCCGATTCGATGGCGAAGGAGCCGGGTGCCTCGCCGGGGGCGCGCATCCAGGTGGGCGTCGGCACGTCGAGCCGCAGGACGCGGTGCCGGGTGCGGTGCGCCTCGGCGTCGTAGAGGACGCGGCCGAGCACGGCGCTCGTCTCGACGAACTCGTGCACGGTGGAGGTGAGGTTCAGCGCCTCGTGGTCGAAGGCGCGCAGCCGGCCGTCGGCGTCCGCGGCGACCCTGATCCGCTGGGCGGTGGGGCTGCGGTAGCCGACGAGCGAGAACATCTGACGACGCGTCATAACAACCCGTACGGGCCGGTGCAGGATGGTGGTCGCCATGACGGCGGCGACCTGGTGGGCGCTCAGCCCCTTCGATCCGAAGGCGCCGCCGATGTGTTCGGAGCGGACCCGCACCGATGCGGGATCCAGGGAGAAGAGCTGGGCCAGTTCCCCGGCGACCCAGCCGCTGCCCTGGTTGGAGTCGACGACGTCGAGCCGGCCGTCGTCCCAGCGGGCGGTCGCGGCATGCGGCTCCATCGAGCAGTGGTGTTCCTCCGGGGTGGTGTACTCCTCGTCCACCACGAAGGCCGCACCGTCGATCCGCTCCTGTACGTCCCCCCTGACCGCGTCGGCCGTCACCATCGGGGAGTCCTCGGGCCGGTACGCGTCCTCGCGCCCGGCGCGGAACGCCACGTCGTGCGGTTCCTCCTCGTAGGTGACGACGAGCGCTTCCGCCGCCTCCCTGGCCTGCTCGGGCGTCTCGGCCACCACGAGCGCGACCGGCCAGCCGACGAACGGCACCCGGTCGTGCTGGAAGAGTCCGACGACCGGGTTGGGCCGTCCCAGCATGCCCACGTAGCCGGTGTCGACGCGCGGGGCGTTCCCGTGGTGCAGCACGGCGAGCACGCCCGGCAGGGCGAGCACGGGCTCGTCCGCCACGGCGGTGACGCGTCCCCGGGCGACCGTGGAGAGCACGAGCCAGCCGTGGGCGAGCCGGGCGAAGGGAATCTCGCCGGCGTAACGGGCTGCGCCGGTGACCTTGTCGCGGCCCTCCACCCGGGTGCGGCCGGCGCCCACGGCTCCCGTGGCGGCGTTCGTGCCGGTCGTCGTGGTCATCGGGCGGCCTCCTCGGCGAGTTGGGTGAGCACGGCCACGACGAGGTTGCGCATCAGCGTCACCTTGTAGCGGTTCTCGGGCAGCGGCCGCGCTGCGGCGAGTTCGGCGTCCGCCGCCGCGGCGAACGCGGCCGCGTCGGCCGGGCCGCCGGTCAGCGCCCGTTCGGCGGTGAGCGCCCGCCACGGCCGGGAGGCGACGGCCCCGAACGCGAGGCGCACGTCGCGCACGGTGCCGTCGCGTACGTCGAGCGCCGCGGCGACCGAGCCGATCGCGAACGCGTACGAGGCGCGCTCGCGCACCTTGCGGTAGCGGGAGCGCGCGGCGGCGGATGCGGGCGGCAGCGCGACACCGGTGATCACGGCACCGGCGGGCAGCGCGGTCTCGATGTGCGGCGTGTCGCCCACCGGCAGGTAGAACGCCTCGACCGGCAGCTCCCCCGGCCCGTCCGCCGTTTCGTAGAGGACGACCGCGTCGAACGCCGCGAGCGCGACCGCCATGTCGGAGGGATGGGTGGCGACGCAGTGCTCGGACGCGCCGAGGATGGCGTGGTTGCGGTGCTCCCCCGCGATGGCGGGGCAACCGCTGCCGGGCGTGCGCTTGTTGCAGGGTTTGCCGAGATCCGCGAAGTATCCGCAGCGGGTGCGCTGGAGCAGGTTTCCGCCGACGGTGGCCATGTTGCGCAGCTGCCCGGAGGCTCCGGCGAGCAGCGCCTGCGCGAGGGCCGGGTAGTGGCGGCGTACGCCGGGGTGGGCGGCCACGTCGCTGTTGCTGACCGTCGCGCCGATGCGCAGCCCGCCGTCCGGTGTGGACTCGACGCGGTCGAGCGGGAGTTCCCGTACGTCGACGAGGAGGCTGGGGCGTTCCACACCGGCCTTCATCAGGTCGACGAGGTTGGTGCCGCCACCGAGCAGCCGGGCGCCGGGGTCGGCACCGAGCAGGGCGACCGCTCCGGCGACGTCGTGAGCCCGTTCGTAACCGAACTCCCTCATGCGACCGGCTCCTTGACCTCGTTCGCGACGTTCTCGGCGGCGCGGGCGACCGCCTGCACGATCTGTGTGTAGGCCCCGCAGCGGCACAGGTTGCCGCTCATCCGCTCACGGATCTCCTCGGCGGTGAGCGCGGGCGCCCCGGCCTCGGGCCGTACGTCCTCGGTCACCGCGCTGGGCAGTCCCGCGGCGTGTTCCTCGATGACCGCGATGGCGGAGCAGATCTGGCCCGGGGTGCAGTAGCCGCACTGGTATCCGTCGAGATCCAGGAACGCCTGCTGCACGGGGTGCAGCCGGTCGCCGTCCGCGACGCCTTCGATGGTCGTGATCTCGCGTCCTTCGGCGGCCACCGCGAGTTGCAGGCAGGCCACTGCCCGGCGGCCGTCGAGCAGCACCGTGCAGGCGCCGCACTGGCCGTGGTCACAGCCCTTCTTGGTGCCGGTCAGATCGAGGCGTTCGCGTAATGCGTCGAGCAGTGTGGTGCGGTGGTCGACGGGCAGCGTGTATTTTTCGCCATTGATGTGCAGGGTGATGGCACTGGACGTCGAGCGGGCCATGATCAGCCTTCTTTCGCATTGCTTGGGCGCGTCGAAAGCGACGGTGCGGGGCCGGTGCGGGAGGCGGAGAGCGCGGCGTGCGTGTGGGGGCCGAGGGATGCCGGTCGGTCAAGTGGCCTGATCCGGCGTTGCGATGGAGGAAAGCGGACAGTTGTCCGCTTGGTTGTCGAACCTAACGGACGACTGTCCGGTGAGCAAGGCCGTCCCCGGCCGTGGCTCGGGAGGGGGAAAGCGTGCGGGACGCGAGGAGCACACCCACGCGCCCGGACGCGCAGCGCAATCGCGAGCGCATCCTGGCCGTCGCGCTCGCCGAGCTGACGCGGGCCGCGGACACCCCGGTGAGCGTGATCGCGAAGAAGGCGGGCGTCGGCCAGGGCACTTTCTACCGCAACTTCCCGCACCGCGAGGCGCTGGTCCTGGAGGTCTACCGGTACGAGATGCAGCAGGTCGCCGACACGGCCGCCCAGCTTCTCGACGACCGCCCGGCGGACCAGGCCCTGCGCGAGTGGATGGACCGCCTTGCCCGGTACGCCATGGCGAAGGCGGGCCTGGGGGACGCCCTGCGCGCGGCGACCAGTGGGCACGGCAGCCTGGCGCAGGTCGGCCACGGTCCGGTGACCGAGGCCGTCACGCTCCTGCTGGAGGCCAACGAGACGGCGGGCACCATCCGCCCCGGCGTGACGCCCGACGACTTCTTCCTCGCCATAGCCGGTCTCTGGCAGCTCGACCCGCACAGCGACTGGCAGCCCCGCGCCGCCCGCCTCTTCGACCTGGTGACGGACGGACTGCGGGCGGGCGCGGGCGGGGACCCGGGCATCGAACACATGCGCCGTCACCCGGATCAACGGTTCCCCGGCTAGCCGATGTTGACGACGCGCGCCCAGGCGGGCGGCGCGTCCGGTACGTAGTCGGGGTCCTCCTCGTCCCAGGACGCCCTGTCCGGCCGGTCGAACAGGCCCACCACCGTCCGGCACGCCGGCTGGGCCGAGGGCCACGGGGTCTGCCCGTCGGTGAGCGCCACGACGACATCGGGCCGGGGGTGCGTCCGCAGGGCCCTGTCGAAGCCCTTACGCAGATCCGTTCCGCCGCCGCCCACCAGTGGGATGCCCTCCGCGCGGCACAGCGGATGCACGACCCGGGCGGCGGCGTCGCAGGACAGGACCGTGACCAGGTCCCGGCGCCCGCCGACCGCCCGGGTGATCGCGGCCACCTCCAGCAGCGCGCTGCCCAGCTCCGCGTCGCTGACCGAGCCCGAGGTGTCGATGACCACGGACACCCGCGGTGGCCGGCGCCGCAGGCTCGGCAGGACGACCCCGGGCAGGCTCGCCGACCGGCGCGACGGACGCCCGTACGAGTAGTCGTCGCCCGCGCCGGGGCCCGAGGCCGCCGACCGGAGGGCGGCGCCCAGCAGGTCGCGCCATGCCTGGGGCGGGTGGAACGCCTCCTCGGCCCAGCGCTTCCACGCCTTCGGCGCCCGGCCCGGCCGGCCGGTGATGCCCTGGGCCACCCGGAAACGCACCGCGTCGCGTTCCTGCTCGCTGAGCCCGTGCGCCCCGTCGGGACCGAGGTCCCACGCCCGGTCGAGGCCGTCCGAGCCGCTGCCGCAGTCCAGCCAGGCGAACTCCGCGGTGTGGCGCCCGAGCCGGAAGTGGCGCAGGTACTCCTCCATCAGCTTCCCCTCCGGGAGCCCCAGGGGCTCGGGCAGCACCACCGCGTCGGGGGCGACCAGCCCGTCCCCGTACACGTCGTCGTTGATCTCGCAGTCGGCCGCGATGTTCATGCGCAGGCGCTCGGCGGCACCGGTCAGCCCGTGTTCGCGCGCGTACCGGTCACTGCGCCCATGGTGGTCGCGCAGCAGATGCGACACCTCGTGCACCCACGCCCCGGCAAGCTCCTCCACGGGGGTCCGGTCGACGAACCACGGCGAGACGTAGCACCGCCAGTGCCGGTCGACGGCCATCGTCGGGACGCGCCGCGACTCGACCACGTGCAGGGCGAACAGCGCCGTCGCCAGGTAGGGGCGGGCCCTGACGGCCTGCAGCCGGGCGGCGAAGAGCCGGTCGAGGTCCAGCTCGCCCCCGGTCACCGGCCGCCCTTGGTCGCCGCGACGGCGCGGGCCGCCGCTTCCTCGGCGCGCCGTGACAGCGATACGACTCCGGCCAGCGCCCCGATCGACGCGGGCACGTCCCACTCCTCCTGCCTGAGCGCGGCGAGGGTGGTCGCCGGTACGACGACCAGATCGGGCGCTCCCGTCTCCACCGCGCGGACCAGCAGCGACCATGCCGCGTCCCAGCGCGCCCGGTCCGGGCGTTTGCGCACCGCGGCGACCACCCCGTCGAGCACCGCCTGCCGCAGGTCTCCCCGCTCGGGGAGCACGGCGCTCGCAGGATCGGCGAGGAGCTCCTCCGGGTCCGGGAGGTCCATCCGGTCGATGGCGGCGAGCAGTTCCAGTCCCGGTCCGTCCCCCACAGCGCCCCTGACCAGCAGCGAGAGCACATCACGGGAGACACCGGACGCGGTCGCGAAGGCGATCAGGGTCAGGGTCATGTCCCAGCTCCGGGGCGACGGCCAGGCGCCGCCCCTGCGGGTCTCGCTGCCGGGCAGCCGGTGGACGAGCGCGGGGCGGGCCGCGAGGAGGCCGCACACCGCGCGGCGGGCGAAGCCGACGGCCTCGGCGAGCCGTTCGGGCCGGAGACGGGGCAGGGTCGCCCGGGGCCAGGTCCCGCCCAGTCCGCGCACCACGACGTCCTGGTCGTGGGCCCACTGCAGATGGACGAACCGGTTGGCCAGCGGCGGGCTCAGCTCCCAGCCGTCGGCCGCCGACGACCGGGGGTTGGCCGCGGCCACGATACGTACACCGGGCGGCAGTTGGAGGGCCCCGACGCGCCGTTCGAGTACGAGACGGAGGAGGGCCGCCTGCACGGCGGGCGGGGCCGTGGACAGTTCGTCGAGGAACAGCAGGCCACGCCCCGCGCGGACGAGACGCACCGCCCAGTCGGGCGGAGCCATCGGGACGCCCTGCTCCGCCGGGTCGTCCCCGACGACCGGCAGGCCGGAGAAGTCCGACGGCTCGTGCACGCTGGCGATCACCGTGGTGAGGGGCAGGCCGAGGTCATCGGCGAGCTGGGTCAGGGCCGCGGTCTTGCCGATGCCCGGCTCGCCCCACAGGAGGACGGGCAGGTCGGCCGCGACAGCCAGCGTCAGGGCCTCCAGCTGGGTGTCGGGGCGCGCTTCGGTCGTCGTGTCACGCAGCAGGGCCATGAGCATCCCGGCGATGTCGAGCTGGGAGGCCGGGGACGGGGCGCCCGGAGAGCGGGCCGGGGCGGAGGGAGCGTGCAGGGACATCAGTCATCACCTTGTCGTTCGTGGTGGTTTCATGGCGGAGCAGGAAGTGCCGGTTCCCCGTGCGAGGGAGACCGGGATGGGGCGCGGGGCGGGACGCACCCGTCAGCGGGCCTCCGCCCGGCGCGGGCGCGAGCGGCGGTCACGGGGGCGCGGTGGGCCGG
>NZ_RDBL01000014.1:328085-372803 GCF_008042035.1 Streptomyces sp. col6
GGGGTGGCGGTGGGGTGACCGACGGAGCGGACGTCAACCAGCGGCGAAGCGATAGATCTGACGATTTACCCCGATAGAGGGCAGTAGGCCCGATTCACAGGAAAGATCGCCGAGTTGCGTGGATGATCTTGGATGAGGTCCCCACCGCCCCGGAGGAGCCGACCGGCCCCGGGGCGCCCTTCGCCCATCCTGGAGAAACCATGCGACACCGTGTGTCACGCCTGCGCACGCGCGCCCTGGCCGTCGGGCTCGCGCTCGCGGCGTCCGCGCTGCTGCCCTCCGGCTCCGCCGGTGCGGCCGACTCGTACGAGTGGGCCGCGCTGGGCGACTCGTACACCGCCGGCGTCTTCGTCGGGGCCCCGCAGCCCGCGCTGGGCGACGCCTCGCGCGACGGATGCGACCGCACCGCGAACGCGTACCCGGACGTCGTGGACCGGGAGCTCGCCGAGTTCCCGCCGGGCCGGCCCGTTCACCTGACCAACGTCAGCTGCGGCGCCGCCGTCATCTCCGACATCGCCACGACCCGGCAGACACCGATCAGCCCGGTTCAGCCGCCCGCCGCCGGCTGGCCGTCCGTGGACCCCCAGATCAAGCGGGCCGGTCTCGACGACGGAACGGACGTCGTCACCATCGGCGTCGGCGGCAACAGCCTGCCCTTCGCCGGCATGCTGCTCAAGTGCCTCGAACAGGGCGCGTCCGGCTCGTCCTGCCGCGACCACTACACCAACCCGCCCGCGGGCGAGGAGAGCATCGCCGACAAGCTCGCCCGGGTCCAGGACGAGTACATCGAGATGCTGGCCCAGGTGCACCAGGCCGCGCCGAACGCCAAGGTCGTCACGGTCGGCTACCCGGCCGTTCTCCCCGACAACAGCGGGGACTGCAACCGCCTGGCCCTCACCGAGCTGGGGTCGATCAGCCACGCCGACATCGACTGGCTCCGCGACGACGTCCTCAAGCAGCTGAACGCCACGATTCAGCGGGTGAGCAACTTCTTCGGCGACCGCTACGTGGACGTCTACTCGTCGAGCGTGGGCCACGACGCCTGCCAGCCGGCCGACACCAAGTGGGTCGAGGGCATCTGCGGCGACGCCGAGGACTACTGGCCCGCCAAGCTCCCCGGCACCCTGCTGAACTGCGGCATCATCAACAAGCGCGCCACCCTGGTCCACCCCAACGCCGACGGCCACGCCAACACCGCGGCCCACGTCGAGCGCGCCATCCGCATCGCCCTGCTCGAACGCTGACCGCTGCGGACGTGACGGTGGCTTCTCTCCTCCCCCTTCTCGGTCCGGGGGAGGAGGGAGCCACCATCAGCGGCGAAGTACTGACGCGCCCTACGGGCCTTCGATGCCGATGACCGTGCCGAACGGGTCGCGCAGCTGGGCGATCCTGCGCCCCGGTTCGATGGTCAGCGGCCCGCGATGGTGCGCGCACCCGGCCGCCAGCAGCCGCTCGCGGACCTGGTCGAGGTCTTTCACGCCCCAGTACACAACCGGGCTGCCGCCCCGGGGATTGCGCTCGTCGTCCACCGGATGGAACCCGAGCTCGACCCCGCCGACCACCACCCAGGCGTAGACGGCCCCGGTGTCACCGATGTCCTTCTCCACGGGCACGCCGAGGAGTTCGCCCCACCAACGGGCCGACGCCTCGGGGTCGACGGCGAAGGTCATGACGGTACGGACGGCGTAGAACAACGGTTTGCCTCCTCAGTGCTCTGCGGATCGCTGGGGCCGGATGATCACTTCGCTGCCGATCGGGGTGAACCCGCCGGCCAGGAAGGCGCGGAGGGAGCGGGCGTTGCCCGGGGACACGGCGGCGAAGAGCGGTTCGCCCGCCGGAACGAGCGTCAGGGCATCCGCGAGGAGGCCGCGTCCGTGGCCCTGGCTGCCGTGGTGGGGAGCATGGAGTTCGATGCTCAGTTCCCGCCGTCCGGCGAGGCCGTCCGCCAGCGTGATCAGCCCCCGCTCGTCGCCGTAGACCTTGATGCCGGTCCTCAGGGCGCGGGCGTGCAGGACGCGCGGGTGATCGTGCGCTTCGTCCCCGAGCTCGGCCAGGCGTGGTGTTCCGCCGGTACCACGGGTCGTCAGGGTGGCGTCGATGACGCCGATCGTTCCTTCGGGGCCCGCGAGGTAGCGAAGGAAGTCGGGGGCCAGGGAGGCCCCGAAGCCGTCCGGTCCCAGGGCGTGTACGTGCGCGGCGTCCAGGGCGGTGGCGATCACCGCGTGTCCGGTGAAGGCGACGGAGGCCTCCAGCCCGCCGGGCAGCGGCGGAAGCACCGTCACACCACCGTCGCAGGGCAGGAAACGCCCCTGGGCGGCGTCGGTGAACCGCGCCAGAAGCGGGTGCGGCTCAGTCACGGGTGGCCACCCGGGCGGTGAGGAAGTCCAGCAGAGCACCGTTGAAGGACTCGGGCTGCTCGGCGCCGGGCAGGTGGCCGGCCTTCTCGATGACGGCCAGCGTCGCGTCGGGTACAAGGTCGCGGATCGCCTCGGCGTCCGCGACCGGGGTGTACACGTCGTCCGCGCCCACGACGACCAGCACCGGCTTACGGACCGCCGCCAGCGTGTCCCGGTAGTCGGGGCGTTCGGCCCGCCCGCGCAGGGCTGCAGCCGCGCCGTGGGGGACCGTGGCGCGCATCATGCCCAGGACGCGGTCGGCGACCTCCGGCATCGCGGCGACGTTGTACGCGGCGAGCATCTTGTCGATCACCTCGCTCGCGTACCTGTCCATGCCCTCGGCGAGGAGCCGGTCGGCCAGGCGGTTACGGAACTCCTTGCCCTCCTCGGTCTCGGCGGGAGCGGAGGTGCCGGACAGGACCAGGGCGCGTACCCGCTGCGGGTGACGGCGCTGGAACTCCATGGCGATCTGACCGCCCATCGAGACGCCCCCGACCACGGCCCGCTCGACACCCAGGTGGTCGAGGAGCGCGGCGAGGTCGTCGGCGAAGTCGGAGAGGAGGACCTTTCCCGGGGTGACGCTGCTGCGGCCGTAGCCACGCAGATCAGGGGTGATGACCCGGTACCCGGCCTCGGCGAGCGCCTGGCCCTGGGGCGCCCACAGCGTGCGGTTGAACGGATGACCGTGGATCAACAGGACCGGCAGCCCGCCCGAAGGCCCGAAGTCGTCGAAGTGGATCGTGGCACCGCGCAGCGCTATCGCGTTCATGCCGGGCACCTTAGCCGGGTGATCAACAGGGACGCAGAGGTGTTTCCTTCCTGCAGCGTGCCTGTTCCTGAGGCTGTGCGTCCGACCGGGAGCAGTCCGGAACCGCATCGATACGACCCACGTCTCCCACCTCATGATCTCCAACGAGCACCCAGAGCACGCGAGCGCCACCCGGCCCATCTCGTCGTCCGCGGTGACGGTGGATCCACCGAAGGTCAACGACTACGACGGCTTCGCCGAGGCATACACGGCCGAGAACGAAACCAACCTCCTCAACGCCCACTACGAGCGGCCCGCGATGCTGACCCTCGCCGGCGAGGTGTCCGGTCGTCGCATCCTCGACGCCGGCTGCGGCTCCGGCCCCTTGTCCGGGGCGCTGCGCGAGCGTGGCGCGGACGTGAGCGGCTTCGACGCGAGTACGGGAATGCTGGAGCTGGCCCGGCGGCGGCTCGGCAACAGCGCGGACCTGCGGGTGGCGGACCTGGGAGGCCCGCTCCCATACTCCGACGCCACGTTCGATGACGTGGTCGCCTCTCTGGTGCTGCACTACCTGGAGGACTGGGGCCCGGCACTGGCCGAGCTGCGCCGCGTACTCAAGCCCGGTGGACGGCTGATCGCATCCGTCGACCACCCCTTTGCCGTCAACCTCATGCACCGCCAGGCCGGCCGGGAGGCCGAGTACAACTACTTCGACACCACCAACTGGACCGAAGAGTGGACCATGGCCGGCCGCACCGCGCTGATGAGCATCTGGCACAGACCGCTGCATGCGATGACCCAGGCATTCACGGAGGCCGGCTTCCGGATCACGGTCATCAGCGAGCCGGAACCCGACCCGGCCGCCCGCGAGCTGTTCCCCGAAGCCATCGCGGCCCGGCCGCGCTTCCTGTGCTTCCTGTTCTTCGTCCTGCAGGCGGAGTAGCCGACAAGGAACCGGACGGTGGCCCCTCTCCGAAGCAGATCGGTGCCGACCCCGGTGGCCGACGGAATGCGGTGCCTGATGCGCCGGCTCGGACTGCGGTACGGGGCCGCGGACTTCGTCGTTGGGCCCGGGGACGAGTGGACCTTCCTGGAGGTCAACCCGTGCGGCCAATGGGACTGGATCCAGGGCGCGACCGGCCTACCGATCTCCGAGGCCATCGCAGACGATCTCCGAGGAGCGACCTGATGGACTGGAAGCCGTACGCCGCCTCCTTGGCTGCCGACGTGGCGTACCCGGGGTCCGACTGGTGGGAGCCGGTGCGGGAGACACCCCGGCATGTGCTGGTCGAGCGGTGGTTCGCGCCGGGAGGGGGCGGTTGGCTGGCGGTCAACGGGCCGGCGGACGAGGAGGTCTGGGCGGGCGCCACCTATGCGAACCGCACGCTGGTCACCCGGGTCGGTGCCACGCACGCGGACCGGGCCGCCCCGGAGCAGGTCGTCACCGGGCACCCCACATCGTCGTCGACCGAACCCGGACTCGTCGTCACGATGCTGAGGCACGGCCGCCTCACGCCCGGCCTCCGGCTGCTGGACCTGGCCACCGGGTCCGGGTACAGCGCGGCGCTGGCCTGCCACCGGCTGGGCGACGACCGGCTGGTGACCACGCTGGACGTCGATCCGTACCTGACGCGGGCGGCGGCCGAACGGCTCGACCGGATCGGCCGGCACCCGGTCGTCGTGACGGCCGACGGGACCGGCGAGCTGCCCGGGACCTTCGACCGCATCGTTTCCATGGTGTCGGTGCCCCGCATCCCCGCCACCTGGCTCTCGGCCCTCGCGCCCGGCGGCCGTCTCGTCACGACCGTCACGGGCACCGGGCTGATCATCACGGCCGACAAGACCGAGGACGGCGGTGCGCGCGGGCGGGTCGAGTGGGACCGGGCGGCGTTCATGGCCACGCGTACCGGCGCAACGTATCCGCCCCCGCTGAACGAACTCTTCGTCAGCACAGCCGAGGACGACGGCGAGACGAGCGTGTCGCCGTTCCCCGTGCTCGACGTCATGCAGGCGTGGGAGGTGTGGTCGATGCTGACCCTGCTCTCCCCGGGCATCGAGCACCGCAACGGCACGGGCCCCGGCGGCAGCCGTATGACGTGGATGCTCCACCCCGACGGCTCCTGGGCCCGCGCCACCAGCCGCCCCGGCGACCGCACCGCCACCGTTCACCAGGGCGGCCCGCGCCGCCTGTACGACGTGCTCGACGAGGTGCGGTGGCGGTGGATCGAGAAGGGCGAGCTGCCGGTGTACGGGGCGAGGGTCACGATCACGCCGGAGGGCAGGACGACGCTGACGCGTGGAGGGTGGGCGGCGGTGTTGTAGGCAGAGAAGCGTGGGGCTACGAAGCGATCCGTCCGGTCGGCCGCCGGTCGAGGTACGTGGCCAGATCGGGGGCCACCCAGGTGCGGCTGTCGTTCTCGTGGTGCCAGGCGAAGACGAAATTCGGCGCCGATCCGGAGGCGGCTCGGGCGCGCTGTCGCTCCAAGCGTCGGTCACATGTGACTGAGCGCTTCACTTGACGGCCATGGTGGGCAGGGGGCGCCAGTGGGCGGGGACGTCGCGCATGATCAGGGCACAGTCCAGGGTTGCGGTCCCTGGTGGGAAGCGGTCCGGGTCGTCGAAGAAGGATGACGCGGCGGAGGGAACCCGGCCGGCTTCCACGCGCCAGGCGTCGGTGTGCAGTTCCATGCCGTCCAGGTGGCGGCCGGAGCGGGTGGCCGAGTAGCCCTTGGCCCCGTCCTGGAAGAAGCGGGAGGCCTCGGCGAGATCGGCGAAGAGTTCGCTGCCTCGCAGCTCGCCGGACGGCTCGACGGTGACGTCCACCCGGGTGTCGCCGTCCCTCGTCGCGAAGGCGACACGTATCCGGCCGGGTGTCTCATGCACCTCGAAACCGGCGCGGCCGTGTTGACCGGGGAAGATACGGCCTCCGGCCCAGACGTTGAGCCGCGAGGCGGTGTCGCGACGCGGGATGTAGACGCCGGTCTCGACGCCGTCCGGTCCGTCCCATTCGACGGCGATCCGATGCGCCGCGTTCTCGCTGCGCAGCCCGAATGCCTTGGGGACCCGGAAGGGCCGGACGCTTCCCAGCCGCAGGAGGCAGATGCCTGCGACCGCGTGGCCGTGCACCAGTTGCGGGCGCAGCGGCGGGGGAAGCAGGCGTGCCGCAGTGTCCGGGGCGACTCGGTAGTTCACCAGAAGCCGTCGTTCAACGACGCTGGACAGGCGTGATTGCCTCATGATCCCTCGCTCTGCGCCCCGGGGCGCCATGTGGTGTGGCGCAGGACGATCTGCTCGGGGCAGACGGCGCTGAGAAACCGGCCGATGCTCGTGGCCAGGCGGTCCTCGGCCAGGGTGTAGAGGATCCGGTTGCCGTCCCGGCGCTCGGTGACCAGTCCGGCTCCTTTGAGCACGCCGAGATGCCGTGAAATGGACGGCGCGCTGATCGCGAACCGGCTCGCGATCTCCCCTGCCGCGAGCTCACCGCCTCTGAGGTCTTCCAGGATCTGGCGCCTCGTGGGATCAGCGAGGGCACGGAAGGCGCCCGCCTCATCCTGAGCTTCTGTCATGTTAGTTGTTTAGCACATGAGCTAAATAGCTAACAATGCTTTGGGCGGTCTGTTCCGGCATTGCCGCAGCGGTCGCTGACCCCTTCTCAAAGCGCTCCACTCGCCGGCTCCGTCGCTCACTCACCACCTGAGGCGCTCGGTCACAGCACCCACGCCGGCACCCAGGACCCCTCCGCCCCGTAATCCCCCGTCGCCGCCAGGTACGCCCGCAGCGCCCCCAGCCCCGGGTGAGGGTTGTCGCGGTGCCAGAGGAGGGAGTGGGGGTAGACCGGGGTCGGGTTCGTGACCGGGATGCGGCGGAGGTCGTGGTCCGTGGGCCAGATGAGGCGGGAGTGCTTGCCCATGAACGTGGCCAGGGACGGGGTGTCCGCGACGGTGTCGAGCAGCGCGTCGGAGCCGAAGTTGGGGCCCGTCGCCTCGATGGTGAGGCCGAAGTCCGCGACCAGGTCGTCGTAGTAGGCGCCCCACTCGGTCCCGGGGGCGATGCCGGGCATCCAGATGCGGTGGCCCACCAGGTCGGTGAGGGTCACCGAGCGGGCGTCCGCCAGGGCATGGGCGGGGCCGGTGAGGAGTTCGAGGGGTTCGTCCAGGACCCGGGCGGACTCGATGTCGTCGGGGAGGGGGCGGCCGGGCGCTCCGACCGCGCGGAACGTCGCGTCGAGTTCGCCGGATCGGAGCGCGGCGACCGCCGTGTCCATGCCGACCAGCATCATCACGTCGAGACCGGTCTCCGGGTGCGCGCCGTGGAAGCCGCGCATCGCGCTCGACTGCGCGGTGCGCGAGGCGATCACGTCGACGCGCAGCGGGCGGCTGCCGGGGCGTACGGACGCGCTCGCGCGCTCGGCGGCGCGCAGGAGTTCGCGCGCGTGGGGCAGGAACGCCCGGCCGTCGATGGTCAGCTCGGCGCCGCGCGGGGCGCGGGTGAACAGCCGGACGCCGAGGCTCTGTTCCAGCGCGGCGATCCGCTTGGAGACGGCCTGCTGGGTGACCGACAGGTCGGCGGCGGCCTTGAGGAACCCGCCCGCTTCCGTGACGGCGACGAAGGTGCGTACTGCTTGGAGGTCCACGGGAAGGGAGCCTAACCAACAACCAGTGGTTGTGTGTGTGCGGTGATTCGGTTGTTTGACCTGTGTCTCTTCCGAGCGGTTAGCTCTCCCGGTCAATTCCTGGTTGTTCGGGTGAGGTGTGGTGGGCAGGAGAGCGCTGGGCCGGCCGTTCGGCTGGTTGTGGGGTGCGTACGCGGTGAGCACATACGGGTCGGGGCTGGGGTTCGGGGCCCTGCCGCTGCTCGCCGTGCTGGTGCTGCACGCCGGGCCCGCCGAGGTGTCCGCGCTGTCCGCCGTGGGGCCGGCGGTGGGGGCGCTGATCGCGGTGCCGCTCGCGCCGTGGGTGGAGTTCCGGCGCAAGCGGCCGGTCATGATCGGGGCGGACCTGGTCCGGTTCGCGGCCATGGCGTCGATCCCGGTGGCGTATGCCTTCGGGGTGCTCGGGTTCCTCCAGCTGCTGGTGGTCTCGGCGGTGATCGCGGCGGCGAGGATCGCGTTCGGCGCGGCGAGCGGCGCGTATCTGAAGGCGCTCGTCCGGCCGGAGGACCTGCTCGTCGCCAACGCCCGGTTCGAGTCCACGAACTGGAGCTCCATCGCGGTCGGTCCGCCGCTCGGCGGCGCGGCGATCGGGCTGTTCGGACCGGTCACCACCGTGGTGGCCGACGCGCTCAGCTACCTGCTCTCCGCGCTCGGGATCACCGCGATCCGGGGCAGGGAGGAGGCGCCCGGGGCGAAGGACAGGAGCCCTCTCGGGGCGGGCGCGCTGCTCGCCGGATGGCGGCACATCCTGGGCCACCCCGTGCTGCGGGCGCTCTACCTCAACCAGGTGCTCGTCGGCGGTCTGATCATGGCCACCGAACCGCTGCTGGCCGTGCTCCTGCTGCGCCGACTCGGGTTCCCGCCCTGGCAGTACGGCCTCGCCTTCGCCGCTCCGTGCCTCGGCGGGCTCATCGGCTCGCGGCTGGCCCGCCGGGTCGTCGCCCGCTACGGACGCGACCGGGTCTTCCGGACGGTCGGCACTCTGCGCGCGGTCTGGCTGATCGGGCTCGTGTTCGTACGGCCCGGTGTCGTCGGGCTCGTCACGGTGATGGCCGTCGAGCTGGCCATCATCGTCAACATGAGCCTGTACGGGCCGGTGCTCTCCACGTACCGCCTCGAACACACCCCGAAGCACCTCGTCGCGCGTACGCTCACGGCCTGGTCGATCGGGCAGCAGGCGTCCATCGCCGTGCTGACCGCGCTCGCCGGTCTGCTCGCCGACGTCACGGGTCCGCGTACGGCGCTCGCGGTGGCGGGGGTTCTCATCCTGGGCACTCCGTTGCTGCTGCCCCGGCGGGACCGGGCACGCTGCCGGCTCCCGGTCCCGGCCGGACCTGACACGTAATCAGCCGAAGGCACCGTCCGTCACTCCCGCGGCCGCTCGGCCCTCCCCTCGCACCTGCCGCACCGACGGGGCCACCTCGAACTGGCAGAGTTTTCTCTGCAAAGACTTCTATGCAGAGGAGACTCTGCAACCTATGCTGTGGCCATGTCCGACGAACCCGAACGCACACCGAAGTCCGCCAAGCCCACCCGGCGCCTCGATGCGCGCAGCCTGCGGGGGCTGGCCCATCCGCTGCGGATGAACATCTTCGAACTGCTCAGCCTGGACGGCCCCGCCACCGCCACCGGGCTCGCCGCACGCCTCGGGGAGAACACCGGCACCATCAGCTGGCACTTGCGCCACCTCGCCGAGCACGGCTTCATCGTGGAGGAAACCGGACGCGGCACGAAACGCGAACGCTGGTGGAAGAGGGCCGACGTCTCCAACGAGCTGAACACCGCCGATTTCCGCGACGATCCCGACACCCGGGGTGCGCTGTCGGTGTATCTGCACGAACTGGTGCAGCAGTACTTCAGCCGGGTCGTGACCTACATCGGCGAGGACTGGGACGACAGCTGGCGGAACGCCGGCACCATCTCGGACCGGAGCGACCTGCGGATGACCCCGAAGCAGCTGGAAGCGCTCAACGCGGAGCTGATGGCCGTCATCGCCCGCCATACCCCTGCTCCGGACGCCGAGCCCGCCCCGGACGCGCTTCCTGTCGTCGTGCAGCTCCAGTCCTTCCCCCGAAAGAAGCGTGACTCCGCATGAGCCACGGCATACGCGGCGGCCTCCTGCGCCGCCACCGCGATTTCCGCCTGCTGTGGTGCGGCGAGACCGCCGGCAAGTTCGGCGCGTCCGTCACCGGGGTTTCGATGCCGCTGGTCGCCGTCTCCACCCTGCACGCCAGCACCTTCGAGGTCGGCCTCCTGGGCGCCGCCGCCTGGGCCCCTTGGCTGGTCATCGGCCTTCCGGTCGGTGCCTGGGTGGACCGGCTGCGTCGCAGACCGGTCATGCTGACCTCCGCCGCGGTCTCCCTCGTACTCTTCGCCGCCGTCCCGGTCACCGCGTGGGCCGGCCGGCTGAGCATCGGGCTCCTCCTGGCCGTCGCCCTGCTGACGGGCACTGCGGCGGTGTTCTTCCAGACCGCCTACACCGCCTATCTCCCCACCATTCTGGAACCCGACGACCAGCCCGAGGGCAACGCCAAACTGCACGGCAGCGCATCCGCCGCGCAGATCGCCGGGCTCGGCTCCGGCGGCCTGATCGCGCAGGTGGCAGGCGCGGTGAACGGGATGTTCGCCAACGCCGCCACGTTCCTCGTCTCGCTCCTGTGCCTCGCGGGCATCCGGCATCGCGAACCACGCGTCACCCGGACCGGCCAGGGCTCCACTTCACTGGCCGGCGAGGTCCGCGAGGGCCTGCGGCTGATCGCCGTCGACCCCTGGTTCCGTACGTTCACCCTCTTCGGAGCCGCCTCCAACCTGGCTCTCATGGGATACCAGTCGATCCAGGTGGTGTTCCTGGTCCGAAGCGTCGGCCTGACCCCGGGGACGGTCGGCGTACTCATCGCGGCGACCAGCGCCGGAGGTGTGGCCGGGGCATTCGCCGCACGCCGGACCGCCCACAGGATCGGCACGGCTCGCGCGATGCTGCTGTTCGAACTGGGAATTCCCGCACTCGGCATGCTCATCCCGCTGACCACCCGCGGGGCCGGGACCCTGCTCTTCGTGACAGGCGGCTTCAGCGTCTCCGCGGGTGTTGTCGCCGGCAACATCATCAAGGCGAGCTTCCAGCAACGCTACTGCCCGCCGGAACTCCTCGGCCGTCTCTCCGCGAGCGCGGCATTCCTCAGCTACGGAGCCATCCCCGTCGGAGCGTTGCTCGGCGGTGTGCTCGGTACCGCACTCGGCCTGCGCACCGCCATGGCCATCACGACGGCGGGGATCCCGCTCGCCGCGCTGATCCTGCTCTTCTCCCCGGTCCGGCGCACCCGCGACCTGCCGACGTCCCGCCGGACGACGAGTGGGGCCTCACTTCCGCCGGCCGCCGACGGCGAACCCGCCGTGCCTCTTCACTGATCACCGGTACCGGGGCCGGAGGGGGCATCCTCCGTACGCCGGCGCCGGTAGTGGCGGGCCGCGCGGGCGCGGTTCCCGCAGGACGGCTTGCACCACTCCTGCCTGCCATGGCTCTTGACGAAGTAGCGCACGCAGCGCGGCGCGGTGCAGGAGCGCAACCGCGTGCTCTGCGGCCCGGCCAGGAAGTCGATGGCCGCCCGTGCCAGGGCGGCGACGAGCCGGACGTACGGATCGGTCTCCGCGGACAGCAGCCGGACGGCGGGGACCCGGCCGTCGGGCCAGTCCAGCCGCGGGACGACCGGTTCCCGCGCGGCAGCGGTGTTGAGGCGGTCCAGCGCCTCGTCGGCGGGCAGCAGACGGTGGGCGTCCGCCGGGCTGGGGGGAGCGGGGCTGACCAGCCGGGCGAACAGGGCGCGGACCGCCTGGCGCAGCTCGACGATCCGGAGCCGGAGGTCCTCGTCCGCCACGAGTGCTCCGGCCGGGAGGTGACCGGTCAGCAGATCACGCTGCTCCTCGATCCAGTCCGTCGTCCCCCGGACCGTGGCGAGGTCGTCGGCGACGCCGCCGTCCCCGTCGTGGCGGATCGTGCTCGCCAGTTCCAGTGCCAGCCATCGCTCCACGAGGCATCCCCTTCCGTACAAGGTGCCGGCTCGTCGGTCCACTTGATCACATCCCCGCGGACACTCTAGGGTCTCTAACGGAAAACAGAAAACTTCCGTTAGAAGCCGGAGGGCGGCCGTGTCCGTCATGGAGGAGACCGCGGAATGACTCTGCTACTGGCCCACATCAGCGACCTGCACCTGGACGGCAGCGAGAGGGCGACCCTGCGCGCCACCCGCGTCATGGACTACGTACGAGCCCTCCCGCACCCGGTCGACGCACTGCTGGTCACCGGGGACATCGCCGACCACGGCGAGGAGGCCGAGTACGAGGAGGCGGCCCGGATCCTGACCGCCCCGTTCCCCGTGCTCACGTGTCCGGGGAACCACGACGCGCGCCCCGCCTACCGCAAGGCCCTGCTGGGCGAGGCGCCCGAACCCGGGCCCGTCGACCGGGTCCACCACATCGCCGGCACCACCGTCCTGATGTGCGACTCCACCATCCCCGGCCGCGACGAAGGGCTCCTGGACGCACGGACGCTCGGCTGGATCGACTCCACCCTCACCGCGCTGCCGCCCGACCGTCCGGCGCTGATCGCGTTCCACCAGCCGCCGGTCGCACTCCACCACCCGCTGCCCGACTCCTGCAGGCTGGAGGAGCCCGGCCGGCTGGCCGAACTGCTCGCCGCGCACCCGCAGATCGTCGCCGTCCTCACCGGCCACGCCCACACCGCCGCCGCCTCGACCTTCGCGGGGCGTCCGGTGATCGTGGCACCGGCCGTCACCTGGACCCTGCGCATGCCCTGGGAGGGCGACGAGCCGGCGGACCGCGAGCAGCCGCCCGGCCTCGCCTTCCACGTCCTGGACGACGACGGGCGCCTGACCACCCATTACCGCGTCGTGCTCTGACCTCTCCCGCCCGCACGCACCGGAGGCACCGTGGTCCGTCCGTACGCCGTCGCCGGGTTCCTGGTGGCGATCCTCCCGCTGATCGCCACCCCGGGGGCCAGCCTGGCGCTGCTGGTCCGGCACGTGACCGGCGGCGGCCGACGCCGGGCCCTCCCCGTCGTCCTCGGCACCGTCACCGGCCTCTACGTCCATGCCGCCCTCGCCGTGGCCGGGCTGTCGGCCCTGGTCATGCATTCCAGCGTCGCCTTCACCGCCATCCGGCTCACCGGCGCGGTCTACCTCGTCGGCCTGGGCGTGTGGACGTGGCGTTCGGCCCGCGCGGACGCGGCGCCCGCCCCTGCCCGTCTGCGCCTGCCGAGGGGGTCGGACTCCGTCTTCGTCCAGGCGTTGCTCGCCAATGTCCTCAACCCCAAGGCGGCGGCGGTCTACTTGACCCTGGTCCCCCAGTTCATCGCGCCCCGCCGGCCCTTCGGCGGCCAGATCCTCACGCTGGCCACCGCCCACGCACTGCTGATCGCGCTCTGGCTGACCGCCTGGACGTTCCTCATCCTGCGCGCCTCGCACGCGCTGAACCGGCCCCGCTTCCGGCGGACCGCCGCCAGGGCCACGTCAGCGGTCCTCATCGCCCTCGGAGTCCGGAGCGCCCTTACGTAGCGGACGGACCGGGAGTGCGAAGCAGCCGGTCGACCAGCCCGTCCACGTACTCCGGCGTGAGCGGGCCCATGCCGAACAGGACGCGGATGTACATCGGGGCCAGGATGTGGTCGAGGACCTCGAACGCGTCGGGTGCGTCCTCGCCACGGTCGCCGGCGCGGTCGAGCATCGACTGCAACTGCCGGGTGCGGTCGGCGCGGAGGCTCTCCCGCGCCCGTACGCCCTGCTCCCCCGTGCCCGACAGCGCGACGGCGAGGTGCAGCAGCACCGGGCCGTCGGGTCCGGTGATCTCGCGGGCCACCTGGGCCGCGTACGTACGCAGGTCGCCGGCCAGGCTTCCGGTGTCGGGCATCGGCGACCGCGCGTTCAGGCGGTGCAGCACCACGTCGCTGAGCAGGGCCTCCAGGTTGCCCCACCGGCGGTAGACGCTGCTGTCGGCCACGCCCGCGCGGGCCGCCACCTCGCCGACGGTGAAGTTGCCGTAACCACGCTCGCCGATCAATTCGGTGACGGCCTGGTGCACCTGCGCGCCGACGCGGGCGCTGCGGCCGCCGGGCCGTCGGGTCCGCTCCTTCTCGTTCATCCCACCACCTTAACGCAGTTCTCACTTGCTTTTAAGGGGCGACCCGCCTTACAGTCTCCAAACGCAGTCGTTGACTGCGTTAAAGCGTCGGGCCGTGTGTTCCGCCGGACGCGCATGTCTGTCTGATCGAGAGGAATCCCCATGGCGGCTTCACCCGCGGCCGTAGGCAGTCGTTCCCACCGGGCCGTGCTGCTCACGGTGACCTGTCTGGGCCAGTTCATGGTCCTGCTCGACAACACGATCGTCGGAGCGGCGCTGCCCGACATGCAGCACGGGCTGCACATCGAGCTCACCGGTCTGCAGTGGATCGTCGACGCGTACGTCCTGCTCGTCGCGATGCTGCTGCTGTCCGGCGGCGTCTTCGCCGACCGGTTCGGCCGCAAGCGCGTCTACCTGACCGGCGTCGCCGTGTTCACCGCCGCCTCGGCGCTGTGCGCCCTCGCGCCCTCGCTCGGCTGGCTGATCGCGGGCCGGGTGCTCCAGGGGGTCGGGGCCGCCGCGCTCAGCCCCTCCTCGCTCGCCCTGCTCGCCGCCGCATACCCCGTACCGCAGGAACGTGTGAAGGCGATCGGACTGTGGGCCGGGCTCAGCGGGATCGGTCTCGCAGCGGGCCCCGTGGCCGGCGGCGCGCTCACCGACGCGTTCGGCTGGTCCGCGATCTTCCTGGTCAACCTGCCGATCGGCGTGATCCTCCTGGTGGCCGGAGCGCGCAGTCTCGACGAGAGCCGCAACCCCGGCGCGCCCGCGATCGACGTCCCGGGGACGGTGCTGTCCGTCCTGGGGGTGGGCACGCTGACCTACGGGCTGATCGAGGGCGGTGCCCGTGGCTGGACGTCGCCGCTGATCCTGGGCAGCTTCACCGCCGGGGTGCTCCTCCTCGCGGCCTTCGTCGCCGTCGAGGCGCGCCGCCCGGCGCCGATGCTGCCGCTGCGGCTGTTCCGGGAGCGCCTGTTCACCGTGTCCAGCACCGCGATGGTCGTGGTCGGGTTCGCGCTGATGGGCTCGTCGTTCTTCTTCTCCCAGTTCTTCGTGTACGTCCAGGGCAGCTCGATCCTGCGCGCCGGACTCCAGACGCTACCGATGTCCCTCGCGATGGTGGTCGTCAGCCCGTACGCGGGCCGGCTCGCCGCCCGCTACGGCTTCCGCGTCGTGGTCACCGCAGGGCTGGGCCTCGCCGGACTGGGGCTGCTGGCGCTCGGCACGGTGCACGCCGACACCGGTTACGGGAACGTGTGGTGGCGGCTGGCGGTCGTCGGCACCGGTTTCGCCCTGACCATGTCCCCGCTGACGGGAGCCGCCATCCAGTCGGTCAGCCCGCAGGAGGGCGGTCTCGCCTCGGGCATCAGCAGCACCACCCGGCAGATCGGCGCCGTGCTCGGAGTGGCGGTGCTCGGGGCCGTCGTCCGTACCCGGGAGTCCGGCGGCGCCTCCTTCGAGGCCGGTCTCGACAGCGCGTTCGTCGCGGCCGGCGCCGTCACCCTGGCCACCGCCGTTTTCACCGGCCTGTGGCTGGCGAGGTCCCGGACGGCAGAAACCACCCCGGCCCCGGAGGCGGCCACCGCCCCGGCACCGTCGGCCCTTGATCTCAACCGGAGTTGAGGTTGAAGGATGACCGGCATGACCACCGAATCCCCGGCGCACACCGCCGACATCGAGGCAATCCGTCAGGCCGTCGCCACCGTCGAGCAGGCCCAGCAGCGCAAGGACCCCGACGCGTTCCTCGCCCTCTTCCGGCCCGACGCGGTCTGGACGACGGGCCACGGCAAGGTACTCATCGGCCTCGACGCGATCTCCGAGTTCACCCGGACCGTGCTCCCCGCCTCCGACTTCGACGGCAAGGTCACCTACGAGGTGGCGCACGTCCTCTTCATCCGCCCGGACGTCGCGGCGGTCAAGGTGCGCCAGCGCTATGAGACCCCGGACGGCGAGAGCGAGGGCGCCCCGCTGTACGTGATGAGCCGGGCGGACGACGGGCGGTGGCTGCTGACGGCCTGCCAGAACACGCCGGTCGTGGCGGGCTGACCGGGCGCCGGAACACCCCTCGGCGGGCTGACCGCCTCGGCGCCGGTCAGCCCGCCAGGTCCTTCTCGAGGAGCGTGAACGACTTGGGCGTACCGCCCGGCTGCGGTTTGCCCTCCTTGTGGCCGGCCACCCGGTACCCGGCGCCGAGGTAGTACGCGGTCAGGGGCGCGTTGCCCGCCAGGCAGTCCAGGCGCACCAGGGTCCGGCCCGCCTCTGCCACCCGGCGCTCGGCGGCACGCAGGAGCCGGCGCCCCGTGCCGGACGGGACGCGGGCGCGGTCCACCATCAGCCGGTGGACGTAGCCGGCCGGGACCGGCTGCGGGCCCCAGGCGTCCTCGTCCTGCCACCACAGCTCCCAGGCCCCGACCGCCCGGCCGCCGGACTCCGCGAGCCACACCTCCCCGGTCTCCATGATCCGGCGGAAGTGATCCTCGCCCAGCTCACCGGGCTGCCACTGGCCGGCGACGCCTTGGGCGAGCAGCCGCCGGGCCGCGTCGTCGCGCAGCCGTACGAGGGAGGCGAGGTCGGCGTCACGGGCGAGCCGGAAGCGCAGGTCTTCGGGGCGCGGGTTCAGGTCGTTCACCGCGCGATCTTCGCACGCGTGTACGACGTCGGGTGCGGGGAGGCGGGGGCCTCCGCGCACCCGGTTCACGTCAGGCCGCGCCCTCCCGCGGCCTCGGCGCGATGACGGAGAACGCGCCGCCCTGGGGGTCGGCCAGGACCGCCATGCGGCCGGCGACCATGTTGAAGGCGGGGGCCAGGACCGTGGCACCGGCGCGGACGGCGGCGGCCTGGATGTCGTCCACGCTGTCCACGTTGAAGTACGGCTGCCAGTGCGGTGTGACGCCGGGCGGCATCTGGCTCATGTCCATCATTCCGCCCACCGCCCGCCCGGCGACCTGGAACTCGACGTAGCCCTCGGCGCCCTCCATCTCGGAGCGCGCCGTCGTCACCGGCAGGACGGCGGAGTAGAACGCGGACGCCGCCGCCAGGTCGGGCGTGACCAGTTCGCTCCAGATCAGCGCGCCGTGCTCGTTGACGATGGCCGCACCGCCGAAGGTGCCGGGCTGCCAGAGGCCGAAGACCGCGCCCGCCGGGTCGGCGATCACGCCCATCCGGCCGAGGTCCATGACGTCCATCGGGGGCACGACCGCCCGGCCGCCCGCGTCGGTGACGCAGGCGACGGTGACGTCGATGTCGTCCGTCGAGAGGTACGTGGTCCACGCCGTCGGCGGCATGGGGTCCGGCACCGTACCGTCCGGGTTCATCGCCTTCATGATCCCGGCGACCGCCTTGCCCTTCAGCGTGCAGACGGTGTAGCCGCCCTGCTCGGGCGGGCCCACCTCGCCCTGCCAGCCGAAGAGGTCGCAGTAGAAGTCGATGGCGGCCTGCTGGTCGGGGACCATCAGGTCGATCCAGCAGGGGGTGCCGGGCTGATAGGGACTGGTCACTTCGGGCACGGATGCCTCCGGAGGCGCTCGGGGACGGACGGGCCGTCCTTACCCGGGGGGCGCGCGAGCGGAATCGACCCGTACGGGTGATGCGTGCCTTTCAGTACCAGGGCCGCGCATCCGCCGTGGGCAGCGGGCGCAGGTCCGGCCAGCGTTCGAGCAGGCGGGTGGCCAGGCCGGAGCAGAGACGGCCGAGGGCGTGCAGGTGGTCGTGGTCGCGGGTCAGGCCGGCGACCACGTCAAGGCGGTGGGCGAGGCGTTCGCGGGCGGAGACGTAGCCCCACTCGAAGTCCTCGACGGGCACCCGGGCGAGCTGGTCCGCCGTGCCCCGGTGGGCGCGCTCGACGAGGGCGTCGCCCTGGATCAGCCAGGCCGCGCACGCGTCGGCGAGGTCGCCCGGGACGTCCGTGCCGGTGAGGTCGCGCCAGGTGGTGCGGTAGACGGCCTCGACCTCGGTGAGCGGGGCCGCGGTGACCGAGAGGGCGCACCAGCAGGTGGGGAAGCCGATGCGGAAGTAGGCGAGTTCCATCAGGCCGTTGCCGAGCGCGGCCCGTTCGAAGTCGACGAAGCGGACGCCGTCTACGGTGCGCAGGTCGTTGCCGGGGCAGGGGTCGCCGTGCAGCAGCGCGTGATGGCCGGTGGGGTCGAGGCGTTGGAGGAGGCCGGCGAGTTCGTCCGGCACCGCAGCCGGTACGGGCACGTCGAGCGCGGCGGCCAGGGCGAGGAAGGACTCCGCGTCGGCGGCCGTGGGCCCCGTCCAGACCGGCAGCGCGCCGGCGTCGTCGGGCCCGGTCAGGGCGTGCAGCCGGGCGAGCGACTCGGCGTACCCCGGCATCCAGTCGTCGGTCCTGCCGAGGTCGTCCACGTACTCAAGGACCAGCACCCGCGCGGCCGGGTCCGTGGCGAGCACGGCGGGGGCCACGGAACCGCGGCCCGCGAGCCGTAGCCCGGCGAGCTCCCGCGCGAAGCGGGCGTCCGCGTCGGCACCGGTGTCCCCGTCGTCGGTGATCTGCTTGACGATCACCGCCGGCCCGTCGGCCGTCGGCACACGCCACACCCGTGACCGCGGGCTGCTGTCCAGGACTTCGGCCTGCCCGGGGACGACGCCGCCCACGGCGGAGAGCAGCGATTCTGTGAACGGGAGTGATGTCGGCATGGGGAGGAGCGTACGGGCGGGCCGTGCGGAAGCCCTCACCCTTTACGCCGGTGGGACAGGGCCGGCCCTCAGGAGCCGTACAGGTAGAACAGCTCCGGATCGCCCTCGTCGAGGCCGTGGAGCAGACCTGCCGGGCTCCAGCCGGCCCGCTGGAGGAGCCGTTGCATCGGCTGGTTGGACACGTTGGCCGAGGTGAACAGCTTCGGGGTGGTGCACGAGGCGGCCACGGCGTCAAGCAGCAGGTGCCCGATGCCCCGGCCGCGCGCCTCCGGGGCGACCATCAGCAGGGTGACGAAGCCCTGTTCGAAGAACGTGTACTCCAGCACGCAGTACCCGAGCGGCCCGGTCGCGCCCTGCGCCACGTACGCCAGCCCCTGCTCGCACCACTTCACGATGCTCGCGCGCCGCCCGGTGTCTCCCCCGGCCGCGACCGGGTCGATTTCCGCGAGGGCACCCGCCTCCGAGGGGAGCGCCCGGCGCACCACGATGCCGCTGTGTTCCTCCGTATCCCTGTCCATGCGCTGATGCTGTCATCCTGGAGGGGGCGGCAGTGGCCGGCCGCGGTGACACCTGGGGCGGCGAGCGCCTCGCGTACGGCCGCGAACGCCGGTTCGTGCGCAGACTTGTCCTGACCGAGGACCGCGTCGATCAGTGACAGGACAGTGGAATCATGGCAACTGAACCCCAGGCGGAGCTTCACCCCGGCTACAGCAGCGCCGGTGCCACGGCGACTCCGTGGGCCGAGGTGGTGGCCGTCCTCGAACAGGCCGAGATGTTCTGGATCTCGACGGTCCGCCCCGACGGCCGGCCGCATGTGTCGCCGCTGCCGGCGATGTGGCTCGATGGCGCGCTGCACTTCTCCACGGGCCTGGAGGAGCAGAAGGGCCGCAACCTCACCCGCAACCCGAACTGCGTTCTGACGACCGGCAACAACGCGTACGGGCAGGGGCTCGACATCGTCGTCGAGGGCCCTGCGGTACGCGTCACCGGCCTCCCGACGCTGGAACGCCTCGCCGAGCTGTGGATGGCGAAGATCCGGTGGCCGTACGACGCCGTCGAGGACGGTTTCCGGCACCGGCCTGAAGGGCCCCAGCCGGAGACCTCCGGCGTGCCCGGCGAAGTGGTCCCGGTGTTCGCCGTCCGGCCGCCGAAAATCCTGGCGTTCGGCCGCGGGAACGAGTTCAGCCAAACCCGCTTCCGGCCCTGAGACGGGCGGTCGGACGGCGGCCCGTTCCAACTACGCGGCGAGCCCGTGCTGCGCGGCCGGGAGCGGGCAATCCGTGACGCGCCGACGGTCCGCGAGCTATGGGCGCTCTCCGGGCGGCTCACCGGGTGCGTTACGCGATGCCCACGCATCCGCACTCACCCGAACGGGCGTAGACGCACGTTCGACACCTGTGACACAGGCCGTTTGGCGACGGGCCGTCATATGCCACGGCTGATACGGAACCCATGGCTAGGATCTTTGTCCAGACAGCAGAACGACCCCCGATGCTTGGCGGCAGGGGGTCGTTCTTCAATCCGATGCCCCGAGACTATCCGTTCCGGCGCCTTGTGGCGAGCCGACAGGTCGCGCGAGGGGCGGAACGGGAGTGCTCGCATGCCCAGAACTCACGACGACCGGTCCACGGATCGTCGTTCGCGTCGGCCGATCGCGTCCCCTGAGGCAGAGAAGGACGAGTACGCCTTCGACCCGGGCGCAGCGATCATTCACCACGAAGAGCCCGGAAGCTTCTCCATGACCCCGCTCTGGGTCATCGTGCGCTGCCGGAAAGAGGTTTGGCTCTACGACTTCCTGCGTGCGCGGTACGGAGGGCTGCACACCGCCTTCCCCGGCATCCGGAAGGTCGCCGACGAGATGGGCGTCTCGCGCAGGACCGTGGAGGTCACGCTGGCCAGGCTCAAGGCGGCAGGCGCGGTGGAGGTCATCAATCGGTACCGGGAGGACGGCGGCCAGACCTCCAATGAGTACCGCACGTACTTCACGCCTCCGGAGGAACGCGGAACATCCCGGAACTGAGACGTCCCCGGCAGGAGGGCCCCCGGCGCACTGGCGCCGGGGGCCCTCCTGCTGCGCGGTCTGACCCAGCGTTCGCGGTTCCTGATGCCCGCAGGGGGTGCGCAAGATCATGCGCACCCCTCTGCGCGCGCAAGTGCGCACCCCCTGCGCCATTTTGTGCGCACCCTCTGCGCATCGGGCGGCGCGCCCCGTGCGCAGAAGCCTGCGCACTAAATAGATAGAAGCTAAGTAGATAGAAGAGAGCCAAAGAGACGTGAAATAAAGAGAAAATCGTGTTTCACGCTCATCGACTGCCGGGGGCTAACGCCGCCCCCGGCCACCCCGCGCCAGCGCCTTGGATGCGCTGGACCATCCCCAGGTCAACGATCTGCGCTTCGCGCACCACTCCAGGCCCTGAGGGCCTTCCGTTGATCATTGCCCCTTGAGACAAGAAGCCGATCGCCGTCGTGGCTCGGAACCCACCTGCGGTAGTAACAGCAACCGCAGGACGCGCGCGCGAGGCCGAACCGGCCCGCTCCGCCGGGTCTCAGTGCGCGATCGCCAGGCTGAACGGGGCGAAGCCGTAGCGCTGGATGATCGGGCCCAGCATCACGTAGCTGGATTCCAGGGCGCGGGCCGCCGTCAGGGGGCCCAGGTCCAGGAGCCAGTCGTTGTGCCAGCCCACGTCGTGCAGGAGGGCGGAGACGGCGGCCTTGGCGGTCGGGTCGTCGCCGGCGAGGAAGGCGGTGGGCGGGGTCGGGAGGACGGACGGGTCCGTCATGACGCGCTGGTCCATCGTGTTGAGGGTCTTGACCACGCGGGTGTCCGGCAGGGCGCGCTGGATCTCCTCGGCCACGCTGGTGTTCGGGTCCAGGGGGCCCGTGGGGAAGCCGTCCGGGCCGCGTACCGCCGCGTTGGAGACATCGGCCAGGACCCGGCCGCGCAGGGCGGCTGCGAGGCCGCCCAGGAACTGCGCGGCCACCTCGCCCGGGGTCGCGTTGAAGACGACGTCCGCCGCCCCGGCGGCGTCCGCGTGGGCGACCACGCGGACGCCGGTGCCGCTCAGGGCCTCCTGCGGGCGGTCCGGGTGGCCCGAGCCGACCAGCACGGTGTGGCCGGCGCGGGCGAAACCGGTGGCGAGGGTGATGCCGACGATGCCGGTGCCGAGGACGGCGACCGTGCTCATGCGCGGGCCTTCCCTGCCGGGACGTACGAGGCGCGGGCCTGCTCGTAGGTGGGCAGCAGGCCCTGCGCGACGGCCTCCGAGAGGGTGGGGGCCGCCGCGTCCTTCTCGGATCTGATGAGGGGTTCCGTGGTGTTCCACGGGATGCCCAGCGCGGGGTCGAGCGCCTGGATGTCGACCATCGTGCCGGGCACGTACTCCTCGGTGCACAGGTAGTTCATGCACGTGTCGTCGGTGAGCGCCAGGAAGGCGTGGCCCAGGCCGTCGGCGAGGTAGACGCCGATGCCCGAGCCCGCCTCCTGGAGCGTCGTGTCGAACATGCCGAACGTCGGCGAGCCGACCCGCAGGTCGACCACGACGTCCAGCGCGGCGCCGCGCACGCACGTCACGAGCTTCGCCTGCCCCGGGGGCAGGGTCGTGCCGTGGATGCCGCGCAGCGTGTTCCGCTTGGAGACCGAGTAGTTGACCTGCCCCACCGAGAACGTCTGGCCCGTGGCGTCGGTCAGCTCGCTGAGCCGCCACGCCTCGAAGAAGAGGCCACGGTTGTCCGACAGCTGCGACGGCGTGATGCGGAAGGCGTCGCGGACCTTCATCTCCTCGATAGCCATGCTTGCTTCCTCGGTACCTCTCGGGAGGGGGCAGGGGGTCGGCCGCTTCGGTCAGCGGGACTGCGTCGCCGGTTCCGGGGCCGGGGCCGGCTCCGGGGTGGCGGCGACGGGCGCCGCCTTCGCCGCCACCGCGGTCTGCGCCGCACGGCGGCCGGGGGCGATGAGCATCGAGAACGTGGCCAGGGCGACGGCCGCCGCGCCGACCCACATCGCCGGCACCAGGCCGTCGACGAAGTTCTGCGGGGAGGCGTAACCGCCGTTGGCGCTGAAGATGGACGCCAGCAGGGCGACACCGAGCGCGGCGCCGACCTCACGGGTGGCCGCGGTGACACCCGAGGCGATGCCCTGCTCGTGCTCGGCCACCGAACCCATGGTCAGGTTCATCAGCGGGGCGTAGAACATGGCCATGCCCGCGCCGCAGATCATCAGGGACGGCAGCTGGGCGACATAACTGACGCCGGGATCCAGGACGAACGCCCACCAGACCATGCCCGCCGTCATCAGGGCGAGGCCGAGGGTGACCACCGGTTTGCCGCCGATACGGTCGGAGACCATGCCCGCGACGGGCGCCACGACCATCGGCATCGCGGTCCAGGCGAGCAGCCGTACGCCGGCCTCCATCGCCGTGTAGCCCTGGATGTTCTGCAGGAACTGGGTCATCAGGAAGATCGCGCCGAACATGCCGACCGACATCAGCGTGCCGGCCAGGTTGATCGCGGTGAAGGCCCTGATGCGGAACAGGCGCATCGGGACCATGGGGTGCTCGGTGTGGTTCTCCCACACCACGAACCCGGCCATGACCACCGCGCCGCCGATCAGCGCGGACAGGGTGAACGTGGACGTCCAGCCCTTCTCGTGGCCCTTGATCAGGCCGAGGACGATGCCGAACAGGCCGACGCTCGCCAGGATCGTGCCGATCGCGTCGAGCCGGGAGTTCGCGATCCGGCTCTCCTTGAGCTTGGCCCAGGACAGCGGGGCCAGGGCCAGGCCGATGGGCACGTTGAGCCAGAAGATCCACTGCCAGGAGATGTGCTCGACGATCGCGCCGCCGACGAGCGGGCCGGCCGCGATCGACAGGCCGTTGACCGCGCCCCAGATGCCGAGCGCGGCACCGCGCTTCTCGGCGGGGACGGCGGCCGTCAGCAGCGTCACGGACAGCGGCATGATGATGGCCGCGCCGGCGCCCTGGACGGCGCGGGCGGCGATCAGCTCGTTGACGCCCGGGGCGAGCGCGGCGGCCGCGGAGGCGCCGGTGAAGAGCAGCAGGCCGAGCGAGAAGACCTTGCGCCGGCCGAAGCGGTCGCCGAGCGCGGCGCCGAACATCATGAGGACGGCGAAGGACAGCGTGTACGCGTTGACCGTCCACTCGAGGTCACTGAGGCTGCCGCCCAGCTTCTCGCTGATGGTGGGCAGCGCGGTGATGATGACCAGGTTGTCCAGGCCCGCCATGAAGGAAGCGACACTGGTCGTGAGGATGGCCCAGAAGACCACCCCCTGCTTCCCTGTGGCCGGAGTTGGGGGGTTAGCGGTGCTCATCCGAGCATCCTTTCTGAGTGCGGTCACGGGCCGACTCGGCCGAGGCTATGGACGGCCGCTCAACGCACGCTCGAATCCCGCCGGACCCCTGGTGGAGCCCGCTCCCGCCCGTACGCGCGCCCGCACAGCACCGCGGGGCCCGGCGTCCTTGCCGGGCCCCGCGGTCGCCGGGCGTGCGCAGCCGTCAGCCGAGCTGGCGCTTGAAGGTGTCGATGTCGAAGTAGAGCGTCTCGTCGATCAGCACGTCGCCGTCGAAGTGGAAGAAGACCGCCACGGGCGCGTCGATCGACTTGCCCTTGTTGGGTATGTCGCGCCAGTCGGCTTCCTGCTTGCCGCGCGCCTGGGCCTCCAGGATCACCGCGGTCGGCGTGTGGTGCACGTGGTGCAGCTCGTGCTCCAGGTTCGGGAACGCCTCCTGCATGCCGTCGAAGTAGCCCTTGCGGATGGCGTCCTCGCCGACGAACGGGCTCTCCTCGAACGCCTGGACGCGGTAGACCGCGCCACGCGGGAAGGTGGCCATCACACCCGGGATGTCCCAGACCGTCTCCGCGATGGTGTGGGCGGCCACGACCGCCTCGCGCCGGGCACGCAGGTCGGCGTCGGGCGCCGGGAGATCCGCGCCGGGGAGAGTGAATCCGTGCTCTTCGCTGGCCATGTCCGATTCCTCCACGCGTAGCCGTGTCCGTTGCCGCAGACGCTAGGGAGCACACCTCGCTTACCCCTCGCGCGCGACTGGAGAAATCGGCCACCGGCCGGAATCAGACGGACTGGTGTGCCCCCTGACGGTCGGCCAGGTGGTCCTCAGGGTGCTGCTCCGGGCGGTACGAGGAGCGGTATCCGCAGGCCAGCGATACGGGGGCGAGCGCCGCGCACAGGGCCATGTCGACCAGGAACGGACGCCCGGTCACCACCCGGTACTCGTCGCGGAAGCCCAGGGCCAGCAGCGGCATCTGGAGGCGGGGAGTGCCGTCGGGGCGCAGCCGGCCCTCGTTGGTCAGGCCCCACAGCGTCTCGAAGACGGTCTCGGTGCGGTAGGCGGGGGTGGTGCGCCAGACGATCCGGGTGTGCTCGGGGCCCGGGTTCCACAGCGAGTGGACGGCCCCCGGCGGGATGTGGAACTCGTCGCCGGCCTCGTACTCCTGGAGTTCGCCGTCGAGCAGCAGGTTCAGCCGGCCGCTCTGCACCTGCATCCGTTCGGTCTGCTTGGGGTGGTAGTGGGCGGGCGGCTTGATGACGGCCGGTGCGTAGTCCACCGCCACCTCGACGTACGCGCCGCCCGACTGGGCCGCGGTGGTCAGGAAGGTGAGCCGGTCGTCGCCGAGGCGCAGTACGTCTCCCGGGCTGGCCATGGAGATCTCCTGTCGTTGTGGGGTCGGGCGGGTTCAGGCTGTCCGCTGCCGCGCCCCGGCCGGGGCGCGCCGTCGGCCGGGCAGGCCGACGAAGGCGTTGAGGAGGTTCAGTACGGCGATGCCGGCCGCGATCCAGAAGCCCAGGTGCAGTCCGTCGAGCCAGGCGGCGGCCGGGGCGGTGCCGTGGGCGAGTTCGCCGGTGGTCCGGGTCATGGCGCTGGTGGCGATGGTGGCGACGCCGAGCGACGCGCCGACCTGGAAGGCGGCGGTGAGCACGCCGGACGCGATGCCCTGCTGCTCCTGCGGTACGTCGGACACGCCGTGGACGTTGACGGGAATGGTGCAGCACTGCATCGCGGCGCCCAGCAGGAGCAGCGCCGGAAGCAGGTCGAGCAGATAGCTGCCGTGCTCGGGGGCCCGGGTGAGCAGGACCAGGCCGAGTACGGAGCCCACGCCGCCCGCGAGGTACACGGGGCGCGGTCCGGAGCGGTGCATGACGCGGGTGGCCGGTGCGGTGACCGCGATGGCGATGACCCCGAGCGGCAGGAAGGCGAACCCGGCCTTCAGGGTCGAGTAGCCCAGGGTGCGCTGGAGGTAGTAGCTGGCCAGGAAGAGCACGGCGGCCTGCACGGCGCTGGTCAGGACGCGGCCGACGGACGCGGTGACCAGGGAGCGCGTGGTGAACAGCCGCATCGGCATCAGCGGGTCGGATGCGCGCAGTTCGACCAGGACGAACGAGGCGAGCAGCACGACGGAGGCCACCGCGGGCACCACGACGTACGCCGCCGAGCCCCAGCCGTGTTCCTGGATGTTGACGATGGCGTACACGAGGGCGGCCAGGCCCCCGGTGACGGTGACGGCGCCCAGCACGTCGGGGCGCGAGGCGGTGGCCGACCGGCTCTCGGCGCGGCCCCGGGAGAGCAGGACGACACCGGCGACGGCGACCACGCCGAACGGGATGTTGATGTAGAAGATCCACCGCCAGCTGAGGCTGTCGGTGATCAGGCCGCCGACAACGACGCCGAGCGTGCCGCCGAGTCCGGCGAGCGCCGCCCACACCGCGAGGGCGGTGGTGCGCTCCTTGCCCTTCGGGAAGATGGTCGTGACCAGGGACATCGCGGCGGGCGAGAGGAAGGCCGCGCCGCAGCCCTGGACGGCGCGGGCGGCGATGAGCACGCCCGTACCGCCGGCGACACCGCACCACAGGGAGGCGCCCGTGAACAGGGCGGCGCCCAGCAGGAACGTACGCCGGCGGCCCCAGCGGTCGGCGGTGCGGCCGCCGAGCAGCATCAGTCCGCCGAAGCAGAGGATGTACCCGGTCAGGATCCACTCCACGCCGGTGGCGCTCGCCCCGAGGTCCGCCTGGATGGCGGGCAGGGCGAGGTTCACCACCGTCGTGTCCAGGAGGACCATGAACTGTGCGAGTCCGACGAAGGCGAGCAGGCGCCAGCGCCGGGGGTCCGGCGGCGCGCTGTCGGAGGTGTCCTTCGACAGGCTGGTGCCGGGTGCGGTGGGGTCGGTGTTCATGGCGTCCTCTCGGGCGGTCCCGTCAGGCGGCCTGTGCCTCGATGTAGCTCAGGGCGTTGTAGATGGTGCGGTCCGGGTCGGTGATGGCCCGGCGGCCGTGCATGACGCGGGTGTTGTCGATGACGGCCGCGTCGCCGTGCTGCCAGTCGAGGTTCTCGGTGACCAGGGCGGTCACCGTCTCGATCTCGGCGAGGAGTTCGGGGGAGAACTCGGTGCCGTCGGCGAAGGTGATCCGCGGCTTCTCGTAGTTGAAGGACGGACCCAGGATGCTGTTCGCGAAGGACGGGCGCGAGCCGAACACGGTGGAGTCGGCCGCCGGGGTACGGAAGGCGTAGCGGATGCCGCCGTCCTCCTCCGGGGTGATCGTGGTGCCGGCCAGCTGCTCGGTGAGGGCGAGCAGCTCGGAGACCTCGATCTCCTCGGCGGGCTTGGTGCCGCCGAGGAGGTGGTGGGCCATCGCGCGCCACTGCGGCTCGGCGACGTAGCGGCTGTAGACGATGTCCTGCGCGGCGAACGCCTCGCGGGCGGCCGGGGACAGGGCGTCCCAGACGCGGTAGCCGTCGCAGACGGTGGTCTGGGAGCCGGAGGAGGCGGCCTTCTCGCAGAAGAACCAGGCGAGGTGGGAGCGGAAGGGGCTGTTGCCGTTCTCGGTGTGCAGCCCGACCTCGTCGAAGCCGGCGTCGACCTTCTGGGCGACCTCGGAGTAGAAGTCGCGGGCCGGGTCGAGGGTGGTGGAGACGGAGGTGTTCTGGACGAGGGCGGTGAACGACGTCATGTCCGACTCGAAGCCGCGCAGCAGCAGGAAGCCCGCCTCGGCCAGCAGGTCGAGGAGCTCCTTGCGGTCGACGTCGGCCAGCGAGCCGCCGGCGACCGGTTCGACCAGCAGGCCGCTGCCGGTGCCGTAGGGGGTGGTCTTCACGGTGGTGCTCATACCTTCTCCTCGTGGGGCGTCGGTGCGGCCGGCGTGCGGCCGGTGGTTACGTGGTCGCGGATGACGTCGCGGCGCGGGCGGCCGGTGACGGTGAAGCAGCGTGCGTAGTCGGGGTCGTCCTCGGTCATGAGGTGGACGACGGCGGCGCGTTCGATGGCGGAGAGCCGTTCCCGGCCGAAGGCGTCGATGCGTTCGCGGGCGGTGTCGGGGTCGAGGCCGGCCTCGATGACGAACAGGCCGTGGACCTCTTCCAGGGCGTCGGCGACGATGGCCGACTCGCGGACGAAGCCGAGTTCGCGGTAGCGGGCCTCGACCCATTCCGGGGACACGTTGCGCCCGCCGGCGGTGATGATGAGGCTCTTCTTACGGCCGGTGATCCGGAGGTAGCCGTCCTCGTCGATCTCGGCGAGGTCGCCGGTGTGCAGCCTGCCCTGTTCGTCCACGACGACGCTGGAGGGGTCCTCGCGGGTGTAGCCGGCGAACAGCGAGGTGCTGCGGATGAGCAGTTCGCCGTCCTCGGCCAGCTCGACCTGGACGTGGTCCAGCGGGCGGCCGACGGTGCCGAACCTGACCTCGCCGGGGAAGTTCCAGGAGACGACGGAGGAGTTCTCGCTGAGCCCGTAGCCCTCGTGGACGGTGAGTCCGAAGGCGTCCAGGCGCTGGAGGATCTCGGCGGGGACGGGCGCGCCGCCGCAGGCGATGAACACCGGGCCCTCGTGGCCGAAGATCCGCAGGTGCCGCTCGGCGACGCTCTCCCCGGGCGCCTCCTCGCACAGGGCGAGGAACAGCCCGGCGACGGTGGGCGGCACGACGAGCGCGGTGGGCCGGGCCTGGCGCAGCAGCGCGAGCATCCGGGGTCCGGCGTCGGCGGCGGTGCCCACCAGGGCGGTGCCGGGCGGCAGGAAGGAGACCGAGCCGCCCGCGAGGAACGGCATGTAGAGGCCGGCGACCTGCTCGATGAGGAGGCTGAGCGGGACGATGGAGAGGTACCGCTCGAACAGCGCGGTGCCGGTGCGGGCGCGCAGCGAGGTGAGCAGGGCGTCCAGGCCGTGCCGGCGGATCTGCACGCCCTTGGGCGCGGAGGTGGTGCCGGAGGTGTGGATGACCTTGATGACCCCCTCCTCGCGGGAGGGGTTGCGCAGGTCGGCGGTCCGGAACGGCTCGGCGAGCAGTGCGGGCAGGTCGACGGGGCGCACCTCGCAGCCGCCGGCCAGCACCTTCACGGGGGAGGTGTCGGCCCAGCGGGCGAGGGCGCGGGTGCCGGCGTCGTCGACGAGGCAGAGGTCGGCTGACTCCAGGAGGGAGGCGGCCTGTTCGGCGGCGAAGGCGGTGGGGACGGGGATCTCGACGGCCCCGGAGAACAGGGCGGCGAGGTCGGCGACGACCCACTCGGGCGAGTTCTCCGCGAGCAGCCCGATCCGGGCGGGGCGGCCGTGTTCGGCGGCCCACTGCCCCAGGCGGCCGGCGAGGCGCAGGGCGGCGCCGATGATCTGGCGGTACGTCCACTCGGCGGGGGCGCTGCCGGCGGGGGCGTCGTCGGGGAGCAGGACCCGCAGCATCACGGCGTCGCTGTCGGCCTGCCGCAGGAGTCCGGCGGTCAGGCTGGTGCGCTCGGTGTCAGGCAGCACGGGTCAGTACCTTCTGCTCGGGGCGGTTCGCGACGAACCGCATGTCGACCGATTCGAAGCAGTAGCGGCCGATCGCGGCGAGCAGCAGGGTGCTCTGCTCGGCGGCCTCGGCCCAGCCGACGACCGGCCGGGTGTCGTAGTACGACCCCCACTGGTCGGCCTCCTCGGCGCTGAGGCGTTCGCGGGAGGCGTCGGTGAGCGGGTGGAAGACGCAGCCGAGGCGCTCCATCAGCTGGGCGAGCCGGCCGGTCATCGTCATCACCGCGTACGGGCGGCCGAGGCAGGCCATGATCAGGGGGATGGCCCTGATGATCTCGCCGCCGGCGCTCGCCCGTACCGAGGCGACGTTGCCGATCTGCATGACCTGCGAGCGCTTGACCTGGACGCCGGCCTCGGCGCTGAGGACCTCTTCGACGGGAGCGTCGAGATAGCGTTCGAGCAGGAGGGGGGTGTCCCCCTCGGGGAAGGAAAGCCCCGCGCAGGCCAGGGCCTGTTCGGTGCCGTCCTCCGCTTCGTCGAAGAACGCCAGGAACCCGTCGGGGTCGGGCCGGACGCTGGCCCGGTACTGCTTGGCGAAGACCTGGTGGGCGAGCTCGGAGGCGATCTGCCAGTCCGGTTCACCGCGCTGGGACAGTGTGATTCTCATGCGTGCACCCCCCTTGCTGGGTCGGGTTACAGGATCGAGGCGGACGGCTCGGGCGCCGTCTCCACGCGGGGCGCGGCGGCCGTGACGGGCCGGGCGCGCAGGGCGAGTTCGGCGGCCTTGAGACCGCTGTTGATGGAGGTCTCGGCGAGGATGCCGGGGGCGGCGACGCTGTCCCCGACGAGGTAGACGCCCTCGCCCCGGTCGATCGCGGGCCGGTCGCGCCAGCTGAGGCCCGGCAGGTCCAGGGCGCCGGTGCGGCCGCGCGAGACGCCCTCGCGGCGCCACAGGGTGCGGTCCTGCCAGCCCGGGGTCGTGAGGTCGAACAGCTTCTCCAGCCGGGCGATGGCCTGGGCCTTGTTCTCGCCGGGCCGGATCGGCATCGCGCCCTGGAAGAGGGCGTGGCCCTCGGGCGCGAGGGAGGGGTCGTGGTCGGAGTACTGGGAGGTGAAGCCGCCCTCGTCCATGTCGAAGGAGACGTTGCCGTCCTTCTTGGACCGGGTGACCGCCAGGTCGACCAGGGCGGAGGTGCCGCTCGGCCACTCCAGCGTGGTGTCCTTCAGCAGGCCGCGCGCGGCGGCCAGCGAGGTGGCGATGATCACCGGACCGTCCGTGGGGAGCTCGGTCAGGCGGGAGTTGGTCTCGATGACCACCCCGTTGGCGCGGGCGACGCGGGCCATGCGCTCGACGAGCGCCCCCCAGCCGCCGATGAAGTAGCGGCTGGGCA
Source organism: Streptomyces sp. col6 (assembly GCF_008042035.1). Taxonomy (GTDB): domain Bacteria; phylum Actinomycetota; class Actinomycetes; order Streptomycetales; family Streptomycetaceae; genus Streptomyces. The sequence goes on from NZ_RDBL01000014.1 coordinate 358,791, forward strand.
GCGGGAACTTGGGTGTGCCGACCCGCAGCAGCCGCTCCCAGACGAAGGCGGCGGACAGTCGGCCCGGGTCGCCGTCGAAGAGGATCGGGCCGAGGAAGCCGAGGGCCTCGTCGACCGTCTGCTGGGGGAAGTTCTCGCTCGCCCAGTCCTGGAAGGACCGGTCGATGGGGACCGGCCGGTCCCGCTTGAGCAGCGTCATCTTCATGTAGCCGGGCGGCAGGGTCATGCGCAGCTTGCCCTGGTGGCGGAAGCGCATGCGCGTCCACTCGTGGAAGGACAGGCGCACATAGCGGCCGGCCACCCCGCGCTGGATGAGCCACTGCCAGGCGGGGCCGTTGTTCATGATGGTGTGCGGGCCGTCGTTGGTGACGTAGGGCCCGTCCGCCGAGCGGGCGCGGCCGCCCAGGTGGGAGTGCGCCTCGTGGAGCGTGACGCGGGCGCCTTGCTCGGCGGCGGCGATCGCCGCGGTCAGGCCGGCCAGCCCGCCGCCGATGATCGTGATGTTGGCCATGGTCGGTACTCACTCACCTTCGGGTTTCGCGGGCGTGTCAGCCGTCGAGCGTGGCCATGGCGCCGGCGGGGTAACGGTCCCCCACGGTCGATCCGTGCGGGGCGATCGCGTCCAGCGCCGCGAGGTCGTCGGCGCTCAGCCGTACGTCGGATGCGGCGACGTTCTGTTCGAGGTAGCCGACGCGCTTGGTGCCGGGGATGGCGACGACGTCCTGGGAGAGGACCCAGGCCAGGGCGAGCTGTCCGGGGGTGATGCCCTTGGCCTCGGCGAGCGCCTCCAGGCGTTCGACGACGCTCAGGTTGGCGGCGAGGTTCTCGGCCTGGAAGCGCGGGACGACGCGGCGGAAGTCCTGCTCGGCGAGGTTGTCGACGCTGCGGATGGCGCCGGTCAGCAGGCCCCGGCCCAGCGGGCTGTAGCCGACGAAGCCGATGCCGAGTTCGCGGACGGTCGCGAGCACCCCGTTGTGCTCGACGTCGCGCGTGGACAGCGAGTACTCGGTCTGTACGGCGCTGAGGGGGTGCACCGCGTGGGCGCGGCGGATGGTGGCGGCGGACGCCTCGGAGATGCCGAGGTGGCGCACCTTGCCCTCGGCGACCAGCTCGGCGAGGGCGCCGAAGCTCTCCTCGACGGGCACGTCCGGGTCGACGCGGTGCAGGTAGTACAGGTCGAGCCGGTCGGTGCCGAGCCGGCTCAGGGTGCCCTCGACGCAGCCCCGGATGTACTCGGGGCGGCCGTTGAGCCGGCCCGTGATGCTGCCGTCGGGGGCGACCTCGTTGCCGACCTTGGAGGAGACGACGATGTCGTCGCGGCGGCCGGCGATGACCTTGCCGACGAACTCCTCGTTGGTGTGCGGGCCGTAGAAGTCCGCGGTGTCCAGCAGGGTGACGCCGAGTTCGAGAGCCCGGTCGGCGGTGCGCAGCGCCTCCTGGCCGTCGACCGGACCGTAGGCGAACGTCATGCCCATGCATCCGAGCCCCTGCTCGGAGACGACGAGCCCCTGGCTGCCGAGCTTTCGTTGCCGCATCTTCGGTTCCTTCCGGATTTATCGTCGATAAAAATTCTAGCACTGACAGTTTCAGGGAACCAGTGAGCGACGGCGTCCCGTACGAAAGGGGGGTGACGCCGCGTCAGTCGCGGACCAGCTCGCTGTTGACCGAGGACCACACGTGCCCCGGCTCCGCGTCCTTGCGCGCGCCCAGCGCGGCCCACGGGTCGGCGCCGAACGCGTCGAGCGCCGCCGTCCGCAGCCAGGCGTCGAACTCCTCCGAGGACTCCGCCAGCCGGCGCGCGGCCAGCGCCGGGTCACGGGCCTCCACCCGCAGCACGACGACCTCGCGCCCCTCCAGCTCCTGCACGGTCAGCGACTCGTGGACGACGCCCGCCCGCCGCCGCGACGCCTCGTACGCGCGCAGCCGCGGCCCGGTCAGCTCGGCCTCGACCGCCTTCCAGCGGGCGGCGGTGCCCTCGGTGGCGGGCACCAGGACCGATGCGGGCCGCACCTCGCGGCGGGCCGTGGCACGGGCCGCGCCGCGCGAGGACGGGGCCAGCCGGCGCATGCCCAGCTCGGAGAGCATGTTGGAGTCGACGCCGACGCCCCAGCGCTCGGCGATCAGGCCGTTGTCCAGCAGCCGCCACACCACGACGCCCTTGAACTCGATGACCCGGCCGGTGGGCTCCATGCCCAGGAACTCGCCGAGGTGGGTGCCGCGCCAGGTGTTGTGGACGACGACGTGGTCGGCGTGCGCGCTGATGTCCTCGATCGTCACGTGCAGGTCGGGGAAGCCCTCGCGCAGCCCGGCGATCGTGTAGCGCACGCCCTCCAGGCCCTCGGGGGCGCCCGGCAGCGGCTGGTGGTCGACCATGTCCGGGCTGTAGATCCTGTCGACGAGGGAGAAGTCGCCCTTGTTGACGAAGGTGTGGAAGACCGCGCGGATGGTCTCCTTGTTGCGCTCCTCCACGCTCTGGCCGGTGTGCACCATCTGCTGTGTCGACACGTTTTCATCCTTCTCGCTAGGGGCGCCCGCGAGGGGCGGTGGTGGGCGGCGGACGCCGGAGGAAGCGGGGATCACTTCCCGGGGAAGGGGGCCTCCCAGGTGAGGGTGAGTCCCGCGTACACGTAACGGCTGGCCTCGATCGCGAGGAGCAGCACCTTGTGGCCCGGCCGGATGCGGCCCTCGGCCCAGCCCGCGTCCAGGGCGAGCGGTACGGCGGCGGAGCCGGTCGCGCCGACGTCCGTCAGGTTCTCCACGATGGTCTTGCTCAGCACGGCCTGGTCCTCGTCGGACAGTCCGGCGGTGCCGTACTCGCTCGCGAAGTACTCCGCGTTGCCCTCCGGCAGCACGCACGCGTCGAGGTCCGACAGAGCGAGCCCGGAGCGCTCCAGCATGTCGTGGATGCCCCGTACGAAGACCCGGGGCCCGAACTGCGCGGTGCCGGGGATGTCCAGCTTGATGTCCATCAGCCGCTTGCGGTCGCGCTGTTCGGCCAGCGGTACGTCGGTGCCGCCGCCGACGATGAGCATGCCGGGCTTGCGCGCCCCGCCCATCGACTGGGTCGCGAAGACCTGGCGGCTGCCCTCGTGCGCGGAGCCCTCCTCGCCGGCCCGCAGCACGACCGCGCCCGCCCCGTCGCCGAAGGTGTAGACGGTGAGCCGGTCGCGCATCCGCACCCGCTCCGGGTCCTGGCCGAGGAAGACCGGGGCCAGCAGCGGCGATACGGACTCGGTGCCGATGACCAGGGCGGTGCGGTAGGTGCCGTCGGCCAGGTTGCGGCGGGCGATGTCCAGGCCCTGCACGGCGCCCACGCACCCGGCCCGCACCTCGATGACCGCGCAGCTCTCCAGGCCCAGCTGCTCCTGTACGTAGGTGGCGGCGACCGGGAGCAGATAGTCGGGGCTGGCCGTGGAGACGACGATCAGGTCGACCTCCTCCGGCTCCACACCGGCCCGCTCCAGCGCCTGCCGGGCGGCGGCCGTGGCCATCGCCGAGGTGCTGGTGAGGTGCTTGCCGGTGGCCGGGTCGATCATCCAGTGGCGGCGCTGGACCTGGATGCCCTCCAGCACGTCGTCGGGCAGCGGCCCGCAGATCCGGGCCAGGGCATCGTTGTCCAGCGGCTCGCCAGGCAGATGGGCGCCGGTGGCGAGGACGGACACATGGCGGTCGGAACTCGATGACATGGTCACTTCTCCGTAGCGGGACGCAGGACGAGGCTGATGTGGGTGCCGCCGAGCGAGGAGCTGTTGATGAGGACGGGCCCGCTCGCCATGCCCCGCTCCCAGCCGGTCACCGCGAGCAGCGCGGACAGCTGCGCCCCGGCGCCCGCCGGCTCGCCCAGCACCTGCTTCGGGGTGTGCACCGGGGTGTCGCCCGGCACCGCGAGCCGGTCGGTGGCCAGGGCCTCCGGCGCGTCGGCCCGCTTGAGGCCCGCCGCGTTGGCCCAGATGCCGGTCAGCTCGGCCGGCTCGACACCGGCCTGGTCCAGCGCCTGGCGCATCGCCCGCTCCACCCCGCCGCCCTGCGGGTCCCAGCGGCCGATGCCCCGCGCGTCGGACGCCGTGCCGTGGCCGGCGAACTCCGCGAGGATGCGGGCGCCCCGGGCGCGGGCGGTGGACTCCCGCTCCAGGACCAGGGCGATACCCGCCTCGGCCAGCGTGTAGTCCGGGGAGTCGAACAGCGGCAGCTGCCGGTACGCCTCCAGGACACCCGGCGACAGGTCCTCCACCGCGGGGCAGAGCACCGCGTCCGCCCGGTGCTGGAGCAGCAGGTCGTGGGCGACCGTCAGGGCGGACGCCCCGGCCGCGTGACCGGTCGTCACGGTGGACGTGGGGCCCTTCGCCCCGACGTTCATCGCGACCTGGCCGGCCGCCGCGTTGAAGACGGTGTTCGGGAAGACCGCGGGGCTGCCGTGCGCGGGGCAGCCCGCCAGCACCGGCAGCAGGAACTCCTCGATGGAGCGCATCGGGCCCAGGCCCGTGCCCAGCACCACGCCGACCCGGTCGTCCGCCGTCAGCCCCGCGTGCTCCAGGGCGCCCCGGCACGAGGCCACGGCAAGCTGTCCGAGCGGGTCCATCCGGCGCCGGTCCCGGGCGCTGATGTACTTCTGCGGGTCGTAGTCGGCGCGGGCGACGCGCAGCCCGTCCTCCTCGGTGCCCAGTGCCCGGCCCTCGCGCCACGCCTCCCACACCGCGTCCGCGCCGTCCCCGGCCGAGGTGATCGCGGCGAAGCCGGTGACCACCACCTTCTCCGGGGGCGGGGCGTCGGCGGGGGTGAAGGAGCTGCCCGGCCGCCCGAAGGCGACGCAGGCGTTGGCCCCGGCGAACGCGAAGTTGTTGGACAGCGCCACGTCCATGGCGTGCGCGCGGCCCGGGTCCGGCACCGCGTCCAGACCGCACTTGGGGTCCAGCTCGGTGAAGTTGGCGGTCGGCGGCGCGATCTGGTCGACCAGCGCCTGGACGGTGACGATCGCCTCGACCGCCCCGGCCGCGCCGAGCAGGTGCCCGACCATCGACTTGGAGCTGCTGAGCGCGGTCGACTCGGCGGCCTCGCCGAGCGCGGCCCGTACGGCGTTGCTCTCGGCCGTGTCGTTCTTCGCGGTGCCCGTGCCGTGGCCGTTGATGTAGCCGACGTCCTCGGGGGTGATCCCGGCCGCCTCCAGCGCGGAGCGGATCGCGCGTGCCGCGCCCTCGCCCTTGGGGTGCGGGGCGGTCGCGTGGTAGCCGTCGGCGGACAGGCCGTAGCCCAGCACCTCGGCCAGGATGGGGGCGCCGGCGGCCCGCGCCACCGACTCCTCGGCCAGCACCAGCATTCCGGCGCCCTCGCCGAGCGAGAGGCCGTCGCGGTCCTTGGAGTACGGGGCGGCGGGCTTCGTCGACAGCGACTGGAGGCTGGTGAACCCGGCGAACGCCGTCTCGGTGAAGGCGTCGCTGCCGCCGACCAGCATCGCGTCGACCCGGCCCGCGCCGATCGCCTCGGTGGCGTGCGCGATGGCGTGCGCACCGGAGGCGCAGGCGGTGTTGACGGAGACCGAGGGGCCCAGGAGCCCGAAGGCGCTGCTCAGCGCCTCCGCTATGGCCTGCGGCGACACCAGCAGGTAGTGCCGCCCGTCGTCAGGGTGGCCCTCCTCGTCGCCGTCCGTGCGGCGCGCCAGCTTCTCGGCGCTGCGCAGACCGCCGTTGCACGACCCGAAGGCCACTCCCCAGCGGGCGCCGGGCACGTCGCCGAGCCCGGCCTGCCGCATCGCTTCCTGCGCGGCCACCAGGGCGAAGTCGACGGCCGGTTCGGGCTCGTGTCCGCCGAAGGAGGCCAGGTAGTCGTAGGCGGGGGTGCGCGGGTCGCTGACCTCGCCGCCGATCTCGGTGCCGTAGCCCTCCATCGGCATGCCGCGTACGGGTGCGATCGCGGAGCGGCCGGCCTTGACGCCCTCCCACAGGGCAGTGACGTCGTCGCCGTGGGCCGTGACCGCGCCCACACCGCAGACCACGACGGTCCGCCGGGACCGAGCCCCGCTGTCCGGCGAAGTGCCGGTGCTCTGCTCGCCGTTGCTCATGTCGCGACTCCTTTCGGGTTGTGCGTTGCGTCCATCAGGACCGCTCCATCGCTATGGCCACCGCCTGGCCCTCCAGGCCGCGGGCGAGTGCCAGGGCGTGGCCGGGGCGGGTCTCGCGGGGTGTCAGGGGTACGTAGTCCAGATCGCAGTCCTCCGCGGGGTTGTGGAGGTTCTGCGTGGCCGGCACGACCCCGGAGTCCAGGGTGAGCGCGGCGACCGCCGCGTTCAGCGCCCCGGCGCCGCCGACCAGGTGGCCGGTCTGGGGTTTGACGCTGCTGATGAGCGCCGCCTTCGCGCTGGTGCCGAGCGCGTCGTGCAGGGCCAGGGTCTCGCTCGCGTCGCCCTGCCGGGTGGCGCAGCCATGGGCGGCGATGTAACCGCCGTCCGCGAAGCCGTCGCCGGAGTCGGTGAGGGCCCGCCCGATCGCGCGGGCCAGGCCGCGGGCGCGGGCCTGCGGACTCGGCGGGCGTACGCAGTCGTTGCCCGAGCCGAAGCCGGTGACCTCCGCGTAGACGTGCGCGCCACGCGCCAGGGCGTGTGCGCGGTCCTCCAGGACGAGCAGGGCCGCGCCCTCCCCGAACACCGAACCGCTGCGGTCCCGGTCGAACGGGCGGAACGCCTCGGCGCCCAGCTCCGTACGCGTCGACAGCACGCCGAGCCCGTCCATCTTGGACATGGCCCACCAGCCGGTGGCGTCGTCGTAGCCGCCGGCCACGATCACATCGGCCTCGCCGCGGCGGATGGTCCGCATGGCCCGGCCGATCGCCATCGCGCCGGAGTCGGCGGTGCCGGCGAAGTAGGAGTTGGCGCCCCGGATGCCGTACTTCTCCGAGATGTGGAAGCCGGCCGCCGGCTGCAGCCCCTCGACGAAGAAAAGCGGCGCGACCACCGAGGAGGCCGTCTGCCCCAGCTTGTACAGGTCGGGGGTGCCGTCCGGCGCCCGGACCGCACCGAGCTGGGTGATCAGCTCGTCCATGCGGGGCATTTCCTTGTTGCTGCCGAGGAAGAGCCCGCTGCGGTGGCCGAGGTCGCCGACGTCGTCGAGGCCCGCGTCGCGCAGCGCCAGCGTCGCCCCGGCCAGGGCCAGCTGGTCGCCCCGGCACAGCATGCGCAGGGTGCGCCGCTTGGCCCACTCGGTGGGGTCGAAGTCGTGGATCTCCGCGCCGATACCGGTCCGCAGCGGCGCGGGGTCGTACGCCTTCAGCGGGCCGATGCCGCTGCGGCCCGCCAGCAGGTTCTCCCAGGTCTGTGCCGCGCCCTGGCCGATGGCGGTCATCAGCCCGATGCCGGTCACCACCACACGGCGTCCGCCGTCGCTCATGCTGTGTCCTTCCCGGCCCGGTCCGCCGCCGCCAGCGTCAGGGTGCGGGCGGTGGCGACCACCCGGTCCCCGACCCGGGCGGTGGCCCGTACCTCGGTCGTCTGCTCGGTGGTCTTCGTGACCTCGGCGGTGATGCGCACCTGGTCCCCGGGGCCCACGAAGTGCTTGAAGCGCACCGCGCGTACGGACTCCAGGCGCCAGGCCCGCTCGCCGCCCGCCGCCGCCTTCGCCAGGGCGGCCATGCTCTCCAGGAGCAGCACACCGGGCAGGATCGGGTGGCGCGGGAAGTGGGTGTCGAAGAAGGTCAGGGTGTTCGGGATGTTGCGTACGGCCACGGCCCGGTCGCCCGGTACGAGTTCCTCGATGCGGTCGAAGACGGGCGCGGTGTCGGTGGCCCCGGTCGTGGCGGTCATGCGTCCTCCCCTGCGGCGCCGATGACGATGCTGGTGTTGCTGCCGCCGAAGGCGAACGCGTTGACCAGGGCCGCGCCCACCGGCATCGGGCGCGCCGTGTGCGGCACGTAGTCGAGGTCGAGGCCGCGGTCGTTCTTGTCCAGGTTGACCGTGGGCGGCACGAGCGAGTGCTTCATGGCGCCGATCGCGGCGAGCACGCCCAGGCCCAGGCTGGCCGATGTCAGGTGGCCGGCCATCGACTTGGGGGCGCTGACCACCAGCCCGTCGGCGTCGTCGCCGAAGACCTTCTTGATGGCGACGGTCTCGGAGTGGTCGTTGCCGTGCGTGCTGGTGCCGTGCGCGACGACGTAGTCGATGTCGCCGGTCTTCAGGCCGGAGTCCGCGAGCGCGCCCTCCATGGCCTGGATCGCGCCGGAGCCGTCGGGCGGCGAGTCGGTGATGCGGTAGGCGTTGAGCGTGGAGGCGTATCCCAGGACCTCGGCGAGGATCGTCGCGCCCCGGGCGCGGGCCGTGTCCATGTCCTCCAGGACGACGGCGACGGCGCCCTCGCCGACGACGAAGCCGGAGCGGTCCGCGTCGAAGGGCCGCGAGGCGTGCTCGGGGTCGTCGTTGTGCTGGTCGGTGAGCGCACCCAGCAGGCTGAAGCCGAGGATGTCGAGCCAGGTCGTCAGGGAGTCGTAGCCCCCCGCGATCATGACCTTGGCGTCGCCCTCCTGGATGGCGCGGAACGCCTCGCCGATGGCGTGCCCGGATCCGGCGCAGGCGGTGCTGATGCCCATCATCGGGCCGGTGGCACCGATCATCCGGGCCATCGCGGCCAGCGGCACGTTCTGGTCGTCCGTCAGCGTCACGGCGGGCGGCTGGCAGATGAAGGCGTCGGGGTTCCCGGTGGTGGCCCGCAGGTGCCCGATGTCCAGCAGCGTCTGCAGCTCGGGGCGGCCGACGCTGGCCCCCATCGAGACCCCGCGCTCCTCGGCCGGGTACACGTCGAGCGGCACCTCGTCGAGGCCGGCGTTGCGCACCGCCTCCCAGGCGGCCGCCACGCCGAACTGCCCGACGCGCGAGAGGTGCTTGCGGCCGACGCGGGCCGGGATGGCCGCCTTCGCGTCGAAGTCCTTGACCTGGGCGGCGATCCGTACGGCGAAGCCCTCGGCGTCGAACGTCGTCAGCCTGCCGACGCCGCTGCGTCCGGTGGTCAGGCCCTCCCAGGTGGTGGCGGCGTCGTTGCCGAGGGGCGTGACGGCCCCCACCGCGGTGATGGCTACGCGTGTCATCCGACCGGTCCTCCGCCCTGGAGCTGGTGCGCCATGCGCCGGGTGTTCGCGGGGTCGTCGAGCCGTTCGGCGTCGATGAGGGCGCACAGCAGGCCGCTGACCTCCAGCACCTTCTCGCCGTCCACGGTGACGGTGCCGTCCAGGACGGCGGCGTCCTCGTTCATCGACTCGATCCTGGCCTCCATGCGCAGGACCTCACCGGGCTGCACGGGGCGCAGCGAGGTCGCCTCGCCGACGGCCAGGAGTGCGGCGCGCAGCCTGTGGTCGGTGCTGATCATGATCAGCCAGGTGGCGGCCTGGCAGAGGGCTTCCAGCGCCAGGCCGAAGGGCATGGCGGGGCCGTCCTGGGTGTGCTGCCAGTACGTCTCGTCGACCGAGGTGACCTTGCGGGCCGTGATGCGCTCGTTCGGCGCACACGTCTCGATCCTGTCGATCAGATGGAATCGCATCGTCGTCTCTTCTCCCGGTTCCCGTGGCCCGTCACGGCCGGCCGACGCCGAGCTGGGCGGAGAATCCGCCGTCCACACAGAGCAGTTCGCCCGTCGTGTAGCCGGAGTCGGGCCCGGCCAGGAACAGCGCGGCCGCGGCCACCTGCTCGACGGTGGCGAACCGGCGCATCGGGATCTGCCGCTTGATGCTCTTGCCGCCGTCGCGCTGCATGACCTCCCCGACCAGTTCGGTCGGGGTGAAGCCGGCCAGGACGGCGTTGACCCGTACGCCGAACCGTGCGAGTTCCACGGCGGCGCAGCGGGTGAAGGAGTTCAGGGCGCCCTTGGACGCCGAGTAGTTGGACTGCCCGATCCAGCCGCGCTCGCCCATCGCCGAGGAGATGTTGACGATCGTGGCGTCGCCCTGCGCCATGAACTGCTCCATGACGGCGTGGGTGCAGTGGTAGGCGCCGCCGAAGTTGGTCTTCATGACGTTCAGCCAGGCGTCGGCCGGGGAGTCGTAGATCAGCCCGTCGTCGCTGACGCCGGCGTTGTTGACCAGCAGGTTCAGGGGGCCGAGCGCTCGGGTGGCCTCCTCGACGAGGCGGGCCGCGTCCTGCGGGTCGGCGACGTCGGCGCCGATCGCCACGGCCTTGCCGCCGGCCGCCTCGATCTCCTTGACCACCGCGAGGGCGTCCTCCCGGCGGGAGCGGTAGTTCACGGCGACGGCCGCGCCCTGCTCGGCCAGTCCCAGGGCGATGGCCCGGCCGATGCCGCGGGAGGCTCCGGTGACCAGCGCGGTGCGGTCCTTCAGCTTCATCTGTCTCTTCCTGTTTCTGCCGGGAGATGGGCGGCACGGGGGCGGACGTGGCCGGATGGCCGGTGGCCCCGCGGCCGGTGTCCGGGACGTCGTCGGCCCGGACACCGGCCGCGGAAGGTGGCGGCGCGGGTCAGGCGGCCTCGGCGGCCTTCGCCCGCTCGGTGAGCAGGTCGGTGAGGTTCTGGACGGTGAAGAGTCCGAGCACGCCCTCGGCCGTCAGAGGCTCGGAGAGCTGGGCGCGGTCGAACTGCGGCAGCACCTTCTCCAGGTGGGTCAGGCCGGTGTCGTTGACGACCTCGTTCTCGTCACCGAACTCCTCGTCGGGGATGCCGCCCTGGAGCAGGTCCGCGATGTCGGCCACGGTGATCTTCACCTTGGTGGTGCGCTCCAGCCGGAAGAGGATGTCGAGCAGGTCGATCGACTCCGCGCCCAGCTCGCCCAGCAGGGTCGCCTCGGGAACGGCCTCGTCCTCGTCGATGCCGAGGGCGTCGGCGACGGCGGCCTGGACCGCGGAGAGGTAGTCGGTCGTCGTGGGAATCAAAGTTTCGGACACCGCTGGCTGCCTTTCGGTGGGTTGTCGCGTACGGGCCGGCGCCGGGGGCCGGTCCGCGGGGTGCGGGGCGGGTGCCTAGGCGGCGGCCGCCGTGGTGATCTCCTGGCTCAGGTCGCGCAGGAGGGTGGTGATGCGGCGCGCGTCGTTGGTGCTGCGCACGTCGGCGCCGGGCGCGGTCCGCTTGGCGAAGCCGCTGAGCACCCGGCCGGGTCCGACCTCCAGATAGCCGTCCGGGACGGTCTGCGCGGCGCCGGCGAGTACGTCGACCCAGCGCACCGGGCCGGCCAGCTGGCGGCGCAGCAGATCGCGGGCGTGGGCACCGTCGCGCACCAGGGTGCCGGTCACCGAGCTGTACACCGGGAGCCGGGGGGACCGGAAGGTGACCCGGGCCAGCTCGGCGGCGAACTCGTCCTCGATGACACGCATGAGGGAGCAGTGGAAGGGGGCCGAGACCTTGAGCGCCACGGCGCGTTCGGCTCCGGCCTCCAGGGCGAGCCGCATCGCCTCGGCGACGGCCCCGTCCTGTCCGGAGACGACGGTCTGGCCGGCCTCGTTGTAGTTGGCGACCTCCACCACGCCGAGCGGGGAGGCCTCGGCGCAGATCTCGTCGATCCGTTCCGGCGCGAGGCCCATGAGCGCGGCCATGGCGCCGGAGACGCGCTGCGAGACACCGGCCATCAGCTCACCGCGCCGGCGCACCAGGCGCAGGGCGTCGTCGGCGGCGAGGACCCCGCCGACGACGAGGGCGGTGTACTCGCCGAGGCTGTGCCCGGCGACCGCGCCGGGCACGAAGCCGGTCTCCTCGTGGAGCACCTGGTACACGGCGAGGCTGGTGGCGACGATGGCGGGCTGGGCGATCTCGGTCGGCTCCAGGTCCTCGGCCGCCGCGGTGGAGCACAGCTCCGTCAGGGGCAGTCCGGTGGCCTGCTGCGCGTGGGCGAGGACGCGGCCCGCGGTGTGCGGGTGGTCGCGAAGCAGATGGGCGGCCATGCCGGCGCGCTGTGATCCCTGTCCGGGAAACATCGTGAAGAGGTTGTCGCTCATTCCCGTCCTGCCTCACTGGGGGGGTGGATGGTGGGTCATCGAGCCGTCGGCGAGGCGTTCTCGACTCCTGGAATGTCGCACCGCGCTCTGGCGCATTCCTCGAATGTGTCTCGATTCCCACTGGCTGCCAGGGGCTCTTGACGTGGTGTCACGCAGGCGTGAGCTTGGGGGCCATGGTCAGGATGAGTGCGCAGGAGAGGCGTGAGGTCGTCGTACGGGCGGCGGTGGTGGAGTTCGCCAGGGGCGGGTACCACGGCACGTCGACGGAGACGATCGCGCGGCGCTCGGGGGTCTCGCAGCCGTATGTGTTCCGGCTGTTCCCGGGCAAGCAGGCGCTGTTCCTGGCCGCCGCGACCCGCTGCCTGGCACAGATCACGGGGCGGCTGGTGTGCGCGGCGGAGGGCCTGTCCGGCGAGGACGCGCGGCGCGCGATGGCCAACGCGTACACCCGGGTCATCGTCAAGGAGCCGGAGAACCTGCTGATGCAGATGCAGGTGTACGCCGCCGCTGCCGCGGCGGATGCCGAAGGGGACCACGCGTTCGCGGAGGCGGTCCGGGAGCCCTGGCAGGAGCTGTGGGACGCGGTGCACCTGAAGACGGGCGCGGACATCGCGGGCACCACGACGTTCGTGGCGCGCGGGATGCTCGTCAACACCCTGGTGTCGCTGGGCTTCCCGGCCGGGCACCGGGTCTGGAACGGCCTCGACCCGTCGGCCGGCATCCGCGCGCTGGAGGGGTTCGCGGACGGGGCGCGTACAGGGGAGGCGGGATCCGGCGCACACGGCGACGGGCCCGCCGGAGGGGATGCGGCGGGCCCGTCGTGATCCGGCGGGGCGTCAGTCGGCGCGGCCGGTGACCGGCGCCCGGTCCTTCTTCGCCCAGCGCAGCCCGTAGGCCACCTGGTCCTTCTCGGCGGCGGTGAAGGCGCGGGTGTTCCAGTTCTTGCGCATGAACGCCTCGCGCGCCTTGATCAGCAGCGGGTTCTTGACGGCGCCCATCTTGCCGATCATCCAGGCGATGTTCTGGAGCGGCCCGGTGCGCTTCCGCCGCTCCTCCTCGTACCGGCGCAGCGCGGCGACCGAGTCGTTGTCCTCGGCGAGGTATTCGGCAAGGACGAGCGCGTCCTCCAGGGCCTGGCAGGCGCCCTGGCCGATGTTGAAGGTGATGGGGTGGGCGGCGTCCCCGAGGAGGGTGACCCGGTCCTTGCCCCACTGCTTCTCGGGCTTGCGGCCCTCGACGTCGCCGCGCAGGATCCAGTCCTCCGGGGTGGCGCGCAGGATGTCGGCGACCGGGCCGGCCCAGCCCTCGTGGCGGCGCAGCAGCATGTCGCGGACCCCGGCGCCGTCGCGCCCGCCGGGTGCCCCGTTGGCCACGCTCATCCAGTGGACGAGGCCGGGTGCGACGTCGTAGTACGTGAAGCGGGTGCCGGGCCCGAAGATCGCGTTGAACGTGCCGGGCGGGATGTCCGCGTGCTCCATCGGGGCCCGGCCGCGCCAGGCGATGTAGCCGCTGAACCGGTTGCGCGCGGGCCCGAACATGCAGTCGCGCACGGCCCCGTGGATGCCGTCGGCGCCGATCAGGAGGTCGCCGCGCTCGCTGCCGCCGTCCGCGAAGTGCACGGTGACGCCGTCCGCGTCCTGGTCGAAGGAGACGACCTGGGCGCCGGTGCGCAGCGGGGAGCCCTCCAGCGCGTCGCGCAGCACGCCGTGCAGGACGGAGCGTTCGACGGCGATGGTGGGGGCGCCGTAGCGCTCGATGAAGTCGCCGACGGGCCAGGCGCCGAGGACGTCGCCGCGGGCGGTGGTGAAGTGGGCGGTGTGCTGGACGGGGGCGACCTCCAGGACCTGTTCGGCCAGGCCCAGGTAGTCCAGGGCGAGCACGCCGTTGCTCCAGATGTGGAGGCCGGCGCCGCCGTCGCGCAGCGAGTCCGCCCGCTCGAACACGACGACTTCGAAGCCCCTGCGCTGGAGGGCGAGGGCGGCGGCGAGTCCGCCGATCCCTCCGCCGGCGATGAGTATGCGACGGGCACGTCCTTTGGCCATCTGTGGGTCTCCTCGTGGCTGTCCGGGCGCTGGGGTCCGGGCGGGGGTCCGACGGAACGGGGT
>NZ_RDBL01000015.1 GCF_008042035.1 Streptomyces sp. col6
CACCCGCACCCCGCGCCCCCGCTCCTCCAGCCAGGCCATCACCCCGGACGCCGCGTCGAGCCCGTACGCGCTGCCGCCGGTGAGGACGACCGCGTCGATGCGCTGCACCAGGTTGCGCGGATCCAGCGCGTCCGTCTCCCGGGTCCCCGGCCCGCCGCCCCGCACATCGACGGCCGCGACAACCCCGCCCTCGGGTGCGAGCACGACAGTGGTGCCGGTGAGCGCACCCTTCCCGGCGACCCGCGCGTGCCCGACGCGCAGCCCGGCGACATCGGTGAGGGCATCCTGACGAGGCATCGGAGGGCTCCTTCGGGCGGGGCGGGGGGTGGGGCGGGGGTACGCGGCCAACGTACCGCCGAAGACCGGCCCCGCCCTGGGGGGCTTCCCCGTTACCTATTTCGTGGCTCCGCAACGGGGCCTCCGGCCATCGGGTCGGCATGACTTCCCCCTCGTTGCTCATGATCCGGGGGCGTCCCTATGTACCTGGTCAAGGCCGGAGGCCAGTAGGTGCGGGTGGAGCCGAGCTGTAGGGGTAGGCGGGCATGGGCCGGGACGTTGGACAAGGTGCTGCCCGAGCTGTTCGCGCCCGATTACGACCGGCGGCGTGAGACCTGCTAGAGAGGCGCATCGCAGTCGAACTCGAACGTCTCCTTGGCGGCATCAGCGGGGAACTCAGGGTGGTCGTGCCAGATTCCAGCGAGAGCGACCAAAAGATTCCATGCGGCGGCTGCCACCTCAGTCGTTGCCCCGTCCGCGGGCGGAGCGGTCCGATGAAAGCGCACTGCGAAGATCTGCCTGTCCGCGGCGAGACAAAGGGCTGTCGCCGCGCGGCGGGCTTCACCTTGAAGCGAAGCCGAGTCAGGGATACGGTCCCGCACGAACCGAACCAGCCGGTTGACCTGGTCCTCAGTGATCCGCTCCACCCGTTCCCCCCGCAGTGAACAAGCCCCTTCGCCTCGCGCGGCGCCAACTATCGCACCGGACCACTGACGCCCCAAAGTCTTTGCGGACGGCCCAATGCCTTGACCAAAGACATAGGGGCACCCTCCCACCCCTCCGCCCACCCACTCCCACCGCACCCCCCGCGACTCGCTCACCCCCTGGCCCCCCAAAACAGGACCAATCACCCCCCACCCCCCCCAAAACAGGACCAATCACCCCCCACCCCCCTACCGTGGCAGCGTGACCGAGCCACCTGAAGCCGCAGGCGCAGCCGCGCAGCCCGCCCCCGGAGCGCGTGCCGGGTCCGCCGACGGGGCCGGCGGCCGGCCTCCACCGGGCGGTTCGGCGCGCGCCGGGGGGCTCGTCCCCCGGTCCGTCACCGCGCGGGCGACCGCGGCGGGCGTCATCGTCTCCTGCCTGCTGATCGTGGCCATCGTGCTCGGCAGCCGGTTCCTGGAGCACTTCGACTCGGCGCTGCTGCCGTATGCCGTGGCCACGGTGTTCCTCGCCTTCGGCGTCGCCTACCGGTACACCGTCTGGGTCTCCGCACCCGGCGCCAAGCGGCTGTTCAAGAAGGGCTGGGGGAGCCTCTTCTCGATGGACAACTTCCGCCGGGCGCCCACCGCGCTGCCGAAGATGATCGCCACCTACCTCGGCTTCCAGAAGTTCCTCGGCGCCCGCTCCCACGCCCGCTGGGCCGCCCACCAGCTGATCTTCTGGGGCTGCATCCTCGCCTCGCTGATCACCTTCCCACTGACCTGGGGCTGGTTCACCTTCACCTCGGGCACCGGCTCCGGACCCGGCTACGAGATGCGTATCTGGGGCTTCAAGATCCTCGGCTTCGACTCACTGGACTTCCTCGGCTGGCTGATGTTCCACGGCCTGGACATCGCCGCCGTCCTCGTCATCCCCGGCGCCTCCTACTTCCTGTGGCGGCGGATGAAGGACCGCGGGGCCGTCACGGGCCAGCGGTTCGGCTACGACCTGGTGCCGCTGATCGCGCTCATCGTCATCTCGGTGACCGGTCTGCTCCTCACCTTCTCCTCGATCTTCCTGCACGGCGGCGGCTACGAGTTCCTGGCGATCCTCCACATGGTCGCGGTGGTCTTCACCCTCATCTACATCCCGTTCGGGAAGTTCTTCCACATCGTCCAGCGGCCCGCCGCCGTCGGCATGCAGCTGTTCAAGTACACCGGCCGGCAGGACGAGGAGGTCTTCGCCTGCCGCCGCTGCGAGGAACCCATCGACACCACCCCGTACGTCGACAACCTCCGCGGCACCATGCGCGACCTCAGCCTCGGCTTCGACGAGTGGGCCGAGTACTGCCCGCGCTGCAAGCGGGTGCTGCGCGGCAGCGCCTACCTCTCCCAGGTGAAGAAGGGTTTCAAGTGACCGCGGACTCGCGCACGCCCGAACCGCATGCGGTCGTCCCCATCGACCCCTCTCTCGCACCCCCGGGCACCCGCGCCTTCCGTGACGCGGGCGGTATCCCCGCCGACCGGTGGCACGCCGACCAGAACGGCGAGACCCTCGTCCCCACCCACTGCTGCTTCTGCGGAGTCCAGTGCGGCATGTATCTGCGCGTCGACCGAGGCGGCAAGGTCTTCGGCGTCGAACCCCGCAACCACGACATCAACCGCATGCGCCTGTGCCCCAAGGGCATCAACGCCTATCAGCAGGTCAACCACCCGGACCGGCTCACCGCCCCCCTCATGCGCCGCTCCCGCGACGAGGACTTCCGCGAGGTCTCCTGGGAGGAGGCTCTCGAATTCACCGTCGCCGAGATCAGGCGCATCCAGCAGACGTACGGGAACGACGCCTTCGGGATGCTCGGCGGGGCGAGTCTGTTCTCCGAGAAGACGTACCTCGTCGGCAAGTTCGCCCGGGTCGCCCTCAAGACCCGGCACGTCGACTACAACGGCCGCCTCTGCATGGTCAGCGCCGCCGGCGCCAACAAGCTGGCCTTCAACATCGACCGGGCCGGCAACCCGTTCTCCGACATCCTCCTCACCGACTGCCTGCTCATCGCCGGCTCCAACGTCGGCGAGTGCTTCCCCGTGATGACCCAGTACGTGTGGGGTGCCCGGGATCGCGGCGCCAGCCTCATCGTGGTCGACCCCCGCGAGACGGCCATCGCCCGGACCGCCGACATCCACGTCGCCCTGAAGCCCGGCACCGACTCGGCGTTCTTCAACTCCGTGCTGAACGTCGTCGTGGCGGAGGGCCTCACCGACGAGACCTATCTCGCCGCCCACGCCACCGGCTGGGAGGAGGTCAAGGCCAAGGCCGCCGAGTACCCGCCGTCCCGTGCCGCCGAGATCTGCGGCATCCCCGCCGAACAGATCGTCCAGGTCGCCCGCACCTTCGCCCGCGCCCCCAAGGCCATGGCCTGGCACGCCCGGGGCATCGAACACCACTCCCAGGGCGTCGAGAACTGCCTCACCGTGATCAACCTCTGCACCGCCACCGGGAACATCGGCAAACCCGGCGCCGGCTACGGCACCATCACCGGCCAGGGCAACGGGCAGGGCGGCCGCGAGCACGGCCAGAAGTCCGACCTCCTCCCCGGCGGCCGCTCCATCAACAACGCGGAGCACCGCCGGCAGATCTGCGAGATCTGGGGCATCGAGGAGTCCGAACTCCCGCCCGCGGGAACCTCGATGATGGAAATGGTCTGGCAGATGCAACGCCGCGAGATCCGCGGCCTGATCGGCATCTGCAACAACCCCTTCGTCTCCCTGCCGAACTACAAGGTCGTCAAGGAGGGGTACGACGCCACTGAGTTCCACGCCCAATTCGACTTCTTCCTTTCCGAGACCGCCGCCAACGCCCACGTCGTCTTCCCCGTCACCACCTGGGCCGAGGACGACGGCGTCATGGCCAACGCCGAGGCCCGCGTGGTCAAGCACAACAAGGCCCAGGACCCGCCCCCGGGAGTCCGCACCGACACCTGGGTGATGTGCGAACTCGCCCGACGGCTCGGCGCCGGCGACAAGTTCGCCTTCGACAACTCCCGCCAGGTCTTCGACGAGCTGAGGATCGCCTCCGCCGGCACCGTCAACGACTACTACGGCATCACCTACGAACGGCTGGAGGAGACGGGCGGCATCTCCTGGCCCTGCCCCTCCACCGACCACCCCGGCACCCCCCGGCTCTTCGAGGACGGCAGGACCTACCACCCCGACGGCAAGATCCACCTTCAGGTCGTCGAGTGGCATCCGCCGATGGACCCGTACGACGACGAGCACCCCATGACGCTCACCACCGGGCGTACCGTCGCCCACTTCCTCTCCGGCAACCAGACCCGCCGCCTGGGAGCCCTCGTCGAACAGACCCCCCGCCCCTGGGCCGAGGTCCACCCCTCGCACGGCTTCCGCAACGGCGAACCCGTCCGCGTCGTCACCCGGCGCGGCAGCGAGGTCTTCCCCGCCCTGGTCACCGAGGCGATCCGCCCCGACACCGTCTTCGTCCCGTACCACTGGCCGGTCCCCACCGCCGCCAACGCGCTCACCATCGACGCCCTCGACCCCCGCTCCAAGATCCCCGAGTACAAGGTGTGCGCCTGCCGCATCGAGCACGCCGAGCGGATCGACGAGGTCCCCGCACCCCCGGTCGCCCCCGGGCACGTCGCCTACCCGGAGACCCAGGTCTCCCGCACCGACCCGCTGCCGCCCACCTCCCCGCAGGGCCGCGGCACCTCGGAGAGGAGCTGATGCCCGCATGATGGGCCGCACGATCTTCATCGACCCCGGGCGCTGCATCGGCTGCCAGGCCTGCGTCTCCGCCTGCCGCGAATGCGACTCGCACCGCGGCAAATCCATGATCCACCTCGACTACACCGACGAGGGCCAGTCCGTCGCCTCCCTTCCCACGGTCTGCATGCACTGCGAGGACCCCGTCGCCCCCTGTGCCGAGGTGTGCCCCGCCGACGCGATCCTGGTGACCGCCGACGGCGTCGTACAGCAGGCCGACACCACCCGCTGCATCGGCTGTGCCAACTGCGTCAACGCCTGCCCCTTCGGCGTACCGAAGATCGACCTCCAGGCGAAGCTGCAGATGAAGTGCAACCTCTGCTACGACCGCACCGCCTACGGCCTCGCCCCCATGTGCGCCACCGTCTGCCCGACCGGCGCGCTCTTCTACGGGACCGCCGAAGAGCTCCAGGCCGAACGCCCCGGCGTCCAGGTCGCCGACTCGTTCGTCTTCGGCGAGAGCGAGGTCCGCACCGGCGTCGCGATGGTCGTGCCCGCCGACCGGGTCCAGTGGCCGGTACCCGGCGGCCTGCCCGTCGTCGAGATCAACGGGAAGGACGTCCGACGGTGACCGAGACCGACGCGCCGCCCCCCGGCGACCCGAAGCAGCCCCCGCCCCGCGACCCGGGCAGCACGCCCTTCGGCGCGCCCGGACAGCCGGCGTCCGGTGACCCCCGTGAGGCCCTGCACGACCGGATCGCCGCCGATTCCCTCACCACCCGCCGCGACTACCTGCGGATCGTCGCCACCGTCTCCGGCGGGCTCGCCGTCGGCGGCCTCGGCGTCGCCGGCGGCATGCTGCCCCGCCACGGCGACCCCGACGAGGACGGCAAGGCCCCCGCACCGAAGAAGATCGCCTCCCAGCTCCTTCCCGGCGAATCCATCGCCTTCGACTATCCCGACGAGGAGGACCGCGCGGTCGCCGTCCGGCTCAACGACGGCACGCTCGTCGGCTACTCCGCGATCTGCACCCACCTCGCCTGCGGCGTGCTCTGGCGCAAGGACCGGGGCACCGAGGGCGAGCTGTACTGCCCCTGCCACGAGGGCGTCTTCGACGCCCGCAGCGGTGAGGTCACCGCAGGACCGCCGCCCCGGGGACTGCCGAAGGTCGTCCTCACCGAGGAGACCGACGGCAGCATCTGGGCGGTCGGCACCACCCGGTCCGGCGAGAGCATCGAACACGGGCTGTGCCGCCAGTTCGGCGAGGACCGCCCCGACCTGGCCTCCCGGCTCGGCTGTCCCGGCGTCCGCGACGGTGCCGAGGCACCCGCCGCACCCGGAGCCGCCCGCACGGTGGCCCCCGGGCCCGTCGCCCCGGGGCCGTCCCGCACACGCACCCGTACCGGAGCCGGAGCCACCGACACTTCCGGGAGCCCGACATGAGCGACGACGACCGCCTGCCGCCCGGCTCCCCGCAGCCCTCTCCCGACGCGCAGTACCCCGGCCCCCCGGACCACCCCGGCCCGCACTACCCCGAATACCACCCGGGCAGTGCGCGGGCCGAGCTGAACAGGCCCGTCCACGAGCGCTACCCGCAGATCCGTCCCACCAGCGGCTACGGCGACCCCCGCGTCCGGCACACCGGCCCCGGGCCCGGCGCCGGCACCGACCAGGAGCCCGAGCGGTCCTCCAAGCTCACCGCCCGCCTCGTGCTGGCCATGAGCGTCGTCATCGGGCAGCTGTGGGGGCTGACGGTCATCGTCGACGAGTGGATGGAGGGCAACACCGGCACCGCCTGGTGGGGAGCCGGATTCCTCTGCCTGTCGTTCCTCGTCGTCCTCGGGCTCTGGGTGCTCGATCCCAAGGACCGCTGACCGCCGGACGGGGCCGAGCGGCCGTACCCTGGAGGCATGAGTACCGCCCCCGCCCCCGGACCGCGCGATGCGGAGCCCCCCACGCCGGACCGGCCCAGGCCCAAGCCGGCGCTGGTCTTCGACGATCCGCTGGACCAGCAGTCCACGGACGACACGGACCAGGGATGGGGCGAGCGGGCCCCCTCGGGCGGCGGCGCCGCGGATCTGGCGCGCTTCCTCGACGAGAAGCCGCCGCACCACATCTGACGCCGCCCCGCCCGAGAGCGTCCTAGGCCGGGCTGCTGCCGCCCCCGCGCTGCGCGACCAGAACGTCGCGGATCTCCTTCAGCACCTCCAGCTCGCTCACCTCCAGCGTCTCCTGGACGCCTTCCTTCGCCGCCTGCATCGCGGCCCGCCGGGCGAGGTACTTCGCCATCGGCAGGACCATCAGGAAGTAGACGACGGCAGCGGTGATCAGAAAGCTGAGCGTCGCGCTGAGCACCGAGCCCCACAGAATCCGGATGCCTTCCGTCGCCTCGCCCGTGGCGGGGTCCGTCGTGCACGGACCCTTCAGGCAGGAGCTGTAGTGCTCCAGGTCCTTGGTGCCGAACGCACCGACGAGCGGGTTGATGACCCCCTTGACGATCGAGTTCACGATGTTCGTGAACGCCGCGCCGATGACGACGGCCACCGCCAGATCGATCACGTTGCCACGCATCAGGAAGGCCTTGAAGCCCTCCAGCAGACTGACCTTCTTCGTCTCGCTCACGGGTGCGCCGTCCTCCGTCAAAGTCACCAGGGGTGTGAACTCCCCGGAAACTTACGGCAGTAGGGCACGCAACCGCCCCATCCGGGAGGGTTGTCCGGTGACGGGACAGTTCGTCAGTACGAATCAGCACAGGATCACCGCGAATCCTCCTGAGATCCCCGCCCCCGCCAGTTCGGCGGCCGTCGCCCTGGGCACCCCCAGCACGATCAGCGCCCCCGCCTCCGGCGCACCCC
>NZ_RDBL01000016.1 GCF_008042035.1 Streptomyces sp. col6
GCCGCCGTACGCACCTACGCCTCCCGGCTGCGCAAGGTCCTCGGCCCCGATGTCCTGGTCAGCGACTCCGGCGGCTACGCGCTGCGGACCTCTCCCGGCGCGCTGGACCTGACCGTCGCTCAGGAGATGGCCGCCGAGGCGGAGAAGGCCCGCGCAGGCGGCGACCGCGACGCGGCGCGGACCCTGCTGAACAAGGCGCTCGGGCTGTGGGACGGCGAGGCGCTGGCCTCGGTGCCGGGCCCGTACGCGGACTACCAGCGCACCCGTCTGGAGGAGTGGCGCCTCCAGCTCACCGAGACSCGGCTCGATCTGGACCTGGAGGCCGGCTGCCACGCGGAGGCGGTCTCCGAACTGACCGCGCTCACCGCCGCGCACCCCCTGCGGGAGCGGCTGCGCGAGCTGCTGATGGTGGCCCTGTACCGCAGCGGCCGGCAGGCGGAGGCRCTSGCCGTCTACGCGGACACCCGGCGRCTGCTCGCCGAGGAACTGGGCGTCGACCCGCGCCAGGAACTGGCCCAGCTCCAGCAGCGCATCCTGCGCGCCGACGAGGAACTGGCCCGCCCGGCCGACGACCCGGCCCCGGCCGCAGCACCGGTCCGCCCCGCCCAACTRCCCGCCACCGTCCCCGACTTCACRGGACGCAGCGGCTTCGTRCGCGAGCTGGGCGACCGGCTCGCCACCGCGGAGGGCTCCGTSATGGCCGTCTCCGCACTCGCCGGCATCGGCGGCGTCGGCAAGACGACCCTCGCCGTGCACGTCGCCCACCAGGCCCGCAGACACTTCCCCGACGGCCAGCTCTACGTCGACCTCCAGGGCGCCGGAGCACGCGCCGCCGAGCCGGAAACCGTCCTCGGCGCCTTCCTCCGAGCCCTCGGCACCGCCGACTCCGCCATCCCCGACACCCTCGACGAACGCGCCGCCCTCTACCGCTCCACCCTCGACGGCCGCCGCGTCCTGGTCCTCCTCGACAACGCCCACGACGCCGCCCAGATACGCCCACTGCTCCCCGGCACGGAAGGCTGCGCGGCGTCGGCAAGACGACCCTCGCCGTGCACGTCGCCCACCAGGCCCGCAGACACTTCCCCGACGGCCAGCTCTACGTCGACCTCCAGGGCGCCGGAGCACGCGCCGCCGAGCCGGAAACCGTCCTCGGCGCCTTCCTCCGAGCCCTCGGCACCGCCGACTCCGCCATCCCCGACACCCTCGACGAACGCGCCGCCCTCTACCGCTCCACCCTCGACGGCCGCCGCGTCCTGGTCCTCCTCGACAACGCCCACGACGCCGCCCAGATACGCCCACTGCTCCCCGGCACGGAAGGCTGCGCGGCGCTGGTCACCAGCCGCGTGCGGATGGTCGACCTGGCCGGCGCGCACCTCGTCGACCTGGATGTGATGTCGCCGGAGGAGGCCCTTCAGCTGTTCACCCGGATCGTCGGCGAGGAACGCATCAACTCCGAGCGCGAGGCCGCGCTCGACGTGGTCGCCGCCTGCGGGTTCCTCCCCCTCGCGATCCGTATCGCCGCCTCCCGGCTCGCCTCCCGCCGCACCTGGACGGTCTCCGTCCTGGCCGCCAAGCTCGCGGACGAACGCCGCCGCCTCGATGAGCTCCAGGCGGGCGACCTCGCGGTGAAGGCCACCTTCGAACTCGGCTACGGCCAGCTGGAACCGGCCCAGGCCCGCGCCTTCCGCCTCCTCGGCCTCGCGGACGGCCCCGACATCTCCCTGGCCGCCGCGGCCGCCCTGCTCGACCTGGACCCGCACACGGCGGAGGACCTGCTGGAGGCCCTGGTCGACACGTCCCTGGTGGAGTCCGCGGCCCCGGGCCGCTACCGCTACCACGACCTGGTCCGCCTGTACGCGCGCTCCTGCGCGGAACGCGACGAACAGGCGCCCGGTGAGCGGGAGGAGGCGCTGTCGCGGCTGCTGGACTTCTATCTGGCGACGGCGGCGGGGGTGTACGCGCTGGAGCGGCCGGGGGACCGGCTGGCGGACCACCTCGAAAGCACGGAGGGCGCGGGGCTGTCGTTCAGCGACCGGCACGACGCCCAGGACTGGCTCTACTCGGAGGCCGGCACACTGCTCGCCTGCCTGCGCCAGTCGACCGCGCCCACGATGCTCCGCCGGTCGATCGACCTCCTGTGGGCGGCTCTGGACCTCGCCGAGTCCGGCGCCAACTCCAAGCAGTACGAGGCCGCCGCCTCCTTCATGCTGGACGCCGCACGGGACTGCGGTGACCGCCGGGCCGAACGGCGCGCGCTGGTCACGTTGAGCAACGCGCACCTGGTGGCGGGCCGGTTCGCCCAGGCGGACCAGGAGGCGAGCCACGTACTGGACCTGTCGCGCGACGCGCTCGACCCGCTGCCGGACTGCTGGGCGTACAACCATCGTGGGGTCATCGCCATTTACCAGAACCGTCACGAGGACGGTGAGAAGTATCTGACCCGGGCCATCGATGCCTTCCGGGCGGGGGAGAACCTGCCGGGCGAGGCTTCCTCACTGTGCAATCTCTCCCGGGTCCACCTGGCCATGGGCCGGACGACGAGTGCCGTCGCCCTGGCCAGGAAGGGCATCGAGATCTACGACAGCATGGGCCATTCCCTGCGTGGGGCGAACGCCCGCTACGCACTGGGAATCGCGCTGACTCGCAGCGGTGACCTCACGGAGGCGACCAGCAGCTTCGTGGAGGCCCTGGCGGTCTTCCGCGACAGCCGGCAGCGGCTGTGGGAGGGCATGACGATCTTCCGGCTGGCGGAGACGGACCTGGCCGCGGACAACCCGGCGCAGGCCGCCTCCAAGGCCGAGACGGCGCTGACGGTACTGCGCGGCATCGGCGGGGAGTGGCGCCGCGGAAACGTACTCACCGTCCTGGGCCGGGCACTGGACGGCATAGGTCAGACAGGACGTGCCGAGGCCTGCTGGCGCGAGGCGCTCGCCATCTACGACACCGACGGTTCCGAGGAAGCGGCGCAGATCCGCGCCCTGTTGGCACGGGTCCCCTCCGAGCGGTCCTGACGCGGCGGGCTCGGCGTTCATCGTTCGTTTATCGCCGGGCGGCAAGCTCATGCCTGTCGATCCGTCGCGTCGGGGGGCAGGCGGGACGACAAGTGGCCAGACCACTAAGGTGAGCGGCCCTGACAGAGGCCCGCCCGGCAGTCCACGGGGGAACAGCCGGGCGGGCCCCTCACACGCATCAACGCCAGCCACGACGGAGAGACCACCATGGGTGAAAAGAAGAAGACCGACCCGATCCTCAAGCCCGCGGACACCCACGCCACCGGCGCGGACGCGGACCTGACGACGCAGGACACGCACGCCACGGGCGGCACCGTGAAGCCCCTGGACACTCACGCCACCGGTGGCGAGGTCAAGCCGCTCGACACCCACGCGACGAGCGAGCCGGCCAACTAGGCGTCAATCGACGGGGGTACGGGGGAACGGCCGCGGCGGCGCGGAGGGGGAGCCGCCGCGGCCGCCGCGTTTTCGCGCGTTCCGCGCGGTGCGCTCAGTAGCTCAGCTCGGCCGTGACCGTGCACTTCTTGACGCGGGACACCTTGCGCGGGCTGTCCATCCGGACGTTCACGGTCTTCGTGCTGCCGTAGTCCGCCTCCACGGTCGCCTCGCCCGTGTCGACCACGTTGCCCACCGCGTCCAGGAAGGACACGTCGACCTCGTAGGTGTGCGTGCCGGAGGCGACCGGGGTCAGGCGGACGGTGGACGCGGTGACCGCCTTGCGCTTGCCCTTGGCGGGCTGGGCGCAGCGGAACACGTACACCTGCGGCGCGTCCGACGCGGTCGCCGTGGGGGTCGGGTCGGTGTACGTGGAGCCCGACGACCCGCTCGACGAGCTGTAGTCGTCGTCGTAGTCGGAGTCCGTGTCGTGGTACGTGCCGTTGCTCTTCTTGGAGTTGGAGCATCCGCCGCCGCTGCTGTGGCTGCTCGACCGGCTCTTTCCGCTCTTGCTCTTGCCGCCGTGGCTGGAACTGGAGAAGCCGGTGAGCGCGAGTACCACCGCGACCAGGACCACCGTCAGCTTGATGTGCTGCCGTCGCATCTCTTCCGCCCCCGATTGTGTGTTGTTCTGCCGTGGCCGGCCGGATGGCCGGGCGACACGGCACCGTAACGCACAGCATGGCGCGGATGGGCGGCGGGCCGGTCATGGCCCTGTCACGGTCTTGTGCCCGTCTGGTGGCGGGTGTCACACGTGCGGCGTAGCGTCGGAGCGAGAGCGCTCCTGGAGGTACGGAGATGATCCGCAACGTCCTCGGTGCGGTCGTCGCTCTCGCCGGAGCGGCGGCCGCCGTGCTGAGCCCCTTCCGTGACTGGTACGACGGCCGCCTCGGGCGGCACTACCGGCTGGGTGACCTCTTCACCGGTACCGGTGTGACCGGGGCGCATCCCGGCAGTCTCTTCGGTTCCCTCTGGTTGCCGTTCCTGTGCGCGGTGGTGGTGACCGTGGTGGGCGTCCTGCTCCGCTCCCGTGCGCTGGTCGCCCTGGCGGGCGTCGTGGTCATCGGCTTCACGGTGCTGTGGATGGTCCGCGTCTTCGAGGTCACCGACAGCCTGGCCGTCGCGGGCGACGGCTCGGGGCTGGATGTGGGGGTGGCGCTGGCGCTCGGCGGGGGCGTGCTGATGCTGCTGGGG
>NZ_RDBL01000017.1:0-8284 GCF_008042035.1 Streptomyces sp. col6
ATCGTGGCGGGGGCGGGCGCGCTGCTCGTGGGGACGGTGCTCGCCTTCGAGGTGTACAGCCTGGTGGCGACCACCGTCGAGTCCCCGGCCCCGCAGGACGGGCCCGGCGGGGCGGTGCTCGTCGTGCCGTTCCTGGCCTTCTTCGGCGTGCCGGCCGCGCTGTGGGGGAGCCTGGCGGGGGTGCTGCCGGTGGTGTGGGCGGCCCGCCGGCTGAGCGGGCGTCTGACCGGGCGGGACGTCTGGTGGTGGGTGCCGGCTGTCGCGGCGGTGGCGGCGGTCGCGGTCGCGGCCGTCGTCGGGCTCGTCCGGCACCTGGGGGCCGGAGCGCTGGCCCTCACCTGGCTGACCGGTGCCGCGCTGCTGGCCGGGGCCGCCCTGATCGCCAGGGACTCCGCGCTGCACGGTCGCCGGCTCCTGCGGACGCTCGGGTACGGCGGGGCGGCGGCAGTGGCCGTGCTTGTCGTCGGGGCCGGGGTGTTCGGGACCGGACTGGTCACCGAGTACACCCCGCCGAGGACGGACGCCGCCGGGCTCGCGGGCACCTGGGCCGACGGGCATGGCGGCACGCTGCGGCTGTCGCCCGACGGCACGGCCCGCGCCGAGAACCTGAAGGACCACGCGGCCGCCCACAAGGACGACGCGGACGCGGTCCTCGCCAGGTACCGCTGCACCGGCACGGGTACCTGGTCCTACGAGGGGGACGACTCCGCGTCGACCTGGGACCAGCGCGTGCGCCTCGACCTGGAGCACTGCGCGCTGGGCCGGCTCGACGGCTGGCGGATCGGCGGTACGTCCGGCGGGCTGAAGCTGAACGCGGAGTACGGAGACCCCGACGACCCGGGCTGGTACACCCTCACCCGCTGACGCTCAACGCCGCTTCCGGGCCGCCCGCTTGGCGATCTTCTCGGCGTCGAGGGCCAGTTCGCGGAGCATGCCGCTGATGGGGTTGGTGAAGCCGGTGAAGTAGAGGCCGGGGGCCTCCTTGGGGGTGCGGGCGCCGTGCACCACCGGGCGGCCCCGCTCGTCCAGCACCCCGAGGTGGCCGACCAGCGGTTCGAGGGCCCGGCGGTAGCCGGTCGCGGCGATCACGACGTCCGGGGTGATCCGGGTGCCGTCCGCCAGCACCACCGCGTCCTCGTCGAACGACTCGACGGCCGCCACCGGGACGACCCGGCCGCGCTTCACCGCGTCGATCAGGCCGACGTCCTGGACCGGGATCGCGCCCTCCTTGACGCGGGAGTACAGACCCGTGTCGGGGCGGGGCAGCCCGTGTTCCGAGAGGTCGGGGACGGCCGCGCGGGCCATCAGGCGGCCGGCCCGGTCCACCAGGGCCACCGGAAGGCGGCGGACCAGGATGCCGGTCGCCTGCGCGGGCCAGCCCGCCGTGGAGCGGCGCACGAGGTGCGGGACGGTGCGCACCGCGAGCCGTACGCGCGACGCCCCGCCCTCCACGAGGTCGACGGCGATCTCCGCGCCGGTGTTGCCGACGCCGACGACCAGGACGTCCTTGCCCGCGTACGGGGCGGGGGAGCGGTAGTCCGACGCGTGCAGCAGCTCGCCGGTGAAGGTCTCGCGGCCGGGCCAGTCCGGCAGGCGCGGGGTGTGGTTGAAGCCGGTGGCGACGACGACGGCCCGCCCGGTCAGTTCGCGGCCCCCGCTCGCGCTCAGCCGCCAGCCGGTGCCGTCCGCCGCCCGGTCGATCCGGGAGACCTCGACGCCGGTGATCACTTCCAGCTCGTGGTGCTCGGCGTACTTCTCCAGGTAGCGCACCACGTTGTCGCGGGCCACCCAGCGGCCGAACTTCCGGGGCATCGGCAACCCCGGCAGCGCGGACCAGCGCCGGGTGGTGTGCAGGTGCAGCCGGTCGTAGTGGCCCCGCCAGGACGCGCCGACGCTTCCGGCCTTCTCCAGCACGACGGCCCGGACGCCGCGTGCGCGCAGGGCGGCCGCGGCGGCCAGTCCGCCCGGTCCGCCGCCGATGACGTAGACGGGGCGGTCCTCGGTGAGGTCGGTGGGGGCCGGGGAGGTACTACCGGCGGTAGGTGCGCTGTCGGACATGCTTCGGAGCGTAATCGCGTGACTCCTTGATGGGTCTCGGTCAAGACCGGAATCGATTGCGAATTGATCACGCTCGCGGAGCGGCGGCCCGCGTCAGGTGCGGTAGTGGTCGGCCACCGCGTCGAATGCGGCCTTCGGCTCCCAGGGCAGTCCGGGGTACGTGGTGCCGTCCCGGTCCTCGTACACCTTGACGATGCCGAGGGAGGCGAGGTCCAGGTCGTCGCGGGGGTCGCCGTCCGGGCGGTGCGGGTGGCTGTGCAGCGCGAAGAGGAACGGGAAGGCGCTGTCGACGCCCTCGCCGTCGAAGATGTCGAGGAGTTCACCGACGTACGCGGCCTGGCCGGCCTCGTCCCGCTCGTACACCCCGTCCAGCCGGACCGGCGCGCCCGTGGCCGGGTCCGTCTCGACGATCTCCATGCTGCGCGGCGCCACTTCGCCCGAGCCGCGCCAGGTCGCGGTCCCGAAGCCGGTGACGGCGACCGGCTTGGCCCCGGCCGTCAGGGTGCGTACGCCCTCCCGGAACACACCGGCCACCTCGGCGGACCGGATGAGTTCGAACGTCATGAGGTCGAACGGGTCCCAGTCCACGCCCTCGAACTGGACGGCCGCGTAGGTGACTCTGCCGCCGAACCGGGCCCGGACCGCGGCCACCGCCTCGCGGAGGAAGGGGTTGAGGCGGGCGCCCACCGCCGTGAGCCGTTCCCGCCGCCCGGCGGGGTCGGCCAGCAGCAGTCCCACCCGCTCCTCGGCGCTGCCGCCCTCCAGGAAGCCGCGGTTCATGAGGCTCAGTTCGACGCCCGTGACGAACACGACCTCGGCGCCCTGGGCCCGTAGCCGCTCGGCCCGTTCCGCGCAGTCGGCGAACAGAGCCAGGATCTCGTCGGCCGCCAGCTCCAGCGGGTACGGCGAGAACCACACCTCCAGACCCAGGTCCGCCGCGTGGCGGGCGGCGAGTTCCAGGCGTTCGGGGTCGCCGCCGGTGAGATGCACGGCGGTGCAGTGGAGGTCGTCGCGGATGATCGCCAGCTCCCGCCGGACCACGTCGGGGTCGAAGTGCGCCCGGGAGTACACGCCGTGGCGCAGGAAGCCGGTGTCGTAACAGATGCCCTTGGCTCGCATGGCGGGCCCGCCTTTCTGTAGGTGGCCCGCACGCTAGGACCTGAAGTTGCGTGCACGCAAGTTTGCGTACGCGCAAGAATCTCGGGATACTGGCCGGGTGACGACGGAACGGACCGGGCTGCGGGAGCAGAAGAAGCAGGCCACGCGGGTGGCGCTGCGCGAAGCGGCACTGCGGCTGGCGCTGCGCGACGGCCCCGGGAACGTCCGGGTCGACGACATCGCGGAGGCGGCCGGGGTCTCGCCCCGGACCTACAACAACTACTTCTCCAGCCGCGAACAGGCGATCGTCGCCGCCGTCACCGCCGGACGGGAGGCGCGGGTCGCCGCGGCCCTGGCCGCCGTGCCCGCCTCGGCCCCCCTGTCCGAGGCCGTGACACGGGCGATCCTGGAGCAGTACACGGACCCCGACGACCCCGACGCGCTGCTGCTCGTCACCGCCGGCCCGGCGCTGCGGCAGGCGTTCCTCGACGCCTCCGCCACGGTCGAGGCGCCGTTGGCCGCCGCGATCGGCAGCCGTCTCGGGGACGCGGGCGCGCCGGTGGCGCGGGTCCTCGCGGCGAGCGTCGCCGCGGCGGTCCGCGTCGCACTCCAGGACTGGCTGACCCCGGCCGGGTCCGGAGGGCTGGTCGTGCCGACGGGCTCGCTGCCCGACCTGCTCCGGGACGCGCTCACCGCGCTCGGGCCGGCGCTGGACGCGGCGGAGGAGCGGCGGCGCTGACGTGCGGGCCCCGGTCGCCGGACTCCCGGGCGCCGGTGGCACGCTGGGGGCGCCCGATCCGTACGGCCGTGAGGGAAGCATCCGTTGAGCACCGGCAGCTACTACGAGCGCATCGACGCACACCACTACAAGCCGACCGCGCACGCGAGCGGCGCGTGGAGCACGGACGAGGTGCACTTCAGCCCGTTCGGCGGGCTCCTCGTGCATGCCGTCGAGCGCCATCTCGCCGAGCGGCCGGGCGAGCGGCTGCTGCTGTCCCGGATCAGCTTCGACATCCTCGGGCGGCTCGCCCTGGACGAGTGCGAGATCCGCGTCGAGACCGTCCGCCCCGGCCGCACCATCGAGCTGGTGGAGGCCGTCGCCCTCATCGCGGGCCGTCCCGTCGTACGGGCCAGGGCCTGGTCGCTGGCGCCCGTGGACACCACCGAGGTGGCGGACGGCGAGGACGACCGGCTCACCCCGCCGGAGGCGCTGGCGCCCTGGCCGATGGCCGACCTCTGGCCCGGCGGCTACATCGCCTCGCTGGACGTCCGCCCGCTCGCCCCGCCGCTGCCGGGGCGCACGACCGCCTGGATCTCGACGCCGCTCGACCTGGTTGCGGGCGAGACCGCCGGGCCGCTGGCCTCGTACGTGGCGCTCGTCGACACCGCCAACGGCATCGCCGTACGCGAGCAGCCCACCGAGTGGATGTTCCCCAACGTCGACCTGACGATCCATCTGCACCGGCAGCCCGAGGGCCGCTGGACCGGCCTGGACACCACGGTCGTCTTCGGCCCCACCGGACAGGGCCTGACCAGCACGGTCCTGCACGACGTCAACGGACCCGTCGGCCGGGCCGAACAGATCCTCACCGTACGACCGCTGTAGCCGTTCCCGTCAGCGCCGCCGGGTGCGCTCCATCCAGGGGCCGAACTCGCTCTCCAGGACGAGCCGTCCGAGCTTGCGGTACTCCGCCAGGACCGCCGCGACCAGCTGCTGCGTGTCCAGCGCGCTGCCCGACTCGGCCGCCTGGTACGCGGCGGTGACCGCGCAGGCCCGGATCGATCCGCCTGTCAGCTCGAAGCGCTCCGCGCACGTCGCCAGGTCCAGGTCCGGGGCGCGGGGGATCTCCGTACCGAGGCAGCGTTCCCACAGGGCGAGGCGCTGTTCGGCGTCCGGTACGGGGAAGTCGGCGACCACGTCGAGCCTGCGGGTGAACGCCTCGTCCAGATTGGCCCGCAGGTTGGTGGTGAGCACCGCGATGCCGTCGAAGGACTCGATGCGCTGGAGGAGGTAGGCCGACTCCACGTTGGCGTGCCGGTCCTGCGCGTCCTTGACCTGCGAGCGCTTGCCGAAGACGGCGTCCGCCTCGTCGAACAGCAGCACCGCGTTGACCTCGGACGCCTCGGTGAAGATCCGCTCCAGGTTCTTCTCGGTCTCACCGACGTACTTGTCCACCACGGACGACAGGTCGACGACGTACAGCTCCATGCCCAGGTCCGCCGCGACCACCTCCGCCGACATCGTCTTGCCCGTCCCGGACTCCCCGGCGAACAGCGCGACGATGCCCCGGCCCCGTCCGCCTCCCGGCCGCATCCGCCACCGGCCGAGCACTTGGTCCCGGTGGCGGGCGCGCAGGGCCAGGTCGGACAGCTGGCGGCGGGTCGCCGGGGGCAGGACGAGGTCGTCCCAGCCGACCGTGGGCTCGATGCGGCGGGCGAGGCGGGCGAGCCCCGCGCCGTTCTGCGCCCGGACGGCGGTCCGCAGGTCCTCCGGCGCCACCGGACGGCCCTCCAGCGCGGCCAGCCGGGAGGCCACGTCGGCGGCCCGGCGGATCTGGCCGGAGTCCAGCCGGTACGCCCGGGTGGCGTCCGCGAGGAGACCGTCGGCCATACCGGCGCCGGCGTCCGGCCCGGCGGCGGCACCGGCGTCCGCGAGCGCGCCGCGCCACCGCCGTACCGCGTCCGCCGGGTCCGGTGGCGGGACCACGACCGTCACCGGGCTCTCGCCTGCCCACAGCGGGTCCCAGTGCTTCTTCCCGTACAGGACCAGGGGCGAGCCGCCGCCGACCGCCGCGCAGAGGGCGCCGAGCAGGGCGGCGCCCTTGGGCTGCTCGGGGGCGAGCGTCTCCAGCGGGCCGAGGACGAGTCCGCCGCCGCTCAGCCGTGCCTCGGTCGCCAGCATCCGTACGGCGCCCGCGGGTTCGGGGGCCGCCGCCAGTGCCGCGGTGTCCACGACGAGCGGACGCAGCCCGGCCGCGAGGAGCGCGCCCGTGGCGAGGCGGGCGGGGTCGCCGCCCCGGTCCAGCAGATGCACGAGCCCGCCGCCGGTGCCGGCCGCCGCCGCGATCCGCAGGGTGACCGGTCCGGTGTCCGGCTCCTCCCGCGGCTCCGCCACCCGGACGAGGCCGTGCACCCGGGCGTCCACCTCGTCGTCACCGAGCAGATGCGCGGTGATCCGGTCCGGGACGCGCAGGATCCGTGAGAGCAGGGGGCGTTCGGCGTCCAGGATCTCCACCAGGCCGGATGACACCAGTGGCGCGGACGGGGAGAACCGGAAGCGGCCGGGTCCCGCGGCGGGCAGGCCGCACAGTTCGAGGGCGAGGCCGATGGTCGCCCGGCGCCGGGTCAGGTCGTCGTTCAGATACCCGTACAGCTGCTCGAAGCGGGCGTCGATGTCCGGCGCCATCGCGACGAGCAGGAGGTCGAGGTCCGGCGCGACCAGCCCGAACCGGTCCGCGAGTTCCGCGAGCCGGCCGCGCTCGGGCGGGGCGTCGGGGCCGAGGTCCGGTACGGGGCGGAACGCGTCGCGTGAGTCCAGGACGCGTTCGGCGGCGGCCGGGGTGAGGTACTGCCCCCGGAACGGGTCGTCGGGCTCCGGGTCGCTCTCGCGCCGCAGCGCGGTGGCGAGCCGCACCCGGCGCTCGATGTGCCCGAGCCGCTCCCAGAGGTCGGGGACGGCGGTGTCCGGGGCGTCGAGCCCGGCCGGGACGCGTTGCGCGGTGGTCACCGGGCCGCACCCCCGCGCCTGCGCCGTCCCGGCGGCAACTGCCGTTCGCGTTCCGCCGCGAAGCCGCGGCCCGCCGGGTCCGTCGCGCCGTCCTCGTAGCGCAGCCGGCGGCCCGGGTCCGTCGCCCCGCCGTCCACGGCGGGGGCGGTGCGGACGAGCAGGCCCTCCGTGACCGGCGGCCCGGCCGGTTCGATCTCGCCGGACAGCGGGGCCCATACGCGTACGTCGATCGCGGCCTTCAGCTCGCCGCCCAGCGCGGACCACACGTCCACCGTGGACGGGCGGTCGCCCGAACCGGCCGACGCGGCCTCCATCTCGACCGTGAGCCCGAGGTCGGCGAGGCTGCCCGTGAGCATGCGGCCGGGCAGGGCGCGCGTGCGGATCAGGCAGCGCAACACCTCGGAGAGCAGGCGGTGTTCGTCCTGGGGGCGGTTGGTCCAGGCGGTGACCAGATAGGTCAGCTCGAACCAGCGCGGGGGCGTACGCCGTCCGGTGATCAGGCCCTCGGCGTCGTACTCCTCGGACGTGCCGCTGCGGCGGCGCGTCGCGTCCTCGCGGATGCCGTACAGGAAGACGCTCACCGTGGGCGCGTTGCGGCGGGCGGACCAGTCCTTCGTCGGGGCGTCGAAGACCAGCTCGACACCGCTGTCCTCCAGGCCCGCGTCGACCAGCAACAGCCGCAGGCCCTCGTCGACTTCGTGGATCACCGGCGTCCCATCTCGTCCGGCGGCACCAGGTTGCCGGTCACGACCAGGAAGTCGGTCTTCACCGGCGAGAAGCCGGGCCCGGACGCCGTGATGGTGCGCGGGCCTGTCCGGTCCTTCACCATGACCAGCAGCTGGGCGATGAACGTGCCCTCACGGCCCGGCAGTGTGGGCGCGGCGGCGGCCGTGATCCCGGGGTTCCAGGCGAGCTTCACCGGCGCGCCGGGCGGGAAGTCCTTGCCGCGTACCGAGGTGACGAAGCCGGGCTTGCCGATCTCCGGCACCGAGATGATCCGGGGCTGGAGGATGCGCAGCGGGATGCGGGAGACGTTGTCGCCCTTGTCCGCGTCGGTGCCGGTGGTCGTCAGCGTGCCGGTGATCCTGGTCCGCAGGGCGTGGTCGGGGGCGAGCACGACCCGCAGGACCGAGGAGGCGCCCGGCGCCAGGTCGGGGACCTCGCAGACCTCGCCGGTGCAGCCGGGCGGGAGCGTGGCCACGGGGATGCGGGCGGGCAGCCCGAGCCGCAGCCGCAGACCGGTGGCCAGCGCGTTCCTGCCGTTGCGCACGGTGTACGTCACCACGACCCGGCCGCCGACGTAGCCGGGGCTGGGCTGCGCGCGGACGACGACGCCGGGACCGGCCTGGGGCGCGGGCGGCAGGGCGGGCGGCTGGGCGGCCGGCGGCGGCAGCTTGGGCG
>NZ_RDBL01000017.1:8384-20510 GCF_008042035.1 Streptomyces sp. col6
GGTCCGGAGGGCGGCGGGCTGGGCAGGTCGGGCGTGGTGCGGACCCGGATGTCCGTGCCGGTGGCGTTGTCCGAGGGGTTGGGGTCGACGACGGCCCCGGTGACCGACCAGCCGAGCTGCCAGGGGCCGTTGCTGACGCCGGTCAGCCGTACGGTGACCTCCACCTCGGCGCCCGGCTTCAGCACCCCCAGGCCGCA
The DNA here is from genome assembly GCF_008042035.1 of Streptomyces sp. col6. GTDB lineage: Bacteria > Actinomycetota > Actinomycetes > Streptomycetales > Streptomycetaceae > Streptomyces. The sequence continues at coordinate 8,582 of NZ_RDBL01000017.1, forward strand.
GCTGGGCGAACCCGGGGTGCACGGCCCCGCGGTGCTGGTCAGCTCCTCCAGGCGCACGCCCGGCGGGAGGTCGGCGGTGAACGTGGTGCCGGGCGAGAGGGCCGGCCCGTGGTTGGTGACGGTGACGGTGACGTCGACCGAGGAGCCGGTCTCCACGGTGGGAGCGGTGGGCGGTGCGGTGACGGTCAGGTCCACCTGCTGCTGGAAGGCGGGCTCCTTCTGCCGGCCCGGCAGCTCCGAGGTGAGCGGGGTCAGGGTGCCGGTGGCCAGGTCGAGCTGGGAGAGCTGCTCCGGGGAGCTGGGCGCCCGGTCGCGGCGGTGGCTGAGCACCAGCCGGGAGGCGTCCGGCGACCACGCCACGTCACGCGGCTGGTAGGGGCCGGTCAGCTCGACGTCCGGGATGCGCGCGGCGCACGCGGTGGGGTCGTCGCGCCGGCCGGACGGCAGCACGACACGGCAGTTCTCGCCCTTCGGCGAGGTGACGACGACACTGGCGCGCTGGTTGATCTGGTCGGCGCGGTCCTTGCGGTTGAAGGCGATGGACGTGCCGTCGGGCGAAAAGGCGGGGCTGTCGTCGATGACCTTGCACTCGCCGGGGCAGCCGGTGACGCTGAGATCCAGCTGCTGGGTGAGCGCGTTCGCCGGGGCGGTCCACACGTGCTTGATGCCGCCGAGGCCCCGGATGACCTTGTCCCTGGTGAAGGCGAGCGTGGAGCCGTCCGAGGACCAGGTGGGCTGTGCGTCGGCGCCCTGCACCTCGCCCGCGGGCGGGACGACCCTGCCGGTGATCTTCCCGGTGGCCACCTCGGCGACGAGCACCTGGCTGGACCAGGTGCCGTTCTCGCCGGGCGTGGAGCGGGTGAAGGCGAGGCGGGTGCCGTCCGGTGAGAAGGAGGGGTCGGTGTCACGGTCCCGGGGACCGCGCCCGTCCAGCTTCATCGCCTCCGGGTGCGTCCCGTCGGTGTCGGCGAGCCAGATCCGCTGCACCCGCTGCCCGTCGATCGTCTCGAAGCGGGTCACGGCGATGCGGCGGCCGTCGGGCGTGTACGTCTGCCGCTCGGTCCAGGGGTCGTAGCCCTCGGCCGGGTGGAACAGCGGGTCGTCGGCGGGGTCGTCGCTGGTGTTGGTCTTCGCCCTGGGGTCCTCGCGCAGGACGTCGAGCCTCAGGTCGCGCGGGTCGGAGCCGTCCTGCCGCATGTCTTGGAGCGTGACCAGGGCGGCGTCCTTCGTGGTCCGGCGGGTGACGACCGTGCTCCAGGAGTCCGGGGAGCCGAGCACCGCCGGCGTCTGCACCTCGCGGTCCTCGGTGAGCACCATGTGCGGGGCCGGGTCGTCGAGGGACACGATCCGGTAGACGTGGTCGTAGACGGAGCAGCCGCAGTCCGTGTTGGGGCTGAGGAAGAGCAGGCCCTCGCCGTCGGGCAGCCAGGCCGAGGAGCGGGTGCCCCAGTCGTTGCCGAGAGCGGTCAGCACGGGGCGGGCGGTGCCGGGCCCATCGGTGACCCGCAGCCGGTGCCCGGTGTCCGTGTCGGACGCCGGCTCGACGTGCAGCGTGTACGAGACGCGGGAGCGGTGGACGTCGTCGCCCACCGGATTCCACTCCGGCTCGTCCGCGTCGCCCTCGGCGCTGTTGCTCAGGCACGTCACCGGGCCGCCGGACAGGTCGCGTGCGTAGATCTGGGTGCCCGGCTCGGGCCCGCCGTCGCTCGCGTACGCGATGCGCTTGCCGTCCGGGGAGAGCGTCGGGGACGTCTCCTCGGCGGGCGTGTCCGTGAGCTGCCGCGGCGGGGAGCCGTCGAGGCCCACCGACCACAGGTCGCGGCGGCCGCCGTTCCCGGGGGAGTCGAAGACCACCGTCCGCCCGTCGGCGGAGAGTTCGGGGTGCGCCGCGTCCATGCCTTCGGTCAGCTTGCGTACGGTGCCGTCGGCGCCGCGCAGGTACACCTGCGGCCGTATCTCGTCGCGCAGGCTCGTGAAGACCAGTGCCTGGCCGCGCCCGAACGCGTCCTGGTCGTAGTGCGCGGGGCCGTCGCCGCCGAACAGGTCCTCGGTGGCGGTCTCCGAGGTGACCCGGCCCAGGCTGCGGTGCCCGGTCCCGGCGAACGCGATGCGCCCGGCGTCCGCCACCGCCGCGTCCGCGGCGTCCGCCACGGGCTGTGCCTGCGGGGCGGACACGGAACCCGCCACCAGCAACGGCGTCAGCAGCAGAACGGCACCGCCGAGCCGACGCCAACGGGCGCCCCTAGCCGGGCCAGCAGGACCGCCCACGGGTCCACCTCACAGTCTGGTCGATGGTTCTCCACGTCGAGCATCCTGCGTAAGGGGGCCGGGGAACAGGGCCCGGAGTACCCGGGGCGGGGGTAAAGGCGGTGCCCTTTGCGGGCGGTCAGGGGTGGCGCTGCGCCAGGCGGGTCTGCTGCTCGGCCCGGACGTTGTCCCGGACGCCCTGGAGCATGGACCCGATGTACCGGAGGTCCTCGATCAGCTGGTCGTAGCCGTCCTGCGCCTGGATGTCGCGGAACTCGACACGGCGGTGCGCCGGGTTCGCGTCGGCCATGTGCTCCAGGTTGACCGCCTGGTAGTGCAGGCGGTCCTCCGGATGGTCGGCCACCTTGTCCCGCAGGTTCTGTGTGGCGTCCCGGTGGAGGGGCAGGGCCTGCATGTGTGCCTGGAGGCGCCGGATCGCGCCGAGCAGGTCCACGTCGCCCCGGTGCGCGTCGGCCAGGGTCTCGTCGAGGACGGCCCGCACCCCGTTGAGATGGGTCTCGCCCTGGGGGAGGTCACCGGTCCACGGCGCGTTCACCACGTCCTTCTCGCGCGGTGCGGCGCCGAACCGGGCGACCCAGTCCTCCCACTGCGTCTCCCACTCCCGCATGGACTGGACGAAGAGCTCGACGCTTCCGCCGAACGTCGTCGCGCTGTCCAGCGAGAGGTGTCCGCCGCCCCCGGCGATGCTCTGGTCCACGTGCAGACCGGTGGCCTCGGCGAGCGGGAAGATATGGCTGCGCAAGATGAAGCGCACCGGGGCGGCGTGCAGCCCGGCGACCGGGGTCGGGTCGGTCCGGGTCTCCAGGCAGGCGTCGTCCATGGTGATCTCCCACCACCACTCCGTGGAGCCGTTGCTGTACGTGAACCTCTTCGCGTCCTGGTCCTTGACGGTGGTGTCGCTGACGGTGAGCGAGAACCCGGCCGGGAGCGCGGCGGCCCGGACCCGCGCGGCCCAGTCGTTCATCCTGCCCTTGGCGTACGTGATCGCGGCCCGCGCCCGTGCGTCCTCCTGCCCGGTCAGGCCGCCGATGTCCACGCGCAGGGGGGTGCCGCCGGCCGTTCCGCTGAGCGTGGCGTCCGTGAAGGTGAACTCGGTGCCCACGACCGCGTCCCGCAGGGGGTTGGCGTAATCCGCCTCCTCCCCGGCCTTGGCGGCCGTCGCGCACTCCTCCTCCATCATGTTCAGGTTCTGCACGACCGTCGTCAGCGAGGCGTCGACGCCCTCCCCGGCCGAGGCGGGCCCGTCCTTCACGGCCTGGGTGACGGTCTGCCAGGCGCCCCCGATGCCCAGGTCGGCGAGCAGCTTGTCCAGCTGCTTCCTGTTGAGCTTCTTCCCCAGCCCGACCTGCGCGTAGTCCGCCAGGATGCGCTGCGCGTCGGACTGGACGTACGCCAGGGCCGCCTGCCGCCACGCGCCCGCGTCCCCGCTCGCGCGCGGCTCCATGAACCGCTGGACCGGTACGTCTCCGGCGCGCTCCGCCCCGGTGTGCGCGTGACCGGTGTGCGCGTGACCGGTGTGCGCACCGGACTGCCGGAGCAGGTGCAGGGCGGCCGCGTTGCCCAGGGTGCGCTGGACGTCGAGGAGCGCGGTCCGCTCCGCCGGGGCCGGGCCGCGCGCCGGGGTGGGCCGGGTCTCTGCGGTCCGGTCGGTGCGGTGCTCACGCTGGGACGGGGACAACGGGGATGCCTTTCGACGAACGGTCACCGCCACCAGACCCGGCGGGGCCCCCGTACGGCAAGGGTCACCGGGGCAGAGACCGGGACACGCGCCCCGCCCTGCCGCCGGCGCCGGTGAACCACGGGGGCAACACGTGCTGCCCCCGCGGTGCCCGCCCGGCTCCTCAGATGAGCCCGTGCCGCATCGCGTAGCCCACCGCGTGGGCCCGGTTGCGCAGGTTGAGCCGGGTGGCGACCTCGTGCAGCACGTTCTTGACGGTGCGTTCGGAGTACGAGGTCTTCTGCGCGATCTCCGCGGTGCCGTAGCCCTCCGAGACCAGCCGGATCATCTCCGCCTCGCGCGTCGTGAGCGTGGACAGCGAGAGCCCCCTCGGGTCGAGGACCGAGCGGTGCAGGCTGCTGACGTGGTCGATGAGCTTGCCGAGGAGATCCCCGGGAAGGACCCCCTCGCCCTTCGCTATGGCCGTGACGAGGTGCACCAGCCGGTCCTGGTCGGCCTCCCCGCGCCGCAGCACGGCGGCGACGCCGTACTCGATGAGGGTCTGGAGGGCGCCCGCCTCGAAGTAGCCGACGACCAGGCCGGTCCGGGTGGCGGTGTTGCGCTGGAGGCGGTGCAGGAGCTGGACGGCGGCCTCGTTCACCACGTCCACCACCACCAGCGAGACCTGGGCGCGGTCCGCCTCCTCGTCCGGTATCAGCTCGATCTCCGGGCGCGTGCGCAGCTGTTGCACCACCCCGGTCCGCAGGATCAGGTCCTCCGCGTACACCGCCACCGAGACCCGTTCGAGCGCCCGGCCGGGCGTGCCGGGTGCGGGGTGTCCGGGCGGATCGAGGGGGTGGACGCCCGCCCCTGTCGTTGTCATGTCAGTTGTCATCGTGGTCATGTGCTCGTCCTTCTGGGCCGCTTCCGCCGATATCCGTTACGTCCGGTGCCGTACGCGTTCGTCGCGCGTGCGCAGGGCGACCTGGCCCGGGGATGCGGTACGGGTGGCCGGCGCGGGTGTGCCCCCGGGGCACCCGCGGTGCCCGCACATTGCCCTCGCGCCCCTGCTGCCGGGAGTACGGCGCGGCCTAACGTCGCATCGTGACCACATCTGCCGAACTCGACATGCCCACGGTGACGGTGTCGCCCGGCGCCGAAGCGACGACCACGCTGACCGTGCGCAACGACGGCGACATCGTCGAGGCCTACACCCTCGACGTGGTCGGCGACTGTGCGGCGTGGACCACGGTCGAGCCGGCGCGGGTCTCCCTCTACCCGGGTACCTCCGAGACCGTCACGGTACGGTTCGCGCCGCCCCGGTCCCACGAGGTCCGCGCGGGCGAAAAGCCCCTGGGTATACGGGTCCTGCCCGCGGAGCACCCCGAGTCGGTGGCCGTCCCCGAGATGACGGTGGTGGTCGAGCCCTTCCGCGAGCTGCGGGCCACGCTGGAGCCGGGACGGCGCAGGGGCTGGCTGGGGGCCAGGTTCAGGACCGCGGTGCAGAACCGTGGGAACGCTCCCGTGGATGTCGCGCTGAGCGGCAGGCAGCCAGGAGAGGAACTGCGCCTCGCCTTCACGCCGGAGCGCCGGCGGCTGGAGCCGGGCGAGTCCGCGGAGGTGGGCCTGAAGGTCCGCGCCCGCAAGCTGATCCGGTTCGGCGCGCCCACCGCCTGGCCGTTCGAGGTCGTGGCCGGGGAGCCGGAGGCCGAGGGCGCCGCCGTCGAGGACGACCGGGCCGCCGGACGGCCGGAACCCCTCCCGGGCGAGTTCGCCCAACTCCCGCTGCTGCCGAAGTGGTTGCTGATCCTGCTGGCGGCGATCCTCGCGCTGCTGCTGGCCTGGTTCGCGCTGGTGCGCCCCGCCGTCCGCAGCACCGCCAAGGAGGCGGGCGCGAAGGCCGCACAGGAGGAGAACCGGGAGCCCCGGCAGAACGGCGCGGCGTCCGGCGGCACCGACGGCGGCCAGGGGAAGCCCGAGGGCCAGGGCGGCACGGCCGGCGCGGACGGGTCCGGCGGCGGCTCGGGCGGTGCCGGTTCGACCGGCGGTACGGGCGGCACCGGTGGCGGGAACCCCCAGCAGAGCTCCGAGACCATCGATGTCCAGACGGGCGCGGGGGCCCGGAAGACCGGCACGTATGTGGTCCCGGAAGGCAAGGCATTCGGTGTCACGGACATCGTCGTGGCCAATTTCCAGGGCGACGAAGGGCTGCTGACCATCTCCTTCGGCAAGCGGAAGATCACCACGATTGCGCTGGAGACGTTCAGGAACCAGGACTATCACTGGGTCACCCCCATTCAGATTCCGGAGAAGGCGGCGGTCACCGTTTCCGTGACCTGCTCCAAGCCTGGGACTCCGGCCACCGGTACGCAGGCTTCCGGATGTCACCAAGTGCTCAATGTGAGCGGCGAGCTGAGCGATGTAGCGCGAGAAGAACGATAGCGCCGGGTACCCGTCGTTCTGTTCCGGCTACGTGAACAGACGGGTTTCCCACCTGCGGGGATGCGCCACCGTGTGTTCATCCGGGTGTGTCCCTTCCCACACCCGGACACACCCGTAAGGGCTGGACGCGTAAATGCGCGGAGTGCGGGCAGTGGGTGAATCGCGGTGGTTCCCGGGTGATTCCCGGTCATTTCCGTGTGCGGTGAATGGACTGGACCACCGAGGGCCGTGCTCGGCGGAGCGGATCGGGCCTCATCCGGTTCCCCGCGGGCACCGGATAAATCCAGCCGATCCCGCCGGGAGGCCCAGTAGTTTCTGGCTGAAATTAATCCCTCGCGCCGTGTGACGGGGCGCACAGGCCCGGAAAGGCAGCGGTCCTGCCCCCCGGCCAGGACTTTGAGACCTACTGCCGCGGCACATCTCCTGACAAGACTGGGCGGGCGAACGACTGACCAGCCGAAGGAGCGAGCATGCCGTCGTACCTCACCCCAGGTGTATACGTGGAGGAGGTGCAGTCCGGAGCGCGGCCCATCGAGGGTGTCGGCACCGCGGTCGCAGCCTTCGTCGGCTTCGCGGAGACCGGTCCCTTCCACCGGCCGACGCTGGTGACGAGCTGGGACCAGTACGTCTCGACGTTCGGCACCTTCACCCCGGACACCTATCTGACGCTCGCCGTCCACGGCTTCTTCAGCAACGGCGGCGGCGCCGCGTACATCGTGCGGATCGGCGGCCCCGCCGAGGGCGCGGCCCAGGACACCGCGCCCGCGACGGCCCCGTCCGTGGCCATCGGCGGCTTCCTGGTCTCGGCCCGGCCGGGCGCCGGTGACGGCCTGTCCATCGAGGTCGTCGACGCCGAGGGCGAGAACCCGCCGGAGGACCGCTTCCGCCTGCTGGTCCGTCAGGGCGGCAAGGTGGCCGAGACCTTCGACACCTCCGTACGCAAGAACGTCAAGGGCTACCTGGTCACCCAGGCCCGCCAGTCCAAGCTCATCGAGGTCACCGAGCAGCCCGGCGCCGCCCAGACCCGCCCCGAGAAGCAGAGCCTGACGCTCGCGCCCGCCACCCCGGACGCCGGCGCCACCGGCCGGACCGGGCCCACCGAGTACGTGGGCGACGCCTCGGCCCGTACCGGCATCGCGGCCCTGGAGGCGATCGACGAGATCACCATGGTCGCCGTCCCCGACCTGATGAGCGCCCACAAGCGCGGCGACATCGACGACGAGGGCGTCCGGGCCGTACAGCTCGCCCTCATCGCGCACTGCGAGCAGATGGGCGACCGGGTCGCCGTCCTGGACACCCCGCCCGGCATGAACGCCCAGCGCGTGCGCACCTGGCGCAACGACGACGCCGGCTACGACTCGCGCTACGCGACCGTGTACTACCCCTGGCTCAAGGTCCTCGACCCGTCGACCGGCCAGCAGACCCTGATCCCGCCGAGCGGCCACGTCGCCGGTGTGTGGGCGCGCAGCGACGGCGAGCGCGGTGTGCACAAGGCCCCCGCGAACGAGGTCATCCGGGGCGCGCTCGACCTCGAACTCCGCCTCAGCCGGGGCGAGCAGGACCTGCTCAACCCGATCGGCGTCAACTGCGTGCGCGCCTTCCCGGGCCGGGGCATCCGGATCTGGGGCGCCCGCACCCTCTCCTCCGACCCGGCCTGGCGCTACCTCAACGTCCGCCGGCTCTTCAACTACCTGGAGGAGTCCATCCTCCTGGGCACCCAGTGGGTGGTCTTCGAGCCGAACGACGACCGCCTCTGGTCGAGCATCCGGCGCAACGTCACCGCGTTCCTCTCCGAGGAGTGGCGCCGGGGCGCGCTGTTCGGCCGGACGGCCGAAGAGGCCTTCTACGTGAAGTGCGACCGGGACAACAACCCGCAGGAGTCCATCGACCTCGGCCAGGTCATCTGCGAGATCGGCGTCGCCCCGGTGAAGCCGGCGGAGTTCGTCGTCTTCCGCCTCTCGCAGTTCTCGGACAGCACCAGCCTCGTGGACGAGTGACCGTCCCCGTCACGCGGTGACCCAGCAGGCAACAGACAGCGAACGGAACAGGTGACACAGAGTCATGGCAGAGGGCGACGCTCTTTCCACCCACGTCTTCGGCGTGCAGCTCGGCGGCTATCTCGTGGAGTCCATCCAGGAGATCAGCGGACTGACCGTCGAGGAGGAGGTGGTGGAGGTCCGGCAGGTGACCTCCACCGGCAAGCAGATCATCCGCAAGCAGCCCGGCGCACGCCAGGCCGGCGAGGTGACGATCACCCGGGGACTCGACAAGAGCAGCGAGTTCACCAAGTGGATCAAGGAGACGCTGAACAACGGCGCCGTCGACACCGCGCGGCAGAACCTCACCATCGAGATCAAGGACTCCAAGGGTGAGACCGTCCGCCGCATCCAGCTGATGCAGGGCTGGGCCAGCCGCTGGGAGGGCCCCTCGCTGAAGGCGGGCGAGTCCAGCGCGGCCACCGAGACGGTCACCATCACCTTCGAGGAGATCGTGGTCGAATGAGGCGCAGGACCGTATCCGGCGGCGACCTCGACCAGGTCCTGGACAGCCTCGCCGCCGCCGCGCCCACGCAGCGGGAGGCGCCGGAGACCCCGGCGCCGCCGCCCGCGCGCCAGCCCGAACGGGGCGGCATGCAGACCGAGTTCGAGTTCGAGCTGCCGCGCGGATACGTGGACGACGAGGGCCAGGTGCACCGGACCGGGTCCATGCGGCTGGCCACCGCCCGGGACGAACTGCGCCCGCAGATCGACCTCCGGGTCAAGGAGAACCCCGCGTACCTGAGCGTGGTCCTGCTCAGCCAGGTGATCACCCGGCTCGGCTCGATCACCGATGTGCACGTGGGGGTCGTGGAGCGGATGTACGCCACCGACGTGGCGTTCCTCCAGGACTTCTACCGCCGCATCAACAGCGAGGGGCACACGCACGCCGCGGTGACCTGCCCGCTGTGCCAGGGCTCGTTCGAGGTGGACCTGTCGGGTGAACGCCTGGGGGAATAGTGACGTACGCGCCTGCCCGGCTGCGGGAGGAGCTCGCGTACATCGCCTACCACTTCCACTGGCAGCGCGAGGAGATCCTCGACCTCACCCATGGTGAGCGACAGGAGTGGGTGAGGGAGATAGCGCGGATCAACACCCGCGTCAACGAGAGCGGGTGAGGGCGTGGAGTTGAGGGGCTGGTTCCGTCGGGGGCCCGCGAGCGGGCCGGGTGGCGGGGACGCGTCGGCCGGTCCCTCGCCGCGTGGCGCGAACGGTTCCCCCGGGGCCGGTCCGGCCCCGGAGTCCGGGGCCGGCCCTGAGGCGGCTCCTTCCGCGCGTCCCGGTGCGGACTGGGACGGCGGGTGGCGTCGGGTCGCGCCCCCGACGGTGACCGTCGCCCGCTCCTCGATCGGCGTCAGCGACGGCCTGCGCTTCCGGTCCCGTCTGGCGTCGTGGCAGAACGCGGCCTACACCGACGGCGAACTCGGACACGCGGTGCTGCCGTCCGCCCCGGTGGGGGTGGTGAGCGGGGTGACCCGCACACCGAGCACCCCGCGCAGTACGCCCTCGGGCGCCGCACCGCTGGTGCTGCGCGCGGCGGGCGAGGAGACGCCGTCCGCCCCGGTGGAGAGCGGTACGGGCACGGGCCCGGCGCCCACCGGCCCCCGGCGCGTGGTCCGGGCCGTGTCCGGGTCGGCGACCCGCGCGTCCGGGGACGCCGGCGCGCCCGCGTCGCCCCCGGCGCCCGTACGGGCCCGGCGCACCTCGCCCCCGCTGACCATCGCCCGCCGCCCGGCGAAGGCCGCCCCGCGCACGGTGTCCGCCGTCCCGTCGTCCGGGGTGCCCGCGCCGGCCGCCGGTGGCGGGGCCGCCCCGTCCGGCGCGCCTGCGGTGCGCCCGTCACTGGGTGGCCCGCCGGCCGCACCGGCTTCCGGAAACGACCGGCCGGGCCCGGCCACGGTGCCATCCGGGGCGGAGATGCCGGTGGTCCAGCGGCGGGCGGACACCTCTGCCGAGCCCCTGGGGAGCGGCGACCCCGCGCCGGAACAGTCCTCCGGTACGGGACCGGCGGCGGTCCAGCGGCAGACGGACGCGCCCGGCGCCCCCGTGGTGCGCCCCGCGCTGGGTGTGCGCACGGGCGAACCGGCCGCCGGGGACGGCCGGTCGGCCCCGGCCGCCGGTGCGGGTCCGGTGGCCTCGGGACCAGACCTGCCGGTGGTCCAGCGGCACACGGACGCGTCCGTTACGCCGGAGGGGCCCGGTGCCACGCCCGGCGCCCCCGTGGTGCGCCCCGCGCTGGGTGCGCGTACAGGCGAACCGTCCTCCGGGGACGGCCGGTCGGCCCCGGCCACCGGTGCGGGTCCGGCGCCCTCGGGACCGGACCTGCCGGTGGTGCAGCGGCACACGGACGCGTCCGGCGCCCCTGTGGTGCGCCCCACGCCGGGCGGCCACGCGGGCGAACGGCCCACCGGGGCGGGCCCGTCCGCGCGGACGGCGGGCCCGGGGTCCTCCGCCGGACCGGACCTGCGGGCGGTGCAGCGTCAGTCGGACGCCTCCGCGTCGGCCGGTCCTGTGGTACGTCCTGCGCTGGGCGCGCGCTCGGGTGACCCGGCCGCCGGGCCGGTGGTGCAGCGTCAGTCGGACGCGCCCGCGTCGGCCGGTTCTGCGGTGCGCCCCGCGCCGGGTGCGCGTTCGGGCGATCCGGCCGCCGGGCCGGATCTGCCGGTGGTGCAGCGTCAGTCGGACGCGCCCGCGTCGGCCGGTCCTGCGGTACGTCCTGCGCTGGGCGCGGGTTCGGGCGTGCTGCCCGCCGGGCCCGACCGGTCGGGCCAGTCCGCGCGGACGGCCGGGCCGGATCAGCGGCAGTCGGACGCGCCCGCGTCCGCCGCTCCTGCGGTACGTCCTGTGCTGGGCGCGGGTTCGGGCGATCCGGCCGCCGGTCCTGCGGTGCGCCCCGCGCCGGGTGCCCGCTCGGGCGAGCCGGCCGCCGGGCCGGGGTCCTCGGGGCCGGACCTGCCCGTGGTCCAGCGGCAGTCGGACGCGCCCGCGTCCCCCGCTCCTGCGGTACGCCCCGCGCTGGGCGCACGCTCGGGCGAACCGCTCGCCGGGACCGCCCAGCCGGCGGTCCGGCGGCAGTCCGGCGCCCCCGCGCCCGGTGCGCGTTCGGGCGAGCCGGCCGCCGGGCCGGAACTGCCCGTCGTGCAGCGGCAGTCCGACGCCCCCGCGACCGGCGGGACGCAGACCGGTCCGGCCGCCGGCGAGGCGCCTCCGCGCACCGGACCGGCCGCCGGGCCCTCCGTACGCCCCACCCTGGGCGCGGGGGCCACCCCCGCCGCCGGGGACGGGCCCCTGCCCGTGGTCCAGCGGCAGACCGGCGGCCGGATCGCCCGAACCCGCGCCCAGCACAGGACGTACCGCAGGAGCGGCGGACGCGGGCGCGTCCGACTGCCGCTGATCCGGCCCGGCCGTCCGCGCGGACTGGCCCGACCGGTCGGGCCCGGCGGGCAGCACGCCCGAACCCGCGCCCAGCGCAGGACGTACCGCAGGACCGGCCGACGCGGGCGCGTCCGACTGACGCTGCACCACC
>NZ_RDBL01000017.1:20610-27524 GCF_008042035.1 Streptomyces sp. col6
CCCCCGTGCAGCGCCTCGCGATGCCGGTCGTGGCGGAGACCGGCGCCCCCGCCGCCGGGCCCGAGCCGGAGGGGGGCGCCCCCTCCGTACCGCAGCCCCTCGCCGTAAGGCCGACGGCGCCCCGGGCCGACCGGTCGCCGCCGAAGCAGGCGAACGCGCAGGCGGTCCAGCGGGCCGTCGCCGAAGCCGGGCTCGCCGGCGTCCCGGTCACCGTCGTGCAGCGGAAGCCGCAGGCGCCGGCGCCCGCGCCGGAACGGCCCGCCGAGCCCGCCGCCGACGTGGACGTGGAAGACCTCGCCCGACGGCTCATCGACCCCGTCGCCCGGCTGCTCCGGGCGGACCTGCGGCGGGGCAGGGAACGTTCCGGACGCCCGTACGACGGCCGGCGCTGAAGAGAGAAAGCAGCAGATGACGGACAACATCTTCGCGACGAGCGTGTTCTTCAAGCTCACCATCGGCGGCAGCGACCTCGGCGCGTTCCACACCTGCTCGGGCCTGGGCGCCGAGGTCGAGCTGGAGCAGTACGCCGAGGGCGGGAACAACGGGTTCACCTGGCAGCTGCCGGGGCGGATCACCTGGACCAACATCACGCTGACCCGCCCCGTCACCGCCGACACGCTGAAGATCGCGCGCTGGCTGAACGAGACGACGCAGCGCGTCGAGCGCAAGGACGGCGAGATCGTCGCCCTGCGCCCCGACCTCAGCCGGATCGTCAGCTGGCAGGTCCAGGGCATCGTCCCGGTCCGCTGGCAGGGGCCCTCCTTCGACCCGGCCAGCTCCCAGGCGGCCGTCGAGTCGCTGGAGATCGCGCACGAGGGCCTGGTGCCCTCCTGATGCACCGTCACGAACAGGACCAGGAAGGAGGGGACCCGTGCCCGCCGCAGCCCGCACGAGCCGTGCCCGCGCACAGCTGACCATCATGGAGCCGCCGTCGGACGTCGGCTCCAAGCCCGGCGGGACCCTCGCCCGGCTCACGCTCCAGTTCAACCCGGCCACGCTCTCCCTGCGCAAGTCCACCGAGTGGCGCCGCACCCCGTCCCGGACGGCGGGGGAGTCCGCGCTGCCCGAGTTCGTGGGCAGCGGACCGCGCTCGCTGTCCCTCGACGTGTTCCTGGACGCCACCGCCACGCACGACAACTCCGTGGAGAAGGCGGTCGAGCAGCTGATGACGGCCTGCGTGCCGACGCCGAGCAGCCTGGGCCGGAAGAAGCCGTCGAGCCCCTGGGTGCGGTTCGACTGGGGGACGTCCAGGACGACGTCGTTCGACGGGGTGCTCTCCAGCCTCTCGGTCTCGTACACGCTGTTCGACGTGGACGGGAAGCCGCTGCGCGCCACCTGCTCGCTGTCGATCGAGGAGGCGAGCGTCGACCCGGCCGGGCAGAACCCGACGTCCGGCTCGCGGGAGGCACGGCGTACGCACACCGTCGTCGCCGGGGACAGCCTGCCGCTGCTCGCCTGGCGGGAGTACGGCGATGCCACGGCCTGGCGCACGATCGCCGAGGCCAACGGCATCGACGACCCCATGCAGTTGCTCCCCGGCAGTGAACTCCTCGTGCCCGCGCTGGAGGACAGCGCGGCCGAGGACGGCGTACAGGAGGCCGCACGATGACCGGGCCCGCCCGTTCCTTCGCAGCCGACCCGATCGTGGAGGCCCCCGCCGAGCTGCCCCAGGCGTGGGCCGCCCAGCTGGTCAGCTGCGCGGTCGACGAGAACGTGGGGCTGCCGGACAGCGCCGTGCTCACGTACCGCGACCCGTACCACACGCTGCTCACCGCCACCGGGATCACCATCGGCACCGAGCTGAAGATCTCCGTGGTCACCGTCCAGGAGCAGGCGCGCGAGCGGCTGTTCACGGGCGAGGTGACCGCCCTGGAGCTGGACAGCGACACCACCGGATCGTTCACCGTCGTCCGCGCCTTCTCCAAGGCGCACCGGCTGCGGCGCGGCCGCAAGGTCGTCGCGTTCCGGAACATGAAGGCCGCCGACATCGTCCGCAAGGTCGCCACCGGGGCCGGGCTGCGGTGCGGGAAGGTCGAGGCGGCCCCGGTGATGTACAAGCAGCTCACCCAGCCGAACATCTCGGACTGGGACTTCCTCCAGTACCTCGCGGGGGAGTGCGGGGCGCACGTGCGGGTGGACGAGAAGGGCCTGCTCCAGTTCGTGAAGCAGAAGCCCGCCTCCTCGGCGCCCGCCCCGTCCACCTCCGCGTCCAAGCACCCGATGGTGCTGGAGTACGGGCGCAACCTGCTGGCGCTGCGGGCCGTGCTGTCCGCCTCGGACGGGGCGGACAGCGTGGAGGTGCGCGGCTGGGACGTGGAGAACAAGGTGCGGGTCGTCCACCGCGAGCAGGCGATCCGCTCCGACACCGTGACCCCGGGCGCCAACCCGTCCACGGCCGCCGCCCTGTTCGGGAAGAACGCCCGGATGACCGTCGCCGACACCCCGTACCGCACCCAGGCCGAGGTCCGCGCGGTCGCCGGCGCCGTCGCCGGGCGGGTCTCCTCCGGCTTCGGCGAGATCGAGGCGGTCGCCGAGGGCAACCCGAAGCTGCGGGCCGGCGAACCGGTCGCCCTCGGCAACGTCGGCCCCGCCTTCGCCGGCCGCTACACCGCGACCGCCGCCCACCACACCCTGGACCCGCAGGACGGCTACCGCACGACGGTCCTGGTCAGCACCGACCCGGACCGCTCGCTGACCGGCCTCACCGGCGGGCAGGGCGCGCCCGTGCCCGGACCCCGGATGCCGGGCCTCGCGATCGGCGTGGTCACCGACATCCGCGAGGGCCGGGGCAAGGAACGCGGCTCGGTGAAGCTGAAGTTCCCCTGGCTCGACGACACCTACGTCACCGACTGGGTCCGTACGGTCCAGTGGGGCGGCCAGGGCGGCGGCGGGGTGTTCAGCCCCGAGGTCAACGACGAGGTGCTGGTCGGCTTCGAACAGGGCCTGATCGACAGCCCGTACGTGCTCGGCGGGCTCTACAACGGCGTCGACAAGCCGTCCCCGCACGACGTCCCGCTCGTCGACCCCACCAGCGGCAAGGTCAACCGCCGCTCCCTGGTGTCCCGTTCGGGCAACCGGATCGAACTGCTCGACACCCCGCGCGGCCCGTCCGGGGTGCGGCTGGCCACCGGCGACGAGCAGCTGGAGGTCGTGCTCGACGAGCGGCGCGGCGAGATCGCGCTCAAGGTGTACGCCCGGGGCACCTCCCGGGTCCTCAGCTCCGTGTCGCTCGGCCGCTCCGGGATCACGCTCGACGCCGGCGTCGGCGACGTCCATGTGAAGGGGAAGCAGGTGACCATCAACGGCAAGACCAGTGTGACCGTCGACGGCGGCCTGCTCGCCGTCCTGAAGGCCGCACTCGTCCGCATCAACTGACGCCCCGCGCCACCGCCGTACCGAGGAGAACAACAGTCATGCCCCAGGCAGCCCGTACGGGCGACCCCACCGTCCACGGGGGCGTCATCGGCACCCCGCCCCCGGGCGCGGTGGCCGTCGCCACCGTGCTGATCGGCGGCAAGCCCGCCGCCGTCACCGGAAGCCTGCACGTGTGCGTCGTGCCCCCGCACGCCCTGCTCGGCCCGGGGAACGTGATCATGCCGAACCCGGCGGCGGCGGTCGGGGGCGCGGTCCTCATCGGCGGGCTGCCCGCCGCTCGCATGGGCGACACCACGACCTGCGGCGCGAAGATCGTCATGGGGGCGCCCAACGTCCTGATCGGAGGCCCCGTATGAGCGAGGGATTCATCGGCCGGGGCTGGGGCTTCCCGCTGCGCGTCGGCGCCACCGGCGGCATCGGCATGGTCGAGCGCGAGCAGGAGATCGAGGAGGCCATCGGCCTGATCCTCGGCACCGCGCCCGGCGAGCGGCCCATGCGCCCCGAGTTCGGCTGCGGCATCCACGAGTACGTCTTCGCCCCCGGCGACGGCGCCACCGCCGGGCGCATCGCGCACGAGGTGCGCAGCTCCCTGGAGCGCTGGGAGCCGCGCATCGAAGTCCGGGACGTGGTCGTCGCGTTCGACACCGTCGAGGAGGGCACGCTCTACATCGACGTGCACTACACCGTGCGGTCCACCAACGACCTGCGCAACCTCGTCTTCCCCTTCTACACGATCCCCGAGGCGGGAGCCCGCTGATGTCCCTGCCCCCGCCCAATCTGGACGACCGCCGCTTCCAGCAACTCGTCGACGAGGCCAAGCGGTACGTCCAGCAGCGCACGCCCGAGTGGACCGACCACAACGTGTCGGACCCCGGGGTGACCCTGATCGAGACGTTCGCGTACATGGTCGACCAGCTGGTCTACCGGCTGAACCGGGTGCCCGACCGCAACTACTACGCCTTCCTGGACCTGCTCGGCGTGCAGCTGTTCCCGCCGACGGCCGCCCGCGCCGACGTCGACTTCTGGCTGTCCGCGCCGCAGCCGGACACCGTGCGCCTCCCGGCCGGTACGGAGGTGGCCACCGCGCGCGGCGAGAAGGAGGAGGCGGTCGTCTTCTCGACGGACGAGGACCTGGCGATCGTGCCGAGTTCGCTGATCCGCCTGGTCACCGTCCCGGCGAACGGCGAGCAGACCGACCGCACCGGGCCGCTCGCCGACGGCCAGGACATCCCCTGCTTCCAGGCCCGCCCCCAGCCGGGCGACGCCCTGCTGTTCGGACTGCCGACCGCCGTGCCCCGCTGCATCGTGGCCGTACGCCTGGACAGCCGGGTGGAGGGCGTCGGCGTCGACCCCCGGCAGCCCCCGCTCGTCTGGGAGGCCTGGGACGGTGCCCGCTGGGTGCCCTGCGCGACCGGCACCGACTCCACCGGCGGGCTCAACAAGCCCGGTGAGATCACGGTGTTCGTGCCCGCCGGACACACCGCGTCCGTCACCGCCGGCACCCGCGCCGGGTGGCTGCGCTGCCGGGTCACCGACGTGGTGCCCGGCCAGCCCTTCTACTCCGAGTCCCCGACGATCCGCGAGGCCGAGGTCTTCACCGTCGGCGGCACGGCCGGCGTCGAGCACGCGGAGACCGTCCTCGACGTCCCGCTCGGCACCTCCGAGGGGGTCGCCGGCCAGATGTTCGCCGTGCCCCGCACCCCCGTCCTGCTCGACGGGGAACCGCCGCTCGTCGAGGTGTCCTCGGACGACGGCTGGCAGACCTGGACCCCGGTCGAGCACTTCGGCGCCTCCGGCCCCGGCGACCGGCACGTCCAGGTCGACCCCGTCGCGGGCCGGTTCGCCTTCCCGCCCGAGGTCCGCGAGGCCGACGGCACCATGCGGGCGTACGGGGCGGTGCCCCCGAAGGGCGCCCACATCCGCCTCACCCGCTACCGCACGGGCGGCGGCGCCGCGGGCAATGTGGCGCGCGGCGCGATCCGCGTCCTGCGCAGCTCCGTCCCGTACGTCGCCGGCGTCGCCAACCGCGAGGCCGCGCGCGGCGGCGTGGACGGCGAGACCGTCGAGAACGCGAAGCTGCGCGCGCCGCAGATCCTCCGTGTCCAGGAGCGGGCCGTCACCGCCGAGGACCACGAGGCCATCGCCCGCGAGGCCGCGCCCTCGCTGCGCCGCGTCCGCTGCCTGCCCGCCGTCCCCGGCGAGGGCGGCGCGGTCCGCGTCCTGGTCGTCCCCGACGCGGTCCCCGACGAGGGCGGCCGGCTCCGCTTCGAGCAGCTGATCCCGCCGGACTCCGTGCTCGCGGCGGTCGCCGGCCGGCTCGACGAACGGCGCCTCGTCGGCACCCGCCTGCTCGTCGAACCCCCCGCGTACCAGGGCGTCACCGTCGTCGCCGGCCTGATCGCGGACGAGGGCGACACGGACGCGGTCCGGGCCGCCGCGCTCGACGCGCTCTTCCGCCACATCGACCCGCTGCGGGGCGGCGCGGACGGCACCGGCTGGCCGTTCGGCAGGCCCGTGCAGTACGGGGAGGTCTTCGCCGTCCTCCAGGCCGTGCCCGGCGTCCGCCTGGTCGAGGAGGTGCGGCTGTTCCCTGCCGACCCGCTCACCGGGCGGCGGGGCGGGGCGGTGGACCGGATCGACGTCGCTCCGAACGCGCTGGTCTTCTCCCACCTGCACCAGATCGCGGTCACCGCCGCCGGGCCGGGTGAGCGCCCGTGACCAGGGCCGCCGTCCCCGGACTCCCGAGCCGCTACCCGATCGGGGCGATGCTGCCCGCCCTGTACGCGGACGACGACTTCGCCCAGCGCTTCACGGCGGGCCTGGACACGGTCCTCGCCCCCGTCCTCTCCACTCTCGACAACCTCCCGGCCTACTTCGACCCGGCGCTGGCCCCCGCGGACTTCCTGCCCTGGCTGTCCTCCTGGGTCGGCGCGGGCATCGACCCGGCCTGGCCGGAGGAGCGGCGCCGCGCCGCCGTCGCCCGCGCCGTCGAACTCCACCGTCGGCGCGGCACCCGCCGGGGCCTCACGGAACACCTGCGCCTCTGCTTCGGCGTGGAGGCGGAGATCGTGGACGGCGGCGGCGTCACCTGGTCCTCGGAAGCGGACTCCGCGCTGCCGCCCGCCCCGACGGGCGAACTGCTGGTACGGGTCCGGCCCCCCGCCGGACACACGGTGGACGAGACCCGCGTCCTGGCCGTGGTCCGCGCCTCCTGCCCGGCGCACCTGACCTGCCGGGTCGAGATCCTGCCGGGCGCCCCGGCCGACGAACCAGGGAGCCCCACATGACCCGCCCGTGCCCGGCCTGCGGCGCCGCGAACGCGGAGGACGAGGACTTCTGCGGGAGCTGCGGTACGTACTTGGGGTGGTCGTCCCGGCGGCCCGCCCCGGCCCCGGAACCGGCCGCCGCGCCGGAACCGGAGCCTGCGCCGGACTCCGCGCCGGAGCCGGACTCCGCGCCGGAGCCGGACTCCGCGCCGGAACCGGTCCGGCGTACGGCCCCGCGCCGTGCCGTGCCCGATCCCGCACCGACCCCGGCTC
>NZ_RDBL01000018.1 GCF_008042035.1 Streptomyces sp. col6
CGGCCGTGGTGACCGGAGGGACGGGGCGGGTGGTGTGCGTCAGCAGCTCGGTCATGGCTTCTCCCGGTACGGGGCGGACACGGCCTCGGCCGCCAGCCCCTCGAAGCGGCGGTCGAACAGTTCGGTGGCGTCCTGCTCGGGTACGAATCCGCCGGCGGCGAGCAGGTCGGCGGTCTCCTGCTCCCAGGCGATGGCCTTGTCCCAGGAGGCCGGGAAGAGCGGCTTGTTGAGCGAGGCGACGATGCGCTTGCCGTCCTCCCGCGAGACGCCCTGGTCCTTGACGTAGTACGTGTCGATCCACTCGTCGGTGTTCTCCCACGCCCAGACCTGGCCCCTGGCCCACAGCGGGATGAAGCTGCGGACGGCGGCGGCCTTGGCCCGGTCGTTCAGCACCTCGTTGGGTGCCCAGAGCACCGAGAGCAGGTCCACGACGTCGGTCTTCACGCCGCGCGCCCCGTCCTTGCCGTACTGGGAGAGGTACTTGGTAAGGGTGGGTTCGCCGAGCGGGGCGACGTCGACCTGCTTGGACTGGAGAGCGGTGAGGAACTGGGTGCTGGGCAGGGCGACCAGCTCCACGTCCTTGTTGTCGATGCCCGCCTGCTTGAGCGCTCGCAGTACGACGACGCCCTGGGCCTGTCCCTGCGAGAACCCGATCTTCCGGCCCCGGAAGTCGTCGACGGACCGGATGTCGGAGCCGGGTGCGGTGGCGAAGACGTACGAGGGGCTGTTCCGCACCTGCACCGCGACGATCTTCGCGCCGACGTCGATGGCGTGGGCCTGGATCGGCGGAATTCCGGCGTTGACGGCCAGGTCGATGGAATGCGCCCGGAATCCCTGGATGATATCGGGGCCCGCGCTCAGGTTGGGCCATTGCGAAACGGTGAAGGGAAGGTCCTTCTCCAGTCCGGCGGGGCCGAGTTGAAGGCGCGTGGAACGGACGGCGACGGAGAGATTCGTGCCGGGTGGCGGTGCCCCGGACGGCAGTTTTCCGGCCGGTTCGGCGCTCGCCGCGGATTTCGTCTGCGGGGAGCAGGCGGCGAGCGTGCCGAGGAGGGCGGTGCCGCCGAGGGCGAGGAACGAGCGGCGGCCGAGCGTCGGGGAGGTGCGGTGGCGTGGCATGGGAGAGGTCCTGATCCGGTCAGAGGGAGAGGTAGGCGCCGTCGTGGAAGAGCAGGGGGCCGCGGCCCTCGTCGAGCTGGGCGTCCACCACCCGGGCGATGACGATGCGGTGGTCACCGGCGGGCACGATCTGCTCGGTCTCCACCCGCAGGTGGCCGGCCACGTCGTCGAGCAGCGGCTCGCCGCCGGGCAGGCGGCGCCAGCGGGTGGGGGCGGCGAAGCGGTCGATGCCGCTGGTCGCGAAGGTGGCGGCCAGGGGCTGCTGTTCGGCGGCGAGGAAGTGCACGACCGCCGTACGGGCGTGCTCGAAGTGCGGCCACGAGGAGGTGGTGGTCCCGATGCCGAACGAGATCAGCGGCGGGGTGAGCGAGAGCGAGGTCAGCGAGGTGGCGGTGAAGCCGACGGGTCCGCGGCCGGAGTCGGTGGTGATGACGACGACCCCGGCGGGGTAGCGGCGGAACGCCTTCCGGAAGCGGTCGGGGGCGATCCCCGCCTGGGCGGGGACGGCGGCAGGGGCGGCGTACGAGGGCACAGTGACGGTCAACGTCTCTCCCGGGGTGGGAAGTCGGAAAGGGCAGCGCGGAATTTCCGTGGTCGCGGGGAAAACGCGCGCGGCGGTGCGCACGGAGGCATGCACGGAATCGCGCACGGCGAGGCGCGCGGACGCGCGGAACGTTCGCCGAATATCAGCGGGTATTTACCGGGGGCCCGGACAGCGGCCGCAACACGGACGCAGCGGGGCGGCCGTGGGCACGGACGAGCGGAAGGGCCGCGTCACCGAGGACGCTTTCCCTGAATTCCGCTGTCGGCTGGTCATGAATCCATCATCCCGTCGGGGTTCGGGGCCGGTCAACAATGCAACTGACTGAATTAAGTCGGACGACGGGAGGGGTGCGGCGCGTCCGGATTCAGGACACCGCGGGCAGTGCCGGCCACGGCCCGAGCGGGTCCGTGTACAGCGAGCCGAGCGCCACCGCGCCGCCCGCCACGGCCAGTACCGAGCCGGTGAAGCTGCTCGGCACCACGGCCCGCTCCGGGTCGTCGCAGACCCAGGAGCGCTCCGCCACCTCCGCGCGCAGATCGGCCAGGCACTCCGGCATCCGCCCGGCTCCGGGCTCGACGACGACGAGCACCTCCGGGTCGAACATGTCCAGGAGCAGGGCCGCGGCCCGGCCCACCAGCCGGGCCCGCCGGCGGAACAGCGCGACCGCCCGCGCGTCCCCGGCCAGCGCCCGGTCGAGCAGCTCCGAGAAGGACCCGGTCACCAGCCCCTGGGCGGCGGCGCGGCGCACCATGGCCCGTTCCGAGACCTCCGACTGGAGGCAGCCGGACCGCCCGCAGGAGCACGGCTCCGCGCCGCCCGACCCCCCGGCCCCCAGCGGCAGATGGGCGACGCTGCCCGCCCCGGAGCGCGGGCCCCGGTGCAGGGCGCCCTCGGTGGCGAAGGCGGCGTCCACCACCGCGCCGACGAAGAGCAGGACGGTGCTGGCCCGGGTCGATTCCTGGCCGAACAGCTGCTCGGCACGGGCCAGGGCGCGGGAGTGGCTGTCCACGTGGACGGGCAGCCCGGTCGCGGCGGTGACCACATCGCGGGCGGGGACGTCCTCCCAGCCGAGCTGGGGGTGCGCGACGATCACACCGTTCTCGGGGTCGACGCGGTGGCCGGTGGCCAGGCCGAGGGCGAGGACGGTGCGCCCGCCGGCGTGGTCGGCCACCAACGGGGGCAGCCGGGCGGCGAGTCCGGTGAGCAGGCGGTGGGGGTCGGTGGTGCCGTGGGGCTGCCGGTCCTGGGCGACGATCCGGCCGCGCAGGTCCATCAGCGACAGGGTGGAGTGGGCGACGGCGATATGGGCGCCGGCGACGAGATAGCCGCCGGTGTCGATCTCGACCGGGATGTGCGGTCGGCCGAGCCCCTTGGGCCCGGCGGTCTCGGCGCTCTCCCGGACCAGCCCCCGGGCCAGCAGCCGGCCGACGTGCCCGCTGACGGAGGCGGGCGAGAGGCCGGTGAGGCGGGCGACGGTGGACCGGGCGACGGGGCCGTGGTCCAGGATGGCGCCGAAGACGGAGCCGGTGCCGGTCGCGCGGCGGGCCGGCACCGGCGCGGGTATGTCGGCGCGGCGCAGCGGGGCGGTACGGGTGCATGTTCGACCCGGAGGTGCTCGTCGTCGTCGAGCCCGGAGCCGGGCGGATGCCGGAGTGCCTGGCCGATCTGCGCGCGGAGGTGGCGGAGCGCTCCTGGGTCTGCGACGACCCGGAGCGGGCCGTGGTGCCGAGCAGCTTCACCGGCTCGGTACTGGCCGTGGGGGCGGCGGACGGGGGCGGACAGACTCTTCACAGTGTCTTCCAGGTCCTCGGGGGCGGCGACGGTCGCGGTGTCGGCGTGGCACGGGGCGCGGTCGCGGGTCCTCGGGAAGCGGGAGGGCGCGGGCGGGGTGCCTCAGGCGCGGTGACACACGGCGGAGCACACCCGCTTGAGGTCGATGTGACCCCGCGTCGTGAGATGTGCGGATCGCTGCATGCCGCGCAACGTAGCCGGACCGGCGCAACCCGGTCAAACCATCGCCGCATCCTGGACAGGTTTGCTCGTCACCGAACGTTTTCCGGAATTCACCACTGATGCCTTGTCATCGCCTGTTCTACGCGCATAGCTTGTGCTCCCTCACCACACTCTGAGGGGCATTCTCCGTGCGCATATCCACCACCCGTTCCGCCCTGCTGGCCGGCGCGGTAGCCGTGACGCTCTCGGCGACCGCGCTGCCCGCCGCCTTCGCGGCCCCGTCCTCGTCCGCCGTGATCTCCGAGGTGTACGGGGGCGGCGGGAACTCCGGTGCGACGCTCACCCGTGACTTCGTCGAGCTGGCCAACGCCGGCTCCGCCGCGTACGACCTCTCCGGGTTCAGCGTCCAGTACCTGCCCGGTGCCCCGTCGGCGGGGTCGCTGTGGCAGGTCTCGGCGCTGACCGGTTCCGTCGCGCCCGGCGGCCGTTACCTCGTCGCGCAGGCGGCGGGCACCGGCGGCACGGTCGCGCTGCCGGCCCCGGACGCCACCGGCACCGTCGCGATGTCCGCCACGGCCGGCACCGTCGCCCTGGTGTCCGGGACCACCCCGCTGACCTGCAAGACGGCCGCCGACTGCGCCGCCGACACCCGTGTCGTGGACCTGGTCGGCTACGGCACCGCGGTCGTCCGGGAGGGCAGCGGACCGGCGAAGGGCGCCTCCGCCACCGCCTCCGTGGCGCGCGCGGCCTCGCTCGCGGACACCGACGACAACGCCGCCGACCTCGCCGCGGCGTCCCCCTCCCCGGTGAACGCGGCCGGCGAGACCTCGGGCGGCGGCGAGGACCCGGGCGACCCGGGCAACCCCACCGAGCCCGGCACCGTGCGGATCCACGACATCCAGGGCACCACCCGGGTCTCCCCGCTGGACGGCAAGGCGGTCACCGGGGTCCCGGGCGTGGTCACGGCGGTACGCACCTCGGGTTCCCGCGGCTTCTGGATCCAGGACACCGCCCCGGACGCCGACCCGCGCACCGGCGAGGGCGTCTTCGTATACACCGGCTCCGCCGCCCCGGCCGTGAAGGTGGGCGACTCGGTACTGGTGAGCGGCACCGTGGACGAGTACTACCCCTCGGCCACCACCCAGTCGGTCACCGAGATCACCGCGCCGAAGGTCACGGTCGTCTCCTCCGGCAACGCGCTGCCCGCACCGGTGGTGCTGGACGCCAAGTCGGTGCCGTCGAAGTACGTCCCCTCGGCCGGCGGCGGCTCGATCGACGCGCTGCCCCTGGAGCCGTCGACGTACGCGCTGGACCTGTACGAGTCCCTGGAGGGCACCCGGGTCCAGATCGCCGACACGCGCGTCACGGGCGCGACGACCGCGTACCACGAGGTCTGGGTGACGGTCGCGCCGAAGCAGAACCCGACCCGGCGCGGCGGCACGCTCTACGCCTCGTACACCGACCAGAACACCGGCCGGATCAAGATCCTGTCGCTGGACCCGGCCGCGCCGGTGCCCACCGCGAACGTGGGCGACGTGCTCTCCGGCACCACCTCGGGCGTCCTGGACTACGACTCGTACGGCGGCTACAACCTGCAGGCCACCGCGCTGGGCACGCTCACCGACCACCACCTCAAGCGCGAGGTCACGCGCAAGCAGAAGGGCAAGGAGCTCGCGGTCGCCACGTACAACGTGGAGAACCTCGACGCGCTCGACGACCAGACGAAGTTCGACACCCTGGCCGAGGGCGTCGCGGTCAATCTCTCCTCACCGGACATCGTGTCCCTGGAGGAGATCCAGGACGACAACGGCGCGGTCAACGACGGCACGGTCGGCTCCGAAGCCACGCTGAAGCGGTTCACCGACGCGATCGTGGCGGCGGGCGGCCCCCGCTACTCCTGGCGCTATGTCGCCCCGCAGGACGGGAAGGACGGCGGCGAGCCCGGCGGCAACATCCGCAACGTCTTCCTGTTCAACCCGGAGCGGGTCGGCTTCGTGGACCGTCCGGGCGGCGACGCGACGACGCCCGTGGCCGCCGTGAAGACGAAGAAGGGCGTCACGCTGTCGGTGTCGCCGGGCCGGATCGCCCCGGCCAGTGCGGCCTGGGACGACAGCCGCAAGCCGCTGGTCGGCGAGTTCCGCTTCCACGGGAAGTCCGTGTTCGTCGTCGGCAACCACTTCGCGTCCAAGGGCGGCGACCAGCCGCTGCACGGCCGCTACCAGGAGCCGGTGCGCAGCTCCGAGACCAAGCGCGTGCAGCAGGCGAAGGAGGTCAACACCTTCGTCAAGTCGCTGCTCGCGGCGGACAAATCGGCGCGGGTCGTGGTCCTCGGTGACCTCAACGACTTCGCCTTCTCGCCCACCGTCGGCGCGCTGACCGACGGCAAGGTGCTCAAGCCGCTGATCACCACGCTGCCGAAGAACGAGCAGTACAGCTATGTGTACGAGGGCAACTCGCAGACCCTCGACCACATCCTGACCAGCCCGGGTGTGCGCCGCTTCGACTACGACGTGGTGCACATCAACGCGGAGTTCGCCGACCAGGCGAGCGACCACGACCCGCAGATCGTGCGGGTCGACGTGAACGCCCCGGACCACGGTCACGGACACGGCGGCCACGGGCACCACGGCCACCACTGACCCGGCGCACGGGCGGGCGGCTCAGCCGCCCGCCCGTGGCAGGGCATGACCTGCCGTCCCCGTGCGCGGGCGCGGCAGCAGGCCGACCGGCCGCAGCGCGGGGGCGGGCTCCAGCGGACGGTCGGTGAGAAAGCGGGCGACCAGGTCCGCCACATCGTCGGGCCGCTCCAGGACGACCCAGTGGTCCGACTCCCCGATGGTCAGGAAGCGGCTGCCCTCGATCGTCGCCGCGAAGGCGCGCTGCCGCTCCGGCGAGGTCACGGTGTCGTGCTCGCCCGCGAAGACGAGCGCGGGCACCCCGCGCAGCCCCCCGGAGAAGTCCGGGCGGTGGTCCAGCGCCCGGCGCAGCGAGCGTTCGGCGTGCGGCGAGTGCGTGAGGGCGTGCACGAAGGACCGGCGCACATAGCGCAGGGCGAGGTCCCTGCGGTGGACCGGGCGCTCCGGGTCCAGGCACATCAGCGCCTCGGCGGTGAGCGCCGCGAGCCCTTCCGCGTCCCCGGCCTCAAGGCGTCCGACCGCCCGACCCCATCCGTCGCGCTGGGCGTCGCTGATGTGCGACGGTACGCCGCCGAGGGCCAGGCGGGCGATACGGCCGGGGCCGCGCCGGGCGCAGCCGAAGGCGATCGAGGCACCGTAGGAGAAGCCGAAGAGGTTGACCCGTTCCGCGCCGAGATCGTCGATGATGCCGGTGACGGCGGCGTACAGGAGGTCGTCCCGGGCGCCGGGCGGCAGTGGGTCGGCGCCGCCCATGCCGGGGAGGTCGGCGGTGACGACGTCGGCGTGCGGGCCCAGGTGCTCGTCCATCTGCGGCCAGCCGTACATCCCCTGGAGCGCGCCGCCGAGGACGACGACGGGTTCGGTGCGGGGCGCGGGCTGCCGCAGGAGGCGGTAGCGGTAGGTCAGCCCGTCCACGGTGAGGGTCCGGATGATCTCTTCGGTCATGAGGTCTGGTCCTTGGGCCCCGGTCACCTGGTGAGGACGAGGGCGGCGTTGTGGCCCCCGAAGCCGAGCGAGGTCTTGACGGCGGCGTGGAACGCGGCCGGCCTGGCCTCCTTGCTCACCACCTCGACGGGGATGTCCGGGTCGGGGGCGTCGAGGTTGACGGTGGGCGGTACGAGCTGGTGCTGGAGGGCGAGGACGGTCAGCACGGTCTCGATGCCGCCGGCGGCGCCGAGGGTGTGGCCGGTCATCGCCTTGGTGGAGGTGACGAGGGGGTGCTCGCCCAGGACCCGGCGCAGCATGACCGTCTCGATCAGGTCGTTGGACACGGTGGAGGTGCCGTGGGCGTTGACGTGTCCGATGGCGGCGGCGTCCACCCCGGCGTCGGCGAGCGCCGTGCGCAGTGCCCGTTCGATGCCGAGCCCGTCGGGGTCGGGGGCGACGGCGGAGTAGGCGTCGCTGGAGGATCCGTAGCCGGCGATGTGGGCGCGGACGGCGGCGCCCCGGGCGCGGGCGTGCTCGGGGCGTTCCATGACGAGGAGTCCGGCGCCTTCGCCGACGACGAAGCCGTCGCGGTGGGTGTCGAAGGGGCGGCAGGCCGCCTGCGGGTCGTCGATGCGGGTGGAGACGGCCTTGAGCCGGCAGGCGCTGGCGATCAGGAGCCGGGAGCAGACGGACTCGGCACCGCCGGCGACGACGATGTCGCAGGCGCCGGTGCGCAGCATCTGGTGGGCGGTGCCGATGGCGACGGTTCCGGAAGAGCAGGCGGTGGAGACGGCCTGGCTGGGTCCGTGGGCGCCGAGGTCGGTGGCGACGCTGCTGGCGGCGCCGTTGACGACGGTGAGCGGGGCGAGCTTGGGCGAGACGCGGCGGGCGCCGCGTTCGGTGAGGGCGGTGTGCTGTTCGTCGTAGAAGGGCAGGCCGCCGTGGGCGGAGCCGATGACGACGGCGACCCGGCCGCTGTCCCAGACGGCGGGGTCCAGCCCGGCGTCCGCGACGGCCTCGCGGGCGGCGATGACGGCGAGGCGCGAGAAGCGGTCCATGAGCCGGTGCGCGGCGACGCCGAGGACGGCCCGGGTGTCCAGGTCGGTGACGCTGTACATGAAGTCGCAGGGCAGGCCCTGGAGTTCGTCCCGGTGGGGTACGCAGGGTGCGGTCGCGGGGTCGTTCAGCGCGCGCCAGGTGGCCTCGGCGCCGACGCCCGCCGAGGTGACGAGCCCGATCCCGGTGACGGCCGCGGCGAAGGGCGGCAGGCGGTAGGGGGCCGTCACGCGGCGGCCTTGCTGCGCACGGCGTCGACCAGTTGGCCGACGGTGTCGCGGGAGGTGAGCTGGACGTCGTCGAGGTCGACGCCGAGCCGGTCCTCGATCAGGAGCCGCAGCTCCTCCAGCGCCAGGGAGTCCAGGCGCAGCTGCCGGAGGGGCACGTCGGGGCGGATCGCCACGGGGTCGGTTCCGAAGTTCGCCGTCAGCAAGGTGCTGATCTCGTCTGCTGTGCTCATGCTCATCGGGCACTTCTCCGCTGTCGTACGCGGTGACGCCTTGCCGCGTGAGATGTGACTGCCATCGGGGACGCCGGCCGGTCCGGAGTTCTCTGTTATACGCCCTGGCGGCGACCGGCCCGGTCCGCGTTCCCCCGTGCGGTGGGGGGCTGTCCAGGTGTACGAATCCGGCGCGGCGCGCGCCTGCTCACGGGCCGTCAACTCCTACGGAGTAGTGCGGGTTCGACACGCGCGCGGACTGATTGTCATACCACCAGTGGCTCTCTATCGTGAGCAGGCTTCGCGGGTGCCCGGCCCCGTGCGCCCTCCCCCCACAGAGCAGGAGCAGGTATGCCCACACGTGCCTCCGTCCTGGCGGCTCTCACCGCCACCGTCCTGGCCGCCACCGGCGCCCCGGCCCTCGCCGCCGGGGACACCGGGCACCCGATGGACCGGGCCTTCGACCGGGCCGCCCACGAGTTCGACGTACCGCGTGATCTGCTCGCCGCCGTCGGATACGGCGAGACCCGCCTCGACGGCCACGCCGGACGGCCCAGCCAGGCCAACGGCTTCGGTGTGATGCACCTGGTCAGCAACCCCGCGCATCACACCCTGGAGCGGGCCGCCGCCCTCACCGGCGAACCGGTCGCCGCCCTGCGCACGGACACCGCCGCCAACATCCTGGGCGGCGCCGCGATCCTGCGCGGCTACGCGGACACGCTCGGCCTCGACGCGCACGACCGCGACGATCTCGACGCCTGGTACCCGGCCGTCGCCCGCTACAGCGGTACGCAGGGCCCGGCCGCCGCGCTCTACGCCGACACGGTCTACACGTTCCTCGCGGACGGCCTCGACGCCCTCACCCCCGACGGCGAGCGGATCACGGTGACCGGCCGGCCCGTCTCCCCGCACAAGGACGGGATCGCCGCCGCCGACACCGGCGCGCGGAGCGCCGACTATCCGGCGGCGCTGTGGGTCCCGGCCGACCCGAACAACTACACCGCCGGCCGCACCGCGAAGATCGACAAGATCGTCATCCACGTCACGCAGGGCTCGTACGCGGGCTCGATCAGCTGGTTCCAGGACCCGGTGTCCGAGGTGAGCGCGCACTACGTGGTGCGCTCCTCGGACGGGCAGATCACCCAGATGGTGCGCGACGCCGACACCGCGTACCACGCGCGCAGCGCCAACGCCTCCTCGCTCGGCATCGAGCACGAGGGCTTCATCGACGACCCGACCTGGTTCACGGACGCGATGTACCGCTCGTCGGCCGCGCTGACCGCCTCGCTGTGCGACACGTACGGCATCCCGAAGGACCGGGCGCACATCATCGGGCACAGCGAGGCCCCCGGCAACGACCACACGGACCCCGGCCCCTACTGGGACTGGGACCGCTACATGGAGCTGGTCAAGGGCAACGGGACGGGCGGCGAGACCCGGGACGGGCTGAGCTTCACCACGTACACGACCCAGCGCGGCGGCTCGACGGGGCCCCAGGTCACCGCCCTCCAGCGGCTGCTGACCGACCAGGGCTACCCGGCGGGCGAGGCGGACGGCACCTTCGGGCCGGCCACGGCGACCGCGGTGACGTCCTTCCAGACGGCGCACGGCCTCGACGCCGACGGGGTCGTGGGCGCCAGGACGTGGACGGCGCTGCTGTCCGCCGGGACGACGCCGGTGCTCGCCGCGGACGCGACGGGCGAGGACGTCAAGCGGCTCCAGCGCACGCTGACGGCGGCGCTCGGCTCGACGGTGGACGCCGACGGCACCTTCGGCCCGGCGACCGCGACCGCGGTGCGCTCCTATCAGACGAGCCGGGAGCTGACGGCCGACGGAATCGTGGGACCGGCCACCTGGACGGCCCTCCAGGCGGGCCGCTGACCTCGCGGTGACGTCCCGGGCCGGTCCCGGGACGTCACCGGTCGGCGCGGTCGTAACAGAGCTCCACGACCCCGGTGCCGAAGGTGCGGCTGCCGGTGAGGCGGAGGGGCCGCAGGGTCTCCTCGGCCGGGAACATCGGCTTGCCCCGGCCGATGAGGACCGGGTGGATGTAGACGCGGTACTGGTCGATCAGGTCGTGCGCCGCGAAGGACGCGGCGAGGTCGGCGCCACCGAGCGCGAGGTCGCCGCCGGGCTGCTCCTTGAGCGCCCTGACCTCCTCGGGGACGACCTCGCGGACGATGGTCGTGTTCCAGTCGGCGTGCTCCAGCGTCCGTGAGTAGACGTACTTCGGCATGTTCCGCCAGATGACGGCGAAGTCGGCCATCGGTCCCTCGTTGGCGGGGTCCTGGTCCGCGGTGGGCCAGAAGTCGGCCATCAGCTGGTGGGTGACTCGGCCGTCCAGCATGCCGCCCATACCGGCCAGTTGCTCGTTGAAGTAGCTGTGGAGCTCCTCGTCCACCGTATGCCAGTCGATGTTCCGGCCCGGCCCCTCGATGAAGCCGTCGAGTGACATCGACATCCAGTAGATGATCTTGCGCATGGGGCACCTCACCGGGCGGTCGCGGGGACGGGGCGATGGATCGCCGCCGACGCTACCGTCCGCGCTTGACGCCGGGCCGCAACGGCGCATAGGAGTCGGGCATGAGAGTCGGAGAGGCGCGCGCCGCGGCCGCGCACTGGGTCGCCGCACACGCCCGCCCCGCACCGGGCTACCTGGGGGCGTACTTCAGCGGGTCCACGGTCGGGCGCCCGGACGGGGCGGAGCTGGCGGTCTCCTCCGATGTGGACGTGGTCGTGGTGACGGAGGGGGACGAGGCACCGGCGAAGCCCGGCAAGCTCCTCCACGAGGGCGCCCTGCTGGAGATCACGTACGAGCCGTGGGCCGCGCTGGCCGACCCGGACGCGGTGCTGGGCGCGTACCACCTGGCGGGCGGCTTTAACCGGGACACGGTCATCGACGACCCCACGGGGCGGCTGCGCGCGCTGCACGCGTACGTCGCGCCGCGCTTCGCCGAGCGGGACCAGGTGCGCCGGCGGTGTCTGGACGCCCGGCACCGGATCGAGAGCCGCCTCGCCGCCCTGGACACCGGACAGCCCTTCGCCGCACGGGTGATGGCGTGGCTCTTCCCCACCGGGGTCACCACGCACGTCCCGCTGGTGGCCGCCCTGCGCAACCCGACGATCCGGCTGCGCTACCCCGCCGTGCGCGACGTCCTCACGGAGTACGGGCAGCAGGCGCTGTACCCGGAACTGCTGGCGCTCCTGGGCTGCGAGAAGGTCTGCGCGCGGCGGGTGCGCCACCATCTGGCTGAGCTGACAAAGACGTTCGACGCCACGGTCCCGGTCGCGCGCACCCCGTTCTTCTTCAGCAGCGACCTCACCGAGCGGGCGCGCCCCGTCGCCGTCGACGGCAGCCGGGAGCTGATCGACCGGGGCGACCACCGGGAGGCGGTCTTCTGGATCGTCGCGACGTTCGCCCGCTGCCACACGGTCCTGGCCGTGGACGCGCCGGAGCTGCACACCGCCCGGCTGCCGGCGTTCCGGGAAGCGGTCGCCGGCCTCACCGGCATCGCGAGCGCCGGCGACCTGCTCGCCCGGCGCGACGAGGTGCTGCGCTTCGTGCCCCGGCTGTGGGCCGCCACCGAGGAGATCCTGGCGGCCGGCGCGGAGGTCGTCGGGTAGGGCCTTTCGTTTGGATCAGGGCGGATCAGGGAGCGGGCTGCGGTGCCGTGCATCGCAAGGCGGAGGATTGAATCAACGCGGAGCGTTGGTGATTGACGACAACGCCGCGAGGTGCGGCACCGCAGCCCGCGAGCCCGGCCTGATCCAAACGAAAGGCCCTAGGGGTCCCTCTGCTACCTTGCCCGCGTGTCCCTTCCTCGTGCGTAGGACCCCGCTCCGACCGCGCCCGGCCCACCGGGTGCGGCGCCCCGGTGTCCCCGCACGCCCGCGGCGCGGCCGAGTCCGCCCCGCCCTCCGAGGAAGCCCACCATGCCCACGCCCTCGTACGCCGCTGTCCTGCGTGCCCCTCATGCCGCACGCACCTTCGCCGCCGCGCTCACCGGGCGGCTCTCCTACGGAATCGCTCCGCTCGCCCTGCTCCTCGCCGTCAAGGACGCCACCGGCTCCTACTCCGCCGCCGGGACCGTCATGGCCCTGTTCGGGGCCGCCAGTGTGCTCCTCTCCCCCGCACGTGCCGGGCTGATCGACCGGTACGGGCCGCGCCGCGCCCTGCCGCCGATGGCGGGCCTGTACGCGGTGCTGCTCACCGTCCTCGCCCTGGTCACCTGGCGGCCGGGTGCCTCGCCGCTGTTCCTCGGGGCGCTCGCCACGGCGGCAGGCGTCTGCACGCCGCCGCTGGGCCCGGTCATGCGGGCGCTGTGGAGCGGCCTCGTCCCCGACCGGGAGCTGCTGCGCCGCGCCTACAGTCTGGACGGGGTGGCCGAGGAACTGCTGTACGTCACCGGCCCGTTGCTGGTGGGCGTGCTGGTGACGGCCACCGGGCCCGCCGCCGGTGTGCTGACCGCTGCGGTGCTGATCGCCGTCGGGGCGGGGGCGCTGGTGACCTCGCCCGCGGTGCCGCGCGGGAAGCCGGAACACGGCGCCGACGCGGCCGGGGCCGGGGCGTCGGCCCTGCGGCTCGGCGCCGTGCCCGCGCTGCGGCGCGCTGTGCTGGTGACGGCCGCCGTGGGGCTCTGCCTCGGGGCCCTCGACCTGCTGGTGGTGGCCCTCACCGAGGCGATGCACCGGGCGTCGGCGGTGTCCTGGGTGCTGGCGGCCCTGTCGGCGACGAGCGCCGTCGGGGGGCTGGCCTACGGGGCGCTGCGGTGGCGGGCCCCGCTGGGGGTGCGGCTGCCGGCGACGGCCGCCGGTCTCGGCACGGCGGCCGCGGCGGCCGGGCTCGCGGGCAACGTGTACGTGCTGATCGCTGTGGTCGGCGTGGCGGGTCTCTTCGTCGCGCCGGCGCTCACGACCGCCTACCTGATCGCGGACGAGTCGGCGGACGCGGCCCGGCGCACCCGGGCGGGCGCCTGGGTCAACACCGCGTTCAACGCGGGCTCCTCGGGCGGCACGGCGGCGGTGGGGCTCCTGGTGGACCGGCTGCCGCTCGCGCTGTGCTGCGCGGTGGCGGCGGCCCCGGCGCTGCTGTGCGCGGCGGCCGTCGGGGGCCCTGGTGTACGGCGGTCCCGGACGGGGGCCGAGGCGGTGGACGCGGCCTGACGCACGGGGGCGGCCGCCCACCCGGGAGCGGGTGAGCGGCCGCCTCGTACGAGGGGTTCGGCGCGTTACTTCAGGCCGAACGCCCGGATGATCTCCTGGTCCACCGCGAGGCCGCCTGCGGCCTCGGCATGGGCCTTGAGCGAGACCGCCTTGGCGCCCTTCTTCGGGGTCTTGAACCGGGCGGTCCAGGATCCCGTCCGGTCCTTGTCGAGCGACACCGGGCTCCAGGTCTTCCCGTCGTCGTAACTCACCGACAGGCGGGCCTTCGTGGCCTTCACGGCACCGTTCAGCCACTCCTGCGTGGTGGACGACAGGCCGATCTCGGTCCACTTGCCGGCCGGGACGTCACCGGCGAGGTCCGTGGCGACGTCGTAGTCCAGCTGGAGCATCGGGATGTCCACCTGGTACGGACCCTCCGGGTCGAGGGCGCCCGAGACGAACGACCACTCCGAGTGGGTGCGCACGGACGTCTTCCAGGTGTCCGCGTCGCGCGAGGCGTCGAGCACCAGGCGGTAGGGCAGCTTCTCGTCGGGCAGATCACCGATGTAGCCGGCCCGGCCCGGGGACTCGTCCAGCACCTTGTCGCCCTGGTAGACCGTCACCTTGCCGGTGTCGTACTCCTTGTCCGGCATGGAGCCCGAGTGCCCGGCCCCGGCGTCCGTCCACGGGGTGATGTTGTACTGGATGTCGCCGTACTGCGAGCGGTTCGGGCCCCAGTAGGCGGTGCCCAGGCGCGGCCGGGTGACGGGGGCGAACCACTGGGCCTTGTTGGTGGAGCCGGCCCGGTAGTCCATCTCGCCGCCGCGCTCCTCCAGCGCGGTGTCGCTGCCCTCCTCGTTGAACTGGGAGTGGTTCTCGTACCAGAAGGAGGCGCCGGGCAGCGGGTTGACCCACTCGGTGCGGGTGCCGGGGAACTTCTCGTACTCCTCGAAGCCGAGCCCGGGGCCGTACTCGGGGATGTCGTAGCGGAAGCCGCCGCCGACGACGTCGCGGTGGCCGTAGAAGGTGTTCTCGATCTTCGCCAGGTCACGGGTGGCCGGGTCGAAGGCGAGCGAGCGGTTCGGGATGGTGCCGTCGTGGCGGTCGACCAGGTCGTAGACGTAGCTCGCGTACTTGTGCTGCTCGACGGTCAGTTTTTCGCCGTGCTGCGCGGCCTTGACCAGGCTCTCGCCGGCGATCCGCTGGACGGAGAGCACCGGGATGGGGAGCGTGGTGCCCCAGTCCGCGTAGGACTCCATCAGCCGGCCCTCGCCGCGGTTGACGACGAACAGCGCCTTGGCGCCGGCGGCGACCGCGGCGGCGGCGCGGTCGGCCGGGGACACCGTGTCACTGGCGCGGATGACCACGGCCATGCCCTTGGCGTCCACGCGCTTGTAGTCGGCGGCGGAGCCGTTGCCCGCGAAGACGCTGCGGAGCTTGTCCCTGCTGTTCTCGGCGACTGCCGAGCCGCCCTGCGCGGTGACCGGGACGTCCCGGCCGTCGGCCGTCAGATCGACCAGCTTCTCGCCCTGGCGCCAGCGGGTCAGGAAGGAGAAGTCGCCCTGGGTGACCTTCTTGGTGGGGCTCGCCCACAGCTGGTCGTACGTCAGCGGGATCTGGTACGCGTCGCGCAGGACGGTGCCGTCCGGTGAGGTGCGCGCCATGTCGTAGCGCAGCTGGCGGGTCTCGGACTCCTTCGGCGTGCTCACGCTGATCTTACGGGCCTTGGAGGCGTCGAGGGTGGCCGTGACCGGCTTGTCCAGGATGATCTCGGGGGCTGCCAGGAAGGCGATGGCCCTGGAGTCGGCGGTGTCGCCCTTGACGTCGGCGGCGGCCCAGGCGGTGTAGTTGCCCGGGGGCAGGCGGAGCGTGGTCTCGCCCGACACCGCGACGGGCGACAGGTTCGGGTCGCCGAGCGCGCCGAGGACGACGGTGCCGTCCATGGGCTTGCCGGAGCGGTCGCGCAGCCGGAGCGTGAGGTCGTAGAGCTCCTGCTCCTTGGTGAGCGCGAAGCCGGTGTGCGCGACGACGGCGCCGGAGGCGTCCTTGGCGATCACCTGGCCGGAGAACGTCGTGCCCGCGGCGGCCTTCGACGGGTCGAGCGTCAGGACGGCCTCGGCGGTGGAGCCGGCCGGGACGGTCAGCTGCTTCACGGACAGCGTGTACGCGTCCGAGTCGCTGTCCGTCGCCAGGTCGAGGGTGACGTCTGCGGTGCCCGTGTTGCGGTAGGTGATGGTCCGCTCGGCGACCGGGTCGGAGGCGCTGTGCGGCCAGTCGTACGCGGCGACCGCGACGGAGCCGGTGGCCTCGACGGTCGTGTCGACGGCGGCCTTCACGTCGACCCGGCCGGTGCCCTGCTCGTACGGGGTGTAGTCGGGCAGCACCTTGGACGAGCTCATCAGCGCGTCCTTGATGCGCTGGCCGGTCCAGTCGGGGTGGCGCTGCTTGAGGATGGCGGCGGCGCCCGCGACGTGCGGGGTGGCCATCGACGTACCGGACATCGACTGGTACATGCCCTCGATGCCGGGGACCGACTGCGAGGCGGCGGCGTTGATGTCGACGCCGGGCGCGGACAGGTCCGGCTTCAGGGCGTAGGTGCGCACCAGCGGGCCCATGGACGAGAAGTCCGCGCGGCCGTCCTGCTTGTCGACGGCGGCGACGGTGAGCGCCTGGTCCGCGGATCCGGGCGAGCCGATGGTGCCGGCGCCGTACGCGTTGCCGGCGGCGATCACGAAGAGCGGGCCGCCGTCCGCGGAGAGGGTGTTGACGGCCTGGGACATGGGGTCGGTGCCGTCGTCGGCGACCGGTGAGCCGAGGCTCATGGAGACGACGTCGGCGCCCTCGGCCTTCGCCCACTCCATGGCCTCGATGATGCCGGAGTCGG
This sequence comes from Streptomyces sp. col6, assembly GCF_008042035.1. Taxonomy (GTDB): domain Bacteria; phylum Actinomycetota; class Actinomycetes; order Streptomycetales; family Streptomycetaceae; genus Streptomyces. The sequence continues at coordinate 16,701 of NZ_RDBL01000018.1, forward strand.
CGCCGGAGCCCTCGTTGCTGAGGACCTTGCCGACGAGCAGCCCGGCCTCGGGGGCGACGCCCTTGTTGACGCCGTCGGACGCGGCGCCGGAGCCGGCGATGGTGGAGGCGACGTGCGTGCCGTGGCCGTTCTTGTCGTCGACCTCCTCGCCCGGCACGAAGCTCTTGGACTCCAGGATGCGGTCCTTGACGTCCGGGTGGTCCTCGTCGATGCCGGTGTCCAGGACGGCGACCTTGATGCCCTTGCCGTCGTAGCCCTCGGCCCAGGCCTGCGGGGCGTTGATCTGCGGCACCGAGTCCTTGAGCGCGGCCTCGGCGCGGCCGTCGAGCCAGAGCTTGGCGATGCCGTTGTCCAGCGAACGGGCCGTGGCGGTGCGCGCGATGTCGTTCCAGAAGGAGCGCGCGGTGTCCTTGCCTGCCCTGAGGGCGGCGCCGTGGATGGACTGCAGCTGCCGGACCGTCTTGCTGCCGCGCGGGGCGACGGGCAGCGAACGGGCCTTGGACGCCGGGTAGGTGGCGATGAGCGGGATGCCGCCGGTCGACTTGTCGTCGTAGCCCATCTTCGCGAGCGCCGAGACGTTGAAGAGGCGACGGTCGAGCTTCCCGGCCGCGAGCAGGCTCTGCGCCTCGTCGGGCAGGACGTAGATGTCGTCCCCGGCCTGCTGGACGTGTACACCGCCGGTCGCGCCCTCGGCGCGGTCCACGGTGACGGTGTCCTGCTTGCCCGTGCCGTCCGTGTAGTGGACGACGTCGCCGGTGACGAGGGTGATGTCGTAGCGCTGAACGGGCTTCGCGGCGGGGGTGGTTGCCGTGGTGGGGGAAGCG
>NZ_RDBL01000019.1:0-3395 GCF_008042035.1 Streptomyces sp. col6
ACCCCCACGCATCCCCCACCGCCCAGGCCCGGAGGGTGATCCGCCACGGCACCGTCGGTCCGACCACACCTCGGTGCGACCTCCTGACGCTCGTCCCGCACGACGACCGCCCCCGCACACGCAGAAGGAGACACCATGGCAAGACGCAGGACACAACTCGCCTCCCTGGCGGCGGTGCTGGCGACGCTGCTCGGCGGCATCGCCTTCACCCTGCTGGGCCAGGGCAGCGCACAGGCCCACGGCGTCACGATGTCGCCGGGATCGCGCACCTACCTCTGTTACCTGGATGCCAAGACGAGCACCGGCGCCCTGGACCCGACCAACCCGGCGTGCAAGGCCGCGCTCGCGGAGAGCGGTGCGACCGCCCTGTACAACTGGTTCGCCGTGCTCGACTCCAACGCCGGTGGCCGGGGCCAGGGTTACGTCCCGGACGGCAAGCTGTGCAGCGCCGGCGACCGCTCGCCGTACAACTTCACCGGCTACAACGCGCCGCGCGGCGACTGGCCCCGTACGCACCTGACCTCGGGCGCCACGATCGAGGTCGACCACAGCAACTGGGCGGCGCACCCTGGCTCGTTCCGGGTCTACGTGTCCAAGCCAGGGTATGCACCCACGTCCGAACTGGGCTGGGACGACCTGGAGTTGGTACAGACGGTAACCAACCCGCCCGCCGTGGGCTCGCCGGGCACCGACGGCGGCCACTACTACTGGGACCTGACCCTGCCCTCGGGCCGCTCGGGTGACGCGGTGATGTTCATCCAGTGGGTGCGCTCGGACAGCCAGGAGAACTTCTTCTCCTGCTCCGACATCGTCTTCGACGGCGGCCACGGCGAAGTGACCGGCATGCGCGGCTCCACCACCCCGACGCCGGACCCGACCGACCCGACGCCGGACCCCACGGACCCGACGCCCGATCCGACCGACCCCACCGATCCGCACACCGGCTGCATGGCCGTCTACAGCGTGACCAACTCCTGGAGCGGCGGCTTCCAGGGCTCCGTCGAGGTCATGAACCACAACACGACGGCGCTCGACGGCTGGTCCGTGAACTGGAAGCCCGGCGCGGGCACCACGGTCAGCAGCGTGTGGAGCGGGGTGCTGAGCACCGGCTCCGACGGCACGCTGACAGTCAAGAACGCCGACTACAACCGCACGATCCCGCCGGACGGCAGCGTGACCTTCGGGTTCACCGCGACCTCCACCGGCAACAACTTCCCCATCGGCTCGATCGGCTGCGTCAACTAGCGGCCGCCTGCGCGGACGGCGGCGGTTCCCACGCGGTACGGGAGCCGCCGCCCTCCCGTACCGCCCGGGGACCGGCGGCCGTGCCGCTTGCGACCGGGACCCGAATGGCCGGGTACGGTGGAGTCTGTCCGATCATGATCCGCCGGACAGGCCCGCCGGGCCCGGAGGCTGCGTGGCACTCGACATCAACGAACCGTTCGGTCAGAACTGGACGCACGCGGCGCAGTTCGGCATCGCGTTCGTCCTGTCGTGCGCGATCGGGATCGAGCGCGAGATCCGCCAGAAGGCGGCCGGGCTGCGCACCTACACCATCGTCGGACTCGGGGCCGCGCTCTTCACCCTGGTCAGCAAGTTCGGCTTCTCCGACGTGGTGGTCACCGGCCAGGTGGAGCTGGACCCGTCCCGGGTCGCGGCCCAGATCGTCTCCGGCCTCGGCTTCATCGGCGGCGGCGTCATCTTCGTCCACCGGGGCTCCGTGCGGGGCCTGACCACCGCGGCCTCGATCTGGCTCACCGCCGCCGTGGGCTGCGCGGCCGGTGCGGGGCTGCCGGTCCTCGCCACGCTGGCCACGCTCGCGTACTTCCTGGTGTCCTACGGGGTACGCCCCCTCGCCCACCGGCTGCCCACCCTGCGCAACGCCTCGATCGGGTACCGCATCACGTACACCGAGGGGGTCGGGGCGCTGCGGGAACTGGTCAACCACTGTACGGAGACCGGGTTCGCGGTCTCCGAGCTGACCACGCTCTCCGGCTCGGGCCGATACCGGCGCCGGCGCCCCCAGGAGAACGTCGAGCGGACCGTCGAGGTCGCGCTGAGCGTGCAGGGCCGGGGCGACCCCGACGCGCTGACGGCACGGCTGGCGGGCACGGCGGGCGTCCTGGCGTGCAGCCGAAGCGATCTCGCCGACGAGTGAGGGCCGGTTCCGGACGCGGCGGCACGGTGCGCTCGTATGCTCGGCTGCCATGACGAGCCGTGCGCCCCTCCCGCCGGAGCCCTCCGTCGCGCTGCGCGAACTCCTCGCCTTCGACGACGGCGGGAGCCTGCGGCTGCTGCTGGCGCCCTCCGGCCATGACGTCGGCGTGCGGGGTGTGGCCGTGGGCGACGAAGGTCCGGCCCGGCCACTGGACGGCTGCCTGGTCCTGCTGACCGGCGCGCCCGCCTCGTCCCCCGACGCCGCGGCCCCGGTCCGCGAGGCCGCGCGCCGGGGCGCGTCCGGCGTGGTGCTGCGCGCCGTGGAAGGGGTCGCCGCCGCACCCCAGGTGGTCGACGCCGCCGAGGGAGCGGGGGTCGCCCTGCTCACCCGCGCGGAATGGGCGGACTGGACGGACACCGCCGCGCTGCTGCGATCCGCGCTGGCCTGCGCACGGGCGGGCGCGGACGACGGGACGGCGGGGCGGATGGCGGCCGGGGGTCCGGAGAGCCTGAGCGCCCTCGCGGCGGCCGTCGCCGAGTACACCGGCGGTTCGATCACCATCGAGGACACGCGCCTGCGGGTCCTGGCCCACTCCGCCACCGGGCCCGACGCCGATGTGCTGCGCCGGTCCACCATCCTGGGCGGCCGGGTCCCGGAGTGGCGGGTCGCGGAGCTGCGCCGCAGCGGCATGCTCCGGACGCTGTGGACCTCCCGCGACGTGATCCACCGCGCGGCCGACGCGGAGGGACCCGAGCGCCTGATCATCGCGGTCCGCAGCGGCCCCGAGGTCCTCGGCTCCATCTGGGTGGCCGGCGACGGACGCCCGCTGCGCCCGGACGCGCCGGACGCCCTGCGCAGGGCCGCCGAGGTCGCCGCGCCCCTGCTTGTGCGGCACCGGCTGCGCGAGAGCGGCGCCGCCCGCCGCAGCGAACTCGCGCTGCGCGGACTGCTGTACGGGGACGGGGACGCCCGCACGCACGCCTGGTCGCTCGGCCTGTCCCCCGACGCCGCCTGCGCGGTGGTGGTCGCCGAAACCCTCACCGCCGCGCCCGCCCCGGGCGACCGCCCCCTCGACGTGGCGGCGCTCCAGGCGGCGACGTACCGCCCCGCCGTGCGCGTACTGCGCGACGGGGACCGGCTGCTGGTGCTGCTGCCCGTGGACGCGGGGGTGGAACGCGGCGCGGCGGCGCTGGCCCGGGAGCTGGCGGGCCAGCGCCGCCGCGCCGCGTTCCACCCC
>NZ_RDBL01000019.1:3495-11455 GCF_008042035.1 Streptomyces sp. col6
CGCCCCCGCCGCCCGCACCCGTACAGCCCGTGCGGCTGTCCAAGATCACGCTGACCAAGTCGGCGCCCTCGGTCTCGCTCACCAAACAGGGCGCCACCTCCGGTGCGATGCGGGTCAACCTCACCTGGAGCGCCCGCACGCCTCCGCGCGGCTGGATGAACAAGGGCCGCGACGCCGTCCGGCTGGAGGACGTCGACCTCGACCTCTCCTGCCTGTGGGAGCTGCAGAACGGGGCGAGCGGGATCGTCCACCCCATCAACAACCAGTTCGGCTCGTTCCACCAGGAGCCCTACGTCCAGCTGGACAACGACGACCGGACCGGCGGCAGCGAATCCGGTGAGAACCTCACGATCAACCTGGACCACGCCTCGGAGATCAAGCGCCTCCTGGTGTTCGTGGTGATCTACTCCGGCGCGTCGAGCTTCGCCGGCCTGCACGGTGTGGCCACGCTCTACCCGCCCGTCGGCCCCCCGATCGAGGTACTGCTCGACGAGTGCACGGTTCCCTCACCGGTGGCGGCCCTCGCCCTCATCGAGAACATCGGCGGGGAACTCATCGTGCGGCGGGAGGCGAAGTACATCATCCTGCCGCCCGGCATCTTCAAGCAGCAGGCCGCGGACCTCGAATACAACTGGGGCCTGTCCTGGCAGTCGGCCAGCAAGGACTGAGGGGCGGCCGGTGCGTCAGCGCGGTGCGCGGATGCCGTCGATGATGCGGGTCCAGTTGTCACCGCCGTGGCCGTCCGCGATCGCGCGCCGGTAGTGGGCCCGCACGGCCAGGGGGAGCGCCGGGTCGAGACCGAGCGCCCTGCTGGTCTCGACGATGTGGTCGGCCGTCGCACCCATCATGGTGACCGTGCTGAGGTGGCCGGGATGCTCTCCGGCGTCGAGTGCGGCGCCCGGCCGCTCTTCGCCGGCTCTCAGGATGTCGCTGATCGAGTCGGCGGAGGAGAGCAGTTCCGGCAGCGCCTCCACGGCCTTCATCCCGGCGCTGCCCAGCATCGCGGTGGCGTGCAGCAACGCGGACAGGGCGGTGAGGAAGACCGTGAGCTGGGCCTGGTACATCATCTGGGCGAGGCCCGGGTCGCCGCCCAGATACCTCACCGCTCCGAGCCGGGCCAACGCGGTCCGGTGATGCTCCATCACCTTCTCGGGTCCGCTGTAGTAGACGAAGGCCGCCTCCGTACCGACCATCGGTGCGGGCACCATGACCCCTCCGGCGAGGAAGCCGGCGCCCTGCCCGGCCGCCCAGTCGGCCGCCTCGCGGGTCCGGTCGGGGGTGTCGGAGCTGAGGTTGACCAGGGTCCGGCCGGCGAGTGCTTCGGTGGCGCCGCCGAGGATGTCGTACATCGCCCGGTAGTCGGTGAGGCTGAGGATCACGAGGCCGCTCGCTGCGACCGCCTCTTCGGGTGTCGCCGCGAGCGTCGCTCCGTCGGCGACGACACCGTCGGCCCGGCCGGCGGTGCGGTTCCAGACGGTCACCGGGTGGCCGGCGGTGAGAAGGGTGCGTGCCATCGCCCGGCCCATCGGGCCGAGCCCGATCACGGTGACAGGGCTGTTCTGCTGGGTGGTGTGGTTCCGTCGTTCGTTCACTCCTCCATGGTCGAAGAGTGCCGCTAGTCTCGGAAGTACCCACTATTTTCTGCGGTACTTACCTTTTCGTAAGGGGATCAGTGATGGCGAAGGCGCCGCGGCGCGGGCCCTACATCTGCGGGATCGACGCCGCGCTCGACGTGGTGAGCGGCAAGTGGAAGGGCCTGATCCTGTGGGAGCTCGAAGCCCGTGGCGTACGCCGCTTCGCGGAGCTGCGGCGTGGTTTGCCGGGGGTGAGCGAGAAGATGCTGACGCAGCACCTGCGGGAGATGGAGGCGGACGGGCTCGTGCACCGGGAGGTCTATGCAGAGGTGCCGCCGCGGGTGGAGTACTCCCTGACCGAGCAGGGACGCGCGCTCAACGAGGCGCTCGGTCCGCTCGGCGTCTGGGGGAGCGAACGGGTGCGTCGTGAAGGCCTCGAACCGGTCGTGGTCACCGAGGCCGCGCAGGGCTGAGGCCGCAGGCCCGGCAGGTCCGCGAAGTCCCGTCGCATGCACGGGACTTCGCGGACATCTGCCTAGTAGGTCACGGTGACGGCCCTGTGGACGCCGCGACTCGGCAGGGTGATGGTCAGCCTCCCGGTGTCCGCGTCCCAGCGGTAGGCACGTGCGGACAGCCGTTCACCGCTCGCGGTGACCTGCCGGGGCGCGTGGTCCGCCCGGACCGACAGGGTCCACGTGCGCTTCTGCGGCTGCCCCCGGAAGGACCCTTTCGCCGCTCCGACCGTCACCGTGTGGCGCCCGCCCGCCTCCCTGTACGAGACCTTCGTCGTCGCGCTCCGGGCCTTGCCCGCAGCACCCCCGTCGTCCTCGTACAACTGGAAGGAACCCGGGCCGCCCGGGGCGATCGTGAGGGTGAGATCGTCCGCGCCGGCCGCCCCGTCGTGGGCGACGTCCCGCGTGCGGCCCGGCACGATCGCACCGGCCCTGACGAACACCGGCATCGTGTCCAGCGTGGTCGTCACGTCCTGGGTGGTGCCGCCCTCGTACGTCCTGCCGGTGAAGTAGTCGGTCCACCGTCCCGGCGGGAACCACACCGACGTCTTCGTGGACGTGCCGGGCGTCGTGACCGGTGCGACCAGCATGTCGGAGCCGTAGAAGTACTCGCTGCCGGCGGTCGTGTACGCCTGCTGCTCCTCCGGGTACTCCAGATACATCGGCCGGACGATCGGCACACCGGTCCGGTTCGCCTCCTCCGCGAGCGTGTACGTATAGGGCAGCAGCTTCTCCCGGAGGTTGAGGAACTTGCTTGCGGACGCCGATGCCTCCGCGCCGTACTGCCAGGGCAGCCGGTCGCTGTGGTTGCTGTGCAGCCGGTCGACGGGCTGGAAGGTGCCGAACTGCACCCACCGCGCGTACAGGTCGTCGGGCAGCTTCGTCGTGGTGTGCGTGCCGCCGCCGTCGGTGTACGTCTCCGAGCCCTTGAGGCCCGTCGTGTCGTTGTGGCCGCCGATGTCATGGGTGACGTTGGCCATTCCCGTCGCCGCGGCCTCCGCCGGTGTGTAGCCCACCTCGAACTTCAGGGTGCCCCAGGTGGAGGACGTGTCGCCGGTGAAGTGGACGGTGGTGCGCTTGTCCGCCCAGGGGCCGGTGGGCACCGACTGCTGACCGCTGTAACCGGCGGCCTGGAGCGAACCGTAGGCGCGCGAGAGGACGAACGGCCGGTCGAGGTGCTCGCCGGTGGCGTCGGCGTACTGCTGGTTGATCCACGCGTCCGGGGTCACGCCCGGCAGCGACGACTGCGCCGCGTCGCAGCACCAGTCCAGCCACCAGAAGTCGTTGCCCTGCTCGTCCATGGTCCGGTGCAGATCCATGTAGGCCTTCAGCTGGTCGGCGTCGCCGAAGTCGAAGGTGTAGCAGTCCTCACCCGCGCCGCCGGCACAACCGCCCTTCCTCAGCTTGCCCTTGGCCGTCTTCTGGGCCTGCGCGAACTGCGGATCGGCGGCGAGGATGCTGGGGTGCACATTGAGGGTGTTGTGCAGCCCCTGCGCCTGCGACCAGTCGAAGAACCCCTTCGGATCGGGGAACTTGGCCGGGTCGATCTCCCAGCCGCTCCACGCGTTCACGGCCTTGTAGTCGGTGTCCGTCACCAGCACGTCCAGCGGCACGCCCTCGGACCGGAACTTCGGCAGGATCGTGTTCCGGTAGTCCGCGTCGGTGCGGTCGATGTACTCCGAATACCAGACCCCGTACGCCCAGGAAGGCAGCAGCGCGGGCGGTCCGGTGAGGGTGGACAGGTCGGTCAGGCCCCGTTTGTAGTCGTGCCCGTACCCGAAGAGGTAGCCGTCCTGGTAGGGGCCGCCGCCGTGGTCGGAGCGCTGGGTGACCTTGCGCGAAGCGGTGTCGTAGAGCGCCGACGGGGTGTCGTCGAGGAGGTACCAGCCGTCCCGGTTGAGGAGGCCGGGCGTGGTGACGGGGGCGGCGCCGTTGCCGGTGACGCCGTCGAGGCCGCGCCGGTAGCCGCCGAGGGCCACATGCGGCTGCGGGGCCGGGTCGCCGGTCGCGGCGACGGACACGGTGTCCGCGTTCACATGGCAGCTCTCCGCACCCGGGCAGCTCAGAGTGACGTCGTTGGCCCCCGCCTTCAGCTGCACGGGCAGGGTGGCCGTCGACCAGGTGTCCCAGTCGTCCGTCGCCGGGAACGACAGGGTGCCGGTGGCGCCGCCCGTGGACACCGTCGCGGTGCGCGTCTCGTGCCGGCCGTCGCCGCCCGCCCCGTTGGCGTAGCGGACGCGCAGGGTGTACGTGCCGTCCGAAGGGACCTCCACCATGTGCGTCGTCAGCGAGGAGCCCTGGTTGAGTTCCGCGACGAAGCCGTTGCCGGCGAAGCCCTGATGATCGGTCGCGGCGGCCGCCGTGCCGCCGATGCGCCCGGCCTCCGCCTCGCAGCTCACCCCGAACCGGCAGTCGGCGATCGCCGCGGTGGACGCGGGCGGGAACGCCTCGCCCTCGCCGAGCAGCGCGACGCTGTCGACGTTGACGCTGCCGGAATCCGCGGCTGCGCGGGTCAGCGCGACCGTGTGGTGCCCGGCGTCCAGCCGCACCCCGGCGGAGGCGACGTCCCAGCTGTCCCAGTCCGCCGTCGGCGGCAGGGTCACCTGCTGCCCGGCCCCTCCGTCGACGGACACGGTGAGCGTGCGCGGCTTCGTCTGGCCGTCGCCGCCGCGCGCGTTGGCGTACCGCACCGCGAACCGGTACGTGCCCGCGCTTGTGACATCGATGTCAGAAGCCAGGGAGGCGCCGGTGCTCTCGAAGCCGGCGGCGAATCCGGCTCCGGTGTAGCCGCGGTGGTCGGACGCCACGGAGACCCCGCCCGCCCGCAGGCTCTCGGCCTCGCAGAGCGCACCCGGGGCGCAGGTGAGGCGGTGCCAGGGCGACACCGTCACGGGGGAGTCGCCGGCGTCGAGCCGCACCGAGAGGTTGCTCGCGTCGAACGGCCCGGAGCCGACCTTGTACCGCAGGGTGACCGCGCTCGTCGTGAGGGTGAGCCAGCCGCCCGAGGTCTTCGCGGTGTACGCCGCCGGGGCGAAGGAGCCCCGGCCGATGGCGTTGAACGTCGGTTCGTCGGTGAACTTGCCGTCCCCCGCGTACTCGGTCCGGATCAGCGTGGGCGACAGGATCTGGAACCGGGCATCGCCGGACGTGAGGGTCGGGATCCGGCGGCTGGGCGCACCGCCCGCCGACGCCGGGCCGGCCGTGCCCGTCACGGTCATGGCCGCGGCGGTACCGAGGACGGCGGCGGCACCGATCCACCGCCTCAGCCCTCCCGCCCGCCTCGCGGATGGAGGTCTCATGTGCGACTCCGCTCTCACGCCGACCGGTCCGCCCGCCCGCAGCGCACCGCTCTTTGTGCATCGTTGGAAAAGTGCAAGTGGCATGAGAGCACGGCCCTGGCCCGGTGTCCATAAGGCCGACAGGAATGCCGAGCCGGTGGCGATCAGGGCCCGCCCGGAATTCGGCTGTGGGGCCGGCACACCGCGTGCTTACATGTGCCGCATGGTGTCCTCCGACCGTGTACTGGCCTTCGCCGCCATGTCGTTCCTGCTGATCGTGATTCCCGGCCCCAGCGTGCTGTTCGTGATCGGCCGCGCCCTGGCGCAGGGCCGCCGCACCGCTCTGACCACGGTGGTGGGCAACACGCTGGGGGCGTACGTCCTCATCATGGCCGTGGCGCTCGGCCTCGGGGCGGTCGTGGAACGTTCCGTCCTCGTCTTCACCTTCCTGAAGCTGGCGGGCGCCGCCTACCTGGTGTACCTGGGCGTCAGGGCGTGGCGCCAACGGGGCTCGCTCCAGGCCGCGTTCACGGCCGGACCGAGCGCGCGGGGCGGTCTGCGCACGCTGTGGGAGGGGTTCGCCGTCGGAGTGGCGAACCCGAAGACCATCGTGTTCTTCGCGGCGGTGCTGCCGCAGTTCGTCGACCGGGCCCAGGGGCACGTCATGGTCCAGATGCTGGTGCTGGGCCTGGTGTTCAACCTGATCGCGCTGACCTGCGACAGCGTCTGGGGGCTGGTCGCGGCGACGGGACGCGACTGGTTCGCCCGCTCGCCCCGGCGGCTCTCGCTCGTCGGTGGCGTCGGCGGGCTCACCATGATCGGCCTCGGTGTCACCATCGCCGCGACGGGCCGCAAGGACTGAGCCGGGCCCCGTGCCCCGCTACGCCGGGGGGTTGAGCCTGCGGAAGTACGTCCAGCTGGTCTCGTTCGGCTCGCTCCACCGCTCCGGCGCGTGCGCGAACTCCGGGTGCCGGTCGGCGATGTAGGCACGGGTGCGCTCGGGCACCTCACCGTACGAGCCGAGCTTCCGGCCCCGGCAGTGGAAGGTCAGCCCGCCGGGTGCCTGGCCCCGGGCCATCCACGGCAGCCACGGGGACATCCGGGTCCACGACATGGTCGCGGGCACACTGGGCGCCGGACCGGCCAGGTCCGTCCGGTCGGCGAAGAACTGGAAGAGCTCCAGCGCCCGGTACGTGTCCCCGGACGAGTGCCGGGGGTACTGCGCGACAGACAGCGGCGACGGGTAGGACAGCGGGATCTCCAGGCTGAAGCACACCTGCGCGCCCAGCTCCGTCATGGGCACCGGGAAGGGCCGCCACTTCTGGTTGGCCGGGTCGTTCCAGACGTGCACCACCGGCAGGTCCTGCCAGGTTTCCAGGATCTCCCTGCTCTGCGGATCCAGGTAGAAGGCGGCCTCACGCGTGAGCAGTTGACAGGCATCCGGCCCCGCATCGGGATCCTGGACGAGGCGGGCCACATTGACCCCCTCGAAGCCGAAGAGGCGCTGGTAGGGCTGGTCGGGAGCCCATGCGTACACATCGCCCGACCACCAGTACGTGACCTCCTCACCGTCGAGCGAGGCCCGGGTGCGGGCGAGCAGGCGGAGCAGATCGGCGGGTGTCGTCATACGCAGCACTCTGCGCGAGAGGCGCGCCGGCCGGTGGCGGAACACCACGTCCCGGGCCCGAACGGCCGAAAACCGCCGCTCTCCGGCCCCGGCTGTCACGGAGCACCCGCTCCCGGGGCCCGAAGACCGGTGAATTAGCCGATGGCGTGGGCGCCCGGGGCCCGGAACCTTGTGCGGGCAGGCAGCCCCATCCCCGCATCCCCTCAGGAGTGCTCCATGCGTCGTCGTTCACCGCGCCGCCTCCTCGGCGTTCTCGCGGCCGTCACGGTCGCGTTCACCCTCTTCTCCCCGGCGTCCACGGCCGGTGCCGCCGAGACGTCCGCCCCGGCCGCACGCGCGGCCGCCGTGCAACCGCTGTCGACCAGCACCCCGGTCGTCTTCGTCCACGGCTACACGGGCAGCGCCTCCAACTGGGTCACCGCCATGAGCGTCTTCCGCCTCAACGGCTGGTCCGGCTCCGACCTGTTCGCGTACGAGTACGACTCCTACGGCAACAACATCACCAACGCCCAGGGCCTCGCCGCCTTCGTCAACGACGTGAAGTCCCGGACCGGCGCGAGCAAGGTCGCGATCGTCAACCACTCCATGGGCGGTCTGGTCAGCCAGTACTACCTGAAGGTGCTGGGCGGAAACAGCAGCGTCAGCCACCTCGCCTCCATCGCCGGCGCCAACCACGGCACCACGTACGCCGGCGCCTGCCTGATCTACACGACGTGCCAGCAGATGTACCCCGGCTCCTCGTTCATCTCCCAGATCACCTCCGGGGACGAGACCCCGGGCGACACCAAGTACGCCACCTGGTACTCCGCGTGCGACGGGGTCATCCTCCCGTACACCAGCACCCGTCTGAGCGGTGCGACGAACAACAACGTGGTCTGCCAGAACCACATCGGGTACCTGGCGGACACGGTCGTCCTCGGCCAGGTCGCGCGGTTCATCGCCTCCTGACCCCGCGCGACCCGGACGGGT
>NZ_RDBL01000002.1:0-53394 GCF_008042035.1 Streptomyces sp. col6
GGACAACGGGGGTTTCGGGGGGGGGCAGCTCAGGAGTCACAGCCACAGAGGTCGAGGAGGACCCCATGAAGGCAGTCCAGTACCGCGAGATCGGCGCCGCACCCGAGGTCGTCACCGTGCCCGACCCCGAACCGGGCCCCGGACAGGTCCTGCTCAAGGTCACGGCGGCGGGCGTCTGCCACTCCGACATCGCCGTAATGAGCTGGCCCGCGGACCAGTTCCCGTACCCGCTGCCGCTCACCCTCGGCCACGAGGGCGTAGGCACGATCGCCGCGCTCGGAGACGGCGTCAGCGGCCTGGAGACCGGCCAGTCCGTCGCCGTCTACGGCCCCTGGGGCTGCGGCACCTGCATCAAGTGCGCCGAGGGCAAGGAGAACTACTGCCTGCGCGCCGCGGAGCTGGGCATCAACCCGCCCGGCCTCGGTTCGCCCGGCGCCATGGCCGAGTACATGATCGTCGACGACCCGCGCCACCTGGTGCCCATCGGCGACCTCGACCCGGTACGGACCGTGCCGCTCACCGACGCCGGCCTCACCCCGTACCACGCCATCAAGCGCTCCCTGCCGAAGCTGGTGCCCGGGGCCACCGCCGTCGTCATCGGCACCGGCGGTCTCGGCCACGTGGCCATCCAGCTGCTGCGCGCCCTCACGTCGGCCCGCGTCATCGCCCTCGACGTCAGCGAGGACAAGCTCGCCCTCGCCCGCACGGTCGGCGCCCACGAGGCCGTCCTGTCGGACGAGCACGCGGCGGACCGCATCCGCGAACTGACGGGCGGCATCGGCGCCCAGGTCGTCCTGGACTTCGTCGGGGCCCAGCCGACCGTCGCCACGGCGGGCGCGGCCGCCGCCATCGACTCGGACGTCACCATCGTCGGCATCGGCGGAGGAGCGCTGCCCGTCGGCTTCGGCGTCCTGCCGTTCAACACGACGGTCACCGCCCCGTACTGGGGCTCGCGCTCCGAACTGGCCGAGGTGCTCGACCTCGCCCACGCCGGCGCCGTGGACGTCCACGTCGAGACCTACACGCTGGACGAGGCACCGCTCGCCTACGAGCGCCTGCACGCCGGCAAGATCAACGGCCGGGCCGTCATCCTCCCGCAGAGCTGACCCGCCACGAGCCTCCGTGGCCGCCGCGGGCCGCCGCACGCTGCGGCGGCCCGCGGCGCCGTGTCCGGCTCAGTCGCCGCCCTCCGCCAGATGCTCGCGCAGCCGGTCCAGGAAGACGCGCTGGCCCTTGACCAGCCGCTCGGCCGCCGCCTCCGGCGTGCACCAGGCGAACCGGTCCATCTCCGGGAACTCCCGCCGCTCCCCGGATCCGCGCGGCCACTCCATAGTGAACGTACCGGGCACCGCGCTCGCCGGGTCGATGTCGCCCTCCAGCGCCCACACGGTCACCGTCTTCCCGCTGGGCTGACGGGCCTCGCCGAGCGCCACCCATGCACTCTCCGGCGGCGGGTGGCCGAACTCCTCCTCGAACTCCCGCCGCGCCGCCGCCCCGGGCTCCTCGTCCGGCTCGTACTCGCCCTTGGGCACCGACCACGCGGCCTCCTCGCGGCCCGTCCAGAACGGACCACCCATATGGCCGATGAGCACTTCGAGCCCGTGCCCGGCACCGGTGCGGAACAGCAGGAGCCCGGCGCTGCGGCGGGGGTTCTTCCTGGCGGTCATACAGTCAAGTGTGCGCGGCGCCCGGCCGCTACGCCTTGCGGTAGTCGTACGCCTCCGAAGCCGCCGCCTCCACCGCGTCGAGATCGCCGCCCGCCGACGCCGTGACCACCGCGGCCACCGCGCCCTCCACGAACGGGGCGTCCACCAGCCGCGCCCCGGCGGGGAGTTCGTCCCCCTCGGCGAGCATCGCCTTGACCGTGAGCACCGCGGACCCGAGGTCGACGAGCACGGCGACTCCCGCCCCGGCGTCCACCGACCGGGCGGCCTCGGCGATCAGCTCCGTACTCGTCCCGAGCCCGCCCGCCTGCGTGCCGCCCGCCGCGGCCACCGGAGCCGTCGCCCCTCCCGCCGCCAGCCCCCGGGCCAGCTCCGCCACGGACTCGGCCACCGGCCCGCTGTGCGAGACCAGCACGATGCCCACCTGCGCGTCCGTGTTCACGCTTCGCCCCCGGCCGTCTCCTCGGTGCCCGCCAGCGCGGCGATCAGCAGTGCGGACGATGTGGCCCCCGGGTCCTGGTGCCCGATGCTCCGCTCGCCCAGATAGCTCGCCCTGCCCTTGCGCGCCTGAAGCGGCACGGTCGCCTCCGCCCCGGCCCGCGCCGCGTCCCGGCCCGCCGCGAAGGAGGTCCCGAGCGCGTCGACGGCGGGCAGCAGCGCGTCGAGCATCGTCTTGTCACCGGCCTGCGCCCCGCCCAGCTGGGCCACGGCCGCGACGCCCTCACCGAGCGCCCGCGCCAGGTCGGCGGGGGACACGGCGGGGGCGTCGCCCAGTGCCTTGCCCGTACGCCGCAGCAACGTCCCGTACAACGGGCCCGAGGCACCGCCGACCGTCGAGATCAGCTGCCGTCCGGCCAGCATCAGCACGGCCCCCGGGGTCTGCGGCGACTCCTTCGCCAGGGCCGCCGACACCGCGGCGAACCCGCGCTGGAGGTTGCTGCCGTGATCGGCGTCCCCGATCGCTGAGTCCAGTTCGGTCAGGTACGCCGCGTCGCGGTCGACGAGACCGGCGGCCGCGGTCATCCAGCGGTGGAAGAAATCGGCGTCGAGCACATGATCTCCTAGGTCCGTCACGCGGATCAGCGTCCCCAGCGCAGCGCCGGTGTCTCGACCGGCGCGTCCCACAGCCGTACCAGCTCCTCGTCCACCTGGCACAGCGTCACCGAGCAGCCCGCCATGTCCAGCGAGGTCACATAGTTGCCCACGAGCGTACGGGCCACCACCACACCCCGCTCCCGCAGGACCCGGTGCACCTCGCCGCCGAACCCGTACAGCTCCAGCAGCGGGGTCGCACCCATGCCGTTGACCAGGGCGAGCACCGGTCCGTCGGGGCGCAGGTCGTCCAGAACCGCGTTCACGGCGAAGTCCGCGATCTCCCGCGAGGTCATCATCGCCCGCCGCTCACGGCCGGGTTCGCCGTGGATGCCGATGCCGAGTTCGAGTTCGCCGGCGGGCAGGTCGAAGGTGGGGGAGCCCTTCGCGGGGGTGGTGACGGAGCTGAGGGCCACGCCGAAGCTGCGCGAGGACTCGTTCACCCGGCGGGCGATGGCGGCGACCCGGTCGAGCGGGGCGCCCTCGCCGGCCGCCGCGCCCGCGATCTTCTCGACGAACAGGGTGGCGCCCGTGCCCCGGCGCCCGGCGGTGTAGAGGCTGTCGGTCACCGCGATGTCGTCGTCGACGAGCACCTGCTCGATCCGCAGCCCCTCCTCGTCGGCGAGCTCGGCGGCCATCTCGAAGTTGAGGACGTCCCCGGTGTAGTTCTTGACCACGAACAGCACGCCCTCGCCGCTGTCCACGGCGGCCGCCGCCCGCACCATCTGGTCGGGCACCGGCGAGGTGAACACCTCGCCCGGACACGCCGCCGACAGCATCCCGGGGCCGACGAACCCGGCGTGCAGCGGCTCGTGCCCCGAGCCCCCGCCGGAGACCAGGGCCACCTGGCCCGCCACGGGCGCGTCCCGGCGGACGACGACCCGGTTCTCCACGTCCACGGTCAGCTCGGGATGCGACGCGGCCAACCCGCGCAACGCGTCGGCCACCACGGTTTCGGGGACGTTGATCAGCATGCGCAACGGAATCTCCCAGGAGAGCTGTCGGACCCGGACGGCGTGAACCGTTCCCACCGTAGGCGGTGATCACGCCGCTGCGAAGACGGCGGGGCTACGCTGTCGCCGTCCGCCGCAGCCCGCAGTCCCTCCCGCATGAACAGGTGATCGGATTTGCTGTACATCGCACTGCTCCGAGGTCTGAACGTGCCGGGCCGCTCCGTGAAGATGGAGCGCCTGCGCGGTCTCTTCACCGAGCTGGGACTGGCGTCGGTACGCAGCTACATCCAGAGCGGCAATGTCTTCTTCGAGTCCGACGAGACGGACCGGCCGGCGCTCGCCGCCCGCATCGGGGACCACCTGGCGCAGGCGCTCGGGTACGACGTCGCGGTGTGCCTGCGTACGGTCCCCGAGCTGGAGGCGCTGATCGCACGCGACCCGTTCAAGGACGTCACGGTCACCGACGACATCCGCCAGTGCGTCGTGTTCACGACCGAGCGCATCGACCCGGACCTGGCGCTGCCGATGCTCTCCCCGAAGAAGGACATGGAGATCATCGGCGCGGCCGACCACGAGGCCTTCGTCGTCTGGCACCTGATCAACGGCAGGCCGCCGGCCGCCAAGGGCTTCCAGGAAAGCGTCCTCGGCCGGGACGCGACGACCCGCTTCTTCCACACCGTGGCGAAGATCCTCGCCGCCGCCAGGAAGGGCGCGGCCTGACCCGCCGCCCCGTCAGGCGCGGTCGATGTGCACGCTGGTCGACTTCACCCGGGCGGTGGCCTGCACGCCGACCTCCAGGCCCAGTTCCTCGACCGCCTCCCGGGTCAGCAGGGAGACCAGCCGGTGCGGGCCCGCCTGGATCTCGACCTGCGCGGCCACATCGCCGAGCTTCACGGCGGTGACGATGCCCGCGAACGCGTTGCGCGCGGAGGTGTACGACACCTCTTCGTCACCCGCGCCGTTCTGCGCGACCTCCACCGAGAACGCCGCCAGATCGCGGCCGTCGATGAGGCGGCGGCCGCCCTCGTCGCGGTGGGTCGCGACGCGCCCCGCGTCGGCCCAGCGCCGGGCCGTGTCGGGGCTGACGCCCAGGAGCCGGGCCGCCTGCCCGATCGTGTAGGACTGCATGCGCCGTACCCTAACCGGCCCCGCCCCCGCGCCGTCCCGCACGGCCGGGTGGACCAGCCGGGATGAGGAATCACGGTGTGGGTCCTAGGGTGCCAACCATGGCAGACAGCGCGGCGGACCGGGGTCCTGCGGGACGGGACGCGGACCCGGGGTCCGGGCACGACACGCCCGACCCGCGACGGTGGCAGGCGCTCGCCGTCTGCCTCGTCGCGGGCTTCATGACCCTCCTGGACGTCTCGATCGTCAACGTCGCACTGCCCTCCATCAAGGAAGGACTGCACACCCCCGAGTCCGACCTGCAATGGGTCCTGTCCGGCTACGCCCTGGCCTTCGGCCTGTTCCTCATCCCGGCCGGAAGGCTCGGCGACGCACGCGGCCGGCGCGCCGTGTTCATGGCGGGACTCACGCTCTTCACGCTGTCATCCGCCGCCTGCGGAGCCGCCCAGTCCAGCCTCTGGCTGGTGATCGCCCGACTGGTCCAGGGGCTGGCCGGCGGCATGGTCTCCCCGCAGATCTCCGCGCTCATCCAGCAGATGTTCCAGGGCCGGGAACGCGGGCGCGCCTTCGGCATGTTCGGCACGGTGGTCGGCATCTCCACCGCCGTCGGCCCGCTGCTCGGCGGTCTGCTGATCCAGGCGGCCGGGGCGGAGGAGGGCTGGCGCTGGGTCTTCTACGTCAACCTGCCGCTGGGACTCGTCTGCCTCCTGCTGGCCCGCCGCCTGCTGCCCGACACCCCGTCGGCCGGCGCGGTCCGGCTGCGGGACCTCGACCCGCTGGGCGTACTGCTCCTGGGCACCGGAGTCCTGGCCCTGCTGCTGCCCTTCGTCCAGTCCCGCCAGTGGCCCGGCAACGACAAATGGCTGCTGCTGATCCTGGCCGTCGCGCTGCTCGCCGCATTCGTCGGCTGGGAGGCCCGGTGCGGCCGCCGCGGCACCCAGCCCGTCGTCGACCTCCGGCTCTTCACCGTGCGCTCCTACTGGCTGGGCTGCCTGCTGATCCTGCTGTACTTCGCGGGATTCACCTCGATCTTCTTCATCACCACGCTCTACCTCCAGAGCGGCCTGCACTACACCGCCCTCCAGGCCGGCCTGGCGATCACCCCGTTCGCCCTGGGCTCCGCCGTCGCCGCGAGCCCCGGCGGCCGGCTCGTCGGCCGCTTCGGCCGTCCCCTCGTCGTCGTCGGACTGGCCGCCGTCGCCCTCGGGCTCGGGGCCACCGCGCTCGCCGTCCACCTGGTGCCGGGCCGGGGCGCCGGCTGGGCGATGGCGGCCCCGCTGCTGTTCGCGGGGCTCGGCAGCGGCCTGGTCATCGCCCCCAACCAGACCCTGACCCTCTCCGAGGTGCCGGTGGCCACCGCGGGCAGCGCCGGCGGCACCCTGCAGACCGGTCAGCGCGTCGGTTCCGCGATCGGGATCGCCGCCGTCGGTGCGGTGTTCTTCGCCCAGGTCGGCGGCGACGGCTGGTCCGACGCGTACGACCACGGGCTCGTCGTCTCCGTCGCCTTCGTCGTCGCCGCCCTGCTCGTCGCGCTCGCCGACGTGGGCGGCGCCCGCCGGGGCAGAAGCCGTACACAGCACTCCGCACCACCCGCAGCCGCCTCGTAGGGAGAACGCGATGAACGACTCCGCCGGCACCGAAGGCAACAGCTCGTACGGGCACAAACCCTTCAAGCGCTCCCGCAGCCACTTCGCGGACCGCATCACCGCCGACGGCCGCGACGGCTGGCCCGTCGAGGCGGACCGCTACCGGCTCGTCGTCAGCCGCGCCTGCCCCTGGGCCAGCCGCGCCCTCGTCTCGCGCAGGCTCCTCGGCCTGGAGGACGCCCTCTCGCTCGCCGTCACCGACCCGCTGCAGGACGACCGCAGC
Organism: Streptomyces sp. col6; assembly: GCF_008042035.1. GTDB lineage: Bacteria > Actinomycetota > Actinomycetes > Streptomycetales > Streptomycetaceae > Streptomyces. Next base: position 6,704 of record NZ_RDBL01000002.1, read on the forward strand.
TGGCGCTTCACGCTCGACCCGGACGGCCGGGACCCGGTGCTCGGCATCCGCTACCTCAGCGAGGCCTACGACGCCCGGGAACACGACTACCCGGGCGGCGTCAGCGTCCCCGCGATCGTCGACGTGCCCAGCGGCAAGCTCGTCACCAACGACTACCAGCAGATCACGCTGGACCTCGCCACCGAGTGGACCGCCCTGCACCGCCCCGGCGCGCCCGACCTCTACCCCGAGCCGCTGCGCGCGGAGATCGACGAGGTCATGGAGGGGATCTACCGGGACATCAACAACGGTGTGTACCGGGCCGGGTTCGCGGACGGCCAGGACACGTACGAGGAGGCGTACGAGGCGCTCTTCCGCCGGCTTGAGCAGATGTCCGAGCGGCTCGCCGACCGGCGCTACCTCGTCGGCGACACGATCACCGAGGCCGACATCCGGTTCTTCACCACCCTGGTGCGCTTCGACGCCGTCTACCACGGCCACTTCAAGTGCAACCGCCGCAAGCTGTCCGAGGACCCGGTGCTGTGGGCGTACGTCAGGGACCTCTACCAGACCCCCGGGTTCGGGGACACGGTCGACTTCCACCACATCAAGCAGCACTACTACCGCGTCCACACCGGCATCAACCCGACCGGCATCGTGCCCGCGGGCCCCGACCTCTCCGGCTGGCGGGCTCCGCACCACCGCGAGCAGCTCGGCGGCCGCCCCTTCGGCGACGGAACCCCGCCCGGACCGGTGCCGGCCGGCGAGGAGATCCCGCCGGAGCACCGCCCGTAGGACGGGTTCCGGCCGGTGTGGGCAGGGCCCTGTCGAAGCGGCGCCGCTCACGAGATATCTTGATGTCAAGCAATGTTGCAGACGTAGAGCGGAGCACAGGGTGACTGACTCGACCATCATCTATACACACACCGACGAGGCCCCGGCCCTGGCGACGTATTCGTTCCTGCCCGTGATCGAGGCCTACGCCTCCAAGGCCGGCGTCACCGTCGAGAGCCGGGACATCTCCCTCGCGGGCCGGATCATCGCCGGCTTCCCCGACCGCCTGCGGGAGGACCAGCGGATCGACGACGCTCTCGCCGAGCTCGGCGCCCTGGCCACCACTCCCGGGGCCAACATCATCAAGCTTCCGAACATCTCGGCCTCGATCCCGCAGCTGAAGGCCGCGATCGCCGAGCTCCAGGCCCAGGGCTACGCCCTCCCGGACTACCCGGACGACCCGCAGACCGACGAGGACAAGGACGTCCGCGCCCGTTACGACAAGGTCAAGGGCAGCGCCGTCAACCCGGTCCTGCGCGAGGGCAACTCCGACCGCCGCGCCCCCGCCTCGGTCAAGAACTACGCCAAGACCCACCCGCACCGCATGGGCGCCTGGACCGCCGACTCCAAGACCAACGTCGCCACCATGGGCGTCGACGACTTCCGGTCCACCGAGAAGTCCGCGGTCATCACCGAGCCGGGCAGCCTGCGCATCGAGCTCGCCGGTGACGACGGCACCACCACCGTCCTGCGCGAGTCCGTACCCGTCCTGGCGGGCGAGGTCGTCGACGCCTCCGTCATGCGCGTCGCCGCCCTGCGCGAGTTCATCACCGCCCAGATCGCCCGCGCCAAGGCCGAGGGCGTCCTGTTCTCCGTGCACCTCAAGGCCACGATGATGAAGGTCTCCGACCCGATCATCTTCGGCCACGTCGTACGCGCGTTCTTCCCGAACACCTTCGCCGAGTACGGCGACGTGCTCGCCGCGGCCGGCCTGACCCCGAACGACGGTCTGGGCGGCATCCTCAAGGGCCTGGAGACCCTGCCCGAGGGCGCGAAGATCAAGGAGTCCTTCGAGGCCGAGCTGGCCGAGGGCCCCGCCCTCGCCATGGTCGACTCCGACAAGGGCATCACCAACCTGCACGTCCCGAGCGACGTCATCGTCGACGCCTCCATGCCGGCCATGATCCGCACCTCCGGCCACATGTGGGGCCCGGACGGCAACGAGGCCGACACCATCGCCGTCCTCCCGGACAGCAGCTACGCCGGTGTCTACCAGGTCGTCATCGACGACTGCCGCGCCAACGGCGCCTTCGACCCGGCCACGATGGGCTCGGTGCCCAACGTCGGCCTCATGGCGCAGAAGGCCGAGGAGTACGGCAGCCACGACAAGACCTTCGAGATCCCCGCCACCGGCACCGTCCGCGTCGTCGACGCCGCCGGCAACGCCGTGCTGGAGCAGGCCGTCGGCGCCGGCGACATCTTCCGCATGTGCCAGACCAAGGACCTGCCGATCCAGGACTGGGTCAAGCTCGCCGTCACCCGCGCCCGCGCGACCGGCAACCCGGCGGTCTTCTGGCTGGACGAGGACCGCGCGCACGACGCCCAGCTCATCGCCAAGGTCAAGACGTACCTCGCCGAGCACGACACCGAGGGTCTGCAGATCGAGATCATGACCCCCGAGAAGGCCACCGCCTTCTCCCTGGAGCGCATCCGCCGCGGCGAGGACACCATCTCCGTCACCGGCAACGTGCTCCGTGACTACCTGACGGACCTCTTCCCGATCCTGGAGCTCGGCACCAGCGCGAAGATGCTCTCCGTCGTCCCGTTGATGAACGGCGGCGGCCTCTTCGAGACGGGCGCCGGCGGCTCCGCGCCGAAGCACGTGCAGCAGCTCGTCAAGGAGGACTACCTGCGCTGGGACAGCCTGGGCGAGTTCCTCGCCCTCGCGGTCAGCTTCGAGCACCTCGCGCAGACCACGGGCAACGCACGCGCCCAGGTCCTCGCCGACACGCTGGACCGCGCCACGGCCACGTTCCTCAACGAGGACAAGTCGCCCAGCCGCCGCCTCGGTGGCATCGACAACCGCGGCAGCCACTTCTACCTGTCCCTGTACTGGGCCCAGGAGCTGGCGCAGCAGACCGCCGACGCCGACCTCGCCGCCGCGTTCGCCCCGCTCGCCAAGACGCTGGCCGAGCAGGAGCAGACCATCGTCGACGAGCTGATCGCGGTCCAGGGCAAGCCGGCCGACATCGGTGGCTACTACCAGCCCGACCCGGCCAAGGCCGCGGCCGTCATGCGTCCGTCCGCGACGTTCAACCAGGCGATCGCGAGCCTCGCCTGACCTGACGCGCACCCGACGCCCCGGCACGGCCTCCGCCGCGCCGGGGCGTCGCCGTGTCCCTCACCCCCCTGATGGGTGAATGTCGCGGCCCGGCGGGTGCCGGGCCCGGCTACGGGGCCGCTTCGCTGCTTTGCTGCATCCGGTAACACGGCTGACAAGCGAAGGAGCCGCCCCGTGACGACGACGGGCACAGCAGGTACGGCGGAGGACGAGGAGGCGTACGCCAACGAGCTACCGGTGCGCAGCAGGGAGCGCGGCAACGTCGTCATCCGGTGGGCGACCACCACCGATCACAAGACGATCGGCACGCTCTACCTGGTCACCTCGTTCGCGTTCTTCCTCTTCGGCGGTCTGCTCGCGCTCTTCATGCGCGCCGAACTGGCCAGGCCCGGCATGCAGATCATGTCGAACGAGCAGTTCAACCAGGCGTTCACGATGCACGGTACGATCATGCTGCTGATGTTCGCGACGCCGCTGTTCGCCGGCTTCACGAACTGGATCATGCCGCTGCAGATCGGTGCGCCCGATGTGGCGTTCCCGCGGTTGAACATGTTCGCGTACTGGCTGTACCTCTTCGGCTCGCTCATCGCGGTGGCCGGCTTCCTCACCCCGAACGGCGCCGCCGACTTCGGCTGGTTCGCCTACTCGCCGCTGACCGACGTGGTCCGCTCGCCCGGTGTCGGCGGTGACCTGTGGATCATGGGTCTGGCCTTCTCCGGCTTCGGCACGATTCTCGGTTCGGTCAACTTCGTCACCACGATCATCTGCATGCGCGCCCCCGGCATGACGATGTTCCGCATGCCGATCTTCGTCTGGAACGTCCTGCTGACCGCCGTGCTGGTGCTGCTGGCGTTCCCGGTGCTCGCCGGCGCACTCCTGGCGCTGGAGGCGGACCGCAAGTTCGGTGCCCATGTCTTCGACGCGGCCAACGGCGGCGCGCTGCTCTGGCAGCACCTCTTCTGGTTCTTCGGGCATCCGGAGGTGTACATCATCGCCCTGCCGTTCTTCGGCATCGTCACCGAGATCATCCCGGTGTTCAGCCGCAAGCCGATCTTCGGCTACATCGGCCTGGTGGGCGCGACGACCGCCATCGCCGGGCTCTCGATCACGGTGTGGGCCCACCACATGTACGTCACCGGCGGCGTGCTGCTGCCGTTCTTCTCGTTCATGACGTTCCTCATCGCGGTGCCCACCGGGGTGAAGTTCTTCAACTGGATCGGCACGATGTGGAAGGGCTCCTTGTCCTTCGAGACACCGATGCTCTGGTCCGTCGGCTTCCTCGTCACGTTCCTCTTCGGCGGCCTGACCGGGGTGATCCTGGCCTCCCCGCCCCTCGACTTCCACGTCTCGGACTCGTACTTCGTGGTCGCGCACTTCCACTACGTCGTCTTCGGCACGGTGGTGTTCGCGATGTTCGCCGGGTTCCACTTCTGGTGGCCGAAGTTCACCGGCAAGATGCTGGACGAGCGGCTGGGCAAGATGACCTTCTGGACGCTGTTCGTGGGCTTCCACGGCACGTTCCTGGTGCAGCACTGGCTGGGCGCGGAGGGCATGCCGCGGCGTTACGCGGACTATCTCGCCGCGGACGGCTTCACGGCGCTGAACACGATCTCGTCGATCTCCTCGTTCCTGCTCGGCCTGTCGATGCTGCCGTTCCTGTACAACGTGTGGAAGACCGCGAAGTACGGCAAGAAGATCGAGGTCGACGACCCGTGGGGCTACGGCCGCTCGCTGGAGTGGGCGACCTCCTGCCCGCCGCCGCGGCACAACTTCGTCACCCTGCCCCGTATCCGCTCCGAATCCCCGGCGTTCGACCTGCACCACCCCGCCGTACGGGAGCTGGAGGAGGCCGCGACCCGGCCCCACACCTCCGCGACGGTGGCGCCGGGGGACAAGCAGGCGTGAGCGGCGAGGAGAGGCGGGCGGCGGGCGGACCGGACACCGAGAGCGCCCGCGGGCTGGCCCAGATGGAGGGATACCTGCTGTGGAACGCCGAGGTCGAGCAGGCGCACCGGCTCGCCCGCCGCTTCACCGACCAGCTGCCCTGGCTCACGACCGCCCAGCGCGAGGACGTCGAGCGGGTCTACAGCGCGGAGCGCACCGCCGAGTCCCGGGCGATGTTGGTGCGGATCTCCGCCCGCGCCCTGCAACTGCGCGGTGAGTACACCGAGCGCTACCGCAGGCTCCGCGCCCGCTGCGTCGCCGCAGCCGTGCTCTGCGCGGGCGCGGCGGGCGGCGCCTGCGGTGTGCTGGGCTATCTGGCCCGATGACGCGCGGCGGTCGTCCGTTCTGCCGTCCCAGCAGGCGCACTCGCACCCCGGTCGTGAAGATGAGAGGTGACGGGCGCGTGTGACGGGGCAGGCGAACGGACGACCGTGCAGACCCCCAGAAGGGACGATCACTGTGGCACGACCCAGGATTCTCGTAGTCGGAGCCGGTTTCGCCGGGGTCGAGTGCGTACGCCGTCTGGAGCGGGGGCTGCGGCCCGGAGAAGCGGACATCGCCCTCGTCGCCCCGTTCTCGTACCAGCTCTACCTGCCCCTGCTGCCCCAGGTGGCGTCCGGGGTGCTGACTCCGCAGTCCGTCGCGCTGTCGCTGCGCCGCAGCAGCCGACACCGCACCCGCATCATCCCTGGCGGCGCCATCGGAGTGGACCCCGCGGCGAAGATCTGCGTGGTCCGCAAGATCACCGACGAGATCGTGAACGAGCCGTACGACTACCTCGTCCTCAGCCCCGGCAGCGTCACCCGGACCTTCGACATCCCCGGCCTCCTCGACCACGCGCGCGGCATGAAGACGCTGGCCGAGGCCGCCTACGTACGCGACCACGTGATCGCGCAGCTCGACCTCGCGGACGCCAGCGACGACGAGGAGGAGCGCGCCTCCCGGCTCCAGTTCGTCGTGGTCGGCGGCGGCTACGCCGGCACCGAGACCGCGGCCTGCCTCCAGCGCCTCACCACCAACGCGCTGCGGCACTACCCCCGCCTCGACCCGAAGCTCATCAAGTGGCACCTGATCGACATCGCGCCCAAGCTCATGCCCGAACTCGGCGACCGGCTCGGCGCCAGCGCCCTCAAGGTGCTGCGCGACCGGGGCATCGAGGTCTCGCTCGGTGTGTCGATCGCCGAGGCGGGGCCCGACACCGTGAAGTTCACCGACGGCCGGGTGCTGCCCTGCCGGACGCTGATCTGGACCGCCGGGGTCGCCGCCAGCCCGCTGGTGGGCACCTTCGACGCGGAGACCGTCAAGGGCCGGCTCGCCGTGACGCCCGAGATGGTGCTGCCCGGCCACGACGGCATCTTCGCGCTCGGCGACGTGGCCGCCGTGCCCGACCTGGCCAAGGGCGACGGCGCGGTGTGCCCGCCCACCGCCCAGCACGCGCAGCGCCAGGGCCGCAAGCTCGCCGACAACCTCCTGGCGAAGCTCCGCAATCAGCCGTTGCAGCCCTACGTCCACAAGGACCTCGGGCTCGTCGTGGACCTCGGCGGCAAGGACGCCGTCTCCAAGCCGCTCGGCATCGAACTGCACGGCATCAGCGCCCAGGCCGTGGCCCGCGGCTATCACTGGTCGGCGCTGCGCACCAACGTGGCCAAGGCCCGCGTCATGGCGAACTGGCTGATCAACGCCACCGCCGGCGACGACTTCGTACGCACCGGCTTCCAGATGCGCAAGGAAGCGACCTTGCGCAACTTCGAGTACACCGACAGCTATATGACCCCCGAACAGGTCCGCAAGCACACCGAGGCCCTGCACGCCCGGATGTGACCCGGGCGCCGGGCCCGGGTCACCGCCCGGCGGCTCAGTCCGCCGGGCGGGTGCCCCGGAACGCGGCGAGGATCTCCTCGGCGGCCAGCGTCGCCGGCAGCGTCCCCTCCCGCACCCGGCGCTCCAGATCCGGCGCCAGCGCCCGCACCCCGGCATGGGCGCGCAGGCTCTCCAGCAGCTCGTCGCGCACCATCGTCCAGGTCCAGTCGACCTGCTGTTCGCTGCGTTTGGCGGCGAGCCTGCCGGTCGACTCCAGCAGCGCCCGGTGCTGTTCCAGCCGTTCCCACAGCGCGTCGAGACCGGTCGACTCGCGTGCGCTGCACGTCAGCACGGGCGGCGTCCACGCCGCGTCCGCCGGGTGCATCAGCCGCAGCGCGCCCGCCAGTTCACGGGCCGCGGCGCGCGCGTCGCGCTCGTGCGGACCGTCGGCCTTGTTGACCGCGATGGCGTCCGCGAGCTCAAGGACGCCCTTCTTGATGCCCTGCAACTGGTCGCCGGTGCGCGCCAGGGTCAGCAGCAGGAACGTGTCGACCATGTTGGCGACCGCCGTCTCCGACTGGCCGACGCCGACCGTCTCCACCAGCACCACGTCGTAGCCCGCCGCTTCCATCACCACGATGGACTCACGGGTCGCCTTCGCCACCCCGCCCAGCGTGCCCGCGGTGGGGGAGGGGCGCACGAAGGCCGCCGGGTCCACCGCCAGGCGCTCCATCCGGGTCTTGTCGCCGAGGATGGAGCCGCCCGTACGGCTGGACGACGGGTCGACCGCCAGGACGGCGACCCCGTGCCCCAGCCCGGTGAGCATGGTGCCGAGCGCGTCGATGAACGTCGACTTGCCGACCCCGGGCACTCCGCTGATGCCGACGCGCCGTGCGTGGCCCGAGTGCGGCAGCAGCCGGCGCAGCAGCTCCTGCGCCAGTGCCCGGTGGTCGGGGCGGGTGGACTCGACGAGGGTGATGGCGCGCGCGATGTGCGCGCGCTTCCCGTCGAGCACGCCCTTCACATAACTGTCGAGATCGATCCTCGGGGCCATGGTTCAGCGGCTCACAGCTCGTGGCCGAGAGCGGAACCGAGCCGCGTCACCAGGTCGTGGGCCGCCTCCGGGATCACCGTCCCGGGCGGGAACACGGCCGCGGCGCCCGCCTCCAGGAGCGCGTCGACGTCCTGCGGCGGGATCACCCCGCCCACCACGATCATGATGTCCTCGCGCCCCTCGGCGGCCAGCTCCTCGCGGAGCGCCGGGACGAGCGTGAGGTGGCCGGCGGCCAGCGACGAGACGCCCACGATGTGCACGTCCGCCTCGACCGCCTGCCGGGCGACCTCGCCCGGCGTCTGGAACAGCGGGCCGACGTCCACGTCGAAGCCCAGGTCGGCGAAGGCGGTCGCGATCACCTTCTGGCCCCGGTCGTGCCCGTCCTGGCCCATCTTGGCGACGAGGATGCGCGGACGGCGCCCCTCCGCCTCCTCGAACGCGTCGACCAGCGCGCGGGTGCGGTCCACGGACGGCGACTCCCCTGCCTCGTTGCGGTACACACCGGAGATCGTACGGATCTGGCCCGCGTGCCGGCCGTAGACCTTCTCCAGGGCGTCCGAGATCTCGCCCACCGTCGCCATCGCGCGGGCCGCGTCCACGGCCAGCGCCAGCAGATTGCCCTCCAGACCGGGACCGGGGTCCCGCTCGGCGGCGGCGGTCAGCGCGCGCAGTGCGTCCTGGCAGGCCTGCTCGTCCCGCTCCTCGCGCAGCCGGCGCAGCTTCTCGATCTGCTGGGCGCGCACCGAGGTGTTGTCGACCTTGAGCACGTCGATCTGCTCGTCCGTCTCGACCCGGTACTTGTTGACCCCGATCACCGGCTGGCGGCCGGAGTCGATGCGTGCCTGGGTGCGGGCGGCGGCCTCCTCGATGCGCAGCTTCGGGATGCCCGCGTCGATGGCCTTGGCCATGCCGCCGGCCGCCTCGACCTCCTCGATGTGCTGCCAGGCCCGCCGCGCCAGGTCGTACGTCAGCTTCTCCACGTACGCGCTGCCGCCCCACGGGTCGATGACCCGGCCGGTGCCGGACTCCTGCTGGAGAAGCAGCTGGGTGTTGCGGGCGATGCGCGCGGAGAAGTCCGTCGGCAGGGCCAGCGCCTCGTCGAGCGCGTTGGTGTGCAGCGACTGGGTGTGGCCCTGGGTGGCGGCCATCGCCTCGACGCAGGTGCGCGTGACGTTGTTGAACACGTCCTGCGCGGTCAGCGACCAGCCGGAGGTCTGCGAGTGCGTCCGCAGCGACAGCGACTTGGCGTTCTTCGGCTCGAACTGCTGCACCAGCTTGGCCCAGAGGAGCCGGGCGGCGCGCAGCTTCGCGATCTCCATGAAGAAGTTCATGCCGATCGCCCAGAAGAATGACAGCCGGGGCGCGAAGGCGTCGACGTCGAGCCCCGCGTTCTGCCCGGCGCGCAGGTACTCCACCCCGTCGGCCAGGGTGTACGCCAGCTCCAGATCGGCCGTCGCCCCGGCCTCCTGGATGTGGTAGCCGGAGATGGAGATCGAGTTGTAGCGCGGCATCTTCTGCGAGGTGTACGAGAAGATGTCGGAGATGATCCGCATCGAGGGCTTCGGCGGATAGATGTAGGTGTTGCGGACCATGAACTCCTTCAGAATGTCGTTCTGAATGGTCCCGGCCAGCTTCTCGGGCGGTACGCCCTGTTCCTCGGCGGCCACGATGTACAGCGCGAGGACCGGCAGCACCGCGCCGTTCATCGTCATCGACACCGACATCCGGTCCAGCGGGATGCCGTCGAAGAGCTGACGCATGTCGTAGATCGAGTCGATCGCCACACCCGCCATGCCGACGTCGCCCGTCACCCTGGGGTGGTCACTGTCGTAACCGCGGTGCGTCGGCAGGTCGAAGGCGACCGACAGGCCCTTCTGCCCGGCCGCCAGATTGCGGCGGTAGAAGGCGTTGGACTCCTCGGCGGTGGAGAAGCCCGCGTACTGCCGGATCGTCCAGGGCTGGTTGACGTACATCGTCGGATACGGACCGCGCAGGTACGGCGCGATGCCCGGGTACGTGCTGAGGAAGTCGAGCCCCTCCACGTCCCGGTCGGTGTACAGCGGCTTGACCGCGATGCCTTCGGGCGTCTCCCACAGCAGATCGCCGTCGGAGCTGCCGGAGGACTCCTTGACCGCGGCGCGCCACTGGTCCTCGGTGACCTCGGGGGCGCCGCCCGGCCCGAGCGCGATGTCGGAGAAGTCGGGGATACGCATTACGCCACACCCATCCGGTCGAGAAGGGAAGAGAGCACGTCCACCGCGTCGCAGCCGGCGAAGACGTACGCGTCGACACCGTCGTACGCGGCGGGCCGCCCCGCCAGGTACACGCGCCGCGCGCCCGCCGCGACCAGCGCCGCGGCGACCTCCGCGGCCTGTTCGGCGTAGAGCGCGTCGCTGGAGCACAGGCACGCCACATCGGTCCCCGAGGCGGCGAACGCCTCGGCCACCGTCAACGCGTCCACCCGCGCCGGCTTGTGCACGGCCTCGATCCCGCCCGCCTGGAACAGGTTCGCGGCGAAGGAGGCCCGCGCGGTGTGCGCCGCCGCCGGGCCGAGCGCGGCGATGAACACCTTCGGCCGGCCGCCGGTCGCGGCCAGGTGGGCGTCCGAGCGGAGCCGCAGCGCCTCGAACGCCTCGTCGCGCCGCACGACCGGAAGCCCGCCGCCCACGGGGGCCGGCGGCAGCGGCTCGCGCTCCACCGGACGTTCGTCCAGCAGCGGGAACTCGCTCACTCCCGTCACCGGCTCCTTGCGCCGCGCCAGGTCCTTCTTGCGCGCCTCCCAGGTCGCCGCGATCCGCTCCGCGACGAGCCCCGAGTCCTGCGCGGCGGCCATGCCGCCCGCCCGCTCGATCTCCTGGAAGAACGACCAGGCGGCCTCCGCGAGTTCGTCGGTGAGCCGTTCCACGTACCAGGAACCGCCCGCCGGGTCGATGACCCGGGCCAGGTGCGATTCCTCCAGCAGGATCGTGGAGGTGTTACGGGCGATGCGCCGGGCGAACGCGTCGGGCAGGCCCAGCGCGTGATCGAACGGCAGCACCGTCACCGCGTCGGCCCCGCCGACGCCGGCGCCGAGACTCGCCAGCGTGGTCCGCAGCATGTTCACCCACGGGTCGCGCCGCGTCATCATCACCGGCGAGGTGACCGCGTGCTGCCGCTGCGCTCCCGCACCGGGAGCCCCGCAGGCCTCGGCGACCCGCGCCCACAGCCGGCGCGCGGCCCGCATCCGGGCGATCGTCAGGAACTGGTCGGCGGTCGCCGCGTACCGGAACTCCAGCTGCGCGCAGGCCTCTTCGACGCCGAGCCCGGCATCCGTCAGCGCCCGCAGGTAGGCGACACCGGTGGCCAGCGAAGCACCCAGCTCCTGGGCCGCCGAAGCGCCGGCCTCGTGGTAGGGCATCGCGTCCACCACGATCGCCCGCAGTCCCGGGTACTCCTCGGCGCACCGCAGCGCCCACCGGACGGCGTCCGCCAGGTCGGGCTCGGTGCCCTCGCGGGCCGCCCGCCCCAGCGGATCGGCGCCGAGACTGCCCCGCACCTGGTCCGCCGGGACACCGCGCGCGGTGTGCAGCCGCAGCAACTCGGTGGCCGCGGCGTCCAGTTCCGCGCCCGCGTCCAGCACGAGGGGCGCGAGGTCCAGAAGGACGCCGTCGAGCGCCCGCTCCAGACCGGACACCGGCACGCCACAGGCGCCCCCGACGGCCAGCCACAGCGAGGTGACGCCGTTCTCCAGGTCCGTGAGCACGGCCTCGTTGAGCCGGGCGGGGTCGGTGAACGCGTGCCGCTGCCGTACGCCCCAGCCGCTCGCCGTACACCCTTCCGGCCTGCTGCCGCGGGTGAAGGGGGCGAACCCGGGGAGACCGGCGTCGGGCGCGTCGTCGCGCGAGGTGTAGAGGGGGCGGGTGATGAGCCCGTCCTCCACCGTGGTGGACAGCGCTTCCTCGGCAGCCGGTCCCGACACGTCCTTGCCCGATTTGCGGAGCACACCCTCGACGAGGCTCTGCCACTGCTCATGGGCGGGGTCAGGGAATCCGGCGGCCAGCGAAAGCCCGTCAGCAGGCTGGACCGTCATGGCCCAGATGCTAGGACAGCTCCAGGGGGAGCAGCAGTGCGCCGGCCTGTGACCTTGCACTCCCCCAGCGCACTTGATCCTTTACGTACTGTCGCGTAGCCGAGGACCGGTGCTTTGCGATGGTCTGCCACAGTGCGCCACTGAATGCCCGAAGTTATGCTGCTCACGATCCATTCACGCGGAGAGGACACACCCGTGACCGTGGGACCCGTGGAGTACCTCGTCGTCGCCTTTCCGGGCAGCCGGTTCACCGGCGCCATCGCACCGGCGCTGGCCGACGCGGTCGCCTCGAAGGCGGTACGCATCCTGGACCTGACCTTCGTGCAGCGGGCCGAGGACGGCACGATCGAGGCCGTCGAACTGGACGATCTCGACCCCGACGACCTGGTCTCCTTCGAGCCGGTCGAGGGCGAGGTCAGCGGCATGCTGAGCAGCGAGGACATCCGGATGCTCGGCGAGCGCGTGCCGCCGGGGAGCTCCGCCGCGCTGATCGTGTGGGAGGACCTCTGGGCGGTCCCGCTGGCCGAGGCCGTGCGCGCGGCGGGCGGCCAGGTCATCGCCCACGAACGGATTCCCGCCGAGGTCGCGGAGGCCGCCGCCTCCGCCGCCGGCCACGAGAGCTGACGCCCGCACCGGAAGGGAACACGTCATGCCGATCTTCCGAGGACCCGGAATGAACCGCCGCGGACCCGGCCTCATCGGGGCCGCCGCGCGCACCGCCGTCGTCGCGGGCACCGCGTCCGCCGTCTCCGGGCGCGTCCAGCAGCGTCAGCAGGCCAGGTTCGCCGAGCAGGAGGCCGCCCAGCAGCCGGTGCAGCCCGCCCCGCAGCCCGCCGCACCACAGGCCGCCGTGCCCGGCGACGACGTGATCGGGCAGCTGGAGCGGCTGGCCGCGCTGAAGCAGCAGGGCATCCTGACCGACGACGAATTCGAGGCCCAGAAGGCGCGGCTGCTGGCCGGGTGAGGACGGGGCTTCGTCCCCCTCACCGGCCCATTTCCGTTGTACCGATTCTCGCGAGCGCCCGGCCCCGCAGTGCCGAAAAGGGCCTGCGTACCGCGAGTCCGCGGTCTGCCCGCGCCCGATCGATGATCCCCGGCGTTTTACTTTGTCGATGTGACGACATCATGCGACTTTTGATCCGGCCAGGCCGAAATCAATTCGGATACGCGCCGGGAAAAGAGGAAATCCATCGTGCAAACCGTCAGGGCAGTCCCGACCGTCTCCGCCCTCAATCTGCGCGATCTGGGAGGCATCACCCTGGGGCCGGGCCGGCAGGTCCGGCAGGGCGTGGTGCTGCGCTCCGGCCGGCTCGGCGGCCTGGACCCGGTGGACGCCGCGGCCGTGGCCGCGCTCGGCATCCGTACCGTCGTCGACCTGCGGACCGCCGACGAGCGCGGCTCGGCCCCCGACGCCCTCCCGCCCGGCGCCCGGCTCTTCGTGGCCGACGTGCTGGGGGACAACCCCGGCGTGACCCCCGCCCGCTTCCGCGCGCTGCTCGCGGACCCGGTCGAGGCGGAACGGCTGCTGGGCAACGGCAAGGCCGAGGAGGCGGTCGCCCAGTCGTACCGGCAGATGGTGCTCTCGCCCGGGGCCGCCGCCGCGTACCGCGCCTTCATCGACACGGCCGCCGACACCGCCGCGCGGCCGGTGCTCTTCCACTGCGCGACCGGCAAGGACCGCGCGGGCTGGGCGGCGGCCGTGCTGCTCCTGGTCCTCGGTGCCTCGCGGGACGTCGTGCGGCAGGAGTTCCTGGCCGTGAACCCGGTCCTGCGGATCGCCGGACGCCCGTATGTGCAGGGCTTCCTCGACGCCGGTGGCGACCCGGAGATCGCCTCCGCGATCATCGAGGTCCGCCCCCGCTATCTGGACACGGCCCTGGCCGCCATGGACGAACGCTGGGGCGGCCTGGACGGCTACGTACGCGACGGGCTGCGCGTCCCCGGGCCCACGCTGCGGCGCCTGCGCGGCGAACTGGTCGTCTACACGGGCTCGTAGCGGCCGCACAGCCCGCTGCCCCCGGCACACGTGCGGTGCCGGGGGCAGCGGGCGAAGGGGGTGGCAGGCCCGCGCTGTGCTCCTCAGATCTTCAGGAGCCGTTCGGTCAGGTCGCGGTAGTGCTGAAGGGTGATCCGCAGCTCCTCGGTCCGCGCGCCGGGGTCGCCGCCGTCCCGCTCTTCGACGTGCAGGGTGCTGCGGCGCTCCTTGAGCGCGTCCGTCAGGCCGGCGACCACCGCGTCGAACGTGGATTCCGCTTCCTCCACCGCCCGCTGAGGACTCTCGACGAAGTCGGTCACCGCCTGATGGAGGCGGTGGGCCAGCTTGTCCTGGTCACCGGTCGGGAGCAGGCACTCGTCCTTGCGGGGTGCACTGTGCGCGCGGCTGTCGCGGTCCGGCTCGTGCCGGGACGTCGTCGTACCGAAGGTGCCGGTGCCGGAACCGCTGCCGGTGTCCGTGTCGCGGGACTCGGCGCCCGGCGCCGCGAGTCCGGTGCCTGTGCGGCCCGTGTCCGTGCGTCCGGTGTCCGTGTCGCGGCCGGTGTCCTTCTCGGCCAGGGGCACGGGGGCGGTGGCCGGGGGAGTGGAGGGCACGCCCCCGCACCACACCACCCTCGACGGACACCTGCGACAGCAACGTCACCTGCGGCACACCCAGCCGCTCCGCCAGCAGCGCCGGAACCACACCCATCGTGCCGTCCGTCGACGCCATACCCGAGATCACCAGGTCGTACCCGGTCTCCTCGACCGCCTTCGCCAGCACCAGCGACGTCCCCAGCGCGTCCGTACCGTGCAGATCGTCGTCCTCGACGTGAACCGCCTTGTCCGCACCCATCGACAACGCCTTGCGCAACGCGTCCTTGGCATCCTCCGGACCCACCGTCAACACGGTGACCTCCGCATCATCCGCCGCGTCCGCGATCTGCAACGCCTGCTCGACCGCATACTCGTCCAGCTCCGACAGCAGACCGTCGACATCCTCACGGTCCAACGTCAGGTCATCGGCGAAATGCCGGTCACCGGTCGCGTCGGGCACGTACTTCACAGTGACAACGATCCTCAAGCTCACGCCGGCTCTCCCTGTACCTGGTGGTCTTCTACGGGAATCCTATGGCACTCAGTACCCTTCGTAAAGGTACCCAGTGCCGGATGACTGCTTTCGGTGTTACGTTTCCGGCATGACCGAAGACCGGCGGCCGGCCAAGAAGCCCCCCATGCGTGACGTGCTCGCCGAGGCGGCCTTCGCGCTGTTCCTGGAGCGCGGGTTCGAGCGGACCACGGTGGACGACATCGTCGCTCGGGCGGGGGTGGGGCGGCGCTCGTTCTTCCGCTACTTCCCCTCCAAGGAGGACGCGGTCTTCCCGGACCACGAGCGGTGCCTCGCGGACATGACCGCGTTCCTGGGCGCGGCCGAGGACGGCGACCCGGTCTCCACGGTGTGCGACGCGGCCCGGCTGGTGCTGCGGATGTACGCGGAGAACCCCGAGTTCTCCGTCCAGCGCTACCGGCTCACCCGCGAGGTGCCGGGGCTGCGCACGTACGAGCTGTCCGTGGTGCGCCGCTACGAGCGGACCCTCGCCGGCTATCTGGACCGGCGGTGGGCCGACGACCCGGCCGCCGGCCCGGACGCCTCGCTGCGCGCCGAGGTGATCGCGGCCTCGGTCGTCGCCGCGCACAACAACGGGCTGCGGTCCTGGCTGCGTTCGGGCGGCGAGGGCGACGCGGGCGCCGAGGTGGACCGTGCGCTGGAGCTGGTCCGCGCGGTGTGGAGCGAGGCGGGGGAACGCCCTGCCGCGCCGGTCCCGGTGCTTTCGGCGCCGCCCGGGACGGTGGGCGTGGGCGACGACGAAGTGATCGTCATGGTCGCCCGCAAGGGCGCCCCGATGTGGCGCGTGGTGCAGCACATCGAGTCCGCGCTCGGCAGCGCCTGAGGCCCCCGCGCACACTTTGCGGCACTCAGTGCCTTTACTCCTGGAACTAAGTGCCATACGGTGCCGGTGTGCCGTCGCCGAAGGTGCGGCGTACCGAGTCGAGCGCGGGAGGCGGAACGTGTTCAGTACCGGAATCGACGTGGTGGGGCGGCCGGCCCGCGAGGCGGTGGAGCCGCACAGTCAGGAAGGGCTCGTCTATCAGGTGTGCCGCTGGTGCCACACCGCCTCCTTCCGCAAACTCCTGTGCCCCGTCTGCGCGTCGAGCGACCTCGAATCCGCGCACAGCGACGGTTACGGGGTCGTCGTGCGGTCCAGCGTGGTGAACCGCTACTCGCGCGTGATGCGCAACGAGTCCCTGGTCCGCTTCCCCGAGGGCTTCGTCTACCGCTGCCGCATCGTGGGCGCGGCCCCCCACCTGGTGAACGTCGGCGACCGGGTGCGCCCGGCCGGCGGCCGGACCTCCGTGGCCGGCGAGGTCGTGCTCGAACTCTGCGACCCGCCCGGGTCGTCCGGCTGGTACTGAGCAGGCCCGGGGCCGCCACCGGCCCCGCACGCGTCGCCCTCACGCCCTCACGAGTCATCCGATGAACTTTGCGCCCGCCCTTCTCCCGGAGGGGCGGCGCCGCTACCATCGGGACGCGAAATGGGAGCGCTCCCACATCCGTTCACGCCCTTAACCGCCTTTGCCGGCGGTCCTGTTCGGAGGAGACGTTTCCGTGCGCAGAAGCGCAAGACCCCTCGCCGCCCTGGTGGCGGCGCTCACTCTCACCGCCGGGCTGTTCGCCGCCGGTGCGCCGGCGGCGGCGCGGGATAGTGACGCCACCACCACCGCGCAGGCATCCGATGTGTCCCTCGCGGCGGACACGTACGACTGGAAGAACGTCCGTATCGACGGCGGCGGGTTCGTCCCCGGGATCGTCTTCAACCGGTCCGAGAAGAACCTCGCCTACGCCCGCACCGACATCGGCGGCGCCTACCGCTGGGACCAGTCGGGCAAGCGGTGGACCCCGTTGCTCGACTGGGTGGACTGGGACCACTGGGGCTGGACCGGGGTGGTGAGCCTGGCCTCGGACTCCGTCGACCCGGACAACGTGTACGCCGCCGTGGGCACGTACACCAATGACTGGGACCCCACCAACGGCGCGGTCCTGCGCTCCTCGGACCGGGGCGCCAGCTGGAAGGCGAGCACGCTGCCGTTCAAGCTCGGCGGCAACATGCCGGGCCGGGGCATGGGTGAACGCCTCGCGGTCGACCCGAACAAGAACTCCGTGCTCTACCTCGGCGCGCCCAGCGGCAAGGGCCTGTGGCGGTCCACCGACTCGGGGGTCACCTGGTCCGAGGTCACGGCCTTCCCCAACCCGGGCAACTACTCCCAGGACCCCACGGACACCAGCGGCTACGGCAACGACAACCAGGGCATCGTCTGGGTGACGTTCGACGAGCGGACCGGGAGCGCGGGCAGCGCGACCCGGGACATCTACGTCGGCGTCGCCGACAAGGAGAACACCGTCTACCGCTCCACGGACGGCGGGGTCTCCTGGTCGCGGATCGCCGGGCAGCCGACCGGCTACCTGGCGCACAAGGGCGTACTCGACTCCGAGAACGGCTACCTCTACCTGACCCTGAGCGACACCGGCGGCCCGTACGACGGCGGCAAGGGGCAGATCTGGCGGTACACCACCGCGACGGGGGAGTGGAAGGACGTCAGCCCGGTCGCCGAGGCGGACACCTACTACGGCTTCAGCGGGCTCACCGTGGACCGGCAGCACCCCGGCACGGTCATGGCGACCGCCTACAGCTCCTGGTGGCCGGACACCCAGATCTTCCGCTCCACGGACAGCGGCGCGACCTGGACCCAGGCCTGGGACTACACCAGTTACCCCAACCGCTCCAACCGCTTCACCCAGGACGTCTCCTCGGTGCCCTGGCTGACCTGGGGCGCCAACCCCTCGCCGCCGGAGACCACACCCAAGCTGGGCTGGATGACGGAGGCGCTGGAGATCGACCCGTTCGACTCGAACCGCATGATGTACGGCACCGGCGCGACGGTCTACGGCACCGAGAACCTCACCAACTGGGACTCCGGCAGCCAGTTCAGGATCACCCCGATGGTGAAGGGCCTGGAGGAGACCGCCGTCAACGACCTGGCCAGCCCGCCGTCCGGGGCGCCCCTGCTCAGCGCGCTCGGTGACATCGGGGGCTTCCGGCACACCGACCTCGACGCCGTGCCGGACATGATGTTCACCTCGCCCAGCCTGACCTCCACCACGAGCCTCGACTTCGCCGAGAGCAGCCCGAACACGGTGGTCCGGGTCGGCAGCGCCGACGCCGCCCCGCACATCGGCTTCTCCACGGACAACGGCTCCAACTGGTTCCAGGGCTCCGAGCCGTCCGGGGTGACCGGCGGCGGCACCGTCGCGGCGGCGGCCGACGCGAGCGGCTTCGTCTGGAGCCCCGAGGGGACCGGGGTGTACCACACGACCGGGTACGGGAGTTCGTGGTCGGCGTCCACCGGGATACCCCAGGGCGCGACGGTCGAGTCGGACCGCAAGAACCCGAAGAAGTTCTACGGGTACAAGGCCGGCACCTTCTACGTCTCGACGGACGGCGGCGCGACGTTCACGGCGAAGGCGTCGAGCGGTCTGCCCGCCGAGGGCAACGTCCGCTTCAAGGCCGTGCCCGGCACCGAGGGCGACATCTGGCTCGCGGGCGGCAGCGCCACGGGCGCGTACGGCCTGTGGCACTCCACCGACTCCGGGGCGACGTTCACCAAGCTGACCGGCGTCGACCAGGCGGACGCGGTGGGCTTCGGCAAGGCGGCCGCCGGGGCCTCGTACCGGACGCTCTTCGTCTCCGCGAAGATCGGCGGGGTACGCGGCATCTTCCGGTCCACGGACGCGGGCGCCACCTGGACCCGTATCAACGACGACGCCCACCAGTGGGGCTGGACCGGCGCCGCGATCACCGGTGACCCGCGCGTCTTCGGCCGGGTCTACGTGTCCACCAACGGGCGCGGGATCCTGTACGGCGACTCCTCGGACGGCGACGGCGGCACCGACCCCGGTACGGACCCGGGCACCGACCCCGGAACCGATCCCGGCACCGGCCCCGGTGACGCCGCCTGTTCGGTGACGTACAAGGTCACCAACCAGTGGTCCGGCGGCTTCCAGGCCGAGGTGACGCTCACCAACACCGGCACCGCCGGGCTGGACGGCTGGAAGCTCGCCTGGACCTTCCCCGACGGGCAGAAGGTCGGCCAGATGTGGAACGCCACGCCCACGCAGGACGGGGCGAAGGTGACGGCCGCCAATGTCTCGTGGAACGGCAGGGTCGCTCCCGGCGCCTCCGCGGGCTTCGGCTTCACCGGCACACTGACCGGCGGCAACACGGCACCGGGCGCCTTCTCGCTGGGCGACGAGGTCTGCGCCACCGGCTGACGTGGGGTGCGGGGCCCCACCGTCGGAGGGCGGGCCTGGCGGCCGGGCCCGCCCTCCGGCACCCTCTTACTGGCCCCGTACAGGTTCGTCGGCCATACTGCCCGCCGTGGAGCAGCGCATAGACCCCAAGACCCAGCCCGCGTACGCCGCAGGGACCGACCCGGCGTACATCCCCGGTCTCACGGCCCCCCGACCCGCCGCGGCGGAGGAGGAGCCGGAGGACACCGAGGAGCCCGCACCCGCCGACGCCGTCGCGGAGCAGCCGGCCGACGCGGTACCGGTGGCGCAGGACGAGGAGGAGGCCGAGAGCGAAGAGGACGACGAGAGCGACGACAGCGACGAGAGCGGCGAAGAGGCCGCCGACGGGGCCTCGTTCGAGGTGAGCGACCGGCGCGGCTCGATCTCGGCCGGCCCGGCGGGCGTCCGGTTCACGCTGGACGACCAGCGGGCCGACTTCCTTTGGGACGAGATCGGCGCGGTCGAACTGAAGCCGGCCCGCTTCGGCCGCAGGTTCACCGTGACCGTCCACCTGTCGTCCAAGCGCTGGTTCAACGGCGAGGTCGAGGCGGAGTCCCGCGGCAGCCTCAAGGAGTGGACCGAGGGCTTCGACGCGGTCCTGGACGCGTACTTCGAGGAGTCCTGACCGGGGCTCCGGCCCGGACCCCGCGTCTCGAACGCCGGCGGGGCTGAATTTCAGCCCGTCCGGCGTTCGAGGACCGGGGGTCCGGGGGCAACGCGGATCAAGCGTCCGCCAGGACCACCGAGCGCGTCAGGTGGCGCGGGGCGTCCGGGTCGAGGCCGCGGGCGGTGGCGCGGGCGACGGCCAGGCGCTGGACGCGGACCAGGTCGGCCAGCGGGTCCAGACCGCTCTCCACCCAGCGGGCGCCGGTCTCCAGGAGCTGTTCGCGCAGGCCCTCGGGCGCGGCGCCGAACATCCAGGTGGCGGTGGTGTCGGTGGCGATGGAGATGGGGCCGTGGCGGTACTCCATCGCGGCGTACGACTCGGTCCAGGAGAGCGAGGCCTCCTTCATCTTGAGCGCGGCCTCGTTGGCGAGGCCGGCCGTCCAGCCGCGGCCGAGGAAGGTGAACTGGGTGCAGTCCACAAGGCCTTCCGGCAGCGGCTCGGCGAGCGCCTGCTCCGCGTCGCGGACCACGGCGTCGGTGTGCAGGCCGAGGTGCGCGCGCAGCAGCGTCAGCAGCGTGGTGGCGAACCGGGTCTGGACGACGGACTGTTCGTCGGCGAAGTCCAGCACGACGACCGCGTCGGCGGTCGTCATCACCGGGGTCTCCGGGTCGGCGGTGACGGCCACCGTGGGGGTGGTGCCGCGCAGTCGGCCGAGGAGTTCGAGCACCTCGGTGGTGGTGCCGGAGCGGGTGAGCGCGACGACCCGGTCGTAGCGGCGGCGGGAGGGGAACTCGGACGCGGCGAAGGCATCGGTCTCGCCCTGCCCGGACTCCTCACGGAGCGAGGCGTATGCCTGAGCCATGTAGAACGAGGTGCCGCAGCCGACGACGGCGACGCGCTCGCCGGGCGCGGGCAGCACGGCCGCGTGACTCTGCGCCAGCTCCGCTGCGCGGCGCCAGCACTCCGGCTGGCTGGCGATCTCGATCTCGACAAATGACACTTTTGCACTCCGTACTGGTGATGGGATGCTCGTTTACGCACGTTACCCGCGAGGAGTGAGCATTATCAAGCATTCTGCTTGCAGCGGGCTTGACTCGCCGGAGCCTTGTGCGACGCTTGCGGCTGTCCGGTGATCGCGCCCAAGGGGATGGGCGCACGCAGCCCGGACTTGTGAGGAGAACTCTCTTGTCCAGGGATGCCCGGTGGAACGCACTGCTGGAACTCGTAGGCAAGCACGGCCGGGTGGATGTCGAGGATGCCGCGAAGACGCTGGACGTCTCGGCCGCGACCATCCGGCGGGACCTTGACCAGCTCGCCGAGCAGCAGCTGCTCACCCGGACCAGGGGCGGCGCCATCGCCCACGGCGTCAGCTACGAGCTGGCCCTCCGCTACAAGACCGGCCGCAACGCCCCCGAGAAGCAGGCCATCGGCCGCGCCGTCGCCGACCTGGTCGCGGTCGGCGAGGTGGTCGGGCTCACCGGCGGCACGACCATCACCGAGGTGGCCCGCTCGCTCGCCGTCCGCGCGGACCTGGTGGGGGAGGGCGCCGGCGGGGCGCCGGGCCAGCCGACGCTGACGGTGGTGACCAACGCCCTCAACATCGCCAACGAACTCGTGATCCGTCCGCAGATCAAGATGGTGGTCACCGGCGGGGTCGCCCGGCCCCAGTCGTACGAGCTGACCGGCCCGCTGGCCAGCGGGGTGCTCGGCGAGATAACGCTGGACGTGGCCGTGCTCGGCGTCAACGCCATCGACACCGAACGCGGCGCGTACGTGCACCACGAGGGCGAGGCGAGCATCAACCGGCTGCTCGCCCAGCAGGCCCAGCGCGTGGTGGTCGCCGCCGACTCCTCGAAGATCGGCAAGCGCGCCTTCGCCCGGGTCTGCGACCTCTCCCTGGTCGACTTCCTGGTCACCGACCGGGGCATCGCGCCCGAGGCGTCCGCCCGCTTCACCGAGGCCGGCGTCACCGTCATCGCCGTCTGACCTCCCGTTTCACCTCACGGCGGGCCTCCGCGCACCCGGTGCGCGGAGGCCCGCCGTTCTGCGTGCACCCAAACCGGTTCAGGGCGCCCGACTGTGCGTGAAGTGTGCGCGATCAATCACAACCACGCACAGGATGGCCGATTCTGACGGAGGAACAGTGCATTCCGGGGGTGGCCTCGCCCGTATCAAGAGGCGGAAATGTGGCAGTTGTCTGTTCTGTGATGCCCTGTGGTGCTGCGTGGAGCGACTTTTGCTTGCCCATAGATGTTCGTTACCTCTGCGAAATGAACAACTCTTGCCATACGGGCGCACGGTCGTGAACTATGTGCCTGTCGCCGCGAAGGAGCGGCGGCCGCATCTCCCCGAGGTGCGCGCCGCCCTCCACGTATGCGGGACGTTCTCTCGCTCCATCAGCCCTGGAGGTGCCTGTGACGATGGCAAACACGCCGGTCACAGCTGCGCGGCCGCCCGTGCCGCAGCCCCGCGATCCGGAAGACGCGGACCGCTCCGCAGGGAGGAAGGACAAGAAGCGCCGAATACGGCAGCCGCTCCGGCACCGTCTGAAGCGCGACAAGGCGCTCCTGCTCTTCTGTCTGCCCGGCGTCCTGTACTTCGCGCTCTTCTTCTACCTGCCGCTCGCGGGCAACGTCATCGCCTTCCAGGACTACCAGCCGTTCCTGGGTTTCAAGCAGAGCCCGTTCGTCGGCATGGCGAACTTCACCGCGCTGCTGGCCCAGCCCGAGTTCTGGAGCGCGGTGTCCAACACCCTCCAGATCACGGCGATCCAGCTGCTCCTGTACTTCCCGGCACCGATCGCCCTGGCGCTCCTGCTCAACTCGCTCATCAGCGAGAAGATCAAGCGGTTCATCCAGACCGTCGTCTACCTCCCGCACTTCCTGTCCTGGGTCGTCGTCGTCGCGATGTTCAAGCAGGTGCTCGGCGGCGCCGGTTCGGTCACCACGCTGCTCATGGAGCACGGGGTGAGCATCGGCAACGTGATGACGGACCCCGGCACCTTCAAGTTCCTCATCACCGCGCAGGCCATCTGGAAGGACTGCGGCTGGGGCACGATCATCTTCCTGGCGTCCATCGCCTCGATCGACATGGGCCAGTACGAGTCCGCCGCCATGGACGGCGCCGGCTGGCTCCGCCGGATCTGGCACATCACCCTGCCGGGCATCCGCCCGGTCATCCTGATGCTGCTGATCCTGCGGCTCGGCGACATCCTCTCCGTCGGCTTCGAGCAGATCCTGCTCCAGCGCGACGCCGTCGGCCCGGACGCCGCGGAGGTCATGGACACCTACGTCTACTTCCACGGGGTCGTGGACGGCGACTGGGGCATGAGCACCGCCGCCGGACTGATGAAGGGCGTCATCGGATTCGCCCTCATCCTCGCCGCCAACAAGCTGGCCCACCGCTTCGGCGAGCAGGGAGTCTACCGATGAGTCAGTCCGTCGCGACCCGGCTGCGCGCCGCCCGGTCCGGGGCCCGCCCCCGCAAGTCCCACGGCAGGCCGCCGTGGATGGAGCGCCCGCACTGGTACGGGCAGGGTGCCAAGGGCCTGGCCCTGATCGTGCTCACCGTGATCGTGCTCTACCCGTTCGTCCTCGCCATCGGCACCAGCCTCGCCGGCCGCGAGGAGCTGAACGCCAACGGCGGTTACGTACTGATCCCGCACCACCCGACGCTGGAGGCCTACCGGGTCATCCTGTCCGGGGGCGTGGTCACCCGCGCCGCCGTGGTCTCCATCTTCATCACACTGATCGGCACCGCGCTCAGCCTGGCCTGCACCGTGATGATCGCGTACGGCACCTCGCGCCCCGGCACCGTCCTCGCCAAGCCGATCCTGCTGCTGGTGCTCGGCACGTTCCTCTTCGCGCCCGGCATCATCCCGACGTACCTGGCGGTCCAGCAGTTCCACATGCTGGATACGTACGCGTCACTGATCCTTCCGGTCCTGCTGAACGCCTTCAACATCGTCGTCGTCCGCTCCTTCTTCCAGAGCATCCCGGAGGAGCTGTACGACGCGGCGCGCATCGACGGCGCCGGCGAGGTCACGGTCCTCTTCCGGATCGTCCTCCCGCTGTCGAAGGCGGTCCTCGCGGTGGTCGGCCTGTTCTACGCCGTCGGGTACTGGAACAGCTTCTTCAACGCGGTGCTGTACCTCAACGACTCCAGCAAGTTCCCCATCCAGGTGATCCTGCGCAGCTACGTCCTCAACGGGCAGAGCATCAACGCCTCCGCGATGGGCGTCCACGCCGTACCGCCCGCGACCTCGCTGCAGATGGCCGTACTGATCATCGCGATCGTGCCCATCTTCTGTGTCTACCCCTTCCTGCAGAAGTTCTTCGTCAAGGGCGTCCTCACCGGGGCGATCAAGGGCTGATCCGCCCGCCCCGCACCACCGCCCCGCAGGCCACACACTTCAAGGAGCCCCATGTCCACCCACTTGTCCCGGCGCGGTTTCATGGGCGCCGCGGGAATCGCCGGCCTCACCGTCGCGGGTCTGTCCACCCTGAGCGCCTGCGGCAGCGGCGCCACGGTCAGCAAGGGCGGCGCCAAGGCGTCCGCCAAGCTGAAGCTCCCGACGTACGTGGCGGCCCAGACGGCCCCGGCCGACCTCGCGGGCAACGCGGCGGGCCTCGACGCCACCTACCTGCGCTACCCCAAGGCCCTCACCAAGTCCGTCGCGAAGACGCCCGGCGACGGCAGCCGCATCACCGCCCTCACCGAAACGTTCACCACGCCCGCCCCGCCGCAGGCCAAGAACGGCTACTGGCAGGAGCTGAACAAGCGGCTCGGGTCCCAGTTCGACATGACGATCGTGGTGGACCAGGGCGTCGACGCGTACCTCACCAAGTTCAACGCCATGATGGCCGGCGGCGACATACCCGACCTGGTCTGGTTCCCGCCGAACCAGGGCATCCAGCGCGTCCCCGAGCTCCTGGACGCCAAGTTCCACGACCTCACCCCCTACCTCTCGGGCGACGCGGTCAAGGCGTACCCGAACCTGGCGAACCTGCCGACCACCGCCTGGAAGACCGCCGTCGTCAACGGCAAGATCCGCGGCGTCACCGTCGCCTACGGCTCCATGGGCCAGGTCTACGTCGTCAACCAGGACTTCTGGAAGCCGGTCGGCGGCGCCCACTTCACCAGCGCGGAGGACTTCCTCGCCAAGGGCAAGGAGCTGCTGGACGTCAAGCGCAACAAGTACGTCCTGGAACCGGCGTACGTGAACCACATCGGCCAGTTCGCCCAGTGGTTCGGCGCCCCCGCCGGCTGGCGCCTCGAAGGCGGCAAGCTCACCCACCAGTACGAGACGGAGGAGTACCAGGAGGCCCTGGCCTTCGCCGTCAAGTGCGCCCAGGCCAAGCTCTTCTGGCCGGACCCCAACCTCAGCACCACCATGGAGAAGATGGCGCAGGGCTCCCTCGGCGCCTACGTCCAGTCCTTCCCCAGCTTCCTGGTCGACGCCAAGACGTACGACTTCCCGTTCGGCGTCATCGTGCCGTTCGCCGGCAAGGAAGGCGCCACGCCGCACTACAGCATGGGCTACGGCTCCGTCGGCTACACCGCGATCAACAAGAAGGCCGACGAGAAGCGCGTCAAGATGCTGCTGCGCGTCATGGACTACCTGGCCGCACCCTTCGGCACGGAGGAACGCCTCTTCCTCGACAACGGCATCGAGGGCAAGCACTGGACCCGCACCGCCGAGGGCGACGTCAAGCTCACCCCCAAGGGCAACTCCGAGGCCGTCACCACGGCGATGCCGCTCGCCTTCCTCGCCGCCGGACCCGAGTACATCTACCTGCCGGGCCAGGGCGAACTCGCCGGCAAGATCCACGGCTGGCAGCAGGACCTCCTCAAGATCGCCCAGTCCAACCCGACGAGCGGCCACTTCTCGGACACGTCCACCAGCAAGAGCGCCTCGCTCACCACCGCCATGAGCGACATCCAGCTCGACATCGTCGCCGGCCGCAAGCCGCTCTCCGCCTTCAAGGAACAGCTGAGCAAGTGGCGTTCCGGCGGAGGCGACAAGATGCGCGCCGAGTTCGAGGCCTCGCTCGCCGGTAAGTAGTCTCCGCCCGCCCGCACCACCCGTACCAACCGAAGGGACTCCCGTGTCAGACCTGCGACTCGGCGTCATCGGGCTCGGCCTGCGCCGGTCCATCGCGATGTCGGCCCACCACCCCGGCAAGGGATCGGCGATCACCGCCGTATGCGACCTCGACCCGGAGGTGCGCCGGCGCGAGGCCGAGCGCTTCGGCGCCGAGATCGCGGTCGAGGACTACAAGCTGCTCCTCGGCCGGGACGACCTGGACGCGATCATCATCGCCACCCCGGACGATACCCACGAGGTCATCGCCATCGACGCCCTGCGGGCGGGCAAGGCGGTCTTCGTCGAGAAGCCCCTCGGCATCACCGTCGAGAGCTGCGACAACGTCCTGCGCGCGGCGTACGAGACCGGCTCCCGGCTCTACGTCGGCCACAACATGCGCCACATGGGCGTCGTCCGGCTGATGCGCGACATCATCGCGCGCGGCGACATCGGCGAACCCAAGGCCGTATGGGTGCGCCACTTCGTGGGCTACGGCGGCGACTACTACTTCAAGGACTGGCACGCCGACCGCACCCGCACCACCGGGCTGCTCCTCCAGAAGGCCGCGCACGACATCGACGTGCTGCACTGGCTGGCCGGCGGCTACACCCGGCGCGTCAACGCGCTGGGCGACCTGCTCGTCTACGGCGACCTGCCGCGCCGCGAGCCGGACACCCCGCGGCCCGAGAACTGGCTGCGCGAGTTCGACTGGCCGCCCACGGCCCGCAAGGACCTGCACCACATCGTGGACGTCGAGGACGTCTCGGTGATGAACATGCAGCTCGACAACGGGGTCGTCGCCGCCTACCAGCAGTGCCATTTCACCCCCGACTACTGGCGCAACTACACCGTCATCGGCACCGAGGGCCGGCTGGAGAACTTCGGCGACGGCCCCGGCGACGAGGTCAAGGTCTGGAACACCGGCCCCAGTGGCTACCGCGCCGACGCCGACATCACCTACCGGGTGCCCGAGGCCAAGGGCTCCCACGGCGGCGGTGACGGCCGGATCATGGAGGAGTTCTGCCGGTTCGTGCGCGACGGGGGAGTCACCGACACCTCCCCGGTCGCCGCCCGGATGAGCGTCGCCGCCGGTGTCCTCGCGACCCGCTCCCTGCGCGAGGGCGGTGCGCCCCACGAGGTGCCCGCCCTCGACCCGGAGCTGATCGCGTACTTCGAGCGCGGCCAGGTCCGTTCCTGAGGATCTGACCGGGAAAGACCGGGCCCGGGGCCGCACGGCCCCGGGCCCGGGGTCCCCTTCCCCCCATCGGAAGCAGGTGCACCGCATGAGATCGCGTCACTTGTTCACCACCCTCACCACCACCGTCGCGGCAGCCGCTCTGGCGCTGCTCGGCACCGCACCCCCCACCCAGGCCGCGGAGATCGGCACGACTCCCGGCACCTACACCAACTACTCCTTCTCCGGCGCCCCGGTCCTGACCGACGTCACCTGGTCCACCACGGTCCAGCACGACCCCGGCTACCGGGCCAACGTGTTCTGGAGCCATCAGTTCGGCTTCGACCAGGGCAACGGCGCCTACCTCGGGATGCAGTCCAACGGCGGCTCGAAGCGGACGCTCCTGTTCTCCGTCTGGGACGTCTCCGAGGCGAAGGCCGGCTCCACGGGCAGCTGGTGCCAGTCCTTCGGAGGCGAGGGCGAGGGCATGAGCTGCCGGATGAACCTCGACTGGACCGCCGGCCACCGCTACACGTTCAAGGTCGCGGCCGAGGGCGACGGCTGGTTCGGCGCCACCGTCGCGGACACCGCCACCGGCGCCTCGTACAAGCTCGGCACCATCAAGACCCCGGCCACCGCCATCTCGCCCTCCGGCATGGTCGACTGGACCGAGTACTTCGAGTGGAACGATTCCCGCGCCACCTGCTACGACCAGCCCTTCAGCGACGCCCGGTTCGGGGTGCCGACGGGCAACGGCGGTACGGTCACCGCCTCGGTCTCGTCCACGTCCAACAGCGGCAACGCCTGTGCGCCGATGACCCGGACCGACGTCTCGGCGGACGCGACGGTCCAGAACCTGGCGGTCGGCAACTCGGTGCGCGGCGCGGTGACCGGACAGGCCGGCAAGTGCCTGGACGCCTTCGGGGGAGTGGGGGACGGCGTGGTGGCCGACCTGTACGCCTGCTCCGGCGGCGCGAACCAGGCCTGGGTGCGGGCGGCCGACGGCTCCCTGCGCCTGCCCTCCGACTACTGCCTGGCAGCCGACGGCACCGGGAACGGCGCCGCGGTGCGGGTGCGCGACTGCGCCGGTACGGGGACGGGCGGCGCCGTCACGGACGCGGCCCGGCAGTGGACGTACAGCACGAGCGCGCACACCCTCGTCAACAAGGCGTCCGGCCGCTGTCTGGACGTCCCGGGCGGTGACACCACGAACGGGACCGCGCTGGTGCTGTGGGACTGCGCGGGCGGCGCCAACCAGCAGTGGAGCGTGCCCGCGACCTTCTAGGCACGTCTGAGCCACGGGCCCCCGGCGCACCGCACGACGCGGTCCCGCCGGGGGCTCGTGGCGTCTGTTTTCAGCCATGCTCAGTGGGTAATCGGCCTCTCCCGGTTTGACGGCGCCGACTTTCGTACCGGTGACGGGCACGCGCCGATCCGCGCTTCTCGTCCCGCTTCATCCGGAAGGTTCCGTACAGCCGCACACCCCCGCGCTCTCGTACGGTCACCGGCCGGGGCCCCTCGGAAGGCGGGAAGGTCTGTTTCAAGCCAATAGCGGGACCGGATGGCCGGGTTCGAACGCGCGACCGGAAAGTGGTCGGCATAATCGCGTCCATGTCGATCACGGGTGGAGATGTCGTTGACCTGGGCAGGGGCCTGTACGCATGGCTCCCGCCGAAGCGTGGCTGGGGGCTGGCCAACTGCGGCCTGCTCGTCTCGCCCCGCGGCGCGCTGTGGATCGACACCCCGTACGATCCGGTGCTCGCCGGACAGTTCCTCGCCGAGTCCGGCAAGCGGCTGCCCGACGGCGTCTCCATCGACCGGGTGGTCGTCACCCACGCCAACGGCGACCACTTCTGGGGCGCGGGCGTGCTCCCGGACGCCGAGATCATCGTGACGCGCGAGGCCAGGGAGCACATCCACTACGAGCCCACGCCGCAGCAGCAGCACGCGCTCGTCAACGGCGGCGACCCGGCCACCCCGCTCGGGGCCTACCTCGCACGGCACTTCGGCCCCTTCGACTGGTCGCAGACCGAACCGGTCCGGCCCACCACCTACTTCACAGGCGAGCTCGAACTGACCGTGGGCGACTACCCGGTGCAGATCACCTCGCTCGCCCCCGCCCACACCACCGGCGACCTGATGGTCCACCTGCCCGCCCAAGGCGTGGTGTTCAGCGGCGACATCATCTTCGCGTCCTCCGAGGAACAGCCCGGCGACCACCCGTGCCACTGGGAGGGCCCGCTGAGCAACGTCATCGCGGCCTGCGAACAGGTGCTCGCCACCGGGGCCGAGACCATCGTCCCCGGCCACGGACCCGTGATCGACCGTGACGGTGTCCGCGAGCACATCGCGTACCTGGAGTACATCCGCGAGCGCTCCCACGCCCTGCACGCCGCCGGCGTCCCCGCCACCGACGCCGCCCGGCAGGTCATCGCCGAAGGCCGCCACCCCGCACTCGGGCTCCCCGAACGGCTCGTCATCACCATCGGCAGCGAGTACCGGCAGCTCGACGGCTCCGAACGCCCCAGCGTGGTCCAGGTCATCACCGACGTGGCCACGGTCGCACAGGAAGTGGAGCAGGCCGGTGCGCCGGCAGGCAGCGCCGGCTGACCACCCGGCCCGCCCCGAGCCCCGGCGGACCGGCCCGACGACAGAAACGCGGTAACGGCATGGCATGGATCTTCACGGTGATCGCCGTCGTCGCCGCGATCGCGGGGTTCTCGCGCGCGTACCGGACCGGCCTCCTGGAACAGCAGGCTGTGACCCGCGCCGAACTCGCCGAACGCCAGGCCAAGGCCGCCGAGGCCCGCACCGCCGCCCTCCTCGACGAGATCCGGCAGCTCGCGCGCCGGCGGATACCCGCCGCCGCCCTCGCCCTCTCCCACCCCAGCGCCACCGTCCCCGGACTGCGCGAGGCGGCCGAGGTCGACGGCGGCGCCGCCCTCCTGCTCACCGAGGCCGTCCAGGCCGCGAGGACCGCC
Source organism: Streptomyces sp. col6 (assembly GCF_008042035.1). Taxonomy (GTDB): domain Bacteria; phylum Actinomycetota; class Actinomycetes; order Streptomycetales; family Streptomycetaceae; genus Streptomyces. Next base: position 36,893 of record NZ_RDBL01000002.1, read on the forward strand.
GTCCTGGAGGAGCGCGGACGCGTCGACGCGGCGGCCCGCGCCGCGATGCGCGGCACCTCCGCCAAGATCCAGTCGCTGCTCAACCAGTCCCAGCAACTGCTGCACGAGCTCCAGCACGAGTACGACGACCCGCGCATCCTCCAGCTCGACTTCCGCAACGAACTCGCGCTGCGCCGCACCCAGTCCACCGCCGTGCTCTGCGACGCCTGGCCCGGCCTCGCCCGGCAGAACTCGCCGCTCGTCGAAATCGTGCTCGGCGCCCAGTCACGGGTCGCCGGCTACGAACGGATCAAGGTCGCCAACCACCTGCGCGACGAACGCCTCGCCCTCGCCGCACGGGCCGCCGAACCCCTCGCCATCGCCCTGGCTGAACTCCTCGCCAACGCCACCGCCTACTCCCACCCCGACACCGACGTGCAGGTAACCGTCCAGCAGAGCGGCGGCCGGGGCGCCTTCCTGGTGGTCGACGACGCCGGCATCGGCATGGACGAGGACGCGCTCGAACGGGCCCGCGCCCTCCTCGCCGGACCCGCCGAGGTGCTCCTGACCGAACTGGGCGACCCTCCGCAGACGGGCTTCGCGGTCGTCGGCCGGCTCGTCGTGCAGTACGGCTTCGACTGCCACATCGAGGCCTCCCCGTTCGGCGGCATGCGGACCATCCTGCGCGTCCCCGCCCACCTGCTGACCGTGCTCGACGAGGACCGGAACCTCTCCGCGCTCGCCCCGGCACCCGTCTCCGCGGCCAACGCCCCGGCCGCGCCCGCGCCCGGCGCCCAGGTCCCGGCGGGCACCCCCGCCGCGGGCGCCGACGAGCCCGCCGCACTTCCCAGCCGGCGCCGCCGGGCACCCCGCCGCACCCCCGCCGAGGCCACCGCGACCCGGACCGCCGAACCGGCCGCCGGACAGATGCCCCGTACACCGGAAGCGGCCGGGGCTTCCTGGGCGGCCCTCCAGCAGGGCACCCTCAACGGCAGGAGCGCCACCGGACAGCACCCCGCACCGGACACCGGCGCCCACGACCACCAGGACGACCAGGACGACCAAGGAGACGACGAGAAGTGAGCGCCCCCAGCCCCACCTCAGGCGACCTCGCATGGGTGCTGACCCCGCTGCTGGAACTGCCAGGAGTCCAGCACGCCGTGGTCGCCACCGGTGACGGCCTCGTCGAAGGCGCCTCGCCCGGCCTCGACCGGGCCTCCGGCGAACGGGTCGCCGCGATGACGGCCACCCTGCACGCCGCCGCCCGCGCCTTCACGACCGCCTTCACCGACGTCGAGGCCCCCCAACTGGCTCAGACCGTCGTCGAATCGGACCTGGGCTTCGCCATCGTCGTACCGGCCGGACGCAACACGACGCTCGCCCTGTTCGCCGAACCCGGCGCCAAACTCGGCGACATCGCCTACCAGATGCAGGTCCAGGTCACCGCGCTCACCCGGGCGATGCACGCACCCGCCCGTCAGCCGGACACCGCCGCCCGGCCATGACCCCCGGCCCAGCACGCCGCCTGATCCCCGCCTACCTGGTCACCGGCGGCCGGTCCCGCCCCGCCGGCCCCGCGCTCGACCGGCTCGCCGTACTCGTACGCACCGACGCGCCCGTGCCCGACGACGCCGGAACACAGGCGCGCAGGCTGTGCGCCCTGCTGGAACCGGGCGCCCTCACCGTCGTCGAGTGCGCGGCCCACCTGGACCTGCCGGTCAGCGCCACCGTCTTCCTGGCCACGGACCTCGCGGCCACCGGACTTCTGCTCACCCGACCGCCGATACCCAGTGCCGGGCAGATCGACAGGTCGCTCGTCGAGAGGCTGCTCGTTGGACTCCGCTCCCTCCCCTGACCGGACCGGCGTCGGCTATCTGCCCGCCGCCGCCAGGACCCTGATGAAACTCGTCGTCACGGGTCCCTTCGGCGTGGGCAAGACGACCCTGATCCGAACGCTCTCGGAGATCGCCACCCTCCACACCGAGGAGGCGATGACCCAGTCCAGCACCCGGGTCGACTCCACCGCCGGACTCCCCGAGAAGACCACCACCACGGTCGCCATCGACTTCGGCCGCCTCACCGTCCCCGACGACCTCGTCCTCTACATGTTCGGCACGCCCGGCCAGGAACGGTTCCTTCCCCTGTGGGAGGACATCGCCCGCGGCGCGCTCGGCGCACTCGTCCTCGTCGACACCCGGCGGCTCGCGGACTCCTTCGCCGTGATGGACATGGTCGAGGAGCAGGGACTTCCGTACGCCGTCGCGGTGAACCGTTTCCCCGACGCCCCCGCGCACACGGACGAGGTCCTGCGCAAGCATCTCGACCTCGACGACACGACCCCGCTGGTCCAGTGCGACGCGCGCGAACGCCGCGGCAGCATCGACGCCCTGATCGCCCTGGCCGAACACGTGCTGACCCGCATGCCGCAGCCCGAGGACGCCTCATGACCACCTACGCACCGCCGCCGCAGCCCCTCGCGCTGTTCGGCCCGGCCTTCGCGGCCGACCCGCAGGGCCACTACCGCGCCCTGCGCGAGCACGGCCCGCTCGCCCCGGTGCGGATCGCCCCGGACATCGAGGCGATGCTCGTCACCGACTACCAGGCCGCCATCGACCTGCTCCGCGACACCCACACCTTCAGCAAGGACCCCCGCGCCTGGCAGGCCACCGTCCCGCCGGACTCCCCGGTGCTGCCCGTCCTCGGCCACCGTCCCACCGCGCTGTTCAGCGACGGCGCGGTGCACGCCCGCTACCGGGAGGCCATCAACGACAGCCTGGCCCTGATCGAACCGCACGTCCTGCGCGCCGAGGTCGCCCGCGTCGCCCGCCAGCTCATCGGCCGGTTCGCCGCCACCGGAAGCGGCGACCTCATCGCCCAGTACGCCCGCCGGCTCCCGATGCACATCTTCGTCACCTGGTTCGGCGCCGACCCCAAGGACGGCGACCGCATCGTCGACGGGATCGCCGGGATGATGAACTCGGCTGCGGACGCCGCCGCCGCGTACGCCGACCTCGTCGACGTCGTCACCCGGCTGGTCGCCGACCGCCGCGCCCGGCCCCGCCGCGACCTCACCTCGTACTTCCTCGCCCACCCGGCCGGACTCGACAACGACGAGACGGTCCGTCAGATCACGCTCGTCATGAGCGCGGGCAACGACCCGATGACCAACCTCATCGGCAACGCCATCCTCCACATGCTCACCGACGAGCGGTACGCGGGCTCCCTGCACGGCGGCGCGATGACCGCCCACGAGGCCATCAACGAGGTGCTGTGGCGGGACCCGCCGCTCGCCAACCTCGCGGCCCACTACCCGCGCCACGACACCGAGTTCCACGGCGTCCGGCTGCGCGCCGGACAACTCGTCCTGGTCTCCTACGCCGCCGCCAACTCCCAGTCCGCACCGCCCGTCTCGGACGACGGGGTCCGCTCCGGGGCCAGCGCCCACCTCGCCTGGTCGGCGGGGCCCCACCGCTGCCCCGCCAAGCAGCCGGCCCTGCTCATCGCGATGACCGCCATCGAGCAGCTCACCAGTCTCCTGTGCGACGCGGAACTCGCCGTACCGGCCGGTGAACTGCTGTGGCGGCCGGGCCCCTTCCACCGCGCGCTCGCGCACCTGCCCATCCGTTTCACCCCGCTGGACACCACCGCCGCTCCGGGCCGGTCCGTCACTGTCGCCGATCCCTCGGACGTGCTTCCGGCGGGGGCGATCGATTCCTGAGCCGTGTCGCTCGTAGGCCGAACGGGTGAGGCGGGGGACAATCGCCCGATGAACAGTGAGCGCAGCCGGCACAACGCCGACCGATGTGCGGACGGGGTGGTCCGGTGAGCAGGTACGACAGGTACGACGTCACGGACGAGCAGTGGGAGGGGCTGGCCCAGGTCGTACCGCTGCGCAGCCGCAACGAGTGGCCGTCCCGGGTGGACCACCGCACGGTCCAGGACGAGCCGGAGGCCGCCGAGCAGCGGCGCATGGTGGTGCTGCGGGTCCAGGTGTTCGCCGACGCCCGCGAGGTCGCCGAGTACCTGGTGGCGCAGGTGCCGGTGCTGCTCGACCTGACCAGCGCGGAGGGCGATGTGGCCAAGCGCATCCTGGACTTCACCAGCGGAGTCGTCTTCGGCCTCGGCAGCGGGATGCACCGGGTGGACCGCAACGTCTTCCTGCTGTCGCCCGTCGGCATGGAGGTCGAGGGCGTCACGGCGGCCGGCGTCCCGGGGGCGTAGGACCGCGGTGAGCGAACTCGACGTACGGGCCCTCCAGCAACGGCTGGCCGACTTCGCGGCCGCCCGCGACTGGGGGCCGTACCACACCCCGAAGAACCTGGCATCGGCGCTGAGCGTGGAGGCCGCCGAACTGCTGGAGATCTTCCAGTGGCTGACGCCCGAGCAGTCGGCGCGGGTCATGGAGGACCCGGCGACGGCGCCCAGGGTGGCCGACGAGGTCGCGGACGTGCTCGCGTATCTGCTCCAGTTCTGCGAAGTACTGGGGATCGATGTGCTGGCCGCCCTCGCGGCCAAGATCGAACGCAACGCATCGCGCTTCCCGGTCCCGGAATCCGCCCCGGGCCCCGTGCCGGGACCGGCCCGCGGATCAACGGGCACCCAAGATCGTCACTCTTCGGAGTGATCGACTTGTCCACACTCGATCGAGTGTCCACAGATTTCCGAAATCCTCTGGCGTTTCGGTGCGGACGCCCTCACTGTGGGTAATGAACGTGGTGAGCGGGTTTTCGCGGTCGAACGGGGGCAATCGATGGAAGCGGAGCGGCTGGTAACGGTCATCAGGCAGGCGCTGGCGGAGAGCCGGGGCACACCGGACATCATCGCCGAGGCCTGGCAGGCGCAGGCCCTGGCCCAGGCGGTCGGCAGCCGGCTGGCCGCGAGCGGACCCAAGGAGTTACGAGCCGAGGCGCGCGCCCTGAGCGAGATCGGCGGCAGGAGCAGCGGCGCGCTCGACCACCCGGCGGCCCGTGCGGGGGTCGCCCGCGCGGCACGGCTGACCGAGGTGGCGGATCCCCGCGCGGCCCTGACGGGCCTGGCCGCGTTGCTCGGGGAGGTCGGCATGGCTTTGGTCGGGGTGGCCTGCGAGACCGATGAACAGAGCCTGTACTGGCAGTGCATGGAGGCGATCGACGCCGCCGACGAGTCCACGGACCGGGTACGTGGCATGCTCCGCCTGCTCGACGAGCGGGAGCGCGAGCGGCGCCAGGATCTGGAGCGCGGCCGGGAGCGGGACGGCCCGCACGGTGTGCTGCACGGCCCGGTCGGTCCGGTCACCGGCATCCAGTGACCGGCGCCCGCCGACCGGTCCGTCCCGGACGCGGCGACGTGCGGAAGGGGCCGGAGAGGGGTGTGCGGTGCGCACGGGTGCAGGATGGAGGTATGGATCTTCGCATCTTCACCGAGCCCCAGCAGGGGGCGAGCTATGACACCCTTCTCACCGTCGCCAAGGCCACCGAGGACCTCGGCTTCGACGCCTTCTACCGGTCCGACCACTATCTGCGCATGGGGCAGGGCGACGGACTGCCCGGTCCGACGGACGCCTGGATCACGCTGGCCGGACTGGCCCGCGAGACCAAGCGCATCCGCCTCGGCACGCTGATGACGGCGGGTACGTTCCGGCTCCCCGGCGTCCTCGCCATCCAGGTGGCGCAGGTCGACCAGATGTCCGGCGGCCGGGTCGAACTGGGCCTGGGCGCGGGCTGGTTCGAGGAGGAGCACAAGGCGTACGGCATCCCGTTCCCGAAGGAGAAGTTCGGCCGCCTGGAGGAGCAGCTCGCGATCGTCACCGGGCTGTGGGCGACCGAGGTCGGCAAGACGTTCAGCTACGACGGCACGTACTACCAGCTCACGGACTCGCCCGCCCTGCCCAAGCCGGCCCAGTCCAGGATCCCGGTGCTGATCGGCGGACACGGCGCGAAGCGCACCCCGCGCCTCGCCGCCCAGTACGCCGACGAGTTCAATATCCCGTTCGCCTCGCTGGAGGACAGCGAGAAGCAGTTCGGCCGGGTCCGGGAGGCGGCCGTGGCGGCGGGCCGCAAGTCGGACGACCTGGTGTACTCCAACGCGCTGGTCGTCTGCGTCGGCCGGGACGACGCGGAGGTCGCGCGCCGGGCCGCCGTCATCGGCCGTGATGTGGCCGAGCTGAAGGCCAATGGGCTCGCGGGCTCGCCCGCCGAGGTGGTCGACAAGATCGGCCGGTACGCGGCGATCGGCGCGTCGCGGATCTACCTCCAGGTGCTCGACCTCGGTGACCTGGACCACCTGGAGCTGATCTCGTCCCAGGTCCAGTCCCAGCTGGGCTGAGAACGGAGTCGCGATGACACCTGGGCCCGGCCGCCCCCTCGCCGCCGCACTCGCCGAGGGCACGGTCCTCCTCGACGGCGGGCTCTCCAACCAGTTGGAGGCGCAGGGCTGCGATCTGTCCGACGCGCTGTGGTCCGCCCGGCTGCTCGCCGACGGGCCCGGACAGATCGAGGCGGCCCACACCGCCTATGTGCGGGCGGGTGCCCAGGTGCTCATCGCGGCCGGCTATCAGGCGAGCTTCGAGGGGTTCGCGCGGCGCGGGATCGGACGGGAGGCGGCGGCCGGTCTCTTCGCCCGCAGTGTGGAGCTGGCCCGGCGGGCGGCCGGCACGGTGGAGCGGGACGTCTGGGTGGCGGCCTCCGTCGGCCCGTACGGCGCGGTGACGGCGGACGGGGCGGAGTACCGGGGCCGTTACGGGCTCACGGTGGGGGAGCTGGAGCGCTTCCACCGCCCGAGGATCGCGGCGCTGGCCGCGGCCGCGCCGGACGCGCTGGCCCTGGAGACGGTGCCGGACACGGACGAGGCGCGGGCGCTGCTGCGGGTGGCGGGGGAGTACGGGCTGCCGGTCTGGCTCTCCTACACCGTGGCCGACGGCAGGACCCGCGCCGGGCAGCCGCTGGACGAGGCGTTCGGCCTGGCGCGGGAACACGACGAGGTGATCGCGGTCGGTGTGAACTGCTGCGACCCGGCGGAGGTGGAGTCCGCCGTGCGGGCGGCGGCGGAGGCGGCCGGGAAGCCGGTGGTGGCCTACCCGAACAGCGGCGAGCGCTGGGACGCCGCGTCCGGCGGCTGGACGGGGGACGCTACGTTCGACCCCGGGCGTGCGGCCCGCTGGCAGCAGGCGGGCGCCCGACTGATCGGCGGCTGCTGCCGGGTCGGCCCGGAACAGATCGCACGGCTGGCGGCGGCGGTGCGCGACCGGGGGGCGGGGGGGGGAGCCCGGTCGCAACTCGGGGGCCGGGACTCAGGAAGGGGTGCACGCCTCGGCGATCGATACGCTGTTCTCGTAGAGGTGATGCCGAGTGATCCGGCCCTCCTCGACGGTGAGGCGCAGCGCGAAGGGTCCCTCGAACGACTTCCCCGTCGCGCGCACGGTCCCCGAGAGGTACCCGGTCAGGACGGCGTCGGTGCCATCGACGAGGAACGTGTCGACGCAGGCCCGTGCGTCCTCGGCCACCGTGTGCTCGGCCAGCTCCGTGAACTGGGCGGCGCATTCGGCTCCGGTGGAGCGCGGCCGGATCCACGGGACGGCGGGGTTCTCGGCGAGCACCCAGTCGACGTCGTCCGCGAAGAGCGCGACGAGCCGCTCGACGTCCCCGGCCATCCGGGCGGCGAGGAACTCCTGGACGACGTGGCGGGTGGTGCCGGTGACGGACCTCGCGGTGAGGCCGGCGGACTTGATGGGCATGGTTGCTCCTCGCGCCTTGGGTGACGGAACCCTCGTCGGGATCTCGTTGACATGTGCCACGCTGCCGCAGCAGGGGAGCGTGGTCGATTACGTCGGAGGTAGTGGCCGGGTGGAGGGCCTCCACGTCATAGGGCGGGGCCCGGGAAATTGCCTGGTGGGGCGAGCGCGGGCGGATCATACTCAAACGTGTGTTCCTGACGATCAGTACAACCGGCACCCCGGAACGTCCCGCCACCGATCTCGGCTTCCTGCTGCACAAGCATCCCGAGCGGGCGCAGACGTTCTCCACCTCCCACGGCACCGCGCACGTCTTCTATCCCGAGGCGTCCGCGGAGCAGTGCACGGCGGCCCTGCTGCTGGAGGTCGATCCCATCGCCCTGGTGCGCAAGGGCAAGGGCAAGGGCCGGGGCGGCGCCCCCGACGCGGCGCTCGCGCAGTACGTCAACGACCGCCCCTACGCGGCCTCCTCGCTGCTGTCCGTCGCGATGAGCACCGTCTTCAAGTCCGCGCTGAGCGGTGCCTGCAAGGCGATGCCCGAGCGGGCGGCGGCCCCCATGGAGCTGCGGATCGAAGTGCCCGCCCTGCCGGCCCGTGGTGGTGCCGAGCTGGTGCGCAAGCTCTTCGGTCCGCTCGGATGGACGCGGGTGGAGGCGGAGGCCGTACCGCTCGACGAGAAGTTCCCCGAGTGGGGCGACTCGCGGTACGTACGGCTGGTGCTGGAGGGCGAGTTGCGGCTCGCCGACGCGCTGCGCCAGCTGTACGTGCTGCTGCCGGTGCTCGACGACGCCAAGCACTACTGGGTGGCGCCGGACGAGGTGGACAAGCTGCTGCGCGCCGGTGAGGGCTGGCTGGCCGAGCACCCCGAGCACAAGCTCATCACCAGCCGGTATCTGTCGCGGCGCTGGGGACTGACCCGGGAGGCGATGGAGCGGCTGGAGCTGGTGCGGCTCGCGGAGGCGGACGACCTCGAAGTCGAGAGCATCGACAACGCCGTGGACGAGGGCTCCGACACGGAGGAGCGGCCGGTGCCGCTGGCCGTGCTACGCCGGGACGCGATCCTGGCGGCTCTCACCGCCGCCGGGGCGGCCAGGGTGCTCGACCTCGGCTGCGGCCAGGGGCAGTTGGTGCAGTCGCTGCTGAAGGACCCGCGCTTCACGGAGATCGTGGGTGTCGATGTGTCGATGCGTGCCCTGACCATCGCCTCGCGCCGGCTGAAGCTGGACCGGATGGGGGAGCGCCAGGCCGCCCGGGTGACGCTGCGGCAGGGTTCGCTCACCTACACGGACAAGACGCTCAAGGGGTACGACGCGGCGGTGCTCAGCGAGGTGATCGAGCACCTGGACCTGGAGCGGCTGCCCGCCCTGGAGTTCGCCGTGTTCGGCTCCGCGCGCCCCCGTACGGTGCTCGTGACCACGCCGAATGTCGAGTACAACGTCCGCTGGGAGACCCTCCCGGCCGGGCACACCCGCCACGGCGACCACCGCTTCGAGTGGACCCGGGCCGAGTTCCGGACCTGGGCGGACGCGGTGGCCGGACGGCACGGGTACCACGTGGAGTACGTGCCCGTGGGCCCGGACGACCCCGAGGTGGGCCCGCCCACCCAGATGGCGATGTTCACGATCGCCACCACCACCGACGAGACCGAGAAGGAGGCGAAAGCCGCATGACCACCGAAGACACGGGGCACGCCCCGCACCGTACGCTCCCCGTCACCGACCTCTCCCTCGTCGTGCTCATCGGGGCCAGCGGCTCCGGCAAGTCCACCTTCGCGCGGCGGCAGTTCAAGCCGACCGAGGTCATCTCGTCGGACTTCTGCCGCGGCCTCGTCGCCGACGACGAGAACGACCAGAGCGCCAGCAAGGACGCCTTCGACGTCCTGCACCACATCGCGGGCAAGCGCCTCGCCGCCGGCCGGCTGACGGTCGTCGACGCCACCAACGTCCAGGCCGAGGCCCGGCGTCAGCTCGTACGGCTGGCCCGGGAGCACGACGTGCTGCCCATCGCCATCGTCCTCGACCTGCCCGAGGAGGTCTGCCTCGCCCGCAACGCGGCCCGCCCGGACCGCGCCGACATGCCCCGCCACGTCATCCAGCGCCACCGCCGCGAGCTGCGTCGCTCCCTGCGCGGCCTGGAGCGAGAGGGCTTCCGCAAGGTGCACATCCTGCGCACCGAGGAGGAGGCCGAGCACGCCGAGGTGGTGCTGGAGCGCCGTTACAACGACCTGCGCCACCTCACCGGCCCGTTCGACATCATCGGGGACATCCACGGCTGCCGCTCCGAGCTGGACACCCTGCTCGGCAGGCTGGGGTACGTGGACGGCGCCCACCCCGAGGGCCGCACCGCGGTCTTCGTCGGCGACCTCGTCGACCGCGGCCCGGACAGCCCCGGCGTCCTGCGCCGCGTGATGTCGATGGTGGCGGACGGGAACGCGCTGTGCGTGCCCGGCAACCACGAGAACAAGCTCGGCCGCTATCTCAAGGGCCGCAAGGTCCAGCTCACCCACGGCCTCGCCGAGACCGTCGAGCAGCTGGAGCGGGAGGACGCGAAGGACCCGGAGTTCCGCAAGCGGGTCGCGGAGTTCATCGACGGGCTCGTCAGCCACTACGTGCTCGACGACGGACGGCTCGTCGTCTGCCACGCCGGGCTGCCCGAGAAGTACCACGGCCGCACCTCCGGCCGGGTCCGCTCGCACGCGCTGTACGGGGAGACCACCGGCGAGACCGACGAGTTCGGGCTGCCCGTGCGCTACCCGTGGGCGGAGGACTACCGGGGCCGCGCCGCCGTGGTCTACGGCCACACGCCGGTGCCCAGCACCTCGTGGATCAACAACACCATCTGCCTGGACACCGGTGCCGTCTTCGGCGGGAGGATGACCGCGCTGCGCTGGCCGGAGCGCGAGCTCGTCGACGTACCGGCGGAGCAGGTCTGGTACGAGCCGGTGAAGCCGCTGGCGACCGAGGCGCCCGGGGGCCGGGAGGGCCGCCCGCTCGACCTCGACGACGTGCGGGGCCGCCGGACCGTGGAGACCCGGCACATGGGCCGCCTCGCCGTCCGCGAGGAGAACGCGGCCGCCGCCCTGGAGGTCATGAGCCGGTTCGCGGTCGACCCCCGGCTGCTGCCGTACCTGCCGCCGACGATGGCGCCCACCGCCACCTCGCGGGAGGACGGCTATCTGGAGCACCCGGCCGAGGCGTTCGGCGAGTACCGGGCGGCCGGCGTGGCGAAGGTCGTGTGCGAGGAGAAGCACATGGGCTCCCGCGCCGTGGCCCTGGTCTGCAAGGACGCCGCCGCGGCCCGGGAGCGCTTCGGGACCGGGGGTGCGGACGAGAGCGGACCGACCGGCGCGCTGTACACGCGCACCGGGCGCCCGTTCCTGGACGACTCCGCGCTCACCGAGACCGTGCTCGGCCGGCTGCGCGCGGCGGTGACCGCCGCCGGGCTGTGGGAGGAGTGGGGCACCGACTGGGTGCTGCTCGACGCCGAGCTGATGCCCTGGTCGCTGAAGGCGGGCGGCCTGCTCCGCTCGCAGTACGCGGCGGTGGGGGCCGCGTCCGGCGCGGTGTTCCCGGGCGCCACCGGGGCACTGGCGGCAGCCGCGGCGCGCGGCGTCGACGTGGGCGCGCTCGCGGACCGGCAGCGGGACCGGGCCGAGGACGCGGCCGCGTTCACCGAGGCGTACCGGCGCTACTGCTGGAGCACCGAGGGCCTGGACGGCGTGCGGCTGGCGCCGTTCCAGATCCTCGCCGTGCAGGGCCGCTCGCTGGCCTCCGTACCGCACGACGAGCAGCTGGCCTGGCTGGACCGGCTGGTGGAGCACGACCCGAGCGGCCTGCTCCAGGTCACCCGGCGGCTCGTGGTGGACACCGCCGACGAGGCGTCGGTCCGTGCGGGCGTCGACTGGTGGCTGGAGATGACCGGCCGGGGCGGCGAGGGCATGGTCGTCAAGCCGCTCGGCGCGCTCGTCCGGGACGGCAAGGGCCGGCTGGTGCAGCCCGGCATCAAGGTGCGCGGCCGGGAGTACCTGCGGATCATCTACGGTCCCGAGTACACCCGCCCGGACAACCTGGACCGGCTGCGCGGCCGCTTCCTCGGCCACAAGCGCTCGCTGGCGCTGCGGGAGTACGCCCTCGGCCTGGAGGCCCTGGACCGGCTCGCGGACGGGGAGCCGCTGTGGCGGGTCCACGAGGCGGTGTTCGCCGTCCTGGCCCTGGAGTCGGAGCCGGTGGACCCCCGGCTCTGAGCACACCGGGAGAACAGGCTGGCGATTCGCCGGGTGAACGGCGCGCCGCGCGGTGAGGATGTGGGCATGGGATTCCATGTCGACTCCGAGGCCGGGCGGCTGCGCCGCGTCATCCTGCACCGCCCCGATCTGGAACTGAAACGGCTCACACCGAGCAACAAGGACGCGCTGCTCTTCGACGACGTGCTCTGGGTGCGCCGGGCGCGTCAGGAGCACGACGGCTTCGCGGACGTGCTGCGCGACCGCGGGGTGGAGGTGCATCTCTTCGGCGACCTGCTCCGCGAGGCGCTGGAGATCCCCGTCGCCCGGCGGCTCGTCCTGGACCGGGTCTTCGCCGAGAAGGAGTACGGCCCGCTCGCCACCGAGCATCTGCGGGCCGCCTTCGAGGAGTTGACCGCGGCAGAGCTGTGCGAGGCGCTGGTCGGCGGGATGACCAAACGGGAGTTCCTGGAGCGGCACAAGGAGCCGGTCTCGGTGCGCTTCCATGTGATGGACCTGGACGACTTCCTGCTCGGTCCGCTGCCCAACCACCTGTTCACCCGGGACACCTCGGCGTGGATCTACGACGGGGTGTCCATCAACGCCATGCGCTGGCCGGCGCGGCAGCGCGAGACGGTCCACTTCGAGGCGATCTACCGTCACCATCCGCTGTTCACGGGCCCGGAGGCGGGTGCCTTCCACCACTGGTCCGAGGGGCAGGACGACTACCCCTCGACCATCGAGGGCGGCGACGTCCTCGTCATCGGCAACGGCGCCGTGCTCATCGGCATGAGCGAGCGCACCACCCCGCAGGCCGTGGAGATGCTGGCCCGGGGCCTCTTCGACGCGGGCTCGGCCCGGACCATCGTGGCGCTGGACATGCCCAAGAGCCGGGCCTTCATGCACCTGGACACCGTGATGACCATGGTCGACGGGGACACCTTCACCAAGTACGCGGGCCTCGGCATGCTCCGCTCGTACACGATCGAGCCCGGCGACGGTCCCCGCGACCTCAAGGTCACCGACCATCCGCCCGAGCAGATGCACACGGCCATCGCCCAGGCGCTCGGTCTCGGCTCGATCAGGGTGCTCACCGCCACCCAGGACGTGCACGCGGCCGAGCGGGAGCAGTGGGACGACGGCTGCAACGTGCTGGCCGTCGAACCGGGCGTCGTCGTCGCCTACGAGCGCAACGCCACCACCAACACGCATCTGCGCCGGGAGGGCATCGAGGTCATCGAGATCCGCGGCAGCGAGCTGGGCCGGGGCCGGGGCGGTCCGCGCTGCATGAGCTGCCCGGTGGTCCGCGACGCCGTGTGAGGGGAGGCGGGGGTCCGTACCGCGAGACATCTCTGTATAGCGATGCATTGCGTCGTATAGGGTTCCAGCGTTACCGTATGCGTCCCCCGTCCGACCCAGGAGCAGTCACCATGGCCATAGACCTCGCAGGCCGCCACTTCCTCAAGGAGCTGGATTTCACGGCGGCGGAGTTCCGCGGCCTGATCGACCTGGCCGCCGAGCTCAAGGCCGCCAAGAAGTCGGGGACCGAGACGCGGCGGCTGAGTGGCCGGAACATCGCGCTGATCTTCGAGAAGACCTCGACCCGCACCCGGTGCGCCTTCGAGGTGGCCGCGGCGGACCAGGGCGCCGCCACCACGTACCTCGACCCCTCCGGTTCCCAGATGGGGCACAAGGAGTCGGTCAAGGACACCGCGCGCGTCCTCGGCCGGATGTTCGACGGGATCGAGTACCGGGGGGACAGCCAGGCCGTCGTCGAGGAGCTGGCCGCGTACGCCGGGGTGCCCGTCTTCAACGGGCTCACCGACGACTGGCACCCCACCCAGATGCTCGCCGACGTGCTGACGATGACCGAGCACAGTGACAGGCCGCTGGAGGAGATCTCCTTCGCCTACCTCGGCGACGCCCGCTTCAACATGGGCAACTCCTATCTGGTGACCGGCGCGCTGCTCGGCATGGACGTGCGCATCGTCGCACCCAGGGCGTACTGGCCCGCCGACACGGTCGTGGCCGAGGCGCGTGCGCTCGCCGAGGCGTCCGGGGCGCGGGTCACGCTCACCGAGGACGTGGCCGAGGGCGTGCGTGGCGCCGGCTTCGTCGCCACCGACGTCTGGGTCTCGATGGGTGAGCCCAAGGAGGTGTGGGACGCCCGCATCGCCGCCCTCACGCCGTACGCCGTCACCATGGACGTCCTGCGGGCCACCGGGAACGCCGGGGTGAAGTTCATGCACTGCCTGCCCGCGTACCACGACCTCGGGACCGGGGTGAGCCGCGAGATCCACGAGCGGCACGGTCTGAGCGAGCTGGAGGTCAGTGACGAGGTGTTCGAGTCCGCGCACTCCGTCGTCTTCGACGAGGCGGAGAACCGCATGCACACGATCAAGGCGGTCCTGGTGGCGACGATGGCCGGGAAGTAGCTCGGCCCCGCATGTTCATACACCTAATTGGGTGAATATGCGGACAGGTGTCTATGATGGTTCCGATTGGTGGGGTTCGAGCTCGCACGCTCGAACCCCCTTTTCGTGCGTGCGACGGCCCCCACGGCCCCAGCCGCTCACCCCCCACGTGTACCGCCAGAGATGAGACACCGCCGTGACGCCGCCCGCGCCGTGGGTGGCGAAGGGGGCGAGGTTGCCGCGCTCGAACGCGGTGAACGCGATGACGCAGAACAGCGCCAGGACGACGAGCTTGAGGCACGTGTACCGCCAGAGATGAGACACCGCCGTGAGCCCCCTGCGCCTCCCCGGCCCCCCGCACCGCGTCAAGGACCCGCACCGGCTGATCGCCGAGTCGGGTGCCGACCTGGAGGGCCACGGCCTCAAGCGCACCATGGGCCTGTTCCAGCTGGTGTGCTTCGGGGTCGGCGCCGTCGTCGGGACCGGCATCTTCGTCGGCCTGTCCGACAGCGTGGCCGAGGCCGGACCCGCCGTCGTGGTCTCCTTCGTCCTCGCGGCCGTCACCTGCGTCTTCACGGCGTTCTCCTTCGCCGAGCTGGGCAGCGCGATCCCGGTGTCCGGCAGCTCGTACTCCTTCGCCTACGCGACGCTCGGCGAGCGCCTGGCCTTCCTCGTCGGCTGGTGCCTGCTCCTGGAGTACGGCGTCTCGGTCTCCGCCGTCGCGGTGGGCTGGAGCCAGTACGTCAACGAGCTCCTCGACAGCCTCTTCGGGCACCAGCTGCCCGCCGCGCTCTCCGCCGGACCCGCCGACGGCGGCGTGATCAACCTCCCGGCCGTGATCGTGGTCATGATGGCCGCCACCCTGCTGGTGCGCGGTGTACGGGAGAGCGCGACGGCCACCGCCGCGATGGCCGTCCTCAAGCTCGTCGTCCTGGCGCTGTTCTGCGTCATCGCGTTCACCGCGTTCGAGCGCGGCAACCTCGCCCCCTTCGCCACCCACGGCGCGGGCGGCGTCACGGCGGGCGCGTCCCTGGCGTTCTTCTCGTACATCGGATTCGACGCGATCACCACCGCCGGGGAGGAGGTCAAGAACCCCCGGCGCAACATCCCGCTCGCGATCATGATCTGCATCGGCCTGGTCACCCTGCTCTACTGCGCGGTCGCCCTCGCCGCGATCGGCGCGCTGGGCCCGGACGCCGTCTCCGACAAGCCCGCCGCGCTCTCGCTGATCGTCGACCAGGTCACCGGCTCGTCGGTGGGCGGCGGGATCATCGCCTTCGGCGCGGTTGTCGCCATCGCCTCGGTCGTCCTCGCGGTGATGTACGGTCAGACCCGCATCCTGATGTCCATGTCCCGCGACGGCCTGGTCCCGAGGGTCTTCGAGCGGGTCTCGCCGCGCACCGCGACGCCGGTCGCCAACACCTGGATCGTCGCCGTCGTCTTCGCGGTCCCGGCGGCCTTCTCCTCGCTCGGCATGGTGGTGAACCTGACCACCATCGGCACGCTCGCCACCATGGTCGCCGTCAACGCCGCCGTGCTCGTGCTGCGCCGCCGCAACCCCGAGGTGCGGGGCTCCTTCCGGGTCCCCCTCTACCCGCTCAGCCCGCTCATCGGCATCGGCTTCTGCGTCTACCTGATGTACGGCACCGGCTGGACGACCTGGGTGCAGTTCGCCGTGTTCCTCGCGGCCGGGGCGCTCGTGTACGCGGTCTACGGTCACCGCCGCTCCCGCCTGGCGCGGTCCTAGGGCTGCACGGGCGGCAGCCGGAACCAGACCGCCTTGCCGCGCTCGGTCGGGCGGTGGCCGCAGGACGAGCTGAGCGTACGGATCAGCAGCAGCCCCCGGCCGTGCTCCTGCCACGGGTCCGGTACGTCCTCCGGCTCCGGGCGGGACAGATCGCCGGGCGGGGCCGGATCGCCGTCGTGCACCTCCACCTGGCAGCCGGCCGGCAGCAGCTCCACCACCAGCTCTATGGGGTCGTCGCCCGGGGTGTGCTCCACCGCGTTGGCGACCAGCTCGGCGGTCAGCAGCTCGGCGGTGTCGCTGTCGGCGGGGGCGTCGATGTCCGTCAGCACCGAGCGGATCAGCGCGCGGGCGATCGGCACGGCGGCCGTGGAGTGCGGCAGGGTGATGCGCCAGGAGGGGGGTGGCGGTCCGTCGGGGGGCACGAGGTTTCCG
>NZ_RDBL01000002.1:53494-64678 GCF_008042035.1 Streptomyces sp. col6
TCCGTCGGGGGGCACGAGGTTTCCGTTCGGGGTGGGCGCGGCGGTCCTGGGCTCAGACGTTTCCGCGCTCAAGACTTCTTGGCCCCAGCTTACGAAGCCGTGCGACACGGACAAGGGTCTGCCGCCCGGTACGAAGGGGACGTTCGTCACGAGATCCGCGCCGGGCCGTGTATCGCGCACTCGTGACGGCAGTCACGTAACGGTGATAAATTCGAGGCCAGGCAGCAGCGACGGCTGAAGGGGATACCCCGCCATGAGCCCGTTCACCGGCTCCGTACCGCGTACGCAGCACTGGCGCCACCTGCGGGTCGCCGTCGAGGACGGCGTCGCCACCGTCACCCTCGCCAGGCCCGAGAAGCTCAACGCCCTCACCTTCGGCGCCTACGCCGACCTGCGCGACCTGCTGGCCGAGCTGGCCCGGGAGCGCTCCGTCCGGGCCCTGGTCCTGGCCGGCGAGGGGCGCGGCTTCTGCTCCGGCGGCGATGTGGACGAGATCATCGGCGCGACCCTGTCGATGGACACCGCCGAGCTGCTGGACTTCAACCGGATGACCGGCCAGGTCGTCCGCGCGGTGCGCGAGTGCCCGTTCCCCGTCGTCGCGGCCGTCCACGGGGTCGCCGCCGGAGCGGGCGCCGTCCTCGCCCTCGCCGCCGACTTCCGCGTCGCCGACCCCAGCGCCCGGTTCGCCTTCCTCTTCACCCGGGTCGGGCTCTCCGGCGGCGACATGGGCGCGGCCTATCTGCTGCCCCGGGTCGTCGGCCTCGGCCATGCCACCCGGCTCCTGATGCTCGGCGAACCCGTCCGCGCGCCCGAGGCCGAGCGGATCGGTCTGATCAGCGAGCTCACGGACGAGGGCGGGGCCGACAAGGCCGCCGCCGCGCTCGCCCGCCGCCTCGCGGACGGCCCCGCGCTCGCCCTCGCCCAGACCAAGGCGCTGCTCACCGCCGAGCTGGACATGCCGCTGGCCGCCGCCGTCGAGATGGACGCCGCCACCCAGGCCCTCCTGATGCACGGCGAGGACTACGCCGAATTCCACGCCGCGTTCAGCGAGAAGCGGCCGCCCGCCTGGCGCGGCAAATGACCGCCCCGGGCGCCGGCCCGCAGCGGATCGCGGTCATCGGCGGCGGCCCCGGCGGGCTCTACGCGGCGGCCCTGCTCAAACGGCTCGGCCCCGCACGCGAGATCACCCTCTGGGAGCGCAACGCCCCCGACGACACCTTCGGCTTCGGCGTCGTCCTCTCCGACGAGACCCTCGGCGGCATCGAACACGCCGACCCGGTCGTGCACCGCGCCCTCCAGCGCGAGTTCGTCCGCTGGGACGACATCGACATCGTGCACCGGGGCCACACCCAGACCTCCGGCGGCCACGGCTTCGCCGCGCTCGGCCGCCGCCGGCTCCTGGAGATCCTGCACGAGCGGTGCGCCGGGCTCGGCGTCGACCTCCGCTTTTGCACCCGGGCCCCGTCCGCCGCCGAACTCGCCGCCACGCACGACCTGGTCATCGCCGCCGACGGCGTGCACAGCGCCACCCGCGAGGCCCACGCCGAGAGCTTCCGCCCTCGCGTCACCGGACACCGATGCCGCTACATCTGGCTCGCCGCCGACTTCGCCCTGGACGCCTTCCGCTTCGAGATCGCCGAGACCGCGTACGGCGTGATGCAGCTCCACGCCTACCCGTTCTCGCGGTCGCCGGATGGCGGCGGTGCCTCCACCGTCATCGTCGAGATGCGCGAGGAGGTCTGGCGCGCGGCCGGCTTCGACGTCCCCGACCCGGCCGAGTCGGTCGACCAGTGCGCCAAGATCTTCGCGAACGCGCTCGGCCACCGCCCCCTGCGCTCCAACAACTCCGCCTGGCTCACCTTCCGTACCGTCGTCAACGAGCACTGGTCGCACGGGAACACCGTCCTCATCGGGGACGCCGCGCACACCGCGCACTTCTCCATCGGCTCCGGCACCAAGCTCGCCGTGGAGGACGCCCTCGCGCTCGCCGCCTGCGTCGAGGAGCATCCCTCGCTGCCGGCCGCGCTCGCCGCGTACGAGAGCGAGCGCCGGCCCGTCGTCGAGTCGACGCAGCGTGCGGCGGCGGCCAGCCTGCGCTGGTTCGAGGAGCTGGGCACGTACGTGGACCAGCCGCCCCGGCAGTTCGCGTTCAACCTGCTCACCCGCAGCCGCCGCGTCACCCACGACAACCTCCGGCTGCGCGACCCCGGGTTCACGTCCGGTGTGGAGGAGGAGTTCGGCTGCCCGCCCGCCACCCCGCCGATGTTCACGCCGCTGCGGCTGCGCGGTCTGGAGCTGCGCAACCGTGTCGTCGTCTCGCCGATGGACATGTACTCGGCCACCGACGGCGTCCCCGGCGACTTCCACCTCGTCCACCTCGGCGCGCGGGCGCTCGGCGGTGCCGGGCTCGTCATGACGGAGATGGTCTGCGTCAGCCCCGAGGGCCGCATCACCCCCGGCTGCACCGGCCTCTACACCGACGAACAGGCCGCCGCCTGGACCCGGATCACCGACTTCGTGCACACCTCGTCCCCCGGTACCGCCATAGGCGTCCAGCTCGGGCACTCCGGCCGCAAGGGCTCCACCAAGCTCATGTGGGAGGGCATCGACCAGCCCCTCGACGACGGCAACTGGCCGGTGGCCGCCGCCTCCCCGCTCCCGTACGCCCCGGACGTCAACCAGGTCCCGCACTCCCTGGACCGGGCCGGGCTCGACGCGGTCCGCGAGCGGTTCGCCGCCGCCGCCCGGCGCGCCGACGCCTGCGGGTTCGACCTCCTCGAACTGCACTGCGCCCACGGCTATCTGCTCTCCGGCTTCCTCTCCCCGCTCACCAACCACCGCACCGACGCCTACGGGGGACCCTTGGCCCACCGGCTCCGCTTCCCGCTGGAGGTCTTCGACACCGTCCGCGCGCTGTGGCCCGACGACCGGCCGATGACCGTCCGGATCTCCGCCACCGACTGGGCCGAGGGCGGCACCACCGCTGAGGACGCCGTCGAGATCGCCCGCGCGTTCGTCGCGCACGGGGCCGACGCCATCGACGTCTCCACCGGCCAGGTCGTCCCCGGCGAGCGGCCCGAGTACGGGCGCTCCTACCAGACCCCGTACGCCGACCGCATCCGCAACACCCTGTGCGTGCCCGTGATCGCGGTGGGCGCCATCTCCTCCTGGGACGACGTCAACTCCCTGCTGCTGGCGGGCCGCTCCGACCTCTGCGCCCTGGCCCGCCCCCACCTGTACGACCCGCACTGGACGCTCCACGCGGCGGCCGAGCAGGGCTACAGCGGTCCGGGCGCCCCCTGGCCCCTCCCGTACCGCGCGGGCAGCCGCACCCCGCCGACCGGCCGCACGGACGCGCCGAAGCCCAGGCTCACGCTGGGCTGACCGGCACCTCACCCCGCCGCGCAGCCCGTCTACGCCCGCACGAACTGCGCCCCCGCGTCCCGCAGCCGCTCGTGCAGCGCCCGGAACACCTCGGCCGACCTGGCGCCCGGCCAGCCGGCGGGCAGCAGTTCCCGGGGCAGCCCCGGGTCGGCGTACGGCACCCGGCGCCAGGAGTCCAGCGCCGTCAGGTAGTCCCGGTAGGCCGCCTCCGGGTCCGCCGCCCCGTCCCCGCGTGCCTCCCAGGCCCCGAGCACCGGTTCGTGGCGTTCCAGGAAGTCGTGGTGCAGCCGGGCCACCGCGTCCAGGTCCCACCAGCGGGCGACGGCCTCCCGGGTCGGGGTGAAGCCCAGGTGGTCGCCGCGGAACAGGTCGACGTACGGGGCGAGTTCCAGCCGCTCCAGGGTGTGCCGGGTCTCGTCGTACAGCCCCGCCGGGGCGATCCAGACACCGGGGGCGGCCGTGCCGAACCCCAGCCGGGACAGCCGCGAGCGCAGCAGATGCCGCTTGTGGCGCTCGGCCTCGGGGACGGAGAACACCGCGAGCACCCAGCCGTCCTCCTCGCGGGGTTCCGGGTGCCGGTAGATGCGGCGGTCGCCGTCGTCCAGGAGCTGGCGGGCGTCCGCCGACAGCGCGTACCCGGCCGCCCCGTCCGCCGTCCGCGCGGCGACGAGCAGCCCGCGCCGCTTCAGCCGGGAGACGGACGAGCGCACGGCGGGAGCGTCCACGCCGACGGCGCCGAGCAGCCGGACCAGACCGGCCACCGGCATCGGCCCGTCGCCGGGGGTGCGGCCGTACGCCCCGTACAGGGTGACGATCAGGGAGCGGGGCGTGTGCGGTTCGGCCATGTGATCATTCTCGGCCCGGCGAGGGGCCCGCCGCACCGGGTTCCTCCGCACGGAGCCGGAACCGTTGCAGTTTCCCCGTGGCGGTCCGGGGGAGCGCGGGCAGGAACGTGATGCGGCGGGGGCACTTGTGCGGGGCCAGCTCCGCCCGCATGAACGTCCGCAGCGCGTCCTCCGTCAGCGCGGACCCCTCCCGCACCACCACGTACGCCGCCACGATCCGGCCGCGCAGCTCGTCCGCCTGCCCCACCACCGCGGCCTCCGCCACCTCCGGGTGGCGCAGCAGGGCCTCCTCGACCTCGGGGCCGGCGATGTTGTACCCGGAGGAGATGATCATGTCGTCGGCGCGGGCCACGTACCGGAAGTAGCCGTCAGGGTCGCGCACATAGGTGTCGCCGGTGATGTTCCAGCCGTTCCGTACGTAGTCCCGCTGCCGTGCGTCGGCGAGGTAGCGGCAGCCGACCGGGCCGCGCACGGCGAGCAGGCCCGGCTCGCCGTCCGGCACCGGCTTCCCGTCGGCGTCCACCACACGGGCCTGCCAGCCGGGGACCGGGACGCCGGTGGTGCCGGGGCGGATCGCGTCGTCGGCGGCGGAGACGAAGATGTGCAGCAGCTCGGTGGCGCCGATGCCGTTGATGATCCGCAGCCCGGTCCGCTCGTGCCAGGCGTGCCAGGTCGCCTCGGGAAGGTTCTCGCCCGCCGAGACACACCGGCGCAGCGCCGACAGGTCGTGCCCGTCGAGCTGGTCGAGCATCACCCGGTACGCGGTCGGGGCGGTGAACAGCACGGAGACGCGGTGCTCCGCCAGGGCGGGCAGCAGCTGCTTGGGCCCGGCCTGCTCCAGCAGCAGCGCCGACGCGCCCACCCGCAGCGGGAACACCACCAGGCCCCCGAGCCCGAAGGTGAAGCCGAGCGGCGGACTGCCCGCGAACACGTCGTCGGGGACCGGCCGCAGGACGTGCCGCGAGAACGTGTCGGCGATGGCCAGCACATCGCGGTGCAGATGCATGCAGCCCTTGGGCCGGCCGGTGGTGCCCGAGGTGAAGGCGATCAGCGCCACGTCGTCCGACGCGGTGTCCACCGCCGCGTAGGCCCCCGGCCGGGCGGCGGCCAGCCGCAGCAGGTCGTCGTGCCCGTCACCCCCGTACGCCGTGATCCGCAGCCCCGGGACCTGCGCCGCGGCCAGGTCGTCCACCGCACGCGCGTCGCACAGGGCGTGGCTCACCCGGGCGATCGAGCAGATCGTCGCCAGCTCGGAGGCCCGCTGCTGCGCCAGTACGGTGACGGCGACGGCCCCCGCCTTCAGCACCGCGAGCCAGCAGGCGGCCAGCCGGGGTGTGGTGGGGCCGCGGAGCAGGACGCGGTTGCCGGGGACGACGCCCAGGTCCGAGGTGAGGACATGGGCGATCCGGTCGACGAGGTCCCGCAGCTCCCCGTAGCTCAGCACTCCGCCGTCGGGCGTACGGAAGGCGGGGCGGTCCGGGCCCAGGCGGCCGGCCGTGCCGTCCAGCAGCTCGGTGGCGCAGTTGAGCCGGTCCGGATAGTGCAGTTCGGGCAGGTCGAGGAGCAGGTCCGGCCACTGGTCCACCGGTGGCAGGTGCTCCCTGGCGAAGCCGTCGATGTGCGCTGAGGTTTTCGGGTCCATGAAGGATCGCCCCCTTGTCGCCCTTGGAGCGTATCGTTTGGGTGACGGTAGTCAACGGTCCGCGATAAAGATGCCCGGGAGCATTCGATTCGACCAGAGAGGCGCCGGTATGACGGCATTCTCGCTCGATCCGGCACAGACCGCCTGGTGCGAGGAGTTGCGCGCCCTGGCCCTGGACCGGCTCGCCCCGATCGCCGCACGCGGTGAACCGGGGCACGTGAACCGCCCGCTGCTCGCCGCCCTCGGCGACCTGGGCCTCCTCGACCGGCTGTTCGGCTCGGGCGCGCTCGACCTCTGCCTGCTGCGCGAATCGCTCGCCCGGGGCTGCACGGAGGCCGAGACGGCCCTCGCCCTCCAGGGCCTCGGCGGCTTCCCGGTGCTCCGCTCGGGCACCCCCGCCCAGCGCGAGCGGTGGCTGCCCGAGGTGCGGGCGGGCCGGGCCGTCGCCGCGTTCGCGCTCAGCGAGCCGGGCGCGGGCTCCGACGCCGGGGCCCTCGCGCTGGAGGCCGCCCCGGACTCCGGCGGCTGGCGGCTGAGCGGCGAGAAGTGCTGGATCTCCAACGCGCCGGAGGCCGACTTCTACACGGTCTTCGCCCGTACGACCCCGGGCGCCCGCGCCCGCGGCGTCACCGCGTTCCTGGTCCCCGCCGACCGCCCCGGGCTGACCGGTACCGCGCTGGAAATGCTCTCCCCGCACCCGATCGGGGCCCTCGCCTTCGACGGGGTCCGCGTCACCGCCGACGACCTGCTCGGCGCACCGGACCGGGGCTTCGCGGTCGCCATGGACACCCTGAACCTGTTCCGTCCCAGCGTCGGCGCCTTCGCGCTCGGCATGGCGCGGGCGGCCCTGGACGCCACGGTGGAGCACACCGCGACCCGCACCGCCTTCGGCGGGCCCCTGTCCGGCCTCCAGGCCGTGTCCCACCAGGTCGCCGAGATGGCCACCCGCACCGAGGCCGCCCGGTTGCTGGTCTACGCGGCCGCCGCCGCCCACGACGCCGGGGAGCCCGGGGTGCCGCGCCGGGCCGCCATGGCGAAGCTGTACGCCACCGAGACCGCGCAGTACGTCGTGGACACCGCCGTCCAGCTGCACGGCGCCCGCGCCCTGCACCGCGGCCATCTGCTCGAACACCTCTACCGGGAGGTCCGCGCCCCGCGCATCTACGAGGGGGCCAGCGAGGTCCAGCGCACCATCATCGCCAAGGAGCTGTACGCGACCCGGGAGCCGACCGCATGAGCCCGATCCACCGCATCAACCCGCACGAACTCTCGCCCGCCACCGGCTTCTCCCACGCGGTCACCGCCACCGGCGGCCGGCTGGTCTTCCTGGCCGGGCAGACCGCCCTGGACCAGCACGGCACCGTCGTCGGCGACACCCTGCCCGAGCAGTTCGCGACCGCCCTCGGCAACCTCCTCGCCGCCCTGCGCGCGGCCGGCGGCTCCCCGGCGGACCTGGCCCGGGTCACGGTGTACGCCACCGATGTCGCCGACTACCGGGCGCACGCCCCCGAACTGGGCCGGATCTGGCGCCGGCTGGCGGGCCGCGACTACCCGGCCATGGCCGTCATCGGGGCGGCGCGGCTCTGGGACGAACAGGCCCTGGTCGAGCTCGACGGGATCGCGGTCCTGCCCTGAACGGCGTACGCCCCCGCCGGCCCCGGAAACCGGGACCTGCGGGGGCGTACGGAGAGAGGCGTACGGAGAGAAGATCAGTACGGCTGCACCAGTACGTGGGCCGCGCCCGGGATGCCGATCTTCAGCAGCTCGTCCTCCTCGGGCGTCGTCTCGCCGCCCGTCTCCTGCTTGAGCACCGCACGGGACATCGCCTGCACCCACATGGCGCGCGGGCGGCGCCGGGCCTCCCACGCGTCCAGGGCCGCCGCGACGTCCGCCTCGGCGTCCAGCGACTCGGCGAGCACCAGCGCGTCCTCCACCGCCATCGCCGCACCCTGCGCGATGTGCGGGGTGCTCGCGTGCGCGGCGTCCCCGGCCAGGACCACCCGGCCGACGTGCCACGGCTCCTCGACGGTCACCTGGGAGATCCGCGAGTACACCACCGCCTCCGGACCGGTGACCGCGTCGAGCGCCTCAGCGACCGGCCCGGAGAACATCACCAGCCGTTCCTTCAGCTGCTCGTGGGCCTTCTCCGCGTCCGGCCGGAAGTCCTCGGCCTCGGGGAACACCGTGCCCAGGTACATCAGCTCGTCAGTGATCGGCGTGAGCAGCGCCTTGGCCGCCTGGCCCGCGGTGCCCATCACGACGCCCCGCACCTGCTCCTGGCGGGGCACGGTGACGCGCCAGTTGGCGAAGCCGGTGTACTGGGGGGCGTAGCGGTCGCCGTACAGCCGGGTGCGCAGCGGCGAGCCGATGCCGTCGAAGCCGACGACGAGGTCCCAGCGTCCGGCCGTACCGTCGGACAGGGTGACGTCCACGCCCTCGCCGTCGTCGGCGAGTTCGGTGATCGTCGTGCCGAAGCGGATCTTCGCACCGGCCGAGGCCGCCGCCGCGCCCAGCACCTGGGCGAGCGCCGGACGAGGGATGCCGTTGTTGGACGGGGCATCGCCCATGCGGGGCTGCGGTATCGCGGCCAGGGTGTTGCCGGCCGGGTCCGCGATGGTCAGGACCTCCCACTCGAAGCCCGCTGCGAGGCAGTCGTCGAGCACCCCGATCTCGCGCATCACGTGCAGGGCGTTGGACGGCTGGATGATGCCGACGCCCAGGGCGTCCAGCTCGTCGCGGAGTTCGGCGACCTCGACGGTGTGGCCGCGCCGGGCCAGGGCGGTGGCGAGCGTCAGCCCGCCGATGCCGCCGCCGTGGATCAGGACGCGCAGGGATGTTGCCATGTCGGATCTCTCCAGAGCGAGAAGGGGAGGAAGAAGGAACGGGGAGGGGTCAGCCGACGGCCACGGGCAGGCTCATCAGGTGGTCCACGAGGGCCAGCAGCACATCCCGGCCGAACGGCCGCTCGCGTACGTCACCGACCAGCAGCGGGACGTGCGGATCGAGGTCGAGGGCGGCCCGGATCTCCCCCGGCGTACGGGTGTTGTGGCCGTGGAAGCAGTTGATCGCGACGACGAACGGGATGTCCCGGCTCTCGAAGAAGTCGATCGAGGCGAAGCTGGTCTCCAGCCGTCGGGTGTCGGCGATCACGACGCCGCCGAGGGCCCCGTTGACCAGGTCGTTCCACATGAACCAGAAGCGCTCCTGGCCCGGGGTGCCGAACAGGTAGACGACCAGCTCCGGACTGACCGTGATGCGGCCGAAGTCCAGGGCCACGGTGGTGGTGTCCTTCTGCCCGACGCCGGCCAGGTCGTCGACGCCGACGCTGGCCTGGGTGAGCAACTCCTCGGTGCGCAGCGGGGCGACCTCGCTGACCGCGCCGACGAGGGTGGTCTTTCCGACGCCGAAGCCGCCGGCTATCAGGATCTTCACGGCGGTGGGCGCCGTCTGACTGGTGGTCATCTTGGCTCAGAGTCTCCGGAGTCCGTCGCGAACAGCGGCCAGTACGCTCATGTCGGCACCGCCCGACGCCCGCGCCACCGACAGCGGGGCGCGGGCGATCAGCAGGCCGGCGGCGACCAGGTCCGCCAGCAGGATCTTGGTCACCGAGACCGGCAGGTCGAGGCCCGCGGAGACCTCGGCGACCGCGGCGGGACGCCGGCAGCGTTCCAGGATCAGCCGGTGCTCCGGCTGGAGCCGGCCCGGACGGACCGCCGCCCCGTGTGCGTCCGGCGCATCGTGCGCGGTCGTCAGCACGGTGATGAGGGTGAGGTCGTCCCGCTCGGGCGCGGTCCGGCCACGGGTGATGGTGTACGGGCGGACCATCGTGCCCGCCCCGTCCTCCCCGTCGTCGAACTCGTCCTCGCGGTAGGGCCAGTGCGCGTTCACGCGCGCGGGCCGTTTCCGGCGCCGAAGGCGTCGAAGTCGCTCCGGGCCGGGGTGCTGAGCTTCTGGCCGACCTGGAGGACCAGGTTGTGCATGGCGAGCGACATGACCTCGGCGTCCACCTCCTGCGAGGCGACGACGGCCAGATGCGTGCCCTGGCCCGCCGAGATGATGAAGAGCCACAGGTCCGACAGCTCGACGATCACCTGGTGCACGCCGCCGCCCCCGAAGAGCTGGCCCACACCGCGGGCCAGGCTCTGCTGGCCGGTGCAGATGGCGGCCAGCCGTTCGGCGTCGGCCCGCTCGACGGTGCGCGAGTGGCTCACCACCAGCCCGTCGTCGGAGAGCAGCACGGCGTTCCGGGTCTCGGCCACCGAGTCGACCAGGCCGTCGAGCAGCCAGTCGAGGTCCTGGCGCGTGGCGGTAGTGCGTGTCATGTCCGTTCTTCTCCCGTGAAGAGGGGGGCGGAGGGATCGGGCTGCTTCGGCGGCTCGTCGGTGCCGCGGGCGGCACGGGAGCGGCGCTGGAAGGCTCCGATGGCGGCACCGGCGCGATGCGGGGCCGACCGGGGCGGCGGGTTCTCGGACGGCTCCGACGGCCGGTCCGCGGCGGCAGGGCCGGCCGGGGCGATCCGCAGTTCGTCCGCGAGGCTGGCCTGGCGGACCCGGCGCGGCAGCGGTGCCTCCACGCCGGGCGGGGGCGGCGGGGCGAGGTCGCCCGGTCCGGCGTCCGGTCCGGCGCCGGCCGTGGGCGAGCCCGTGCGGGGCCATCCCGCGCCGGGGGAGAGCGGAAGGCCCGGTCCGGCCGACGGCTGTCCGGGGTGCACGACGGCCGGTTCCGGCTGCGGGGGAAGCGAGACCGGGAAGCCGTCCGCGTCCAGTTCGCCCGGCAGATACGTGTCCGGGTAGGGCTGCTGCGGAGCCCCGTACGCTTCCCCGGCCTCCGGATACGCCTGGTGCGCCACCGGGTACTGGCCCTGGGCCGTCATGTACGGCTGCTGGGCGTCCGCGTACGTGCCCTGCCCGGCACCGTCGTAGGCGCGGTCGTCCTGTCGGACCCCGCCATACGTGTCGTCCCGGTGGCCGTACGCGTGCCCGTCCGTACCGCCGTACGGGGCATCGGCCCCGGGGTGGTCGTACGGCCCCGGCTGCCCGGGACGGGGGTAGGACGTCTGCGGCTGCCCGGGACCGCCGAGGGAACCGTCGAAGGGGTGGCCGGCAGGCCGGCCGGCGGGGGTGCCCTGGACCTGTTCCTCCCGGTCCGGGAAGGGCTCCCGCGCCTCCGCGCCGGACGACCCGGCCGCCTCGAACGGGTCGCGCGGCGTGTGCAGCGCGGTCACCCCCGCGAGCGCCTGGCCGCGTCCCCTGCTCGGCAGCGCGTCGGTGTCGCGGAGCGGGGCGGGGCCGGTGCCGGGGCGGTGTCCTCGGC
>NZ_RDBL01000002.1:64778-78085 GCF_008042035.1 Streptomyces sp. col6
CCCCTCCTCGGCGCCCCGCCCGCCCCCGAAAGGCACGTCGTGCGCCCGCACCGCACCCTGCTGCGGTCCCGGGACGGCATCGGTCACGTCCAGCTCGACTGGGCACCGGCACCGGGCACGGCCGGTTACGTCGTACTCCGCGCCGACCACTACGAGGGCCCGTACGCACCGCTGCACCCGAGGCCTGTCCTGCCGCCGTACGCGGACACGCACGCCGAGGCCGGCCGCGGCTACTGGTACCGGATCGCGCCGAGGACCGCCGAAGGCCCCCAGCCGCCCCTGCCGGGACCCGTACGCGGCTGCGCACTCGCCCCGGGCAGCGAAGCCGCCCGCGTAAGGGTCCGGGTCGACGCCGGTGCGCCGCACCGCCCGGCGCACCTCACCGGCGACGGAGCCCGCGCCCTGGTGACCGCCACGACCGACGCGGACGGCGGCGCGATCGAGGTACGCCTGGTCAGCGCCGCCCCCGACCGGCCCGGTGCCGCGTCGGTCCCGGTACTGGGCCGGCACGTCACCGTCGAGATCGCCGGGCTCGAACCCGGCGCCGTCTACCGGCTGCGCGCCGACGGCCCCGGCTGCGAACCCACCGCGTACCCGGGCCCCGACGGGCTCGTACGCACCACGCTCGCCCTTCCCCTGCCCGGCCGCCGCACCCTGAGGCTCGCCCGCGACCGGACCCGCCCGCATCTCGCACCCGCCAAGGAGGACTCCGGGCCATGAGCACCACCGGCACCCAGGGGCAGCGCCCCTCCCTCGTCTTCTTCATGACCGACGACCACGCCGTACCGGCCATCGGCGCCTACGGCAGCGTCATCAACAGCACCCCGGCCGTCGACCGGCTGGCCGACGAAGGCATGCGGTTCGACAACGCCTTCTGTACCAACGCGATCTGCTCACCGGCCCGCGCCTCCCTGCTGACCGGCACCTACAGCCACGTCAACGGCATGACGACCCTCGAACAGGAGGGTCAGAAGTTCGACGCCACCCAGCCCTCCTTCCCGGAAATGCTCCAGGAGGCCGGCTACCAGACGGCCATCGTCGGCAAATGGCACCTGGGTCACGGCGGCTCGTCCGACCCGGTCGGCTTCGACCACTGGGCGGTGCTGCCCGAGCACGGCGTCTACCACGACCCGTCGTTCGTCACGCGGGACGGTGAGCGGCAGTACACCGGGTACGTCACCGACCTCATCACCGATCTCGCCCTCAACTGGCTCGACCGGCGCGACCCCGACCGGCCCTTCGCCCTGTTCATCCAGCACAAGGCCCCGCACCGCGCCTTCGAGCCCGCCGAACGCCACCGGCACCTGTACGAGAACGTGGACATCCCGGCACCGCGCACCCTCCACGACGACTACAGCGACCGGGCGAGCGCAGCGGCCGAGGCAGCGATGCGCATGAGCGATCTGCTCCCGCACGACCTCAAGGCGCCCGTACCCGAAGGTCTTGACGAGCGCGAGGAGCGCGAGTGGCGCTACCAGCGCTACATCAAGGAGTACCTACGGGTCGTCGCGGCGCTCGACGAGAACGTCGGCCGGGTCCTGCACTACCTGGACATCACCGGCCTGGACCGGAGCACGGCCGTCGCGTACACCTCGGACCACGGTTTCTACCTGGGCGAACACGGCTGGTTCGACAAGAGGTTCATGTACGACCCGTCGATGCGCATCCCCCTGGTGGTGCGCTGGCCGGGCGTCACCCCGCCGGGCAGCAGCTGCGACGAGCTCGTGATCAACGTCGACTACGCCCAGACGATCCTGGACCTCGCCGGAGTGGAAGCGCATCCACGGATGCAGGGCCGCAGCCTCGTCCCGCTGCTCAGGGGCGAACGGCCGGACGACTGGCGGCAGTCGGTGTACTACCGCTACTTCGAGCACCTGGACGTCTGCCACCACGTCCAGGCCAGCTACGGCGTCCGCACCCACACCCACAAGCTGATCCACTACCCGGGCCACGGCTCCGGGCAGCCCGGCGCCAGGGACGAGACCCGGACGCCCGAGTGGGAGCTGTTCGACCTGGCCGCCGACCCCGACGAGCTGCACAACCGGTACGAGGACCCCGCGTACCAGGACCTCGTCCGGGAGCTGACCGCCGAACTGGCCGCGCTGCAACGGCAGTACGGGGACACCCCCGGCTGACGTACGGCTTCCGCCCCCGCCCGGGACCGGGCGGGGGCGGAACCGTTCAGCCCGCGTCGAGCGCGAAGACGCCGAAGCCGAAGCCCTCGGCGCGGATGCGGCCGTCCGCGACCGTCACCCCGCGCGCCTCCACGGCGGTCGCCCGGCCCGCCGGAGCGGCGGTCACGGCCGCTTCGGAGCGTGGGTTGACCACGACCAGGTAGCGCCCGCCCCGGACGTACACCAGCGGATAGCCGTCGTGCAGCACCTCCGTGGAGCCGCCGCTGCCCAGTTCCGGGGTGGCCTTGCGCAGCGCGATCAGGCGCCTGACCAGGTGGAGGAGGGAGTCCTCGTCGGCGCGCTGAGCGGCGACCGTCGGACGGCCCGGGTCCGGGTCGACCGGCAGGTAGAGGGCGTCGGCGGGCGCGGTGGAGAAGCCCGCGTTCGGAGAGTCGTCCCACTGCATGGGCGTACGGGAGCCCGCCCGGTCGTAGCGCGGACCCAGCCGGCTGCCCTCGCGGGTGGGCGTGCCCGGCACGTACCGCATGCCGATCTCGTCGCCGTAGTAGATCGCCGGCAGCGTCGGCCAGGTCAGCTGGAACGCGAAGGCGGCGGGCAGCTGTTCGGCCGTACGTGGGCCCGTGGCGAGGCGCGAGAAGTCGTGGTTGGCCGTGGGCAGCGAGATGAACCCGGCGTCCCCGATGACGTCCGTCGCCTCGCGCCAGGCGTTGAGGAAGGTGGCGAACCCGCCCTCGCCCCGGGCCCCGAAGTACGGCTCCAGCGGCTCCCAGGGCTCGCTGACCGTGCCCTCCCAGTTGTTCCACAGCGACCGGAGCGGCAGCCCGTCACCGCGCGGCCCGAACTGCAGGAAGAAGTCCGCGTGGAACCCGGCCGGGACGGAGACCTGCGGGTCGCCCCACTCGGAGAGCAGCGCCGCCCGCGGGTGCGCCCGGTCCAGCCAGCCGCGCAGCTCGGTCCAGAGGTTCGCGGTCTCGGCCTGCCCCGGGTCGTCCTTGACCAGGGACGCGGCCATGTCGACGCGGAAGCCGGACAGGCCGAGGCCCAGCCAGTGGTCCATGATCTCGCGCAGCGCCTGCCGGTTGGCGCGGGGCCCCTCGGCGTCGACGGGCAGCCGCCAGGGCTCCGCCGGGTCCATCCGCGCGTGCCCGAAGTTGAGCGCGGGCTGCGACTCGAAGAAGTTCGGCTGGTAGAACCCGGACCGGCTGCCGGGCGAGGCGACGAACCCGGGCGGCGCCTCCGGGGTGTCGGCCCAGATGAAGCGCTGGTCGGCGGGGTCGTTCGCGGAGGCCCGGAACCAGGGGTGCCGGTCGGAGGTGTGCCCGGCGACCAGGTCGAGCAGCACGCGGATGCCACGGCGCCCGGCCGCCTCGGTGAGCCGGGCCAGGTCCTCGTTGGTGCCGTAGCGGGGGGCGACGTTGAGGTAGTCGGCGACGTCGTACCCGGCGTCGTCGAAGGGCGAGACGAAGCACGGGTTGAACCACACGGTGTTCACGCCGAGCCACTGGAGATGGTCGAGCCGGGCCTCGATCCCCGCGAAGTCACCGATGCCGTCACCGTTGGAGTCGGCGAAGGACTGCGGGTAGATCTGGTACAGCACGGCGTCGGCGAGCCATTCGGTCGCCGGACGGTCGGACGGCATACGGATTCCTCCGGTACGGGGGTGGGGTGGGGCGGGTTCTTGTGCGGGCACGGGTTCAGCCGGGCGCCAGGGGCAGCTCGACCACGGCGCGCACCGGCAGGTGGTCGCTCGGTGCGACGGCGCCCGGCAGCACGGCGGACGCCTCCCGCACCCGGGTCCCGCGCGAGGCGAGGATCCAGTCGATGCGCGGTCCGCCCGCGACCGGCGGGCGGTAGTCGTGAAAGGTGCCGTACGCGGGACCGCGCTCCCCGGCGCACTCCCAGGTGTCCTCCAGCGAGCCCTTCGCGAGGAGCACGCCGTGGACCTCGGGGTCGTCCGCCGGGGTGTTGAAGTCGCCGGTGAGGACGACGGGCAGGCCGGGCGCGAGTGCGTCGAACCGCTCCACGAGCAGGCCGGCCGCGCGGGAGCGCGCGTATGCGCTGACATGGTCGAGGTGGGTGTTGACAGCGAGGAACCCGCCTCCGGTGACCAGGTCCCGGAAGCGGATCCAGGTCGCCATGCGCGGGCAGGCGCCGCCCCAGGTCTCGGAGGCGGGCACCTCGGGCGTACCGGAGAGCCAGAAGTCCCCGTGTTCCAGGGCTTCGAGCCGTCCGCGGTCGTGGAAGACGGCCATGTGCTCGCCCGCGTCGCCGCCGTCCCGCCCCTGCCCGGTCCTGGCGTAGCCCGGTCCGAGAGCGGTGAGCACGTCGTCGATCTGGTGCGGGCGGCCCTCCTGGGTGCCGAGCAGCTGCGGCCGCTCGGCCCGCAGCACCGCCGCCACCGCCTCCCGGCGGCCCTGCCAGGGCCGGGGCGAACCCTCCCAGTCCACATGGAGGTTGAAACTCATGACGCGCAGGGCCGACGGGCTGTTGGCCATGGATGCCTCCGGTGCCGAGTCATCGATTCTGTCACGAGGGGCCATGACTCCTTGCCCCCTCGTCTGAATGCGCTTACATTTCTGCTGCGAGCGACGTTAGCCCCCGCTGTTCCGTCCGGCAAGGGTCCCGCTCACCTCCCGCTTTCCGCCACGAAGGACCGACATGCTCCGATCGCACGACGACAAGGTCAAGGAACTCCTCGGCCGGATGACGACCGAGGAGAAGCTCGGCCAGGTCCAGCAGCTGACCTGGACCGGGGACACGGGGCCAGGCGGCGGCCAGACCAAGGAGATCGAGGCGCTGGCCCGTGCCGGGCGGCTGGGTTCGGTGCTGAACCTGCACGGCGCGAAGTGGACCAACGACCTCCAGCGCCTGGCCGTCGAGGAGTCCCGGCTCGGGATCCCGCTGCTCTTCGGCTTCGACGTCATCCACGGCTTCTGGACGACCTTCCCGATCCCGCTCGCGCAGGCGTCCGCCTTCGACCCGGCCGTGGCCGAGACGGACGCCCGGGTGTCCGCCGCCGAGACCCGCTCACAGGGCGTGCGCTGGACGTTCTCGCCGATGATGGACGTGACCAGCGAACCGCGCTGGGGCCGTATCGCCGAATCGAGCGGCGAGGACCCGTACCTCAACGCGGTCCTGGCCGTGGCGAAGGTGCGCGGCTACCAGGGGCCCGCCGACGGCTCGGGGCTCCGGTCCCAGGAGCACGTCGCGGCCTGCGCCAAGCACTTCGTGGCCTACGGCGGCGCCGAGGGCGGCCGGGACTACAACACCGTGGACATCTCCGAGCAGCGGCTGCGCAACCACTACCTGCCGCCGTTCAAGGCCGCGCTCGACGCGGGCGCGGCCACGGTGATGGCCGCGTTCAACACGGTGGGCGGCGTCCCCGCGCACGCCAACAGCCACACCATGAACACCATCCTCAAGGGGGAGTGGGACTTCGACGGCTTCGTGGTCAGCGACTACACGGGCGTCATGGAGCTGGTCGCGCACGGATACGCCGAGGACGCCGCCCACGCGGCCGAACTCTCCCTCATGCACGGCCTCGACATGGAGATGGTCTCCACCCACATCGCCGACCACGGCAAGGACCTGCTCGACGCGGGCCGCATCACCATGGACCGCCTCGACGACGCCGTCACCCGCATCCTGCGCCTGAAGTACGCCCTCGGCCTCTTCGACGACCCCTACACCGACGAGGCCGCCGAGATCCCCGGCCCCACCGCCGAGGCCCGCGCCGCCGCACGGGAGGCCGCCGCCCGGTCGATGGTGCTCCTGAAGAACGAGGGCGGTGTCCTTCCGCTCAAGCCGGCCGGCACGATCGCCGTCGTCGGCCCGCACGCCGACTCCACCGACCAGCACGGCACCTGGGCGGGCCCCGGCCGGCTGGTGTTCGACACGGTCGGCGTGCTCGACGCGATCCGCGCGGCCGCGCCCGGCGCCGACGTCCGGCACTCCGGCGGCGACCCGGCCATGGCCGCTGCCGCCGCCTGGGCGGCCGACGTCACCGTGATCGTGGTCGGCGAGGACTCCGCGATCAGCGGCGAGGCCGCGTCCCGCAGCGAGATCGGCCTGCCCGCCGGCCAGCAGCAGCTGATCGAGGCCGTCGCCGCGACCGGCAAACCCTTCGTCGTCGTCCTCGTCAACGGCCGCCCGCTCACGGTCGGCGGCTGGGTGGACCGCGCACCGGCCGTCCTGGAGGCGTGGCACGCGGGCATCGAGGCGGGGAACGCGGTGGCCGACGTCCTCTTCGGCGCGGTCAACCCGGGCGGCAAGCTGCCGGTGTCCTTCCCCCGCTCGGTCGGCCAGATCCCGGTCTACTACAACCGGGAGCCGACGGGCCGCCCCTACGACGAGGCGGAGAAGTACGTCTCCAAGTACCTGGACCTGCCGGACGGCCCCCAGTTCGTCTTCGGTCACGGGCTGAGCTACACGACCTTCACCACGGGCGAGCCCGAGCTGAGCCGTACGGAGATCGCGCTGGACGCCCTGGAGCGCGGAGAGCACGTCGAGGTCACGGTCTCCGTCGCCAACACCGGCGACCGCACCGGCGACGAGGTCGTCCAGCTGTACATCCACGACGTCGCGGCCGGCATCGTCCAGCCGGTACGCAGGCTCCGCGGCTTCGAACGCGTCACCCTCGCCCCGGGCGAGCAGCGCCGCGTCCGCTTCACCCTGACCGCGGAAGACCTCGGCCACTGGACCAACGATCCCTCGGGCACGTACGTCCTGGAACGCGGCCGCATCGACGTCTACACGGGCACCAGCTCGGCGGCGACGGCGCGGGGGAGCCTGCGCCTGGTCTGATCCGCGTACCGGGGAGCCGTCGGCCGGGCACCGCAACCCCGGCCGACGACGGTCCTGTGGATCGACCACGCGTGCGGCGGTGCGATGTCAGTCGCGCCGTCCGGCGGCCAGGCGGGCCCCGGCGACGCCCGTCAGCGTGACCACTCCGGCCGCCGCGGCCCAGGTCAGCCACTGTCCGGTGGAGTTCGGCACGATTCCGGCACCGCCGGCGCCGGCGTGCGAAGCGCCGCGCGCCGCATCCCTGCTGTCGAACGTCTGGGTGGCCAGGGCGAGGTTCTTGTCCTTGGCGCTGCCCCAGGCGTAGACGATGTTGCTCGTGCCCTCCTTGAGGTTCAGGTCGGCCGGTCCGATGGCCACGGTGTCCGTTCCGGCGAGGACGACGTCGGCGTTCACCGTGCCGGCGTCGACGGACGCGGTGTCCTCCTTGGGGTTCGTCAGGTCCTTGAAGACGGGCTGCCCGCCGGCGCGTACGTCCACGGCGGGCGCCGCCGCGACGTGACGGACCGTCAGGCGTGCGTCGCCGGACTTCACCGCGGAGACGTCGTTGGCGTACGCCGTGAGCTCGGGGTCGCCGTCGGCGGAGAGGTGGGCGGCCACCGTGGCGTTGCCGCCCTCGGTCACCTTCACCTGCTTCTCCAGGGCGGGCTTGCCGTCGGGGCCCTGGCCTGCCTCGAAGACCTGGATGTCGTACGTCCCGGCGTCGAGCGGCTGCGGTTCGGTCACCGTGCCGGGCTTGAAATCGCTGAGCAGCCGGTCGCCGTTGGCGTACACATCGACCGTCATTCCGGGGATGCCGTGGAAGACGGACACCATTCCCTTGTCCTGCGCCCTTTCGGGGGCGGCCATGGCGGCCGGGGCGGCGGCGCCGAGCGCCAGGGCGCAGGCCCCGGCCGAAGCGGCGGCGGCGATGGCGGTCCGGTAAGTCATGTGGATCATCCCTTCGGGGAAGTCCGTGTGCTGGGTCTCTCACTCCTGCTTCGCGGGGCGGCGGTGCCACGGATGCACCCGCGCCTCCTCGGCCCGCTCAGCGGCCCGGGTCGTGCGCACCGCCCTGGTCGACCACGGTGCGCAGCCGGTGCAGGCCCCGGCGGGTGTGGCTCTTGACCGTGCCCAGGGGGACCCCCGTGCGCTCCGCGATCTGGGCCTGCGTCAGATCCTCGTAGAAGGCCATGCACAGCACCTCGCGCTGGGCGTGCGGCAGCCGGGACAGGGCCTCGACGAGCAGCACCCGGTCGAGCACCTGCTCCGGTGCCCGCTGGTCGGGCCGGGCCGGCGCGGCATCGCGGGCGGCCGACTCGGCCAGGGCCAGCCGCCGCCCCCGGGCGGCCAGCGCGTCCACGATCTTGCGGCGGGTGATGCCCACGAGCCAGGCCCCGACGGTGCCGCGCTCGGGCCGGAAGCCGTGCCGCCCGCGCCAGGCGCCGATGAACACCTGCTGGGTGACGTCCTCCGCCTCGTGCGTGTCACCGAGGGACCGGGTCGCCATGGTGTGCACCAGCGAGCCCCAGCGCCGGTAGATGGCCGCGAACGTCTCCTCGTCGGCTCGCAGGAGACCGTCGGCCAGGTCCTCCTCGTACCGCGTCTCCCGCCCCGGCGGGACGAGGGTGGTGGGTCGCGCACGGATGTCCATGGCCGTTCCTCCTGCTGGGTCTCCAGTCTTGGACGCACGAACGACGCAGGCAACTTGCGTCGCTCGTGCGTCGTTCATCCGTCGTACGGTGGAGGTGTGAGCGCACGCGGACGAACCGGTGACGACCAGGACGACACCGAAGGCCCTCCTGACGGAGGTCTGACGACCGGCGACGTGGCCAGGCGCCTCGGGGTCGCCCCCACCACGGTCCGCACCTGGGACCGCCGGTACGGCCTCGGGCCGAAGACCCGCACGGGCGGCAGGCACCGGCGCTGGACGCCGGCGGACGTGGCGAAGCTGGACCGGATGTGCGCCCTGACCGCGACCGGCCTGCCGCCCGCCGAGGCAGCCCGCCTCGCGCGCGGTGCCGAGCCGGCGGAGGCCCGGTCCGCACGGGCCGCCGGTCCCGGACCCGCTCCGTCCCGGCGTCGCAGCAAGGCGGGGAACGGTCTGCGGCTCGGCAACGTGCGCCAGGAGTGCCGGGGCGTCGCCCGCGCCGCCCTGCGGCTGGACGCCGCGGCCCTGGACGACCTGCTGCTCGCCGCGATCGACGAACACGGGCTGGTGGCCGCCTGGACCGAGGTGGTCGTGCCCACGCTTCAGGCCGTGGGCCGCAAGTGGGAGACCTCGGGCGAGAAGTACGTCGAGGTCGAGCACTTCCTGTCCTGGCACGTCTCCGGAGCGCTGCGGCAGGCCGCGCCCCGGACCGTCCCGGACCGGCCCGGGTCCACCGTGATGCTCGCCTGCACGCCGGGGGAGACCCACACGCTGCCGCTTGAGGTCCTGTCCGCCGCGCTGACGGAGCGGGGCGTCCCGGTGCGCATGTTCGGCGGTGCCCTGCCCGTCGATCCGCTGCTCGCGGCGGTGCGCAGGACCGGACCGGCCGCCGTCGGGCTGTGGGCGCAGTCCCGCGCCACCGCCAGCCGGCCGCTGGCCCAGCACGTGGCGGCCATGGAGTGGGGAGTGCGCGGAGCCCGTCGCAGTCCGGCCGTCCTGACCCTGGGACCGGGCTGGGCGGGGCAGACGGTGGCCGGTCTCGCGCGGCCACCGGGGCTGGCGGAGGCGGTCGCCGCGCTGGCGCCGGACGCCCCCTGAAGCGGCGTCCCGCGCGGCCGTGACTACGGCGGTGCGTCGCCCCGGGCGCGCTCCTGTTCGCGGACGTCCGCGAGGTCGGGGAGCCGGTCCAGCTGCCGCACCGGCCGGGCTACGCGCTGATTGCCGGCCAGCCGCTCGCGGTGCCGGTCGAGAAAAGCCCAGTAGCCCGCGGTGTACGGGCACGCGTGCTCCCCGGTGCGGTCGCCCGGCCGGTAGGCGCAGGGGCCGCACAGGTCGCTCATGCGGTGGATGTAGGCGCCGCCCGAGGTGTACGGCTTGGTCGTCATGCGCCCGCCGTCGGCGTACTGGGACATGCCGACGACGTTGGGGAGCATCACCCAGTCGTAGCCGTCCACGAAGCAGCGGTGGAACCAGTCCGTGACCGCTGCGGGGTCCCAGCCGCGCTGGAGCGCGTGGCTGCCGAGGACCATGAGCCGGGGGATGTGGTGCGTCCACCCGGTGTCGCGCACCTGAGCCAGGACCGTACGCAGGCAGTTGGCCCCGACCGTGTCCGCGTCCAGGTCGTTCCACCAGTCGGGCAGGGGCGCGGTGTGCCGCAGCTCGTTGGAGCGCCGGTAGTCCTCGCCGAAGTACCAGTAGAGCTGCCAGACGTACTCGCGCCAGCCGGCGACCTGCCGTACGAAGCCCTCCACGCTGTTGAGAGGCACCCGCCCCGCGCGCCATGCCCTCTCCGCCTCCTCGACGCACTCGGCGGGATCGAGCAGACCGAGATTGAGCGAGGAGGAGAGCAGGCTGTGGCTCATGACCGGGTCGGCGGCCAGCATCGCGTCCTCGTACGGGCCGAACGTGGCGAGCCGGTGCTCGACGAAGCGCCGCAGGGCCCGCAGCGCCTCCGCCCGGGTCGCGGGGAACAGCCGGGGCCCGTCCCGGCCGACGAAGGAGACGTGACCGTCCCGCTCCCAGCGGTCGAGGTCGCGGCGGACCTCCGCGTCGATGTCGTCCTCGCGCGGCCGGTACGGACGGCCGACCCGGAGCACGGGGGTGCCGCGCGGCGGGGCCTCCCGGTTGTCGTGGTCCAGGTTCCAGCGGTCCCCGGCCGGTCGCCCGCCGTCCATCAGCAGGTCGTGCCCGCGGCGGACCCAGCGGTAGAAGTCCTCCTGCCGCAGCTTCTTCCCGCCGTGGCCGTCCGCCCACGCGGCGAAGTCGGCCATCGGCACGAGAAATCCCCGGGCCGGGCCCACCGTCACCCGCGGGAGGGCCCGCACCAGCCGGAGAGCGGCGTGGGAGGTGGGGTGGTGGACGCCGACGGCACGCCCGCGCGCGGCCCGGTCCAGGCCGTCGCGGTAGGTCTCGGCACGCACATAGGTGACACGGTCGCCGAGTTCGGCCGCGCGGTGGCGCATCGCGGACAGGACCAGATGGGCCTTGGCCCGGTGGAACCGGCGCCGCCGGAACACGGAGCGGGCCTCGATCATGAGCAGGGGCGTGGCGCGCCCCGGCCCCTCCCCTTCCGGGGTGAGGAAATGCGGGCCGAGCTGGTCGCCGAAGAGCCAGTGCACCGTGGGTGTCTCCTCAGTCGTGGCCGCGGGCGGGCCCGGAGCGAGCGCGCCCGTCCCCCTACCGACCGATCATGGTGCCCACGGGGTCACCGCGCTCGTCGCACCTCGCTTCCGCCCGTATGAATCCAAAGCAGGCATACCGGCCGAATCAGTGTCATGAACCTCAAGGATGAACTGCCTCTCGACCACCACCTGGCCACCGTCTACCGCTACGGCGCGGGCTTCTGCGGGCTTGTCCTGCTGGTCTTCGCGGGGCTCGGCTTCGCCGACGCGCTCAGCGCCTTCGACACGGCCGGCGACACCATCGCGGGCATGACCACCAACGTCGCCCTCAGCGTCATCTCCACCGTCGTCGGCCTCGCGCTGGTCGTCGGCGCGGTGATCGGCGGCAACTTCGCCTCGGTCCTCAACATGACGGTCGGCGCGCTCTTCGTCCTCAGCGGCTTCGCGCA
The DNA here is from genome assembly GCF_008042035.1 of Streptomyces sp. col6. GTDB lineage: Bacteria > Actinomycetota > Actinomycetes > Streptomycetales > Streptomycetaceae > Streptomyces. Next base: position 76,414 of record NZ_RDBL01000002.1, read on the forward strand.
CATCTTCGTGCTGGACCGTCCAGCCAACGTCCTCGGCTTCGGTATGACCAACGTGATCTTCAGCTTCGTCATGGGGCTGGTCATCGCCACGTTCGGCATGTACGGCCGAGTGTCCAGCAAGCTGTCCCACGACAACCCCTACTGGCGACGCCGCCACCCCGAGCAGGCCGCACGCGAACGAGCGGCGGCCACCGGCGGGGCGCGACCGGCCCTGGAACCCCGCCCGCCCACGACAGGAACGCGCTGAGGCACCCGAATGGCCGTTCCCCCTGCGGGCCAATCGCACGCGGAGCGCGGGGCGATCCCGGAACCTGCGGACAAGAGGGCCCGACCTGGGATTGCGTGGCGTCAGGCAGCGTTCGCACCCGGTGCCTGGGGCGACCGCCCCGGCATGCTGGAACGCAACGACTGAGGCCCCGGCGCACTCGATGAAGAGTGGCGGGGCCTCAGACGGCTACCGGCCGATTCCGGTAGGCGATACTCCCTCAGATGTCCCGGAAGATCTCGATCTGCGCCCCCACCGAGTTCAGCCGCTCCGCCAGTTCCTCGTAGCCGCGGTTGATCACGTACACGTTGCGCAGCACCGACGTGCCCTCCGCCGCCATCATCGCGAGGAGGACGACCACCGCCGGGCGCAGGGCCGGCGGGCACATCATCTCGGCGGCGCGCCAGCGGGTGGGGCCCTCGACCAGGACGCGGTGGGGGTCCAGGAGTTGGAGGCGGCCGCCGAGGCGGTTGAGGTCGGTGAGGTAGATGGCGCGGTTGTCGTAGACCCAGTCGTGGATCAGGGTCTGGCCGTGGGCCGAGGCGGCGATGGCCGCGAAGAAGGGCACGTTGTCGATATTGAGGCCGGGGAACGGCATCGGGTGGATCTTGTCGATCGGCGCCTCCAGTTTGGAGGGGCGGACCGTCAGGTCGACCAGGCGGGTGCGGCCGTTGTCCGCCGCGTACTCCGCCGTGCGGTCGCAGTCGACGCCCATCTCCTCCAGGACCGCGAGCTCGATCTCCAGGAACTCGATGGGCCTGGGGCGACCGCCCCGGCATGCTGGAACGCAACGACTGAGGCCCCGGCGCACTCGATGAAGAGTGGCGGGGCCTCAGACGGCTACCGGCCGATTCCGGTAGGCGATACTCCCTCAGATGTCCCGGAAGATCTCGATCTGCGCCCCCACCGAGTTCAGCCGCTCCGCCAGTTCCTCGTAGCCGCGGTTGATCACGTACACGTTGCGCAGCACCGACGTGCCCTCCGCCGCCATCATCGCGAGGAGGACGACCACCGCCGGGCGCAGGGCCGGCGGGCACATCATCTCGGCGGCCGCCTCCAACTCCTGGACCCCCACCGCGTCCTGGTCGAGGGCCCCACCCGCTGGCGCGCCGCCGAGGCGGTTGAGGTCGGTGAGGTAGATGGCGCGGTTGTCGTAGACCCAGTCGTGGATCAGGGTCTGGCCGTGGGCCGAGGCGGCGATGGCCGCGAAGAAGGGCACGTTGTCGATATTGAGGCCGGGGAACGGCATCGGGTGGATCTTGTCGATCGGCGCCTCCAGTTTGGAGGGGCGGACCGTCAGGTCGACCAGGCGGGTGCGGCCGTTGTCCGCCGCGTACTCCGCCGTGCGGTCGCAGTCGACGCCCATCTCCTCCAGGACCGCGAGCTCGATCTCCAGGAACTCGATGG
>NZ_RDBL01000002.1:78185-312456 GCF_008042035.1 Streptomyces sp. col6
GCCGCCGAGGCGGTTGAGGTCGGTGAGGTAGATGGCGCGGTTGTCGTAGACCCAGTCGTGGATCAGGGTCTGGCCGTGGGCCGAGGCGGCGATGGCCGCGAAGAAGGGCACGTTGTCGATATTGAGGCCGGGGAACGGCATCGGGTGGATCTTGTCGATCGGCGCCTCCAGTTTGGAGGGGCGGACCGTCAGGTCGACCAGGCGGGTGCGGCCGTTGTCCGCCGCGTACTCCGCCGTGCGGTCGCAGTCGACGCCCATCTCCTCCAGGACCGCGAGCTCGATCTCCAGGAACTCGATGGGCACCCGGCGGATCGTCAGCTCGGACTCCGTGACGACGGCGGCGGCGAGCAGGCTCATCGCCTCGACCGGGTCCTCGGAGGGGGAGTAGTCGACGTCCACGTCGATGTCGGGCACGCCGTGGACGGTGAGCGTCGTCGTGCCGACGCCGTCCACGCGTACGCCCAGCGCCTCCAGGAAGAAGCACAGGTCCTGGACCATGTAGTTGGAGGAGGCGTTGCGGATGACCGTGGTGCCGTCGTGGCGGGCGGCGGCCAGCAGGGCGTTCTCGGTCACGGTGTCGCCGCGCTCGGTCAGCACGATGGGGCGGCCGGGCGTGACGGAGTGGTCGACGCGGGCGTGGTAGATGCCCTCGGTCGCGGCGATGTCCAGGCCGAAGCGGCGCAGCGCGATCATGTGCGGCTCGATCGTCCGCGTACCGAGGTCGCAGCCACCGGCGTACGGCAGCTTGAACGCGTCCATGCGGTGCAGCAGCGGGCCGAGGAACATGATGATGGAACGCGTGCGGCGGGCGGCGTCCGCGTCGATGGCGTCCATGTCCAGCCGGGCCGGCGGCACGATCTCCAGGTCGGTGCCGTCGTTGATCCAGCGGGCGCGCACACCGATGGAGTTGAGCACTTCGAGGAGGCGGTAGACCTCCTCGATACGGGCCACGCGGCGCAGCACCGTACGGCCCTTGTTGAGCAGCGACGCGCAGAGCAGCGCCACGCAGGCGTTCTTGCTCGTCTTGACGTCGATGGCGCCGGAGAGGCGGCGCCCGCCGACCACGCGCAGATGCATGGGACCGGCGTAGCCGAGGGAGACGATTTCGCTGTCGAGTGCTTCACCGATGCGGGCGATCATCTCAAGGCTGATGTTTTGATTGCCGCGCTCGATGCGGTTCACGGCGCTCTGGCTGGTGCCGAGCGCTTCGGCCAGCTGGCTCTGCGTCCAGCCCCGGTGCTGACGGGCGTCACGGATGAGCTTGCCGATACGTACGAGGTAGTCATCTGACATGCCGAAAGGCTATCTCAGATATGAGATGGCACTCGCTTGGGGGTGTGCCGTTCGGGTGAGAGTGGCGTGCCGGAAGGGGCGGGGCGGGTGAAGAGGGGCGGCCAAAACCCTTCGCGCCCGCACCGCGTGGCTCGTAGGGTCCCGCCCCATGGATTCCCACGGCATGAGCGTGCTCTCCGTCAACATCGGCCGTCCCCGCCCCAACCCGTGGAAGGGGCTGAGCGCGACCGGCATCGACAAGCGGCCCGTCGAGGGGCCGGTGGCGGTGACCGCACCCGGGCCCAAGGGCACGGGCGCCGTCGGCCTCGCCGGTGACCGCGTCTACGACGTCAAGCACCACGGCGGCACCGACCAGGCCGTGTACGCCTACGCGCGCGAGGATCTCGACGGCTGGGAGGGCGAACTGGGCCGGCCGCTCGCGGGCGGGGTGTTCGGCGAGAACCTGACCACCCTCGGCGTGGACGTCAACGGTGCCCTGATCGGGGAGCGGTGGCGGATCGGGCCGGACGTCGTCCTGGAGGTGTCGTGCGCGCGGATACCGTGCGGGACGTTTCAGGGCTGGCTGGAGCGGGACGGCTGGATCAAGCGGTTCACCCGGGCGGCCCTGCCCGGCGCGTATCTGCGCGTGATCGAGCCCGGCGAGATCCGCTCGGGCGACCCGCTGGAGATCGTGCACCGTCCCGCGCACGACGTGACCGTCGCGATGGAGTTCCGGGCCACCACCCTGGAGCCGGAACTGCTGCCGCGCCTCCTCGTCGCCGACGCGCTGCCCGACGAGACCAAGGACGCGGTCCGCCGCCGTACGGGCGCCACACACCCCGAACGGGGCGCCCGGACATGACCCGTCCGCGGTCATGTACTAGAGTTATCTCGACATCGAGATATATGCCGAAGGCGCACAGCGAGCCGCCCCGCGGTAAGGGTTACCTAACTAATCCTTACCTTAGCGGATGGCCCGGTGGTCCGAGGCGGCACCACGCGGCGCCCGCCGAAGTGAGGCGCGGCGCGGAGTTACGCGCACATTGATGAAGGAGACTGTCGTGTCGGCGAACAGCTTCGACGCCCGCAGCACGCTGCGCGTGGGCGACGAGTCGTACGAGATCTTCAAGCTGGACAAGGTCGAGGGCTCCGCGCGCCTCCCTTACAGCCTGAAGGTGCTGCTGGAGAACCTGCTCCGCACCGAGGACGGCGCGAACATCACCGCCGACCACATCCGGGCGCTCGGCGGCTGGGACTCCCAGGCGCAGCCCAGCCAGGAGATCCAGTTCACGCCGGCCCGTGTGATCATGCAGGACTTCACCGGTGTGCCCTGCGTCGTGGACCTCGCCACCATGCGTGAGGCCGTCAAGGAGCTCGGCGGCGACCCGGAGCGGATCAACCCGCTCGCCCCGGCCGAGCTGGTCATCGACCACTCCGTCATCGCCGACAAGTTCGGAACGAAGGACGCCTTCGGCCAGAACGTCGAGCTGGAGTACGGCCGCAACAAGGAGCGCTACCAGTTCCTGCGCTGGGGCCAGACCGCGTTCGACGAGTTCAAGGTCGTCCCGCCGGGCACCGGCATCGTCCACCAGGTCAACATCGAGCACCTGGCGCGTACGGTCATGGTCCGCAACGGCCAGGCGTACCCCGACACCCTCGTCGGCACCGACTCGCACACCACCATGGTCAACGGCCTCGGTGTGCTGGGCTGGGGCGTCGGCGGCATCGAGGCCGAGGCCGCGATGCTCGGCCAGCCGGTCTCCATGCTCATCCCGCGCGTCGTCGGCTTCAAGCTGACCGGCGAGCTGCCGGCCGGCACCACCGCCACCGACCTCGTGCTGACCATCACCGAGATGCTGCGCAAGCACGGCGTCGTCGGCAAGTTCGTCGAGTTCTACGGTGAGGGTGTCGCCGCCACCTCGCTCGCGAACCGCGCCACCATCGGCAACATGTCGCCCGAGTTCGGCTCCACCGCCGCGATCTTCCCGATCGACGACGAGACGCTGAACTACCTGCGCCTGACCGGCCGCGACGCCCAGCAGGTCGCCCTCGTCGAGGCGTACGCCAAGGAGCAGGGCCTCTGGCTCGACCCGGCCGCCGAGCCCGACTTCTCCGAGAAGCTGGAGCTCGACCTCTCCACGGTCGTCCCCTCCATCGCCGGCCCGAAGCGCCCGCAGGACCGCATCGTCCTCGCCAACGCCAAGGCGCAGTTCGCCCAGGACGTACGCAACTACGTCGACGACGACGAGGAGGCGGGCAAGGAGTCCTTCCCGGCCTCCGACTCCCCGGCCGCCACCAACGGCGTCCCGTCGAACCCGGTCACCGTGACCGCCCCCGACGGCACCACGTACGAGCTGGACCACGGCGCCGTCACCGTCGCCGCGATCACCTCCTGCACCAACACCTCGAACCCGTACGTCATGGTCGCCGCGGCGCTCGTGGCGAAGAAGGCCGTCGAGAAGGGCCTGACCCGCAAGCCGTGGGTCAAGACCACCCTCGCCCCGGGCTCGAAGGTTGTCACCGACTACTTCGACAAGGCGGGCCTGACCCCGTACCTCGACAAGGTCGGCTTCAACCTCGTCGGCTACGGCTGCACCACCTGCATCGGCAACTCCGGCCCCCTGCCGGAGGAGGTCTCCAAGGCGGTCAACGAGCACGACCTGGCCGTCACCTCGGTGCTCTCCGGCAACCGCAACTTCGAGGGCCGGATCAACCCCGACGTCAAGATGAACTACCTGGCGTCCCCGCCGCTGGTCGTCGCGTACGCCATCGCCGGTTCGATGAAGGTCGACATCACCAAGGACGCCCTCGGCGTCGACCAGGACGGCAAGCCGGTCCACCTCGAGGACATCTGGCCCTCCGAGGCCGAGGTCAACGACGTCGTGGCGAACGCCATCGGCGAGGACATGTTCAACAAGTCCTACCAGGACGTCTTCGCGGGCGACGCCCAGTGGCAGGCGCTGTCCATCCCGACCGGCAACACCTTCGAGTGGGACTCCGAGTCCACTTACGTGCGCAAGCCCCCGTACTTCGACGGCATGACCATGGAGACCTCGCCGGTCGAGGACATCACCGGCGCCCGTGTCCTGGCCAAGCTGGGCGACTCGGTCACCACCGACCACATCTCCCCGGCCGGTGCGATCAAGGCCGACACCCCGGCCGGCAAGTACCTCACGGAGCACGGCATCGAGCGCCGTGACTTCAACTCCTACGGCTCGCGCCGTGGCAACCACGAGGTCATGATCCGCGGCACGTTCGCCAACATCCGCCTGCGCAACCAGATCGCGCCGGGCACCGAGGGCGGCTTCACCCGCGACTTCACCCAGGACGGCGGTCCGGTGTCGTTCATCTACGACGCCTCGCAGAACTACCAGGCCGCCGGCACCCCGCTGGTCATCCTGGCCGGCAAGGAGTACGGCTCCGGCTCGTCCCGCGACTGGGCGGCCAAGGGCACCGCGCTCCTCGGCGTCAAGGCCGTCGTCGCCGAGTCCTACGAGCGCATCCACCGCTCGAACCTCATCGGCATGGGCGTCCTGCCGCTCCAGTTCCCCGAGGGCCAGACCGCCGAGTCCCTCGGTCTCACCGGTGAGGAGACCTTCTCCGTCACCGGCGTCACCGAGCTGAACGACGGCACGACCCCGCGCACGGTCAAGGTCACCACCGACACCGGTGTGGAGTTCGACGGCGTCGTCCGCATCGACACCCCCGGTGAGGCGGACTACTACCGCAACGGCGGCATCCTGCAGTACGTGCTCCGCAGCCTGATCCGCAAGTAAGGGCCACGGCGGTACGACGAGAGGGCCGCATCCCCGGCGACGGGGATGCGGCCCTCTCTCATGTCCCGGAAGGAACTACCCGGTCACGGCCGAGTGGCTCAGAACAGGAACTTGTAGCTGTTCCAGCCGCTGGTGCCGATCAGGGCCTTGGCCTTGTACGGGGCCGCGGCGTTGCCGGTGCCCTTGTACAGGTAGAGCTCGCCGCCCTTGCGGGCGATGAGGTCGGTCTTGCCGTCCAGGTCGACGTCACCGGTGGAGACCAGCAGGTTGTACTGGTTCCAGCCGCTGCCGATCTTGGTGCGCTTGGCGAACGGCGCGTTCTGGTTGCCGGTGCCCTTGTAGAGCCACAGGACGCCGGACTTGTCGCGGGCGACGACGTCGTTCTTGCCGTCACCGTTGAGGTCGCCGTTGCCGGCGATCTCGTTGTAGATGTCCCAGCCGTAGCCCACCTTGATGCGCTTGGTGACCTTGCCGTTGCCGTACCCGAGGTACACGTACAGGTCGCCGTTGGTGGCGCGGGCGAGCATGTCGCCGGCGGCGGCTCCGCCGATCTGGCCGGGGGAGATGATCTTGTTGTAGATGTTCCAGCCGGTGCCGATCTGAATGGCCGACGAGTCGAACTTCAGGTAGCCCATGTTGCCGTTGGTCTCGCGGAACCAGAGACCGTCGCTCTTGCCGTCGGCCTGGTGGCCGACCTGCATCATCGCGGAGACGCCGACCCAGCCCGAACCCGAGTTCTCGCGGGCGCTGAGGCCGCCCTTGCCGTTCGGGGCGTACGAGTAGGCGGTGCCCGCGGAGTTCACGCCGTACAGCGCGAACGACGGGGTGGCCGCGACGGCCGAGGTGGCCGCCGCCGGCTGGTCTGCCGCGGCACCGAGCGAGGGCTGCGGGGCGTCGGCGGCCACGGCGGAGGTGCCGGTGGCGACGAGGGCGGCGGTGAGCGCCGCGGCTGCCGCACGAGCGGCGATACGCATGTGCTGCCGGCCAGTGGTTTTGGCCACAAGTACTCCATGGATCGTGAAGTGGGACGTGGCCCGCCGCACAGGGCGACGGGCCACTGATTCAGCCGAATCGTGTCACGATTTCCGGCGCGAAACCTTCACGTTTCGTCATGAGTGTGTAACCACTGGGCCGGGATCAGAAGAACAGACGGTACGTGTTCCAGCCCGAGGTCCCGATGAGGGCCTTCGCCTTGTACGGGGCGGCCGCGTTGCCGGTGCCCGCGTACAGGTACAGCTCACCCTTCTCGTTGCGCGCGACCAGGTCGGTCCGGCCGTCCATGTTCAGGTCACCGGCGGCGAAGAGGTTGTTGTACTGGTTCCAGCCGCTGCCGATCTTGGAGCGCTTGGCATACGGGGCCTTCTGGTCGCCGGTGCCCTTGTAGAGCCACAGCACGCCGGACTTGTCGCGGGCGACGAGGTCGTTCCTGCCGTCGCCGTCCAGGTCGCCGTTGCCCGCGATCTGGGTGTAGATGTCCCAGCCGTAGCCGACCTTCAGGCGCTTGGTGACCGTACCGTCGCCGTAGCCCAGGTACAGGTAGACGTCGCCCTTGTCGTCACGGGTGAGCAGGTCACCGCCCTCGCCGCCGCCGAACTGGCCGACCGAGACGACGGTGTTGTAGGTGTCCCAGCCGTAGCCGATCTTCTTCGCGGGGGAGTTGCCCTCGTAGTAGTAGATGTTGCCCGCGGTGCCGAGCTGCCAGCGGCCGTCCGCGATGTTGTCCGCGTTGTTGTCGACCTGGCCGACGAACGCGAGGCCCGTCCAGCCGCTGTCGATCTTGACGCGCGCCGAGAGAGTGCCGTCACCCTGCGGCGCGTAGGTGTAGGCGTTGCCGGAGGCATCGACGCCCGAGAGGCCGAACAGAGGTGCGTCGCCCGGCTCGGCGGCGAAGGCTGCGGAAGCGCCGGTGGCGACCAGGGCCGCGGTTATCGCGGCGGCGGCGAGACGGGTGGCAGCCCGTCCGGGCCGACGGCCAGAGATCTTGGCCACGTGTGTTCTCCATGGATGGTGGGACGAGGCGTGACGCGCCGCGGGATACGGGGACACGCCACGGAATTGAGGGTGATCCTTTCACGAGTCCCTCACGCGTCCAAGGGTTTGGCGAAATGAGGCCAACACCGCGATTTCGCCCCGTTATGCGGACGTTGACGGGCCCCGGCGGCAGGCGTTCCGGAGGGCCATGCGTACACCGGCGTTTGCCGGGCAGGCGGAAGTCAGCTTCCCGAAACGGATCGGACAGCGGTAGAAGAGGAGTTGTCGTGTCATTTCTGTGGGCCATCATCGCGGGACTCGTCATCGGCCTGCTGGCCAAGCTGGTCGTTCCCGGCCGTCAGCCCATCCCCCTGTGGCTGACCGTCCTGCTCGGTATCGTGGGTGCCCTCGTCGGCAACGCCCTCGCCACCGCCTTCGGTGTGCGTGACACCGGGGGCATCGACTGGATCCGGCACATCTTCCAGATCGGTGTCGCCGCCGTGCTCATCGCCTTCATCAGCCCCATGTGGGCCCGACGACGCGCCTGACCCGTCGTTCGTCGTGTCCGGGCTCAGGCCCGGTGTGCCGCGATCAGGCCCTGATACCAGCGGTAGCTGTCCTTCGGTGTGCGCTCCAGGGTGTTGTAGTCGACCCGGATGACGCCGAACCGCTTCGCGTACCCGAGCGCCCACTCGAAGTTGTCGAGCAGCGACCACACGTAGTAGCCCCGCACATCGACCCCCGCGTCCATCGCCGCCCGGAGCGCCGTGAGGTGGGTACGCAGGTACTCCACCCGGTCCGCGTCCCGCACCGACCCTTCCGCCTCCACGGTGTCGTGCTCCGCCGAGCCGTTCTCCGTGATGTGTACCGGCGGCAGCGCGTCCCCGTAGGTCTCCTTCAGCGCGGTCAGCAGATCGGTGAAGGACTCCGGGACGACCGGCCAGCCCATCGCCGTCCTCCGCACACCCGGGTACTCCGTCTCGGCGTACCGGTTGTCGGTGGCCACCCGGAGCGCGGGATCCGGCTCGCGGTGCGGGGCGTCGGCCACCACGATCGGGCGGTAGTAGTTGATGCCCAGGAAGTCCAGGGGCTGGGAGATCAGTTCCAGGTCGCCGTCGCGGCGGAAGTCCTGGCCGGTGATCAGCTCGCCCCAGGTGTCCTCCTCGGTGGCCGGGTAGCGGCCCGCGAGGACCGGCTCCGTCCACACCAGGTTGTGCTGGGTGTCCGCGCGGACGACGGCGGCCCGGTCGGCGTCCGTCGGGGTGGCCGGCACATTGCGGTCCAGGTTCAGCGTGATGCCGGCCTCCCGCACCCCCGCCGCCCGCAGCGCCTTCATCGCCAGGCCGTGGCCGACGAGCAGGTGGTGCGCGGCGGCCAGGGCACCGCGCCCCTCCTTCGCGCCCGGCGCGTGCCGGCCCACGGAGTAGCCGAGGAAGGCGCTGCACCACGGCTCGTTGAGGGTGATCCAGCGCGGCACCCGGTCGGCCAGGTGCTCCGCCACGATCGCGGTGTACTCACCGAAGCGCTCGGCCGTCTCCCGTACCCGCCAGCCGCCCCGGTCCTCCAGGGCCTGCGGCAGGTCCCAGTGGTAGAGGGTGGCGGCGGGCTCGATGCCCGCCTCCAGGAGCTCGTCGACGAGCCGGGAGTAGAAGTCCAGGCCCTTCGGGTTCACCGCGCCGGAGCCCTCGGGCAGGATGCGCGACCAGGCGATCGAGAAGCGGTACGAACCGACGCCCAGCTCGCGCAGCAGCGCCACGTCCTCCCGGTAGCGGTGGTAGTGGTCGCAGGCCACGTCACCCGTGTCGCCGCCGTTGGTCTTCCCGGGCGTGTGGCTGTAGGTGTCCCAGATGGACGGACCTCGGCCGTCCTCCCGCGCGGCGCCCTCGATCTGGTACGAGGCCGTGGCCGCGCCGAAGACGAAGCCGGGCGGGAAGGTCGGGAACTCACTCATGCATACCCCTACTTGACGGAGCCGCCGGTGATCCCGGCGGCGATGTACTTCTGCGAGAGGACGAGCAGGACCGCCGCGGGGATCGCGGAGAGCACGGACGCGGCCATCACCGAGCCCCAGTCGCCGACATGGGCGCCGATGTACTGGTAGATCCCGAGCGTGATCGGCTTGACGTCGTCCGTGGTGTTCAGCGTCAGCGCGAACATGAAGTCGCTCCACGCGTACAGGAACGAGAACAGCCCGGCCGTGATCAGCGAGTTGCGGCTCATCGGCAGCACGACCCGCACGAACGTACGGAAGCGCCCGGCCCCGTCGACCTCGGCGGCCTCGATGACCTCGCGCGGGATGGCGACCATGAACGAGCGCATCAGGACGATCGCGAACGGGATACCGAGCGAGGCGTCGGCCAGCATCAGACCGGCGTACGAGTTGACCAGGCCGAGGTCCACGTACGCGCTGTACAGAGCGTTGGCGATGACGATGCCCGGCACCATCTGGGTGATCAGCGTGCCGAACACGATCGTCCGGGTGCCGCGCAGCTTGAACTGCGCCAGCCCGTACGCGGCGGGCGCCGAGATCGCCAGACAGATCGCGACCGCGCCGAGCGCCACGGCGAGCGAGGTCAGCAGATTGCCGCCCTGGTCCGTGAGCGCCGAGCGGAAGCCCGACAGGTCCAGGCCGTGCGGGACGGGGTCGACCTCCAGCAGCCCGGACTCGGGCTGGAGCGCGGTGTTCACCATCCAGTACAGCGGGAACAGCATCACGCACAGCACCAGGATGCCGAAGGCCATGGCGCCCCAGCGCCGCTTCGGCCGGCCGGTGGTGCGCGTGGGGGCGGCGGGGGTACGCACGGTGCTCGCCATGCCGGTCACTTCCCCTCGTTGCGGTTGGCCCGCAGGTAGAACACCGCGAAGACGGCGGAGATCAGGATCAGGATGTTGCCGACCACGGCACCCGCTCCGAAGTCCAGCTGGACGAAGGAGTTCTGGTAGGTGAGGGTGCCGAGGGTCTGGGTGGAGTCGGCGGGTCCGCCGTCGGTGAGCGCCAGGATCAGGTCGAGGATCTTGACCGTCGACATGAAGCCGAGCACCAGCACCACGGTGATCACCGGCCGCAGCATGGGCAGCGTGATCGAGCGGAACGTCCGCCAGGCGGAGGCGCCGTCCAGTGAGGCGGCCTCGTACAGCTCCTTCGGGACCTCCTGGAGGCCGCCGTAGAGGATCACCATGTTGAACGGGATGCCGATCCAGATGTTCACCAGGATCACCGAGATCAGCGCCATGCTCGTACTGGTCAGCCACGGGGTGTCGCCGCCGAGGCCGATCGTGCCGAGGAAGGAGTTGAGGACGCCTGTGTCCTGGTCGAGGATGCGCCGCCAGACGACACCCGAGACCACCATCGGCACCAGCCACGGCAGCAGGATCAGCGACCGCAGCACGCCGTTGAGCGGGAAGCGGCGGGTGAAGAAGACCGCCAGGCCCAGGCCGATGCAGAACTGTCCGATCAGGGAGCCGATCGTGAACAGGATGGTGTGCCACAGGGCCTTGCCGAAGAGCTCGTCGTTGAAGACGTTGCTCCAGTTGTCGGTCCCGTTGAACGGGGACTCGCCCGTGAAGAAGGTGGACGGAGAGTAGTCCTGGAAGCTCATCACGATGTTGCGGACGAGCGGGTAGCCGAAGAACAGTGCCATGAAGATCACGGCGGGGGCGATGAAGCCCCACTGGGCGAGCCGCCGGCGGCGCCGGATGCGGGCCGGGTTCGGTGGCTTCGCGGCCCTCTTCGTCACGGGCGAGGGGCCCGCGGTCGCGGCAGCGGTGGTGGTCGACATGGTTCGGATACCTCAGTTCCCGCTCGTCGCGCGCTTCTGGGCGCGGGTGAGGGCGGCCTCGCTCGACTCGCCGGTCAGGGCGGACTGGAACGCGCTCTGCAGCGCGAGGGACACGGACGACCACCGCGCGCCGAGCTTGGCGGTACGTGAACGGGCCGTGGCGACCTGGTCGGCCAGGGCGGCCAGCTCCGGTGCCTTCGTGCGCCAGATGGCCGCGGCCTTCTTGTTGGCCGGGACCATCCAGCTGTTGATGGCGTAGGTGATCTGCTCCTGCTCGCCGGACATGCAGCCGATGATCTTCGCGGACATCTTCTCCCGCTCCTCGTCACCGGTGTTGGGCACGGTCAGCACACCGCCGCCCAGCGGGCCCACGGAGTCGTCGCCGGCCTCCGGGACGGGGATCTGTGCGATGCCCCAGTTCAGCCCCTTCCTGGCGTTCAGGGTCTCCACCTGCCAGGGGCCGTTGATCATCATCGCGGCGTTGCCGGCCATGAACTGGTCGTTCACGTCGGCCTGGGTCCAGTTGACCGTCGACTTGGACAGCGAGCCGTCCTTGAGGAGGCTCTTCCAGTAGTCCAGCGCGCCGGCGACCTCGGGGCTGTCGAGCTTCGTCTCGTCGCCGCCGTTGGACCACATGAAGGGGGTGAACTGGAAGACGCCGTCCTCCGCGCCGCCCGCGCTGAGCGCCAGCCCGTACTGCCTGCCGTGGGTGAGCTTCTTCGCGGTCTCGCGCATCTCGGCCCAGGTGGTGGGGACCTTCAGCCCGGCCTTGGCGAGCGTGTCCTTGTTGTAGAAGAGCGCCAGTGTGTTCACCGTCCGCGCGGCCCCGTAGTAGGTGCCCTCGTACGAGCCGAAGTTCACAATCCCCTCGGGGATGTCCTTCGTGGTCAGCCCGAGGTCCTTCAGCGGGATCAGCCCGCCGGCCTCGGCGAACGTCGGCATCTCGGAGGCGTCCAGCTGGAGCACGTCCGGCAGCGACTTGGACGAGGCCATCCGCAGCGCCTTCGTCATCACCTGCGCGGCCGGGACGCTCTGCTGCTCGATGGTCACACCGAGCCGCTTGCCGCACCGGGCCAGCGTCTGGGCGTCCCAGCGGTGGTAGGACTCGTCGGTCGACGAGTTCAGGACGGTGTACACGTCCGGGTCCCGCTGCTGGCCGCAGCCCGACAGGACCGCACCGCCGATCAGCGCGGACACGACGGTGAGCGGGACGGCGACCCGTGGGGTGAAGCGGTTCGACATTCAGCTGCCTCTTGTCGGCAAGGGCCCGGATGGCTGCGCTGCCGTCCGACCGATTTGTTTGCTGTCAGTACTAATACGTCATGCGGCCTTCCGTTTCCAGACCCTCCTGGTGACGCGCACGTCACACAGGGGCAACATGCCCGCTCAGTGGGGGTTCCTGGGCCCCGGCTCTGCCGGATCCACAGGTTCCGGGCCGTAAATCGAAGCGCTTCGAAAACCATTTGTTTTGTGTACGATCAAATCAGGACCCACAGGAACGGACCCCCCATGAAGTTCACCGACGGCTTCTGGCAGATGCGAGACGGTGTCCACGCCTCGTACGCCACCGAGCTCCGCGACCTCCGCATCGACGAGGACCGCCTCACCGCGTACGCCGCCGTCCAGCGCGTGACGCGGCGCGGGGACACCCTGAACGCGCCCCTGATCACCGTGGAGGCGTACGCCCCCGCCGAGGGCGTCATCGGTGTCCGCGTCACCCACCTCGCGGGCAGGCGCCACCCGGGCCCGGACTTCGCCCTGCCCGGCGCCACCGGCGACGCCCGTGCCACCGCCCGCGAGGACGGCGCCGCCGCCGAGCTGACCAGCGGGCCGCTCACCCTCCGGCTCCCCACCGCCGGTGGCTTCGGCCTGGAGTTCCTCGACGCGGACGGCCGGCTCCTGACCGCCGCCGGACGCAAGGGGACCGCCTTCGCCACCACCGGCGACGGCGCCCACCACATGGTCGCGCAGCTCGCGCTCGGCGTCGGCGAGAACGTCTACGGCCTCGGCGAGCGCTTCACCCCGTACGTCAAGAACGGCCAGGCCGTCGACATGTGGCAGGCGGACGGCGGAACCAGCAGCGAGCAGGCGTACAAGAACGTCCCGTTCTACCTCTCCTCGCGCGGGTACGGCGTCTTCGTCAACCACCCCGGCAAGGTGTCCTTCGAGGTCGGCTCCGAGGCGGTCGGCCAGGTGCAGTTCAGCGTCGACGACCAGACGCTGGAGTACTTCGTCGTCGCCGGGCCCACCCCCAAGGACGTGCTGACCCGCTACACCGCGCTCACCGGCCGCCCGGCCCTGCCCCCGGCCTGGTCCTTCGGGCTCTGGCTCACCACCTCGTTCACCACCTCCTACGACGAGGCGACCGTCACCTCGTTCGTCGACGGCATGGCCGAGCGCGGCATCCCGCTCTCCGTCTTCCACTTCGACTGCTTCTGGATGCGCGAGTACCAGTGGTGCGACTTCGCGTGGGACCCGGCCGTCTTCCCCGACCCGGAGGGCATGCTCGCCCGGCTCAAGGACAAGGGCCTGCGGATCTGCGTCTGGATCAACCCGTACATCGCGCAGAAGAGCCCCCTGTACGCGGAGGGCGCGGCCAGGGGCTACTTCGTCCGCACCCCCGACGGCGATGTCTGGCAGTGGGACAAGTGGCAGGCCGGCATGGCCCTGGTGGACTTCACCAATCCCGAGGCCACCGCCTGGTTCCAGGGCAAGCTGCGCACGCTCCTCGGCCAGGGCGTCGACGGCTTCAAGACGGACTTCGGCGAGCGCATCCCCACCGACGTCGTCTGGCACGACGGCTCCGACCCGGAGCGCATGCACAACTACTACACGCACCTGTACAACAAGGCCGTCTTCGAGCTCCTGGAGAAGGAGCGCGGCCAGGGCGAGGCGGTCCTCTTCGCCCGGTCCGCCACGGCCGGCGGCCAGCAGTTCCCCGTGCACTGGGGCGGCGACTGCTGGTCCTCCTTCGAGGCGATGGCGGAGTCCCTGCGCGGCGGCCTGTCGCTGAGCCTGTCCGGGTTCGGCTTCTGGAGCCACGACATCGGCGGCTTCGAGGGCACCCCGGACCCGGCGGTCTTCAAGCGCTGGCTCGCCTTCGGCCTGCTCTCCTCGCACAGCCGGCTGCACGGCTCCTCGTCCTACCGCGTCCCGTGGGAGTTCGGCAACGAGGCCGTCGAGGTCGCCCGGCGCTTCACGGAGCTGAAGCACCGCCTGATGCCCTACCTGTACGGGGCGGCCGTCGAGGCCCACCGCACCGGCGTGCCCATGATGCGTCCGATGCTCCTGGAGTTCCCGGACGACCCGTCCGCCCGCACCGCCGACCGGCAGTACATGCTCGGCCCGGACCTCCTGGTCGCCCCGGTCTTCAGCGAGGACGGGCAGGCCGAGTACTACGTCCCCGAGGGCACCTGGACCCATCTCCTCACCGGTGAGACGGTCACCGGCCCCGCCTGGCACCGGGACACCTACGGCTTCGACAGCCTCCCGCTGCTGGTCCGCCCCGGCGCGGTCCTCCCGCTCGGCGCGGACACCTCCCGCCCCGACGCCGACTGGACGGAGAACCTCGAACTGCGCGTGTACGCCCCCGAGGGCACCGGCGACCTCACCCGCACGGTCACCGTCCCCGGCCTCACGGGTGAACCCGCCGCCACGTACGAGGTGGTCCACGAGGGCGGCACCCTCCGCGTCACCGCCGACACGGACCGGCCGTACGAGGCGGTGGTGGTGGCCGGCCCGTCCGTGTAGCCGCATCAGGCCACTCACGGGCGCGCCCGTCCGCACCGCCCCCGCCGGAATGCGATCGTGGACCGGCGGGTTGGCGCCTGTACAGAACGTGAACAGCACTGAGAGCGGATGGCCTTCACATGGGCGAGCTGATCCTGATCCGGCACGGCGAGACCGAGTGGTCCCGCAACGGGCGGCACACGAGCCACACCGATCTGCCCCTGACCCCCCTCGGCGAACGCCAGGCCCGCGCCCTGGCCCCCCTGCTCGCCGAACGCGCCGTCGCGCTCACCCTGGTCAGCCCCCTGGTCCGGGCCCGGCGCACCGCCGAACTCGCCGGGCTCGCCGCGCCCCGCATCACGCCTGAGCTGCGCGAGTGGGACTACGGCGGTTACGAGGGCATCACCACGGACGAGATCCGCCGCACCCGGCCCGACTGGAACCTGTGGACCGACGGCGTCGGCGCCGGACCGGCGGCCCACCCCGGCGAGACCCCGGCGGAGGTCGGCGAGCGGGCCGACCGGGTGCTGGCCGAGGTCGCGGAGGCGGCCGGGCGGGCCGGCGAGGAGGACATCGCCCTCGTCGCCCACTCGCACTTCCTGCGCGTCCTGACCGCCCGCTACCTCGGCCTGACCCCGGCCGAGGGCACGCTGTTCCAGCTGGCCACGGGCGCGGTGTCGCGGCTGGGCCGGGAACACGGGAACCCGGTCATCACCGCGTGGAACGTCACCCTGCCGGAGAGCCTGTTCCCGGCGGCGGTCCCTCAGACGCCCGGACGCACCTGAGAAACGCGGACGGCCGGCAGCCTCCGAAGGGGCTGCCGGCCGTCCGCGTACGCGGGGCGGGTCAGGCGATCAGTTCCACCTCCGCGAGCGAGGCCTCACCGTCGAACACCAGCCGGTAGTGCGCGTAGCTGCCGGGGGACTTCACCGAGAAGGCCCTCGTCTGCTTGTCCCAGGTGAAGGTCTGGCCGGACCGCTTGTCGAGGTCCTTCCAGCTCTTGCCGTCCGAGGAGCCCTGGAGCACCCATCCGGCCGGGGCCGTCGCCCTGGCCGCCGAGGTCAGCGTGTACTGGACGCCCTTCGTGGCGGACGGGACGGGCAGCTCGACCGTGGCGGCGGTGCCGGTGGTGGCCGAGGTGTCGTCGAACAGCGGACCCTCGCCCTTCAGCACGTCCCGCTTCGGCGACGGCACCTGGTCGTCCTGGGTGATGGAGACCGGGGCGTCGTTCTTTCCGGTGCCCCAGGCGGACGGCCTGGAGCCCATGTCGAAGTCCAGCGTCCCGCCCTTGGCCAGCAGGTCGTGCGGCAGCGAGGTGGAGGTCCACTTCTTGCCGTTGACCTTCAGGCCCTGGACGTAGATGTTCTTCGCGCTGTTCTTCGGTGCCTTTACGACCAGCGTGCGGCCGTTCTCCAGGTGCACCGTCGCCTTGGTGAACAGGGGCGAGCCGATGGCGTACTCGCCGCTGCCCATCACCAGCGGGTAGAAGCCGAGCGAGGAGAAGAGGAACCAGGCCGACTGCTCGCCGTTGTCCTCGTCGCCGTGGTAGCCCTGGCCGATCTCGCTGCCCGTGTACAGGCGGCCCAGGACCTCGCGGACCTTCTCCTGCGTCTTGTACGGCTGCGAGGCCGCGTCGTACATGTACGTCACGTGGTGGGCGACCTGGTTGCTGTGTCCGTACTGGCCCATCCGTACGTCACGGGCCTCCGTCATCTCGTGGATGACGCCGCCGTAGCTGCCCGCGAACTCCGGGGTGCCGGTCTCCGGGGTGGCGAAGTACGTGTCCAGCTTCTTGGCGAGCCCGTCCCGGCCGCCGTACAGGTTGGCCAGGCCCTTGCTGTCCTGCGGAGCGGTGAAGGCGTAGCCCCAGCCGTTGGTCTCCGTGTAGTCGTAGCCCCAGACCCGGGGGTCGTAGAGGTCCGACGGCAGGCGCCAGTCGCCCTTGGCGTCCTTGCCCTGGAAGAAGCCGGCCTTGTCGTCGAACAGCTCGACGTAGTCGCGGGCCCGGTTCATGAAGTACGCGGACTCGTCCTTGTAGCGCTGCTCGTGCGTCTTCTCGTACAGCGCCTCGCCCATCTTCGCGATGCCGTAGTCGTTGACGTAGCCCTCCATCGACCAGGACATGCCCTCGTGGGTCGTGGTGTCGGCGTACCCCTTGAACGGGGACGTCTCCATGCCCTTGCGGCCCACACCGGAGCTCGGCGGGACGACCGTGGCGTTCTTCACGGCCGCGTCGTACGCCGCCTTCGCGTCGAACTTCACGCCCTTGACGTACGCGTCGGCGAAGGCCACGTCCGAGGAGGTACCGGTCATCAGGTCCGCGTAGCCGGGGGAGGACCAGCGGGAGATCCAGCCGCCGTCCTTGTACTGCTGGACGAAGCCGTCGACCATCTCACCGGCCTTCTTGGGCGTCAGCAGCGAGTACGCCGGCCAGGTCGTCCGGTAGGTGTCCCAGAAACCGTTGTTGACGTACACCTTGCCGTCGACGATCTTCGCGCCGGTGTGCGTCGGGGTGTCCGAGCCGGTCTGCGGGGAGAACGGGGAGGCGTACTTGTCCTTCCCGTCGACCTTCTCGAAGCCCGAGTTCGGGTAGAGGTAGAGGCGGTACATGCTGGAGTACAGCGTGGTCAGCTGGTCGGCGGTGGCGCCCTCGACCTCCACCTTGCCCAGCAGGTCGTCCCAGGCGTCCTGCGCCCTGTCCTCGACCCGCGCGAAGGAGCGCGAGGCGGGGATCTCGGCGGCCAGGTTCTTCTTCGCCTGGTCGATGCTGATCAACGAGGTCGCCAGGCGCAGGTTCACCGTGCGGTCCTTGCCCGCGTCGAAGCGCAGGTAGCCGGTGACATCGGCACCGCCGCCGCCGGAGAGCTTGCCGCTCGCGGTGACCGGCGCGTCGAAGACGCCGTACACGAACAGGCGCGTCGCCCCGGTCGAGAGGCCGCTCTTGACGTCCGAGAAGCCGGTGAACGAGCTGGTCGCCGGGTCCAGGGTGAGCCCGCCGTCGTTGGAGACGGTGTCGAAGACGATGCTCGCGTCCTTGCCGGGATACGTGAACCGCATCCGCGCCGCGTGGTCGGTCGGCGTCATCTCGGCCTTGAGGCCGTTCTCGAACGTCACCCCGTAGTAGTGCGGCCGCGCGGTCTCGTTCTCGTGCTTGAACGGCAGCGCGCGGGCCGTGCGGGAGGCGTCCGGGGTGCCGGAGGCCACCGAGGGCATCATCTGGAAGGTCTGCCGGTCACCCATCCAGGGGCTCGGCTCATGGCTCGCGCTGAACGCCTGCAGGGTGGGCAGGTTGTCCTCGTTGTTGCCGCGCGCGTAGTCGTAGAGCCAGCTGGTCGAGCCGGCGTTGGTGACCGGGGTCCAGAAGTTGAACCCGTTGGGCACGGCGGTCGCGGGGAAGTTGTTGCCGCGCGAGAAGGAACCGCTTGAGTTGGTGCCGCGCACGGTCGACGCGTAGTCCGAGAGGTGCGCCCTGCGCTTCTCCGGCTTCTTCGGCGCGATCTTCAGGTCGTCGATCCAGCCCTGGAACTTCGCCGGGCCCTTGGGGGAGTCGTAGGCGACCAGGATGCGGTCCACGGTCTTGCCCGCCGCGACGGTGCCGATGCCGGCCTCGACCTTGTTCCACTGGTTGACGTAGAGCCGCTTGGCGTCGGCCTGGCCCTGCGGGGTGAGCAGCCCGCCGTTGGTGTCGGTGGCGCGCAGGTCGCTCAGGTAGGTGCCGTCCGTGAACGCCAGGTCCACCGCGACGTGCGTGGCCGGGTAGGACAGATCCGTCTCGCCCATCTGGGGATAGACCAGGTACGACAGCTCGGTGTCCCGGTCGATCCGCGTGTTGACGTCGAAGATCTTGTTGTACGAGTACGCGTGGCCGTCCGCCTTGTGGGTGCCCGCGTACCGCAGCGCCTTCTTGCCGGTGAAGCCCGCGCCTGCCTTGGCGGTGGGGGAGCCGCTGGGGCCGTTGCCGGTCTGGCTGCGCATGTCGTCGGGGGCGGGGGCCGAGGTGTCGCCGTCGGAGAACTGGACGTCGGCGAGCTGGGTGGCGTCGGTGGCGCCGTTGTTCTTGGTGATGTTCAGGCGGAAGTGCTGGTAGGCCTTGTCCGCCTCGAAGTCGTACGACTTGGTCTGGAAGCGCTCGCTGAAGGTCTGGCCGGTCCGGGTGTCCAGGTCCGTCCAGGTCTTGCCGTCCTCGGAGCCCTGGAGCGTCCAGTCCTTCGGGTCGCGCTCG
The DNA here is from genome assembly GCF_008042035.1 of Streptomyces sp. col6. GTDB lineage: Bacteria > Actinomycetota > Actinomycetes > Streptomycetales > Streptomycetaceae > Streptomyces. Next base: position 96,935 of record NZ_RDBL01000002.1, read on the forward strand.
TCGTGGTCGTCGGCCGAGGTCAGCGCGTACGTCACGACCTTCACCGGCTCGGTGAGGTCGAACTCCAGCCAGGCGGTGGACTCGAACGACAGCCACTTGGTGGCGGACTCGCCGTCGACGAGGTTCTCCTTCACCTCGCCGCCGCCGGTGTTCTCGTCACTGGCGCGGACCTCGGTGACCTTGTCGGTCACATTGCCCGGTATTCCGGAGGAGAATCCGCCATCGACACCCGATGACCGCTTCTTTCCGTCAGGGCCCTCTTCTACGGTATTGCGCCAGTCCGGTTGCTTTTCGTCCTCCTCGAAGGAGGTGCTGAATGTCCGGTCGCCCGAAGGCCCTTGACCTTTTCCACCTGACCCGGCCGATTGAGCGGCGGCCGCCGTGGGGGCTGTCACGACCAGGACCAGTGAGGCCGCGATCAGCGCTGCCGTGCTGCTTTTTCTCGTGCGAGAACGGTGTCGGGGGTGCATGCCGAGCGATTCCTCCCGGGGAAGTGTGCGCTTGGACAACGTTGTCAGAAGATGCGCAGGAACAAGTAGGGAGTGAAGTGCCGGGTGGTGTCAAGGGAGTTGGATCAGAGCCCGTCGGTGAATCGACCGGAATGCGGAAAACGTTACATCCGAAGGGGGGTCCGGAGTGTCGAGGTATCCGCGAGGTCTCAACTCGGGAAAGACTGCCGTGCAACCTTGCTTTCGATCTTGCTCACTTGGCGGCAAGTGGACTATACCTGTCGGCGTCTGCACAGCTGGTTCACCGGTTGTGCGGCTGGGGGACACGGGGGCAGGGCAGCGCGACGCCGCAGGTGCGTCGGCCGTTCGGTCCCCCGACGCCCCCCACGGCAATGGTTAGCCTGAAATCTGTACCACCCAAGCGCAACCGACCGCGGTGGCGGGGCCCTTCGCTGAGGCGAATTACGACGGGGCGACCGGTACACACCGCCTGAGTCCTGGAGAAGGCGAGGACTTGAGCATGGGATCCACCTCCGCCCACAAGAATGAGGGCCTTGGCCGTCGCGATGTGATCAAGCGTTCTGCCGCACTCGGTCTGATCGCCGTCCCGACGATGAGCTTCCTGTCGGCGTGTGCGAGCAGCGACAGCAGCAGCGACGACACGGTCAAGAAGGGCAAGACCAGCGCGAAGAACCCGCTGGGCGTCAACGAGACGGCCGCGCTCGACGTGGTCATCTTCAACGGCGGCTTCGGCGACCAGTACGCCAAGGACGCTGAGAAGAAGTACGGCGAGGCCTACCCCAAGGCCAAGGTCAAGCACACCTCGACGCAGAAGATCCAGTCGCAGCTGCAGCCGCGCTTCAACGGCGGCACCCCGCCGGACCTGATCGACAACTCCGGCGCCGAGCAGATGGACATGGGTGTCCTCGTCGGCAAGAAGCAGCTGCTCGACCTGACGCCGCTGATGGACGCCCCGTCCATCGACGACCCGAGCAAGAAGGTCCGCGACACCCTGCGTCCCGGCGTTCTGGAGATGGGCCAGTTCGACGGCGAGCAGGTCTGGATCATGAACTACGCCTACACCGTGTACGGCGTCTGGTACTCGCAGACGGCGCTGGACGGCCTGGACGCCCAGTACCCCGAGAACTGGGACGACATGCTCGCGCTCTGCGCGAAGGCGAAGAAGAAGGGCATCGCCGGCTGGACGTACGCCGGTAAGTACCCCTACTACCTGCCGTTCTCGCTCTACCCGTTCATCGGCAAGATCGGTGGCCGCGAGGTCCTCGACAAGATCGACAACCTGGAGCCGAACGCCTGGAAGGACCCGGCCGTCAAGTCGGCGTTCGAGGCGTACTACGAGCTGTACAAGAAGGGGTACATCCTCAAGGGCACCCCGGGCCTGACCCACATCCAGTCGCAGACCGAGTGGACGAAGGGCAAGGCGCTCTTCATCCCGAACGGCTCCTGGGTGGAGAACGAGGCGGCGCCGACCACGCCCAAGGACTTCAAGATGATGGTCGGGGCGCCGTCCAGCCTGGACTCGTCCGACAAGCTGCCGTTCGGCACCATCTGGGCCGCCGGCGGCGAGCCCTTCATCGTCCCGGCGAAGGCGAAGAACCCGCAGGGCGGCATGGAGCAGCTGCGCATCATGCTCTCCGAGGAGTCCTCGAAGAACTTCACCACGCAGGTCAAGTCCCTGAGCGCCTTCAACGGCGGCACCGACGGCCTGACCCTGTCCACGGCCCTGCAGTCCGGCGTCGACGCGCTGAAGAAGGCCGGCGACAACGTGGTGAACCCGCGGCTGCAGGACTGGTACGGCAAGCTCCAGAAGGAGCAGATCGGTACCGCCTGCCTCGGCGAGATGATGGCCGGGCGTCTGACGCCCGCCGAGGCCATCAAGAAGATCCAGGACTACGCGGACGCCGCGGCCAAGGATCAGTCCATCAAGCACTACAAGCACCAGTGAGCAACCGTCACCAGCGGCGGCACCCGCGGAAAGATCGGGGTCGGTAAACGATGCAGCACGGCAAGTACCGCTTCATTGTGGGGTTCTTGGTGGTCCCACTGGTGTTGTACGCGGTCTTCGTCATCTGGCCGTTCATCCAGGCCATCTACTATTCGTTCACGGACTGGACAGGTCTGAGCCCGGATTTCAAGATGGTCGGCTTCGACAACTACACGAGGATGCTGAAGGACGACATCTTCTGGAAGTCGTTGCAGCACAGCCTCCTGCTCGTGCTGGTGCTGCCGCTGGTGACGTTGGGCCTCGCACTCTTCTTCGCCTTCATGCTCAATGTCGGCGGCCGTCGGCGGAAGAACGCCACGGTCTCCGGGGTGCGGGGCTCGGGCTTCTACAAGATCGCCTACTTCTTCCCGCAGGTGCTCTCGATCGTCATCGTGGCCCTGCTGTTCCAGTTCGCGTTCAACCCGCGCAGCGGAATGGTGAACTCGGCGCTCAAGGGCGTCGGGCTCGACTCCTTCCAGCCGGACTGGCTCGGCGACCCCAGCCTGGCGCTCATCTGCGTCATGTCGGTGCTGGTCTGGTCGACGGTCGGATTCTTCGTCGTCCTCTTCTCCGCCGGTATGGCGTCCATCCCGAAGGACTTCTACGAGGCGGCGCTCCTGGACGGGGCCAGCCGCATCACGACGTTCTTCAAGATCACCGTGCCGCTGCTGTGGGACACCATCCAGTCGGGCTGGGTCTACATGGGCATCCTGGCGCTCGGCGTCGAGGCGTTCACGGCCGTCCAGGTCATGACCGTGGGCCCCGGCGGCCCCGACTACTCGACCACCGTCCTGCCGTTGTACGTCTACCAGACGGCCTTCCGCGACGGTCAGGCCGGATACGCGACGACGATCGGTGTGGGGCTGCTCATCATCACCATGGCGTTCGCCGCCGTCGTGATGCGACTGGGCCGGCGCGAGCGGCTGGAGTTCTGATGCCGCGCCTTCCGGGTCGCGGCGCCCGGACCTCCAGCAGGCAAGACAACCCGGCCCCGGCGGCCGGCTCGACAGCAGTACGAGGTGATCACACGTGAAGGCCACTGACACCCCTCCCGTGGTAGCGGTGACGGAACCGGCCCCCGTGTCCAAGTCGTCCGCACCGGGCGGCAAGCAGGAGAAGGGCAGCGAGGGCCAGGTCCTCAACGTCTTCTCGCACGGCGTGCTGATCATCTGGGCGATCCTGGTGGTCCTGCCGCTGCTCTGGGCCATCGTGGCCTCGTTCAAGACCGACGACTCGATCCTGTCGACGCCCTGGGCGCTGCCGGACAAGCTTCACTTCGAGAACTGGTCGCGCGCCTGGAGCCAGGCGCACATGAGCGACTACTTCTTCAACACGATCGTCGTGGTGGGCGGTTCGCTCATCGGCACGCTGCTGCTCGGCTCGATGGCGGCCTATGTGCTCGCCCGGTTCGACTTCCCGGGCAACCGCTTCATCTACTACCTGTTCATCGGCGGGATGAGCTTCCCGATCATCCTGGCGCTGGTCCCGCTGTTCTTCGTGATGAACAACATGGGGATGCTCAACACGCGGCACGGGCTGATCCTGGTCTACATCGCGTACTCGCTGCCCTTCACCGTCTTCTTCCTCACCTCGTTCTTCCGGACGCTACCGGGGTCCGTGGCGGAAGCGGCGATGATCGACGGGGCCTCGCACACACGGACCTTCTTCCAGGTCATGCTGCCGATGGCCAAGCCCGGCCTGATCAGCGTGGGCATCTTCAACTTCCTCGGCCAGTGGAACCAGTACCTGCTGCCGACGGTGCTGAACACCGATCCGAAATACCGGGTGCTCTCCCAGGGCCTGGTCGAACTGGCCAACGGCCAGGGGTACAAGGGCGACTGGTCCGGGCTCTTCGCCGGCCTGGTGATGGCGATGCTGCCGGTTCTCGCGGCCTACATCATCTTCCAGCGCCAGGTGGTGGCCGGGCTGACCGCGGGTGCGGTGAAGTAACGCCCCGTATCCCCTGAACTCACCTTACGAACGAAGCGAACCGCCCGCCGGCTTCCCAGCCGGCGGGCGGTTCGTCTGTGTACGGGGGAGTTCGCCGCGGTCGCGGGGTGTGGGCCCGGTGCTCATCGGTGGCTCGGACTGCTCAAGGTCTTGACGGGGAGGACCCCAAAACGGTCAGCTTAGAGTTCACATGTTGGAGAATATGGCAGGAGTGAGTGAGTCGATGGAGACTCCGGGGTCGCAGACGTCTCTGCATCGCGCCAACCTTGAGCGGGTCGTGCGCGCCGTACGTATGGCTGGTTCGCTCACCCAGGCGGAGATCGCCAGGAGCACGGGCCTGTCCGCGGCCACCGTCTCCAACATCGTTCGCGAACTGAAGGACAGCGGCACGGTCGAGGTGACCCCCACCTCGGCGGGCGGCCGCCGGGCCCGCAGCGTCTCGCTCAGCGGGGACGCGGGCATCGTGATCGGCGTCGACTTCGGCCATACCCATCTGCGCGTGGCCGTCGGCAACCTGGCCCACCAGGTGCTCGCCGAGGAGTCCGAGCCGCTGGACGTCGACGCCTCCTCCGCCGAGGGCTTCGGACGGGCCGAGCAGCTGGTCAACCGCCTGATCGAGACCACCGGGATCAGCCCCGGCAAGGTCATCGGGGTGGGGCTCGGTGTACCCGGCCCGATCGACGTCGAGTCCGGCACGCTGGGCTCGACGTCGATCCTGCCGGGCTGGACGGGCATCAACCCCAGCGAGGAGCTCGCCGCACGCCTCGGAGTGCCGGTCTACGTCGACAACGACGCCAACCTCGGCGCGCTCGGCGAGCTGGTGTGGGGGAGCGGCCGCGGGGTCAGGGACCTGGCATACATCAAGGTCGCGAGCGGTGTCGGCGCCGGTCTGGTGATCGACGGGCACATCTACCGGGGACCCGGCGGCACGGCCGGCGAGATCGGCCACATCACCCTCGACGAATCGGGCCCGGTCTGCCGCTGCGGCAACCGCGGCTGCCTGGAGACCTTCACGGCCGCGCGGTACGTCCTGCCCCTGCTCCAGCCCAGCCACGGCCCCGATCTCACCATGGAGCGGGTGGTCCAGCTGGCCCGCGAGGGCGATCCCGGGTGCCGGCGGGTGATCGGCGACGTCGGGCGGCACATCGGCAGCGGCGTGGCCAACCTCTGCAATCTGCTCAACCCGAGCCGCGTGGTGCTCGGCGGCTCGCTGGCGGAGGCCGGGGAGCTGGTCCTGGGGCCCATCAGGGACTCCGTGTCCCGTTACGCCATCCCCAGCGCCGCACGGCAGCTCTCCGTGCTCCCGGGGGCCCTGGGGGGCCGCGCCGAGGTGCTGGGCGCCCTGGCGCTCGTCCTCAGCGAGATGGGGGATTCAACCCTTTTGGAGAGCACCCTGCCCGCGGCCACTCCTGCCTTCACTTAGATAACGAATGGCACCGTTGTCATCTCGTTAAGGATTTACTCCTTGACGCCGCCCCTGCGGCCGAGTTGACTTCCAGCCACCTCGGCCGCGACGTTGCGGCCTCGTCAGGGAGGCAAACCCCCAATGAACGCAATGACGCGACGCATCGTCATAGGCACGGCCGCGGCCTCGATGGCCCTCTCCCTCGCCGCTTGCGGCAAGGCGGGCGACGACAAGAAGGACTCGGCGGACTCGGGCAGCAAGACCAAGATCGGTCTGCTCCTCCCGGAGAACAAGACCGCCCGCTACGAGACGCTCGACAAGCCGCTGTTCATCGAAGCCGTCAAGAAGGACTGCGCGGACTGCGAGGTCGTCTACAACAACGCGGCCGGTGACGTCGGCCAGCAGAAGCAGCAGTTCGAGCAGCAGATCGCCGACGGCATCAAGGTCATCGCGATCTCCTCGGTCGACGCCGAGAAGTCCGCCGCCTGGGTCGCCACCGCGCACAAGAAGGGCGTCAAGGTCGTCGCGTACGACCGCGCCATCGCCGGTGCCGACGCCTACGTCAGCCACGACAACGAGAAGATCGGCAAGCTCCAGGGCCAGGCCATCCTCGACGCCCTCGGCTCCAAGGCCGCCGGTGCCAACCTCGTCATGATCAACGGTGACGAGAAGGACCCGAACGCCGGTCTGTTCAAGAAGGGCGCCCACGCGTCCCTCGACGGCAAGATCAAGGTCGCCTACGAGGCGTCCGGCGAGTGGGACCCGAAGATCGCCGGCGAGAAGATGACCGCCGCCATCTCCTCGGTCGGCAAGGGCAAGATCGACGCCGTCTACTCCGCCAACGACGGCATGGCCGGCGGCATCATCACGTCGCTGGGCAACGCCGGCATCAAGGACATCCCGGTGGGCGGCCAGGACGCCGAGCTCCCCGGCATCCAGCGCATCATCGCCGGTACGCAGACCTTCACGATCTACAAGTCGCCGAAGCAGCTCGCCCCGGCGGCCGCCCAGTTCGCGGTCAACCTGCTCCAGGGCAAGGACATCGGCGCCCAGGGCGAGACGGACGGCGTTCCGTCCACGCTGCTGGAGCCGACCGTCGTGAACAAGGACAACATCGAGTCCACCGTGGTCAAGGACGGCATCTACCAGGCCTCCGCGATCTGCGTCAAGGACATCGCCGCCAAGTGCACCGCGCTGGGCATCAAGTAGTCCCTTCGCGCGCCGGGGCCGGTGAGCCCCGGCGCGTACGGGCGTGATCCGCTCCGCACGGCGGAGTCCGCCCACCCCATGACTGTCCGGCCCCGGCCGGCTCACACCCCGCTTCCGGCCGGGTGCCGGACACTCTTCCCCCCCAGTACTTCCGTACGTCGACGCTGCCCCCGTGGCGCGGCGTCTCCGCCGGTCAGGCGGCACATCCCCGCCGGTCAGGCGGCGAAGGAGATGGTTCACGTGTCACAGACGCCCGTGCTGGCGTTGCGTGGGGTCTTCAAGCGATTCGGAGCGGTCCAGGTCCTCTCCGGTGTCGATCTCGAAGTCCACGCCGGAGAAGTGGTCGCCCTGGTCGGCGACAACGGTGCAGGAAAGTCCACGCTCGTCAAGACGATCGCCGGCGTGCACCCCATCGATGAGGGCGTCATCGAGTGGGAGGGCGCGAAGGTGGACATCAACCGTCCGCACGACGCCCAGAACCTCGGCGTCGCGACCGTCTACCAGGACCTCGCGCTCTGCGACAACCTGGACGTTGTCGCCAACCTCTTCCTCGGTCGCGAGATCAAGAAGGGCGGCGTCCTCGACGAGGTCGCCATGGAGAAGCGGGCCCAGGACCTCCTGTCCACGCTCTCCATCCGCATCCCCAGCGTCCGTATCCCGGTCGCCGCGCTCTCCGGCGGCCAGCGCCAGGTCGTGGCCATCGCCCGTGCCCTGGTCGGCAACCCCAAGATCGTGATCCTGGACGAGCCCACCGCGGCCCTCGGCGTCGAGCAGACCGCCCAGGTGCTCGACCTGGTGGAGCGGCTGCGCGAGCAGAACCTCGGCGTCATCCTCATCAGCCACAACATGGCCGATGTGAAGGCCGTCGCCGACAAGGTCGCCGTGCTGCGGCTCGGCCACAACAACGGCATCTTCCCCGTGGCGACGACCAGCCACGAAGAAATCATCGCCGCGATCACGGGCGCCACCGACAACGCCGTGACCCGCCGCAAGTCCCGCAGCGCGGAGGCATCCAAGTGAGCAACATCAACGAGACCCCGGCCAAGGTCCCGGCCCAGGCGGACGCCACCACCGAGGCCCCCGAGGCCGCGGCCGGCGCGGTCCCGGTCGTCGACCCCCGTCTGCTCGTCCGCGAGCAGGGCTTCAAGGGCTACTGGACCGAGTTCAAGCGCAAGGTGCGCTCGGGCGAGATCGGCTCGCTGCCCGTCGTGGTGGGCCTGATCATCATCGGGATCGTCTTCCAGCTCGAGACCGGCAACTTCCTCACCTCGTACAACCTCGACCAGATCACGCTGTACGCGGCCGGCCCCGGCATCATGGCCGTCGGCATCGTCTTCGTCCTGCTGCTCGGCGAGATCGACCTCGCGGTCGGCTCCGTCGCCGGTCTCGCGGGTGCGGTGTGGGCCGTGGTCGGCACGGACATCCCCGACTCCCTCGCCATCGTGGTCGGCATCCTGTCCGGCACGGTCATCGGCGCCTTCCACGGCATCGTCTTCGCCAAGATCGGCGTGCCCGCGTTCGTCGTGACCCTGGCGGGCTTCCTGGGCTGGGCCGGCATGCAGACCTGGGTGATGGGCGAGAAGTCCACCATCACCACCCCGCTCGGCAGCTTCGTCCGCGACCTGACCAGCTACTACTTCGAGGACGTCGCGGCCGCCTACGGTCTCGCCGTGTTCGTGATCGTCGCCTTCTACCTCGCGCAACTGCGCGACTCGAAGCGCCGCAAGTCCGCGGAGCTGCCGCACCGCCCGCAGAGCGAGATCATCCTGCGCACCGCGCTGCTCGCGGTCCTGTGCCTTCTCGCCGCGTACGCGTTCAACCAGGAGCAGGGCCTCCCGCTCTCCCTGGTGATCTTCCTCGCGATCCTGGTCATCACCGACTTCGTGCTGCGCCGCACCACCTACGGCCGGCAGATCTTCGCGGTCGGCGGTGGCATCGAGGCCGCGCGCCGTGCCGGTATCAACGTGTCCTGGATCCGTATCTCGGTGTTCATGATCTCCGGCACGCTCGGTGCGGTCGGCGGTCTCTTCCTGGCCTCCGCGACCGGTGGCGCCGACCGCTCGCTCGGTGGCGGCAACCAGCTCATGATGTGCATCGCCGCGGCGGTCATCGGCGGTACGTCCCTGTTCGGCGGACGCGGCAAGGTCTGGTCCGCGCTGCTGGGCATCCTGGTCATCCAGTCGATCGTCCAGGGCCTCAACCAGATGAACCTGTCGTCGAACGCGATCCAGTACATGATCACCGGTGCGGTCCTCCTCATCGCCGTGATCATCGACTCGGTCTCGCGCAAGACGCAGAAGACCGCGGGCCGCGCCTGACCGCGGTTCCGCAGGATTGCCCGGCACCCGCCACGGGTGCCGGGCACCTGCGTGCCCGCGCTCGGGCATACTCGTGTTTTCGGCACCGGGGGTGGCTCGCGTCCACGCCCCAGGCGTACGCGGACGTTGCCGAACATTTAGACTCTGCGGATCGGCAAGAAGTTCGACCGGCTCAAATGCAAGGAGGCACGGGTGCCGTTGCTGACCCAGATCCAGGGACCGCGTGACCTTGACCGGCTCACTTCCGAGCAGCTGGTGCAGCTCGCCGAAGAGATCCGGACCTTCCTCGTCGACGCCGTCTCCAAGACCGGCGGCCACCTCGGACCCAACCTCGGCGTGGTCGAGCTCACCATCGCCCTGCACCGGGTCTTCGACTCGCCGAAGGACAAGGTCCTCTTCGACACCGGCCACCAGAGCTACGTGCACAAGCTCCTCACCGGCCGCCAGGACTTCAGCAGGCTCAAGAGCAAGGGCGGCCTCTCCGGCTACCCCTCGCGCGCCGAGTCCGACCACGACGTCATCGAGAACTCGCACGCCTCCACCGTCCTCGGCTGGGCCGACGGCCTCGCCAAGGCCAACGAGGTCCGCGGCAAGGACGACCACGTCGTCGCGGTCATCGGCGACGGCGCCCTCACCGGCGGCATGGCCTGGGAGGCGCTGAACAACATCGCCGCCGCCAAGGACCGCCCCCTGGTCATCGTCGTCAACGACAACGAGCGCTCCTACGCCCCCACCATCGGCGGCCTCGCCAACCACCTGGCCACCCTGCGCACCACCGACGGCTACGAACGCTTCCTGGCCCGCGGCAAGGACCTCCTTGAGCGCACCCCCGTCGTCGGCAAGCCGCTGTACGAGACGCTGCACGGCGCCAAGAAGGGCCTGAAGGACTTCATCGCCCCCCAGGGCATGTTCGAGGACCTCGGCCTGAAGTACGTCGGCCCCATCGACGGCCACGACATCGAGGCCCTGGAATCCGCGCTCCAGCGCGCCAAGCGCTTCGGCGGCCCCGTGATCGTGCACTGCCTCACCGAGAAGGGCCGCGGCTACACCCCCGCCCTGCTCGACGAGGCCGACCGCTTCCACGCCGTCGGCAAGATCCACCCCGACACGGGCCTGCCCGTCGCCACCTCCGGCCTCGACTGGACCTCGGTGTTCGGCGAGGAGATGGTCAAGCTCGGCCGCGAGCGCGAGGACATCGTCGCGATCACCGCCGCCATGCTCCAGCCGGTCGGCCTGACCCGGTTCGAGACGGAGTTCCCGGACCGGATCTACGACGTCGGCATCGCCGAGCAGCACGGCGCGGTCTCCGCGGCCGGCCTGGCCACCGGCGGCCTGCACCCCGTCTTCGCGGTCTACGCCACGTTCCTGAACCGGGCCTTCGACCAGGTCCTGATGGACGTCGCCCTGCACAAGTGCGGGGTCACCTTCGTCCTGGACCGCGCCGGGATCACCGGCACCGACGGCGCCTCGCACAACGGCATGTGGGACATGTCGATCCTCCAGGTCGTACCCGGCCTGCGGATCGCCGCCCCGCGCGACGCCGACCAGGTCCGCGCCCAGCTGCGCGAGGCCGTCGACGTCGACGACGCCCCCACGGTCGTCCGTTTCTCCAAGGGCGCGGTCGGCCCCTCGGTCCAGGCCGTCGGCACGGTGGGCGGCATGGACGTGCTGCGCGAGCCCGGCACCGACCGGCCCGACGTCCTGCTCGTCTCCGTCGGCGCGCTCGCCCCGATGTGCCTGGAGATCGCCGACCTGCTCGACGCCCAGGGCATCTCGACGACCGTCGTCGACCCCCGCTGGGTCAAGCCCGTCGACGAGGCCATGGCCCCGCTCGCCGCGCGGCACCGCGTCGTCGTCACCGTCGAGGACAACAGCAGGGCCGGCGGCGTCGGCTCCGCGGTCTCCCAGGCGCTGCGCGACGCGGACGTCGACGTCCCGCTGCGCGACTTCGGCATCCCGTCGGTCTTCCTCGACCACGCCTCCCGCAAGGAGGTCATGGCCGAGATCGGGCTGACCGCCCCGGACATCGCCCGCCAGGTCACCGGCCTGGTCGCCAAGCTCGACGGGCGCTACTCGACGGGCGCGGAGGACCGCGCCGCGGAGCGCGTCCGGGACTGACCCGTACCGCACATCGGCCGAACGGGCCGGTCGGACCACCCGTAACGAGTGGTCCGACCGGCCCGTTCGCGTGAAATCCCGCCGAGGCAGGCGTGCCGCCCACCGGTGGTCGCTCGGGGTCCGAATCATGGCGTGCACGACGAGTGCGTGGAGGTACGCCGGTGAGCACGCAGCAGGACCTGCCCCCCAGCGGAGACGGGCTGTTCAGGACCAAGACGGTCGAGCAGTCCATCCGCGACACCGAGGAGCCGGAGCACGCCCTCAGGAAGTCCCTCTCCGCCCTCGACCTCACGGTCTTCGGGGTCGGCGTCATCATCGGCACCGGCATCTTCGTCCTCACCGGGAAGGTCGCCAAGGAGACGGCGGGACCGGCCACCGCCATCGCCTTCGTGGTCGCCGGCGTCGTCTGCGGGCTGGCCGCCCTGTGCTACGCGGAGTTCGCCTCCACCGTGCCGGTGGCCGGCTCGGCGTACACCTTCTCGTACGCCTCGCTCGGCGAACTGGTCGCCTGGATCATCGGCTGGGACCTGGTGCTGGAGTTCGCGCTGGGCACGGCGGTGGTGGCGGTCGGCTGGTCGGGCTATGTCCGCTCGCTGCTGGACAACGCCGGCTGGCACCTGCCGGACGTGCTGTCCGGGCCGGACGTGGCGAGCGGCTTCGGCTTCGACATCCTCGCCTTCGCCCTGGTGCTGGTCCTGACCGTGATCCTGGTGCTGGGCATGAAGCTCTCCGCCCGGGTCACCACGGTGGTGGTCGCCGTGAAGATCGCCGTGGTGCTGATCGTCATCATCGCCGGCCTGTTCTTCATCGACACCGGCAACTACTCGCCGTTCGTCCCCGAGGCCCAGCCCCAGCCCTCCGGATCGGGGCTTGACGCCCCGCTGGTCCAGCTGATCTTCGGCTACGCCCCGACGAACTTCGGCGTCATGGGCATCTTCACCGCCGCCTCCATCGTCTTCTTCGCCTTCATCGGCTTCGACGTCGTCGCCACGGCGGCGGAGGAGACCAAGCTGCCGCAGCGCGACATGCCGCGCGGCATCCTGGCCTCCCTGTTCATCTGCACCGCGCTCTACGTCGCCGTCTCGATCGTCGTCACCGGCATGCAGCCCTACACGGAACTGTCGGTCAGTGCCCCCCTCGCCGACGCCTTCAAGGCCGTCGGGCACCCCTTCTACGCGGGCGTCATCAGCTTCGGCGCCGCCGTCGGCCTCACCACGGTCTGCATGATCCTGCTGCTCGGCCAGACCCGGGTGTTCTTCGCGATGAGCCGAGACGGGCTCCTGCCGAGGTTCTTCTCCAAGACGCACCCGCGCTTCCGCACCCCGTACCGCCCGACCATCCTGCTCGGTGTGATCATCGCCGTCGTCGCCGGGCTGACGAGCATCAACGAGCTCGCGACCCTGGTGAACATCGGCACGCTCTTCGCGTTCGTGGTCGTCGCGCTCGGCGTCATCGTGCTGCGCCGCACCCGCCCGGACCTGCACCGGGCCTTCCGCACCCCCTGGGTGCCGCTGATCCCGGTCCTGTCGGTGGCCGCCTCGGTCTGGCTGATGCTCAACCTGCCGGCCGAGACCTGGCTCCGCTTCGCGATCTGGATGGCGATCGGCGTGGTCATCTACTTCGCGTACGGCCGCTCGCACAGCCGGGTGCACCGCGCCCGGAAGTGACCGCCCCCGTTCACGCCCCGGGGCGCACCGTGCGCGGGCCCGTGCACCGCGCCCCGTGCGCCTCGACCCGGCGCCGCAGCTCCCGGTCCGCGGTGACGACGACACAGGGCCGCGGCGAGGGCTCCGCCGCCGCGCCCGCCGCCAGCTCCGCGATCAGGTCGTCACCGCTGTCCGGGGCCGCCTCCACGCGCACCCCCGGCACCGGAGCGACGTCCCGGGCCCGCCCCTCGACCACCAGGACCAGGTCGACGGGGCCCGGCAGACCGGGCAGGCCGTCAAAGGCGTAGGGCGCCAGTGAGTCCCGCAGCCGTTCGGCGGCGCCCCGCCGGTCCCGCCACCAGCCGTCCGGGACGGACCCGACGACATTGGCGGCGTCGACGATCACCAGGGGCAGCGGGCTCGGCATGGGGCCAGGGTGCCACGCCCCGGCGGCGTACGCGGTTCCCGGACCCCGCGGATGTGGGCCGGACGTGGTGATTCCATGGGTTCGAACGGTGATTCTATGATGGGTGCTCCCCGACTTCCGGGTGCCGGTGGTGACACAAAGCCGCAGATCGGGAGCGGACCATCACGGAAGGAAGACGCCACGACATGCGAGTCAGGTCGAGACGTGCCCAGGGGAGCGCCTCGGGCAAGGGCGACGATGCCCCGCGGGACGCCGTGAGCGCGCCGGGGACCGACGAGACCCCGGTCGACGGACGCTGGCTCGTGCGTGGCAAGGACGGCCGGCTCACCGCGTACGCCCGCAACGGGGACGGCATCCTGCGCTGGACCGAGGAGTGTCCGGGCGGACCCGGCTGGGAGGGCCCGGAGTTCTTCCCCGCCCCGGATCTGAACCACCTCGGCCTCGCCCAGGGCGCGGACGGTTACGTGCACTTCATCGGGCGCCGGACGGTCCGGGGCGACGAGGGCCCGCCGCAGGTCGACCTCGTGCACGCCATCCAGTACCAGACGGGCCGCCCGGTCACCGCGTGGCGGACCCTGGGCAACCCGTACAAGGACGGGGACGAGAGGGCCGCCCGTATCGGCCCGCCGGCCGCCGCCGTCGCCCCGTCCGGCACGGTCCACGTCTTCGTCCGCAACGCCAACGGCGGGATGATGCTGCGCCGCGAGGCGAAGAACGGCAAGTGGGAGGCGTGGAAGGACCTCAGGGGCACCCTGGGCAAGGAGACGATGGCCCTCGCGGTCGCCGAGTCGGGGCGCATCGAGCTCCTGGTCCCCGGCACCAACAAGGCCATGCGATGGGCCCAGAGCGAGCCCGGCGGCGCCTTCCAGAAGGGCGACAACCTGAACGTCAAGATCGCCGGTGGCGCCGTCAGCGCCCTGGAGACCGCCCCCGACCGCACCACCTACTACTGGACCGACGCCACCGCGGGCACCCTGGTCGCCCACCGCCCGGACACCCCGTCCATCACGATCGGGGACACCCCGGCCGAGGGCCCGGTGGCCGTGCTCCGTGCCGAACTGGACGACTACGACTGCACCGTGCTCGCCCACCGCGCCCGTGACGGCCGTGTGCTGCTCGCGGCCTGCGGTACGGAGAACGAGGCCGGCGGCCTGTGGTGGGCGGCGACGGGCGAACGCACCTCGGCGCCCCCGGCACTGGCGCTCGACGGGCAGGGACGCGTGGTGCTCGCGGTGATCGGCGAGCGCGGCGGGCTCTACGTGGCCCGGCAGAACGACGAACCGGGCCTCGCGCTGGGGCCCGCCCGGCGGGTGTGAAACCGGTACGGCCCCGGGGTGTTCCCGGGGCCGTGCGTGTGACGTTCCGTCAGCCCTGGCCGAGGGCCGGGGACTTCCGGGCCGACTCGGGGATGGGCGTGTCCTCGCGGATCGCCTTCCACAGGGCCTTGGCCCGCGACTCGACGGCGACGACGCGGTTGTGGTCGATCTTGTCGTACTCGACGGGGAGCATGATCGTCTCCATCGACTCCGGGTCGACCCCGTTCATCGACCGGCCGAACTTCGCGAGCGAGGTGAGCGAGGCCAGCTCGTCGTCGGTGGTCAGCGCCTCGGTCGCGGAGTTGGCGATCTTGTAGGCGCTGGTCGGACTGCCCAGCAGGTCCTGCTTCTTGACCTCGCTGAGCAGGGCGACGAGGAACTGCTGCTGGAGCCCGATGCGGCTCAGGTCGGTGCCGTCGCTGAGGCTGTAACGGGTACGGACGAACTTCAGGGACTCGGTGCCGTCGAACTTGTGCGGTCCGGCGTCGACGTTCAGCCCGGTCTTCTTGTCGTGGATGGGCTCCTTGACGTCGATGTTCACCCCGCCGATGGCGTCCACGAGCCCCTTGAACCCGGCGAAGTTGATCTCCAGGTAGTGGTCGATGCGCACGCCGGACATCTTCTCGACGGTCTTGACCACACAGGCCGGACCGACCTGGGAGTAGACGGAGTTGAACATCACACGGTCCTTGCCCGCCACCGTCGAACCGTCGGCCTTGGAGCACTCGGGCCGGGTCACCAGTGTGTCGCGGGGTATGGACACCGCGACAGCCTTGTCGCGGCCCTCCGGAATGTGCACGACCAGCGCCGTGTCGGACCGCGCCCCACTGACCCCGGCACCGCCGCCCAGCTTCTTGTTCTCCGAACCGGCCCGCGAGTCCGAGCCGAGGACCAGCAGGTTCTGCCCGCTGGTGGGGAGCTTCTCGGGCCGGTCGTCGCCGAGCGCCTTGTTGATGTCGACGCCCTTGATGTTGCCGTCGAGGCGGCTCCAGAGCCACCACGCGGTGCCGCCCGCGGCGACGACGAGCACGAGGGCCGATATCAGGATCACTCGCCGGATGCGCTGGCCCCGCGTCCGAACGCGCTTGCGCCCGCGGCGGGAGGTCTCCGGGGAGCTCCCCTGGCCGGGGGTGGTGGCGTCTTGGCTCATCCTGAGTGAGTCCTCACAGCTTATGGCCTGGTCAGGGCGCAGGTGATGGGGCTGGGACTCGGGTGGGGGGTGGAGCCGGTCCTCGTTTTCCCGGGATGAGCACTATAAACACTCGATCAGGTGTGCGTACGAAGGCTGTGGCGCAACTGTGACAGACCGGGCAGTCCGGGGCAGGTGTGGCGGTGACCGGTCGAGGGAGAAATTGATCATGTCTGTCCGAACCCACCGGACATCGCCGCGCTATGGGTGGATTTCCTGACCGAAGCGAGAGTGCATATCTTCTTCGGAGCCGGGATGTCCACCAACCCGGTTCCACACACGAGGGGGGCGGGGCGCATGGCACGCAGAGGGGAGCGCCGGTCCGAGCGCGGCAGGCCGGGGCGGGAACGCGTGCGTACGGCGCGGGAGGGCGACGCCGGCGGCGTGGCGATCGTGGTCGCGACGCCGGGGGACGCCCTGGAACCGCTGGCGTTGCAGGGGAGCGGTCCGTCGGTCGACATCGTCTGCGCCCAGCCCGGTACGCCGGACGAACGGGCCGCGCTCGGGCGTGCCGTGGCCGACGCGGCGGCCCGAGGCGTCCGGGTGGCGGACGAGCCCTGGGTCATCGACGCCGAGCCGGGGAAGACCACCGCCCGCGTGCTCGACGCCCTGCGCGAGCTGCGGCCGCTGCTGGTGACCACGCTCGACCCGGACCCCGAGCACACGTCCATCGACCTGGAGGCCAACCGCCCGGTCGTGACCGAGCCGCCGCTGCGCGGCAGTGTGGCGCGCGCCACGATCGCCGCCGCCCGCACCTATCAGCGGGAGTGCGGATCGCCGGTGTTCGTGCGGTGCCACCGCGCGGGGGCACCGGCGACGCTGGGCGACCGTGCGTGCGCCCGTCATCCGCTGCCGCTCCGCTGGCTCGTCAGGGGGGTGGACGGGCGGCTCTCCGCCTATCTGCCGTCGGCGGCCGGGGTGTTGCGCTGGACCGAGCGGCGCGTGGGCGGGGACGAGTGGAGCGGACCGGAGCTCCTCGAAGGGCCGGACCTGCTGCCCGGCCTGGAAGTGGTCCAGGACGCCCAGGGCTATGTGCACCTCTTCGGGCTGCGCCGCAGGAAGCGGCCGGACGGCGAGAAGTACGTCGATGTGGTCCACACGACCCAGTACCAGAGCGGGCGCCCGCCCGGCCCCTGGCACTCGGCGGGCAATCCGCACGGCAACGACCCGGCCAAGAGCCGCGAGGTCGGCTTCCCCGCCGCGGCCTTCGACGCCGGGGGCGGCCTCCATGTCTTCGCGCGCAACATCGGCCACGGCATCAGTACCCGCCGACAGGGGGCGGACGGACGGTGGAGCGCCTGGCAGCACCTGCGGGGCGTCATGGTCGCCGACGAGCTGACCGCGCAGTCCGGCGGCTCGGGCGATCCCGAGGTCTGGGCCAGGGCCCGGGACACGGCGGCCGCCATCCGCTGGCACCGGGGGACGCCGCCGGGCGAGTGGACGCTGGACGCCACCGGCTCGGTCGGCCCCGTCCCCGGCAGCCTGTCGGCGGCTCCCGATGCGGGGTCGGTGCGCTACCGGTACGCGGGGAGCAACGAGGTCTGTGTGCAGGTGCCCGGGGCCGGAGCGGTGAGCCTGGGAGGCCCGGACGGTACGGGGCCGGTGGCCGCGGTCGCCGGCGTCGGCATCCAGGGCTGGGGCTGCACGGTGCTGGTGCGGTCGGGGGAGTCCGGCGCGTGCCTCGTGGGCGCGCACGCGGACGGGCGGCCGGAGGGCGGTGTGTGGTGGTTCGACGCGGGGGAGGCCTCGGTGGTGCCTCCCGCCGTGGCGGTGGACGGCCTGGGCCGGGCGGTCGTGGCGCTGCTGGGCGCCGACGGCCGGCTGCGGGTCGCACGGCAGGAGCCGGGGGCGAGCGGCCTCGCCTTCGCTTCCTGGACCGTGGTGCGCCCCACGGTCTGACCTGGGGCCCGGCCGTGGTCGGGCGAGCGCGCGTGACCACCTTTGACAGTTTCGGGTTTGACCTTGGCCTTGATAAGGTTTGATTCTGTCTTTATGTGGATCACAGATGAAGCTCCTGTGTCCATTGTGTGAACGCCCCTTGATTGCGACTTCTTGCAGGCCGATGGGGCCGCGTTGACCGCGTGAGTCGTGTTGTCTGAGGGGTTATGGGGAAGCTGTCGCTGCGCGCCGTTCAGAAACTGACATGCAAGAAGCGCGATGCCTGGTGGACCGTGCTGCTGGTCGACCCCGTCGCCACGCGCATGCTCATCGGGATGGCGAAGTTCAGATTCATCACGCCGAACCGGGTCACCTGGTCCGCGCTCTTCGTCGGCCTCGGCTCCGCGTACTTCTTCCTCAAGGGTGACACCGGCTCCCTCGTGATCGGGGCCGCGCTCTACCACCTGAGCTTCATCCTCGACTGCATCGACGGCAAACTCGCCCGCCTCAAGGGCAACGGCACCGTCTTCGGCGGCTGGCTCGACTACGTCTTCGACCGCATCAGGGTCCTCTTCTGCGCGCTCGCCCTCATGGGCGGCCAGTACCTGCGCACCCACAACGAGCTCTACCTCCTCGCCGCCCTGGCCGTCGTCTTCCTCGACATGCTCCGGTACGTCGACGCCCTGCAGATCTACAAGATGCGCATGTCCATGCGTATGAAGATCGAGAAGGTCACGCTGGAGCGCAAGGCGCTGGAGGACGAGCAGGCCCGCCACGACGCCACCGACACGGCGGCCGACCAGCCCAAGGTCGTCTTCATCGAGGACCTGCTCCGGGAGAACCCCGGCGTCGAGGCCGAGGTGCTCAAGCAGCAGAGCGGCGACGTCGTCGACCTGCACGCCCAGTTCCGCAACCGCTTCCCCTGGTACACGCGCTTCCGCCAGGCCCTGCTGCGCAGCCGCATCCGGCCGCACCTGATCAGCGGCATCGAGTTCCAGATGTTCATCTTCATCGTGGCCCCGCTGATCGGCCAGATCTTGTGGACGACCGCGATATCCGCGGCGGCGCTCGGCCTCTTCGAGCTCGTGATCATGTACAAGTTCTGGCTGTCCACCCGTGACTTCACCCGGCTCATGGAGAAGCTCGCCACCGAGCCCTCGAAGGCCGGCGTGATCGCCGAACACCTCCACCGGGGACGCCACCGCCGCGCCGGTGACGCCGACGACCAGCCGCAGGCCCTGGCCGAGAAGTTCCCGCTTCCCGAGCAGGACGACGATCTCGGCTTCCAGCCGTACCCCCGGCCCTACACCCCCCACGCGGCCGACATCGAGACGCAGCAGCTCCGCGCGGTGCCCTACTGGGCCGAGAGCGAAGGGTCCGTACGATGACCCCGCCAGCCGACCCGTCGCTGTACACCGTGACGGTCGTGGTGCCGGCGTACAACGCGAGTGCCACGCTCGGCCGGGCCCTCCAGTCCGCGCTGGCCCAGACGCACCGCGCCGTCGAGGTGATCGTTGTGGACGACGCGTCGGCCGACGGGACGCTCCAGGTGGCACGCGAGTTCGCGGCCGGCGACCGGCGCGTCCGGATCGTCGAACGCCCGCAGAACAGCGGCGGCGTGGGCGCGCCGCGCAACAACGGCATCATGGCCGCCACCGGTCAGTACGTGATGTTCCTCGACGCCGACGACGAACTGCCGCTCAAGGCGTGCGAGACCCTCCTGCAGTCAGCGCTCACCACCGGGGCGGACATCACCGCGGGGCGCGCGCTGCGGGTGAACCTCGCCAAGGACGAGATCACCGTCTGGCAGTCCCAGCTCTACGGCACCGACCGCACCGTCGAGGGCGGCCTGCGCGCCATGCCCGAACTCCTCCAGGACCCGATCGCGGCGGCCAAGCTCTACCGGCTGGACTTTCTGCTCAACCACGGCATCCGCTTCCCCGAGGAACTCTTCTTCGAGGACACCTACTTCTCGACCGTCGCCTGGTACTCCGCGCGTTCGGTCACCCTGCTCGCCGCCCCCGTCTACCGGTGGATCTGGGAGCGGGAGACCGACACCCCCTCCATCACCAACCGGCGCGGCGAACTGCGCAGCATCCGCGACCGGGTCCTGGTGCACCAGTACGCGGACGCGTTCCTCGTCCAGCAGGGCGAGCAGGAACTCCTCGCCCACAAGGCGGCCAAGTTCCTCTCGCACGACCTGCGGCTCTACACGCCCGAACTGCGGGCGGGCGACCCGCAGTTCCGGGCCGGATTCGCCGGCTTCGTGGCGCCGTACCTCCGGTCCCTGCCGCCCGAGGTCTACGACCTGTGCGGCCCGCTGGAGCGCGTACGGGCCTTCAGCCTGATGCACGACCGGGTGGACCTCGCGCTCACCGTCTCCGACTACACCCAGCGCCGGAGCGTGCTCAGCTCCGACCTCGTGCGCCGTGACGACAAGGTCTACTGGTCCGCCTCGCTGCTCGGCCGGCCGGAGGCCGAACGGTTCCTGGACGTCACCGACCTCGATCTGACCGGCAACAGCCTCTCCGACGCGCGGCTGTTCAACCAGGCCACCCTGGTGGAGATCCGCAACGGCACGCTCCACGTCACCGGCTACATTCGCAACCAGTTCGGCAGGGTCGGGCCGAAGGACAAGCTGGAACTCACCGCGGTGCTCCGCCGCCGCAGCACCAAGGCCGACCACTCCTTCGACGTGACCGGTGTGGACGTCGACGAGGAGTTCATCCGGTACCACACCACGGTGGACCTGGCCTCCACCCTGGGCGCGGCCGACCGGGCCGGCAACTGGAACCTGTTCATACAGATACGGCACGGCGGGGAACGGGCCACCACCACCGTCGCGGTCTCGGGCCTCGACATCGGGCGCGAGCGCTACCAGGGCCCCCAGGACACGTACGAGATCTACGAGACGGTCAGCGGCAATCTCGCCCTGCGTCCGGAGACCACCGAGCAGCAGACCGTCGACCACCCGCGCGGCACCCCGTGGCTCTGGTGGCAGAACGACCCCGCCCGGGCCCCCGCGGCACCCCCGCCGGAGTCGTACGAGGCCGCGATCGTGGTGCACTGCCACAACGACGAGTACAACCTCTACGAGTTCCTGAGCTCCCTGCTCGCCCAGCGTGAATTCGCCGCGACCCAGGTGATCCTCGTCGACGACGGCTCCACCGACGCCACCTCCGCGCAGCTGGCCGACTTCGCCGCGTACCACGGCAACGTCGAGGTCGTCCCGCAGATCAGTCTCGGCGCACGCTCCAGCTACGACAACGGCCTGCGTTACGTGCACGCGCCCTACGTCATGTTCGCCCGCGCGCAGGACATCCTCGGCGAGAACTGCGTGGGCCGGCTCGTGGCCGCCGCCCGCCGGTGCGAGGCCGACGTGGTGGTCGGCGACCAGGACAACTTCCCCGGGCCGCGCAGCAGTGCCGACGCGCCCTGGAGGCGCTACTTCGGAACGGACGCCCCCCGTATCAGCCGGCTGGACAAGGCGCCCTACCTGATCTTCTCCGCGGAGCTGGGCACCAAGCTGTTCCGTACCGCCCTGCTGCGCCGGCACGGCCTGCGCACGGGCCACGGCCCCGGCTTCGAGGAGGCCTGGCTCACGGTGCCCGCCCTCCTGCACGCCCGTACGGTCACGACCGCGCCCACCGCCACCTCGTACACGCGGGACCCGGAACGACGGGACTCGCTGTTCGACCTCGCCTGGAACGACCCGGTCAAGACCCAGGAACTGATCCGCCTCTGCCGCCACATCATCCGGATGACGGAGCGGCTGAACGCCCGCGACGCCCGGCTGGCCATGCGCTTCGTGGTCCGCTCCATGCAGCCGCATCTGCGCAACATCCACCGGATCATGAGCCGGGCGGAGATCGCCGGCGTCTTCCCCGCCCTGGTCGACGTCTACCGGCCGATACCCGACGAACTGATCCTCCAGTACGCCGGCGTGCCGATGGCACGTCTCCAGCACCACGCCGTACGGACCGGCAACTACGAGCTGTTCTGCGACCCGTACGCCAAGCCCGCCTACCTGCCGCGGCTGCTCGTCGACGAGGAGGGGCTGCACCGCCGCCTCGAAGCGGACCGCACGGAGACCACGCTGCTGCGGGTGGACCGGCAGAAGGCCGTGCTGGAGACCTTCGTCCCCGACGGCGACCAGCTGCACTTCGAAGGACTGCTGGTGCTGTCCGGCGTCGACATCGCGCGGCTCTTCACCAACCGCCTCGAACTGGTCCTCAGCGACGGACGCCGGGAGGCCGGTCTCGCGATCGAGCAGGTCTACCGCCGCGACCGGTGGCGCACGCGCAAGGAACAGGACTGGTACGCGGGCTGGCGCGCCACCGCACGCCCCGGCGACCTCGCCGGGCTCTCCCACCGCGATCTGACCCTCCGCGTCCGCGTCCACGACGGCGAACGCAGCCACGACATCGCCGTCGAGGCCCGTCAGATGCTGCACCGCTTCAAGGGCGTGCACCGTTCGGGCCGGGCCCGGGTCCGGCTGACCGTCGCCGACGACGAGTCCGTGACCCTGCGCCGGATCAGCGGACCGGTCAACAGGGCGCGTCACAAGCTGCGCCGCCTGGCCGAGGAGATACGCAACTCGCTGCCCGGCCGGTCCGGCTGGCGCACCCGGCTCCTGTACTGGCTCACGTATCCGAGGCTGCACCGCAGGAACATCTGGATCATCGGCGAGCGCGAGGACACGGCCCAGGACAACTCGTACCACCTGTTCAAGTGGATCAGGGAGAACGAGCCGAAGCGCAAGGTCTTCTACGCGATCAACGGCGACGCCCAGGACCGCGCGAAGATCGACCACCTGGGCCAGGTCGTCGACCGGCTCTCCTGGAAGTACCGCGCCTACCTGCTGCACGCCACCCGGCTGATCAACGCCTACGATCTGGAGGCCTACCTCGGCTTCCCCGGCCTGTCCAAGCGGGCCTTCCTGCGGGGATACGGCGACCTGCTGCGCTACAAGCGCGTCTTCCTCCAGCACGGTGTCGTCTACAACGACGTCGTCGGGTCCATCCACGCACAGGTCACCAACGTCGACATGGTCCTCACCACGGGCCGCAGCGAACGCGCCTACTACGCCGAGCACTGCGGGTACGGATACGACAGGGTCGCCGCCACGGGGCTGCCGCGCTACGACGCGCTCAAGCCGCTCGACGGCCCGCGCAAGGTCCTGGTCATGCCCACCTGGCGACGCGACATCGTGGCCCCCTCGTACAACAGGGCGGCCAAGCCCGAGATCCCGTTCGCCGCCTCGGAGTACTACCGGTTCTTCTCCGCGCTGCTGCGCGACGAGAGGCTGCTCAAGGCGCTCCAGTACTACGGCGTGGAGCTGGAGTTCATGCCGCACTACGAGATCCGCCCGTACCTGAAGCACTTCCGGATCGATCACCCGTCCATCACCGTCTCCTCGACGGGCCGGGACGTGCAGCTGGCGATGCGCGAGTGCTCCATGCTGGTCACCGACTACTCCTCGGTGTTCTTCGACGTCGCGTACATGGGCAAGCCGATCGTCTACACGAACTTCGACGACGAGGCGTTCTACAGCAAGCACTACAAGCGGGGCTACTTCGACCTGGCACGCGACGGCTTCGGCCCCGCCTGCGGAACGGTCGACCGCGCGGTGGACGAGATCATCGCCTCCATCGCCCGCGGCTTCGAGGTCGAACCCGAGTACCGCCGCCGCGCCGAGGAGTTCTTCGTCCTGCGGGACACCAACAACTGCCGGCGCGCCTTCGACGTCATCGACACGATGGACGCCACGGCGGGTGGCGACCCGGGCCGGATGTCGGCACCGCTCGTGATGGGGCGGCCGGAGGAGCAGGAGAGCGAGCGGGCGTGAATGCGGGCGGGGGCTCCAGGGCTCTCCGCCCCGAATTCCCCCGCCCGTTCTCCCGGTCCCGCTGTCAGTCCAGCGTGATGCTTCCGGCGGCGGCCGAGAACAGCGACCCGCCGGTGCTCAGCGAGATATAGACCTCGTACACACCCGGTGCGGCCTTCTGCAGGTCGACCCCGTTGTATCCCGAAGTGGCGAAATAGGCGAAGTCGTAGTTCCCGAAATCGCCCCGCCGTACGTGCTTGCGGATCACCGCTGTTTTGCGTGACATTCCGAGCCGGAACGAGTGCGTGGTGCCCTGGCCCTGCAGCACCAGATAGTACTGACCGTGCCCCCGGTCGCCCGCCTCGATTCCATGGACGAACAGCGCACCCTCCACATGCAGGGTCCGTTCCTTCAGCCAGGACGATTCCAGGGAGAAGACCGTCTCCGCCGAGAACTGGCCGACAATGGGCCTGCGTATCAGCCGGACCCGCTTTCCGTCGCCGATCAGAACCGCTTCGTTCCCGCCGACGGGCCGCCTGATGTCGAAGGGGCGGCGAGCCACCAGAGCGGTACGCCTGTCTATTCCCTCGGCCGGGCTCGCCACGCGAACGGAGAGGTTGTACGTGCCGACCGGAAGGCCCTTCATGGAGATACCCGAGGGCGATTCGGGTTCGAATCCGCCGTGGGGATAGTCGCAGGAGAACCGGTCGAAGTACTGGCTGTAGAGGTACTTGGCGTCCGTCGTGGCCAAGGGGTATTCGAAGTGGCGGCTCCCGCTCTCCATGATCAGGCTCTTGGTCGTCATGGACTGCGCATAGGGGGATTCGCCGGGTATGAACGCGTCCCCGGACAGGATGATGCTCGCCCCGCGGATGTCCTGCTTCTTCACCACGGCCGTCAGGGCGTCCGACGCCCGCAGCTCGTACAGGTAGGACTGCCGCTCCGCCTCGTTGACCTGCTGCTTTCCGTTCTCCACGAAGCCGATCCGGGGGTCGGCCCCCTCGGTGAGCGCGGACAGCACACCGGCGATGAGCGGCATGTTGTACCCGGACACCTCGCCGTGCTGACGCACCATCGGGGAATCGGTGCGGATGAGGTTGAAGTTCTCGCAGGCCCAGAAGAGCTGGAGATGCGGGTTGATCTCCGTTTCGTACTGCTCGTCCGCCTCGGAGGTGAACAGGTAGATGTTGTGCCCCTGTCCGCCACGCGCCTTGAGCATGTCGGGCACCGCGCCGTCGAGCACATCCACATTCTGCTGCGGCATCGTCTCGCCCAGCATGTACTGACCGGTCACCGGCCTGTCGCGGACATAGCTGCCGATCAGGAACTGCGGCACCACGGTGACGATGTTCCGGTACCCGTACCGCAGGCCGTAATAGAGGGCCGCGCTGCCGCCCTTCGAGACACCGAGAAGGCTCACCCGGTCCCGGCCGAGACCGAGCCGGGCGAGCGTACGCTCGATGAGCCCGGACACCGACGCCTCGATACCGAAATCCATGTTCCGGCACATGTAATAGCTGTAATGGCCGTCGAAATCGTCCCGGATCCACAGGATATTGGCGCGCAGATCCATGAGGGATTTACCGGCGAAGTGATAACCGTTCGGCGCCCCGAGCCCGGAGAACACCACGATCAGATGCTGTGCGTCTCCGTCGGCGGGCCGAAAGCGGTACTCGACGGGGAAAGGGCCCGTGGTGTCCGTCTCGGTGACCACCCGGCGCCGGTCGGCGGCCGCGCGATTCGGCACGAGAGGAGGGAGTGCTGTGGTCATCGAGATACGCTGCCTGCTCTTGTGTGATTCCTGACACGGCCCCGGACGGAAGCCGTCCGAGTCTATCCGGCCCTCGCGCCGTCAGTCGAGCCCGAATTCGGCACGAATGATCCGACCGGGCACGGGCGCGTTGTTGATAGCATCCGAACCGTCATATGGCTGGTATCCGAGGCGAATCCCCGCGCGGTACCCGGACAGATCCTGTTCGTTGTCCGGGGGCAGGGGAGTGGGACATGAACGGACGACGGGCCGCGCGCACACCGGCGCTCCTGCTCGCCCTCCTGACCGCCGCGTGCACCGCACAGCCCGTCACGGGCCCGGACGACGGCGACGCGCCAGATCCCCGGCCTTCCACGGGCAGTTCACAGCCGGCGGAGGACCTTCCCCACGGCATCACGTTCCGGCAGTCCGTGCGCAGGCTGGCGGACGGCGGCCCGGTCCGGGTCAGCGTGCTGGCCGTGGCGCCGGACGCCCCGGCCGACATCCGGACCGGCCACGGCGGCACGGTGGCCAGGACCGACACCGTCCTCGACCTCGCCCGCGCGGCCGACGCGATCGCCGCGGTCAACGGCACCTACTTCGACTCGGACTCCGCGCGCTACAAGGGCGACCCCCTGGGCCTCTACGTCTCCGACGGCACTCTCCTCAGCGAGGCCACCAACGGGCGCACCGCGCTGATCCTGCCGGGGCGCGGCGAGCGGCCCCGGATCACCGAGCTGCGGTCCGCCACCTACGTCACCTCGTCCGACGGCGCCCGCGCGGTCGTGGACGGCACCGACCGGGTCCCGGGGCGGATCGTCGGCTGCGGGGGCGTCGGCGGGGACCGGCGCACCGACACCGGGGCACGGACCGGGGACCCGCTGCCGGGGCGCGTCTGCTTCGACCCGGACGAACTCGTCGACTTCCCCGACCAGTGGGGGGCGCCGACCCCGGGCGCCGACCGGCACAGCGTCGAGGCGGTGCTCGACGCGCACGGCACGGTGACGGCGGTGCGCACCCCCGCGGGCGGCCCGGTTCCGGCGGGCGGTCGCACCCTCGTGGGCATCGGCACCGCGGCCGGCTGGCTCCGTGCGCACGCGACGCCGGGCCGCACCCTCACCGTGGAGTCCCATGTCACGGACCCGGACGGCTCGGCGGTGGACACCGAGGGCGCCTCGATCGTCGGAGCCGGACCCGCGCTCGTGCGCCACGGCCGGGCCTGGATCAACGCGGCGGCCAACGGGGTCTCCCAGGCAGCCGTCAGCAGCCGCTCACCCCGCACGGTCGCCGGCATCCGGCCGGACGGCACCCTCCTGCTCGTCGTGTTCGACGGCCGCCGGCCGGGCGTCAGCGAGGGCGTCAGCCTGACCGAGGCGGCCGGCGTCCTGGTGTCCCTCGGCGCCGAGGACGCCATCAACCTCGACGGTGGCGGTTCGAGCACCATGGTGGTCCGGGACAAGGTCCGCAACAGCCCCTCGGACCCCGGGGACACGGACGAGGAACGCCAGCGCAAGGTCTCCAACGCGCTCCTCGTCGTCCCGCGACGCCTCGCACCCTGACGGCCCGGCCCCGAACAGCACGACGGGCCGCACGGGAAGAATCCCGTACGGCCCGTCCCACCGGACGAACGCCCTGCGCCGGAACGTTCGCCGGGCGGATCGCTACGCCGGAACGCTGGCCACGCCCTGCGCCAGGAACTTCTTTCCGTTCACACGCTCGGAGACGCCCTCGCGGTCCAGGTACGGCGTGATGCCGCCCAGGTGGAAGGGCCAGCCCGCGCCGGTGATCAGGCAGAGGTCGATGTCCTGGGCCTCGGCGACGACGCCCTCGTCCAGCATCAGGCCGATCTCCTGCGCCACCGCGTCCAGGACGCGGTCGCGGACCTGCTCCTCGGACAGGACGGTGTCGCCCTGCTTGAGGAGGGCGGCGACCTCCGGGTCCAGCTCCGGCTTGCCGGAGTCGTAGACGTAGAAGCCGCGCTTGCCGGCCTTGACCACGGCGGCCAGGTTCTCGGAGACCGTGAAGCGCTCCGGGAAGGCGCGGTTCAGGGTCTCGGAGACGTGCAGGCCGATCGCCGGGCCGACGAGCTCCAGCAGCACCAGCGGGGACATCGGCAGGCCGAGCGGCTCGATGGCCTTCTCCGCGACCTCGACCGGGGTGCCCTCGTCGATGACGTTCTGGATCTCGCCCATGAAGCGGGTGAGGATGCGGTTGACGACGAACGCCGGGGCGTCCTTCACCAGCACCGCGGTCTTCTTCAGCTTGCGGGCGACACCGAAGGCCGTCGCCAGCGAGGCGTCGTCCGTCTGCTCGCCGCGCACGATCTCCAGGAGCGGGAGGACCGCGACCGGGTTGAAGAAGTGGAAGCCGACCACGCGCTCGGGGTGCTTCAGCTTCGAGGCCATCTCGGTGACCGAGAGGGACGAGGTGTTGGTGGCGAGGATCGCGTGCGCCGGGGCGACCGCCTCGACCTCCGCGAACACCTGCTGCTTGACGCCGATCTCCTCGAAGACCGCCTCGATGATGAAGTCGGCGTCGGAGAAGCCCTCAGCCTTGTCCAGCACACCGGTGACCAGGGCCTTCAGGCGGTTGGCCTTGTCCTGGTTGATGCGGCCCTTGCCGAGCAGCTTCTCGATCTCGGCGTGGACGTAGCCCACACCCTTGTCGACGCGCTCCTGGTCGATGTCGGTCAGCACGACCGGCACCTCCAGGCGGCGCAGGAAGAGCAGGGCGAGCTGGCTGGCCATCAGGCCCGCGCCCACCACGCCGACCTTGGTGACCGGGCGGGCCAGGTTCTTGTCCGGGGCACCGGCCGGGCGCTTGGCGCGCTTCTGGACCAGGTTGAAGGAGTAGATCCCGGAGCGCAGCTCGCCGCCCATGATCAGGTCCGCGAGGGCCTGGTCCTCGGCGTCGAAGCCGGCGGACAGGTCGCCGTCCTTGGCCGCGGCGATGATCTCCAGCGCGCGGTACGCGGCCGGGGCGGCGCCGTGCACCTTGGAGTCGGCGATGGCGCGGCCGCGGGCGACGGCCTGGTCCCAGGCCTCACCGCGGTCGACCTCGGTGCGCTCCACCGCGACCGTGCCGTTGAGCACGTCGGCGGTCCACACCAGCGAGCGCTCCAGGAAGTCCGCGCCCTCGAAGATCGCGTCGGCGATGCCGAGCTCGAAGACCTGCTTGCCCTTGAGCTGGCGGTTCTGGTTCAGCGAGTTCTCGATGATCACCGAGACCGCGCGGTCGGCGCCGATCAGGTTCGGCAGCAGTGCGCAGCCGCCCCAGCCGGGGACCAGACCGAGGAAGACCTCGGGCAGCGAGAACGCGGGCAGCGCCTTGGAGACGGTGCGGTACGAGCAGTGCAGCCCGACCTCGACACCGCCGCCCATCGCCGCGCCGTTGTAGTACGCGAACGTCGGGACCGCGAGGCCGGAGAGGCGGCGGAAGACGTCGTGGCCGCCCTTGCCGATGGCCAGCGCGTCCTTGTGCTCCTTGAGCAGCTCGACGCCCTTGAGGTCGGCGCCTACCGCGAAGATGAACGGCTTGCCGGTGATGCCGATGCCGGTGATGGCGCCGTCGGCGGCCTCCTTCTCGACCTGGTCGATCGCGGCGTTCAGGTTCGCCAGCGACTGCGGTCCGAAGGTGGTCGGCTTGGTGTGGTCGAAGCCGTTGTCCAGTGTGATGAGGGCGAAGCGCCCCGCACCGGCCGGCAGGTCCAGGTGGCGTACGTGCGCCTGGGTGACGACCTCGTCCGGGAACAGCTCGGCCGCACCCTTCAGAAGCTCGGTGGTGGTGGTGCTCACTTGTCGCCTCCGGCGTTCTCGAAGTGCGGGTTCTCCCAGACGACCGTCGCGCCCATGCCGAAGCCGACGCACATGGTCGTGAGGCCGTAACGGACCTCGGGCTGCTCCTCGAACTGGCGGGCCAGCTGGGTCATCAGCCGGACGCCGGAGGAGGCCAGCGGGTGACCGTAGGCGATCGCGCCGCCGTACTGGTTGACGCGGGCGTCGTCGTCGGCGATGCCGTAGTGCTCCAGGAACGCCAGCACCTGTACGGCGAACGCCTCGTTGATCTCGAAGAGACCGATGTCCGAGATGGACAGGCCGGCCTGGGCGAGGGCCTTCTCCGTGGCCGGGATCGGGCCGTAGCCCATGACCTCGGGCTCGACGCCCGCGAAGGCGTAGGAGACCAGGCGCATCTTGACCGGGAGGCCCAGCTCGCGCGCGACGTCCTCGGCGGCGAGCAGGGAGGCGGTGGCGCCGTCGTTGAGCCCCGCGGCATTACCGGCCGTCACGCGGCCGTGGGCGCGGAAGGGGGTCTTCAGGTTGGCCAGGGACTCCATGGTGGTGCCCGGACGCATCGGCTCGTCGGCGGTGACCAGGCCCCAGCCCGTCTCACCGGCCTCCGCGTTGGTGCGGCGCACCGAGACCGGCACCAGGTCCTGCTGGATCTTGCCGTTGGCGTACGCCTTGGCGGCCTTCTCCTGCGAGCGGACCGCGTACTCGTCGGCGCGCTGCTTGGTGATCGTGGGGTACCGGTCGTGCAGGTTCTCCGCGGTCATGCCCATGAACAGGGCGGACTCGTCGACCAGCTTCTCCGACACGAACCGCGGGTTCGGGTCGACGCCCTCGCCCATCGGGTGGCGGCCCATGTGCTCGACGCCACCGGCGACGACGACGTCGTACGCGCCGAAGGCGATGGAGCCGGCCGTCGAGGTGACGGCGGTCAGGGCGCCCGCGCACATGCGGTCGATGGAGTAGCCCGGGACGGACTGCGGCAGACCGGCCAGGATGCCGGCGGTACGGCCGAGCGTGAGGCCCTGGTCCCCGATCTGCGTGGTCGCGGCGATGGCGACCTCGTCGATCTTCTTGGGGTCCAGGTCCGGGTTGCGGCGCAGCAGCTCCCGGATGGCCTTCACGACGAGATCGTCGGCGCGGGTCTCGTGGTAGATGCCCTTCGGGCCCGCCTTGCCGAACGGGGTGCGGACGCCGTCGACGAAGACGACGTCCCGGATGGTACGAGGCACGATGGCTCTCCTCCAGGGTGCGGGATGGCACTGCTGCGGGGCGCGCCCGGAGGCACGCCACTGCGCTCATGCTACTTGCGGGTAACCAGACTGCCCACCCCCTGTGGCCGGAGCGGCGAAGGTCACATGCGGAAATTGTCCGCGGAAGGGCGCCCCACACACCGCGAATGGCCCGGACGGACTCGAAAACGAGTCCGTCCGGGCCATTCGCGATACCTGCGCGGCCGCGTGGAAGCTGGCGTGAATACGCCCCTCCGATGCGCCTCTGTCCTATGCCCTACGCGGTCTGCGAGAGCGCGCGGAGCAGCAGCGGGGCCACCTGCTCGATCTGCCAGTGCCGCGCGCCGTACCCGGCGAGCGCGGACTCGACCGTCTCCGGCGTCGGGTTCTTCGGTGGTTCCCAGCAGATCCGGCGCACCGTGTCCGGCGTCATCAGGTTCTCCTGCGGCAGGTGCAGCCGCTCCGCGAGCGCGGACACGGCGGCGCGGGCGGCCGAGAGCCGGGCCGCGGCGGCCGGGTCCTTGTCCGCCCAGGCGCGCGGCGGGGGAGGGCCCGCGACGGCCTGGCCGGGCTGCGGCAGCTCCGTGTCGGGCAGCGCCTTGGCCCGGTCGACGGCGGCCTGCCACTGCTCCAGCTGGCGTCGCCCCATGCGCGGTCCGAAGCCGGGCAGGGCCGTCAGGGCCTGGGTGTTGGTCGGCAGTGCGAGCGCGGCCTCGATGATCGCCCCGTCGCCGAGCACCTTGCCGGGCGAGACGTCCCGCCGCCGGGCGATCTGGTCGCGGGTGTTCCACAGCTCGCGTACGACCGCCATCTGCCGGCGGCGGCGGACCTTGTGCATCCCGGAGGTGCGGCGCCACGGGTCCTGGCGCGGGGGAGCGGGCGGCGCCGAGGCGATGGCGGCGAACTCCTCCTGGGCCCATTCCAGCTTGTTCTGCCGGTCGAGCTCGTCCTCCAGCGCGTTGCGCAGGTCGATCAGGAGCTCGACGTCGAGCGCCGCGTAGCGCAGCCAGGGCTCGGGCAGCGGGCGGGTGGACCAGTCGACGGCGGAGTGGCCCTTCTCCAGCGAGTAGCCGAGGACGTTCTCGACCATGGCGCCGAGGCCGACGCGCGGGAAGCCCGCCAGCCGTCCGGCCAGCTCGGTGTCGAAGAGTCCGGTCGGTGTCATCCCTATCTCGCGCAGACAGGGCAGGTCCTGCGTCGCCGCGTGCAGGATCCATTCGGTGCCGTGCAGCGCCTCGCCGAGTCCGGACAGGTCGGGGCAGCCGACGGGGTCGACGAGCGCGCTGCCCGCCCCGTCACGCCGCAGCTGTACGAGGTAGGCGCGCTGGCCGTAGCGGTAGCCGGACGCCCGCTCGGCGTCGACGGCCACCGGGCCCGAGCCCGCGGCGAAGGCGGCGATCACCCCGGCCAGGGCGTCGTCGGACGCCACCACCGGCGGAATGCCCTCGCGCGGTTCCAGCAAGGGGATCGGCGCCGGGGCGACGTCGTCCGGGGGAGCGCCCCCGGTGGTTCGCAGTGATGTGTCTGCTGCGGTCTCTTGGGCGTCGGTCACGTGTCAAGGGTATCTGTGTGTGCGCGGCGGCGGCCGACGGAACGTTCCGTCGGCCGCCGCCCATGCGCGTAATCCAGCCGGTTCCGCGTTCCCGCGCACCGGCCGGGTGCGGAGGATCAGTGGATGATGCCCGTCCGCAGGGCCACGGCGACCATTCCTGCGCGGTCTCCGGTGCCGAGCTTGCGGGCGATGCGGGCGAGGTGACTCTTGACGGTCAGGGCGGACAGGCCCATGGAGACGCCGATGGCCTTGTTGGACTGGCCCTCGGCGACGAGCCGCAGAACCTCCACCTCGCGGCCGGAGAGTTCGCGGTAGCCGCCCGGGTGGCTCGGGGTGCCGGGGGGCCGGCGGTGCATACGGGCGGCGGTGGCGCCGATGGGGGCGACGCCGGGACGGGCCGGGTGGCCGATGTTGGTACGGGTGCCGGTGACGACGTAGCCCTTGACTCCGCCCGCGAGGGCGTTGCGCACGGCGCCGATGTCGTCGGCGGCGGACAGGGCGAGACCGTTGGGCCAGCCGGCGGCTCGGGTTTCGGACAGCAGGGTCAGCCCGGAACCGTCGGGCAGGTGGACGTCGGCTACGCAGATGTCGCGCGGGTTGCCGACGCGGGGACGGGCCTCCGCGATGGACGACGCCTCGATGACGTCACGTACTCCGAGTGCCCACAGATGGCGGGTGACGGTGGAACGGACGCGCGGGTCGGCCACGACGACCATGGCCGTCGGCTTGTTCGGGCGGTAGGCGACCAGGCTTGCGGGCTGCTCTAGGAGAACGGACACCAGGCCTCCTGGGGAGTGGCGGGACGGGCCGGCTCGGGGATGAAGCCGGGGCGAACCGTGCTTGAAGGGTCATTGACTCCTTCGGCAGCAGACCCCTGCTCCTTTAGGGGAAGATCACGATTTGTTGAGTAACAATTCGGGCAAATGGGGTGTTCGGTCGATTCAGGAGGGCGATTCGCGCTGGCTGAAAGTGATCGCATGACGTGGCGTCACGGAAAAAAAGGGGCGGCCCGGAGGCCGCCCCGCTCGTACCGGTCCAGCCAGGGGCTACGAGACCTGCGGGCCCCGTCGCTGGGGCAGCGTCACCACGGCCGCGTCGACCGGGCCCGAGGGCGGCAGGCCCGCGATCTGGCACAGCAGGTCCCCCCACGCGACCAGGTGCGCCGCCGTGTCCGGCACCCCGCCGCGGCCCTCGCGCGGCGTCCAGGACGCCCGGATCTCGATCTGGGTCGCGGGACGCCGGGTCTCCAGCGCACCGAAGTAGTGCGAGCCCGCCATGGTGACCGTGCCGCCGGCCTCCCCGTAGAACAGGCCGCGGGCCTCCAGCGCGCCGGTCAGCCAGGACCAGCAGACCTCGGGCAGCAGCGGATCGGCGGCCATCTCGGGCTCCAGCTCGGCGCGCACCAGGGTCACGAGCCGGAAATTGCCCTGCCAGGCCTCGTGCCCGGCCGGGTCGTGGAGCAGGACGAGCCGGCCGTCGGCGAGATCGTCGTCGCCGTCGACGACCGCGGCCTCCAGCGCGTACGCGTACGGGGCGAGCCGCTTCGGCGGCCGGGTCGGCTCCACCTCCAGCTCGGGACGCAGCCGCGCCGCGCGCAGCGCGTCCACCGCCGAACGGAACGCGGACGGGACGGCACCACCCTCCCCGCCGTCCTCGCCGTCAGCGCCATCGGATTGACCGGAGATGTGTCCCTGAGCCGCAGCCATGCGGGGAAGAGTAGGCGGAATGGAAGCTCCGCGCGCGGAAGGACACCCGTGCGGGGCCGGGCTCGTTGCCCGCGCGTGCGAAGATTCTGTGCGTGAGTGCCAACGACCGCCCCTCCGGGCAGCAGACGAAGACTTCCGCCACCTACGACTCGGCGTTCCTGAAGGCCTGCCGGCGCGAGCCGGTGCCGCACACGCCGGTCTGGTTCATGCGTCAGGCGGGGCGCTCGCTGCCCGAGTACCTGAAGGTGCGCGAAGGCATCCCGATGCTCGACTCCTGCACGATGCCGGAGCTGGTCGCCGAGATCACGATGCAGCCGGTCCGCCGCCACAAGGTCGACGCGGCCGTCTACTACAGCGACATCGTCGTGCCCCTCAAGGCGATCGGCATCGACCTCGACATCAAGCCCGGCGTCGGCCCGGTCATCGCCGAGCCGGTCCGCACCCGCGCCGACCTGGCCCGGCTGCGCGACCTCACGCCCGAGGACGTCCCGTACGTCACCGAGGCCATCGGCCTGCTCACCGCCGAGCTGGGGCAGACCCCGCTGATCGGCTTCGCGGGTGCGCCCTTCACGCTCGCGAGCTACCTCGTGGAGGGCGGGCCCTCCCGCAACCACGAGCACACCAAGGCCATGATGTACGGCGACCCGGAGCTGTGGGCCGACCTGCTCGACCGTCTCGCCGAGATCACCGGCGCCTTCCTCGAGGTCCAGATCGAGGCCGGCGCCTCGGCCGTCCAGCTCTTCGACTCCTGGGTCGGCGCCCTCGCCCCCGCCGATTACCGGCGCTCGGTGCTGCCGGCCTCCGCGAAGGTCTTCGACACCATCGCCCGGTACGACGTCCCGCGCATCCACTTCGGCGTCGGCACCGGCGAACTGCTCGGCCTCATGGGCGAGGCCGGCGCGGACGTCGTCGGCGTCGACTGGCGCGTCCCGCTGGACGAGGCCGCCCGCCGCGTCGGCCCCGGCAAGGCGCTCCAGGGCAACCTCGACCCGGCGGTGCTCTTCGCGCCGACCTCCGCGGTGGAGGCCAAGACCCAGGAGGTGCTGGACGCGGCCGCCGGCCTGGAGGGCCACATCTTCAACCTGGGCCACGGCGTGATGCCGAACATGGACCCCGACGCGCTCTCCCGGCTCGTCGAGTACGTCCACACCCGCACCGCCCGCTAGAAGCAGGCCCGGAGGCGGGCGCCGCTCAGTCGGCGCCCGCCTTCCGCAGTGCCGCGACCGTCTTGCGGGCCGCCACCAGGACGGGGTCCCAGACCGGCGAGAACGGCGGCGCGTACCCCAGGTCCAGCGCGGTCAGCTGCTCGACGGTCATCCGGGCGGTGAGCGCCACCGCCGCCACGTCGACGCGCTTGCCGGCGCCCTCGCGGCCCACGATCTGCACGCCGAGGAGCCGGCCCGTGCGGTACTCCGCGATCATCTTCACCGTCATGGGCCGTGCGTCCGGGTAGTAGCCCGCCCGGCTCGTCGACTCGATGGTCGCCGTGACGTACCGCAGGCCCACCGCGCGGGCGTCCTTCTCGCGCAGCCCGGTCCGGGCGATCTCCAGGTCGCAGACCTTGCTCACCGCCGTACCCACCACACCGGGGAACGTGCCGTAGCCGCCGCCGATGTTGGAGCCGATGACCTGGCCGTGCTTGTTGGCGTGGGTGCCGAGCGCGATGTGCCGGGTGTGGCCGGCCACCAGGTCCAGGACCTCCACGCAGTCGCCGCCGGCCCAGATGTTCCGGTGGCCCGCCACCCGCATCGCCAGATCGGTGAGCAGACCGCCGTGCGGGCCGAGCGGCAGCCCGGCCTCCCGGGCGAGCGTCGTCTCCGGCTCGACGCCGATGCCGAGCACCACGATGTCCGCCGGGTAGCCGGCGTCGTCCGTGACGACCTCCGTGACGCGGCCGTCCGGCCCGGTACGGATGGCGGTGACCGCAGCCCCGTTCACCGTGGTGATGCCGAGTCCGTCCATGGCGTCGTGGACCATGCGCCCCATGTCCGGGTCGAGTGTCGCCATCGGCTGCTCGCCGCGGTTGAGGACGGTCACCTCGAAGCCGCGCTTCAGCATCGCCTCGGCCATCTCGACGCCGATGTACCCCGCCCCGACGACGACCGCGCGCCTGCCCTCCGTACGGTCCAGGCTGTCCAGCAACGCCTGCCCGTCGTCCAGGGTCTGCACCCCGTGCACCCCCGGCGCGTCCATGCCGGGCAGCTCCGGGCGCACCGGCCGTGCCCCGGTGGCGATCACCAGTTTGTCGAACCCGGTCCAGTACGTCTCGCCGGACTCCCGGTCCAGGGCGCGCACCCGCTGCCCCGCCACGTCGATCTCCGTCACCTCGGTGCGGGTGCGCAGATCGATGTCCCGGGCCCGGTGCTCCTCGGGCGTACGGGCGATGAGCTCGTCCCGGTCCGCCACGTCGCCGCCGACCCAGTACGGGATGCCGCACGCGGAGTACGAGGTGAAGTGGCCCCGTTCGAAAGCGGTGATGCTCAGCTCGTCCGGGCCCTTGAGCCGCCGGGCCTGGGACGCGGCGGACATGCCCGCCGCGTCCCCGCCGATGACCACCAGTCGTTCCGCCGTCATGCCGGTCCCTCCGAAGCGCGTCGATACGCGCCCACGCTACGGGGCGGGCCGCGCCGCCGGCGTACTCACTCGCCCTTCGCGCCCCGGCGGCGGCGCAGCAGCCGCCACAGCAGGGCCAGGACGGCCGCCACGGCGAGGAACGGGGCCGCCGCGCCGACCGCCATCGCCAGCCACCGCAGCATCGTCACGAAGGCGTGCCAGCCCCCGGCGAGGGCGTCCGTGAAGCCCGGGTCGTCGTCGTCGGCCGCCGCGGCCGCCGTCTCCGGCTCCACCAGGTCGAGCGTGATGGTCGCCAGTGTCGTACGGTCCTTGAGCGAGGCCTGCTCGGCGAGCAGCGACTCCAGGTTCGCCTGACGGCTGCTCAGTTCCCCTTCCAGCGTGACCACATCGGCCAGCTTCTCGGCCCGCTCCATCAGCTTGCGCACCCGCGCCACGCTCGCCCGCTGGGTGGCGATCCGGCTGTCGGTGTCGACGACCTGGTCGGTGACGTCCTTGGCCGCCGACGTACGCGAGACCAGCTTCCCCGCGCCCGACAGGTCCCGCAGCACCTCGTCGTACGCGTCCTGCGGTACGCGCAGCACGAGGTGCGAGGTGTCCCGCGTGCCGTCGACCCGTTCGGTGGTCTCCTTCTCGACCAGCCCGCCCGCGTCCTGCGCCGTCGCACGGGCGTGCGCGGCCGCCTTCGACGCGTCCTTCACCTCCACCGAGAGCGAGGCGGTGCGGATGACATGGACCGCTGCCGGCTTCGGGGTCTTCTGCCGCTCCGTGCGGGCCGAACCGGCCGCCGGTTCCTCGGCCTTGCCGGCCGCCGCGTCCGCCTGTCGCTGGGGCGCGGCCGCGCTGCCCCGGTCGGCCTTGCTGTCCGACGCGTCGCTCGCCGCGCCGCAGCCGCTCAGCGCGAGCACGGCGGCCAGCAGCACGGCGGCCGGCACGGTGCGCCGGCCTCTGCCGGTACGGATGAAGGATGTTCCCTGCATAACTGTCCCCCCAGGACGGGTGATTGATGACGGCAGTGGGACGTACCGGGGCGCGCGGACGGACCCGCGAATCCGGTTGCGAACCGGTCACGGTCGGGACTCGGAACCGGTTTGAGAGAGTGGAGCCATGCAGTCATCCACACACCGCGCGGACCGGGCCCCCCGCCACGTCGTCGTCATCGGCGGCGGCATCGCCGGACTCGCGGCCGCCCACCGGCTCGTCGGCGCCGGGCTGAGGGTCACCCTCCTGGAGGGGACCGACCGGCTCGGCGGCAAGCTCATGACCGGCGAGATCGCGGGCGTCCGGGTCGACCTCGGCGCCGAGTCCATGCTCGCCCGCCGCCCGGAGGCCGTCGGCCTGGCACGCGCCGTGGGCCTCGGCGACCGCCTCCGGCCGCCCGCCACGGCCACCGCCGCCCTGTGGACGCGCGACGCGCTGCGCCCCATGCCCAAGGGCCATGTGATGGGCGTCCCGGGCGACCCGTCCGTCCTCGGCGAGGTGCTGTCGCCCGAGGGCCTGGCCCGTATCGCCCAGGACCGCGAACTGCCCCCGACCGCCGTCGGCGAGGACGTCTCCGTCGGCACGTACGTCGCGGACCGGCTGGGCCGCGAGGTCGTCGACCGGCTCGTGGAACCACTGCTCGGCGGGGTGTACGCGGGCGACGCCTACCGGATCTCGATGCGCGCCGCCGTCCCGCAGCTGTTCGAGGCCGCCCGGCAGGGCGGCTCGCTGCTCGACGGCGTCACCCGCCTCCAGGAGCGGGCGGCGTCCCGGCAGCAGACGGGGCCGGTCTTCCAGGGCATCGAGGGCGGCATCGGCACCCTGCCGGGGGCCGTCGCCGACGCCGTACGCGCCGGGGGCGGCGAGATCCTCATGGAGACCCCCGTGCTGGGCCTTGCCCGTACCGCCGACGGCTGGGACGTACGCACCGACACCCGGGTCGTCTCCGCCGACGGCATCGTCCTCGCCGTGCCCGCCTGGTCCGCCGCCACGCTGCTCGCGTCCGAGTCACCGGGCGCCTCGGCCGAACTGGGGGGCGTCGAGTACGCGTCGATGGCCCTGGTCACCCTGGCGTTCCGGCGTTCCGACGTGACCGGTACGGCCTTCGACGGGCGCTCCGGCTTCCTCGTACCGCCGGTCGACGGGCACACCATCAAGGCCGCCACCTTCTCCACCCACAAGTGGCAGTGGGTCGCCGACGCGGCCCCGGACCTCTTCGTGCTGCGGACCTCGGTGGGCCGGTACGGCGAGGAGGAGCACCTGCACCGCGAGGACGGCGAGCTGGTCGGCGTATCGCTGCGCGACCTCGCCGCCGCGACCGGGCTCAGCGCCTGGCCCGTGGCGACCGAGGTCACCCGGTGGATCGGCGGGCTGCCGCAGTACCCGGTGGGGCACCTCGCGCGGGTCGCCCGCATCCGCGACGCGGTCGCGAAGCTGCCCGCGCTGCGGGTGTGCGGCGCGGTCTACGACGGGGTCGGCATCCCCGCCTGCGTGGCGAGCGCACACCGGGCCGCGGACGAGATCGCCGGGGATCTCACCGGGGAGATCATCGCCACGCCGACCCTGGTTCAGGGCACTCGGAGCGAGGCGGGACAATAGCCGTATGAGTGCTCCTGAGACTGAGACATCAAGCAAGGCTCCGAACGCCGGCAAGAAGGCCAAGGACCTCAACGAGGTCATCCGCTACACGCTGTGGTCCGTCTTCAAGCTGCGCGACGTCCTGCCCGCCGACACGGACCGCGCGGCCGTCGCCGGCGAGGTCCAGGAACTGTTCGACCAGCTCGCCGCGAAGGACATCACCATCCGCGGCACGTACGACGTCTCGGGCCTGCGCGCCGACGCGGACCTCCTGATCTGGTGGCACGCGGAGACCGCGGACGAGCTCCAGGAGGCGTACAACCTCTTCCGCCGCACCCGGCTCGGCAGGCACCTGGAGCCGGTCTGGTCGAACATGGCGCTGCACCGCCCCGCCGAGTTCAACAAGTCGCACATCCCGGCGTTCCTCGCCGACGAGACGCCGCGCAACTACGTCAGCGTGTACCCCTTCGTGCGCTCGTACGACTGGTACCTGCTGCCCGACGAGGACCGCCGCCGCATGCTCGCGGACCACGGCAAGATGGCCCGCGGCTACCCCGACGTGCGCGCCAACACCGTCGCCTCGTTCTCGCTCGGCGACTACGAGTGGATGCTGGCGTTCGAGGCCGACGAGCTGTACCGCATCGTCGACCTCATGCGTCACCTCAGGGCCTCCGAGGCGCGGATGCACGTCCGCGAGGAGGTCCCCTTCTTCACCGGCCGGCGCAAGTCGGTCGCGGACCTGGTGGCCGGGCTCGCCTAGCGAACGGGCTTGTAACCACCCCAACCCGGAAGATCAGACGGCGGGCACACGGCACCTCGTGCCGCTCGCCGGTCCAGCGACACCGGGTTCGGCTCAGCGGTGCGGCGCGCTTCGGCGCGCCGCACCGTTCGTCATTCGCGGCCCAGCCGCATCCGGATGCCCGCCCGGCCGGTCAGCGCCGCCCGCAGCGCCGGATCGTCCACCGCGTCCACCCCGCGCACCGCGACCGTCACCAGCGTGTCGCCCGTCGCGCCGTCCCCCGGCACCGCGCACGTCTCCAGCAGCCGCTGCCCGGCCGGGGAGGCCCACGAACCGTAGGGGTGCGCCTCGACGCGCGCTATGGCCAGGCACCCCAGGGTCAGGGCGAGCGGCAGCGCGAACCACACCAGCAGCCGGCTGTCCGGGCCGTCCGGGGTGACGACCAGGACGGCGGTGCCCAGCGCGGCCACCAGCAGGGCCGCCCCGCGCACCGCCCGCACCGCCGGGGCGACGCCGGCCCCGTGCGGGAGCGCCAGGCCGGCGGCGACGAGCCGGTCGGACACGGCACGCACGGCGTCGGCCGCCGCTGCCGCCGCGCGCACCGGCGCTATCGGTGACTGGCCCTCCGGCCCGATGGCACGGATCACCGTGCGCTCCACCTCGTCGCGGCCCTCCGGGTCGACGACCGTCGCCCAGCCGGTGTGGGCCAGCAGCAGCCGCCGCCGCAGATGCATGGAGACGAGAGCCAGGTCGGCGACCCGGCGCGGACCGCCCGCCAGGAACGCCGCCTCGTACAGGGTGAGTTGCCGTCCGCGTCCGCCGGACGTGCCCTCCGGCCGACGGGCCGCGCGGGCTCCCGCGAGACAGAGCCGGGCGCAGGACAGCCCCGCCGCACCCCACGCGACCAGCAGCAACAGAAACGGCACCATGCCGGATTTCTATGCGAGCGCGGGCCGTGGCGCCATAGCTCGTCCAACAGGTGGACGCGGCGTCTCAGGAACTGCTGCCGCAGCTCGACCCGCCGCCACAGCTGGAGCCCCCTCCGCAGCTCGAACCGCCTCCGCAACTCGATCCGCCTCCGCAGCTGGAACCCCCGCCGCAACTGGAGCCGCCCCCGCAGCCGGAACCCGAGGAGCCTCCGCAGCTGCTTCCCGACGAGCTGCCGCAGCCACCCCCGGGGCTCGACCCGGCACACCACACCGTCGGCGCGAGCAGCAGCGCCGAGTCCGTGGAGCTGGACGGGGTGTAGGCAGGGCCGGCGGGCCGGGTCCGGGCCGCCGTGATCATGTGCGTCCGCAGCCCGGGGTCCGCGACGCCGCGCAACCCCCGGGTCGCCACCAGGAACGCGGGGTCGGTCCGGTAGGCGTGGGCGGCTCCGAACTCCGCCGCCGCCCTGCGCCCCGCCCGGGTGATCCGGGACCGGGCCACCGCCGCGCAGATCAGCCCGGTCATCGCCCCGCCGATCAGGGCCGGGAAGGCGAGCAGGAAGAACGGCAGGTCGGTACCGGTGCCGTCGTTGTCCGTCATGAAACGGCTGATGGCCAGGAACAGGGCCACCGGCAGCCCCAGCAGGCAGAGCACGCCCTGAAGCGTCCCCCACCGGCGCCACCGCGCGTCCACGTCGGGCGGCGCCAGCAGCCCGCGCGCGGCCAGACCGTCACCGGTCTCCTGCACCGCCGCGTGCCGCATCACCGCCACCCGCAGCGTGGCCAGCGCCCCGCTCGGCGCGGCGGCCAGCTCCTGGAGCACCGCACGCTCCACCGGATCGTGGGCGACCGGCCGCAGGACCGCGACGATGCCGGGGCCGCCGACGGCCAGTCGGCCGTCCGCGTGCATGGCGGCCAGCGCGGTGTCGACGACCCGGCCGGGCCCGCCGTTGAGGAACGCCACCTCGGACAGGTCGTGCACCGTGCCGGACCGCTCCCGGCGGCGGGCACGGGCGAGACCGCTGATGAGCAGGACGGACGAGCAGACCACGGCGAGGATCAGGAGTACGGGCAGCACGGTCATCCCCGTCACCGCCCCACCAGCACGGAGCGGGCCGCGCGGGCCAGCCGGATGGCGCGTCCGGGCGGTCGCGGCGCCGCCCGGTCCCGCCACCAGTACGTCAGCCGGCGCCGGGCCGCGTCGTCCTCGGGGCGGCCCGCGACGAGCAGGTGCTCGGCGAAGTCCAGAGCGTCGCGCCGGTACCCCGCCGTCATCGGCCGCGCTCCGGCGTACGCGAGGAACGCGGCCCGGTAGCCGTCGCCCAG
Organism: Streptomyces sp. col6; assembly: GCF_008042035.1. Classification (GTDB taxonomy): domain Bacteria; phylum Actinomycetota; class Actinomycetes; order Streptomycetales; family Streptomycetaceae; genus Streptomyces. The sequence continues at coordinate 138,818 of NZ_RDBL01000002.1, forward strand.
GATCTCGGGCAGCTCGGGCGCCACCTTGCCCACGACGTCCGCGCGCTTGGCGGCGAGGGCGCGGCTCTGCACCCCGAGCCGGCGCCGGTCGAACCCCTTCGGCGCGGGCGTCCCGGCGACGAGGGCGGACAGCAGGGCGGTCTGGGCGACGGCGACACCGTCCCGTACGGACTCGGCGACGGGCGGGGCGGGCGGGACTTCCGGGGTCGCCCAGGCGGCCGAGGTGCCCGCGCCCTTCTCCAGCACCCCCCGGATCGCGTCCAGCTCGCCCGCCAGCTCACCGGCCGGCGGGAACGCCTCGTCGCGCTCCAGCAGCACACCCGGCGGGTCGACCCGGGAGCGCAGTTCGGCGAGGACATCGAGCACCGGGGCGGTCACCGGGTGGGCGTGCGTGTCGTGCCACACCCCGTCCTTCTCGACCCCGCCCGCCACATGCACGTACGCGATGGCCTCCACCGGCAGCTCGTCCAGAGCGGTCGCCGGGTCCTCGCCCCGGTTCACGTGGTTGGTGTGCAGATTGGCCACGTCGATCAGCAGCCGCACCCCGGTCCGCCCGACCAGCTCGGCCAGGAACTGCCCCTCGGTCAGCTCCTCGTCCGGCCAGGAGATCAGCGCCGCGATGTTCTCCAGCGCCAGCGGCACCGGCAGCGCCTCCTGCGCGATGCGCACGTTCTCGCACAGCACCTCCAGCGCCGCCCGGGTGCGCGGCACGGGCAGCAGGTGGCCCGCCTCCAGCACCGGCGACCCGGAGCGCGCCCCGCCCGCCCGGACGAACGCGATGTGCTCGGTCACCAGCGGCGCGCCCAGCAGCGTGGCGCGGGCGGCGAGGTCCGCGAGCCTGCCCGGGTCGGGGCGGTCGGCGCCGCCGAGGCCCAGCGAGACCCCATGCGGGATCACGGTGACCCCGCGCTCCCGCAGCCGTACCAGCGAGTCCGGGAGGTGGTCGGCACAGAGGTTCTCCGCGACCGCCTCCACCCAGTCGATCCCCGGCAGCGCCTCCACCTCGGCGGCGATCTCCGGCCGCCAGCCGATTCCGATACCCAGCTTCATACCGTCCCCCACGCTGTTCCCCCTCGGTTCGTGCAGGGGTGATGACCCCGGAGTGCGGCGATGAATCCGGGAGGGCCGACGTTCAGAGCTTCATTTGAGGTTGAACGGCGCCCGCCGCCCGGACCGTGGTCCTCAGCGGCGGCGCAGCGCCGGATGATCGGCCACCACCGTGCACGAGCCCGGTGCGATCTCGGTGAAGCCCGCGTCCTGCACGACCGGCAGTCCGCTCACCGTCAGCTCCTGCCAGCGGCCCGGCTCCGCCGTGGCGACGGAGAGCGGGAAGCCGGCCTCGCGCCATGCCTTGCGCTCGGTCTCCGACAGCTCCCACCAGGCGAGCTGCGCCCCGTGCCCGACCTGTGCCATCTCCTTGCCGGCCGACATGCCGAGGTCCGGGTTGAGCCAGAGCACCGGGTGGTCCGGGCCGGGCGCGGGCGGCGGCTCCGGATCGTCCAGGTCCGTCCCGGAGACCTGGAGCTTGGCCAGTTCCTTCGGCCAGCCGTCCAGCGGCACCGGCGGGAAGACCCGCACCTCGGCCTCCTCGCCCGTCACCGTGATCCCCGGCAGCGCGGACGCCTTGCGCCACTCAGCGCCCCGGGCCCGCCGGACCACCTTGCGGATACGGGCGTCCTGCCAGTCCCGCATCACCTCCGCCCACTCGCCCTCGCCCACCGACCGCTCGTCGGAGAGCATCACCAGGACCGCGCGGGCGGCCGTGCGCAGGGCATCGGTGCGGGCCGGCGGCGCGGTCTTCTCGATGTGCACCACCAATGGCAGTACGTATTGCGGGGCTTCGTCCCGGTTCGTCCGCTCCGACCGGAAGGGGCTGTCCACGGGCGCGGCCGGTTCGGAGGACGGGGGCGCGGGGATGTCGTCACTGCTCACCCGACCAGTCTGCCAGTCGCCCCGGACACCGTTCTTGGCGGAATGAACGGCTCCGGGCGAGGATGCCGCGTATGAAGAGCGATCTCTTTTCCACTGAGCACATGGTCGAGCAGGCAACCGCCCCCGGGATGACGTTGCAGAACGCCAAATCCATCAAGTACGCGGTCAACGGGGAGATGCACGCCCGCCAGGGATCGATGGTCGCCTTCCGCGGTGATCTCCAGTTCGAGCACAAGAGCCAGGGCATAGGCGGCCTGCTCAAGCGCGCGGTCACCGGCGAGGGGCTGCCGCTGATGGCCGTACGCGGCCTGGGCGAGGCGTGGTTCGCCCACGAGGCGGCCAACTGCTTCATCGTGGAGCTGGAGCAGGGCGACTCCCTCACCATCAACGGACGCAACGTCCTGTGCTTCGACCCCACACTCGCGTACGAGATCAAGACCGTGAAGGGCGCCGGGATGACCGGCGGCGGCCTCTTCAACAGCGTCTTCACGGGCTACGGCAAGCTGGGCCTGATGTGCGACGGCCATCCGATCGTCATCCCCGTCACGCCGCAGCAGCCGGTCTTCGTCGACACGGACGCCGTCGTCGGCTGGAGCGCCCAGCTGAACACCTCGCTGCACCGCTCGCAGAGCGTCGGCTCGATGATCCGGGGCGGCTCGGGGGAGGCCGTCCAACTGCGTCTGGACGGCGAGGGGTTCGTGATCGTACGGCCCAGCGAGCTGAAGCCCGAGAAGGCGTCCTCCCACTGAACCCCGGCACGGAGGCCCTGCGGCTGCGGGGGGTCGGCCGCAGGTACGGCCTCACGGGGTCCTGGGTCCTGCGCGGGGTCGACCTCGCGCTGCCCACGCGCGCCCTCGTTCGCGTCGAGGGGGCCAACGGCACCGGGAAGTCGACCCTGTTGCGGCTCCTGGCCGGGATCGACGCGCCCTCCGAGGGCCGGATCACGGGCCGCCGGCCGCGCACGGCGTACGTCCCCGAGCGGTTCCCGGCGGCCCTGCCCTTCACGGCCGCCGGGTACCTCGTCCACCTCGGCCGCATCCACGGACTGCGGGCGGCCGAGGCGGCGGACCGTGCGCACGTGTGGCTGACCCGGTTCGGCGCCGCCGCGCATGCCGGGACACCTCTCGCCGAACTCTCCAAGGGCACCAGCCAGAAGGTCGCCGTGGCCCAGGCGCTCCTCGCCGACCCGGAACTGCTGGTGCTCGACGAGGCGTGGACCGGCCTCGACACCGAGGCGCGCGGCGAACTGGACCGGGCCGTGGCCGAGCGCGTCGCGGCCGGGGCGACGGTCGTCTTCGTCGACCACGATCCGCGCCGGCTGGCGGACGCGGTCGACGCGGAGTACCGCGTCGAGGGGTCGGCCCTGACGGCCGTCCCGCTCGCCACGCCCGACCCCCGCGTACGCATCGAGGCGACGGCCCCGGCGGGCACTCCGCTGCCGGCCGGACTGCCCGGCGCTCCCGCGTACACCCGCACCGCCGGCGGAACGGCGCGCCTCACGGTCCCGGCGGCGCACTCCGACGCCGTGCTCGCCGCGCTGCTGGGGGCCCGGCCGCCGTGGCACATCGACCGCGTGGCGCCGGTGCGCGGGCACGGGAGCGGTACGCGACCGGAGCCCGCGCCGCACCGCCCGACCACCCGGGACGGGGATCACACACCATGACCGCGCTCATCCGCTACCAGACCGACCTGCTCGTACGGTCGCAGCGCTGGCTGGCCCCCGTGCTGCTGTACCTGGCCTTCCTCGGCGTGGGTGTCCGCTCCGGGCAGCCCGTGCTCGACTCGCTCGGCTACACCGCGGCCGGGATGCTGCCGGTCACCGCCTGGCTGGTGCGCGTCTGCGTCACCCAGGAGCCGGCCGCCGCCCGGACGGTCGTCGCGGCGGCGGCCGGCGGGCAGCCGAGGGCCCATCTGGCGGCACTGCTCACCGCGCTGGGGTGCGCCGGGCTGCTGGGCGGCGCCGCCACCGCCGTGGTGCTGGCGATCAGCGACCCGTCCAGCACCGACCACGCGGTGCGGGTGCCCCTGCCGCCCGCGGGGGCCGCCGGACTCCTCGCCACCGCGTGCTGCGTACTCCTGGGCGCGGCGGTGGGCGCGCTGTGCGGCCGGCCGCTGCTGCACGGACGCGGCTGGTCGATCGCGGCGACCGCGCTCGTGACGCTGCTGGCGCTGGTCACCACCGGCTCGCCCGCCAAGTACGCCGTGACGGGCCTGGTCACCGGCTCGCTGACCGGCACGGTCCACGTCCCCGTGTTCCCGCTGCTCGGGGCCGCCGCGCTCGCCACCGCCGCGCTCGCGCTCGCCTGCCGGCTCACTTCGGTACGCGGCTGAGTAGGCTCGTACGTATGAGTGAGGACGGGAACCAGCGGGCGGAGACCGAATCCGGGTCCTACTGCGAGACGGCCCCGCCCGGCGCCCCGGAACGGGCCGAGGGCCCGCCGTACGCCGAGTGCGTGCTGTGCCGGAAGCCGACCGAGTACGCCGAGTCCGTCAAGGGCATCACGCTGTGCCCGGTGTGCGAGTGGCAGGAGGCCCAGCGCACGGCCTGCTCGGGCTGAGGCGGGTCCGGCCGCTACCCGGCCATCAGCTCGGACACCTTGACGAAGCGGTAGCCGCGCTTCCGCAGCTCCGGCACGACCCGGCGGACCGCTTCGGCGGTCACCGGGGCCGCGCTGCGGGTGCAGTGCATGACGACGAGCGAACCGGACCGCACCCCGTCCAGCACCTGCTCGGCCACCGCGTCCGCGTCCGTCGCGAAGGCGTCGCCGCTGACGACGTCCCACTGCACGGCCGTCACCTTCTCCGGCCCGAGGGCGCGCAGCGTGTCGTCGTCGTAGCAGCCGCCGGGGAACCGGAAGTACGGCACCACATTGCGGGCACCGGTCCCGCGGATCGCCCCGAAGGCCCGCTGGACCTCCTTGCGCACGCCGCCCTCCTCCACCGTCGGCAGCCCGTAGCAGGGTGTCGTGAAGGCGTAGTGGCTGTAGGAGTGGTTGCCGATCTCGAAGAGCGGGTCGGTGCCGATGGAGCGGGCCTGGTCCGGGTACTCCTCGGCCCACCGCCCCGTCATGAACACCGTCGCGGGCACCTTCAGCCGGCGCAGCAGGGCGATCAGTTCCGGGTTGTCGAAGTGCTCACCGGCCGCCGCGCGCGGTCCCTCGTCGGCCGTCATGTCGGCGTCGAAGCTGAGCGCGACGACCTGGGCCGCGTGCTGCGACCCCCGCGTGAAGACGGGGGTCAGCCCGCCGGGGCCGGGCGCCATGACGGCGGGCCGCTCGATGGAGGCCGAAGGCGAGGGGGAGGCGGAGGCCGGGGGCCGTTCCGCGGCTGTACGAGGCCCGGCCCGGCCGCATCCGACGAGCACCGCACCCAGCACACCCAGAGCAGCCATTTTGTACGCATATCTGACCATTTCCGGAAGCTAGCCGATCGACCGGCGGTTTGCGCGGGGCGGGCCCGCCGACCGGGCTCCGCCCCACGCAGATGGCGCACGAGGTCTCAGCCCGTCAGCGCCATGGTCCCGTCACCGCGAACGTGGTGCCCGGCGTGTAGACGTTCACGTACATCGTCCCGTAGTCCGGTGCGAACGTGACGCCCGCGAACTCGCCCCACTCCGGCTCTTCCGGCGTCCCGGTGTTCTGCCGGCCGCGCGCCATCGGGTACACCTCGCCGCGCCGGGTCAGGCCGAACACGTGCTGGGCGCCGCCGCCGTCCTCGCAGACCATCAGGCCGCCGTCGGGGGCGAGGGTGATGTTGTCGGGGGACTCGCCGGGCAGCTGGAGGTCGGTGTCCGGACCGAAGACGATGACCAGGGTCAGCCGGCGCCGTGCGGGGTCGTAGCGCCAGACCTGGCCGTAGTGGTCCGCCGCCGAACCCTCGTCGCGGTGCGCGAAGCTGGAGACGAAGTAGACGCACGAGCCGCCCCAGTAGCAGCCCTCCAGCTTCTGGCCGTGGGTGATGCCCCGGGGGCCGAAGTCCTGGAACCTGATGGGCGTTTCGGCGGCCTGCGGATCCGGTACGGGGACCCACTCGACGCCCTCGAACACCGTCCCGGTCTCCTGGACGGCCGAGAGGTCCGCCAGCCCCGGCACCCGCATGGCCTCCAGCCGGCCGCCCGCCCGCAGCGAACCCGTACCGCCCAGCGGCTTCTTCGGCAGGAAACGGTAGAAGAGGCCGAACGGCTTCTCGAAGGCGTCCTCCGTCTCGTACACGGTCCCGTCGCGCGGATCGACCGCGATCGCCTCGTGCTGGAAGCGGCCCATCGCGGTCAGCGGCACGGCGCCGGTGCGGTGCGGGTCGGCGCCGTCCACCTCGAAGATGTAGCCGTGGTCCTTGGTGTACCCGTTGGTGCCGGCCTTGTCCTCCGTCTCCTCACAGGTCAGCCAGGTGTCCCAAGGGGTGCGCCCGCCCGCGCAGTTCACCGCCGTACCGGCGATGGCGACGCGCTCGGACAGCACCCGGTTGTGGCCGTCGAGCTCCAGGGCCGTACAGCCGCCCTTGCCCATCGGGTCGTACGTGAGCCCTTCGGCCGTGGGTACGGGGATCGCGGCGTCCACCCGGTTCTCGTGGTTGCGCACCAGTCGGACGTGCCCGCCCCGGCCCCGGAACGCGGCCATCCCGTCGCAGTGGCTGGGGACCTGGCCCTCGCCCGAGCGCAGGGGGTCGCCCTCCCGGGACAGCACCCGGTAGCGGAAGCCCTTCGGCAGGTCCAGCAGGCCGTCCGGGTCCGGCGCGAGCGGGCCGTAACCCTCGTGACCGCGGGCGGCGGAGCTGCCCGCGAAGAGTTCGGTGAACGCTCCGGTGAAGGCGAGGGAGACGGCGGCGGCGCCGCTCGCGGCCAGAACGTTCCGCCGGGTGGCGGTGGGGCGGGGTGCGACTGACATGAGCAACTCCCTGTGTGGGGGACAGGTGACATGGCTTCGTCAAGAGCAGGCCTGCCCGGTGGAGGCCGTCGCTGAACGTTGTCACGCCGGGCCGTGCGGACCGGCGCCGACGCTCCGGGGCAGCAGCAGACGGAAGACGCAGCCGTGGCCCGGCCGGGTGTCGAGTTCGAGCCGCCCGCCGTGCGCCTCGGCGATGGTGGCGGCGATCGACAGGCCGAGCCCCGACCCGGGTTCGACGTTCTCCCCGGCCGACGGCCCCCGGTAGAACCGTTCGAACACCTGCTGGGCCGCGTCCGGTGTCAGCCCGGGGCCGTCGTCGGCGACCTCGACCACGCAGGCCGGCACCCCGGCGGGCAGGGCGACCGTGGCGCTGCTGCGGCCGGGCCGGTCGGTCCCCCCGGTCTCCGCACCCGTGCGCACCGCGCCGACCCGGACCTCCACGCGGGCACCGGGCGGGGTGTGGCGGCAGGCGTTGGCCAGCAGATTCGCGATCACCTGGGACAGCTGATGCGCGTCGCCCAGCGCATCCACCACGTCCAGCGTGGCCCCCGGACCGTCGCCGCCCCCGCCGCCCAGCGGGGCCAGCCGCACCTCACGCCCCGGATGCGCGACGACGGCCGCGCCGACCCCGTCCGCCGCGAGCGACAGCAGGTCCACCGTCTCCCGGTGCGCCACGGGCGCGTACCCCAGCTTGGCGAGCAGGAAGAGGTCGTCGACGAGCCGGCTCATCCGCTCGGCGTTCCGGGCGATCAGCTCATGGGCCTCGCGGCGGCGCGCGGCGGGCAGGCGCGGCTGCTCCACGAGGAGTTCGGCGAAGCCCTGGATCGAGGTGAGCGGGGTGCGCAGTTCGTGGCCCGCGTCGGCCATGAAGCGCCGCAGCCGCCGCTCGGACGCGTCCTTGCGCAGCAGGGCGGCCCGGACCTGGCCGAGCATCGTGTTGAAGGCGATCCCGAGCCTCCCGGTCTCTGTACGCGGATCGGTGTCCGCCACGGTCAGGGCCGACTCGCCGCCGGTGATGCGCAGGGCCGTCCGCTCCATCCGGGCCAGCGGGCGCAGCCCCAGGCGCACGGCGGCGCTGCCCAGCAGCCCGACCCCGGCGGCGACCACGGCACCGATCGCGAGGCTGAACCACAACAGCTTGGACGTCGCCCCCTCCACGGTGTCGAGGGGCAGCGCGACGACGACGGGCCGTCCGTCCGGGCCCCGGTCCGCGACCACCCGCCAGCCCCCGCCCCCGCCGGCGTCCGGCACGGTGGCGGGCCGCCCGTCCTCCAGGGCGAGACGGGAGGCGGAGGCGGGCAGCCGGGGCCGGCCGGTGCCGCTGCCGAGCGAATCGGACCTGAGCCGGCCGTCGGGGGCGTAGAAGAAGACCCGGAAGTCGGAGGGCAGGACGTCCTCCGGCGCGAGGCCGTGGGGCGGCTTCCCGTACGCGGCCGGGGGCGGCGGGCGGAACTGGGTCAGCCGCTGGTCGATCTGGCCGGTCAGCCAGGATCGCATGACCGCGAGGCCGGCCGCCTGGGAGACCAGCACGGCCACGGTGGCCAGCACGGTGGAGATCAGCACCAGCCGGGTCCGCACCGAGCGGGGCCGGCGCGGCAGGAGCCTCACGGCGCGTCCTCGCGGGGCAGCCGCAGGCAGTAGCCCACGCCCCGCACGGTGTGGATCAGCGGCGGACCCACACGGTCGATCTTGCGGCGCAGGTTCTTGATGTACGTGTCGACGATGCGGGTGTCCCCGGCGAAGCCGTAACTCCACACGTCCAGCAGGATGTCCTGCTTCTCCAGCACCTTCTCCGGCCGGGACACCAGGCACACCAGCAGCCGGAACTCGGTGGGCGACAACTGCATGGGCTCTCCGGCCCGGTGCACGGTGTGCCGTTCGCGGTCGACGCTCAGATCCGCGTACCGCAGCGGAGGCCGCTCGGCGGCCGGGCGGGGAGCACCCCCGGTGCGGCGCAGGATCGCCCGTATCCGCAGCAGGATCTCCTGAATGTGGAACGGCTTGGTGACGTAGTCGTCGCCGCCCGAACTGAGCCCGATGATGCGGTCCTCGATATCGGTGCGCGCGGTCAGGAACAGCACCGGGGTGTAATCGCCCCGAGCCCGCAGCTCCCGCGTCACGGCGAAGCCGTCCGTGTCCGGGAGCATCACGTCCAGCACGACCAGGTCCGGCCGGCAGCGGTCCACCTCGCCGACCCCGTCCCGCCCGTTCGCCGCCGAGGCGACGCGGTACCCGGCCGCGGTCAGCGCGGAGGTGAGCAGGGTGCGGATGCTCGGGTCGTCCTCGACGACCAGGACGGTGTGCCGGGCCGGCCGGTCGCCCATCGGAAGGATCACCTCACGGCGTTGCGGACACGGGCCTGTCGGCACCGCGCCGCGCGATGCTAACGGCCGAACTTGTGCGCGATGCACAGGAACGGCGGCGCCCCGGGGAGCCCCCGGGACGCCGCGGGCCGTCAGCCCGTCACCTCCTTGTTCTTCGCCAGCGCGGCGGTCCGCTCGGTGACCGTGGTGCGCAGGGTGCCCACCGCGCTCTCGACGTCCTTCGCGGGGACGCCGGCCCGGGTGACCTGCGCCGCGAGGTCCTTGAGCGCCTTCGTGGCCTTGCCGGAGCCGTAGAACTTCTCGTACAGGTCCTGGTAGGCCTTCTTGTAGACGGCGTCGAAGGCGTCGAGCTCCAGGAAGCGCTCCTTGAGCGCGTGGCCGGACCGCATGCCGCCGCCTCCGCCGCCCTTGCCCGCGTCACCGTCCGGCGCCCCGGGCATGTCGCCGACGTCGGGCATCTGCGCGCCCTCGGGCAGCTCGGGCATCCCTTCCGGCATGCCTTCGGGCATCTGGCCGCCGGTGGCGCCGTCCTTGCCGCCGGTGCCGCCGGGACGGCCGCCCATGCCGCCGCCCATGCTCATCCGGTCGTCCGGCCCGGCCGTCGCGTCCCCGCTGAAGGTGAGGTTGTAGTCCCACCCCAGCACCGAGAACTTCTTGCTGTTCAGGTCGTATCCGAGGAGGTAGTTCTTCCCCGGGCCCGCCATGTCGTCGAAGTTCATCAGCAGATTCTGCGTGGCGACGTAGTGGGCGAACGAGTCGACGTCGACGTGCTTGTCGAGGTCGGCGGCGAACTCCTTGTCGGAGGCCTTCTCCACCCACTTGGCCAGCTTCATCACGGGTTCGAGGTCCTGGCTGCCGACCTTGTTGAGCTGCCGGAACGACGTCTCGTACTTCGAGGGGTCGTCGCCCTGGTAGTCGAACGTGCCGCCCGCTCTGGCCTTGTAGACCACCGACTCGCCCTCGACCGCCTCGGCGTACTCGGTGTCGGGGTTCTCGACCATCAGCCGTACGGCCGTCGGACGGTTGTTGACCTTCAGGGTCGTGAAGCCGAACCGCTCGGCCGGCTCCCCGGTCCCGTCGATCAGCGAGAGCGCCAGCGCCTCGTTGACGGGGACCTGGGGGTTGCTGCCCGGACGCAGTGAGATCTCCCGCTCGCCCTGGTAGGCGCGGCCCTCCACGTACTCGTCGATCTTGATGAGCCAGGGGAGTTCCTCGGGCTTGTCGGCGGACAGGTTGTACTGCGTCATCCCGCCGCCGCGTCCGCCACCGGCCCCGCCCGCTGCGGCACCGCCACCGTCGGCCGCCTTGTCGCCGCCGTCCTGGCCTCCACCGGCAGCCGTGTCACCGGCCGCCTGACCGCCGGCCGCCTGACCGCCACCCGTCGGCGGCTCCGGCATCTCGCCGTTTCCGCCCGATGCCTTCCCGCCGCGCTGATCCGCGCCGCCGGCGGGCATCTGGCCGCCGCCCGGCATCCCGCCCCGGTTCCCCCGCAGGGACATCAGGGTCGAGTTGCCCTTGAGCCGGATGCCGACGTCCGTCAGGTAGACCCCGTCGATCGTGAGGTCCGCCGGGATGGAGTCCTTCGTGCCGTCCTTCTTGAACTCCTTCATCATCTTGTCGAAGTCGGTCTGCTTGTACTCCAGTTGCACGGAGTGCTTCACCGACGTGTCGTACAGCCCGACCGTGCCCTTCACGTCCTCCGTGATCGTGTCGGCCTCCACCCGCGAGGCGGAGGTGACGTACGGGGAGATACGGGCGTCGCCGAACGCGTACAGCATCACCGCGAGCCCCGCGCACAGTGCCCCGGCGGGCTTCCAGTGGTGCCGCAGGCGTACGGGCACGCGGTCGCGCAGCCGTCGCCCGCGGGGCGTGCCGTCGACGGGGCTCACAGGTCGGTGGTGTCGTAACCGGTAAGAACAGTTACACGCTGGCCGGAGGTGCGCTCCTGGAGCGCGGTGACCAGGTCGCCGGGCTCGGTGCCCTTCTTCATGCGGACCGTGTAGAACACTTCGTTCAGCGCCCCGCCCCGGATCGTCTCCGTACTCACCAGCTCGAATTCGGTCGTGTACTTGATCAGGACGTCACGGATGCCCGGCGTGTAGTCCTCGCCCGCCGGGACCTGGACCTTGACCACCTGGCGCTGGACGTTCAGGGCGAACCAGTCGAACTTGTGCATGATGACGACGACCACGCAGATCACGACCGCGCCGACAGCGGCCAGCGTGTAGAAGCGGGCGCCGCAGGCCATGCCTATGGCCATCGCCAGGAAGATGAAGCCGACGTCCCGGGTCTCCTTGACCGCGTTCCGGAACCGGACCACGGACAACGCGCCGACCAGGGAGAACGCCCGTGCCAGGTTGGAGCCGACGACCAGCATGATCAGCGCGACGATCATGCCGACGATGACGAGGGTCTGCACGTAGGACTGGCTGTAGGACACGTTCCGGTGGGTGTACCGGTAGACGTAACCGATGACCGTGCTCAGGACGAAGGACAGCACCATCGCCGCGACGACGTCGGTGACGCTGAACGTCCCGCTGAGTTCCTGCAGATCGAAATTCACTGTGCTCCTGCTTTCACCGGCGACTCCTGCGCCGGCAGCCGCGTGTCGAGGGGGGAGGTGGCGGGCGGCGGACAGTCCGCCTCGTGGAGATGGAAGGCGGAGCGGGGTGCCAGCCCGAACGCCTCGATGGACTGGACGTACTTGGAGACCCGGATCAGGCTCAGGTTCCGGCGGGCCGCCAGGTCGGTGATCCAGTGCGGGGTGCGCTCGTTGACCTTGATCTCCATCACCGACATGTGCGGCGGGACGGTGAACCGGTTCTCCGGATCGGCCTGCCCGAAGTGGAAGTCGCGGTCGCGGCCCCGGATGCGCCGGTCGAAGGTGACCCGCAGCCCGGTGTCGGCGGCGCGCCCGACCAGCGCCTCGCGCTGGTAGCCGGTCATCGCGGTGGGCCTGAGGTTCAGCCGTACGACCAGGTCGAGCACCTCGTGGACGAACGCGCGCTCCTTAGGGGAGTGCTCCACCAGCTCGCGCCCGTCGCAGAGCCGGCGGGCCGTGCCGTACGGCAGGGTGATGCGGCGTTTCTGGGTGACCCGGTTGACGCGCTGTTTGATCTCGACGCAGACGGGGGAGTCGTCCGTGACCCCGACCGGTTCGCCGTAGTGCCTGATGCGCAGCTTGCGGCGGAACTTCAGGCCCTCGATCTTCTCCCAGTAGAACCGCAGTTCGGGGGAGTCGTAGTACAGGCTCCACACCCCGTACCCGCCGACCGGGCTGTTGAGGTCGCGGTCCATCCGCTCCCCGAGCTCGTCGCGCAGTTCGGCGGCCTGCTTTACCGGGACCAGGTACTTCAGCTCGTATCTGTTGAAGGCGTGCAGCCTGCTCGCCACATGCAGCGGTGGGGGGTCCTCGGTAGCCGTGTCGGGTTGCGACACCGTGCGCCTCCTTCGTCGTCCGTGCCGGACCGGCCGGCCCGCGACACGCAACCAACGACGGATGAGGAAGCGATGAGAAACCCGGGTGTATTGCAGGAGGATTCAAGATGGCCGGAAGGTGAACACGGCCGGTGGCAATACGACTGTGTCCCCGGGCCGACGGCCCGGGGACACAGCGGGGGAGCGATCAGGCGAGCGACGCGCTCAGAGTGATCGTGGTGCCGGAAAGCGCCTGGCTGACCGGGCAGTTGGCCTTGGCGTCCTCGGCGGCCTTGACGAAGTCGGCCTCGTCGAGACCCGGCACGGTACCCACCACGGTGAGGTGGATGCCCGTGATGCCGGTGCCGGGCTGGAAGGTGACATCGGCCTTCGTCTCCAGCCGGGCCGGCGGGGTGCCGGCGCCGCTGAGGCCGTGCGAGAGCGCCATCGAGAAGCAGCTGGAGTGGGCCGCTGCGATCAGCTCCTCCGGGCTGGTCTTCCCGTTCGCCGCCTCCGCACGGGACGGCCAGGAGACCGGGTACTCGCCGATCCCGGACGAGTCGAGGGTGACGACCCCCTTGCCCTCCAGGAGGTTGCCTTCCCACTCCGTGTGGGCGGTACGCGTGGTAGCCATGCTGGTCCCTTCGAACGGTGCGCGGTGGTACGGGCCGGCGGGGCACGTCGTCGTGTCCCGCCGCTGGTACGTCCTTACGCCCCCGAACCTACTGCGCCACCAGCCCCTTCGCGTCACGCGCCAGCGCCGTGAGCCGGGAGATCGCCCGGAAGTACTTCTTCCGGTACCCGCCGTTCAGCATCTCCTCACTGAACAGCTTGTCGAAGGGCAGCCCGGACGCGAGGACCGGCACCTCCCGGTCGTACAGCCGGTCCGCGAGCACCACGAGCCGCAGAGCGGTCGACTGGTCGGGCACCGGCCGCACCTCGGTGAGGCACACCGCCTTCATTCCGTCCGTCAGTGCCCCGTACCGGCTGGGGTGGACGCGGGCCAGGTGGTCGAGGAGCGAGGGGAAGTCGTCCAGGCTGGCACCCGGCGTGGCGTACGCGGCCTTGGTGACCTCTTCGTCCGAGTACGGCGGCGGGGCCTCGGGCAGACCCCGGTGACGGTAGTCCTCGCCGTCGATGCGCAGCGGGCGGAAGTGCGCCGAGAGCCCCTGGATCTCGCGCAGGAAGTCGGCGGCGGCGAACCGTCCCTCGCCGAGCTTGCCGGGCAGCGTGTTGGAGGTCGCGGCCAGCGCGACGCCCTCCTCGACCAGCCGGCTCAGCAGCGAGGACACCAGCACGGTGTCGCCCGGGTCGTCCAGCTCGAACTCGTCGATGCACAGCAGCCGGTGCCCGCTCAGCGTCCGTACGGTCTGCTGGAAGCCGAGCGCCCCCACCAGGTTCGTCAGCTCGACGAACGTGCCGAACGCCTTCAGCTCGGGCGCGGCCGGCGTGGCGTGCCAGAGGGAGGCGAGCAGGTGGGTCTTGCCGACCCCGTAGCCGCCGTCGAGGTAGACACCGCGCGGCCCGGACGGCTTGGCCTCCGCCTTCCGGCCGAACCACTTGCGCTTCCCGGACCCCGACGCGTGCGCCCCGCCGAGCCCGGCGGCGAAGTCGCTCAGGACCCGGACCGCCTCGGTCTGGCTCGGCTGGTTCGGGTCGGGTACGTACGTATCGAAACGCACCGAGTCGAAGCGCGGCGGCGGCACCATCTCGGCGACCAGACGGTCGGCGGGGACGTGCGGCTCGCGGGCGCACAGGGACAGCGGGGCCGTTTCGGCTATGGGGCTGGACCCCGGCACGGCGTGGGAGGACGACACAACCGTCAAGCTTACGACCCGTGCCAGACTGCCGGACATGCGACGCCTGTTCCCTGTGACCGACCTGACAGCGGCCGAAGCCCCGGGCGAATGGAGCCTGGACCGGCTCGCCGACGCCTACGCCTACCCCGAGACGGACGGGCCCTGGCTGCGCGCCAACATGGTCTCGACCCTCGACGGGGCCGCCCAGCACGACGGCCGCTCGCAGCCGATCTCCTGCGAGAGCGACATGCGGATCTTCGGCACCCTGCGCGGCCTGGCCGACGTGGTGATCGCCGGCGCCCAGACCGTACGCCAGGAGGGCTACCGGCCGGCCCGTGCGCGGGAAGCCTTCGCGGCGCGGCGGGCGGCGGCCGGCCAGACCGTCGCGCCGGCCGTCGCCGTGGTCAGCGGCAGCCTGGACCTGGACTTCTCGCTTCCGCTCTTCGTCTCGCCGCTGGTCCCGACGCTCGTCCTGACCGGGGCGGGCGCACCCCCGGACCGGATCGAGACGGCCCGCAAGGCGGGCGCCGAGGTGGTGATCGCGGGGGAGGGCTCGCGCGTCGACCCGGCCCGCGCGGTGCGGGAGCTGGCCGGCCGGGGGCACCGGCGGCTGCTGACGGAGGGCGGGCCCCGGCTGCTGGGCCAGTTCGTGGCCGGGGAGGTGCTGGACGAGCTGTGCCTGACCGTCGCGCCCATGCTCACGGCCGGGGACGCCCAGCGGATCGCCGGTGGGCCCGCGGTCGCCGTGCCGAAACGATTCGTCCTGGGCTCGCTGCTGGAGGAGGACGGATTCCTCTTCTCCCGGTACCGCCGGCCCTGAGCCCCGGCCGTTCCCGTACGCCCAGAGGTCTCCCGTACCGCCACCCCGGGCGACAAACAGCGGAATATCACGTTCCGCTTAGCGTTCCGTGGGCAGAATGGATCTCGCAGACCCCGTGCGAGCGCGGGGAAGGATGGTTTCAGCAGCGACCGGCGACGGCCGCTGAAGAGAAGGGCTCTGTGGTGTTCACCAGCGTTTTGATGATCGAGAAGGCCCTCACGGCGGGGGACGTCGAGTTCGTCACCACCCTGCACGGGGAGGAGCGGACCTCCTTCGTCGTCCTCATGCAGCCGCGCGGCGACCAGGCGGACGTCCTGCTGCGGGCCATCGACGACCTGGCGATGGGCGAACTGAAGGAAGCGGCCCGCGAGAACGAGGAGCCCGAGGGCAGGAGCGCCAGGGAGTCGGCCGGACTCGCCCTGGAGGTGTCCCTGGAGGCCCTGCGCCAGGCGGGCTCCGAGGCCGTCGGACAGGTGATCGAGGACCACCCCCTGGACAAGCTCACCTCGGTGGTCGAGGAGTCGGAGGCCGACGAGGTCATCGTGCTCACCGCGCCCCACTACGTCGAGGAGTTCTTCCACCGCGACTGGGCCTCCCGCGCCCGGCACAAGGTCGGCGTCCCGGTGCTCAAGCTCTTCGCGCACAGCGAATAGGCTGGGCCCGTGGCCCGGGAGTGGCACCCGGGGCCGCACCCGAACCCACTCGAAACCCGCAGGAGCACAGATGGCACCCGGCATTCCCGCCGCCATGGAACGACCGCACTTCATCGGCATCGGCGGCGCCGGAATGTCGGGCATCGCCAAGATCCTCGCCCAGCGCGGCGCAAAGGTCGCCGGCAGCGACGCCAAGGAGTCCCCGACGGCCGAGGCGCTCCGCGCGCTGGGGGCGACCGTCCACATCGGGCACGCCGCCGGGCACCTGGCGGACGACGCCAGCTGTGTGGTCGTCTCCAGCGCCATCCGCGCCGACAACCCGGAGCTGGTGCGCGCCGGGGAGCTGTCGATCCCCGTCGTGCACCGCTCCGACGCCCTGGCCTCGCTGATGGGCGGGCTGCGCTCCATCGCGGTGGCGGGCACCCACGGCAAGACCACCACCACCTCGATGCTGGCCGTCGCCCTGAGCGAGCTGGACCTCGACCCCTCGTACGCCATCGGCGGCGACCTGGCCGGGCCCGGCACCAACGCCACGCACGGCGAGGGCGAGATCTTCGTCGCCGAGGCCGACGAGAGCGACCGCAGCTTCCAGAAGTACGACCCCGACGTCGCGATCGTCCTCAACGTCGAACTGGACCACCACGCGAACTACGCGTCGATGGACGAGATCTACGAGTCCTTCGAGACCTTCGCCGGCAAGATCGTCCCCGGCGGCACCCTCGTCGTCTCCGCCGACCAGTCCGGCGCAGCCGAGCTGACCCGCCGGGTCCGCGAGGCGCTGCCCGCGCTCACCGTCGTCACCTACGGCGAGTCCGACACCGCCGACGTACGCGTCCACAAGATCACCCCGCGCGGCCTGACCAGCGAGGTCACGGTGATCCTGGGCGGGAAGTTCCTCACCTTCACCGTCTCCGTCCCCGGCCGCCACTACGCGCTCAACGCGGTGGCCGCCCTCGCCTCGGGCATCGCCCTCGGCATCCCCGCCCACAACCTCGCCTCGGCCCTCGGCAAGTACACCGGGGTCAAGCGCCGCCTCCAGCTCAAGGGCGAGGCGGCCGGCGTCCAGGTCATCGACAGCTACGCCCACCACCCCACCGAGATGACCGCCGACCTGGAGGCCATGCGCGGCGCCGCCACCGACGCCCGCCTCCTCGTCGTCTTCCAGCCCCACCTGTTCTCCCGCACCCAGGAGCTCGGCACCGAGATGGGCCAGGCCCTCGCGCTCGCCGACGCCTCCGTGGTCCTGGACATCTACCCGGCCCGCGAGGACCCGGTCCCCGGCGTCACCAGCGCCCTGATCATCGACGCCGCGACCGCCGCCGGCGCCGACGTCACGGCGGTCCACGACAAGGAGCGGGTCCCCGAGGTCATCGCGGGAATGGCGAAGCCCGGCGACCTCGTTCTCACCATGGGAGCGGGCGACGTCACCGACCTCGGCCCGCAGATCCTGGACCACCTGTCGAGCTGAAGGAGCCACCGTGCCGTACGACGTCGAGAAGCCGGACGAACAGTGGCGGGAGGAGCTCACCCCCGCCGAGTACGCGGTGCTGCGCAAGGCCGGCACCGAGCCCGCGTTCGTCGGTGAGTACACGGACACCAAGACCGAGGGCGTCTACTCCTGCCGGGCCTGCGGCGCGGAGCTGTTCCGCTCCGACACCAAGTTCGAGTCGCACTGCGGCTGGCCGTCCTTCTACGACCCGAAGGACACCGACGCGGTCGAACTGATCCAGGACCGCAGCCACGGCATGGTCCGCACCGAGGTCCGCTGCGCCCGCTGCGGCTCCCACCTGGGCCATGTCTTCGAGGGCGAGGGCTACCCGACCCCGACGGACCAGCGGTACTGCATCAACTCGATCTCGCTGCGGCTGAGCCCGGACGCCTGATCCCTCCGGCCCCCGGTACGAGGACCGGCGCCCAGCGTCAGTCCTCGGCCGGGTCCTCCTGGCGCAGCAGCGGGTGCGCCACCCCGGGGAACACCCGGGCCCGCACGACCTCCTCCGCCGCGCCGCCCCTGACCACCGTCTCCGCGACACCCCAGGGGCGGCCCGGCAGGGTCACGGTCAGGGTGTACGAGGCCGGGCAGCCCAGGCACTCGTAGCGGTCCACCCAGGTCTCCACCTCGGTGGTGCTGCCCGGGTAGCGCGCCACATGGCGGTGGAGCGCGTGGCAGCGCCCGCACCGCTCACCCGGCTCGCAGGTGCCGCCGCAGGGGCAGGGCACGTCGAGCGAGTCCGCCGGCTGCCAGCGCTGGGTGAGGACGGCCTCGCGAGTGGCGCCCATGTCCTTCATCGCCTTGAGGTTGCGGGCCGCCACGTTGTACGACTCGCCGGTCGCCGCCATCCGGTCGCGGATGACGTCCTTGCGGCCGCGGTTCGTCGTCATGTGCTGATCCTCCTGGGGTCCACGCAGCCCGCCAGGAGGGCGCACGAGATCGGTGCCCTCAACGGTACCCGCAGCCGGGAGCGGCCCGCGCCCCGCTCAGGCCCGCCGGACCCGCCCCGCGATACGGCGGCCCAGGCTGCCCAGGGTGCGGCGCTCCCGGCGGTTCCAGTCGCGGAAGGCCTCCGCCCGCCCGATGCTCCCCGAGCGCCCGACGGCCTCCTCGACGGCGGCGACCCGGTCGGCGGGAAGCCTGCGCACCACGGGGCGCAGCACCTCCTCCAGGAGCCCGGTGGCGGCCGCGCTCCAGGCGGGGCCGGCGTGCGGGTGGGCCGTCCAGACCGTGAAGCAGTCCGCGGCGTACGAGGGGTCCGCCGCCAGCCGGGCCCGGACGGCGTCACCGCGCGCCGTCCGCTCGTAGGCGGCGATCAGGTCCTCGTCCCCACTGTGCACGACGGCGTACAGCTCCGCATCGGGCCGCTCCGGCGCCAGCAGCCGGGCCGCCACCGCATCGCACGCCTGCCCGAGCACGCCGGGCTCCACGGGCTCGGCCTCCGCGCGCAGCGCCCGCACCCGTTCGGCCCACTCCGGCTCCGCAGCCCCCGAGCGCACCTCGCGGGCGAACCGGAGCAGCTGGAGCGCCGCGCGCACCCGGCCCCCGGTCTCCTGCGGGAACCCGCGCAGCAGGTCGTGGGCCAGCTCCGGGGCCTCGCCGTCGTCGCCGGGGGCCGAGAGCGCGGCGGCCACCAGGTGCGACCAGGTGCCGGCCGCCCGGTGCGCGTCGGAGGTCGCCGCCTCCAGCAGCAGCCGGGCCTCGGCGGCCGTGGGGGCCTCGTCGTCCCACACCAGGCCCACGGCCGTCCGCAGCACCAGCGGCTCCGCGAACGGGGACACCCCGCCGGCCCGCAGGATCCGCTGCAGCGCCGCCACCCGGTCGTCCCCGCAGCCGGCCTCGGCCTCCGGAGCCCCGGCGCACATCCGCAGATGCGGCAGCGCCTGTGTGCCGGTGAAGGGCAGCGGGACCCGGCTCAGCAGCAGTTCCACCCCGGCCGGGCTGTCCGGCGCGATCCGGTCGAGCGCGCCGAGCAGGGCGGTACGGACGTCGAACTGCTCGTCCATCAGCTCCAGCAGCGCCGGCGCCCAGCCCGGGGCGCCCGCCTCGCCGCCCGTCAGCAGCGCGGGGGCCAGCCGGTCCACGACCGAGGGCAGCAGCCCGGAGCAGTCCACCCCGAGCAGCCGGGCCACCCGCAGGAGCTGCACCGTACGGGCGACGTCCAGGCCGACGCCCGCACCGCCCAGCTCGGCCAGGATCTCCGGCGCCAGCACCTCGGCCACGGCGGCCCCCTCGGGGCCACTGAAGGCGGTACGGCCCGGGAGCTCCAGGGAGCCGTTGCCGCCGCGCACCGCCTCCGTCACCAGCATCGCGGCCAGCGGGGCGGTGGTGGCCGCGGGGGAGCGGCCGTCGAGCGCGGCGAACAGCCTTCCGGCGGCGTCGAATTCGGGACCGGAGCGGTCGTCGACCCCGGGTGCGGTCAGCGCCTCGACCAGCTGCCGGGTCCGCTTCCCGTCCAGCGCGTACGGCCGCTCGGCGGCCCAGCCGGCCGCCGCCGCGCGCTCCTCGGTGCCGAGGGGTATGCCGGCGCACAGGGCCGTCACCGCCAGCGGCCCCGCCGCGAACGGCTCCCCGGGCAGCGCGGCGGCCTCCCGGAACAGTTCCGGCGCCCGGCCGCGCCAGACGCGGGCCGCCGTCTCCGCCCAGGCGTCGCCCACCGGCCCCTCGGGGCGCGGCCCGCTGCACACATGCACGCTGAGTGCCGGGTCCGCCAGCTCCCCGGCGTCCTCGGGCAGCACCCCGACGACCCGCTGCGCGGCGTCGCGCGGGCGGCGGGTGTAGGTGGTGAAGGTCAGCCGCTCGGCGAGACCGTCAGGCAGTGTGAGCCCGGCCAGCGCGATCCAGCGGGCGACATCCGCGCTCTGCCGCTCGACGAGCACGATCCGCTCCGGGGCGTCCGGTCCGTGAAGGCGGCGCAGTCCGCGGAGCACTCCGGCCAGCCAGGGGCCGCGCGAGACGGCGAAGTCGTTGAGCGCCTCGCGCTCGCGCGCCTCGTGACCGGTCGCGGCGGGCAGTGCGGCGAGCGGGTCGGGCAGCGGGCGGTCCGGTGTGACGGCGGCCCAGCGGGCGGACCGGCAGGCGGTGAGCGGCAGCGTCCCCTCCGGCAGCCGGGTCCCGGTGGGCAGATGGACCGCGTGGGTGTGGAAGCGTACGGCGGAGGACCGGGCGGAACGGACCGCGACGGTCCGGGCCAGCAGCCGGCTGCCGTCGGACAGCAGACTGAAGTGGAGCGCTTCGGGCAGGGCCCGCAGGGCGGTGTCCGTGAGCCGCTCCGGCGTGTCGTGCGGCGCCTCGTACGTCAGGAGCGGCTCCGCCTCGGTCAGCACGGAGGCGGGTATCGAGGCGTCAACCATCGTGAAACGGGCGGCTGTCGGCCCGTCCTCGCCGGTCCCGTCCCCGTCCGCCGCGGAGGTGTAGTGCAACTGCGCGAGGCTCATGCGTCGGCTCTCTTCGTCCCTGCCGTGAAGATCCCCTGCCACCCGCACGCGCTCGCGCGGTGGCAGCGCCGGCCCGGCAGAGCGGCGACCCCGGCGGGGAGTGCTCCGCAGTCGCTGGGGCGACGCTATCAAGGAGGCGCGTCGGCTTGGCCCCACGGCGGAATATGCGGGCCGCACTCCGCGATGTAACGGGGGTCAGCACCGGAGGGACGGGCCCGGTCCGCGGTCCACCGGGGAGAGGAGCGGGAGCCGATGAGTCTCCGTCAGTTCGAGTACGCCCTGGCAGTCGCCGAGGAGGGCTCGGTGACGGCGGCGGCGGAGCGGCTGCGCGTCGCACAGCCGTCGGTGTCCCAGCAGATCCGCGGACTGGAGCGGGAGCTCGGTGTGGAACTGTTCGCCCGCACGCCGACCGGGCTTGTGCCCACCGTCGTCGGCCGGGCCTTCCTGCGGGAGGCGGAGGTCGCCGTGGGGGCGGCGCGCCGGGCCAGGGCGACGGCGCGGGCCGGTGCGGACGAGCTGGTGGGGGAGCTGGTGGTCGCGGCGCAGATGGGCTTCGGTACGCGGCAGATGCCGGGCGCGCTGGACGCGCTGCGGCGCCGCTTCCCCCGGCTGGCGGTGACCGTCTTCGAGGAGCCGAGCTCCGCGGAGCTGGAGCGACTGTGCCGTCGGGGGGTGCTCGACCTGGCGCTGATGGCCTCGTGCGAGCGGACCCCCGCCGACGCCCACCGGCTCGGTGACGAGGAGTTCGTCGTGGTGCTCGGCGCCGGGCATCCGCAACTCGCCCTGGACCGGGTCGATCTGCGTGAGCTGGCGGGGGAGGCGTGGATCAGGTTCGACCGGGACAGCGCGCTCGACGGCGTGCTGCTGAGCGTGCTGAAGGACAACGGTTGTGCCCCGGTCACGGCCGCCCGCGTCTCCCAGACCGCGACGGCCGTGCGCTGGGCCGCCCGCGGGCTGGGCGTGACACTGGTTCCGTCCTCCGCCGTTCCGCCCGGCCACGAGCACCTGGTCCGTCCCGTGTTCCCGGCCGTGACCCAGCCGGTCATCGCGGTGCTCAGGCAGGACGCGGGTCCGGGCGAGACGGCCCTGCTCGACCTCCTCGGGCGGGAGACATGGACCGATTCCACGTCTCTCAATGCCGGGGGAATTCACCGCCGTCCACGGTGAGGATGTTTCCCGTCACCCAGCTCGCCCGGTCGGATGCGAGGAACAGCACCGCCTCGGCGATGTCCTCGGGCCTGCCGACGCGTCCCAGCGGCACCCCGGAGTCGTCCGCACCCGAGCCCGGGACCAGGCGGCCCCACTCCTCCCGCGTCGCCTCGCCGCCGGGCGTCTCGGTCCGGCCGGGGCTGACGACGTTGACCCGGATCCCGAACGGGGCCAACTCCAGGGCCAGCCCCCGGCTGTAGTTCTCCAGTGCCGCCTTCGCCGCGGTGTAGTGCAGGAACGGCGGCGCCGTGAACGGGGTCGCGGCCGAGGAGACGTGCACGATCGCCCCCGAGCGCCGCTCCCGCATCCCCGGTGCCAGCAGGGCGTCCAGCCGGACCGACGCCAGGTAGTTCAGCTCCAGCTGGTCCTGCCACTCCTCGTCGGGGATGTCCCCGGTGTGCCGGAACGGCCGTGCCCCGCCCGCGTTGTTGACCAGGATGTCGATCCCGCCCAGCAGCTTCTGCGCAGCCGCCGCGACCGTCTCCGCGCCGGCCCGCGTCCGTACGTCGGCCGCCACGAAGGTGACGCCCTCCGGCGTCTCGTCCGGCTCCGACCTGGCGGTCGTCAGGACCTCGGCGCCGGCGTCGCGCAGCCGGCGCACCAGCGCCGCCCCGATTCCGCGGGAGCCGCCCGTAACCAGGGCCCGCTTTCCGGCGAGTTCCCGTGTGTGTGATGCGTCGTGTGTGGTGGTCATGTGCCTTGCCCTCCCGGAATCGGCGCACATCTCCGCTCGACGAAAAGAATGGTTTCGTCGAGCAGTTGCGACGCTACGTCCGGGAAAGAGGGCGCGGCAAAGACGAAATATCAGCAGGGGGTATAGGGAACTCCTATGGCAGGTCGACGGGGCGGGGCCGGACGCCCGGACACCGGTCGTCCGGCCGGCCGGGCCGCCTACTCGAACCGTGACGTGTCGCCGGCACCCCGGCGTACGATCTCCAGCTCGCCGTTGGAGAAGTCGATGACCGTCGTGGGCTCCGTGCCGCAGTCGCCCGAGTCGATCACGATGTCCACCTCGTGGTCGAGGCGCTCCTTGATCTCCCAGCCCTGGGTCAGGGGCTCGGCCTCGTCGGGCAGGAGCAGCGTGCTGGAGAGCAGCGGTTCGCCCAGTTCCGCCAGCAGGGCCTGGACGACCGGGTGGTCCGGGATGCGGACGCCGACGGTCTTCTTCTTCGGGTGCAGCAGCTGGCGCGGCACCTCCTTCGTCGCCGGCAGGATGAACGTGTACTGGCCGGGCGTCGACGCCTTGACCGTACGGAACACGTCGTTGTCGATGTGCACGAACTGCCCGAGCTGGGCGAAGTTCTGGCACATCAGCGTGAAGTGGTGGCGGTCGTCGAGGTCGCGGATCGCCCGGATGCGGGACAGGCCGTCCCGGTTGCCGAGCTGGCACCCGAGCGCGTAGCAGGAGTCCGTCGGATACGCGACGAGCGACCCGGAGCGGATGTTCTCGGCCACGTTGGTGATGGTGCGCTGCTGGGGATTTTCGGGGTGTACGTCGAAATACTTCGCCATCCGGCGAGTCTACGGCCGGGGGTGCGGACCGTTCCCGGCGCGGCGGATTCTCCGGCTCCCGGGGAGGCAGGACAACCGGTTCGAGTGGCGCTCGCCGCTCAAACCTCGCCCGCCGCCCGGTGCGGGGCCGCGTGCGGGTTGTGCACGATACACGTTACATGCATCATGCACGCATTCCGTGGTATATCTGTACAGAGAGGTCGCCGTCCCGGCGGGGCGGGCGCACAGTCGTCGTAGGGAGCCGCGCGTGGACATGCCTGTGGACCGGATCGAGTTCGAGACGATGCTGCTCGGCCGGCACATGAGTCTGATCACCTCGCGGGGCGACGGGCGGCTCGACCGGAGCGCGTACATCCTTCTCAGTCGTATCCGGGCCCAGGGGCCGATGTCCATCGGCCAGCTGCGCGACGCCTTCGGTCTGGACACCTCCACCCTGAACCGCCAGACCGCCGCGATGCTCCGGGCCGGTGTCGTCGACCGCATCCCGGACCCGGAGGGCGGGATCGCCCGGAAGTTCGCCATCACGGACGAGGGTGAACGCCGGCTCGACAAGGACCGGGCCGAGAACCGGGAGGGGCTCCGGCGGGTCCTGGCCGACTGGACCCCGGAGGAGGCCGCCCGCTTCGCGGACGGCCTCGCCCGGCTCAACCGGGACATCGAGCGCCTGGACGGGCGGCCCTGGCCGCGCGACTGAGTCGTACGGCGCACACCGCCCGCGGCGTGAAGCCAAGCTGCGGCCCCGTTTAAGAAAAGCTCGATGGACCTGGGGCGCGGGGTACGGCAGATTTCTCCGTGACGGCGGAGGATGGTGCGCGGCAGCCGGTGCGAGCGCGCTGCCATGCCGTCCCTCTCATCCTTCCCCGGGCCGCAGGCTTCCTCTGGCATGCCCCCGGCCCGGGGAGATCAACGCCGTACAGGGAGCCGCAGCCGTGAAGGCACTCGTGAAGCAGAAGGCCGAGCCCGGACTCTGGCTGATGGACGTCCCCGAGCCCGAGACGGGCCCCGGTGACGTACTGATCAAGGTCCTGCGCACCGGCATCTGCGGGACCGACCTGCACATCCGCAACTACGACGGCTGGGCGCAGCAGGCCATCAGCACCCCGCTCGTCCTCGGCCACGAGTTCGTCGGCGAGGTCGCCGCGATCGGCGCGGACGTCGTCGACATCGCCGTGGGCGACCTGGTCAGCGGCGAGGGCCACCTCGTGTGCGGCAAGTGCCGCAACTGTCTGGCCGGCCGCCGCCACCTCTGCCGCTCCACGCTGGGCCTCGGCGTCGGCCGCGACGGCGCGTTCGCCGAGTACGTCGCGCTGCCCGCCTCCAACGTGTGGGTGCACCGGGTCCCCGTCGACCTCGACGTCGCCGCGATCTTCGACCCGTTCGGCAACGCCGTGCACACCGCGCTGTCGTTCCCGCTGGTCGGCGAGGACGTCCTGATCACCGGCGCCGGCCCCATCGGCATCATGGCCGCCGCCGTCGCCAAGCACGCCGGCGCCCGCAACGTGGTCATCACCGACGTCAGCGAGGCCCGTCTCGACCTGGCCCGCAAGGTCGGCGTCAGCCTGGCGCTCAACGTCGCCGAGCAGACCATCGCCGACGGCCAGAAGGAACTGGGCCTGCGGGAGGGCTTCGACATCGGCCTGGAGATGTCCGGCCGTCCCGAGGCGATGCGCGACATGATCGCCAACATGACGCACGGCGGCCGGATCGCCATGCTCGGGCTGCCGGCCGAGGAGTTCGCCGTCGACTGGGCCCGGATCGTCACCTCGATGATCACGGTCAAGGGCATCTACGGCCGCGAGATGTACGAGACCTGGTACGCCATGTCCGTCCTGCTGGAGGGCGGCCTCGACCTCGCCCCCGTGATCACCGGCCGGTACGGCTACCGCGACTTCGAGGCGGCCTTCGACGACGCGGCGAGCGGACGCGGCGGCAAGGTCATCCTCGACTGGACCGTCTGACCTCCTCACCTCTTTAAGGAATCCGGCATGTTCGACTCCGTACGCGACGACCTGCGCACCACCCTCGAAGAGATCGAGGCCGCCGGGCTGCACAAGCCCGAACGCGTCATCGGCACCCCGCAGTCCGCGACCGTGGCCGTCACCGCCGGGGGCCGCCCCGGCGAGGTGCTCAACTTCTGCGCCAACAACTACCTGGGCCTCGCCGACCACCCCGAGGTGATCGCCGCCGCGCACGAGGCGCTGGACCGCTGGGGCTACGGCATGGCCTCGGTCCGCTTCATCTGCGGCACCCAGGAGGTCCACAAGGAGCTGGAGCAGCGGCTCTCCTCCTTCCTGGGCCAGGAGGACACGATCCTCTACTCCTCCTGCTTCGACGCCAACGGCGGCGTGTTCGAGACGATCCTCGGCGCCGAGGACGCGGTCATCTCCGACGCCCTCAACCACGCCTCGATCATCGACGGCATCCGCCTGTGCAAGGCCAAGCGCTTCCGCTACGCCAATCGCGAGATGGCCGACCTGGAGACCCAGCTCAAGGACGCGTCCGGGGCCCGGCGCCGCCTGATCGTCACCGACGGCGTCTTCTCCATGGACGGCTACGTCGCGCCGCTGCGCGAGATCTGCGACCTCGCCGAGCGCTACGACGCCATGGTCATGGTCGACGACTCGCACGCCGTCGGCTTCGTCGGCGCCGGCGGCCGCGGTACGCCCGAGCTGCACGGGGTCATGGACCGCGTCGACATCATCACCGGCACCCTCGGCAAGGCGCTCGGCGGTGCCTCCGGCGGTTACGTCGCCGCCCGCGCCGAGATCGTCGCCCTGCTGCGCCAGCGCTCGCGCCCGTATCTCTTCTCGAACTCGCTCGCCCCGGTCATCGCCGCCGCCTCCCTCAAGGTCATCGACCTGCTGGAGTCCGCCGGCGACCTGCGCGAGCGGCTCAACGCCAACACCGCGCTCTTCCGCACCCGGATGACCGAGGAGGGCTTCGACATCCTGCCCGGCGACCACGCCATCGCCCCCGTCATGATCGGGGACGCGGCGAAGGCAGGCCGGATGGCGGAGCTGCTCCTGGAGCGCGGTGTGTACGTGATCGGGTTCTCGTACCCGGTCGTCCCGCAGGGCGCGGCCCGCATCCGCGTCCAGCTCTCCGCGGCGCACTCCATGGACGACGTGAACCGCGCGGTGGACGCGTTCGTCGACGCGCGCGCCGTACTGGAGAGCTGAGCGGAGGTCCCGGAACGGTCGCGGGGACTGGTCAGCCACCCCCTGGGACAATGGGTCACATGATCGATGCACGGCGGCTGCGCGTCCTGCGTGCCGTGGCGGACCACGGCACGGTGACCGCCGCTGCCGCCGCCCTGTACCTGACCCCCTCCGCCGTCTCCCAGCAGCTCGCCGCCCTGGAGCAGGAGACCGGCCACCGGCTCGTCGAACGCGGCGCGCGCGGGGCCAGGCTCACCCCGGCCGGCGAGATCCTGCTCACCCACACCAACGTGGTGCTGGCCCAGCTGGAGCGGGCCGAGGCCGAGCTGGCCGCGTACGGCTCGGGCGAGGCCGGTACGGTCACGGTCGCCGCGTTCGCCACCGGCATCGGGCTCGTCCTCGCCCCCGCCATCGCCGCGCTGAGCCGGAGCGCGCCCGGCATCAAGGTCCGGGTGCAGGACGCCGAGGGCGACGCGAGCGTCCCGATGGTGCTGGACCGCCAGGTCGACGTCGCCGTCGCCGTCGAGTACCGGGGCGCACCGGGCGAGGACGACCGCCGCCTCACCCGCGTCCCCCTCTACTCGGAGCCGTTCGACGCGGTGCTCCCGGTCGGGCACCGGCTGGCCGGCCACGAGCAGGTGGCCGTCGCCGAACTGGCCAAGGACGCCTGGATCGGGCCCTACCCGGGCAACCCCTGCCACGACGTGGTGGTCCTGGCCTGCGAGTACGCCGGTTTCGCGCCGAACCTCGAACACTCCTCGGACGACTTCCACGCGGTGGTCGCCCTCGCCGGCGCGGACGCCGGCGTCGCCCTGGTGCCGCGCACCGCGCTCCGGGGCATGGCCCTGACCGGTGTGGTGGTCCGCCCGGTACGGGGGACCGCCCCGACCCGCCGCGTCTTCGCCGCCGTACGCCGGGGCGCCGAGGCCCACCCGCTGATCGCGCCGGTGCTGGACGCGCTGGCGGGCGCGGCGGGCGGCGACGTGCTCGCGGCGGGCTGAGCGGCGCGGGCCCCGGAAGGGCGTCGTCAGGACGCCGGCTGGAGCAGGTCCCAGCGGTTGCCGTACAGGTCCTCGAAGACCGCGACCGAGCCGTAGACCTCGTGGCGCGGCTCCTCCAGGAACCGCACCCCGGCCGCCGTCATCCGGGCGTGGTCGCCGGCGAAGTCCTCGGTGTGCAGGAAGAAGCCGACCCGGCCGCCGGTCTGCGCGCCGACACTCGCCGCCTGCGCCTCGTCCTTGGCGCGGGCCAGCAGGAGCCCGGTGCCCTGGGTTCCCCGGGGCCGCACCACCACCCAGCGCGAGCCGTCGCCCCGGTCGGTGTCCTCGACCAGCTCGAAGCCGAGGGCACCGGTGTAGAAGGACAGGGCCTCGTCGTAGTCGCGTACGACCAGGGTGACCAGGGCGATGTGGGGCATGGAACTCCTCGCGGCGGGGAAGGGAGGCGGGGGCAGCAACCCCTGGACGGGACACTATCCGGCATGGACATCAGCGACCTCACCGCCCGCGCGCGCCGCCTCGCACGGCCCGGCGAACGCCGCGTCCTCGGTATCGCCGGGCCGCCCGGCGCCGGCAAGTCCACGCTGGCCGGGCGGATCACCGACGCGCTCGGGCCGCTCGCCGTGCTGGTGCCCATGGACGGCTTCCACCTCGCGCAGGCCGAACTCGCACGCCTCGGCCGGGCCGGCCGCAAGGGCGCGCCCGACACCTTCGACGCCGCCGGATACGCCGCCCTGCTGCGGCGGCTGCGCGTCCCGGAGCCCGGGACCGTCGTGTACGCCCCCGCCTTCGACCGGTCCCTGGAGGAGCCGGTCGCGGGGGCGGTCCCGGTCCCGCCCGAGGTCCCGCTCGTCGTCACCGAGGGCAACTACCTGCTGCACGGGGAAGGGCCCTGGGCGCCGGTGCGCGGGCTGCTCGACGAGGCGTGGTACCTGGAGGCCGACGACGCGGCGCGCGTGACCGGGCTCGTCGAGCGGCATGTGCGGTACGGGAAGGCACGGGCCGACGCCGAGCGCTGGGTGGCCCGGTCCGACGAGGCCAACGCCCGGCTCGTCGCCCGGGGCCGAGACCGTGCCGATCTCGTCGTCCGGCGGGGCCCGGACCCCCGGCCCTGATCGCTCGCGCCCGCACCGCCGGAGGGGCAGGATGGGAGGGCCGTTCCGCGCCGTCAGGAGGACCCGCATGTCCAGCCCCGCCCAGCCCCTGCCGTTCACCGCCGAGGACTACCGGGCCCGGATGGCGCGGGCCGCCGAGAGCGCCGCCGCTGCCGGGCTCGCCGGGGTGCTGGTCGCGCCGGGGCCCGACATGGTCCACCTGACCGGCTACGCGCCGCCCGCCGACACCGAACGCCTCACCCTCCTCGTCCTCGCGGCGGGCCGGGACCCGGTGCTGGTCGTGCCGACGCTGGAGGCCCCGGACGCGGCGAAGGCCGTGGGCGCCCCCGCCATGACCCTGCGGGACTGGACGGACGGCAAGGACCCGTACGCCGTCACCGCCCCGCTGCTCGACGCGCGGGGCCGGTTCGCGATCAGCGACAACGCCTGGGCGATGCATCTGCTCGGCCTCCAGCAGCGGCTGCCCGACACCTCGTACGCCTCGCTCACCCAGGTGCTGCCGATGCTGCGCGCGGTGAAGGACGCCCACGAGCTGGAACGGCTCGCCGCCGCCGGGGCCGCCGCCGACGCCGCCTACGAGGAGATCCTCAAGGTCCGCTTCTCCGGCCGCAGGGAGACCGAGGTCGCCGCCGACCTCGCCCGGCTGCTCACCGAACACGGCCACTCCCAGGTGGACTTCACCGTCGTCGGCTCGGGCCCCAACGGAGCGAATCCGCATCACGAGGCGGGGGAACGCACCATCGGGCACGGCGACATGGTCGTCCTCGACTTCGGCGGCCTCAAGCACGGCTACGGCTCCGACACCTCCCGCACCGTCCATGTCGGTGAACCCACCGCCGAGGAGCGGCGGGTCCACGACATCGTGCGCGAGGCGCAGCAGGCGGGCTGTGCGGCGGTGCGCCCCGGCGTCGCCTGCCAGGAGATCGACCGCGCCGCACGCGCCGTCATCACGGAGTTCGGCTACGGCGAGCGCTTCATCCACCGCACCGGTCACGGCATCGGCGTCACCACCCATGAACCCCCGTACATGATCGAGGGCGAGGAACAGCCGCTGGTGCCCGGCATGTGCTTCTCGGTGGAGCCCGGCATCTATCTGCCGGGCCGGTTCGGCGTGCGCATCGAGGACATCGTGACCGTCACCGAGGACGGCGGGCGCCGGCTCAACGCCACCGCCCGCGAACTCGCGATCGTGGAGTAGGAGGGCCGGTCGTCAGTCGTCGGCCAGTACCACGCAGGACTCCGGCGGCAGGTGCAGCATCCCGTCCGGGCCCGGCGGGTCCACCGGCAGCCACGCGGCCAGCACCCGCCCGGGGCCGGCCCGGTGGCGCCCGTTGCCCAGCGGGATCGCGGCCGGCTTCGCGTCGAGGTTGACCGCGATCCGCAGATCGCCCCGGCGCACCGCGATCCAGCGCGCCCCGTCGTCGTACGCGGCCTTCACGCTCGCCAGGTCCGGGTCGCGCAGGTCCGGCAGGGTGCGGCGCAGCGCGATCAGCTCGCGGTACCAGGCGTACAGCCGGGCGTGCGGCTCGCGGTGGAGCTCGTCCCAGTCCAGGCAGGAGCGGGCCCGGGTGGCGGGGTCCTGCGGGTCCGGGATGTCCTCCTCCGCCCAGCCGTGCGCCCCGAACTCCCGCCGCCTGCCGGTGCGTACGGCCTCCGCCAGCTCGGGATCGGTGTGGTCGGTGAAGAACTGCCATGGGGTGCGGGCGCCCCATTCCTCGCCCATGAACAGCATCGGCGTGAAGGGTCCCGTCAGTACGAGCGCCGCCGCGCAGGCCAGCAGCCCGGGGGAGAGGGAGGCGGCGAGCCGGTCGCCCAGGGCCCGGTTGCCGATCTGGTCGTGGGTCTGGGCGTAGCCGACGAAGCGGTGCGCGGCGCTGCGGCTGACGTCGACGGGGCGGCCGTGCGTACGGCCCCGGAAGCTGGAGTACGTGCCGTTGTGGAAGAAGGCGCTCGTCATCGTCTTGGCGAGCCCGGCCAGCGGGGCGGCCGCGAAGTCCGCGTAGTAGCCCTGCGCCTCACCGGTGAGCGCGGTGTGCAGACAGTGGTGGAAGTCGTCGTTCCACTGGGCGTGCAGCCCGAGCCCGCCCTCCTCACGCGGCGTCGTCGTCCGCGGGTCGCACAGGTCGGACTCGGCGATCAGCGGCAGCGGGCGCCCCAGCTCCGCAGCGAGCGCGTCGGCCGAGGCCGACAGCTCCTCCAGGTACGTCAGCGCCCGGGTGTCGGCCAGCGCGTGCACCGCGTCGAGCCGCAGCCCGTCCAGCCGGTAGTCCCGCAGCCAGGCCAGCGCGCTGCCCAGCAGGTACGCCCGCACCTCGTCGGAGCCCGGCGCGTCCAGATTGACCGCCGCGCCCCACGGGGTGTGGTGCGTCTCGGTGAAGTACGGACCGAACGCGGGGAGGTAGTTGCCGGACGGGCCCAGGTGGTTGTGGACCACGTCCAGGAGGACGGCGAGCCCCAGCCCGTGCGCGATGTCGACAAAGCGCTTAAGTCCCTCGGGGCCGCCGTACGGCTCGTGCACGGCCCACAGCGACACCCCCTCGTACCCCCAGCCGTTGACGCCGGGGAAGGGGCAGACCGGCATCAGCGAGACATGGGTGATGCCCAGCTCCGCGAGGTGGCCGAGCCGGGCCGCCGCCGCGTCGAAGGTGCCCTCCTCGGTGAAGGTGCCGATGTGCAGCTCGTACAGGACCGCGCCCGGCAGCTCCCGCCCCGCCCACTCCGAGCGCCAGACGTACGCGTCGTGGTCGACGACCGCGGACTCGCCGTCGGGGCCGTCCGGCTGGCGGCGCGAGCGGGGGTCGGGGCGCACCGGACCGCCGTCGAGCGCGAAGCCGTACCGGTCGCCGTCCGCCGCCTCAGCCTCGGCGGTCCACCAGCCGGACCGGTCCGGATCGGGTTCCATCGGCAGCGACTCGTCCCTCAGCCGCAGGACGGCCGATCCCGCGTCCGGTGCCCATACCTCGAACAACATGCGGCGCTCCCTCGCTTCCGGGGCCGGGCGCCCCGGCCCATGGTCGGCACACGGTGCGATCTCCGGCCGATGACACTCTGGATCGAGTCCGACACCGGCCATTAAGGTCTGGAACTGATCACTGCCCTGTCGGGTTCTGTCCTACGCACTTCCTACGTACGGCTGTGGAGGCCGAGATGACCGTGCCGCCCTTCCCACCCGGATTCCTCTGGGGAGCCTCCTCCTCCGCCTTCCAGACCGAGGGCGCCGCCGACACCGACGGCAAGGGCCCCTCCGGCTGGGACGCCTTCGCCGCACAGCCCGGACGCATCAAGGACGGCACCGACACCAGCAGGGGCACCGGCTTCCACCGGCACTACCGCGAGGACGTCGCCCTGCTCGCCGGACTGGGCGCCGACGCCTTCCGCTTCTCGGTGAGCTGGCCGCGCGTCGTCCCCGGCGGCAGCGGACCGGTCAACCCGCAGGGGCTCGACTTCTACGACCGGCTCGTCGACGAACTCTGCGCCCACGGCATCACGCCCGCGCCCACCCTGTACCACTGGGACACCCCGCTCCCGCTGGACGAGGCCGGGGGCTGGCTCAACCGGGACACCGCCTACCGCTTCGCCGAGTACGCCGGCATCGTCGCCGAACGCCTCGCCGACCGCGTCCCCATGTGGATCACCGTCAACGAGCCCGCCGAGGTCACCCTGCTGGGCTACGCGCTCGGCGAGCACGCCCCCGGCCGCACCCTTCTCTTCGACGCGCTGCCCGCCGCCCACCACCAGCTCCTCGCCCACGGCCTGGCCGTACGGGCGCTGCGCGCGGCGGGCGCCGACAACATCGGCATCGCCGTATCGCACTCGCCGGTCTGGACGGCCGGCGAGTCCGACGAGGACCGCTTCGCCGCCGAGCTGTA
Source organism: Streptomyces sp. col6 (assembly GCF_008042035.1). Classification (GTDB taxonomy): domain Bacteria; phylum Actinomycetota; class Actinomycetes; order Streptomycetales; family Streptomycetaceae; genus Streptomyces. The sequence continues at coordinate 171,436 of NZ_RDBL01000002.1, forward strand.
CGACGTCCTCACCAACCGGCTGTTCGCGGACCCGCTCCTGACCGGCCGCTACCCCGACGAGAACGTCGCCGCGCTGATGCCGGGCCCCGTCGAGGACGACCTGCGGACGATCTCCACCCGGCTCGACTGGTACGGCGTCAACTACTACAACCCGACCCTCGTCGGCGCCCCCACCCCCGACGCCCTCGACAGCTTCGCCGGCTTCGGCATGCCCGAGGGCCTGCCCTTCGGCATCCGCGAGATCGAGGGGTACGAGACGACCGACTTCGGCTGGCCCGTCGTCCCGGACGGCCTGCGCGAGACCCTCGTACAGCTGCGCGAGCGCTACGGCGAGCTGCTGCCGCCCGTCTACATCACGGAGAACGGCTGCGCGGTCGACGAGCCCGCCGAGGACACCCGCCGGATCGCCTTCCTCGACGGACACCTGGGGGCGCTGCGGGAGGCGATCGACGCGGGTGTCGACGTACGCGGCTACTTCACCTGGTCGCTCACCGACAACATCGAGTGGACCGAGGGGGCCAGCAAGCGCTTCGGTCTCGTCCACATCGACTACGAGACCCTGCGCCGCACCCCGAAGGACTCCTACGCCTGGTACCGGGACGTCATCAAGGCGCAGCGCACGAACGGTAACTGATGGACTGTCAGTCGTCCCACACCATGTCGAAGGAGCGCTCGAAGTTGATGTAGCCCAGCCGCGCGAACGCCTTCGCCATCGGTACGTTGCCGAGGTCCGTCGAGGCCCGGATGCGCGCCACGTCCTCCTGCACGGCCAGCACCCGGGTGCCCTCGGCGAGGATGTCGTCGATGTAGCCGTGGCCGCGGTGGGCGGGCAGCACACCGATGTACGCGACGATCGGGTTGTAGCTGTTGCGGGCCGGGACGACGAAGCCGACGGGCTCCCCGTCCGGGAGTTCGGCCACGCGCCACCACTCCCGGGGCGTCGAGTAGCCGGCCAGTTCCTCGTCGTAGTGCTTCTCGGCCGCCTCGCGCGGGGACAGCCCGGACGCCAGGTCCTGCTGCCCGTGGGCGTCGAGGGTGCCCTCCATCACCGGTGTCATCAGCGCGAGCAGGTCCTCGCGCCCGTCGGCCGGGCGGAACCGCAGCCGGCCGCTGTCGGCGGGCACGGGCGTGCCCGCGCGCCACTCCAGGCGCAGCCGCTCCACGAGCAGCCGGGCGCCGGTGCGCTCCATGACCCGGACGCGGGCCTCGACGGCCTCGCGGACGGCCGGGTCCTCGCGCCAGTCGGCCGGCACGTAGCGCCCGTACTCGGGGCGCGGCGCCCCGGCCGGTACGACGGCGGCGGTCGCCGTCTCGACGAGCCGCAGGCCCGCCTCCTCGCGCTCGGCGAGGGGCAGGGTGTCGTCGAGGTCGAAGAAGTCGAGCAGCAGCGGTGCCTCGCCGTCCCTGCTCCACCAGGCGATCCGCGCCACGACCCGGTCGCCGCGCAGTGCCACCCACATCCACTCGGGGCGCCGGCGGCCCGTGGCGAGGTCGTCCGCCAGTTCGTGGTCGAGGACGTAGGGAAGTTCGAGGAAGAGGTTCAGCTCCTCGGGGCCGCTGAGCGGACGGATGGACAGATCGAGCGGTGCGTCGGGCACTGAACTCCAAGGCCGTACGAGCACGCCACGGCGGTCACCGGGCGGCAGCGGCAGACCCTAGCAACGTTGCGGACGGACCGCTTCTGGTTATCCGGAGCGGTTCCGCGCAGGTCAGGAGGGGCGGAAAGCAGGGTTGTTCTGGACACTTCGGGGCGGTGGACCCGACAATTGGCGCGTGACGTCCCCGTTCGAGTTCCACACGCCCACCGCGCGCCTGTCCGACGCGCAGCGCGACCGTGTTCTCGGTGTGCTCAGGGAGGGCGCGGCCCAGGGCAAGCTCTCCCAGGACACCTTCATGCAGCGCATGGAAGTGGCGCTGACGACCAGCCGTCCCGAGGAGCTGGAAGCCCTCACCAGGGACCTGGAGCGCGAAGGCCGTTGGTCGCGGGGGCTGTTGCGCGTCGTGGGCGGTGTCTCCGGCTTCCCCGAGCGGGTCCGCCGGGCCTGGCGGGCGGAGCGGCTGCCGAAGCTGCTGCTGCCGGCCCCCAGCCCGAACCCCCTGCGCATCGGCCGTGACCCGGGCAACGGACTGCGGCTCAGCCACGAGACCGTCTCCCGGATGCACGCGGAGCTGACCGCGCACGGCGACCGCTGGCTGCTGCGCGACCTCGGCTCGACCAACGGCACCTGTGTCAACGGGCAGCGCGTCACCGGCACGGTCCCGGTGCGCGAGGGGGACCAGGTGAGCTTCGGCCGCATGATGTTCCGGCTGTCGGCGCCGGGCCCCGCGCTCCCGCCGCCGGCCTGACGTTCCGGTCACGCCTGCTGGTGGAGCCCTCGGCCCGCCAGCGTGAGGAAGGATTCGCCGACCGCCTCGGAGAGCGTCGGGTGCGGGTGGATGTGCTGGGCCACGTCGAAGGGTTCCGCGTCCCAGCCGACGATCAGCTGGGACTCGGCGATCATCTCCGAGACGTGCGGCCCGACCAGGTGCACCCCCAGCACGCGGCCGTCCCGTTCCGCGACCACCTTCACCATGCCGCCCTGCCCGTGCACCATCCCCTTGGCGACGGCGGTCAGCGGCATCGTGTTGACCACCACGTCGAACCCGGCGTCGCGCGCGGCGGCCTCCGAGAGCCCCACCGCCGCCGTCTGCGGCGCCGAGTACGTGACCCGGGGCACCGCGTCGTAGTCCACCGGCGCGGACCGCCGCCCCGCCAGGGTCTCCGCCACCAACAGCCCCTCCGCGAACGAGGCGTGGGCCAGCCCGAGGGACGGTGGCGGCAGCAGATCGCCCACCACGTGGATGCCGGGCACCGGCGTCTCCAGCCGCGACCAGTCGGCCGGTGCGACGAACCCCCGCTCGTCGGTGGCCAGTCCGGCGGCGGCCAGACCGAGCCCGTCCGTCACCGGGACCCGGCCCACGGCCACCAGCAGCCGCTGGGCCTCCACCGTCCGGGTCTCGCCGCGCGAGGTGCGGAGCGTCGCCCGGACCCCGTCGTCGAGCACCACCGCCTCCAGCAGCCGGGTCCCCGCCCGCACGTCGATGCCGCGCTTCTTCAGGCCCCGGGTCAGATGGCGCGACACGTCCGCGTCCTCCAGCGGCACCAGCCGGTCCGCCGCCTCCACCAAGGTCACCCGCGCCCCCATCGACCGATGCAGCGAGGCGTACTCCACCCCGATCGCCCCGCCGCCCAGCACCAGCACCGAATCCGGCAGACCGGGCGCGAACAGGGCGTCGTCACTGGTCACCACCCGCCGCCCGTCCGCCGTCAGGCCCGGCAGCATCCGGGGCCGCGACCCCGTCGCCAGCACGATCCCGCGCCGCGCGGTCACCTCCCCGTACCCCTCGACGCGCACGCCGCGCGGACCGGTCAACTCGGCGCTCCCCGCCACCACGTGCACGTTCGCATGCGCCAAGTGCGCCTCGACGCCACGGTGGTTGCGGGTGACGATGTCGTCGCGGGTGGCCACCAGCGCCGGCCAGTCCACCGACTCCAGGACCGCCTTCACGCCCCACCGCTCACGGGCCTCCGCGATGCCGTCGACGAGTTCGGCCGCGTGCAGCATCGCCTTGCTGGGGATGCAGCCCCGGTGCAGACAGGTCCCGCCGACCTTGTCGCGCTCCGCGAGGACCACGCTCAACCCCACCCCGGCCGCCCGCAGCGCCGTCGAGTAACCCCCGGTCCCGCCGCCGATGACGACGACATCCGCTTCCCCCACACGCTGTTCCTGTGTCATGGCTCCCACCCTCCGCCCCGTCCTTGCCATGAGTCCAAGGCAATGTTTGTGTGGGATCCATGCACGGAGCTCATGACAGGGGGATGCGATGAGCCTGCGGCAGATGGAGTACTTCCTCACGGTGGTCGAGGAGTCCTCCTTCACCCGGGCCGCCGAACACCTCCACGTCACCCAGCCCGCGCTCTCCCACCAGATCAAGGCCCTGGAACGAGCCGTCGGCGGCCCCCTGCTCGAACGGCTGCCGCGCGGCGTGCGGCTCACCGCCATGGGCCGCGCCTTCCTGCCCCACGCCGAACGCTCCGTACGCAGCGCCGCCCAGGCCCGCCGCGCCGCGCGCGCCGCCGCCGGAGCGCAGGGCGGCGAGCTGCACATCGCCACCGTCCACGCCATCGCCGTCGGCATCCTCCCCGAGGTCTTCGCCCGCTGGCGGACCGCCCACCCCGGCGTCGCCCTCGTCCTCCACGAGTACGCCACCACCGAGGCGCTGGAGGAACAGATCGAACGGGGCACCGCCGACCTCGCCGTCGGACCGCCGCCCGCCCACCGGCACGGCCCGGTCGTCCCCGTCGGCACGGAGGACATCGTCCTCGTCGTCCCCTTCGACGACCCCCTCGCGGGCCGGTCCTCGGTCCGGCTCCAGGAACTCGCCGACCGCTTCTGGGTCCGCTGCGCCATGGAACCGCTCGTGGACGGCGTCCCGTTCCTCGACCGCGCCTGCGCCCGCGCCGGCTTCGTGCCGCGTACGGCTGTACGCACCGAGCACACCTCGACGGCGGTACGGATGGCGGCGGCCGGGGTCGGCGTCGCCACCGCCCCCGCCCACGTCGTACGGGGAGCGGTCGGCGAGGACTGCGCCCTGCTCACGGTGGACCCGCCCTGGCGCCGCGAGCTCGCCGTCTTCTCCCGGGTCGCGCTGACCGGCGCCGCCGCCGCGTTCACGGAGCTGCTGGCCGACGTCCGGCGCACCGGCGGGACGCCCCCGGTGTCACCCGGACGGCCGCGCGCCGACTGCGACGAGTCCGTTCAGGTGATGCCCTGAGGGAGACCGCGCCGCGCACCGGCGCACCGACGCGACCCGGGGGAACGCCATGCAGTCCGACGCGCCCCGCGACATACCGGCCCCGACCACCTCGCCCGAACCCCGCGCCCTCGCCACCCGGTCCGCGCGCTCCCGCCGGACCGGCCCCAGCCTGCTGGCACGCGGCGCCGCCCGGGACCCGTACCGCTTCTACCGGATGCTGCGCGAGCAGTACCCGCTCAGCTACGACGCGCCCCTCGGCGCCTGGCTGATCAGCCGGTACGACGATGTGACCGCCGCCCTCGCCGACCCCCGGTTCACCGGCTTCCCGCACGACGGCGCGCCCCGGGGCGGGCCCGCGCCGCTCGGCCTCTGCCACGGCAGTCCGCGCTGCCTGCCCGCCGACCGGTACACCGTGGTGACCGGCACGGTCCCCGGCGGGCTCGCCGAGCGCGTGGAGCGCACCGCCTACGTGCTGGCCCGGCGCATCGCCCGCCGCCCCCGGGCCGACCTCGTCGAGGAGTTCTGCCGCTGGCTGCCCGCCGCGTCCGGCGCGGACCCGGACGACGGGGAGGGCGTGGGCGCCCCCGCCGTCACGGACAGCCCCTGCCTCCGGGACACCGCCCTGCGCCGGACCGCGCTCGCCTCGCTCCTCGCCAACCTGCTGGACGAACCCGACCTGCTGGCCGCCCTGCGCGTCGAACCCGCGCTCACCGGCCGGGCCTGGACGGAGTCGCTGCGCCGCGACCCGCCGGTCCAGGTCGTCCTGCGCCGCACGGTCGCCGAGGTCACCCTCAGCGGCGGCACCCTGCCCGCGCGGGCGCCCGTCGCGTGCCTCGTCGGGGCCGCCGCCCGCGACCCCGGGCGTTTCGCCGCCCCCGACGCGTTCGACCCATTCCGCCCCGACCAGGACCGCGCCCTCACCGGGCCGCCCGGCTGCCCCGCTGTGGCGCTCAGCCGCCTGGAGGCCGAACGAGGGCTGCGGGCCCTGCTCGACGCGATGCCCCGCCTCCGCTGGGACGAGGGCTTCCGCCCGGCCGCCACGGGCCTGCTGACGAGGGGCCCGCGCTCCCTCCTCGTCCGGCCGGGCTGAGCCCTCAGCCCCGTACCAGCAACGCCACCGGACGGTCCGCGAACAGGTCCGCCACTGCCGCCGTGCCGCCCGTGAACTCGCGGCCCGGCGTGAGGAGATCCCGCCACACCCCGTCGTCCGGCAGGGCCAGCCGGGTCCCGCGCCAGCCGCCCGACTCCGCGAGCCGCAGCGACAGCCGGGTCACCGCCGTGACGACCTCCCCGGACCGGCAGAACGCCACACAGTGCGCCGCCGCCGGGCCCGATGCGCGCAGCGGGGCGTACGTCCCCGACTCGCCGAACACCGCGGGCCGCTCCCGCCGCAGCCGCAGCGCCGCCGCCGTCAGCTCCGCCTTCTCGTCGGCGGGCGCGTCCGGCGACGGCTCCCGGAACGGCCGCCGGTTGTCCGGGTCGACCAGCGCCGGATACGCGCGCTCGGTGCCCTGGTAGAGGTCCGGCACCCCGGGCATCGTCAGGTGCACCAGCGCCGCACCCAGGGACTGCGCCCGCACATGGGTGGCGAGCGTGGCGGCGAACTCCTCGACGAGCGACCGGACGGGCCCGGTGTCCGCGGCCGGCCCGGCGGCGACGAAGTCCGACGCCACCCGCTCGTACACCGGGTCGGGCTCCGTCCAGCTCGTGAACAGGCCCGACTCGCGCACCGCCTTCAGCAGCGCGGGCTCCAGCCGCGCCGCTCGCTCCTCCGCCGGAATCCCGGCGCAGCCGACCGCCGTCTGCCATGCCTGCCAGGCCAGCTGCGGATCGGGCGCCGGCTGGGCGGACCGGGCGAGCCCCGCCACCAGACCCGCCCACCGGCCGGGGCACTGCGACAGCACCGCGATGCCCGCCCGCACATCGGCGCTGCGCTTGGTGTCATGCGTCGTCAGGGCGGTACCGGTGGCGGGCCAGTCCCGGGCGAGCCGGGTGCAGAAGGCGTGGAAGTCCTCCGGCTCGACCGCGGGGTGCCCCGGGTCGCCGCCCACCTCGTTGGCCGAGATCAGCGGCAGATAGCGGTAGTACGCGGTGTCCTCGACGGCCTTCGCCCGCAGCGCGGACGACGTCTGGGCGAACCGGGCGCAGAACGCCGCCCGGTCCGTGCCGCCACCGAGCCGCCCCAGCGCCAGGTCCCGCACCACGTCGACGGCCGCGGCCTCCTCCCGTACCGCGAAGACCGCCTTGGCGTCGCTCACCGTCGTCGCGTCGAGCGTCGCCTCGGCCGCCTCGGAGCAGGGGCCGCCCGCCGTCACGTACGGACGGTAGACGGGGACGCGGACCAGCAGCTCGCGCACGGCGGTGCGCAGCGCCCAGGGGGCGTGGTCGCGCAGGGCGGGGTCCCCGGCGCAGATCCGGGAGGCCAGCCGGGTCAGCAGCGCGGTCTCCGCCGCCAGTTCATGGGTGACGACGCGGTACGCGGCCCGGCGCACGGTCGCCGTCCAGTAGCCGCCCCGGTCGCCGGCCGGGGACGCGGCCTCGCGGTAGTGGCCCAGCAGCTCGGCTGCGCCCTGCGGGTCGGTGAAGAGGCCGTCGACGCGGTACAGCGCGTCGTACCCCGTGGTCCCGGCCACCGCCCAGCCGGCCGGCAGCTGCTCGGAGCCGGTGAGGATCTTCTCCACCACCGTCCACACCCCGCCGCTCTCCTCGGAGAGACGGGACAGATAGCCGGCCGGGTCCGCGAGCCCGTCCGGGTGGTCGATCCGCAGCCCGTCCACGACGCCGTCCCGGACCAGTTCGAGGATCTTGCCGTGGGTGGCGGCGAAGACCTCCGGGTCCTCCACCCGCACCCCGATCAGGTCCGAGATGGTGAAGAACCGCCGGTAGTTCAGCTCGGTGCGGGCCAGCCGCCACCAGCCGAGCCGGTAGTGCTGGGCGTCCAGCAGCTCCGGCAGCGGGAGGTGGGCGGTACCGGCCCGGAGCGGGAACTCCTGCTCGCCGTAGCGCAGCACCTCGCCATCGACCCGCATGTGTTCCGTCTCGTCGCCGATCCGGCCGCCCAGCACCGGCAGCAGTATCCGGCCGTCACCGGCGGCCCAGTCGATGTCGAACCAGCGGGCGTACGGGGACTCCGGGCCCTCGCGCAGCACCTCGCGCAGGGCGTGGTTGTGGCGGGGGTCGGCCGCCATGTGGTTGGGCACGATGTCCAGGACCAGGCCGAGCCCGTGCTCCCGCGCGGTGCGCGCCAGCCGCCGCAGCCCCTCCTCGCCGCCCAGCTCGGCCCGGACCCGGCCGTGGTCGGTGACGTCGTAGCCGTGCCGGGATCCCGGTACGGCTTCCAGGACGGGTGACAGGTGCAGATGGGAGACGCCGAGCGAGGCGAGGTACGGCACGGCGTCCTCGGCGGCCGAGAACGGGAACTCCGGCTGGAGCTGGAGCCGGTAGGTGGCGGTAGGCGTCATGGGAACCTTCGTACCCACATCCGGGCCGCCTGTGTCACCCCGCCGGGCACAAGGCCACGACGGGGTGACACGGGCGGCGCCGCCGACCCGGTCAGGCGGGCCGTTGCAGCACGACCATGCTGCGGCCCACCAGCGTCACCCGGTCGCCCGCCGCCACCTTGGGCCCCGCGCCGGTCAGGACCCCGGCCGGGCGGGCGGTGTCCACGACCGCGTGCCACTGCCGCCCGTGGTTGACGGGCACGGCGAACTCCAGGGTCTCGGCGCTCGCGTTGAACATCAGCAGGAACGAGTCGTCGGAGATCCGCTCCCCGCGCGGGCCCGGCTCCGAGATGGCGTGCCCGTTCAGGAACACCGTCAGGGCCTTGGCGTGGGCGGCCTGCCAGTCCCGCTGGGTCATCTCCTGGCCCTCGGGGGTGAACCAGGCGATGTCGGAGAGCTCGTCGTGCGTGCCCTCCACCGGGCGGCCGTGGAAGAACCTGCGGCGGCGGAAGACCGGGTGGTCGCGGCGCAGCCACACCATCGCCCGGGTGAACTCCAGCAGGCTCATGTCACCGGCCCCGTCGTCCGGCTCCTCCTCCTCGCCGTCGGCGCCGACCGCGGCGGCGGGCTCCGGCCAGTGGACCCAGGACAGTTCGTTGTCCTGGCAGTAGGCGTTGTTGTTGCCCTGCTGGGTGCGGCCGAACTCGTCGCCGTGGCTGAGCATCGGCACGCCCTGCGACAGCATCAGGGTGGCGATGAAGTTGCGCATCTGACGCTCGCGCAGCTCCAGCACCTCGGTCTCGTCCGTCTCGCCCTCGGCGCCGCAGTTCCAGGACCGGTTGTGGCTCTCGCCGTCCCGGTTGCCCTCGCCGTTGGCCTCGTTGTGCTTGTCGTTGTACGAGACGAGGTCGTGCAGGGTGAAGCCGTCGTGGCAGGTGGTGAAGTTGATCGAGGCGAGCGGGCGCCGCCCGTCGTCCTGGTACAGGTCCGACGAGCCGGTCAGCCGCCCGGCGAACTCGGCCAGCGTCCGCGGTTCGCCCCGCCACAGGTCGCGGACCGTGTCGCGGTACTTGCCGTTCCACTCGGTCCACAGCGGCGGGAAGTTCCCCACCTGGTAGCCGCCCTCGCCCACGTCCCACGGTTCGGCGATCAGCTTCACCTGGCTGACCACCGGGTCCTGCTGCACCAGGTCGAAGAACGACGACAACCGGTCCACCTCGTGGAACTGGCGGGCCAGCGTGGCCGCCAGGTCGAAGCGGAAGCCGTCCACATGCATCTCGGTCACCCAGTACCGCAGCGAGTCCATGATCATCTGGAGCACGTGCGGCGAGCGCATCAGCAGGGAGTTCCCCGTGCCCGTGGTGTCCATGTAGTAGCGCTGGTCGTCGGTCAGCCGGTAGTACGAGGCGTTGTCCAGCCCCCGGAAGGACAGCGTCGGCCCCAGGTGGTTGCCCTCGGCGGTGTGGTTGTAGACCACGTCGAGGATGACCTCGATGCCCGCCTGGTGCAGGGCGCGCACGGCCTGCTTGAACTCCAGCACCTGCTCGCCCCGGTCGCCCCAGGAGGCGTAGGCGTTGTGCGGGGCGAAGAAGCCGATGGTGTTGTAGCCCCAGTAGTTGGCGAGGCCCGCGTCCGCCAGCCGGTGGTCCTGGACGAACTGGTGCACCGGCATCAGCTCGATGGCCGTCACGCCCAGCTCCGTCAGATGGGCGATGATCTCCGGGTGCGCGAGCCCGGCGTACGTGCCGCGCAGCTCCTTGGGCAGCCCCGGATGGAGCATCGTCAGGCCCTTCACATGGGCCTCGTAGATCACCGTGCGGTGGTAGTCCGTACGCGGGCGCCGGTCGTCGCCCCAGTCGAAGTACGGGTTCACCACGACCGAGGACATCGTGTGCGGCGCGGAGTCGAGGTCGTTGCGCGCGTCCGGCTTCCCGAAGGGGTAGCCGTACACCTCCTCGCCCCAGCCGATCTGCCCGGACACCGCCCGCGCGTAGGGGTCCAGGAGCAGCTTGGCGGAGTTGCACCGGATGCCCCGCTGCGGTTCGTACGGGCCGTGCACCCGGAATCCGTAGCGCTGACCGGGCATCACCCCCGGCAGATACGCGTGCCGGACGAAGGCATCGGTCTCTCTCAGCTCCACCGCCGTCTCGGAACCGTCGTCGTGCAGCAGGCACAACTCGATTCGGTGGGCGGCCTCCGAGAAGACCGCGAAGTTGGTCCCGGCGCCGTCGTACGTGGCACCGAGCGGGTACGCCTGTCCCGGCCACACCTGCATGGATTCGACTCTTCCAGTTCTGCCGCGGTCGCCTGGGGAAAATGCGGACCCGCCTGGGCCCTGGGCCAGATCTTCCCCGAAAGTGAGCCCCTTACCTAGGACGTCGGCCGGTCGGTCAACCTCGTGCCTCTCCGTGTCGCCCGGAACCGGCCGCCCTCCGGCCCCTCGCCCCCTCTGTCCGGTTCGCGCCCCTTGCTGGGGTGTTTAATCCCTATGAATCAGCTCACTCCCGACGAACTCACCGACTGGAACAGGTTTGATTCCATGGGGAGTTGGTAAAGGAGCCTGCGCATCCGGCTGCACCGGCTCCCGCTCCCGGAGTACCCTTCCTTGATCGTTGGTGGGGGAGTGGAAGGCGGTGCGTGGGTGAGCTCGGGAGGGTTCGAGCTGCCCCCGGGTGACGCGGGTCACGAGGGGGACGTGGCCGAGGTCCCGCCCGGGGCGGTCTCGCTGGCGCAGCCCCTGGAGATCGGCGCGGAACTGGACTGGGACGCCGACGCCTGGAGCGAGGTGCGCACCCGCGCCCAGCGGGCCGGGCGCGCCTATATCTGGCTGAATCTCGTCGAACAGCGGCTGCGTGCCGTGGTCGCGGCGGTGCTCCGGCCGATCTACGAACCCGTGCACGGCGAGGACTGGGTGGTGGCCGCCGCAGGGCCCGCCGGCCAGGAGTGGGTGCAGCGCGCCGTCGCCGTGCGCGAGGTCTCCCGCCGCAAGGGCTATCTGCTCGACCCGGCCGACGACAACGTCCTCAGCTTCCTCACGCTGCCCCAGTTGCGCGAGCTGATGGTCCAGCACTGGCCCTGCTTCGAGCCGTACTTCGACGACCGCCGTGATGTCGAACTGGCGCTCGACGAGCTGGAGGTCGCGCGCAACGTCGTCTCCCGCAACCGCGCGCTCAACGAGGCGGTGCTCGCCCAGGCCGAGCGCGCCTCCGCCCGGCTCCTGGAGATGCTGGGCAGCGGGGCGGCGGTGCCCTCCTCCGACCGGCTCCCGGTCGACGCCGTGGAGGAGCTGGTCGGCGACCGGTACGCGGACGTGGTCTCCGTCCACTCCGACCGGGTACGCCTCCAGCGCCAGCTGCCCGCCGAGGACCTCTTCGGCGACGCGCGCCGGCTGGACGCGATCGGGATAGGGCTCAACCTGCTGGTGCAGAACTTCTCCGGACGCCGGCTCATCCGGCTCGCCGAGTCCGGCTGCCGCATCCGGCTGCTCTTCATCAACCCGGCCAGCAGCGCCGTGAAGCGCCGGGAGCGGGAGCTGGGCCTCAAGAAGGGCGAGCTGAGCCGGTCCGTGGAGATGAACATCCTGCACATGCGGCGGGTGCGCTCCAAGCTCCGCGACCCGGGCGCCTTCGAGATCCACGTCTTCGACGAGACCCCGCGCTTCACGGCCTACCTGGTGGACGGCGACGGGGCCGACGCGGTGGGCGTCGTGCAGACCTATCTGCGCCGGGCGCGCGGCATGGAGGCGCCGGTGCTGGTGCTGCGCGGCGGCGGGCGTGCGGTGGTCCGGGCCGGGCAGGGGTACGAGCACGGGCTGTTCGAGACCTACCGCGAGGAGTTCGAGTCCGTGTGGACGGACTCCCGGCCGGTCTCCTGACGGCGTTGTCAGTGGCCCGTGCGAGGGTGGTCGTCATCCGGGGGAGCACCACGAAGGAGGTACGGGATGAGCTGGCACCGGCACGCGCTGGTCGGCTTCGATCTGGAGACGACGGGGACGGATCCGCAGGAGGCCCGGATCGTGACGGCCGCGGTGATCGCCGTGGACGGCCGGGACGGCGAGCCGACGGCCCGGCACACCTGGCTGGCCGACCCGGGCATCCGCATCCCCGCCCAGGCCTCCGCGATCCACGGCATCAGCAGCGAGCGGGCGGCGGCCGAGGGCCGGCCGGCCCGTGAGGTGGCCGACGAGATCGCCGACACGCTGGCCGGCTACTGGCGCCGGGGCGTCCCGGTCGTCGCGTACAACGCGGCCTTCGACCTGACCCTGCTCACGGCCGAGTTGCGCCGCCACGGACTGCCCTCGCTCGATGACCGGCTCGACGGCGTGCCCCTCGGCCCCGTCATCGACCCGTACACCATCGACCGGGCCGTCGACCGCTACCGCAAGGGCAAGCGGAACCTGGAGGCGGTCTGCGTCGAGTACGGCGTGGTCCACGGCGGCGCGCACGACGCGGGGGCGGACGCGCTGGCCGCGGTCCGGGTGGCGTACGCGATAGCCGCCCGCCACCGCACGGTGGCCGAACTCCCGGCGCCTGCCCTGCACGAGCGCCAGATCGCCTGGTACGCGGAGTGGGCGGCGGACTTCCAGGCCTTCCTCCGCCGCAAGGGCACCCCGGACGCGGTGGTCGACGGCCAGTGGCCGGTGCGGGAGCCGGTGCGTACGACCGCCTGAAGCCGGGCGTCACGCCCGTCGGCGTGTGTCCTCAATCGCCGGACGGGCTTGATGGGGCCGTCCTCACAGCGAGGTCAGCCGCGCGTCGGCCAATCGCTGGATGAGCTTGGAACCCCGCTGCGGGAAGATCACGGGCGGCGGCAAAATCAAGCCCGTCCGGCGATTGAGGACAACACGTGGGACCGGTGCGCCGGACTCCCGAGCCGGCTCAGAACGGATACCACCGCACAGACGCGTCCCCGTCCCGCAACGACGCCACCCGGCGCCGGAACTCCGCAAGGGCCCGCCCGTTCACGGGCGCATGCTGCGCCACCCACGCACAGCTCGCCGTCTCCCGCGCCCCCCGCAGCACCCCGCAGCCGTCCCATGCGCGCACGTCCCACCCGTACGCCTCGGTGAACGCGTCATAGGCCTCGGGCGCCAGGCCGTACCGGTCGCGGGACAGGGCGAGGACCACCAGATCGTGCTCGCGCAGGTCCGAGGAGAAGGTCTCCAGGTCCACCAGGACCGGGCCGTCCGGCCCGACATGGACGTTGCGCGCCAGCGCGTCGCCGTGGATCGGTCCCGGCGGCAGATGCGGGACCAGCGCCGCTGCCGCCGCCGCGAAGCCGTCGCGCCGCTCACGCAGATACGCCGCGTCGGCCGGGTCGATCGCGTCGCCCGCCAGCCGCAGCCAGCGCTCCACGCCACCCAGCAGCTCCCGGCGCGGCAGCGCGAAGCCCTCCGGCGCGGGCAGCGCGTGCACGGCGCCGAGCAGCGGGGCGAGATCGCGCGGCTCGGCGGGCCGCACCGCCTCCGGCAGCCGGTGCCACACGGTCACCGGATGGCCCTCGACCAGCCGGGCCCCGTCCTCGGCCGCCCGTACGGCGGGGACCCCGGACGCCGCGAGCCACCGTGCGACGGCCACCTCGCGCTCGGCCCGCTCCAGCAGTTCCGGGTGGCGCACGGCGTCCCGGCCGACCTTGACGACGAGGTCCCCGACCGTGAACACCGCGTTCTCGCCGAGCGCGATCAGCTCCGCCCCGCCGGGGAACCCGGCGGCGCCCAGCACCTCGCGCGCTTCCATCTCGTTCATGGCCCGATTTTCGCATCCGTGCAGGTTGCCTTGACGAACCGGCGGTCCGTCAGCACGATGACGGAGGCCACCTGAGCGGCCAGAACGGCAACAAGCCGGTCGATTCACGCAAAGGGGGCATACGTATGACATTGGCGAGTGCGACCACGCGGTCCGGGCGGCACGGACCGCCCGGGAAGCGCACCGACGGGCGGCTGGACCGGGGCGCCGGCACCTGGTTCCTGGTCCTCCCCGCTCTCCTCCCCATCCTGGTCCTGAGCGTCGGCCCGCTGCTCTACGGCATCGCGCTGGCCTTCACCGACGCCCAGTCCGGCCGCACCCGCGCCACCCAGTGGACCGGCACGCTGAACTTCCAGGACCTGCTGCACGACGGGCTGTTCTGGGAGTCGTTCCGGATCGGCCTGGTGTGGGCGGTCGGCGTCACCGTCCCGCAGTTCGTGCTCGCCCTCGGCCTCGCGCTGCTGCTCAACGAGAACCTGCGGATGCGCTGGCTGACCCGCGCCCTGGCGATCATCCCGTGGGCGATGCCCGAGGTCGTCGTCGGCATCATGTGGCGCCTCGTCTACAACCCGGACGCCGGCATCCTCAACGAGACCATCCGCGACCTGGGGCTCGGGGACGGCCGGGACTGGCTGACCGGGCTCGCCACCGCGCTGCCGGCGGTGATCGTCGTCGGCGTCTGGTCCGGGATGCCGCAGACCACGGTCGCCCTGCTGGCCGGGCTCCAGAACACCCCGCACGAACTGCACGAGGCCGCCGCGCTGGACGGGGCGGGCGCCTGGCGCCGGTTCAGGACGGTGACCTGGCCCGCCATCAGACCGGTCGCCCTCTCCATCACCGCGCTCAACTTCATCTGGAACTTCAACTCCTTCGCCCTGGTCTACGTGCTGACCAACGGCGGTCCCGGCGGCCGCACCCGGCTGCCGATGCTCTTCGCGTACGAGGAGGCCTTCCGCTACGGACAGTTCGGCTACGCCGCCGCGATGGGCTGTGTGATGGTCGCGGTGATCTCCGTGATCCTCGCCGTGTATCTCGCCGGCCGGATCCGGGGAGGCGAGGACCGATGAGCATGCGTACCCGACGATCCGTGCGCGCGGGACAGTACGTGGCGCTGCTGTGCTACCTGGTCTTCCTGGCGTTCCCGTTCCTGTGGCTGATCTCCACCACCTTCAAGCCGGCGCCCGAGCTGGGTTCCCTGCACCCGACCTGGATCCCGCGGCACCCCACGCTGGACAACTTCCGGCAGGCGTTCGACGAGCAACCGCTGCTGCGGGCCGCGGCCAACTCGCTGATCGCCGCGCTCTCGGCAGGGCTGATCGCCGTCCTCATCGCGACCCCGATGGCCTATGTGATGGCCCGCCACCGCACCCGGCTCGCCACGGCGGCCACCGGCTGGGTCGTGGTCAGCCAGGCGTTCCCCTTCGTGCTGCTGATCATCCCGCTGTTCCTGGTCCTGAAGAACCTGCACCTGATCAACACCCTCTGGGGACTGATCATGGTCTACGTGGTGTGGGCCCTGCCCTTCGCGCTGTGGATGCTCGTCGGCTACGTACGGGCGGTTCCGGCCGAGCTGGAGGAGGCGGCGGCGGTCGACGGGGCGGGCCGGCTGCGGACGCTGGTCTCGGTCACCGCTCCGCTGCTGGCCCCCGGCGTCGTCGCCACGGCCCTGTTCGCCTTCATCACCGCGTGGAACGAGTTCTTCTTCGCCCTCGTCCTCCTCAAGACCCCGGAGAAGCAGACCTTGCCGGTCGTACTGACGCACTTCCTCGGCGCGGAGGGCGCCAGCGACCTCGGGCCGCTCGCCGCCGCCGCGTTCCTCGCCACCCTCCCCTCGCTCGTCCTGTTCGCCGTGATCCAGCGGCGGATCACCGGCGGCATGCTGGCCGGGGCGGTGAAGAACTGATGCGCGCGCTGGTACGTACGGCTGCCGCGGCGGCCACCGCCCTGGCCCTGCTGCTCACCGGCTGCGGCGGGGGCGACGGCGGTCCGGACGGGAGGATCACGCTCCGGTTCCAGTCGCTGGCCTGGCAGAAGGAGTCCGTCGACATCAACAAGCAGCTGGTGAAGGAGTGGAACGCGGCCCACCCCGACATCCGGGTCGAGTACGTCCAGGGCAGCTGGGACAGCGTCCACGACCAGCTGCTCACCTCCTTCGAGGGCGGCGAGGCGCCCGACATCATCCACGACGCCTCCGACGACCTCGCCGACTTCGCGTACGGGGGCTACCTCGCCGACCTGCGCCCGCTCCTGCCGAAGGGGCTGACCGACGGCATCCCCCGCACCAGCTGGGACACGGCCACCTTCGACGGCGGCGTCTACGGCGTGCCGTTCCTCCAGGAGCCCCGGGTCCTGATCGCCAACACCAGGATCCTGACGGCGTCGGGGGTCCGTATCCCGACCCCCGGGAAGCCGTGGAGCTGGGCGGAGTTCCGGCAGGTGACCAAGAAGCTGACGGGCAAGGGCCGCTACGGGGTCGCCTGGCCGCTCAAGGAGCCGGTCTCCGTCACCCTCAACCTCGGCCTCTCGGCGGGCGGGCAGCTCTTCCACCGGGGCGCCGACGGCAAGGTGACCGTCGCGATGGGGGAGGGCGACCAGGTGGCCCCCGGCACCATCCACGACCAGGTCAACACCGACCACAGCGCCGCCCGCACCTCGCTCGGCATGGGCGGCGGCGACACCCTGCCCGGCTTCTTCGGCGGCAAGTACGCGATGGTGCCGCTCGGGTTCTCGTACCGCCAGCAGGTCGTCGAGCAGGCGCCGAAGGGGTTCGAGTGGACGGTGCTGCCCGCGCCGGCGGGCCGGGACGGACTGGCCCAGGGGGTGAGCCCGCAGACCCTGTCCGTCGCCGAGGACAGCCCGCACAAGAAGGAGGCGGTCCGGTTCATCGACTTTCTGCTGCGGCCCGCCAACATGGTGCGGCTGGCCAAGGGGGACTGGATGCTGCCGACCGGCACCGAGGCGCTGGCCGACCCCTCGCTGCACACCGCGGACCGGGGCTGGGCGACCGGCGCCGCGCTCGCCGGGTCGCTGCGCCCCGCCCCGGCCCAGTCCGTGCGCGGCTACCCCGAGTGGAAGGACAAGGTGGCGACCCCCGCGCTCCAGGAGTACTACAGCGGCGCGATCGACGCCGCGGAGCTGAGGAAGCGGCTGGTGACCGACGGCAACCGGGTCCTGGCCCGCTACCAGCGCTGAACGCGCAGGCCCTCCTCCCGGCGTCCGGGAGGAGGGACTACGTACAGCAGGGGGATCAGACGCCGACCCGCTCCGGCTCCTCACCGCCGCGCGCCGGTGCGGTCACCGCCGGCTCGTCGTCGTACGACTCGTCGTGCGTCATGTCGGGCAGCCACCGCAGCCACGTCGGGAAGTACCAGTTGCGCTCTCCCAGCAGGGCCATGACGGCCGGCAGCAGCACCCCGCGGATGATCGTCGCGTCGATCAGCACGGCCGCCGCGAGGCCCACGCCCATCTGCTTCATGGACTGCATCGACAGCGTGCCGAAGATCGCGAACACGGCGACCATGATCACGGCCGCGCTGGTCACGACGCCGGCCGTGGTGACCACCCCGTGGGCGATGGCGTCCCGGGTGGTCCGGCCCTGGAGCCTGGCCTCACGGATACGGGAGACCACGAACACGTGGTAGTCCATCGAGAGCCCGAAGAGGATCACGAACAGGAACAGCGGCAGCCAGGAGATGATCGCGCCCACGCCCTCCGCGCCCACCAGCGAGGCACCCCAGCCGTGCTGGAAGACCGCGGTCAGGATGCCGTAGGCGGCGCCCACCGAGAGCAGGTTGAGGACGATCGAGGTGATCGCGACGGTCAGCGACCGGAAGCAGAGCAGCATCAGCAGGAAGGCGAAGACGACCACGAAGGCGAAGACCGGGACGACCGAGCCCACGATCTGGTCGTTGAAGTCCTTCGAACCGGCGACCTGCCCGGTGACCGGCGCCTCGACCCCCGCCACCTTGCCGAGCGTCGCCGGACGCACCGTGTCGCGCAGCAGGTCCAGGCTCTTCTCCGCCTTCGCCTGGTCCGATCCGCCGACCAGCGGTACGTCGATGACCGCGACGTTCTCCGCGTCGTGCGTGACGATGTCGACCGGGCCCTTCGAGGCCCCCGAGGAGACGGCCTGCCGGCGGAACTCCTCCAGCGCCCTGCGCACCGGGGCCGCGCCGATGTCGTCGGCCTTCACCACGACCTGCGCCGGGTCGGCGCCCCCGGGGAAGGCCTCGTTCAGCCGGTCGTAGGTGCGCACGATCGGCAGCGAGTCGCCGAACTCCTGGTCCAGGGTGAGGTTCTGGGTGTGCATGCCGAGCGCGGGCAGCGCGATGGCGGCGAGCGCGCCGGCGGCGACCACGAGCGCGGTCCACGGGCGGCGCAGCACGGCGGTGAGCACCGCGCGCCAGACCCGGCTCTCGCCGTCGGCGCCACCCCGCTCGGAGCGCTTCAGGCGGTTCACGAACGGCAGCCGGCCCTTCTCGACCCGCTCACCGAGCAGCGAGAGGAGCGCGGGCAGCACGGTGACCGAGCCGACCATGGCGACGGCGACGACCATCAGCGAGGCCAGGCCCATCGCCTCGAACTCCGCGATGCCGGTGAAGAGCATGCCCGCCATCGCCACGCAGACCGTCACACCGGAGACGACGATGGCGCGGCCACTGGTCGCGGCGGCGATCATCAGCGCGGTCCGGGCGTCCCGCCCCTTCGCCCGCTCCTCGCGCTCCCGGCGCAGGTAGAAGAGGCAGTAGTCGACGCCGACGGCCAGACCGACCAGCAGCATCACGGAGTTGGCGGTGTCGCTCATAGGCTGGAGGTGGCTCACCACACCCATCAGGCCCATGGTCGCGATGATCGCGGTCAGCGCCAGGGCGACCGGGAGGAGCGCGGCGACCAGCGCGCCGAAGGCGATGAGCAGGATGCCGAGCGCGACCGGCACGGCGGAGAACTCCGCGCGCTGGAAGTCGCTGCCGAACGCGTCGTCGAACGTCTTGCCCATGCTGGCGCCGCCGATCTCCTCGATCAGCAGCCCCTTGTGCGCGCCGTCCACCTTCGCGACGGCGTCCAGGACGGGGGCGACGCGTTCGCTCGCCGTCTCCGGGTCGCCCCGCATCTCGAACTGCACCAGCGCGCTGTGTCCGTCGGCCGAGACAGACTTGCTGGTGTACGGCGAGGTGACGGCGGTGACCTCACCGGTGGCCTGCACGGCCTCGATCACGTCCTTCACCGCCGCGCGGAACTCCGGCGAACCGGCCACCGCCGCGTCCTCGCCCTCCGCGTGGATGAGCACGGTCTCGCCGGCCGGGTCCTTGAGCCCCGCGTCCTCGATGATCCGCACGGCCCGGCCCACCTCGCCGGACATCTGGTCGCTCTCCTTGACGTCGACCCGGCCCGCTGCGGAGCCGAGGCCCATGGCCAGGGCGACGAACAGCACCCAGATCGTCACCGCCGCCCAGCGGTGACGGGCGCTCCAGCCACCCGCGCGGGCCGCGACGCCCCGTACCCGCGGCTCCCGCGTCCGCGCCGCATCCACTCTCCCCATGACGGGCCTGCCCCCTTGTGACCGGCACCGGCCCATCGCCGCCGCCTCCCGCATTCGAAAGTAGGCGCGGCGTAAAGCCATCTCGTCATGCTGTCCGCCGAGCCGGGCGGTGGGGCTCTCCGACCTGGGAACGGTGCTTGCCCCCGAGAAGGAGGAACGAAGCCCCTTACACGTAAAGGTGGTTGGCGTATCGGGGAGCAGGTGCGGGCGTCTTGTGACGAAAGATTGACGACTACGTCAGAGCCGTATGAAGGCCTTGAACTGCGCGCGTCAATCGGTCAGGGTTTCGAACCAACCCCCGGAGATCTTCCGGCCGGGGGCCAATCCCCCCACAAAGAATGACGAGGAGACCCCTCTTCATGGCCATTCACAAGCGTGCACGCCGGTTCAAGCTGACCGCCTCCATCACCGCGGTGGCGGCTGCCGCCGGCGTGACCCTGATGGGCAGCCCGTTCGCGGGAGCGACACCCGCCCCCGCGATGGGCAAGATCTACGGCGCCGACGCGGCGACCGCGGTCTCGGGCAGCTACATCGTCATGCTGGACCAGAAGGCGGACAAGGCGGAGCTCGCCAAGGAGTACGGCGGCAAGCTGAAGCGCAACTACAGCTCCGCCATCAACGGCTTCTCCGCCAGCGGCCTTTCGGAGACCGAGGCCAAGCGGCTCGCCGCCGACCCGGCCGTCTCCAAGGTCGTCCAGAACAAGAAGTTCCACATCGACGCCACCCAGGACAACCCGCCGTCCTGGGGTCTGGACCGCATCGACCAGACCGAGACCGCGGGCGACAACGCGTACACCTACCCCGACAGCGCGGGTGAGGGCGTCACCGCGTACGTCATCGACACCGGTGTCCGCACCACCCACGAGGAGTTCGGCGGCCGGGCCAGCTCCGGCTTCGACGCCGTGGACAACGACGACAGCGCCGACGACGGCAACGGCCACGGCACGCACGTCGCCGGCACCATAGCCGGGTCGACCTACGGCGTCGCCAAGAAGGCCAAGATCGTCGCCGTCCGCGTCCTGGACGACTCCGGCTCCGGCACCACCGAGCAGGTCGTCGCCGGCATCGACTGGGTCACCGAGAACCACCAGGGCCCGTCCGTCGCCAACATGAGCCTCGGCGGCGGCGCCGACGAGGCGCTCGACGCGGCCGTCCAGAAGGCCATCGCCTCCGGGGTCACCTTCGCGGTCGCCGCGGGCAACGAGTCGAGCGACGCCGGTGAGGGCTCGCCCTCCCGTGTCCCCGAGGCCATCACGGTCGCCTCGTCCACCGTGGACGACGAGCAGTCGTCGTTCTCCAACTACGGTCCGGTCGTGGACATCTACGCCCCGGGCTCCGACATCACCTCGTCCTGGAACGACAGCGACACCGGCTCCAACACCATCTCCGGTACGTCGATGGCGACCCCGCACGTCGTGGGCGCCGCCGCCGTCTACCTGGCCGGGCACCCGGACGCCACCCCGGCCGAGGTCGCCACGGCCCTGACCGACGGCGCCACCCCGGACGCCATCAGCAACGCCACCGAGGGAACGGCGAACAAGCTCCTCAAGATCGTCGAGTAGCAGCACACCCGGCCGGGCGGCCCCCGCGCTCTCCCCCACGGGGCGCGGCGGCCGCCCGGTACGCGCGTCCCGTCCTACGCTGGGCCCATGACGACCGACACGGGCGGGAGACGGGCATGACCGAGCCGGCGCCGGGTGTGGCCGCGGCCATCGAGGGCGAGCTACGGCTCCTGGACCCCCTCGTCCGGTCCTCCGCCGAACTCCTCGACCAGGTGCTCCACCCCGACTACCGCGAGGTGGACACCACCGGCCGCCACTGGGACCGGGCCACGATCATCGCCACACTCCTCTCGGACCTGGCCCCGCGGCCCGGCCAGCTCACCGCCTCCCGGATGAGCGGCGTCCACCTCGCCGACGAACTTGTCCACCTCACCTTCGACACCGAGGCCAGGGGCAGGCGGGCGCACCGCAGTTCGCTCTGGCGGCTCACCGCCGCGGGCTGGCTGCTCTACTACCACCAGGCCACGCCCTTCGACGCCGCGCCCGAGGGCTGAGCGCGCGTCAGCCGCGGGGCGCCCGCCGGGCCCGCGCCGTCCACCGGCCGTCCGTGCGGGTGATGTGCACCGGGTGCCCGAAGCACGCGCTGACCCGGTCCGTGGTCAGTACCTCGTCCGCCGTGCCCGATGCCAGGCACCGCCCGCCGCGCAGCAGCATCGCGTGCGTGGTCGACGCGGGCAGCTCCTCCAGATGATGGGTGACCAGCACGGTCGCCAGCTCCGGGTGCTCCTCGCGCAGCGCGTCCAGGCTGTCCAGCAGCTGTTCCCGGGCGGCCAGATCGAGCCCGGTCGCCGGCTCGTCGAGCAGCAGCAGCCGGGGCTGCGGCATCAGGGCACGGGCGATCAGCGTCCGGCCGCGCTCGCCCTGCGAGAGCGCCGGCCAGCGCGACTCCGTCTTGCCGCCCATCCCCAGCATCTTCAGCAGTCGCTCGGCCCGCTCCCGCTGTCCCGGGCCCGGCGACCAGCGCGGCACCGGCTCGACCGAGTTCGTCAGGCCCGTCAGCACCACCTCGCTCACCGTCAGCGGGGAGCGCAGCGGATGACGCGGATTGACATGGCCGAGCAGCGTCCGCAGCTCCCGCAGATCCACCCGCCCCAGCGTGCGGCCCAGCACCTCGACGGAACCCCGCGTGGGGTGCGTGACCGCACCGAGCAGCCCGAGCAGGGTGCTCTTGCCCGCCCCGTTGGCCCCGAGCAGCGCCCAGTGCTCCCCGCCCCGCACCGTGAGCGAGACCGCGTCGAGCAGGATGTTCCCGTCGCGTACGAGAGAGACCTCGTCGGCCCGGATGACCGGGACCGGGGCCGTGACGGCGGCAGGGGACAGGGGTGCGGTGGTGGTCACGTGCGGCTGCTCCTTCGTACGGGCGCGAGCGCCTTCTGCGCACCGGAAAGCCTATCCGTGTCCCGTACACCCTCCTCGTCCGGCACCTGTCGCCTTTCTTCAATACCGGCCGGGCGCGCGTGCCTAGGTTGGGGTGCATGAAGACCGAGCACGCCCACATGACCGAATGCGCCGCCGAGGCCGCCCGCGTGGCCCGGGGCGTCAGCGCCCGACAGCTGGAGGCGACCGCCACCCCCTGCGCGGACTGGGACGTCCGCACGCTCGTCAATCACTGGGTGCTCTACACCTCGCACGGCATGGAGCACCGCGCCCTGCGCACGGAACTGCCCGAGGAGCTGATCGCCCGCGACTTCACCGCGGACGCCGACTGGGCCGAGCGGTACGCCGCCCAGCTGGACCGGGCCGTGGCCGCCTGGTCCGACCCGGCCGTCTGGGAGGGCACCATCGGGGAGGGCGAGTCCGCGTCCCCGGCCGCCGACACCGCCGCCATGCTCATCGAGGAGATCGCGCTGCACGGCTGGGACGTGGCCCGCGCCACCGGCCAGGAGTTCCGGCTCTCCGCCGAGGCCGCCGCGTACGTGCTGGGGACCGTCGAGAAGACCGCTGCGCTCTACCGGCAGTACGAGGGGTTCACCGACGAGGTGGATGCCCCCGGCGCCACCGGGTTCACCCGCGCGCTGGCCCTCAGCGGACGCGACCCGCGGTGGACCGCCTCCTGAGAATGGCCCAGGCGGACGGGTGCCGAATGGCCCGGGGGAGTGCGCCACCGGCTGGCTAGGCTCGCCCCATGAGCACTCACCGAGCCCCGGAACAGGGCAGGCCCGTCGTCGACTTCTACTTCGACCCGGCCTGCCCGTTCGCCTGGATCACCTCCCGCTGGATGCTGGAGGTGGAGCAGCACCGCGACATCGAGCTCCGCTTCCACGTCATGAGCCTCTACCTGCACAACACCGGCAACGAACTCCCCGACTGGTACCGGGATCTCGTCGACCGGTCGATCGGTCCCGTCCGGGTCGCCGCCGCCGCGGCCGAGGAACGCGGCGAGGAGGTCCTGCGCGACCTGTACACGGCCCTCGGCAGCCGCATCCACCAGCAGAAGAACGAGGACTTCGACGAGGTCGTCGCCCAGTCTCTCGCCGAACTGGGCCTGCCCGCGCACCTCGCGGACGCCGCGCACGACACGGCGTACGACGAGGCCGTGCGGCGCAGCCACGAGGCGGGCCAGGACCCGGAGGCGGGCGGCTACGTCGGCACACCCACCCTCCACGTCGACGGGACGGTGTGGTTCGGGCCGGTGCTGCGGGCGATCCCGCGCGGCGAGGAGGCGGCCCGGCTGTTCGACAGCTTCCGGGTGCTCTCCGGCCACGCCGACTTCTTCGAGCTCAAGCGCACCCGCACGGGCGGCATCGACGCCGGCTGATGCCCGCCGGCGGTTTCAGGCGCTGACCGCTACCGGCCGCGACGCGGTCGCGCACGCCTCGTCGTAGCGGTCCAGCAGCAGCCGGGCCAGCTCCGGGGCCGGGCCCAGCACCCCGGCCAGCACGTCCGCGCCGGCCTCGGCCGCCCCCGCCGCGATGCGGTCCGGGAGGCGGCCGGGCGCGATCACGTACGGGGCGACCGCCACGCGGCGGGCCCCGTCGGCCCGCAGGGCCCGTACCGCGTCCTCGGTACGGGGAAGGGATGCGGAGGCGAACGCAGGCCGCACGGAACACCAACCGGTGTGCCGCAGCTCCCGCGCGATTTCAGCGATCACTGCGATCGCCTCCGGGTCTGATGAGCCCGCCGATGCCAGGACGAGCCCGGTCGAGCTTCGGTCGCCGGGGCGGACCCCGGCCTCGTACAGCCGCCGTTCCAGCGCGGCGTTCAGCAGCGGCGACGGGCCGAGGACCTCGGCCTGCCGGACCCGCAGCCGGGGCAGTGCCGCGCGGGCCTCGCGCAGCACCGCCGGGATGTCCGACTTGGCGTGGAACGCCCGGGTGAGCAGCAGCGGCAGCGCCACCACCTCGGGCGCGCCCTCCGCGGCCAGCCGCTCCAGGACCCGCGGCACGGAGGGCGCGTTGAAGTCCAGGAAGGCGGTCTCCACGCGCAGTCCCGGCCGCTGCGCCCGTACCCGTGCGGTCAGCGCGTGCACGGTCGCGGCGTGCCGCGGGTCACGGCTGCCGTGGGCGATGACGAGGAGGACCGGAGAGGACATGGGCGCTCAGTTCTTGACGAGGAGGCCGCGGCTGCGCAGCACCCACCGCTCCAGCGGACTGAAGATGAGCAGGTCGATGGCGATGCCGACGATCAGGATCAGGAAGATGGCGAGGAAGACCATGGACATGCTGCTGGTCTCCCGGCCCTGTTCGAGCAACTGCCCGAGACCCACGCCCAGATCGGGCGAGGAGGCGATGATCTCGGCGGCCATCAGGGAGCGCCAGGAGAACGCCCAGCCCTGCTTCAGCCCCGCCAGGTAGCCCGGCAGCGAGGCCGGGAGCACGATGTGCCAGGTGCCGCGCAGCCCCGTCGCGCCGAGCGTCTTGCCGGCCCGCAGGTACAGCGGCGGGATCTGGTCGACGCCGGCGACGAGACCGTTGGCGATCGAGGGCACGGCGCCCAGCAGGATCACCGCGTACATCATCCGGTCGTCCAGGCCCAGCCAGATGACCGCCGGCGGCACCCACGCCACCGAGGGCAGCGACTGGAGACCGGAGAGCACCGGACCGATCGCCGCGCGCACCACCTTCACGCGGGAGACCAGCAGCCCCAGCGGGGTGCCGATGACCAGCGCGAGCAGGAAGCCGAGCAGACCGCGCGAGACGCTGGTCCAGATGTAGCCGAGCAGGGTGCCCTGGGCCCAGGCGTTCGACACCTCGTCCCACACCAGGGCCGGTGAGGGCAGCTTGTAGTCGTCGGTGACCTTCGCCCAGATCAGGATCTGCCAGACGACGAGGACGAGGGCGACCGCGACGACCGGGGGGAGCACCTTCTGCACCAGCACCTGGCGGACCGGCGTGCGGCTCACCCGTACCGCGTCGAGCGCGTCGAGCCCCGCCTCCAGACCTGCCAGGTCGTGGGCGTCGTCCTTCGGCGCCCGGCCCCCGCCGGCGTCCTTGGCGGTGGTCTCAGTGCTGGCCATGTCGGCGGATCTCCCCACGCAGTTCTTCGGTGATCTCGACGGACAGTTCCGCGACGGCGGTGTCCTCGATACGGCGCGGCTGCTCGATGTCGACCGTCCACTCGCGGGCGATCCGGCCGGGCCGGGACGAGAGCAGCACCACGCGCTCCGCGAGGCGCACGGCCTCGCGGACGTTGTGCGTGACGAAGAGGACGGAGACGTTGGTCTCGCGCCAGATCCGGGTCAGTTCGTCGTGCAGCACATCGCGAGTGATGGCGTCGAGCGCGGCGAACGGCTCGTCCATCAGCAGCAGCCGGCTGTCCTGGGCGAGCGCACGGGCCATCGCCACACGCTGGCGCATACCGCCGGACAGCTCGTGGACGCGCTTGCCGTACGCCCCGCCCAGGCGGATGAGTTCGAGCAGCCGCTCGGCCTCGGGGCGGCGGTCCGCGCGGGGCACGCCGCGCAGCCGCAGCGCCAGTTCGATGTTCTTGCCCGCGGTCAGCCACGGGAAGAGGGCGTGCTCCTGGAACATCAGGGCCGGCCGCCCGCCCGGGGTCTCGATGGACCCCGAGGAGGGGCGGTCGAGCCCGGCCACCAGGTTGAGCAGAGTGGATTTGCCGCAGCCGGAAGCTCCCAGGAGGGTGACGAACTCGCCCGGAGCGACATCGAGTGTGATGTCGTCCAGGACGAGCTGCTGCCCCTGAGGCCCGCCGAAGGACTTCGAGACGTGGTCGATCCGGGCCGCGTGCCCGACCGCCGTACGGTCCTCGGCCTTGGTGAGCGTGGTCGTCGCCATGGTCGTCACCTCCTGGGAGATCCTGGAACGGTCGGTGTTACTTGACGCCGAGGCCGGCGTCGTCGACCGCGGGCTTGCCCGCGGCCTTCAGGACCTTGTTGAGCGGCTTCAGGTCGTAGATGCCGGTCAGGTCGGTCTCGTCCAGCAGGCCCGCCTTCACGGCGTGCTTGGCCTCCGTGTCGAGGGTGGCCGCCAGCGGGTCGTCGATGAACTCGATCGACTCCCATGCCGGGTCGATGACGTCGGCCGGAAGCTCCTTGCCGGACAGCGTCTTGAGCGCCGCGTTCGCGGACGCCTTCGCCTTGTCCGGGTTGGCCTTGATCCAGGCGTTGGTGTTGACCGAACCGCGCAGCACGGCCTCGACCACGTCCGGGTGCTCGGCGAGGAACTTCTGCGACACGATGATGTTCGTGATCACGAACTTGTCGTCCGGCCAGAGCTTCCGCTCGTCGAGGAGGACCTTGGCCCCCTGCGCGACCAGCTTGGACGCGGTCGGCTCGGGGGCCCACGCGCCGTCGATGGAGCCGGAACGGTAGGCGTCCGGGGTCACCTTGTTGTCGGTGCGGACGACGGAGACATCGCCCTTGCCGCTCTGCGCGTCGACCTTCCAGCCCTTCTCGGAGACCCAGTTGAGGAACGCCACGTCCTGGGTGTTGCCGAGCTGCGGGGTCGCGATCTTCTTGCCCTTGAGGTCGTCGAGGGTCTTGATCTTCTTCGGGTTGACGACCAGCTTCACCCCGCCGGAGGCCGCGCCGCCGATGATGCGCAGGCTCTTGCCCTTGGACTTGGCGAAGCCGTTGATGGAGGGCGAGGGGCCGATGAAGCCGATGTCGATCGAGCCCGCGTTGAGCGCCTCGATCTCGGAGGGGCCCGCGTTGAAGGTCGAGGGCTTGACCGTCGTCCCCCCGAGCTCCTTGGCGATGATGCCTTCCTGGATGCCGACCAGAGCGGTGGCGTGCGTGAGGTTCGGGAAGTACCCGATCTTCACGGTGTCCGCCGAGAGCTTCTTCCCGCCGGAGGACGTGTTCGCCGTCTTGGCGTCGTCGTCCTTCGCCTCGGAGCCGTAGCCGCAGGCGGTGAGCGCCACGGCGAGCAGCGGCAGGGCGGCGGCAGCGGTGAGGCTGCGGCGCAGGGTGGTACGGGTGGCAGGCACGGGAGGCTTTCCTCTCGTTGGCCCGGTGCTCACGACCCCGTCATCACGGGGAAGCGGCCGGGAAGTCGGCAGGTCTTCGTCTGAACAGGCGGTGCGTGCGGTGCTGGTGGTGCTGCCGGGCGCGCAGGCAGTGCGCGTACGTCATCGCGCACATCGCCCGACACCGCCCTGACCGCTGCCGAGGGCGCCGCTGCCGACACGGCCGCCCTCCTTCGCGAAGGTCGAGAAGAAGTCGATGCTCATCAGAAGTCCCACTCCGCGTCGTCGTCCGCGGCCGGCGCTTCCTCGGCGGCGGCGAACGAGGCGCCCGCCATGCCCGCCGACAGCGTGGTGCCGTCCGCCGGGTCGATCAGCAGGAAGGAACCGGTGCGGCGCGAGTCGGCGTAGGCGTCGAGCGCGAGCGGCTCGGCGGTACGGACCACGACCCGGCCGATGTCGTTGGCGACGAGCTTGCCCGGGGCCGGGTGCTGCGAGAGGTCGTCCAGCGTCAGCCGCGAGGGGATGTCCTTGACGATCGCCTTGACCGTGCGCGTGGTGTGCTTGAGCAGCACCCGCCGGCCCACGGTGAGCGGTTCGTCCGCCACGTGGCAGACGGTCGCCTCGACGTCCTGCGTGACCGCCGGGGCGTCGCCCGACGGGGCGATGAGGTCGCCGCGCGAGACGTCGATGTCGTCCGAGAGCCGCAGGGTCACCGACTGGGGCGCCCACGCGATGTCCACGCTGTCCCCGAGGAGGTCGATGCCCTCGATCGTGGAGGTACGGCCCGAGGGCAGTACGGTGACGGACTCGCCGACCCGGAACACACCGGCGGCGATCTGGCCCGCGTACCCCCGGTAGTCGGGGTGCTCGGCGGTCTGCGGCCGGATCACGTACTGAACCGGGAAGCGGGCGTGGCAGCCGGTCAGGTCGTGGCTGACCGGGACCGTCTCCAGGTGCTCCAGGACGGTCGGCCCGCCGTACCAGTCCATGTGCGCGGACGGCTCCACGACGTTGTCGCCGGCCAGCGCGGAGATCGGGATCGCGGTGATCTCGGGGACCCCGAGGGAGGCCGCGTACGCGGTGAACTCCTCGGCTATCGCGGCGAACACCGGCTCCGCGTAGTCCACCAGGTCCATCTTGTTGACGGCCAGCACCACGTGCGGGACGCGCAGCAGCGCGGCGACCGCGGCGTGCCGGCGGGTCTGCTCGACGACCCCGTTGCGGGCGTCGACCAGGACCACGGCCAGCTCGGCGGTGGAGGCGCCGGTGACCATGTTGCGGGTGTACTGCACATGGCCCGGGGTGTCGGCGAGGATGAACCGGCGCCGGGGCGTGGCGAAGTAGCGGTAGGCGACATCGATGGTGATGCCCTGCTCGCGCTCGGCGCGCAGCCCGTCGGTCAGCAGTGCCAGGTCCGGCGCCTCCTGGCCGCGGTTGCGCGAGGCGTGCTCGACGGCCTCCAGCTGGTCGGTGAGGACCGACTTGGAGTCGTGCAGCAGCCGTCCCACGAGGGTGGACTTGCCGTCGTCGACGGACCCGGCGGTGGCGAAGCGCAGCAGGGTGGTGGCGCTCAACTGCTCAGCTGTGGTGGTCATTTAGAAGTACCCCTCGCGCTTACGGTCTTCCATCGCGGCCTCGGACATCTTGTCGTCGGCGCGGGTCGCGCCCCGCTCGGTGAGCCGGGAGGCGGCGATCTCGGTGATCACGGCGTCCAGCGTGGTGGCGTCGGAGTCGACGGCGCCGGTGCAGGACATGTCACCGACCGTGCGGTAGCGCACCTGCCGGGTCTCCGTCTTCTCGTGCTCCTTCGGCCCGCCCCAGTCGCCCGCGGTCAGCCACATGCCGTTGCGGTTGAACACCTCGCGCTCGTGGGCGAAGTAGATCTCCGGCAGCGCGATGCCCTCGCGCTCGATGTACTGCCAGACGTCCAGCTCGGTCCAGTTGGAGATCGGGAAGACCCGGACGTGCTCACCGGGGGCGTGCCGGCCGTTGTACAGCTGCCACAGCTCGGGGCGCTGGCGGCGCGGGTCCCACTGGGAGAACTCGTCACGCAGCGAGAAGACCCGCTCCTTGGCGCGCGCCTTCTCCTCGTCGCGCCGGCCGCCGCCGAACACGGCGTCGAAGCGGTGCTGCTGGATGGCCTCGGTCAGCGGCACGGTCTGCAGCGGGTTGCGGGTGCCGTCCGGGCGCTCGCGGAGCTTGCCGGCGTCGATGTACTCCTGGACGGAGGCGACGTGCAGGCGCAGCCCGTGCTCGGCGACCACGCGGTCGCGGTACTCCAGGACCTCGGGGAAGTTGTGCCCGGTGTCCACGTGCAGCAGGGCGAACGGCACCGGCGCGGGCGCGAACGCCTTGAGCGCCAGGTGCAGCATCAGGATCGAGTCCTTGCCGCCGGAGAAGAGGATCACCGGCCGCTCGAACTCGCCCGCCACCTCGCGGAAGATGTGCACCGCCTCGGACTCCAGCGAGTCCAGGTGGCTCAGCGCGTACGGATTGTCGGTGCCTTCCGACACGGTCGCGACGGTCGTCATGCCGCACCCCTCTCGCTCAGCAGCGCGTACAGCTCCGCCGCGGACTCCTGGACGGTCTGGCGGTGCGACTCGATGCGCAGATCGGGCGACTCGGGAGCCTCGTAGGGGTCGTCCACCCCGGTGAGCCCGGATATCTCGCCCGCCGCCTGCTTGGCGTACAGACCCTTCACATCGCGCTCCGAGCACACCTCGACCGGAGTGGCGACGTGCACCTCCAGATACGCGGTGCCCTCGGCCTGGTGGCGCTTGCGGACGGCGTCCCGGCTGTCCGCGTACGGGGCGATGACCGGGACCAGGACTTTGACGCCGTTGGCCGCCAGCAGTTCGGCGACGAAGCCGATCCGCTGCACGTTGGTGTGCCGGTCCTCGCGGGAGAAGCCGAGGCCCGCGGAGAGGAACTCGCGGATCTCGTCGCCGTCGAGCACCTCCACCCGGTGGCCCTCGCCGCGCAGCCGCCCGGCCAGTTCGTAGGCGATGGTGGTCTTGCCGGCGCTCGGCAGACCGGTCAGCCAGACGGTGGCTCCCGTCTCCGTCACGCTCATCGAAGTCTCCTGATCAGTCGTCATCAGCCGTGCAGCCCGCACTCGGTCTTGCCTCGCCCGGCCCAGCGGCCGGCCCGTACGTCCTCGCCCTCCAGCACCCGGCGGGTGCAGGGCGCGCAGCCCACCGAAGGGTAACCGTCCATCAGAAGCGGGTTGGTGAGCACCCCGTGCTCCGCGACGTAGGCGTCCACGTCGTCCTGCGTCCAGCGGGCGATCGGCGAGATCTTCACCTTCCGTCGCTTCTCGTCCCAGCCGACCACCGGGGTGTTCGCGCGGGTCGGGGAATCGTCGCGGCGCAGCCCGGTCGCCCAGGCGGCGTACGCGGTCAGGCCCTCTTCCAGGGGCTCGACCTTGCGCAGCCTGCAGCAGAGGTCGGGGTCGCGGTCGTGCAGCTTCGGCCCGTACTCGGCGTCCTGCTCGGCGACCGTCTGACGCGGGGTCAGCGTGATGACGTGGACGTCCATCACAGCGTCCACCGCGTCCCGCGTCCCGATGGTCTCCTCGAAGTGGTAGCCGGTGTCCAGGAAAACCACGTCCACGCCGGGCATCGCCCGGGAGGCGAGGTGGGCGACGACCGCGTCCTCCATCGAGGAGGTGACGCAGAACCGGGGGCCGAAGGTCTCGGCCGCCCACGTGAGGATGTCGAGCGCGGAGGAGTCCTCCAGCTCGCGCCCGGCCCGCTCGGCGAGCTCCCGCAGCTCCTCGTCGGTGAGCGTCTCGATATTCTGAGTGGCCGTCATATCTCGTCCCCTCCAACGTCGTTGGGCTTCAGTCCCCGGCTCAGCAGGCCCAGGAACTTCAGCTGGAACGCACGATTGCAGGAGGCGCATTCCCACGCTCCGTGCCCGGCCTCGTGCGGGCGCAGGTCCTCTTCGCCGCAGTAGGGGCAGTGGAACGGCGCGGCGCGCCCGCTCATGACAGCGACTCCGCACTGGCGCGGGCCGCCCAGGTGGCGAAGCGCTCGCCGTCCTCGCGCTCCTCCTGGAACCGGCCGAGCACGCGCTCGACGTAGTCCGGCAGTTCGGCCGAGGTGACCTTCAGGCCGCGCACCTTGCGGCCGAAGCCGGCTTCCAGGCCGAGGGCGCCGCCCAGGTGGACCTGGTAGCCCTCCACCTGGTCGCCGTTCTCGTCCAGCATCAGCTGGCCCTTGAGGCCGATGTCGGCGGTCTGGATGCGGGCGCAGGCGTTGGGGCAGCCGTTGATGTTGATGGTGAGCGGTTCGTCGAAGTCGGGGAGCCTGCGCTCCAGTTCCTCGATGAGGGAGGCGCCGCGGGCCTTCGTCTCGACGATCGCCAGCTTGCAGTACTCGATGCCGGTGCACGCCATCGTGCCGCGCCGGAAGGTGGACGGCTTCACCTGGAAGCCGAGCGACTCCAGGCCCGCGGACAGCGAATCGACCTGGTCCTGCTCGACATCGAGGATGATCATCTTCTGCTCGACGGTGGTCCGGACCCGGCCGGAGCCGTGCTCCTCGGCCAGTTCGGCGATCTTGGCGAGGGTGGAGCCGTCGACGCGGCCGACGCGGGGGGCGAAGCCGACGTAGAAGCGGCCGTCCTGCTGCTGGTGCACCCCGACGTGGTCGCGCCAGCGGCTGCTGGGCTCCGCCGGCGCGGGGCCGTCCAGCAGCGGACGCTTGAGGTACTCGTCCTCCAGGATCTGGCGGAACTTCGCCGGACCCCAGTCGGCCATCAGGAACTTCAGCCGCGCCCGGTTGCGCAGCCGCCGGTAGCCGTAGTCGCGGAAGATGCCGACGACGCCCGCCCAGACGTCCGGTACCTCGTCCAACGGCACCCAGGTGCCGAGGCGTTCGGCCAGCCGGGGGTTGGTGGAGAGCCCGCCGCCGACCCAGAGGTCGAAGCCCGGCCCGTGCTCGGGGTGCTCGACGCCCACGAAGGCGATGTCGTTGATCTCGTGGACGACGTCCTGGACCGGGGACCCGGAGATCGCGGTCTTGAACTTGCGCGGCAGGTTGGAGAACTCGGGGCTGCCGATGTAGCGGGAGTGGATCTCGTCGACCGCCGGGCTGCCGTCGATGATCTCGTCGGCCGCGATGCCCGCCACGGGTGAGCCGATGATGACGCGGGGGCAGTCGCCGCAGGCCTCGGTGGTGGAGAGCCCGACGGCCTCCAGCTTCTCCCAGATCGCCGGGACGTCCTCGATGCGGATCCAGTGCATCTGGACGTTCTGCCGGTCGGTGATGTCCGCGCTGCCCCGGGCGTACTCCTGGGAGATCTCGCCGATGACGCGCAGCTGCTCGGTGGTGAGCTTCCCGCCGTCGATGCGGACCCGCATCATGAAGTACTTGTCCTCGAGCTCCTCGGGCTCCAGGACCGCCGTCTTGCCGCCGTCGATGCCGGCCTTGCGCTGGGTGTACAGCCCCCACCAGCGCATGCGTCCCCGCAGGTCGTTGGGGTCGATCGAGTCGAAGCCGCGCTTGGAGTAGATCGTCTCAATGCGCGTCCGCACGTTGAGACTGTCGTCGTCCTTCTTGAACTGCTCATTGCCGTTGAGCGGGGTGTAGTGCCCCAGGGCCCACTGTCCTTCGCCGCGGTGGCGGCCCACCTTGCGGCGGGGCGCTGCGGGCGCAGGGGATTCCGGGGTTGCGGCCATGACAGTACGTCCTTCGGGACTGCGGGAGGGCGGCTCTGAACTGCACACTCGCGTGAGGCGCGGCGGTGCGCAGGGGTGTTGCGGAGAAAGGGGGAGCGCGGCGGTGCTGGGACTCTCAGCTCGCCGGACAGATGGCGCTGGACATGCGGCCGAGGTCGACGTGACGTCGACTCACCAAGGCAATTCCAGTTCCGGACATGACGGAAGCGTGTCATGGGGATCTCGCGGCAGTCCACCACTATCCATGATGTGGACGAGACTGTCCCGACAGGTGAGACAATGTGGCGCCCGTCACGCGTGTGACGGGCGCCGGGCCGAGCGTAAAACCGGACAAGCGAGCGGATTTGCTACGGAAGCAGCTCCCGGCCGGAGTCCGGCCAGGGGCCGGGGGTCGCCACCGGCTCCTCCCGCTCCGTACGGGTGTCGAACAGCTGGAAGCCGCGCCGCAGGTAGTTGGCCCTCGCATGCGGGCCGTCCTTGGAGCAGGTGTGCAGCCACACCCGCTTCGTCGCCGGCCGCTCGGGCCACCGCTCGGCCAGGTCCCAGGCGCGGGCGGTGCCGTACGACAGCAGATGACCGCCGATCCCGCGCCCCCGGAAGGCGGGGATCAGCCCGAAGTACATGATCTCGACGACGCCGTCGTCCTGCGGGTCCAGCTCGACATAGCCGGCCGGGGTGCCGTTCGCGTACGCCACCCAGGTCTCCGCGCCCGGACGGTCCAGGGCCTCCTGCCACTGCGCGTACGTCATCCCCAGCCGGTCCGTCCACCGGACGTCGCCGCCGACCGCCGTGTACAGGAAGCGGCTGAACTCGGGCAGCGGCACCTCGGAGCGGACGATCCGGACGTCCGCGTCCGGCACGGCGGACGGCCGCAGATCATCGGGGGAGGTCTGCTCCAGGGACCAGATGGTCACCTCGTCGAGGGCCGGCTCTGCGGGACGTACGGGGTTGCTCATGGCTGTCAGACAACCACGAGCCGCCGCCCGTGCCCAAGCCGGGTCCCGGGCACCCGCATCCCCCGCTCAGGAGGCCCCGCGCGCCGCCACCACCACCGGAGCCTTCGAACGGGGCAGCAGGTCGGCCGGGTGCTCCGGCTGGACCACCTCCACCTCCACGTCCTCGCCGAAGCGGTACGGGCGGTGCGCCAGCACCTCGGCGAGATGGCGCCGCAGCCGCGACATCTCCGCCCGCACCGTCACCGTCCTGGTCGCGTCACCGAACAGGTCCTGCGCCAGCTCGGAGGCCGTACGCCCGTCCCGGTGCAGCGCCAGCGCGTACAACAGCTCGGCGTGGCGCGGGGAGAGCCGCTGGGTCCAGGTGCCCACCGGACTCACCACGTTCACCGCCAGGGAGCACGGCCGGCTCAGGTCGAGCACCACCCGGCGCGGCGGGCTGTCCATCGCCGCGTCCGCCACCTGCACCAGCCAGCCGCCCGGCAGCGGCTCCACCCGGCACATCCCCAGCGACGGCAGCCACACCCGGCCCGGCCCCAGCGACTTCGGCAGCGGCAGCCGGTCCACCGGGGGCATCCCCGTCACCGCCGCCGTCCAGCCGTGGCCGTCCACCGCCACCGCCCGGCCGCCGATCCGGCTCAGGACCGGGGCGGCCACCGCCCGCAGCCGGTCCACCGCCTCCAGGTGCCGCACCCGGATCTCGCTCTCCGCCAGCCGGGCCACCGACCGCACCAGTGCCAGCGTCGTCGGATGGAAGGTCGACGCGGGCCCGCTGATGTCGACGATCCCCATCAGCCGGCCGTCGCGGGGATCGCGCACCGGGGCCGCCGCGCAGGTCCAGCCGTGCAGACTGCGCACGAAGTGCTCCGCCGAGTGCACCTGCACCGGGGCGCGCGAGGCCAGCGCCGTACCGATCGCGTTGGTCCCGGTGATCTCCTCGGACCACGCGGCGCCCTCCGCGAGACAGATGTCGTCGGCCCGGCGCAGCACCCCCGTATTGCCCTCGCGCCACAGCACCCGGCCCTCGGTGTCGGTGACGACCATGATCTGCTGCGAGGCGTCCGCGATGCTCGTCAGACCGTCGCTGAGCAGCGGCATCACCTCGCCCAGCGCGGAACTGCGGCGCCGGTGCTCGATCTCGTCCGTCTCCAGCAGCCTGCTGTGCGTCGTCTGCTCGGGATCGATGCCGCTGCGCAGCACCCGGTCCCAGGAGGCACCGATCTCCGCCCGGGGCACGGCGGGCATGCGATCGCCCGCCATCCGCGCCTCACGCGCCCGGTGCACCTGGCGTCTGGCCTGCGCGGTCTCCCGGGAGGCCGGCCGCAACACGTCGACCGGAGTCGTCTCCATACCGGTTCCCCCTCACCCCTGTGCCCGGCCCGGTCCGCGGGCCGGGTCCCATCCTGCCGCCGCCCGGGGCCCGATACCGCAACTCCGCACAATGGTTGCAACCCTCTGCAACTCTGGCGAGGGCCCCGGGCCCGTACAAGAGTGGCGGTACACCGCACCGCGGGGCCCCGGCCCCCACGTCCGGTGGGTACAGCATGGGGGGTGGTGCCGTGTCGGCGCAGCACCACCCTCCTTCGCTGCCCCGGTCAGTCCTCCACCGGCCGGGCCCGGTCCACGACCGACGCCAGATCCAGGGTGTGCGGCAGGGTCCCGAACGCCGCGCCCCCGTCCCCGCCCAGGCGCGACGCGCAGAACGCGTCGGCCACCTCCGCCGGCGCCCAGCGCACCAGCAGCGAGCCCTGGAGCACCAGCGCGATCCGCTCCACGACCCGCCGGGCCCGCGCCTCGATCCCCGACAGGTCGGCCAGCTCCGTCAGCATGTCCTTGATCGCCGCGTCCAGCCGGTGGTCGGCGCCCCGGGCCCGCCCGACCTCCTGGAGGAACGCGTTCAGCGCGAGCGGTTCGCGCCGCAGGGCCCGCAGCACATCCAGCGCCTGTACGTTCCCGGAGCCCTCCCAGATCGAGTTGAGCGGCGCCTCGCGCAGCAGCCGGGGCATGCCGGACTCCTCCACGTAGCCGTTGCCGCCCAGGCACTCCAGCGCCTCGCCCACCACCGGCGTGCACCGCTTGGTCACCCAGTACTTCGCCGCCGGCACCGCGATCCGCAGGAACGCCGCCTCGCTCTCGCCCCCGTCGTCGTACGCCGCCGCGAGCCGCATCGCCAGCACGGTCGACGCCTCCGACTCCAGCGCCAGATCGGCCAGCACATTGCGCATCAGCGGCTTGTCCACGAGCGGGCCGCCGAACGCCGAGCGGTACGTCGTGTGGTGGACCGCCTGCGCCACCGCCTGCCGCATCAGCGCCGCCGAACCGGTCACGCAGTCCAGCCGGGTCGCCGCCACCATGCCGATGATCGTGCGGACGCCCTGCCCCTCCTCGCCGATCCGGCGCGCCCACGTCCCGTCGAACTCGACCTCGGCCGAGGCGTTCGACCGGTTGCCCAGCTTGTCCTTGAGCCGCTGGATCGCGAACGGGTTGCGGGTGCCGTCCGGCAGCACCCGGGGAAGCAGGAAGCAGGTGAGCCCGCCGGGGGCCTGCGCGAGGACCAGGAAGCCGTCGGACATCGGCGCCGAGCAGAACCACTTGTGCCCGGTCAGCAGGTACTCGCCCTCGCCGGACAGCGGCTCGGCGCGCGTGGTGTTCGCCCGCACGTCCGAGCCGCCCTGCTTCTCCGTCATGCCCATCCCCAGCAGCACCCCGGCCTTCCGCGTGGGCGGCCGCAGCCCCTCCTCGTACACCCACGAGGTCAGCAGCGGCTCCCACGCGGCGGCCACCTCCGGCTCGGCGCGCAGTGCCGGGACCGCCGCGTGCGTCATCGAGAGCGGGCAGCCGTGCCCCGCCTCGGCCTGCGTCCAGACCAGGAAGCCGGCGGCCCGGCGGACATGCCCGCCCGGCCGGTCCCAGGCATCGGTCAGTCCCGCGCCGACGGCGTGGCCGAGCAGCCGGTGCCAGGCCGGGTGGAACTCCACCTCGTCGATCCGGTGCCCGTAGCGGTCATGGGTGCGCAGCCGCGGCGGGTTCTCGTTGGCCTGCGTGCCCCAGGACGCCGCCTGCGCGGAGCCGGCGGACCGGCCGAGCGCGGTCAGCCCCGCTCGGGCCTCGTCCAGCACCTCGGGCGGAAGATGGCGTTCCACCGCCTCGCCGAGCACCCGGTCCGAGCCGAAGACGTCATGGCCGAGCAGGGGAGGGGGCTGGTTGGACACGGTGTGGGTGGTGGCTGCCATGCCGATACGGTAAGGACGTGCAGGCAGCAAATGAAACACCCGAGCGGCCACCGGGCCGGCTCCACCGGGCCCGAGTGCTCTACCGCAACGTCTCCAAGCGGCAGCTTGCCTGGCAACTGCTCAAGGACACGGTCAACTCGTGCATGGAGTACCGGATCCTGGGACTCGCCGCCGAGGCGGCGTTCTTCACCCTGCTGTCCCTGCCCCCGCTGCTGCTCGGCCTGATCGGCCTGCTCGGTTACGTCGACGAGTGGACGAGCACCGCCACGGTCGCCTCCATCGAGCGCAACATCCTCAGCGCCGCCCACACGGTGCTCTCCGAGCGCGGCGTCAACGAGTTCGCCAAGCCGCTGCTCGCCGACGTCACGACCGGCGCCCGGCCCGATGTGATCTCCCTCGGCTTCGCGATCGCCCTGTGGTCCGGCTCCCGCGCGGTCAACGTCTTCATCGACACGATCACCGTGATGTACGGGCTCGACGGCCAGCGCGGCATAGTCAAGACCCGGATGCTGGCCTTCCTGCTGTACGTGGTGGCGCTGCTGCTGGGCGCGGTCGTGCTGCCGCTGCTCGTGGTCGGGCCGGACCGGGTCGTGGAGTTCATACCGTGGGGGACCGAGGTCATAAGCGTCCTGTACTGGCCGCTCGTGATCGTGCTCTCCGTCGCCTTCCTGACCACCCTCTACCACGTGTCCGTGCCGGTCCGCTCGCCGTGGATCGAGGACATGCCGGGCGCCCTGGTGGCGCTGGGGATGTGGGTGCTGGGCAGCTTCCTGCTCCGGATCTACCTGACCAGTACGGTCGAGGGCCCCACGATCTACGGATCGCTGGCCGCCCCCATCGCGGTACTGCTGTGGATCGGCATCTCCGCCTTCGCGGTGCTCGTGGGCGCCGCCGTCAACGCGGCCATCGACCGCGTCTGGCCCTCCGTCGCCACGGCCGCCGCCCGCGCCGCCAACGACCGGGTACGCGCTGCCCAGGCCGCCGAGTTCGTGGCCCGCACCCAGGCGCAGAGCTGGCACGGCGGCCCGGTGGACGACGACGAGGACGAGGACGACGAGGACGAGGGCGACAGCCCGTACATGCCCTCCGAGTTCCCCGAGCGCTGGTCGCGGTTCCTGCCGCCGGACGACGTGAAGTCCAGGCTCCAGAAGCCCGGCCGCGAGAAGGACCCGGACCGGACGAACCCGTACGACGAGTGAGTCAGCCGGCGGCGGGCGCGGGCGGATCCGCGGGCGCCGGCGGGCCGGCCGGACCGGGAGTCCGCTCCTGAGACCCCGGGGACCAGGAGAGCTTCACCGTCAGATGGCCCTCCAGAGCGCTCTTCGCGATCACCGCCCCGGCCTCCGAGGTGATCTTCACGCCGAACTCCAGCTCCACCCCGTCCGGCTTCAGCCGCCCGTCCCGGAACACGGCGAGCGCCGACTCGGCCGCCGACCGGATGCCCTCCAGCGCGCTGTCGAAGGTGCGCCCGGCCCGCGCCAGGGCATGCTGCCCGTCCCGCGCCACCAGCTGCGCCCCGGGAGCGTGACGGTCGACCTCCACGGTCACCGTCGCCCCGCTGTCCGTGGTGAACTCCATCAGTGACGCCATGACCGCCCCCGTAGCCGCTTGCGCACGCTGCCGTGTCCGTCGACGAGACTAGTGCCATGGGCGACAGCTACGAAGAGCGCGCGTCGCGACTGGACGGCGCGAAGGTGTGGAGCCTGACGGTGGAGCCGGGCACGGTCCATCCGGTGCTGCCCGACGGCTGCATGGACCTGCTCTGGAGCGGTGAGCGCCTGCTCGTCGCCGGGCCGGACACCCGCACCGCGCCGGCCACCGGCACCGGGGGCAGCTGGGCCGGCGTCCGTTTCGCCCCCGGCGCCGCCCCCGCCCTGCTCGGCGTCCCCGCCGACGCGTTGCGCGACCTGCGGGTGCCGCTCGCCGCGTTGTGGCCCGGGGACGCCGTCCGCCGCCTCACCGAGCGCGTCGCCGAGGCGGCGGAACCGGCCGCGGCCCTGGAGGACATCGCCCTGGACCGGGCGGCCCGCACCGGGCCGCCGGACCCGGTGATGCGCGCGGTGGCCGCGCGGCTGGAGGCGGGCGGCAGCGTCGCGGACGCGGCCCACAGCGCCGGGCTCGGCACCCGTCAGCTGCACCGCCGCTCCCTGACCGCCTTCGGCTACGGGCCCAAGACCCTCGCCCGGGTGCTGCGCCTGCAGCGGGCTCTGGCTCTCGTACGCTCCGGGCTGCCGTACGCCGACGCGGCACTCGCGGCGGGCTGCGCCGACCAGGCCCATCTGGCACGGGACATGCGCGACCTGGCCGGCACCACCCTGACCGCGTACTTCGGCCGCCCCTAGTGACCTGAGTCGGACGGGGCGAACAGCGAGACCGCGCAGCCGTCCGGATCGAGGACGACGGCGTACCGCTGCCCCCACTCCGCGTCCCACGGCTTCAGATGGCCCCGGTGGCCGGCGCCGGTCAGCTCCCCGTACACCGCGTCCACCTCGGCGGGGCTGTCGCACAGGAAGGCCAGCCCCAGCCGGTCCTCGCCGGACGGCGGGACGAAGCCGGGGTCCAGGGAGCGCGCGATCTCCTCGGTGTCCCACATCAGGCGGCCGCCGCCCGGCAGGGTCACCTCCACATGGGGCACGGATTCCGCGCCGGCCGGGATGTCGAGTCCCAGCCGGCGGTAGAAGGCGAGGGATGCGGGCAGGTCGGCGGTGACGATGCCGATCGCGTCGAGTCGTGGAGTCATGGACCGACCGTAGGCGGGCCCGCGTCCCGCCGTCTTGTACGAATCGGTCACGGCGCCCCGAGCACATCCGCCGGTGACGTCCCCGGGTCCGTCAGCGCCAGCCCCAGCGCCGCGCGCTCCGTGACCCAGCGGGTCGGGCGGTGGCGCGGGTCGCCGGTCGTCGCGTGCAGCGCACGGTGCAGCTCCAGCATGCGGGCCGCGCCGATCCGGTCGCCCCAGGCCAGCGGGCCCACCGGGTAGCCGAGCCCGGTCGTGACGGCCACGTCGATGTCGGCCGGGGCGGCGAGAGAGCGTTCCGCGATCGACGCGGCGACCGACACGATCGAGGCGAGCAGCCGTTGAGCGACCGAGCCCGCCGTGTCCCGGACCACCGACACGGCGAACGGCTCCTCGCCGCCCGCCGCCCGCGCCAGCACCGCGCGGGCGTCCCGCCCCGCCGCCGCGTCCGCCGCCGGGGTCACCGCGAGGACCCGGCGGCGCCCGGCCGCCGGCAGCGGGTCCACGCCGAAGGTGCGCGCGGCGGGCAGCCCGTGCGCGGCCACCGCCGAGGCGACTGGGGTGCCCCACACCGGCACCAGGACCACCGCGTCGTCCGACGGCCGCCCCCCGCTCTCCACCGCGGCACCCGCCGCGGCCAGCGCCTCGCGGAGCGCGGCCGCGTCGGCCTCCCGCGCCGGGTCCGGCGCGACGACGTACACCGGGCGGTCCGCGTCCCCGGTGACCTCCGGCTCCGGCGCGGGCCCGGTGGCCTCGGGGCCGTACCCGTACCAGCCCTGGCCGGTCTTGCGGCCGTGCAGCCCGGCCGTCACCCGGTTCGGGGTGAGGAAGGAGGGGCGCAGCCGGTCCTCGTAGCGGAAGCCCTCCCAGATGGAGTCGATGACGGCGGCGGTCACATCGAGCCCGGTGAGGTCCATCAGCTCGAACGGGCCCATCCGCAGCCCCAGCACATCCCGCGCGATGCGGTCGATGTCCGCGGGCCCGCCGACGCCCTCCTCCAGCAGCGCGAGCGCCTCCGTCACCAGGCCGCGCCCGGCGTGGTTGACCAGGAAGCCGGGGGTGTCGGCGACCGTCACCGCGCGGTGGCCGCAGCCCTCCACGAGCGAGGTCAGCAGCGGCGGGATCTCCGGCCGGGTCGCCGCGCCGGGCACCACCTCCACGATCCGCATCAGCGGCACCGGGTTGAAGAAGTGCAGCCCGGCCAGCCGCGTCGGGTCCTTCAGCGCGGCGGCGATCCGGGTCACGGACAGCGAGGAGGTGTTGGTGGCGAACACGGCGGAGGCGGGCAGCGCCTGCTCCAGACGCCCGAACACCTCGGCCTTGGTCACCAGGTCCTCGCGCACCGCCTCGATCACCAGCTCCACGTCCGGGCCCGCCGCCCACGGGTCGTCCAGCGCGACCAGCCGCTCCACCGCCGACTCCGCGTCCGCCGCGTCCATCCGCCCCTTCGCCACGGCCCGCTCCAGCATGGAACGTACGAAGGCGACCGCGTCCGCCACCGCCTCGGCCCGGACGTCGCACAGTTCGACGGTGTGTCCGGCCGCGGCCGCCCACTGGGCGATGCCTCGGCCCATGGCTCCGGCGCCGACGATCCTGATACGCATGCGGGTCACGGTCCTCTCGATGGGGCGCGGGCCGGGTGCCCGCACCGCCGACGCTTCCAGCGGCCTTTGATCGCCGTCCAATACCGAATTAGGCTCAGACCCGGACGCCGGACGAATCAATGATGAGGGCGGACCCGGGGGAGGGGACGGCATGGAGCTGCGCCATCTCGCCGCGTTCCTCGCCGTGGCCGAGGAACTGCACTTCGGCCGCGCCGCAAGACGGCTCCAGATGGCGCAGCCGCCGCTGAGCCAGCAGATCCGCCGTCTGGAGAGGGAACTCGGCGTCCAGCTCTTCGAACGCAACACCCGCTCGGTGCGGCTCACCAGCGCGGGCGAGTCGTTCCTCCAGCCGGTGCGGACTGTGCTGGACGACCTGGACACGGCGGTACGGGCCGCGCGGGCGGCCGGACAGGGCGCGTACGGGCGGGTCCGCATCGGCTTCGCGGGAGCCTCCAGCCACGAGACCCTGCCGCTGCTCACCCGCGCGGTGCGCGCCGCCCACCCCGGGATCGAGCTGGTCATGACGGGGCAGACCTACGCCGACGTGGCCCTCGCCCGGGTCGCGGACGGCTCGCTCGACCTCGGGTTCGTCCGGCTGCCGGTGACGGCACCGGGCGTGAGCTGCCGGGTGATCGACGAGGAGGAGCTGGTCTGCGCGCTGCCCGTCGACCATCCGCTCGCCACGCGTCCGGAGATCCCGCTCGACGCGCTGGCCGGGGAGCCGTTCGTCGCCTTCCCCGCCAACACCGGCTCCACCGTGCGCGACGCGATGACCGCGGCCTGCGAGGCGGCCGGTTTCCACCCGCGCGTGGTGCAGGAGGCGCCGGACTCGTACACCATCCTGGCGCTGGTCGCGGCGGGCGTCGGGGTCACGCTCACCGTCACCTCCGTCCAGCACATCCAGCTCGGCGGCCTCGTCTACCGTCCGCTCGCCGGGCCGCCGATCAGACGGCAGGCGGCGCTCGCCTGGCGGACGGACAATCCCTCGGCCGCCCTGCGCGCCGTGCTCGCCGTCGCGGAGCGGGCGCTGCCCACGCCGGCCCGCTGAGTCAGCCGCCCCGGCCCGCGCCGAGGAAGGCGAGCAGGCTGACGGCCGCCGGGCGGGCGTCGCCGACCACGCGCCGGTGGAGGTCCCGCACGGTCCGTACGACGGCCCGGGTCACCACGTCGACACCGGCCCTGCGCTCGAACCACTGCCAGTCGCCGTGGGCGTTCATCTCCAGGAACACGGGCTCGTCCCCGGCCCGGAGGAAGTCGAACGCCCCGTAGACGGCGCCGGTCTCCCGGGCGACGGCGCGTGCGGCCGAGGCCACGGCGGCCGGGGGCCGGACCTGGCGGACCATCACCTCGTCCGGGCGGGTCCAGATGTCCTCCGGGTGCTCCTTGGCCACCTCGAAGGCGTGCAGTTCGTCGCCGGCGAGGTAGACCCGGTACTCGGCGTCGTGCTCCACGTACTCCTGGAGCATCACCGGTGTGCCACGGGGCAGGCCGGGCAGCCCGGCGAGCCGGACCCGGTCGACGATCCGCGGCAGGTGCCAGTCGAGCCGGCCCGGCTGCGGTTCCACGTAATGCCGGTCGAGCACCTTGAGCACGTACCGCTCGGCCGGGAGCAGCCCGGCCGCTTCCGCCGGGTCGGTGGTGACCAGTCCGCGCGGGACGCGCACCCC
Organism: Streptomyces sp. col6; assembly: GCF_008042035.1. Taxonomy (GTDB): domain Bacteria; phylum Actinomycetota; class Actinomycetes; order Streptomycetales; family Streptomycetaceae; genus Streptomyces. The sequence continues at coordinate 214,761 of NZ_RDBL01000002.1, forward strand.
GAGCGCCCGTGCCCGGTCCCGCTGCGCCAGCTGCCCCGGATCGTGGGCGCCGATGGCGGCCGGGGAGGCGGCGGCCACCTGCCGGGCCAGCGCGGTCCACGCGTCCCGGAACACCATCCGCCCGCCCGCCGGGCCGGCCGGGAGCGCGGCCCGCGGCGAGAAGTGCCGCATCCAGGTCACCGTCGGGGCGAACCGGTGCCCGTCCAGGGCCAGTACACCGTCCGGCCCCTGCACCGCCCGGACGTCCGCCAGGTCGTCCGCGTCGAGCCGCCGCACGGGCACCCCGATCCGGCGCAGCAGGCCGGACACCTCGGTCGCCTCCCGGTCGCCCCGCCTGGTGAGCAGCAGGACGCACCGCTCAGCCATGGGTCGGGGCCAGCAGCGATTCCGCCATCTCCAGGAGCCGCAGCGCCTTGTCGGAACGGTTGTCCGGATCGGCGGCGCGCAGCCGGGTGAGCAGTTCCAGGCCGATGGCGGCCTGGTCGGCGAGCAGGCCGAGGAGTTCGACGTCCGCCATCTCCCGTACGCCGTCCGACCCCCGGTCCAGCACCTCCAGGACGCCGACGCACTCGTCGTCGCCGAACAGCGGGGCGGCCATGATGCTGTCGGGGACGTATCCGGTGGAGGCGGCGGCCTCGCCCGAGAAGTGCCGCGACTCGCGCAGGTCGTCGACGAGCATCGACTGACCGGAGGCGGCGACCCAGCCGGCGATGCCGGTGCCCGCCGGGAAGCGCGTACCGACCAGTTGGCCGTCGCCCTCACCGGCCACGGCCTCGAAGACCAGGTCGCCGGTCTCCGGATCGATGAGGAAGATCGAGGAGGCCGCCGCGCCGAAGACATGGCGCGCGACTTCCACGATGGACTGCAGCAGGCGGCGCTCCACGGGCGTCGCGGCGTCAACAGGTTTCGTCATGCGCACCTCCAAGTCGACCGGTGGTGTTCCCGGCGCAGAGGAACAGCACCGTCTTGAGCTGGAACGGTGTGAGCCAGGGGTGCTTGCCGAGGATCAGCGCGCACAGGCCCGAGATGTGCGGCGCGGCGAAGCTGTTGCCGGTCGAGCGGATGGTGCCGCCACCGGGCCACGCCACGGGCACGCGTACGCCGCGCGCGTGGAACTCCACGGGCGGCGCGGGGTTGTAGTAGTACGTCATCGGGTCGTCCTCGTCGTGGCTCGCGACGGAGATCACCGAGGAGAACGACCAGGGATAGCTGGGCACCGGCCGGTTGTGCGCGGAGACGACGAGCGCGCACCGGCGGAAGTAGGCCCGGTCCACGAGCTCGTGGAGCTGCGCGGTCAGGGCGGGCCGGGTCGTCGCCAGGCTCAGGTTGATGACGTCGAAGTTCTGCTCGATGGCCCAGGAGAGCCCGGCGATCAGGGCCGGGCCGCTGCCGGTCTTGCCGTCGGTCAGCACCTGGACGGACGAGACCGAGACCCCCGGCGCGACGGACCGGATCACCCCGGCGCAGGCGGTGCCGTGCCCGGCGCGGTCGGTGGGCTCGCACGGCACCATCTCCACCTCGCCGTCCTCGTCCTGGACGGCCGTCACCGACAGGTCGACCGGGCCGACCATCGGATGGCCGCCCTCGACCCCGCTGTCCACGACGCACACCCGGACCCCGGAACCGTCGGCGCCGCCCCAGGCCCACTCGGGCGAGACCGAGTCCATCGGGATGGACGAGAACCCCTCCCGCGCCTGTTCCCGGGTCGCGCCCCAGGCCGGAACGCCCGGCGTGTAGGCCCTCGGAGGCCGTCTCCAGGGCGGATCGCTCATCGCCTCTCCTCCAGCTCGGCCAGCCACGCCCGTACCGTCCGGGCGGGGAGCACGGCCTCCTTCGCCGTCAGCGCGGCCAGCGCACGTCCGGCCGCGCGCCGGGCACGCTCCGGTTCACCGGCGGCCTCCAGCACCAGGGCCGCCTCGGACCAGACCTCACCGATGAGGCACGGGTCGTCGGTGCCGTCCAAGACGGCGACGGCGCGCTCGGCGTCCCCGACCGCCTCCCGGTACGCCCCGGCCCGTGCCCGGACCCGCGCCCGCAGGGCCAGCCGGACGGCCCGGGTCCGCGTCTCCGCCGGCGGGTCCGCGGGCGGCTCGGTGAGTTCGGCCGCGTCGAGGAGGTCGTCGGCCCCGGCGCGGAACCGCTCGCGGGCCGCGTACAGCCGCAGGGTTGCCGCCGTCCGGGTCTGCCCCAGCGCGGCGAGCCCGTCGGCCGCCGCCGTGTAGTGGCCGGCGGCCGGCAGATGCGCACCGGCGAGGGATTCGACGAGCCCCGCCGTCTGGCCGGCCGCCAGGGTGCCGAGGGCCAGCGCGAGGTCGTCGCAGTGGACGCGGACCAGCGCGATGTCCTCGCGGGCCGCGTCCACCCGGTCCGACAGGGCCAGATGCCGCGCCCGGGTCAGCAGGACCGGCACGAGCAGGCTCCGGTCGCCGTCGAACCGCCGGACCAGGTCCTCGCAGAGCGCGATGGCCTGCCCGAGCGGGGTCGGCGACCACTGCGTCAGCTCGCAGATCGACGCCAGGATGCGGTTGCCCTCATAGGTGTCGCCGAGCCCGTGCGCCCGGGAGAGCGCGTCGCGCATGGCGCCCTCCGCAGCGCCGATCCGGCCCTCGGCGAAACTCCGCAGCGAGGACAGCTGGTGCAACCTGCACCAGCTCAGGTCGTCCGCCGCGCCGGGCGCGGCATATTCGGCACCCGGGGCGTACGGAGCGCCGACGGGCTCCGGTCCGCCCGAGCGCAGGGCGATCAGCTGCCGCAGGATGGCGCAGGTGTCCCGGGTCGGGATGTCGTCCGCGTTCCCGCGCTCCGCCTCGGCCACGGCCCGCCGGGCGCTGTCCCAACGGCCCAGCGCGGCATACGCGTCGGTGATGCGGGCGGCCAGCACCCGGTGCTGGGGGTCGCCGTCCGGGGTGAGGGCGCGTCCGCGTTCCATCAGCGAGACGGCGGCGGGCAGATCGCGGCGGTGCAGCGCCCGGTACCCGGTGGCCACCAGGGCGCGGGCCGCCCGGCCGGTCAGCGCGGGCAGCCCGGGATCGCCCGGGTCCGCCTCGGACAGCAGCCGGCACGCGGACTCCAAGTGGTGGGCGAGGTCGCCCTCGGCGGCCGGGTCCGGCGCCCCCGCGTCGAGCCGGTCGGCGAGCACGGTGTGCCAGTCCGCGCGCCGGGCCTTCGAGGTCATCTCGTACAAGGTGTCCCGGGCCAGCGCGCGGGTGAACCGGTAGGCGCCGGGCGGCCCGTACGGGTGGATCACCCGGGCGCGCAGCAGCCGGCCCAGGGCGTCGTCGAGGACCCCGCCCGCCAGCGCCGGCTCGTCGTCGGCGAGCGCGCGCACGTCCTCGGCGGTGAACGACCCGCCCACCCCCGCCGCCCGCTCCAGCACGGCCCGGTCGGTGGCGGGCAGCCGGTCCAGCCAGGCGGTCAGCAGGACCCGGATCGAGGTGGGGACGCCCCGGTCCACCGACCGGGGACCGGCCAGGTTCTCCAGCAGCAGCTCGGCGAACAGCGGATTGCCGTCGCACTCCCGGACGACCCGGGACAGCTCCTCGTCGGTGGCGACAGCCTCCTGCGCCACGACCTCCGCCCGGTCCGCGAGCAGGGCCACCAGCCGCTCGGTCTGCGCGGGCGCCAGCGCGTCGAGACGCAGCGCGAGGTCCCCGGCCGGCACCGCGCCACCCGTCTCGGCGCGCGCCACGCGGATGATCAGCAGCGGGGTGTCCCGGGCGCCCTCGGCGAGATCGGCGACCATGCCGGTGAGGGTCGGCTGCGCCCACTGGAAGTCCTCCAGGACCAGGACCACCGGGGCGTCGCGGCCCAGGGCCTCCAGAAGCCGCCGGAACGCCCACCCGATCTCGTCGACGCTCACCGGCAGTCCGTTCCCGGCGCGGATGCCGAGGGCGACGGCGAGCGCGGTGAGGGCGCGGTCCGCGCTCGGGCGCAGCGTCTCCAGCGCCCGCTGCGCCTGTTCCCAGCCGCCGGGCAGCGACCAGACCGCCTCGGCCAGCGGACGGTGGGCGAGCCCGGCCCCGTACGCCTGGCAGCCGGCGCGCAGGACGACGGCCTCGTCCCCGACGCGGCCCAGGAACTCCCGCACCAGGCGCGACTTCCCGATGCCCGGGGGACCGGCGACCGAGACCGGGCGGCTGCGCCGTTCGTCCCGGATCTCCGCGAACTCAGCCAGCAGCAAACGCAGTTCGCCGTCGCGGCCGACGAGCGGCACCAGGTCCTCGCGGCCCGTCGCGTCGAGGACGGACACCACCCGCCGGGCGGCGACCGGTTCGCGCTTGCCCTTCACCCGCAGCGGGGCGACGGGCTCCATGCGGACCCGGCCGCCGACCAGCCCGGCCGTCTCCTCGCCGATCAGGATCTCGTGCGGCCCGGCGTGCGACTGGAGGCGGGCGGCGGTGTGCACGACGTCCCCGACCACCCGGGCCGCGCCGCCGAGCACCCCCGCCACCACGGCCTCTCCCGAGGCGATCCCGCAGTGGATGTCCAGCCGCACCCCGGGAGCGCTCGCGACGGCCGCCACGGACTCGCGTACGGCGCACGCGGCGCGGACCGCGTGCAGCGCGTCGTCCTCATGGGTGACGAACGCGCCGAAGACGGCCATCACGGCGTCACCGATGAACTTCTCGACCACTCCGCCGTGTTCGGTGACCGCCGTGGTGCAGGCGCGGTAGTACCGGTCCATCGTGCGCCGCAGCGCCTCGGGGTCCAGGGTCTCGGCGAGCACGGTCGAGCCGACGAGGTCGATGAAGAGTGCCGTGACGATTCTGCGGCTGTCCGACGAAGGCGCCCCCGCGACCACCGGTGTGCCGCAGTCGGGGCAGAACCGGGCCCCGTCCGGCACCGCGGCACGACAGCCGCCGCATCGCACGGCACCGTTCACAGGAGCTTGATGTCCTGTCCCTCCACCTCACCGGACACCGCTTCCAGCCGCTCCTTGACGGAGTTGAGGACCTGGACCTCGTGCTCGCTGAGCCCCGAGAGGACCGAGCGCTGCTCGACCGCCAGCAGGTCCACCGGGTGGCCGGCCTCACGTAGTGCGTGCAGGGCGTCGAAGGTCATGGCTACCGGTACCTCGTTCCCGTAGTGCGGCCAGTCCAGCGTGACGCCGGCCGGTCCGATCGAACACTCCGCGACCGCCGCCGCGAGGGCGCCGATGGCCTCGGGAGTCTCCTGCCGCTTCCGCTCCCCGGCGGGCAGCGGCGGCCAGATCCCCTGGACCAGAACGCCCTGGGCGTACAGCCGCGCAATCATTTCCGTACGGTTCGACGCGCCCGTTCTTCGGAGCATGTTGCATAAATGGGCCGCCACCGTGTGCGGGCTGATGCAGAGAGCTTCGGCGATATCCCGGTTCGAGGAGCCGGCGGCCACGAGCGAAGCAATGAGAATCTCACGCCTGGTCAAACCCTTTACCCCCATTGTGGTGAGCGAAGCATGGGCCGGCAGAGGAAATACCTCACTCCCGGGGGTCAGAGTAGCTGCGGGTCATGTTCCGGACAAGAACGCCTTGAGCGGGATCACACGCCCACCGGATTCATAGTCGATCGGGGGATAGGAAGCCGGGTTGCGCCGGAGCAGCCTTGCCGTTGCACCAGCCCGTGACCGTCTCCATGAAGGAGTGACCCATGTCGCAAGCACCCCTCGACGCGCTGCGCAGTGCCGGCACCCCGGTCGACCTGCTGTCGGACTCCGAGCGCGAGATCTTCAACGGCCTCAGCCCGGACGAGGTCGCGGTCCTCGGCTCGATCCAGGCCCGGCTCAACGCGGTGTCGGCCGCGGTCGAGGGCCAGGTGAACGACAACCAGGTCAACGTCCTCTGCTGATACCGGCCCTGGCGGGCCCGGCGGCCACGGCCGCCGGGCCCGCCGGAGAGGACGCACCGGACCGCCGTGCGCCCGGACACCCAGTGGGAGCGTGATGATGGACCAAGTCAGCAGATACCTGGTGCTGAGCGACCGCGCGTACGCCGACACCACCGGCGTCCCGGTACGGCTCGCCTACAGCACCCGCACCGCGAGCACCGTGGCGGTGGACCTCCCCACCGCGCGGGCCCTGGAGGCCGGCGACGCCGCGGCGCTCTCCCCGGCCTGGACCGGCGCCCTGCGCGCGGCGCAGCTGCTCGTACCGGCCGGTGAGGACGAGCTGTCCGCCGTGCTCGACCGCAACCGGCAGGCGTCGGCGGACCGTTCGGCGGTGCACATCGCCCTGCTGCCGACCTCCTACTGCAACATGGGCTGCGCCTACTGCGGCCAGGAGCACACCCGGGGCGGCCTCTCCCGCACCCACCGCAGCCGGGTGAGCGACCGCGTGCTGCGCGCCGTGAACGCCCCGGAGACGCGCAGCGCCCGTATCGACTGGTTCGGGGCCGAACCGATGATGGGCTACGCGGTCATCCGCGACCTCGCCCCCCGGTTCGTCGAGGCCGCCGCCGAGCGCGGGGTCGCCTACTCCTCGGTGATCGTCACCAACGGATCCCTCCTGAACCCCACGAAAATCAACACGCTCATCCGTTCCTGCGGTGTCACCCATTTCGAGATCACGATCGACGGGCCGCCGGATATACACAATGAACACCGGCCGCTGAAAAGCGGACGCGGATCTTTCTGGAACATCGTGCGCGCCGTACGCGCGGTACTCGACGAACCGGATCTGGGTCCCACCCATTTCTCGTTCCGGACGAATGTCGACGTACACAACCAGGACTCCGTCCCCCGTTATGTCGAGCTGATGGCGGAGTTGGGTTTCAGCCACCCCCGCGTCTCCTTCTCGATCGCTCCCGTCCACTCCTGGGGGAACGACATATCGGCGATCGAGGTGTCCAAGCACGAGTTCGCCGAACGCGAGACGGGGTGGCTCAGGCTCCTCTCCGAGCACGGGCTGCACACCCAGCTGCTGCCGACCACCGCGCGGAAGGTCCTCTGCCCCGCCACGACCCGCTCCTCCGAGATCATCAGCAGCACCGGCAACATCTTCTCGTGCAGCGAGTACCCCCTCGTCCCCGAGGCCGAGAACACCCTCGCGCTGACGCACATCGACCGGGCGGGTACCGAACCGGTCCGGCCGCTGGGCCCCTTCGACGGCTGGAACGAGGAGATCGCCGCGGGCAGCACCTGGTGCAAGGGCTGTGTCTTCATGCCCACCTGCGGCGGCTCCTGTCCCAAGGCCTGGCAGGAGGGCCATCCGCCCTGCCCCGGCTACAAGTACAACGTCCAGGACCGGCTGGATCTCATCGCCGCCCAGTGCGGCCTGCGCGACGCGGCCGGTGAGCCCGCCGGAGCCCGCTGATGACGGCGGCGGCCGGCCCGGACACCCCGCGCCGGCTGCTCATCGGGGTGTGCGGCTCCGGCAACGTACTCGCCGTTCCGCAGTACCTCATGGCGCTGCGCACGGGCCTCGGACCCGGTGTCGAGATCCGTATGGCCATGACCCGCTCCGCCGCCGCGCTGATCCCGGCCGCGACCATGCGGCTGCTGTGCCGGGACGTCTACTGCGACGGGGAGGACGAACTGACGACCGGTCATGTCGCCCCCGCCGTCTGGGCGGACCGCTTCGTCGTCCTGCCCGCCACCGCCAACATGCTCGGCCAGGCCGCCAACGGACTCGCCTCGGGGCTCCTCAGTTCCGCGCTGCTCGCCCATGAACGCCCGGTGGTGTTCTTCCCGAGCATGAACAGCCTGATGTGGGAGCGCCCCGCGGTCCGCCGCAATGTGGACCGGCTGCGCGCGGACGGCCATGCTGTCGTGGACCCGGTGCCCGCCGCCGGCTGGCAGATCTCCGCGTGCGACGTACGCAAGAACCTGGGACTGCCGCCGCCCGCGACCGTGACGGCGGTGATCGGCGAGTTCCTGGACATGCCGGTCGGCCCGCTCGGCGGCTGAGCACCCCACCAGCACTAGGAGGAGACGTGGCAGCAGCCGGACACCGGATCCGTACGGCACTGACGGGCGGACCCATGTCCGTGAGCGGCTTCCGGCTGCTGCTCGCCGGACAGCTCTCCTCCACGGTCGGCGACTACTGCTACGCCGTCGCGCTGCCCTGGCTGATCCTCTCCGGCGACGGCGGCCCGGTCCTGCTCGGCACGGTCCTGGCCTGCTACGGCATCCCCCGCGTCGTCACCATTCCGCTCGGCGGGGTGGTGGCCGACCGGATCGGCGGCCGGCGAGTCATGCTCATGACCGACCTGGTGCGCGCGGTGGCCGTCGGCACCCTCGCGGTGCTCGCCTCGGCCGGGACGCCGACGCTGGGTCAGCTCGCCCCCATCGCCGTCGTCCTGGGCGCCTGCTCCGGCATGTTCATCCCCGCCTCGTACACCCTCCTGCCCGCCCTGCTGCGCAAGGAGGACCTGGGCCGGGGCAACGCCCTGTCGACCATGGTCAACCAGGTCGGCGGGCTCCTCGGACCCACCGCGGGCGGCGCCCTGGTGGCCGCCTTCGACGCGGGCCCGGCGCTCACGGTCGACGCCGCGTCCTTCCTTGTGTCGGCGCTGGTCCTCTCCCGGATACGCTCCGGCGCGGACGCGCCGCAGCACGACGGGTCCGACGCCACCGACGAGGCCCCGGCCCGCAAGGTGTCCTTCCCGGAACTCCTGCGCCACGGACGGCTGCTGCACGTCGTGCTGGTAGTGGCCCTCGTCTGCAACCTGGCCTTCAACGGCACGATCGAGGTGGCGCTGCCCGAACTGGCCCACCAGGGCATGGGCGCCACCGGCTACGGGATTCTGCTCACCTGTCTGAGCCTGGGCGGGCTGGCCGGTTCCCTGGTCGCCGCCCGCAGCCGTCCGGTGGAGTCGCCCGCCTATCTGTTCGCCGCGCTCGCGGTCGTCATGGGCATCGCGCTGGGCGCCGTTCCGTACGCCGGGGGCCTGGCCGGCGCCGCGGTGTGCGTCTGTGTCTACGCCCTGGCCAGCGGCTGGCAGAACATCGTCGTGGTGACGATGCTCCAGGTCTGGGCGCCGTCCGCGCTCATCGGCCGGGTCATGAGCCTGGTGATGCTGGCCGTCATGGGCACCTTCCCGATCTCCGTCGCGGTGGCCGGCTTCGGGGTCCGCCACCTCGGCGCGGCCCCCTTCTTCCCGGTGGCGGGCGGGGCCATCGCCCTCACCGTGCTGGCCGCGCTCACCCAGCGGGTGTTCCGCGACCACCGCGCCGACACCGAGTACGCCCCGCCGGTCCCCGTACCCGCCGGTGCCACCGCAGCCGGGCCCGCACCCGGTGTGCCGGCCGCCCGCTCCACGCATCCAGGGCAGGACAACAGTCAGGAGTCACAGCGATGAGCGTGCTCGTCCCGTTGGGCATGCCGCGGTTCGAGGGGGACCCCGACCACGGCCGGCGGCAGGGCCGGGGCACCGGCAACACCGCGTACCTGCTGGTCAATCCGCCGGTGACGGACCCGACGACCGCTTACCACTCGATCCCGTACCTGGTGGGCGCCGCCAGGGCGGCCGGCCACACCGAGTACGCCTGTGTGGACGCCAATCTCGACGCCTTCACCTATCTCGCCGACCCCGCACGCTTCGGCGCCGCCCTTACGGCCGCCCGCGCCCTGCGCGCCGAGATCGAGGCCAGGTCCGGCGCCCCCCGCCGCCACGACGAGATCCGCTACCGGCAGGCCCTGGCCGCCGAGGGCCTGACCGCCACTTCGGCGCGCGACGCGATCCGCGTGTTCCAGGACCCCGAGGACTTCTACCACCCGCCGACCTACGCCCAGGCGGTCGCGGTGACGAGCCGGTGGTGGGAGCTGATCGCGCTGGAGATGCCGCCCGGCACGGCGGACGGCTTCTCGATGCGGGTGAAGTCCGCCGTCAACCTGTGCAGCACGGCGGACCTGTCCGACCCCGAGGTCCCGGCGGCCGTGGCCCGCCCCTTCGAGGGGTACTTCGCCGACGAGTTCGTCCCGAAGCTGCGCGAACGCCCCTGGGCGGTGGTGGGACTCTCGGTCAACTACACCAGTCAGCTGCCCGTCGCCCTGCGGATGGCCCGCCTGATCCGGACCGTGCTGCCCGGCGCGGTGATCGTCTTCGGCGGCACCGAGGTCGGTGACGTGGTCAAGTACGCCGACGACCCGGCGGCGGTGTGGCGGGTCTTCCAGGACGCCGACCTGATCGTTCCGGGCGAGGGCGAGAGCGCCCTCATCGGCATCCTCGACGCGGTCGGGAACGGCGCGGTACGGGGCGGGGACGCCTTCGAGGGCATCGGCGGCGTGATGACCAGGCGCCGGCCGGACCCCGTCATCGCGTACGGCAGCGTGGCGACGCTCGACACCCCGGCGTACGACGTGTGGGACTGGGACCGGTACTGGTCGCCCGAACCGGTGATCCTCTACAGCCCGACCCGGGGGTGCTACTGGAACAAGTGCACCTTCTGCGACTACGGCCTCAACACCGACCGGCCGACCTCGCCCTCGCGCGAACGCCCCGTCGACGCCGTGCTCCAGGACCTGCGGGAGGTGAGCCGCTACGGCAGGACCCTCTACTTCGCGGTGGACGCGATGTCCCCGCGCTATCTGCGCACCCTGGCCGCCGCCCTCGCGGCATCCTCCCTGGACCTGCGGTGGTCCGCCGAACTGCGGCTGGAGCGGACGTTTCCCAAGCGCGCCGTCGGTGAACTTCTCGCGGCCTCCGGCTGTGTGGCGGTCTCCTTCGGCTACGAGTCGGGCAGCCAGCGGGTCCTCGACCTCATCGACAAGGGGGTGCGGATCGACGCCGTCCCGGACGTCCTGGCCGAGCTGGCGCGCAACGGCATCGCCGCGCAGATGATGGGCTTCACCGGCTTCCCCACCGAGACCCGGGACGAGGCGCTGGAGACGTACGAGTTCCTCCGGCACCACGAGAAGCTGTGGACGACCGCCGGTATCGGCCTGTTCGCGCTGACACCCGGCTCCATCGTCGCCAAGGACCCCGGCCGGTTCGGCATCGAACTCCTGCCGCTCTCCGCCTCCGACGACATCCGGCGCTATGTGCCCTGGCGCGACCGCCGGACCGGGGAGGTGCACTGGCCGGAGTCCGAGGATCCCCGCGTCCCGCGCGAACGCAGCGCCGGCTTCCGCAGGACCAGCTTCGACCGCCCCTTCGTCGGCGGCATCGACGCCGCGCACACCCTGCTGTACCACGCCCGCTTCGGCCGGGGGCTGCTGCCCGAGGCCCCCGAGGGCGCCGCCCGCGACGAGGAACCCCGCGTCCGCCTGGTCGAGGAACCGGTCGTGACCATCCCGTTCGCCTCCGTCGAGGGACTGACCGGCGTCGACGACCTGATGGCGCAGGTCAGCCGGCGCAGCCGGGCACACCTGGACACCACGTCCGGCGGATACGGGGAATGGCTCGACGGGACCGGCACGGCCCGCCCCGGTGCCTGCGGGGTCCTCGTCCTCGCCCACGGCGACCTCGTCGAGGTGCCCGCCGGGGTGGACTTCGGCACGGACAACGCCATGACCCGCGCCCTGCGCCTGATGCTCGCGACGCAGGCCCGCGCCTGAGGCCGTCCGGGGCTGCCGGGCCGGCCGATTGAGACGCGAGGCGTCTCGGTTCCGGGGAAACTGGGTATTGGACCGGCTCGGTCACCGGGTGCGAGGGTCGTGCCGGACCCCTGTCCACCGTCGCCCCGCCGCCCCCGGAAAGGCCACGCCGTGCCCGATCCTCTCGATGTCGTGATCTGCGAGCCCCTGCGTACCCCCATCGGCCGCTTCGGCGGGGTGTTCGCCGGGGAGAAGCCGGCTGCCCTCGCCGCTCGCGTCATCGCCGAGGTCGTCGCCCGGACCGGCATCGACCCGGACCGGGTCGACGAGGTGATCCTCGGTCACTCCTACCCCTCGGCCGAGGCCCCCGCGATCGGCCGGGTCGCCGCGCTGGACGCCGGGCTCCCGCAGTCGGTGACCGGTCTCCAGACCGACCGCCGCTGCGGCTCCGGGCTCCAGACGGTCCTGGACGCGGCCATGCAGATCAGCGCAGGGTTCAGCGAGGTCGTCATCGCGGGCGGCGTCGACGTGATGAGCGGCGCCCCCTACTACACGCACGACGGCCGCTGGGGCATCAAGGGCCCCGGCCTCCAGCTCCACGACGCGCTCGCCCGGGGCCGCGTCACGGCCGGCGGCGTCCACCACCCGGTGCCCGGCGGCATGATCGAGACCGCCGAGAACCTGCGCCGCACGTACGGGATCAGCCGGGAGGACCAGGACGCGCTGGCCCTGCGCTCGCAGCGGCGGGCCGGGCGCGCGGTGGCCGAGGGCCGGTACGAGAAGGAGATCGTCCCGGTCACGGTGCGGACCCGGAAGAGCGAGACGGTGGTCACCGCCGACGAGCACCCCCGCCCCGAGACCACCGCTGAACAGCTCGCCGCGCTGCGCCCGGTGATGCTGAAGTCCGACCCGGAGGCCACCGTCACCGCGGGCAACGCCAGCGGCCAGAACGACGCGGCGGCGGCCTGCCTGGTGACGAGCGCCGCCACCGCCGAACGGCTCGGCCTCACCCCGCTGGTCCGGCTGGTCTCCTTCGCCCGCGCCGGGGTGCCCGCCGCCACCATGGGCCTCGGGCCCGTCCCCGCGACCCGGGCCGCGCTCGGCCGCGCCGGGCTCACACTCGACGATCTCGACCTGATCGAGCTGAACGAGGCGTTCGCCGCCCAGGTCCTCGCCTGCACCCGGGAGATGGGCCTCGGCGAGAAGGACCACGAGGAGCGGATCAACGTGAACGGCTCCGGCGTCTCGCTCGGTCACCCGGTCGGCGCCACCGGTGCCCGTATCCTCGCCACCCTCACCCGGGAGCTGCACCGCCGCGAGGCCCGCTACGGCCTGGAGACCATGTGCATCGGCGGCGGCCAGGGCCTCGCCGCGGTCTTCGAGCGCATCGCGCCCTGACGGGGCCGGGCCATGGGGGCGGCCTACTCCGCCCCCGGACCGAAGTCCTCCGTGAAGTAGCTGTCGTGGCGGACGCGGAACCGCTTCAGCTCCTCGGGCCCGCGCTGCGACATCTCCGCGACCTGCTCGAAGTACTCCTCGCGCGGGGCACCCGGCGAGAACAGCATCAGCATCGACATCGGCTCGTCGGTCACGTTCTTGAAGGCGTGCAGCCCGCCGACGGGCACGTACAGGAAGTCGCCCGTCCGGCCGGTTACCCACTTCTCGCCGTTGTAGAGCTCGATCTCGCCGGAGAGCACGTAGAACGACTCCGACATCGCCTTGTGGAAGTGGGTCTTCGCCCCGGCGGACCGGGCGGCCAGATCCACCTTGTACAGCCCGAACTCGCCGCCGGTGGAGTCGTTGGTGGCCAGGTAGTGGGTGGCACCGCCGCCGGGCGAGGAGATGTCGGGCGGGGTGTCGGCCGGCCGGAAGAGGGCGTTCACCTCACCCGTGGCGCCGAGGTAGCGGGGCTCCGGGTACTCCAGGTGTTCCGGGTACGACATGATGCGCTCCTTCCGAAGAGGTGGACCCACCATCGCCCCCGCCCCGGCCGCGCGGCATCGGGCGCGCGGACGATCTTGAGCCGGCCGGGGACCAGGACTTCGGACCCGGCCCCGGGCCGACCAACGCCCTACCGCTTCACCGCCACCGGCTCGTCCGCCTCGGGCCCGGCCGCCAGGTGGTCGTCCTCGGCGTCCGGGTCCGTCAGCCGGTTCAGCCGGGCCGGCACGTCGAAGCCGACCAGCAGCACCACGATCACCGTGCCCGCGAAGGTCAGCACGGCGAGTGCCTGTCCCAGGCTCATCCCGGAGGCCAGATGGGCGCCGAGGACCGGGGCGACCGCCCCGCCGAGCGCGCCCACGTTGTACGTGAAGCCCAGCGCCGCGCCCCGGCTGCGGGTCGGGAAGTGGCCGCCGATGTAGCGGGGGAGCAGACCGGAGATGCCGAAGCTGGTCGCCTGGAGCAGGAAGAGCAGACCGCCGAGGAGCAGCAGGTTGTCCTCCACCGCGAAGACCGGGTAGACGAAGGCGAGCGAGGCCAGCAGCGTCAGCGCGTACGCCTTCTTGGTACCGATCCAGTCGCCGAGGAAGCCGGCCATCCAGCAGCCCACCATGGTGCCGAAGCCCGCGAAGTAGAGGACGTCGGTGACCTGGCTCGTCGAGTAGCCAAGCTCCGTCTTCAGATAGGTGGGCAGCAGGGCCTGGATGGGCCAGGAGTAGAGGAACGCGAAGAACAGCGTCACGATCATCGACAGGTACAGCACCCAGCCGCGCTTCCCGCCCAGCTGCACCGCGAGCGAGGCGAGCGAGAGCCCGGCGACCACCGAGAGCACCGGCACCATGCCGGCGCCGCCCGGGGTGAAGACCAGGAACAGCGAGAGCGTGGCGACGGCCACCAGGACCGTGTTGACGGTCGCCAGGCGCGCGGTCCGGAACAGCGGCCGGAACGGATTGGGCTTCGCGCCCTCGTCCGCGACGGACTCCGTCCACTCCTCGGCCTCCGGCAGCGCCCGCCGCATCCACAACGCGATGGCGATCGGGATCAGACCGAGGTAGAACATCCAGCGCCAGCCGAGCGAGGGCACCACCCAGTCGTAGACCTGGGCGGCCAGCACCGAGCCCACCGAGAAGCCGGAGATCAGGAAGCCGCTGGCCCGGTTGCGCAGCGCGGCCGGCCAGCTCTCCATGACGTACGTGGAGCTGGCGCTGTACTCGCCGGCCATGCCCATGCCGATGGCCAGCCGGGCGGCGAACAGGCTGGTGTAGTTCCACGCGAACCCGCAGGCGAAGGTGCCCAGCGAGTACAGCAGGATGCTCGCCACCATCGACAGCTTGCGGCCGTAGCGGTCGCCGAGGGCGCCGAGCACGGCGCCGCCGAGCCATCGGGTGATGAAGGCGCCGGAGATCAGGCTGGCCGCCTGCACCGTGCTCAGCCCGAAGTCGTCACTGATCTCGGTCAGGACGAGGGTGATCAGCACGAAGTCGAAGCCGTCGAGTACATAGCCGATCCAGGCGGCGAAGAACGACTTCCACTGGGTGCGGCTCACCTGGCGGTACCAGGGGAGCGTGGGGGGTGTGGTGGTGTGCACGGTGACTCCAGGATGCGGGACGGTGCTCGCCCTTGAACAGCCGTCCCGCGGAACGGGGGCAGGTCAGTGCTGGGCGATCGCCGCGACGAAGCGGGCGGTGAGGGCGGTGGGCGCGGTGATGGCGGTGCCGACGACGACGCTGTGCGCGCCGCGCGCCAGGGCCTCGGCCGCGTCCTCGGGGGTGTTGATACGGCCTTCGGCGACGACGGGTACGCCGATCGCGGCGGCGAGCCGCTCGACCAGGTCCAGATCGGGACCGGTCCGCTTCGGCTGTCCCGGCACGTAGCCGGACAGGGTCGTGGAGACGAAGTCCGCGCCGAGCCCGGCCGCGGTGACGCCCTCGGCGAGGGTGGAGACGTCGGCCATGACGAGGGCGCCGGCCGCGTGGACCGCCTCGACCAGCTCGGCGAACGTCGAGCCGTCGGGGCGCGGCCGGTCGGTGGCGTCCGCCGCGACGACGGCAGCGCCGGCCTCCGCGACCGCGAGGGCGTGGCGGACGGTCGGCGTGATGTACACGCCCACGTCGCCGTCCTTCCACAGCCCGATGACCGGCAGGTCCACGGCGGCCGTGATCGCGGCGACGACCTCGGGCTCGTTGGCCCGGATCGCCGCGCCGCCGCCGGCGACGGCCGACCGCGCGAGCCGTACCAGCGTGGCGGTCTCGCGCATCGGGTCGCCGGGCGGCGCCTGGCAGGACACGATCAGCTTGCCCCGGAGGGTGGTGGCGAGTTCCTGTGCGCTCATCGGAGGGCTCCCGGGTGGTGGAGGGGAAGGGTGGTGGTGAGGGCGGCCGCGCCGAGCACGGCGGCGTCGTGGCCGAACAGCGGGGCGCGCGGGACGAGCCCGCGCAGCGGCCCCATCAGCTCGGCGGCGAACGCGGCCCGCAGCGCGTCCTCGTACAGCGGGCCGATGCGCGGGACCCCGCCGCCGACGACGACCCGGTCGGGGCCGAGCGCGTTGGCGAGCCCGCCGAGTACATGGCCGGCGGCGGACGCGCCCGTGGTGATCGCGGCGACGGCGTCCGCGTCGCCCTCGGCGGCCCGCGCGGCGACGGTCTCCAGACGGTCCACGGGGGCGCCGGTCAGTCGCTCGTAGTGCGCGGCGATGCCCGGCCCGGAGGCGATGACCTCCAGATGGCCGGTGGCCCCGCAGGTGCAGGGCAGCCCGGCCGCCTCGGGGCTCGGCAGATGGCCCAGGTGCCCGGCGATCCCGGACGCGCCGTGCAGCATCCGCCCGTCGGCCGCGACCGCGCCGCCGACCCCGGTGCCGATGGCCGCGAACAGCAGCGAGGCGTGGCCGCCGTGCTCGGCGCGCAGGGCGTCCAGCTCCGGCCCCGCCGTGGCGCGCACGTCGTTGTCGCAGGCCACCGCGTATCCGGTGCGGTCCGCGAGCCCGGCCCCCAGTGGGGTGCCGGCCCAGCCCCGGATCGAGTCGGTGGCGCTGGTGACCCTGCCGGTACGGGGGTCGATGACACCCGCCGCCGCGATGCCGAGCGCGGTCGCGGTGCGGCCGGGATCGACCTCCGCCGCAGCCGCCGCGAGCGCGTCGAGCACCGCCGCCGCGCCGTCGCGGGCCGGGGTGGGCCGGGAGTGCCGGGCGAGCACCGTGCCGTCCGCGCCGAACAGCGCGGCGGCGATCTTCGTACCGCCGAGGTCCAGGCCGACGACCGGTCGCCGCAGGGGAGCCGTCATCGGACCGGCGGCAGACCCGCGCCGCGCAGCCGCCCGGAGACGAACGCGACGGACTCCGCGGACAGCTGGATCTGCGGGAAGACGGTGTCGCCGCACTCGATGATCCCGAGCAGCCTCAGCGCCGCCTTGAACGAGCCGAGCGCCGACGAGCTGCGGCCCATGTCCCCCTCCGGGCCCGCGTCGACCATCGCGAACAGCTCGACCAGCCGCTCCTGCTCCTTGGCGGCCAGCGTCCAGTCCCCGGCGCGCGCGGCCTCGTGGAGCCGTACGTAACCGGCCGGGTCCACATTGCCGATGCCGGGGACGACCCCGTCGGCGCCGGCGAGCAGGGCCGCGTCCACGGTCAGCTCGGACCCGGTGAGGATGCTGAAGTCCGGCACCGGGCCGTGCGTCCGGCCCTCGCGGCCACCCAGCTCGACGACGAGCCGGCGCAGCCCGCCCTCGTCGCCGCTGCTGTCCTTGAGGCCGGCCAGCGTGCCGTCCTCGGCCAGCTCGCGGACCAGGGCGGCGGAGAGCTTGCTGTGCACGGCGACCGGGATGTCGTACGCGAACAGCGGCAGGTCCACCTCGGCGCGCAGCCGGCGGAAGTGCGCGGCGATCTCCCGGGGGTGGGTGCGGGTGTAGAACGGCGCGGTCGCGACCAGGGCGTCCGCGCCGAGAGCGGCGGCGGTCCTGGCGTGCTCGGTGACCCGGGCCGTGGTGGTGTCGATGACCCCGGCGAGGACCGGGACACGGCCGTCGGTGGCATTGACGACGGTCTCCAGGACCGTGCCGCGCTGCTCGTCGGTGAGGTAGGCGACCTCGCTGGTGGACCCGAGTGCGAACAGCCCGTGCACGCCGCCGCCGATGAGGTGCTCGACGAGCCGGGCGAGGGAGGCGGTGTCGATCTCCCCGCGGGAGTCGAGCGGGGTGCAGACCGGCGGGACGACGCCGCGCAGCGGTGCGGTCAGAGACATGGTGGAGGCTCCAGCTGATCGGGATGCCGGTCCGGGGCCCGAACGGCTACCGAGACCGAGACATGAGACGTAAGATGTCCTATGTCTGCTTCACCTTAATCAGATGCTCCTGCGTACGGTCAAGGGGCAACGGCACCTCGGGAGGACGTTGTGGCGCGGCCCACCATGGCTCAGGACATCGAGCGCAGGATCAAGGAGCTGATCCTGGAGCGCCGCCTCGCGCCGGGCGACGCGCTGCCCACCGAGACCGAGCTGATGGACCTCTTCGAGGCCGGCCGGGTCTCCGTGCGGGAGGCCCTGAAATCGCTCCAGGCGGTCAACGTCGTGGAGATCCGCCGGGGCTACGGGACCTTCGTGGGCTCGCTGTCCCTGTCACCGTTCGCCGAGGGCCTGGCCTTCCGCGCGGCCGTCCGCCACCGCCTGGGCGAACCGGGACTGGCCGAGCTGATGAAGGTGCGCGAGGCGCTGGAGGCCGGCCTCGTCGGGGCCGTCGCGGCCGGCGTCCCGGAGGAGGACATCGGCGTACTGCGCGCGCTCGTCGCGAAGATGGAGGACGAGGCGGCGGGCGGCCGGGTCGCCCGCGCCACGGACCGGGCCTTCCACCTCGCCCTCTACGCCTCGCTCGACAACCACCTGCTCAGCGAGGTGCTCGACGCGTTCTGGGCGGCGATGGACCGGGTGCGGGAGGACTTCGACGACGGCCACCAGGACCCGTCGGTCACCTGCTGCCAGCACCGGGAGATCGTGGAGGCGGTCGCGGCGGCCGACGGCGAACGCGCCGTACGCGCCATGCGGACCCACTTCGACGGGATCCGCGACCGGCTCGCGGCCGGCTGACGGCCGTCCGGGGCCGGTCACCCGGCCCCGGACGGCTCGCCTCAGCTCTCGATCAGCCGGTGGAAGAGGACGGTGTCGAAGATGTCCTCCATGCGTACCGCCCGGCCGTCCCGCAGCGTCCAGGAGTGGACGAACGACATCGTCTCGGTACGGCCCCGCCGGGACGTCACCTCCCGGGTGCCGAACACCACCATGCGCTCGCCCGACCGGACGAACTCGTGGGGCCGCAGCCGCATCCCGCCCAGCACGGTGGGCACATGGGCCAGGAACTCCTTCACACCCGCGTGGCCGCGCCGGGTGCCGCCGAGGCCGTACACCGCCATGCCCTCGGGATGGACCCACTCCACGTCCGGATCGAGGGTGTCCAGCAGCGCCCCCACGTCCCGGGCGGCGAACGCCCGGTAGGCGCGGCCCACCAGCGCGTGGGCGGGGGACGGCTCGGCGCGACGGTCCAGGTAGTCCGTCATGACGAGGGTTTCCATACGCGTCTGCATCAGGGCTCTCCTCAGTTCCGGACGTGCTCGGGATACAGGCTCTCCAGGGTGCGGCGGATGCCGTCGCGCCAGCCGACCCGGCACGGACCGGTCAGCGACATCCGCAGCGCGGGGTCGAAGCGATAGGTCTCACGGGTCACGTCGCTGGGGACGAGCCGCGCCTCGATCCCGCTGAGCGCTTCCAGATGGCGTACGCAGTCGGTGATCCCGACCGCCTCGTCGCCGCCCCAGTTGACGACCCGGGCCGGCGTCGTGGCGGCCCGCCACAGGGCGGGCACCTGCGCCACCAGATCGTCCGTGTGCAGCAGCGAGCACCAGTTCTGCCCCTCGCGGGGTACGGGAATGGGCTCGCCGGCCAGCATGCGCTTGAAGTACAGCATCGGGACACCGCCGTAACCGCCGGGCCCGTACGCGATGTTCAGCCGCGCGATGGTGGTCGGCAGGCCGAGCACCCGGGCGAAGGCGCGCACCGCGCCCTCGGTGGCGATCTTGCCCACCGGGTAGGCGGGCAGCCAGTCGGCCACCCCGTCGACCGGGTCGCTCTCGGTGTACGGGTGGTCCAGCGTTTGGCGGGCGTAGAGGGCGCCCGTCGACACGTAGAGGAAGGACTCCGCCGTGCGGCAGTGCTCCATGAGCCGGCCGGCGGCCACCGCGTTCACCTCGGCCACCGCGTTGAAGTCGCCGTCCTCGCCCCGGCGTACGGCGGAGTGCAGGACATGGGTGAAGTCCTCGGGGAGCCCCTTGAGGGAGTCGCCCGAGAGGTCGTCCATGTCCCAGTGCCAGGTGGTGATGCCTTTCCCGGCCAGTTCCGCCTCGACGCCCTCGGCGCCGAAGCGGCCGAGGCACCAGACATCGTTGTGCTCGGCCAGGGCCTCGGCCACGGGCCGGGCGACCTGACCGGTGCCGCCGGTGATCAGGATGCGCTTGCCTGTCGGGAGTGTCGTCACCGTGTCTCTCCTCGCTCGTCGGCCGGCCGTTCCAGCGGTGCCCGGCCGGCCGCGATGCGGTCGGCGTCGGCCAGGGCCCGGTCCAGCTCCCCGCGCAGGATCGACTGGAAGGACGCCACATGCTGGGGGCTCATCAGGGTGTAGTGCTCGCCGGGTACCTCGATGTAGCGGTTCGGCCCGCTCGTGTACGCGTCCCAGCGCCGCAGCTCGTTGTTCAGCCAGTCCTCCTTCGTGCCGCGCAGCGGGGCGGCGTGGAAGACGTGCATCGACGGCACCGACCCGCTGGGTTCGTAGGAGCGGCCCAGGTCCGTCAGCCGGTTGGCCAGCTCCGCCCAGTTCCCGAACTTATCGACGTCCAGGTCGAGTTCGGCGAGGCGTTCCGGCGGGGCCAGCGACATGAGGTGCGTCAGCTGCTCCTCCACGGGCCGGCCGCGCAGGAGTGCGGGCAGTTCCAGCGACTGCTTCTTGTCGATCAGGGCGAGGAAGAACGCGAGATTGGCCGCGGTCTCCACGAAGTCCAGTTCCTCCATGCGGTACTTGATGTGCGGTGGCAGGTTGAAGCTGCCGGTGAAGTCCACCCGCTCCCCCTGGGCCCGGAGCGCCTTGGTGATCTCGAACGCGACCACCCCGCCGTAGGAGTAGCCGGCGACGGCGTACGGACCCTGCGGCTGGCGCTCGCGGATCGCCTCCACATAGGAGTCCACCATCTGCTCGAAGGTGGCGAACGGCTTCTCGCCCTCGTTGAACCCGCGCGCCCGCAGCGCGTAGAAGGGGCGGTCGCCCACGAAGTACTTGGCGAGGTTGACGAAGACCAGGACCTCACCGACGCCGGGGTGCACACAGAACAGGGGTGTCCCGGTACCGCCCGTCTGCATCGGCACGATCGGGTCGTACGCCGCCGCGCCCGTGTCGGCCGGGTCGTCGGCGCCGGCCCGCTCCCCGATCCGGGCGGCCAGGGCCCGGACGGTGGGCGCTGTCAGGACGGTGATGATCTGGAGCCCGGTGACACCGAGCCGCTGGGCGACCCGGCCCCGCAGACGCAGGATGTCCAGCGAGGTGCCGCCCAGTTCGAAGAAGTTGGCGGTGCTGCTGACGGCCGCCGCGTCCAGGTCGAACATCTCCGCGTAGATCTCCGTCAGGACCCGCTCGGTCCGGCCCCGGGGTGCCGTGTAGCCGCCGAGCATGTGCCGGGTCAGTTCCGTGACGCGGTGCCGCTCGGTGTCGTACGCGCCCTCCTCCAGCCGCCGCCGCATCAGCGCGCGCTGGATCTTGCCGAGGCTCGTCTTGGGGAAGGCGTCCTCGGGCAGCGGCAGGACGAGGGCGGGCCGGAACCCCCACTGCATCACCACGCTGCTGCGGACGGCGGTGAGCACCCGGTACAGCTCCGCCTCGTCGCCCTCCGGGACGTCGGGGTGGAAGGCGATCACCAGCTGCTCGGTGTCGCTGCCGGGCGGGCGGATCGGGAAGGCCGCGGTGTAGGAGCCCGCGACCCCGTCGAGCTGTTCGAGCGCCGCCTCTATCTCATGGCTGAAGTAGTTGACGCCGTTGACGATGACGCTGTCCTTGCTGCGGCCCACCAGCGTCAGCCGGCCCCCGTCGATCCGCCCCAGGTCGCCGCTGCGGAACCAGCCGTCGGCGGTGAAGGCCTCGGCGGTGGCGGCGGGGTTGTTGTGGTAACCGGGCGTGATCATGGGCCCGTTGAACTGGAGCTCGCCCACCTCGCCCTCGGGCAGCGCCCGGTCGTCGTCCCCGGCGGAGACCCGGATGCGCAGCCCGTCGACCGGCGTGCCGAGGCTGGCGAACTCCTCGCCCCGGTCCACGTCCGGGAACGCCGCGCGCGAGTAGACGCTGCCCGCGCAGGTCTCCGTCATCCCGAAGGCCGGCCACAGGGCGTCCGGGGCGAGCCCGTGGGCCGCGTACCGCTCCAGGAACGTCTCGCCGGTGGCGCGGACCACGGCCTCGCCGCCGCTGATGATGTGGCGCAGCCGGGACAGGTCGAGCACCTCGCCGGCCCCGGTCAGCCGCTCGGCCGACGCGTTGAGCAGCCCCAGCAGGAAGTTGGGGGTGAACGTCATGGTCACCTCGTGCCGGGAGGCGAGGCGCAGGAACTCCAGGGGTTCGCCGAGGACGACGGGCGTCTCGACGTGGACCTGGCGGCCACCGGTGTACAGGGGGAGGAGGTGGCACTCCAGCAGGGCCGCCACATGGTCGAACGAGACCCAGTTCAGCGTGGTGTCCGCGGGGCCGAGGCGGTGGGCGCTGTTCTTCCCGGCCATGGACGCCAGCAGGTTGCCGTGGCTGAGCTTCACCGCCTTGGAGGCACCGGTCGAACCGGACGTCAGGACGAGGACGGCGGTGTCTTCGGGGGAGGCCCGGTGCGGCACGGCGGGCTCCGCGCCGTACAGCCCGTCCAGCGGGGCGACGACGGCGCCCGGCACCGGGGGCAGTTCGGCGGCGAGCGACGCGCTGGTGACGATCAGGGGCCGGTCCAGCAGCGTGTGCACATGGCCGAGCTGAGCCGCCCAGCGCTCCGGGTCGGTGCGCAGCGGGGCCATGGGGCACGGCACGAAACCGCCGAGCACGCAGCCCCAGAACGCGGTGAGGAACTCCTGCGGGCGCTCCAGGACGAGGACCACGTTGTCCTTCGGGCGCAGGCCGCGGGCGCGGAGGCCGGCCGCCACCCGGCCGGCCTCGGCCAGGAGTTCCGGGTGGCTCCGTTCGGTGAAGCCCGTGTCGGCTCCCCCGGAGCAGTGGCGGATGCCCGTGCCGGGGTGGTGCCGGGCGGCGCGGATCAGGAGGTCGGCGATGCTCTGCGTGGGTGCGCGGTTCACGATGGTCTGTCTCCCGTTACCTCGGTGCGTGGCGGGCCTGGCGCTCCCGCGGGACTCGGAGTTGCCGCACGGCGATCGGTCGGCCGGTCCCGGCCGGGTACGCCACCGAGGCCGTCCAGCCCTCGGGTACGGACACCTCGGTGACCCACCAGTCGGTGGGGGGCGCGAGGGTGCCGGCGGTGACCCGGCCCGACCCCCGTACCGTCCGCAAGGAGCAGCGCATGACCGCCCGAACCCCCCGCTACACGGGAGTGATCCCGCCCGTCGTCACCCCGCTCACCGCGGACGGCGAGCTCGACCTCCCCTCCCTCGAGCGGGTCGTGGGCCATCTCATCGACGGCGGTGTCACCGGTCTCTTCGCCCTCGGCAGCTCCGGTGAGACCGCCTACCTCACCCCGGGACAGCAGGACCGGGTCATCGAGGCAGTCACCGCCGCGGCCGGCGGCCAGGTGCCGGTCCTCGTCGGCGCGATCGAGACCACCACCAACCGGGCGGTCGAGCGCGCCCGCCGCGCGGCCGAGCTGGGCGCCGACGCCGTCGTCGTGACCGCACCCTTCTACACCCGCACCGACGGAACGGAGATCGACCGCCACTTCAGGGACGTCGCGGCTGCCCTCGACCTGCCGGTCCTGGCGTACGACGTGCCGGTCTGCGTCCACAGCAAGCTCGACCCGGAGCTGCTGCTGCCGCTCGCCGCCGACGGTGTGCTGGCCGGGGTGAAGGACTCCAGCGGCGACGACGGCTCGTTCCGACGGCTGGTCATCGGGGCCCGGGAGCTGCCGGAGTTCTCCGTGCTCACCGGTCATGAGCTGGTCGTCGACGCGATGATGCTCGGCGGCGCCGACGGCTCGGTACCGGGGCTCGGCAATGTCGACCCGCACGGTTACGTACGTCTCCACGAGGCCGCGACGCGCGGCGACTGGGCCGCCGCACGGGCCGAACAGGACCGGCTGGTCGCGCTCTTCGACATCATCCGGGCGGCACGCCCCGGCACGGCGTCCGCCACGGCGGCCGGGCTCGGCGCGTTCAAGACCGCGCTGATGCTGCGCGGCGTCATCGCCACCAATGTGATGAGCCCGCCGATGCGCCGGCTGGACGCCGGGGAGACGGCCGCGGTCGCCGCCTGCCTGGAGCGCGCGGGGCTCGCCACGGTCTGACGCGTACGGAGCGCCGCAGACAAAAGGTCCGGCCGGGCAGCTCAGGGCTGCCGGGCCGGACCTCTTCGTGCTCGGGGGAGCGTCAGATCACTTCTTCGCGGCGCGGGCGCGGCGCATCAGCAGACCGCCACCGAGGACCATCGCGGCGCTGGCGCCACCGGCGATGCCCAGGTTCTCGTTGGCACCGGTGTGCGCCATCTGCGGCGGCTTGTGGTGCTTGGGCGGCGTGTGGTGCCAGCCGGTGTGGGTCGGCGGGTTGTGGGTCGGCGGGTTGGTGGTCGGCGGGTTGTGGTGGTGACTGGGCGGGCAGTCGTCGTCGTGGTGGTGCACCGGGGGCTTCGGGGGCTTCGGCGGGTGGTGCGGCTTCGGCGGGTTGTGCTCGTTGCCGCAGTTGCAGTCGTGGTCGTGGTGACCCTTCGGCGGCTTGTGGTGCGGGGGCTTGTGGTGCGTCGGCGGCTCCTCGGTGGGCGGGTTGCCCTCGTCGCCACCACCGTTCTCGCACTTGTTGCCGGCGGCCGGGTTCAGCAGGCCCACCACGTTGATGCTGTTGCCACAGACGTTGACCGGGATGTCGACCGGGGCCTGGACCACGTTGCCCGAGAGCACGCCGGGGGAGCCGGCGGCCACGCCCTGGGCGCTCGCGCCCTGCGAGCCGCCGTTCTCCGAGTCACCGCCCTTGTTCTCGCACTTGTTGCCGAAGGCGGGGTTGAGCGCGCCGACCACGTTGACCGTGTTGCCGCAGACGTTGACGGGCACGTGCACCGGGACCTGGACGACGTTGCCCGAAGCGACGCCGGGCGAGCCGACGGCCGCACCGTCGGCCGTGGCATCGGCGAAGGCATAGCCGCCGGAGGCGGTCAGGATGCCTGACGCCGCCGCCATGACGAGCATGCTTTTACTCAAGGCTTTTCGCATTGGTGCCCTTCCTTGGGACATTTCTCGCGGACGCGCGGCCCGCAGTTCGTTCATCAGGCGGTGCAGCAGCCGTCGGACCTGCCCATGTAGGGAACGGCCCACCCGGCGGAGCGGCTTGACGACACCCATAACGACGTCCGCGTGCGCGAGAAACGTGAATCCGGTGAATTTCCTGTGAGCACGCGGCGAGGCTACGAGTGAACGTTTCCTCTCTCGATTTCCGACAGTATGACTCGATCACTTTCGTACGGACGTCCGTGTCTTCCCGGCATTCGAGTGAATAGTGATAACCAAACGCCGGCCCGGCAGTTGTTCAGGGCGCTCCGGCTACGGGGTATCCAGTACGAGAAGGGTTCATCGTGATCAAGAAGGTCCTGGCTACGGGTGCCGTCGCCGCCTCCATCCTCGGGCTCGGCGCCACGCAGGCGATGGCCATCGGCAACGACGGCGGGACGACCTCGGTCAACGGCAACGGTGCCTCGCAGTCGTTCGGCAACGCCGTGACCAAGGGTGACGGCAGCCCCCAGTTCGACCTGGTCCAGGGCTCGCTGAACAAGCCCTGCGTCGGTCTGCCGCTCAAGGCGAACGTCGGTTCGCTCATCGGTCTCGTCCCGATCGCGGTCCAGGACGTCAACGTCCTGTCCAACCCGCAGAACCAGCAGTGCACCGAGAACTCCACCCAGGCCAAGGGCGACGAGCCGCTGTCGCACATCCTGGACGGCATCCCGGTCCTCTCGGGCAACGGCGCCGGCAACAGCTGATCCGGCCCTGTCACGGGCCCGGACCGCCGGCGTTCCTCCTCCCTGTGGTCCGGGCCCGTCGCTGCCCTCCGTGTCCACCCGCCCGGACCTCGCACGATCCGGGTGGAGACACGGGAGGGTGACCGAAACTGCGTCATTCGGGCGGTATTCGGGTCATCTGCTCGCTGAGCAGTTTCGCATATCGTCCTAAATCGTTACGAATGAAGGCGGCGGAGTCACGAGCGATCAGGTCCGCGCTCGTGCGGCACGAAAGCCGTGACCGCTCCGGACTCCGCCGAAGAAAGGGTTTCCAGTGAAGTACACCAAGATCGCCGCCGTCGCCGCCGGTACGCTCATGGCCGTGGGTGCCGCCACCCCCGCGTTCGCCGACTCGGGTGCCGAGGGTGCCGCCGTCGCGTCCCCGGGCGTCATCTCCGGCAACACCATCCAGGTTCCGGTTCACATCCCGGTCAACGTCTGCGGCAACACCATCGACGTCATCGGCCTGCTGAACCCGGCCTTCGGCAACGCCTGCGTCAACGACTGATTCAGGCACGCCGAATTCTCTCGGCTCGAAAGCCCCGGACCCCGCTCCACGCGGTCCGGGGCTTTCCCGTGCGTGCCCTCCATTCCCGGCCTGCGGGGAATCCGTAACGCCCGCGAGGAAAAAGGATCGGTTCCCCCAGTTGCCCCGTCCCGGCCGGGTCGTTAGGCAAGGGGAAAGCGGCGGAAGTCACGGACAAAGAAGGTTCGTGCGGCGCGGGGACGCGACCGAGTGAACCGCCGCCGGAGAAGGGAACCCGAAAGTGAAGTACGCGAAGTCCGCCGCACTCGTCGCCGGTTCCGTGGTCGCACTCGGCACGGCTGCCCCCGCCTTCGCCGTCACCACGCCCACGGCCCCCAGCTTCAGCCTCGACGGAGGCGTCAACCAGGTGACCGCGGCCGCCCCGCAGGTGGTCGACCCGGTCCTCGGCACCGTCAGCGACGCCGCCGACAACCTGCACGAGAACGGAACCGTCACCAAGGTCGCCGGTCAGGCCACCGGAGCGGTGAAGGACGCGGCTCCCCTCCTCGGCGGCCTGCCGCTCTCCCGCTGACCCCGCTGCGCTCGCACGTTCGACCGCGCCCGACTTCCGGTCGTATGCACACCTTTCGAGTGACGTGCCACAACCATTCCCGCGACGCCGAGTTGATCAGTGCGCTCGGCACCGGCGGGCAACCAGAGAAAAACCAGAAGGGCAGTTTCATGATCAAGAAGATGATGGCCTCGGCGGCCGTCGCCGCATCGATCGTCGGCGTCTCCGCCGCGGTCGCCCCGTCGGCCATGGCCATCGGCAACGACCAGGGCACCACCACCGTCAACGGCAACGGTGCCATGCAGGCGTACGGCAACTCCGCCACCCACGGTGACTGGAGCCCGCAGTTCGCGCTCATCCAGGGCTCGCTCAACAAGCCCTGCATCGCCCTGCCGGCCAAGGCCAACGTCGGTTCGCTGCTCGGCGTCGTGCCGATCTCGGTCCAGGACATCAACGTCCTGTCCTCGCCGCAGAACCAGCAGTGCACCGAGAACTCCACCCAGGCCAAGGGTGACGAGGCCCTGTCGCACATCCTGGACGACATCCCGATCCTCTCGGGCAACGGTGTCGCCAACGACTGACGGGCCCGACGCCCCGCGGGGCCGGTGCGTCCGCGGCAGCCGTACACCGGCCGTCGCGGACCCGCCGGCCCCTTGCGCGTACCCGGACCCGAGCGGCCCGGTGGTCGTCCGTACGGGCGGACCGCTGGGCCGCTTGCCGTAGCGGGGGAGGCCGGTTCCCGCCGCACCGGGTAGGGCCCCCTCATGGACCAGCACCACAGCCGGCACCCGCAGGGCTCCACCCCGATCTACGACCGCCTCGTCGCCGAGTGGCAGGCCGCGCGCGCCGCCCCGGCACCGGAGCCCTCCCGCGCGGGTGGCCTCGTGCCCGCGGCGCGGACCTCGGACGAGGTGAACGGCAGGGGCTGACACGGGACGGCCCGTCGAACTCATGCCGGATGCAACCCATATGAGTGGATCAGCGGAACCGAAACCTCCGCCCGGGGTTGATCAGTACGTTCCAGAACGGAACGCTCCGAAAGGTGAAGCGTGATGAAGAAGATGATGGCCGGCGCGGCAGTGGCCGTGTCCCTGGTCGGCCTGTCGGCCGCCGCGGCCCCCTCGGCCATGGCGATCGGCAACGACGGGGGAACCACCTCGGTCAACGGCAACGGTGCCGCCAGCTCGTACGGCAACGCCGAGACCCAGGGTGACGGCAGCCCGCAGGCCCAGCTCATCCAGGGCTCGCTCAACGACCTGTGCCTGGGCGTCCCGGTCAAGGCCAACGTCGGTTCGCTGGTGGGCCTGCTCGTGCCCGTGGCGGTCCAGGACGTCAACGTCCTGTCCAACCCGCAGAACCAGCAGTGCGCCGACAACTCCACCCAGGCCAAGGGCGACGAGCCCCTGTCGCACCTGGTGGACGACATCCCGGTCCTCTCCGGCAACGGCGTCGGCAACAACTGATTCCGTACTCCGCCCGCGGCGGGCGGCCCGGTTCCGGGCGGCCCGCCGCGCGTCGTCCGTCCTGTGCGACGTGTGCGCGTACGGCATGACGGAGGCCCATCACCCTCTCCGGGTGATGGGCCTCTTCCGTGCGGGGCGGGTCAGCCGAGGCTGCGCACCGGGAGCACACAGTGCGCCGAGGTCGCGATGACGTCCGGGTCACCGGCGAAGGCGCGCAGCTCCGCCTCGCCGACCGGGAGGCCCGGCGCGCCCTGCGGCCACGGGCGGGTGGCGAACATCGCGTGCACCTCGCCCTGGTCGCGCGACGCCGCCAGCCACTCGGGCGGCACCGGGTACTGCGCTTTGAAGTGAGGCATCGTCAGGACGGCCTGACCGGCTTGCACGAGGAGCTTCACGGGGAGCCCGGGGGTCTCGTCGGCACGCACCGGGGCGCCGCCGACGGTGAGCCCGCTGCGCTGCAACGCGAGCCGCATGGCGTGCTCGCCGGCCGCCGGGCCGTCCGAACCGTCGCCCAGCGAATAGGCGAGCAGGAAGGCGGCGTCGCGCCCGCTCTGCCGGTACTCGCCGCTCCAGCCGATGAGGATGAGGGTGCCCAACTGGGCCTGCGTGAACGTGCCGGTGGCTGTCTCGGGGGAGGTCATGTGCCGCACCCTAACCGTCCGCGACCGGTCCAACTCCATGCGTATCACCCGATCGGGGGACGACTGCCGACAACCCGGCCCGCGCGAAATAATCCGTTGAGCCGCCGGGGCGCAGGGGGCTATCGTGTGCGACGAGACGGACGGCGGATGGCCGCCGGTTCCGGACATGGACGAATGCGGAGGTGAGGACATTGACGACGGTCGTTGCGATGGGCGCTGCCCACAAGTCGAAGTTCCTCTGTGTCACCTCCGTGGCCACCGGCTGACCTCTTCAGACCTCCGCGCCGACGCGCGCACCGCCGGGGCCACCCTGTGAAGGGTTTCCCTTGTCTTTCCCGTCTTCCTCCCTCTCTTCCTTCTCTTCCTCCGCCGCCGCGCACCCGCTCGCCCCGTACGGTTGGGACGCCGACTGGGCGGCCGAGTTCGCCCCGTACGCCGCTCAGGGACTGGTGCCCGGACGTGTGGTGCGCGTGGACCGCGGGCGCTGCGACATCGTCACGCCCGAGGGCACGATCTGGGCCGACACCGCCTTCGTCGTGCCGCGCGACCCGATGCGGATCATCTGCACGGGCGACTGGGCCGCCGTCGACCCCGACGGCGACCCGCGGTTCGTCCGTACGCTGCTGCCGCGGCGCACCGCGTTCGTCCGCTCCACCTCGTCCAAGCGCTCCGAGGGCCAGGTGCTCGCCACCAACGTCGACCACATCGCCATCTGTGTCTCGCTGGCCGTGGAACTGGACCTCGGCCGGGTCGAGCGGTTCCTCGCCCTGGCCATGTCCAGCACGGACGGCGCCGCGCTGCTCGGCGACGCCGCCGGGGCGGGGGAGCGGACCGCCGAACCGATCGTCGTCCTCACCAAGGCCGACCTGGTTCCCGACGCGGTCACCCTCTCCCACCTCGTCGAGGACATCGAGCGCATCGCACCGGGTGTCCAGGTGCTCCCGGTCAGCTCCGCCACCGGCGAGGGCGTCGACGTGTTCTCGGCGATCGTCTCCGGCGGTACGAGCGTGCTCCTCGGGGCCTCCGGCGCCGGCAAGTCCACTCTCGCCAACACCCTGCTCGGCCAGGACGTGATGGAGGTCCAGGCCGCCCGCGACGTGGACGGCAAGGGCCGGCACACCACCACCACCCGCAACCTGCTCGTCCTGCCCTCGGGCGGAGTCCTCATCGACACCCCCGGACTGCGCGGGGTCGGGCTCTGGGACGCCGGGGTGGGCGTCGGCCAGGTCTTCTCCGAGATCGAGGAACTGGCCGAGGACTGCCGGTTCCACGACTGCGCCCACGAGGCGGAGCCCGGCTGCGCCGTGCGGGCCGCGATCGAGGACGGCACCCTGCCCGAACGCCGCTTCGACAGCTACCGCAAGCTCCTGCGCGAGAACCAGCGCATGGTCGCCAAGACCGACGCCCGCGTCCGGGCCGAGATCCGGCGCGACTGGAAGCGCAAGGGTGCCGAGGGCCGGGCCGCGATGGATGCCAAGCGCGGCCGGATCCGGTAGCCGGTACACCCCGGGTCGACGTCCGAAAACCGCGAGTGCGTGAGCCCGGCGGGGCGCACACTGGACGGTGTGATGGACGAAGAGACCAGGTACGAGGCGGTGAGCAGCCGCGACGCCCGTTTCGACGGCGAGTTCTTCTTCGCCGTCGAGACGACCGGCATCTACTGCCGGCCGAGCTGCCCCGCCGTCACCCCGAAGCGGAAGAACGTCCGCTTCTACCCGACCGCGGCGGCCGCCCAGGGCAACGGCTTCCGGGCCTGCCGCCGCTGCCGCCCGGACGCCGTCCCCGGCTCCGCCGAGTGGAACGTCCGGGCCGATGTGGTCGGGCGCGCCATGCGGATGATCGGCGACGGCGTGGTGGACCGGGAGGGCGTCCCCGGGCTCGCCGGACGGCTCGGTTACAGCGCCCGCCAGGTGCAGCGCCAGCTCAACGCCGAACTGGGTGCCGGACCCGTCGCCCTCGCCCGTGCCCAGCGCGCGCACACCGCCCGGATCCTGCTGCAGACCACCGCCCTGCCCGTCACCGAGATCGCCTTCGCGGCCGGGTTCGCGAGCGTGCGCCAGTTCAACGACACCGTCCGCCAGATCTACGCCCGCACCCCGAGCGCCCTGCGCGCCGAAGCCGGAACGGGGCTGGGCGCCGCCGTCCGCGAGGCGCGCACCACCGGCATCCCGCTGCGCCTCGCCCACCGGGGACCGTACGCGGCCCGGGACGTCTTCGACCTGCTCGCCGCCGGTACGGTCGCCCGGGTCGAGGAGGTCAGCGGGGAGCCCGGCGGCCGTACCTACCGGCGCACGCTGCGCCTCCCGTACGGCACCGCGGTCGCCGCCGTGGACGAGCGGTCCGCCGGCGGCTGGCTGGACGCCCGCATCCACCTCACCGATCTGCGTGACCTGACCACGGCGGTGCAGCGGCTGCGCCGGCTCTTCGACCTGGACGCCGATCCGTACGCCGTCGACGAGCTGCTGGCCGCCGACCCGCGGCTCGCCCCGGACGTCGCGGCCCGGCCGGGTGTGCGCTCGCCGGGGGCCGCCGACGCCGAGGAGTTCGCCGTACGGGCGCTGGTGGGCGACGCGGCGGCGGGGGAACTCGTCGCGGAGTACGGCAAGGCGCTCGACGTACCGTGCGGCGGGCTGACCCATGTCTTCCCGGACCCGGACGTGCTCGCCGATGCGCCCGGTGACCCGGCCCTGCGGGCACTCGCGAGCGCCCTCGCCGACGGCACCGTACGGCTGGACGCGGGCGCCGACCGGGACGAGGCGGAACAGGCGCTGCGCCGGCTGCCCGGCCTCGGCCCCGCCACCGCCGCGCTGATCCGGATGCGCGCCCTGGGCGACCCGGACACGGACCCGTACGGGACCCCCGGCGCGTCGCGCTGGCGGCCCTGGCGCTCGTACGGGGTGCGCCGGGCGCGGCGGGAGGGTCAGCCCCAGACCAGCGCGCCCAGCCAGGCGCCCGTCACCAGCAGGCACGCGAACAGTTCGACGAGCACCGAGTAGCCGGTCGCCCGCATCACGGAGCGGACCGACGCCCAGCCCGCGCCCCGGCTGCCGAGGCGCAGCCGTTCGGCCCCGTAGATCACCCCGACGTAGCCGGCGACCGCGCCGACGACGGGCACGACGAAGAAGCCGGCGATCGCGCCGATCCCGCCCAGCATCAGCGTGCGGCGCGGGGCCCCCGACTCGCGGGGCCGGCGCGGCGGCAGGAGGGGTTTGAGCGCCTGGTTCAGCAGGAGCAGCGCGGTGGCCCCGATCAGCACGACCCAGGCGGCCGGGGTCATGTCGGTGAGTGCCCACCACAGGACGGCGGCCCAGACGATCGCCTGCCCCGGTACGCCCGGCACCAGGACACCGATCAGCCCGAGCAGCATGACCAGGCCGACGGCGACGAGCTGCCACACACTCATCTGTCCAGCGTGCCGGAGTCCGGCGCGTCCCGCCCGTTCGCATGCCCGCCCCGGGCGGCCGTCGGCGCAGCTCAGGGGGTGTTACGGGAGGGAGCGGGCCCGGGGTTCGCGGGCCACCCAGCCCCGCTCGTAGGCGTGCCAGCCGAGCTGGAGCCGCGTCGAGACACCGGTGAGCTCCATCAGGCCCTTGACCCGGCGCTGCACGGTCCGCAGCCCCAGTTCCAGCTGCTTGGCCACGCTCGCGTCGGTCAGCCCGGCCAGCAGCAGCGAGAGGATCTCCAGATCCGTCGGGTCCGGCCCGCCGGGATCCTCCAGGACCGTGCCGCTCTCCCCGAGCCGCAACGGCATCGCCTCGCGCCACACCGCCTCGAAGAGCCCCATCAGTGACTCCAGCAGGCCCGAGGCGTGCACGACCAGCGCGGCGGGCTCCGCGCCCCGGCCGGTCAGCGGCACCATGGCCAGCGCCCCGTCGGCGATCACCAGCTTCGTCGGGACGCGGGGGACGACCCGGCACTGCTCGTCGCGGCTGAGCGCCGCCGACAGCTCCAGGATTCCGGACTCCAGGCCCAGCACCTCGCGCTCGATGACCACCCGGAACGAGACGCCGCGCGTGGCCGCCTCCTCCTCGGACTCGTTCTCCAGGCCGCTGACCGCGATCGGCTTCCCGGTGACCAGCGCGCACACCTCGCTCGTCGCCCCCAGCTGGAGCTGGTGGAAGCGGTGCGCGACCGCGCTCGCCCCGGTGACCACCTCGACCAGGTCGTGCACGGCCGGTTCGGCGGAGTCCGCGCGGTACTCCTCGGCCAGCAGCACCGCCGCCAGCTCCGCCTGCTCCAGCTGATGGCGCTGCTGGGTGAGCAGGGCCCCCAGCGCCACCCCGGGCGGCGCCGCGACCCACCGGCCCGTGCGGGCGGAGGACTGGGCGGCCAGGCCGTGCTGCTCCAGCCGGCGCAGCGCGCGTTCGGTGTCCTGTTCGGGAAGGGCCAGCCGGTGCGAGAGATCGGACAGTTCGGCGGCCCCCAGCGCCACGAGTGCGCGGTAGGCCGACTCCTGCCTCTCGTCGAGACCTATGGCTCCCAGCATCCCCGATCCCTCCCCGGAGCAGTGCGTACGCATGTCGGCGCATCCGCCGTGGCGAGAAGTCGCCACGGCGTAATCTCGCCACGGCACATCATCGCCGTACGGTGCGCCACTCTGCCAATGTGTCGGCACAGCCGATGCGAGGGCGCTGCCGCACAGGCCACCGGCCTGACGCCGGTTCAACGGACCGGTCCGCCGGGCTCCCTTCCCGTGGGGGGTGGGGGTGCCCGGCGGACCTTTTTCGGGATGCCCGTTTTCGTACGCCCCCGGCGGTCGACAATAAGGACATGAGTCAGCAGGGGGAGAGGCCGGCGGCCCACGAGGACGACTGGTGGCGCAGGCTGTACGACGAATCCGCCCCGGACGCCGGGGCGAGCCCGGCGGCCGACAGTCTCGACGACCGCTTCGACTCGGCGTCCGGCACGGTGGCGTCCGGGAACGGGGCGGGGTACGGGACCCGGGCGATACCGGAGGCGCGGGAGGCGGACACCGGGCCGGACGCCGTGGCTCCTGCCCCGGAGAAGGCCGTCACCCGCACGCCGGGGGAGGCTCCGGCCCGTGCCGTGGCGGGGGCTCCGTGGGGAAGCCCGCCCGGCGCGGTCGTCCCCGCTCCGTGGGAGGCGCCGGCCGGCGGGCCGGTTCAGCCACGTACGTTTCCGGGGCCGGTTCCCGAGCCTCCGCCGCCGGACCCCGAGCCGGCCGTCGTGGCCGATCCGCGCCTCGACGGGGAGGCACCGGACGTGCCCCCGCTGCCCAGGCGCCCCGTCGCCGACCGGCCGGCGGCGGACGGTCGGGGCGCCGGCGAACAGCCCACGGAGACCGCCGCCGCACCCCGGCCCCCGGTCGCGTACGTGGGCGCCCGGCCGCCCACCTACGACGCCGAGCCCACGGCGCTGCCCGCCACCGACCCGTACGAGCTGGACCGCCTCGTCCCGGACACAGTGCTGGACGGTGCCACCTACGGGACGTACACCCTGCGCGCCGCGTCGGTGCGCGGGGACTCCGCCCGGTTCCGGGGCGAACCGCGCCGCGACGCGCTGCTGACGGCACGTTTCGGCAGCGGGGAGAGCGCGCTCGTCCTTGTGGCCGTCTCGTGCGCGTCCCGGGGAGCGGAAGGGGCGCACACGGCATCGGCGGACGCCTGCCACTGGATCGGCGAGGCCGTCGGACGCAGCCACGCCCGGCTCTCCGACGACATAAGGGCGGGCCGGCGCGCCGACCTCAAGTCCGGACTGCACCGGCTCACCGACCGCGCCTTCGGCAAGCTGCGCGCCCGCGCCGCCCAGCTCGGCGTCGAACCGGACGCGTACACCGCGAGCCTGCGCTGCCTGCTGCTGTCCGCCGACCCCGACTGCCGTACCCGGGTCTTCTTCGGCATCGGCGGCGGCGGTCTCTTCCGGCTCCGCGACGGCAGCTGGCACGACCTCGAACCCGCGCTTCCCCCGCAGGCCGCGCTGAGCGGGGAGCCGGTGGTCGGCTTCGGCTCCTCCGCGCCCGAGAGCGGGCCCGACGGCGACCGGCTGACCATGGACCTGGACATCGTCACCGGACCCGCTCCGTACGTCGAGGACCCGCTCCCGCCGCCTGCGGAACCGTTCCGCTTCCGGGCCTCCGTCGCCCGGCCGGGGGACACGCTGCTGCTCTGCGGTGCGGGTCTCGCCGAGCCGCTGCGCGGGGAACCGGAGCTGGCCGGCGAGCTGGCCGAACGCTGGTCGCCGGTGGCGGCGCCGGGGCTCGGGGCGTTCCTCGCGGACACCCAGATCAGGGTGAAGGGGTACGCCGACGACCGGACGGCGGTCGGCGTCTGGGAGGCGTAACGGCGCACGCCATGGGTTGATGGACTCCGGACACCCGTCCGGGCCGGGGTTTGGCACTCCGCGTCCCGGACAGCCGAACGTGCACGGAGCCCAGGCAGAGGGAGTGCGTCACCCATGGCCAAGCAGAACGTGTCGGAGCAGTTCGTCGACATCCTCGCGCGGGCGGGCGTCAAGCGCCTGTACGGGGTCGTCGGTGACAGCCTCAACCCGGTCGTCGACGCCGTGCGGCGGCACGCGGACCTGGAGTGGATCCAGGTCAGGCACGAGGAGACGGCGGCGTTCGCGGCCGGCGCGGAGGCGCAGATCACCGGGGACCTGGCGGCCTGCGCCGGGTCGTGCGGTCCGGGCAACCTGCATCTCATCAACGGCCTGTACGACGCCCACCGCTCGATGGCGCCGGTGCTCGCGCTCGCCTCGCACATCCCGTCGAGCGAGATCGGCCTCAACTACTTCCAGGCGACCCACCCCGAGCTGCTCTTCCAGGAGTGCAGCCACTACAACGAGATGATCTCCAACCCGCAGCAGATGCCCCGGCTGCTCCAGACCGCCATCCAGCACGCGGTCGGCCAGGGCGGGGTCAGCGTCGTCACGATGCCGGGCGACGTCGCCGGTCAGCCCGCCCCGGAGCGGTCCGCCGAACACGCCCTGGTCACCTCGCGGCCCACCGTGCGGCCCGGCGACGGCGAGATCGAGAAGCTCTGCCGGATGGTCGACGAGGCCAAACGGGTGACGCTGTTCTGCGGCAGCGGCACGGCGGGCGCGCACGCCGAGGTCATGGAGTTCGCCGAGCGGGTCAAGGCTCCGGTCGGGCATGCCCTGCGCGGCAAGGAGTGGATCCAGTACGACAACCCGTTCGACGTCGGCATGAGCGGGCTGCTCGGCTACGGCGCCGCCTACGAGGCCACCCACGAGTGCGATCTGCTGATCCTGCTCGGCACGGACTTCCCGTACAACGCCTTCCTGCCCGACGACGTGAAGATCGTGCAGGTCGACGTGCGGCCCGAGCACCTGGGCCGGCGCACCAAGCTGGACCTGGCCGTCTGGGGCGACGTGCGCGAGACCCTGCGCTGTCTCACGCCCCGGGTGAAGGCGAAGAGCGACCGCAAGTTCCTCGACCGGATGCTCAAGAAGCACACCGACGCGCTGGAGGGCGTGGTCAGGGCGTACACCCGCAAGGTCGAGAAGCACGTGCCGATCCACCCCGAGTACGTGGCCTCGGTGCTGGACGAACTGGCCGACGAAGACGCCGTGTTCACCGTCGACACCGGCATGAACAACGTCTGGGCGGCGCGCTATCTGACGCCCAACGGGAAGCGGCGGGTGATCGGTTCGTTCAGCCACGGTTCGATGGCGAACGCGCTGCCGCAGGCCATCGGCGCGCAGTTCACCGACCGCAACCGGCAGGTCGTCTCCATGTCGGGCGACGGCGGATTCACCATGCTGATGGGTGACTTCCTGACCCTCGTCCAGTACAACCTGCCGGTCAAGGTCGTCCTGTTCAACAACTCCGCGCTGGGCATGGTCGAACTGGAGATGCTGGTCGGCGGGCTGCCGTCCTTCGGAACGACCAACAAGAACCCCGACTTCGCCGCCGTGGCGCGCGCGTCGGGGGCGTACGGCGTCCGCGTCGAGAAGCCCAAGGAGCTGACGAGCGCCCTGAAGGACGCGTTCAAGCACAAGGGGCCGGCCCTCGTCGACGTGGTCACCGACCCCAACGCGCTCTCCATCCCGCCGAAGATCAGCGCGGACATGGTGACCGGCTTCGCTCTCTCCGCCAGCAAGATCGTGCTCGACGGCGGAGTGGGCCGGATGCTGCAGATGGCCCGCTCCAACCTCCGTAACGTGCCGCGTCCCTAGGGCCTGTCTTCAAGCTCCCCTCTGCCGTGCGACGCCTGGCACGCACTCTCGCCGCACCGGCCGAGATCCCAAGTACGTCCAGTACGAGGGATCGCGGCCGGCACGCCGAGAGCACGCACCAGA
Source organism: Streptomyces sp. col6 (assembly GCF_008042035.1). Taxonomy (GTDB): domain Bacteria; phylum Actinomycetota; class Actinomycetes; order Streptomycetales; family Streptomycetaceae; genus Streptomyces. The sequence goes on from NZ_RDBL01000002.1 coordinate 251,766, forward strand.
CGCCGCACGGCCGCCCTCCGGGCGACGAGGGGAGCTTGAAGACAGGCCCTAAGCCGCGGGCATGACCTCCACCCGCTGTCCGTCCAGCAGGTACCCGGGCAGGAACGGCCGTTTCGTGGTGACCGGGAAGCCCTGGTCGTAGGCGAGGCAGGCCAGGGCCAGCGGGCCGAGCGCCACCCGGGCGCGCGGCGCCGTCGAGTCGCCCCAGTAGGAGCCGTGATGGGCGACGGCCTCGTCGAGTGCCTCGGTGAAGGCATCGTGGTCGCGGGTGAACAGCCGGTGGAACAGGGCCGCCGGCTGGTAGTCGACGAGATTCACGAAGTCCTTGGGCGCCCGGGTCAGGGCCTCGGGCGCCGACGTCTGCATGGTGGCGACCAGCTTCTCCACGACCTCGTCACCCGGCCGCTCGCACCAGTAGCTCTGCAGCGTGTCGATCCAGTGGAGCACGTACGGGTCGACGCCCTCGTCCGCGCGCAGCACCTCCAGCGGGACCCGGCAGAGGCGGGCGGACCGCTGCCGGTCGCGGCAGACGAGGCTCAGATAGAAGGCGTCGAGCCAGGCGCGGGCGTCCGCAGGCGGCGCGGCGGGCATCGCGGGCAGCTCCCCCTCGGTCTCCTCGCCGAGGTAGTACTTCTGGGCCTGCGCACCGGTGAAGAGCGCGGTGCCCAGCTGGAGCGCGGTGGCCCAGGCGTTCCAGCCCTCGACGCGCGCCAGCTCCGGGTCGGTGGCGCAGTGGGCGTGGCTCAGCGCGACGGCCGGGGCGAAGGCCTCTTCGAGCCCGGCGGGCGCGTGGGCGAGGGCGCCGGCCGTGGCGCGCGTCAGCGCGTCGATGTCGGGGGCCGCCCCGCTGCCGGGAAGCCGCCCCGCCCGGTCCAGACCGGCCAGGCCCTTCATGAGCCCGAGCAGTTCGGACGGCGGCCGGAGGGAGAACGTACGACTGTCCTCGTCGATGACCGTGAGCGAGGTCAGTCCGCCCCCGTGCCACCAGTAGACCTGGGGGGAGAGCCGGCCGGGCCCGTCCTCGTAGGCGCCGAGCGCGTAGGCGGCGAGGTCGTTGACCGCGTCGACGACGGAACCGTCGGTGATCGGGTGGAACGCCAGCAGATGGCGGGTGGGCACGACGACCAGGGCGCCCGCCTCCGGCAGCGGCCGCCCGGTGACCCGGCGGGACAGCTCGGACAGGAACAGCGCGTTGCTCGCAACGAAGTGGGAGTCGCCGTACACCGAGTGCAGCGTCGCCCGGCCGTCGATGTCGACCAGCTCGTGCTCGACGGGCGTGCGCATCAGGTTCGCGTACGCCGCCTCGCCGAGCTTCTCCACGCCGACGCGTTCGACATCGGGGTCGGTGAGGATGCGCACGGACGTGGGGGCGTCCAGGGCGTAGCCGAAGACGAGGCCGTCGGCGACCACGCGGGCGTAGCGCATGGCCCCGGCGATCTCCGGCGTCAGCGAGCCGGTGGGCAGCAGCCGTGCGTGCGTGCCGCGCAGCAGTTCGTCGATGGTGGGGGTGTGGCCGGGGGCGCCAGCGTCGTCGTGGTTCACCCGTCGACCCTACAAACCGGCGCTGACAGAGAGTCATGAGGGGGCGTGCGACGACCTCTTGGCACCCTCAGAGCCATGTGACATATTACTGACGTGGTCACGAGACAGCCTCTGGATGTTGTCGTCGTCGGTGCCGGAGTCGTCGGCGCCGCCTGCGCGTACTACGCCACCCGGTCCGGGCTCTCGGTCGCGGTGGTGGACGGTGGACCGGTCGCCGGCGGCACCACGGGGGCGGGGGAGGGGAACCTCCTGGTCTCCGACAAGCCGCCCGGACCGGAACTCTCCCTCGCGCAACTCTCCGCCTCCCTCTGGCGCGAGCTGTCCGCGACGCTGCCCCGCGCGGTCGAGTACGAGCAGAAGGGCGGGCTCGTCGTCGCGGCGGACGAGGCGGCCCTGGCCGGCCTGACCGCGACCGCCGCCGGACAGGCCGGAGCCGGGGTACGCACCGTCGCCGTCGCCCCGCACGAACTGCCCGAACTGGAACCCCATCTGGCCCACGGCCCGGCGGGCGGCGTCCTCTACCCGGAGGACGCCCAGGTCCAACCCTCGCTCGCCGCAGCCCACTTGATCCGCGCGGCCCGCGACGCCGGGGCGGACCTGCACCTCGGCCGCCCGGTCACCGCCGTGCTCACCGGCCCGACGGGTGCGGTGCGTGGTGTCCGCACCCCGGCGGGCGACCTGCTCGCCCCGGCCGTGGTCAACGCGACGGGCGTCCGGGGCGGGGAGTTCGCCGCGCTGGCCGGGGTCGAGCTGCCCGTCCTGCCCCGGCGCGGCTTCGTCCTGGTCACCGAGCCGCTGCCGCCGCTGATCAGGCACAAGGTCTACGCCGCCGAGTACGTCGCGGACGTCGCCAGCGCCTCGGCCGCCCTCCAGACGTCCCCGGTCGTGGAGGGCACCCCCGCCGGGCCCGTCCTCATCGGCGCCAGCCGGGAACGGGTCGGCTTCGACCGCACCCTGTCCGTGCCGGTGATCAGCAGGCTGGCGGAGGCGGCCGCCGTACTGTTCCCGGTCCTCGGCACCGCCCGGGTGCTGCGCGCCTACCACGGCTTCCGCCCGTACCTGCCCGACCACCTCCCCGCCATCGGCCCCGATCACCGTGTGCCCGGCCTCTTCCACGCCTGCGGCCACGAGGGCGCGGGCATCGGCCTCGCCCCGGCGACGGCGGCCCTGGTGGTGGCAGCGGTCCGGGGCGAGGAACCACCGCTCGACCCCGCGCCGTTCAGCCCGGACCGTTTCGGGGCGGCGGCGCCCGGCCGGGGGGTCGGGTCCGCGTAGCCGCCCCGGCCGGGCAGGGGCGCCGCTCCTTCCCCGGCGGTCCGCGCACCCACGAGACAGGAGCCCCGGTGAGACGAGCACGCCGACGCGACGGCGACCCCGCCCGGACCCCCGCCGGCCTGGCCGGTGCCGCGCCCGGCCCCGGCTTCGAGATCACCTTCGACGGGCGCCCGGTGCGTGCCCTGCCCGGACAGAGCATCGCGGCCGCGCTGTGGGCCGCCTCCGTGCTCAGCTGGCGGACCACCCGGGTCAACGGGAGGCCCCGGGGCGCCTTCTGCGGCATCGGCTCCTGCTTCGAGTGCCTGGCCACGGTCAACGGCCGGCCCAACCTCCGCGCCTGCCTCCAGCCCGCCCGCCCCGGCGATGCCGTCACCACCCAGGAAGGGAACGGACATGCGGTCCTCCTCCCCTGACCTCGCCGAAGTCGCCGTGGTGGGCGCGGGGCCCGCCGGGCTCGCCGCCGCCGTCACCGCCGCCGACGCCGGACTCGACGTGCTGTTGCTCGACGCGGCCGACGCCCCCGGCGGCCAGTACTACCGCGCGCCCGCCCCCGGCCTCGGCGCCGCCCGGCCCGAGGCCCTGCACCACGGCTGGAAAACCTTCACCGCGCTCACCGCCCGCCTGGCCCGCCACCGCGACGCCGGACGCCTGCGCCACCTCACCGGCCACCAGGTCTGGGCGGTGACACGGACCGGCGAGGACCACACCCTGCACGCGCTCACCGGACCCGACGGCCGTGAAGGCGTCACCCTGCGCGCCCGCCGCCTCGTCCTCGCGACCGGTGCCGTCGAGCGCCAACTCCCCTTCCCCGGCTGGACCCTGCCCGGCGTGGTCGGCGCGGCCGGGGCGCAGGCGATGCTCAAATCGGGCCTCGTCCTGCCGGGCCGGCGCGTCGTCGTCGCCGGGAGCGGCCCGCTGCTCCAGGCCGTCGCCCTCTCCCTCGCCCGCGCCGGCGCCCGCGTGCCCGCACTGGTCGAGGCCGCCGGCTACGCGGCGTACGCCCGCGCGCCGCAGGTCCTGGCCGCGAACCCGGACCGGCTCGCCGAAGGCGTACGCCACCGGGCCGGACTGGCCCGGTACGGGGTGCGGATGCTCGCGCACCGCGCCGTCACCGCCGTCCACGGCACCGAGCGCGTGGAAGGGGTCACGGTCAGCCGGCTCGACCGCGCATGGCGGCCCGTGCCGGGGACCGGGCGGCGCATCGACTGCGACGCGCTCGCCGTCGGCCACGGCCTCGTCCCGCAACTGGACCTCGCCCTCGGACTCGGCTGCGCCACCCGCACCGACGCGGACGGCTCGGCCGTCCTGGAACGCGACGAGGACCTGCGCACCACCGTGCCCGGGGTCTGGGCCGCCGGGGAGACCGGCGGCATCGGCGGGGTCCGGATCGCCCTGGCCGAGGGGGAGTCGGCCGCCCTCTCGGTGATCGCCGAAGCGCGCGGCGGGTGGCCCCCGGCCCGCGCGGCGGGACTGCGCCGTCGCCGGCGCCGGATGCGTGGCTTCGCGGCGCTCATGGGGACCGTGCACCGGCCCGGACCCGGATGGACCGAGTGGCTCGCCCCCGACACCGAGGTCTGCCGGTGCGAGGAGGTCACCGCCGGCACGATCCGTACCGCCGTCGACGAACTGGGCGCCGGCGACAGCCGCACCGCCAAACTCCTCACCCGGGCCGGCATGGGCTGGTGCCAGGGCCGGACCTGCGGCTTCGCCGTCCGCGCCCTCGCCGGTCCGCCCGGCCCCGACGCGACCCCCGGCCGGCGCCCGCTCGTCTGCCCCGTCCCGCTCTCCACGCTCGCCCGGACCGCCCGGTCCGAGGATGCCTGACCACCCGTACCCGCACCCAGCATCGAGGAGCCCGTATGACTGCCGAGCCCAGCCGCGCCGACGCCCCCTGGCGGGGCGTCATGGTCGCCACCCCGCTCACCCTGCGCGAGGACCGGTCCATCGACTTCGACGCGTACGCCGCCCATGTCCGCGACCTCCTCGCCGCGGGGTGCGACGGTGTGGTGCCCAACGGCTCGCTGGGGGAGTACCAGACCCTCAGCGACCAGGAGCGCCGGGACGTCGTCCGGGTCGCCGTCGAGGCGGCCGGGGACGGGGCCAGGGTGATGCCCGGGGTCTCCTCGTACGACAGCGCCCAGTCCCGGCGCCGGGCCGAGGAGGCCGCCGACGCCGGGGCCGGCTCCGTCCTGCTGCTGCCGCCCAACGGCTACCTCTGCGAGGACGCGGCCGTCCGGGCGCACTACGCCGAGGTGGCGGCGGCCGGCCTGCCCGTCGTGGCGTACAACAACCCGTACGACACCAAGGTGGATCTGACGCCCCGGCTGCTGGGACAGCTCCACGCGGACGGTTCGGTCGTCGCCGTCAAGGAGTTCAGCGGCGATGTCCGCAGGGCGTACGAGATAGCCGAGGAGGCACCCGGCCTCGACCTGCTCGTGGGCGCCGACGACGTCCTGCTGGAGCTCGCCCTGGCCGGGGCCGTCGGCTGGATCGCCGGCTGTCCCAACATGCTCCCGGCCGGCTGCGTCGAGCTGTACCGAGCGGCCGTCACCGGGGGCCTGGAACGGGCCCTGCCGCTCTACCGGCGGCTGCACCCGCTGCTGCGCTGGGACTCCAAACCGGAGTTCGTCCAGGCGATCAAGGCGTCCATGGACATCGTCGGCCGGCACGGCGGCCCCACCCGGCCGCCCCGGCTGCCGCTCGACGCCGAGTCCCTGGCCGCCGTACGCGCCGCGACCGAGAAGGCACGCGCCGAGGGCCTGGGCTGAGAGGGAGGACACCGGATGCGCAGCCGCCACATCTTCCACGCCGTCGACTCACACACCGAGGGCATGCCGACCCGCGTCATCACCGGCGGGATCGGCACGCTCCCCGGGGCCACCATGGCCGAGCGCCGCGCCCACTTCGTCGCGCACCGGGACGCGGTGCGCACCTTGCTGATGTACGAGCCGCGCGGCCACGCCGCGATGAGCGGTGCCGTCCTCCAGCCGCCGACCCGGCCCGACGCCGACTTCGGGGTCCTGTTCATGGAGGTCTCCGGCTGCCTGCCGATGTGCGGGCACGGCACCATCGGAGTGGCCACCGTCCTGGTCGAGACCGGCATGGTCCCGGTCACCGAACCGGTCACCACCGTACGGCTGGACACCCCCGCCGGACTGGTCACCGTGGACGTCCGGGTCGAGGGCGGGGCCGCCACCTCCGTCACCCTCACCAACGTCCCGGCGTTCAGCGCCGGCCTCGGGCTCACCGCGAAGGTGCCCGGGTTCGGCTCCGTGCCGTACGACCTCGCCTACGGCGGCAACTTCTACGCGATGGTGCGCCTGGAGGACCTGGGCCTGCCGTTCGACCGGGAGCGGAAGGACGAACTGCTCGCGGCCGGACTGGCGTTGATGGAGACGGTCAACGCCACCGACCGGCCGGTCCACCCCCTGGACCCGGCCATCCACGGGCTCAAGCACGTGCAGCTGATCGCGCCCGGCTCGGACGCGGCGCACTCGCGGCACGCCATGGCCATCCACCCCGGCTGGTTCGACCGTTCGCCCTGCGGCACCGGCACCTCCGCGCGGATGGCCCAGCTGCACGCCCGGGGCGAACTCCCGCTGGACCAGGACTTCGTCAACGAGTCCTTCATCGGCACCCGGTTCACCGGCCGGCTGGTCGGCGCGACCACGGTCGGCGCGCTCCCCGCTGTCGTCCCCACGGTCACCGGGCGGGCCTGGATCACCGGGACCGCGCAGTATTTCCTCGACCCGGACGACCCCTTCCCCGAGGGATTCCTGCTGTGAATCCGCACCCGCGTCAGGGGCAACGTGACATTGTATTCTGGGTCCCCGCACGGTGCTGGAGGAACAGACATGGCCCGCCTGACGTCGCTCAACGCCCTCTCGGCGCAGGAGCACCTGCGTGACCAGGTGGCGCACGCGCTGCGGGCGGCGCTCATCTCCGGCGAACTGAGCCCCGGCACGGTCTACTCGGCGCCCGCGCTCGCCGCGCAGTTCGGCGTCTCCGCCACCCCGGTCCGTGAGGCGATGCTCGACCTGGCGCGCGAGGGCCAGGTCGAGGCCGTCCGCAACAAGGGCTTCCGGGTCACCGAGCTGACCGACCAGGACCTCGACGACTACACCGAACTGCGGGCGATGATCGAGGTCCCCACGGTCGGCCGGATCGCGCGGATGGGTCTGACGCACGAGCTGGAGGCGCTGCGGCCCGTCGCGCTGGAGATCGTCGCGGCCGCGCGCCGTCACGACATCCTGGGCTACCTGGAGGCGGACCGGCGCTTCCACCTCGCCCTGCTGGGTCTCGCCGGAAACCGCCGGCTGGTCGAGGAGGTCGGTGAGCTGCGCAAGCGCTCCCGCCTCTTCGGGCTCAACCGCCTCTCCGAGTCCGGGCAGTTGACGGCCTCCGCCGAGGAGCACGTCCAGCTCCTCGATCTCGTGGTCGCAGGTGACGCGGAGGCCGCCGAGGCCTGCATGCTCGCCCATATGTCCCACGTCCGCTCCCTGTGGGCCGGCGACGACCGCACCGGCGACGACCGGGCCGTACCGGCCCAGGCCGGTCAGGCCTAGCCTTCGAACTCCCCAGCCTCACCACAGTCGTTGACGCGCCGACGAATGTGGTCACGGCCGCTTCCCCAGGACATGTGACATGTGCCATTGTACTGACGGTCGCGCTTGAGGTCGTGTCCATGTCATTCCGTGACGGCTCCGGCCGTCCGCCATCCCCGTCCGGCCTCACCCCGCGCCATCCCCCACGGCCGCGCAGCGTCGCGCGGTCACCACACCGCTGGGAGGCGGCACGTGAAGAAACGAACGGTCCGACAGAGATTCACCGGGCTCTCCACCGCGGCCCTGGCGGCCTGTCTGGGCATAGGCCTGCTCACCACCCCGGCACCGGCCGCCGAGCCCCGGCCCGCCGCCCCGGCCGCGACCGCCGCCGCGCACCGATCGGGCGCCCAGGCGTCGCCCGAGCCCGGCGGCCCCGCCGCGCAGGCCCTCACTGCGCCCGCACAGGACCCCGCCCACCTGGGCGACACGGCCCGCGACCCCGCCGACCGGGCCCCGCTCAGTGCATCCGACGACGCACTGCGGCGCGACTACGACGACCCGCGTGCCGCCGAGCCGAGCCACCCGGCCCCCTCCATGAAGGCGAAGGCCCGCGCACGGGCGGCGGCCTGCTCCGTGAGCGACTTCACCAGCCGCACCGGCAGCGCCCTCGTCCAGCAGATCAAGTCGTCCACCACCGACTGCGTCAACACGCTCTTCTCGGTCAAGGGCAACGACGGCTACCTCGCCTTCCGCGAGGCGCAGATGGTCACTGTCGCCGACGCCCTGCGCGCGGGATCGGCCGCCTACCCCGGCGACAGCAGCACCGGCATGCCGCAGCTGGTGCTCTATCTGCGCGCCGGGTACTACGTGCAGTACTACGACCCCGGCACCGTCGGCTCGTACGGAAGCGCCCTGCGCACCGCCATCCAGGGCGGCCTGGACGCCTTCTTCGCCTCCGCGCACTCCCGTGACGTCACCGACGCCAACGGCGAGACGCTGGCCGAGGCCGTCACCCTCATCGACAGCGCCGAGCAGAACGCCCGCTATCTGTACGTGGTCAAGCGGCTGCTGGCGGGCTACAACTCCTCCTACAACAGCTCCTGGTACATGCTCAACGCGGTCAACAACGTGTACACCGTGACCTTCCGGGGCCACCAGCTGCCCGCGTTCGTCAGCGCCGTCGAGGCCGACCCGAGCCTGCTCGACGCGCTGGCCGGCTTCGCCCGCGACCACCTGGACCTGCTGGGCACCGACCAGTCGTACCTGGCCTCCAACGCGGGCCGCGAGCTGGCCCGCTTCCTCCAGGAGGACACCCTGCGCCCCAAGGCGAAGCCGCTGGTCATCGACCTCCTCGGCCGCAGCTCCCTCACCGGGCCGACCGCGCCGCTGTGGGTCGGCCTCGCCGAGATGGCCGACTACTACGACAACGCCAGCTGCTCCGCGTACGGCACCTGCGACCTGGCCGCGCGCCTGAAGAGCGCCGTCCTGCCGGTCTCGTACACCTGCAGCGACAGCATCCGCATCCTCGCCCAGCAGATGTCCTCCGCCGACCTGACGAAGGCCTGCACCAGCCTGCGCGGCCAGGACGCCTACTTCCACCAGGTGGCCCGGGACAACGGGCCCGTCGCCGGCGACCGCAACACCACCATCGAGGTGGTCGTCTTCGACTCCAGCACCGACTACCAGACGTATGCCGGAGCCATCTACGGCATCGACACCAACAACGGCGGGATGTACCTGGAAGGCGACCCGGCGGCGGCCGGCAACCAGCCCCGGTTCATCGCCTACGAGGCCGAATGGGTCCGGCCGGACTTCCAGATCTGGAACCTCAACCACGAGTACACCCACTACCTCGACGGCCGGTTCGACATGGCGGGCGACTTCGACGCCGGTGTCACCACCCCGACCGTCTGGTGGATCGAGGGCTTCGCGGAGTACGTCTCCTACTCCTACCGCGACGTCACCTACGACGACGCCCTCGCCCAGGCCGCCGCGCACACCTACACCCTGCGCACGCTGTTCGACACCACCTACGAGAACGCCGACCAGACCCGCGTATACAACTGGGGCTACCTGGCCGTCCGTTACATGCTCCAGTCGCACCGTGCCGACATGGACAAGCTGCTGGGCCTCTACCGCGCCGGTGACTGGAACGGCGCCCGCACCCTGCTCACCTCCACCATCGGCACCCGCTACGACGCCGACTGGAACACCTGGCTCACGGCGTGCGCGGCCGGCAGCTGCGGCAGCACGACCAACCCGCCCGAGCCCGCCACCCAGTGCACCGGCACCGACGCCCGCGAACTCGGCCAGGACTGCGCCCGCGACGGACAGCACGCCACCCGGGGCAACTACGCCTACCTGTACCTCTACATACCCGCGGGCACCGAGCGGCTGACCATCACCACCAGCGGCGGCACCGGTGACGCCGACCTCTACTACAGCGCCAACGGCTGGGCGACCACCGGTTCGTACACCGCCAAGGCCACCGGAAGCGGCAACGCGCACACCCTGACGGTCGACCGTCCGGCCGCCGGGGCGCACTACATCAGCCTGTACGGCGTGCAGGACTTCGGGCAGGTGAGCGTCGCCACCCGCTACTGACCCGGCCCGCCTCAGAGCAGCCTGAGCGTGTCCGGCCCCGACCGGTCCCGGACGATCTCCACCAGCCGGTCGAACAGGGTCGGGCCGAGCCCCGCGGCCGCCTGCGCACACTCCTCGCGCAGGCGGCCGCGGTTGCTCTCATGGGCGCGGGCGGCCATCCGCTCCAGGTAGCGGGCGGTCTCCGCGTGCCCCAACGCCCTTGCGGACAGGGTGTGGTCGCGCCACTCGAAGACGAAGTCACCGTCGTCCGGCGTGCCCATCCCGCCGCTCAGGCAGTCCGCGAAGGAGTCGAGATTCCGGCCGAAGTAGCCACCGGGCCCGTTCACCGCCTCGCCGACCACGGTCCAGAAGCTGTCCGGGCCGGTGATCCGGGAGCCCTCGATCACATAGGTCACGGTCATGGGGCGAGCGTACAAGCCGCCGGACGCGGTGATCCGCGCCGCAGGTGGGGGACTGCGGCGCGGACCGGGGGAGCGGTCAGCAGGCGTGGTCGACGAGGTCGAACGTCTCGTAGTGGTCGGCGGTGTAGTAGTCCTCCTGGCTCTCCTCACCCGTGACGATGCGCCGCGCGCCGCGCGTCGGGGAGCCGGGGGTGATCACGGTGTACTCGTGGTAGTAGCCCGTGCTCTGCGAGGGCAGCACGCCCTCGCGGTTCTGGAAGACCGTGCCGTCCTGGTCGTACGGGAACGGGCCGCCGGAGTCGATGAGATCCAGGGTGTCGTGGGCCTGGGACGGCAGGTCCGAGTAACAGATGCTGCCGACCGACGTGGTTGTCGCCGAGGCGGTCGCCGTGACGGGACCGCCGACGAGGAGAGCGGACAGGAGGGCGGCCGCGCCGCCGAGCGTGGTGATCCGTGGGGGGATTCGCATGCTCCATGATGACGCGCGTAGACAGCGCCGCGTCAACGCCAACTGGGGTGAATTCTTATGGAGTTAACCGTGGAGAGGGAACACATCCCGCCCGTGGGGGCGCCGGAGTGCCACGGGCGTGCGGCGCTCGAACGCCAGTCCGTGGCCCGCTCAGGGGCTGACGGAGCGCCAGATGTGATACGGGACCGTGCGGACGGCCTCCTCGATGTCGATGTCCCCCACGGCGAGCCAGCGGCGCGCGATGCTCGTCACCGGCCCCAGGAGCAGCGACTCCAGGACGGGCAACGGCAGCGCGGCCAGTTCGCCCGACTCCCGGTGGGCGTGCAGCCAGGCTGCGAGCGGGGCGAGCCGGGCCTCCTGGGCTCCCCGCAGCTGCCGGGCGTTGGTGATGGCCTCGCGGTCGGCGGTGACCGAGTGCATCAGCCGGGCCGCGTCCGGATGCTCCTGGACGAAGCGGAGGTACGCCTCCGTCAGCGCGTGCACCCCGTCGCGCGCGTCCGGCACCCCCTCCAGGGCCGCGCCCACTTCGCCGAGGAGGCGGCCCAGCCAGGACTGCGCGAGGGCGAGGGCGACGCCCTGGAGGCTGCCGAAGTGGTGGTAGATGCTGCCCGCGCTCACCCCGCTCGCCGAGGTGATCGCTGCCAGCGTCAGGCCGTCCTCGCCGTGTGCCGCGTACAGCTCCAGGGCGCAGTCGAGTACCTGGGCGGCCGTGGCCTCACCGCGCTGCTGCTTCGGACTCATCGGTGCCGCCCCCGCTTCCGGAATCAGTGGCTCCTCATGATGCCCGGGAGGGCACCGCAGGAGAAGGTTCCGGAAATGTTTCCAGAAGTTGTTCCAATGAGTGCCCACTTTGCTTCACACTGAACGTTCGTCGCGCCAAGTCGCGGCCGCACATGGGGATTTCAGGTGGCGGAGGCGGTCCCGGGGGCCGCTGTCCGGGACATACGGGGAGCACTCGAACATGACCGGCGTGAACAACGACGACCACGCGGACAACGAGGACTACCTCCACGGAGGCATCAAACCGCTGACGCCGGCGGACCCGGCGCGCATCGGGCCGTATCTGCTGCTGGGCAGGCTCGGCGCGGGCGGGATGGGCCGGGTCTACCTCGCCCGGTCCGAGGGGGGCCGCACGGTCGCGGTCAAGGTGGTGCACCCGGAGCACGTCGCGGACCCGCAGTTCAGGGGCCGCTTCCGGCGCGAGGTGGAGGCGGCACGGAGCGTCGGCGAACGCTGGACCGCGCCCGTCCTGGACGCGGCACCGGACGCCGAATTCCCCTGGGTGGCCACGGGTTACGTGCCTGGCCTCTCGCTGGAACAGGTCGTACGGGGACACGGCGCGCTGCCCGCCGCCTCCGTGCAGGCCCTCGCCACGGGGCTGCTGCACGCGCTGAAGGACATCCACGCGGCGGGCATCGTCCACCGCGACCTCAAGCCGTCCAACGTGATGCTCACGATGGAGGGTCCCAAGGTCATCGACTTCGGGATCGCCCGCGCCATCGGGACCGCCGTCGAGTCCCTGCTCACCAGCACCAACATGATGATCGGCACGCCCGGATTCATGGCCCCGGAGCAGGTGCACGGGGAGAGCGCGGTACCGAAGAGCGACGTCTTCACCCTCGGCTGTGTGCTGACGTACGCGGCGACCGGCGCGCTCCCCTTCGGCCACGGCGCGAGCAACCAGCACGCGATCATGTACCGGATCGCCGAGGCCGAGCCCGAGCTCGACCGGGTCCGGGACGCGGATCTCAAGGCGTTCATCGCCCGGCTGCTGGTCAAGCCGGTCGAGGACCGGCCCTCCGTGGACCAGCTGCTGGCCGAGCCGGGACGCGAGTTCGGTCCGGTCGCCTCCTCGTGGCTGCCCGCCGCCGTGGTGAGCCATCTGGCGCGCCAGTCCGCCCAGTTGCTCGACGCGGAGGCGGAACCGCTGCGGGAGGAGGGCGACCGCGCGACGATCGACCTCCGGGCGGCGCCGGAAGTGGCGGCTCTGGTGGCCGGTGAGGAGACGGCGGAGAAGGAGAAGCCGAAGCGCCGCCGCCCCTGGCTGGTCGCCGTACCGCTGGTGGTCGTCCTCGGCGGTGGGGGCGGCACGCTGGTCATGCTCCAGCCGTTCGGCCACGACGGCCCCGACGCGCATGCGGCGCCGCCCGTCGCCTCGGCGACGGACACGACCCCCGCCCCGGAGCCCTCGGCGGCCGGCAGCGCGTCCCCCGCCGGCGCCAAGAGCCCGAAGGCATCCCCGAGCAAGAAGAAGAAGGCGGGCGGCGGCAAGGACGGGAAGGACGGCAAGGACGGGGAGCCGGGCAGGGACGGCCAGGACGCCGGGGACGGGGGCGGCGGCTCGTCCGCCACCGGTGGCTCCTCCGGCGGCGGGTCGTCCACGGGCGGCGGCAGCACGGGCGGCGGGAGTTCGAGCGGCGGCGGCTCCTCCAGCACCAGTGGCGGGAGTTCGGGCGGCAGCAGCTCGGGCGGCTCCACGAGCACGTCCGGCGGCGGGGGTTCGACCAGCACGTCCGGTGGCGGCTCCACCGGCGGTTCGGGCGGCGGCAGCACGGTCCCGGCATCGTTCGTCGGTACCTGGAAGTTCGGGGAGGTCTACAACTCGACGAACCAGCCCGGCACCATCAAGATCACGAAATCCGGCGTCGTGACCATGACCGACTACATGTACAACAGCTGCCCGTACGAGGCCAGGGTGACCTCCAGCAGCAGCGGCCGCCTCAACATCGGCGCCTCCAAGCTTGTCGGCCCCAACCCCGGTTACTGCTACAGCGAGCTCAAGGCCTCCTTCTTCGTCACCAACGGCAGCGGCATTCAGCACGACGTGAACAGCTTCAAGTACTACTACAAGCGAGCCTGAACGCCGCACGATTCGCTCCTTCCCGCCGCTCTCCGCAAGCGTGACTGCCCGTAGGTGGGGCATGCATTGCGTGAGCACCTTCGAGACAGGGGGCGAATGACCGTGTGGGCGGGGGAAACGATGGAGCGTCACGAGGTGGCCCGGATGCATCGCAGAGTGGACCGGGCCGATCTGGCAGCCGTGGGCGAAGTGCGCGGAGCGGTCCGTGAGTTATTGCGGTACCGGTGGAAGGAGGAGCCGGCCCAGGTCGCCGAACTGCTGCTCAGCGAGCTGGTGACCAACGCCCTGGTGCACACGGACGACGGCGCGGTCGTCGCCGTGAGCGTCGCACCCCGCCGGCTGCGCGTGGAGGTGCGGGACTTCGTCACCGGCATGCCGCCCGAGTCGCACGTACCGCCCGCCGACGACGGTACGCACGGCCGGGGGCTGGTCCTGGTGGAGAGCCTTGCCGACTCCTGGGGGATCAGCCCCCGTTCGCTGGGCAAGGTGGTGTGGTTCGAACTGGACGGCGAACGGCCCTGACGGACCTTGCGGTCCGTCAGGGCCGTTCGTATGCGACTGCCGTCCCGCTTCTCAGCCGAACTGCTGCTCCAGGTCCTTCAGTTTCTGCTCCAGCGAATCGAGCCGGGGCAGGGCCTGGGTGTCGTCCTCGGTGAGGGGATCGGCCGGGGCCGATTCGCTCGCGCCCAGTTCAGGGACGCTCGCCGAGTTCGAGTGGTTCACGGCTTGCAGGGATGGCCGGGGTCGCAGGGGCAGCTGACCCGGCTCGGATATGGCGGGCTCCGCGACGGACTGCGCGGAGCCCGTCGCGGGGGCGAGCGCGGCCACATCGACCGGCGCGCCGCCCCGGCCGAGCCGTCCCCAGGCCCGGTTCTGCCGGTTCAGGGCCTTGATGTGCGCCCGGTCCAGCTTCTCCTGGTCTCTCCTGCGGAGACGGTTCTGCTCCTTCTCCCTGCGGTCCTCGCGTACCTCGTCGACCGCCTCGTCCAGCGTGCGTACGCCTTCGAGAAGCATCAGCGACCAGGCGCCGAAGGTCTCCCGGGGCGCGCGCAGCCAGCGCACGATCCGGATCTGCGGCAGCGGCCGGGGCACGAGGCCCTGCTCGCGCAGGGCGGCCCGGCGCGTCTGCTTCAGCGCCCGGTCGAACAGCACGGCGGCCGAGAGGGACATCCCCGCGAAGAAGTGCGGGGCGCCCGCGTGGTTGATGCCGCGCGGCGCGTGCACCCAGTTGAACCAGGCGGCGGCACCGGCGAAGGTCCACACCAGCAGCCGCGAGCCGAGCGCCGCGTCCCCGTGGCTGGCCTCCCGCACGGCCAGGACCGAGCAGAACATCGCCGCCCCGTCCAGACCGAAGGGCACCAGGTACTCCCAGCCGTCGGAGAGGCCGAGGTTCTGCTCGCCGAAGCCGACGAGCCCGTGGAAGGAGAGCGCGGCGGCGACCGCCGCGCAGCAGAACAGCAGCACGTACGAAGCGGTGGCGTACAGTGCTTCCTTGCGTCTGCGCCGCTCCTCGCTGCGTTCCCAGCTGTCGTCGGCCGCGGATGCGTCGGAGGCGCGCTTGCCGCGCGCGACGACCGCCACCGCCGCCATGACGCCCACGAGCAGCACGGCGCCCGGAAGCAGCCAGTCAAGCGATATGTCGGTCAGTCTCATGCGCGGTCCCTTGCGTCACGTAGGGGGTTTCGGACGCCATCGTGGCGGAAACTCCCTTACGTTCAGGCTGTTTCGAGGCAAGAGAACGCCAATGGGGTGCACGAGAGCGCCGATATCGACGATCTGGTCGAACACACCTCAGCGGGGCGCGCATGTTGTTCGAATGGGTGCCACTCGTTCGGGCGGTGTGGATCAGGGAGCGGGCGTCAGCCTGCTGATCCGCTCAGCGTCGCAGGTGCGCGGGCAGGTGACGCAGGTGTCCTCGGGGCGCAGCGTGTAGAAGAGGCAGCAGCTCGCACGGTCGCGGGTGGGCAGCGACTCCCCATTGGGGCCCGTCAGTTCGCGGAAGCCCGCGGTGCCGACGTACGGCTTCGTGGTGCCCGGCAGCAGCGCCTCCAGCTCCGCCATGGCGCGCTTCTCCTCGCCCAGCAGATGGGCGACGTACCAGAGACCTTCGACGATCTCGTCGGTCGCCATCCCCCACAGGGCCCGCTTGCCGCGCCGCATGCGCGGCCGGAAGCCCTCCAGCACCGGTTCCAGGTGGTCGGCCACCGCGTCCAGCACCTCGGCCCGCAGCGCGGCCTCGTCGGCCACCACGCGGGCTCCCGGCAGCACGGCCGCCGGGTCGTCGGGCAGGCAGGCGAACTCCCGCACCCGCAGCGTCAGGTGCCCCAGCGCCCGCTGGAACGAGACGTCCTCGACCGGGACGCGAGGAACCCGCCGGTGCAGGAACCACGGCACCGTCACCAGAAGGCAGGCCGGCCACGCGTAGCGGTGCAGTCCGAAGCTGGCGATCACATCGGGCCGGCCCTCCTGGCCGTAGTCCCGCCGCACCTGCTCGTCGTCGAAGGCGAGGAAGGTGTCCAGGGCCTCACCGCCCGCCGCCAGCTCGTGCGCGCCCACCCAGCCGGGGCCGCCGGGGGCGCTCTCGCCGTCGGCGAGGATCTCGGCGCGCAGCCCGGGGAAGACCTCGGTCAGGCGCGCGTACGCGTCGGCCACGGGCGAGGCCGTCACTGCGGGAAGCAGGGCGGGCATGGTCATGCGGGGACCACCGATTCACGATCGTCAGCAGGTAAGCCTTACCTTACCCTGCCGGATCGATGTTTGAACTGGGGCCCCTTGCGCCTATCGTGCACTGAGGGCGCCCGACGCGCGAGCCGCGCCCCGCGACCGGCCGAGGAGGTGCCCGTGGAGCAGGGCGGAGCGCGCGAGGAGGTGCGGCCCCCGTACGGGGCACCCGCAGGCGTGCCCGCATCGGCCGTACGGGTGCCCGAGCAGGCCCGCGGCGAACACACCCACGGCGAGCACCCTCACGGGGAGGCCCCCCGCGCCCAGGTGCGCCGGCACTCGGTGCGCGGCCAGATCCTGGACGCCCTGCGCGCCTCCCTCGTCGACGGTGAGCTGATCCCCGGGCAGGTCTACTCCGCGCCCGCCCTCGGCGCCCGCTTCGGCGTCTCCGCCACCCCCGTGCGCGAGGCGATGCAGCAGCTGGCCGTCGAGGGCGCCGTGGAGGTCGTGCCGAACCGGGGCTTCCGGGTCGCCGAGCGCGGACCGCGCGAGCTGGCCGAGCTGGCCGAGGTGCGGGCCCTGATCGAGGTCCCCGTCATGCTGCGGCTCGCCCGGACCGTCCCGCCCGCCCGCTGGTGCGCGCTGCGCCCGCTGGCCGACGCCACCGTGGCCGCGGCGGCCGTCGGCGACCGGGCGAGCTACGCGGAGGCGGACCGGGCCTTCCACGGCGCGGTCCTCGCCCTCGCGGGGAACGGCAGCCTGGTCGCGGTCGCCGACGACCTGCACCGCCGCTCCCAGTGGCCCCTGATGGACAACCCGGTCACCCGGCGCGCCGATCTGCTGGCCGACGCCTCCGAGCACACCGCGCTGCTCGACGCGCTGATCGCCCAGGACGTGGCGGTCGTCCAGTCGCTCGTACGCGAACACTTCGCGGGCGCCGACGGCTGACCCCGCAGGGCGTACGGGGTCAGCCGTCGGCGCGCGGACTCAGTTCGCCCCGACCGTCTCCGGCGGGGGCGGGTCCAGATGCGGGCCCAGCCACGTCGGGACGCCGCCCAGCAGGCGGAAGAGCCGGCCCGCCTCGGCGCGCAGCCGGGTCGCCTCCCCGGGCTCCGGCTCGGCGTCCGCCAGGGCGATGAGAGCCGGGGCCGTACCGACCAGGTAGCCCAGCTCCTCCCTTATCCGCAGGGACTCCGCGAAGCCGTGCCGGGCCTCCGCCAGCTCCCCCTCGCGCAGGGCGATCAGCGCGAGATGGCGCCAGGTCGAGGAGAGCAGCAGCGCGTCGCCCTGCGCGGTGGCGCCCGCGTGCGCCCTGCGGTAGGCGGCGCGGGCGGCCTGCGGGGAGTCCGCGATGTTCTGGGCGATCAGACCGCGCCGGAAGTCGAGCAGCGGCCGGCCCTGGGCGGCGGGGGAGAGCAGCGCGGCGGCCCGGCCCAGCGCCACCCGCGCCTCGTCGGCCCGGTCCCGCACTCCGAGGAGGGTCGAGGCGTACGCGAGGTAGCCCCGTTCGCAGGCGGCCGCGCCGCGCTCCTCGTCGTCGTGGGCCATGGCCTCGGCGGTGCGCAGGGCGTCCTCGGCCTCCGTCCAGCCCTGCCCCGTGTACAGGCATCGCTCGGTCAGCAGGGCCGTCCGCTGGAGGGCCGCGGCCGGGTCGGTGGCGGCGTCGTGCTCCAGCAGGGCCGCGGCATCCGTCCAGCAGCCGCGCGAGCGCAGCCGCCATACCGCGGTCTGGAGCGGAGGATCGTCATCTGCTGTCGTTCCGGAACCAGACATGGCGGTATGCGCCACATTGCCCTCCCCGAGCGCGCCTTCGAGCTGAGTATGGGCCGCATCACAGCACGGAATGGCACGCCGGGCCAAGAGGTCGAGGCAATGTCAGGTGAAACTTTTCACAATCGACGGCAGGTGCCGAAGCCCTTGCGGGGCCCGGGAACTCAGCTCATCCGCAGCGCGAGGAAGAAATCGAGCTTGTCCTCCAGGCGCGCCAGGTCACGCCCCGTCAACTGCTCGATTCGCCCGACCCGGTAGCGCAGCGTGTTGACGTGGAGGTGCAGCCGGGCCGCGCAGCGCGTCCAGGAACCGTCGCAGTCCAGGAAGGCTTCCAGGGTGGGGATCAGCTCCGCGCGGTGGCGCCGGTCGTAGTCGCGCAGCGGGTCGAGCAGCCGCGCCGTGAACGCCCGGCGCACGTCGTCCGGGACGAACGGCAGCAGCAGGACGTGCGAGGCCAGCTCGTGGTGGCCGGCCGCGCAGACCCGCCCCGGACGGGCCGCCGCCACCCGGCGCGCGTGCCGGGCCTCCTCCAGGGCGCCGCGCAGCCCCTCGGCCGAGTGCACCGAGGCGCTGACACCCAGTGTCAGGCGGCCGTCGTCGGCGAGGCCCGCGGAGAGCGGGGCCCGCACTGCGGCGAGCAGCGCGTCGGCGTGCAGGGCCGGTCCGTCGTCCGGCCCGTCGGCGTCCGCTTCCCCCTCCCGGGGTGCGTCGGCCACCTGGTCGGGTACGGCGGGCAGCGGCACCAGGGCGATCGCCTCGTCACCCGTGTGGGCGACGGCGATCCGGTCCGCCGAGTCGGGTCCGGTCACGGCCGGGTCGACCAGGATCTCTTCAAGGAGGGCCTGCGCGACCGGGCCGCCGGCGACTTCGGGCGCGCCGTCCTCGTCCCACTCGACCCGGGCCACCACCACCTGCCAGTGCGGCGCGGTGCCCAGGCCGGGGAGCAGGACCGGGGTGGCCACGCGCAGCCGGGCGGCGATCTCGGCGGGCGCGGCGCCTGCCTGGACCAGCTCCAGGACCTCCTGGGCGAGCCGGCGGCGCACCGTGCGGGCCGCGTCGCGCCGGTCGCGCTCGACGGCGATCAGCTGGGTGACGCCCTGGAGGAGGTCGAGCCGCGCGGCCGGCCAGTCGCTCGCGTCGGCCTCCACGGCCAGCAGCCAGTCGGAGAGCACGGACTCCCGCACGTCGCGGACGGCCGGAGCCGCCCCACCGCGGCCGTTGTTCCGGATGGGGAAGAGCGAATACGTCGTACCGCCGAGGGCGGCCCGGTGCGGGGCGCGGCGGCCGGAGCGGACGGCGGCCAGATGCAGCCCGGCCAGCTCGGCCCCGGCGGTGGCGGAGAGCGGGGCGCCCGCGCCCGCGATCTGGCGCCCGGTGGGGGAGAGCACCCAGGCGTGGAGGTCCAGGTCGGAGCCGAGGAGGTCGAGGACCACCTCCGGGCCGCCGCCCGCCGGGCCCGAGGTCATGAGCCTGCGGTGCCGGTCCACCACGGCCGCCAGGTCACCAGCCCGTTCCCCGGACACCTGGCGCACCACGTACTCGGTGATCGTTGCGAACGCGACCGTCTCGTGGACGGCGAACAGCGGCAGCCGGTTCCGGCGGCACGCCTCGACGAGATCGTCCGGGATGTCACCCAGCTCCGCCTCGCCCGCCGCGAGCCCGGCCACCCCGGCGCCCGCCAGGATGCGCACGAAGGGCTCCGAGTCCTCGGCGTCCCGGCGCCAGGCCAGTCCGGTCAGGACCAGCTCGCCGCCGGTGAGGTAGCGGCTCGGGTCGCGCAGATCGGTGGTCATCACCCCGCGGACCGACCGGTCCAGCTCCTCGTCGCCGCCGAGCAGCCGCAGGCCCAGCGCGTCGTTCTCCAGCAATGCGCGCAGCCGCATCGGGTCGCCGCCGATCTCTTTCGTTGGTACGGGTGAAGTCTGGGTGTTGCGGTGAGGCTGTTGAGCCCCGCCATTCGTTCGAATCTACAAGACATGAGCGGAGACCGGCCAACCGCTTCATGGGTTCGGTGACTGCACCAGGTGGAGCAGGGCTTGTGTACTGGGCCACACACCGCGTGAACAAGACATGAACAAGTTCGAGGGCCGGCCGTCACCCAGCCCAGCGTGAAGACCCGATTGAGAAGAAGAGAGCCACCATGGACTTCCTTCGCCCCGCAAGCTGGGAGGAGGCGCTCGCCGCCAAGGCCGAGCACCCGACGGCTGTGCCCATCGCCGGGGGCACCGATGTGATGGTCGAGATCAACTTCGACCACCGGCGCCCCGAGTACCTCCTGGACCTCAACCGCATCGGTGAGCTCACCGAGTGGGAGGTGGGCCAGGAGAACGTACGGCTCGGCGCCTCGGTCCCGTACAGCCAGATCATGGAGCACCTGCGGGCCGAGCTGCCCGGTCTCGCGCTCGCCTCGCACACCGTCGCCTCCCCGCAGATCCGCAACCGCGGCGGCGTCGGCGGCAACCTGGGCACCGCGTCCCCGGCCGGTGACGCCCACCCCGCCCTGCTCGCCGCGGGCGCCGAGGTGGAGGCCGAGTCCGTGCGCGGCACCCGGATGATCCCCATCGACGCCTTCTACACCGGCGTCAAGCGCAACGCCCTCGAACCGGACGAGCTGATCCGGGCCGTGCACATCAAGAAGGCCGACGGACCCCAGCAGTATTCCAAGGTCGGCACCCGCAACGCGATGGTCATCGCCGTCTGCGCCTTCGGCCTGGCCCTGCACCCCGAGACCCGCACGGTCCGCACCGGCATCGGATCGGCCGCCCCGACCCCCGTACGGGCGAAGGAGGCCGAGGAGTTCCTGAACGCCGCCCTGGAGGAGGGCGGGTTCTGGGACAGCCGGACGATCATCACCCCGTCCGTCGCCCAGCAGTTCGCCACGCTCGCCGCCGGCGCCTGCAACCCGATCGACGATGTGCGCGGCACCGCGAGCTACCGCCGGCACGCGGTCGGGATCATGGCCCGCCGGACGCTCGGCTGGGCCTGGGAGTCATACCGCGGCAACGGCCGCAGCACCGAAGGAGCCGCCTGATCATGCGCGTCAATTTCACGGTCAACGGCCGCCGTCACGAGGCCGACGACGTCTGGGAGGGCGAGTCCCTCCTCTACGTCCTGCGCGAGCGCATGGGCCTGCCCGGCTCGAAGAACGCCTGCGAGCAGGGCGAGTGCGGCTCCTGCACGGTCCGCCTCGACGGGGTGCCCGTCTGCTCCTGTCTGGTCGCCGCCGGCCAGGTCGAGGGCCGCGACGTCGTCACCGTCGAGGGTCTGGCCGACTTCGCCGCCCACCGCGCCGAGGCCCACCCCGGCACCGGCTGCGCCTCCGGCGCCTGCGGCACCTCCCTCGACCGGGCCAAGCGCTGGAAGGCAGAGCCCGCCGCCGGTGAGGAGACCCGCGACACCGGGGAGCTGTCCCCGATCCAGCAGGCGTTCATCGACGCCGGAGCCGTCCAGTGCGGCTTCTGCACCCCCGGCCTCCTGGTCGCGGCCGACGAGCTCCTGGAGCGCACCCCGCAGCCGTCCGACGCGGACATCCGCGAGGCGCTGTCCGGCAACCTCTGCCGCTGCACCGGCTACGAGAAGATCCTCGACGCGGTCCGCCTCGCGGCCGCCCGCGCGGAAGAAACGGTCTGAGCCATGGGCGTTACCGGTTCCCCCACCAACATCAACCAGGGCACCCGCACCAAGGGCGGCATCGGCGAGTCCACGCTGCGCCCCGACGGCATCCTGAAGGTCACCGGCGAGTTCGCGTACTCCTCGGACATGTGGCACGAGGACATGCTCTGGGGCCACACCCTGCGCTCCACCGTCGCGCACGCGGAGATCGTCTCCATCGACGTCTCCGAGGCGCTGGCCACCTCCGGCGTCTACGCGGTCCTCACCTATGACGACCTGCCGGCCGCGATGAAGAACTACGGCCTGGAGATCCAGGACACCCCCGTCCTCGCCCACGGCCGGGTCCGCCACCACGGCGAGCCCGTCGCGCTCGTCGCCGCCGACCACCCGGAGACGGCCCGCCGCGCCGCCGCGAAGATCCGGATCGACTACCGCGAGCTGCCCGTCGTCACCGACGAGGCGTCCGCGACCGCCCCCGGCGCCCCCCTCATCCACGAGGGCCGCGACGACCACCACATCGGCCATGTGCCGCACCCCAACATCGTCCACCGCCAGCCGATCGTCCGCGGCGACGCTGAGGCGGCCGAGGCACGGGCCGATGTGATCGTCAAGGGCGACTACTACTTCGGCATGCAGGACCAGGCGTTCCTGGGCCCCGAGTCCGGCCTCGCCGTACCCTCCGAGGACGGTGGCGTCGACCTCTACGTGGCCACCCAGTGGCTCCACTCCGACCTGCGCCAGATCGCGCCCGTGCTCGGCCTTCCCGAGGACAAGGTCCGCATGACGCTCTCCGGCGTCGGCGGTGCCTTCGGCGGGCGCGAGGACCTGTCGATGCAGATCCACGCCTGCCTGCTCGCGCTGCGCACCGGCAAGCCCGTGAAGATCGTCTACAACCGCTTCGAGTCCTTCTTCGGGCACGTCCACCGCCACCCGGCCCGGCTCCACTACGAGCACGGCGCCACCCGCGACGGCAAGCTCACGCACATGAAGTGCCGCATCGTGCTGGACGGCGGCGCCTACGCCTCCGCCTCCCCGGCCGTCGTCGGCAACGCCTCCTCGCTGGCCGTCGGCCCGTACGTCATCGAGGACGTCGACATCGAGGCCATCGCGCTCTACACCAACAACCCCCCGTGCGGCGCGATGCGCGGCTTCGGCGCCGTCCAGGCGTGCTTCGCCTACGAGGCGCAGATGGACAAGCTGGCCGCCGAGCTGGACATGGACCCGGTCGAGTTCCGGCAGCTCAACGCCATGGAGCAGGGCACCCTGCTGCCGACCGGACAGGTGGTCGACTCGCCCGCCCCGGTCGCCGAACTGCTGCGCCGCGTCAAGGCGATGCCGATGCCGCCCGAGCGCCAGTGGGAGAGCGCCGGCGAGCACGCCGACGTACGGGCCCTGCCCGGCGGCCTGTCCAACACCACCCACGGCGAGGGCGTCGTACGCGGCGTCGGCTACGCGGTCGGGCTGAAGAACGTCGGCTTCTCCGAGGGCTTCGACGACTACTCCACCGCCCGGGTCCGCATGGAGGTCATCGGCGGCGAACCCGTCGCGACCGTGCACACCGCCATGGCCGAGGTCGGGCAGGGCGGCGTCACCGTGCACGCCCAGATCGCCCGTACCGAACTCGGTGTCTCCCAGGTCACCATCCACCCCGCCGACACGCAGGTGGGCTCCGCCGGATCGACCTCCGCCTCCCGCCAGACGTACGTCACCGGCGGCGCGGTCAAGAACTCCTGCGAGGCCGTCCGCGAACAGGTCCTGGAGATGGGCCGCCGCAAGCTCGGCACCTACCACCCCGCCTGGGCCACCGCCGAACTCCTCCTGGAGGGCGGCAAGGTCGTCACCGACGGCGGCGAGGTGCTGGCGGACATCGCGGACGTCCTGGAGGACGAGGCGATCGATATCGAGCTGGAGTGGCGCCACCGGCCCACCGAGGCCTTCGACCTGCGCACCGGACAGGGCAACGGCCACGTCCAGTACTCCTTCGCCGCGCACCGCGCGGTCGTCGAGGTCGACACCGAGCTCGGCCTGGTCAAGGTCATCGAACTGGCCTGTGCCCAGGACGTCGGCAAGGCGCTCAACCCGCTGTCGGTCGTCGGCCAGATCCAGGGCGGCACCATCCAGGGGATGGGCATCGCCGTCATGGAGGAGATCATCGTCGACCCGGTGACCGCGAAGGTGCGCAACCCCTCCTTCACGGACTACCTCCTCCCCACCATCCTCGACACGCCGACCATCCCGGTCGACGTGCTCGAACTCGCCGACGACCACGCCCCGTACGGGCTGCGCGGCATCGGCGAGGCCCCGACCCTGTCGTCCACCCCGGCCGTCCTCGCGGCGATCCGGAACGCGACGGGTCTGGAGCTCGACCGCACGCCGGTGCGGCCCGAACACCTCACCGGCGTCTGACCGGGGCTCCACCCCAGCTCTCCGGGCGGTGCGTGCCACCGGCGAACGTCACAATTCCCCGGCCCGCACCGCCCGGAGGCCCGGGGCCGCACCGCTCGCGGCCCCGAGCCCCCCGCACCCGGAACAGCGGCAGCCGTTCCGATTCCTTCCTGCATGAACAGTTCGTCTCGGGCCGTCCCCCGGGTCGTGCCGCCAGCGCAGTCATCCCAAATCCCGCATTTCGATTCTTCATCGCGGGTGCCCCTGTGAACCTTGGGAGTCAGGCATCATGACCCAGCAGTCAGTGCAGCCGAAGACCGGTGCGGAGGACGCGGGCCCCGGCTCGCGCGTTCCCGCCGGCAGATCATGGCTCGACCGGTACTTCCACATATCCGAGCGCAACTCGACCGTTGCCCGGGAAGTGCGCGGCGGCGTCACGACCTTCATGGCCATGGCGTACATCCTTCTGCTCAACCCGCTGATCCTCGGCGGCAAGGACGTCGACCAGAACGTACTCAGCCAGCCGGCGCTGATCACCGCCACCGCGCTCGCGGCGGCGGCGACCACCCTGCTGATGGGCTTCGTCGGCAAGGTTCCGCTCGCGCTCGCCGCGGGCCTCAGCGTCTCCGGCGTCCTGTCCTCGCAGGTCGCCCCCGAAATGACCTGGCCGCAGGCCATGGGCATGTGTGTCATGTACGGCCTGGTGATCTGCCTCCTGGTGGTCACCGGTCTGCGTGAGCTGATCATGAACGCGATCCCGCTCCCGCTGAAGCACGGCATCACCATGGGCATCGGCCTGTTCATCGCCCTGATCGGGCTCTACAAGGCCGGCTTCGTCGGCAAGGGCACCGCGACCCCGGTGACCCTCGGCCCCACCGGTGAACTCGCCGGCTGGCCCGTCCTCGTCTTCGCGGTGACCCTGCTGCTCATCTTCATGCTCCAGGCCCGCAACATCCCCGGCGCGATCCTCATCGGCATCGTCGTCGGCACCGTGGTCGCCGTCGTGATCAACAAGGTCGCGGACGTCGACCCGAAGATCTGGAGCAGCGGCCCGCCGGAGCTGAAGGGCTCCGCGGTCTCCTCACCGGACTTCTCGCTCTTCGGTGACGTCGACTTCGGCGGCTGGGGCGACGTCGGCGCGATGACCGTCGGCTTCATCGTCTTCACGCTGGTGCTCGCCGGCTTCTTCGACGCGATGGCCACCATCATCGGCGTCGGTACGGAGGCCGGGCTCGCCGACGACAAGGGCCGCATGCCGGGCCTGTCCAAGGCGCTGTTCATCGACGGCGCGGGCGGCGCGATCGGCGGTGTCGCCGGCGGCTCCGGCCAGACGGTCTTCGTGGAGTCCGCGACCGGCGTCGGCGAGGGGGCCAGGACCGGCCTCGCCTCCGTCGTCACCGGCCTGTTCTTCGCCGCCTGCCTCTTCTTCACCCCGCTCACCGCGATCGTGCCCGCCGAGGTGGCGTCCGCCGCCCTCGTGGTCATCGGCGCCATGATGATGCAGAACGCCCGGCATGTGGACTGGAGCGACCGCTCCGTGGCCATCCCCGTGTTCCTCACGGTGGTCCTGATGCCGTTCACGTACACCATCACCACCGGTGTCGCGGCCGGCGTCATCTCCTACGTCGCCATCAAGGCCGCCCAGGGCCGGGCCCGCGAGGTCGGTGCCTTCATGTGGGGCCTGACGGTGATCTTCATCGTCTACTTCGCCCTGCACCCGATCGAGAGCTGGCTCGGCGTCAGCTGACCCGCCGCTCCCACACCCGCAAGGAGACCGAGATGCTCGACATCGCCGAAGAGCTCGACCGCTGGGCCGGGCAGGGACGCGATTTCGCCGTGGCCACCGTCGTCGCCGTCGGCGGCAGCGCGCCCCGCCAGCCGGGGGCCGCGCTGGCCGTCGACCGCGACGGTACGGCGATCGGCTCGGTCTCCGGCGGGTGCGTGGAGGGCGCGGTGTACGAACTGTGCCGACAGGCCCTCGACGACGGCACCACCGTGCTCGAACGCTTCGGCTACAGCGACGAGGACGCCTTCGCGGTCGGCCTGACCTGCGGCGGCGTCATCGACATCCTGGTGACCCCGGTCCGGGCGGACGACCCCGCCCGCCCGGTGTTCACCGCCGCGCTCGCCGCCGCCGCGCAGGGGGAGGCGGCGGCGGTCGCCCGGATCACCGAAGGGCCCGCCGAACTGCTCGGCCGCCCCCTCCTGGTGCGCTCCGACGGGACGTACGAGGGACGGCTCGGCGGACACCCCGAGCTCGACCGCACCGCCGTGGCCGAGACCCGCGCCATGCTGGACCAGGGCCGCACCGGCACCCTCACCATCGGCGCCGACGGCTCGCGCTGCGGGCAGCCCCTCACGCTGCTCGTGGAGTCCAGCGTCCCGCCGCCCCGGATGATCGTGTTCGGGGCCATCGACTTCGCCTCGGCCCTGGTCCGCGCCGGCAAGTTCCTCGGCTACCACGTCACGGTGTGCGACGCGCGGCCCGTCTTCGCGACGAAGGCCCGCTTCCCGGAGGCCGACGAGCTGGTCGTCGACTGGCCGCACCGCTATCTGGCCGGCACCGCCGTGGACAGCCGCACGGTCCTGTGCGTCCTCACACACGACGCCAAGTTCGACGTGCCCCTGCTGGAGGCGGCGCTCAAGCTGCCCGTCGCGTACGTCGGCGCCATGGGCTCCCGCCGCACCCACCTCCAGCGCAACGACCGGCTCCGCGAGGCCGGGGTCAGCGAACTGGAACTGGCCCGCCTGCACTCACCGATCGGCCTCGACCTCGGAGCCCGTACGCCCGAGGAGACGGCCCTGTCGATCGCCGCCGAGATCATCGCCGTCCGGCGCGGCGGCAGCGGCGCCCCGCTCACCGGCGCGCACACCCCGATCCACCACCCCGGAGGGCTGCCCCCGGTGGGCCGCATCGGCTCGGTGGCCTGAAGTGGCGCGAACTCGCCCCGGCCGCGCGGTGTCCGCGTCCGGCGGGTAGCCGCCACGGCATATTCGCGCCAGGCGCGGACCGCCCCACGGCGGCGCGTTTACCGGTAGATCATGAGCATGACTTTCACCCCCTCCACCGCGACCGGCAGGGCGAGACCCGCTCGCGCCGGGCGACGCACCCTCCTCATAGCCACCGCCGCGGCCCTGATGAGCGGCGCGCTGCTCCCCGTCACGGGAACCGCGTACGCCGCCCCCGCTTCCCCCACCACGGCAACGCCCCGCCCACCCCCGAACTCCTCGCCGCTCTCGCCCGCCTCCCGCTGCCCGCCGCCGACCCGAAGGTGCCCACCGAACAGGCCGTCGCCGCCGACGCGCACTTCGGGCTCGGCGTCCTGCTGCGGCCCTTCCGGCTGCCCCTGCTCCTCGGCCTGCTGCTCGTCGCGCTCGACGCGGGCGCCCAGATCACCGTGCCGGTCCTCGTCCGGTACGGCGTGGACCGGGGCGTCGCCCATCACGCCGGGCACGTCCTGCTCGCCGCGGCCGCTGCCGCCGCCGTGGTGGTGGCCGCCAACTGGCTGATCGGCGTGGCCCAGGTGCGCACCACCGGCCGCACCGGCGAACGCCTCCTCTACACCCTGCGGGTGAAGACGTTCGCCCAGCTCCAGCGTCTCGGCCTCGACTACTACGAGCGCGAACTCGGCGGCCGGATCATGACCCGGATGACCACCGACGTGGACGCCCTGTCGAACTTCCTGCAGACCGGCCTGATCACCGCCGTGGTCAGCCTGCTTACGGTCTCCGGAGTGCTGGTCGCCCTCCTGGTGATCGACGCGGAACTCGCCCTGGTGCTGCTCGCCGCGCTCCCGGTGCTGATCGTGGCCACCGCTGTCTTCCGCCACTACTCGGTCCCCGCCTACCGCGAGGCCCGGGAGCGGATCAGCGCCGTCAACGCCTGCCTCCAGGAGAACGTCACCGCGATCCGCGTCACCCAGGCATTCCGCCGCGAGCAGCGCAACGCCGCCGACTTCGCCGTACTGGCCATGGCGTTCCGGGACTCCCGGCTGCGCGCGCAGCGGTACATGGGCACCTTCTTCCCGTTCGTCGAATTCCTCGGCACGCTCTGCTCGGCGGCCGTGCTCACCGCAGGCGCGGCCCAGGTCCGCTCGGGCGAGCTGAGCGCGGGCACCCTCATCGCGTTCCTGCTGTACGTCGAGCTGTTCTTCTCGCCGATCCAGCAGCTCTCGCAGGTCTTCGACGGCTACCAGCAGGCGGTCGTCGGCCTCGGCCGCCTCCGCACCCTGATGAACACCCCGGCCGGCACCCCGCCCGCCGAGCACCCCCTCCCGGTGCCCGCCCTGCGCGGCGAGGTCGAGTTCGAGGCGGTGTCCTTCGGGTACGCGGGCGGCGGCCACCAGGTCCTGCACGGGGTGAACCTGCGCATCGAACCGGGCGAGACCGTCGCGCTCGTCGGCGCCACGGGCGCGGGCAAGTCCACGGTGGTCAAGCTCCTCGCCCGGTTCTACGACCCCTCGGCCGGCGCGGTCCGGGTCGACGGGCACGACCTGCGCGACCTGGACCTGGCCGCCTTCCGGCGCAGGCTCGGGGTCGTCCCGCAGGAGGCCCACCTGTTCAGCGGCACCGTCCGCGACGCCATCGCCTACGGGCGGCCCGACGCCACGGACGCCGAGGTGGAGCGGGCGGCCCGCGCGGTCGGCGCGCACGACATGGTCGCCGGGCTGCGGCTCGGCTACCTCACCCCGGTGGGGGAGCGGGGCCGCGGCCTCTCCGCCGGACAGCGCCAGCTCCTCGCCCTGGCGCGGGCCGAACTGGTCGACCCCGATGTGCTGCTCCTGGACGAGGCGACCGCCTCGCTGGACCTGGCCACCGAGCGCCGGGTCGCCGCGGCCACCGAGGCCCTGGGCCGCCGCCGTACCACCGTCGTCGTCGCCCACCGGCTGACCACGGCGGCACGGGCGGACCGGGTGGTGGTGCTCGACGCGGGAACCGTGGTCGAGACCGGCACCCACACCGAACTGCTCGCCGCCGGGGGCGCCTACCGGCGGCTGTGGGACGCCTTCCGGGAGACCGGCCCCGGCGCGGCCGTCGACCACCTGAATGTCAGTGAACTCGTCAAGGAGAACGCACGATGACGCAGTACCGCGATTTCGGCCGCACGGGCGTTAAGGTCAGCCCGTTGTGCCTGGGCACCATGATGTTCGGCGCCCGCGGCAACCCCGACCACGACGACAGCATCCGGATCATCCACCACGCCCTGGACGCCGGCATCAACTTCGTGGACACCGCCGACGTCTACTCGGCCGGTGAGTCCGAGACCATCGTCGGCAAGGCGCTCGCCGGCGGGCGCCGCGACAACGTCGTGCTCGCCACCAAGTTCCACGGCAGCCTGGGCACCGACCCCAACGAGCAGGGCAACTCCCGCCGTTGGATCACCCGCGAGGTGGAGAACAGCCTGCGTCGGCTGGGCACCGACTGGATCGACCTCTACCAGGTGCACCGCCCCGAGCCCGGCACCGACTTCGACGAGACCCTGGGCGCCCTCTCGGATCTGGTCCACCAGGGCAAGATCCGCTACATCGGCACCTCGACGTTCGAGCCGTCCGCGATCGTGGAGGGCCAGTGGACCGCCGAACGGCGTGGCCGTGAACGCGTCGTCGCCGAGCAGCCCCCGTACTCGATCCTCGCCCGGGGCATCGAGCGCGAGGTGCTGCCCACCGCCCGGCGGTACGGCCTCGGTGTGCTGTCCTGGAGCCCGCTCGCCGGCGGCTGGCTCTCCGGCCGCTACCGCAAGGGCGCGGGTCAGCCGGACTCCAGCCGGGCCGCACGGCAGGCCGAGCGGTTCGACATCGCGTCCCGGGAGAACGCCGCCAAGCTCGACGCCGCCGAGGCCCTCGCCCAGCTGGCCGAGGAGGCCGGGATCACCCTCGTCCAGGTCGCCCTGGCCTTCGTGCTGGAGCACCCCGCCGTCACCTCGGCGATCATCGGCCCGCGCACCCTGGAGCAGCTGACCAGCCAGCTCGGCGCGGACCGGGTGCGGCTGAGCCAGGACGTGCTGGACCGGATCGACAAGATCGTCCCGCCCGGCACCAACCTCTCGCCCCGGGACGCCGGTTACCACCCGGCGGACCTCACCGACCCGGCCCTGCGCCGCCGTTCGTACCCCGCCGCGTGATCAGACGGCCGGCACCCGGTCCAGGAAGCCGCTGACCGAGGTGATCCGGCCGTCCTCCGCGAGGGCGGCGACATCGAAACCGGCGACGGGCGCCGAGCCGTCGGGCGCCACCAGCTCCCAGCCGAAGCGGACCAGCGCGTGGTGCCCGTCCACCGCGCCGAGGAGACGGAAGACGAAGCCGGGGAACTGCTCCTGGGCTCCGGCGATCGCGGCCGTCAGCTGCTCGTGGCCCCGGACGTCCGCCAGCGGGTCGGTGTACGTGGCGTCCTCGGTGAACGCCGCGGCGACGGCCTTCTCCAGCTCCCCGGGGCCGGCGTTCCAGGCGGCGAAGTAGCGCTGTGCGGCGTCGTCGTACGTGGTCATCGTGGGGTCCCTCCCGTAGGGCTCCCGGCCGGTGGGCCGGAAGCGCTGTGCTCGTGAGGAACACGATGTCCGACGCCGCGCGGAGCGTCGATTACCTGCCGGGTAAGGGGAAAGGGCCCGGTTACGCCTCGTCCCGTCCGTCCGCGATGACGTGCACCGCGGCCTCCTCGGCCGAGGCCGCGGCGCCGTCGATCCCCACGTCCTCGCCCGTCGTGCTGTCCGGGTCGTCGATGTCCAGGTCCCGGGTGAGCCGCCCGGCGCGTACGGTGCCGACCTCGCGGTCCCACGGCTCGCCGTCCCCGTCCACGACATCGCCCACCCCGTCCCCGGGCGGTACGCCGTTCTCGGGCCGTTCGCGCGCGAGCCGGCTCTCCAGGCTCTCGCCCCGGTGCTGCTCGGCCGCCGTGGTGCCCACGTCGTCCACCGCGTACGGGCGCTCGGGCGGCGAGTAGCCCCGGTCCAGCTCGTCGTCGACATCCGGGTCGTCGAGGATGTCCTCCGTATCGAGCTGCTCGATCGGGTCGCAGGCCTGCGACTCTTCCTGGGGCTGATAGACGTCGTCGCCCCGGTCGGCATCATCCATGGCGCTTCCCTTTCCGCGGCGAGGCTCTTTCTCAGGATAGGCAGCGCATGCCCGCCCCCGCAGGGCGCACACATGCGCATCTGCGTCCCGGCCGGGTGTGCGCCACCATGGACAGTGCAGGCCGGGAACCGCCCCCGAGGGGCCGGCCCGGAGATGTCGTCTGGAGAGCCTCGCCATGGATTATCCGGAGAGCTACCAGCTCGTGTTCCAGTCGTCGGCCGTGGAGGACGACACCGTCACCGTCCACCGGACCGCACAGAGCGGAGCGGGCGGTCACCCCGTCTACGAGGACGAGACGGGCATCGTCCGCGCCGAGATCAGCGATCACGAAGAGGTGCGGATGCTCGCCAGCGGTGGCCATCAGCGCCTGGGAACGCCGGTCGCGGTACGCGAACAGGCCGCCTGAGAGCGGCCGGGAACCCACGCCCGGTCCGGGACGCGGAATCGCTCGACCCAGGAGCGCCGCGCCCCGGACCGGGCGTGCGCGTCCGGCTCTTATCACGGGGACACGTACACGTACATCGTGCCGAGGCAGGACAATCCGGCCGCACGCGTCCAACACTTGGTCGAAATTTTGCCCCTGGTGAGGAGTCACAGGAGGACACCAGGCAGACTCACCCTGTAGGAATCTCGCCACGAAGAGGATCACGCATGATCACGTTGAAGAAGGAAGACGGCCCGGCGGACCTGGACGGGGTGACCCACCTCTCCATCGGCGTCTCCTGGGACCCCACCGTCGGCAGCAGTGGCGGGCTGATGGGGAAGCTGAAGCAGAAGAAGGGCACCGACCTCGACCTGATCGCCATCGCGATGCAGGGCGCGGACCCGGTCCGGCTGGCCGGCCTGGACTCCCTGGACCCGCTGGGCAACGGCTCGCTGGCGCACAGCGGTGACAACCAGACCGGCAAGGGCGACGGCGACGACGAGACGGTCACCGTCGACTTCGCCAGGATCCCCTCGAACGTCACGTCGGTCGTCTTCATCGCCGCCGCGTACAAGAAGGGCAGCTCCTTCCAGAACGCGCGCAACGTCAGCATCAAGGTCTACGACGCGACGGGCGGCAGCAGCCAGCAGGTCGCCGACATCTGGCCGAGCCTGCTCACCAGCGACAACGGCTGCGCGGTGGCCAAGGCCATGCGCGTCGGCGCCGGCTGGAAGCTTCAGGTGATCAACGAGACCGGCAAGATCAAGCAGGGCGACGAGCACGCCCTGATGCGCTTCGCGATCAGCAAGTAGTACGGCGAGCGGCCCGGCCCCGGTCCGTGCGCGCCCGGTCAGTCGACCCGGCGCGCGCGGGCCGGGGCCGTCGGGTTCCCGGTCGCCAGCGGCGAACGCGCCAGTTCCACGCACCCCGCCGCGATCAGCCCCAGCGCCAGCAGCTCGGGCAGCACCCACCAGCCGGTGCGCAGCTCCTCGCCGAACAGCGTCACCCCGTACAGGACGCTGATCAGGGCGTCGCCCAGCGTCAGACACGGCTGCACGGCGACGAGCGTGCCGGCCTGAAGGGCGTTCTGCAGCAGGAACAGCGCGCCGACCCCCGCCGCCGCGGTGGCGTACAGCTGCCAGGAGCTGAACAGCGCGCCGGCCCCGCCCTCGTCGAGCCGCGCCATGGCGTCCTTCATCAACGCGGCGGTGAGCGCGTAACCGCAGGCGGCGGCCGTGGCCAGCAGGGCGGCCCGGACATTGCCCCGGGCGGCCAGCGCGCCCGCGATCAGCAGCGCCTCGAACACGCCCGTCAGGATCAGCGCCGGCACCCAGGCGGCCCCGTGCACCGTCTCGCTGCCGCCGCCGGGCGCGGCCGTCGCCATGCCGAGGGCGAGCCCGGCCGTCACCGCGACCACCCCCAGCCAGACGGACCGGGGCAGCCGCGCCCGCATCATGAATCCGGCCAGCAGCAGCGTCGCCGGCAGCTCGATCACGAAGATGGGCTGCACCACGGAGATCGGGCCGGTGGCCAGCGCGACGGCCTGGCAGACGGCGGCGACGATCACCAGGGCGATCCCCGCGAGCCACACCTTCTGGCGCAGCAGATGGCCGATCAGTGACAGCCGCATGGTTTCGGTCTGCGGGACGTCGAGGGCGGCGCGGCGCTGGAGGACGGAGGCGGAGCCGTTGCTGAGGGCGGTCAGGACGGCGAACAGGACGGCGATCACCGGACCATGATGCGGGCGGCCCCGCCGCGAATCCGGCTCCTGCCGGGCGACGGCATGGCGGGCCGGAACCACGTTGTCCCGACGGACCGCGGCCTGGCCCCGAGCGGGCTCCTGAATAGGACAGAATCCGGCCTCATGGCCGCGTAGCGTGCGGTCATGGCCGCGAAGAAGAAGACCTCCACCGCCCCCGCTCCCGTCCCCGTGCTCACGCCGAGGGCGCTGGGGCGGGCGACCCTGGAGCGCCAGCACCTGCTGCGCCGGACCGCGATGAGCGCCCGGGACGCCGTCACCCACCTCGTCGGCCTCCAGGCGCAGAACACCAAGCCGCCGTACTACCAGCTCCTCGCCCGGCTCCAGGGCTTCCGGCCCGCCGAACTGTCCGCGCTGATGGAGTCGCGCGAGGTCGTGCGCATCCCCAGCCTCCGCTCCACCATCCACACCCACACCGCCGAGGACGCCCTCACCCTGCGCCCCCTGATGCAGCCGGCCCTCGACCGGGAACTCACCATGTTCCGCAAGCGGCTCCAGGGCGTGGACCTGGAGCGGGTGCGCGAGCTGAGCCGGGCGTACGTCGAGGAGGCGCCCCGTGCCCCGAAGGAGATCCGCGCACTGCTGCTCACCGAGTGGCCCGAAGCGGACCCGCTGGCCCTGACCATCGCGGCCCGCTGCCTGCTGCCCCTGGTGCAGGTCACCCCGCGCGGCCTCTGGGGCGAGAGCGGCGGCGTCGCGCTCACCACGGTCGAGCGCTGGCTCGGCCGTACGGAGGAGGAGGCGCCCGACATCGAGGCCGCCGCGCTGCGCTACCTCGGCGCGTTCGGCCCCGCATCGGTCAAGGACATGCAGACCTGGGCCGGGCTGACCCGGCTGAAGGAGGTCTTCGAGCGGCTGCGGCCCCGGCTGGTCACCTTCCGCGACGAGCACGGCACCGAACTCTTCGACCTGCCCGAGTTCGACAACGTCCTCCTCGGCCACGCCGACCGCACCCGGGTCATCCCGGCCCACCTCAAGGGGCTCAACGGGGTGGGCAACCAGAACTACGGCAGCGTGCTGGTGGACGGCTTCTTCGCGGCGGTCTGGCGGCTGGACACCCCGCGCGACGCCCCGGCCGTCGTCACTGTGCAGGAGCTGCGCCCGCTCACCGCCGCCGAGCGCGAGGCCCTGTCGGAGGAGGCGGCGGGCCTGGTCGCGACGATGACCCGGGCCGCCGGCCACGACCTCCGGTTCGCCACGTTCGTCGACCTCGGCCGCTGAGGGGTCCCGGGGCCGGCCCGAACGACAGACCCTTTACGGCAGCAGCCCCGCACACAACAGACCCCTACGGCAGCAGCCCCGCACGCCGGGCCGCGACCACCGCCTCCAGCCGTGTGTGCGCCCCGAGCCGCCGCATCGCGGAGCGCAGATACCCCTTCACCGTCTCCGGGCGCAGCCCCAGCCGCTCCGCCGCCACCGCATTGGTGGCGCCCGAGGCGACACAGGCCAGCACATCGACCTCGCGCGGCGCGAGCCGGACCTCCCGCGCCCTGGGCTCCCGGGTGCCCGTCGCCGACGCCAGCCGCCCGCACACCGCGAGCAACTCGTCCCGCAGCGCCGGGTCCAGCACCTTCGGCATCAGGGCACGCAGCTCGCGGTGCGCCTCCCGGACGTCCTCCCAGGCCCCCGTCGCCACCCCGCCCCCGGCGTCCGGCTCCGGGCGGCTCCCGGCCAGCAGCTGCCGCACCTCGTCCCGGACCGCCAGCGCCTGCTCCACATCACGGGCGGCGGCCACCGCCGCGTCGAACGTCCGGTCCCCGAGCGCCAGCGGCTCGCGCAGCGCCCCGTACAGCACACCCCGCACCTTGCGCCGCACCACGACGGGGACGGCCACCACCGAGCGCAGGCCCTCCGCCGCGACGGCCGCGTCGTACTCGTGGCTGATGTGGCGCGAGATGCGGTAGTCGGTCACGGCGCACGGCCTCGACAGGGCCATGGACTTCCCGCCCAGACCGCTGCCCGAGGAGATCAGGAGACCGCGCAGCGCCCCCGTCCGCGCCCCGTTCACCTCGGCGATCCTGGCGTGGCGGGTGTCGGAGAGCAGACCGCCGAACGCCACCGGCAGCCCGCTCGTCCGGCGCAGCCGCAGCAGCGCCGCTTGCATCTCGACCGCCTCGACGGATTCCGGCACCCTGACGCCTCTCTGCCCGCCCCCGATGGAATGGCAGTCCCGCGACACCCCCGTCCGGGGGTGGTGAGACCTGGGTCACTGTTTACATCATGTGAGGACCCGAGGGACCGGGTGGGTCGGTAAAGAGGAGGGCACATGCCGGAAACGAGTGCGACGGAGACGTTCCGGGCGGCCCGGGACTTCCTGCTCCGGCACCGCGAGGACTACGCCGCCGCCCGCGCGGGCTTCCGCTGGCCCCGCGACGACCACTTCAACTGGGCGCTCGACTGGTTCGACGTCATCGCCCGGGACAACGACCGCACCGCCCTGCACATCGTGGAGGAGGACGGCACCCGCACCGAAGTGTCGTTCGCCGAGATGTCCGCCCGCTCCGACCGCGCCGCGAACTGGCTGCGCGCCCAGGGCGTACGCGAGGGCCACCGCGTCCTCGTCATGCTCGGCAACCAGGTCGAGCTGTGGGAGACCGCGCTCGCCGCGATGAAGCTCCGGGCCGTCGTCATCCCCGCGACCCCGCTCCTCGGCCCCGGCGACCTGCGCGACCGGGTCGAGCGCGGCCGGGTCCGGCACGTCCTGGTCCGGGACACCGACACCGCCAAGTTCGACGAGGTGCCCGGCCGCTACACCCGGATCAGCGTCGGCGCCCCGACCGAGGGCTGGCTCGACTACGCGGAGGCCGCCGGGGCACCGCGCCCGTTCACGCCGGACCGCGAGACCGACGCGGACGAGCCGCTGATGCTGTACTTCACCTCCGGCACCACCGCCAGCCCCAAGCTCGTCGAGCACACCCATGTCTCGTACCCCGTGGGCCACTTGGCGACGATGTACTGGATCGGGCTCAAGCCCGGCGACGTCCACCTCAACATCTCCTCGCCCGGCTGGGCCAAGCACGCCTGGTCGAACCTCTTCGCCCCGTGGAGCGCCGAAGCGACCGTCTTCATCTTCAACTACACCCGCTTCGACGCGGGCCGGCTGATGGCCGAGATGGACCGCTCCGGCATCACCAGCTTCTGCGCCCCGCCCACCGTGTGGCGCATGCTCATCCAGGCGGACCTGACCGAGCTGAAGACCCCGCCCCGCGAGGTGGTCGCGGCCGGTGAACCCCTGAACCCCGAGGTCATCGATGCCGTCCGGCGCGCCTGGGGCGTCACCATCCGCGACGGCTTCGGCCAGACGGAGACCGCCGTCCAGGTCGCCAACACCCCCGGCCAGGTCCTCAAGCCCGGCTCGATGGGCCGCCCCAGCCCCGGCTTCGACGTGGTCCTCCTCGACCCGGTGAGCGGGGAGCCCGGAGCCGCCGAGGGCGAGATCTCGCTCGACCTGTCCTCGCACCCGGTGGGCCTGATGACCGGCTACCACGGCGACCCCGAGCGCACGGCCGAGGCGATGGCCGGCGGCTACTACCGCACCGGTGACATCGGCTCCCGCGACGAGGACGGCTACATCACGTACGTCGGACGCGCCGACGACGTCTTCAAGTCCTCCGACTACAAGATCTCCCCGTTCGAGCTGGAGAGCGCGCTGCTGGAGCACGAGGCGGTCGTCGAGGCCGCCGTCGTCCCGGCACCCGACGAGGTCCGCCTCTCCGTCCCGAAGGCGTACGTGGTGCTCGCCGAGGGCTGGGAGCCCGGACCCGACACCGCCAAGGTGCTCTTCGCCCACTCCCGGTCCGTGCTCGCCCCGTACAAGCGGGTGCGCCGGCTGGAGTTCGCCGAACTGCCCAAGACCGTCTCCGGCAAGATCCGCCGGATCGAACTGCGTGAGCGCACCGCCCAGGGCGGCGGCACCGAGTACGCCGAGGGGGACCTGGCATGACCGAGCTGTCCTACGCGCACGGCACGGGCACCACCGCCCTGCTCGGCGACACCATCGGACGCAACCTCGACCGGACCGTGGCCGCCTGGCCCGACCGGGAGGCGCTGGTCGACGTACCGTCCGGCCGGCGCTGGACGTACGCCGAGTTCGCGGCGGACGTCGACGAGCTGGCCCGCGCCCTGATGGCCTCGGGTGTGGCCAAGGGGGACCGGGTCGGGATCTGGGCGGTCAACTGCCCCGAGTGGGTGCTCGTCCAGTACGCCACCGCCCGCATCGGTGCCGTCATGGTCAACATCAACCCCGCATACCGGGCGCACGAGCTGGCGTACGTGCTGAAGCAGGCGGGGATCTCCCTGCTGGCCGCCTCGCTCGCGCACCGCGCCAGCGACTACCGGGCCCTGGTCGACGAGGTCCGCGCCGACTGCCCCGACCTGCGCGCCGTGCACTACATCGGCGACGCCTCCTGGGGCGAACTGCTGTCCGCCGCAACTCAGGTGACGGCCGATCAGCTCGCTGGGCGCGAGGCGGAGCTGTCCTGCGACGACCCGATCAACATCCAGTACACCTCCGGCACCACCGGCTTCCCCAAGGGTGCGACGCTCTCGCACCACAACATCCTCAACAACGGCTACTTCGTGGGGGAGTTGGTCGCCTACACCGAGCAGGACCGGGTCTGCCTGCCGGTGCCCTTCTACCACTGCTTCGGCATGGTGATGGGCAATCTCGGCATCACCTCGCACGGCGCCTGCATCGTGATCCCGGGCCCCTCCTTCGAGCCCGCCGCCGTCCTGAGCGCCGTACAGCAGGAGCGCTGCACCTCGCTGTACGGGGTGCCCACGATGTTCATCGCCGAGCTGAACCTGCCGGACTTCGGCTCGTACGACCTCTCCTCGCTGCGCACCGGGATCATGGCCGGGTCGCCGTGCCCGGTCGAGGTGATGAAGCGGGTGGTGGCCGAGATGCACATGGAGGAGGTGTCCATCTGCTACGGCATGACGGAGACCTCCCCGGTGTCCACCCAGACCCGCCGCGACGACGACCTGGAGCGCCGCACCGGCACGGTCGGCCGCGTCATGCCGCACATCGAGGTCAAGGTGATCGATCCGGCGACCGGGGTGACCCTGGAGCGCGGGAAGTCCGGCGAGCTGTGCACCCGGGGCTACAGCGTGATGCTCGGCTACTGGGACCAGCCCGAGCGGACCGCCGAGGCGATCGACGCGGGCCGCTGGATGCACACCGGGGACCTCGCCGTCATGCGTGAGGACGGCTACGTACAGATCGTCGGCCGCATCAAGGACGTGATCATCCGGGGCGGAGAGAACATCTACCCGCGCGAGATCGAGGAGTTCCTGTACCGCCACCCCAAGATCGCCGATGTGCAGGTGGTCGGCGTGCCCGACGAGCGGAACGGCGAGGAGGTGCTGGCCTGCGTCATCCCCGCCGACCCGGCCGACCCGCCGGCCCTGGAAGACGTACGGGCCTTCTGCGAGGGGCAGTTGGCGCACTACAAGGTGCCGCGCCTGCTCCAGATCCTGGAGACCTTCCCGATGACGGTCAGCGGCAAGGTCCGCAAGATCGAACTCCGGGAGAACTTCGGGCGTTAGGGCGCACCGGGCGGGCGGGACCTCGCGGACGCGCCCCGACGGCTCAGGCCGCCTCGATCACGTCCCCCGCGTCGCCCCGCGTCGCCGCCGCCCACTGGAGGAGCAGCACCTCGTAGGCCGCGGACTCCACGGGGGACCAGTCCTGGCCCGCGCGGGCGTCCACAAGCGCGCGAATCGCCTCGTTGGCCTCCAGGGCGGAGCGCCTGGGGAGCGCGGGGGCGTGCGCGGGCGTGTCCGAGGGTGGTGAAGTCCGTGGAGTTAAGACCATGCGCTCCACTGTAGGGCCCGCCACTGACAACGAACCGCACATCGGGGGCCGTTGGCCAGAACGTGACGGATCACACGCAGTGTGGCCGGGCGGTTTCTGTGAGGCACGACACGCGGACCGGTCCCCGTGTCCGAAAATGTGGGTCCGTGCGCGATCAGGCGCCGGTGCTGACGAGTTCGTCCGCCGCGCCGTTCACCGGCTGCGGGGAGCCGGTGAGGTCCACGACGAACAGCGGGACGCGCAGCGCGTCCGCCCGCTCCCGGGCCTCCGGCACGTAGCCCGCGAGCGAGAACAGCACCCCGCGCACCGAGCCGTTGAGCGCGTTGAGCCAGAGGCACTCGACATCGCGCAGGGCGGTCGGCCGGGTGGTCGAGTCGACCTGCGCGATCAGCCCGGCCGCCCGCAGGTCGATCCGGGACGCGGGGCGATTCACCGGGTGCGTGACGTCGCGGAAGCCCAGCCACGACAGATAGAGCGCCGCAGCCGCGACCGCGTCGTCCGCGGTGCGGATCGTCAGCGGGTGGAACGCCGGCCGGGGAGCCGCGGCCGTGCGCGGCAGCGGTATGTGCGCGGGCCGGACCGCCCCGGCGGACGCCACCGGCCGCACCGGCACCCGCAGCACCGCCCCGCACGGGCAGCACAGCTCGGGCTGCGGCCACTGGTCGTGCCGCCCGCAGCCCCGGCAGCGCACGGTCACCCAGTCGTCGTTCCAGGTGCGGTGGGTGATCGGGGTGACGGGCGCGCCGCGCAGCAGCGGCGGGGCGGTCGGCTCCCCGCACGGGCAGGGGTAGACGGGGGTCACGTACGCGTGGTCGCGGCGGCAGTCCGGGCACCGTACCGGCACTGACTCCACCCGGGGCTCCTTCCGTACCGCTGCCGTAATCCACCCATGCTCCACCAAGAGTCCGCCGCCGGGTGGGGAATCGCGCCACTTGCCGCCCTTCTCCGCGCTCTGCTCCCGTCCCTTGACGGCGGTCCGGGCACGCCTTAGATTTGCTTCCACATAACAGAAGAAACTTTCCGCATTACGGAATAGGTGCTCTCAGGTGGCGCGAAGAGCCCGACTCCACCCAGGGACGAGCAGGAGCACTCAATGCCTCGTATGACCGCTGCCCGCGCGGCAGTCGAGATCCTCAAGCGCGAAGGCGTCAGCAACGCGTTCGGTGTGCCGGGCGCCGCGATCAACCCCTTCTACGCGGCCCTCAAGGCGGCCGGCGGTGTGCACCACACGCTCGCCCGCCACGTCGAGGGCGCCTCCCACATGGCGGAGGGCTACACCCGGGCCCGTCCGGGCAACATCGGCGTCTGCATCGGTACGTCGGGGCCCGCCGGCACCGACATGATCACCGGCCTGTACTCCGCCATCGCGGACTCGATCCCGATCCTGTGCATCACCGGCCAGGCCCCGACCGCCGTCCTGCACAAGGAGGACTTCCAGGCCGTCGACATCGCCTCGATCGCCGCCCCGGTCACCAAGGCCGCCACCACCGTCCTCGAGGCCGCGCAGGTCCCGGGCGTCTTCCAGCAGGCGTTCCACCTGATGCGTACGGGCCGCCCCGGCCCGGTCCTCATCGACCTGCCGATCGACGTGCAGCTCACCGAGATCGAGTTCGACCCCGACCTGTACGAGCCGCTGCCGGTGCACAAGCCCGCCGCGACCCGCAAGCAGATCGAGCGTGCTCTGGAGATGCTGAACGCCTCCAAGCGCCCGCTGCTCGTCGCCGGCGGCGGCATCATCAACGCCGACGCGTCGGAACTCCTCGTCGAATTCGCCGAGTTGACCGGTGTCCCGGTCGTCCCCACCCTCATGGGCTGGGGCATCATCGCCGACGACCACGAGCTGAACGCCGGCATGGTCGGCCTCCAGACCTCGCACCGCTACGGCAACGCGAACTTCCTGGAGTCCGACTTCGTGCTCGGCATCGGCAACCGCTGGGCCAACCGCCACACCGGCAAGCTCGACGTCTACACGGCGGGCCGCACGTTCGTCCACGTGGACATCGCGCCCACCCAGATCGGCAAGATCTTCGCCCCGGACCTCGGCATCGTCTCCGACGCGAAGGCGGCGCTGGAACTGTTCGTGGAGGTCGCCCGTGAACTGAAGGCGGCGGGGCGTCTGAAGGACCGCTCGGCGT
Source organism: Streptomyces sp. col6 (assembly GCF_008042035.1). Classification (GTDB taxonomy): domain Bacteria; phylum Actinomycetota; class Actinomycetes; order Streptomycetales; family Streptomycetaceae; genus Streptomyces. Next base: position 293,089 of record NZ_RDBL01000002.1, read on the forward strand.
GGGCGGCGTCCACGCAGGAGCGCCGCGCGACCCTGCAACGCCGTACGCACTTCGACAACGTGCCGCTGAAGCCGCAGCGGGTGTACGAGGAGATGAACCGCGCGTTCGGCCCGGAGACCCGGTACGTCACGACGATCGGCCTCTCCCAGATCGCGGGCGCCCAGATGCTCCACGTGTACCGCCCGCGCCACTGGATCAACTGCGGCCAGGCGGGCCCGCTGGGCTGGACGATCCCGGCCGCGCTGGGCGTCGCCACGGCCGACCCCGAGGGCTCGGTCGTCGCGCTCTCGGGCGACTACGACTTCCAGTTCATGCTGGAGGAGCTGGCGGTGGGCGCCCAGCACCGCATCCCGTACGTGCACGTGCTGGTCAACAACTCGTACCTGGGCCTGATCCGCCAGGCGCAGCGCAACTTCGACATCGACTTCCAGGTCAACCTGGAGTTCGAGAACATCAACTCCCCGGAGCTGGGCGTCTACGGCGTCGACCACGTCAAGGTCGTCGAGGGCCTGGGCTGCAAGGCCATCCGCGTCACCGAACCGGACGCCCTCCTCCCGGCCTTCGAGGAAGCCAAGAAGCTGGCCGCGGAACACCGCGTCCCGGTGGTGGTCGAAGCGATCCTGGAACGCGTCACGAACATCGCGATGAGCGGCACGGACATCGCGTCGGTCAACGAGTTCGAGGACGTGGCGACGGAGCCCGGCCACGCCCCGACGGCGATCAGGCCGTACGTGGGGGCGTGACGGCGTAGCGCCCGTAACCGGACGCGAAGAGCACCTGCGGAACTCCGCAGGTGCTCTTTCCGTTTGGCGCTCGTCACACGATCTTGTTCGGCTCTTCTTGCAGACCTTGACCGATGGCTAGATTCGGTGGATAGCAGCGTCGGCGGTCGAGCGCGTTGCAACGCAGGCGGCGACTCTGCCGCTGCTGTACCGGAGGCGGCTGCCGACGTGACCGTCAGGGCCACGATCGTGGCGGCGAGCCGGGAAACGAGCGGCCGGCGCCCGCAAAGCCCGGCAGGGCGAGCGCCTGACACCCCGATGTGTCACACCCCTCCGCCATGCTCTTCGACATGAACGAGAACGCCTTTTGGCAGCTCATCGAAGCGTGTAGCCCCGCTGTCCCCGACCCCGAAGGCGATGAGCTTGCCGCTGTCCTGACCGCCCGCCTGACGAACGGCCCTGTATCTGACGTGGTCGGCTTCGCCGAGCAGCTTTCCTGGGCCCTGTACAGGCTGGACCGCAAGGAATACGGCGATGGCCTGTCGAGCGATCAGTTCCTCTACACCCGGGCTGCGGTCGTCGCGGCCGGCCGAGAGGAATTCGAGCGCGTACTTCGAGCCCCAGAGCGGTTCATGCCGTACGTCAGCGACCTCGTCTGGGCCGAAGCCCTGCTCTACGTGCCCGACAACGCGTACAAGCACCTCACCGGTGACGAATGGGACCGCAGCACCCCCTACAGCTACGAGTCCTACTCCAACACAGCCGGGTGGACCGCCGCATAGGCGCCCGCAGTCGTTCCTGCCTTCAACCAGACGGGCTTAGTTACAATCCTCGGCATGGGAATGCTCGCTGCGGAATGGTACGAATCCGATACCTTCTGGACTGCGGCTGGCGTGATTGCGGCAGTCGTCGTCGGACTAGGGGCCATCTGGGCAACGCTCCGCGCAGCGCGCCCAAAGCTCCGCCTTCTCTTCTGGGTTTGCTCGGATACGCCGCTTCTCAACACCTCGGGCAACGACGTCGCCGACACCCTGACAGTGCTGCACAACTCTGTCGTGCTCACGGAACCCAGGGTCGTAGAGGTGCAATTGATCAACGCCGGCAGGCGAGACATCGCTGCTTCGATGTTCCACGACGGTGATCCGATTTGCCTGGACCTCGGAATCTGCATCGTGGCGCTACTGGAGGTATCTACCACTTCGGCGACTCACCGCCCCCCTGCCGTCGAGGTTGCGGGTAACACCTTGACGATTGCTCCGAGCCTCCTTGCTCGCCAGCAGGCCGTGACCTTTTCACTCTTGGTTGACGGCCCATCCCCGGCGCTCACCTGCCTCGCGTCGCTGACTGACGTCGATGTGCAACCGGTTCGGCAACAGCCGCGGCAGTCGGCGAGGGCGGCTGTCTTCGCGGCGAATGTGGCGCAAGGGCTTCTAGCACCCACCACCACCAACGCGCTGGGTGAGCTGCTGGGGGACTGGAGCGGCAGGCGTATGGGACGGCGAAGTTTTCCGCGGCGTTAGCCAGTGACTGCCGCACACTATGAGCTTGCAGCACGATCATGATTGGGCCTTCTCGAGGCGTCTCCAGCAGATGAGGCAGCAGGCGAGGGAGATGAAGGCGTCCCTTGCGACGGGCAGGATCCGTCGGTGACGGAGCTTGTTGTGGTGGGCGTTGGAGTCCCTGCAAGCGGAGCCGGCGCGACACCGGCTGCGGCCCCGGCGACCGATCCGGCCACGGAGGCAGCAACGGCTCGACCAGAGCCCATAACTCATCGTCCACGATCACGGTCGAGTACCCACACCCTCGCGAACGGCCGAATCGCCACACCGGTTACGCCCCACCAGCACACTTCAGCAAGATCGTGCTACAAGCTCTAGGCATAGGCGAATCGGTGTCCACTACTCGCCCGGTGAGTCGCGCGGGTATGAGTCACGTTCCCGTCCCCCTCGGCAGATCAGCGGCTTCGGATTGACTGGTCTCGATTACCGGCGCTGCAGGGGATGACGGCGACATGCAGTGAAGAGGACCGTACGGTCGGACTGTTGTCGTGGTTGGTATTCAGAGCAGGTGCTGATTGGAGGTCTGTGCGGATTTCGTGTACTCGGGCATCGTTACGACTGTTACGCCCGTGGCTTCTAGGGCCTTAGTTCCGTTTGCGTTGGAGACGAAGGTGTCTGGCTCGGTCCAGGCCGTTACTACGCGGCGCAGGCCAGAATCCGTGATGAGCTGGGCACACGGGTGGGGGCGAGAGGCCCGTTTGGCGCAGGGTTCCAGGGAGCTGTAGATCGTCGCTGTGGTGAGGCGGGGGTCCTGGGGTGGCAGCTTGGCCAGGGCCGCTTCTTCGGCGTGGTCGTGGGGGTCGGATTCACGGGAGTAGCCGTCGGAGAGTTCGGTCCCGTCTGCGGCGACGATTACCGCGCCCACGCTGAACGCGGTTTCCGAGGGCGGGCAGTGGGTGGCCAGTTCGCAGGCGCGGGCGAGCCATCTGCCGTCTGCGGCGTTCGCCTCACGGCCAGTGCCCGGCGCGTCGGGTGAGGGGGGCGTCGTACTCATCGTGGCTCCGTCGAGGTGTCCTTGGGGGCGTACCTCAGGAGTACCACGTCGTCGATCTGGCGCGTCTCCAGCAGCCGCAGGCGCGCGGCGGGGCCGCCCGGGTAGGCGGCCGGGCCGAGCATGCGTACCGCGTCCGGCTGGCCGACGAGCAGCGGGGCGACCACGAGGTGCAGTTCGTCGGCCAGGCCCGCCGAAAGGAGTTGGGTGTGGACGGTCCCGCCGCCCTCCACCATGAGCCGCTTGACGCCGTACACATCTCCCAGGGCATCGAGAGCAGCCGGCCACACGGACTCGGCGGGGACGGCGTGGACCGTCGCCAGGTCACCGAGGTTGGCGAGGGCCTTGCTGGTGGCCGCTTCGCCGGCGGCCAGGACGAGCTTGTCTCCGCCGTGGTGCCAGAACTTCCAGTCCGGGTCGAGGTCTCCCGTGGCGGTGACGGTGACTTTAAGGGGGTACTCCGACTGACCGGAAGCCAGCCTGTCCGCTCTGTGCTGTGCCGAGTTGACCAGCAGGCGGGGGTTGTCGGCGCGCAGTGTCCCGGCGCCGACGAGAATGGCATCGACGCCGGCGCGTACGGAGTCGACCCGGTCGAAGTCCGCCTTGTTGGACAACATGAGCCGGTCCTCGCCCGGACGGGTGTCGAGGTGACCGTCGATCGATACGGCTGCGGAGAGTAGGACGTACGGGCGTGCCATGGATTCTCCCGGATTCTGGCGCCGATGGGTCAGGCAGGGTGTAGGACGATTCGGTCGAGCGCGGCTCGGAACTCGTCGACGCCGTCCTCTTCGGCTACGGGGGCCAAGGCCACATCGAGCCGGTCGAGTTGCTTGTAGATGCGCGCGGAGCCGGTCTCGGCGGCGATCCCCACGGCCTGTACACCGATTCGAGCAGCCAGGGTTGTGTTGCCCGCTCCCGCGTGCGCACGAGCAGCACGGGCCAGGTAGACCCCACGGTCCCGTCGGTAGACGGCCGGAAGCCCTGCGATGGCGTTGTCGAAGCCGATAGCCGCCAGTTCGTAGTCACCCAGGGTGGCAAGGGAGCGGGCGCGGGCGGTATCGATGTAGGCCATGTCGAGCCAGGAGCCCCACACCGAGTCGGCCTCCGCGCGACCAAGCAGCGTGCACGCGGCGTCGTAGGCCCTCTTCGCTTCATTCCCTTCGCCCAGCACGGCATGAGCATGAGCTTCGTGAAGGACAGCGATGACTTCGAGACGGCTGCCGGAAGGAGCAGTGCGCCGGGCGGCGGCGGCGAGTCCGAGTGCGTCGGCTGCGTAGCCGGTGTCGACCGCGAGTTGGGCCTTGCGCCCCAGGATGTAAGCGGTCAGAGCGGTGTCGCCGGTGATGTGGGAGGCGTCGAGAGCCTTGGCGGTATAGCCGTGGGCAGCACGGTCGTCACCGATGTCCTGGGCGAACCAGCCTGCCAGTTCCTCGTACCGCGTCTCCAGAGCGAGGAGCCTGATGGCGTCAGTGCCACGAGCGGCTCGGCGTCGGGACGCGAGAGAGGCGAGATGCTGTTGCAGCGCGGGCAGCAAGTGCCGAGGCCCGATCAGGTTGTCCGTCTGGATCATGACTCGACGGAGCTGGGAGAAGTGCTCCAGGGGTGAGCCCATCTCGGCAAGTTCGTCAGCGGCTGCCGCTTTGGGAAGAGCCGCTGAGGCCAGGCCGGCAAGGCCGGAGGCAAGAACAACGCGGCGGGGCACGGGCACGAAGAGGATCCTTCCGTTGATACGAGCTGGTACGACGACCAGGTCCGTGTCGCCCTCGCCCAAGCCTGCCTGTTCGAAGGGACTCAGAGCCAGGGGCTCCGGGGGGATGGCCCCATGCCCCCTTGTCGTGGCCCCATGAACGGCCCCCTCGACTCTGGACACCGAAGCAGCCCCGTTCCTCCCGGCTTCGATTTCCGCCCTCTCCCAACCCCGCACCAGCGCGCCGGCGGCATCCAAGGCCTTGTCGAGGCGCACGGCGGCGGCGCGTGGAACTGGACGCTCGGCACGCTCGAAGCGCCCGATATGGGAGCGGTCGATCAACGCCCTTCGGGCGACGACTTGCTGAGCGAGTCCGCGGGCCTCGCGGAACTGACGTAACTCGCATCCCCAGCGGTGCCACGGACCGGCATCGGGCGTCAGTTCGTTCGGCCGTTGCCCCATATGTCCTCCTCCCTCGCTGTGCTGCATTGTCGAGCGTGGACCGAGCAATGGGGTCGGACCCGACTCAATGGGGCGCGTGGGGCCATCAAGTGGGGCCCCATGCAAGGCCTCCCGGTGGGACGGCCTATCGATTTCACTATTGGCACGAGTCGTTCACACGCTATCCGAACGACCCAAGCGGCGATCCCTCTTCTCATCACGATGAGTGATCGCGTAGTAGCTCATCGGTCACATTGTTCGACTCTGGAGGTCTGCCATGCCCCATGAACACGCCCGGAGGAGCCGGCTCGCCTTGGCGGATACACCCAATGCCGTCGCCCTGGCGCGGCTCCACACCGCTGACGTTCTCTCGGGCTGGGGCATCTCCTCCGACATCGTCGAGACGGCGAAGCTCCTGGTGTCCGAGCTGGCGACCAATGCCGTGCGGCACTCGGAGACGGGACGGGCGCCCGCCTTTTCGCTCGCGTCGCAGAGCAGCGTGCAGACCTTCGAGCTGCTACTGGAGGCCCTGCCGGGCGCCGTCAGGCTCTCGGTGTGGGACCGGGATGTGAGGCCGCCCGTTCTGAAGGAGGTCGGCGTCGACGCGACGGGTGGGCGCGGGATCTTCATCGTGGCGGCGATGAGCAGGGACTGGGGTCACTACCCGGCCCGTGGCCTGCCGGGCAAAGTGGTGTGGGCCGAGATCGCCCTCGCTTCCGTGAGCCCGGAGGATGACCGCGACGCTTCGGTGTCGTCCCCCGTCCGACGCGCAACGGGTGATCTCCGTGCGTCCGGGGATGAGCGGGCCGACCCGAACGTGATCGGTCGCGTACTCGTCGGCATCAAGGAACTCTGAGCGCCCGCCGACCGGATGCCTTCCGCCCGCGCAGATCGTCGCCCCGTGGCTCCGTACGGAAGTCGCCGCGTCAGGGCCTTGCGAGATGCGGCACGGGCGGGTGAACAACCAAGCACGTACTGGACCTACCTCTACGAGGACTACCCGATGACGAACTCGCTCACGACCGCGGCGGACGACCCCGATACGACGACCGTGGCAGCCACGACTCGCGCGCTGAAGCTTGTCCTGGAGTACGCCGGTCTCGGCTTCGAGCTGGGGGAGGGCGGCGCGGCAGGTGGCTGCCGTCTGCGGTTGACTCCCTCGGCCGCCCATCCCTGGACGCGCGGAGACGTGCGGGCCCACCTGCTCGCCGAAGGCATCGCCGTAGAGGTGGCACGTTGTGAACAGCCCCTGCCCGGCCCCGGCCACGAACTGCTTCTCCTCCTGCCTTCGGACGCGGAAGTCCGTTCTCTCGGGAGGCTGTTCGAAGCCCGTCTCACCGAGGCGCAGAACGCGGCACTCCAGCTGCATCGCGCACTGGCGCACATCGGCATCGAGCGGCATGTGGACATCCAGACCACGGGGGACCGGGCCCTCATCGACATCGGCATGTTCGACACGGACGCGGCCACGCAGCTGTACCGCGGTCTCGGTGGTGACGAGGCGATTCTCCGTGGTCTCGATCTTGCGGACTGGCACGACCACGAGCGGTTCGGCCGGGAACTGGAGCGGGTGATCTCCGCGACCGGGCAGGTGCCGCTCGTCGAGTCGGTGCCCACCTGCGGGCATTGCCAGGGCCGGTACGGCGGCAACCGCATCCGGCTCGACTACCTGGATCCCGACGACGCTCTGCTCCTCGCGGACGCGCTGCTCCGGGTTGCCCCACCGGCAGATCCGGCCCAGGTCCGCGGCCCCGAAAGGCGTGGGCGGCCGTAGCGGCGATGCGCGCAGGCGGCCGTCGATGTCAGGCGCGCTGGGGGGTGATGCTCACCGCGCGATAGTTGTAGCCGTCCTGCTTGAAGCCGGGTGCTTCCCAGGTGAGATCGACCTTCTGCCCCGGTGACAGCGTGCGGAAGCCGGGCGCCTGAATGTCGGAGTAGTGGCCGAAGCACCCGCCGGGTGTCTCGGGTGAGTCGAGGACACCCCAGCCCTCCTCATCCCTCCACTCACGCACCGTCGCCGTCACGACCGCCGTCTTCTTGCGGACCTCTTTACGGCGTCCCATCTGCCGCTCCTTTCACCTAGGGCGTTGTCGCCAGTTGACCGGGTGCCGGCAGGCGATGTCGAGCCATTTGTCCTTGGTGTGCCGTCCCCATCAGCACGCGGCCCGAGCCTGCCGGCGGCGCTACCTGGCGAGTTCGACCGGCTCGTCCAGTCGCGTCAGCTTCAGGGGATTCCGCACCAAGTAGACGCGGGTGATCCGTCCCTCCTCCACCACGAGGCTCACCGCCGTGGCCGGCTCGCCGTCGATCTCGATCCGGCCGCCGGACGCCCCGTTGAGCCACACGGGTGTCGTCGTGAGTGGGGCCACGTGCACCTGGTTGGTGCGCGCGAGCACGTTCGCCACGAGGTCGACCCCGTGGATCGGAGCCAGAGCGGCCGCGGCAAGTCCGCCACCATCGGCGATCAGGACCACGTCCGGCGCCATGACCTCCACAAGTTCCCGCAACTGCCCGGTACGCAAGGCGAGCAGGAACCGCTCCACCACTGCCCGCTGCTCCGACCGGCTCACCTTCACCCGGGGCTGCCGGGCCGCCACATGCTCGCGTGCTCGCCGTGCGATCTGCCGCACCGTGGCCGCGGGCTTCCCGACGGCCTCGGCGATCTCGTCGTACGGCAGCTCGAAAACCTCGCGGAGCACGAAGACCGCCCGCTCCGTCGGCCTGAGCGTTTCGAGGACGGTCAGCATCGCGATCGAGACGCTCTCCGCGAGCTCCATGTCCTCGGCGACGTCAGGGCTGGTCAGCAGTGGGTCGGGCAGCCACTCGCCGACATAGTCCTCGCGGCTGCGCGCCAACGTCCGCAGCCGGTTGAGCGCCTGCCGCGTGACGGTCCTGACGAGGTATGCCCGCGCGTCGCCCACCCGTGAGCGGTCGACCCCGGCCCACCGCAGCCAGGACTCCTGCAGCACGTCCTCCGCGTCGGCCGCGGAACCGAGCATCTCGTAGGCGACCGTGAACAGCAGGCTGCGATGGGCGACGAACGGGTCCTCGGTCATGGCGCCGACACCTCGTCGGCCGTCTCAGGACGCGCGGCCAGCGGGATCTCGCAGGCATCGGAGTATCCCTGTGAGGTGATCCCGTGCGCCGTGTTGCACCGGGCCGCCAGGTTGGCGAAGCCGATGTACACGGTGAGCTCGACCAGCGCCGCCGGGCCGAGACGGCCGAGCAGGCTCGCCGACAGCTCATCGGTGACGGTCGTCGGCGTGTTCGTCATGGCCTCGGCGTACTCCATCACCTCACGCTCCAACGGCGTGAACACCTCCGCCTCCCGCCAGCGCGGAACCTGGCTCGCCTTGGCCAGGTCCAGGCTCTGGTTCAGTGCCGCGAAGTAGTTGATGTCCAGGCACCAGCTGCATCCGACCTGCGCTGCGACGGTCATGTGTGCGAAGGTCTTGAGGCTCGCGTCGACCGCGTCCCAGGTGGCCACCTTGGCCGAGAACTCCTGGTTGGCCTCGGCGAGGGCGGGGTTGTTCCACAGCACCTCGTTGGGCTCGGGCACGGAACCGAGCTGCTTGATCAGATTCTCGCGGAGCCCGGCGGGGAGCTCTGCCTTCGGTATGCGTAGCGCCATCGTGTTCTCCCTGAACGTCTGCCTGTGTGACATGAAGACACCGCCGGGCCCACGAATGTGACAACCGCCGTCGCCACTGCGCAGAAAACGTCAGCACGCGGGTCGACCCTCGGCCGCGCTCAGGGGTGCGCTAGTAGTAGCCCTTCGTGCCGTCGAGCAGCTCCCGGACGATATCCGCGTGCCCCGCGTGCCGCCCCGTTTCCTCGACGAGGTGGATCAGTATCCAGCGGAGGTTGGCGCTGCCGTCGTGGAAGTCCGGGTGGCGGCCGATGTCGTCCAGGCCGGCCGCGGCGACGATCTCGTTGCTGCGGGCGCACTGGGCCTCGTACTCCGCGAGGAGCTCTGCGAGGGGGCGGCCGTCGGTGTGCCAGTCGGCGCTCTCGCGTGACTCGTCGAATGCGGGGTTCTGCTTCTTGTCGCCGCCGAGGAACACCACTTCCAGCCATATGTGCTCGGTCCAGCGCATGTGGGAGATCAGACCGGACATCGTCATGGCCGGTGAGGTCGGGATCACCGCGCGGTGCGCGTCCTCGTCGTTCAGCCCCTTGCATTTCCAGCGCAGGATCTGCCGTTGCAGGTCCAGCCAGCCGATGAGAGCGGTACGTTCGTCCGCTTGGCGCGGGGGGCGTTGCAGTTCCGATGACATGCCGGCGCACGCTACCAGGGAGGTCGGGAGGGGCACCCTGGATGACGGGCTCCTCCGCCGTTCACGACGTCGGCCCGGCGGCACGACGCCGGGCCGACGGCAAAGAGGCACGCGCTAGCCCGAGATCTGATCCAGCAGCCCGTACACGGCCGCGTAGGCCACCGGGGAAGCGATCACCGCCACGGCGAGGCTCAGGCCGCGCTCGCGCCAGGTGCGGGCCAGCGCCAGGGGCAGCGCGCAGGCGATCACGGCACAGGCGACGGCCTGGTCGGCGTACCCGAGCGTCAGCCAGTAGTGCAGGCACTCGCTCCCGAAGAGGCCGCCGACCGCGCCCAGGGAGCCGACGCGCCGCCACAGCCGGGGGCTGCGTCGCGACCAGGCGCCGGCCGTACCGAAGAGCGGACCGGCGACACACGCCATCACCAGCCAGACGAGGGGGAAGACGAGGCTTCCCATGCCCTCGCGGCCCAGTTCCGCGTATCCGTAGTAGCCGACGACGAGGCCGATCTCGGCGAGTGCACCGGCCACGGCGATGCGGCGGACATCGCCGACGCGCCGCGCGAGGACCGCGCCGGTGGCGAAGGCGAGCACCGACCACACCCCGCCGGAGTTCGCCAACTGGTTCCAGGACGAGGGCAGCCAGCCCTGGAGCAGGTTGGTCAGGACGCCCAGGGCGATACCGGTGGTGGCGCACACCGCTTGCGTGAGGGCCGCGTGGTCCCGACCGGCGGCGGGGCGCCCGAGGGCATGGGTCGAGGTCGCCACGGACGTGGAGGACGGGGAGGTCATGACGATGACTATACATTCAAGCTATACACGCGGTGTATAGGGGGGTGGGGCGGGAAGGGCGTGGGCGCGCGGCCGGCCCGAGGGTCCGCAAGGGCCCGCCGCCTCTCGCTCATGCGCAACCCACCTGCGGCCCTCGATGTCGGACGCGCTTGGGGGCGATGCTCACCGCGCGACAGTCGTACCCGTCCTGCTTGAAGCCGGGTGCTTCCCACTCCGAGATCCAGGCGCCCGGCTTCCGCATGCTGTCACCAGGGCCCCACTTCCTCGGCCCACCGTCGACTCCAGGCGTCCAGCGGGCTCAGCGCCTCGACGAGATCGCGGCCGAGCCGGGTGAGGTGGTAGCCGTCGCCGTGCAGGACGAGCAGGCGGGCTGCGGACAGTTCCTCGATCCGGGTGCTGAGCACGCTGGAGGACATGCGCTCGCACCGGCGCTGCAACTCGCGGAATCCGGAAGGAGCTTGGCTCAGTTCCCACAGGATCCGCATCGTCCACCGCCGTCCGAGCAGGTCGAGTGCGGCCATCACCGGGCGTCCCGATGAGGACCCCCGTACCGGCTTGCCCGGACGTGGCGCTCTGGCTTCCATGCTCACCCCTTGTGCTTCGGTTCTCGAAGCATCATAGTGATTCGAAAATCGAAGCAGGAGGTGCCGCGATGCCGCGCATCGAACCGCTCACCCCGCCCTACACCGCCGACATCGGCCGGGCGCTCCGCCGATGGATGCCGCCGGGTGTGCCGCACGAGCCGCTCGCACTGTTCCGGGTGCTGCACCGCAACCCGGAGCTGGCCTCGCGCATGTTCGTTCTCGGTGCCGGACTGCTGGGGCATGGGCTTCTCCCCGCCATGGACCGGGAGATCGTCATCGCCCGTGTGACCGCGCGATCCGGCTGCGCCTACGAGTGGGGTGTCCACGCCGCGACGCTGGCGCCGCAGACCGGGCTCACCCCGGAACTGCTCCGGGCGACTGCCCAACCCGATGCGGCAGGCAGTGGTCCATGGTCGCCACGCCACACGGCGCTGCTCCACGCGGTTGACGAACTCGACGGCACGACCCGGCTCGCACCGTCCGCCTGGGACGCCCTGCGGGCGTACTACGAAGACGATCAGGTGCTCGAACTGTTCGTACTGATCGGCTGGTACCGAACCATCAGCTGCCTGGCCAACGGGCTTCTTCTGGAGGAGGAGCCCTGGGGTACTCGTTTCCCGACGCGGTGACCGCGTTTCGCGTCAGCCCCCGAGCAGCCGGCTGCTGCGCGTCGCGAGCGGTGAGTCCGCCCCGCAGCCGACTCCCCGGGCAAGGTCGCGAACCGGCGCCGCGCTCCTTGGTGGAGGAGTGGAACGACGTACCGCTGGGGAGGAGTTGGGCACTGTCCGCAGCTTCGCACGGGGGACTTGCATGGATGCAGACATGATCACCGCTGTCGCTGCGGTAGTCGTGGCACTCGGCTCGCTCTGGGTCAGCTACACGCAGGCCCGGGACGGCAGGCGACATGGTCGGCAGTCGGTGAGGCCCTTACTTCAAATGCGTCGAGTGAAGGCGTACGAAGGTACGGAAGCGGGGCTCAACCTCATCAACGCCGGGCTCGGGCCGGCCATCGTGACGAGCTCGGTCGTACGGCTGGACGGCGAGGTCGTCGGGCCGTGGGATCACCACACACAGCAGCGCATTCTCGAACCGTTGCCGGTGCGCCCCAAGGCGTATTCCCTGCGTCCGGGCGCCGTGGTGCTGGCGGGGCAGTCCGCCTTCCTGCTGTCCCTGGACGAGTTCAGCGATGACCAGCACGCCTGGTTCTGGGATCTCGTCACTCGCCGACTGGTGATAGAGGTCGGTTACGAATCCCTGTACGGCGGCGAGAACTTCACGGTGACGCCGCCAGTCTTCTGAGCGCCCGCAGCGCGTGAAAAGGGCGCGGAGTACGGGACCGTATCCGTACTCCGCGCCCTGGTTCAGGGGGGAACAGGGGCCGCGGCGGTGGTGCGAAGGGGGGCTGCACGGGCCTTCAGGTCTGGTGACCGGGCCGCCCTCCCGCGTACCACCGCACTGGCATCGCGCCACCGCCGCGGCCTCGTCCTGCCTGCGCCGTGCAACTACCCCTCATCCGGGTGGACGCGTCGGCGCGGGCAGGGCTTGGGATGAGGTCAGTCCTCGCGGAGGGCGCGGACCGCCTCCTCCACGCGCTTGCCGTACTCGGGGTCGGCCGCGTGGAAGTGGGCGAGGTTCTTCTCGATGACGTCGTCGCGGGAGACCTGGGACAGGCCGCCGGCGATGTTGGCGATCAGGCGGGACTGCTCGTCGGCCGACATCAGCCGGTACAGCTCGCCGGCCTGGAAGAAGTCGTCGTCCTTGGTGTGGGCGGGCGCCTCGTGGGTGCCCGTCCAGCCCTGGACGGGGAGCGGGGCGGAGAGCGCCGTGTCCGTCTGGGCGGGGCCCGCGTACGAGTTGGGCTCGTAGTTCTTGTCGTGGCGCGAGCCGTACCGCGTGGCGTGGAGGCCGTCGCGGCCGTAGTTGTCCGCGGTCGTCGAGCGCGGCGCGTTCACCGGGAGCTGGGTGTGGTTGATGCCCAGGCGGTAGCGCTGCGCGTCGGCGTAGGCGAACAGGCGGCCCTGGAGCATCTTGTCCGGGGACGGGCCGATGCCGGGCACGAAGTTGTTCGGGGAGAACGCGGCCTGCTCGACCTCGGCGAAGACGTTGTCCGGGTTGCGGTCGAGGACCAGCCGGCCGACGCGCTGGAGCGGGTAGTCCGCGTGCGGCCACACCTTGGTGACGTCGAACGGGTTGAAGCGGTAGTCCGCGGCCTCGGCGGCCGGCATGAGCTGCACGTACAGCGTCCAGGACGGGTTCATGCCGCGCTCGATGGCCTGGAGCAGATCCGTCTGGTGCGAGCTGCCGTCCTTGCCGACGAGCTCGGCGGCCTGGTCGGCGGAGAGGGAACGCACGCCCTGGTTGGTCTTGAAGTGGTACTTCACGAAGTACGCGTCACCCGCGGCGTTCGTCCACTGGTAGGTGTGCGAGCCGTAGCCGTTCATGTGGCGGTACGAGGCGGGGATGCCCCGGTCGCCCATCAGCCAGGTCACCTGGTGCGTGGCCTCGGGGGCGTGCGCCCAGAAGTCCCAGACGTTGTCCGGCTCCTGACGGCCCGTGAACGGGTCGCGCTTCTGCGAGTGGATGAAGTCGGGGAACTTGATCGGGTCCTTGATGAAGAAGACCGGGGTGTTGTTGCCGACGAGGTCGTAGTTGCCGTCGTTCGTGTAGAACTTGAGCGCGAAGCCGCGCGGGTCGCGCACCGCGTCCGCGCCGCCCAGCGAGTCGGCGACGGTGGAGAAGCGCAGGAACGTCTCGGTGCGGCGGCCCACCTCGGAGAGGAAGTCGGCGCGGGTGAAGGCGGTGACGTCGTCGGTCACCTCGAAGTAGCCGTACGCGCCGGAGCCCCGGGCGTGCACCACGCGCTCCGGGATGCGCTCCCGGTTGAAGCGGGCGAGCTTCTCCAGGAGGTGCCCGTCCTGGAGGAGGATCGGGCCTCCGGCACCCGCGGTGGCGGAGTTCTGGTTGTCGGCGACCGGGGCGCCGGACTCGGTCGTAAGCACACGCTGCGTCATGGTGTCGGGGCGACCTTCCGTACGGGGAGCTGCTGAACTGCGACGGCCAGGGGGCAGAGTCCTGGGGGCGTGTCCGGAGCGTAAAGAGACCCGGGATGCGGCGTCAACAGTTTGTTGAAATTCGTGGTGGGAGGGTGTTCCGGACGATGCCGGCGCCTGGGCGCGACAGGACAGGTGTCAGCGACGGCACCGTCCGGAAGTCTGGGGGAGGGGGTGGAGCGGCCGGCGATCAGCCCTTGACGGGCTGACCCGACAGGCGCTCGACCGAGCGCAGCAGCGCCGAGTGGTCCAGGCCGCCGTCGCCCTGCGCGCGCAGCGAGGCGACGAGCTGGGCGACCACACCGCCGACGGGCAGCGCGGCACCGACGTTGCGGGCGGCGTCCGTGACGATGCCCATGTCCTTGTGGTGCAGGTCGATCCGGAAGCCCGGGGCGAAGTCCCGGTTCAGGAAGTTGTCCTTCTTGCGGGTCAGCACGGTCGAACCGGCCAGGCCGCCGTTCAGGACGTCCAGCGCGGCGGCGAGGTCCACGCCGGACTTCTCCAGGAAGACCACGGCCTCGGCGCACGCCTGGATGTTCACCGCGACGATCAGCTGGTTGGCGGCCTTCACCGTCTGGCCGGAGCCGTGCGGGCCGCACAGCACGATGGTCTTGCCGAGCGCTTCGAGCAGCGGCTTCGCGGCGTCGAAGTCGGCCTGCTCGCCGCCCACCATGATGGAGAGGACGGCCTCGATCGCGCCGGCCTCGCCGCCGGAGACGGGGGCGTCCAGGACTCGGATGCCCTTCTCGGCGGCGTTCTTCGCGAGGTCCACGGAGGTCTGCGGGGTGATCGAGGACATGTCGATCAGCAGCGCGCCGCGCTTCGTGTTCTCCAGGATGCCGTCGGGGCCGTACGCGATGGCCTCGACCTGGGGCGACGCGGGCACCATCGTGATGACCACGTCCGCGTCCTTGACCGCCTCGGCGATCGAGGAGGCGCCGGTGCCGCCGGCCGCGGCCAGACGGTCGACCTTGTCCTGCTCCAGGGTGTATCCGGTGACGTTGTAACCGGCCTTGATCAGGTTCTCCGACATGGGCGAACCCATGATGCCGAGACCGATCCACGCAACCTTGGGGAGGTTGTTGCTCATGAGGGTGCCTTCCGATCAGCGTGTACAGGGGCTCCGGGGCCTCAGCGGGCAGGCCGCGCCGCGGCCGGGAGCCAGTCGAAGGAGTCGGCGCTCGGGCGGTCGCCGGGCTTGTACTCCAGCCCGACCCAGCCCTCGTAACCGGCCTTCGTCAGCTCGTCCAGGAGCTGCTCCAGGGGGAGCGAGCCGGTGCCGGGCGCGCCGCGGCCCGGGTTGTCGGCGATCTGGACGTGTCCCGTCCTGTCGGCGTACGCGGTGATGACCTGGCTGAGGTCCTCGCCGTTCATCGACAGGTGGTACAGGTCCAGCAGGAACTTCGCGTTGCCGAGGCCGGTCGCGGCGTTGACCCGGTCGACGACCTCGATCCCGGCCGGTGCGCTCACCAGCGGGTAGCGCGGGGACTCCGGCGCGTTCAGGGTCTCGATCAGCAGCACCGCGCCGATCCGGTCGGCGGCGCGAGCCGCCAGGACCAGGTTCTCCAGGGCGAGTTCGTCCTGGGCGGCGGGGTCGACGCCGTCGACCCGGTTGCCGTAGAGCGCGTTGAGCGCCTTGCAGCCGACCGAGGCGGCGAAGTCGGCCGCCACCTCGATGTTGGCCCGGAAGCGGTCCGACTCCGTGCCGGGCACGGAGAGCGCGCCGCGGTCGGGGCCGGGGAGCTGTCCGGCGTAGAAGTTCAGGCCCACCAGCTGGGTGCCGGCGTCGTCGAGCGCCTTCTTGAGGGCGTCGAGCTCGGCCTGGTCGGGGGTGGGGGTCTCGATCCAGGGCCACCACAGCTCGACCGCCGTGAAGCCCGCCGCGGCGGCTGCCGCGGGACGCTCCAGGAGCGGGAGTTCCGTGAAGAGGATCGAAAGGTTCACATCGAAGCGCTGGTCCGGGTAGCCCATGAGGGTTTCGGCGCTCCTTCCGTATTGCGGAAGTTTGTTTCTGCTTAATGGAAGATTGCCCGCCGAGTGGCGGGGCTGTCAAGGGGGTGGCCGGAATTCGGGCCGGTCAGGAGGTCCCTACGACTCGGGGCGGCGGGTCCGGGCGGAAGCTCCGGACACGCGAAGGGGCATGCGGAGGACGGCCGAAGGGCATGCGGCAGACATGCGAAAGGCGGGGCGCAGACCCGTCGGTCTCCGCCCCGCCCGTACGTCCCGCTACCGGATCACCCGGCCGGAACCGTGTCCTGGAACGTCGTCCCCGCCGCGCGGTACGCGGCCACCTTCGCGTTCACCTGCGCCGGTGTGAGGACGTGGTCCTTCACGTGCAGCACGTAGTCGACCTGCTGGTCGTACGCGCGGGGCGTGGTGCTCGTCTGGCCGGCCAGGTCGATCAGCCACTGGTTGAAGTTGATCGACATGCCGCGCTCCGGCAGGTAGGCCGCGCCGTGCGTGCCGAAGAGCTGCCCGTCGATGTAGTACGTGATCGCGTTGTTGTCGATGGTCACCACCAGGTCGTGCCAGCCGGCGTAGCTCTGCCGGGACTCGGTGTGCTGGTTGACGGCCTCCCACGGGTCGGGGCGGTAGGTCTCCCACGAGGTCGTGTAGAGGATGTTGCCGCTCTCGCCCCAGCCGCCGTTGGGCAGGTACTCGAAGTCGTACTCGGCGTAGTCGTCCGCCATCGGCGCCTTGAGGTCGTTGATGGTGAAGAACGTCTGCACGAGGTGGTCGCCGTCCGGGCCCGACTTCGGCGCGTCGTTGAACTTGACCCGCGCCGCGTAGGTGCCGTTGCGGAACTTCATCGACTGGGTCAGGATCTCGGTCTGCTTCGTCGACTCGCCGGTGCCCGCCGTCGACGTCTCCAGGTTCATGATGGAGTTGCCGCTCTGCGTGGCGAACGTGACCTTGTCCGGCGCCCAGGTGGCGCCGGGCACGCCGGGCCCGCCCGCGTTGGAGCGGACGCTCCAGCCGTGCGCGGCGATCTGCGGGTCGCTGTGGCTGCTGTAGTTGAAGTCGTCGAAGAGGGCCGGCCCGTTCTCGCCCGGGTCCGTCGGGTCCGTGGGATCGGTCGGGTCGGTGGGATCGGTGGGGTCGTTGCCCTCGGGCGCCGTGCCCCAGACCGTGGCGCCGCCGAGCTGCGCGGTCACCTTCGACCAGTCGCCGTACGCGGTCGAGCCGGCGCCGAAGGAGTAGTCGTCGCTCTGGGTCAGCGTCTGCCAGTTCGCCCGGTAGAACCGCAGCTGCATGTCACCGGTGTCGGCGCCCGGGGCCAGCGAGCCCGCGCCCGGGGTGAAGCCGATCTCCAGATAGCGGTCGGCGGTGGAGGTCGGCTTGGCGAGGGTGCCGAACGTCCCCGTGATGTTCCCGCAGCCCTTCACCGCCCAGGAGCAGGCGAAACGGTAGACCTCGCCCACCGCGTCGCCCTTGAAGTAGTAACGGACCTTGACATCGCTGAGCTGTACCGAAGCGCTGCCGGTGTTGCGTACCTTCAGCCAGGGTTCGCTCTGGTCGGCCGTGGCCCCGGACGCGCCGGTGCGGTACTGCACGGCCAGCGGTCCACCGGCGGCGCTCGCCGTCGTGGGGACGGCGGCCAGCGCCGTACAGCCGAGCGCCACGGTGGCGGCGGCAGCGGCGGCCGCGCGCAGCCGGCTCTTCGCGAGTGACTTCATGTGCCTGTTCCTTTCGGGAACGTCGTGGGGGAGCGGGGAATCACGGGGTCGGCGCTGTTCCTGGGGATGCCGCGGTGAGCGGCCGGGGGTTCAGGGGGCGGTAGCGGACGCCGAGCGCGTCCAGTCGGGCGGTATGAGGGCCCAGGCGGGCGAGGAAGCCGGGCCAGCCGGTGTCGCCGCCCGACCAGGCGCGGTCCGCGAGGGCGCACAGCCTCGGATACGTCCGGTACTCGATCCGGTCCGGGGTGGGCGCGTACTCGGTCCACAACTGGGCCTGCGTGCCCAGCAGCCGGGAGGTGTCGGCCGCATCCCAGTCGTCGGTCAGGGAGCGGTCGCCGTGCACCGTGCGCAGGTCGACCGGCGGGCCGGGCTGCGCGAGGGGTTCGCCGGGGTCGGCGGACTCCGCGTAGTCGAGATAGGTGGCCAGGTAGTGCGCGGCGACCACCTGGTGGCCGCGGCGGGCGGCGGCGCGGGCGTGGGCCGGGTCGCGCCAGGTCATCACGGTGAAGTCCAGGGGGAGTTCGGTGCCGGTCTCCGCCCAGCCGACCGGGATACGGCCCCGCTCGGTGACGTGCGCCCCGATCCGGCCCATGAACCAGCCGTGCAGCGCCCGCGCGTCCGGCAGCCCCTCGGCGGCGGCCCGCTCCCGGGCCGCCGGGCTGTTCTCCCACTCGGTCGTCGGGCACTCGTCGCCGCCGACGTGGATGTACGGCGACGGGAACACGTCCATGACCTCGTCCAGCACGGTCCGGCAGAAGTCGAAGACCTCCTCGTGGACGCCGAACACCGTTTCGCAGACACCCCACTTGGTCCACACGCCCAGCCGCTGCGACGGGTCGTTGCCCAGCTCCGGATGGGCGGCCAGCGCCGCGCGCACATGGCCGGGCATCTCGATCTCCGGCACGATCCGCACTCCGCGCGCCGCCGCGTACTTCACGAGGTCGCGCAGCTCCCGCGTGGTGTACGCCCCCGAGTGCGGGACGCCGTCGAAGGTCTCCGGGACCCGGTCCGGGGGCCCCTGCATCGACTGGCTGCGGTGGCCGCCGATCCCGGTGAGCTTCGGGTACGCGGCGATCGGCATCCGCCAGCCCTGGTCGTCGGTGAGGTGGAGGTGCAGGGTGTTCAGCTTGTGCAGGGCCATGAGGTCCACGTAACGGCGCAGGTAGGACACCGGCTGGAAGTGCCGGGCGACGTCGAGCATCGTGCCGCGCCACGGGTGCGCCGGCACATCGCTGATCTCCACGCAGGGCAGCGTCCAGGCACCCCCGCTCCCGGCACGCGCCGAGAGCGCATCGGCCGGCAGGAGCTGGCGCAGCGTCTGGACCCCGCACAGCAGGCCGGGCAGCCGGGCCGCCCGCAGCAGGACCGTGTCCGGGCCGATGGTGAGGCCGTACCCCTCCTCGCCGAGGCCGCTGAGCTGAGGGTCCAGGGCGAGCACCACGCGGCCGGTGGCACTGGGGGCGAGGGGGAGCCCGGTGGTCGGGCCGACGAGGGTGCGCAGCAGGTCGGCGGCACCCTCCGCGCCCGGGTAGGCGCGGATGCCGGTGTCCGGGGCGAGGGTGAAGCGGCCGGGGCGGGAGGAGACCTTCCG
>NZ_RDBL01000002.1:312556-325847 GCF_008042035.1 Streptomyces sp. col6
CCCCCACCGCCCGGCGCACCCCGCACATCCCGCCACCCGGAGCACCCGCACCCTCTACCTGGGCACCTACACCTCGACCAGCCCCGGCGGCACCGGCATAGGCGTCGCCGGGTACGACCCGGCGGCCGGGAGCATCACCGGCCGCACCGTCGTCACCGGCGTCGAGAATCCCTCGTACCTCGCCCTCCACCCCACGGGCGGCACGCTCTACGCCGTCGACGAGCAGCAGAACGGCGGGGTCACCGCGGTCGCCCTCGCCGACGACGGCACCTTCCGGGTCCTGGGCACCCGGTCCACCGGCGGCGCCGGCCCCTGTCACCTCTCGGTCCACCCGGGAGGGCGGTGGCTGTTCAGCGCCAACTACACCTCCGGCAGCGTCGCCGTGCACCCGCTGGCCGAGGACGGATCGGTGGGGGAGCGCACCGACCTGGTGGCCCACAGCTCACCCGCCCCCGGACCTGGCCAGGACGGCCCGCACGCGCACCAGATCATCACCGCCCCCGACGGCGGCCACATACTCGCCGTCGACCTGGGCAACGACACGGTCTACACGTACCGGCTCGACGAGACGGCCGGCACCCTGGAACAGCTCTCGTACGCCGCGCTGCGGCCGGGAGCCGGGCCCCGCCACCTCACCTTCCACCCCGACGGCCGGCACGCGTACCTGGCCTGCGAGCTGGACAACACGGCCGTCGTCTGCGGCTACGACCCCGCCACCGGAACCCTCACCCCGGGTGACCCGCAGCCCACCGGCACCGGCTCCGGGACCAGCTACCCCGCCCAGTTCCTGGTCACGGCGGACGGCCGGTTCGCCTACCTCGCCAACCGGGGGCACAACAGCATCACCCGGTACGCGATCGAGGACGGCGGGGCCGCGCTGCGCCTGCTCGACACCGTGCCGGTCGGCGGCGACTTCCCCCGGCACACCGCCTTCTCGCCGGACGGCACCCTGCTTCTCGCCGCCAACCAGAAGTCCGGCACGGTCACCACCTTCCGGGTGGACACCTCCTCCGGCGCGCTGACCCCGGTCGGCACCCCGTACGCGGCTCCGGCGGCCGTCTGCGTGCTGCCGGTGTAGGGCGCTAGGGTCGAGCCCGAGCCGCAGGTCGCACCGGACGCGGTGCGACGTATCAGGGAGGCACCATGCGCTTGAGAGTGGAGTTCACCACCGAGCCCTTCGACCTCGACGAGGCGCCCGCGCACGCGGTCGTGGCGCGCGAGGTCATCCAGTCGGCCGAGCTGGACGCCGTGGACGTCGGCCCGTTCGGCAACACGGCGGAGGGCGGTGCCGACCAGGTGCTCACCGCCGTGGACAGCCTGCTGCGGCAGGCGCTGGCATCGGGTGCCACCCGGGTCTCGCTCCAGGTCAACGTCATCGGAGAGGACCCGAAGTGACCGGACCGGTGGACCACCCCCTCGTCACCGCAGTGAAGCCGCTCGCCGACGCCATGGGCGCCGAACTGCTCGGGCCGGGGGACGCGCACCCCGACGACGTGGTGCTGGCCTGGGAGGGCGAGGACGTCGTGGCGGTCCGGCTGCCGCAGCTCTCGGAGTCGCTGGACCACATCCTGGCGGCCATGGAGCGCCGGCACGGCATGCCGCTGGCCGAGCTGGACCGCAAGGCCAAGCAGGAGGCCGTCCGGCTTCTGGAGGCACGCGGTGCCTTCTCCGTACGACACGGGGTGGAGACCGTGGCGGGGGCCCTGGGAGTCTCCCGGTTCACCGTGTACAACTACCTGAACAGGGAAAACGGCGCGAAGAGCGGGTAGTTGGACACGCACGCACAGCCGTTTGACGCATGATCGATCAAGCCGCCGCCCGTACCACCGGGCGGCGGCTTTTTCTGTATACGGAATTTCAACAAACTGTTGACGTCGTGTTGCGGAGGGCGTTAGCTATCCGCAGCCCGACCAACGCACAGCGAAGAACAGCCACGGAGGCTCCCGTGACTTCGAGCTCCACGCCGGGCCTCGCCCGGTTCAACACCCAGGCGGACGCCGAGGCGGCCGCCGCACTGCACGAGGTGTGTGCCAGTGCGGCATGGGGAAGAGCGATCCTCTCCCACCGCCCGTACGCCACCACCGAAGCCCTGCTCTCCGCGAGCGACACCGCCACGGCGGCACTCGGCGCGGAGGACCTGGCCGAGGCCATGGCCGGTCACCCGCCGATCGGCCGCCCGAAGCCCGGGGACCCGACCTCCTCCCGTGAACAGCGGGGGATGGCCGGGGCCTCCGAGGAGCTCAAGGCCGAGATGCTCGAACTCAACCTGGCCTACCAGGAGCGGTTCGGACATGTCTTCCTGATCTGCGCCACCGGGGCCACCGGTGAGCAGATGCGCGACGCGGTGAAGTCCCGGACCGGGAACTCGCCCGAGCAGGAGCGGGGGATCGTGCGCACCGAACTGGGCAAGATCAACCGCATCCGTCTCACCCGCCTCGTCACGGAAGACGCGTAACAGAAGGAGAGGGAAGGTCTTGAGCACCTTCGCCACCGCATCGGTGTCCACCCACATCCTGGACACCAGCATCGGCCGCCCCGCCGCGGACGTCGCCGTCTCGCTCGCCGCCCGCTCGGGCGGCGACGCGGACTGGGTGGCGCTCGGCGGTTCCGCGACCGATGCGGACGGGCGCTGCAGGGACCTGCCGGCCCTGCCGGAAGGCACCACCCATGTACGGCTCGACTTCGAGACCGAGTCGTACTTCACCGCCAAGAAGCAAGCCGAGGCGCAGCAGGACGCCCCCCGCGTAAGGGACAGCGGCGCGTTCTTCCCCGAGGTGGCGATCACTTTCGCCGTCGCCCCGGGCGAGCACTACCACGTACCGCTGCTGCTCAACCCGTTCGGCTACTCCGTATACCGAGGGAGCTAGCAGACACATGCCCACGATTCTCGGCCAGAACCAGTACGGCAAAGCAGAGAACCGCGTCGTCAAGATCACGCGGGACGGCGACACCCACCACATCAAGGACCTGAACGTCTCGGTCGCTCTCTCCGGCGAGATGGACGACGTCCACTACTCCGGCTCCAACGCGCACGTCCTGCCCACGGACACCACCAAGAACACGGTGTTCGCGTTCGCCAAGGAGCACGGGATCGAGTCCGCCGAGCAGTTCGGCATCCACCTCGCCCGTCACTTCGTGACCTCGCAGGAGCCGATCAAGACGGCGCGCATCCGCATCGAGGAGTATGCCTGGGAGCGCATCGCCACCTCCGACGCCAACTCCCGCTTCATCGGGTCCGACGAGGTCAAGCACTCCTTCGTCCGCAAGAACCAGGAGATCCGCACCGCCCAGATCACCTACGACGGTGAGAAGTGGCAGGTCATCTCCGGGCTCAAGGACCTGACCGTGATGAACTCGACCAACTCCGAGTTCTGGGGCTACGTCAAGGACAAGTACACGACGCTCAAGGAGGCGTACGACCGCATCCTCGCGACCGACGTCTCCGCCCGCTGGCGCTACAACTGGACCAGCGACGAGCAGCGCATGCCGAACTGGGAGAAGTCGTACGAGCAGGCGCGCAAGCACATGCTGCACGCCTTCGCCGAGACCTACTCGCTCTCGCTCCAGCAGACCCTGTACCAGATGGGTTCGCGCATCATCAACAACCGCAGCGAGATCGACGAGATCCGCTTCTCGCTGCCGAACAACCACCACTTCCTCGTCGATCTGGAGCCGTTCGGCCTCAAGAACGACAACGAGGTGTACTTCGCGGCCGACCGTCCGTACGGGCTCATCGAGGGCACCGTGCTGCGGGACGGCGTCGAGCCGCAGATCCCGGTCGACATGACCAACCTCTGACGCGGCGCCGCGCCGGTGCCCGCCCGTTCCTCATGGACGGGCACCGGCCGGGCCGGAGGGAACCCTCATGGCACAGCCAGCATCCGGGCCCGCGGAAGCAGAAGGCCCCTGTTCCACCCCGCCGGTGCGTGCGGTGCATCCGGTGGACGAGAAACTCACCCCCTCGCGGCTCCTGCCGGCCGCGCTCCAGCACATCGCCGCCATGTACGCGGGTGTCGTCACCCCTCCGCTGATCATCGGACAGGCCGTCGGCCTCGACGCGGCGGGCATGACCCGGCTCATCGCGGCAAGCCTGCTCATCGCCGGCTGCGCCACCCTGCTCCAGACCCTCGGCATCCGCGGCCTCGCCGGAAACCGGCTGCCGTTCGTGAACGCCGCGTCCTCCGCCGGCATCGCCCCGATGCTCGCCATCGCCGAGACCAACGCGCCCGGACACCAACTCCCCGCGATCTACGGGGCGGTGCTCGTCGCCGGAGTGTTCTGCCTGGCCGTCGGGCCGTTCTTCGGCAGACTCCTGCGCTTCTTCCCGCCCCTGGTCACCGGGGTCGTCATCACCCTCATCGGGGTGACCCTGATGCCCGTACCGGTCTCCTGGGCGCAGGGCGGCGACAAGACGGCCGCCGACTTCGGCGACATGAAGTACCTCGCGCTCGCCGCGTTCACCCTGGTCGTCATCCTGCTGATCCAGCGCTTCGGTCGCGGATTCCTGCGCCAAGTCGCGCTGCTGATGGGTCTGTTGATCGGCACACTGGCCGCCGTGCCGTTCGGGCTCGCGGACTTCTCCTCGCTGCGCGACGCCCCGCTCGCCGCCGTGCCCACGCCGTTCGCCTTCGGCGCGCCGGAGTTCCAGCCGGCCGCGATCCTCTCCCTGTGCATCGTGATGCTCGTCCTGATGACCGAGTCCTCCGCCGGGATGCTGGCCGTCGGTGAGATCTGCGACCGCCGCACCGACGGACGCACCCTCACCCGCGGCCTGCGCACCGACGGCCTCGCCACCCTCATCGGCCCCGTCTTCGGCGGCTTCCCCACCAGCGCCTTCGCGCAGAACGTGGGCGTCGTCTCGCTCACCAAGGTCCGCAGCCGCTACGTCGTCGCCGCGGCGGGCGCCGCCCTGCTGGTCCTCGGCCTCTTCCCGGTGCTCGGCGCGGTCGTCTCGCTCGTCCCGATGCCCGTGCTCGGCGGCGCCGGCATCGTCCTGTTCGGCTCGATCGCGGTCAGCGGCATCCGTACGCTCTCCGAGGCCGGGCTCGACGACAGCTCCAACATCATCCTCGTCGCCGTGGCCCTCGGCGCGGGCATCGTGCCGCTCGCCGCGCCCGGCTTCTACGCGGACTTCCCGTCCTGGGCCCAGACCGTCCTGGGCTCCGGCATCAGTGCGGGAGCGCTCGTCGCGGTCCTGCTCAACCTGTTCTTCCACCATCTCGGCACCCACGGCCGCACCGCCGTGGCACTCAAATCCTCCTAGGGTCCTGCCGTGCCCACATCCCGCATGAGAGAAGGAAGCACCATGGCAGCACCGGCAGCCCCCGACCGGGTGGAACGCATCGTCATCGAGAACTGTTCGATCGCGACCGTCGACGCCGCCGACACCGAGTACGCCTCGGGCTATGTCGTCGTCGCCGGCAACCGCATCGAGTCCGTCGGCGCCGGCCGGGCACCCGAGGGCCTGGAGAACGTGGTACGCCGGATCGACGGCACCGGGCACCTCGCCACGCCCGGCCTGATCAACACGCACCACCACTTCTACCAGTGGATCACCCGCGGCCTGGCCACGGACCACAACCTCTTCAACTGGCTGGTCGCGCTGTACCCGACGTGGGCGCGCATCGACGAGCAGATGGCCCGCGCAGCCGCACAGGGCTCGCTCGCCATGATGGCGCTGGGCGGCGTCACCACCGCGATGGACCACCACTACGTCTTCCCGAAGGGCTCCGGCGACCTGTCCGGCGCCATCATCGGGGCCGCCCGCGACATGGGCGTACGCTTCACCCTCGCCCGGGGCTCCATGGACCGCAGCGAGAAGGACGGCGGGCTGCCCCCGGACTTCGCCGTGGAGACCCTGGAGGGTGCGCTCGCCGCCACCGAGGCGACCGTCGACGCCCACCACGACGCCTCCTTCGACGCGATGACCCAGGTCGCCGTCGCCCCCTGCTCGCCGTTCTCCGTATCCACCGAACTCATGCGCCAGGGCGCCGAACTGGCCCGGCGCAAGGGCGTGCGGCTGCACACCCACGGCTCGGAGACCGTGGAGGAGGAGAAGTTCTGCCACGAGCTGTTCGGCATGGGCCCGACCGACTACTTCGAGTCCACCGGCTGGCTCGGCGAGGACGTGTGGATGGCGCACTGCGTCCACATGAACGACTCCGACATCGCCGCCTTCGCCCGCACCGGCACCGGCGTCGCCCACTGCCCGTCCTCCAACGCCCGCCTCGCCGCAGGCATCGCCCGCGTCCCGGACATGCTCGCCGCCGGCGTCCCGGTCGGCCTCGGCGTCGACGGCACCGCGTCCAACGAGTCCGGCGAGCTGCACACCGAACTGCGCAACGCCCTCCTCATCAACCGCCTCGGCCCCCACCGCGAACGAGCCCTGAACGCCCGTCAGGCCCTGCGCCTGGGCACCTACGGTGGCGCCCAGGTCCTCGGCCGGGCCGCCCAGACCGGCTCCCTGGAGGCCGGCAAGCTCGCCGACCTGGTCCTGTGGAAGCTGGACACCCTCGCCCACGCCTCCATCGCCGACCCGGTCACCGCGCTCGTCTTCGGCGCCGCCGCCCCGGTCACGCTCTCGCTGGTCGACGGCAAGCCGGTCGTCGAGTCCGGCCGCCTGGTCACCGCGGACGAGGACGCCATCGCCCGCGCCACCCGCGACGAGGCCCGCCGCCTCGCGCAGATCGCCGCCGGAGCCTGACGGACCCGGCCCGGCGATCCCGATACCGGCCGGACGAGGGGGACGGCCCTCGGCCCGGCCGCCGCGGACCCGAGCGGGGCCCGCGGCAACCGGTACGGGAGGCGCGCCGCACACGCGTACGCGCCTCCCGTACCGGCGACACCGGCTGACCGCACCAGCTGGACGACCTGCCTCACCGCACCACCGCAGCACACGGGGCCCGGTCAGCCGGACCGGCCCCGGTTCCACCTCCCTGAACCCCACGTCACCGCCGACGTGTAACCGACCGGAGGAACCGCCGTGGCAGCTACGCCCAGGTTTCGCGACGACGCAAGTGCGACCCCCCACCCCGACGGCGCGCCGGAGACGGCCCCGTCCGACCGGAAGCATCCGGTCGACGAAACGCTCCCCCCGCTGAAGATGTTCACCAGCGGCCTCCAGCACGTGGCCGCGATGTACGCGGGTGTGGTGGCCCCGCCCATGATCGTGGGGCCCGCCGTGGGCCTCACCCCGAAGGAGACCGCCTTCCTGATGGGGGCGAGCCTGTTCACCGCGGGCATAGCCACCCTGCTCCAGACGCTCGGCTTCTGGCGGATAGGCGCCCGGCTGCCGTTCGTCAACGGCGTCTCGTTCGCCGGTGTGACCCCGATGGTGGCGATCGGCAAGGACCGGGGGCACGACGGGATCGCCGTCATCTTCGGCGCGATCATCGTGGCGAGCCTCCTGGGCTTCGTCCTCGCCCCCTACTTCTGCAAACTGGTCCGCTTCTTCCCACCGGTGGTCACCGGCACGGTCATCACCCTGATCGGTGTCTCTCTGCTGCCCGTCGCCTTCAACTGGTCCCAGGGCGGCAACGCCACCGCCCACGACTACGGCTCCACCACCAACATCACGATGGCGGCGGTCACCCTGGTCGTGGTGCTGGCCCTGCGTAAACTCCTCCGCGGCTTCCTCCAGCAGATCGCGATCCTGCTGGGGCTGATCATCGGCACCCTGATCGCGATCCCCGTCGGCATCACCGACTTCGGTGCGATCAAGAACGCCGACGCGATCGGCTTCCCCACGCCGTTCCACTTCGGGGCCCCGCAGTTCGAGATCGCCGCGATCGTCTCGATGAGCATCGTGATGCTGGTCTGTATGACCGAGTCGACGGCGGACATGCTGGCCCTCGGCAAGATCGTCGACCGCCCCGCCGACGAACGGACCATCGAGGGCGGTCTGCGCGCCGACACCCTGGGCAGTGCCATCAGCCCGCTGTTCAACGGCTTCATGTGCAGCGCCTTCGCCCAGAACATCGGCCTCGTCGCGATGACCAAGGTCCGCAGCCGCTTCGTGGTCGCGGCCGGCGGCGGCATCCTCATCCTGCTCGGCCTGGTCCCGGTCGCCGCGTCCGTCATTGCACTGGTGCCGCTGCCGGTCCTCGGCGGCGCGGGCATCGTCCTGTTCGGCTCGGTCGCGGCCAGCGGCATCCAGACCCTGGCCGGTGCCGCGCTGGAGAAGGGCGAGAACGCGCTGATCGTCGCCGCGGCCGTCGGCGTCGGGCTGATCCCGATCGCCGCGCCGGACTTCTACCACGCCTTCCCGAAGGACCTCCTGGTCGTCCTCGACTCCGGGATCTCGACGGGCTGCGTCGTGGCGATCGTCCTCAACCTGGCCTTCAACCACCTCGGCCGCACACCGGATTCGCAGGAGGCGGGGACCGCACCCGGCGGCCACGACCCGGTCAAGGCGATGGAGGTCGCTGCCCACTGACGTAGCGTCAATTGAGCGTGGCGCGTGCGGGGTTGCCCGTACGCGCCACGCGTGGTTCAGCCGATGTGGAAGCTGTCCCCGTAGACCTTCCAGTCGAGCGGCGGGTCCAGGTTCAGATTGCCGTTCCGCAGGAAGACCCGCTGGGCGGTGTCCACCCGGCTGGTGTCCGAGTGGGCCTCCTCCTGCTCCATGGCCCACACCCGCGCGTCCAGGAAGGCATCGAGGTAGGCCACCTCGTCACCGCCCTGCGCCGGCGGCTTCGCCTTCTCCAGGGCCCGCTGCCGGATGGATCCGAAGCTCGTGCTGTCGCCGCCGTCGCCGTGCATCACGATGGCGTCGTAGTACGCGAACTGGCCGAGCGTACCCAGGCCGTCGCTCTTGCCCCGGCTGACGGCCGGGTCGAAGTACACCCGGTCGCGCTCGTCGTTCTGCGCCTGCTGGAAGTCCGGATCCTGGGCGGCCGTCTCCCAGGCGTCCTGGAAGCCCGGGTCCAGGCCGTCGTGCGAGTCGCTGCCGTCCACCTCGCGCAGGGCCGGCAGATACCCGGCCAGCACGTTGTCCGGCTTGCGCTGCGTGTACAGCTCCACCAGGTCGAGCATGTCGCCGGTGCCGGAACAGAATCCGATGATGCCCGC
Source organism: Streptomyces sp. col6 (assembly GCF_008042035.1). GTDB lineage: Bacteria > Actinomycetota > Actinomycetes > Streptomycetales > Streptomycetaceae > Streptomyces. The sequence goes on from NZ_RDBL01000002.1 coordinate 321,626, forward strand.
GGTGTAGCCGCGGCCGTCGCCGATGTCCTCGATGTAGCCGTACTGCGCCTTCCAGTCCAGCGAGGAGTTCTCCGCGCTGGAGACCAGTTGCATGGCGATGTCCTTCTTCGCCGGATCGTCGAGACCGGTCGAGGCCGCCTCCGGTTGGTGAGCCGCCGTGGGGGCGGGGGTGGGGCCGGCGAAGGCGGTGGCGGGCACCGCCGTGAGGGTCAGTCCGAGCGCGACGAGCGCGACGCGCGCGGACCGGGTGGTGCGACGTGCGGTGCGCTTGTGGGGAGCGTACACCTGTCCTCCAGGGGAGTTCGTCGTTCCGGTGTTCTGTTAGGAAGCTTTCCTATCAGGATCGAACGTAGGCGTACACCCCTTCGACAGAGGTGAGTTGAGCGGCCCGCGCTAGGAGCGCTTGATCTCGTAGCGGTCGCCGTAGACCTTCCAGATCAGGGGCGGATCCAGGCTCAGGTTGCCGTTGCGGAGGAAGACGCGCTGGGCGGTCTCCACCCGGCTGGTGTCACTGTGCGACGGCTCCTCGCGGATCGCGGCGACGCGGGCGTCGAGGAAGGCGTCGAGATACGCGGTCTCGTCACCGCCGTCGGCGGGGGAGCGGGCGTCGTCGAGCGCCCGGTCCCGGATCGTTCGGAAGCCGGTGCTGCCGTCCGCGTCGGCCTCCCCGTGCATGACGTACGCGTCGTAGTAGACGAACTGCCCCAGCGTCCCGAGCCCGTCCTGCTTCGCCCGGCGCACCGCCGGATCGAAGTACGAGGCGTCCCGCTCGGCGTCCTGCGCCTCGCGGAACCTCGCGTCCCCCGCCGCCTCGGCCCAGGCCCGGGTGAACGGCCCGCCGAGCCCCGTGTGCGCGTCGCTGCCCCTCACCTCCCGCAGTGCGGGCAGGAACCGCTCCAGCGCGTTGCCCGGCCGGGACTTCGCGTACCGCTCCACGACCCGGAGCATGTCACCGGTCCCGGAGCAGAAGCCGATGATGCCGCCCGTGTAGCCGCGCCCGTCCCCGATGTCCTCGATGTACCTGTACTGGGCCTTCCAGTCCAGCGTCGAGTTCTCCGCGCTGGAGACGAGTTGCATGGCGATGTCCTTCTTCGCCGTGGCCGCGAGCCCGGCGCCGGAGCCCTTGCCGGACGAACCCCCGGCCTGGGCGCAGCCGGTGAGCGCGGTGGCGGACATCAGGAGGGCGGCAAGCGGGGTGACCAGGGAACGCGCGGAGAGCTTCACCGGTCCAGCCTGCCAGGCCGGCGGCGTGTGACCGGCGCATTCGGCGGTAGCGTCGGGGGCATGGATGATCAGTCTGTGGTGGATGTCGGTGACGTGCGGCTGGCATACCGGAGCTGGGGTGACCCGTTCGGGTCGCCCGTCGTACTGCTGCACGACCTCGGCGCGAGCGCGGCGAGCTGGGAAGCGGCCGGGAGCCTGCTGGGGCAGGAGTGGCGGGTGTACGGGATCGACCTGCGCGGCCACGGCGAGAGCGACTGGCCCGACGAGTACGACCTGGAGCTGATGCGCGACGACGTGCTCGGATTCCTGGACGAGTGCGAGCTGGACCGGGCGGGCGTGGTCGGCCACGGCATGGGCGGGGTCGTCGCCCACCTCCTGGCGCAGGAGCACCCGGACCGGGTGGAGCGGCTGGTGCTGGTGGAGACCCCGCCGCCGTTCCCCGGCGCGGCGGGCCCGGCGGTCGTCCCGGACGGGCCGGCCGACTACGACGAGGCCGTGCTCGCCTCCGTGAACGCCGAGCTGGCCGATCCCGATCCCGCGTGGGTGGAGGGGCTCGGCGAGATCGTCGCGCCGACGCTGATCCTGGCGGGCGGGCCGGGCAGCACGATGCCGCAGGGGCGGCTCCAGGACATGGCGTCGCTGATCCCGGACTGCCACCTCGTCACCCTCGGCGGCGGCCACAGCCCGCACCGGACCGATCCCGAACAGGTCGCCCAGCGGATCACGGAGTTCTTCACGAGCTGAGGCGCGGGGCGCGTGCGTGCGCCCCGCCCGTCTCAGCCCTCAGCCCTCCGGCCGCCAGTCCGGCCGCCGGCCGCCCCGGGCGACGGCCCGGTCCAGCAGCGGCGCGTTCTCGGCGACCGGGACCGGCGGTCCGAACGGCGAGCCGGCGGGCGGGTTGTCGCCCAGCTCGGCGAGCAGCGCGAGCGAGTTGTGCAGGTGGGCGTCCTCGGCGTCGAACGGCTGCCCGGTCGCCTTCGCCAGGTCCCAGCCGTGCAGCACCAGCTCGTTGAGCGCGACCATCCCCGCCACCTGTCCCGGCAGGTCCACGCTGCCCGCCCTGGTCATGCCCTCCCAGGCGTCCGGGGAGCGCCAGGCGGCCACCATCTCGTCGAGCGCGGCGGGCAGCGTGCTGCGCCAGCCCGGCTCCAGGACGCCGGACTCCACCGAGGGGGCGTGGTCGGTGGTCGTTCCGAGGTCCTTGCGGGCCGCGTCGCGGAAGGCGACGGCCAGGCCCTCGACATGGGCGAGCAGCGCGCCCACGGTCACCCCGGGGCACGGGGTGGCGGCCCCGAGCGCGGCGTCGTCGAGGGCGTCGAGCTGAGCGGTGATCCGACGGGCGGCGGGCTCCAGATCCAGCGGTTGTGTGTCCATACCCGTGCAGACTGCCGGACCGCCCGCAACTCATCGCTCAGCGCACCACGTGTCCCCGCAGAACGATCCGGCGAGGGTGGTCCAGCGCCGCCGGATCGGCCGTCGGGTCGGTGTCGTACGCGACGAGGTCGGCCGGTGCCCCGTCCACCAGTCCGGGCAGGCCGAGCCAGGAGCGGGCCGTCCAGGAAGCCGCGCCGAGCGCCGCCCCGGCGGGCAGCCCGGCCCGCGCCAACCAGGCCGATTCGCTCGCGACGGTCCCGCAGGGGAACGAGTCGGTGCCCGCCAGCACCGTGACGCCCGCCTCGTGGGCGGCCCGGACGTTGCCGAACATGGTCTCCCAGCCGGCCAGCCACAGATCGCGGCGCACACTCGGCTCCCGGGCGCGCATCGCGTCCACGCCGCTGCCGAACGCGGCCAGCGTCGGCACGAACGCCGTGCCCTGCGCCGCCATCCGGTCCAGCAGTCCAGGATCCAGATGCATCCCGTGCTCCAGGCTGTCCGCCCCCGCGAGCACCGCGTTGCGCGTGCCCTCGGCGGTCTGGCAGTGCACCGCGACCTTGCCGCCCGCCGTGTGGACGGCGGTCACCACCTCGGTGAGGAGCGCGAGCGGCACCGGGGGCTCGTCCTGCCGCCAGTCCCCGACGACCTTGCACCAGCCGGAGGAGGCCGCCGACTCCTCCAGGGCGGCCCGGACCAGGTCCGCCTCGCTCACGTCGCGGCCGAAGCCGGGGAAGAACCGGCCGGGTGTGGCCAGCCACCGCCCCGCCGAGGTGACCCGGGGGAGTTCCCGGTCCTCGTCGACCCAGGCCGGCATCCGCGCGGCCGTACCGGGAGTGCGGACGGCGAGGACCCCGGCGTCGCGGTGCGCGCGCAACTGCTCGCGCAACAGCTCCTCGTCGAACGGCTTGCTCGTGTCGGTGGCCCCGGGGTGGGTGTGTACGTCGACGAGGCCCGGCAGCAGCCAGCCGCCGTCGACGACGGTCTCGGCGTGCCGTCCCGCGAACCCGCCCGGCGGCTCGCCCTCCCGCAGCACCTCGCCCTCGATCCAGAACGCCCGCTCCTCGCGCTCCGGCAGCACCACACCTCGTACGCACAGCATCCGCCGACGGTACGTCAGCCGCCGCGCGCGCCACGGGCCGGGGGCACACCGGCACATTGCGGAAGGTTCCGCTCCGTCCTCTTGTCGGCGACCCCCACCGCATGCGATACAGGTCTGGACCATTGCTCCCGGATGGAAGGCAAGACCGTGCGATCCCCCCACACGCATGCCGCGTTGGCCTGTTCCGCCGCCCTGCTCGTCGCCGCACTCACCACCGCCTGCGGCTCGGAGGCCGAGGCGGACACCAGGAAGCCCACCGCGCCGCACGGGGTGACCGCGCAGGCGAGCAGCGCCACCTCCGCGCACGTCATGTGGGAGGCGGCCACCGACGACACGGCCGTCACCGGGTACGACGTCTACCGCCAGGGCAAGAAGGTCAAGTCCGTCGCCGCGAGCCGGGTGATGATCGACATCGACGGGCTCACCGCGTCCACCGCCTACACCTTCACCGTCCGCGCCCGCGACGCGGCCGGCAACCTCTCCGCGCCGAGCGCCGCCGCCTCCGTCACCACCCCCGCCCCGACC
>NZ_RDBL01000002.1:325947-466577 GCF_008042035.1 Streptomyces sp. col6
CGCCCCGACCCCGGCCGACCACGAGGCCCCCACTCGGCCCGTGAAGCTGCGCGGCAAGGCCGACGGCAGCCGGGCCGCGACCCTGTCCTGGGGCGGCTCCACGGACGATGTCGGCGTCACCGCGTACGACATCTACCAGGAGGGCTCACGCATCCACAGCGTGCCCGGTACGCAGACCACCGCGCGGCTGACCGGACTGCGCCCCGGCACCGTCTACACCTTCACGGTCCGCGCCCGGGACGCCGCCGACACCTCCTCGCCCGACAGCGACGGCCTCGACATCACCACCGCTTCGGCCCCCGGCGCCCCCGCCTCCACCGCCCCCACCGACCTGCGGATCACCACTGGGGCGGACGGCAAGGAGTACGCCGTCGACCTGGACTGGAAGCAGCCCGAGACGGGCGGCAAGATCCCCGCGTACCAGCTCTACATGAACGGCCGGCTGACGACCACCATCGTCTGGGGAGGCGAGCCGCCCGCCGGCCGGGCGCACTACCGGCTCACCGTCAACGACCCGCGCGGCACCCGCTACACGATGAAGATCCGCGCCAAGCTGCCGGACGGCACGTGGGGCGACTTCTCCGCCGTACGCACGGTGGTGCTCGGGGACTGAGGCATCCGCCGGGAACAGTCCGGGCCCCGGACCGTCCCGAGGGTCAGCCGGGGACCCGGACCGTCTCGATCCACGACGGCGGCTGCGGGGCCTCCGTCCCGATGAGCGCGGCGATGAGCCGGCACGAGGGCGACTCGTCGGGCCAGGGCGTGCAGCCGTCGGTGAGGACCACCACGATGCCGGGCCGCTCCGGGGCGGCCAGCGCCCTCGCGATGCCCACCCGCATGTCGGTGCCGCCGCCCCCGCCGAGCGTGATCTGCTCGGCGGACGTCACGCGCGAGACGGCGTGCACATCGGCGTCGCAGGCCAGTACGGAGACCCGGTTGCCCCGGATGCCCACCTCCCGGAGCACGCCGGTGACCTCGCCCAGCGCGGCGGCCAGCTCCCCTTCGCCCATCGAGCCCGAGGTGTCGACGACGACGGCCACCCGGGGCAGCGGCCTCCGCAGGCTCGGCAGGACGATGCCGCGCAGGGCGGCGCTGCGCCGGGACGGGCGGCGGTAGGTGTAGTCCACCGCCCCGGAGGCCCAGGCCGCCGCCTCCCGTACCGCGCCGGCCAGCGCCTGCCGCCAGTCGACGGTCGGCTCCAGGACCTCGTCGGCCCAACGCCGCCAGCCCTCCGGCAGGTTGCCCCGGGTGCGCCGGTGCGCCCGCATCGCCTCCGCCGTCCGGCGCCGCAGGGCCTCCGCCTCGGTCGCGCTCACCGGCGACGGCCCGTCCGGGCCGGCCAGCTCCCACGGTTCGGGACGGCCGTGCGCGCCCGAACCGCAGTTGTGCGGCGGCGGGCCCGGCGGCAGCGCGGGGAGATACGCCTCGAAGAGCTGCCCGTTCGGGAGGCCGAACAGCGCCGGCTCCATCCGCCCCTCGGGCAGCGCCAGACCGTCGCTGATCAGGTCGTCGTTGATCTCGCAGTCCTGGGCGACGTTGACCCGGTGCGCGTCGCGCTGATCGGCTGCCGGGAGCCGGCCGGCCCTGCCGTGGTGGTCGCGCAGAAGATGCGCGACCTCGTGCACCCACACCCCGGCCAGCTCCGCGACGGGCGTGCGCTCGACGAAGGCGGGCGACACATAGCACCGCCAGTGCCGGTCCACGCCCATGGTCGGCACCCGGTCGCTCTCCACCACCGACAGGGCGTACAACGCCGTGGCGAGATAGGGCCGTTCGCTCGCCGCCCGGTAGCGCGCGGCCAGCAGCTTGGTGTGGTCCAGCCGCGCGGGTACGGGCACGGCTCAGCCGCTCCCCGGCAGCGCGCCGGAGAGCTGGAGCAGTTCCAGGAAGGCGTCGATGCCCTCCGGCACCGGCCAGTCGGTGTCCCGCATCGACGCCAGGTCCACCGCGGCCCGCGCCGCCACATCCGGCACCCCCGCCGCCACGGCCTTCGCCAGCACCGCCCAGCCCGCCTCCCAGCGGGGCCGGGTCGGCTCGGCCTGGACGGCGGCCACCACCGCGATCAGGAAGGCCAGTTGCCGGTCGCCGCGGTCGGGCAGGGCGAAGGCGTCCGGGTCGGCCAGCACCCGGTCGGGGTCGGGCAGGTCGAGGTTCTCCAGATACGAAAGCAGCTCGATGCCCGCCCCGTCCCCCACGGCCCCGGTCAGCGCGGCGGCGACGGCCTCCCGGCCGGTGCCGGTCGCGTACCCGGTGGCGAGCAGCCGCAGCGCCATGTCCCAGGTCCGGGGCGACGGCCAGGCCCTGCCCCGGCTCTCCGCGTCCTCGGGCAGATGGTGGACCAGGCCCGGCCGCGCGGTGAGGAAGCCGGAGACCGCGCCCCGGGCCCGCGCCACCGCACCGGCCGCCCTCGCGGGGTCGACGACCGGGACGGCGGCCTCGGGCCAGGTGCCGGCCATGCCCCGGGCGACGGTGCGCGGGTCGTGCGTCCAGTGCAGGTGCACGAAGCGGTTGGCGAGCGGCGGGCTGAGGTGCCAGCCGTCCGCCGCGCTCGACGGCGGATTGGCGGCCGCGACGATGCGTACGCCGTCCGGCAGCTTCAGGCTGCCCACCCGCCGTTCCAGGACGACGCGGAGCAGGGCGGCCTGCACGGCCGGGGGAGCGGAGGACAACTCGTCGAAGAACAGCAGCCCCTGACCCCGACGGGCCAGCCGGACCGCCCAGTCCGGCGGCGCCATCGGTACCCCGGTCGTGGCCGGGTCGTCACCGACGACGGGCAGACCGGCGAAGTCGGAGGGCTCGTGGACGCTGGCGATCACGGTCTCCAGGTCCAGGCCGAGGCCCGCCGCGAGCTGTTCCAGCCCCGCCGACTTGCCGATGCCCGGCTCGCCCCACAGCAGGACCGGCTGGTTCGCGGTCACCGCGAGGGCCAGCGCCTCCAGCTGGGGGCTGTCGACGGTCTCGGTGCGGGTGGCGCGCAGCCGCTGGTTGAGCGCGTCGGCGGCGTCCAGCGGGTGCGCGGCCGCCTGTGCCGGGGCGCCGGAGGCCATGGTGGTCACGCGTCCTCACCTTCCTCGTCGTCGTTCTCGTCCTCGTCGTCGTCCCACTCGTCCCACCACTCCGCGCCGATGTCCGGGTGGGCCGCGAGCACCCGTTCCGCGAGGAACCTCAGATCGGTCCGCCGGTACTTGCGGATCATCTGCTCCAGCGACAGTTCCGTCTGGTCGGTCACGTCGGTGCGGGCGCCCGCGTCGAGCAGCGCCTGTACGAGGTCCGCCGGGCCCTGGCCCGAGACCGCGACGCTGAGCGGGGTGCGCTGCCGGTGGTCCCGGGCCTCCAGGTCCAGCCCTGCCTTCAGCAGCCGGGGCAGCAGCACGGTGTGGTCGAGCAGGGGCAGGACATGGAGCAGCGTGTGCCGGCCGCCGTCCCGGAGGTGCGGATCGACGCCCGCGTCCAGGAGCGCCACGACGCCTGCGGTGTCCCCGTGCTGGGCGCGCAGGAAGAGGTCGCGGCGCTGGGCGGCGAGCGCCTTGGGGAGGCGGCCGGTGCCGGTGCGGCAGGCGTGCTCCACGGCGAAGCAGCCGGTGACCGCGCCGCCGAACGCGCGCAGGGCGTTCTCGCGCTGCCGCTCCTGCGGGGTGTGCGGCGAGGCGAGTGTCCCGTCCTGGAAGCGCACTTCGTGCCAGTCGCCCCGGCACCGCACCCGCACCGGCGCGGGCGGAGTGGGCTCCGGCGGGCCGAACGGGCCCTCGTGGCCGGGGAAGAGCGCCCCGCCCACCATCGGGTGCAGCTGGGACGGGGTCACGATGCCCTCGGCCAGCAGCTCCAGGTCGGGCAGCCTGCGCCAGACCGCCGCGGGCAGGAACGGCGCGCTCCCGGCCGCCTCGCGGTCGACGATCCTGATCCGCATCCGGCCGCCGGGTCCCGGACGGGTGAAGTCGAGCAGGGCGCGCGCCCGCCAGTCCTGGCCGATCTGGAATTGCTGTGCCGTGCCGAGCGCGGCGAAGCGGCGGACCTCCGCCTCCAGCCGGGCCAGGTCCAGGTTCAGGGCGGACACGATCGATTCGGGGGCGGTCCGGTAGTACGAGGGCATCTCCGGAGGCGTCGGATCCCACTCGATCCCCGCCTCCGCCAGCGCGTCGGCGACCCGGCCCTCCCGGTACACCAGGTGCAGCCACTCGGCACGGCCCACCGGGTCCCCGGCGCCCGGGTCCCGGTCCGGCAGCCGGTCCTCCGGGAGCGGTGAGCCGCCGGTGTCGAGGAACGGCAACCGGTCCAGGCCGCCGGACCGTTCGCGCAGTTCGCCGGCCCGGCTCGCGCGCCACAGGTGCCCGAGGCTCCGCCAGTCGTCGGTGCCGCCGGAAGCGGCCCGGCTGCGCTGCGGGCCGACCCGGAGCAGGACCCGCTGGGGGCCGTCGACCATGGGTACGGTCCGCAGCTGGAGGTACGCGGTGCCGGCGTCCGGGCCCTCCGCCCCGGAGGCGTAGCCCGCGAGGAGCACGGTCCGGTCGGTGGCCAGCGTCGAGCGTCCGGCGAGGATCCGCGGCAGATGCCAGCGCAGCAGGTCCGGCACCAGGTCGCGGAGGTCGTCCAGAACGGCCTCGGCCACCGGGGTGCCGTAGCGGTCGGCGACCTTCGCGAGGTCGATGCGCACATCGAAGCCGGCCGCCGCGCAGGCCCCCTGCCAGTCACCGGCCGCCCGGCGCGCGGCCACGGCCTCGATCATGGTGCGCGGCACCGCGTAGCGGCGGACCTGGCGCCAGCTCGCCGCGTCCTGCGAGCCGAGGAACCATACGGCGTCCCGGGGGCTCATCGGTACAGACTCCTGACCGCCCGCAGATCGGCGTGGGCGCCGCCGTCCGGGCGCAGCAGCGTCGCGAAGGACCGCTTCACCCGGCGCGGCAGCCCCGGGCCGAGCCCCACGTACTCCAGCCGGGAACCGGGCTCGACCGCGGCGAGCAGGGTCTTGGCCCCGCGACCGGTCAGCCCGGTGTGGCTGAGTCCCAGTCGGCGCAGCGGACTGCCCGCCAGCGCCTCGGCCAGCGCGCCCGCGCCGAGGTCGCCGGTGACGTTGGGCGGGGCGCCGAGGCTGCGCTCCGAGGGCGGCCGGCCGAGGTCCAGCGCCTCGATCCCGTCGAGCGCGCCGGCGAGGGCGCGGGCTCCGGCGGGCCCGATCCCGTTGCCGCCGAGACCGAGGCGGACGGGCCGGGCGGGGTCGGCGGCGGCCGCGAGCACGGCGGCGCCCTCGTCGCCGAGGTGGTTGGACGGCAGGTACAGCTCCCGCACCCCGGCGTCCAGGATCAGCCGGGCCAGCAGCGGCGCGTCGGCGGCACCGAGCCCGTTGCCCCCGAGGAACAGCCGCTCGACGGGGCGCGTCCGGGTGGTGAGGACGTCCAGCAGGGCCGTAAGACCGTCGGCCGTGACGCCGGTGTTGACCAGGTCGAGGGTGCGCAGTGCGGTGTTGCGGCGCAGCATCGGGACCAGGGCGCGGACGCCGGCGTCCCCGAGGGGGTTGCGCTTGAGCCAGAGGGCCCGGACGGTGGCGTCGTCCGCCAGGGCGGCGGCGAGCGCGGCGGCCCCGTCGGAGCCGATGCGGTTGCAGCCGAGGTAGAGCGTGTGCAGCCCGTGGTCGCCGCCGACCGCAGCCGCGACGGCCGACGCGCCCTCGTCCCCGAGGGAGTTGGTGCCGAGCAGGACGTGGGTGGCGTGCGCGGACCGGGCGACGGCGGGCATCACCCGGACCGCCCCGGCGGCGCCCAGTCCCTGCTTGCACAGGTCGACCCGGCCGTCGGCCCGCAGCGCGCCCAGCGGGAACGTCTCGTCGGCCCCGACGGGCTCCGCCGCCGCCAGCCGGTCGAGCAGTGGGCCGAGCAGTTCCGGGTCGGCGAGGGGCAGGTCCGGATGTTCAATGGCCGGACAGCGCACCGGCATCGGCTGCGACATCGCTTCTCCCCAGTCCCCCGTCGGGCCGGTTCCCGGCGGGGGAGGGCGACCGTGCGCTCCGCCCGCTCGGGACGAACCGACTCCGTCGACTCTCCTCTACGAAAAGGTGGCAAGACAGGTCGGATTCGAACCGACGTCCTCCAGCTTGCTGCTTGGGCGCGACGACCTCTGCGCTACAGCCTTGCCGTCGATGATCCTAACCATGACACCGGGCAATTCGCACACCTGCGCCATCAGTTGCCGGGGCGCGAGGGGGGTCCCTGTGTCCGAATCTCAAGTGGTCTGTACCTCTTGACGGCTTGGTCCAGACCAATTACCTTCCCGTGTGCTCCATGGCACGACATCCGCACCTCCCCGAGGACCGCCTCACCGGTCCCTGCCGTAAGGGAGAACCATGTTCGAGCACCTGACACTCAGACGGAGGACGGCGACCGCGCTGCTCGCCGTCCTCGGTCTCCTCCTCACCCTGCTCTCGCTGCAGGCCGTCCCCGCGCACGCGGCCGGCAAGCTCACGGCGACCTTCACCTCCGCCGACAACGGCCCCTGGTGGAAGGGCACCTACGTCCTGCACAACGACACGGACACCGCCGTCACCGGCTGGAGCCTGGAGTTCGACCTGCCCGCCGGGGTCGCCATCAGCTCCTCGTACAACGGCACCGTCACCACCCAGGGCAGCCACCTCACGGCGGTCAACGCCCACTACAACGGCACGGTCGCCGCGCACAGCACCACCGAGCCGTACAGCTTCTGGTTCGTCGCCACCGGCCCGATCAAGGCGCCGACCGGCTGCCGGATCAACGGCGACAAGTGCGACGGCTCAGCGGACGCGCCCCCGGGCGTGCCCGGCGGGCTGAAGCAGACCGATGTCACCGCCCGTACCGCGTCGCTGTCCTGGACGGCCGCCACCGCGGGCGACTTCCCCGTGGCCTCGTACGACATCCTCGCGGGCGGCAAGGTCGTCGGCTCCGCCACCGCGGCCACCTCCGCGACGGTCACCGGACTGACCCCGGCGACCACCTACGCCTTCACCGTCCGGGCCAAGGACACCCGGGGCAACGTCTCCGCCGAGAGCGCCCCGCTGACCGTGAAGACCGTCGACCCGGCCACCGACACCTCCGCCCCGACGGCCCCCGGCGCCCTGCGCTCCACCGCCACCGACTCCTCGTCCGTGACGCTCGCCTGGACCGCGTCGACGGACAACCAGCGCGTCGCCGCCTACGACATCTACCGGGGCTCCGCCCTCGCCACCACGGTCTCCGGCACCACGACCACGGCGACCGTCGGCGGCCTCTCGCCCTCCACCTCGTACACCTTCACCGTGAAGGCCCGGGACCCCGCCGGCAACGCCTCGCCCGCGAGCAACGCCCTCACCGTGAAGACCGACGACATCGTCGGCGCCGGCAACTACGCGAAGGTCGGCTACTTCGTCCAGTGGGGCATCTACGGCCGCCAGTACTTCGTCAAGAACCTGGAGACCTCCGGCGCCGCGGCCAAGCTCGACATCGTCAACTACGCCTTCGCCAACATCGACCCCAACAACCTCACCTGCCTCAACGGCGTCACCAAGGGCACGACCGCCGACCCGCAGGACCCCGAGCAGGGCACCGGAGCGGGCGACGCGGACGCCGACTATGCCCGTCCGTTCAGCGCCTCCCAGTCCGTGGACGGTGTCGCGGACGACGGCTGGGGCAAGCTGCGGGGCAACTTCAACCAGCTCAAGAAGCTGAAGAAGCTGCACCCCGACCTGAAGATCGTGGTCTCGCTCGGCGGCTGGACCTACTCCAAGTACTTCTCCGACGTCGCCGCCACCGACGCCGCCCGCAAGAAGTTCGTCTCCTCCTGCATCGACATGTACATCAAGGGCAACCTGCCCGAGTACAACGGCGCGGGCGGTCCGGGCAGCGCGGCCGGCATCTTCGACGGCTTCGACATCGACTGGGAGTGGCCCGGCACCGGCACCGGACACCCCGGCAACCACTACTCGCCCGACGACAGGAACAACCTCACCCTGCTGCTCGCCGAGTTCCGCAAGCAGCTCGACGCGCTGGGCGGCGGCCACCGCCTCCTCACCGCCTTCACCCCCGCCGACCCCCAGAAGATCGACGAGGGCTGGGACCTGTCCAAGGTCTTCGACTCGCTCGACGTCGCCAACGTCCAGGGCTACGACTTCCACGGCTCCGGCAGCGACAACTCCTGGGAGCCGAACCGCACCGGCCACCAGGCCAACCTCTACAACGACACCCAGGACCCGTACGACTTCCACTTCAGCGCGGACAGCGCCATCAAGGCGTACACCGACGCGGGCGTCGAGCCGCGCAAGCTGACCCTCGGCATCCCCTTCTACGGGCGAGGCTGGCAGGGCGTCACCGACGGTGGCGTCGCGGGCGAGTGGCAGCCGGCCGGCGGAGCGGCCCCCGGTCAGTTCGCGGAGGAGGCCGGCACCCGCGGCTACTCCAACCTCATCGGTGCCTATCCGACGATGACGGTCCATCACGACGAACAGTCCATCTCGACGTACGGCTACACCGGAAGCCAGTGGTGGTCCTTCGACGACACCTGGTCCATCGGAAAGAAGACCGACTACGTGAAGGACAAGGGACTGCTCGGCGTCATGGTCTGGGAGATGTCGGGAGACACCACCCAGGGCACGCTGATGGGCGCCCTGGACAACGGACTGAAGTAGCGCCTACCTGCTCATTTCCCTCAAATCGAGACTTACCGCACATAGCGGTAGGCTGGTCGCGGCGGTGCCCCTCGTGGCACCGCCGTGCCTCACCACCGGATCCGGTACGGGGTCCGGCCCCCAGCCATTCGATGCGTGGGAGGAACCATGACCAGTCCCGACCAGGACCCGAACCAGCAGGAAGGCCCCGCGGACGGTGGTGCGGCCGGTACGCCGGGCGTCCACGACGGCGGCGCGGACGGCGGGGCCGAAGGTCCCGCGGACGGCGGTGCCGCGGGCACGCCGGGCGTCCACGACGGCGGCGCGGACGGCGGGGCGGAAGGTCCCGCCGACGGTGGTGCGGCGGGTACGCCCGGCGTGCACGACGGCGGTGCGGACGGTGGCGCCGAGGGTCCGGCGGACGGTGGTGCGGCGGGTACGCCCGGTGTCCATGACGGCGGCGCGGACGGCGGGGCGGAAGGCCCTGCGGACGGCGGCGCGGCAGGCACCCCCGGTGTGCACGACGGCGGCGCCGACGGCGGCGCGGACCGTTCTTGAGTACGTCCCCGGCCGGCATCCAGGACCTCCGGGCCGCGAACGCGCTGCCCGGGGTCCTGGAGTCACGTCTGACGCCCGGCACGAGCCGGGAGGCGTTCGCCCGTGACATCTGGGCCCGCACGGCCCTGCTCACCCGCCGGGCCGGCGACTTCTCCGACCTCTTCTCGGCAGGCGCCGTCGACGAACTCGTCTCGCGGCGCGGACTGCGTACGCCGTTCCTCCGCGTCGCGAAGAACGGGGCCACGCTGCCCGAGGCCTCGTTCACCTCGCCCGCCGGGGCGGGCGCCACCATCGCCGACCAGGCCGACGACACCGCGCTGTGGCGGGAGTTCGCCGACGGCGCCACCCTGGTCCTGCAGGCCCTCCACCGCACCTGGGCCCCCGTGGGCGACTTCACCGCCGCGCTCGCCGCCGAACTCGGCCACCCGGTGCAGGCCAACGCCTACGTCACCCCGCCGCAGAACCGGGGCTTCGACGCCCACTACGACGTCCACGACGTCTTCGTGCTCCAGATCGAGGGCACCAAGCGCTGGATCGTCCACCCGCCCGTGCACCCCGACCCCCTGCGCGACCAGCCCTGGACCGACCACCGGGGGGTCGTCACCGAGGCCGCCCGGGGCGAGCCGTATCTCGACACCGTGCTGGCACCGGGCGACGTCCTCTACCTGCCGCGCGGCTGGCTCCACGCCGCCGAGGCGCAGGGCGAGGTCTCGGTCCACCTGACGCTCGGCGTGCACGCCTGGACCCGGTACGCCCTGGCCGAACAGCTCATGCGTGCCGTGCTGGCGGACCTGCGCGAGGACCCGTGGATGCGCGGCTCCCTGCCGCTCGGCGTGACGGACCCGGCCGCCGAGGCCGCCCCCGTACGCGAACGCCTGCGCGCGGCCCTCGCCGCGGCCGACCCCGTGCCGCACTTCCACCGCACCCGGCGCGCCCAGGCCCGCCCCGCACCGCTCGGCCCGCTGGCCCAGCTCGCCGCCGTGGACGGGCTCGGCCCCGGCACCCCGGTCCGGCTGCGCGACGCGCTGGAGGCCCGCCTCGAAGGCAGGCGCCTGGTGACCCGGGTGGGCTGGCTCGACTTCCCGGACGCCGACCTGCCGGCCCTGGACCGCCTGCTCGCCGGCGAGGTGCGCACCGCCGGCGACCTCGGCCTCGCCTGCGCGGGGAGGCTGCTGCGCGCGGGCGTCCTCGTCCCGGCCGCGCAGTGAGAACGGAACGCTTCTTCTGCGCCGACGCGGCGCGGGCCCGCGGCGACGCGCTCCCGGGCACGGCGCCGTACGGCCTCGTCTGGGTGCTCGTCGAATACCACGCGCCGTGGCCGGCCAACGGCTACGACGGCCTCGCGCTCGACCCCGGCGCCAAGGAGCTCCTCTTCGAGGCGGCCCGCGCGGTCCGCGCCCGCATCCTCCTGATCAGACGCCACGGCCGCCGAGCGGGGGACGCCGGCCCCCGGCGCTGGGCCGTACTGCGGTACGACGCCACCGGCGCCCACCGCCAGCAGTGGGGCACCTGGGAGCGTGACGAGGACCTGGCCAGGATCGCCGACGTACTCGAAGCACCCGGGGAGCCGGGGGAGACGGGCCTCCCACCGGTCGTCCTCGTCTGCACCCACGGCCGGCACGACACCTGCTGCGCCCTGCGCGGGCGTCCGGTGGCCGGCGCGCTGAGCGAGCGGTGGCCGGACCTGGTGTGGGAGTGCACGCATGTGGGCGGCGACCGCTTCGCCGCCAATGTGCTGGTCGCGCCCGACGGCGTCTACTACGGCGGCCTGGACGCCGCTTCGTCCGTCGCCGTCGTCGAACGGCACCTCGCGGGGTGCGTCGACGCCGAGCACCTGCGCGGCTACACCGATCTCTTCCCGGCCCAGCAGGCGGCCCTCGCCGCCGTACTCGCCCGCTACGGCCCGGCCGCCCGCCACGCCTACACGGTCACCGGCACCACCCGCGCGGGCCCCCACTGGCTGATCCGCCTCACCGGCCCCGCCCCGAGCACGACGGCCTACGACGTGGAGGTCACCGCCCACCGCACCCCGCCCCGCCAACTCACCTGCAACGGCCTGGCCACGAGCGCGGCGATGGTTCACGAGGTCACGTCGATCCGGGCGGGCTGAGACGGGGCCCCGTGCGGTGGTGCGGCCGATCGTGGCCGGGCCACCGCTGCTCAGGTGCGGTTCTCCTCGGCGAGCCGCACCAGGACATCCAGGTCCGGGACGTCGAGCGCCGGTATCCGCAGCCAGGCGAACGGGAATCCGTGCGCGCCGCCGTCGACCTCGTACTCCATGCGGAGCATCGCGCCCAGTTCCTCCTCGTCCTCGGAGAAGATGACGAAGCCGTAGTGGCATGAGGTGATGGTGTGCCAGGGGATCCTCGTGCCGTCATGGTGCAGCCCGTCCGCCGTGGCGGTCAGTGGGCCGAAAACCACCTGGCCGCCGGTCGCGAGTGTCGCCTTGGCCCTGGCGAGATGCAGTTCGGTCACCGGAGTGTTGACGCGCTGCATCAGCGACGCGATGGCAGAGGGCGGCGAGGACGACAACCGGCCGGTGCGGAAGGCGGGCTCCGGCGTGGTGACGGGCGGGTCGGCCAGCAGTGAGCCCACGACCGTGCCGTCGGTGAACTCCAGCAGCAGCTCATGCAGCCACTTCGTAATCATCACACCGTCGGCCGCTTCGCCGTCCATGTCGTTGGCGTGCCACAGGTGGGCGACCTCAGACCACTGGTAGGCGCGGCGCTCATCGCCGTCGGTCAGCACTACGCCGTCATCGTGCACGGCGAGCGTCACCGCCCGCCGCCCGCCAGGTCCGTCGATATGCGCGGGCAGCGTGCCGCGTACCGACCCGGCCGAGAAGTCCGGCTCGCCGGTCACCGGCACGCCCTTCTCCGGCGGGGACTTCTTTCGCCACCAACCAGCCATGAGCTCTCCCCCCGGCGCCGGTACTCAACACCGGTGTAGTTCACCGGAGTTGGTCAACTCGGCCTCGGCGATCACACTATCCGGCGGACAGGATTCGGGGCCAGGGCATCACGACAGCCGTGCAGACCGGGGTGATCGTTCCTGGCGGACCGGAACGAGGGGGCGGGCCGTATGGCGGCGAGCGGCGGCGCAGGGCGGACATCGTGCGCTACTGGCGGGCGGTGGAGATGTTCAGCCCGCAGAAGGTGGAGAAGGCCTCGCCGCCGAACGGCATGTACCCCGTGGAGTCCGGGCGCCCGCTGCCGTGGGAGGACGGGCATCCCGTACGGCGGCGGAGTCCCGGCCGGAACATGGTCAGGCAGCACACCGTCTACTGCGGGGTGTACCCGGTCGCGTCCGTCCGGGAAGCCCTGCTCGATGCTGGTCCTTGGCGCGGGCGGGGAGAAAGCAGGCCCATGCGTCCGGGCCGCGTCCACCCCGACGACCGCTCCCGGCGCCGCACGGCACCGGGAGCGGATGGGTATGCGACCGGAGTCAGCGCAGCCGCTCGTACGCCGGCAGCGTCAGGAAGTCCGCGTAGTCCTGGTCCAGGGAGACCTGGAGGAGGAGGTCGTGGGCCTCCTGCCACTGGCCGGCGGCGAAGGTTTCCTCGCCGATCTCCGCGCGGATCGCGGCCAGTTCCTCGGCGGCGACCTTGCGGGCCAGGTCCGCGGTGGCGTGCTCGCCGTTCTCGAAGACCACGTCCGCGTTGATCCACTGCCAGATCTGCGAGCGCGAGATCTCGGCGGTGGCGGCGTCCTCCATCAGGTTGAAGATGGCGACCGCGCCCATGCCGCGCAGCCAGGCCTCGATGTAGCGGATGCCGACGGCGACGGCGTTGCGCAGGCCGTCGTACGTGGGCTTGGCGTGCAGGGTGTCGATGGCGATCAGGTCGCCGGGCGCCACGGAGACGTCCTCGCGCAGGCGCTCCTTCTGGTTCGGCTTCTCGCCGAGGACCGCGTCGAAGGAGGCCATGGCGATCGGGACGAGGTCGGGGTGGGCGACCCAGGAGCCGTCGAAGCCGTCGTTCGCCTCGCGGTCCTTGTCGGCCTTGACCTTCTCGAAGGCGACCTTGTTGACCTCGGCGTCGCGGCGGGACGGGATGAAGGCCGCCATGCCGCCGATGGCGTGGGCGCCGCGCTTGTGGCAGGTGCGGACGAGGAGCTCGGTGTACGCCCGCATGAACGGGGCGGTCATCGTCACGGCGTTGCGGTCCGGCAGGACGAACTTGGCGCCGCCGTCACGGAAGTTCTTGACGATGGAGAAGAGGTAGTCCCAGCGGCCCGCGTTCAGCCCGGAGGCGTGGTCGCGCAGCTCGTAGAGGATCTCCTCCATCTCGTACGCGGCGGTGATCGTCTCGATCAGGACCGTGGCGCGGACGGTGCCCTGCGGGATGCCCAGCTCGTCCTGGGCGAAGACGAAGATGTCGTTCCAGAGGCGGGCCTCCAGGTGCGACTCCGTCTTCGGCAGGTAGAAGTACGGGCCCTTGCCGAGGTCGATCAGGCGCTGGGCGTTGTGGAAGAAGTAGAGGCCGAAGTCGACCAGCGCGCCGGGCACCGGGGTGCCGTCGAGCTGGAGGTGGCGCTCGTCCAGGTGCCAGCCGCGCGGGCGGGTGACGACGGTCGCCAGCTCGTCGGCCGGCTTCAGCGCGTAGGACTTGCCGGACTTCGGGTCGGTGAAGTCGATGGAGTGGTTGTACGCGTCCATCAGGTTGAGCTGGCCGAGGACCACGTTCTCCCAGGTGGGGGCCGAGGCGTCCTCGAAGTCGGCGAGCCAGACCTTCGCGCCCGAGTTCAGGGCGTTGATGGTCATCTTGCGGTCGGTCGGACCGGTGATCTCCACCCGGCGGTCGTTCAGCGCGGCCGGGGCCGGCGCGACCTTCCAGGAGTCGTCCGCACGGATCGCCGCGGTCTCCGGCAGGAAGTCCAGCGTGGAGGTGCGGGCGATCTCGGCACGGCGCTCACCGCGGCGGGCGAGCAGCTCGTCGCGCCGGGGCGTGAACCGGCGGTGCAGCTCGGCCACGAACGCGAGGGCCGCGGGGGTGAGGACCTCGTCCTGCCGGGGCAGGGGCTCGGCATCGACGATGGCCAGCGAGGACGGCGCTGGTGCGGACATGAGCTGTCACTCCTTCAGCGGGCGGTGCGGACGGCGTCACGGCCGCCGGGCCACCCGATTCGGCACGGCGTGCCAGGGCTCCGGGATACGGCTGTGGCCGCCGTCTGAGGTGCAGAGGGCTTCTGATCAGTGGATAGTAGTTTCCTCATGGTGGAAGTTCAATGGTTTGTTGACGTCGAGATTCTTCGGGTCGACACAACCGCCCGCTTGTTGGCGCAGCGTGCCAGGGCCCTCACTCCAGGTGCGAGAGGTCCGCCGGGGTGTCGATGTCGTACGCCTGTGCCACGTCGGCGCACTCGACGAGCCGCAGCTGCGCCCGCTGCTCCCGCAGATAGGCGCGAGCTCCCTGGTCGCCCACCGCACCCGCCGCGATGTCCGCCCACAGGTCCGCCCCGAACAGCACCGGATGGCCGCGTTCCCCCGCGTACGAGGCCGCCACCAGGCTCGTCCGGTCCCGGTACGCCGCGCACACCCGGGCCACCGCCCGCGCGTCGATGCCCGGCTGGTCGACCAGCAGCACGAGCGCCGCGTCCGCCCCCGTGCCCGCGAGCGCGCCGAGCCCCGTCCGCAGCGAGGAGCCCATGCCCTCGGTCCACTCCGGGTTGACGCTCACCGCGCAGCCGGCCAGATCCGCCCGCGCCCGCACCTCGTCGGCCGCCGCGCCGAGCACCACGTGGACCAGGCCGCAGCCGCCCTCGCGCAGGGTGCGCACCGCGTGCTCCACGAGCGGGCGGCCACGGTGTTCCAGCAGGGCCTTCGGGCGTCCGCCGAGCCGCCGGCCGCCGCCCGCGGCGAGCAGCAGCCCGGCGATGTGTGCATGTGTCATACCGCCCTGGATACCCCACCGCGGCCGTCAACGCGCACCGGCTCGTACCCGTACGGCGTGTGTTACGTACGCGGAGTGGCGCCCGGCACCTTTTATGGCGTTAACTTGCCCGCACTCCCGGACACTTGACCACGGTCCGGGAACCGGTCGGAACACTGGCACAAAGGTGTGCGAGGGGGAGCTTTGTTGAAGAGCGTCGGGCAGGAGCGGGTGACCGGCAGCGGTGAGGACCCCAGAGTCGCGGAGCTGCGCACGGCGGTCTCCCGGCTCCGGCGGGCCCTGGCCGGCCACCCCGCGCAGTTCCCCGACCGCGCCATCGCCGAGGACGAGCTGGCGGCGCTGGACGCCATGGCGCTCAGCGGGACGCCCGAGATCCCCCGGTTGCGCCGCTCACTGCTGCTGATCGCGGGGGCGATCGGTTCGGTCAGCGCCCTGGCGTCGGCGCTGCGGGACGTGCGGGTCGCCGTCGACCTCTTCGGCGAGCCGCCGCGCCGCTGACCCCGGCGGGCTCAGCGACGGATCAGCCTGCGGGCCGTCGCCGCCGCCACGGCGGCCGTGCGCGAGTCGACGCCGAGCTTGGCGTAGATGTGGACCAGATGGGACTTCACGGTCGCCTGGCTCAGGAAGAGCCGCTTGCTGATCTCGGCGTTCGACAGGCCCTCGCCGACCAGTTGCAGCACTTCCAGCTCGCGCTTGGTGAGCGCCTGGGCGGGGGTGCGCATCCGGTCCATCAGCCGGTGCGCGACCGCCGGGGCCAGGGCCGAGCGCCCGGCCGCCGCCGTGCGGACCGCCGCGGCCAGCTCCTCGGGCGGCGCGTCCTTCAGCAGATAGCCCGCCGCCCCCGCCTCGACCGCGGCCAGGATGTCCGCGTCGCTGTCGTACGTCGTCAGAATCAGCACCCGGGGCGCGTCCGGCGCCGCCGTGATCGCGGCCGTGGCCTGCGAGCCGTGCATCCCGGCGCCGAACTGGAGGTCCATCAGCACGACGTCCAGCCCGCCCGCGGCCGCACGGGCGACGGCCTCCTCGGCGGTGGCGGCCTCCGCGACCACCCGGAAGTCCGGCTCGGTGTCCAGGACGGCCCGCAGCCCCGCCCGGACCACCGGATGGTCGTCGGCGAGCAGCAGCCGTACGGGCGCGCTCATGCCGCGTCCCGCCCGGTCCGGCCCACCGGGAGCGGCAGCGTCAGCGCGACGGCGGTGCCCTGGCCGGGCGCCGACTCGACGCTCAGGGTGCCGCCGAGCGAGCGGGCCCGGGAGCGCATCGCGGGCAGCCCGAAGCCGCCGGACGCCGTGGAGGCGCGCGCGGGGGCGTCCTGCGCGAAGCCGCGTCCGTCGTCGACCACGTCCAGCGCCACCGAGGTGTCCATGAAGCTCAGCGTGATCTCCGCCCGCCGGGCCCCCGCGTGCCGCACGGTGTTCGCCAGCGCCGACTGGGCGGTCCGCAGCAGCGCCACCTCGTACGGCGTCGGCAGTTCGACCGGTGTGCCGCTGACCGCGAACTGCACGGTGAGCGCGGGCGTGGTGCTACGGGCCGAGAGGCGTTCGAGGGCAGCGGTCAGGGAGCCGTTCTCCAGGTCGGGCGGGGTCAGGGCGCGGACGAAGCGGCGGGCCTCGGCGAGGTTGTCCTGCGCCGCCTCGCGCGCCCGGTGCACATGGGCGGTGGCCGGTGCGTCCTCGGGCAGGGTGCGCTCGGCGGCGCGCAGCAGGAGCTGGATGGAGGACAGGCCCTGGGCGAGGGTGTCGTGGATCTCGCGGGCCAGCCGCTCCCGCTCGGCGAGGGTGCCGGCGGTGCGCTCCGCCTCGGCCAGCTCCGCGCGGGTCGCGACCAGCTCCTCGATGAGCTCGCGGCGCCGCTCGCTCTCCCGGAACAGCGCCTCGTAGCCCAGGACCGTGGCCACGGCGACGGCCGCGCCCAGCAGCGGACCGATGAACGGGCCGGGTGTGACCGCCTGCCCGTGGAGCAGGAAGCTCGCGATGGCGGCCGCCGCCGTCGCCACCACGGCGGGCAGGCTCCAGCGGATCGGCAGCAGGTGCAGCTGGAGGAAGTAGAGAGGGAAGGCCACCCACAGCGCGTCGGGGGACAGGACCAGCAGCACCGCCCACAGCAGACCGAGCAACGCGAGCCATGCGGCGCCCGCCCGGGTCCCCGGCTGCACGGACCCGGCCGCCGCGCCGGCCACGTACACCGCCGCCAGTACACAGGCGAGAGCGGTCACCGCGCCGGGATGCGGGCCGCCGTCCCCGTACGCCTTGGCGGCGGCGAGGGCCAGCAGGCCCAGCATCAGCCCGTGCAGACACAGCCGCAGCGCGGCGGCGACCGGGGGGTGAACGCGCGTTTCCATGATGGATCCAGCGTAGGCGCGGGCCGCCCCGGACCGGTCAATCGAAAGGTTGATGTCGTCACCAGCCCGGGGGCGATGTCTCCCGGCCCGGACGGAACGACGCTGGAGCCATGTTCGTCGCATGGAGAGATCTACGGTTCGCCAAGGGCCGGTTCGCGCTGATGGGCGCGGTGGTCGTGCTGATCACACTGCTCGTGGGCCTGTTGTCCGGCCTGACCGCCGGGCTGGCCCGGGAGAACACCTCGGCCGTCACCGGGCTGAACGCCGACCACCTGGCGTTCGCCGCCCCGCCGGACGGCCGGTCGGTGTCCTTCACCGACTCGTCCGTCGAGGAGTCCGCCTGGCGCGCCTGGGCCGGGCGGCCCGGCGTGGAGGCCGCGCAGCCGCTCGGCATCCGCACCCTGAACGCCACGGCCGGTACGGGGAAGCGCACCGCCGCCGTCTCCGCGTTCGGCGTCGAGCCGGGCGGCAGTCTGGCGCCCGCCGGGGTCGGCCCCGGCGAGGCGGTGCTCTCGCGCGCGGGCGCCGACGAGCTGGGCGTGCGCAAGGGCGAGCGGCTGGGGCTCGGCGACCGGGAGGTCACCGTGGCCGCCGTCGCGGGTGATGCCTCGTACAGCCACACCCCGGTCGTGTGGACCGACCTCGGTGACTGGCAGCGGGCCGGGCACGCGGACGGCGGCGCCACGGTGATCGCGCTGACCACCACGGGCTCCGCCGATCTGGCCGCCGGTGACCGGGCGGCGGGCACCCGCACGCTCACGCTGGACGACTCCCTGACCGCGATCGGCTCCTACCAGGCCGAGAACGGCTCGCTCCAGCTGATGCGCGGCTTCCTCTTCGCCATCTCCGCCCTGGTCATCGGCGCGTTCTTCACCGTCTGGACGATCCAGCGCAGCGGAGACGTCGCCGTCCTCAAGGCGCTGGGCGCCTCCACCCCGTATCTGCTCAGGGACGCGCTCGGACAGGCCGTCGTGATGCTCGTTCTCGGTACGGGGCTGGGCGCCGCCCTCGCCTCCGGCATCGGGGCCCTGGTCGCCGGCGGGGCCGTGCCCTTCGTCCTGGACGCGGCGACGGTCCTCGTCCCGGCCGCCGTGATGACCGCCCTCGGCGCGGCCGGGGCCGCCCTGTCCATCCGGCGGATCACCGCCGTCGACCCGCTCACCGCGCTCGGGAGTGCCCGATGACCCTCACGCTCACCGATGTCACCCTCACCTACCCGGACGGCGACGGGCGCCTCACCGCGCTGGACCGCGTCGCGCTCGACGTGCCCGCCGGCACCCTCACCGCCGTCGTCGGCCCGTCCGGCTCCGGCAAGTCGAGCCTCCTCGCGGTGGCCGCGACGCTGGTCGCCCCGGACGCCGGCGCGGTCGTCGTCGCCGGTACGGACACCACGGGCCTCGGGCGTGCGGAGAAGGCGGCGCTGCGCCGCGAGCGGATCGGGATCGTCTTCCAGCAGCCCAACCTGCTGCCGTCCCTGACCACCGTCGAACAGCTCCAGGTCATGACGCACCTCTCGGGCGGCCGGGCCGGGGCGGCCCGCGCGCGGGCGCTCGACCTGCTCGACGCGGTCGGCCTCGGCGGGCAGGCCGGCCGCAGGCCCCACCAGCTCTCCGGCGGCCAGCGCCAGCGGATCAACATCGCCCGCGCCCTGATGAACGACCCGGCCCTGCTGCTCGTCGACGAGCCGACCAGCGCGCTGGACCACGAGCGCGGGGCGGCCGTCCTGGACCTGCTGGTCTCGCTGACCCGGCAGCGGTCCACCGCGACGGTCCTGGTCACCCACGACCGCACCCACCTGGACCGCGTGGACCGGACGGTCACGATGCTCGACGGCCGGCTCACGGTCCCGGCGCCGACCTGAAACGCGGGCGGGCCCGGACCTCTCGGAGGTCCGGGCCCGCCTTACGGTTTCTCAGCCCGCCGCGCCGCTGCTGGCCAGCGCGTCGGACAGCTCCTTGGCGGCCTGCTGGAGGATCGGCACGATCCGCTCGGTGGCCGCCTCGGTGACCCGGCCGGCCGGGCCGGAGATCGAGATCGCGGCGGAGGTGGGGGAGTTGGGCACCGACACCGCCAGGCACCGGACCCCTATCTCCTGCTCGTTGTCGTCGACGGCGTAGCCCACCCTGCGGACCTGGTCCAGCGCCTCCAGGAAGCCGTCCGGGGTGGTGATGGTCTTCTCGGTGGCGGCGGGCATCCCCGTACGGGCCAGCAGCGCGCGCACCTCGTCCGGCGGGGTGTGCGCCAGCAGCGCCTTGCCGACGCCGGTGGAGTGCGGCAGCACCCGGCGGCCGACCTCGGTGAACATGCGCATCGAGTGCTTGGACGGCACCTGCGCCACGTACACGATCTCGTCGCCGTCGAGCAGCGCCATGTTGGCCGTCTCGCCGGTCTCCTCGACCAGCCGGGCCAGATACGGGCGCGCCCAGGTACCGAGCAGCCGTGCGGCGGACTCGCCGAGGCGGATCAGGCGGGGGCCGAGCGCGTAACGCCGGTTGGGCTGCTGACGTACGTAACCGCACTGGACCAGCGTGCGCATCAGGCGGTGGATCGTCGGCAGGGGCAGTCCGCTGCTCGCGGAGAGCTCGCTCAGACCGACCTCGCCCCCCGCGTCGGCCATCCGCTCCAGCAGGTCGAAGGCGCGCTCAAGGGACTGCACACCGCCGCTGGATCCGGCGGGCTTGGAGTCGGAAGTGCTGGCGTGGGACGGCGGCACGTCAACGGTCCTTTCGAAGCGGAGGAGCAAGGCAGCAGCCTACCGGGCCCTTTCCGATCGGCCCACAGCCGACGGGGGCCGTCCTGGCCGGTCAGCGCCCGTTTGTCCGGGTGTCCGCAGGCCGGGCGGCAGCCCGGCCGCGCCGCACCTGGCCCATTCTACGTTCCGCACTCCGAAATTACCCTTCTACTTTGTGGAAACGTCCAGTGGAGGTGTCGAAGGGCCCGGGGTGCGGGGAAGAGGTCTTGACGGGTCGCGCTCCCGAGTGAAGACTCCTTCAACAGTTCGTTGAAAGTCCGATGTGAGGAGCACAGGTGTCCGGTTCGGACGTGAAGCTGCTACTGCGCTCGACGCGCGTCGTCACCCCCGAGGGGACCCGGCCCGCATCGGTCGCCGTCACCGGCGGGACCATCGAGGCCGTCCTGCCGTACGACACCGAGGCCCCCGCCGGCGCCCGCGTGGAGGACTTCGGCGACGACGTCCTCATGCCCGGCCTCGTCGACACCCACGTCCATGTGAACGACCCCGGCCGCACCGCGTGGGAGGGCTTCTGGACCGCCACCCGCGCCGCCGCGGCGGGCGGCATCACCACGCTGCTCGACATGCCCCTCAACTCGCTGCCGCCCACCACCACGGTTGAGCACCTGCGGGTCAAGCAGGGCGTCGCCGAGCCCAAGGTGCACGTCGACACCGGCTTCTGGGGCGGCGCCGTCCCCACCAACGTCAAGGACCTTCGCCCGCTGTACGAGGCCGGGGTCTTCGGCTTCAAGTGCTTCCTGTCGCCCTCCGGCGTGGAGGAGTTCCCCGAGCTGGACCAGGAGCAGCTGGCCCGGTCCATGGCCGAGATCGCGGGCTTCGGCGGGCTGCTCATCGTGCACGCCGAGGACCCCCACCACCTGGCGTCCGCGCCGCAGCAGGGCGGCCCCGCCTACGCCGACTTCCTCGCGTCCCGGCCGCGCGACGCCGAGAACACCGCCATCGAGGGCCTGATCGCCCACGCCCGGCGGCTCAACGCCCGCGTCCACGTCCTGCATCTGTCCTCCAGCGACGCCCTGCCGCTCATCGCCGCCGCCAAGCGCGAAGGCGTCCGCGTCACCGTCGAGTCCTGCCCGCACTTCCTCACCCTCACCGCCGAGGAGGTCCCCGACGGGGCCACCGAGTTCAAGTGCTGCCCGCCGATCCGGGAGGCCGCCAACCAGGACGCGCTGTGGCAGGGGCTCGCCGACGGCACCATCGACTGCATCGTCTCCGACCACTCGCCCTGCACCACCGACCTCAAGACCCCGGACTTCGCCTCCGCCTGGGGCGGTATCTCCTCGCTCCAGCTCGGCCTGCCCGCCATCTGGACCGAGGCCCGCCGGCGCGGCCACACGCTCGACGACGTCACCCGCTGGATGTCCGCCGCCCCCGCCGCCCTCGCCGGGCTGCACCACAAGGGCGCCATCGAGGCCGGCCGCGACGCCGACTTCGCGGTCCTGGCCCCCGAAGACACCTTCACTGTCGACCCGGCCGAGCTGTTCCACCGCAACCAGGTCACCGCGTACGCCGGCCGCACCCTGCACGGCGTGGTCCGCTCCACCTGGCTGCGCGGGGTACGCATCGCCGCCGACGGCGTCCTCACCGAACCCACCGGCCGCCTCCAGACAAGGGACAACCGAGCATGACGGCGACAGCGCACTTCACCGGCGACGCGAACCCGTACGGGGGCGGCGACCCGTACGCCGACTACCGCGCCGCGGACCTCCCCTTCACCCACCTCGTCGACCTCGCCGACCGGCGGCTCGGCGCGGGCGTGATCGCCGCCAACGACGAGTTCTTCGCCGAGCGCGAGAACCTGCTCAAGCCGGAGCCCGCCCACTTCGACCCGGAGCGCTTCGGGCACAAGGGCAAGATCATGGACGGCTGGGAGACCCGCCGCCGGCGCGGTGCGGGCGCCTCCGAGCCGCACCCGACGGACGAGGACCACGACTGGGCCCTGATCCGGCTCGGCGCCCCCGGCATCGTGCGCGGCCTGGTCGTCGACACCGCCCACTTCCGCGGCAACTACCCGCAGGCCGTCTCCGTCGAGGCCGTCTCGCTGCCCGGTTCGCCGTCCCCCGAGGAACTGCTCGACCCCGGCGTGAAGTGGACGACGCTCGTCCCCCGTACCGCCGTCGGCGGCCACGCGGCCAACGGATTCGCCGTGGACACGGAACGCCGCTTCACGCACCTGCGGCTCAACCAGCACCCGGACGGCGGCATCGCCCGTCTGCGGGTCTACGGCGAGGTCGCCCCCGATCCCGCCTGGCTGACCGCGCTCGGCACGTTCGACGTCGTCGCCCTGGAGAACGGCGGCCGGGTCGAGGACGCCTCCGACCGCTTCTACTCCCCGGCGACCAACACCATCCAGCCCGGCCGCTCCCACAAGATGGACGACGGCTGGGAGACCCGCCGCCGGCGCGACCGGGGCAACGACTGGATCCACTACCACCTCGTCGAAGAGGCGCACATCCGCGCCGTCGAGATCGACACCGCGTACCTCAAGGGGAACGCGGCCGGCTGGGCGCGGCTGACGGCCCGCGACGCGGAGACCGGCGAGTGGACCGAGTTCCTGCCCCGGACCCGGCTCCAGCCCGACACCAACCACCGCTTCGTCCTGCCGGACGCCGTACGCGCCGGCCAGGTCCGGATCGACATCTTCCCGGACGGCGGCATCTCCCGGCTGCGCCTCTTCGGCACGCTCACCGAACGCGGCGCGGCCCGGCTGACCGCCCGCCACACCGAACTCGGCGGCTGACGGAACGGGACCCCGGGGCGCCTCAGAACTCCTCGTGCTCCTCGGGGTCCCCGCCGAACCGCTCCCGCCGCCCGTTCGAGATCCGCCCCAGCTCCTCGGGCGTCAGCTCGAAGCCGAACAGGTCCAGGTTCTCGCGCTGCCGCCCCGGATCGGCCGACTTCGGGATCGGTACGGCACCGAGCTGCGTGTGCCACCGCAGCACGGCCTGGCCCGGGGTGACGCCGTGCGCCTCGGCCACGGCCACCACGTCCGGGTCGGCCAGCAGATCACGGCCGCGCCCCAGCGGGCTCCAGCTCTGCGTGACGATCCCCATCGCCGCGTGCACCGCCCGCAGCTCCTCCTGCGGCAGCCGGGGGTGCAGCTCGATCTGGTTGACGGCGGGCACCACGCCCGTCTCCTCCTCCAGCCGCTCCAAGTGCTCGGCGGTGAAGTTGGAGACCCCGATCGACCGTACGAGCCCCTCCTCGCGCAGCTTGATCAGCGCCCGCCAGGTGTCCACGTACAGCCCCACCTTCGGAAGGGGCCAGTGGATGAGATACAGGTCCACGTAGTCCAGGCCGAGGTTCGCCCGTGACTCCTCGAACGAGGCCAGCGTCTTCTCGTACCCGTGGTGCCGGCCGGGCACCTTGGTCGTGACGAAGACCTCCTCGCGCGGCACCCCGCTGCGGGCGATGCCGCGCCCCGTACCGGTCTCGTTGCCGTAGTTCAGCGCGGTGTCCACGAGCCGGTAGCCGAGGTCCAGGGCTCCGGCGACGGCCTTCTCCGCCGCGTCGTCGTCGAGCGGGTAGGTGCCGAGCCCGACCGCCGGGATCGTACGGCCGTCGTTCAGCGTGTGCGCCGGGGTACCGGACATGATCGTCCCTTCTCGCCTGTTCACCGTCTCGCGGTATGCCTCCCCGCCCAGCGTAGGCGGGGAGGCGGCGAGCGGCAGAGCGACGGGGGCGCCCTCCGGTCAGGCGGCGTGGCCGCCGTCCGCGACCAGTTCGGCCCCGGTGACGAAGGCGGCCTCCTCGCCCGCGAGGTACGAGATCAGCCCGGCGATCTCCGCCGTGGTGCCGAACCGGTCCAGCGCGTTGGCCGTGCGCTGCCCGTCGGCGTACGGGCCGTCGGCGGGGTTCATGTCGGTGTCCACGGCGCCGGGCTGGACCAGGTTGACGGTGATGCCGCGCGGTCCCAGCTCGCGGGCCAGCGGCTTGGTCAGCCCGGAGAGCGCGGACTTGCTCATCGCGTAGAGCGTTCCGCCGGGGCCGCCCGCGTGCCGGCTCAGGGCCGTGCCGACGGAGATGATGCGCCCGCCGCTCTCCATCACCTCGGCCGCCGCCCGGCAGGCGAGGAAGACAGCCCGGACGTTCACAGCGAGCACCCGGTCGACATCGGCGGGCGTGAGAGTGCCGATCGGGCCGAGCACGCCGATCCCCGCGTTGTTCACCAGGATGTCGAGCCTGCCGAGGGACTCGACGGCCCGGTGCACCACCTCGGCGGCGGCGTCCGGGTCGGCCGAGTCGGCGCTTAGGGCGACCGCGCGGCGGCCGGTCGCCTCGATCGCGGCGACGACCTCCTCGGCGCCCCGCTCGTCCCGGACGTAGGTCAGCGCCACATCGGCGCCGTCCCGGGCCAGCCGCAGGGCGGTCGCGGCGCCGATGCCCCGGCTGCCTCCGGTGACGAGCGCGGTGCGGGGCGTGGGGAGGGTGCTGTTCATCGTGGTTCCTGTTCGTCGCCGGTCGTGCTGACGGGAACCAGGAAAGTCGTTCGGCGCCCCGGACACCGGCGGGAATTGGACGCCGAATCCGGTGCGGTCAGCGCCAGTCCGGCGAGCGGCCGAGCGCTGCCAGTACGCGGGGGAGCGGGCCGCCCTCCGCCACGGGCAGCGCGGGCCGGAAGGCGGCGCCCGGCCCCTCGCGCGCCGGTCCGCCCGGGACCCGCAGGGCGACGGGCAGGGCCGCCTCCACCACGTCGTCCGGCAGCGCGAGCGGCAGCCCGAGCGCCGCGGCCACGTCCCAGGAATGCACGACGTAGTCGAGGAAGTGGAACCCCATCGCGGTGGCCGCGGGGAACGTCGCCTCCGTACTGATCTCCGGCAGCGTGAACCGCCGTTGCGACGCCTCCGGCCGGTCGAAGGCGTCGAGCACGGTCCGGGCCGTCCCCCGGTACCAGGCGGCCGGATCGTCCCCGGCCCGCCGGGGCTCCCAGACGGCGGCGTCGCTTCCCTCGCCCCGTGCGGCGGCGGCGAACCCGAGGTGCTGGCCGCCCATGTGCTCCACCAGCGCGCGCAGCGTCCAGCGGTCACAGGGAGTGGGGCGGCTCCAGTCGCCGGGGCCCGCCCGGTCGACGAGGCGTACGGATGCGAGCACCGCGATCCGGTCGAGCCGGATGATGTCCATGGCTGGTGTCCCTTCGTCGTGCGTGTGGTGCGGGCCGGGCGGGCCGTGCGGGGTCAGCGCGTGGCCGCGGGCCACGGCTCCGTGCCCGACACCAGTCGCCACGCGGAGTCGTACACGGCGGACCTGTCGGTGAACGGGGCCGTCCAGGTCGCCGAGCGCAGGGTGCCGCGGCCTTGGTGGGCGCGGACGATCCGCCGGTGGTCGGGGCGGGCGACGAAGCCCAGCAGGTGTGTGTGCGCGGTCCAGACGGTGATCGAACCGGAACGGTTCATCCGCGGGCCCAGGTCCACCCAGAGCCACATGCCGACCGCGCCCGGCGTCCCCGGCCAGGTACGGCGCAGCCGCATCCCCTCGGCGCCCACGGAGAACGTGCTCCAGGGGCGGTGCGTGACGAACTCGGTGACTCCGACGACCACCTCCGCGCCGGGCTCCACGGACCCGGCGGCGGAGCCGGGCTGCCATCGGGTGCTCCAGAGCATCTGCGGCACGGTCGGTCTCCTTCTAGCGCGCGGGTCCGCCCGATGGCGGCTGCTCCGAGCCTATAACTAGACGAACGATCGTGCTAATAGTTTCTCCGGTGAGCTGAGCGTCGTATCCGGACAGGCTCTGGGTCTACGCGCCGGCGGGCAGCGACGCGGGGTCCACCGCCACCGCCCGGAGCCGCCCCAGGATCGCGCGCCACGCCCGCGTATAGCTCTCCGCGCTGCCCCGCAGCACCGAGTCGCCGTTCGCCAGCTCCAGGAACGCGATGATCTCGAAAGCGAGCTGGGCGGCGTCGCAGTCGTCGCGGATCTCGCCCAGGGCCCGTGCCTCCTCGACGCGCCGCTCCACGAAGGCGAACCAGCCGGCCTGTGCGGTCGCCAGCGCGTCGTGCACCGCGCCCTCACGGGCGTCGAACTCGGCGAGCGCGGCATAGAAGAAGCAGCCGCCGGGGAACACCCGGTCCCGCGAGTAGGCGATCCACGCCTCGCACATCCGCCGCACCCGGCCCAGGCCGGCAGGGGTCTCGCGCGTCGGCACGACTACGTGCTCGTCGTGGATCGCGACCGCCGCCCGGACGGTCGCCAGCTGAAGTTCCTCCTTGGAGCCGAAGAGCGCGAACACCCCGCTCTTGCTCAGCCGGAGGTCCGTGGCGAGACGGCCGAGCGACAGCCCTTCGAGGCCCTCCACCGAGGCGACCTCCGCCGCACGGGCGAGGACCAGCTGCCGGGTGCGGTTGCCCCGTTCGACCCTTCCGTCCTGGCGTGTTCCGGCCATCGCGCGACTCCGTGCTCCGTGGGTGCGGGCGGCCGCCGACGGGCCGGTCCCCGGGGCTCGCCATTGTAGGAGGGTGCCCGGTAGCGTGATCGTTCCCCTGTGCGAGCCGGTGCCGTCTCCACGTCGTCCCCTGTGGAGAAACGGGAGTTCCAGGTGTCCTCCGTCGTCGTCACCGTCCCAGTCGTCGCCCCGCCGCGCCGGGCCTGGCTCACCGATCTGCCCGTCCTGCTGGTCGCGGTGGTCTGGGGCTCCAGCTATCTCGCCGCCAAGGGCATCACCACCCCGCAGACCGTCGTCGCCGTCCTCGTGCTGCGGTTCGCCGTGGTGCTGCCCGTCCTGGTGGTCGCGGGCCGGCGCCGGCTGCGCGCGCTGAGCGCCGCCCAGTGGCGGGGCGCCGGGCTGCTGGGCCTCGTACTCAGCGGGATCTTCCTGCTGGAGACGTACGGCATCGTGCACACCTCGGCGACCAACGCCGGGCTCATCATCAGCCTCACCATGATCTTCACCCCGCTCGCCGAGGCCGCCGTGACCCGGGCCCGGCCGACCGGGGCCTTCCTCGCCGCCGCCGGGCTGTCCGTCGCGGGCGTGGTGCTGCTGACCCAGGGCGGCGGATTCACCAGCCCCTCCGGGGGTGACCTGCTCATGCTGGCCGCCGCTCTCGCCCGGACCCTGCACGTCCTGCTCATGGCACGCGTCAAGGCCGTGCAGAGCGCGGACTCGCTGTCCCTGACGACCGTGCAGCTCGGCAGCTCCGTCGCCGTCTTCGCCCTGCTGGCCGCCGCGCCGGGAACGGGTGAGGCGCCCTGGACGGTCGCCGCCGGGTTCGGGGTCCGGGAGTGGGGCGGGCTGCTCTTCCTCTCGGTGTTCTGCACGCTCTTCGCGTTCTTCGTGCAGATGTGGTCCGTACGCCGCACCTCGCCGTCCCGGGTCAGCCTCCTGCTCGGTACGGAACCGCTGTGGGCCGCCGCCGTCGGCATCGCGATCGGCGGCGAACGCCTGGGCGCCGCCGGGATCGCGGGTGCCGTACTCGTGCTGGCCGGAACGGCGTGGGGGCGGCGCGGCGCGGGCCCGGCCGCCCCCTGAGCGCGCCGCCCCTCACTCCTTGATCGCGTCCGAGGCGACCATCACCGCCGCCCCCGCCACCACCAGCACGATGGACACGTACAGGGAGTAATCCGAGGCGAACGGCAGCCGCTGCACCAGGTTGAAGAAGCGGAACCAGTCGAACCATTCATGGAGCAGCCCCGCGACCCCCTGGACGAAGACCAGGAAGCCGACCGTCTCGCAGAGTTTCTTCATGGCCACGAGCCTGGCCGCCGGCCCGCCGCCAGCGCATCGGCCGGTGGGCTGCCCGCCGGGTCCGAAAGTCTCCGACCGCGCGACTTTGGTCGCTCCGGCGCCCCGAAGCCCCGGAAGCCGCCGCCCACCTGCGTAGCTTTGACGATATGACGCGTACGGAGTACCCCTGGCTGCTGCCCTCGGCGATGGCCGACCCCGAGCTGCCGGGCGACCGAGGCCGGTCCCGCCGCACCGTGCGGGACTGGGCCGTCGACCTCACGGCCTTCCTCTGCGCGGCGGGCATCGGCCTGGCGGCCCTCACCACCATCGAGGCCGACCCCACCACATCGGACACCTTCGTGCTGGTGGACTCCCTCGTCGGCGCCGCCGCCTGCTGCGCCCTGTGGTTCCGGCGGCGCTGGCCGGTCGGGCTGGCCGTCGCCCTGACCCTGCTGTCCACCGTGGAGCCCGTCGCGGCCGGGGCCCTGCTGGTGGCGCTGTTCAGCGTGGCCGTCCACCGGCCGTTCCGGCCGGTCGCCCTCGTCGGCGCCGGGGCCCTCGTCGTCGTCCCCGTACAGCCGTATCTGCGCCCCGACCCGAACACGTCGTTCCTCGCGTCCACCATCATCGGGGTCCTGCTGATCCTGCTCGTCCTCAGCTGGGGCATGGTCGTGCGCTCCCGCCGCCAGCTCGTCATCTCCCTGCGGGAACGCGCCCGGCGCGCCGAGACCGAGGCCGCCCTGCGCGCCGAACAGGCCCAGCGGCTCGCCCGCGAGGACATCGCACGCGAGATGCACGACGTGCTCGCCCACCGGCTGACCCTGCTCAGCGTCCACGCCGGGGCCCTGGAATTCCGGCCCGACGCACCCCCGCCCGAGGTCGCCCGCGCCGCCGGAGTCATCCGGGACAGCGCGCACGAGGCGCTCCAGGACCTCCGCGAGATCATCGGCGTACTGCGCAGCCCGCGCGACGGGGACACCGACGGCAACCGGCCGCAGCCCACTCTCGCCACGCTCGACGCCCTGATCGCCGAATCCCGGCAGGCCGGCATGAAGGTCACCCTCGACAACCGGATCGACGACCCCGACGCCGTGCCCGCCGCCTCCGGGCGCACCGTCTACCGCATCGCCCAGGAAGCCCTGACCAACGCCCGCAAGCACGCCCCCGGCGCCGAGGTCACCGTCACCGTCACCGGCGGCCCC
The DNA here is from genome assembly GCF_008042035.1 of Streptomyces sp. col6. GTDB lineage: Bacteria > Actinomycetota > Actinomycetes > Streptomycetales > Streptomycetaceae > Streptomyces. The sequence goes on from NZ_RDBL01000002.1 coordinate 354,946, forward strand.
GGCCCCGGCATCACCGCCGAGGTGCGCAACCCGGCCCCCACCGAACCCTTCGCCCGGGTGCCCGGCTCCGGCCAGGGACTCATCGGCCTCACCGAGCGGGCCACCCTCGCCGGGGGCAGCCTCGACCACGGGCCGGAACCCGGTGGGGGGTTCGCGGTCCGGGCCTGGCTACCGTGGGCCTCATGATCACCCCCGCCGGGCCCGTCCGGCTGCTCATCATCGACGACGACCCGCTCGTCCGGGCCGGCCTCACCCTGATGCTGGGCGGCGCCGACGACATCGACATCGTGGGGGAGGGCGCCGACGGCAGCCAGGCCGCCGCCCTCGTCGACCGGCTGCGGCCCGACGTGGTCCTGATGGACATCCGGATGCCGGTCATGGACGGGCTGAGCGCCACCGAACTGCTGCGCCGGCGCCCGGACGCCCCCGAGATCGTCGTCCTGACCACCTTCCACGCCGACGAACAGGTCCTCCGCGCCATCCGCGCCGGAGCCGCCGGCTTCGTCCTCAAGGACACCCCGCCCGCCCAGATCGTCGAGTCGGTGCGCCGCGTCGCGGCCGGCGACCCGGTCCTGTCGCCCGCGGTCACCCGGCAGCTCATGGCCCGCGCGGCCGGCCCCGGACGCGAGGAACGGGTGGACCGGACCGCACGGGCGCGCGAACGACTCGCGCTGCTCGCCGACCGGGAACGCGAGGTGGCCGTCGCCGTGGGACAGGGGCGGTCCAACGCGGAGATCGCCGCGACGCTCTACCTCAGCGTCGCCACGGTGAAGACCCAGGTCTCCCGCATCCTCGCCAAGTTCGGCTTCAACAACCGGGTCCAGATCGCCCTGCTCGTCCACGACGCCGGTCTGCTCGACGACGAGAGCGGATCGAGCCTGCCCTGAAGGCTCGTTCCCGGCGGGCCGCCCGGCCTACGCTGAACGGGCCGGCCCCAAGGGCCGGGACGAAGCGACCGGGAGGGTGGGCCCATGTCCGAAGTCGAGGTAGATCTGCGCGGGTTGACCGATTTCACCGCGGATCCCTATCCCTACTACGACCGGATGCGCGCCGCCGGGCCCGTACACCTCATCCGCACCGACGAGTTCGAGCGGGCCTGGCTCGTCGTCGGCTACGACGAGGGCCGGGCGGTCCTCGCCGACCAGCGCTTCGGCAAGGACTGGCGGGCGCTGCCCGGCGAGATGGGCGGCGACCCGATCAACGCCAACATGCTGGAGATGGACGCCCCCGACCACACCCGGCTGCGCAAGCTCGTCGTCCGCGCCTTCACTCCGCGCCGGATCGAGGCGCTGCGCCCCCGGGTCCAGGAGATCACCGACGGACTGCTCGACGTGATGGTCCCGGAAGGCCGCGCCGACCTTGTGGACGCGCTCGCCTTCCCGCTGCCGATGACCGTCATCTGCGAGCTGATCGGCGTCCCCGACCTGGACCGGTCCGCCTTCCGCAAGCTGTCCAACGGGGTGGTCGCCCCCGCGAACGCGCTGGAGGAGGGCGAGTCGATCCGCGCCATGGGCGTCTATCTCGGCGAGCTGATCGAGGACAAGCGCCGCTCACCCGGCGACGACCTGCTGAGCGCGCTGATCGCCGCCCGCGACGAGGACGACGTCGCGCTGTCGCCGGACGAGCTGGTCGGCATGGCCTTCCTGCTGCTCGTCGCCGGCCACGAGACGACGGTCAACCTCATCTCCAACGGCGTCCGCGCCCTGCTCGCCCACCCCGACCAGCTCGCCGCGCTGCGCGCCGACCCGGGCCTCCTCGACGGCGCGATCGAGGAGATGCTGCGCTACGACGGACCCGTGGAGACGGCCACCATCCGGTTCGCCCGGGAACGCGTCGAGATCGGCTCCCGCACCGTCGAGCCCGGTGAAGCGGTGCTGGTCTCGCTCGCCGGCTCCGACCGCGACCCGGCCCGCTTCCCGGAGCCCGACCGCTTCGACATCCGGCGCGACACCCGCGGCCACCTCGCCTTCGGGCACGGCATCCACTTCTGCCTGGGGGCGCCGCTGGCCCGGATGGAGGGCCGCATCGCCGTCCGTACGCTCCTGGAGCGCTGCCCCGGCCTGGAGGCCGATCCGGAAGGCGCCCCGTTCGACTGGCTGCCCGGCACGCTGATCCGGGGAGTGCGCCGCCTGCCGGTGCGCTGGTGAGCGACGCGCCGCCCGCCTCCGCGTGCCCCTCCGGGTGACGGCGGGGCGGGCTCGGGGATACTTGCCCAGCCGGGCCGGGACCACACAGGGCCCCGGCACCACCGGGAGCACAGCGAGCAGCACAAGAAGGGCACGGCGTCGTGGCAAGGGTTCGGACAGGGGTACGTGCGATGGGCGCCGTGCTTGCGGCGGTGCTGGGGGTGTCCCTCATGGGATGCAGCAGCACCGGCGGCAAGCGGGCGGAGGAGCGTGCGGCCAAGGCCGCGGCCGAGGGCCGGGCCGCGGTGAACACGCCCCGCTGGACCTTCGCCATGGTCACCCACTCGGGCGACGGCGACACCTTCTGGGACATCGTCCAGAAGGGCGCCGAGATGGCGGCCAAGAAGGACAACATCAACTTCCTGTACTCGAAGAACGACGAGGGCCAGCAGCAGGCCCAGCTCGTGCAGGCGGCCATCGACAAGAAGGTCGACGGGCTGATCGTCACGCTCGCCAAGCCCGACGCCATGAAGGACGTCGTCGCCAAGGCCGTCCGCGCCGGCATCCCCGTCATCACGGTGAACTCCGGCTCCGCCGAGTCCAAGGCGTACGGCGCCCTCACCCACATCGGCCAGGACGAGTCCATCGCCGGCGAGGCCGTCGGCGAGGAACTGAACAAGCGCGGCCGCAAGAAGGCCCTGTGCATCCTGCACGAGCAGGGCAACGTGGGCCACGAGCAGCGCTGCGCCGGAGTGAAGAAGACCTTCGACGGCCGGCTGCAGAACCTGTACGTGGAGGGCACCAACATGCCCGACGTCCAGGCGTCCATCGAGGCCAAGCTCCAGTCCGACAAGGACATCGACGCCGTCGTCACGCTCGGCGCCCCCTTCGCGGACGCCGCCGTCAAGGCGAAGCAGACCGCCGGCAGCAAGGCCGAGATCGACACCTTCGACCTGAACTCCAAGGTCGCCGCCTCGCTCCAGTCCAAGACCCTCGGCTTCGCCGTCGACCAGCAGCCCTACCTCCAGGGCTACGAGGCCGTCGACCTGCTCTGGCTCTACCGCTACAACCGCAACGTGCTCGGCGGTGGCCGTCCGGTGCTGACCGGCCCGCAGATCATCACCTCCGACGACGCCGCCCAGCTCGCCGAGTACGCCGACCGGGGCACCCGATGACCGCCGGCCCCGGATCGTCCGCCGTCGTCGACGAGCGGCTGGTGCGCACCTCACCGCTGCGCAAGCTCCTCGGCCGCCCGGAGCTGGGCTCCGTCGTCGGCGCGCTCGCGGTCTTCCTCTTCTTCGCGCTTGTCGCCGACAGCTTCCTGCGCGCCACCAGCTTCGGGACCGTGCTGTACGCGGCCTCCATCATCGGGATCATGGCGGCGCCGGTCGCGCTGCTGATGATCGGCGGCGAGTTCGACCTGTCCGCCGGTGTGATGGTCACCAGCTCCGCGCTGATCTCGTCGATGTTCAGCTACCAGATGACGGCCAACGTCTGGGTCGGCGTCTTCGTGTCCTTGCTGGTCACGCTCGCCATCGGCGCGTTCAACGGCTTCATGCTGACCCGCACGAAACTCCCCAGCTTCATCATCACGCTGGGCACGTTCCTCATGCTGACCGGCCTGAACCTGGGCTTCACCAAGCTGATCAGCGGCACCGTCTCGACGAAGACCATCGGCAACATGGAGGGCTTCCCCTCCGCCCGCAAGCTCTTCGCCTCGTACTGGACCGTCGGCGGCGTCGAGCTGAAGGTGACGCTCCTGTGGTGGGCCGGCCTGGTGGCCGTCGCCACCTGGATCCTGCTCCGCACCCGCTTCGGCAACTGGATCTTCGCGGTCGGCGGCGGGGCGGACGCGGCCCGCGCGGTCGGCGTCCCGGTGATCCGGACGAAGATCGGTCTCTACCTCGGCGTCGCCTTCGCCGCCTGGGTCTCCGGGCAGCACCTGCTGTTCAGCTACGACGTCGTGCAGTCCGGCGAGGGCGTCGGCAACGAGCTGACCTACATCATCGCCGCCGTCATCGGCGGCTGTCTGATCACCGGCGGCTACGGCTCCGCGATCGGCTCGGCGGTCGGTGCCTTCATCTTCGGCATGACCAGCAAGGGCATCGTGTACGCGGAGTGGAACCCGGACTGGTTCAAGTTCTTCCTGGGAGCGATGCTGCTCCTGGCCACCCTGCTCAACGCATGGGTACGCAAGCGCGCGGAGGCGACGAAATGACGGCCCCCCAGGCCCAGGACGGGCCGCAGGACGCCGGCCGGCAGGCTCTCGTCGAGCTCGACGACGTGGCCAAGTACTACGGCAACATCAAGGCGCTGGAAGGCGTCTCGCTGGAGGTCCACGCGGGCGAGATCTCCTGCGTCCTCGGCGACAATGGCGCCGGCAAGTCCACCCTCATCAAGATCATCGCGGGGCTGCACCGGCACGACGCCGGGCGGTTCCTCGTCGACGGCGAGGAGACCACCCTCGCCAACCCGCGCGACGCCCTGGACCGGGGCATCGCCACGGTCTACCAGGACCTGGCCGTCGTCCCGCTGATGCCCGTCTGGCGCAACTTCTTCCTCGGCTCCGAGCCGACGACCGGCGCAGGACCGTTCAAGCGCCTCGACGTCAAGCTGATGCGCGAGACGACCCGCTCGGCCCTGCTGCGCATGGGCATCGACCTGCGCGACGTGGACCAGCCCATCGGCACCCTGTCCGGCGGCGAGCGCCAGTGCGTGGCCATCGCCCGCGCCGTCCACTTCGGCGCGAAGATCCTCGTCCTGGACGAGCCGACGGCCGCGCTCGGCGTCAAGCAGTCCGGGGTCGTCCTGAAGTACATCGCCGCCGCCCGGGACGCCGGCCTCGGCGTGGTCCTCATCACCCACAACCCGCACCACGCGTACCTCGTCGGTGACCGGTTCGTCCTGCTCAAGCGGGGCGTCATGGCCGGCAGCCACACCAAGGAGAGCATCACGCTCGACGAGCTGACCCGCCAGATGGCGGGCGGCAGCGAGCTGGAGGAGCTGAGCCACGAGCTGAAGCGCGCCACCGGCCCGGGTCCCGTCGACAAGGCGTAGGACCACAGCCCGTCCGCCCCGTCCGACGGCCGCACCCTCCGGGCAGTGGCAGAATCGGGACGGACGGGCGCCGTCCGCCACCGGGACCACACCCTCCCGGTCACACCGATCCACCCAGGGACGATGAGCACGTACCGCGACTTCGCACACCGCGGCTCCGCCCGCGCCACCGTCCTGCGGACCGTGGGCACCCGGGAGAGGCGCTCCCATCTGACGGCGCCCCGGGTCCCCACCGTCGGTATCGACATCGGCGGGACCAAGGTCATGGCCGGTGTCGTCGACGCCGACGGCACGATCCTGGAGACGGTGCGCACCGAGACCCCGGACAAGTCCAAGAGCCCCAAGGTCGTCGAGGACACCATCGTCGAACTGGTCCTCGACCTCTCCGACCGCCACGACGTGCACGCCGTCGGCATCGGCGCGGCCGGCTGGGTCGACGCGGACCGCTCCAAGGTGCTCTTCGCCCCGCACCTCGCCTGGCGCGACGAGCCCCTGCGCGACGCCATCGCCTCCCGGCTCGTCGTCCCCGTCATGGTGGACAACGACGCCAACACGGCCGCCTGGGCCGAGTGGCGCTTCGGCGCGGGGCGCGGCGAGGACCACCTCGTCATGATCACGCTCGGCACCGGCATCGGCGGCGCCATCCTGGAGGACGGCCAGGTCAAGCGCGGCAAGTACGGCGTCGCCGGTGAGTTCGGCCACATGCAGGTCGTGCCCGGCGGCCACCGCTGCCCCTGCGGCAACCGCGGCTGCTGGGAGCAGTACAGCTCCGGCAACGCGCTGGTCCGCGAGGCCCGCGAGCTGGCCGCCGCCGACTCCCCGGTCGCCCACCAGATCATCGAGCGGGTCAAGGGCAACATCCCCGACATCACGGGACCGCTCATCACCGAACTGGCCCGCGAGGGCGACGCGATGTGCGTCGAACTCCTCCAGGACATCGGCCAGTGGCTCGGCGTCGGCCTCGCCAATCTGGCCGCCGCGCTCGACCCCTCCTGCTTCGTCATCGGAGGCGGCGTCAGCGCCGCAGACGACCTCCTCATCGGACCGGCCAGGGACGCCTTCAAGCGCCACCTCACCGGCCGCGGCTACCGCCCCGAGGCCAAGATCGCGAAGGCGCAGCTCGGCCCGGAGGCGGGTATGGTCGGCGCGGCCGACCTCGCCCGGCTGGTGGCCCGCCGCTTCCGCCGCACCAACCGCCGCCGCGTCGAGCGGTACGAGCGGTACGCGCAGATCTACGACCAGGCCGCGAGCACCCTCCGCAGCAACCGCAACACCCGCACCTCGTAGGGACCCCCACACCCATGACCGCAGCCGAGCACCCCGTCGTGCCGCGCCAGTCCCCGCCGCCGGACGACGAAGAGGGGCGGCGGGGCGAGACCCGCAGGCACCTGATCCGCCGGCGCCTGATCACCGCGACGATCATCGTGCTGCTCATCGGCGTCCCGGCCGGCTATCTGCTGATCTCGGCGGGCCAGAGCCGCCGCTCCGGCCAGGACAAGGCCGCCGAGGCCGCCGCGCAGGGACTGCGTCCCGGCTGGCCGTCGCGGATGCTGCGCCGGATCTTCGAGGTGCCGATCCCCGGCTATGCGACCGAGGTCCAGTACTACGAGACGAACAACTGGAAGGCCAGCCGGATGTACGCGCAGTTCCGTACGACGTCCAACGGCCTGGACAGCTTCCTGACCGCGATCGGCACCGGCCGCGCGGCCCTGGAGCCCGGCAAGGTCACCATCGGCGAGCGCGACACGAAGATCGCCGGCTGGTACTTCGGCAAGGGCGTCTCCTGGGCGGGCACCACCCACACCAACAAGGACCCTCGCCCCACCCAGGACATCACCGTCGACATGACGGACCCGATGTCACCCGTCGTCTACGTCGTCTCCGCCGCGACCCCCTGACGCGGCGGACGGCGCCAGCGCCTGCACGTCCCCGTACGACAGCGTCCCGCCCTTCACCGGCCGGCCGTCGCGGATCGCGGCGGCGGTGGCGACGGCCCCGGACAGCGCCTCCCGGTAGAGCAGTGAGCCGAGGCTGACCCGGCGCACGCCGAGGGCGCTCAGCTCGGCGGGGCCGGGCCCGGCCGGGCTGTACAGCACGTTCAGTGGCGTGACGAGGGCGGCGGTCAGGGCGGCGATGCCCGCCCGGTCGGCCAGCCCCGGCACGAACACCCCGTCCGCCCCGGCCCGCTCGTAGACCGCCAGCCGGTCCGCGGTCCGCCCCTGCTCGCACCCGAGCCAGTACGTGTCCGTGCGGGCGTTCACGAACAGCCCGGGTGCGGCCTCCTTGACGGCGGCGATCTTCGCTGCGTGCAGCCCGACGGGGGTCAGGGTGCCGTCCGGCCGGCCGTCCTCCAGATTGATCCCCGCCGCCCCCGCCTCCTGGAGCCGTCGGGCCAGTACGGCGACCTCGGCCGGGTCGTCGCTGAAGCCCCCCTCGGCGTCCACGCTGAACAGGAACGGACCCCGCCCCAGCCGCCGGGCCAGGGCCACGGTCGCCTCCTCGGTGGCCGCCGCCCCGTCCGCCAGGCCGAGGCCCGCCGCGACCCCGAGGCTGGTGGTCCCCACCGCCTCGAACCCCTCGGCGGCCAGCGCGGCGGCCGACGCGTAGTCCCAGGCATTGGGCAGCAGGAAGGCTTCGCCCCGGTGGTGGAGCCGGGCGAACGCGGTCATCGCGCGCCCGAGCAGCCCGTCGGCGTCCGGCGGGGGAGGGACGAGCGCGGGGTCGGCGGGGGCCGCCCGGGTTTCCGCGTACCGGCTGAACTCATGGGGCGTCGCGTGGCTCATGGCTCCCACGCTAGGGCCGGAACACTTCGGCAGCCGCCGAACCGTCCCTGCGGCACCATGAAGGCATGTCCTCACTCGCCGACACCGCCGCCCTCTTCGCCGACCGCACCCGGGCCGCCTTCTGCCAGGCGCTGCTGGACGGGCGCGCCTGGACGGCGGGCGAGCTGGCGCGGCACGCGGGCGTCGGCGCGTCCACCGCCAGCGAGCAGATCTCCCGCCTGGTCGCCGGCGGCCTGCTGGCCGAGGAGCGTCAGGGCCGGCACCGCTACGTACGGCTGGCCGGCCCGGAGGCCGCCGCCCTGACCGAGGCGCTTGCCGCGTACGCCCCGGGCACGCCCCGCCCGCACACCCTGGCCGCCTCCGGGCGCCAGGACGCCGAGGCACGGGCGCGCACCTGTTACGACCATCTGGCGGGCCGGCTGGGCGTGGCCCTGGCGGACGCGATGACCGCGCGCGGCCTGGTCGACACGGGCTCCGGGATCGCCGTCACCCCGGCGGGCCGGGACTGGCTGGCCGACGCCCTGGACTACCGGCAGCCCGCCGGCGCCCGCCGCCCCCTCGTCCGCACCTGCCTGGACTGGACCGAGCGCCGCTCCCACCTCGCCGGCGCCCTCGGCGCGGCCCTGTGCACGACGGCCCTGGAACGCGGCTGGGTGCGGCGGGTCGGCTCGGGGCGGGCGGTGAAGGTGACGCCGGAGGGGAGCGAGGCGTTCGGGAGACTGCTCGGGGTGGAAGCGTGAGCGGGCGTCAGCGCCAGGCGACCTCGGTGGAGGCGAAGTAGGGCAGGTCCCGGTCGGTCCACAGCCGTCCGTGGTGGGCCAGGCGGGCGCGGTACTCCTCCCACGCGGGAGCCCGCCCGCACCACGCGGCCTCCGCCACCGAGGGCAGCCGCGGCAGCAGGAGCAGGGAGACGTCCTCGAAGCCCTTGAACCGCTCGGCGAAGACCGTGGCCTCCACGCCCGCGATGTTCGCGTCCGGGACGGCGTACGCGGCCGGGTCCCATGCCGCGGTGTGCCGGACGCCCAGCGGCCGGTATCCGTCGAACCCGAGCCGGGCGGCCTCGGCGGCCTGCTCGGGCGGAGCGAACCCGGCCGCGTACGGGCGGTCCAGATACAGGTGCGACTGAGGTGACAGCAGGACGCGTCCGCCCGACTCGACCACCCGCCGGAAGTCGTCGTCGGTGGGGGCGAAGAACTTCTTGAGCGCCGCGATGATCTCCATGGACCGCCCGGCGGCCACGAGTTCGGGGCGCGCGGCCAGCTCCTCCGCCGTGTCCGGGAGGTCCATCATGGCCACGTCCACCCAGTACTGGGCGATGTCCTCGGGCCCGATGCCGGCGCGTGCGGACTCCTGCCAGGCCACCGGGCGCTTGCCCAGCCCGCGGACGAGCGCGCGCAGTTCGCGTACGGAGGCGTCGAAGCTCTCCGGGGTCGCGCCGAACGCCTCGTCGGCGCCGATGTGCACGTACGGGCCGGTCGTCAGCGCGCAGACCTCGGTGAGGATGCGGGTGACAGCGGTGCGGGTCGCCCCGTCGGTGAGGTCGAGCGGGGGGACGAAGGGGAAGCGGTCCGCGAGTCCGGCCGGGGCGGGGGCCGGGGGCAGTCCGGGCACGGCCGCCCGGAGCGTCGCGCAGTGGCCCGGCAGGTCGATCTCGGGGACGACGGTGACGAAGCGCCGGGCCGCGTACTCCTGGAGCGCGCGGTAGTCGGCCGCCGTGTAGAAGTCCGCATCCGCCGCCGTCAGTCCTGGGGTGCCGGGCAGTTCGATGCGCCAGCCCTCGTTGTCGGTGAGGTGCAGGTGCAGGACGTTGAGCTTGTAGAGCGCGGCGAGGTCGATGACCCGGCGCACCTCGTCCGGGGTGAGGAAGGTGCGGGCCGGGTCGACCATGAGGCCGCGCCAGGCGTAGCGCGGGGCGTCCGCCAGTTCCTGGTACGGGAGTTCACCGGTGACGGGGGCGGTGGCGATGAGCTGGAGGGCCGTCGTGGCACCCCGGAACACCCCTTCCGGGGTGCGGGCGAGACACGTGATGCCGTCGGCGTCCACACACAGCCGGTACCCCTCGTCCACCGGGTCCGCGCTACCGCCGGGGGCGATCCCGAGGGGCGCCGCGGACGTCACGTCGTCCAGGCCGAGGGCGAGTTCGCGGGGCGCGCCGCCGGCCGCGTCCGGCAGGTGCGGGGCGAGCAGCGCCCGTACGGTCGCCGCCACCTCCTCCAGCGCCGGGTCGGCCGCCCGGACGTGCCACGCGCCGGCGACGGGCAGGGCGCCGGCGGGGGAGGACGGTCGGGTGTCGGCGTGCGGAATGAGGGCGTTCACGGGCTTCTCCCTGATGCGTGCGCGATGGGCCGGGGAGCCGGAGCGGCGGCGTCGGGTTCCGGCGGGTCCGGCTCCCCTGGCGTTCGGCGGCGGGGCGAGACCGGACCGGCCGCCTCTTCTCCCGTACCGCTGCCACCTGTACGCTAACACGAAAACCGATCAATGAACGTTTTTCGCGGAGTGGGGTCACGGCCCGCCTCCGGGGCGAAAGGAGAACCCGATGGTGAACGAGGCCGGACCCGGTTTCGCGCTGCCGGAAGGCTTCCTCATGGGAGCGTCGACCTCGGCCCACCAGGTCGAGGGCAACAACGTCTCCAGCGACTGGTGGACCCTGGAGAACCACCCCGGGAGCTTCGTCCAGGAGCCCAGCGGGGACGCGGCCGACAGCTTCCACCGGTGGCCCGAGGACATGGACCTGCTGCGCGGACTCGGCTTCGACGCCTACCGGTTCAGCATCGAGTGGGCCCGTGTCGAACCGGAGCGCGGCCGGATCTCGCAGGCGGCCGTCGCGCACTACCGGGCCATGGTGCGCGGGGCACTGGAGCGTGGGCTGACCCCGGTGGTGACACTCCACCACTTCACCTCGCCGCAGTGGTTCAGCGACCTCGGCGGCTGGACGGCCCCCGGCGCGGAGGAGCTGTTCGCCGACTACGTGCGCACCTGCGCCGGCATCCTGCGCGAGGGCGTCCGTCATGTCGCCACCATCAACGAGCCCAACATCATGGCCCTGATGTACGCCCTCAAGCGGTACGCGGCCGAGCACGGCTGGGAGAGCGTCGCGCACGGGGCGAACGCCGCCCGCGAAGCCGGCGCTGCCGCCGTCGACCCGGCCGCCTTCGCCCCGGACCCCGAGGTGATCCGGGCCCTGATCCGCGCCCACCGGGCCGCCACCGCCGTGCTGCGGGAGACCGTGCCCGGGGTCCGGGTCGGCTGGACCGTGGCCAACCAGGTCTACCAGCCCGAACCGGGCGCCGAGGCCGCCGCGACCGCCTACGCGTGGCCCCGCGAGGACGTCTTCCTGGAGGCCGCCCGCGAGGACGACTGGGTCGGCGTCCAGGCGTACACCCGCCACCGGATCGGGACCGACGGCACCCTGCCCCCGCCCCCGGGCGCCGAACTGACCCTCACGGGCTGGGAGTTCTATCCCGAAGCTCTCGGGGATGCGGTGCGGCACACGGCGGAGGTCGTCGGCCGTCACGTGCCGATCCTGGTCACCGAGAACGGCATCGCCACCGACGACGACGAGCGCCGCATCGCCTACACCGCGCGCGCCCTCGCGAGCCTCGCCGAGGCGATGGGCGAGGGCATCGACGTACGCGGCTATCTGCACTGGAGCGCCCTCGACAACTACGAGTGGGGGAGCTACCGGCCGACGTTCGGGCTCATCGCGGTCGACCGGGAGACCTTCGTCCGCACGCCCAGGGAGTCGGCGCGCTGGCTGGGCGGACTGGCCCGGGACCGCCGGCTGCCGGCCGCCGGGCCGCTCGGCTCGGTGACCGCCCCGTCCTCGCGTTAGGGTGACCGGCATGGCGAAACGGGGCCCGTACGAGAAGGGCGAGGCCAAGCGCAGCGAGATCCTGCACGCGGCACTGGAGATCTTTGCCGCCGAGGGGTACCGCGGTACCTCCCTGCGCAAGGTGGCGGCGAAGTGCAGTCTCAGCCTGCCCGGCCTGATGCACTACTTCGACTCCAAGGAGGACCTGCTCACCCAGGTCCTGCGCATGCGTGACGAGACCGCGCGTGCGCGGCAGGTGGAGCGCGCCGATCCGCACGCCTACCGCGAGATCATCCGGGAGGGTGCGAAGACCCCCGGCCTGGTCGAGCTGTTCGTCTCCATGGCCGCCGCCGCCAGCGACCCGGCCCACCCCGCCCACGCCCACTTCGCCGAGCGCTACCCGGTGCTGCGCGAACGCGTCGCCGACTTCGTCCGGGACGGGATCGCGGAGGGGCGGATCAGCTCCACCGTGCCGCCGGAGCGGCTGGCCGTCCTCCTGATCGCCGTGGCCGACGGCATCCAGCTGCAATGGCTGATCGACCGGTCCACGGACATGGAACAGCCCATCGAGGACCTGCTCTCGATTCTGGATCCGCGTACGGCGTCCGAAGGGGCCTGAACCGCGCAAAGGTGGAGGGGCGGCGCGATCGCGCCGCCCCTCCACCTCTCCCCTCAGGGCCCGTACGGGTCAGAGCGCCGTTGCCGTGCGTGCCTCGACCTCGTCGGCCAGGGCGGGCAGGCTCTCGGGGGACAGCGGGCTCTGCGGGAACTCGCAGATGACGTCGAGCGGCACCCCCGCCAGGAACCGCCGCATCACGGGGTCGGCCAGCGCGCCCGCGCCCTCCTGCGAGGAGCCCGTACGGGCCTTGGCGAACGCCTCCCTCAGCAACGGGCCGCCCACCGGGTGCTCGAACCACTCGGCGAGGGTGTTGCGGCCGGTCAGCCGCAGCCCCGACGGGTCGCCCTCCACCTCGGTCTCCGCGCAGGCGCGGATGTCGCGCGAGGAGGCGCCGGCCTCGAAGCGGTAGCGGCCGCCCTCGGTCTTCCAGCGGCCCTCCCGCTCGCTGAAGTACGCCAGGTCGTGCCGTGCCACGCGCACCGCCACCTCGCGGCTCTCGCCCGGCTCCAGGAACACGGAGGCGAAGCCGCGCAGTTCGCGCACCGGCCGCAGGACGCGTGAACCGTCCGGCCCGGCGACGTAGATCTGGACGACCTCGCGCCCTGCGACGGAGCCGGTGTTGGTGACGGTCAGCGTGACGTGGAAGCCGTCGCCGTCCTCCCGTACCGCCAGGTCCGCGTAGTCGAACGTCGTGTACGACAGGCCGTGGCCGAAGGGGAACGCGACCTCGCGGCGCTGGGCGTCGTAGCCCCGGTACCCGACGAAGATCCCCTCGCCGTAGCGGGCCCTGCCCTCCTCGCCCGGAAACGTGAGGTGGCTCGGGGAGTCCTCCAGGCGCAGCGGTACGGTCTCCGCCAGCTTCCCGGACGGGTTGACCGCGCCGAACAGGACACGGGCGAGGGCACCGCCGCCCGCCTGGCCGAGCAGCCAGCCCTCCACGAGCGCGGGCACCCGCTCGTGCCACGGCGAGGTGCGGACGACACCGCCGTTGGACAGCACCACCGCCACGCGCGGGTTGGCCTCCAGGACCCGCAGCAGCAGCTCCGTCTGGGCGGCCGGCAGGTCCAGGTGGTCGCGGTCGAAGCCCTCGGACTCGTCCTGCGGCGGCAGCCCGAGGAAGAGCACCGCCGTGTCCGAGCTGCCCGCCAGCCGCACGGCCTCGTCGGCCAGTTCGGCGTCCGAAGGACCCTTTTCGGCGCCGGGCAGCGTGTACCCGGCGGCGAACCGTACGTCCGCGCCCGTGGCCAGCTCGCGCAGGCTGTCCAGCGGGACGTCGAGCCGGGTGGGGGTCACCTGGGAGCTGCCCGCGCCCTGGAAGCGGGGTGTCCGGGCGAACTCACCGATGACGGCCACGCTGCCCCGCGCCGGGTCCAGCGGCAGCAGCGCGTCGTCGTTCTTGAGGAGCACCACGCACGCGTCGGCGGCCCGCCCGGCGAGGCGATGCGAGGCGTCCGCGTCGAACACTCCGGGGGTGCCGGTCCCGCCCGTCGTGCGGTCGGCGAAGAGGGCGAGGCGGTCGACGGTCCGGTCGAGCAGCGCCTCGTCCAGTGCACCCGACTCCACGGCAGCGGCCACTTCGCGGTCCGTGCGCCCGCCGGGGCCGGGCATCTGGAGGTCCAGGCCGGCCCGGAGGGCGGCGACCCGGTCGCGTACGGCGCCCCAGTCGGAGACGACGATCCCGTCGAACTCCCACTCCTCGCGCAGGATCTCGGTGAGCAGGCGGGTGTTCTGCGAGACGGGCACGCCGTTGACGCCGTTGTAGGAGGCCATGACGGACCAGGGGCGGTCGCGGCGGACGACGCGTTCGAAGGCGCGCAGATAGATCTCCCGCAGCGGGCGCTCGTCGATGTCGGCGCTCACCCGCATCCGGTCGGTCTCCTGGTTGTTGGCCGCGTAGTGCTTCAGGGACGCCCCGACCCCGGCGTTCTGCAGCCCGCGCACCATGGCGCCGCCCAGCTCCGAGGAGACGAGCGGGTCCTCGGAGAAGTACTCGAAGTTACGGCCGCACAGCGGCGACCGCTTGATGTTGATGCCCGGTCCGAGCACGACGTGCACACCGTGCTCCACGGCCTCGGCGGCGATGGCACCGGCGACCTCCTCGGCCAGCTCCGGGTTCCAGCTGCTGCCGAGGGCGACGGCGGGCGGGAAACAGGTGGCCGGGCCGGCGCTGTGCAGGTCGAGCTGGCCGCCGTCGCCGCTCTCGCGGGGCAGCCGCAGCCCGTGCGGGCCGTCGGACATCCGGACGACGGGGATGCCCGCCGCCTCGGACCCCTGGCTGACGAAGTCCCCGGAACCGCTGGTCAGGGCGGCCTTCTCGGCGAGCGGGAGGCCGGCGGCGGGGGAGGGGCGGGGCGCGGATCGCTGAGTCATACGGGTACCTGTCGGGCTTTCGTGAAGGAGGGGCGGCCGGGCGGGCCGTGCCGTCCGGTGGAGCGAATCGGGGCAAGACGGCATGCGACCCAAAAACGTATGGTGATCGGTTTTCGCTGTCAAGGGTCCCCGCGCGCGGCGTCCGGCGGCCCCTCGATCGGCCGGATTTCATTTCGGTCGCGACTCTTGACGGTCAGAAACCGATCACCGTACGGTTTTCGTGCTCGGGCGGTCCGCTCCGATGAGCTCTCTGCTGCCGTCCGCCCCGTCGGCTCCGCTCTCCCATGAATCGAGGAACGGTCATGTCGGTATCCGGTCGGTCGACCACCCCCGCGCGCCGCGAGGCGGGCCACCCGTCCCGCGCCCCGCGCCTGGCCCTCGCGGCGGCGGCGGCCGTCGCACTGCTGGCGGGCGCCGCCTCGCCCGGCGTCGCGGCCCCCGCCGCCCCGGCGTCCAGCGACGCCGTGCGCTACGTCGCGCTCGGCGACTCGTACAGCTCCGGGCCCGGCATTCCGCAGCAGACCGACACCGTCTGCGGGCGCTCCGACCGCAACTACCCCTCGCTCGTGGCGGCGGCGGTGGGCGCCGATTCGTTCACGGACGTCACCTGCGCCGGGGCCGACACCACGCACATGGCGGGCGCGCAGGACACGGTGGCGCCGCAGCTCGACGCGCTGCGGCCCGACACGACCCTGGTCACCCTGGGCGTCGGCGGCAACGACCTCGACCTGGCCGGGGTCATCACCCGCTGCGTGCTGGTGGGGTACCTCGCGCCGCACGGCTCGCCCTGCAGGAGCAGCTTCACCCTGTTCGGCACGGACGAGATCGGCTCCCGCATCAACGCCACCGCACCAAAGCTCGACGCGGTGCTCGACGCGATCCACGCCCGTTCCCCGCAGGCCCGGGTGATGCTCGTCGGCTACCCCTCGCTGCTGCCCGACGACGGCGGCTCCTGCCGCGCCACGATCCCGCTGGCCGAGGGCGACTTCGGCTGGGTGCGGGACAAGGAGAAGCAGCTCGACGCGATGATGGCGCAGCGCGCGGGCACCCACGGGGCCGGGTACGTCGACACCTACGGCCCGTCCGTCGGGCACGACGCCTGTCAGGCCGCCGGTGTGCGCTGGATCGAACCGGCCGACTCGGACCAGGGCGCGGGCTTCCACCCCAACGCGTCCGGACACAGGAGCATGGCCGATGCCGTCCTCGCCGCCCTCGGTCACTGATTCAGCCGCGCCCCGCCTCCACGCCGTACCGCCGGAGGAAGGCGCGGACCTGCTCCGCCATGTCGACCGCCCCGGGCTCCAGCAGCCACTGCGTCTGGAGCCCGTCCATCAGGGCGAGCAACTGCTGGGCCACGGTGGCCGGATCGTCTTGTGCGTCCGCCGCCGCGAACAGCTCCGCCAGCAGGCCGGTCGTCTCGCGGCGCAGGACCTGGTAGCGCCGTACGAAGTAGAGGTGCGCGGGGTGCTCCGGATCGGACGCCTCCGCCGACAGCTTCGCGTACAGCGCGACCAGGCCGGGCGTCCCCGCGTTGCGGGTGACCACGTCCAGCAGCCGGCGCAGCCGCTCCGCGGGTTCCGGTTCCGGGTCACCCGGGGCCAGGACGCCGGGGAACAGCCGGCGTCCGTCCAGCTGGTCGCGCCGGCCCAGCACGTCGAGCAGCAGGGCCTCCTTGCCCGGGAAGTGGTGCAGCAGCCCGGCATGGGTGAGCCCGGCGTGGGCGGCGATGTCGCGCAGCGAGACCGCGAGATAGCCGGAGTGGGCGAACAGCTCGGTCGCGGAGTCGAGGATGCGGGCGCGGGTGCGCTCGCCCTTCGACAGCCGCCGGGTCGCCTCGGGTGCGGGGTCGGTCACTTCGGTCGTCTCCTGCCGCGGTCGGTCCTCGTCGGGCAGAACTTACCGGCTGGTTGATTCCACCGAGCAAAAACCTACCAAGTGGTTAATTCCGTATGTAGGCTCACCCGCAATCTTCGCCGGGGCGGTGCCCCCGGCTCTCCAGACGGAGCGAAAGACATGAGCAGAACCTCCCGAACCGCGACGGTGGCCGCCTGCGTCGCGGCCTCGCTCGCCCTCGCGGGATGCGCCGGCGAAGGCGGCGGCGCCGCGGGCGCCGGATCGTCCACGCTGAACATCGCGACGATGACCCTCCCGCAGAGCCTCGACCCCGCCGTGGCCACCGGCAGCGCCCTGCCGTACTTCCAGGCGGTGTACGACACCCTCATCAAGCGCGAGCCCGACGGCACCTTCAGCCCGATGCTCGCCACGGAGTGGACGTACGACAAGACCCGCACCCACCTCGCGCTGACCCTGCGCAAGGACGTGAAGTTCGCCGACGGCACCGCCTTCGACGGCGCGGCGGTCAAGGCCAACATGGAGCGCTTCCAGAAGGGCGGCGGCGCCTCCGCCAAGTGGCTCGCCGACCTGAAGGCCGTCGACGTCACCGACGCCACCCACGTCACGCTGGAGCTCGCGCAGCCCAACCCGGCGATGGAGTTCTACCTCAGCGACGCGCCCGGCCTGATGGCCAACCCCAAGCGGTTCGCGAACGCCGACAGCCTCAAGACCACCCCCGACGGCACCGGTCCGTACCGCCTCGACAAGACGCGGACCACCGTCGGCACCAAGTGGTCCTACACGCGCAACGCCGGTTACTGGGGCAAGAAGCTTCCGTACAAGAACATCACCTTCAGCTTCTTCGACAACGAGACCGCGATCACCAACGGCCTCAAGACCGGGCAGATCAACGCGGCCCTCCTGCAGACCGCCGACCAGCAGACAGCCATCGAGACCGACGTCACGACGCAGAAGCAGGAGTTCGACTTCCAGGGTCTGCTGCTCTTCGACCGCGACGGCAAGATCACCCCCGCCCTGCGCGACCCGCGCGTGCGGCAGGCGCTCAACTACGCGGTCGACCGCGACACGATGCTCGACCGCATCCGCCAGAACCGCGGGCAGACCACCTCGCAGGTTTTCGGCCCCGAGACCCGGGCGTACGACAAGAAGCTCGACACGTACTACGCGCACGACCCCGCCAAGGCCAAGTCCCTTCTCAAGCAGGCTGGTTATTCCAAGGGCTTCACGTTGAAGCTGCCGAGGATCACCGCGATCGTCAACGACGCGCTGGCCGCATCCCTCCAGTCCGACTTCAAGGCCGTCGGCGTGAAGCTCGTCTGGGACACGCTCGACGGCGCCTCGGCCGTCCAGAAGGTGTTCAAGGACCGCCAGTACTCCGGCATGGTCATGAACATGGGCCAGTCCACCTCGGACTGGGCGGCGGCCGACGAACTGGTCACCCCGGGGGCGTTCAACATGTTCGGCACCACGGACAAGGTGACGCAGAAGCTGCTGCCCGCCCTCAAGTCCGGCACCGAGGCCGAGTCGAAGACCGCCGCGCGCGAGCTGAACCAGCACCTCGTCGAGGACGCCTGGTTCCTCCCCTTCTACCGGATGAGCTACCTGCACGTCTCGGACGGGACCGTGAAGATCTCGCCGCAGTCCGGCATGGCCGTCCCCTCGATCTACAACTATGCGCCCGCCAAGTAGCGCACCCGCGCCGACGGATACCGAGTGTCATGCTGAACTTCATCGCCCGCAGGATCGCCTCGGGAGCCGTGCTCCTGGTGGTGATCTCCTTCCTCTCCTATCTGCTGCTATCCGTCCCGCACATCGACGTGGGCCGGCAACTGCTCGGGGAGAGCGCGTCCCAGAGCGCCATCGACGCCAAGAACGCGTCGCTGGGCCTCGACGAGCCGGTGCTCCAGCAGTACGGGAGCTGGCTCGCCCACGCCGTCCGGGGCGATCTCGGCACCTCCTGGTTCACGAGCGAGGACGTGGGCCAGGCCGTCGGCAACCGCCTCCCGGTCACCGCCAGCCTGATGCTCGGCGTCACCGCCGTCACCACGGTCCTCGCCTTCCTGCTGGGGGTGTGGGCCGGGGTGCGGCGCGGAGCCGCCGATCGCTTCGTGCAGGTGCTCGGTGTCGTGGGGTACGCCCTGCCGGGATTCCTGCTCACCCTGGTCCTGGTCCTGGTCTTCGCGGTACGGCTCCGCTGGTTCCCCGCCATCGGGTACACCGGCTTCACCGAATCGCCCAGTGGCTGGCTGTCCACCATCACCCTGCCGGTGCTCTCCCTGTCGGTGGCCTCCGTCGCGGGCGTCTCCCAGCAGGTGCGCGGCGCCGTCATCGACGCCCTGCGCCAGGACTACGTACGCACCCTGCGCGCCCGCGGACTGCCCGCGTCCCGCATCGTGTTCAAGCACGTCCTGCGCAACGCCTCGGCGCCCGCGCTCTCCGTGCTCGGCATGCAGTTCGTCGGCCTGCTCGGCGGGGCCGTGCTCGTCGAGCAGATCTTCGGACTCCCCGGCATCGGCTCCATGACCGTCACCTACACCACCCGCGGCGACATCCCCGTGATCATGGCCCTCGTCATGCTCACCGTGGTCGGTGTCGTCCTGATCAACCTCCTGGTCGACATCCTGATCGGCTGGCTCAACCCCAAGGCGAGGGTCGCATGAGTACCGGCCGCACCCTGCGCAGGGTCCTGCGCAACCCCCTGGGCGGACTCTCCGCCGCACTGCTCCTGCTCATCGTCGCGGCCGTCCTCCTGGCTCCCGTGATCGCCTCGCAGGACCCGGGCGCCTCCTCGCTGAGCCAGGCGTTCGCCGGCCCGAGCGGCGGCCACCCCCTCGGCATGGACTCGGCGGGGCGCGACATCCTCGCCCGGGTGCTGTACGGCGGACGCACCACACTCGGCGGCGCGCTGCTCGCCCTGGCCATTGCCCTGGCGCTCGGCGTGCCCACGGGACTCTTCGCCGGATACCGGGGCGGCCGGTTCGACTCCGTCGCCAACTGGACCGTCAACCTCGTCATGGCCCTGCCCGCCATGGTCGTGCTGCTCGCCTCCCGCGCCATCCTCGGCCCGGACGTCCACGTCCTGATGATCGTGCTCGGCGTGCTGGTGGCGCCCAGCTTCTTCCGCCTGGTGCGCGGCATCGTCGCCAACGTCCGGGGCGAGCTGTACGTGGACGCCGCGAAGGTCTCCGGCCTCTCCGACACGCGGATCGTCGCCCGGCACGTCCTGACCGTCGTACGCGGCCCCATCATCATCCAGGTCGCGCTGGTCGCGGGCATCGCCATCGCCCTCCAGGCCGGACTCGAATTCCTCGGCGTCGGCAGCGGATCGACGGCGACCTGGGGTGCCATGCTCAACGAGGCGTTCCAGAACATCCAGCGCGCTCCCCGGCTCATCCTCTGGCCCGGCCTCGCCCTCGGCCTCACCAACTGCGCCCTCGTCCTGCTGGCCGGAGCCGTGCGCGACGCCCTGGAGGACCAGGCGCCCCGGCCCGCCCGCCGCCGGCGCGCCGTGCGGGCCGCCGAGCCCGCGGAGTCCGCCGATTCCGCCGCACCGCGCGCCGCGCTGCTGTCCGTGCGCGGCCTCACCGTCGCCTACGCCCGGCCCGACGGCACCGATAAGGAGGTCGTGCACGGCGTCGACCTCGATGTGCGCCCCGGTGAAATCGTCGGCCTGGTCGGGGAGTCGGGGTCCGGGAAGACGCAGACCGCGTTCTCCGTGCTCGGCCTGCTGCCCGAGGGCGGTCGCGTCACCCGGGGCAGCATCACGGTCAACGGCCGCGAGACGGCGGGGATGCGGGAACGCGACCACCGCGCGCTGCGTGGCCGCACCCTCGCGTACGTACCGCAGGAACCCATGAGCAACCTCGACCCCGCCTTCACCATCGGCAACCAGCTCATGGAGCCCGTACGCCACCACCTCGGACTCGGCCGCAAGGAAGCCGCCGACAAGGCACGGGAGTTGCTCCGCCTCGTCGAGATCCCCGACCCGGACCGCACCCTGCGCCTCTACCCGCACGAGATCTCCGGCGGCATGGCCCAGCGCGTCCTGATCGCCGGCGCGATGTCCTGCGACCCCGACCTCCTGATCGCCGACGAGCCGACCACCGCGCTCGACGTACGCGTCCAGGCCGAAGTGCTCGACCTGCTGCGCCGGCTCCGGGACGAACGCGGCCTCGGCGTCCTCCTGGTGACCCACAACCTCGGTGTCGTCGCCGACGTCTGCGACCGGGTGGCCGTGATGAACGCCGGCCGCATCGTGGAGACCGGCACCACCGAACAGATCCTCGGCGCACCGCAGGACCCGTACACCCGCACCCTGCTGGCCGCCGTGCTCGACGACGCCCCGGCCCGCGCCCCCTGGAAGCCCCGAGAAGCAAGGACCGTCACCGCATGAAGAAGACCCCCGACGCCCTGCTCGATGTGCGCGACCTGCGGGTCTCCTTCCCCGGCAAGGGCTGGCGCGCCCCGGACACCGAAGTCCTCAAGGGCGTCGCCCTGTCCGTCCGGCCCGGGGAGACCCTAGGCCTGGTCGGCGAGTCCGGCTCGGGCAAGTCCACCATCGGCCGCGCGGTCCTCGGGCTTGTCCCGGTCCGCTCCGGCTCGGTCACCTTCGACGGCGAGCGCATCGAACACGCCGACGCGCGCCGCCGCCGGGCCCTCAGCCGCGACCTCCAGGTCATCTTCCAGGACCCGTACACCTCGCTGAATCCGTCCCGCACCATCGGCGACACGCTCGCCGAACCGCTCATCGGCCAGGGGACGAGCGCGCGGGAGGCCCGGGGGAGGGTCGCCGGGCTGCTGGAGCGCGTCCATCTGCCGTCCGACGCGGCGGGGCGGCTGCCCCGCGAGTTCTCCGGGGGCCAGCGGCAGCGGGTCGCCATCGCACGGGCACTGGCCCTGCGGCCCCGGCTGGTCATCTGCGACGAGCCGGTGTCCGCGCTGGACCTGACGACCCAGCGGACGGTGCTCGACCTGCTCCTGGAGATCCAGGAGGAGACGGGCGTCTCGTACCTCTTCGTCTCGCACGACCTGGCCGTCGTGCGCTTCATGAGCCACCGCGTGTCGGTCATCCACCGCGGCGAGATCGTGGAGACGGGCGACGCCGCCACGGTCACCACGGAGCCGGCACACCGGTACACGCGCACCCTCCTGCTCGCCTCGCCGGTGGCGGACGTGGCCGAGCAGCGCAGGCGCCGGGAGGCGGCCGGAGCCGGGGCATCCCAGGTCTGACCTGCAGGGAAGGCGGTACGGAACGGGGCGTCCGACGGGCGCCCCGTTCGTGTGTACGGCCCGCTTCGGGCAGAGCCGCTATCGGCTACTCAGGGTACTTGTCGCACTTTTCAGAGTGTTACGCCGTATTTATCCCGAGAGTCATGGCATCTCTTAGGCGATCGGTTGATCAGTACGACAATCATCCCGGCTCGAAGGAGTTCAGCATGCGTATGTCCGCTTCTGCCCGTTCCCGCAGCGCTCGCGCGGCCGCCGCGATCGCCGTCGCCGCAGCCACGCTGGGCGGGGCGTCCGCCGCCTACGCCGCCCCCGGCGACAGCGGTGACATCGACATCCGCTCGGGCGGCTGGGCGGCGCGCGGTGGCGACGGCAACGAGGTCTGCAAGTTCGTCCTCCAGGCCAGCAACTTCGGCGACATGCCGGCCGTCCCGTGGACCATCACCGCGCAGCCCCCGACCGTTCCCCCGGGGGACACCCTGGCCAGCACCCTGCCGCTGGTGAACGGCTCGGCCCGCAGCCAGGAGTACCTGCTCCCCGAGGGC
Organism: Streptomyces sp. col6; assembly: GCF_008042035.1. Classification (GTDB taxonomy): domain Bacteria; phylum Actinomycetota; class Actinomycetes; order Streptomycetales; family Streptomycetaceae; genus Streptomyces. Next base: position 377,337 of record NZ_RDBL01000002.1, read on the forward strand.
ACGTACCAGCTGGTGTGGATCGTTCCGTCCGGCCCGAAGAACAAGGCGTTCAAGGTCGACTGCACCAAGCCGGCCGGCAACAACGGCTCCGCCGGCAACAGCGAGCGCGGCTCGGCCGCTTCGGGCTCCGAGGCCGGTTCCGAGGGCGGCTACGAGCAGCCCTCCGGCGGGGTGCCCGCCGGTGGCGGCGGTGTTCCGGACATGGACAGCGTCAGCTCCGAGAGCGACTCGAACATCGGGACCACCGCCGCGCTGGCGGCCGGCGCCGCCGGAGCCGCTGGGCTGATCATGGTCCGCCGAGCCGCACGCCGCCGTGCCCGCAACGAGGCATAGTCCGCGCAGAAGACGCCGACGGGGCCCGAGCCGGGCATGTCGTCTCACGATGACGTTGTGCGTGACCTTCTCGCTGGTGACCGGCATCGTCTGGGCGAGTTCCGACTCGTCCGACGATCCGGTCGCCGCCGCCCACGGCAATGACGCCGCGGGCGGCGGCGACCGGCCGGCCTCGCACGCACCCCTGTCGCCGTCGCGGCCGGTGAAGGTCGCGGTGCCCGCCATCTTCATCGAGGCGCCGGTCACCGGCCTCGGGCTCGACAAGAAGGGCCACCTGGGGGCCCCGCCGATGAGCAGACCGAGGGAGGTGGGCTGGTACAGCGACGGGCCCTCGCCCGGCGAGCAGGGGACCTCCCTGATCGTCGGCCACCGCGACACGGAGACCGGGCCGGCGATCTTCCTCAACCTCAACGCCCTGCACAAGGGCGACAAGGTGACGGTCACCCGGGCCGACAAGCAGACCGCCGTCTTCTCGGTCGACGCGGTCGAGACGTACACCAAGGACAAGTTCCCCGACGACAAGGTGTACGGCAGCACCGGGCGCCCGGAACTCCGGCTGATGACGTGCGGCGGACGTTTCAACAAGAAGGACGGCTACGCCTCCAACGTCGTCGTCTTCGCCCATCTCACGTCACTGAAGAAGCAGAAGGTCTGACGGGTCCTCACCCCGCCTGCGGCTCCCGGTTGGCGAAGGCGTTGAGGGTCAGGGCCAGGCTCGCGGTGAGCCGCCGCGCGTACGGCACGTGCAGCGACTCGTTCGGCCCGTGGGCGTTGGCCCCCGGGCCCAGCACTCCGCAGGCGAGGAACTGGGCCCCGGGGAACTGCCGGGACAGCTTCCCCATCAGCGGAATGGTGCCGCCCTGCCCGATGCGGGCCACGTCCGCCCCGCCGAAGCAGGCCCGGCTCGCCTCCGACAACGCGTCGCTGAGCCATGGCTCCTCGGCCGGTGCGTGCCAGCCGTCCGCGAGGACCCGGTCGGGCCTGAAGCGGACCGTTGCTCCGTACGGCGGGTCCGCCTCCAGGAGCCTGCCCAGCTCCGCGACGGCCGTCGCGCTGTCCACCGTGGGCGGCAGCCGCAATGTCAGCTTCACCCGGGTGTGCGGGCGCAGCACGTTGCCGGCCGAGCCCACCGGAGGCAGTCCGTCCGCCCCGGTAACCTCCAGGCTGGGCCGCCACGCCCGGTTGAGCAGCAGTTCCCCGGGATCGGCGGCCACCGCAGAGGTGCCCTCGTACCAGTCGAAACGCTCCCGCACCCCGTCGCCGAGCAGTGCCGCCGCCGCGCGGGTCTGTTCCCGGCGGTCCGGCGGGACCTCGGCGTGCAGTACGGCGGGGCGCAGCGTGCCCGTCGCGCTGTCCTCCAGGCGGTCGAGCACCTGCCTCAGCACCCGGAACGACGACGGCACCACGCCTCCGGCGTCCCCGGAGTGAGCGCCGTCACCGAGTACCCGCACGTCCAGCGTGCCGCCGCAGGCCCCGCGCAACGACGTGACCAGCCAGAGCCGTTCGTAGTCGCCCGCGCCGGAGTCCAGGCAGACCACCAGGCCCACCTCGCCGATCCGGCCGGCCAGGACCGCGAACCAGTGGTCCAGGTCGGGGCTGCCCGACTCCTCCCCGGCTTCGAACACACCGACGCACCGGGGCCGGGCCGCGCCCTGTCCGGCCAGGGCGCGGATCGCGGTGAGCGACGCGGGCAGCGCGTAGCCGTCGTCGGCTCCGCCCCGGCCGTACAGCCGGGTGCCGTCGAAGGACGGCTCCCACGCGGTGCGTCCGCCGCTCCACCCGTCGCCCTCGGGCTGCTTGTCCAGATGGCCGTAGAAGAGGACGACCTCCTCGGACCGGGCACCTTCGCCGGGGACCTCGAAGAAGACCAGGGGCGTACGGCCGGGCGCGCGCAGGACCTCGGTCCGCAGTCCCGGCAGCGGCACTGCGCGCAGCCAGGCCGCCGCCGCGTCGACGGCCCGGTCGAGGTGCCCGCGGGCCTCCCACTCCGGGTCGTACGCGGGGCTGACCGCCGGGACGCGGATGTGGTCCCGGACCAGCGGAAGGACCTCGGTCTCCCACTGCGCGTCGCAGAACTCCCGTACGGGGCCCGGGGCGGCGACGGTCGGCTCAGACATGGGCGAGCGCCTGCGCGGCCGGGGCGAACTCGATGCCGAGCAGTGTCTCCACGGGGGCGTACACCTCGGGCATGTACATCGTCGGCGACAGCAGCAGGTTCTCCGCCGGGGCGACCAGGACCTCGACCCGCATTCCCACCTCGACATCGGCGGAGGCGAGCGGCTGCCCGGCCCCGTCGAACGTCGTGATCAGGTCGGGGAACGCGGCCCGGCGCCCGCCGGCCAGGTCGAGCGCCATGTACTCGTTGACGAAGTGCAGCGTGGTGCCCGCCGCGTCGTCGAGGACGGCGACGCCGACGTCCAAGCCCTCGCGCTGCTCGCAGCGGTACTCGCGCACCGTCCCCGAAGCGGCGATCTCGCCGCCCAGGTGCTCTGCCGCGCCGGCCGTGCCCTCGGCCAGGAAGCGGTGCCCCAGCTCGATGGCGAAACCGATGGCGCCCGGTGCGCCGTTGCGGACCGCGTAGCCGACCTCGACCGGATTGCGGGCGACGCCCACCCAGCCGCCCGCCTCCACGGAGGCGCGGCGCACCACATTCGAGGTCGCGTCCAGGCGGCCGGAAACGGCGCCCTCGACGTAGGCGTGCGGCTTGCCGCCCGCGTAGCCCTGGCTGGACCGGTAGCCCTCGCGGCGGTGCAGGCCCATCGCCCCCATCTGGCTGGAGGGATGGGCGCGGCCGTTGCAGGCCAGATCGATGACGGGCAGGCCGGTCAGCGCCGAGTGGAACCAGCCGTTGATCGTGGTCTCCGCCCCGTTCTCGTTCGTGTGCAGCGCGACCAGCGGGCTCGGGAGTTCGCGACGCAGCAGCTCCAGGGCGCGCAGCAGATGGGTCGGCAGCACCTGCGGGTCCGGGGCGGCGGGGGCGCCGACGAGGGCCACGGTCGCGGTGAGGTCGCCGTCGGCGAACTCGTCGGCGCTCCACAGCTCCGGCGTGCCGACCTGGAGGGCGAGTCCGGCGGTCCGCAGGCCGCGCTCGACGAACCCGCCGCCTCCTCCGCCCAGTACGGCACCGCCGTATACGGCCGCGCGGATGTCGTCATGGGTGAGCTGTCGCTTCACGGGTTCTCCCAGGGTGGTGCTGTGCGGGTGGTACGAGTGGGTGGAGTGGGGTCCGGCTACTTCGCGGCCTTGAACACGCCGTTGCCGAAGGAGTAGAGGGCGTCGCCGGCGATCGCCCCGCCGGCGAAGACCTCCAGGTCGCCCTTGACGTCCTTGCCGAAGAGACGCGGGGCGAGGACACGGGTGGTGATGCCGGCGGCGACCATCCAGCCGGCCATCGGGGTGGTGATGAGGAGCCCGGTCGCGAGCAGGATGCCGAGCTGGCGCCTGGACCCGCCGATGATCTGCACGAGCGCGCCGGGGATCGCCCACAGCGCGAGGTGCCGGGCGGTCTCCATGGACGGGCCCGCCTTGATCGCGGCGACGTACGCGGCGTCGATCGGAGCGGTCTGCCCGTTGTCGAAGAACATCCGGTACGAGATCAGAACGACCACGATGGCGACGCCGAAACCGATCATCGCGGCGATCAACTGCTGGCGGCGGCCCTCCAGTTCGAAGGCGGGATCGACGTCCTCGCCGCGCAGCAGATAGCCGGTCCTCAGGTCGTAGCCCATGTCCGCGAAGGCCGGACCGGTCGCGGCCGTGAAGCCGGACAGCACGACCAGCGCCTCCGGCGGGAAGCCGATGAGGATGCCGAGCAGCAGCGTGATCAGGGCGATCGCGAAGGCCGGGAACCAGCCGGAGTGCATGGCCGCGATGCCCACCAGCAGCTCGTGCAGGAACGCCGCGACGGTCGCGTACACCAGGAAGCCGATCAGCATCCCGGGGCTCATGTGCGTCGCCGCGCCGGTGCCGAAGGCCAGGAGCACCGAGATGACGAGGTAGGCGCCAAAACCGAGCCGCATCGAGCGGCCCATCCGCCGGGCGCCCTCGCCGGTGTCCTCCGCCGCGCGGGCCTGAGCCGCGTTCGTGCGCCGGGCCTTGAGGATGGTGTGGCCGACCTGGACCAGGGCGACCAGACCCGCGCCGATCATCATGCCGTGCGGCAGATACATCGCGTCGATGTCGAGGCCGAGCAGCGAGTCCGCGTACTGGCTGAACAGCAGGCCGACGCCGAAGGCGGCCATGGCGCCGAACCCGCCGATCAGGGCCACGCCGAAGGCCGACATCGGCAGAGAGAACGCCGCACCCACCAGACCGGTCAGCAGGCCCAGGCCGAGCACCTTGGCGCGCCTGCCGCCCTCGTCGCCGGCCTTGATCGCCTCGGCGGCGGCGAGCCCGAGCGGCCAGGGGTTCTTCGCGGGGAACGCGGGGGTGTCGTACATCCGGTACAGCAGCCAGGCGTCGACGAGCATCGCGGCGGCCACCCCGATCAGCATCGGGACGATCATGTCGTCCATCCCGAACAGGAACGGGATGCCGATCGGCAGGAACAGGCTGTTCGCGGCGCCGAACGTGGCCGAGGAGATGCTCGTCTGCGCCAGGTTCTGCGCGTGCACCGAACGGAAGCCGCGCAACGCGACGAGCGGCACCCGGGCCAGCGTCATCGCGGCCAGCGCACCGATGAGGGAGGTGCTGGGGGTGACGCCGAGGGTGGCGAGCAGTTGCACGCCCACCACGGCGCCGAACACGCTGAGCACCACGGTCAGGATCAGATTCCCCGGTGCGAGGGCGCGGGGATGGCGCGCTCCGCCGGCCGCTGCGGGCGGGGCGTCTGTGACGGCCTGGGGCGTCGCGTCGGTACTCATGGATCTCCGGTGCTTCCGTGCGGGGCGGCGTGCCCACCACCCCAGAAGTTCTAAAATATGGAACCGTGTGTGAATATCTGGATGTGCTGGATCATCTCCGGGGCACGCCCACCCGTCAAGGGGGTGGCAGGCGGTCTCGCCATGTGGGCGCCGCTTACGATCAGACGCACGAGCTCCGGGAGCTCGGGGGAGGCAGGAGAACGGTGAGCACACTCGCCAACGCGCGGGACGTCCTGCGACTGATGGCGCGCCTGCAGCGGGATCTGACGGTGACCGATGTTGCGGGCGCCCTGGACCTGCCCAAGAGCTCCGTCTCGCGGACACTGAGCATGATGGCCGAGTACGGCTTCCTGGACCGCGACCCGGTGAGCCGCGCCTACCGGCCCGGCGAACTCGTCATGGAGGCCTCATACCACTTCCGCGCCTCGCGCAGCACCGCCTCGCTCCTGGAGGAGGAGCTGGCCCGGCTGGTCGCCGACATCGGTTACACGGGGTACGTAGATGTCCTCGACGGTGCCGAATCGCTGGTGCTCCACATGCGGATCGGCACCGTCGGCGCCCTCCAGGCCTACACCCCCGCCGGCACCCGCGCCCCCGCCTACGCCAGCTCCATGGGCCGCGCCCTGCTGGCGCGCCTGGACGACGCGCAGGTGCTCCGGCTCGTCGACGCCCGCCTTGAGCAGAGCACCGGATCGGCCCCACGCACCCCCGGCGAGCTCGTCTCCTCGCTGGCCCGGGTGCGCGCCGACGGCTGGGAGTCCTCGCGCGGCGAGTTCGTACCGAACGTCGCGGGCATCTCCGCGGCCGTCGTCGACAGCGATACGGGCCAGGTCTTCGGCATCGGAATCGCCCTGCCGGCCCCCGAGCTGCGCCACGAGAACGAAGCGCGCTTCGGCCGTGCGGTGCGGGATGCCGCCCGGCGGGTGGGGAAGCCCCGGAGATGATCCAGCACATCCAGATATTCACACACGGTTCCATATTTTAGAACTTCTGGGGTGGTGGGCACGCCGCCCCGCACGGAAGCACCGGAGATCCATGAGTACCGACGCGACGCCCCGGGTACGAAGGTGGTGGCGGTGAGGTCGGGTCGGTCGAGGTAGCCGTGGGCGAGGCCGTGGCCGGTGAGGTAGAGGTGGCCGGTGACGCCGGGGGGTACGGGCTGGAGGGTGGCGTCGAGGATGTAGGCGGCCTTGTTGGTGAGGGGTGTGCCGATGGGGATGGTCGGGTGGGGTTCAGGTGTCGCCGTGATGGTGTGGGTGGTGGTGAACCCCATGGATTCGGCGGGGCCGTAGCCGTTGACGACGGTGGTGTGGGGCGCGAGTTGCTGGAGCCGGTGGACGTGGGCGGGGGAGGCTGCCTCGCCGCCGGTGTAGGCGACGGTGACCGAATCGAATGCTTCGGGGTGTTCGTCGGTGAGGTAGTTGAAGAGGCCGGCGGACAGCTGGAGCATGGTGACGCCGTGCCGGCGGGACAGGTCCGCGATGAGGGCGGGTTCTGGCTTCTGGCCGGGCTGGAGGACGGTGGTGCCGCCGTGGAGGAGGGCGCCCCAGAATTCGAGGCTGAAGGCGTCCCAGGAGACGGGCGAGCACTGGAGGAAGACCTCGTCGGGTCCGAAGGTGCCGTAGGTCTGCGCGCTGACGGTCGAGACCAGGTTGCGGTGCGAGGAGACGATGCCCTTGGGCCGCCCCGTGGACCCCGAGGTGAACATCACGCACGCCACGTCCTGGGCGCCGATCGGCACATCGAGGTTGCCGGAGTCGTGGCCCAGCACGTCGTCGGGGCCTTCGGTGCAGGTGGTCCAGGTTCCGGGGAGGCGGTCGGCCGACTCCGGCCGCGTGACCAGGTGGCTGATGGCGGCCTGGGTTGCCGCCGACCGCAGTCGCTCGTCGGGGAAGTCCGGGTCGAGCAGTACATGTCCGGCGCCGGTCTTGAGTACGGCGATGAGGGCGGCGGCGAAGGTGGCGTTGCGCTCAAGGAGGATGCCGGCCAGCTGCCCGCGTCCCAGGCCGTGTGAACGCAGCGCGCGTGCCCAGCGGTTGGCGGTCGCGTTGAGCTCCGCGTACGTGATCCGCTGATCGCCGTCGATGAGCGCGACGGCCTTCGGTGCGCGGGCGACCTGCTCCTCAAATCGCCGTACCAGTGAGGTGTCCGCGATGGTGGCGGACGATCCGGCCCACGGCCCGAGCAGCAGTCGCCGCTCGTCCTCCGACACCACCTCCAGCGCTCCGAGGCGCACGTCGGGATCGGCCAGCGCCTGGCGCAGGACCGTGGCGAGCACGTTCACCATGCGCTGGACGGTGGCGTGGTCGAACAGGTCCTCCGCGTAGAGGACCGTGCCGTGCATCCCCTGGCCGTCCTCCGTACGGAGCAGGAATTCCAGGTCGAACTTGGCCGCCCCGCTCGTGACCTCCGGGATCGCGGTGGCCCGGGTGTCCCCGAGCCGCAGTTCCGGTACGGCTCCGGATTCCAGGGTGAGGCAGATCTGGAAGAGGGGGTGGCGGGAGAGGGTGCGGGTGGGGTTGAGGGCGTCGAGCACGAGGTCGAAGGGGGCGTCCTGGTGGGCGAAGGCGTCCAGGTCGGCGGTCCGGACGCGGCCGAGGAGTTCGCGGAAGGTGGGGTCGCCGTCGGTGTGGGTGCGCAGGACGAGGGTGTTGACGAAGAAGCCGACGAGGTCGCGGAGTGCTTCGTCGGTGCGGCCGGCGACGGGGGAGCCGATGGCGAGGTCCGTGCCGGCGCCGAGTCGGGTGAGGGCGGTGGCGAGGGCCGCGTGGACCACCATGAAGGGGGTGCAGCCCTCGGCGCGGGCCAGCTCTCCGACGCGTTCGAACAGGTCGTCACCGAGGGCGACGTCGACCTGACCGCCCCGGTGCGAGGCCCGTGCGGGGCGCGGGCGGTCCAGGTTCAGGGCGTGCTCCTCGGGGAGCCCTTCCAGGGTCTTGTGCCAGAAGGCCAGCTCCTGCGCGAGCACGCTGTCCGCGTCGTCGGACGCGCCCAGCACGCGCTGCTGCCACACCGCGTAGTCCGCGTACCGCACCGGCAGCGGCTCCAGCGCGCTTGCGGTCGCACCCGCGCTCCGGGCCTCGTAGGCCCGTGACAGGTCGTCGAAGAACACACCGGTGGACCGGCCGTCCGTGGCGATGTGGTGGACCAGGAGGAAGAACACCCAGGAGTCGTCGTCGGCCTCGAACAGTGAGGCGCGTACGGGGAGTTCGCTCCGGAGGTCGAAGACATGGCGAGCAGCCTCGGTGATCTCCCCGGCCAGCTCGTCGGCAGTCACCTCGCGCCGCTCGATGGGCACCTGGGCTTCTGCGGCAGGAAGGACGTGCTGGCGGGGTTCGCCGTCGACCGTGGTGAACACGGTCCGCAGTGGGGTGTGGCGTGCGACCACGTCGTGCAGCGCGGCTTCGAGCAGATCCGCGTCCAGGGGGCCGGTCAGCCGTACGGCCATCGGGACGTTGTACGCGGCGCTGCCGCCGTCCAGTTCGGCCAGCAGCCACAGGCGGCGCTGGGCGAAGGACACGGGCGCGTCGCCCTCGCCGGCCCAGGCGTCCGGGGTGAGGGGCGGCAGCGCGGGCCGCCCGTTCAGCGAGGCGATGTGCTGGGCGAGGCGTGCGGGCGTCGGGTGCTGGAACACGTCCCGGATCGTCAGCCGGATGCCCAGGACTTCAGCGAGGTGGTTGGTGAGGCGGGCGGCGAGCAGGGAGTGCCCGCCGTGGGCGAAGAAGCTGTCCTCGACGCCCACCGGCCCCTGCGTGCCCAGGACCTTGCTGAACAGAGCGACCGTGACCTCTTCGAGCTGGCTCTGCGGCGCACGGCCCTCGGACACGACAGCCGTCGGCTCGGGGAGCGCGCGCCGGTCGATCTTCCCGTTGGGGGTGAGCGGGAGCCGGTCGAGGACGGTGAGGTGCGCGGGGACCATGTGCTCGGGCAGCCGGTCCGCGAGGTGGCGGCGCGCGTCCTCCACGGTCACCGTGTCGGTGTCGAGGACGACGTAGGCGGAGAGCTGGTCGTGGTGCGTGGTGACGGTGGCCTGGGTGATGTGGGGGTGGGTGAGGAGCGCGGCCTCGATCTCGGCCGGCTCGATCCGGAAGCCCCGGATCTTGATCTGCTGGTCTGCCCGGCCCTCGTAGTGCAGCCGCCCGTCACGATCGAACCGGGCGAGGTCGCCGGTGCGGTAGAGGCGGGTGCCGGGGGTGCCGTAGGGGTTGGGTACGAAGGTGGTGGCGGTGAGGTCGGGTCGGTCGAGGTAGCCGTGGGCGAGGCCGTGGCCGGTGAGGTAGAGGTGGCCGGTGACGCCGGGGGGTACGGGCTGGAAGCCGGAGTCGAGGATGTAGGCGGCCTTGTTGGTCAGGGGTGTGCCGATCGGGATGGTGGGGTGCGGGGCATCGGCGGGCTCGACGGTGTGGGTGGTGGTGAAGCCCATGGATTCGGCGGGGCCGTAGCCGTTGACGACGGTGGTGTGGGGCGCGAGTTGCTGGAGCCGGTGGACGTGGGCGGGGGAGGCTGCCTCGCCGCCGGTGTAGGCGACGGTGACGGTGGTGAACGCTTCGGGGTGTTCGTCGGTGAGGTAGTTGAAGAGGCTGGCGGAGAGCTGGAGCATCGTGACGCCGTGCCGGTGCGAGAGTTCGGCGATGAGCGCGGGTTCGGGTTTCTGGCCGGGCTGGAGGACGGTGGTGCCTCCGTGGAGGAGTGCGCCCCAGAACTCCAGGCTGAAGGCGTCCCAGGAGACGGGCGAGCACTGGAGGAAGACCTCGTCGGGCCCGAAGGTGCCGTAGCTCTGCGCGCTGACGGTCGAGACCAGGTTGCGGTGCGAGGACAGGATGCCCTTGGGCCGCCCCGTGGACCCGGACGTGAACATCACGCACGCCACATCGTCACCCCGGACCGGCACACCCGGGTTGCCGTCCGACGCGTCCGCCGGTGCCCCGCCGGAGCAGGAGACAACGGTCCAGGGGCCCTCCACACGCGGCCCGAGGGCGTCGTCCGTGAGGAGCAGGGCGATACCCGCGTCGTGCGCGGCGGAGCGCAGGCGCTCGTCCGGGAAGTCCGGGTCGAGCAGGGTGTAGCCGGCCCCGGCCTTGACCACCGCGATCACGGCACCGGCGAAGGTGGCGTCGCGCTCCAGGAGGATGCCGGCCAGGTCACCCCGGCCCAGGCCGCGCGCACGCAGCTGGTGCGCCCAGCGGTTGGCCGTGGCGTTGAGCTCCGCGTAGGTGATCCGCTGCTCGCCGTCGATGAGGGCCACGGCGTCCGGGGTGCGGGCCACCTGCTCCTCGAACCGCGCGACGAGTGAGGTGTCGTCGATGGCGGCGGCGGTCCCGGCCCACGGCCCGAGCAGCAGTTCCCGCTCGGCGTCCGACACCACCTCCAGCGCCCCGAGACGCACCTCCGGGTCGGTCAGCGCCTGACGCAGCACCTCGCCCAGGGCGGTCACCATGCGCTGGACGGTGGCCTGGTCGAACAGGTCCTCCGCGAAGACCACCGCACCGTGGAGGCGGCGGCTGTCGTCCGAGCGGAGCAGGAATTCCAGGTCGAACTTGGCCGAGCCGTTGGTCAGCCCGCGCACCTCGGCCGTACGACCACCGCCCAGTTCCAGCGCCGGCGCCTCCCCGGCCTCCAGGGTGAGGCAGATCTGGAAGAGGGGGTGACGGGAGAGGGTGCGGGTGGGGTTGAGGGCGTCGAGCACGAGGTCGAAGGGGGCGTCCTGGTGGGCGAAGGCGTCCAGGTCGGCGGTCCGGACGCGGCCGAGGAGTTCGCGGAAGGTGGGGTCGCCGTCCGAACTCGTTCGCAGGACAAGCGTGTTGACGAAGAAGCCGACCAGGTCACGCAGTGCTTCGTCGGTGCGGCCGGCGACGGGGGAGCCGATGGCCAGGTCCGTGCCGGCCCCGAGTCGGGTGAGGGCGGCGACGAGGGCCGCGTGGACCACCATGAAGGGGGTGCAGCCCTCGGCGCGGGCCAGCTCTCCGACGCGTTCGAACAGGTCGTCACCGAGGGCGACGTCGACCTGACCGCCCCGGTGCGAGGCGACCGCCGGACGGGGGCGGTCGAGGCTCAGCCCGTGCTCCTCCGGCAGGTCCGCCAAGGCGGCCTGCCAGAAGTCCAGTTCCGCCGAGAGCGCGCTGTCCGCGTCCTCGGGCGTCCCCAGCACGCGCTGCTGCCACACCGCGTAGTCCGCGTACCGCACCGGCAGCGGCTCCAGCGCGCTTGCGGTCGCACCCGCGCTCCGGGCCTCGTAGGCCCGTGACAGGTCGTCGAAGAACACTCCGGCGGAGCGCCCGTCCGTCGCGATGTGGTGGAAGAGCAGGAAGAGGACGGTGTGCCGGTCACCGGTCTCGAAAAGAGTGGCCCGCAGCGGGTTCTCCGTCCGGAGGTCGAAACGGTGCCGGCCGGCCGCGTCAAGGTCGCCGTCCAGCGACTCCGGCGTGGACGCCCGCCGCTCGACGGCGACGCGGGCCCGCTCGGCCGCCTGGACGAGCTGCCTCGGCTCGCCGCCGACGCTCGCGAACACGGTCCGCAGGGGAGCGTGGCGTTCGACGACGTCGTTGAGTGCGGCTTCGAGCGCGTCGACGTCGAGCGGCCCTTCCAGGCGCACGGTCATCGGCACGTTGTACGCGGTGCTCCCGCCGTCCAGTTCGGCCAGCAGCCACAGGCGGCGCTGGGCGGACGAGACCGGGCTGTCGGAGCCGTCACCCGCCTCACCGGCGACCGGGGACGGCAGCGCGGGCCGGCCCTTCAGCGAGCCGATGTGCTGGGCGAGGCGTGCGGGCGTCGGGTGCTGGAACACGTCCCGGATCGTCAGCCGGACGCCCAGGACCTCGGCGATGTGGTTGGTGAGGCGGGCGGCGAGCAGGGAGTGCCCGCCGTGGGCGAAGAAGCTGTCCTCGACGCCCACCGGCCCCTGCGTGCCCAGGACCTTGCTGAACAGAGCGACCGTGACCTCTTCGAGCTGGCTCTGCGGCGCGCGCTCACTGCTCCCCACCGCGACCGGTTCGGGCAGCGCGCGCTTGTCGATCTTGCCGTTCGGTGTGAGGGGGAAGCGGTCGAGCGGGGTGAGGTAGGCGGGGACGAGGTGTTCGGGGAGGCAGTCGGCCAGGTGGCGTCGGAGGTCGGCCGTGTCGCCGCTCGCCACCACGTAGGCGGAGAGCTGGTCGTGGTGTTTGGTGACGACGGCCTGGGTGACCTGCGGGTGTGCGAGGAGCGCGGTTTCCACCTCGGCGGGTTCGATGCGGAAGCCCCGGATCTTGATCTGCTGGTCCGCTCGGCCTTCGTAGTGGAGGCGTCCGTCGCGGTCGAAGTGGGCGAGGTCGCCGGTGCGGTAGAGGCGGCTGCCGGCGGGCCCGTAGGGGTTGGGTACGAAGCTCGCTGCGGTGAGGTCGGCGCGGTTGAGGTAGCCGTGGGCGAGGCCGTCACCGGACACGTACAGCTCACCGGTGGCGCCGGGTGCGCACAACTGGAGTGCAGGATCGAGGACGTAGAGCGGCTTGTTGACCAGCGGCGTTCCGATCGGGATGACGGTGTGCGGCTGATCGCTCGGCTCGATGGTGTGGGTGGTGGCGTAGATCATCGCCTCCGCCGGGCCGTACCCGTTCATCACCCTGATGCCGGGGCGTGCCGTCTGGAGCTTGTGCACGTGGGCGGGCGAGGCGGCCTCCCCGACGGTGTAGGCCGTGGTGACCGACGCGAACGTCTCGGGGTGTTCGTCGGTGAGGTAGTTGAAGAGGGTGGCCGACAGCAGGAGCGTTGTCACGTGGTGCTTGGGGGCCAGTTCCGCGATGAGCGAGGGTTCCGGCTTCTGCCCCGGCTGGAGTACGACACGCGCGCCGTGCAGGAGCGGGCCCCAGAATTCCAGGCTGAAGGCGTCCCAGGAGACGGGCGAGGACTGGAGGTACACCTCGTCCGGGCCGGTCGGGAGGTAGGTCTGGCCCACCAGGGTCGATACAAGGTTGCGGTGCGAGGAGAGGATGCCCTTGGGCCGGCCGGTGGACCCGGAGGTGAACATCACGCAGGCGAGGTCGTCTCCCTGGATCGGCACATCGAGGTTGCCGGAGTCGTGGCCCAGCACGTCGTCGGGGCCTTCGGTGCAGGTGGTCCAGGTCCCGGGGAGGCGGTCGGCCGACTCCGGCCGTGTGACCAGGTGGCTGATGGCGGCCTCGGTCGCTGCCGACCGCAGTCGCTCGTCGGGGAAGTCGGGGTCGAGCAGTACGTGTCCGGCGCCTGTCTTGAGTACGGCGATGAGGGCGGCGGCGAAGGTGGCGTTGCGCTCAAGGAGGATGCCGGCCAGCTGTCCGCGTCCCAGGCCGTGTGGACGCAGCGCCCTGGCCCAGCGGTTGGCGGTCGCGTTCAGTTCCGCGTACGTGAACGTGCGCTCCCCGTCGATCAGCGCGACCGCGTCAGGGAACCGCGCCACCTGCTCCTCGAACCGGGCCACCAGCGACACATCGTCCCGGTCGGCCACCGCCCCGGCCCACGACCCGAGCAGCAGCCCCCGCTCGTCCTCCGACAGCACCTCCACCTCACCGAGGTGCGTCTCCGGGTCGGCCAGCACCCGACGCAACACCTCGTCGAGCACGTTCACCATGCGCTGGACGGTGGCGTGGTCGAACACGTCCTCCGCGAAGATGACCACACCCCGCAGCCCCTCGCCGTCGTCCGAGCGCAGCAGGAACTCCAGGTCGAACTTGGCCGAGCCGTTGGCGAACGTCCGCACGGCCGCCGGACTCGTCCCGGGCAGAGCCAGCACAGGTGTGCCGGTCTCCAGGGTGAGGCAGATCTGGAAGAGGGGGTGGCGGGAGAGGGTGCGGGTGGGGTTGGCGGCGTCGAGGACGAGGTCGAAGGGGGCGTCCTGGTGGGCGAAGGCGTCGAGGTCGGTGGTGCGGACGCGCTCCAGCAGCTCACGGAAGGTGGGGTTGCCATCGGTCCGGGTGCGCAGGACCAGCGTGTTGACGAAGAAGCCGACCAGGTCGCGGAGCGCTTCGTCGGCGCGGCCGGCGACGGGTGAGCCGATGGCGAGGTCCGTTCCGGCACCGAGCCGGGTGAGGGCTGCCGCGAGTGCCGCGTGCACGACCATGAAGGGCGTGCATCCCTCGGCGCGGGCCAGCTCACCGATGCGGGCGAACAGGTCGTCGCCCAGCTCGACGTCGACCTGACCGCCCCGGTGCGAGGCGCGTGCGGGGCGCGGGCGGTCCAGGTTCAGGCTGTGTTCCTCCGGCAGGCCGGCCAAGGCCTGGCGCCAGAAGCCGAGTTCCCGGGCGAGTACGCTGTCCGCGTCGTCGGGCGAGCCCAACACCCGCTGCTGCCATACCGCGTAGTCCGCGTACTGCACCGACAGCGGCTCCAGCACCGGGCCTTCGGCGCCCGCGACCCGCGCCTCGTACGCACGGGCCAGGTCCGTGACGTACACCTCGCCCGACTGGCCGTCCGTGGCGATGTGATGCAGCACGATCACCAGGTGGTGCACGGTCTCGGCCAGCCGGAACAGGTCGACGTGGAGCGGTAGTTCGTTGCGGAGGTCGAAGGCGCGGCGGCCGGCCTCGGACAGCGCACCGTCCAGCTCCTCCGCGTCCACCTCACGGCGGTCCACGACCACCCGCGCCTCGGTGGCCGGGAGGACGCGCTGCCGTGGTTCGCCGTCGATCGTCTCGTACAGGGTCCGCAGGGGAGCGTGGCGCTCGATGACGTCGTTGAGCGCGGCCTCCAGGGCATCGGTGTCGAGCGGCCCTTCCAGGCGCACGGTCATCGGCACGTTGTACGCGGTGCTGCCGCCCTCCAGGTCCGCCAGCAGCCACAACCGCCGCTGGGCGAACGACATCGGGGCCGAGCCCTCGCCCGAGCCCTCACCGGCGGTCAGCGGAGGCAGCGCGGGCAGGCCCTTCTCCGTACTCACCTTCTCCGCGAGCCGTGCCACGGTCGGGTGCTCGAACACATCCCGGATCGTCAGCCGTACGCCCAGCACCTGGGCGATCCGGTTGGTGAGACGGGCGGCGAGGATCGAGTGCCCGCCATGGTGGAAGAAGTCGTCGTCGATCGTCAGGGCGCCGGGCACGTCGAGCGTGCTGGTGAAGAGGCCGGCCAGGGTCTCCTCCAGCAGGGTGCGCGGGGCACGACCGCCCGTCGAGGCCAGGACCGGTTCGGGCAGCGCGCGCTTGTCGATCTTGCCGTTCGGTGTGAGGGGCAGGCGGTCGAGCGGGGTGAGGTAGGCGGGGACGAGGTGTTCGGGGAGGCGGTCGGTCAGGTGGCGTCGGAGGTCGGCCGTGTCGCCGCTCGTGACCACGTAGGCGGAGAGCTGGTCGTGGTGTTTGGTGACGACGGCCTGGGTGACCTGCGGGTGTGCTAGGAGGGCGCTCTCCACCTCGGCGGGTTCGATGCGGAAGCCCCGGATCTTGATCTGCTGGTCCGCTCGGCCCTCGTAGTGCAGCCGCCCCTGGCGGTCGAAGTGGGCGAGGTCGCCGGTGCGGTAGAGGCGGCTGCCGGCGGGCCCGTAGGGGTTGGGTACGAAGCTTGCTGCGGTGAGGTCGGCGCGGTTGAGGTAGCCGTGGGCGAGGCCGTCACCGGAGACGTACAGCTCACCCGTCGCACCCGGCGGGCACAGACGCAGGGCAGCGTCGAGGACGTACAACGGCTTGTTGACCAGCGGTGTGCCGATCGGGATGACGGTGTGCGGCTGATCGCTCGGCTCGATGGTGTGGGTGGTGGCGTAGATCATCGCCTCCGCCGGGCCGTACCCGTTGACCACCTTGATGCCGGGGCGTGCCGTCTGGAGCTTGTGCACGTGGGCGGGGGATGCCGCCTCACCCACCGTGTACGCGGTCGTGACCGATGCGAACGTCTCGGGGTGTTCGTCGGTGAGGTAGTTGAAGAGGGTGGCCGACAGCAGCAGGGTCGTCACGTGGTGCTTGGGGGCCAGTTCCGCGATGAGCGAGGGTTCCGGCTTCTGCCCCGGCTGGAGTACGACACGCGCGCCGTGCAGGAGCGGGCCCCAGAATTCCAGGCTGAAGGCGTCCCAGGAGACGGGCGAGGACTGGAGGTACACCTCGTCCGGGCCGGTCGGGAGGTAGGTCTGGCCCACCAGGGTCGATACGAGGTTGCGGTGCGAGGAGAGGATGCCCTTGGGCCGGCCGGTGGACCCGGAGGTGAACATCACGCAGGCGAGGTCGTCTCCCTGGATCGGCACATCGAGGTTGCCGGAGTCGTGGCCCAGCACGTCGTCCGGGTCCTCGGTGCAGTTGGTCCAGGCGCCCGGCAGGCGGTCCGCCAGCCCCTCACGCGTGACCAGGTGGCTGATCCCGGCCTCGCCGGCCGCCGACCGCAGCCGCTCGTCCGGGAAGTCCGGGTCGAGCAGCACATGTCCGGCGCCGGTCTTGAGTACGGCGATGAGCGCGGCGGCGAACGTGGCGTCGCGCTCCAGCAGAATCCCCGCCAGCTGTCCGCGTCCCAGGCCGTGTGAACGCAGCGCCCTGGCCCAGCGGTTGGCGGTCGCGTTCAGTTCCGCGTACGTGCAGCTCTGCTCCCCGTCGATCAGCGCGACCGCGTCAGGGAACCGCGCCACCTGCTCCTCGAACCGGGCCACCAGCGACACATCGTCCCGGTCGGCCACCGCCCCGGCCCACGACCCGAGCAGCAGCCCCCGCTCGTCCTCCGACAGCACCTCCAGCTCCGCGACGCTCCGGTCACCCGGCTCCGCCGCGTCCAGGGAAGCGGTGAGGAACGCGGCGAAGCGGTCCTGGTGTGCGGCGACCGCCTCGGCGTCGACACCGTCCACGGGTGTGTCGAAGTCGATCCGCAGGCCGTCCGCCGCGCCCAGGTCGTACACCGCGACGCTGAGGTCGTCCACCGGGCCGTTGCTCACGTTGTGGTTGACCGTGGGATGGCCGCAGACGGTCAAGTCCGCGTTGAAGCCCATGATGTTGAGCACAGGACCGGTCAGCCGGCGGCCTCCGGTGAGCGTGCCGGCGTCCCGTCGCAGGTCCTCGTAGCGGGTCAGCTGGTGGCGCAGACCGTGCTTCACCTCGGCGGACACCGCACGCACCAGGGTGCGCAGCGTGTCGTCGGCGCCCACCCGCAGCCGCAGCGGGACGACGTTCGACGCCATGCCGGGCGTGCTGCGGGCGGTCTTCGTGGTCCGGCCCGCCACCGGCAGGGCGACCATCAGCTCGTCCTGGGCAGTCACCCGGTGCAGGTACACCGTGAACAGGGCGACCGTCAGCACCGGCCACGAGACCCGCTCCGACCGCGCGACCGTACGCAGCCGGTCCGCGTCCCGCGCCGGGATCAGGACCGTACGCCGCGCGAAGGGCAGCGCGCTCCGGGACGGGACCGCCCGTCCGGCACCCCGCACCAGGCTCGGCGCCGTCCCCGGAGCGCCGCCCAAGTGCCCGCGCCACGCGGCCCGTTCGGCGGCGGCTTCCTCGGAGCACCGGTAAACGGCGTCCTCGGCGTGCAGGTCCGTCAGCCGGCCGAACGGGGAGTCGCCCCACGGCTCACCCGCGACCGCCCGCTCGTACAGCTCGACCAGCCGGTGCAGGAGCATCGACACACTCGCGCCGTCGACGAGCAGGTGGTGGAAGCCGTAGAAGTAGAAGTACCGGTCCTCGGCCAGCTTGATCAGCGCGCAACGGACCGGGGACTCGCGGGTCAGGTCGAACGGTGCGCCGATCGCCGCGTCCACCAGACCCCAGGCCGCGCCCTCCGGGTCGGCCTCGCCGCTCACATCGGTGTATGTCAGGGTGCGGTCGCCCGGCTCGGTGTCGATGACCTGCCACACCTGCTCGCCGTCGTCCTCGAAGCGGCGGGTGCGCATGACGTCCGCCTCCTCGACGAGGCGGCGCCAGGCGGTGCTCATCAGGGCCGGGTCGACCGGGCCCAGGATGTCCCGGCACTCGGCGACGTTGTACTTCAGACCGGTGGGGTCCAGGGTGTGGGCCGTCCAGATGTCGCGCTGGGCCTCCGAGAGCGGCAACCGGAAGGCGGCCGGAGCGGGTGCGACGGTCGCGTCGGACGGCATGGGGTCTCCTGTGTGGGTCGCGGCGGGAGGGGCGGGAGCCCGGGAGCGAGGGCGGTGCTCGGCGGGCCGGAGTCTCCGGGCCGGGCGGGCAGTGCCATACAACCGCCGGGGCCGGGCCGGGACCGGCAGTTGTTCCGGCGGTAGGGCCAGCAGTTCGCCGGTGCTGCGGCAGTCCGACGGCAGCCGCACCGCGCCGCGCGGCGCTGCGGCAGTCAGACCGAGGCCGCCGCGTCGGCCGCCGCCCGCACCACGCACAGCACACGGAACGCCGAGCGGCCGCCATCCGTGCAGGTCCGGATCACGCCGCCGACCAGCAGCTCCCGGATCAGCCGGCCGCACTCGGGAAGCGGGCGGCCGGTGAGCCGGACGACGTCCTGGAGCAGGAAGTCCCCGTCACCCACCTGGCACAGGTCGCCGATGAGCGTCCGGTACGGGGCGGGCAGCGCGGCGAGGGTGCGGCCGACCCGGACCTGGAGGCGGGAGCCGTCCGGGCCGCCTGCCAGGTGGTCGAGGAGCGGGGCCGGGTCCGAGTCCACGATGTTCCGCAGCGTCGACAGGTCGCAGACCGTGAGCCAGGAGGCGGCGGCACCGAGCGCCGCCGGGTGGCCGTCGAGGCGGTGGCAGATCCAGGCCACATCGGCGAGCGCCTGCTCGTCGGGCACGAGATCGGGGCGAACCCGGCGGAGCTGGCTGAGGAAGAACCGCAGAGCGGGCGCGTCACTGTGCCCGGCGGCCGGGGCGGGCGCCTCCAACGGGGAGAGCAGGAAGAGGCGTTCACCCGGTACGTTCCACGGCCGCTCCCCGGTGATCAGCAGCCGCAGGCCGGGGAATGCACGCAGCAGGCGGCTCAGACGGCCGAAGTCGAGGACGGCGGTGTCGACCCCGTCGAGGACGAGCACCGCCGAACCTCCCTCCGCAGCCTCGCCGTTGAGCGAGGCAAGCGCCTCGGCGAGTTCGGGCAGCAGGTCCCCGGGTTCGCCACCGCCCCGCAGGAACCCGGCGCAGGCGTCGGCGAGCCGGGGCAGCGGGTCGTCGTCGGCCCGGAGGAAGTCGGTGCCGACGCCGTCGCCGTAGTGCCACAGCACGGGCAGCCCGGTGTCGTGCAGCCGGGCGGCGGCCTCCAGGGCGAGCCGGGTCTTGCCGACACCACTCAGCCCCACGACGGTGACCAGCCGTTCCGCGCCGGAGCCCAGCTCCTCCACGAGGACACCGGTCTCCGCCTCCCGCCCGACCAGCGGGTACAGCGGCACCGGCGGCGCGGCGCGCTCCATGGACAGGCGCCGGACGTCACCGCTCGCCCGGGGGCCGCGCCGGGCCGCCGCCTCCAGCGCGGTCCTGGACCGGGGGCCGAGTCTCAGCGCGTCGGCGATGAGCCGCACCGTGTCCGTTCTGGGGCGCTGGGCCTTCCCCTTCTCCAGGTCCCGGATGGCCCGCACGCTGATGGTGGACAGGTCCGCCAGTTCCCGCTGGGTGAGGCCGATACGGAGCCGGTGGCCGCGTATCAGGGAACCGAGCGGGGCGGTGGCGGCCGGGGTGTCCTGCGGGGGGTGGCTGAGCGTCATGGAAGGACTCCTGCTCGTCGGGAAGTGGCGCCCTCGGGAAAGCGGCTTCGAGCCAGGGCGCCGTAGGGGACGGCTGTCGTGCCTTGCTGCTGGCCGAATCGTCTCCACGCCGGCTATCCGGGAGGCATCGCGCCGCCAACGCCGTCCCGGCCCGGCCGGCCCCCGCGGAGATAGCGGCGGAGCGCGTACGAGCCGCTGGTCACGGCCCTGTCACCCGTGGGAGCGCGACCAGTGATAGCGGGGCCCGACCTGCGGCACAGGGCACTCGATCCGTGATAGCGGGGGGATAGGGCCGGGACCGGTGCGGTGAATCCGGCCGTTCCTAACGTGGTGTCCACAAGCAGGCGGAACACCGACGAAGGGACAGTCCGATGACGAAGAACACCACCACCCGCAACGCCCTCCGCGCCGCTTTCGCCACCGTCGCGGTCGTGATCGTCACCGGCATCGGCGTCCAGGTGGGCTGGGCCGACGACGCGTCCGGCACCGGCACCCAGCCGGCCACCACCAGCAGCACCCCCACCCCGGGCAGCACCGGCTCCACGGACAACAACCCCTGGGACTGACCCCCACCGGGCGCCGACCGCGCCCCGCCCTCGGTCCGCGTGGCCCTAGCCCGCGCCGAGCAGCCGCCGGGTCTCCGCCAGTTCCCGCTTCATGCCCCGGCTCGTGAAGACCTCCAGAGCGGGGGTCAGCAGTTCCCGGGAACGCCCCGGTTCGTCGTCCAGCAGCCGGGCCAGATCCAGGCGGGCCAGAGCGCCACCGCCGAAGTCCATGATCTGCTCCCGGGCCGCGACGGCCCGGTCGAAGAAGTACGTGGCCCGGTCGGGCCGGCCCATCAGCACGAAGGCCTGGCCCAGATCCCGCAGCAGATGCCCCTCGCCTATCACGTCACCGGAATCCCGGCACAGCTCCAGGACCTCCGTGAACGTCAGCACCGCGAGATCCAGCTCGCCCCGCTCCAGCAGCAGTTGGCCCACCCGGCGCAGGGTCCGCGCCCGGCCGCCCAGGTAGCCCACCCCGTCGTAGATCTCCAGCGCCTCGTCCAACTGCGCCTGCGCCGCGTCCGTCTCGCCCCGGCGCATCCGGATGTGCGCGCTCTGCGTCAGTACGATCGCCCGCCCCACCACGTCACCGGCCCGGTCGAAGTCGGCCAGCGACCGGTCGTACAGCTCCAGCGCCGTGTCGTCCTCACCGTTCGTCCGGGCGATCAGCGCCATGTCGCGGCGGCACAGCGCCTCGCCCTGCGGCTCGTCGAGCGCCTGGAACACGTCGAGCGCCGAACTCAGCGCCTGGCGCGCCATGTCGAACTCGTTGCGGCTCATGTACAGGGAGCCGAGCGAGGCCCGTACGGCCGCGGTGCCCCGCAGATTGCCGGCCTTGCGGACAGCGGCCAGCGCCCGCACATGGGTCTGTTCCCACAGGTCGTAGTGGCCGCGCACCTCGAACAGCGTGACCAGTGTCGTCGCCAGATTCCAGCTGACGTCGTGCAGGCCCTCGTCGGCGGCCTGCTCCACCATCCCGCACAGGGCGCCCTGCTCCGCGTCGAACCACGCCAGCGGATCGGTGAGCAGCTCCTCGGTGCAGGACGGGGGCGGCGCCCAGCGCGGGGCGTCGCCGTGCAGCACGGTGAAGTCACCGCCGTACACCTTGCGATGGGCCTCCTGCGCCAGGTACATCCAGCCGCCCGCCATCCGCACGAGCGCGTCGCGCCGCAGCTCCGGTGTGTCCTGCGCGGCCAGCTGCTCGCGCGCGTACACCCGGATGATCTCGTGGAACTGGTAGCGGTATCCGCCGGTGCGCTCCACGCCGACGACGTCCAGCATCTGCATGTCGACGAGCGGTTCCAGCAGGTCCGACGGCACGGGGCGGTCGTCGTCGAGCAGCGCACCGGCCAGCCAGCCGGGCAGCGTCGGTGTCCGCGCCATGCTCAGCAGCCGCAGCAGCCCCCGGTCCTCCGCCGCCAGACCGTTGTACGTGAGCGAGAGGCTGGCCCGCATCGTCATCTCGCCGTGCGCCAGCTCGTCCAGCCGGTGCCGCTCGTTGGCCAGCCGGTGCACCATCGACGCGAGCGTCCAGTGCGGGCGGGCGGCCAGCCGGGCGGCCACGATCCGCAGGGCCAACGGCAGCCGTCCGACCGTACGCACCAGCGCCTCCGCCGACGCGGCCTCGCCCTCGACCCGCTCCTCCCCGATGATCCGGGAGAGCAGCTTCAGCGCCCGCTCCTCGTCCAGGACATCCAGCTCCACGCGGTGCGCGCCCGGCAGCGCCGTCAGCCGCGCCCGGCTGGTGACCAGGACGGCGCAGTCGCGGCTCCCCGGCAGCAGCGGCTGCACCTGGCTCTCCGTCGCGGCGTCGTCCAGGACCACCAGGACGCGGCGGGAGGCGAGCCGGGTGCGGTACATCTCCGCCCGCTCGTCCAGCGAGTCCGGGATCAGCTGGCCCGGGATGCCCAGCGCCCGCAGGAAGCGGCCCAGCACCTCCAGCGTGGTGGCCGGGGTGCCGGTGCCGCGCAGGTCGCAGTAGAGCTGCCCGTCGGGGAAGCCCGTCTCCGCGAGGCGGTGCGCGAGGTTCACGGCCAGCGTGGACTTGCCGGTGCCCGGCTTCCCGGTGATCACCGCGAGCCCGACCGCCTTGCTCTCACGGCCGCCGGTCAGCGCCTTCTCCAACGCGGCGAGCTGGGCGTCGTCGGCCACGAAGTCCGAGGTGGAAGCGGGCAGTTGCTGCGGCCGGGCGTCGTGCGGCTGCGGTTCGGCGCGGGTTGCGGGGGAATCCTGGGCGGCGGGGGCGGTCCGCCCGTCCGCGTCCCCGGTTGCGGTCCGGTCCCCGGCGGGCCCGGTGGCGTCGGCCGGCGCCGGTGCCGCCGGCGGCCGGCGCGGGGCAGCAGCGGGAGCGGCGGTCCCACTCGCCTCGGGCTTGTCGTCACGGCTCCGGGGCGGCTGTGCCCGTACCGGCGGGGGCAGTTCACCGGCGAGGATCGCCCCCTCCAGGCGCCGCAGCTCCCTGCCCGGTTCCAGGCCCAGCTCCTGATCGAGAATCCTGCGCCCGGTCCGGAACGCTTCCAGCGCCTCCGCCTGCCGGCCCGACCAGTACAGGGCGCACATCAGCTGACCGCGCAGCCGTTCGCGCAACGGGTTCTCATGGGTGAGGAGCTGGAGTTCTCCCACGAGCCGGTCGTGCCGTCCGAGCTCCAGCTCCAGCTGCATCCGCAGTTCGACGGCGCTCAGGCGTTCCTCGTCGAGCTGACGCGCCTTGTTGGCGAGCGGGCCGCTCTCCAGTCCGCTCAGGGAGTCGCCCTGCCACAGCGCGACCGCCGACTTCAGCAGCGCCACCGCCTTCTCCGTCTCGCCTTCGTCGCGCTGCCGCCTGGCCATCGCGACCAGTCCGGTGAAGAGCAGCGAGTCGACGTCCCCGGTGTCGACGTGCAGGACGTATCCGGGCGGCCGGGTCGATATGGAGACCGTACTGTCCGCACCGGCCAGCAGTTTCCGCAGCCGGGAGACGCAGATCTGCACCTGGGTGCGGGCGGTCTCCGGGGGGTTGTCCTCCCATATGAGGTCCACCAGGTAGTTCGTGCCGACCACCCGGTTCGCCTCCAGCAGCAGCGCGGCGAGGATGACTTCCTGCCGGCCGGGCGGCACCCGCAGCGGACCGGTCTTGCCCCGCACCTGCAGGGGGCCCAGCAATTGAAAGGGTGGTCTCGCCGCGCCGGGGGCATCCTGGACCGTGTGCGTCGTACCCTCGGCCACCGAGACCCCCAGCTCGTAAGCGCGTTGATACTCCGGGATCAACGTCCCCAAAGTTTTCACAATCCTCACGCATCTGTCCATCCTGCATGCCCAGCGTGACCGAACGGCGAATAGCGGCGCGATAGGCGGGGGTTGGCGCGGCCCGGAAGAGTGCCGGGTGAAGGAGAAAGGAGGCGTCCATGCACACCGACGCCTGGACGAGCACAGACCCGTACACGGTGGGCGACCTGGTCACCGCGGCGGGCACCGACCACGTCCGCCTCGTCTACGACTACCTCGACGCCGGGGACCTCGACGCGTGTGCGTCGCTGCTGCACGAGCACGTCGAACTGGACCTGCCCGGTGCCCCGACGGCCCACGGGCGGACCGCGTTCGTGCACACCCACCGCGACCACCTCGGATCCCGCGCCCGCCACGAGATCGATCACGTCGTCGCCCACGCCCGGACCGTGGTGGCGGCCGGCCGCCGTATCGACACGGACGCCGGCGGGGCGGGGGTGCGCTTCGTGGACTTCTTCCGCATCGCCGAGGACGGCATGGTGGAATCCTGCACGCGCTACTACCACGCGGCGCCCTGAGCGGCCCCGGCCCGGTGCATCCCGGGCGGGACCGGTCACGGCCTCAACGGCCCAGGTCCGCCGTCTTCTCGGCCCGCAGGGCGAAGACCTCGTCGCGGTGCTCGGCCATCTGCCGGAGCGCTTCCTTGCGGTCCCGCTTGGAAAGCCGGTCCAGGTAGGTGTGGCCGAGCAGGTGGTCGCTCTCGTGCTGGAGGCACCGGGCGAAGTAGCCCGTCCCCTCCACGACGACCGGGCTGCCGCTCCGGTCGAATCCGCGCACGACGGCCCGATCGGTGCGGGGGACCACCATGCCCGCGCCGGGCACGGACAGGCAGCCCTCGTACTCGTCGACGAGCCGGCGGTCACCCGGGGCGGGCAGCTCCAGGACCGGGTTGACGATGTGACCGGTATGGCGGACCCCGTGGTCGTCGGGGCAGTCGTACACGAACAGCCGCAGCCCGACGCCGACCTGATTGGCGGCCAGCCCGGCGCCGTCGGCGATCCCCATCGTCACGAACATGTCGTCGATCAGGCGCGCCAGTGCGGGAGTGCCGAACTCGGTCACCTCCTGGCAGGCGCGGCCCAGGACTTCCTCGCCCACCTCCGTGATCCGCCGCACCGCACCGTTGTCCCCAACTCCCTGCACGGACATGGACATCCCTTCATCACGGTTGCCAGATGCTTTGCAAAGTAGCAGAGTTTGCAAAGTGCCAGAAGATGAAGTGACCCAGGACGACGTCGGTACCGCGCCCGCCCGCTCCGCCGGCGGGGAGGGGCTGCGCGAGCACGAGGTCCGCACCGCGCTGCTGGACCTGCTCGCCGAGGTCGGCGCCGTCACGGCGACCGAGGCCGCCGCCCGGCTCGGTCACAGCTCCGGACTCTGCTCCTTCCACCTGCGACAGCTCGCGCGGTACGGCTACGTCGAAGAAGCCCCCCACAGCGGCGGCCGTGCTCGTCCCTGGCGCCTGAAGCGGCCCGCCCCGGACACCGGCCGGCCCACGGAGGACGAGGCGTTCGGCGACCTGGCCCGGGGCCTGGAGGACGAGAGCTGGCAGCGGTGGCGGGACCGGCGGGACGAGGTGCCGTCCGAGTGGCGCCACGACGAGGCGTTCAGCGCCGTCGCGTATCTGACGCCCGAGGAGATGAGCCGCGTCGCCGAAGTGATCCGGCGGACGCTCGCGCCCTACCGGGACCGCGAACAACGGCCCCTGGCCCGGCCCGTCGGTGCCCGGCCGGTGGCCCTCGTCACCCGCCTGTTCCCGCTCCTTCCCGCCGCCCGGGACGAGAGGGAGGAGGAGTGAGACCGCTCGCTGTCACACGCCTCCGTCCGCCCGTCGCAGGGCGTCCGCGCGGTAGTCGCGGGGCGTGACGCCGTACGCGGTACGGAACGTGCGGCTGAAGGCCGACGCGCTGGTGAAGCCCCAGCGGGCGGCGACGGCCTGGATCGACTGCCGGCGCAGCGCGGGGCGGGCGAGGTCCGTGCGGCACCCCTCCAGCCTGCGCCGGCGGATCGTCGCGGCGACGCCCTCGGGCTCGTCGTGGAACAGCGCGTGCAGGCTCCGCAGCGACAGGTGGTGGCGGCCCGCGATGAGGCCCGGAGTCAGATCGGGGTCCGCGATGTGGTGGTCGATGAACGCGCTGACCCGGCGGAGCAGCACATGCGACCGCAGCTCGGCCGGCGGCTCCACCGAGGAGCCGAGCCGCCCGGCCAGACAGGACGCGGTGAGGTCCACGGCCATCTCGCCGAGCATGTCGAGCTGCCGCGGCGAACAGTCGGGGCCCGTGGCGGCGAGGTTGCCCAGGAACCCGGCCAGGATCGCGGCGAAGCCCGCGGTGCCCGGGATGCGCCGCGCGAGGAGCCGGTCCACCCGCTGCGACGGCAGGGGCATCCGGGCCTTCGGAATCTGGAGGACGACGACCTCGACATCGCTGCCGTCCATCCCCGAGCCGGACTCGTACGGCTTCGAGGTGTCCCACAACGCCATGCCCCCGACGCCCAGTTCGGCCTCGCCGCCCTGCTGGGCGAACCAGGCGGTGCCGCTGGTCACCAGCCCGAGCTGGTACTGCTCCGGATCCCCCTTGCGGATCAGCGCGGGTGTCCTGCGCGAACTCAGGGGCGCGTAGCTGAAACGTGCCAGCTGCGCGGCCCCGAGGTCGAGCATCCCGCCGCGCGCGTCGAACCCGCCGGGGTCCGCGGCGCGGAACTCCGTGGGCAGCAGGACGTCGGACACCACCTGCTCGAACCACTCGAACCTGTTGTCCGGCGCCATCTCGGCCGCCGCCATCTCGTGCCACACCGTCGAACTCCCCCTCACGGCTGACCTGCACCGGAGGAGATCGGACTCCGGCCGTGTGCAGTCTGGGGGATCGGCCGAGATCGCGCCAAACGGCGCCACGGCCCGTTCCGTCAGGCGGTGGGTGACTCCGGCCGCTGCGGCGAGCGCAGGACCAGCAGCGTGATCTCGCTGGGCGCGAAGACGCGGAAGGGCGGGCCCCAGAACCCGGTGCCCCGGCTGGTGTAGAGCAGGGTGCGGTCGCCGTGCCGGCTGAGCCCGGCGACGGCCGGCTGGTCGAGCCGGACCAGGTAGTGGAACGGCCAGATCTGGCCACCGTGGGTGTGGCCCGAGAGCTGGAGGTCGACGCCGCCCTCGGCGGCCCGGTCGATGAATTTGGGCTGGTGCGCCAGGAGCAGGACAGGCAGAGCGGGGTCGGCGCCGTCCAGGGCCCCCGCGAGATGTGCGCGGTGACCGGCCAGGCCCGAGGACTCGGCGGTGACGTCGTCCACACCGGCGACCACGAGCGTGTCGCCGCCGCGTTCCAGGAGCACATGGCGGTTGCGCAGCGGCTGCCAGCCCAGCTCGTCCATCAGGTCGACCCAGCCCTGGGCCTCGCTGTAGTACTCGTGGTTGCCGGTGACGTAGACCCGGGCGTGATTCGCGCGCACGGTGCCGAGCGGGGCGGCCTGGGCCCGGCGGCGCTCGGCGGTGCCGTCCGCGATGTCCCCGGTGTGGCAGACCAGGTCCGCCTCCAGGGCGTTGACCTCCGCGCAGACCCGCTCCGACCAGCGGACGCGGTCGAGCGGCCCGTAGTGGGTGTCGGTGATGAGGGCGACCCGGGTGCCGTCCAGCCCGGTCCCCAGCCGCGGCAGTTCGACGTCGAGCCGGCGCACCCGCGGCACCCGGCGCGCCTCGGTGTACCCCCATACGAGCAGCACGGCGGCGACACCGAGCACCGCCCAGGTGACGGTCCGGGCCCGGTCCTGCCCGTCGCCCGCACCGGCCACGGTCAGGGCGAGCCGCAGCAGCACACCGAACAGGACGGACCAGGTGAACAGCACCCAGGCGGAACCGAGCAGGGTGTCCCCGAGGATCGCCGCCCGGTCCTGCTGCCGCTTGCCGTGCCCGCGCACCATCGCGAACGGCATGGTGACCAGGCCGAGGGCGAACACACAGGTGCCGCCCACCGTCACGGGCAGCGGCCAGTCCTGGCCGCCGTACAACAGCACCCAGCAGGGCACGGCCCACAGCAGAACGGGTGCGACCAGGGGGATGTAGCGCATGAGACGGCGCAGCCGGCTCTGCGGCGCCGTGCCGCCCGCGGACCGGGCCTCGCTGGTGTCGGTCACGTTTCCCTCCTCGGACGGCCGGAATGCCGCCGGGCACTGTACCCGGTGGCCGAGTCGGGGAACGTACCGGCGGTATGAGAGCGTGAGGCAGGTGAGCGAAACACCACCGAACACCCTGCAATACCGCTTCGACGGCCCCGAAGACGCCCCCGTCCTGGTGATCGGGCCCTCCCTGGGCACGACCTGGCACATGTGGGACCGGCAGATACCCGAGCTCACCCAGCACTGGAGAGTCTTCCGCTACGACCTCCCCGGCCACGGCGGGGCGCCCGCCCGGCCCGCGACCGCCGTGTCGGAGCTGGGGGACCGCCTGCTGGCGACGCTCGACGGGGTCGGCGTCCAGCGGTTCGGTTACGTGGGGTGCTCGATCGGCGGGGCGATCGGGGCCGACCTCGCGCTGCGCCACCCGCACCGGGTCGCGGCGCTCGCCCTGGTGGCGTCCTCGCCCCGGTTCGGCAGCGCGGACGAGTTCCGGCAGCGCGGGGTCATCGTCCGGACCAACGGACTCGAACCGATGGCGCGCACCGCCCCCGAGCGCTGGTTCACGCCCGCCTTCGCCTCGGCGCAGCCCGCCATCGTCGAGTGGGCCGTCCAGATGGTGCGGACCACCGACCCGGGGTGCTACATCGCCGCCTGCGAGGCCCTGGCGGCGTTCGACATCCGGACGGAACTGGGCCGCATCCCCGTGCCCACCCTGGTCGTGGTCGGCGCCGAGGACCGGGTGACGGGACCCGGTGACGCGCGCACCCTGGTCGCGGGGATACCGGACGCCCGGCTCGCGCTGGTGCCCGGCGCCTCGCACCTGGCACCCGTCGAGCAGCCCGGAGCGGTCACCGATCTCCTGCTCACCCACTTCTCCACCGCCTGGCAGGACACACAGGCGGCGATCCCGATGCCCGATTCCGTGCCCCGGCTCTCCGCCCCCGTGCAGCCCGTCGCGGAGATCGGCGCGGCCGAGGCGGTCCCCGAGGCCGTGGCCGGCGGGCGCCCCGACCCGTACACGCCGGGCATGCGGCTGCGGCGGGAGGTGCTGGGCGACGCACAGGTGGACGGGGTGATGGCCGCCGCCGACGACTTCACCGGGGACTTCCAGGAGCTGGTCACCCGGTACGCCTGGGGCGAGGTGTGGAGCCGCGAGGGTCTGGACCGGCGCACCCGCAGCACCGTGACGCTCACCGCGCTGGTGGCCTCCGGGCGGCTGGAGAGCCTGGCCGCGCACACCAGGGCAGCCCTGCGCAACGGCCTCACCCCCGCCGAGATCAAGGAGGTGCTGATGCAGACGGCCGTGTACTGCGGGATACCGGCGGCGAGCGCCGCGTTCACGATCGCGCAGTCGGTGATTCAGGCGGAAACGACGCCACCGGCGTAGCAGGATGGGGGTATGAGCACTCAGTACGCCGAGAACACCGAGCGCCCCGGGCCGGCCGCGCTCACGCTGACCAAGCAGTCGCACTCCTGCATCCGCCTGGAGAAGGACGGGCGCACGCTCGTCATCGACCCGGGCGGGTTCTCGGAGCGGGACGCCGCGATCGGCGCCGAGGCGATCCTCGTGACGCACGAGCACCCCGACCACTTCGACGAGGAACGGCTGCGGGCCGGTATGGAAGCCGACCCGGCCGCCGAGATCTGGACCCTGCGCAGCGTCGCGGAGCGGCTGAGCGCGGCCTTCCCGGGACGCGTGCACACGGTCGGCCACGGCGACACCTTCTCGGCCGCCGGCATCGACATCGAGGTGCACGGCGAACTGCACGCGGTGATCCACCCGGACATCCCGCGCGTCACCAACATCGGCTTCCTCGTGGACGGCCAGGTCTTCCACCCCGGTGACGCGCTCACCGTGCCCGGCCGGGCGGTCGACACGCTGATGCTCCCGGTGATGGCGCCGTGGAACAAGATCTCCGAGGTCATCGACTACGTCCGCGAGGTGAAGCCGCGCCGCGCGATCGACATCCACGACGCGCTGCTCACCGATCTCGCCCGGCCGATCTACGACCGGCAGATCGGCGAGCTGGGCGGCTCCGACCACGGCAGGATGACGCCGGGCGACTCGAAGGCCCTGTGACGGCGGCCGCCCCGGCGGCTGTCAGTGGCAGGCGTTAGGTTGGCGTACATGCGCATCGCCACCTGGAACGTCAACTCGATCACCGCCCGTCTGCCGAGGCTGCTGGCCTGGCTGGAGAGCAGCGGCACAGACGTGCTGTGCCTCCAGGAGACCAAGTGCACCGCCGAGCAGTTCCCGGCCGAAGCGCTCCGCGAGGCCGGGTACGAGTCCGCGGTCAACGCCAACGGGCGGTGGAACGGGGTCGCGCTGATCTCCCGCGCCGGCCTGTCCGACATCGTGACGGGGCTGCCCGACGGCCCGGCCTACGAGACCGCGCAGGAGCCCCGCGCGATCAGCGCGACCTGCGGCCCGGTGCGGCTCTGGTCGGTGTACGTGCCCAACGGCCGCGAGGTCGCCCACGAGCACTACGTGTACAAGCTGCGCTGGCTGGAGGCGCTGCGCAAGGCGGTGGCCGCCGACGCCGCGGGACCGGCCCCGTTCGCCGTGCTCGGTGATTTCAACGTGGCCCCGACCGACGAGGACGTCTGGGACCCGGCCCTGTTCGAGGGGGCCACGCATGTCACGCCCGCCGAGCGGGAGGCCCTGGCGGCCCTGCGCGCCGAGGGCCTGTCCGATGTGATGCCGCGGCCCCTGAAGTACGACCGTCCGTACACCTTCTGGGACTACCGCGAGCTGCGCTTCCCGAAGAACAAGGGCATGCGGATCGACCTTGTCTACGGCAACGACCCGTTCACCGCCGCGGTGAAGGACAGCTACGTGGACCGCGAGGAGCGCAAGGGCAAGGGCGCGTCGGACCATGCCCCGGTGGTCGTCGACCTCGACCTCTGAGCGGTCCCGGCGCCCCGCTCTGCGTGAACGCACGGTGACCGTGTGGTGTTCGGCACTCGAACGACAGGCCGCGCGCCCTGTGGTGCGCGGGCGCGCCGGGATGCGATTCTGAGCGGATGAAGATCCCCTTCTTGGACAACTGGCGTAAACGTCACGGCGGGACGCGGGAGGCGGGCCTCGCGGGCGTCGCCGACGCCGACCCGGACGGCGTGGCCGAGCTGCTCGCCGAGTGCGAGCTGCTCCGGGTCCGGGTGGGGGAGCGCGGGATCGAACTGGACGACAGCCCGGCCTCGTTGGCGGCCCTCGACCAGCTGCCGCCGCGCTGGCGCGACGACCCGGAGGAGCTGCCCTGGCTGGGCAACGACGCCGGGCTCTACCTGGGCACGGTCCTGGTGCGCAACGTCGCCGGGGCGCACTGGCACATCTGGCCGAGCGGCCAGCCCGTCGTGCGGCTCGCCTCCGGCCGTGAGATCGACGTCGTCGAGGCCGGACTGGACTGGGCGATCTCCGGCAGTCCCGAGCTGTCCCAGGTCTACGCGGAGTCCGCCGAGGGGTGACCCGTACGCCCGGCGGACCGGGCGAAGCGATAAAACGCCTTATGCCCCATTGGTGCGTGTCGGTCGAGAAGTCCCTTGCCGGGCTGGTTAGTTTGCGCTGACCTCGACCGAGCGACAAGTGGGTAGGGCAGCGTATGGCCGTCGATCCGTTGATCGAGCTGCGAGACGTCAACAAGTACTACGGGAAGTTGCACGTCCTGCAGGACATCAATCTCACCGTCGGCCGCGGGGAGGTGGTGGTGGTCATCGGCCCGTCCGGCTCCGGGAAGTCGACGCTCTGCCGGACGATCAACCGGCTGGAGACGATCGAGTCGGGCCGCATCACCATCGACGGCCAACCCCTCCCCGAGGAGGGCCGCGGGCTGGCCCAGCTGAGGGCCGAAGTCGGCATGGTCTTCCAGTCGTTCAACCTCTTCGCGCACAAGAGTGTGCTGGCCAACGTCTCCCTGGCGCAGATCAAGGTCCGCAAGCGCAAGAAGGACGAGGCGGACCGGCGCTCCCGCGAACTCCTGGACCGGGTGGGGCTCGGCGCGCACGCCGACAAGTACCCCGCCCAGCTCTCCGGCGGGCAGCAGCAGCGCGTTGCCATCGCCCGCGCCCTGGCCATGGACCCCAAGGCGCTCCTGTTCGACGAGCCGACCTCGGCGCTCGACCCGGAGATGATCAACGAGGTCCTGGAGGTCATGCGGCAGCTCGCCCGCGAGGGCATGACCATGGTCGTCGTCACCCACGAGATGGGCTTCGCCCGCTCCGCCGCCAACCGCGTCGTGTTCATGGCCGACGGCTGCATCGTCGAGGACCGCACCCCGGAGGACTTCTTCACCGCCCCGGAGAGCGACCGGGCCAAGGACTTCCTGTCCAAGATCCTCAAGCACTGACGGGAGGCCCTGAGTTGCGTACGAGGAAAGCACTGACCGCCTGCGCCGGCCTCCTGCTCGCCGTCCTGGCCGCCGCGTGCGGCAAGGAGGGCAGCCCGCCGGTCAAGGGACCCAAGGCCGAGCAACTGCCCGTCTACCAGGTCGACAAGGACTTCCGGCTGCCGGACTCCCGGACCTGGCGGAACGCGAAGAAGCGCGGCTATCTGCGGGTGGGCGCCAAGGAGGACCAGCCCTACCTGGGCGAGAAGGACCCCGCCACCGGAATCTACTCCGGGTTCGACATCGAGATCGCCCGGATGATGTCCGCCTCACTGGGCTTCGATCCGAAGACCATCCGCTTCAAGACGATCGCCTCCGCCAACCGCGAGACCGCCCTCCAGAACGGGCAGATCGACTACTACGTCGGCACCTACACCATCAACGACATGCGCAAGAAGCTCGTCGGCTTCGCCGGTCCGTACTACATGGCCGGCCAGGGACTGCTCGTGCGCAGCGACGAGGACGACATCCACGGCCCCCAGGACCTGGCCGGCAAGACGGTCTGCTCGGCCGCGGGCTCGACCCCGTACCAGCGGATCGCCGCCGACTACCCCAAGGCGAAGCTGGTCGCGTACGACACCTACTCCATCTGTGTCGACAACCTGCTGACGTTCCAGGTCGACGTCGTCACCACCGACGACGCGATCCTGCTGGGCTTCGCCGCCAAGGCGCCCGACGAGATGAAGGTCGTCGGCAAACCCTTCTCCGAGGAGCCGTACGGCATCGGAGTCCCGCGCAGCGACAACGCGCTGCGCTTCGCACTCGACGACGCGCTGGAGGAGAACGAGAAGAACGGCAACTGGAAGAAGGCGTTCGACGCGACCCTCGGCCTGTCCGGCGCACCCGCGCCCAAGCCGCCGCCCATCGACCGCTACCCGGCGAACTGAGAGGACGGCCACCCCCATGGACGTACTCACCGACAACTTCTCGCTCTACGGCAAGGGCTTCCTCGGCACCCTCGAACTCACCGTCTACGCCTCGATCCTGGCGCTGGTCCTCGGCTTCGTCATGGCCTCGTTCAGGGTGGCGCCCGTCGGCTCGCTCCGGGTGTTCGGCACCGTATGGGTGACGGTCCTGCGGAACACCCCGCTCACCCTGCTCTTCTTCGCCGTGCTCCTCGGCCTGCCACGCTTCGGGCTCGTCCTGCCGTTCAACGTGTTCGCGATCCTCGCGCTCGGCTGCTACACCTCCGCTTTCATCTGCGAGGTGCTGCGCTCCGGCATCAACACCGTGCCCACCGGGCAGGGCGAGGCGGCCCGCAGTCTCGGGATGACCTTCGGGCAGAGCCTCGGCTCCATCGTCCTGCCGCAGGCGTTCCGCTCGGTGATCCCGCCCGTCGGCTCGACGCTCATCGCGCTCGCCAAGAACTCGGCCATCGCGGGGGCGTTCAGCGTCACCGAACTCCTCGGCACCTACAAGACCCTCAACGAACTGGGATACAGCATCATCTGGACCTTCGTCTGGATCGCCGTCGGGTACCTGATCATCACCCTCGCCATCAGCGCGCTCTTCCATGTGCTGGAGAAGCGCTGGGGAGTCGCCCGATGACCGCCCACTCCGCACCCACCGCTACCGTCCTCTACGACATCCCGGGGCCGCACACCCGCAGACGGCACCGCGTCTACGGGATCGTGTCGACCCTCGCGATCCTCGCCCTGGTCGGCTGGGTCGTCTACCTCCTCTTCGACACCGACCAGTTCACCGCCGCCAAGTGGACGCCCTTCGAGTACAAGGGCATCCAGGAACTCCTGCTGCGCGGCCTCGGCAACACCCTCAAGGCGTTCGCGTACGCGGCGGTCCTCTCGCTGGTCCTCGGCGCCGTCCTCGCGGTGGGGCGGCTGTCGGACCACCGTCCGGTGCGCTGGGTCGCCACGATCCTCGTCGAGTTCTTCCGCGCCATGCCCGTCCTGGTGATGATCTTCTTCATCTTCGTGGCGCTGAAGGTGCAGCCGCTGCCCGCCCTGGTCGCCGGACTCACGCTCTACAACGGCTCGGTGCTCGCCGAGGTGTTCCGTACGGGCATCAACTCCGTGGAACGCGGCCAGCGCGAGGCGGCGTACGCGCTGGGCATGCGCAAGACGCATGTCACGACCTACGTCCTGGCTCCGCAGGCGGTACGGGCGATGCTGCCCACCATCATCAGCCAGCTGGTGGTGGCCCTGAAGGACACCTCGCTCGGCTACCTGATCACCTACGAGGAATTCCTTCACGCGGGCAAGCTCATCGCCTCCAACCTGGACTACGATCTGCCTTTCATCCCCGTGGTGATGGTGATCTCACCGATCTACATCGGGATGTGCATGCTGCTCTCCTGGTTCGCCACCTGGGTGGCGAGGCGGCAACGGCGCAATCCGAAGACGGAGGCGGTGGGCGTCGGACCGGCACAGCCCGGCACCTGATGCCGGGGATGGCAGACACGGGAGCCGGGTCCGCCCGGCAGCAGCCGGTGATCACTCCCCGCCGCGGCGGGGAGAAGGTCAGCTGCGTGCCGGCCGGCCCGGT
This sequence comes from Streptomyces sp. col6, assembly GCF_008042035.1. GTDB lineage: Bacteria > Actinomycetota > Actinomycetes > Streptomycetales > Streptomycetaceae > Streptomyces. Next base: position 411,891 of record NZ_RDBL01000002.1, read on the forward strand.
CAGCCGAGAGCGCTCCTGTCCTGCCAGTCGGCCCAGGAGACATTCCACGCCCCGTATCCGTTGCCCTCCGCGACCGTGCCCTTGGTTTCCGCGCCGGTGATCTCGAACGGGTCACCGACGCGGGCCTCGCGGTAGAGGGCCGCGGCGTTCGCGTCGCTCATGCCGACGCACCCCGAACTGTGGTTGACCCGGCCGAAGTACGGCGCGTTCCACGGGGCGGCATGCGCGTACATGCCCGACCAGGTCAGCCGCATCGAGTAGTCGACCATCTTGTCGTAGGTGTGGCCCAGGCCCACCGTCTCGGAGCGCATGTTGATCGTGCCCTCCTTCGCCATCAGCACCGCCGTGCCCCGCCACGACCGCTTGTCGCCGCCCGGGGTGCCGCCCGACACCGGGACGTCCATGACCGTGCGCCCGTCCCGCTTCAGCGCCAGCCGGTGGCTGTCCAGGTCCACCTTGACCACCTGGCTCGCGCCCACGGTGAACGTCGTGGCGTAGTCCCGTACGAAGAAGCCGCCCGCCGGGCCCGAGTCGACGCCGTTCAGAGCGGCGTCGAGCGTGATGCGCGTACCGGACTTCCAGTACTCCTTGGGGCGCCAGTCGACGCGGTCCCGGCCCGAGTAGTCCTGCAGCCAGCCCCAGGAGCCCTCGGTGTGGTTCGAGGTGGTCACCTTGAGCGCCTTCTCGACGGCCGCCTTGTCCTTGACCGGGTTGTCGAAGACGATCGACAGCGGCTGGGCGATGCCGACCGTCGTGTTCTTGCCTGGCGCCAGCGTCAGCTTGTTCACCTTGTCCGCGGCCTTCGTGGTGAACGAGGCCGTGTCGCTGCCGCCCTCGGTGTCGCGCGCCTCGACGCGGTACGCGGTGCCGGGCGCCGCCACCCGGTCGGACGTCCAGGCCCGGCCGTCGGCGGATATCCGGCCGGTGAGCGCGCCGCCCTTGCCGGCCGCGACGGTGACCTCGCGCAGCTTCCCGGACGCCAGCGTCACGGTCACCGGCTTGCCCGCGGCCGCCGAGGTGCCGCGCAGGTTCACCGAGATGCTCGCCCGCGCCGCCTTCGAGGGAGCGGCGTCGCCGCCCTTGCCCGCCTCCCGGCCGGAAGCGGCGGCCCCGCCGGAGCAGGCCGTGAGGGTGACGCCGAGTACGGCGGTGCCGGCGATCAGCGCGAGCCGGGCGGGGCGCGGCGGGCGCACGGGAATCAGGAATGCGGGAATCAACGGAAAACCTCCAGAGAACGGCCCGGCTCCGGCGTCCGGCACGGGCGTCGAAGAAGAGGAACGAACGGGAGCCTAAGTTCCGTAAATCCGCGGAAAAACAGGAATGCGATGTGTGACGGGAAGCGCAGCGCAACGGTCATGGTCCGGTCACATTCGGCGCGCGGAGCCGTCACGGACCGCTGTGAGCATCCTGTGCAGCCCCGCAGAGCAGACCGCGGGGCCCACGAGGGAGGGCCACCGACATGTCAGCGCTGCTCGCGACCGGAGACCGCAGCCGAGAACGGGATCTACGCATACACGGCCTCGGCGCGGACGAGCACCGCGCGCACCTGGCCTCGCACGCGGACGCCGCTTTCCTCCAGCACCCCTCCTGGGCGGAAGTGAAAGAGGGCTGGTCCTCTGAAAGCCTCGGCTGGCACGACGACGACGGTGCGCTGAAAGGCAGCGCGCTCGTCCTCTACCGGCAATTCCCGGGCACCCGGAAATACTTCGCCTATCTCCCGGAGGGCCCGGTCGCGGACTGGGCCGACCCGGACATGGACCGGTGGCTGCGCCCGCTGCTCACGCACCTGCGGGCCGCCGGGGCGTTCGCCGTACGGATCGGGCCCTCCCCGGCCTACCGGCGCTGGGACGGCGCCCGGCTCAAGGCCGCCACCGGACCCGGCCGCACCGTCGGTGACGTCCTGGCGAGCGAGGTCGACCCGCTCGGCGCCGCCGTGGCCGACCGGCTGCGGGCCCGCGGCTGGCGGCGCTGCGGCGAGGACGGCGACGACACCGACGCCCAGCCCCGGTATGTCTTCCGGGTGCCGCTGGCCGGCCGCACCACCGAAGATCTGTGGTCCGGGCTCAACCAGGAGTGGCGTCGCAACATCCGGCGCGCGCGCAAGGCCGGGGTGCGCGTCGTGACCGGCAGCGCGGCCGAACTGCCCGAGTTCCACCGGCTGCTGCGGATCACCGAGGAGCGCGACGGCTTCCGGCTCGGCCGCTCGCTGGCCTACTACCAGCGCCAGTACGCGGCGCTCAACGCCGAGGTGCCGGGCCGGATGAAGCTCTGCCTCGCCGTGCACGACGGTGAGATCCTGGCCGCGCACACCCTGATCAGCACCGGCCGGCGCGTCTGGTACCAGACGGGCGCCTCCGCGGACCACCGCCGCGAGGTCCGCCCCAGCAACGCCCTGCAGTGGCAGATGATGTGCGACGCCCTGGACAGCGGCGCCGAGGTGTACGACATGCGCGGGGTATCCTCCACCCTCGATCCCGGTGACCGCCCCTTCGGGCTGCTGCGCTGGAAGCTCGGCACCGGCGGGCAGGTCGTGGAGACCCTCGGAGAGTGGGAGACATCGGTGGGCGGAGCCGCCAACAACACGCTGTACCGGGCGTTCCAGGCGTACCTGGCACGCCGGTGACGGCCGCGGGCACCGCCCCCGGGGCGGTCGCGCCCGAGGAGTCCGGCGCGCGCGGCTCCGGCTCGGTGCTGCGCAGCGGTGCGGTGATGGCCGCCGGGTCCATCGTGTCGCGGGCCACGGGGTTCATACGCTCGGCGGTCGTCGTCGCCGCACTCGGCACCGGACTGCGGGCCGACGGCTACACGGTCGCCAACACCGTGCCCAACATCCTCTACATGCTGCTCATCGGCGGCGCGCTCAACGCGGTCTTCGTCCCCGAACTCGTCCGCGCGGCCAAGGAGCACAGCGACGGCGGCGCCGCCTATACCGACCGCCTGCTCACCCTGTGCACCGTGGGCCTGCTCGCCCTCACCGCGCTCGCCGTCCTCGGCGCACCGCTGATCATCCATGTGTACGCCCCGACCTACGGAGGCGAACAGCTCGGACTGACCGTCGCGCTCGCCCGCTACTGCCTGCCGCAGATCCTCTTCTACGGTCTGTTCACGCTCCTGGGCCAAGTACTCAACGCCCGCGACCGGTTCGGCGCCATGATGTGGACGCCCGTCCTCAACAACCTCGTGATCATCGCCGTGTTCGGGCTGTACCTCTGGACGGCGGCCACGTCCGACGGCACGATCACCGCCGCGCAGGCGCAGTGGCTGGGCTGGGGCACCACGGCGGGCATCGCCGTGCAGTCCCTCGCCCTGGTGCCCTCGCTGCGCGCGGCGAAGTTCCGCTGGCGGCCCCGGTTCGACTGGCGCGGCAGCGGGCTGACCCGCCCGCTGCGCGCCGCCGGCTGGCTCGTCATGCTCGTCCTGACCAACCAGGCCGCCTACTGGGTCGTCACCCGGCTCTCCACAGCGAGCGGCCAGCACGCCCTGGACCAGCACGTCGCGGGCGGCGCCGGGTACACCGCGTACAGCTACGCCTACCAGCTCTGGGTCGTCCCGCAGGGCATCGTGACCGTCAGCCTCGTCACCGCGCTGATGCCGCGCATGAGCCGGGCGGCGGCCGGCGGCGACCTCGCCGGGGTGCGGCGGGACCTCTCGTACGCCCTGCGCACCTCCGCCGCCGTGGTGGTCCCGGCCGCCGCGCTCATGCTGGCCCTCGCGCCCTGGGTGATGGGCTCGGTCTTCGGCTACGGGCGCACCGGTCCGGCGGACATCACGGTGATGGCGGGCATGATGGCGGCGTTCGCACCCGGCCTCATCGCCTTCTCCGGGCAGTACGTGCTCTCCCGGGGCTTTTACGCCATGAGCGACACCCGCACGCCGTTCCTGCTGAACCTGGTCATCGCGGCCCTCAACGCCGGTCTCGCGATCGTCGCCTATCTGACGTTGCCCGCGCGCTGGGCGGTGACCGGTATGGCGGGCGCGTACTCCGTGGCTCTCCTCACCGGCTTCGCCGTCACCGCGTACGTGCTGCACCGCCGGGTCTCCCCGCCCGGTGCCGCGCGCCCCTCGCTCGCCCGCTCGCCCGGGGTGGGGGCACATGTGCGGCTGATCGTCGCCTGCGTGCCGGCCGGGCTGCTGGCGTACGGGGCGGCCCGCGCCGTCGACACGGAGGGGTCCGGGCTCGGGGATCTCACCGCGCTGGCCACCGGGACGGCCGTCCTCGCGCTGGCCGTGGTGGCGCTGGCCCGGCCGCTGCGGCTCACCGAGGTGACCGCCGCGGTGAACGCCGTACGGGGGCGGCTGCGGCGCGGCTGAACCGGCCCGCTCCCGCCCGCCCGTTCGAATCCATTCCTTGATCGCTGGGATACTGACGCCATGCCTCGCGTGCTCCTGATCGAAGACGACCCCTCCGTCCGGGAAGGGGTCGAACTGGGCCTGCGCAGGCGCGGACACGAGCTGCGGGCCGTCGGCACGGGCGAGGCCGGGCTCGCCGCGCTGGGGGAGTTCCGGCCCGATCTGGTCCTCCTCGACCTGATGCTCCCCGGCATGAACGGCGTCCAGGTCTGCCGCAGCATCCGCGAGACCAGCCAGCTGCCCGTCATCATGCTCACCGCGCGCGGCGACGACTTCGACGTCGTCGTGGGCCTGGAGGCCGGCGCCGACGACTACATCGTCAAGCCCGCCCGTACCGAGGTCATCGAGGCTCGCATCCGGGCCGTACTGCGCCGCCTCACCGCCCCCGCCGGGCGCGGCGGCACCGAGTCGCACGGCGCACTCACCGTCGACCGGGCGGGCCTCGCCGTCTCCAAGGCCGGCGAGCGGCTGCTCCTCGCCCCCTCCGAACTCAAGCTCCTGCTCCACCTCTCGGCCTCGCCCGAACAGGTCTTCAGCCGCCAGCAGCTGCTGGAGTACGTGTGGGAGCACAGCTACCACGGGGACGCCCGGCTGGTCGACGCCTGCGTGCGCAGACTGCGCCAGAAGATCGAGGACGTGCCCGGCAGCCCCCGCTACATACAGACGGTCCGGGGCTTCGGCTACCGCTTCGGACCGCTCACGTGAAGCTCTTCGCCGCCCGGCTCGGCCTGCGCACCCGGCTGATCGCGGCCTTCCTCTTCGTCGCCGCCGTCAGCGCCGCGACCACCGCCGCCCTCACCTACCGCGAGGCCCGCTCGGCGATCCTCCAGCAGGCCCAGGACACCGCGGTCGCCCAGTTCCGCGACCGGGTCGCGGCACAGGGCATCACCATTCCGCTGGACCGGGTCTGGATGCGGGACATATGCCTCAGGCTGGCCCGGCAGGGCACCTCGCACACATGGACCGTCTTCGCCGAATACGGGAACCTGCGGGCCTCCTCCTCGGACCGGACGACGTCCACCGTGATCACTCCCGGGCTGCGCGCGGGTGCCCGCAGCAACACCCACGGCTCGTTCCAGCGGGTCGTCAAGGACGGCAAACCGTGGCTGACCGTCGGCATGCCCACCCTGTTCGACCGGGGCGACGGCAGGCAGCCCACCGGCCTCGTCCTCTACGCCGTGATGCCGCTGTCCACCGAGGAGGCCAACGTCGAGGCCATGGTGACCGCCGCCCGGGACGGCGCCCTGCCCGCCCTGCTCGTCGCCCTGGTGCCCGCGCTGCTCGCCTCCCGCAGCGTCCTGCGCCCGGTCCGCGACCTGCGCAGGGCCGCCGCCGGCATCGGCAGGGGCGAGCTCCACACTCGTATAGCGGTCCGCGGCAACGACGAACTCGCCGACCTGGCCTGGACGTTCAACGAGTCCTCGACCAAGCTCCAGGAATCCGTCGACGAACTGCGCCGGGCGGAGGAGCGGGCCAGGCGCTTCGCCTCGGACGTCTCCCACGAACTGCGCACCCCGCTCGCCGGCATGCTCGCCGTGACCGAGGTCCTCGACGAGGACGCCGCCGAACTGCGCCCCGACACCGCCGCAGCCGTCCGGCTGATCAGCGCGGAGACCGGCAAACTCGCCACCCTCGTCGAGGACCTGATGGAGATCTCCCGCTTCGACGCCCGCGCCGCCGACCTGCACCTGGACGAGGTCGACGTCGCCGAGACCGTACGCAAGACCCTCCAGGGCCGCCGCTGGGAGGGCCGGGTCACCACCGAACTCCCCGACGGCGTACGGGCGGTGCTCGACCCGCGCCGCTTCGACGTGGTCGTCGCCAACCTGGTCGGCAACGCCCTGCGGCACGGCGCCGAACCCGTCACCGTACGCGTGTCGGGAGGTGACCGGCTCGTCGTGGAGGTGGAGGACGGCGGACCCGGCATCGACGAGGCGGTGCTCCCGCACATCTTCGACCGGTTCTACAAGGCCGACGCCGCGCGGACCCGGTCGGCGGGCAGCGGACTCGGCCTCGCCATCGCCCAGGAGAACGTCCGGCTGCACGGTGGTACGGTGCGCGCGGCGAACCGCCCCGTGGGGGGCGCGGTGTTCACCGTGGAACTGCCTATGGGGGAGCGATGAGGGGCCGGTACGCGCTGCTGTCCGTGCTGCTGCTCGCCACCGGGTGCGGCATCCGCCCGACCGACGTCGTCGAGGCCGGAGAGCCGGCGACGGTGGAGGTGGCCCCGGCCGGTCAGCTCGGCACCCTTCTGTACTTCGTCTCCTCGTCCACGGCGTCCCGGCTGCTGCCGGTCATCAGGCCCGTCGATCCGAAGGTCTACAACAGCGGAACGGGCTGGGAGGCCGACAGACTCAAGGGCGCGCCCGCCGCACTCGCACTGCTCTTCGGGGGCCCCAACAGAGCGGAACGCGATGCCGGTCTGCGCTCGGAGCTGCCCCCCAGCGGCCGGGTGAAGGCGGGCATCGAGCTGAGCGCGCAGGGGGTGAAGGTCAATCTGGACATCCCGGTCGTCGGCCTCTCCCAGGCGGCCCGCCAGCAGCTCATCTGCACCGCGGCACGGGCCCGTACGGCCGACCGGACCGAGGCGGTGACGGTGAGCGGCACCGACGGCGTCATCGGCCCGGACCACTGCTCGGTGTGACTGCTCCGACCGCCTGCCTGCCGTTCAGCGGGCCTTGCGGGCGACCGCTCCGTAGACGCCTATCGTGGCCGGCCACGTCCCCGACGGCGCGTCCGGTCGCCAGGACGGGACGGGAACGAGGCCGGGCGCCAGGAGTTCGAAGCCGTCGAAGAACTTCTCGATCTCGGTGTGCGAGCGCGGGGTGAGGGGAGTGGTGGCCGTGTCGTAGACGGCTTGTGCCGCGCTGCAGTCGGCGAAGTCGTCGGTGGCGTGCGAGAGCACCAGGCAGCTGCCGACCGGGAGCGCGTCGCGGAGGGTGGCGACGACCTGTTCGGGCCGCTGCCCGTCGGTGAGGAAGTGGAGCACGGAGGTGAGGAGCAGGGCCACGGGCCGGTCGAAGTCGATGACGTCGCGGACGTGGGGATGTTCCAGGACGGACTGCGGATCGCGGAGGTCGGCGAGCGCGACACCGACCGCGTCGGAGCTGCGCAGCAGCGCGTCCGCGTGTGCGGTGACGATCGGGTCGTTGTCGACGTACGCGACGCGCACGTCGGGCGCCGCTTCGAGGGCGACCTCGTGCACGTTGGGGGAATGGGGCAGCCCGGTGCCGATGTCGAGGACCTGCCGCAGGCCCGCGCCGACGACGTGGCGGACGGCGCGCCGCAGGAAGGCACGGTTGGCCCGCGCACCGGCCCGCTCCTGGGGCGCGGCGGCGACGAGGTCTTCACCGGCCTGCTGATCCACCCGGTAGTTGTCCTTGCCGCCGAGCAGGTAGTCGTAGATCCTCGCGGAGTGAGGTCGGCCGGTGTCGATCACCGGGGTGGGTAAGCCGTGCTGCCTCAAGTGGCGCTCCTCTTCGCGTCCGCGTACAGGTTGACACCAGGGTCTGCCGATGCTGCGATCCTGCCCTTGCGTCCGACAACGTGTCAACTAAAGTACACAAGAGCAAGATCGATGAGTGCGAGAGAGATCACCTACGTGAGTGCGAGCCGCGGCGAGGGAGAGTCCCAGGGGGGCGCTGCCGGCGAAGCGCGGTACCCGCGACCGCATTCCCTCGCCGAGAAGCTGAAGTCGCTCATGGCCCAGCGGAAGGACGCACGGGGCAGGGCCTACGTCTCCCGCACCCTGTCGCAGGCCGTCGACGAGCTGCCCGACCCGCCGGCGACAACGTCGTTCGCGCTCATCGCGAAACTGGCCGGGGGCCAGCAGGACAACCCGACGATCAAGACCGTCCTCGCCCTGTGCCGAGCCCTCGGAGACGTACCGCCGGCCTATCTGCTGCCGCACGCCGGCTACGACGACCTCGCGGCGCTCGAAGCCTTCGAGGCCCCCCTCGCCCGTCGCGTGCTCGCCCTGCTGAACGACCTGCCCGAGAGCGAGGTCCGCAAGGTGGTCGCAGACCTGGAGCACCGGCGTGAAACCCTCGGCCTGTCCTCCGTGCCGGACGACGGACCGAGCGCCGCGAAGCCGGGGAAGGCCCGGCGCCGGCGCACTGAAACCGAAGCCGCCCAATACGCGGCCGACGCACTGGAAGGTCTCTGATGGACGGCATCATATTCGGCTCCTGCACCGTCGCGGGAGTGATCGTCACCGTGCTCTGCGCCCGCAGAGCCATGCGCCGCCCACGCGTGTTCACCTGGTTAATCGCCGTGGCCTTCGGCGTCTGCACCCTGGGAGTCTTCTTCGCCGTACCCGCGGTCGCGAGGGCGGCCGAGGACGTCACCGGCCTGGACAACGCCGGGAAGCTGGTCGCGCACGTGTGCGCCATCCTCTGGTGTGCGGCCCTGCAGATCACGATGGTGGACCTGGCCTACCGCCCGGAGTACCTGCGCACCGCCATGTACCAGCGCATCTTCGCGGCCGCCGTCGAACTGGCCGTGATGGTGCCGCTGTTCCTCGCCACGAACGACCAGGACGTGGAGTTCACCACGGCGTACGCCGACCACCCGTCCGTGGCCGCCTATCTGCTCGTCTACCTCTCCTACGTCCTGGTCACCTGCGGCGAACTCGCCTTCATGTGCGGCCGTACCGCCCTCCGGTGCCGGACCGTCCGGCCCTGGACCGGTGCCGGCTTCACGCTGTGTGCGGTCGCGGCCGTCCTGGGCGTCGGCTACACGATGTGCAAGGGGGCGTACATCGTCTTCTACGCCCTTGACCGCCCGTGGTCCCTCGACGTCGAGGAGGCACTGAGCCCGGCACTGAGCGGGCTCGCCGTCCTCTTCCTCTTCGTCGGTCTGACCATGCCGATGCTCGGCGGGCTGCTCCAGCGCCTGCGCGGACGCGAGCAGACCGAGCGGGGCCCTCGGTCAGTAGTCGACCTGTAGGGCCGTCAGACTGCGGGAGCGCAGCGAAGGGCGCCGGCGGGGCTCGACGTCCGCCGCCACCCTGAGATCGGGCAGACGCGCGAACAGCGTCGCGAGGGCGATCTCCGTCTCCGTCCGGGCCAGGGTGGCCCCCAGGCAGTAGTGGATGCCGAGGCCGAGCGCGAGATGGCCGGTAGCGGTACGTCCGATGTCGAGCCGGTCCGGATCCTCGAACCGCTCGGGATCACGGTTCGCGGCGGCCAGGGACAGCAGGACCGTCTGTCCCGCCCCCACGGTGACGCCGCCGAGCACCAGGTCCTCGGTCGCGAAGCGCCGGATGGCGAGCAGCGCGGGTCCGTCGAACCGGGCGAGCTCCTCGACGGCGCCCGGCAGGAGAGCGGGGTTCTCCCGCACGAGCGCCAGCTGCCGGGGATGGCGCAGGAGCGCGAGCACCGCGTTGCCGAGGAGATGGACGGTGTTCTCGAAGCCGGCCAGGAGGAGGAGAAAGGCGAGCGACATGAGCTCGTCGTCGCCGAGCGCGTCGCTCGCCTCCCGCACACCGATCAGGTCGGAGAGCAGATCGTCCGCGGGCCGGCGGCGTTTGTCCGCCAGCAGCTCGGTGAAGAAGCCGAGCATCGCGGCGACGGCTTCACGGGTGGCCGCCGGCCGGGCGGGGTCGGGAGCGACGAGAGCGTGGGTCCAGCCCCGGAAGTCGACGCGGTGGTGGTCCGGGACGCCGAGCAGATCACAGATCACGGTGATGGCCAGCGGCGCGGCGTACGACGCGATCAGGTCGGTGCGACCGTGTTGGCCCAGGGGGTCCAGGAGTTGTTCCGCGGTCTTCCGTATCGGCTCCCGCAGCCGCTGGATCCGGCCCGGCGTGAACGCGGACCCGACCAGGCGCCGAAGGCGTGTGTGGTCGGGCGGATCCATGTTGAGGAGGTTGGCATCCAGCGCGGGCGGCAGCGCGAAACCCGCGTAACCGCCCGTGGAGTGCCGCTTGTCGAGCGAGAGCCGCGAATCCTGGAGCGCCTGCCGCACATCGTCGTAACGGGTGACGATCCAGGCCGGACTCCCGTCCGGGCCGGTGATCCGATGCACCGGCGAAGCGCTGCGCAGGCGCTGGTACACCCCGTACGGGTCGTTGATGAGATCGTCCCCAGCCATGCGCCCACCCTAGGGGGTCGTCTCGCCGGTCAGGGCCGCCCGGGTGTTCCGGCCGTCCCCGCCCCCGCGGTTCAGGTGCCGGCGCGGTGCGAGGTGCGCGGTGCCGGTATCGGGGCCTGGGCCGCGCGGGTGACGTCGGCGACCAGTTCGACCACGTCGGGGCCGTAGGCCTGGGAGTTGACCACCTTCAGCAGCAGACAGAAGGTGTTGTTGCCGTGCTTGCGGGCGAGACGTTCGTAGTTGCGGGCCAGATAGCGGGAGGCGGCCTGGTTGGTGATGGCCTGCTGGCCGCAGAAGAGGAAGACGGGTCTCGCCTCCTGACCGGTGGTCAGCCGGGCCAGCATCACGTATTCGCTGACGCCCTTCTCGGCCCGGTAGCGCTCCGAACCGATCTGGAAGGCACCCCGGTCCGGGCCGGGCTCCGGGTCCGTGTTGATCCGCACGCCGGGCAGCAGGGAGTGCAGATGCGCGGCCATCCGGCGGTTCGACACCGGACCGCCCACGCAGAACTCGGTGCGTTCGCCGATACCCTGCTGCGCGATGTCGTGGGACAGGATCTGGGCGTGTGCCTCGCAGTCCTTGATCAGCGCGGACAACTCCAGCAGCGCGAAGACGTCATGGCGGTGGACCGAGCCCTCGCCGCCCGCGTCGCGGTTGACGACGAGCAGGCACTCGGAGTTGCCGGGCAGCCCGAAGAACGCCTGCTTGCGGCGGAGTTTGCGGCGCCACAGGTAGGTGCGCGCGAGCCAGCCGAGAGCGGCGCTGATGCCTGCGGCTACCACGCCCAGCACGATGTTGCGTACGTCGTCAGTCATGGGCGGGCATGTTAGCGGGCATTCGGCCTCAAGTTCGAGGCGGTCCTGACGAGGCAGCGGGGACGGCGTTACCCTGCGCGGACGATCCTTCACCGGAGGTTGCACGTGCGACGTTCCATCAGGCGAAATGTGTCGTTGGCGGCGGTTGTCGCCGCCGTGGTGTCCGTCGGGGCCGCCGCCCCGGCCTCGTCAGGACCGCCTCGAACTTGAGGCCGAATGCCCGCTAACATGCAACATGCGACCGCTCCCCCGTATCCCACCGCCCAAGTCACCCGTGGCGGTGGGATACGGGGGAGCGGTCTCCAGCGTCGACGCCGATGCCACGGCCGCCGGCATCGAGGTGCTGCGCAAGGGCGGCAACGCGGTCGACGCCGCCGTGGCGACCGCCGCCGCGCTCGGGGTGACCGAGCCGTACTCGGCGGGGCTCGGCGGCGGTGGCTACTTCGTCTACTACGACGCCCGCACCCGCACCGTCCGCACCATCGACGGCCGCGAGACCGCACCGCGCAGCGCCGACTCCTCCCTGTTCCTGGAGAACGGCAAGCCGCTCGCCTTCGAGGACGCCGTGACCAGCGGGCTCGGCGTCGGCACCCCAGGCACACCCGCCACCTGGGACACGGCCCTGAAGGAGTGGGGCAGCACCTCGCTGCGCCAGGTCCTCAAGCCCGCCGAACGCCTGGCCGGGGACGGCTTCGTCGTCGACGAGACGTTCCGCTCGCAGACGGCGGGCAACGAGGCGCGGTTCCGGGACTTCCCGGCCACCCGCAAGCTCTTCCTGCCCGGCGGGAAACTGCCGGAGGTCGGCTCGGTCTTCAGGAACCCGGACCTCGCGCGCACCTACGCGCAGGTCGGCCGCGAGGGCATCGACGAGATCTACCGGGGCGACCTCGCCGACGACGTCGTACGGACCGTGCGCAAGCCGCCCGTCGACCCGGCGTCCGGCCGGAACGTCCGGCCCGGCGACCTGACCGCCAAGGACCTGCGCTCCTACCGCGCGCTGCGGCGGGAGCCCACCAAGGTGAACTACCGGGGGCTCGACGTGTACGGCATGGCGCCGTCCTCGTCCGGCGGTACGACGGTGGGCGAGGCCCTCAACATCCTGGAGTCCACGGACCTCTCGCGGCTGAGCGAGACCCAGTACCTGCACCGTTACATCGAGGCCAGCCGCATCGCGTTCGCCGACCGTGGGCGCTGGGTCGGTGACCCGGCGTTCGAGGACGTGCCGACCAAGGGTCTGCTCAGTCAGCGGTTCGCGGATTCCCGGGAGTGCCTGATCAAGGACGACGCGGTGCTCACCAGCCCGCTCGCGCCGGGCGACCCGCGCCACCCGGGGGCCTGCCGCTCCACGGGGAAGGCCGCGCCGACCACGTACGAGGGGGAGAACACCACCCACCTCACCACCGCCGACAAGTGGGGCAACGTCGTCGCGTACACCTTGACCATCGAGCAGACCGGCGGCAGCGGGATCACCGTGCCGGGGCGCGGGTTCCTGCTCAACAACGAGCTGACCGACTTCTCCTTCGCACCGGCCGACCCGGCCGTCCACGACCCGAACCTGCCCGGCCCCGGCAAGCGCCCCCGCTCGTCCATCTCACCCACCATCGTGCTGCACCACGACCGGCCGGTGCTGGCTCTGGGCTCACCGGGCGGCGCCACCATCATCACGACCGTCCTCCAGTCTCTGATCGGCAAGGTCGACCGTGGGCTGCCGCTGGTCGACGCCATCGCGGCGCCCCGGGCCAGCCAGCGCAACGCACCGGCCACCGAACTGGAACCGGCGCTGTGGAACAGCCCCCTGCGGGCCAAGCTGGAATCCCTCGGCCATGTCTTCAAGCTCAACCCGGAGATCGGCGCGGCGACCGGTGTGCAGCGGCTGCCCGACGGGCGATGGCTCGCCGCGGCCGAGAAGGTGCGGCGCGGCGGCGGCTCGGCGATGGTGGTGAGGCCGAGCGGGCGGCCCTGACCGCCGCGGACCGACTGAAGCACGGGGGCGCGGGCGCGGGTTTCAGAGGGCCGTGAGAATCCTCGGCCCGTCGTCCGTGATCGCCACGGTGTGCTCCGCGTGCGCGGCCCGGCTGCCGTCCGTCGTGCGCAGGGTCCAGCCGTCGCGGTCCGCCCGGTAGGTGTCCACCCCGCCGCCGATCAGCATCGGCTCGATGGCCAGCACCATGCCGTGCCGCAGCGGCATTCCGCGCCCCGGCCGCCCCTCGTTGGGCACGCCCGGGTCCTCGTGCATCTCGCGGCCCACGCCGTGCCCGCCGAACCCCTCGGGGATGCCGTAGCCGGCGGTGCGGCAGACCGTGCCGATGGCGTGCGCGATGTCACCGATCCGGTTGCCGACGGTGGCCGCCGCGATGCCCGCCTCCAGGGCCTCGTACGCCGTGTCGATGAGCCGGGTGTCGGCGGGGCGGGCGCGGCCCACGGTGAAGCTGATCGCGGAGTCGCCGGCCCAGCCGTCCAGCGTGGCGCCCGCGTCGATGCTGACCAGGTCGCCGTCGCGCAGCCGGTAGTCGGTCGGGATGCCGTGCACGATCGCGTCGTTGACCGACGCGCAGATGACCGCGGGGAAGGGGACCGGGGCGAAGTGCGGCCGGTAGTTCAGGAACGGCGAGCCGGCGCCGGCCTCGCGCAGCACCCCGCGTGCCACCTCGTCGAGTTCGCGCAGCGAGACGCCGACGCCGGCGGCCTCCCGGGTGGCCGTCAGCATCCGCGCGACGACGCGGCCGGCCGCACGCATGGCTTCGATGGATGTGTCCGTCTTGAGTTGCACCATGCCAATTACAATACCGCAATTACTATACCGGTCCGAGCGGTATTAGAATGACGGCATGGTCCGTACCCCCCTGACCCCCGAAGAGCGCCTGCGCGGCGAACGGCTCGGCCTGCTGCTGCGCGAGGCGCGCGGTGCCCGCAGCATGACCGACATCGCCGCCCGCGCCGGGATCTCCGCCGAGACGCTGCGGAAGATCGAGACCGGCCGCGCCCCCACCCCCGCGTTCTTCACCGTCGCCGCCCTGGCCGGCGCGCTCGGGCTCTCCATGGACGAGCTGCTGCTGCGCTGCGTCCCGGAACCGGCGGCCGTACCCCTGGCGGGTTAGGGCGCCTAGGCTGGGCCCATGAGCCTCCAGGACTTCGCGCGCAGCGAGTACGTCAGCCTCACCACGTACCGCAAGGACGGCACGCCCGTCGCCACCCCGGTCTGGGCGGCGGTCGACGGCGACGAACTGTTCGTCTGGACCAGGACCGACTCCTGGAAGGTCAAGCGGCTGCGCAACGACAGCCGGGTCCGGGTCACCGTCTGCGACGTGCGCGGCCGTATCGAGGAGGGCGCGGCCGGCGCCGACGGGACCGGCAGGCTGCTCGACGAACGGGGAACGGCCGCCGTGCGCCGGGCCATCGGCCGCAAGTACACCTGGAAGTACTGGCTGCTCGACTACCCGGCGATGATCGTCCGGCTCGGCAAGCGCCCGCACACCGGGATCGCCATCACCTTCTGACGCCCGCACCCGTACTGCCTCGCCTCTGCACTGCCCGGGATCCGCACCGCATCGGACCCGCAAAGTGCGTGTAGCCGTCCCGTAACACGGCTGCGGTCGAATGCCCCGGACTGGAGGGTTCCAGCCGACGGCGGCCTAAGGCGACGGTGACGGTGCATCAAGAGGCGGTATCGGTACAGGAGTTCGCGCGGTACCTGCGGGAGCTGGTGGCGCTCCTCGATCCCGGACGAGGCTGGTACGGGGTCTTCCGCCGACGCGATCCCGCCGGGATGGACGCCTGTCTGGACGGCGTGGAGCTGCCGCCCTGGGACGTGGTGGAAGCGCTCTTCTCGGACCTGGTGGAGGTGCGGGGCGCCGCGTACGCGGAGCAGGCGGCGACGCGTGCCGCCCGGCTCCACGCGGACTGCGCCCTCAGCCACGACCGCCGTCCCGGCGGGCGCGCACAGCTGGTGGAGCGGCTCGGTCTCATGCTCCGCGAGCAGGCGTACGCCGCCGAGCGGCTGCGGGCGGCCCAGGAGGAGGGGAGCGGGGACCCGGCCGCCGAAGCACTCGCCTGGGCCCGCGACGATCATACCCGCGCCTCGGCCCGGTGCGCGGAACTCCGCCGGCGCCTGTCCGCCGTGCCCCGGCCCCCGGACCGCATCGGCGCGGGCTCGGAGCCCCCGAGGAGCCACGCCCCAGCGGCCTCGGAACATGAGCCCGCGCCCGCCCCCGTGCCCAGCACGGCGTCCCGCGACGCCTCGTCCGCCCGGAAGCGGAAGCCGACCGGGGCGCGGTTCGCCGGGCTGGAGGCCGAGGACAGGGGCGGCGTCGCCGGCGAGGCGCCCGTCCTGCCCGCCGTACCGGACGCGTCACCACGCGGCGCCCGCTTCGGCGGCGCACCCGCCACGGAGCGCGCGGAGCGGACCACGGCCTCGCCGGACCCGGCCGCCCTCCGGTTCGCGCAGGCCACCGTCGGCGCGCTGCTCCGGTTGCGGACCGAGGGCCGCAGCGGCGAGGCGCACGCCGTGCTCTGCGAGGCGGCGGCGCTCCCCGCGCACCGGCTGCCGCTCCTGGCCGTCGAGCTGCACCGGGCGGGCCTCGGCGCGGACTGGGCGACCCTGCTGTGGGAGGTCGCCTCGCTGCCGCCGGACGGACTCGCGGCCGCGGTGGACGCGCTCGCGGCCGCGGGGCGCGCCGAGGACTGCGGGCAGCTCCTGCGCCAGGGCGTCGCGCGTCCGGCCGCCGAGATCGCCGAGGCGGCGGCCGCGCTCGACCGGGCGGGCCGCGGTCCGCTGACGCAGACGCTGCTCGGCGCCTTCGTCCGGGTGCGCTCGCCGCAGGAGGCTGCCAGGGTCGCGGAGAGTGACCCGCCGCGGCTCGTCCCGCAACTGCTCGCGGCGGCCCGGACGGTGTCCGAGGCGCGCGAGCGCGGCGTCGAACACGCCCTGCGCGTGGCCGGCCTCGGCTGAGGCGCGCGCCCGCACTGGCCCGCACGGGTGTGAAACATGATCGACTCAGCTGGTTCACGGCGATGGTCTTGCCCCGCGGTGTGACGGGGCTTACGTTCTCCCGTACGCACGTGTCTACGGGCGTAGAAGAAGCACGAAGAGGCTCTCTGACGCCGCGTCGAAGGAGCAGCTCATGTCCCACGTCGTACGCGCCGCACTCGTCCAGGCGACCTGGACCGGCGACACCGAATCCATGATCGCCAAGCATGAGGAACACGCCCGCGAGGCCGCCCGGCAGGGGGCGCAGATCATCGGCTTCCAGGAGGTGTTCAACGCCCCCTACTTCTGCCAGGTGCAGGAGCCGGAGCACTACCGCTGGGCCGAGGCGGTGCCGGACGGCCCGACCGTGCGGCGGATGCAGGACCTGGCCCGTGAGACCGGCATGGTGATCGTCGTCCCGGTCTTCGAGCTGGAGCAGTCCGGCTTCTACTACAACACCGCCGCCGTGATCGACGCGGACGGCTCCTACCTCGGCAAGTACCGCAAGCACCACATCCCGCAGGTCAAGGGCTTCTGGGAGAAGTACTACTTCAAACCCGGCAACGCCGGCTGGCCCGTCTTCGACACCGCGGTCGGCAGAGTGGGCGTGTACATCTGCTACGACCGGCACTTCCCCGAGGGATGGCGGCAACTGGGCCTCAACGGAGCGCAGTTGGTCTACAACCCGTCCGCGACCTCGCGCGGCCTGTCCGCCTACCTCTGGCAGCTGGAACAGCCCGCGTCCGCCGTCGCCAACGAGTACTTCATCGCCGCGATCAACCGCGTCGGCCAGGAGGAGTACGGCGACAACGACTTCTACGGCACCAGCTACTTCGTGGACCCGCGCGGTCAGTTCGTCGGTGACGTCGCCAGCGACAAGGAAGAAGAACTCCTCGTCCGGGACCTGGACTTCGGGCTCATCGACGAGGTCCGGCAGCAGTGGGCGTTCTACCGGGACCGACGGCCCGACGCGTACGAGGGGCTGGTCGAGCCGTGAGCAGCCTCCACCACCGCCACCTCGCCGTCAGCCCCGAGTGGCTGGCGCTCTACTACCGGCACCCGCTGGAGATCACCCACGGCGAGGGCCGTCACGTCTGGGACGCCGACGGCAACCGCTACCTCGACTTCTTCGGCGGCATCCTCACCACCATGACCGCCCACGCCCTGCCCGAGGTCACCAAGGCCGTCAGTGAGCAGGCCGCCCGGATCATCCATTCCTCCACGCTCTACCTCAACCGCCCGATGATCGAGCTGGCCGAACGCGTCGCCTCGCTCTCCGGCATCCCCGACGCCCGGGTCTTCTTCACCACGTCCGGCACCGAGGCCAACGACACGGCCCTGCTCCTGGCCACCACGTACCGCAGGTCGAACCAGATCCTCGCGATGCGCAACAGCTACCACGGCCGGTCCTTCTCCGCCGTCTCCATCACCGGCAACAACGCGTGGTCGCCCACCAGCCTCTCACCGCTCCAGACCCTGTACGTGCACGGCGGCGTCCGCAACCGCGGCCCCTACGCGCACCTGAGCGACGAGGAGTTCACCGCCGCCTGCGTGGCGGACCTGGAGGACCTGCTCGGCCACACCAGGACCCCCGCCGCCCTGATCGCCGAACCCATCCAGGGCGTCGGCGGCTTCACCTCACCGCCCGACGGCCTGTACGGCGCGTTCCGCGAGGTCCTGAACCGGCACGGCGTGCTGTGGATCTCCGACGAGGTGCAGACGGGCTGGGGTCGCTCCGGCGAACACTTCTGGGGCTGGCAGGCCCACGCCCAGAACGGGCCGCCGGACATCCTCACCTTCGCCAAGGGCATCGGCAACGGCATGTCCATCGGCGGTGTCGTCGCCCGCGCCGAGGTCATGAACTGCCTGGACGCCAACTCCATCTCGACGTTCGGCGGTTCCCCGGTCACCATGGCGGCCGGCCTCGCCAACCTGTCGTACCTCCTCGAACACGACCTCCAGGGCAACGCCCGCCGCGTCGGCGGTCTGCTCATCGAGCGGCTGCGCGCGATCGGCGTCACCTCGGAGCGGGTACGCGAGGTGCGCGGCCGGGGCCTGATGATCGGCATCGAACTGGTGAGGCCCGGCACCGATGAGGCCGACCCGGAAGCGGCCGCGGGCGTCCTGGAGGCGGCCCGCGAGGGCGGACTCCTCATCGGCAAGGGCGGCGGCCACAACACCAGCGTCCTGCGCATCGCCCCGCCCCTCTCGCTCGCCATCCCGGAGGCGGAGGAGGGCGCGGAGATCCTTGCCGACGCGCTGCGCGCGGTGGGCTGACCGCTGACCACGGCGCCGGTGCGGGGCCCGGCAGGGCCCGCACCGGCGCTCCACCCGCAGGACAACGAGGAGGGGTACTCATGAGCCGTACCGTCATCCGCGGCGGCCTGGTCGTCACCGCGTCGGACGAGATGCACGCGGACGTCCTCGTCGACGGCGGGCGCATCGCCGCGCTCGCCGCCCACGACAGCGACGAGGCGGCCGGCTGGACCGCCGGCCGGACCATCGACGCCACCGGCAAGTACGTCATCCCGGGCGGCGTCGACGCGCACACCCACATGGAGATGCCGTTCGGCGGCACCTACGCCGCCGACACCTTCGAGACCGGCACCCGCGCCGCGGCCTGGGGCGGCACCACCACCATCGTCGACTTCGCCATCCAGTCCGTCGGGGGTTCCCTGCGCGAGGGCCTGGACGCCTGGTACGCCAAGGCGGACGGCAACTGCGCCATCGACTACGCCTTCCACATGATCCTCGCCGACGTGAACGAGTCCTCGCTCAAGGAGAT
This sequence comes from Streptomyces sp. col6, assembly GCF_008042035.1. Classification (GTDB taxonomy): domain Bacteria; phylum Actinomycetota; class Actinomycetes; order Streptomycetales; family Streptomycetaceae; genus Streptomyces. The sequence goes on from NZ_RDBL01000002.1 coordinate 430,900, forward strand.
GGACCTCCTGGTGGCGGAGGGCATCACGTCCTTCAAACTGTTCATGGCCTACCCCGGTGTCTTCTACAGCGACGACGGGCAGATCCTGCGCGCCATGCAGCGGGCCGAGTCCAACGGCGGCCTGATCATGATGCACGCGGAGAACGGCATCGCCATCGACGTCCTCGTCGAACAGGCGCTCGCCGCCGGCCGCAACGATCCGCGCTACCACGGGGACGTGCGCAAGGTGGCGCTGGAGGCCGAGGCCACGCACCGCGCGATCCAGCTCGCGCGCGTCGCCGGCTCACCGCTGTACGTCGTCCACGTCTCCGCCGACGAGGCCGTCGCCGAGATCGCCGCCGCCCGCCACAAGGGGCTGCCCGTCTTCGGCGAGACCTGCCCGCAGTACCTCTTCCTCTCCACCGACAACCTCGCCGAACCGGACTTCGAGGGCGCCAAGTACGTCTGCTCCACCCCGCTGCGGCCCCGGGAGCACCAGGAGGTCCTGTGGCGCGGTCTGCGCAACAACGAACTCCAGGTCGTCTCCACGGACCACTGCCCGTTCTGCTTCTCCGGGCAGAAGGAAATGGGGCGGGGCGACTTCTCGAAGATCCCCAACGGCATGCCGGGCGTCGAGAACCGTATGGACCTGCTGCACCAGGCCGTGGTGGACGGGCACATCTCGCGCCGCCGCTGGATCGAGATCGCCTGCGCCTCCCCGGCCCGGATGTTCGGCCTCTACCCCAAGAAGGGCACGATCGCGCCCGGCGCGGACGCGGACATCGTCGTCTACGACCCGGCCGCCCGGCAGACGGTGTCCGCCGAGACCCACCACATGAACGTCGACTACTCGGCGTACGAGGGGAAGCAGCTCACCGGCCAGGTCGAGACGGTGCTCTCGCGCGGCGAGGTCGTCATCGACAACCGCACGTACACCGGGCGCGCCGGCCACGGCAGCTACACCCCACGCGCCACCTGTCAGTATCTGAACTAGGAGCAACGGGCATGGACTTCGGACTCGTCCTCCAGACGGACCCGCCCGCATCGGCCGTGATCAGCCTGATGCGCCGCGCCGAACGCAACGGGTTCCGCTACGGCTGGACCTTCGACTCGGCGGTGCTCTGGCAGGAGCCGTTCGTCATCTACAGCAGCATCCTCGAACACACCGACCGCCTTGTCGTCGGCCCCATGGTCACCAACCCGGGCACCCGCACCTGGGAGGTCACCGCCTCCACCTTCGCCACCCTCAACGACATGTACGGCAACCGGACCGTGTGCGGGATCGGCCGGGGCGACTCCGCGATGCGCGTCGCCGGGCGCCCGCCCAACACCCTGGCCCGGCTCGGCGAGGCCATCGACGTCATCCGCGACCTGGCGGAGGGCCGCGAGGCCGAGGTGGACGGCAACCCCATCCGCATCCCCTGGATCAAGGACGGAAAGCTCCCCGTCTGGATGGCCGCCTACGGCCCCAAGGCCCTCGCGCTCGCCGGACAGAAGGCCGACGGCTTCATCCTCCAGCTCGCGGACCCGTACCTCACGGAGTGGATGATCAAGGCGGTACGGGAGGCGGCGGCCGGCGCCGGACGCGACCCCGACTCCGTCACCATCTGCGTCGCCGCCCCCGCCTACGTCACCGATGACGACTCGCCCGAGGCCCTGGCCCACGCCCGTGACCAGTGCCGCTGGTTCGGCGGGATGGTCGGCAACCACGTCGCGGACCTCGTCGCCAGGTACGGCGAGCACTCGGACCTCGTCCCGGACGAGCTGACCGCGTACATCAAGGACCGGCAGGGCTACGACTACAGCCACCACGGGCGTGCCGGGAACCCCGACACCGCGTTCGTCCCGGACACCATCGTGGACCGCTTCTGCCTGCTCGGCCCGGCCGCCGCCCAGGTCGAGAAGCTGAGACACCTCAAGGGTCTGGGCGTCGACCAGTTCGCGGTGTACAACATGCACGACGCCCGCGAAGCAACCATCGACGCCTACGGCTCCGCCGTCATCCCCGCCCTCACCCACTGACCGCCCCCACGGTCGTACGCACCCCCCGGTCGCACGCGAAACCCCCCGCGCCCCGCCCCGCACGGCACCGCCCCGAGCGAAGGGTCCAGCCGCCATGACATCGACCGCACCTCCGTCCCCGTCCTCCGCACCGGAACCCATACCGGCGTCCTCCGACCGCGTCGAACTCGCCCCCGGCGCCGTCCCCGACGACAACCGGTTCGTCAACGCCGACCTGCTGCCCGTCCCACTCGCGCGGCGCGTCTGGACCACGTACAACTTCACCGCCCTGTGGGTCGGCATGGCCCACAACATCCCGTCCTGGCTGCTCGCCTCCGGTCTCGTCGCGCTCGGCATGGACTGGAAGCAGGCCGTCTTCACCATCGCGCTCGCCAACCTGATCGTGCTCGGGCCCATGCTGCTCACCGGCCACGCCGGACCCAAGTACGGCATCCCCTTCCCGGTGCTGGCGCGGGCGTCGTTCGGGTTGCGCGGCGCCAACCTCCCGGCCCTGATCCGTGCGGCGGTCGCCTGCGCCTGGTTCGGCATCCAGACCTGGATCGGCGGCGTGGGCATCTTCACGCTGCTCGGCAAGGTGTTCGGCGGCTGGGCCGAGGCGTCCGAGATCGGCGGACAGCCGTGGACGCTCTGGCTGTGCTTCGTGCTCTTCTGGGTGCTCGAACTCGCCATCATCTACCGGGGGATGGACGCCCTGCGCCGGTTCGAGAACTGGGCGGCGCCGTTCGTCATCGTCGGCGCGGTGGTGCTGCTGGTGTGGATCGCGGTCAAGGCCGGCGGCTTCGGGCCGCTGCTCGACCAGCCGTCGGAGCTGGGCTGGGGCAAGGACTTCTGGCCCGTCTTCTTCCCGTCCCTGATGGGCATGATCGCCTTCTGGGCCACGCTCTCCCTCAACATCCCCGACTTCACCCGCTTCGGCGCCGGCCAACGCGCACAGATCCGGGGCCAGTCGCTCGGCCTGCCCACCACGATGACCCTGTTCGCACTGCTCTCGGTCCTCGTCACCTCCGGCTCCCAGGCCGTCTACGGCAAGGCCGTCTGGGACCCGGTCGAACTGGTCGCCCACACCGACAACGTCTTCGGACTCCTCTACGCCCTGGTGACCGTCCTGGTCGCGACCATCTCCGTGAACATCGCGGCGAACGTGGTCTCACCGGCGTACGACCTGGCGAACCTCGCGCCGAAGTTCATCAGCTTCCGCACGGGGGCACTGATCACCGGGGTCGTCGGCGTCGTGATCATGCCGTGGAAGCTCACCGAGACGCCCGAGCTGTACATCTTCACCTGGCTCGGCCTGGTCGGCGGGCTGCTCGGTACGGTCGCGGGCATCCTGATCGCCGACTACTGGATCGTCCGCCGCACCGTGCTCGACCTGGCGGACCTCTACCGGCCCGGCGGGCGCTACTGGTACACGGGCGGCTGGAACTGGCGTGCCGTCACCGCGTTCGCGGTGGGCGGTGTGCTGGCCATCGGCGGCTCGCACTCGAAGCCGGGCGAGGGACCCTTCCCCTCGGACGGCGTCATCCCGTTCCTGAAGCCCCTCGCCGACTACGGCTGGGCGGTGGGCCTCGCGGCGTCGCTCGTCGTGTACGTCGCGCTGATGGCGGGCCGCGCGGAGATCACGTCGGGGCGGAGGTCCGGCTCAGCAGCGCGCTGACGTCGTACGAGTCGGCGGGTGACGGCGTGTTCCTCGGCACCGGTTCGTCGAAGGCCGACAGGTTCACCACCGCGTCCGTGCCGTCCCCGCCGTGCAGCGAGAGCCGCAGCGGATAGGGCTTGCCGGTCGCCGCCACGTCCACGGTCAGCGTCATGTCGCCGCGCATCCGGGTCAGCGGCACGACGGGGTTCTCGCCGAGCGTGGTCTTCGGGCCCTTGTTGAGGGTGCCGGTGTCGTCGTTCGCGTTGTCGCTGACCAGCTTCTGGAAGGTGTTGAGGTCGCACGCCTTCGTCAGGCCGCGCAGCCGCGGACTGTCGGCGGGCGCCTTCAGATAGCGGTCGCCCACGATCGCCGCGAAGGCCGAACCGCCGTTGGGCACCTGGTTCTTCCAGAAGTCCGCGTCCGGTTTGAGCCACACGTCGTCGCCGCGCTTCACGATGAGCACCGAGCCCTGGCTGCTGCCCAGGTCCACCGACCCGTTGCAGTTGCCGTGCCGGTCCACGGTCAGGTCCAGGGACATGGACGGGCTGCCCTTGCCGAGATCGCCCCGCGTGGACACATGCAGGGAGTTCGCGCCGAGCAGCGCGTCCCGCGAGCGGTCGGCGATCTGCTGCGCGGTGAGATGGTCGATGTCCTCCGCATGGGCCACGCCGCCGAGGACGCCGGTGCCGGCGGCGCCGATCAGGAACGCGGCGGCCCAGGCGGCCGGGCGGGTGCCGAAGGGGGAACCGGTCACGTCGCCTCCTCGGAGGGAAGGGTCGTGGGGTACTGCCGGGTGACCGCTGTCCGGTCCAGTCGAGCGTACGCCGGGGGAGTGAACACCGCCCGTTCGGCGTACCGGCGCCCCGGCGCGTCGGCACGGTGGCGTCTACGCAGCGTGACGTTTTCCGGCGCCCCCGGGTTAGGCAGGCCGCGGGCGGTCCGCTACCGGCGCCCACCCGCACCAGAGCCGAACGAGACCGTTCGCGGACCGCCACGGCGGTCACGGGCGGTCACCACCGAAAGGGCACCATGAAGAAGACCCTGGAGAGCCTGTCCCGTGCCGCGCTGCGCGGTGCCGCCGTCACCGGCCTGTCCACGGCCCTCGCCGTGGCGGGCGGTCTCGCCACCGCGGCCACGGCCGCCGCCACGCCGCCCGGCCTGTCCTGCGAGACGGGCAAGCACGCGATCGACGACTACACCGGCTACGCGCTGTGCAGGAACAACGGTTCCAGCACGCAGACGTTCTGGGTACACCTGGTCTGCGGCTGGTCGCCGGACGTGGACGGCGAGCACGTCACCCTTGCACCGGGCCAGTCCGGCCAGTCCACCGCGCACTGCGCCGGCCTCGGCACCGGCATCGGCGAGATCAGCGTGCAGCCGTAAGGACCCTCGTACCGAACGGTTGAGGGCGGCGCGCCCACTCGTTACCCTCCAGTAAGTCCGTTCGCGCGGACAGGTGCACTGACGCACCTGCCGGTACGAGGAGGCGAGCCGCCCATGTCCTCAGCCCACACCACCCGAACGGCCGAAGAACCTGTGCCGGACCCGGCGGCCCCGGCTGCGGAATCCCTGGACACCGCCCAGCGAGGGCTCGCCGGCAGTGTGCGGGCCCTCGCGGACGGGCGGGTCACCTCCACGGAACTCGTCACCGCGGCGCTGACCCGGATCGCGGCGAGCCAGGGCACCCTCAACGCCTTCCGCCACCTGCGCACCGAGGCCGCGCTCGCCGAGGCGGCCGAGGCGGACCGCAGGCTCGCCGCGGGGGAGAGGCTGCCGCTGCTCGGGGTGCCGGTCGCGGTCAAGGACGACACCGATGTCGCCGGGATGCCCACCCACTTCGGCTGCGCGGGGGACCGGGTCGCGGCCGACGCGGACAGCGAGGCCGTCCGCAGGCTGCGGGCGGCCGGGGCCGTGATCGTCGGCAAGACCAACTCCTGCGAGCTGGGCCAGTGGCCTTTCACCGAGGGCGCCGCGTTCGGCGCCACCCGTAACCCGTGGCACACCGGCCACACCCCCGGCGGCTCGTCCGGCGGTTCGGCCGCCGCCGTCGCCGCGGGCCTGGTGCCCGCCGCCCTCGGTTCGGACGGCGCCGGCTCCGTCCGCATCCCCGCCGCGTGGACCCATCTCGTCGGCATCAAACCGCAGCGCGGCCGGATCTCCGTGCACCCGCACAGCGACGCCTTCCAGGGCCTCACCGTCAACGGCCCGCTGGCCAGGACCGTGGAGGACGCCGCCCTGCTGCTCGACGCCGTCGCCGGGCCGCATCCGGAGGACCCGCACCGGCCGCCGCCCGTGGACGCCTCGGCCGCAGCCCGCCGCGATCCGGGCCGGCTGCGCATCGCGCTCGCCTGGCGGCCCCCGCTCACCCTCACCGGCACGGCGCCCCACCCCGAGGTGCGCCGCGCGGTCACCGCGCTCGCGGAGGCGCTGGCCCGGCTCGGCCACGACGTGGTGGAGGCCCGGCCACGCTACGGGCTGATCGGCCTCGGCTTCGTGCCCCGCGCCACCGCCGGCATTGCCGAACTCGCGGCCCTGCACCCCGAGCCCGCGCTCCTGGACGCGCGCACCCGCAGTGCTCTGCGCACCGGCACCCGGCTCGGCGGCCGGGTGGTGCGGGCCGCCCGCGCCCGCGAGGTGCACCAGCACCGGCGGATCGGGGCGCTGTTCCACCGGGGGCGGGGCGGGGCCGGGTTCGACGTGCTGCTCACGCCGACGACCGCGCTGCCCCCGCCCCGTATCGGCACGTTCGACGGGCTGAGCGCCTGGCGCACCGATGTCGCGATCACCGAGGCGTGCCCGTATGCCTGGCCGTGGAACGTGCTCGGCTGGCCCGGTGTGAACGTCCCGGCCGGCTTCACCCGGGACGGCCTCCCGGTCGGCGCCCAGCTCCTCGGCCCGTCCCGCAGCGAGGAACGGCTCGTATCGCTGGCCGCCCAGCTGGAGGCGGACCTGCGCTGGCACGACCACCGGCCGCCGCCCCTGGGTTAGGGCACACGGGCCGTCCACTCGTCGCTGGAGAACTTCGTGCGCACCAGGTCCTGCGCACGAGCCAGCTCCTCCGGCGTCACCTCGCCCCTGGTCAGCCCGTGCCGGTTGCTGAAGGACTCGATCATCCGCTCGATGACGGCCTGGCGCGGCAGGCCGGTCTGGCGGCGCAACGGGTCGACGCGCTTCTTGGCGCTCTTCGTGCCCTTGTCGGACATCTTCTCCTTGCCGATGCGCAGCACCTCCAGCATCTTGTCGGCGTCGATGTCGTACGACATGGTCACGTGGTGCAGCACCGCGCCGGGGCCGCCGTCCGGGCCGACCACGCGCTTCTGCGCCGCCCCGGCGATCTTGCCGACCTCGGTGGCGATGTCGTTGAGCGGCTGGTACCACGCCTTGATGCCCATGTCCCCGAGGGCTTCGAGCACCCAGTCGTCCAGATACGCGTAGCTGTCGGCGAAGGAGAGCCCGGAGACCAGGGACTGGGGCACCGCGAGCGAGTACGTGATGGTGCTGCTCGGCTCCGCGAACATCGCGCCGCCCCCGGAGATCCGCCGGACCACCGTGACGCCGTGGCGGTCGACGCCCTCGGCGTCCACCTCGTTGCGCAGGGACTGGAAGCTGCCGATGATCACCGCGGGCGCGTCCCACTCCCACACCCGCAGCGTCGGCGGGCGCCTGCCCGCCGCGACCTCCGCCGTGATTACCTCGTCGAGCGCCATGTGCAGGGCCGGGGACTGCGGGGCGTCGTGGATGAGCTGCCAGTCGTAGTCGCTCCACTCCGTGGCGTGCGCCAGCGCCCGGCGTACGGCGACGGCGACGCCCTCCGAGGTGAGGCCGAGCATCACCGTCGACTCCGGGAGCGCCGCGTCGATGCGGGCCGCGAGGGCCACCGTGTCGGTGGTCGCGGGGGCGCCCTCCAGTGCCGCGTCGATCGCGAGGATCGCCTCGTCCGGCTCCAGGAAGAAGTCACCGGCCACCCGGACGTCGCGCAGTGCGCCGCCCTCGACCTCCAGGTCCACCACGACCAGCTTGCCGCCGGGGATCTTGTACTCACCGTGCACAGCCCTGCCTCCACTTCCGCCCGGCCCGCTCGCCGACGTACGGGCTCCGACCAGGCACAACGCCACCGTCACGCGGAATAGTCCGGCGACCGGCCCGCCGACCGGCAGCGAGCGATTACGTACAAATCATGATCTGTCCGGGCTGTTTGCTACGGCGGTATTGCGAGGTCGTGGCGGGACCCCTCCGGACCTGGTGCGGGCTCCGGACCGAGGACCAGACTGACGCTCGCACGTCTGTGCACCGATCTCCCGACCCCCCAGAAAGCACCACCGCGCATGCATACGCCCCCCAGACCCGGCGCCCCGACGGCGCACCTCATACGCGCGGTGAGGAGGTGCCACCCGTGCTGCGCCATGTGACGCGCAAGGCGGCGGGCTGGCTCCTGATGATCGTGGTCGCGACCAACGCCACCTACTTCCTGGCCAGTTGGTTCCTCGACCCCAGGTCCAACTTCAAGGAACTGCGGCCCGTCCGCACCGAGGCCCAGATCGACCGGGCCCTCGCGCCCTACAACCTCGACCCGTCGGTGCCCGTCGTCCAGCGGTGGTGGGACTGGCTCACCGGCGTCGTCACCCGCTTCGACTGGGGCATGTCGCCCACCGGGGTCTCCGTCAACGGCGAGATCGGCTACCGCTCGCTCGTCAGCGCCGAACTGGTCGTCATGGCGACGGTCCTGTCCGTCGTCATCGGCGTCACGCTGGGCGTCTACACGGCGTCCCGCCAGTACGGCTGGGCCGACCGGGTCTCGCAGGCCGTGTCCATCGCGGTGTTCAACGTACCCACGTCGGTCGCGGCGCTCGCCGTGGTCTTCGTCGCGATCTGGCTCAACCAGCACGCCGGGCTGCATTTCCTCTACGTCGCCGGCGAGAACTCGCCGAACGTCGAAGGGCTGCTGCCCACCATCGGCGACCGCCTGCTGCACCTGATCCTGCCGACCCTCACGCTCACCCTCATGGGATACGTCGGCTACCACCTGACGCAGCGTTCGCTGCTGCTCGACACCCTCAACGCCGACTACGTCCGCACCGCACGGGCCACCGGACTCACCCGCGCCCAGGCGATCCGCCGGCACGCCCTGCGCACCGCGCTCATCCCCACCGCGACCTCCGTGGCGTTCAGCATCCCGGCCGTCTTCACCGGCGCCGTCATCACCGAGACGATCTTCGGCTGGAACGGCATGGGCCGCTACTTCATCCAGACCATCGGCAAGAACGACATCCACGGCACGGTCGCCACGGCCGCCTTCGCCGCCGCCCTGACCGCGATCGGCGCGATCCTCGCGGACATCGCCACCGTCTTCCTCGACCCGCGCGTGAGGGTGAGCTGACATGACTGTGGTCGAACCGACAGAACTCCTGAAGCCCGCCCCGGCGGCGCCGGCGGTGGACCGGCGCGGCTCCGGTCTCGCGCGGCTCTACGCGCGGCGATTCCTGCGCAACCGGCTCGCCGTCGCCGGGGTGGCGATCTTCGTCCTGCTGGTGCTGTTCAGCGTGTTCGGCGGCCTGTTCACCCCGTACGCGTACTCCGACGCCGACTTCGCCGCGCTCACCCAGCCACCGAGCGCCGCCCACTGGTTCGGCACCAACCAGGGCGGCAACGACATCTACGCCTCCGCCGTGCACGGGCTGCGGCGCTCACTGGCCATCGCGGTCAGCGTCTCCGTCCTGACCATCGTCGTCGCCGCGGTCATCGGCTCCAGCGCCGCGTACTTCGGCGGCCGGGTGGAGAAGGCGACGCTCGCCGTCATCCACTTCCTGCTGGTCGTGCCCTCCTTCCTCATCCTCGCCCTCGTCTCCCACCGCCTCGCCGGTGACTGGCGGGTCCTCATCGTCGTACTGACGGTGTTCGGCTGGATGTCCACCGCGCGCGTCATCTGGTCCGTCTCGACCTCGCTGCGGGAGCGGGACTACGTCACGATCGCCGAGTTCATGGGGGTGACCCCGGCGCGCATCATCCTGCGCCACATCATCCCCAACCTCGGCTCCCTGCTCATCGTCAACCTGACCCTCGGCGTCGTGGCGACCGTGCTCAGCGAAACCGCCCTGTCGTTCCTCGGGTTCGGCGTCCAGACCCCGGACGTCTCGCTCGGCACGATGCTCGCCGACGGCGCGAGCACCGTCACCAGCGCGCCCTGGCTGTTCGCCTTCCCCGCCGGCCTGGTCGTCCTGCTCACCGTCTCGATGACGTTCGTCGGTGACGGGCTGCGCGACGCCCTCGACCCCACATCCACGACCGGTGCGGCAGGAGGCCGACGATGACCCTCGCGACGACCCTGCCCAGCTCCCCGACGCCCGGGGACGCCGCCACGCCCGTGCTCTCGGTGCGGGACCTGCACATCACCTTCCCCTCCGAGGCCGGACCCGTCGAGGCGGTGCGCGGCATCGGCTTCGACCTGCTGCCCGGCCGCACCCTCGGCATCGTCGGCGAGTCCGGCTCCGGCAAGTCCGCCACCGCCATGGGCATCATGGGCCTCCTCCCGCCCACCGCCGCGACGAGCGGCCAGGTGGTGCTCGGCGGACGGGATCTGGTGGGCCTCACCGACAAGGAACTCTCCGCGATACGCGGCAACGCCATCGGCATGGTCTTCCAGGACCCGCTCTCCGCGCTCACCCCGATCTTCACCGTGGGCCGGCTGCTCTCCGACGCCCTGCGCGTCCACCAGGGCCTGACGAAGCGGGCCGCCTGGGAACAGGCCGTCGAACTGCTCGACCTCGTCGGCATCCCCGACCCGCGCGAACGGGCCGCCTCCTTCCCGCACGAGTTCTCCGGCGGCATGCGCCAGCGCGTCGTCATCGCCATGGCCATCGCCAACAAGCCGTCCGTCCTCGTCGCCGACGAGCCCACCACCGCGCTCGACGTCACCGTGCAGGCCCAGATCCTCGACGTCCTGCGCCTCGCCCAGAAGGAGACCGGCGCCGGACTCGTCCTCATCACCCACGACCTCGGAGTCGTCGCGGGCCACGCGGACGACGTCGCCGTCATGTACGCGGGCCGGTTCGTGGAGCGCGCCGGCGTCGACGAACTCTTCGCCCGCCCCGTCATGCCGTACACCGCCCGCCTGCTCGCGGCCGTGCCCACCGTGGACAGCGGGGTACGCCGGCCGCTCGTCCCGATCGGCGGCGAGCCGCCCGCCCTGGTGAACCTCCCGGCCGGCTGCCCCTTCGCGAGCCGCTGCGCCGTCGCCCTCGACGCCTGCCGCACCGACGAACCCGCCCTGCGCGCGGTCACCGGGCACGGCGACGTGGCCTGCCTGCGCGCCGACGAGATCGCCGCCGGGACGCTCGATCCGGCGGGGGGCGCCGCACCCGACGAACCCGACGAGCCGGACGGTCCGTCCGCCGGGGAGGTCGTGCTCCGGGTCGAGGACCTGGTGAAGACCTTCCCGGTCACCAAGGGAGCCGTGCTCAAACGCCGCGTCGGCACGCTGCGGGCGGTCAACGGGGTCGGCTTCGAGCTGCGGGCCGGGGAAACCCTGGGCCTGGTGGGGGAGTCGGGCAGCGGCAAGACCACCACCCTGCTGGAGATCCTGCGGCTGAGGCGGCCCGAGAGCGGGCGGATCGAGATCGCCGGCACCGAGGTCGGGACCGTCGAATCCGCAGCCCGGGTGCGGGAGTTGCGCCGGAACGTGCAGATCGTGATGCAGGACCCGATGGGGGCGCTCGACCCCCGGCTGCCGGTCTTCGAACTGCTCGCCGAACCGCTGCGCGCGATCGGCCGGGACCGCGCGTCCATCCGGGCCCGCATCAGCGAACTCCTCGCCCTGGTCGGCCTGGACGAGGCGATGAGCGACCGCTTCCCGGCCGCGCTCTCCGGCGGCCAGCGCCAGCGCATCGGGATCGCCCGCGCCCTCGCGACCGAGCCGAAGCTGCTCGTGCTCGACGAACCGCTCTCCGCCCTGGACGTGTCCGTGCAGGCGGGCGTGATCAATCTGCTGGCCCGGCTCAAGCGCGAACTGGGCCTCGCCTACCTGGTGGTGGCCCATGACCTGGCCGTCGTCCGGTACGTGTCCGACCGCATCGCCGTGATGTATCTGGGTCACATCGTGGAGACCGGGGACACCGAGTCGCTGTTCGCCGACCCCAAGCACCCCTACACCAAGGCCCTGTTGTCCGCCATCCCGGTCCCGGACCCGCAGCGCGAACGCACCCGCGAACGCGTCGTGCTGGAGGGCGAGCAGCCGAGCGCCGCGCGGCTGCCGGCGGGCTGCGTCTTCGTGGACCGCTGTCCCCTGTACCGGCTGGCCGGCGAGGAGGTGCGGCAGCGCTGTCGTACGGAACGGCCCGCGCCGTCCCCGGTGTCCGGGCAGCCCGGCCACACGTACGCCTGTCACGCCGTCTGAGGCACCTCCGCACACCGCTTCCATCCCTACCGCCACCCCCCTGAAACCGAAGGAACACTCCGCCATGCGCGCAAGACTGGCCATGCCCGTCGCCCTGATCGCCGCCGTCTCCGTCGCCGCCACCGCGTGCCAGTCCTCCGGCGGGAGCGACGGCTCCGGCGGTGACGGCAAGGACGCGCCCAAGGCCGCGTCGGCCGCCGTCGACTACAACCCGCAGCCGTACGAGAACATCAAGGACGGCGGCACGTACACCACCGTCGGCACCTTCGACGACCAGGGCAACCCGTTCAACGTCAATGCCACGCTGACCGCGTCCCGGGTCTGGGGCTGGTACAACGCCGACGCGATCACGTATTCGCCGACCGGCGACGTGCAGTACAACAAGGACTACTACAGCGACGTGAAGGTCACCGTCGAGGGCGGCAACCAGAAGGTCGTTCTGACGATCAACCCGAAGGCGGCTTTCAACGACGGCACGCCCATCGACTGGCGGGCGATCGAGGCCACCTGGAAGGCCAACAACGGCTCGGACAAGGGTTTCGCGACCTCGTCGACGGACGGCTACGACCGGATCACCTCGGTCGCGAAGGGCAAGGACGCCAAGCAGGCCGTCATCTCCTTCAAGGGCGTCAACGCCTCCTGGTCCACCCTGTTCACCACCTTCCTGCACCCGAAGGCCGCGACGGTCGAGAACTTCAACAAGGCGTACGTGAAGAAGGCCCACCCCGAGTGGGGCGCGGGCCCGTACACGGTCGGCAAGTGGGACACCCACTCGGGCAACATCACCTTCGTCCGCAACCCCAAGTGGTGGGGCAGGAAGGGCAAGCTCGACAAGCGCGTCTACGTCAACCTGGAGTCGACGGCGGGCGTCAACGCCTTCAAGAACGGGCAGCTCGACTACACCTCCGCCGTCGACGCGGAGAGCCTCAAGCAGGTGAAGGGCCTGAAGGGCACCGAGATCCGCAGCGGCGGCAGCCCCTTCGAGTACTCCCTCTACTTCAACACCAAGTCGGCGGTCCTCTCCGAGAAGGCCGTCCGCAAGGCGATCCAGCAGAGCGTCGACCGCGCCCAGATCGCGAAGATCCAGTTCCAGGGGCTCGACTACAAGGAGCCGCTGCCCGGCTCCGCGGTGCTCTACAGCTTCCAGAAGGGTTACGAGGACAACCTCTCGGCCGTCCTGAAGTACGACCCGGCCGAGGCGAAGAAGACGCTCGACGCGGCAGGCTGGAAGCCCGGCTCCGACGGCGTGCGCGCCAAGAACGGCAAGAAGCTCGAAGTGGGCTACACCCTTCTGGGCGACGACCCGCTGGGCAAGGCCACCGCCGGCGCGTTCGCCGCGATGCTGAAGCCGGCCGGTATCCACCTCGTCATCAAGAAGGGCGACGACGCGGACTTCGCCAAGACCATCAGCGAGCGCAGGTTCGACATCTTCCTGTCGGGCAACCGCTCGATGGACCCGTTCGGGGCCCGCTACCTGTGCGACTTCTACTGCTCGGACCGTGATTCCAACATCACCGGCTCCGGCTCGCCGGCCCTGGACAAGAAGATCCGCGCCACCACCGAGATCGCCGATCTCGACCAGCAGGTCGCGGCGGTCAACAAGGTGGAGCGCGAGGCGCTCCAGGAGTACGCCTTCCTGCCCCTGTTCAGCGGGCCCTCCACGTACGGCGTGAAGAAGGGCCTCGCCAACGTCGGCGCCACGATCTTCTACACCCCGCTGCCGGAGACGGTCGGCTGGGAGAAGTAGCGCCCCCGGCGCCCGGCGCCGAACCGGCGGCCCGCGGTCATGTTCCCCATGCCCGCGGGCCGTTGGCGTGTGCGGGTCCCGTCGTCGCTTCGACTCCTGTGGTCCGTACCAAAGTCTTGACACGGCCTTCCTTCACTTCTTAAATCACGTAGCGAACCAAGTGCCCAGTGTCCGCTCCACCGCGCCTGCTCCACCTGTCATGCGCATGACTATCTCCGTGCGCACGGCGGGGTTCCCCTTCCCTCCCCGCACACACACCGGAAGGGAGAGTCATGGACTCCCCACGCCTTTCGCGGCGCCTGCTGCGCTCCGTACTCCCGGCACTCGCTCTCGCCCTGGCCACCGCGGGCCTGGCCGGGACCGGCGGGCCCGCGTCAGCCGGCACGGCCCCCATGTCGCAGGCCGCGGCGACCGCCACGACGACGTTCTCCGACGAGTTCGACGGGGCCGCCGGTTCGGCCGTCGACGGCAGCAAGTGGCAGATCGAGACCGGCGACAACGTCAACAACCACGAGCGGCAGTACTACACCTCGGGCAACAAGAACGCGGCACTGGACGGCCAGGGGCATCTGGTCATCACCGCCCGCAAGGAGAACCCTTCCAACTACCAGTGCTGGTACGGCACCTGCCAGTACACGTCGGCGCGGCTGAACACCTCGGGCAAGTTCACCCAGGCGTACGGGCATGTCGAGGCGCGCATGAAGATCCCGCGCGGCCAGGGCATGTGGCCGGCGTTCTGGATGCTGGGCAACGACATCGGTCAGGTCGGGTGGCCCAATTCGGGTGAGATCGACATCATGGAGAACGTCGGCTTCGAGCCGTCGACCGTGCACGGCACCCTGCACGGCCCCGGCTACTCCGGCTCCGGCGGCATCGGCGCGGGCTACACCCTGCCGAACGGCCAGGCCTTCGCGGACGCCTTCCACACCTTCGCCGTGGACTGGGCGCCCGACTCCATCACCTGGTCGGTCGACGGGAACGTCTACCAGCGCCGGACCCCGGCCGACACCAACGGCAACGCCTGGGCCTTCAACAAGCCGTTCTTCCTCATCCTCAACCTCGCGGTCGGCGGCTACTGGCCCGGCGACCCCGACGGCAGCACCGCCTTCCCCAACCAGCTCGTCGTCGACCACGTCCGCGTCACCACCAGTGACACCCAGCAGCCCGGTACCGGCGGGCGGATCACCGGACTCGCCGGCAAGTGCGTCGACGTCGCCGCCGCCAACACCGCCAACGGCACCCCGGTCCAGCTCTACGACTGCAACGGCACCAGTGCGCAGAAGTGGACCGTGGGCTCGGACGGCACGATCCGGGCCCTCGGCAAGTGCCTCGACGTGGCCTCCGGCGGCACGGCGGACGGCACCCCGGTCCAGCTCTGGGACTGCAACGGCTCGGCCGCGCAGAAGTGGGCGGTCAGCGGGGCCCGCGACATCGTCAACCCCCAGGCCAACAAGTGCCTGGACGCCACGGGCAACAACTCGGCCAACGGCACCCGGCTGCAGATCTGGACCTGCGCCGGCACGGCCAACCAGAAGTGGACGGTGAACGGCTGACCGTCCGGTCCTCCGCGGCCCCCGGCGCGAGCGCGCCGGGGGCCGCGTGATCATGTCCGGATGGCGACCGGGTCGCCGGTGCCCCGGTCGCACATGATTGGCTGGGGGCATGATCGATGACTTCCTCGCCGGTGACCTGACCGAGATCGAAGCGGCGGTCCGCGCGGCGGCCGCCGCCGAGATCATGCCCCGCTACCGGCAGCTCGCCGCCGACGACATCGTCGAGAAGAACGGTCCGCACGACCTCGTGACCGTCGCGGACCGGCGCGCCGAGGAACACCTCACCGCCTCGCTCGGCCGGCTCCTGCCCGGCTCGGTGGTCGTCGGCGAGGAGGCCGTCCACGCCGACCCGAAGGTGTACGAGGCGCTGGACGGCGACGCCCCCGTGTGGATCGTCGACCCGGTCGACGGCACCCGCCAGTTCGTACGCGGCGAGTCCGGCTTCTGCACCCTAGTGGCCCTCGCCCACCGGGGCGAGGTGCTGGCCTCCTGGACGTACGCCCCGGCCCGCGACGAGATGGCGGTCGCCGTGCGCGGGCGCGGAGCGACGGTCGACGGCACCGCGATACGCGCGGGCTCACCCGCCCCGGAGGCCGTCCTGCGCGTCGCCATGTCGCACCCCGACTACACCACCGACGAGCAGAAGCGCGCCCTGCTGGGCCTGCGCGCCGACGGCTTCGACGCCCGCCCCTGCGGCTCGGCGGGCCTCGAATACCTCGCCGTCGCCCGGGGCGAGAGCGACGCCGTCGCCTTCAACTGGGAGTACGCGTGGGACCACGCGGCGGGGCTCCTCCTCGTCGCCGAGGCGGGCGGCACGCAGTCCACGCTGGCCGGCGAGCCCTTCCATATCGCCGGCGGCAACGCCCTGCCCTTCACCGCCGCCCGCGACCGTGCCACCGCCGACCGCGTCCTGGCGGCGCTGCGCACGGGCGCCTGACGGCGGGCGGGCCGGTCAGAGGTCCAGCAGTTCGCGGGTGAGCGCGGTCAGGCGTTTGCGGGCCTCCGGGGCGTACGCCTGGTCGTGCGCCCGCGCGTCCGTGAACCGGTCGAAGTAGCGGCCGCTGACCTCCGCGAGCGCCGGGTCGGTGATCAGCCGCACCGCCGGGCGCACCCCCTCGTCGATGGAGACGGCCGGCGTCAGCCCGTACGCCCGCACGCCCTCGGTGTCCATGAGGTGGGCCGGGTGCAGCGCGTTGATGGTGACGCCGGTGCGGGCCGTCTCCTCCTCGGCCAGGTCGAACGTCGACATGATCATCGCGAGCTTGCTCCGGCAGTACGCCTCCAGACCCTCGTAGCCACGCTCCATCATGACGTCGTCCAGATCGACCGGCGCCTGCCCCATCGAGGCCACCTGGATCACACGCGCGGGCGCGGCGGCCGTGAGCAGCGGCAGCAGCTCCCTGATCAGCAGATACGGCGTCAGATAATTGACGGTGAACCGCAGTTCATGGCCCTGTGCGCCGAACTCGCGGCGCAGGGGTTCGCTGCCTCCACCGGCCACCGCGTTGTTGACCAGTACGTCGAGCCGGGGCTCGGCCGCACGGATGTCCGCCGCCATGGCCCGGACCTGGTCGAGGTCGGAGAGGTCCGCGAGATAGGTGCGCACCTCGGCCCGGCCGGCCGAGAGCTCCCGCGTCTCGGCGGCGGCCCGGTCGAGCCGGGCCCGGTCGCGGCCGTGCAGGAGCAGCGTCGCGCCGCGCCCGGCCAGGTCGCGGGCGAGGTGGAGGCCGAGGCCCTGAGTGGCACCGGTGATCAGAACGGTGCGGTCGAAGGTGTCGGGTGCCGTGTAGGTATCCATGCCCTGAGTTATATCAAGGTCTTGATTCATATTCCATGGCTGTCTCATGTGTGCCCCCTGTCATATGTGCGTGGCTGTACGCTCGCAGGCATGGGAATGACCGCCGGTGAACGCCTCGGCCTGGACATCAAGCGCGCCGAGCAGGCCCTCATGGCGGCCAAGGGCGCCGCGCTGAAGGACGACGGCCTGACGGTCGCGCAGTACGCGGCGCTGCTCGCGCTCTCCGACAACCCCGGGATCTCGGGGGCGGCACTGGCGCGGGCGTGCCTCGTGACGCCCCAGGCGATGGCGGCGGTGCTCAAGCACCTGGAGGAGCGCGGCCTGATCGCCAGGTCCGCGCATCCCTACCACCAGAAGATGCTGGAGACCCGGCTGACGGAGGCCGGGACGGAGACCCTGCGCAAGGCCGACGAGCGGGCGGTACGGATCGAACGCCGCATCGCGGACGCGCTCACCCCCGGGGAACGCGACACACTGCGCGACCTGCTGGCCCGCTGCGTCACCGCCATCCGCGCGGACTGAGCCCCGGTCAGCCCGGCGTCGCCGCCAGCACCTCGCGTACCTCTCGTACGAGCTTTGCCGCCGACTCGACCGCCGCCGCGTCCAGGCCGTGCAGCGCCTGGTTCGCGCGGGCCGCGAAGTCCGCCGGGGTATCGGGCAGGGCGGCGGCCGCCGCGAGGGCGCCCTTCTCGTTGAGGCACCACGTGCGGTGGTGGGCGTGGAGCGACTGGGCGAGGATGCCGAAGGCCCGGGAGAGGCAGAGCGAGACATGCAGCCGGTCGCCGGACGGGGCCGACTTGCGGGCGCCCGCGACGGAGAACTCCGCCTCCCAGGCCGCCTCGGCCAACGCCCTGCGCAGGGGCTCCGGATAGACGGAGGTCTCCTCCTTCAGGGCCGTCAACTCGCCGCCGGAGTCGGACAGTACGCGCCCGAGGGCGACCTCGCCCGGGTACGCGGGCGACCAGAAGCCCAGCGGATGGCCCGGCTGGACGCCCACCGCGTATCGGCCCTCCCGGCAGCCGGCCCAGACCTCCTCGACCCGGTCCAGATCGCGCAGGATCCAGTCGACCTGGACGCCGTCCACCTTCAGCCAGCCCCCGGCATTGACCCACGGTCCCCACCCGCCGGGCCCGGTCACCTCGACCGGGGAGCCCTGGAAGGCGGCGGCCAGCGCGGACAGGGCGGCGGTGTCCGGCGTCCCCCGGTAGTAGACGCCCAGGTCCCAGTCGGAGTCGGGGCGGTGGGTGCCCCGGGCCCGGCTGCCGCCGAGCAGGACGGCCCGGACACCGGGCACTTCGGTGAGCCGCGCGGCCATCTCGGCGATACGGCCGGACATGTCGGAGCCCGGGGTCGGGGCGGAGTCGTCTGCAGTCATCGGGCCGGGACACTACCCGCCCTCGGGCTGTCGGTGCCTGCGAATATCCTGGGTGCTCCGACCGTCGGCTGACGAAGGAGTCCGAAGGTGACGTCGATGCTCGATGCGGTCGTGGTGGGCGCGGGTCCCAACGGACTGACCGCCGCAGTCGAACTGGCCCGCCGGGGCTTCGCCGTCGAGGTCTTCGAGGCCGGGTCCACGGTGGGCGGCGGGGCGCGTACGGAGGAGCTGACGCTCCCCGGCTTCCGGCACGACCCGTGCTCCGCGGTGCACCCCCTGGCCATAGGCTCGCCGGCCTTCGACGCCATGCCGCTCGCCCGGCACGGACTGGAGTGGCTCCAGCCGCAACTCGCCCTCGCCCACCCGTTCCCCGACGGGACGGCCGCCGTCCTCGCCGCCTCGGTGGGGGAGACCGCCATGGCCCTCGGCGCCGAGGACGCGGGAGCCTACCGCCGGCTCCTCGCCCCTCACCTCGGCCACTGGGACACCCTCGCCCGGGACTTCCTTCGCACCCCGTGGGACGGGCTGCCCCGTGACCCGTACCACTGGGCGCGCTTCGGGCTCGACGCGATCCAGCCCGCCGCCCTGCTCTCCCGCCGCTTCCGGGGCGAGAAGGCGCGCGGCCTGATCGCCGGCCTCGCGGCGCACGCCATCGCGCCCACGAACGGCCTCGCGACCGGCGGCATCGCCCTGCTCTTCGCGGTGGCCGCGCACGAGCGGGGCTGGCCGGTCCCGCGCGGCGGTTCCCAGGCCATCTCCGACGCCCTTGCCTCGTACCTGCGCGAACTGGGCGGCACCATCACGACCGGTACGGAGGTCAGGCGCCTGGACGAACTGCCGCCCGCCCGCGCCTACGTCTTCGACACCTCGCCGACCGCGCTCGCCCGGATCGCCGGGCTCGGCCGCGCCTACCAGGGGTACCGCTACGGAGCCTCCTGCTTCAAGATCGACTACGCGCTCTCCGGCCCGGTGCCCTGGACCGCCGAGCCGGCCCGCCGGGCCGGCACCGTACACCTCGGGCCCACCGCCCGTGAGATCGACGACGCCCTGCGCCGGGCGGTCGCCGGCCGCGACCCGGACGTCCCGTTCCTGATCACCGCACAGCCCAGCCTCGTCGACCCCTCCCGCGCCCCCGAGGGCAAGCAGGTCTTCTGGGTGTACGGGCACGTCCCGGCCGGCTGGGAGGGCGACGCCACCGAGGTCATCGAACGGCAGCTGGAGCGGTTCGCCCCCGGCTTCCGCGACCTTGTGCTCGCCCGCGCGGTGGCCGGCCCGCCCGGCATCGCGCGCCGCAACGCGAACTACGTGGACGGGGACATCGCCTGCGGCGCCTTCGCGGGCCTCCAGACCGTGATCCGCCCCAAGCTCGCCCGTGTCCCGTACGCCACCGCGCACCCGGCGGTCTTCCTCTGCTCATCGGCGGCCCCGCCCGGACCGGGTGTGCACGGCATGTCCGGACACCACGCGGCCAAGGCGGTGTGGCGGCGGCTGCGGGAGGCCGGGGCGCCGGGCCGCCGCTGACCGGGGGGTGTCAGGCGGCCTCGGCGCGCGGCCCGGCCGCCAGGAACTCCAGCACGGCCAGCAGGAACAGCAGACACAGCGCGATCCCGACGACCACCCACCCCGTCGGATGCGCCCACAGCAGGTAGACCACGAGCGCGGCGGCCACCAGCAGCCAGGTGATCCAGACGCGGAACCTGCGTACGAACGGGCCGACCGGACCGGTCCGCAGACCGGCCCCGTCGGCGGTGGCGCGCATCGCCCCGATGCCGGAGGTCCACAGCCCCCTGACGGTCGCGGCGCGCCGGCCGGGCCCGGTCAGCCAGGCGGACAGCGCGACGACGACGCCGAGGGCCACCACCATCCGTACCGTGGTCCCCAGGAACCGGGTCATCGCGTCGTAGACCGCGCCCGCCGCCCCCGGCGAGACGCCGGCCGGCAGGGCGTCCAGATAGACCGCCCGGAAGACGCGCAGACCGATGCCGAGCAGGCCCACGGCGACGGCGGCGCCCAGGGCCCCCGCCACCAGCGACCGGCGCCGCCGCACCGCGAGGAGGACACCCCCGGCGATCAGCAGGACGGCGATCACGGCGAGCCAGTCGCCCAGGAACTGCAGGACCCGTACGTACGTCCTGACCTTCCCGATGCCGTCCGACCTGACGAGGGTGATGTCGGTGTGGATCTCCGGGATGTGCCCGGCCACCGCCATGCCCCGGTCGACCAGTTCCTGCTTGACCTGGTCGACGACGGGGGCGAGGTCCAGCGTGACGGCGTCGTCGGTCAGCTCCACCGCGCCGCCGCCCTTCCCGGTCAGAGCCTTGTCGACCGCCCGGTGCGCCCGCCGGTTGCCCTCGGTCCACACCTTCTCGAAGGCGTCCGACGCGGCGACCGCGCGCGCCCGGTCGTGGACGAGACCGCGGACCGCGTCCTCCAACGAGCCGCCGAGGCGTCCGAGCGCCTTCTCCAGCCGGGGCCGGTCCTCCGGCGACACCCCGGACAACAGGGCGGACAGGTCGATCCGGGTCATGAGCGCGTCGGTCACCCGGTCGGCCACGGCGTCCTGGACGTGAGGGTCCGAGGCGAGCGGGGCGACGGTGTCCACGTAACGGTCGGTGTCCCCGATCTGGTCGGACGCCCAGGCGGCGACCACGGAGAGCGGGGCCAGCAGACAGCCGAGGACGATGAGGACGGCGGCGAGGAAGGACCGGCCGCGGTGCCGGGGCGGCCGGGCCCGCGCCTCCTCCTCCAGCGCGGCCACGCGGTCCCGCAGGGCCTCGACCTCCGCGGCTGAGGAGCCGTCACGCGCCGCCGCGCCGCCGTCGTCCACCGCGCCTCCCGCCGGATCCGGATTCCTGACTGTCCAGGCAACGGCGACCGGCGGGCGCGCGCGAGCGGGGTTGCGCCGAACGGACAACCGGGGTGGCCGGCCGGGGGCCGCAGCGGGCCCGGTTAGAGTGGCGCCCTCATGAACGAGCGGCACACGGAACCCAGCACGGACCAGGCCCCGCCCCTGGTGCGCATACAGCTCTTCGGTGGCTTCCGGGTGACCCGCGACGGCGGACCGGCCCTGGCCGAGCGCTGGCCGAGGCAGACCGCGCAGTCCCTGGTGAAACTGCTCGCCGTCGTCCCCGGACACCGGCTCCACCGCGAACAGGTCATCGACGTCTGCTGGCCCGACGCCGGCCCCCAGGCCGCCCAGGGCAGTCTGCGCGTCGCCCTGCACGCCGCCCGCCGGGCCCTCGAACCCGAGCTCGCCTCCCGTGCCACCTCCTCGTACCTCGTCTCGGAAGGCGGGCTGCTCCACCTCGACCCCGCGCGCGTCCGCATCGACGCCGACCGCGCCGAGGAGCAGGCCAGGGCCGCGCTCGCCGCCGGTGACCTGGACGTCCTCCGCGAGGCCCTGGAGCGCTTCTCCGGCGAACTCCTCCCCGAGGACCGCTACGCCGACTGGGCCGAGGGCCGCCGCTCCCAGCTCGCCGATCTCAAGGAGCGGCTGCTCCTCGCCCTCGGCGACGCCCACCTCCGGGCCGGCGAGCCCCAGGAAGCGGTCACCCTCGCGGAACGGCTCCTGGCCGACGACCCCGCCGAGGAACTGGCCCACCGCCTCCTCATCGACGCCTACACCCGGCTCGGGCTGCGCCGCCGCGCGGTGCGCCAGTACCACGTCTGCCGGGCGGCCCTCGATGGCGGACTGGGCGTACGGCCGGGCCCGGAGACCGAGCGCCTGCACCGCGCCGCACTCGCGGCGGAGCCCGCCGGACCGCCGTCCGCGCCCTCCCTGCCCGCCTCGCTCCGCGTCCCCGCCGCCACCCCGCTGCGCGGGCGCGAGGCCGTGCTCGGGCGGCTGCTCGCGGCGGACGGGCCCGCCGTCGTCACCGTGCTCACCGGCGAGGCGGGCGTCGGCAAGACCCGGCTGGTCGGCGAGGTGGCCCGGCAGGCGGCCGCCTCCGGCACCGCCGTCCTGTGGGGCAGCGGACACGACGCGGAGGGGCACACCCCGTACGGCGCCTTCGCCGAGGCCCTGGACGGCTGGCTGGCCGAACGCGACGGGGCGGAACGCGCCCGCGTCGGCGGCGAGTACCCCGAACTGGCCGCGTTCCTGCCGGCGCTCGGCCGGGTCCGCGCCGACTCCGAACGCAGCCCCGAGGAGGAGCGCGACCGCCTCTTCCGCGCCGCGGCCGCTCTGCTCGGCGAGCTGGCCACCGTGCAGCCGGTGCTGATCGTGCTGGACGACCTGCACGCCGCGGACCTGGGCTCCTTCCAGCTGCTGAGCCACCTGGCCCGGCGGGCGGCGCAGGCGGGTGGCTGGCGTTTCCTCGTGACGTACCGGGAGGAGGAGATGGCCGACGGCGACCCGCGTCGCACCGGCCTGTCCTCCCTGACCCGCCAGGGCCTGGCCGTCCGCGAGGACGTGCCGCGCCTGGACCAGGAGGCATGCCTCGCCGTCGTACGCGACATGGTCGGGCCGATGGCCGCCCCCGCCTCCGGCGCCCCGGACCGGATCTGGGAACTCTCCCTCGGCAACCCGCTGTTCGCCGTCGAGCTGGCCCACGGCATGGCCGACGGCACCGGGACCGTCGCCCCCGACGGGGTGCGGCAGCTCGTCGCGGACCGGCTCGCGCGGCTCGACCACGACGCCCGGAGAATGGTCGAGGCGCTCTCCGTGGCCGGACCGGAGACATCGTTGTCAGAACTGCTCGACGTCGCCGCGCACGGACTCCATCCCGTCGTCACCGGGGGCGCCGCCACCGACGCGCTGGAACGCGCCATGGACGCCTCGCTGATCGAGGAGCGGGACATCCTGGTCGGCGGGCGGCACGAGGTGGGCCTCACCTTCCGCCACCCGCTGGTCCGGCTCACCTGCTACGAGAAGCTCTCCGCCATCCGCCGCAGGCAGCTGCACGGTGCCTTCGCGCAGGCGGTGCTCCGCCGCCGCCCCGACGCCGTGGACACCCTGGCCTCGCACTTCACCCGCGCCGACGACCCGCGCGCCGCCGAGTACCTGCGCCGGGCCGCCGCTCGGGCCGCCGCCCTCTTCGCCAACGACACCGCCGACCGCTACTACCGCGACCTGGTCGCCCGGCTCGACGTGGACGCCGCCCGCGCCCGCCTCGCCCACAGCCAGGTGCTGCGCCGCATGGGGAACTTCGCCCAGGCCGCCGAGGTGCTGCGGCTCGCGCTGGACGAGTTCGTCCGGCGCGGCGACCACGAGGACATCGTGCTCGCGGCGGCCTGGCTCGCCGACACCCTCGGGCGCACCGGCCTGCCCGACGCCGGGCGCCAGGTCCTGGCCGCGCACCCGGTGACGGCGGACAGCCCGCCGGAGCCGGCCGCGGGCCACTACCTGGCGGAGGCGGTACTGTGCCGCATCCAGGGGCGGTACGAGGACGCCCTGTCGGCCGCCGAACCGGCCCTGGCCTGCGCGCTGCGGGTGCCGGGCATGCCGGGGAACGGGCTGCTGGCCCGGGTCCACTCGCTCCGGGCCAGCGTTCTCGGCCTGACCGGGCGGCTGGACAAGTCCCATGAGGCGGCCGACCTCGCGCTGGCCCCGGCCGAGGCGTACGGCGACCCGACCCTGCTCGGCCAGGTCCTCTCGATCCTGCGGGAGAACGAGCGGCGCAGCGGGCGGCTGCGTGAGGCGGTGGCCACCGGGCAGCGGGCTCTCGATCTCGTGGAGCAGTCGGGGGACCTGGCCGGGGCCGCCTTCGAACGGGCCAATCTCGCCGAGCTGTGGCTTCTGCTCCAGGAGTTCGACAGCGCGCGCACCCTCGCCGAGGCAGCGGTCGCGGGTGCCGAACAGAACGACGCGTGGTGCCTTCCGTACGCCCTGGCGGCCCTCGCCCTGGTCCGGATGCGCACCGGGGACGCCCGGGATGCCGCCGTCCTGCTCGACAGGGCACAGTCCTCACCGGGTCTCGTGGACCGGCAGGCGGGCCACGAGGTACGGGCCGCCCGCGCCGAACTCGCCCTGCGCGACGGGCTCCCGGGCCACGCACGCCGCGCCGTGGAGGGCCATGAGCGGGACGTGCCGGTGTTCGCCGCCTGGGCCGAGCTGCATTGCGGCCGGCCCGAGGCGGCGCGGCGCCTCGCGGGCGACGAGGTGGCCCGCGCCGCCCGCACCGGCGAACGGCTCGCCGAGGCGGACGCCCGGACGGTCCTCGCCCTGGCCCTGCACCGGCTCGGCGACGGCGAGGCGGCACGGGAGGCGTTGACACGTGCCGACGACCTGGTCCGGGCCATGCCCTACCCGGCGGGCGCGGCCCACGCGGCCGCGGTGCGGGCGCTCATGGAAACGGAGCCGGACACCCGGTAGAGGGGCGGTCCGGCTCCGTTCGGTGGCGCTTACGCGGGCAGCCGCTCCAGCAGCCCCGCGAAGTCGGTGTCCGGCGCCAGGGTGCCGAAGGCGAGGCCCCGGTCCCCGGCCAGCCGCGAGGCGCAGAACGCGTCGGCGACCGCCGTCGGCGCGTGCCGGACCAGCAGCGAGCCCTGGAGCACCAGCGCCGCGCGCTCGATGAGCCGCCGGGCCCGCAGCGGGGCGTCCTCGGTGAGGACCAGCTCGCCGCGCAGCTCCTGCCAGGCCGCGTCCAGCCGGCGGTCCGCCCCCGAGGCGGCCTCGACCTCGGCGCGGAAGGCGTCCAGCGAGTCCGGCTCCCGGGCCAGGGCGCGCAGCAGGTCCAGCGCGTTCACATTGCCCGAGCCCTCCCAGATGCCGTTGAGCGGGGCCTCCCGGTACATGCGCGGCATGCCCGAGTCCTCGACGTAGCCGTTGCCGCCGAGGCATTCCAGCGCCTCCGCGACCGCGACCGGCTGGCGCTTGCACACCCAGTACTTGGACACCGCCGTGGCCAGCCGCAGGAACGCCCGCTCCTGTGCGTCGCCCCGCTGGGCGCGGTCGGCGGCCCCGGCGAGGCGCAGCCCGAGCGTGGTCGCCGCCTCGGACTCGACCGCGAGGTCCCCGATCACATTGCGCATCAGCGGCTGGTCGATCAGCTTGGCGCCGAACACCGAGCGGTGGCGCACGTGGTGGGCGGCCTGGGCGAGCGCGGCACGGATCCCGGCGGCCGAGCCGATGACGCAGTCCAGCCGGGTCATCGTCACCATGTCGATGATGGTGCGCACGCCCTTGCCCTCCGGGCCGACGAGCCAGGCGACCGTGTCGTCGAACTCGGGCTCGCTGCTGGCGTTGGACCGGTTGCCGAGCTTGTCCTTGAGCCGCTGGATGCGGAAGGTGTTGCGGCTGCCGTCCGGCAGGACGCGCGGCACCAGGAAGCAGGAGAGGCCGCCCGGCGTCTGGGCGAGGACCAGGAAGAGGTCGTTCATCGGGGCGCTGGTGAACCACTTGTGCCCGCGCAGCCGCCAGGTCCCGTCGCCCGCCTCGGTGGCCGCGGTGGTGTTGGCGCGCACATCGGTGCCGCCCTGCTTCTCCGTCATGCCCATCCCGGCGAGCAGGCCCGGCTTCTCGGCGGGGGTGCGCAGCCCGGCCTCGTACACCCGGCCGGTCAGCAGCGGTTCGTACGTCTTCGCCAGGTCGGGGGCGTGCCGCAGCGCCGGGACGACGGCGTACGTCATCGAGACGGGGCACAGGTGGCCCGCCTCCAGAGTCGACATCACCATGAAGCCGGCCGCGCGCGCCACATGCGCGCCGGGGCGCTCGTCCGCCCAGGCGGCGCCGGCCAGGCCCGCGCTCACCGAGGCGTTCATCAGGTGGTGGTAGGCGGGGTGGAAGTCGACCTCGTCCACGCGGTGGCCGTAGCGGTCGTGGGTGCGCAGCACGGGCTCGTTGGAGTTGGCCTGCTCGGCCCACTCCTGGGCCTGCGCGCTGCCGACGAGGCGGCCGAGGCGGTGCAGCTCCTCGGTGTGCCACTCGGCGCCCTCGCGGCGCAGGCCCTCCAGGAGCACCACGTCGTCGGCCGCGTCGTGACCGGTCAACGGCGGTGCCTGGTTGGTCACTTCGTGGGTCGCGGCGGTGGGGTTGCTGCGCGGGGCGACGGTTTCGGGCACGGGAACCTCCTGGTGGAAGGGGTGTCAGGGCTGCTGTGCGGGCGGGGCGCCCGCACACCGCAGGGCCATGGCGACGAGTTCGGTGAGCAGCGCCTCGGTGGTCGCGCCGTCCCCGGCCCCGAGCGGGTCGACCAGGACCTCGCCGACCGCGCCGGTGAGCGCGGCGGCGGTGATCTCGCCGTTCTGCGCGGGCAGCAGGCCCTCCTCGATGCCCGCGTGGACGACCTCGGCGAACAGGGCGCGGTAGCGGCGGCGGTACTCCAGGCGTTCGGCGCCGACGGCCGGATCGGCCGGGGCGGCGAGCAGCGCGTAGGCCAGGCCCCGGTTCTCCAGGGCGCGGCGGGCGAAGACCTCGACGCCACGGGCCAGCCGCTCGACCGGGGTCCCGGGCTCGCGCAGCACCGTGCCCAGCACCTCCACCTCGCGCCCGGCGGCGCGCCGGAACACCTCGACGGCCAGCGCCGCCTTGGACGAGAAGTGCTGGTAGACGGAGCCGGCCGCGATGCCGGCCGAGTCGGCGACGGCGGTGACCGACGCCTGCGACCAGCCGACCTCCGTGACCACCGAGGTGGCGGCGGCGATCAGATGCTCCCTGGCTGCTTCGAGCCGACTGATTTCGGCTGGGGTCTTGCGGTAGGCCATGAAAGAAGTGAACCATCATTCAGAGTTTCCCGCCATGGTCCGTTCGCACGGTCCGGCTCGTCAGGAGAACGTGATGCACCTCAGTACCCTGCTGGACAGCGCCGTCCGCTCGGCCGGCGACCACGAAGCGGTCGTCTACGGTGAGCAGCGGTGGTCCTACCGGGAATTCGCCGACGCGGCCCGCCGCGCCGCGACCGTGCTGCGGGAGGCCGGGCTCCGGCCGGGCGACCGGCTGGCCGTGATGACGTACAACACCCCCGCCTTCCTGTTCGCCGCGTTCGGTGCCTGGTACGCGGGCGCCACTCTGGTCCCGGTCAACCACAAGCTCCGGACTGGTGAGGTGGCACGGCAGCTGAGCCACTGCGGGGCCAGGATCGCCGTGGTCGACGCGGAGATCGGGGAGCGCGCCACCGCCGCCGACGCCGGGGTGGCCTGGCTGGTCAGCCACCCCGACGCCGCGCCGGGCGTCCTGCCCGCCGACGCGTTCGAGGCGCGCATCGCGGCCGCCGAGCCGTGGGCCGGGGACCCCGGGACGGACGACGGCATCGCGCAGGTCCTGTACACCTCGGGCACCTCCGGCACCCCCAAGGGCTGCGTCCACACCCACCGGACGATCACCCTGACCGCCGCCTACACCGCCGCCGCCATCCCGCTCCGCCGCGACGGGCGGTTCCTGATCTGCATGCCCGTCTGGCACGCCTCGCCGCTCAACAACTGGGTGATGGGCACGCTGCTGACGCGCGGCACGGTGGTGCTCCAGCGCGAGTACGAACCCCGGGGCATGCTGGAGGTCATCCAGCGCGAACGTGTCACCGCGATGTTCGGCGCCCCGATCGCCCTCATCGCGCCGACGCAGGCGGTCCCCGACTTCGCCTCGTACGACCTCTCGTCCGTGCGGGCCTGGATCTACGGCGCCGGACCGCTCGACGCGGACACCGCGCGCCGCCTGATGAAGGCGTACGGCTCCGAGGACTTCCACCAGGTGTACGGGATGAGCGAGACGGGTCCCGTCGGCGCCTCGCTCCCGCCCGCCGAGCAGGTCGCCAGGGCCGGTGCGATCGGCAGGGGCGGCATGCCCGGGGTCGAGCTGCGGGTCGTGCGCCAGGACGGCGCGGACGCGGGGGCGGGGGAGACCGGCGAGATCTGGCTGCGCTCCGACACCCGCATGGTGGGCTACCTGGACGACGAGAAGGCCACCGCCGAGGTGTTCGCGGGCGACTGGTACCGCAGCGGGGACCTGGGCCGGGTGGACGAGGACGGGTTCGTCACGGTCGTCGACCGGATGAAGGACGTGATCATCACCGGCGGCGAGAACGTCGCCTCGCAGGAGGTGGAGGGCGCCCTGCGCGGCCACCCGGACGTCCTGGACGTCGCCGTCGTCGGCCGGCCCCACCCCCAATGGGGCGAGACCGTGGTCGCCGTGGTCGTCCCGCGCGAGGGCGCCGCGCTCGACCTGGAGGGCGTCCGCGCCTGGCTGGAGACCCGGATCGCCCGCTACAAGGTGCCCCGCGAGCTCGTGCTGCGCCCCGGCCTGCCGCGCACCCCGTCCGGGAAGATCACCAAGCACGTGCTGCGCGACGAGCTGACGCGGTGAACCCGGGCCCGTACCCCTGCGGCGGGCCGCGGGGCCGGGCCGCGTAGGGTCGGGCCATGGCCGACGAACAGGTGACCAGGGCGAAGCGGGGCCCCGGCAGACCCCGCGAGGAGCGGGTCACCCGGGCCGTCCTGGAGGCCGTGGTCGAACTGGTCACGGAGCACGGCATGGGCGCCCTGACGATGGACGCCGTCGCGGCCCGCGCCGGCGTCAGCAAACCGGCCATGTACCGGCGTTGGGCCACCAAGCAGGACCTGGTCCTGGCCGCCGCCGAGTCCCGGATCGGGCCGCTCACCGTCCCCGACATGGGCGACTTCCGGGCCGAGCTGCGCGCCGTGCTGACGGCGCGCATGGAGGCGTACCGGCAGCCGGGCGTCGCGCGGCTGCTCGCCGGGGTGATCGGCTCGGCCTCGGAGGCGGGCGCCGAGCCGGGCGCGTACCGCGACTACGCGGCCCGCGTGATGAGCGAGACCCGCCACCTCCTGGAGCGCGGGGTGGAGCGCGGCGACGTCCGGGACGACGTGGACATCGCCGCCGCCGCGACGCTCGTCGCCGCCTCGCTGGTCTTCCGCATGGTCGGCGAACAGCGCCTGCCCGACGAGCGGTTGGTGGACTCCGTGGTGGACCTCATCAGCCGGGCGGTCGCCGCCCCGGCCTAGGGCCTGTCGTCAAACTGCCGTCTGCCGGGCGACGCCGCCGGGTGCTCCGGCATGCCCGGAACCGCGCGGAACGGGCACCGGACGGTCCGCGGAATCCGCCGGGAAATCGATGCGCCACACCCCTTGCCCCGCCGCATCCTCATATCGATACTGCTGGTTACGTAATTAGCGCACCGCCGGGAGGAACACCCATGCAGACCGCTGTCACGCATCCGAAGCCGGTCCTGGACAAGCCGCTCATGCACTACGGGAGCCGGACGCTCGAACGCCTCGCGCCCGGCGCCGAGCCGGTCACGTACCGGCAGGTCGGGGTCAGCCCGCTCACCCCGCACTTCGGCGCCGTGCTCGACGGAGTCGACCTGACCCGCCCGATCACCGGGGAACTGGCCGAGGAGCTGCGCCAGGCGCTGCTGGAGTGGAAGGTGATCTTCTTCCGCGAGCAGACCGGTTTCACCGCCGAGCACCAGCTCGCCCTGTCCGGCGTCTGGGGCCCGCCCGAGCCCAACCCGTTCTTCCCGAAGACCGGGACGGCCGGCGTCTCGCGCCTGGCCAAGGACGCCAAGGCCGCCGGCAACAAGAACATCTGGCACAGCGACCACTCGTTCATGGTCAACCCGGCGCTCGGCTCCGTCCTGCGCGCCGTGGAGGTGCCCGGGGCGGGCGGCGACACGATGTGGGCGGACATGGCCGCCGCCTACGACAACCTGCCGGACGACCTCAAGGCCCGCATCGCCGAGCTCACCGCCGTGCACGACTGGGCACCCAGCTGGGGCGCCCTCATGAACGACGAGCAGAAGGCGGCGTTCCGCACGTCCTGGCCGCAGGTCGAGCACCCCGTCGTGGTCCGCCACCCGCGCAGCGGCCGCAAGACCCTCTACGTCAACGAGCCCTTCACCACCCGCATCAACGGCCTCTCCGACGCCGAGAGCCGCGAACTGCTCGACATCCTGGTCCTCCAGGCCCGCATCCCCGAGTACCAGGTCCGCTTCCACTGGGAGGCCGACTCGATCGCCATCTGGGACAACATCGCCACCCAGCACTACGCGATCAACGACTACTTCCCGCAGCGCCGGGTCATGGAGCGCATCGCCATCGCCGGCGTGCCGCTCTCCTGACCCCCTCCGCCCCTCTTCCCGGGAGATCCCATGACCGCGGCACCGATCGAACGGCCCCCGCACCCGACCCAAGCGGTGGCACCCGCCGGCACCCGTACCCGGGCCTGGACGGTGACCGCGCTCCTCGTGGTCTTCATGATGGTCAACTTCGCCGACAAGTCCGTGCTCGGCCTCGCCGCCGACGAGATCCGCGCGGACCTGCACCTGACCGCCACTCAGTTCGGCCTTGTCAACGGCGCGTTCTTCCTGCTCTTCTCGGCCGCCGCCGTCCTGGTCGGGCTCGCCGCCGACCGGGTGTCACCGAAGATCCTGCTGCTCCTCATGGCGCTGCTGTGGTCCGTGGCCCAGGTGCCCGCGGCGATCGGCGGCGGCCTCGCCGTCCTCGTCGCCTCCCGGGTCTTCCTCGGCGCGGCGGAGGGCCCGGCCTTCCCCGTGGCCCAGCAGGCCACCCTCGCCTGGTTCCCGAATGACCGGCGCAATCTGCCGGGCGCCCTGATCACCCTCGGCGTCACGCTCGGCGTGATCACCTCCGCGCCCGGCCTGTCCTGGGTCATCCAGCACCACGGCTGGCGCACCGCCCTGTGGGTGCTGGCGGCCGTGGGCCTCGTCTGGGCCGCCGTCTGGAAGGTGCTCGGCGCCGATGGCGGACACCGCGTCGAGACCGCCCGTACGCCCGTACGCGAAGAGGCGCCCGCCGCTCCGGTCCCGTACCGCGCGATCCTCACCAGCCGCACCTGGATCGGCGCCACCTTCGCCTACTTCACCAGCTACTGGACCGTCGCTCTCATGCTGGTCTGGCTGCCGTCCTACCTCCGCAACGCCCTCGGCTACACGGCCGGCCAGGCGGGCACCGTCGTCGTCGCCCCCTGGACCATCGGCGCCGTCGTCCTGCTCGCCCAGGCCGGTGTCACCGGACGGCTGATGCGGCGCGGCGCCGGCAGCCGCCGCGCCCGGGGCTGGGTCGGCGGCACGCTGCTCGCGCTCGGCGCCCTGTGCTGCCTGGCCGTCCCCCTCGCGGACGGCTCCACGGCCAAGACCGTCCTGATCGCCCTCGGCTTCGGGCTCGGCGGTTCGTACGCGGCCGTCGCGGCGACCACCGTCAGCGAACTGGCCCCGCCGGACAGGGCCGGTGGCGCGCTCGGCGTCATGAACGCCCTGGTCACCCTGGCCGGACTGGCCGCCCCGGCCGTCGTGGGCGCCCTCGTCGACGCCCGGGGGACCGGCGGCTACCAGAACGCCGTCGTGCTCTCCGGTCTTCTCCTCGCCCTGGGGGCTGCGGCATCCTTCTGGCTCATCGACCCGGCCCGCGACACCGCCCGCCCGACCCCCTGACCCCTCCCCCCACCCACCCAAGGAGCCCGCCCGTGAGCGCAGTCCCCGCACTCGACACCAGCCCGCTCGACCTCGCCGTCGCCGGCCTGCGCGACCGGGCCGGCACCTGGACCACAACGCCGCTCCCCGAACGCGTCCGCCTCCTGGAGCGCATGCTCCCGCGCATCGCCGAGACCGCGCCCGCCATGGTCGCCGACGCGGCCGCCGCCAAGGGGTACGCCGCCGACTCGGCCTGGGCCGCCGAGGACTGGGTCACCGCCCCCTGGGCCCTGGCCCAGACGGTGAGCGCCTACCTCCACGTGCTGCGCAGGCTCGCCGCCGGACAGGACCCGGTCGGCCGCACGGCCGTCCGCGAACGCGGGGGCCGCGTCCTGGTCGACGTCTTCCCCGCCACCGGGACGGACCGCCTCCTGCTCAACGGGTTCACCGCCGAGGTGTGGACCCTCCCCGGGACCACCCGCGCGCAGGCACTGGCGGACGCGGCGGGGGAGTACCGGGGCCGGCAGGGGAGCCCGGCCGTCGCCCTGGTCCTGGGCGCGGGGAACGTCCCCGCGATCACCCCCCTCGACATCCTGCACAAGCTGTACGCGGAGGGCGAGGTCGTCCTCGCCAAGATGAACCCCGTCAACGCCTACCTGCGCCCGCACTTCGAGAAGGTGTTCGCCGAGTTCATCGACAAGGGCTGGGTGCGCTTCGTGGACGGCGGCGCCGACACCGGCGCCTACCTCACCACCCACGACGGCGTCGACACCATCCACGTCACCGGCAGCGAACGCACCCACGACGCGATCGTCTGGGGCACCGACGACCGGGCCGAGCGGCGCAGGAGCGAGGACACCCCGCTCAACGACAAGCCGTTCACCAGCGAACTCGGCGGCGTCAGCCCCTGCATCGTGACCCCCGGCCCGTGGAGTGCGGCGGACTTCCGCTTCCAGGCCGAGCACATCGTCACCAGCAAGATGAACAACTCCGGTCACAACTGCGTCGCCAGCCAGATCCTCGTCGTCCCCCGCGAGTGGGACGGCACCGAACGGCTGCTCGCCGAGATCCGCCGGGTCCTGCGCGAACTCCCGCCCCGCGCCGACTACTACCCCGGCGCGGACGACCGCCTCGACGCGGTGGTCCGCGCCCACCCCGACGCCGAGTCCCACGGCGAGGGCGCCTGCCGCCTCCTCGTCCCCGACATCACGGACATGGGCGACCCGATGCTCGACATCGAGGTGTTCGCCAGCGCCCTCGGAGTCGTACGCCTGCCGGCTGCCGACGCCCCCGCGTTCCTGCGCGCCGCGACGGAGTTCGCCAACGACCGGCTCCCCGGCACCCTCGGCGCGACCCTGCTCGTCCACCCCCGCACCGAACGCGCCCACCGCCACGCGGTCGAGGAGGCGGTCGCCGGGCTCCGCTACGGCACCCTCGGCGTGAACTGCTGGTCGGCGTTCGGCTTCCTGCTCGGCTACACCCCCTGGGGCGCCTTCCCCGGGCACAGCCGCCAGGACATCGGCAGCGGCGTCGGCTTCGTGCACAACGCGTTCATGCTGGAGCACGTCGAGAAGACGGTCGTGCGCGCCCCCTTCGCACCCGCCCCGCGCGGCCTGTTCACCGGCTCCCCGTCCCTGTCCCCGCGCCCCCCGTACTACGTCACCAACCGCACCGGCCGTACGACCATGGAACGGCTCACCGCGTACACGACCGATCCGAAGGTGTCCCGGCTGCCGGGGATCTTCGCCTCCGCCCTTCTCGGCTGAGCCGCACCGGGCGTCGGGCAGCCCCAGGCAGCCCGACGCCCATGTCGGATTTCCGCCAGCGCCCGGCCCCGCACGTGGCCCATCCTTGAACCATGCACACCGACACCGAGCGCTGCGTCCGGGCGGTCCGGTCCAAGGACGCCCGTTTCGACGGCTGGTTCTTCACGGCCGTCCTGACCACCCGGATCTACTGCCGCCCGAGCTGCCCCGTCGTGCCGCCCAAGGCCGAGAACATGACGTTCTACCCGAGCGCGGCGGCCTGCCAGCAGGCCGGGTTCCGGGCCTGCAAGCGGTGCCGCCCCGACACCAGCCCCGGATCGCCCGAGTGGAACGCGCGGGCCGACTCGGTGGCCCGCGCGATGCGGCTCATCCGGGACGGGGTCGTCGACCGCGAAGGCGTCCCCGGCCTCGCCGCCCGCCTCGGATACTCGTCCCGCCAGATCGAACGCCAGCTCCTCGCCGAACTGGGAGCGGGCCCGCTGGCCCTCGCCCGCGCGCAGCGCGCCCAGACGGCACGGGTGCTGATCGAGACCACCGCCCTGCCGATGGCCGAGGTGGCCTTCGCCGCCGGGTTCTCCTCGATCCGGACCTTCAACGACACCGTCCGCGAGGTCTTCGCCCTGGCACCCGGCGAGCTGCGCACCCGCGCCGCCCGCTCGGCCCCGGCGCCCGCCACCCCGGGCGTCATCGCGCTGCGCCTCCCGTACCGCGCCCCGCTCAACCCCAGCAACCTCTTCGGCCACCTCGCCGCGACCGCCGTCCCGGGCGTCGAGGAGTGGCGCGACGGGGCCTACCGGCGCACCCTCGCCCTGCCGCACGGCCACGGCATCGTCGCGCTCACCCCGCGCCCCGACCACATCGCCTGCCGGCTCTCGCTCACCGACCCGCGCGACCTCACCCTCGCCATCAGCCGGTGCCGCTGGCTGCTCGACCTCGACGCCGACCCGGTCGCCGTGGACGAGCAGCTGCGCGCCGACCCACTGCTCGCGCCGCTGGTCGACGAGGCGCCGGGCCGCCGGGTGCCGAGGACCGTGGACGGCGCGGAGTTCGCCGTCCGGGCCGTGCTCGGCCAGCAGGTGTCCACGGCCGCCGCCCGCACCCATGCCGCCCGGCTGGTCACCGCCCACGGCACCCCGGTGGACGACCCCGAGGGCGGACTCACCCACCTCTTCCCGGACCCGGAGGCACTGGCCGGACTCGACCCCGAGCAACTGGCGCTCCCGCGCAGCCGCCGCCGCACGCTCACCACCCTCGTCCAGGCCCTGGCGGACGGCTCGCTGCGCCTCGGCCCCGACTCCGACTGGGACCGGGCCCGCGCCGAACTGGCCGGGCTGCCCGGCTTCGGCCCCTGGACCGTCGAGGTCATCGCGATGCGCGCCCTCGGCGACCCGGACGCCTTCCTCCCGACCGACCTCGGCATCCGCAGGTCCGCCCAGCAGCTGGGCCTGCCCTCCACCCCGGCCGCCCTCACCGCCCGCGCGGCCGGCTGGCGCCCCTGGCGCGCGTACGCCGTCCAGTACCTCTGGACGGTCGACGACCACCCGATCAACCACCTGCCCGCCGAAGGAAGTGCCTCATGACCCGGCAGCACACCGTCGTCGACAGCCCCTACGGCCCGCTGACCCTCGTCGCCACGGACGGCGTCCTGGCCGGCCTCTACATGACGAACCAGCGGCACCGGCCCCCCGAGGAGACATTCGGCGAGCCCGACCCCCGCCCCTTCGCCGAGGCGGTCCACCAGCTCGACGCCTACTTCGCCGGCGAACTGCGCGACTTCGACCTGCCGTTGCACCTGGACGGCACCCCGTTCCAGCGCAGCGTCTGGGAGCAGCTGCGCCTCATCCCGTACGGGGAGACCCGCTCGTACGGCGAACTCGCCGAGAACCTGGGCAAGCCCGGCGCCTCCCGGGCGGTGGGCCTGGCCAACGGCAAGAACCCGGTCGGCATCATCGTGCCCTGTCACCGGGTGATCGGAGCGTCCGGCGGCCTCACCGGTTACGGCGGCGGCCTGGACCGCAAGCAGCGCCTGCTGGCCTTCGAGAACGGTACGGAGGAGAGCGTGCCGGCGCTCTTCTGAAACGCGTACGGCGA
>NZ_RDBL01000002.1:466677-483770 GCF_008042035.1 Streptomyces sp. col6
ACCCCACCCCGTCCGACCCCGACACACCACACGGAGTACGCGCATGGCGCTCCAGGCACGCATCCCCCCGGGCCCCGGAAGGAGCGGACGCCGAGCCGGCCGGCTGCGGCCGGAACGGCACCTGCTGCCCTACCTCTTCATCGCCCCCTTCTTCGTCGTCTTCGGCATCTTCGGGCTCTACCCGCTGCTCCAGACCTTCTGGGTCTCGCTCCACGACTGGGACCGCCTCGCCGGACCCGGCGACTGGACCGGGCTCGACAACTTCACCCGACTCCTCGGCGACTCCGACTTCTACACGGCCACCTACAACACGCTGAGCATCTTCGTGCTCTCCACCGCACCTCAGCTGGTTGCCGCCATCGCGCTGGCCTGGCTGCTGGACCGCAAACTGCGCGCCAGCAGCGTGTGGCGGGCCCTCGTCCTCGTCCCGCAGTACGTCTCCGTCGTCGCAGTCGCCCTCGTGTTCTCGCAGCTCTTCGGCCGGGACTTCGGCATCGTCAACTGGGCCCTGGAGGGACTGGGCATCATCAGCTCCCCGGTCGACTGGACCGCCGACACCTGGAGTTCGCACCTCGCGATCAGCTTCATGGTCATGTGGCGCTGGACCGGCTACAACGCCCTGATCTACCTCGCCGCGATGCAGGCCGTGCCCCGCGAGCTGTACGAGTCCGCGCAGATCGACGGTGCGGGGCGGCTGCGCACGTTCCTCAAGGTCACCCTCCCGGCGATCCGCCCCACCGTCGTGTTCACCGTGGTCATCTCCACCATCGGCGGCCTCCAGCTCTTCGCCGAACCCTTCCTCTTCGACCAGCAGGGCAACGCCGAGGGCGGCGCCGAGCACCAGTTCCAGACGCTCACGCTGATGCTCTACAAGTACGGCTTCATCAACAACGACGCCGGATACGCCTCCGCCATCTCCTGGGTGCTCTTCCTCGTCATCGCGGTCGTCGCCGCACTGAACTTCCTGCTCGTACGCCGTTCCGACCGCGGCTGACCCGGTATCAGGAGAATCCCATGGCCGTCACCACACCCACCCGGGTCCCCGCACCCCGCCGCGCCGAAGGGCACGGCCGCCGCCACAAACCGCCCCGCACCGGCCCCCGCTGCCCGGACCGGCCCGGCGCACTCGCGTACGCCGTGCTCGCCGCCATCACCGCGGCCTCGGTCTTCCCGCTCTACTGGAGCTTCGTCGTCGCCTCGCACGACGACAACTCGGTCCTCGCCGGCTCGACCCCGCCCCTGATCCCCGGCGGGCACCTCTTCGAGAACATCCAGCGCGTCTTCGAGCTGTCCGCGTTCTGGCAGGCCCTCGGCAACTCGCTGATCGTCGCCTCGACCACCGCCGTCAGCAACGTGCTGCTCTCCTCCCTGGCCGGCTTCGCCTTCGCCAAACTGCGCTTCCCCGGCCGCGGCTTCCTCCTGGTCTGCGTCGTCGTCACCGTCATGGTCCCGACCCAGCTCGGCATCATCCCGCTCTACATGCTCGTCACCGACATGGGCCTGTACGGGAAGCTCTCCGCGCTCATCGTCCCGGCCCTGGTTTCCGCGATCGGCGTCTTCTGGATGCGGCAGGCCGTCGAGGAGAACATCCCCGACGAATTGATCGAGGCCGCCCGCATGGACGGCGCGGGCCTGCTGCGCACCTACTGGCACGTGGTGGTGCCCGGCGTACGCACCACCGCCACCGTGCTCGGGATGTTCACCTTCATGTTCGCCTGGAACGACTACTTCTGGCCGCTCATCGCGCTGCCCCCGGAGAACGGCACCGTGCAGATCGCCCTCAACCAGCTCGCGGCCGGCTACTACACCGACTACACGCTCATGCTCGCGGGCGTCGTGGTGTCCGTCCTCCCGGTGCTGGTCGTCTTCACCGTCCTGGCCCGCCGCATCGTCTCGGGAGTGATGGCCGGCGCCGTCAAGGGCTGACCGGCGGCACGTCCCCCCTCCGCATCCACGTATCAGGAGACCCATGACCGCCGCGCCGAGCGTCCGCGAACCCGGCCCCACCGTCGACAGCGCCGGGGCCATCACCAACCCCGTGCTGCCCGGATTCCACCCCGACCCCTCGATCCTGCGGGTCGGCGACGACTACTACATCGCCACCTCCACCTTCGAATGGCTCCCCGGCGTCACCCTCCACCACTCCCGCGACCTTGTGCACTGGCGCTCCCTGGGCGGCGTGCTGGACCAGGAACGGCTGGTCGAACTGACCGGGAGACCCGACTCCGGCGGGGTCTGGGCGCCCTGCCTCTCGTACACCGACGGGCAGTTCCACCTCGTCTACAGCGACGTCACCAACCTCTCCGGCGCGTTCAAGGACGTACGCAACCAGGTCATCACCGCCCCCACCCCGCAGGGGCCCTGGTCCGACCCGGTGCCGTTCCCCTCGCACGGCTTCGACCCCTCGCTCTTCCACGACGACGGGCCCGGCGGCGACGGACGCAGCTGGGCCCTGTGGATGGAGTGGGACCACCGCCCCGGCCGCCATCCCTTCGGCGGGATCCTGCTCCAGGAATGGGACCGCGCCGCCCGTGGCGTCACCGGCCCGGTCCACCGCATCTTCACCGGCACCGGGCTCGCCCACACCGAGGGCCCCCATCTCTACCACCGCGACGGCCGGTACTACCTGGTCACCGCCGAGGGCGGCACCGGCTGGAACCACGCCGTCACCGTCGCCCGCGCCCGCCGCCCGGAGGGGCCGTACGA
This sequence comes from Streptomyces sp. col6, assembly GCF_008042035.1. Lineage (GTDB taxonomy): Bacteria > Actinomycetota > Actinomycetes > Streptomycetales > Streptomycetaceae > Streptomyces. Next base: position 469,384 of record NZ_RDBL01000002.1, read on the forward strand.
GACCGACCCGGCCGGGCCGCTGCTCACCTCCGCCGGACACGAGGAGCACCCGCTCCAGAAGGCCGGCCACGGCAGCCTCGTCGCCACCCCTGCCGGGGAGTGGTTCCTCGCCCACCTCGTCGCCCGCCCGCTCAGCCCGCTCGGCGCCTGCATCATGGGCCGGGAGACCGCGATCCAGCGCATCGACTGGACGCTCGACGGCTGGCCGCGACTGGCCGCCGCACCGGACGAGGACGCCCCGGCCACCCCGCGCACCACTGTGCCCGGCCCCGCGCTCCCGCCGGTCCCCGTCCCCGCGACGCCCGCCCGGGACGACTTCGACGCACCGGTGCTCGGCCCCGTCTGGTCCACCCTGCGCAGACACCCCGGCCCGGAGTGGCTGAGCCTCACCGAGCGCCCCGGCCACCTGAGGCTGCGCGGCGCCCAGTCCCTCGGCTCCACCCACCACCAGTCCCTGGTCGCCCGCCGCCAGCAGGATCCCGGCCTCACCTTCACCACCACGATGAGCGCCGACCCCGGCTCACCGCTCCAGATGGCCGGACTGGTCCACTACTACAACTCGACGCTCTGGCACTACCTCCACCTCACCTGGGACGAGGCGCTCGGCCGCGTCGTACGCCTCGGCGTCTGCGGCCACGGCGTCTACACCGAGCCCTGCGACCCGCTCCCCGTGGGGGACGGCCCCCTGGAGCTGCGGCTGACCGTACGGGGCGACCGCGCCCGGTTCGCCGTACGGCAGCCGGGGCAGGACGCCTGGCAGCCGGCCGGGCCCGAGCTGGACACCACCCCGCTCTCCGACGAGAGCGCCACCCAGGGCGACCCGGACACCGGCCACTTCCGCACCTGGGGTTTCACCGGCGCGTTCATCGGCCTGTGCGCCCAGGACCTCACGGGCGCCGGGGCACCCGCCGACTTCGACTGGACCGAATACCGGGCCGATACCCTTCCCGGAACGGCAGCACAGTGACCACACGCGGAAACGGACGGCAAGGATGACGACGGAGACCACCGGCACCCCGGGCAAGGTCACCCTGAACATGATCGCCTCGGTGGCCGGTGTCTCCGTCTCCACGGTGTCCAAGGTGCTCAACGACCGCTCCGACGTCTCCGCCGAGACCAAGGAGCGCGTCGAGTCCGTCATGGACGACCTCGGCTACGAACGGCGCCCCGCCCGCCGCCGGGGCAGCGTGGTCGACCTGGTCCTCAACGAACTCGACAGCCTCTGGTCCGTCGAGATCATCCGGGGCGTCGACGAGGTCCTGGCCGAGGCGGGCGCCAGCATGGTGCTCTCCGCGGTCCACGGACGCAGCGCCGACACCCGGGAGTGGCTGGACCAGCTGGCCGCGCGCCGCAGCAGCGGGGCGATCCTGGTCGTCTCCGACCTCACCTCGCAGCAGCGCAGACGGCTCAGCGCGATGGACATCCCCTTCGTGCTGGTCGACCCGGTCGGCAGTGTCGACGCCCTGGTCCCCACGGTCGGCGCCACCAACTGGGCCGGCGCCGTCAGCGCCACCGAGCACCTGATCGAGCTGGGCCACACCCGGATCGCGCACCTCGCCGGACCCCGGCAGCTGCTGTGCAGCCGGGCCCGTGCCGACGGCTTCCGGGCGGCCATGGAACGCGCCGAGCTGCCCGTACCGGAGGGCTGGGTCTCGCACGGCGAGTTCAACGACCGCTCGGGCCGGCAGGAGATGGCACGGCTCCTCGACGGGGCAGCCGGGCGCGGCGAGGAGCCGCCCACCGCGGTCTTCGCGGCCAGCGACCTCCAGGCACTCGGCGCCTTCGAGGTGCTGCGGGCCCGGGGCCTGGAGATCCCGGCCGACATGAGCGTGGTCGGCTTCGACGACCTGCCCGTGGCGCGCTGGACCCACCCCGCCCTGACGACCGTGCGCCAGCCCCTGCTGGAGATGGCCTCCATGGCGGCCACCACGCTGCTGCGGATCATCGACGGCGAGCAGGTCGACACCCTGCGTCTGGAACTCTCGACGCGCCTGGAGGTACGCGGCTCCACCGCCGCCCCCGGGAGCGCCTGAGCGGCCATGCGAGAGGGCCCGGACGCCTTGTGGCGTCCGGGCCCTCTTGTCCGTCGTACAGCGGTTACGGCAGCTGCGCCGCGCGCGCCTCGCGCCGGTTGTCACGGAAGGTGTTCACCCGGCGGGCGGTCGCGAAGAGCGGGATGACCGCACCCAGGACCACCTGGAGCGCGCAGCCGGTCTGCAGGAGCAGCTGACCGCCGGGGGCGTCCAGCGCCCACGCCGCCAGCAGCCCCATCGCGGCCACGATCCAGCCGAGCATGGCCACCGCGAGGACACCCCGCGGCTTGGGGTACTCGACCCGGCTGACCATCAGCCACGCCACTCCGATGATCGCGAGCAACGTCGGCACGAAGGGCAGCTCCAGGAGCACGATCGAGATGACCGTCAGCGCTCCGAAGGGGCTCGGCATGCCCTGGAACATGCCGTCCTTCAAGGTCACGCACGAGAACCGCGCGAGTCTGAGCACCACCGCCAGCAGCACCACGATCGCCGCGAGCGCCGAGACCCGCTGGTGTGCGTCGTCCGCGACCATGCCGTACACGAGGACGAAGTACGCCGGGGCGAGCCCGAAGCTGATGAGGTCCGAGAGGTTGTCCAGCTCGGCGCCCATCGGCGAGGAGCGCAGCTTGCGGGCCACGAGCCCGTCGAACAGGTCGAAGATCGCTGCCATGAGCATGAGGATCACGGCGGTGGCCGCGGAGTGCCGCGCCATGCCGCTCTCGTCGCTGCCCGTGAGGTGCGGGATCAGGATGCCCGTGGTGGTGAAGTACACCGCCATGAAACCGCACGTCGCGTTACCGAGCGTGAGGGTGTCCGCTATCGACAGCCGCAGCGAGAGCGGCATGTCGTCGGCGTCGTCCTCCTCGGCCTCGGGTACCCAGCCGGCCTGTGTGTCGGGATCAATCACGGTCAATGCGAGTCACCCCCGCGGTAGTGGCCTGGCCGACCTCGACCGCGACGTCCACACCTTCCGGGAGGTAGATGTCGACGCGGGAGCCGAAGCGGATCAGCCCGATGCGCTCACCCTGCTCCACCTTCGTGCCCTGCGGGATGTAGGGCACGATGCGCCGCGCGACAGCACCCGCGATCTGCACCATCTCGATGTCGCCCAGTTCGGTGTCGAAGTGCCAGACAACGCGCTCGTTGTTCTCGCTCTCCTTGTTGAACGCGGGGACGAAGCCACCCGGCACGTGCTCCACCGACGTCACCGTGCCGGCGAGCGGCGCGCGGTTCACGTGCACGTTCAGCGGGCTCATGAAGATCGCGACGCGGGTGCGCCCGTCCTTCCACGGCATGATGCTCTGCACCACGCCGTCGGCCGGTGAGATGACGCGCCCCCCGGTGATCTCGCGCTCCGGGTCCCGGAAGAACCAGAGCATGCCCGCCGCGAGCGCGGTGGTGGGCACGGCCACGGCCGCCCAGCGCCCGGACCGGCGGGCGCGGGTCAGGCTGAGGGCGGCGGTGGCGACGGTCGGCAGGAGCCACGGCGAAGCTCCGCGTGCGATGCGGACCCGGCCGCGTGAGGCAGAGGTATGGCTGTCGGGCATGGATGACCTTCGTAGCGGATTGAGCCGCGCTGGCAACGGGGGACGGCGGCTTTTACCGGCGATGTTATCGGTTGCTGACCGCAACTGGGCAAGCCAGCAGCCGAGTCGGACGTCTGGAAGGCACCGGTTGAGGATGACAGGGTGTGATCTTCTTCGCGGCTAAATCACCTCGAAAGGGACAATCAACCCTGGAAACGGTACTCCTCAAGGAGTCGGCGCCCGATGATCATTTTCTGGATCTCGGCGGTACCTTCACCGATCAGCAGCATCGGGGCCTCGCGGTAGAGGCGCTCGATCTCGTACTCCTTGGAGAAGCCGTAACCGCCGTGGATACGGAAGGCGTCCTCGACGACTTCCTTGCAGTACTCGGAGGCGAGGTACTTCGCCATCCCTGCCTCCAGGTCGTTTCGCTCCCCGGAGTCCTTTTTGCGAGCTGCATTTACCATCATCGCATGGGCGGCCTCGACCTTGGTGGCCATTTCGGCCAGCTTGAACTGGATCGCCTGGTGCTGCGCGATGGGCTTTCCGAAGGTCTGGCGCTGCTGTGCGTAGGAAACGCCCAGTTCGAACGCACGCTGTGCGACGCCGCAGCCACGGGCCGCGACATTCACCCGGCCGACCTCGACTCCGTCCATCATTTGGTAAAACCCTCGGCCGGTGACCCCGCCCAGCACACGATTGGCCGGAACTCGCAGTCCGTCCATGATGAGCTCGGTGGTATCGACCCCCTTGTAGCCCATCTTGTCGATCTTGCCGGGAATCGTGAGCCCCGGGCGGACCTCGCCGAAGCCGGGTTCCTTCTCGACCAGGAACGTCGTCATCGACTTGTGCGGGGCGGTGCCCTCGGGGTGTCCTTCGTCACTTCGGCACAGGACGGCGACGAGTGAGGACGTACCGCCGTTCGTCAGCCACATCTTCTGGCCGTTGAGGACGTACTCGTCGCCGTCCCGGACGCCCTTGGAGCTGATCGCCGAGACGTCCGAGCCGAGCGCCGGCTCGGACATCGAGAACGCGCCCCGCACCTCGCCCAGCGCCATTCGCGGCAGGAAGGTGTCCTTCTGCTCCTGGGTGCCGTGCTGCTTGAGCATGTACGCCACGATGAAGTGCGTGTTGATGATGCCCGACACGCTCATCCAGCCCCGGGCGATCTCCTCCACGCACAGCGCGTACGTGAGCAGCGACTCGCCCAGACCGCCGTACTCCTCGGGGATCATCAGGCCGAACACGCCGAGTTCCTTCAGCCCCTCGACGATCTCGGTGGGGTACTCGTCGCGGTGTTCCAGCTGCGTCGCGACCGGAATGATCTCCTTGTCGACGAAATCCCTGACCGTCGAGAGGATCTCCTGCTGGACCTCGGTGAGCCCGGCCGTCTGGGCGAGTCGCGTCATGGCTACTTCTCCACGTTCTTCTGCGAAGGCTGGCTGAGCTCCGGGCGGCCGGGCTGTTCCCCGCCCCGCTCCTTGATGTACGTCTCGGTCGGGACCATGACCTTGCGGCGGAACACGCAGACCAGCGTGCCGTCCTGCTTGTAGCCCTTGGTCTCCACGTAGACGATTCCGCGGTCGCTCTTGGACCGCGACGGCGTCTTGTCCAGAACGGTGGTCTCGCCGTAGATCGTGTCGCCGTGGAAGGTCGGCGCCACGTGCTTCAGGGACTCGATCTCCAGGTTGGCGATGGCCTTTCCGGAGACGTCCGGCACCGACATCCCGAGCAGCAGCGAGTAGATGTAGTTGCCCACGACGACGTTCTTACCGAAATCGGTCGTGCTCTCCGCGTAGTTGCTGTCCATGTGCAGCGGGTGATGATTCATGGTCAGCAGGCAGAAGAGGTGGTCGTCGTATTCGGTGACGGTCTTTCCGGGCCAGTGCTTGTAGACCGCACCGACCTCGAATTCCTCGTAAGTGCGTCCGAACTGCATATCAGGCCTCCGGGGCTTCGAACTTGGAGGTGCGCTGCATGCCGGCCGCCCGGCCCTTGCCCGCGATGACCAGGGCCATCTTGCGGCTGGCCTCGTCGATCATCTCGTCGCCGAGCATCGCGGAGCCCTTCTTGCCGCCCTCCTCGGAGGTGCACCAGTCGTAGGCGTCCAGGATCAGCTCGGCGTGGTCGTAGTCCTCCTGCGAGGGCGAGAACACCTCGTTCGCCGCGTCGACCTGGCCGGGGTGCAGCACCCACTTGCCGTCGAAGCCGAGCGCCGCCGCACGGCCGGCCACCTCGCGGTAGGCGTCCACGTCGCGGATCTGGAGGAAGGGGCCGTCGATCGCCTGGAGGTCGTGCGTACGGGCCGCCATCAGGATGCGCATGAGGATGTAGTGGTAGGCGTCCGCCGGGTAGCCGGGCGGCTGCTGGCCGACGACCAGGGTCTTCATGTTGATCGACGCCATGAAGTCGGCCGGGCCGAAGATCAGCGTCTCCAGGCGGGGCGAGGCGGCGCCGATCTCGTCGATGTTGACGAGGCCCTTGGCGTTCTCGATCTGCGCCTCGATGCCGATCTTCCCGACCTCGAAGCCCATCGTTTTCTCGATCTGGGTCAGCAGCAGGTCCAGCGCGACGACCTGCTGGGCGTCCTGGACCTTCGGCAGCATGATGCAGTCGAGGTTCGGCCCCGCGCCCTCGACGACCGTGATGACGTCCCGGTACGTCCAGTGCGTCGTCCAGTCGTTGACCCGGACCACCCGGGTCTTGCCCGTCCAGTCGCCGTTGTTCAGCGCGTCGACGATGTGGTGGCGGGCGCCCTCCTTGGCGAGCGGCGCGCAGGCGTCCTCCAGGTCCAGGAACACCTGGTCGGCGGGGAGGCCCTGGGCCTTCTCCAGGAACCGGGGGTTCGAGCCGGGCACGGCCAGACACGAGCGGCGCGGGCGCAGGCGGTTGACGGGGGTGGTCATGCGGGGACCTCCAGAGGGTCGAGCTTGTTCGCTTTCCGGATCTCGTCGACGATACGGCCGATGATCTCGGTGATGCCGAAGTCCTTCGGGGTGAACACGGCGGCGACACCCGCCCTGATCAGGGCCTCGGCGTCGGCCGGGGGAATGATGCCGCCGGCGATGACCGGGATGTCGCCGGCCCCGGTGCGGCGCAGCCGGGTCAGCACGTCCGGCACCAGTTCGGCGTGCGAGCCGGACAGGATGGACAGGCCGACGCAGTGCACGTCCTCGGCGACGGCGGCCGAGACGATCTGCTCGGGCGTCAGACGGATGCCCTGGTAGACGACCTCGAAGCCGGCGTCCCTGGCCCGCACCGCGATCTGCTCGGCGCCGTTGGAGTGCCCGTCCAGGCCCGGCTTGCCGACGAGCAGCCGCAGCCGCCCGACACCCAGGTCCTCGGCGGTCCGCGCGGTCTTCTCGCGCACGACGGCGAGCGGCGAGCCCTCCTCGGCGGTCACCGCGACCGGGGCGGACGACACCCCGGTCGGCGCCCGGAACTCGCCGAACACGTCCCGCAGCGCCCAGGACCACTCACCGGTGGTCACCCCGGCGCGGGCGCACTCGACGGTCGCCTCCATCAGGTTCTCGGTGCCCGCCGCGGCCTTCTTCAGCGCGGCCAGCGCCTCGGTGGCGCGGGGCTCGTCGCGGTTGTCGCGCCACTGGTGGAGCGCGGCGACCACCCGCGCCTCGTTCGCCGGGTCGACCGTCATGATCGCCCCGTCGAGGTCGGCGGTCAGCGGGTTGGGCTCGGTCGTCTCGTAGACGTTGACGCCGATGATCTTCTCGTCACCGGCCTCGATCCGGGCCCGCCGCTCGGCGTGCGAGGAAACCAGCTCGGACTTGAGGTAGCCCGACTCGACGGCCGCCATGGCGCCGCCCATCTGCTCGATCCGGTCCATCTCGGCCAGCGAGTCGGTGACCAGCTCGTCGACCTTGGCCTCGATGACGTGCGATCCGGCGAAGATGTCCTCGTACTCCAGCAGGTCGCTCTCGTGGGCGAGGACCTGCTGGATGCGCAGCGACCACTGCTGGTCCCAGGGCCGGGGGAGGCCCAGCGCCTCGTTCCAGGCGGGAAGTTGCACGGCGCGGGCGCGGGCGTCCTTGGAGAGGGTCACGGCCAGCATCTCCAGCACGATGCGCTGGACGTTGTTCTCCGGCTGCGCCTCGGTCAGGCCCAGCGAGTTGACCTGGACGCCGTAGCGGAACCGGCGCTGCTTGGCGTCCGTGATGCCGTAGCGCTCGCGGGTGACGCGGTCCCAGATGCGGCCGAAGGCGCGCATCTTGCACATCTCCTCGATGAAGCGGACACCCGCGTTCACGAAGAACGAGATCCGCGCGACGACGGCCCCGAACTTCTCCTCGGGCACCTGCCCGGAGGCGCGCACCGCGTCGAGGACCGCGACGGCCGTCGACATCGCGTACGCGATCTCCTGGACCGGGGTGGCCCCGGCCTCCTGGAGGTGGTAGCTGCAGATGTTGATCGGGTTCCACTTGGGGATGCGGTTGACCGTGTACGTGATCATGTCGGTGGTCAGCCGCAGCGAGGGGCCGGGCGGGAAGACGTGCGTCCCGCGCGACAGGTACTCCTTGACGATGTCGTTCTGCGTGGTGCCCTGGAGCTTGCCCGGGTCGGCACCCTGCTCCTCGGCGACGACCTGGTAGAGCGCCAGCAGCCACATGGCGGTGGCGTTGATCGTCATCGAGGTGTTCATCTGCTCCAGGGGGATGTCCTGGAACAGCCGGCGCATGTCACCGAGGTGCGACACGGGCACACCGACCCGGCCGACCTCGCCGCGGGCCAGGATGTGGTCGGGGTCGTACCCCGTCTGGGTCGGCAGGTCGAAGGCGACCGACAGACCCGTCTGGCCCTTGGCGAGGTTGCGCCGGTAGAGCTCGTTGGACGCCTCGGCCGTGGAGTGGCCCGCGTACGTCCGCATGAGCCAGGGGCGGTCCTTCTGGCGTTCGGTCATCTCGGGACCTCAGACGTTCCGGAAGCGGTTGATGGCGTCCAGGTGCTTCTCGCGCATCTCGTGGTCGCGCACGCCCATGCCCTCGCGCGGGGCCAGCGCCAGGACGCCGACCTTGCCCTGGTGGGCGTTGCGGTGCACGTCGTGGGCGGCCTGGCCGGTCTCCTCCAGCGAGTAGACCTTGGAGAGCGTCGGGTGGATCTTGCCCTTGGCGATCAGGCGGTTGGCCTCCCACGCCTCGCGGTAGTTGGCGAAGTGGGAGCCGATGATGCGCTTGAGCGACATCCACAGGTAGCGGTTGTCGTACTCGTGGTTGTAGCCCGAGGTGGAGGCGCAGGTGACGATCGTGCCGCCCTTGCGCGTCACGTAGACGCTCGCGCCGAACGTCTCGCGGCCGGGGTGCTCGAAGACGATGTCCACGTCCTCGCCGCCGGTCAGCTCACGGATGCGCTTGCCGAACCGCTTCCATTCGCGCGGGTCCTGGTTCTGCTCGTCCTTCCAGAACTTGTAGCCCTCGGCGTTGCGGTCGATGATCGCCTCGGCGCCCATCTTCCGGCAGATCTCCGCCTTCTGGTCGCTGGAGACGACACAGATCGGGTTGGCGCCGCCGGCCAGCGCGAACTGCGTGGCGTACGAGCCGAGGCCGCCGCTGGCGCCCCAGATCAGCACGTTGTCGCCCTGCTTCATGCCGGCGCCATTGCGCGAGACGAGCTGGCGGTACGCGGTGGAGTTGACGAGCCCGGGAGACGCGGCCTCCTCCCAGCTGAGGTGGTCCGGCTTCGGCATCAGCTGGTTGGACTTGACGAGGGCGATCTCCGCCAGGCCGCCGAAGTTGGTCTCGAAGCCCCAGATGCGCTGCTCCGGGTCGAGCATCGTGTCGTTGTGGCCGTCCGAGGACTCCAGTTCGACCGAGAGGCAGTGCGCGACGACCTCGTCACCGGGCTTCCAGGCGTTGACGCCGGGGCCGGTGCGCAGGACGACGCCCGCGAGGTCGGAGCCGATGATGTGATACGGCAGGTCGTGGCGCTTGGTGAGCTCGCTGACCCGGCCGTAGCGCTCCAGGAAGCCGAAGGTGGAGACCGGCTCGAATATGGAGGTCCAGACGGAGTTGTAGTTCACCGAGCTGGCCATGACCGCGACCAGGGCCTCGCCAGGACCGAGCTCCGGCACCGGCACGTCCTCCACGTGGAGGGACTTGCGCGGGTCCTTGTCGCGGCTGTCCACCCCGGCGAACATCTCCGCCTCGTCCTTGTGCACGGTGACCGCGCGGTACGACTCGGGGATCGACAGCGCCGCGAAGTCGGCGGCGGTGGGCGCGGCGGAGCCGCCCTTCGCTTCGGTCTGCGACTGGATCGCGTCCAGGATTTCCTTCACGGGTGCCTCCGGCAGTGCTGCGTCAGGGAACGCTGAGGGTCCCTGCGGACAGGGGGAACGGGTCTGGAGGTGTGCCGTCGGTTCGGCGGGTGGTGCTCGGCTTGCTCTGTGGAGCAGAAGGGTTGCCTGGTGACGCAGGCGTCCGGGCGCGCAAGCGCGGTGGCTTGCGGGGACAGCCGGCGTACGTGAGATCCCAGCACGCCGGCCGCCCGGACGCCTTCAACGTATGGCACTGCGTGACAGCTGACAAGGCACTCGGTGCCAGTAATTTCCCTCAATTGTCAGTCGACTGCCACGCATGAGCAACACGGGCGGCGGTATGGGCCGAATCGCCCATGAGTGTCCGCCTGGAGGTCCGGTCAGGAGGAGGCGCGGCGATAGACGTACGGAGTCGTGGTGGTCAGGACCGTGAAGCCGAGCCGCTCCAGGATCGGGCGGCTGTCCTCGGTCGCGTCGACCTGGAGATACCGGAAGCCGCGCTCCGCCGCCACGCCCGCCCGGAAGGCCACCAGGGCCCGGTAGATCCCCCGCCCGCGCCACTCCTCGGCCGTACCGCCGCCCCACAGCCCCGCGAATCCCGTGCCCGGGTACAGCTCCATCCGGGCGGAGCTGACCGGCTCGTCGCCCGCCATGGCCACCAGTGCCACGAAGTGCTCCGGGTCCTCCCGCAGCCGGGCCGTGACCTGCTGGCGGAGCCACGACCCGTCCTTGCCGAACGCCCGCTCATGGGCGCGCGCCATCAGCTCGGCGCCCGCCTCGTCCCGCACCTCTTCCAGCCGGACGCCCTCCGGCAGCCGCACCGCCGTCGCCGGCTCCGCCACCCGCGCCACGAGCAGCGTCTCCGGCTCCTCGGCCTCGAAGCCGGCCGCCAGCAGCCGCGCCCCCAGGTCGCCGGGCCGGTCGTGCCCGTACAGCTTCCACTCGAACGCGTCGCAGCCCACCCGCTCGCAGTGCGCCACCTGCTCCGCGATGGCCGCGTCCGCCCGGACGCCGTCCAGGTCGGGGGAGGACCAGCACACCCCGTTCCAGTCGTGCGCGGCGCCCACCTGCCGTACGACGTCACCCACGCGTTCCACGCGGACGCCGGGGCCGTCGGGCGGCGCGTGCTCGCGCATCGCCCGGTCGAAGTCGGCGAGGAGGCGGGCCCGGTCCGATGTCACATGATCGTTCATCGGGCCAGCTCAGCACCGGGGGGCCCGCCCGGCAAACGGTTTCCGGCTCAGCGCTCCTTCAGCGCCTGCTGGATCGTCCGCATCACTTCGTCCAGCGGTGCGTCCGTACGCGCCACCGCGACCAGCACCTCGCCCTGGGTCTCCACCGAGGCGGCCGGCGGCTTCGCGGGCTCCGCACCGGCCGTGCGGCCCGCGCCGATCCCGGTGCCGAACGTGTCCCGCACGATGGCGAAGGCCTGGTCGAGCTGTGCCTCCACATCGCCCTGCCCGTCCGCCCGCAGCCAGCGGCGCAGCACATGGTTGTGCGCGGTGACGACGGCGGACGCGGCGACCTCGGCCAGCAACGGGTCGTCATTGCCGGGGTGGTGGTCGCGCTCGTCGAAGTGGCCCAGCAGATAGCGCGTGAACAGCCGCTCGTAGCGGGCCACCGAGGCGATCTCCGCCTGCCGCAGGGTCGGCACCTCACGGGTCAGCTTGTAACGGGCCACGGAGACCGCGGGCTTGGCCGCGTACATCCGCATGACTTCCTTGATGCCCCGGCACACCGTGTCGAGCGGGTGCTCGTGCGCCGGCGCGGCGTTGAGGACCGCCTCGGCCCGTACGAGGGTGTCGTCGTGGTCCGGGAAGATGGCCTCTTCCTTGGAGCGGAAGTGCCGGAAGAAGGTCCGCCGGGCCACGCCCGCCGCGCCGGCGATCTCGTCGACCGTGGTGGCTTCGTACCCCTTCGTCGCGAAGAGTTCCATCGCCGCGGCGGCCAGCTCGCGGCGCATTTTGAGCCGCTGGGCCGCGGCTCGGGTGCCTGCGGCACTTTCCGGGACGTCGGGCGCGGCGGACACTCGGGAGGACCTGGCGGGCTGGGACATGGTGTGAACGTACTGCATCGGTGCAGGAGAGCGCGCCTGCGGGGGCGGGCCGCCCGGAGGACCGAGCAGCCCGCCCCAGCCGGCTCCCGCGTCAGCGCCGGGCATATTCGCGGAAGCCGCGTCCCGTCTTGCGGCCCAGGCAGCCCGCGGCCACCAGGTGCTCCAGGAGCGGGGCGGGCGCCAGACCCGGGTCGCGGAACTCGCTGTGCAGCACCTTCTCGATGGCCAGCGAGACATCGAGGCCGACCACGTCCAGCAGCTCGAACGGGCCCATCGGGTAGCCGCCGCCCAGCTTCATCGCGGCGTCGATGTCGTCGAGGGAGGCGTAGTGCTCCTCGACCATCTTGATCGCGTTGTTGAGGTACGGGAACAGCAGCGCGTTCACGATGAAGCCGGCCCGGTCCCCGCAGTCCACCGGGTGCTTGCGGACCTTCAGGCACACCTCGTGGACCGTGGCGTGCACCTCGTCGGCGGTCAGCACCGTACGGACGACCTCGACGAGCTTCATCGCGGGCGCCGGGTTGAAGAAGTGCATCCCGACGACGTCCTCGGGCCGCCCGGTGGCCCGTGCGATCGCCACGACGGGCAGCGAGGAGGTCGTCGTGGCCAGCACCGCGCCGGGCCGGCACACCTTGTCGAGGGTGGCGAACAGCTGCTGCTTGACCGCCAGATCCTCGGCGACCGCCTCCACGGCCAGGTCCACCTCCGCGAACGCGTCCAGCGTGGCCGCGGCCGTGATCCGGGCGAGCGTCTCGTCCCGTGCCTGCTCGGTCAGCCGGCCCTTGGTGACCGACCGGTCCAGCGACTTGGCGATCCGGGCCTTGGCCAGGTCCGCCTTCTGCTGGCCGCGCGCGGCCAGCACCACGTCGTACCCCGCCTTGGCGAAGACCTCGGCGATGCCCGAGGCCATCGTCCCGGAGCCGGCGACGCCCACCGACCGCACGGTGCGCCCGGTGGCCTCCGCGCCGCGCGGGGCGGGCGTCAGCGCGTCCGGCACCACGGTCTGGCTGCCCGGCCCGGCGTACGTGTAGAAGCCGCGGCCCGCCTTGCGGCCGGTCAGCCCGGCGGCGGCGAGCTGGCCGAGGACGGGGGCGGGGGCGTGCAGGCGGTCGTGCGAGGCGGAGTACATCGCCTCCAGGACGGTACGGGCCGTGTCGATGCCGATCAGGTCCAGCAGGGCCAGCGGGCCCATCGGCAGACCGCAGCCCAGCTTCATCGCCGCGTCGATGTCCTCGCGGGTGGCGTAGTTCGCCTCGTACATCGCGGCGGCCTGGTTGAGGTAGCCGAACAGCAGGCCGTCGGCGACGAACCCGGGCCGGTCGCCGACGGACACCGGCTCCTTGCCCAGCAGGCGGGCCAGCTCCGTGACGGCCGCGACAGCCGGCGGGGCCGTCAGCACCGAGGAGACGATCTCGACCAGCTTCATCGCCGGCGCGGGGTTGAAGAAGTGCAGGCCGAGAACCCGCTCGGGGTGCTGCGACTCGGCGGCCAGCCGGGTCACGGACAGGGCGTTGGTACCCGTGGCGAGGATGGCGGTGGGGGAGACGATCGCGTCGAGCTCCCGGAAGAGCTGCTGCTTGATCTCGTACGACTCCGGCACGACCTCGATGACCAGCTCGGCGTCGGCGGCCGCCTGGAGGTCGGAGAACGTACGGAACCGTGCCAGGGTGTCGCGGCGCTCCTCCTCGGTGATCCGCCCGCGCTCCACGGCGCGGGCGGTGGACGCCTCCAGGGAGGCGACGGCCTGGCGGGCGGCGGCTTCGTCGACGTCGATGCCGATGACCTCGCGGCCGGACCGGGCCAGGACCTCGGAGATACCGGTGCCCATCGTGCCGAGGCCGACGACGGCAATGGTGGAGAGAGGGGTGTCCATCACGGGACTCCAGGGATGAGTGACGACTGAGGGGACGCACGGGGCGCGCGGGGCGCACGGCGTGCGGGAGGTGCCTGTCGTGGTGCTCGACCACCGGGCGTGATCCACGCACGGGAGGGGAAGGGAGCGACGGACTCTGTCCCGGAGTCACGTCTCGTACAGCTGCCGAACCGACAACACTCCGGGTGGCTGCGTCACCAGGCCACCGGAGCCGACGGGAGAATGTCCCGCTCACCTGAGCTTAACCGGCGGGTAACGAGCGCGCCAGCCCTGCCGAGTTGTGGTCCGGGCCACATTTCCGCGGCCTTTGGGCACGCAGCGTGCCCGCCACTACGCTGACAGTCATGGATGACGAGGAGTTGCGCTCGCTGACGCACCGACTGGCCGAAGAGACGGGGGAGTCGGCGGCCTGCCGTGCCCTGCTCGCCACCGAGGACACCGAGGAACTGGCCCGGGTCCTCGTCGAGCGCGAACGCCCGCTCTGGGCCCGCGAGATCGCCGCGTTCCGCCTGGGCTGCGCCGGAGACCGCCGCGCCTTCGAACCCCTGGTGCTCCTCCTCAACCACCGCGACCCCGAACGCTGCGTCAGCGCCGCACACGCCCTGACCCGCCTCGCCGACCCCCGCACCCC
>NZ_RDBL01000002.1:483870-579331 GCF_008042035.1 Streptomyces sp. col6
CCCTCACCCCGCCGGCAGCCGGCTGAGTGCATCCCGGGCCGCGTCCGCCAGCCGGGGCCGGGGCAGGGCCGCCTCCTCACCACCCTGCGCGCCCCGGAGTCCGCCCCCGCGCTGGTCACCACCCTGTCCCGGCTGCTCGGCCCGGACGAACCGCACTGGCGGGTCGCCCTGGCGTGCGTCGAGGGCCTGGGATCCCTGGGAGACGCCGCCGCCCGCCCGGTCCTGGAGGCGGCCCTGCCCCGGCCCCGGCTGGCGGACGCGGCCCGGGATGCACTCAGCCGGCTGCCGGCGGGGTGAGGGTGCGCACGTACCGCACCTCCGGCACCGCGGCGCCGTCCACGTCGAAGGGCTCCTCGGCCCCGTCCGCGTGGAAGCCCGCGCGCTCGTAGAAGCGGCGGGCCGGGGCGTTCTCCTTCAGCACCCACAGGGCGAGGTCCGGATACCCGGCCGCGGCGGCGCGCGTGAGCACCTCGGTCATCAGGGCCCGGCCCACGCCCGTCCCGGTCTGTTCCGGGAGGACGTAGATCGCGTACAGCTCCCCGCGTTCGAGCCGGCGTCCGTCCTCGCGGTACGGGCCGAGGGCCGCCCAGCCGACGACGCCGGCGCCAGGCCGCTCGGCGACCACGTTGACGACGCCGTTCCGCGAGGCCAGATGGCGGCGCCGGAGTGCCGCGTCCTCGGCGATGTCCATCGCGTCCAGGTGGGCCTGCGGCATCAGCCCCGCGTAGGCGCTCTGCCAGCCGCGTACCCGGACCGTCGCGACGGCCTCGCAGTCCCAGAGCGTCATGTCGCGGACATGCGGAGCGGGGGCGTGCGCGGGGGCCGGTCGATCGATCACTCGGCCATCCTCGCGCACGCCCCCGGGGAAGGCACTGACTTTTCTCAGCCCCGGAATCCCAGCAGGCCGTGCAGCACGCTGCCCCGGTCGCCGTCCGGACGCGCCGCCGGGCGGGCCGACTTGGCGGTTTCCGGTTTCGGGTCGGGGGTCTTCGCGCAGACCGCGTCCGCGTCGCCGCGGCCGGCGCGGGGGACGGTGCCCGTGGCGAGGTAGTCCGTCAGGTAGCGGTCCAGGCAGGCGTTGCCGCTCAGGGTGACGCCGTGGTTGGCGCCGCCCTGCTCGACGACCAGGCGGGAGCCGCGCAGCTTGCGGTGGAGGGTCACTCCGCCCTCGTACGGGGTGGCCGCGTCGTCCGTCGCCTGGAAGAGGAGCACCGGGGGCAGGGCGTGGTTGGACACCCGTACCGGATTCAGCGGCTCCACCGGCCAGTCGGCGCACGGAGCGTTGTACCAGGTGTTGCCCCAGGCCATGAAGGGCGCCTTCGCGTGCACCCGCCAGGTGTCGTTGCGCCAGGTGTTCCAGTCGCGCGGCCAGGAGGCGTCCCGGCACTGCACGGCCGTGTAGACCGAGTAGCCGTTGTCGCCGTCCGCGTCCACCGCGCCGAACCGTTCGAATGCCGCGACGAGCGGCTTCGCGTCCTTGTCGTTGACGTAGGCGGCGAACGCCTCGGCCAGGACCGGCCAGTAGCCGTTGTAGTAGCCACCCGGCAGGAACGTGTCGTCCAGCTCGCCCGCGCCGACCTTCTTGCCCGCCGGACGCTTCTTCACCGCGTCCCGCATCCGGTACCAGGCGGCCTCGACCTTCGCCGGGTCGCTGCCCAGGTGGTAACTGGCGTCGTACTTGGCGACCCACGCGGCGAATGCCTTGTGCCGGGCGTCGAACGCGTAGTCCTGGGTCAGGTTGTCCTCGTACCAGACGCCCTCGGGGTCCACGTTCGAGTCGAGCACGAGGCGCCGGACGCGGTCCGGGAACAGCTTGGCGTACACCGCGCCGAGGTAGGTGCCGTAGGAGTAACCGAAGTAGTTGAGCTGCCGCGAGCCGGTCGCGCGCCGGATCACGTCCAGGTCCTTGGCCGCGCTCACCGTGTCCATGTACGGGAGCAGGTCCGGGTACTTCTCGCCGCAGGCGGCCGCGAAGTCACGGGCGCGGTTGCGGTTGACCCGCTCGCCCCCGAGGGACTGCGGCACCGGGTCGGGCCGGACCGGGTCGAAGTACCCGGGCACGCAGTCCAGGGCGGGCCGGCTCTTCCCGACGCCGCGCGGGTCAAAACCGATCACGTCGTACTGCGAGGCGACCGCCTTCGGCAGCGACGCGGCGACGAACGGGGCCATCGAGAGGCCGCTGCCGCCGGGGCCGCCCGGGTTCACGAGCAGCGGTCCCTGGAAGGTCTTCGAGGTGTGCGGCACGCGGGTCAGCGCCAGGGTGACCTGACGGCCCGCCGGGTCGTCGTGGTCGAGGGGTGCGCGCACCGTCGCGCACTGGAGCGTGGGGGACGACTTCGTCCCGCAGTCCTTCCAGGCGAGCGGTGCGGCACGCGGTGTCGCGGTGTCCGCCGCGGCCGGTGCGGCGGTCACCAGACCGGCGACCGTCGCCCCGGCGGCGAGCAGCATGACTGGACGGTTCGTCATAGGGCCTCCCGTGATGGGGAACACGGCTGCGGGTGACGCAGCCCCCGCCGCATGTTCCCCGCAATCGGCGCCGGAAGGACCCGTTGTGGTGAGAGATGACCCGTTTGCGCGACCGCTCAGAGCAGGGTCAGCTGGGTGGGCTCCGAACCGTCGAGCGGCGGATGTGTCTCGCGCCGGGGGAGCTTGCGCGCCGTGCCCCGGTGCGAGGGCCCGATGCCGTACTCGGCCGCCAACTCGTGCACGTACCGGGTGATGCGCCGCTGATACCAGGTCGGCGCGTAGGCGCCGTCCGCGTACAGCCGCTCGTAGCGCCGTACGAGGTGCGGGTGGTGGCGGCCCAGCCACTCCATGAACCACTCGCGGGCGCCGGGGCGCAGATGCAGCACGAGCGGGGTCACCGAGGTGGCGCCGGCGGCGGCGATCGCGCGGACGGTGGCCCGCAGCTGCTCGGGGCTGTCGCCGAGATGGGGGATGACGGGTGCCATCAGCACCCCGCACCCGATGCCGGCCTCGCTCAGCTTCCGTACGGCGTCGAGCCGGCGCTCGGGCGAGGGTGTGCCCGGCTCCACGGTCCGCCACAGCTCGGGGTCGACGAAGCCCACCGAGACCGAGACGCCGACCTCGGTGATCTCGGCGGCCTGCCGCAGCAGCTCCAGGTCGCGCAGGATCAGCGTGCCCTTCGTCAGGATCGAGAACGGGTTCGCGTGGTCGCGCAGGGCGGTCAGGATGCCGGGCATCAGCCGGTAGCGGCCCTCCGCCCGCTGGTAGCAGTCGACGTTGGTGCCCATCGCGATGTGCGCCCCGTGCCAGCGCGGCGAGGCGATCTCGCGGCGGACCAGTTCGGGGGCGTTGACCTTGACGACGATCTGCGAGTCGAAGCCGAGTCCGGTGTCGAGGTCGAGATAGCTGTGGGTCTTGCGGGCGAAGCAGTACACGCACGCGTGCGAGCAGCCCCGGTACGGGTTCACCGTCCATTCGAACGGCATCCGGGAGGCCCCGGGCACCCGGTTCACGATCGAACGGGCCCGGACCTCGTGGAAGGTGATGCCGCGGAATTCAGGGGTGTCGAAGGTGCGCGTCGTCACCGCGTCCGCGGCGAAGAGCGCACCCGCACCGCTTGTGGGGGTATTGGCGTTGTTCTCGGCCAGATTGTCCCAGCGCATGGACGCCTCCTCGGTAGTTCTGGACCGAGAATAGAACACTTGTTCCCATGATCGTTTTTTACCCTTCGTCCCGGCCCGGATTTTGAGCGGGACACGCGAGGTGATTGGCTCAGCACACCCCGAACAACCGAGTGCTGGAGGAACAGCCATGGCGCAGGTCGAAGCCACGACGGAGCGGACCATCGCGGCGGACGCGGAGGCGGTGTTCGACGCGCTGGCCGACTACAAGGACGTCCGGGGCAAGGTGCTGCCCGCCCACTTCAGCGAGTACGAGGTGCGCGAGGGCGGCGACGGCGAGGGCACCCTCGTCCACTGGAAGCTCCAGGCCACCAGCAAGCGGGTGCGCGACTGCCTCCTGGAGGTCACCGAGCCGACCGACGGGCAGCTCGTGGAGAAGGACCGCAACTCCTCGATGGTCACGACCTGGACCGTCACCCCCGCCGGCGAGGGCAGGTCCACGGCCGTCGTCACGACCGTCTGGGACGGCGCCGGGGGCATCGGCGGCTTCTTCGAGCGGACCTTCGCGCCCAAGGGCCTCGGCCGCATCTACGACGAACTGCTGGCGAACCTCGCCGCCGAGGTCGAGAACTGACCCTTCGTCCGCCCCACCCGGCCTCACCGGTTCGGGTGGTCTTTGCGGCCGGGCGGTTGTGCGCCGTAGTGCCTCCCACCGGGGGATACGCCCCCTGAGTGCGCCGCCGGCGCCCCCCGTCGCGTTTGCCCTCACTTGTCGCGCGATGCGAGAAATGTGCGGCAGCGCAACGAGGGGAGCGGCACGTGGTGGGTGGCATCACACTGTTGGAGGACGAGCCGGGCGGCCCGGGGGACGCCGAGGCGACGCTCGCGACCGCCCCGCCCCCACCACCGCCCGCCGCGAAGGAGACGGCCGCCGGCGAGCCGGACGGCGGGACCGCGACGGACCCCCGCCGCATCCGGCTGGTCTTCGTCGGGCTGATGCTCACGCTCCTGCTCGCGGCGCTCGACCAGATGATCGTGGCCACCGCGCTCCCGAAGATCGTCGGTGAGCTGCACGGCCTGGAGAAGATGTCCTGGGCGGTCACCGCCTATCTGCTCGCCTCCACCATCGGACTGCCGGTCTACGGCAAGCTCGGCGACCTCTTCGGGCGCAAGGGCGTCTTCCAGTTCGCGATCGTCGTCTTCGTCGTCGGCTCGGCACTGGCCGGCTGGTCCCGCACGATGGACCAGCTGATCGCCTTCCGGGCGCTCCAGGGCGTCGGCGGCGGCGGGCTGATGATCGGGGTGCAGGCGATCATCGCGGACGTGGTCCCGCCCCGTGAGCGCGGCCGGTTCATGGGACTCATCGGCGCCGCGTTCGGCCTCGCCTCGGTGGCCGGCCCGCTGCTCGGCGGCTTCTTCACCGACCACGCCTCCTGGCGCTGGTGCTTCTACATCAATGTGCCGTTCGGCCTGGTCACCCTCGCTGTGATCACCGTCGTGCTCAAGCTGCCCCGGCCCACGGTGCGGCCCCGGCTCGACATCCTCGGCGCCGCGCTCCTCGCCGCCGCCTCCACCTGCCTGGTGCTGCTGACCAGCTGGGGCGGCACGGAGTACGCCTGGGGCTCGGGCACCATCCTGGGCCTCGGCGCCGGAGCTGCCGGAACGACTCTGCTGTTCGTCCTCGTCGAGCGCCGCGCCCCCGAGCCGATCATCCCGCTGCGGCTGTTCCGCGACTCGATCTTCAACGTGACCGCCCTGGTCGGCGCGGTCGTCGGCGTCGCGCTGTTCGGAGCGGCCAGCTATCTGCCGACCTTCCTCCAGATGGTCGACGGGGCCACCGCCACAGAGTCCGGCCTGCTGATGCTCCCCATGATGGGCGGCATCGTCGGGGCCTCCGTCGTCTCGGGCCAGCTCATCTCCCGCACCGGGCGCTACCGCGTCTACCCGATCGCGGGCAGCGCGATCTCGGCGGTGGGCATGTGGCTGCTGTCCCGGCTGGAGACCGACACCCCGCGCTTCGAGTACAGCATCGCGCAGGCGGTCCTCGGCCTCGGGATCGGGCTGATCATGCCGGTGCTGGTCCTCGCCGTGCAGAACTCCGTACGGCCGGCCGACCTCGGCACCGCCACCAGCGCCAACAACTACTTCCGGCAGATCGGCGGCAGCGTCGGCGCCGCCGTCTTCGGCACTCTGTTCGCCGGGCGGCTGGCCGACGCGCTCGTCGTCCGGCTGCCCTCCGGCGCGGATCTCCCCGACCCGGAGTCGATCACCCCGCAGCTGGTGCACGCGATGGAGCCCGCGCTGCGGGACGCCTACATCCAGGCGTACGCCGACGCGATGCCCCGGATCTTCCTCTACCTCGTGCCGGTCCTCGTGCTCGGCCTGTTCTTCGCCTTCTTCCTCAAGGAGAAACCGCTGGTGTCCCACAGCCCCGAAACCACCGCAGGACCCGAGACCACCACCGAATACACCCCGATCCCCTCCGCCCGCACCGACCCCGCCGCCCCGTCCGCCGGATACCTCTCCGGCGTCCCGGTCTCCGGCAGCGTCCAGCACTCCGACGGCACGAAGGTCCCGCGCGCCGCCCTCACCCTCATCGACGTCCAGGGCCAGCAGGTCGGCCGGGGCGCCAGCGGCGAGGAGGGCCGGTACGCGCTCAGCGTGCCGGGCGCCGGTTCGTACGTCCTCATCGCCGCCGCCGGTGGCCACCAGCCGCAGGCCGTCAGCGTCACCGTCGGCGAACGCCCCGTCGAACTGGACGTGGTGCTCGGCGGCGCGGGCCGGCTCGCGGGCACCGTCGTGACGGCGGACGGTGTGCCCGTACGGGACGCGGCCGTCACCCTGACCGACGTGCGCGGCGAGGTCGTCGCCTCCACGCGCAGCGGCCGCGAGGGCGGCTACGTGATCACGGAGCTGGTCGCCGGCGAGTACACCCTCGCCGCCTCGGCCCCGGCGTTCCGGCCCGCCGCGCTCCCGGTCAGCGTGCAGGCGGCCAGGGAGACCCGGCAGGACATCGAGCTGGCCGGCGGCGCCGTGCTGCGCGGCATCGTCCGGGCCACGGCCGGGCGGCCCGTCGAGGACGCCCGCGTCACGCTCCTGGACGCGGCGGGCAACGTGGTCGACACCGTGACCACCGGCCCCGACGGCGCGTTCCGGTTCGTCGACCTGTCCACCGGCGAGTACACGGTGATCGCGGCCGGCTACCCGCCCGTCGCCACCGTCCTCCAGGTCGCGGGCGGCGGACGCACCGAACGGGACCTCCAGCTCGGGCACGAGGACTGAACACCCGGGCCGCGCGGGGGTGGTGCGCCCTCCGGTGCGCCAGGCGCACCACCCCCGGGGGTGATTCCGCCGATGACCCGCGGACGCCGGTCGCGGCCCCGTACCGTGGAGTCACGCGCCGCGGCATGTCGCGGTGAGGAAGGAGCCTTCCCCTCATGGACCTCGGTGTGCCGCCGCAGAGGGCACCACAGCAGCGTGACGCCGCGGCGGGCCGCGTGCCGCTCGCCGTGGCCGTCGTCGACACGGAGGGACGCGTCTCGCACTGGTCGACCGGTGCGAGAAAGCTCTTCGGCGTCGCCCGTGAGGACGCGGTGGGCTGCCCGGCCGGTGAACTCCTCCCCGTATCGGGTGTGCTGGCCGGAGGCGACGGGGCGTACGACGGGCAGGGGCCGACGCTGGACGGCTCGCTCAGCGGGGACTTCGACTACCCGGCGGCGGGCTGTGCCCGCCTCGACGAACCCGGGCGCGGCCGGATCGACGTGCTGTGGTGGGCCTACCCGCTCGTCGGCCCCGGACCGGAACAGCTGCTGGTGCTCGCCGCCGACCGCGCCCACCTGCGGGACGCGGCGGACGGCGAGGACGGCACGGCCCGTACGGTCGCCCCCGGCTTCGCCCGGCACACCGACTTCCCCGGCCACGTGGAGCTGTCCGCGCGGCTGCCGGAGATCCTGCCGAACATGAGCGTCCAGGAGGCCACCAGGATCGTCGGCCAGGTCCTCGAACTGGGCTATCCCATCCTGGAG
The DNA here is from genome assembly GCF_008042035.1 of Streptomyces sp. col6. Taxonomy (GTDB): domain Bacteria; phylum Actinomycetota; class Actinomycetes; order Streptomycetales; family Streptomycetaceae; genus Streptomyces. Next base: position 491,483 of record NZ_RDBL01000002.1, read on the forward strand.
TTCAGTCACCACGACCGCATCCCCGTCACCCCGGACTGGGGCGTGCCCAAGCGCGCCGGAGTGCCGCCGGCGCGCGAGGAGTGGCACGGCGAGGACGCGAGGGTGGTCCCGCAGCGCGCCGCGCCCCGCCCCGAGCTGGACCTCGAGTACGCGGCGGTCCGCGAGCGGCTGGAATTCCTCAACGAGGTGAGCGGCCGCATCGGCACCTCCCTCGACCTCGAACGCACCATCCGCGAGGTCACCAGCGCCGCCGTGCCCCGCTTCACCGACTTCGCGGGTACGCATCTGCGCGCCGCCGTCCTCGCCGGTGAGGGCTTCCCCGACGGACCGCCCGACGTCACCACCGTCTGGCACCGCGTCTGGGTCGAGCACAACGACGAACCGGGCCGCTGGGACGACACCGTGCCCGTCGGCGAGGCCATCGCCTTCCCGGAGCACACCCCGTTCTTCCAGTGCATGGTCACCGGGGAACCGGTCGTCGTCCCGTACGTCAGCGAGGAGTTGAGCAACCGGATCTCGGGCGAGTTCGAGAAGCGCGACCTGCGCCCCCTGATCACGCACCGCTCCCTGCTCATCGTCCCGCTCAAGGCCCGCGACGTGGTCCTCGGCTTCATGGTCCTGATGCGCCGCCCCGGCCGTGAGCCCTTCGACGACATGGACCGCACCACCGGCGCCGAACTCGCCGCGCGGGCCGGGCTCGTCCTCGACAACGCCCGCATGTACACGTACCAGGAGAACGTCGCCGATACGCTCCAGGACAGCATGCTGCCCAACGTCGAGCCCCGTATGGCCGGTTGCGACATCGCCACCCGCTATCTGCCGGGCACCCGGCTCGGCCGGATCGGCGGCGACTGGTTCGACTCGGTGAAGCTCCCCGGCTCGCGCACCGCGCTGGTCGTCGGCGACGTGATGGGGCACGGGCTCAACTCCGCAGCGATGATGGGGCAGTTGCGGACCGCCGTGCTGACCATGGCCACCATGGAGATGCCGCCGGCCCAGCTGCTGCGCAACCTCGACGACCTGGCCCAGCGCCTCGGCGAGCAGTACCTCGCGACCTGCCTCTACGCGGTGTACGACCCCATCGCGGGCGAGCTCCAGATCGCCAACGCGGGCCACATCCCGCCGGTCCTGGTCCGGGCCGAGGACGGCCGGGCCGAATTGCTCGACCTGCCGACCGGGGCGCCCATCGGAGTCGGTGGCGTCGCCTTCGAGACCGCGACCGTGCGGGTGCGCCCCGGCGACCGTCTCGTCCTGTGCACGGACGGCCTGGTGGAGGTGCGCGGCCAGGACATCGGGGCCGGGCTCGCCGCGCTCTGCGCCTCCGCCGCCCATCCCGCCGCGTCGATGGACGACGCCTGCGACACCATCATCCGCGCCCTGAACACCGGCGGTGGGCGCAAGGACGACGTCGCCCTGCTGATGGCCCGGCTCAACGGCATCGCGGACGAGGACGTCGCGGAATGGCAGTTGGCGCTCGACCCGCGCGAGGTGTCCCGGGCCCGTCGCCTGGTGCGCGGCCAGCTGCTCGACTGGGAGCTGCCCGACGCCGTGGAGGCGGCCGAATTGATGGTCAGCGAGCTGGTGACCAACGCGTTCAAGCACGGGCGCACCCACCACATCGGGCTCCGTCTGGTCCGCACCGACGCGCTGCTGTGCGAGGTCAGCGACGACGAGCCCGCCCCTGCCTCGCTCCTCGGGGTCTCCGAGAGCGACGAGTTCGGCCGAGGTCTGATGGTGGTGAGCAGCCTCGCCAAGGAGTGGGGCACCAGCGGCACCGCGCGCGGCAAGACCGTCTGGTTCGAACTCGCCCTCTCCCGCGTTCCCCGACCCCGGGCCAACAGCCGTCGTCGCTGAGGAGTTTGTGTCCGCACCCTTGCCCCGGGACACCTCTGGGCAGTAGTCCCTGGCTGAGCAAGAAGAGCCTGCACCAAGGGACTTGGGAGTACGCATGGGTGTGTCACAGCAATACCGCGAGGCGTGGGAAGGGTACTGGGCGGCCACGTCGGACGAACCCGGCGAGGCCATCTGGGACGCGGAGCCGGGGCTGAGCGCCGTGCCGCACAGCCGGCTGCTCCTGCCGTACGCCGATGCCACACTGCCCGTCGTCGACCTCGGCTGCGGCAACGGCACGCAGACCCGGCACCTCGCGACCCTCTTCCCCCGCGCGATCGGGGTGGACCTGTCCCACGCGGCGATCGAGCACGCCCGGAAGGCGGACACCGGACAGGTCGCCGAGTTCGAAAGCGTGGACCTCACCTACACCGACGCCGTGCGCGCCCTGCGCGACCGCGTCGGGGACACCAACGTCTACATGCGGGCCGTGATCCACCAGAGCGACCCCGAGGCCCGGCCGGCCATCGCCGCCGCCGTGGCCACGCTGCTGGGCGCACGCGGCCGGGCCTTCGTCGCCGAGCTGACCCCCGCCTCCAAGGACGTGCTGCAACGCGCCTCGCAGGGGCCGGACGGGCCGGGGCCGAAGCTGCGCCGGGTCTTCGCACACGGGCTCAAGCCGGCGAGCGCCACCGACGAGGAGGTCCTCCAGCTCCTGAGTGCCGCCGGGCTGACCGTCCTGGACAGCGGCGACACGGTCCTGCCGCAGACCGAGAACCTGCCCGACGGCACCCGGATCGACCTCCCGGCGAGGTGGTTCGTGCTGGCCGCCGGCTGACCCGGGGCATGGACCGGCCCCGCGCGCACACGCGCCCGGGGCCGGTCCGTCCGTCACGGCAGCAGCCGGGGACGGCGCCTCGCCGCGACGTCCTCGACCCACCCGAGGAGCAGCACGGCGGCCGCGACGAGCACCCAGGCGACACCGAACTGGAACCAGGTGCTGTCGAGCGGCAGATACCTCTCGAAGGCCGGTACCTGCCACATCAGGTCGATGACCACGACGCTCAGCATCAGCGCGACCTCGTGCCACAGGTACACTGTCACCGCGCGGGCGTTGAACACCCGCATCACCCGGTCCCACACCGGCCGGTGCGCGAGCCACCCCACGTCCGGCCGGAACCGCAGGAGCAGCAGGACGAAGCCGGCCGACCACAGGGCCTGGGCGAGCGGAATGTCGTCGAGGTCGTACGAGCCGTCGGGCCGGTGGCTCAACGCCCACCAGCCGCCGGCCGCCAGCAGGACGGGCGCGACGGCGAGGACCCGCCCCTGGGGGATCCGGTCCAGGACCCCGTCGCGGTGGGCGAAGCCGAGCAGCCAGCAGACCAGGAACACCGCCCCGTCGCTCAGCGCGCTCCCCAGCCGCCCGTCCGGCCCCCCGCCCAGCCCGGTCAGCACCAGGACGGGCACGAGGGAGAGCGCCAGCACCGGGAGCGGGGCGAGCCGGAAGACCCGCAGCAGCACCGGTGACAGCAGGACGAACCACAGATACGCGCGCAGGTATCCAGAGCACCGCCCAGGCCTGCTCGCCCCACGCGTCACCCGGCGGATCACCGGCCGGCAGCACCCAGTACAGGACGTCCGCGCCCGGGACCCAGCCGTGCAGCAGCATCGCCGCACCCAGGACCAGGCCGAACACCCACAGCGGGATCAGCAGCCGGCGCAGCCGCCCCCGGACCACCTGCCGGGCCGGCCGCTCCAGGGACCGCGCCATCAGCGACCCGGCCTGCACATCACCGCGATGATCGGCGTCAACGACGTGGCGGGGGAGACCTTCACCCTCGCCGACGCCACATCCCTGCGCGCCTTCGCCCACCGCAACGGCGTGGGCGCCCTGTCGATGTGGGCGTCCTTCCGGGACCGGGCGTGCACCGACGGCGAGGACCCGTCGCGGGCCAACGACACCTGCAGCGGCGTGACCCAGCGGGACGGGGCGTTCGCCGAGGCGCTCAGCGGCTGACCGCCGCCCGGAACCTTCCTCACGACAGGTCCCGGCGCCCGTCGTCCTCCCGCATCAGCGCCATCAGGGCCCGTGCCCCCGGGCTCATCGCCCGCGCCTCGGGAAGGACCGCGGCGCTCTCGTAGTACGCCTCCCGCGCACCGGCGGGCCGCACCGCCGCCAGCCCCCGCGCCTCGGGCTTGCGCGAGAAGTGGTGCGGCACGAGCGCGATGCCCAGCTGCTCCTGGACCAGCTCCAGCAGGCTGTGGACGTCGGTCACCTCCAGGGCCACCGTGCGGCGCACCCCGGCCGCCGTGAACGCCGCGTCGGCCGCGCGGCGCGGACCGAAGTCCGGGTGGAAGTCGATGAACGGCTCACCGGCCAGCTCCGCCCAGTCCGGCCGGTCCGCCGCCGCCAGCCGGTGGCCCGGCGCGCACAGCAGCACCATGGGCTCCCGGGCCAGCGGGACCAGCTCGCCGCGCCAGCCCGCCGGGTCCACCGTCGCGGCGAACGCGATGTCCAGCCGGCCGCCCGCCACCCCGTCCACCAGCTTCGCCGTGCCCTCCTGGCGCAGCCGGATCTCCATGTGCGGATGGGCGTGCCGGAAGGCGGCGAGCAACCGCGGCAGCCGCAGCCCGGCCACACACTGCTCCACCCCCACCGACAGGGTCCCGCGCAGCAGACCCCGTACCGCGTCGACGGCCTCCTTCGCGGCCCGCACCCCGGCCAGCGTGCGTTCCGCCTCGACCAGCAGGGCGCGCCCCGCCTCGGTCAGCCGTACGCTGCGCGTGGTCCGGCTGAACAGCGGGGTCCGCAGCTCCTGCTCCAGCGCCCGTACGGAGGCGGACAGACCGGACTGCGAGACGGCGACCCGCTCCGCCGCCCGGGTGAAATGCCGTTCCTCGGCGACGGCCACGAAATGTTCAAGCTGACGCAACTCCATGATTGAGAACTCTAGGCCCTGAATCCAAGCGGAATCTCCTGTTGGACTGCTGGATCGAAGTGAGCGAGCCTGGAGCGGTGCCCGGATCCCGTCCGGGCCGAGCCGGACCGGCACACCGTCCGGCGAACCGGAACGTCTCTCCCGTGGAGCCCGCATGTACATCCCGTCCGCCGACCGCTACGAGAACATGCCCTACCGGCGCACCGGGCGCAGCGGCCTGAAGCTGCCCGCCCTCTCGCTCGGCCTGTGGCACAACTTCGGCGGGGACCGGACACCGCAGACCCAGGGCGAGATCCTGCGCCGCGCCTTCGACCTCGGGATCACCCACTTCGACCTGGCCAACAACTACGGCCCGCCGCCCGGCTCCGCCGAGACCGCGATGGGCCGGGCGCTCGCCACGGACTTCGCCGCCCACCGGGACGAGATCATCGTCTCCACCAAGGCCGGCTACCTGATGTGGGACGGCCCGTACGGCGAGTGGGGTTCGCGCAAGAACCTGCTGTCCTCGCTCGACCAGAGCCTCGGCCGGCTCGGCCTGGACTACGTCGACATCTTCTACTCCCACCGGCCGGACCCCGAGACCCCGCTCGAAGAGACCATGGGCGCGCTCGACGCGGCCGTACGGCAGGGCAAGGCGCTCTACGTGGGTGTCTCCAACTACTCACCCGAGCAGACCCGCGAGGCCGCCCGCATCCTGAAGGACCTCGGCACCCCGCTCCTCATCCACCAGCCGCGCTACTCGATGCTCGACCGCCGGCCCGAGGACGGACTGCTCACCGCCCTGGACGAGCTGGGCGTCGGCTCCATCGCCTACTCCCCGCTGGAGCAGGGCATCCTCTCCGACCGCTACCTGGACGGCATCCCGGAGGGCTCCCGCGCCGCGGGCAGCAGCCCCTTCCTGTCGGCCGAGGCGGTCACCCCGAACCTCGTCTCCCGGCTCCGCGAACTGAACGAACTCGCCGCCGCGCGTGGCCAGTCGCTCGCCCAGCTCGCCCTGGCCTGGGTGCTGCGCGGCGGGCGCGTCACCTCCGCCGTGGTCGGCGCGAGCAGCGTCGCCCAGCTGGAGAACAACGTCGAGACGGTCCGCAACCTGGACTTCACCGACAAGGAACTCGCCCGCATCGAGAAGCTGCTGAAGGGTGCCAAGCGCGGCTGACGGCCGGTGCCCCCGGCGGCCCGCACCGGCCGCCGGGGGTGTCATTGGAATGGACCTGTGGCGTGTCCGGCACCCCTGGCCTGCGCGTTCATCGACGCGTACCGTGTGGCCGCATGAAGATCCTCGTCAGCGCCGACATGGAAGGCGCCACCGGCGTGACCTGGCCGGCCGACGTGCTGCCCGGCACGTCGCAGTGGGAGCGGTGCCGCTCCCTGTTCACCTCCGACGTCAACGCCGCCGCCCTCGGCTTCTTCGACGGGGGAGCGGACGAGGTGCTGATCAACGAGGCCCACTGGACCATGCGCAACCTGCTGCTGGAGCACATGGACGAGCGCGTCCAGATGCTCACCGGCAAGCACAAGTCGCTGAGCATGGTGGAGGGCATCCAGCACGGTGACGTCGACGCGGTCGCCTTCGTCGGCTACCACACCGGCGCCGGCACGGAAGGCGTCCTGGCCCACACCTACCTCGCCAACTCCATCACCGGCGTCTGGCTGAACGGGGTACGGGCGAGCGAGGGCCTGCTCAACGCCCATGTCGCCGCCGAGTACGGCGTGCCCGTCGTCCTCGTCACCGGGGACGACCTGACCTGCGTGGACGCCGAGGGGTACGCCCCCGACGCGCGGAAGGTCGCCGTCAAGGACTACGTGTCGCGTTACGCCGCCGTCTGCCGCACCCCCGCCCGGACCGCCGCCGACATCCGGGCCGCCGCGGCCGGGGCCGTCTCCCTGGCCGGCCGGTACACACCGGTGGAGGGCGGGCCCTTCACCGTGGAGCTGGAGTTCGACGCCGAACACCTGGCCGCGGCGGCCACCGTCGTCCCCGGGGTCGCGCCGAGCGGCGAGAGGCGGGTCTCCTACACCAGCGCGACGATGTACGAAGGTATCCGCACGTTCAAGGCGGTGACGACGATCGTCTCGTCCGCCGTGGAGGAACAGTATGGCTGAGGCGACCGCCCCCCAGGACTCCGTCGACGCCCTCGCGCTCGACGAATCGGTGACGTTCACCTCCGAACTGATCCGCATCGACACCACCAACCGGGGCGGTGGCGACTGCCGCGAACGGCCCGCCGCCGAGTACGTCGCCGAGCGCCTCGCCGCCACCGGCCTCGAACCCGCGCTCCTGGAACGCACCCCCGGCCGTACCAACGTGGTCGCCCGGATTCCCGGCACCGACCCGGCCGCGCCCGCGCTCCTGGTCCACGGCCACCTGGACGTCGTGCCCGCCGAGGCCGCCGACTGGACCGTGCACCCCTTCTCCGGCGAGGTGCGCGACGGCACCGTCTGGGGGCGCGGCGCCATCGACATGAAGAACATGGACGCGATGGTCCTCGCCGTCGTCCGGTTTTGGGCCCGCGCCGGCATCCGCCCCCGCCGCGACATCGTCATCGCGTACACCGCCGACGAGGAGGCCAGCGCCGAGGACGGCTCCGGCTTCCTCGCCGACCGGCACGCCGGCCTCTTCGACGGCTGTACGGAGGGCATCAGCGAGTCCGGCGCCTTCACCTTCCACGCCGGGCCGAACCTGCCGCTCTACCCCATCGGCGCCGGCGAGCGAGGCACCGGCTGGCTGAAGCTCACCGCCCACGGCAAGGCCGGCCACGGCTCCAAGGTCAACCGCGCCAACGCCGTCAGCGCGCTCTCGGCGGCCGTCGCCCGCATCGGTGAGTACGAGTGGCCCGTCCGGCTCACCCCGACGGTCCGTGCCGCGCTGATCGAGATCGCCGCACTCCACGGCATCCACCCCGACCTCGACGCCCCCGGCTTCGACGTCGACGAACTCCTCGGCAAGATGGGACCGGCCGCCGACCTCGTCGCCCCGACCGTCCGCAACAGCTCCAACCCGACGATGCTGGAGGCCGGTTACAAGGTCAACGTCATCCCGGGGCACGCCACCGCCCACATCGACGGCCGGACCGTCCCCGGCGGCGACGAGGAGTTCCGCGCCACCCTCGACCGGCTCACCGGCCCCGCGGTCGACTGGGAGTTCGCCCACCGCGAGGTCGCCCTCCAGGCCCCCGTCGACTCGCCCACGTACGCCAAACTCCGCGCCGCCATCGAGCGGTTCGACCCGGACGGGCACGTCGTGCCGTACTGCATGTCCGGAGGCACCGACGCCAAGCAGTTCTCCCGGCTCGGTATCACCGGCTACGGTTTCTCGCCGCTGAAGCTGCCCGTCGGCTTCGACTACCAGGCCCTCTTCCACGGCGTGGACGAGCGCGTCCCCGTCGACGCGCTGCACTTCGGCGTCCGGGTCCTGGACCACTACCTGCGCACCGCCTGAACCACTCGGGGGAGACCGACACCCATGCCATCCACACAGTCCTACGGCAGCTGGCCCTCGCCCATCGACGCGGCCCTGGCCGCCTCCCACGACGGCCGCCCCGAGTACGCGGGCGCGGTCGGCGACGAGCTGTGGTGGACCGAACCGCGCCCCGCCGAAGCCGGCCGGCGCGCCCTCGTCCGCCGGGCCGCCGACGGCACCACCACCGAACTGCCCGCACCCTGGAACGCCCGCAGCCGCGTCATCGAGTACGGCGGACAGCCCTGGGCCGGCACCGCACGCACGCAGGGCGGCCCGCTGATCGTCTTCGTCCACTTCGACGACCAGCGGCTGTACGCGTACGAACCCGACGGCGACCGCGCACCGTGGCCCCTCACCCCCGTCTCCTCCGCCGGCGGCGGACTGCGCTGGGCCGACCCTCGCCCGCACCCCGGCCGGGGCCCGGCGGGCGAGGTCTGGTGCGTCCTGGAGGAGTTCACCGGCGACGCGCCCACCGAACTGCGCCGCGTCCTCGCCGCCGTACCGCTGGACGGATCGGCGGCCGAGGACCGTACCGCCGTACGCGAACTCACCGACGAGCGGCACCGGTTCGTCACCGCGCCCGAGGTCTCGCCCGACGGACGCCGCGCCGCGTGGATCGGCTGGGACCACCCGCGCATGCCCTGGGACGGCACCGAGGTCCTGGTCGCCGCGATCGGGGACGACGGCACCTTCCACGACGTCCGCACCCTCGCGGGAGGCCCGGACGAATCCGTACCGCAGATCCAGTGGGCCCCCGACGGGCGGCTGCTCCTCGCGAGCGACCGCAGCGGCTGGTGGAACCTGTACCGCCTGGACCCTGACAGCGGCGCCACCGAGGAACTCTGCCCCAGGGAGGAGGAGTTCGCCGGACCGCTGTGGAAGATCGGGCTCGCCTGGTTCCGGCCGCTGGAGAACGGGCTGATCGCCACCGTCCACGGCAAGGGCACCACCACCCTCGGCATCCTCGACCCGGAGACCGGCGACCTCGTCGATGTCGCCGGACCCTGGACCGAGTGGGCCGCCACCCTCACCGTGCGCGGCAGCCAGGTCATCGGCGTCGCCGCGAGCCCGCACAGCGCGTACGAGATCGTGGAGCTGGACACCGCGACCGGGCACACCCGGATCATCGGCGCCCCGCACGAGGACGCGGTCGACCCCGCGTACTACCCGCAGCCCGTCGTCCGCACCTTCACCGGGCCCGGCGGGCGCGAGATCCACGCCCAGGTCTACCCGCCGCGCAATCCCGGACACACCGGCCCCGACGGCGAGTCGCCCCCCTACGTGGTGTGGGCGCATGGCGGGCCCACCGGCCATGCCGCGCTCGTCCTGGACCTGGAGATCGCCTACTTCACCTCACGCGGCATCGGCGTCGCCGAGGTCAACTACGGCGGCTCCGCCGGATACGGCCGCGACTACCGAAACCGGCTGCGCGAGCAGTGGGGCGTCGTCGACGTGGAGGACTGCGCCGCCGTCGCCGGGGCGCTCGCCGCCGAGGGCACCGCCGATCCCGGACGGCTGGCCATCCGGGGCGGCAGCGCCGGCGGCTGGACCAGCGCAGCGTCCCTGACCGGCACCGACGTCTACGCCTGCGGCACCGTCATCTACCCCATCCTCGACCTCGCCGGCTGGGGCACCGACGAGACCCACGACTTCGAGTCCCAGTACCTGGAGTCGCTGGTCGGTCCCCTCGCCGAGGTCCCCGAGCGCTACCGCGAACGCTCCCCGGTCACCCGCACCGACCGGCTCACCGTGCCGTTCCTGCTGCTCCAGGGCGAGGACGACCCCATCTGCCCGCCCGTGCAGTGCGAACGCTTCCTCGCCGCCGTCGAGGGGCGCGGCATCCCGCACGCGTACCGCACCTACCCGGGCGAGGGCCACGGCTTCCGCCGCGCCGACACCATGATCGACGCGGTCGAGTCCGAACTCTCCCTTTACGCCCAGGTGTTCGGCTTCGAGCGGTCCGACGTGCCGCCGCTGGAGCTGAAGAAGTGACCCTCCCCCCGTCGCCCCTCGCCCCGCTGACCCGACCCGCCCGGCTGCGCCCCGGGGCCAGGGTCGCCGTCGTCTCCCCGAGCGGACCCGTGCCCGCCGAACGGCTGGAACCCGGTCTCGACATCCTGCGCGGCTGGGGCCTGGACCCCGTGCCGATGCCCCATGTCCTCGATGTGCACCGGCAGTTGGACTACCTCGCCGGTGCGGACGAGGCGCGGGCCCGGGACTTCCGGGACGCCTGGTGCGACCCGTCCGTGGACGCGGTGATCTGCGCGCGCGGCGGCTACGGGGCACACCGCATGGTGGACCTGGTGGACTGGGCGGCGGTGCGGGCGGCCGGCCCCAAGGCGTTCGTCGGCTACAGCGATGTCACCGTGCTCCACGAGGCGTTCGCGCTGCGGACCGGGTTCACCACACTGCACGGGCCCATGGTGGGCACCGAGACGTTTCTCAAGGACCCGCGCACCCAGGAGTCGCTGCGCGCCACCCTCTTCGCGCCGGAGACGCAGCTGACCCTGGGCCTGGAGGAGGCGCGGGCGCTGGTGCCGGGCCGGGCGCGCGGCATCACGTACGGCGGCTGTGTCAGCCTGCTCGCCGCCGACCTGGGCACCCCGCACGGCCGCGCCTCGGCCCGGGGCGGGCTGCTCGTCATCGAGGACACCACCGAGGACCCGTACAGCCTCGACCGCATCCTCACCCAGCTGCTGCGGGCCGGGGCGCTGGACGGCGTCGCCGGGGTGGCCTGCGGGTCCTGGGCGGGGTGCGGACCGTACGAGAAGGTGCGGGCGGTCCTGGCGGACCGGCTCGGCGGGCTGGGCGTCCCGGTCGTCGAGGAGCTGGGCTTCGGGCACGGGCCCACCGGGCTCACGATCCCGCTCGGGGTGGCGGCGGTGCTCGACGCCCCGGCGGACGGCGGCCCGGCCACCCTCACGATCGAGGTGCCCGCACTGGTCTGACCTGCTGCCGACCCGGCCCCCGTCACCCGAATGGCCGTACATCTGTGCTGCCGGGGACGGGGGCGGCGCCATCCTGGAGCCCCGGGGCGACGGCCGTTCAGGGCCGGGAAAGGGGCTGCTCATGAGCCCGAAGGACGTGTCGAGCAGCGGGAAGAGCGGCAGCGGGGCCTTCACCCCGGGCCGCATCCTAGTCCTCGTCATCGCGGTGCTCTCGGTCGTGTTCATCGCCGAGAACACCCAGGATGTCAAGGTCCGTCTCATCGTCCCGCTGGTCACCGCGCCGCTCTACGTGTGGCTGGTCGTGATGTTCGTGGCGGGCATGGCCTGCGGCGCGTACGTCTTCCGCAGGCGGCCCAAGTAGCGGCGACGGCCGTGGGTCCAGGGCGGTCAAGCCCTGGACCCACGGCCGTTCTACGCTGGGGCGATGTCCGACACCCGCTATCCGGCCGAGGGATCGCGCACCGCGATCCGCCCCTTCACCCTCGGCGACGCCGACGAGTTCACCACCCGGGCCCGGGAGAGCATCGCGCTGCACCGGCCCTGGCTGTTCCCGCCCACCACTCCCGACGCCTACGCCGCCTATGCGGGCGCACTCATCGACGACCCGGCGCGAGCGGGTTTCCTCGTGTGCGAGCGAGGCCCGGCGGGCGGACCCGGCGACGGCGCGATCGCCGGGTTCATCAACATCAACAACATCGTCGCCGGTGCCTTCCGCTGCGGCGCGCTCGGCTACGGCGGCTTCGCCCACGCGACCGGGCGCGGTCTCATGAGCGAGGGGCTGGGCCTCGTCCTGGACCACGCCTTCGGCCCGCTCGGTCTGCACCGTCTTGAAGCCAACATCCAGCCGGACAACGAGGGTTCGATCGCGCTCGTGCGCCGGGCGGGCTTCCGTCTCGAAGGCTATTCGCCGGACTTCCTCCACATCGACGGCGCGTGGCGGGACCACGAACGCTGGGCGATCACCGCCGAGATGCGCTGACGCTACTTGACCAGCCGCTGTGCCGCCTCCGCGATGTGCGTGCGGGAGATCCCGGCGGCGTCGAGCAGCTCGCCCGTGGTGCCGGAACCGGGGAGGTTATTCCCGGCGAGGTGGACGAAGGCCGGGTGGCTGCCGGACTCCGCGAGCGAGGACAGCACCGCCTCGCCGATCCCGCCCTCGGGGTGGTGGTCCTCGACGACGACGAGGGCCCCGGTCTCGCGCGCCGCGCGGGCCAGCGCGTCGGCGTCGAGCGGCTTGACCGAGTAGAGGTCGATGACCCGGGCCCGTACGCCCCGCTCGGCCAGCAGCTCGGCCGCGGCCAGGCACTCGTGCAGCGTGACACCGGCGCCGACCAGGGTGACCTGGTCGTCGTCGCCGTGGCGCAGGGTCTTGGAGCCGCCTACGGGGAACGTCTCCTCGCTCCCGTAGAGCACCGGGTAGGCGCCGCGCGTGGTGCGCAGGTACGAGATGCCGTCGATGTCGGCCATCGCCACGGTCAGGGCCGCCGCCGAGGTGGCGTCGCTCGGGTAGAGCACGGTCGAGCCGCGCACCGCGCGCATCATGGCCAGGTCCTCGACGCCCATCTGGGAGGGGCCGTCCGCGCCGATCTCCACCCCGCTGTGGGTGCCACACAGCGCCATCGTGATGTCCGAGACGGCGGCCATGCGGATGAAGTCGTGCGCCCGGGTGAGGAACGCGGCGAACGTGGTGGCGTACGGACGGAAGCCGCGCACGGCCATGCCGACGGCCTCGGCGATCATCTGCTGTTCCGCGATGTACGTCTGGAAGAAGCGGTCGGGGTACGCCTTCTTGAAGTCCTCGGAGTGCGTGGAGTTGCCGACCTCCGCGTCCAGGGCGACGACGTCGGGCCGCACGCCCAGGGCGACCAGCGCCTTGCCGAAAGCGACCCGGGTGGCGATCTCGTCGCCCTTCTCGAAGCGCGGCAGCTCCACGGTGGCGCCGGTGCGCGCGGGGGCGGGCTCCGCCTTCGGGGGCCTGGGGCCCTCCACCCGCAGATCGCGGTCGCCGCCCAGCTCCTCCACCGCCCGCTCGGCCAGGTCCTCGGGCAGAGGCTTGCCGTGCCAGCCTTCCTTGTCGGCGACCTCGCTCACCCCGCACCCCTTGACGGTCTTCGCCACGATCACGGTGGGTGCGGTGCCGTCGGCGGCGGTCTTCATCGCGCGGTCGATCGCGGTCAGGTCGTGGCCGTCGACGACGAGGGCACGGCAGCCGAACGCCTCGACGCGGCGCGCGTAGGTGTCGGTGTCCCACTGCAGCTCGGTGGGGCCGGACTGCCCGAGGCGGTTGACGTCGATGATCGCGGTGAAGTTGCCCAGCTTGTGCTGGCCGGCCTTGTCCAGGGCCTCCCACACGGACCCCTCGGCCATCTCGCTGTCGCCGCACAGCACCCACACCCGGTACGGCTGCTTCTCCAGGTCCCGCCCGGCGAGCGCGATGCCGACGCCGTAGGCGATGCCCTGCCCCAGTGAGCCGGTGGCCACGTCCACCCAGGGCAGCTCCGGTGTCGGGTGGCCCTGAAGCCGGTGTCCGAAGCGGCGGTACGTGGTCATCAGCTCCTCGTCGCCGATGGCACCGGCCGCCTTGAACATGGCGTACAGGAGCGGCGAGGCATGGCCCTTGGAGAAGACGAGGTGATCGCCAGCCGGATTGTCGGGGGCGTTCCAGTCGTAGCGCAGATGGCGGGTCATGAGGACGGCCATCAGATCGGCCGCGGACAGGCTGGAGGTGGGGTGCCCGGAGCCGGCCGAGGTACTGGCGCGCACCGAGTCCACCCGCAGCTGCTGGGCGAGCTCGAAGACCTCGGTCAGGTCGCTGTCGGGGCCGAGTGTGGTGGCCTGTTCGGTGGTCATGGGGGCCGGACCTTTCGTAGGGAGTCGGATGACGGAACGGGTTCCCGAATCCGTCCGGTCCATCACCTTCCGGGCGCAGGTTGCCCCCTTTGCGCCGGGGAGGCGGTCCTCGTGGACACGCGTCCCCGGGGAAACGTCACGGTGTGTGACCGGGGCGGCGAGTCGGCTGGAGCCCTTGCGTCCGGCGCGTGCCGCACGCCAGACGGAAGGGCTCCAGCGGTACGGGTCAGCGGTCGGCCGAGCTCCCGCGCACGACGCAGGAGCGGCTGTTCTCCCAGCCCCAGCCGTCACCGTCGGGGTCGGACGAGGCGCTGACGCAGTACGGGTAGCCGTTCGGGGCGGTGCCGGTGCCGCCGGTCGAACCGCCTCCGTAGACCGTGGCGCGCACGGAGGTGGCGACGATGCCGTTGCCGCCGTTGAACAGGCGGTCGCCCCAGCTGGTCAGCGAGTTCGGATCGAAGCCGTTGACCAGGTCGAGGTATTCGATCCCGCTGCCGTTGCCGCTCCACGACCATCCGAGGTATCCCACCCGCAGGGACTGGGCCGTGGCCATGATCGCGTCCTCGTCGGGGTTCCCGTCGCTGTGCATGTTCCCGAACTCACCGACCACGAGGGGCAGGTGGTTGTTGACGAAGTGGTTCAGGTAGTCCTGCACCTCGGTGGCCGTGTCGTAGACCCCGTACATGTGGATGGAGAAGACGGTGTTCCGGTCCGGGTCGGCGGCGAACACCGAAGCGGCGTTGTCCCGCATCGTGCCGGACCAGTCCTGGCCCCAGTTCGGGGCGTCCACCATCAGGGCGTGCCGCAGCCCGGCGCCCCGGAGCTTGCCGATGGCGCTCTTGGTCGCCGAAGTCCAGCCCTCGTAGCCGGTGTTGCCGAAGGGCTCGTTGCCGATGTTGACGACGACGTAGTCCTCCTGGCCCTCCAGCGCGCTCTTGACGCCGATCCAGTAGTCGGCCGCCTTGTCCAGGGTGGTGGCGGCGGAGTCCTCGCCGTAGCCGGTGGTGTCGTGCACCTCCAGGACGCAGATGACCTTGGCGGCCTTGCACCGGCCGATGATCGAGGAGACCTCGGACGCGCTGGTCCGCGTCCACCGGTCGCCGCTGCCCAGGACGACCCGGACGGTGTTGGCGCCCTTGGCGGCGATGTCGGAGATGGCGCTGGTCCGCTCCGGGTACCAGGCGTGCGCGTGGTTGACGCCGCGCATCACGAACTCGGTTCCGTTGGCCTCGTACAGACGGCCGCCGCTGACATGGAGGCCGGTGTCCGCGGCCTGGGCGGGAGACGCGGGGCCGAGGACCGGGAGCAGGGCGGCCGCCATACCGGTGACCAGTGCGGCCACGGCGGCGAGCAGGGACCTTCGGAGTGGCTGCTTCATGGCTCTCCTCGGTTCAAGGGGGTGATGGGTGCAGGGTTCGACGGCCGTTCCGCCCGGCGGACGCTCACACGGGACAACGTTGTCAGGCTGGTTGGGGCCGGGTGACGGGGCGAGATGCTGGGGCGCCGGGCCGTGGTGCGTGTTTCCGCTCCGGCCCGTGACCGCCCCCATATGAGGCATCGGGTGTTCCGGTCATGTCAATAGATGGGTCATCCGCATTTCGCGCCCCGCTCGCGGCCGGGCGGAATGCGTCGGGCTTTCCGGCCTGTTCGGAGTGCCTTTCGTGGGATTCGAGGACGCTCCGAGAAAAGTGAGGCATTGCTAAACGATTACTCAACTAAACCAGCACACTAGACAACGTTGTCACCGCCCGGCAGAGTACGGCTGGGGGCGAGGTGCGCTCCCTCGTGAAAGGGCGGGACGTGATGGTGTACGGAGCACTTGACATCGGCGGGACCAAGATCGCCGGAGCGCTCGTCGATGAGAGCGGGACCCTGATCGCGCGGGCGCGCCGTGCCACCCCGGCGCGGCGGCCGGCGGACGAGCCGGCCGCCGCCGTCACCGCCGTGCTGGACGAGCTGGCGGCACATCCGGCCTGGGCGGAGCTCACCTGCCTCGGCATAGCCAGCGCGGGCCCGGTCGACGCGGCCGGAGGCACCGTGAGCCCCGTGAACATTCCGGCCTGGCGCGGATTCCCGCTGGTCGAGCTGGTGCGCACGCATCCGGCGACGCCGGCGGGCATCGGGCCCGTGCTCGTCGGCGACGCGGTGGCGATGACCGCCGCCGAACGCTGGCTCGGCGCCGCACGCGGCGTCGCCAACGCCCTGTGCATGGTGGTCTCCACCGGAGTGGGCGGCGGGCTGGTCCTCGACGGACGGGTGCACGAGGGCCGGACGGGCAACGCCGGTCACATCGGCCACATCACGGTCGACCTCAACGGCCCCCGCTGCCCCTGCGGCGCGCCCGGGTGCGTGGAGACCTTCGCCAGCGGGACGGCCATCGCGGCGCATGCCCGCGCTCTGGGGTGGACGGCTCCCCACGGTGGCGCTTCCGACGCCGCGGCGGTCGCCGAAGCGGCGCGGGGCGGTGACGAGCGGGCGCGTGCTGCCTACGAGCGGGCCGCGCAGGCCCTGGCCGCCGCTATCGCCGCGACGGCTGCGCTCGTGGAGCTGGAGCGTGTGGTTATCGGGGGCGGTGTCGCCCAGGCCGGGGAGGTCCTGTTCGCCCCGCTGCGGCGCCGCATGGCCGATTACGCCGTACTCGACTTCGTCCGGGGCCTGCCCGTCGTTCCCGCCGCCCTGGCGCTGGACGCCGGGCTCGTCGGCGCGGCTGCCGCGGCCGCAGGTGCGCGGGTCGCCGGCTCCGTACCCGTCCTGCGCCTCTGATCCCGGCCGGATCGCCGTGTGCGATGAGCCCCTGGAGCTGAACCGGTTTTGTGAAGTCGCGCCGCCTTCTTGCGCCCATTCCCATCCGTCGCCGTCATGGGGTCGGACAGGGCGCGAGGAGGCGGTTTTCCCTTTCCTTGGCGCGTCCGTCCGGCGTTACGGAACACCGGTGCACCGGCCCACGAGCGGGGGGCCGGTGCCGGCGGACGGTGTGCGGGCGGGAGCGCTACTTCGTGGCTCCCTGGGCGAAGCCGTTGTAGATGTAGCGCTGGAGGAACAGGAAGGCGATCAGTGTGGGCACGATGACGAGCACGGCCCCCGCCGAGATGTTCTCCCAGTGCGCTCCGAAGGGCCCCTTGAAGCGGAACAGGGCGGTGGAGACCGTGCCGAGTTCCTGGGACGGCATGTAGAGGAAGGGGATGTAGAAGTCGTTGTAGACGGTGATCCCCTTGATGATGACCACCGTCGCGACCGCCGGCTTGAGCAGCGGAAAGATGATCTTGCGGTAGATCGTGAACGAGTTCGCCCCGTCCAGTCGTGCAGCCTCGTCCAGGGACACGGGGATGCCCCGGATGAACTGCAGGAAGATGTAGATCGAGACGATGTCCGTCCCCATGTACAGCAGGATCGGGGCCCAGCGGGTGTCGAACAGGCCGAAGCTGTTCACGACCTGGAAGGTGGCGACCTGCGTGGTGACCCCGGGCACGAGGGTGGCGACGAGGAAGAGGGCCATCACGAGCTTCCTGGCCCGGAAGTGGAAGCGGTCGATGGCATAGGCGGTCATCGAGCCGATGAGCACGGTGCCCGTGATCGAGAAGAGCAGGATGAACAGGGTGTTGCCGAGGGCCGTGAGCATCTGGCCGTCGGAGAAGGCGGTCGCGTAGTTGTCGAAGTTCAGCCAGTTGCCCGGGAGCGACAGGGCGCCGCCGTCGGTCGCCTCCGAGGAGGTCTTGAGCGAGGTGAGGAGGACGACCGCGAGCGGGAGGACCACCACCAGCGAGGCGACGACGAGCGATACGTAGACCAGCGTCTGCCCGATGCGGCCACGCAGCCGGACGCGTCGCGGGCCGGGTGCGGTGCGGGAACGGCCCGCGGTCTTCATGGCCGTGGTCTGCGGAGCCGTGGTCATACGAGGTCCACCTTTTCGTCGGGCACGAGCCGGCGCTGGATCCAGGTGATCAGCAGAATGATCAGCAGCAGCACCACGGCGGCCGCCGATGCCAGCCCGGTCTTGTTGAACTGGAACGCGAGCTTCACGGTCTGGATGACGAACGTCGAGGTGCCCGTCGCACCGCCGGTCATGATCCAGGGAATCTCGAACACCGCGAGCGACCCGGAGATCGCGAGGATGACGCTCAGGCTCAGCACGGGCCTGATGCTCGGGGCGATGATGTGCCGGAACTGCTGCCACCTGGTCGCGCCGTCCAGTTGGGCCGCCTCGTACAGCTCGCCCGGAATGGACTGGATCGCGCCGAGGAACAGCACGAAGTTGAGGCCCGTGTAGCGCCACACCGAGACGCCGGCGAGTGAGGTGTTGGCCGAGCCGGCGTCACCCAGCCAGGAGTGATCGGGGTTCTGGCCGAACCAGGACAGCACCGTGTCCAGGGTGCCGCCGTCCTGGAAGAAGTACAGGAAGACGAACCCGATGGCCACGCCGTTGATGAGGTAGGGGAAGAAGAGCAGCCCCTTGAACAGGTTGCGGAACCGCAGGTCGAAGCTGAGCACCGTGGCGAAGTAGAGCGCGATCACGATCTGGACCGCGGACGCCGCCAGGTAGTAGACGCTGACGAAGAACACCCGGAAGAGCTCGGGCCGGGTGAAGATCTGGACGTAGTTGTCCAGGCCGGTGAAGTTCCGGTCGGGGCTGATCCCGTCCCAGTCGGTGAAGCTGTAATAGATCATGTTGCCCACCGGCACGTAGGTGAACGTGATCAGGAGGGCCAGCGGCGCCGTCAGGAACAGCCAGGGCGTCGCACGGCGGAGCGCCCGGCCCCGGGACCCGGGTATGCGTGGGCTGCCGCCGGTGGGGGAGGGGCCGCGCCGCGAAGGTGTCGCACGGTGCGTCTTCACGCTCACCGCCTCGGTCGTCTCGGTCATGTCGGACCTTTCGTCATCCGCGTCGGGCTCGCGGCGTACGCGGGAGGGCGGGGCCCCGCCGGTGTCGTGCGGCCGGGCCCCGTACCGGGTCAGGAGCCGATGGTCTTCGCGGCCTCGTCCCACTTCTTGTTGAGCTCGGCGAAGTAGCTCTCGGCGGTGCCCTTCTGCGCGCCCCGGGCGATGTCGACCAGCTTCTGGCGGTAGTCGGGCGTGTTGAGACCGATCTCCGCGGCCTTGTCGATGTCGTTCACCGCACCCGTCTTGCTCTCCGAGCGCTCGACGAATGTGACATCGTTGTCAACGAACTCCTTCAGCGTGTCGGGCATGGGCGCCGACTTCAGGGTGGGCACGGCGCCCTCCTTGGCGGAGTAGCCGGACTTGTCCGTGAACCAGTCGATCCAGGCCCGCGCCGCTTCCTTGTGGTCCGAGTGGATGTTGACGGCCTGCTGGTAGTCCGACACGAGGGTGGCGCACTGCCCCTCCTCGCGCTGGACGGGGACCGGCATGTAGCCGATGTCGTCGGGGTTCTTCCCGGCCTTCTCGGCGGCGTCCCGCATCTGGCTGATCGCCCACGAGCCGACCATCATGGAGCCGATCTCACCCTTGGCGAGCTTGCTCTTGGACGCCTCCCAGTTGGTGGTGCTGGGATCCTTCTCGGAAAGGCCGTCCTTGACGATGTCGAAGAGCAGGCTGTCGATCACGGCGAGTTCGCTGCCGGCCTTCCACGGCGAGACGGGGCCGGCCAGCTTGTTGTTCGCCTCCTCGCTGCAGGTGACGGAGCCGATGTTGGCGGACCACTGCACCAGCGGCCAGCCGTCCTTGAAGTTGGTGTAGTACGGGGTCGATCCGGTCTTCGACTTGATGGCCCGCAGGTCGGCGATGAACTCCTCCGGCGTGTGCGGCCAGGCGGTGACGCCGGCCTTCTTCCAGAGGGCCTTGTTGTAGACGAAGCCGTTGGCGGTGCCGAACTGGGCGATGCCGTAGGTCTTGCCGTTGACCTCCGACTTGTCGCTGAAGCGGTACTTGTCCGACATCTCGATGGACGAGCCGAGCGGCGCGAAGAACTTGGGGTAGTCGTTCTTGGCCACCGCCCCCGGGATCATGAGGACGTCGCCGTACTTGTCCGTGTTCATTCGGATCTTGACTTCACCCTCGTAGTCGGTGAGGCCCTCGAACTTCACCTCGATCTTGGGGTAGACCTTGTTGAACTCCGCCGCGTAGGCCTTCATCGCCCCGCTCTTGATCAGGTCCGTCCGCTGCGTCAGGACCGTGATGGTGCCGCTGGCCGTGCTCGCGTCGGCGGGCGCGGAGGCCGTCTCGGCCGACGGCGCACCGCTGCCGCTGCAGCCCGTGACGGTCAGTGTCGCGATGGTCAGGAACGCACCTGTGAGTGTCCTGGTCTTCCCCATGTGCCCAACTCCTTCGGACGGCGGCTCGGGTCTGCGCCGGATGTCGGCACTATGGCAGGGCGGAAGTGAACCGGTAAAGCTCTTGTTTCCCCTGCGATGCCGAATCGTTACCTCATTCCGAGTTCTTGCAGGTAGAAGGCATGTGCCTGGTCGCGCACGTTGCCGCAGCGTGACTAGACCGGTTTATGGACAGTGATCGATCGGCGGGCTAAGTTGTGCGCGTCGTACATCTGTCAGCGTGCGCACTGGGCCGATTGGAGCCGCACCATGAAGGACATCACCCCGCTCACCGAAGGCTGGAACCTGCGCTACGACCAAGCGCTGCTCCCCGCCGAGGTCCCCGGCTGTGTCCACACCGACCTGCTCGCCGCGGGTGTCATCCCGGACCCGTTCCTCGACCGGAACGAGACCGAGGTGGCCTGGGTCGGCCGCCGCGCGTGGACGTATCTCACCGAGGTCTCCCACGAGAGCGCGCACGAGCGCACCGACCTCGTCTTCGAAGGCCTGGACACCGCCGCGCGGATCACGTTCGACGGCCGGGAACTCGGAACCACCCGGAACATGCACCGCACCCACCGGTTCGACGCCACCGGGCTGACCGGCCGGCTGGAGGTGCACTTCACCTCCGCCTACGACGAGGCCGAGGCGGTCCGCGCCCTCACCGGTGACCGGCCCAACGTCTATCCCGAACCCTTCCAGTACATCCGCAAGATGGCGTGCGGCTTCGGCTGGGACTGGGGGCCGACGCTCGTCACCGCCGGCATCTGGCGCCCCGTACGCCTGGAGCACTGGTCGACCGCCCGTCTCGCCTTCGTCCGCCCCCTCGTCACCGTCGACGACGGCCGGGGGAGCGTCGAGGTGCGGCTCCGGGCGGAGCGTACGGAGTCCGGCACGGCGGCCGCCCTCCGGGCACGGGCCACCGTGGCCGGCCAGGAGGCGGAGGCCGTCTTCGAGGGCGACGAGGCCGTGCTGCGGCTGACCGTGGACGCCCCCCGGCTCTGGTGGCCGCGCGGATACGGGGACCAGCCCCTGTACGACCTCGACGTCACCCTGCTCGACGACGCCGGTCCGCTCGACACCTGGCACCGCCGCATCGGCTTCCGCACCGTTGAACTGGACCGCACCCCCGACGAGCACGGCACGGGCTTCACCCTCGTCGTGAACGGCGAGCGGGTCTTCGCCCGGGGCGTCAACTGGATCCCCGACGACGTCTTCCCCTCGCGCATCACCCCCGAGCGCTACCGCACCCGCCTGCGCCAGGCGGCCGACGCCAACGTCGACCTCGTCCGTATATGGGGCGGCGGCATCTACGAGGACGAGGCGTTCTACGACGCGTGCGACGAGCTGGGCCTGATGGTCTGGCAGGACTTCCTCTTCGCCTGCGCCGCGTACCCCGAGGAGCAGCCCCTGCGCGGCGAGGTCGAGGCCGAAGCCCGCGACAACGTTGTCCGGCTCATGCCGCACGCCAGTCTGGTCCTCTGGAACGGCAACAACGAGAACCTCTGGGGCTTCCGCGACTGGGACTGGGAGCCCGGCCTCGCCGGTGACTCCTGGGGCGAGGGCTACTACCTCGGCGTGCTGCCCCGCATCGTCGCCGAACTCGACCCCACCCGCGCCTACAGCGCGGGCAGCCCCTGGTCCGGATCGTGGGACCACCACCCCAACGACCCGGACCACGGCACCTACCACTCCTGGGAGGTGTGGAACCGCCAGGACTACGCGGAGTACCGCGCGAACGTCCCCCGGTTCGTCTCCGAGTTCGGCTGGCAGGCGCCGCCCGCGATGGCCACGCTCCGGCGCGCCCTGCCCGGCGAGGACCTGGCCCCCGACTCGCCCGGCATGCTCCACCACCAGAAGGCCGATGACGGCAACGGCAAGCTCGACCGCGGCGTCGCCCGACACTTCGCCCCGCCCGTCGGCGACTTCGACCGCTGGCACTACCTGACGCAGGTCGTCCAGGCCCGCGCCGTCGCCGCCGGCATCGAGCACTGGCGTTCCCACTGGCCGGTCTGCGCGGGCACCGTCGTCTGGCAGCTGAACGACTGCTGGCCGGTCAGTTCCTGGGCCGCCGTCGACGGGGACGGCCGCCTCAAGCCGCTCCACCACGAGCTGCGGCGGGTGTACGCGGACCGGCTGCTGACCCTGCAACCCGCGGGCGAGGGCGACGAGGGACTCGTGCTCGCCGTGATCAACCAGTCCGCGACGCCCTGGCACACCGAGGTGACCCTGCGCCGCGTCGAGGCCGGCGGAGCCGTCACCGGCCACGGCGTGCAGGAGGTGTCGGTCGCCGCCCGCTCCGCCGTACGTATCCCGGTGCCCGCCGGGCTCGCGCCGGCCGGGGGCACCACCGCGGAGTTCCTGGTCGCCGACGCGGACGGGCTGCGGGCCACCTGGTTCCCGGTCCCCGACAAGGAGTTCGGCTACGAGCCGCCGGCCTTCGACGTGAGCGTGGAACCCGTCCCGGACGGCGGTGGTAACGTCCACGTGGTGGTCAACGCGCACACCCTCGTCAGGGACCTCCTCCTCCAGGCAGACCGGCTCGGCCCCGCGGCCACGGCGGACCGGGGGCTCGTCACCCTGCTGGCCGGCGAGCAGGTCCGCATCCGGGTCGACGGCTGCGGCGACGTGACCGCCGACGACGCGCGAGCCGCCCTGTTCTGCGTGGGGACGAAGTGACCGCTCCGGCCCGCGTCACCATCAAGGACGTCGCCGCCCGCGCCGGCGTGTCCAAGGGCGCCGTCTCGCTCGCCTTCAACGGCAAACCGGGTGTCTCCGACGCGACCCGGGAGCGCATCTTCGAGGCCGCCCGGGTGCTGGGCTGGGCACCGAACCAGACGGCGCGCAGCCTCTCCGGCCGGCGCGTCGACATCGTCGGCCTCGTCCTGTGCCGGCCGGCGCGCCTGCTCGGCCTGGAGCCCTTCTACATGGACTTCATCTCGGGCATCGAGGGCATCCTGGCCGAGCGGTCCTGCTCCCTGCTGCTGCGGCTGGTCCGTGATGTGGACGAGGAGATCGAGCTCTACCGCACGTGGTGGCGCAGCCAGACCATCGCGGGTGCCGTTCTCGTCGACTTCCGGGTGGACGATCCGCGGGTGCCGGCGCTGGAATCCATCGGGCTCCCTGCGGTCGCCGTCGGCCATCCGTCCCTGACGGGCGCCTTCCCCGCCGTGTGGACCGACGACGCCACGGCGACGGCGGAGGCCGTCCGCTATCTGGCCGCACTCGGCCACCGGCGCCTGGCGCGGGTCGGCGGCCCGGCCGGTTTCGGCCACAGCGCGATCAGGACCCGGGCCTTCGACGCCACGGTGCGTGAACTCGGCCTGGAGCAGGGGACCCAGATCGCGACCGGCTTCGACGAACGGGAAGGGGCACGCGCGACACGCTCCCTGCTCCTGGCGAAGGACCGGCCGACCGCGATCGTCTACGACAACGACATCATGGCGGTGGCCGGCGCCGGCGTCGCCGCCGAGATGGGGTTCGTGGTCCCGGACGACGTCTCGCTGCTCGCGTGGGACGACTCCCAGCTGTGCCGGATCACCCATCCCACCCTGTCCGCGATGAGCCACGACATCCACCACTTCGGCGCCGAGGTGGCCCGCACCCTGTTCTCCCTGCTGGAGGGCACCGACACCGGCCCCCTCCAGGTGCCGACCCCCTCGCTCACCCCGCGGGGCTCCACGGCACCCGCGCCCCAGTAGAGGAGCGCGCCGCGCGACCGGGCCGCCCGGTCGCGCGGCGGGGTTCAGCGACGCTTGCGGTTGATCTTCATCGTGTCCATGTCCGTCGCCGTGGACCGCAGTTCGCCGTGGCCGTAACCCGCCTCGCGCAGCGCCGTCAGCGCCCGGTCCTCGGCGATCACGGACGCCATCTCCTCGCCGTCCCCGGCGTCCGAGACGACGACGTAGCGGAAGCTGAAGTGCTTGAGGACCCGGTCGTAGGTGAGCGACCCCTCCTCGGTGAACTGCATCGCGGCGAGGCCGTGCTCCTCCACCTCGGCCAGCAGCCGCCCGCGCGCCGCGTCCGTCAGATCCTGGAAGGTGCCGCGCACGATCACCCGGTACGTGTGCTGCGTGCTCATCTGTCGCGCTGTTCCTCTCGCCTGCCGCGTTCCGTGTCCGGGGCGAGCGTACGGGGGTCCGGAGCGGGACGGAAACGGAATTCCGGGCGGGCGGCGGGCCCACGCGCTTTGCCGAAGAGTGACGCCGGATCCCCTGGCCGGGAGCCCGGGGGCCGTGTTCCATGGTCATCGGGGGGCGCCCGGACCTGCGGCGGCCCGCGCGAGGGAGCGAGGTTGCCTTGGCCACCACCGTACGACGTGCCGTACTGACCCTGCCCGCCGCGGCGACGGGGCCGCAGAATCCGCTGCCCGCGCTGCGGCCACTGGACGAGACGCACGTCATCGACGACCGGGACCGGTCGGGACTTCCGCGCGACATGGCCCGGCAGCTGGGCCACGCCCCGCTGCCGACCGTTCTGCCCGTCCGCCTCCTCGACGGCTACGGGCGCGACCGCGTCGCCACGGACCTCGACGCGATCGTCATCGAGAACGACCATCTGCGCGCCACCGTGCTGCCCGGCCTCGGCGGCCGTATCCACTCCCTCGTCCACAAGCCGTCCGGCCGCGACCTCGTCTACGCCAACCCGGTGCTCCAGCCCGCCGACTTCGCGCTCAACGGCGCCTGGTTCTCCGGCGGCATCGAGTGGAACATCGGCGCGACCGGCCACACCACCCTCTCCTGCGCCCCGGTGCACGCGGCCCTCGTCCCGGCGCCCGACGGCGGCGACATGGTCCGGCTCTGGGAGTGGGAACGGCTGCGCGACCTGCCCTTCCAGGTCGATCTGTGGCTGCCCGCCGACTCCGCGTTCCTGCACGTCGGCGTACGGATACGCAATCCGCACGAGCAGCCCGCGCCCGTCTACTGGTGGTCCAACATCGCCGTCCCCGAGGACGCGCGCACCCGGGTGATCGCACCCGCCGACGAGGCCTGGCACTTCGGGTACGAGCGCACGCTGACCCGCGTCCCGGTCCCCGCGAGCGGCGGCACCGACCGCACCTACCCGCTGCGCAGCGAGTACCCCGCCGACTACTTCTACGAGGTGCCCGACGGCGCCCGCCGCTGGATCGCCTCCCTGGACGAGCACGGCCACGGACTCGTCCAGACCTCCACCGACCTGCTGCGTGGCCGCAAGCTGTTCCTCTGGGGCAGCGGGTCCGGCGGGCGGCGCTGGCAGGAATGGCTCACCGAACCCGGCACCGGCGGCTACGCGGAGATCCAGGCGGGACTGGCCCGCACCCAGCTGGAGCACGTACCGCTGGAGCCGGGGGCCGAGTTCAGCTGGCTGGAGTCCTACGGTCCGCTCGCGGCCGACCCCGCCACCGTGCACGGCGACGACTGGGCGGCGGCCCGCGCCGAGACGGAGCGGCGGCTCGCGGACGCCCTGCCCCGCGCCGACGTGGACGCCGCCTACACCGCCTGGCGCGCCCACGCCGACACCGAACCGGGCGAACGCCTCGCCACCGGCTCCGGCTGGGGAGCCCTGGAGGTGCGGCGCGGGCGGTACGAGCTGCCGGGCACACCGTTCACCGACGACACCCTGGGCGAGGAGCAGGCGCCCTGGCTGGAGCTGCTGGACCAGGGCACGTTCCCCGGCCTCGCGGGGGCGGTCCCGCCCGGACCCACGCTGGTCTCCTGGCACTGGCGCGACATGCTGGAGACGGCCCCCGCCGAACCGCTCACCGAGTACCACCTCGGCATTGCGCAGTGGCACGCCGACGACCGCGCCCAGGCGGTGCGCAGCTGGGAACGCGGCCTGGGCAGGGCCGACTCCCGCTGGCCGCTGCTGCGCTGCCTGGCCGTCGCCGCCCGGGTGAGCGGCCAGCGCGAACTGGCCGCCGAGTACTACGCGGAGGCGTTCGACGGGCTGTGCGCCGAGCGGAGCGCCGGCGACGAGGCGTGGACCGCCGCCACCGCCGCCCTGGGCCGGGAGGCGATCGAGGCGCTGCTCGCGGCGGGCCGGACCGAGGCCGCCCGTACGGTGTGGGCGGGGTTGGCGCCGGAGATCCAGGAGCGGGGCCGTTTCCGGCTGCTGGACGCCCGGTTGCTGATCGCGGAGGGCCGGACCGACGCCGCGAAGGCCGTGTTCGACGCGGGCTTCGAGGTCGCCGACCTGCGGGAAGGAGCGGAGATCCTGGAGGAGGTGTGGAACCGGCTCACCGACGAACCGCTGCCGGACCGGTACAACTACCGCATGCGCCCCCGCGTCTGACGGGGCGACGGCACGCCGGCACAAGGAACGGGAGCGGCACGACATGATCATCTGGATCAACGGGGCCTTCGGCAGCGGCAAGACCACCCTGGTCACCGAACTGCACCGCAGACTGCCGGACGCCCTGCTCTTCGACCCGGAGGACATCGGCTTCGTACTGCGCGGGATCGTCGACGTGCCGGAGGGCGACTTCCAGAACATCCCGCTGTGGCGCGCGCAGGTGGCGTCGATGGCCCAGGGGCTCGTGGAGGGGTACGGCCGGCCGGTCCTGGCGCCCATGACCCTGGTCCGCCGGGACTACGCCGACGAGATCTTCGGCGCCCTGGAGAAGGCGGCCGTGCCGGTGCACCACTTCTTCCTCGACGTGCCGGCCGCGGTGCTCGAACACCGCCTGGACCACCGGGTGGTGGCGCCCGACGATCCGGAGCGCGACGAGGCGGCACGGCGTTGGACGAAGGAGCGGATCCCCGAGTGCGTGGCGGCGGTGGCCGGCCTGCGCGAGGACACCGTGCTGCTGGACGGTGAACTGCCCACCGACGAGCTGGCCGACCTGGTCCTGGAGCGGACCGGCCTGGCCTAGAGCCTGTCGGCGAACTCCCCTCCGCCACGCAACGCCTGGCCTAGGCGGGCGCGTTGCGGTCGACGTACTCGAAGACCGAGCCGTCCGGGTGCACGGCGATCAGGTTGCGGCCCACCGGGGTCGGGACGGGGCCCGCGACGACGCGGGCGCCGACCCGGGTCAGGGCCTCATGGGCCTCGTCGACGTCCTTCACGGCGATGGTCGCGGTGACCTTGCGCAGGATCTCCAGCTCCGATTCGGGGCCGCTCATCAGCAGGAAGCAGCTGATCGCGGCGACGGACACCCCGCCGCGCTCGAAGCGGAGGGCGGGCGCGCCCGTGAGCTCCTCGTAGAAGGCCACCGCGGCCTCCAGGTCGTCGACGCAGATACGCAGCGTGGTTCCCAGGATCTCCATGGCGGCCAGGTTAGTTGGCCGCCCGCCGCCATGTGATCCATTCGGTCCCCGCCGTGCGCTCAGGCCCGGCAGAGCACCTCGCCGTGCGGGACCATGAACCAGCCGTCGCCCTCCTCGCCCCAGGCACGCCACGCCTCCGCGACCTCCGCCAGCTCCCCGGCCGTGGCGTGCCCGCCGTCCACCGCGCGGTTCGCGTACGCGGAGGCGACGGTGCGGTCCGCCCACAGGCCGCTCCACCACGCACGGGTCTCCGGGGTGGCGTAGCACCAGGAACCGGCCGTGGGCGTGATGTCGGTGAACCCGGCCCGGCGGGCCCAGGACAGCAGCCGGCGCCCGGCGTCCGGTTCGCCGCCGTTGGCGCGGGCGACGCGGCCGTACAGCTCTTGCCAGCGGTCCAGGCCCGGCGACTCGGGGAACCAGGTCATCGCCGCGTAGTCGCTGTCGCGCGCCGCGACGACGCCCCCGGGGCGGCACACCCGGCGCATCTCCCGCAGCGCCTGTACCGGGTCGCCCACGTGCTGGAGGACCTGATGGGCGTGGACCACGTCGAAGGAGTCGTCCGGGTAGTCCAGGGCGTGGACGTCCGCGACGGCGAACTCCACATTGTCCAGGCCGCGTTCGGCGGCGGCCTCGGCCGCCTGGGCCAGGATCTCGTCGGTGGTGTCCAGGCCCGTCACCCGGCCCGGGGCGACCAGCGCGGCCAGGTCGGCGGTGATGGTGCCGGGCCCGCAGCCGACGTCCAGCACGGACAGGCCGGGCCGCAGTTCGCCGACGAGGTAGGCCGCGGAGTTGGCGGCGGTGCGCCACCGGTGCGAGCGCAGCACCGACTCGTGGTGGCCGTGGGTGTAGACGGCGGTCTCCTTCGACATGACCGTGCATCCTCTCTCGAAACGCGAACCGCGAAAGCGCTGATCGGTAGGACCACCGTAGAGCCTGTTGCCGAATAATGAGATGGTCATCTTGCTATGTGGACAGACGTGAGGTGCGGAAAAGGGGCGGCCGACTGTGCGTCGGCCGCCCCTTCTTGGCCTTTCGGGCCTGTTCCCTACACCGGCCGCGGGCAGTACACCGTCAGCGCCTCCGGCAGCTTGTCGATCATCAGCTCGCTGCCGCTGTGGGCCACTTCGCCGTCGTACGCGTACGGCGTCCCGGGCTTCAGTCCGGAGATCCGCACCCGCTGCCGGCGCACCGCCGCGTGCATGGGGGAGCGGGTCAGCGGGCCCGCGACCGCCGCCGCGAGCAGTCGCAGGGCGGGGGTCCGGCCGCCGTGCACGACCCGTACGTCCAGCAGTCCGTCCGCGAGGTTGTGCCGCCGGCCCGGTGCCGGGCCGACCCGCTGGAACAGGCCGTTGCCGACGAACAGCAGCCACAACGGGCGGTTCCTGCCCTGGAGTTCGGCCTCCAGCGGGCGCTCGCCGCGCAGTACGTGCAGGGCCGCCAGGACCCCGGCCGGCCAGCCGCCGATCCGGGGCGACCAGCGCTCCCGCATCCGCACCAGCTCCGGATACACGCCCAGGCTGAAGGCGTTCAGGAAGTAGCCGTGCGCGCCGCCCTGCCCGTCCGGGCCCGGACGGAAGCGGCCGAGGTCCACCCGCACCGCGCTTCCGGCGACGAGCGCGGAGGACACGTCGGCGACGGTCTCGATGCCCAGGTCGTACGCGAAGTGGTTGAGGGTGCCGCCGGGGAACACCGCGAGCGGCAGCCCGTGCACCGCCGCCACGGCCGCGGCCTGGTTGACCGTGCCGTCCCCGCCGCACACGCCGAGAGCCCGGCCCCGGCCCGCCGCCTTCTCCAGCTCGTCGGAGAGCAGACCGGGCGAGCACTCGATGATCTCCGCCTGCGGCAGCGCGTCCCGCACCAGCGAGGCCGTCGCCGTCGCCGTCCCCGACCGCTGGTTGACGACGACCACCAGGCCCTCCCCGTCGGGCAGCACGGGTGCGTCGGCCGGAGGTCTGCCCGGTGCGGGCAGCTGGTTCCTCGTCGGTATCACGCCCCGCAGGGCGAACGCCGCCCCCACGCCCAGGGCCGCGCCGGCCACCACATCGCTCGGGTAGTGCACCCCGGTGTAGACCCGGGACGCCGCCACGGACAGCGCGATGGGCGCGACGACCGCACCCCAGCCCTTCGACTCCAGCGCCACCCCGGTGGCGAACGCGGCGGCCGACGCCGCGTGCCCCGAGGGGAACGACGTGGTCACCGGCTGCCGCTTCAGCTGCCGTATCACCGGCACGGCGTCCAGGATCGGCCGCTGCCTGCGGACCGCCCCCTTGCCCACCGTGTTGATCGCGGCCGAGGCCACCGCGAGCGAGGCGATGCCCCGCAGCGCGGCCCGCCGGGCCCGCGCACTGCCTCCGAAGGCGGCCATACCGGCCGCGGCGCCGACCCACAGCAGCCCGTGGTTGGCGCTGCGGCTCAGCCGGGGCAGCACCGGACCCGCGGCGGGCCAGTGCCGCTGGGCCAGATTCTGGAACACGGCGACATCGCGCCGGTGGAACCGGTCGCGCAGCCCGGCGATCCGGGACGGGACGGAAGCATTGCTCGCTGACGACATGCGACAGCGGATACCCCGCCTCACCGCTCCGAACCAGCAGCCACGCCGCGGGTAGCCTGAGGTTCGTCACACCGGCCGCCGGCCGGCACACCGGACACAGGACCGAACACGAGGGGGACGCGGGGCCATGGGGCGACTCGTGCCGGCGGTGAGCAGGGCGTTCGACGTCCTCGAACTCTTCCTCCACGGCGACGGCACGCTCTCCGCGCCCGAGGTCACCCGCAGACTCCAGCTGCCCCGGACCACCGTCCACGAGCTGCTCACCACGCTCGCCGCCCGGTCGTACCTGGTCACGGACCCGGACCGCCCCGGGCGGTACCGGCTGGGCGTGCGCACCTACCAGCTCGGCAGCCGGTACGCGGAACAGCTCGACCTCGCCGCCGAGGGCCGGCAGGTGGCCCGGCGCATGGCCGCCGACTGCGGCGAGAGCGTGCATGTGGCGATCCTCGACGGCACCGACGCCGTCTGCGTCGCCCAGGCCGACTCCACCCACGCCGTGCGCACGGTCTCGTCGGCCGGGCACCGGCTGCCCGCCCACTGCACGTCCGCCGGCAAGATGCTCCTCGCCTCGCTGCCTGCCCCGGAACTCGACGCCCGGCTCGACGGCCTGGAGCTGACCGCCCTGACCCCGCACACCCTCACCGGCGAACGGGAACTGCGGGCCGCGCTCGACGCCGTACGGGAACGGGGCGTCGCGGCGGAGCACCAGGAGTCGGACCCGGGCGTCAGCTGTGTCGCCGCACCCGTGCACGACCGGTCGGGGCGGGTCGTCGCCGCGCTCTCCGTCTCGGTCCCCATGATCCGCTGGAGCGAGGAGCGCGAGCGGGAACTCACCGCCCTCGCCGTCGAGGGCGCCGGCGAGCTGTCGGGCCGCCTGGGGCACGACCGGAGCATCGCCGGCTGACCGGCCGGACCGCCCGTCCCGCTCCAGGGCGGGCGCGCCGCCCCGTTCCCTCGTATAAAGGTCCGGAGGGCGAACGGCGGGTCGGATCGGCGGCGAAGGAGGCCCGATGGGCCGGGAGCGGACCGGGCGTCAGGAGCGGGCC
This sequence comes from Streptomyces sp. col6, assembly GCF_008042035.1. Classification (GTDB taxonomy): domain Bacteria; phylum Actinomycetota; class Actinomycetes; order Streptomycetales; family Streptomycetaceae; genus Streptomyces. Next base: position 522,617 of record NZ_RDBL01000002.1, read on the forward strand.
ACGCACACGGTGCGCGAGGACCGCGGGCCCGTACGGTACGGACCGCCGGCACCCTGGCCGGGGCTGCCCGTGCTGCCGGAACTGGCCGAGGTGCTGGCCTCCGCCGCCGGCCGCGCCGCCCCCGAACCCGCCGGCGGATCGGCCGCCGTGCGCGAGGCCGCCTGCGCCTACTGGGAGCGGCGAGGACTGCACGGCGGCCCCGAACACGTTGCCGCCGCTCCCGGCACCGCACCGCTGCTGCTCGCGCTGATCGCCGCGCACGGGGGCGACGTGCTGCTGCCGCGCCCCTGCCCCGCCTCCTGGATCCCGCAGGCCCGGCTGCTCGGCCGGCCCGCCTACCAGGTGCCGACGCCCGCCGAGTGCGGCGGTGTGCCCGACCCGTACGCGCTCCTCGAAACCGTACGCAGAGTGCGCGCCGAGGGCGGACGGCCCCGGCTCCTGCTGCTCTCGGTGGCCGACGACCCCACCGCCACGGTCGCCCCGCCGGAACTCCTGCGCGAGGCCTGCGAGGCCGCCGTGGACGAGGGGCTGCACATCGTCAGCGACGAGACCTGGCGCGACACCCTGCACCGGCCGCACGACACGGTCCTGGTCAGCCCCGCCGAGATGTGTCCGGACGACGTCACCGTGGTCTCCGGCCTGTACGGCGCGCTGACCCCGGCCGCCTGGCCCGTCGCCGTCGCCCGCTTCCCCGGCACCGCGCGCTCCGCCGTACGCCACGCCCGCACGCTCGACGTCCTCACCGCGCTCGGCGCCTCGGTCGCGGGCCCGGTCGCCGCCGCGGCGGCCCACGCGCTGCGCGAACCGCCCGCCGTCACCGAACGCGCCCGGCGCGCCGCCGCCCTGCACGCCCGCCTCGCCACCGAGGCCCACCGCGCCGTCCTCGGCTGGGGCGCCGTCGCCCGCCCCCCGCAGGCCGGCCGCCACCTCTACGCGGACCTCGGGCCGCTGCGCTCCCGGCTCGCCGCCCGGGGAGTCACCGACTCACTGGAGCTGGAGGAGTACCTCTCCGAACGGCTCGGCGCCCCCACCCCCGGCGGCCACCGCTTCGGCGACGAACTCGGCGCGCTCCGGGTGCGGCTGGGCACCGGCTCGCTCCTGGGGACGACCCCGGAGCAGCAGACCGCGGCCCTCACCGCCGCGGACCCCCTCGAATTGCCGCACATCGCGGCAGCGCTGAGCATTTTCCGAGCAGCCCTCGACGCACCGCGCTGACCCACCGCCCGCGCACTCCTGGACGGGAGCCCCGATGACGGACCAGACCGAGCGTCCCCCGGTGCCTGTCCGGCAGACCTCCGCCGGACAGGCCCACACCCGGGACGCACCCCCCGTGGTCTGCGGCGAGGTCGTCGCACCGCGTCCCCTCGGCGAGGTGCGCACCTGGCCCAGGAGCTTCGCGGACCGGCTCACCGCCCCGCTCCCCGGCGTCAGGGGCGTGTCACGACTGGCCCGCGAGCACGCCATCCGGCCCAACGCGGAGGGCCTGCGGCACATCCACCGTCTGCCGTACGCCCCCGAGCCCCTGCCGCCCGTCCCGGCCGGGGCCGGCTGCGTCACCTGGGCCGGACACGCCAGCTGGATCATCCGCACCGGCGGCCTCACCGTCCTCGCCGATCCCGTCTGGTCCCGCCGCATCCTCGGCACCCCGGCCAGGATCACCCCCGTCGGCGTCCGCTGGGAGGACCTGCCGCCCGTCGACGCCGTCGTCATCAGCCACAACCACTACGACCACCTCGACGCCCCCACCCTGCGCAGACTGCCCCGGCACACCCCGCTGTTCGTCCCGGCGGGTCTCGGCCAGTGGTGCCGCCGCCGCGGCTTCGCCACCGTCACGGAACTCGACTGGTGGGAGTCGGCACAGCTGGACGGCGTCCGCTTCGACTTCGTGCCGTCCCACCACTGGTCCAAGCGCACCCTGACCGACACCTGCCGCTCGCTGTGGGGCGGCTGGGTCATCCAGGACACCACCGGGGAGGGGCACGGCGGGCGGATCTACTTCGCCGGCGACACCGGATACGGCCACTGGTTCACCGAGATCGGCCGCCGCCACCCCGGCATCGACCTCGCCCTGCTGCCGATCGGCGCGTACGAGCCCCGCTGGTGGCTCGGCGACGTCCACACCGACCCCGAGGAGGCGGTTCAGGCGTACGAGGACCTCGGCGCCCGCGCCATGGCCCCGATGCACTGGGCGACCTTCCTGCTCTCCGCGGAACCGGTCCTCGAACCGCTCACCCGGCTCCGTACCGCCTGGCAGCGCGCCGGCCACCCCCGCGACCGTCTCTGGGACCTGCCCATCGGCGGCTCACGCCTGCTGGAACCCCGGCCGGCCGACGTCACCGCGCCCACCGCGCCCGCGTCCGGCGCCACACCGCGGGCGCCCCGCTGATCAGCAGGGTCAGGCCCACCGCCGCGACCACCCCCTGCCACGGCTCCGGGAACAGCGAACCGCCCAGAATGCCGATGAGCTGATACGTCGCCGCCCACGCCAGACACGCCGGCACGTCGCCCCGGGCGAACCGCCGCAGCTCCATCCGGCCCAGCAGGCACGCCAGCATCACCGGAATCCGCCCGGCCGGCACCAGCCGCGACAGCACCAGCACCATCGCCCCGTGCTCGTCCAGCTTCTGCTGCGCCTGCTCAAGGCGTTCCGGCGCCGCCCGGTCCCGGATCGTCCGCAGCCACCGCGACCCGTGATTCGACCGCACCCCCCGCTGCCCCAGCCAGTACAGGGATATGTCCCCCAGGAACGCCGCCGACGACGCCACCGCGAACACCACCAGCAAGGAGAACGGCGACGACTGGTGGAACGCCACCACGGCCGCCGAACTCACCAGCGCGCCCGTCGGCACCACCGGCACCAGAGCGCCCAGCGCCACCAGCAGGAACAACGACGGATAACCGACCGCCTGCTGCGTCGACTCCGCGGGGAGCCGCGCCGTCTCCCGCAGGAACTCGATCACCCGGAGCACCCCGGCCGCACCCGCTCGCCGTGCGCCAGCCGGTGCACCACGACCTCCGGCGCCGCCATCGCCGCCTTCCGCACGAACTCCTCGCCCGGCGCGTGGAACTCGTGCGGCCGGACCCCGTCCATCCCGATCGGCCAGTACGTGCCGTAGTGCACCGGCACCGCCGCGCGCGGCCGAAGCCGGGTCAGCGCCTGCGCCGCCCGCCCCGCGTCGAGGTGCCCGTGGCCCAGATAGGGCCCCCAGCCGCCGACCGGCAGCAGCGCCACGTCCACCGGGCCCACCGCCCGCGCCATGTCGTCGAAGAGCCCGGTGTCCCCGGCGAAGTACGTACGCGCCGCGCCCTCCACCACGTACCCCAGGGCGGGGGAGCGGTGCGGGCCCAGCGGCAACCGCCTGCCGTCGTGCAGCGCGGGGACGGCCCGGACCCGCACCCCGCCGACGCGCATCTCGTCGCCCGCCACCACCTCGGTGATCCGCAGCCCCCGCGCCCGGCGCAGCAGCCGCAGCCCGGGAACCGACCGGACCGAGCCACGCGGCACAAGCACCCGGGCCCCCGGGGCGACGCGCGCGAGGGACGGCAGATGCAGATGGTCGGAGTGCAGATGGGAGATCAGGACCACATCGGCCACGGCCGCGTCCGGACCGGGCAGCGCACCCCGGCGGCGCCGCAGATGCGCGAAGCGCCGTACGAACAGCGGATCGGTCAGGAAGCGGACCCCGGAGTCCTCGATCGTGCACGTGGCATGACCCCACCAGGTGATCTCCACCGGCACGCCACCGCCTCCTTTGCTCATGGACCCCTGCGACCCCACCACACCTGCCCCGACGAGCCTACGACCAGTCCTGTCCGGGCGGCCCGCGCACCCCGGCGCACCCGTGGATCACGGTTCCGGTCCCGTGCCCCCGTGCGCCCCCTCACCGCCCCGGAACGCGCCCTCGGTCACGGTGTGCGGCCGCATAGGGTCGGGGAACGCCGAGCACGGGGAGAAGGGCCATGGGGGACGTACGCGTGGCGGCCATCGCCAGCCTGACGCCGCTGGAGGAACTCGACAGCGATCCGTTCCTCGTGGACACCCGGGGCCAGCACGCCATGTGCGCCCGCTGGGCCGCCGACCAGGGCTACGTCGTCACCCGGCAGCTGCGCCTCTACGGGCTGCGCCCCGACCACCCCGCACTCTGGGCCGACATCGACAGCGGTGAGGTCGAGCTGTTCGTCGCCCCCAGCGACCGGGTCCTCGCCCGCGCCCTGGCCTCGGTGCCGCAATTCACCGCCGAGTGCGAGCGGCGCGGCGTACGCCTGGAGATCGCCGGGTTCGACGAGCCGTCCTACACCGCCGACGGCAAGGCCGGCGTCCACCGCAGGCTCTCCATGCCGACCGCCGGCTACGACGGCTGCTGACCGGCCGCGGGACCGCCCGGACCGCTGTGAAAGGCTGGGGCGGGCCCCGGAACGGCAGGGCCCGGACGTGAGGTGACGAACGGCGTGGGCGACAGGCGATGGCGGCGGGCCGGCAGCGCCCTGATGCGCGTGATCGCGGTCTGGGCCGTCTCGACGCTCACGATGCTGGCGCTCGCGGGCATCCTCCCCGACTTCCGGCTCCAGTCGCCCGACGGCGACAGCATCACCAGGACCGCCTTCGCCGCGGCCTGGGGCGCGGGCGCCTTCGGACTGCTCTCCGCCCTGGTCTGGCCCGTGCTCGTACGGGCGCTGCTCATCGTGCCGGCCTTCGTCCTCGGCCTGCTCGTCTTCTTCCTCAACGGCTCGCTGCTGCTGGTCGCCCTCCGCCTCATCCCGGACGGCCGGGGCGCCGCCGCCCCGGAGACCGCCGTCGCCGTCGCGGCCGTGATGTCCGCCGTCGCCTCCGCCACCTCCACCGCCCTCGCCGTGCGCGACGACAACGCCTACCGCCGCCGCCTCTCCCGCCTGGCCGACCGGCGCCGCCGCCGCACCGGCACGGGCGACGCGCGCGGCGGCCCGCCGGGCACCGTCTTCATCCAGCTGGACGGGGTCGGCCACGACGCCCTCGTGGCGGCCGCCGCCGGGGGCGTGATGCCGACCGTCGCCCACTGGCTGGCGGAATCCGGAGGACACCGGCTCACGCCCTGGCGCACCGACTGGTCCAGCCAGACCGGCGCCAGCCAGCTCGGCATCCTGCACGGCAGCAACCACGACGTGCCCGCCTTCCGCTGGTACGAGAAGGAGACCGGCGTCGTCATGGTCTCCAGCAAGCCCGCCAGCGCCCTGGAGCTCCAGCGCCGTGCCATCACCCGCACCCGGGACGGCGGACTCCTCACCCTCGACGGCGCCAGCCGCGGCAACCTCTTCAGCGGCGGCGCCAACCAGCTCGCGCTCGTCCTGTCCATGGCCGCCCGGCTCGGCAAGGGCCGCCGGTCCCGCGCCGGGTACTTCGCCTACTTCTCCGACCCCGCCAACGCCGTCCGCACCGCCGGCTCCTTCGCCGCGGAGGTCTGCCGGGAGATCGCCCAGTCCACCCGCTCCCGCCTCTGCAAGGAGACGCCCCGCATCAAGCGCGGCGGCCTCTACCCCTTCATCCGCGCCTTCGCGACCGTCGTCGAACGCGATGTGGTGGTCGCCGCCGTGATCGGTGACATGTTCGCCGGACGGACCGCGGTCTACGCCGACCTCGTCGCGTACGACGAGGTCGCGCACCACTCGGGACCGCGCAGCCGGGACGCGGAGAAGGTGCTCGCCCGCCTCGACCGGGCGCTCGCCCTGATCACCAAGGTCGCCGAGCAGGCCCCGCGCGCCTACCGGATCGTGCTCCTGTCCGACCACGGCCAGAGCCCGGGGGACACCTTCGCCGGCGTGTACGGGCTGACCCTCAAGGACCTCGTGCGGGCGGGCAGCGGACTGCCCGTGCCCCGGCGCGCGCAGCGCACCCGCAGCGCCTCCGAGGCACGCGACGCGGTCCGGATCGCGCTCCACCGGCCCGTCACCGAAGGCCGGGAGGAGCAGGTCGCGACCCCCTCCGACCCGGTCGTCCTCGCCTCCGGCAACCTCGGCCTGATCTCGTTCCCCGACATCGAGGGCCGCGCGACCCTGGAGCAGTTGGAGCACCGCCACCCCGCGCTGCTCTCCACCCTCGCCAGCCACCCGGGCATCGGCTTCCTGCTCGTCCGCGGCGAGCGGGACGGCTCGGTGGTGCTGGCCCGCGACGGGGTCCGGGTGCCGGTGGCGGAACTGGCGGACGGGAAGGGACCGCTGGCCCCGTTCGGTCCGGGCGCGGCTGACGCGGTCCGGCGCACGGACACCTTCCCGCACGTCGCCGACGTCATGGTCAACTCCATGTACGACCCCGCCACCGGCACCGTGCACGCCTTCGAGGAGCAGATCGGCTCGCACGGCGGCCTGGGCGGCGGCCAGTCCCGGCCGTTCCTGCTGTGGCCGCGCGAGCTGACGGACCCGCTGGACGCCGTCACCGACGAGGACGGGAAGCGCCCGGACGAACTCGTCGGCGCCGAGGCCGTGCACCGGGTTCTGCGCCACTGGCTCCAGGAGGCGTCCGGCCCCCAGGTGCCGGTGTCCTCGGACGGGGAGCCCGGCCGCGCGTGATCAGGCCGACTGCCGCCGTACGAGTGTCGGGTGGAAGATCACGGAGGGCGGCGGGTCCGCCGGCTTGCCGATCTGCCTGAGCAGCAGCCGGGCCATCTCCGCCGACATCTCCTCCACAGGCTGGCGGACCGTCGTCAGCGGCGGATCGCAGGCCAGCGCCGCACTGCTGTCGTCGAACCCGACGAGCGCGACGTCGTCCGGGACCTCCTTCCCGGCCCGCAGCAGCACCGGTACGGCCCCGAGCGCCATCAGGTCCGAGGCGATGAACACCGCGTCCAGGTCCGGACGCTCCGCCAGCAGCCGCCGCATCGCCGCCGCGCCCCCGGCATGGGTGAAGTCGCCCTCGGCGGTCGCCACGTCCCGGATGCCGTGCGCCGCGAGCGCGTCCAGGAATCCGTCGAGGCGCGCCTGACCGGCGGGCATGTCCTGCGGGCCCGACACCGTGCCGATCCGGCGGCGGCCCAGCGCGGCGAGATGGTCCGCGGCCAGCCGCGCCCCGGCCCGCTGGTCCGCCTCGACATAGGTGAGCGGGGTCGGCCTGCGGGGCTGCCCCGCGAGGACGGCGGGCAGCCGGGTCCCGTGCAGCAGCCCGGGGAGCGGATCCTCCGCGTGCGACGAGATCAGCACCACCCCGTCGACGTGCCCGTGGCGCAGGTACGACAGGAGCTGGTCCCGCGACTCCCGGTCGTCGGCCAGCATCAGGACCAGCTGGATGCCCGCGGGGCGCAGTACCTCCAGGAGCCCGGCGACCACGCGCCCGAAGTACGGATCGGAGAACATCCGGCCGACGAACGGCTCGGGCACGGTGCGCCGTTCCCGCTCCGAGACGACCAGCGCGATCGAGTCGGTCCGCCGGGTCACCAGCGAACGGGCGGCGCGGTTGGGCACGTAACCGGTGGCGTCCACCGCGGCCTCCACGGTCCGCCGCAGCGCCGGGTCCACCGTGGTCGCCCCGTTGATCACCCGGGACACCGTCGCCCGTGACACCCCGGCCACTCCGGCGACGTCCTCCAAGGTCACGGGACGGGCGGGCGGCGGCGCGTCGGCAGACATGCAGTCTTTATACCGGGTGGTACGACCGGTGCGGTAACGGCCGCCGGGGCCTTGGGACTACGTTGACCCCGAGGTCAGCCGGAACCTTCGGACAGGGCGGGCAGCCGGGCGATTTCGGACGTGCGGGCCGAGACCAGCGAGGCGGCGAGCCGCTTGGCGTCCTGCCGGGTACCGGCCCCGGTCTCGGAGCGTGACACCTGGGCGGTCTGGCGCAGATGGCCCCCGATCCGCTCCACCAGGAACTGGTCGAAGGCCGCGCCCTTCAGCGTGCGGGCTCGTTCGAGGTCGTCCTCCGTCACCATCCCCGGCATGTGGTGGCCCTCGTGCACATTGGTGTCCGGAAGCCCCATCCGGGCCAGCAGCGGGCGCATCCGGGCCAGTTCACCGTCCTGCGAGGTCCGCAGGTCGGCCGCCCAGCGCCGTACGCCGGCGTCGGCGGAGCGGTCGGCGGCGAGCGAGAGGAGAGCCACGGCCGACTCGTTCATGGGGGCCATCAGCTGCACCCAGGCGGCGTCGGTCGGATCGGCGGGGGCGCCGGTGGCCGGCGGGGGAGTGCTGGCCGTCCCGGCCGGCGGAGGAGTGCGCTCCGGCTCGGCCGCCGGGGAGCCGCAGCCGGCGAGGAGGAGCAGCAGCAGGGTGAACGCCGCCGCACTGCGGGTCGCTTTCATCAGGGGCTCCCTCGGGGGAAGCCCGTCCGGGGCGCACGGCCCCGGACGGGCGGGTGGGGACGGGAGTGCGGAGGGATCAAGGGGTGCCGTCGGCCCCGCACTTGATGATGGCGTTGATGCAGTCGCGGACGCGCTGCGCCAACTGGTCGTCGGGCCACACGTTGAAGAAGTCGCCGTGCATCGTGTAGCCGGGACCGGACGCCAGCCGGAACCGGGACGGGTCGCCGTTGACCGGGTACCGCAGCACCTGACGGAGCTTGGGCACCGGCACCGGGTGGGTGGCCGGGCACTCGCCGTTGACCGGGTAGGACATGTGGCTCTTGTGGTCGGCCGAGTCGAGGTCCTTGCCGTTCCAGCACTGCGGGAAGTCGAGGTACGACTCCAGCATCGCGTCCGCCGGGCAGTTGACGAAGTCGTGCGACGGGTTGACCTCGCCGTGGTGCAGGCACGACCACCGCGAGATGGTGTTGTCGTTCGGCCCGGTCGCCTTCGCGTTGCCCGCGACGATCCGCAGGCCCCGGGGGAAGGGCTTGATCTGCCGGATGACGTCGTCGCGGACGCCCTCGCCGAGGTAGTAGAACGTGGTGCCGGTGGGCTCCACCTCCTTGTCACCGTCGTACAGGGTCGGCACCCAGTACGACGACAGGTCGATGTCGGGTGAACAGGTGCTCCGGGCCTTCTCCAGCGAGGCGAGGTCGGAGTGGCCGTTCGTGGAGTCGTTGCCGAAGAAGCTGTGCATGTGCGACGCGCCGGGCAGGCCCGGGAAGACGATCGGGTCGTCGGGCGCCCGGTGGGTGTAGGGGCACTCGGCCAGGAACTCGGCGACCCGGACGACGTCGGCGGCCGCCTTGGGGGCGGGGGCCGTGGCGTCGGCGGGGCCGGCGGACGCGCTGTTGGTGGTGGCCTGTAGGAAGGTCAGGGCGAGCGCTGCGGCGGCGAGCGCCGCCGTGCGGTACCGCCGGCGCGGTGGGGTTCCGCGGTGGCTGTCGTCGCCACTGCGTCGTTGACGGAAGAAGAGCACGGCACTCCTGTTCGGGGAAGCGGTGGGGGGATGTGCCCTGATCATGGGCGGGCTGATCAGGTGAGAGAGCGCTCTCTGTGGGGGGAACGTAAGAGCATGGCGAGGGCATGTCAATACAGGTGACGAAGCTTGAATTACGCGCGATGCGGGGCCGGATGAGGGCTGCTCGGGGCGGGAGAGCGCTCTCTCGTGGATTGCGTGGCCGAACCTGCGGGGTTCCGGGCCGATAGAGCGCTCTCCAAGGGGCCTCGGCCCTCGGTGGCCGGGGGCGTTGTCAGTGGTGGACGGCAGGATGGAGGGCATGACGAACTCAGCAGTCGTGCTCGCCGACCATGCCTCCTACGCCGCCGCCGTCGACGAGGCCGCGCAGGCCGCCGCCGCGTACTACGCCACGGGCGAGAGCACGCTCGACGACGACGCCTACGACCGGCTGGCGCGCGGCATCGCCGCGTACGAGGAGGAGCACCTGCAGGAGGTGCTGCCGGCCTCGCCGACCGGCAAGGTGGCCGGCGGCGCGGCCGTGGGGGACGTGCCGCACACCGTGCCGATGCTCTCCCTCGACAACGTCTTCTCGGCCGAGCAGTTCGCCACCTGGACCGCCTCGCTGGAGCGCCGGATCGGACGGCCCGTCACCGCGTGGAGCGTCGAGCCGAAGCTCGACGGCCTGGCAGTCGCCGCCCGGTACCGCGAGGGCCGTCTGGAACGGCTGATCACCCGGGGCGACGGGACCGCCGGTGAGGACGTGTCCCACGCCATCGGGACCGTCGTCGGCCTCCCCGCCCGGCTCGTGGAGCCCGTCACGATCGAGATACGCGGCGAGATCCTGATGACCACCGAGCAGTTCGAGCAGGCCAACACCGTCCGCACCGAGCACGGCGGCGCCCCCTTCGCCAACGCGCGCAACGGCGCCGCGGGCACCCTGCGCGCCAAGGACCGCGCGTACACGGTGGAGATGACGTTCTTCGCGTACGGGGCCCTGCCGCTGCCCGAATCCGGTGACCTGGCCGCCGAGCTGTCCGAGCTGCCGCACAGCCAGGTCCTCGGCCGCGTCGCGGACCTCGGCGTGCACACCGCCGGGGACACCGAGGTCGCGCCGCGCACCGTCGCCACCGTCGAGGAGGTCCAGGCCCGGGTCGAGGAAGTCGCCGCGCTGCGTGCCGCGTTGCCCTTCGGAATCGACGGCATCGTCATCAAGGCGGACCTGGCGGCCGACCAGCGCGACGCCGGCACCGGCACCCGGGCGCCGCGCTGGGCCATCGCCTACAAGCTGCCGGCCGTCGAGAAGGTCACCCGCCTCCTCGGCGTCGAGTGGAACGTGGGCCGTACCGGCATCATCGCGCCGCGCGCGGTGCTGGAGCCCGTCGAGATCGACGGCTCGACCGTCAGCTATGCCACGCTGCACAACCCCGCCGACATCACCCGACGGGACCTGCGCGTCGGGGACCACGTGATGGTCTACAAGGCGGGCGACATCATTCCCCGCATCGAGGCCCCCGTCGCCCATCTGCGCACCGGCGACGAACAGCCCGTCGTCTTCCCCGAGGTGTGCCCGCAGTGCGGTTCGGAGATCGACACCAGCGAGCAGCGCTGGCGCTGTGTGCGGGGCCGCGACTGCCGCCTTGTCGCCTCCGTCTCGTACGCGGCCGGGCGCGATCAGCTCGACATCGAAGGGCTCGGCACGACCCGGGTGGTCCAGCTCGTCGACGCGGGCCTGGTCACCGACTTCGCGGACCTGTTCACCCTGGAGCGCGAACAGCTGCTGTCCCTCGACCGGATGGGGGAGACCAGCACCGACAACCTGCTGGCCGCGATCGATGCCGCCCGCACCCAGCCGCTCTCCCGGGTGTTCTGCGCCCTCGGCGTGCGCGGCACCGGCCGTTCCATGTCGCGCCGCATCGCCCGCTACTTCGCGGAGATGGACCGCATCAGGGCCGCCGACGCGGAGGAGCTCCAGCGGGTCGACGGCATAGGCAAGGAGAAGGCGGCGGCCGTCGTCGCCGAACTGGCCGGGCTGGCCCCGCTGATCGAGAAGCTGATCGCGGCCGGGCTCACCATGACGGAGCCGGGCGCGACCCCGCCGCCGCCCCCGGGCGAGGAGGCCGACGAGGAGGCCGCCGGCAGCACCGAGGGCGCGCCGCTGTCCGGGATGACCGTGGTGGTCACCGGGGCCATGACGGGCGCGCTGGAGAAGCTGTCGCGCAACCAGATGAACGAGCTGATCGAGCGGGCCGGCGGCAAGTCCTCCTCCAGCGTCTCCAAGCGCACCGCGCTGCTGGTGGCCGGTGAGAAGGCGGGCTCCAAGCGGACGAAGGCGGAGGACCTGGGGGTGCGGATCGCGACACCGGAGGAGTTCGCGGAGCTGATCGGGGAGTTCCTGCCCGTGGACGCGTAGCGCGTGCGCGGGGGGAGGCTGGCGGTGCGGCCGTCCGGGGCGTCCGCACCCCGATGCCGCGTGGCCGGCATGGCGGCGCGGGGCGATGGCGCCCCGGCCGGTCCTTCGATTTGCGAGGGAGTGGCTTTCTTTGCCTCCCTATTGCATAGTGAGGGCTCGGCCATGCCTCGCGATCAGCGGGTCACTGGGTGTGTGTACGGCCGCGGCTGCGTGCCGGGGGTGAGGGGCGATGCGTTCTTTGCGCGACGTACGGCGGCTCGACCGCTCCGTCCACCGGCACCACCGGGGCGCCACCCGGGGCCTCGCCCTCGACCTCGGCAGCTCCCGGACCCGCGCCTGGGTCCCGGGCCGTGGTGTCGTCACGGACACCGGCGACGAACACGGTGAGTACGGCCGGGGCCGGCCCGTCCGGCGCGGCCGCATCGTCGACCCGGACTCCTGCGGGCGCATGCTGGCCCGCATCGCGGACCGGGCGCTGGGCGACCGCCGTGAGGACGCGGTCATCGTCCTCAGCCACCCCGTCCTCGTCGGTCCCGGACACCGCGACGCTGCCCGGGACCTGCTCCGCGCACTCGGCGCGTGGGACGTCATCGCCCTGGACAGCGCCAGGGCCGCCGCGGCGTGTGCCGGGCCCGGCGACGGCGGCCCGTTCCTCGTCGTCGACGTCGGCGCCGAGCTGACCGAGGCGACCCTGCTCGTCGACGGCATGGTGCGCGACGCGCGTCTCGCCGAGACCGGGCTCGGCGATCTGGAACCAGGCGAGCCGCCCACCGTCGTCGTCCGGGCCGTCCTGGACATGGTCATGGCCATGTGGCGCCAGGACCGGCACGGTGCGCTGCTCGGCGCCCTGCGCCGGGGGCCGTTGCTCGCCGGCGGCGGTGCGCTGCGTCCCGACGTCACCAACCGGATAGCGGTCCGCCTCGGCGTCCCGGTCCGGCTCACGGACGACCCGGCGACCACGGTCGTACGCGGGGCGGGGCTGGTCCTCGGCTCCGTCCTCCGCCACGCGGCGGCGCCCGCACTGCCGGGCCGATCCGGGTGACGCCCCGCCCGGGGCCGCCTCCGGGGAACACGGAGCCCGGAACCCGTCCGGACGAGCGGGTACGCGGCACGCGGGCGCTGTTCGCCGTGGCGCGCGGCGCCCGGTCGCATGCGGAACGCGCCCCCGCCGAGCGGGCGTCGCTTGCGACCACGCGTGCCTGGCCGCGCTCGGAGCCCGCCCCCGCCGTGTCGGCGTTGCCCATGACGACGCGCACCTGGCCGCACCCCGAACCCGCCCGAGCCGCGCGGTGCTTCCTCGTCGCGCTGCTCCTCGCCGTGCTCGCCCTCGTCGGTGCCGCACCGGCCGCGACGGGTGCGACCCTCCCCGTACGCGCCACCGCGGCGCTCCCCGGGACGGTCACGACGACGGCCCCCGGCCTCCCCGTACGCACCCCGAACCCACGCGGGTCCGCCGTACCCGACACCGCACCCCGGTCCGCCGCACCCGCTCCGGCCCCCGAACCCCCCGCCACCGCCGAGCGCGGCGCGCACACCACCCCGTGGGCCGCCGCCGAGCACCCCCGTACCGCGCACCAACTGCCGCCGCCGGGACCGGGCGGACTTGTCCCGTGCCCGGCCGGCGTCCCGCTGCCGTTCCCCGTCCCCGGGTCCGTCGCCGTCGCCCCCACCTCCGCCGTGCAGCGCCTGCGCGTGGCGCTGCACGGCGTGCGCGGGCCTCCGAGTGCCGGTGTCCACCGGCCCAGGGACCGCTTCCCGGTCCCGTGCACCATCAACGCCGTGCCTCTCCCGCTGTCCTAGCCGGGGCGGGGGGCGCCCGGCGCCCCTCGGAGGGAACCCGCAATGACGCGCGCCACCACGGTGCGGGCGGTTCTGGCTGCGGCCGTACTGCTCGTCTCCGTGCTCATCACGCTGACCATGTCCCCCAGACTCGGCCTCGATCTCCAGGGCGGCACCCGCATGGTGCTCCAGGCCGAGGACTCCGACACCGCGAAGGCCGACCGCGAGAGCACCGACCGCACCCTGGAGGTGCTGCGCCGGCGCATCGACTCGCTCGGGGTGACGGAACCGGTCCTCACCAGGTCCGGCGAGGACCGGATCATCGTCGAACTCCCGGACGTCCAGGACCCCCGCAAGGCCGCCCAGGTCATCGGCAAGACCGCCCAGCTGACCTTCCACGCGGTCCAGGGCCCGGGTGAGGCGGACAAGGACGGCAAGGGGCTGACCCTGCCCGACGAGCAGGGCCGCCAACTGGCCCTCGGCCCCGCCGCGCTGTCCGGCGCCGGCGTCAAGGAGGCGTCCGCCTCGTTCGACGCCCAGCAGGGCGCGGGCTGGACCGTCTCGCTCGGCTTCCACAAGGACGCCGGCCGGGACTGGACCCGGCTGACCGGCAAGGCGGCCTGCCATCCGGTTCAGGACGCGCGGCGCCGCGTCGCCATCGTGCTCGACAAGAAGGTGATCTCCTCGCCGCAGGTCTCGCCGACCGTCTCCTGCGGTGCGGGCCTGCCCTCGGGCTCCACGCAGATCACCGGTTCGTTCAGCGCGGACGAGGCCCGCGAACTCGCCCTGCTGATCGAGGGCGGCGCCCTGCCCGTGCCCGTCGGGATCGTGGAGCAGCGGACGGTGGGGCCGACGCTCGGTGCCGCCGCGATCGACGCCAGCGCGCGGGCCGCCCTGATCGGCGCGGCGGCCACCGCCCTGTTCATCACCGTCGTCTACCGCCTGTTCGGCGCGCTCGCCGCCGTCGCGCTCGGCGCCTACGGCGTCATCTCGTACGCGGCGCTCGTCGGCCTCGGCGTGACGCTCACCCTGCCGGGGCTCGCCGGATTCGTCCTGGCCATCGGCATGGCCGTCGACGCGAACGTGCTGGTCTTCGAACGGGCCAGGGAGGAGTACGCGGGGCGCCCCGGCAAGAGCCTGCGGTCCTCGCTCACCGCGGGGTTCAAGGGTGCCTGGACCGCCGTCGCCGACTCCAACGTGACGACGCTCATCGCGGCCGGGCTGCTGTTCTTCCTCGGCTCCGGACCGGTCAAGGGCTTCGGGGTCACGCTCGCCATCGGTGTCCTGGCGTCGATGTTCTCCGCGCTCGTCATCGCCCGCGCCCTCACCGAGACCGCGGCCCGCTCCCGGTTCGTCGCCGACTACCGGGGCGTCAACGGCATCGCGAACCCGGGCCGGGTGCGGACCTGGCTCACCCGGCGCGACCCGCAGCTCATGCGCTTCCCGCGCCGCTGGCTGACCGTCTCCGCCGTCCTGATCGCGGTGGCCGTCGCGGGCATCGTGGTGCGCGGGGTGAACCTCGGCGTGGAGTTCACCGGCGGACGCCTCGTCGAGTACTCCACCAGCCGCCCGGTGGACGTCGAGACCGCCCGCACGGCGCTGGCGGGCGCCGGGTTCGGCGACGCGGAGGTGACCACGGCCGGCGCGGGCGACCTCTCCGTACGCACCGGGGAACTCGGCAACGACGACGAACACGCCCTGCGGGCCGCGCTGGCCGCCGAGGGAGGCGAGACCACCAAGGTCCGCGACGAGCTGATCGGCCCCAGCCTCGGCGACGAACTGCGGCGCAACGCCCTGATCGCCCTGGGCATCGCCGTACTCGTCCAGCTGGGCTATCTGGCGATCCGGTTCCGCTGGACGTTCGCCGTCGCCTCGGTCGGCGCGCTGGTGCACGACGTGATCATCCTGGTCGGGGCGTTCGCCTGGCTGGGACGCACCGTCGACGGCATCTTCCTGGCGGCGCTGCTCACCGTCATCGGGTACTCCGTCAACGACTCGGTCGTGGTCTTCGACCGGGTGCGCGAGCTGTGGGCGAAGGCCCGCAGGAAACCCCTCGCGGAGGTGGCGAACCGGGCGGTCCTGCAGACCGTGCCCCGGACGGTGAACACCGGGATGGGCGCCCTGTTCATCCTCACCGCCCTCGCCGCGCTCGGCGGTGACTCGCTGGAGGACTTCGCGCTGGCCCTGCTGATCGGCATCGTCGTCGGTACGTACTCCTCGGTGATGACCGCCGTACCGGCCGCGCTGCTGCTGGAGCGCACCAGCAAGGTCCCGCCTCCCGCCCGCACCCGGGCCCCGCGCGCCGGACGGGGCGCCGGACGCCGCGACCCGCACGACAACGGCGCGCGGGTGTGACGCCCGGGGCCCGTGTCTCCCGTAGCGGCGGACACGGGCCCCTCCGTCGTCAGGGCATCAGTGAGCGCAGATACGCGGCGGTGTCCGGGTCGGCCGGCAGCAGCGTCTCGATGGCCAGCTCCGCAACCGTCACATCCATCGGCGTGTTGAACGTGGCGATCGAGGCGACGAACGACAGCACCCGCCCGTCGTGCTCGATGACCAGCGGCAGGGCGAACGGTACGGAGGCCGAGGGCGGCTGTCCGTCCCGCTCCCCGTCCCGGCCCGCCGGCGCCGGGTAGGCCGCCACCTCCTCGTACAGGGCGCGCAGCTCCGCCGAACGGACCAGCGCGATCTGGCGCTCCATCTGTGCGAGGAGGTCCGCCCGCCACGCGCGCAGGTTACGGATGCGCGGGGCCAGGCCCTCCGGATGCAGCGTGAGGCGCATCGCGTTCAGCGGCGGGGCGAGCAGGTGGTCCGGGACGCCCTCCAGCAGCCGGGTCATCCCCTGATTGGCCGCCACCACCGTGTACGTCCCGTCCACGACGAACGCCGGATACGGTTCGTAGCCCCGCAGCAGCCGGTCGAGGCCGTCGCGCAGCGCCCCCATCGCCGGGTCGTCGAGCGCGGTCTCCGCGTAGTGCGGGGCGTAACCCGCCACCACCAGCAGGGCGTTGCGCTCCCGGACCGGAACCTCCAGATGCTCGGCCAGCCGCAGCACCATCTCCTCGCTGGGACGCGAGCGCCCCGTCTCGACGAACGAGATGTGCCGGGCCGAGGAGCCGGCCCGCAGCGCCAGCTCCAGCTGACTGATCCGGCGCCGCTCCCGCCAGCTGCGCAGCAGCGGCCCTACCCCCGTGTCGAGCGCGACAGTTGTCATACGGAGACCGTAACGTCACCGGCACCGCCGACCGGTACCGACCACCAGTGAGGGAGCCGCCCCATGCCCGCCGCACCGCTGCCGCAGAACGAGATCGAGGACCGGCTGCGCGACCTGCCCGGCTGGTCGCTGGAGGGCGACCGGATCGGCTGCACCTACCGCCTGCCCTCGCACGTCGCCGCCGCCGCGTTCACGATGCACATCGCCGCGATCCAGGACGAGCTGGACCACCACAGCGACCTGACGCTCGGCTACAACACCGTCGCCCTGTCGGTGAACTCCCACGACGCGGGCGGCAAGGTCACCGAGAAGGACCTCGGCCTGGCCGCCCGCGTCACCGCGGTGGCACCCGGCCACGGGGCGAAGTAGCGCCCGCCGTCCTCAGGGCGCGGCGCCGAAGCCGGGGTGCGCGGCGAGCCAGCGTGTATAGCTCTCGCTGCGCTCCACCGCCTGGGTGTACGCCGCCCGGGTGTGCCCGCCGACGGTTCCGGCCGCCGCCGACGCGGTGGCCGAGCGCGGGTGCCGGCCCAGCAGATGGCGCCAGCTGAGCGGCGCCCCGCCGATCGGACGGGTGACCACGCCCGGGGTCGGCGGGAAGGTCGCCCGGCACAGCCCGACCGCCCGTCCCACCTGGACGAGATGGACGACGGACGTTGTGTCCGTCTCGTACACCGAAGCCGGGCTGAAACCGGCGCGGGCGCACGCCGCCACGAAACAGTCCGCGAAGCAGCCGTCACCCGGCACGTCCGCCCAGCACTCCTGCGCCAGCTCGGACAGCTCCAACTCGTCCCGGCCCGCGAGTGGATGGGTCTCCGGCAGCATCACGAAGACCGGATCGATCCCGATGAGCTGCCACTCCAGCCGGTCCGCGTCCGGCGGCGCGCTCTCGCCGCAGGTCCCGATGAGCGCGAAGTCCAGCCGTCCGTCGACCAGTTGCGAGGCCAGCTCGGCCACCGACCAGGAGGTGTACGTGGACACCGGCGCGGCCGGGTGCGCGGCGGCCAGCCGGTCGACGAGCCCGCCGAGCAGCGGGCCGTGCGTGCCGCCCAGCCGGAACCGCTCCACGGTCCCCCTCGCGTTGGCGAACCGCACCGCCTCCTCCTGGAGCTCGCTGACGGCGGGCAGCACCACCCGGGCCCGCTCCAGCACCAGTTCGCCCAGCGGGGTCGCCCGCGCGCCCGTGTGGTCCCGGACGAACAGCGGGCCGCCGAGCGCCTTCTCGATCCGGCGCAGCTGTGCGCTGAGCGCGGGCTGCGCGAGGCCCAGCACGGTGGCGGCCTTGGTCAGGCTGCCGGTGTCGGCGATGGCACGTACGGTTCGCAGATGCCGCAACTCCAGCTCCATCAGCGCACGTTATGGTGCCCGTGGCCCCACGGCAATACGTTGGTGGTTTAGACCTATAGTTCGGACACCCGTACGCCCGACCATGGCCTGGAGTCGCCCCCGATGATGCTGGACTACGACCAGGAGGCCGCCGACTACGATGCCACGCGCGGCGGGCTGCCGCGTGCCGAGGCGGCGGCCGCCGCCGTGCTCGGCCTGGTGCCCGACACGGCCCGCTCCCTGCTGGACATCGGCTGCGGCACGGGCCTGGTCACCGGGCGGATCGCCGCCGGTCGCCCCGGACTCCGGGTGACCGGGTCGGACGCCTCGCGCGGCATGGCCCGCGTCGCCCGGGACCGCGTCGGCGCCGTCGTGCTCGCCGACGCCCGCCGGCTGCCCCTGCCCGGCGCCGCTGTGGACGCGGTCTGTGCCGTCTGGCTGCTGCATCTGCTGCGCGAGGAGGGCGCGGTACGGGCGGTGGTGGCCGAGGTGGCGCGGGTGCTGCGGCCGGGCGGGGTGTTCGTCACCACCGTGGACAAGGACGCCTGCCACGACGTGGGCAGCGACATCGACGAGGCGTTCACCCCGTACCTGGTGCCGGCCGCGTCCGACGGTACGGACCTGGTCGTCGGGTACGCGGCCGAAGCCGGTCTGGAGGCCGCCGGGGAGGCGTTCTTCCCCGGCCACGGGCAGGGGCGCACCCCGCGGCGGGCGGCCGGCGCCGTGCGCCGGGGCTACTACGCCTCGCGCCTGGCCCTGCCCGGCGAGGCCGCCGAAGACCTGGCCCGGACCCTGGAATCGCTCCCGGACCAGGAACGGCGGCGCGCCGACCCGGAGTACCGACTGCTGGCCTTCCGCCGCCGGGCGGACAGCTGAGCCGGGGCGACGGCCGACGAACAGCCGTCGCCCGGCCGTGCTACGGCCGTACGCTCCAGAAGCCCTCCCGGGCCGCCTCCGCCGCGAACTCCGTGAACGACTTCGGGTCGCGGCCCAGCGCGCGCTTCACACCGTCCGTGACCGCCGCGTTGTGCCCGTCGAGCAGCGAGGTGAACAGCCCCGCCAGGAAGGCCGCTTCCTCCCTCGGCGCACCGAACCCGACCAGCATCTCCTCGTATTCGGCGCCCGTCAGCGCCACATAGCGGACCTCGCGGCCCGTCGCCGCGGCGATCTCGGCGGCCACCTCGGTGAAGGTCAGCGCCCGGGGGCCGGTCAGCTCCACGACCGAGCCCGCGACGCCCTCCCCGCACAGCGCGGCGGCCGCCACATCGGCCAGATCGTCCGCGTCCACGAAGGGCTCGGCGGTGTCGCTCGCCGGGAACACCAGCTCCCCGCCGAGCACCCCGTCCAGCAGGGCGCCCTCGCTGAAGTTCTGGGTGAAGAACGCCGAGCGCACCACCGTCAGTTCGGCGTCCCCGGCCGCCGTGCGCAGCGCCTCCTCCGCGACCACCGCGTCCGGCTCGCCCCGCCCCGAGAGCAGCACCAGCCGGCGCACCCCGCACCGCCGCGCCGCCTCCCCGAACGCGGTCATGGCCGCGGGCGCCATGGGCGCCCCCAGGTCGGGGACGTACGCGACGTAAGCCGCCTCCGCACCGCTCAGCGCCGCCTCCCAACCCGACTCGTCCGCCCAGTCGAAGGGGATCTCGCTTTGGCGCGAACCCACCCGCACCGGCACGCCCCGCGCGGTCAGCCGCTCGACCACCCGGCGCCCCGTCTTGCCCGTCCCACTCGTCACCAGCACCGGGCCCGTGCCGGCGGATTCCTGTGTCGTGTTGCGCGTCTCTTCCGTCATGACCCCAGGTTCCCCCGAGCCCTCCCGTCGCCTCCATCCCCGAGGCTCTCGGCTCCCTACGCCTGCGTCTACGCTGCTGCTCATGGACGCACTGGCCGAACTGCTGGACGGGCCGCGGGCCCGCGGGGCGTTACTTCTGCGGATGGTGATGGAGCCGCCCTGGGCGGTCCGGATCGAGGACCGAGCCCCCCTCTGCCTCATGGCCGTGACCGGCGGCGAGGCGTGGATCGTGCCCGACGGGGACACCGAACCGGTGCTGCTGCGCCCCGGCGACCTGGCCGTGGCCCGTGGCCCGGAGCCGTACACCGTCGCCGACCGACCGGACACCGAACCCCGTGCGCGCATCGGGCCCGGCGGCAGCTGCACCACCCTGCGCGGCGAACCGCTGTCCCAGTCCATGGAGCTGGGCGTACGGACCTGGGGCAACGCCCTCGACGGCTCGGCCGCCGTGCTCGTCGGCACCTACCTCCTGGACGGCGAGATCAGCGGCCGGCTGCTCGACGCCCTGCCCCCGCTGCTCGTCCTGCCGGCAGGCGGCCGCACCGGCCCGCTCCTCGCCCTGCTGGGCGACGAGATCGCGCGCGACGAGCCGGGCCAGAGCCTGATGCTCGACCGGCTCCTGGACCTCCTCCTCGTCGACGCGCTGCGCACCTGGTTCTCGCGGCCCGGAGCCGAACCCCCGGCCTGGTACGTGGCCATGGGCGACCCCGTCGTCGGCCAGGCCCTGCGCCTGCTGCACGACGAGCCCGCCCACCCCTGGACGGTCGCCGCCCTGGCCGCGAAGGCCGGTGTCTCCCGGGCCGCGCTCGCCCGGCGGTTCACCGAGCTGGTGGGGGAGCCCCCGATGGCCTATCTCACCGGCCGCCGCCTCGCCGTCGCGGCCGACCTGCTCCGGGAGACCGACGCGACCGTGGAGTCCGTCGCCCGCAAGGTCGGCTACAGCCAGGCGTTCGCGTTCAGCACCGCCTTCAAGCGCGTACGGGGTGTCAGCCCGCAGGAGTACCGCAAGGGCGGCGGCTTGCCGGAACAGCAAGGAACTTTGCGCGAAGAGCGGGGTGTGGTGACGCTGGAGCCATGAGCAACCACTCCGGCCACGGACACCACCACGACGGCCACCAGGGCCTGCACCACGAGCGCCCCGCACACGGGCACCACCACGGCGGGACCGAACCCGACTGGGACGTCATGGCCCCGCTCCTGGAGCGCAACGCCGAACTCAGCAGCGCGCAGTACACCGAGGCGGCCCGCTGGATCGCCGCCCTGCCCACCGCGCCGAAGGTCCGCCGCGTCCTCGACATCGGCGCCGGCCCCGGCGTCGTCACCTGCCTCCTCGCCGAGGTCTTCCCCGAGGCGGAGGTCGTCGCCGTCGACGGCACCCCCGCCCTCCTGGAGCGCACCCGGGAACGCGCACGGCGGCTCGGGCTCGACGACCGCGTCACCACCCTGCACGCCACCCTCCCCGAAGGGCTCCCCGAGCTGGGCGAGGCCGACCTGATCTGGGCCGGCAACACCCTGCACCACATGGGCGACCAGCGCGCCGCCCTGGCCGGATTCGGCGAGCTGCTGCGCCCCGGCGGCATCGTCGCCCTCGTGGAGGGCGGACTCCAGCCACGGCAGCTCCCGCGCGACCTCGGCTTCGGCAGGCCCGGACTCGAGGCGCGGATGGAGGCCGCCGAGGCGGAACTCTTCCAGGAGATGCGCGCCGAACTGCCCGACGCCCGGCGCGAGGTGGAGGACTGGGCCGCCCTGTTCGGCGCCGCCGGCCTCACCCCGCAGGGCACCCGCAGCTTCCTGCTCGACCTGCCCGCACCGCTCGCGGACGCCGCACGCGAACAGGTCGTCGCGGACTTCACCCGCCGCAGCGGCGGGCTGCGCGACCACCTCGACACCGAGGACCTCGCCGTGCTCGACCGGCTCCTCGACCCCGAGGACCCGGCCGGACTGCAGCACCGGCCCGACGTCTTCCTGCTCCTGGCCCGCACCCTCCACCTGGGCCGCCGCGCCTGAGCCGTTCCCCGTACACAGCGAAACCGCCGCCCCGGCTCGCGAACGAGCGGGGGCGGCGGCTCCGTACAGCCGCGGCGGTCAGGCGCCGGCGTTGAACTCGCCCGGGTTCGGGCCGAGCCGCTTGCCCTCGTCCAGCGCCGCGAAAGCGGCCAGGTCGTCGGCGTCCAGCTCGAAGCCGAACACGTCGATGTTCTCCGCGATCCGCGACGGCGTCACGGACTTCGGGATCACCACATTGCCCGTCTGCAGGTGCCAGCGGAGCACCGCCTGCGCGGGCGTACGGCCGTGCTTGCGGGCGACCGCGAGGACGGTGGGGACCTCCAGCAGGCCCTTGCCGGAGCCCAGCGGCGACCACGCCTCGGTGAGGATGCCGTGCTGGGCGTGCAGGGCGCGGGACTCGGCCTGCTGAAGCTGCGGGTGCAGCTCGATCTGGTTGAGCACCGGCACCACGGAGGTCTCACCGAGCAGACGCTCCAGGTGCTCCGGGAGGAAGTTCGAGACCCCGATGGCCTTCGCGCGGCCGTCGGCGTAGATCTTCTCGAACGCGCGGTAGGTGTCGACGTAGGCGTCCTTGGCCGGCACCGGCCAGTGGATCAGATACAGGTCGACGTAGTCGAGGCCCAGCTTCTCCAGCGAGGCGTCGAAGGCGCGCAGCGTCGAGTCGTAACCCTGCTCGCTGTTCCACAGCTTCGTGGTCACGAACAGCTCGTCGCGGGCGACACCGGAGGCGGCGATGGCCTTGCCCGTACCCGTCTCGTTCTGGTAGATCGCGGCGGTGTCGATGCTGCGGTACCCGGACTCGATGGCGGTGGCGACCGCCTTCGTCGCCTCGTCGTCCGGCACCTGCCAGACTCCGAACCCGAGCTGGGGCATCTCGACGCCGTTGTTGAGGGTGAGGGAGGGGACCTGGCTCACGAGCAGAGCATCCTTACGTTGAGGGGTGGGACTCCCCACGTCAACGATCAAGACCGCCCACCCATTCCCGGTGGCCCCGCCCAATCGTCCGGTCAGCGGTACAGCGCGTCCACCTCGGTCTCGTACGCCGCCTCGATCGCCTTCCGCTTCAGCTTCAGCGAGGGGGTGAGCAGCCCGTGCTGCTCGCTGAACTGGTGCGCCAGGATGCGGAACGTACGGATGGACTCGGCCTGCGAGACCGCGGTGTTCGCCGCGACCACCGCCCGGCGCACCTCCATCTCCAGGTCCGGGTCGCGCACCAGCTCGCCCGGTGACAGCGGCTGCCGCCCCTGCATCGTGAGCCAGTGGTCCACGGCCTCCTGGTCGACGGTGACCAGCGCGGCGACATAGGGCCGGTCGTTGCCGACCACGATGCACTGCGCCACCAGCGGATGCGCCCGCACCCGCTCCTCCAGGGCGGCCGGTGACACGCTCTTGCCGCCGGAGGTCACCAGGATCTCCTTCTTCCGGCCGGTGATCGTCAGATAGCCGTCCTCGTCCAGCGAACCCAGGTCCCCGGTGGCCAGCCAGCCGTCGTTGAGCACCGCGTCGGTGGCCTTCGGGTCGCCGAGATACCCGCCGAACACATGGCTCCCGTGCACCCACACCTCGCCGTCCTCCGCGATGTGCAGGGTCGTGCCGGGGATCGGCTGCCCGACCGTCCCGTACCGGGTGCGCTCCGGGGGATTCGCGGTCGCCGCCGCCGTCGTCTCGGTCAGCCCGTACCCCTCGTACACCGTCACCCCGGCGCCCGCGAAGAACAGCCCGAGGCTGCGGTCCATGCCCGAGCCGCCCGACATGGCGTGCCGGATGCGGCCGCCCATCGCCTCGCGGACCTTCTTGTACACGACCTTCTCGAAGAACTGGTGCTGCATCCGCAGCCCCGCCGAAGGGCCCGGCCCGGTGCCGAACGCCCGCGCCTCCATCGCCTCCGCGTACTTCACCGCGATGTCCACGGCCTTGTCGAACGGCCCGGCCCGGCCCTCGGCCTCGGCCTTGCGCCGGGCCGCGTTGAAGACCTTCTCGAAGATGTACGGGACCGCCAGGATGAACGTGGGCCGGAATGTGACCAGGTCCGGCATCAGGGCCTTCGCCGACAGCTCCGGCTGGTGTCCGAGCTTGACCCGGCCCCGGATCGCGGTGACCTCCACCATCCGCCCGAAGACGTGCGCCAGCGGCAGGAAGAGCAGTGTCGCCGCCTCGTCACCCGGTCTGGAGTGGAAGACGGACTCCCAGCGCGAGGCCATGGTGTCCGTCTCGAACATGAAATTGGCGTGTGTGAGGACACAGCCCTTGGGACGGCCCGTGGTGCCCGAGGTGTAGATGACGGTCGCCACGGACTCCGGGGTGACCGCCCGCCGGTGCCGGTGCACCACCTCGTCCTCGACGTGCGCGCCCGCCTCCACCAGCTCGTCCACCGCGCCGGCGTCCAGCTGCCACAGCCGCTTCAGCTGCGGCAGCCGGTCGATGACCGAGGCCACCGTCATCGCGTGGTCCTCGTGCTCCACCATCACCGCCGACACCTCGGCGTCATGGAGCATCCACAGCACCTGCTCGGCCGAGGACGTCGGGTAGACCGGCACGGACTGGGCGCCGACCGCCCACAGCGCGAAGTCGAACAGGGTCCACTCGTAGCGCGTACGGGACATCAGGGCGACGCGGTCACCGAACCGCACCCCGTGCGCGATCAGCCCCTTGGCCAGCGCCAGCACCTCGTCGCGGAACGCGGCCGACGTGACGTCCTGCCAGTGCCCGTCCGCGTCTTTCCGGCCGAGGGCGACCCGGTGCGGCTCTTCTTCGGCATGGTCGAACACGACATCGGCGAGGCCGCCCACGAGGGGCGCGGCCGCCATGGGTGGGACAGTGAACTCGCGCAATGACCTGCTCCTTGTGGCGCTCCGCACAGCGCCGCGACGCTACCCCACCGGGCGCCGTCGCGGGAGGGTCCGGAGCTGTCCGTACCCCGTGGTATCTGCACTGGTCAGGGGCCGAAATCCGGCCAGATGGGCAAGGCTCGGGCGCGCTTGGGACCGCGGAGTAAGCGGCTCGCGCCGGAATCTCCACCGAATCTGTACGCCACGATCACTACCGTTACGAGCGGATACGAGGGACTTGTCCCCGTGCGACCGGTCCGGTGGGATCGGTCCGCCCGGCGCCGGCCGTCGCGTCACGGGCATTCTCCCCCGCCCGGCGGGCCGTCATGCCTGCTCACACCAACCGTGACGGCGGTAACAGCCCGATGTTCGAATTTCCTGATCGGGGCGCGGGGCGCGCAGGATGGGTCCGGGCACGACACGACCCGAACGGAAGTACACGTGAAGCACCTGAGCCGCCGCATACCGAAGCCGCCGTCCTGGCTGCCGATCGACCCGTACATAGCGGCGCTCATAGGCACCGTCGTCCTCGCCGCGCTGCTGCCGGCCTCGGGCGCGGCCGCCGGGGTGGCCGGCGGTGCCTCCACCGGCGCGGTCGCCCTCCTCTTCTTCCTGTACGGGGCGCGCTTGTCCACCGCCGAGGCCCTGGAGGGGCTGCGCCACTGGCGGCTCCACCTCACGGTCCTGGCCTGCACCTTCGTCGTCTTCCCGCTGCTGGGGCTGGCGAGCTGGGGGCTGGTGCCGTACGTCCTGTCGCCGCAGCTGCAGAGCGGCTTCCTCTTCCTCTGCCTCGTCCCCTCGACCATCCAGTCGTCGATCGCCTTCACCTCGATCGCCCGGGGAAACGTGCCCGCCGCGATCTGCGCGGGGTCCTTCTCCTCGATCGCTGGCATCTTCCTGACCCCGCTGCTCGCCGCCGCGCTGCTCGGCGACAGCGGCGGCGGGTTCTCGGGCGACGCCCTGCTGAAGATCGGCGTCCAGCTGCTGCTGCCGTTCGTCGCGGGCCAGCTGCTGCGCCGCCGCATCGGCGGGTTCCTCGCCCGGCACCGCGGGATCCTCGGACTGGTCGACCGGGGGTCGATCCTGCTCGTCGTCTACACGGCCTTCAGCGAGGGCATGGTCGCCGGAATCTGGCACCAGGTGAGCCCGGCCGGGCTCGGCGCACTGCTCGCCGCCGAGGCGGTGCTGCTCGCGCTGATGCTCACGGTGACCTGGTACGGGGCGCAGCGGCTCGGCTTCGGGCGCGCGGACCGCGTCGCCATCCAGTTCGCCGGCTCCAAGAAGAGCCTGGCCGCCGGGCTGCCCATGGCGAGCGTCCTGTTCGGCGCGCACGCGAGCCTCGCCGTGCTGCCGCTGATGCTCTTCCACCAGATGCAGCTCATGGTCTGCGCGGTGATCGCCCGGCGGCGCGCCCGCGACGGTCAGGAGACGGCGTCGCCGGAGGCCGTGCCGGTCGGCTGACCGGAGTCCAGCGCGATGCGGTGCTCGCCCGCGTACACGTTCATCGAGGGTCCCCGCAGGAAGCCGACCAGCGTCAGTCCCGTCTCGGCGGCCAGGTCCACGGCCAGCGACGAGGGCGCCGAGACGGCCGCCAGCACGGGGATGCCGGCCATCACCGCCTTCTGCGCCAGCTCGAACGAGGCCCGCCCGGACACCAGCAGGACCGAGCGGGACAGCGGGAGCCGTCCGTCCGTCAGCGCCCGGCCCACCAGCTTGTCGACCGCGTTGTGTCGCCCGACGTCCTCCCGGATGTCCATCAGCTCGCCGGTCTCGGAGAACAGCGCCGCCGCGTGCAGGCCCCCGGTCCGGTCGAAGACCCGCTGGGAGGCCCGCAGCCGGTCGGGGAGTGCGGCGAGCAGCGCGGGCCCGATCCGCAGCGGGGGAGTGTCGGCGACCGGGTGGCGGGTCGTGGTGCGGACGGCGTCCAGGCTCGCCTTGCCGCACAGTCCGCAGGAGGACGTCGTGTAGACGTTGCGCTCCAGCGTGATGTCGGGGACCTCGACGCCCGGCGCGAGCCCGACGTCCACCACGTTGTACGTGTTGACCCCCTCGGCGGTCGCGCCGGCGCAGTACACGATCGACCGCACATCGGCCTGGTCGCCGATGACCCCCTCGCTGACCAGGAAGCCCGCCGCCAGCGCGAAGTCGTCGCCCGGAGTGCGCATGGTGATCGCGAGCGGCTTCCCGTTCAGCCGGATCTCCAGGGGCTCCTCGGCGACGAGGGTGTCGGGGCGGGTGGAGACGGCCCCGTCCCGGATGCGGATGGTGCGGCGGCGCTCGGTGACCCGTCCCATGACCCTTGGACCCGATTTCTGTGCGTGAGGGGGCCTCATCGGCCCCGGGCGGTGGCTGTGGGGGACCGGTGGCGTACCCCGACGCTGCCATTGTCCTGCACCTGGGACGCGGTGCCGCAACCGGAGGGCCGGTCCCGGACCACCGGCGGGTGGTGTCGAGCCCTCCAAGCCGAAGCCGGTATTCCTGTGGGATCACCTGCCCCCGTACCGGGCGGTAGCGACCAAGACTGGTTGGTTCCTGACAGATGGAGCGAGGGGACCTTTGTTTATGACCGGCTCACGTGTCGTGGCGCTCGGCCACTACCAGCCCGCCAAGGTGCTCACCAACCATGACCTGGCGGCCATGGTCGACACCAGTGACGAGTGGATCACCAGCCGCGTCGGCATCAGGACCCGCCACATCGGCGGCCCCGACGAGCCGGTGGACGAGCTGGCCGCGCACGCGGCGGCCAAGGCCCTCGCCGCGGCGGGTCTCCAGCCGGCCGACATCGACCTGGTGCTGGTCGCCACCTCCACCGCCATCGACCGCTCGCCGAGCATGTCGGCCCGGGTCGCCGCCCGCCTCGGCATGGAGGCGCCCGCGGTCATGGACATCAACGTGGTGTGCTCCGGCTTCACCCACGCCCTCGCCACCGCCGACCACGCCCTGCGGGCCGGCGCCGCCACCCGCGCACTGGTGATCGGCGCGGACAAGATGGGCGACATCGTCGACTGGACCGACCGCTCCAGCTGTGTCCTCATGGGGGACGGCGCCGGCGCCGCGGTCGTCGTCGCCGACCACACGGAGTCCGGGCGTCCCGGTATCGGACCGGTGCTGTGGGGCTCGGTCCCCGGCATGGGGGACGCGGTCCGCATCGAGGGCACGCCCCCGCGCTTCGCGCAGGAGGGCCAGTCGGTCTACCGCTGGGCCACCACCCAGCTGCCCCCCATCGCCCGCAAGGTGTGCGAGAAGGCGGGCCTCACCCCCGAGGACCTGGCCGGCGTCGTGCTGCACCAGGCCAACCTGCGGATCATCGAGCCGGTCGCCCGGAAGATCGGGGCGGTCAACGCCGTCGTCGCGCGCGACGTGGTGGACTCCGGCAACACCTCCGCCGCCTCCATCCCCATGGCCCTGTCCAAGCTGGTCGAGCGCGGCGAGATCCCCAGCGGCGCGCCGGTGCTGCTCTTCGGCTTCGGCGGCAACCTCAGCTACGCGGGTCAGGTGATCAGCTGCCCGTGAGCCACGCGTAGCGCGGCCCTGTCCTCGGAGCTGCTTTGTCCTCGGAGTGGAGAAAGTTCGCCGGATTCCCGCGCGACTTCTTCCCAGCCCCGGCAACCGCTGCTACGTTCCCCTCCCAAGCCCGACGGACAGGCCGACGAGGCGGGAGGGGCGCGTGAGACGGATGACGGCACGACCCGCGAACGCCCACCAGGCGCGACTGCTCAAGCTGTTGCGCGACGGTGGGCCCAACTCCCGGGCGAAGCTGGGCGATCAGGTCGACCTCTCGCGCTCCAAGCTCGCCGTCGAGGTCGACCGGCTCCTGGAGACCGGCCTCGTGGTGGCGGACGGGCTCGCCGCCTCGCGCGGCGGCCGCCGCTCGCACAACATCCGGCTCGCCCCGCAACTGCGCTTCCTCGGCGTCGACATCGGCGCCACCTCCGTCGACGTGGCGGTCACCAACGCGGAACTGGAGGTCCTGGGCCACCTCAACCACCCCATGGACGTACGCGAGGGGCCCGTCGCGGTCTTCGAGCAGGTGCTGTCCATGGCGGCGAAGCTCCGGGACTCCGGGCTCGCCGACACCTACGACGGCGCCGGGATCGGCGTCCCCGGACCGGTCCGCTTCCCCGAGGGCGTCCCCGTCGCACCCCCGATCATGCCCGGCTGGGACGGCTTCCCGGTCCGCGAGGCACTCAGCCAGGAACTCGGCTGCCCCGTCATGGTCGACAACGACGTGAACCTGATGGCCCTGGGGGAGCAGCACGCGGGCGTCGCCCGGTCCGTCGGCGACTTCCTCTGCGTCAAGATCGGTACGGGCATCGGCTGCGGCATCGTCGTCGGCGGCACCGTCCACCGGGGCGCGACGGGCAGCGCCGGCGACATCGGCCACATCCAGGTCGAACCCGCCGGCCGCCTCTGCGCCTGCGGCAACACGGGCTGCCTGGAAGCCCACTTCAGCGGCGCCGCACTGGCCCGCGACGCCGAGGACGCGGCCCGCGCCGGACGGTCCGAGGAGCTCGCGGCCCGGCTGGAGACGTCCGGCCGGCTCACCGCCGCGGACGTGGCAGCCGCCGCAGCCGCCGGCGACGCCACCTCACTCCTCCTGATCCGGGACGGCGGCAACCGCGTCGGCCAGGTCATCGCAGGACTCGTCAGCTTCTTCAACCCCGCCCTGGTGGTGATCGGCGGAGGGGTGACCGGCCTCGGCCACACGCTGCTGGCCGCCGTCCGGGCCCAGGTCTACCGGCGCTCCCTGCCGCTGGCCACCGGCAACCTTCCGATCGTCCTGGGCGAGCTGGGACCCGCCGCCGGAGTCACCGGCGGCGCCAGACTCATCAGCGACCACCTCTTCTCACCCGCCTGACCCGTCTCTCACCGCCGGCCCCTCCGCGCGGCCGGCCCCACACCCAGCACCCCGCCCGCCGAGGGGATTCGTCATGGCTCCGCAACCACCCCTGCTCACCATGTCCGGCATCACCAAGTCCTTCCCCGGTGTCCGCGCCCTCGACGGCGTCGACCTGGAGGTGCAGGCCGGTGAAGTGCACTGCCTCCTCGGCCAGAACGGGGCCGGCAAGTCCACCCTCATCAAGGTCCTCGCCGGGGCCCACCAGCCCGACGACGGCGAGATCACCTGGTGCGGCGCCCCCGCCGTGCTCAGGACGCCGATATCCGCGATGCGCCTCGGGATCGCCACCATCTACCAGGAACTCGACCTGGTCCGGGGCCTGTCCGTCGCCGAGAACGTCTTCCTGGGCCACGAGCCCACCAGCGCCGGCTTCGTCGTCCGCGCCCGCCGGGCCCGTACCGAGGCCGCCGCCCTGCTGGCCCGGCTCGGCCACCCGGAGATCGACCCCGCACGCCCCGTCGGTGAACTCTCCGCCGCCCAGCAGCAGATCGTCTCCATGGCCCGCGCGCTCTCCCACGACGTACGCCTCATCGTGATGGACGAGCCGTCCGCGGCGCTCGACCCCGACGAGGTCGGCAACCTCTTCCGGATCATCGAGTCGCTGACCGCCGAAGGTGTCGCCGTCGTCTACATCTCGCACCGCCTGGAGGAGATCCGCCGCATCGGTGACCGGGTGACCGTCCTCAAGGACGGCCGGGCCGTCGCCTCCGGCCTGCCCGCCGACTCCACCCCGACCCACGACATCGTCGCGCTGATGACCGGCCGCAAGGTGGAGTACGTCTTCCCGCCGCGGACCCCGCCGCCCGCCGGGCGCACCTCCGCCGCCCCCGTACTCACCGTCGAAGGGCTGGCCAGGAAAGGGGAGTTCGCCCCGGTCGACCTGGAGGTGCGGCCGGGCGAGATCGTCGGCCTCGCCGGACTCGTCGGCTCCGGGCGCTCGGAGATCCTGGAGACCGTCTACGGCGCCCGCCGCGCCACCGCCGGCCGGGTGACCGTCGCGGGCAGGCCGCTGCGCCCCGGAAGCGTGCGTGCCGCCGTCGCCGCCGGCATCGGCCTCGCCCCCGAGGAACGCAAGGCGCAGGCCCTGCTGATGCTCGAATCCGTCACCCGCAACGTCTCGGTCTCCACCATGTCCCGCTACTCCAGGGCCGGCTGGCTCGACCGTACGGCGGAGCGGAGGGCGGCCCGCGACGCGACCCGCACGCTCTCGCTGCACCCCGACAACCCGGACACCCCCGTCCGCACCCTCTCCGGCGGCAACCAGCAGAAGGCGGTCCTGGCCCGATGGCTGCTCCGCGGCTGCCGGGTGCTGCTGCTCGACGAACCGACCCGAGGGGTGGACGTCGGCGCCCGCGCCGAGCTCTACGCCGTGATCCGCCGGCTGGCCGACGAAGGGCTCGCCGTACTGCTGGTCTCCAGCGAAGTGCCCGAAGTGCTGGGCCTCGCCGACCGGGTGCTCGTCCTGCGCGAGGGACGCGTCGTGCACACCGCCGACGCCACGGACCTCGACGAACACCGCGTACTCGACCTCGTGATGGAAGGGAGCCCGACGTCATGACCCACCCCGTTCCCACGGCGCAGAGCGGGCCGGACCGGGGCCCCGCACCCGTGGCCCTGAAGAAGACCGCACCCCGGCGCACCACAGGGCTGCGCATGGACCTCCACACCCTGTCCCTGCTCGGCATCCTCGCCGTGCTGGTGGCCGTCGGCGGGATCACCGAGCCGGACGCCTTCCTGGACACCGGGAACCTCCAACTCGTCCTGACCCAGGCCTCGGTGATCGGTGTCGTCACCGTCGGCGTGACCTTCGTGATCACCTCGGGCGGCATCGACCTCTCGGTCGGCGCCATGGTCGCCCTCGCCTCCGTCTGGGCCAGCACCCTCGCCACCCAGGAGTACGGCTTCGCGGGCATCCTGTTCACCGCCGTGCTCGTCGGCCTCGGCGCCGGACTGGTCAACGGGGTGCTCATCGCGTACGGGAGGGTGGTGCCGTTCATCGCGACCCTGGCGATGCTCGCCTCCGCACGCGGTGTGGCCCTCATGATCACCGACGGGAAGACCCAGATCGTCACCGTCACCGAGGTCCTGGACCTGGGCCTGCCCGGCTCCTACGTGCTCGGTATCCCGCCGCTCGTCCTGATCTTCGCCGCCGTCACCGTCGCGGGCTGGCTGCTGCTGAACCGTACGACCTTCGGCCGCCGCACCGTCGCCATCGGCGGCAACGCCGAAGCGGCCCGGCTCGCCGGCATCGACGTCCGCCGCCAGCGGCTCTACCTCTATCTGCTGTCCGGGCTGTGCTGCGGCATCGCGGCCTTCATGCTGATCATCCTGTCCGGCTCCGGCCAGAACACCGCGGGCAACCTCTACGAACTCGACGCCATCGCCGCCGCGATCATCGGCGGCACCCTCCTCAGCGGCGGACGCGGCACCATCACCGGCTCCGTCCTCGGTGTCCTGATCTTCACCACGATCACCAACATCTTCGCGCTCAACAACCTGCAGAGCGACGTCCAGCAGATCGCCAAGGGCGCGATCATCGTCGCCGCCGTCCTCGTCCAGAGCCGCACCTCCCGCACGGACGCCTGAGCCACCGCCCCGCCCCACCGCTCCCCGCACCCCCACCGCTCCCCGCACCCACCCACCGGATGAAGGGTTCCACAGCCATGCCGCACACCAGTCGCAGAGGCCTCCTGTTCGGCACCGCCGCCGTCTCCGCCGGCGCCCTCCTGACCGCCTGTACCAGCAACGAACCCAAGGAGAAGGACGCCCCCGCGCAGAGCGGGGCACCCGCCGCCGACGACAAGCCCGGCAGGCCCGTCACCATCGGCTTCGCCGGACCGCAGGCCGACCACGGCTGGCTCAACGCCATCAACGAGAACGCCAGGTCCCGGGCGAAGAAGTACTCCGAGGTGACCCTGGAGACCACCGAGGGCTCCAACGACACCGCCGCCCAGATCGGCCAGGTCAAGACCCTCATCAACAAGAAGGTCGACGTCCTGGTCGTCCTGCCGGCCGACGGCAAGGCGCTCACCCAGGTCGGCCTGGAAGCCATGCGCGCCGGCATCCCCGTCATCAACCTGGACCGGATCTTCGCCTCCCCGCAGGCCTACCGCTGCTGGATCGGCGGCGACAACTACGGCATGGGCCTCAACGCCGGCACCTACATCGGCGAACAGCTCAAGGACAAGAAGAACGCCAAGGTCGTCGAACTCGCCGGCATCGACAACCTGGAGCTCACCAAGCAGCGCAGCAAGGGCTTCGCCGACGCCCTGAAGAACTATCCCAACATCGAGCTGGTGGCCCGTCAGGCGGCCGACTTCACCGTCGAGTCGGGCCAGGCGAAGATGGCGCAGCTCCTCCAGGCGCAGAAGAAGTTCGACGCCCTGTGGAACCACGACGACGACCAGGGCGTCGGGGCGCTCCGCGCCATCCAGCAGGCCGGCCGCGACGAGTTCCTGATGGTCGGCGGCGCCGGCGCCAAGTCCGCGATGGACGCCATCAAGGCCGGCAACAGCGTCCTCAAGGCCACCGTGCTCTACCCGCCCACCATGGCGGCCTCGGCCATCGACCTGGCCCGCGCCCTCGGCCAGTCCAAGGGTGTCTCCGGACTCGCCGAGCTGGAGATCCCCACCAGCCTCACCCTCTACTCCGCCGTCGTCACCAAGGACAACGTCGACCAGTACCTGCCGACGGGCTTCAACTGACCGGCCCCGACACCGTACGTGCCGAACCACCGACGAGGAGGAAGCCCCGGATGGCCCAGAGGGATCAGACGCAGCAGCAGACGGCCGAGCCGCCGACGCTCGGGATCGGCATGGTCGGATACGCGTTCATGGGCGCCGCCCACTCACAGGGGTGGCGCACCGCCGGACACGTCTTCGACCTGCCGATGCGGCCGGTCCTCGCCGCGATCTGCGGACGCGACCGCACCGCCGTCGAGGCCGCGGCCGGACGGCACGGCTGGGCCGCCGCCGAGACCGACTGGCGCGCCCTGATCGCCCGCGACGACGTGCAGCTCGTCGACATCTGCACCCCCGGCGACAGCCACGCCGAGATCGCCCTCGCCGCCCTGGAGGCCGGCAAACACGTGCTGTGCGAGAAGCCGCTCGCCAACACCGTGGCCGAGGCCGAGGCCATGACGGCGGCGGCCGAGCGTGCCGCCGCCCGGGGCCGCGCGGCCTTCGTCGGCTTCAACTACCGGCGGGTGCCCGCCCTGGCCCACGCCCGCCGCCTCATCGCCGAGGGCCGCCTCGGCACCCTGCGCCACGTACGCGCCGTCTACCTCCAGGACTGGCTCACCGACCCCGCCTCCCCGCTCACCTGGCGGCTCGACAAGGAGCGTGCGGGCTCCGGGGCGCTCGGCGACCTCGGCGCGCATGTCGTGGACCTCGCGCAGTACCTGGCCGGGGAGCCGCTGGTCGCGGTGTCGGCGCTGAGCGAGACCTTCGTACGCGAACGCCCCCGGCCCGCCGGACTGTCCGGGGGCCTCGGCGGCGGGGTGGCGGCCGGGGAAACGGGTCCGGTCACCGTGGACGACGCGGCGGTGTTCACCGGGCGGCTGGCCTCCGGTGCCCTGGCCTCCTTCGAGGTGACCCGGATGGCGGCCGGCCGCAAGAACGCCCTGCGCCTGGAGATCAACGGGGAGCGCGGCTCGCTCGCCTTCGACCTGGAGCGCCTCAACGAACTCTCCTTCCATGACCACACCGAACCCGCCACCACGGCCGGCTTCCGGCGCGTCCTCGTCACCGAGCCCGAACACCCCTACCTGGAGGCGTGGTGGCCGCCGGGCCACGCCCTCGGCTACGAGCACACCTTCGTCCACCAGGCCCGCGACGTGGTGTGCGCTCTCGCCGAAGGCGCCCCGCCCGTACCGTCGTTCGCGGACGGCCTCCAGGTGCAGCGGGTGCTGGCGGCGGTGGAGGAGAGCGCCGCGAAGAACTCCGTCCTCACCCCCGTACCGCTCTAGGAGGCCCCGCGCATGCCCCGACCCTTCACCCTCTTCACCGGCCAGTGGGCCGACCTGCCCCTGGAGGAGGTCTGCCGGTACGCCCGCGACTTCGGGTACGACGGCCTCGAACTCGCCTGCTGGGGCGATCACTTCGAGGTCGACAAGGCCCTGGCCGACCCGGCGTACCTGGACGGCCGACGTCAACTCCTGGACAAGTACGGCCTGAAGTGCTGGGCGATCTCCAACCACCTGGTCGGCCAGGCCGTCTGCGACCACCCCATCGACGAACGCCACCAGGGCATCCTGCCCGCCCGCATCTGGGGCGACGGCGAACCGGAGGGCGTACGCCGCCGGGCCGCCGCCGAGATCGCCGACACCGCGCGGGCCGCCGCCGCGTTCGGCGTGGACACCGTCATCGGCTTCACCGGCTCCTCGATCTGGCACCTCGTCGCGATGTTCCCGCCGGTCCCGCCGCACATGATCGAGCGCGGTTACGAGGACTTCGCCGAGCGCTGGAACCCGGTTCTGGACGTCTTCGACGCGGAGGGCGTCCGCTTCGCCCACGAGGTGCACCCCAGCGAGATCGCGTACGACTACTGGACCACGCAGCGCGCACTGGAGGCCGTGGACCACCGTCCCGCCTTCGGGCTGAACTTCGACCCGAGCCATTTCGTCTGGCAGGACCTGGACCCGGTCGGCTTCCTGTACGACTTCCGGGACCGGATCTACCACGTGGACTGCAAGGAGGCCCGCAAGCGCCTCGACGGCCGCAACGGCCGCCTCGGCTCCCACCTCCCCTGGGGCGACCCGCGCCGGGGCTGGGACTTCGTCTCGGCCGGCCACGGGGACGTCCCCTGGGAGGACGTGTTCCGGATGCTGCGCTCCATCGGCTACGAGGGCCCTGTCTCGGTGGAATGGGAGGACGCCGGAATGGACCGGCTGGCGGGCGCCCCGGAGGCGCTGGCCTCGCTGAAGCGGTACGACTTCCCGCCGCCGAGCGCGTCGTTCGACTCGGCATTCGGGGGGAGGGACTGAGACCCCGGGGGCCGTCCCACGGGGGTGGGCCCCCCGCCCCGACCGTGCACCGAGAGCGGAGTAACCCATGGCTGCCACCATCGCGCCCCCCGTCCCCGTCCCCGCCGCCCCCGCGCTCGCCCTGAAACCGGGCACCGCCTGGTCCGACGCCTGGAACCGCTGCCTGGCCGTCGCCCCCGAGGCCTTCCAGGGCGACCGCGTCCTGAACCTCTGGGCCGGTACCTGGCACCGCGAAGGGCGCGCGCTCCCCGCCACCACCCCCGTGGACGGCACCCCCATCGCCGGGGCGCCCCGGCTCGACGGTCCCACCGCCGCCCGCGCGGTCCGCGCCGCCCTGGACGAGCACCGCGCCTGGCGCCACACCCCGCTCGACGAGCGCAAGGCCCGGGTGACCGCGGCCCTGGACGCCCTGACCGAACACCGTGACCTGCTGGCCCTCCTGCTCGTCTGGGAGATCGGCAAGCCCTGGCGCCTCGCCACGGCGGACGTGGACCGGGCGATCGACGGAGTGCGCTGGTACGTCGAGAACATCGACCGGATGCTCACCGACCGCGCCCCGCTGCCCGGCCCGGTCTCCAACATCGCCAGCTGGAACTACCCGATGTCCGTGCTGGTCCACGCGATGCTCGTGCAGGCCCTGGCCGGCAACGCGGTGATCGCCAAGACGCCCACCGACGGCGGCGTCGCCTGCCTCACCCTGGCCTGTGCGCTCGCCGTCCGCGAGGGACTGCCCCTCACCCTGGTCAGCGGCAGCGGCGGCGAACTCTCCGAGGCGCTGGTGCGCTCGCCCGAGATCGGCTGCGTCTCCTTCGTCGGGGGCCGCGACACCGGGGCGAGGATCGCCACCGCCGTCGCCGACCTCGGCAAGCGGCACATCCTCGAACAGGAGGGCCTCAACACCTGGGGCATCTGGAACCACACCGACTGGGACGCGCTCACCGCCGTGATCCCGAAGCTCTTCGACTACGGCAAGCAGCGCTGCACGGCCTACCCCCGGTTCGTCGTCCAGCGCAGCTCCTTCGACGCGTTCCTGGCGGCGTACCTCCCGGCGGTCCGCTCCCTGCGCGTCGGCCACCCCCTCGCCGTCGCGGACCCCTCGGACCCGCTGCCCGACCTGGACTTCGGCCCCCTGATCAACGCCGCCAAGGCGAAGGAGCTGGCCGACCAGGTCGCCGAGGCGGTCGACCGGGGCGCGGTCCCGCTCTACCGGGGCGACGCTTCGGCGTCCGGCGGGCACTTCCTGCCGGGCCAGGACACCTCCGCGTACCTCCACCCGGTCACCCTGCTGGGCCCGCCGCCGTCCTCGCCGCTGCACCACGCGGAGCCCTTCGGGCCGGTCGACACGATCGTGCTGGTCGACACCGAGGCGGAGCTGCTGGCCGCGATGAACGCGTCGAACGGGGCCCTGGTCGCCACCCTGTCGACCGACGACCCCGCCACGTACCAGCGGCTGGCCCCGCAGATCCGGGCCTTCAAGACCGGTCACGGCAAACCGCGTTCCCGGGGCGACCGCGAGGAGCTGTTCGGCGGCTTCGGCGCCTCCTGGAGCGGGGCCTTCGTCGGCGGGGACCTCCTGGTCCGCGCGGTCACGGACGGCCCCGAGGGCGAGCGGCCCCCGGGCAACTTCCCCGGCCACCACCTGATGCCGTAGAGCCAGCGCCCCGAGCGGCCCTCAGCCGATCCCCTGCCGGTCGGGCAGCAGCGAGAACTCCCGCTCGGCCACCTCCGGCACCGCGCGCTCCACCGCCTGCACCAGCAGCGCGCGGTGCCGGACCAGCGGTCCCCGCCGGCCGGGACCGGCCAGCGGCATCAGGTCGTCGATCCCGGCCAGCAGCCGCCGCGTCACCTGGGGGGCGTCGGCCCCGCACCGGCGGACCTCCTCGAAGCCGAGGTCCACCAGGTCCTCCCACGACGGCACCTCCTGCACGAGCCGGACCGCGCCCTTGCGGTCCCGGTGGTGCACGGTGCCGAGCGGCAGCCGCACGGCGGTGGCGAGGAACTGCACGATCCGGTCCAGGCACTGCACGGCGGTCGTCGGGTCGTTCGTCGCGGCGGACAGCGCCCGCAGCGCGATGTCCGACAGCTGGCGCGGCCCGAACGCCAGGTCCTGGTGCAGGGTGCGCTCGACGCCCACCGACACCGTGTACCGCAGCGCGTGCCGGCTCGGCGCCGCCCCGCCGTGCACGGCGAGCACCGGCGTCCCCGGCACCACGAAGTCCCCGAGCCGGGGGATCAGCCGGAGCACCACGCCCTGGCGCCGGGCGGCCCGGACCAGCCGCGCGACGTTGACGTCCCGGAGCACCCCGGCCCGTCCCTCGTACGGGATCTGCCCGGTCTCGTCGGGCAGCGGCTCCTCGCCGGGCCGGCCGGCGGGCATCCGGCCCAGCACCCGGAAGGTGTCCCGGGTGATGTGATCGAGGACCGGCCCGATCTGCATGAGGCGCAGCGTGGAACTCACGTACGCGATGAACAGCAGCAGACTCAGCCCGACGAGCGCGGCGGTCAGCAGGCTCTGCACGAACGGCAGCGAGGTGACCCGCCGGGGGTCGGTCTCGCTCTCGTACGAGCTGAGCACCAGCAGCGAGAACACGAACGTCGCGAGGAACACCGAGAGGGTGAGCTTGCTGATCCGGCTCCGTACGAAGATCCGCACCACCCGTGGCGTGAGCTGCCCGCTCGCCATCTGTACGGCGACCAGCGAGATGCTGAACACCACACCGATGAAGGTCATCATCGCGGAGCTGACCGTGACGACGATCTGCTTGGTGTCCTCGGCGACCTTCACCAGGTCCTGGATCTCGTCGTACGCCCGCTCCTCGCGCAGGTACGAGACGATCTGCTCGTCCACCGCCGCGGCGGCGAACCAGAGCACGCACGCGACGACGAGCGTCATGGCCGGGGCGAACCAGAAGGTCTCGCGCAGGTGCTCGCGCAGAGGTGACAGGGCGCGGGGAGGACGGGAGCCGCGATCACTCATGCGAGCGAACGTAACCCGCCCCGTCCGCCCGCCGGTGGACCCCGGCGCCGACCCTCCGGCTCCACGGTCCGTACGTGCGTCGCGACGGTCCGTACGGGAGGGGCGCACGGCCGGGGCGAAACACCTCCCGGACACCCCCGCACCGCACTGACCAGCGCAATGTCCACCGGCCGGCCACCGGATATCCAGGTGAGAGGCACCCCAAACCCCTGGTATTGTTTTCTTTGTCGCCACGGGAGACCGCGGCGGATCACCTGGTCCGGGTGGCGGAATGGCAGACGCGCTAGCTTGAGGTGCTAGTGCCCTTTATCGGGCGTGGGGGTTCAAGTCCCCCCTCGGACACTCATCCAGTTCCCACGGTTCATCGCGAACCGTGGGAATTTCTGGTTTCCGGGGACGGCCCATGCCGCCGCCGGACGAGCGATCGACCCTGGAGGACCCACCGGTGGCTGTGCAGCGGATCTCGACCCGCAACGCCCGCTTTCAGCAGTTCCAGACGCTGCTCACCAACCGGACCAAGCGCGGGCGCGCCCGCGAGTTCCTCGTCCAGGGCGTCCGGCCGATCACCATGGCCGTCGAGCACGGCTGGACGATCCGCTCCCTCCTGTACGACGCGAGCCGCCCCCTCTCGCGTTGGGCCGAGGAGCTGATGCGCGGCATCACCACCGAGCGCATCGCGATGGCCCCCGACCTGCTCGCGGAGCTGAGCGAGCGGGCGGAGGGCGCGCCGGAGGTCCTGGCCGTGGTCGAGATGGCCCCCGACGACCTGACCCGCATCCCGGTCGGTGACGACTTCCTCGGCCTGGTCTTCGACCGCCCGACGCAGCCCGGCAACATCGGCAGCATCATCCGCTCCGCCGACGCCTTCGGCGCGCACGGCCTGATCGTCACGGGGCACGCGGCCGACCCGTACGACCCGAAGGCTGTCCGGGCGACGACGGGCTCCTTCTTCGCCCTCCCCGTGGTCCGCACCCCCTCGCACCACGAGGTCGGCCAGTGGCTGGACGCGGAGCGCGCGCAGCGCCGCCCGGTGGTCGTCGTCGGCACCGACGAGGACGGCGAGTGCGACGCCTCGGAGTTCGACCTCACCCAGCCCGTCCTGCTCCTCATCGGCAACGAGACGGCCGGCCTCAGCAACGCCTGGCGCGACCGCTGCGACCACGTCGTCAGCATCCCCATGACGGGCTCGGCCAGCTCCCTCAACGCCTCGAATGCGGCGTCGATCGTCCTGTACGAGGCGCGCCGCCAGCGGCTGACGAAGGCACGGGGCTAAGCCGAGTCGTCGGTGCCCCGGGCGGAGAGGGCCGCCAGATAGCGCGGCAGCGCGTTGGACGCGAGGGACAGCGGGAAGCGGGCGCCGAGCTGCCCGTCCGGGCGTACGACGAAACCGGTCGGCCCGTCCGGCCGGTAGAGGCGCGCGAACTCGCCGCCCGTGTCCCGGTAGCCGGGCGCGTCCGCCGGCGCGTCGCCCGCCACGACGGTGACGGTGTCCATGCCGCCCGCCTCCGACGCTTCGACGCCCTGCGGCGCGTACCGCAGCAGCACATGGCCCGTCCGGCCGCGCAGTACGTCGAGCAGCCGCAGCGGGTACGCCGCCACCGGGTGCGTCAGCCCGCCGCAGTCCGGGGCGCGGTCGCCGGGCTGCGGGGCGTCCGGGGGCCCGTACGGGGTGCCGGCCAGCGGCCCGTCGCGGTAGCCGACGAGCAGCTGGGCCTCGCGGAGCAGCACGGTCTCCAGACCGTCCGCGTCGTTCTCGACACCCCGGGTGGCGTGCCGGACGGTCCGCCCGACGACCTCCTCGCCCACCGGCCGCCGCTCGGCGTCGTAGCTGGTCAGCAGCGCGGGCCCGGCCTCGCCGCGCACCACGAGGGCGAGCTTCCAGGCCAGGTTGCAGGCGTCCTGGATGCCCGTGTTCATGCCCTGCGCACCGGTCGGCGGATGGATGTGGGCGGCGTCGCCCGCGACGAAGACCCGGCCCTCGCCGTACCGGTCCACGATCCGGTGGCTGATCCGGAAGACCGACGACCAGCGCATCCGCGACAGGACCGCCGGCCTCGGCGCCAGACGGTCGACCACGGCCTGGATGTCCGGGAGCGCCGGCGTACGCCCGCCCTCAAGACCGTGCGCCACCTCGCCGCCGTCCGCCGGACCGGTGGAGAGCGCGGGCGGCACCAGCATGGACATCCGGTAGCGGCCCGTACCCGGCAGCGGGATGCAGACCAGCAGATCGTCCGTGGACCCGTCGGCCGCGGTGTGGTTGGCGCGCACCCCGTACCCGTACGGCAGGTCCCAGTCGGCCTCGACATCGGCCAGCATGTACTCCTCGCCGAACGCCCCTCCCTCGAAGGAGAGCCCGAGCCCCTTGCGTACGGTGCTGTGCGCACCGTCGCAGCCGACCAGATACCCGGCCCGCACCTCCTCCGTCCCACCGGATGCCGTACGCAGCCGCGCCGTCACCCCGTCCGCGTCCTGGTCGAAGCCCTCCAGCTCCGTCCCGCGCTCGATGGCCGTGCCGAACCCGGCGACGTACTCCTCCAGGATGCGCTCGGTCTCGTACTGCGGAAGCGAGGCGAACCCGTACGGCACCTCGGGCGGCAGCGCGAGCTCGATCCGGGCCACCTCGGCCCCGTCGATATGGATGAGCTGCCCGTACATCGGCGCCGCCGCCTCCAGCACGGCCCCGGCCAGGCCCATCCGGTCCCAGAGCTCCAGCGTGCGCGGCTGGATACCCACAGCCTTCGCGTACGGAAGCCGGCCCGGCAGCCGGTCGACGAGCCGGCACGCCACCCCGCGCCGCCGCAGCTCCGCCGCGACACTCAGCCCGACGGGCCCGGCGCCGATGATCAGCACGTCGGTCGCGTGCTCACTGGAGCGTTCCTGCGCCACGGATGCCTCCCGGTGCGTTGCCCCGTCGGGTTCCCGTACTCATGGTCGCCCGGCACGGGGCGGGCGGCGAACGGGGGAGCGGAGGACCAGGGGCCGCCCGTCACGTCCGCTTCGCGTACACGATCAGGTTGTCCACCGGGTGGCCGTTCGAGTCGAACGCGCCGTCGCAGGTGATGAGGCGCAGGGCGCGGTCCGTGGTGCGGCCGTAGACGCGGGCCGTGGGGAAGGCGTTCTTGCTCACCGTTTCGCGGGCGGTGACCTCGAAGTGGATGTCCTTGCCGCCGCTGTCGCGGACCACGATGTCCGCGCCCTTGGCTATCTTGCGCAGGTCGTGGAAGACGGCCCTGCCGAAGCGGGTGTCGTTGTGGCCGATGAGGACCGCCGCGCCGGGTTCGCCGGGGACGGCGCTGCCCGTGTACCAGCCGGTCGTCATGCCCTTGTCGGCCGGCGGGACCTCGACGGTGCGGTCGGGGTTGAGGCCGAGCCGCATGACGTCGGAGTCCACGCCGAGGGACGGGATGGACACGTGGGCGGGGGGCCGTGTGCCGGACGGAGGACTGGACCTCCCAGTCCTGGCGGGCCGCGCCGGCCGCAGCCCCGGCCGGGGCGACCGCGACCGTCGACGGCTCGGCGGACGCACTGGCCGGTACGGCCACCGGAAGGGTGCCGCGCCAGCGCAGGCCCGGCGCGCCCGCCCGGCTCTGGCGCGTCGTGACCCGCTGGTGGAACGGCGACTGAGGCCCGCGGCGGTTCCGGAGCGGCCCGGGACGGGGGCGGACGCGATGCCCCCGCCGCCGGGCCGCCCCACGCCGGACGTCGCGGACCGGCGGGGATCCACCGGGCGGGCGCCGGGCTCCACGTACCATGCGGAAGCGTGAAGCTGACAATTCTGGGCGGCGGCGGATTCCGGGTTCCACTGGTGTACGGGGCGCTGCTCGCCGACCACGCCGAGGGCCGGGTCACGGCCGTCACCCTCCACGACACGGACACCGACCGGCTCTCCGCCGTCGCCCGGGTCCTCGCCGAGCAG
Organism: Streptomyces sp. col6; assembly: GCF_008042035.1. Taxonomy (GTDB): domain Bacteria; phylum Actinomycetota; class Actinomycetes; order Streptomycetales; family Streptomycetaceae; genus Streptomyces. The sequence continues at coordinate 565,007 of NZ_RDBL01000002.1, forward strand.
GCCGCGTCCATCGCGGACGCGCCCGCCGTCCGCGCCACGACCGACCTGGACGAGGCCCTGCGCGGCGCCGACTTCGTCTTCTCCGCGATCCGCGTCGGCGGCCTCGCGGGCCGGGCGGCCGACGAACGCGTCGCGCTCGACGAGGGCGTCCTCGGCCAGGAGACCGTCGGCGCCGGCGGCATCGCGTACGGGCTGCGCACCGTGCCGGTCGCCGACGACCTGGCGCGGCGCATCGCCCGGCTCGCACCGGACGCCTGGGTCATCAACTTCACCAACCCGGCCGGTCTGGTCACCGAGGCCATGTCCCGGCATCTCGGCGACCGCGTCATCGGCATCTGCGACTCACCGGTCGGCCTCGGCCGCCGCATCGCCCGGGTCCTCGGCGCCGACCCGGACCTGGCCCGCGTCGACTACGTCGGCCTCAACCACCTCGGCTGGGTGCGCGGGCTCTACGTGGCCGGCCGGGACGAACTCCCGCGCCTGTTCGCCGATCCCGAGCTGCTGGGCTCCTTCGAGGAGGGCCGGCTGTTCGGTGCCGACTGGCTGCGCTCGCTGGGCTCGATCCCCAACGAGTACCTGCACTACTACTACTTCAACCGTGAGGCCGTCCGCGCCTACCAGGAGGCCGCGCAGACCCGGGGTGCCTTCCTCCGTGAGCAGCAGGAGGGCTTCTACGGCCGGATGAAGGACCCGGCGACCCCCGCCCTGGCCACCTGGGACCGCACCCGCGCCGAGCGCGAGGCCACGTACATGGCGGAGAACCGGGACGTGGCCGGGGCGGGGGAGCGCGAGGAGAGCGATCTGGAATCCGGCGGCTACGAACAGGTCGCGCTCGCCCTCATGCGGGCGATCGCCCGTGACGAGCGGACCACCCTGATCCTCAACGTCCGCAACCGGTCCACCCTCTCGGTGCTCGACGCGGACGCCGTGATCGAGGTGCCCTGCCTGGTCGACGCCAATGGAGCCCGGCCCGTCGCCGTGGACCCGCTGCCCTACCACGCCGTCGGCCTGGTCACCTCGGTGAAGGCCGTCGAGCGCGCGGTGCTGGACGCGGCGGCGAGCGGGTCCCGCGCGGACGCCGTCCGGGCCTTCGCCCTGCACCCGCTGGTCGACTCGGTCTCCGTCGCCCGCCGCCTCGTCGACGGCTACGCGAAGGCGCACCCGGAATTGGCGCACCTGGCCTGAGGCGGTCGGAAGGAGTGGCCCCCGCCCTCGGGGCCACTCCTTCCGTACGGTCATGACACGGCGCCCTCGGTGAGCGCTGTCAGGTCGGCGAGCAGTTCGGACGCGGTCACCGTGTCCAGCCCGGCGAGCCGCAGGTCGTGGGGCCGGTGGTGCCAGTAGTCGGACGGCTCGGCGTCGAGCCAGACGGTCTCCAGGGTCTGCTCGGGGTACACGTCGACCGCACCGACCGCGATGCCCCCGTCGAGGGCGATCACCAGGTGGCAGCTGTCTCCGAGGCGCTTGGAGATCCAGCGCTCCACGCCGTTGTCCTCCGGGTTCCCGCGCTGCCAGCCGTACCGCTCCAGGCCGAGGACCTTGCCCGTGGGCACCTTGATCCCCTCGAAGCGGCTCAGCCGGTGGCCGGCGGACTCCTCCTCGGTCAGCGCGAACACCGGACGTCCGAGCTGTGGGAACGGCTGAGTGATCGCATGGTCCGCGAACACCTCCGACCAGGCGGTCACCGCCTCGCCCAGGTGCAGCGGGTGGGGGAGCCGCACGGTCGCCCCGCCGGGCAGGCCGAACGGGCCGTCCCCGACGTCGGTGAACGTCCGGTCCTCCGCCACACGGAACGCCGTGGCCGCCCCGTCCGTCTCGCTCAGCCACACCAGCCGGCGCACCAGGTGCCCGGTCAGCGGATGGGCGACGAACAGCTCGGTGAACTCCTGCGCCGTCCAGGAGCGGTTTGCCACCATGGCGGCCTCCAGCCGGCGCACCTGGTCGGAGGCGATCGACCGGACCTCCTTCTTCAGGGCCACGAACCGCTTGCGCTCGGTCGGCGCCAGCTCCGCGTCGTCTTTCGCCCCGGGCTTCGGCAGGTCCTTGAGGCGTTTGCCGTCGCCGTCCCGGACGTAGGGGCGCAACTGCTCGTCGAAGCCCACCGTGAACGTCCGGCTGCCGTAGTCGACGACCGTGGAACCGTCCGCGTCCAGACCCAGGTCGGGCACCAGCCGGTCCGAGAGCTGTTCGCCTGTCAGCCCGAGGCTCGCCGCCACTTCGGCGATCTTCTCCGCGGCTCGCACCTTCAGGGCCTTGAACTTCACCCGCTGGGCGATCGAGTGCAGGTGAAGGAGCGCCGCGTCGGTGCCGATCGCCGCCAGGACGTCCAGCCCCTCCACCGCCCGGTGATGGGCGTTCTCACCGGGCCAGGCCCGGATGACCGGCGTCAGCCCGAGCACCGTCCCGTCGTCGCCCAGCACACCCAGGGCGTGGAGTGCCCACGCCTCCTTGGCGGGCAGGAGGGCGAGGCGCCACTGCTCGAAGAGCGCCCAGCCGAACTCGGCTGCCGAAGCCGGGTCCACGATGCGCACCGCGTCGGCGAGACCCGGATACGGCTCGCCCGGCTTGGACAGGGCCAGCATGGTCACGAGATGGCGGACCGACTCCTCGGGCAGTGCCCCGCCCGAGGCGACCCGGATCTGTGGCAGCAGCGCCGGGTCCGCCCAGGCCGGCAACTCGGGCATGGCGGCGGGCAGCGCCCGCTCCAGCGGATCGGCGGCCAGCAGCCCGGCCACCGCCTCCACCGCTTTCCTTCCGTACCCCTCGGCGGCCTCGCGCACCGCCGCGTCGCCGTGCAGCGCGGCGATCAGGAGCAACGCCTGCTCGGCGGCCCGCCGTGCGTTACCGGCCTTGCCGACGGCGCCCGGCACGAGCAGCGGCGCGGCCCGCACACCGTGCCGCTCGAACCAGGAGCGGGCCACCGAGGCCGTGGACTTGAGCCGTACCGCCCAGTCGGCCATGTGGCGCGCGACCCGGACGTCGACGAACGGCAGCAGCAGCGGGGCGAGTTCGCTGGGCCGGCGCGGCACCACGCGCAGCAGCAGGGGCAGGGCGGCGAGACCGAAGCGGGCCGCCACCGGCTTCAGTGTGTCCGCGCCGTCCCACACATCGGTCGGGTCCCAGGTGTCGAGCAGGGGCGCGACCCGCTCCTCGGGCCCGTGGACGTAGATCCAGGCCGGCCGCAGGTCCGACGCGTCGAGCCCGTAGCGCAGCGAGTCGAGGGTCTGTTCCCAGTCGTCCACCGCCTCCCGCCGGGTGTACCAGCTGCCGGTCGCCGCCCACTGCTCGCGCTCCCCGTCCCGCCACTCCACGGCGGGCTCGCCGTCCGCCGTCAGGCCGCTGACCACGACGGGCCGCGTCGTGGTCCGCTCCCTGGTCCACGGCGGGGCCGTCAGCACGGCGGGAAGGGCGTCGGCGGGGGCGTCCGCGATGCGCTCGCCCCGGTTCAGCAGGGGTTCGACGATCTCCGCCAGGCCGGCGTCCAGCGTCGGCAGCACCCGCTCCGCGAGCGCGCGGTGAGTGGCGACGTGCGCGGGAAGCAGTCCGGATGCCGAGGCCGTGTCACGGGCGTCCGCGGCGAGCAGCCGCAGCGCACGGGCCGGGTAACGGCGCATCGCCTCCAGAAGAGCGGGGCGGACCTGCTTGTCGCCGGCCTGGGCGAGCAGGGCGCCGAAGGCCTCGTCCGTCGGGAACTCGACGAGCGTGTCGGCGAGCTGCCGCCTCGCGTCCGCGTAGAAGTACCCCTTCTCCAGCTCCGTGGCGAGCATCGGGACGATCGCCGTCCCGATGCCCTCGGCGGCCGTGGCGATCGCGCTCATGCTCCGGTCGTAACCGGACGTGTTCGTGAACCGCGCGGCCTGCTCGGGCGAACCGAGCGAGCAGAAGATCAGGGAGAGGAGCCCGGAATCGGCCGTCCCGGTCGTCTCCGGGTCGGCGCAGAGCTCCGCGACCCAGTCGGACTCGCTCGGCGCCAGGTACGTCGTGACGACCCGTCGAGGGGCGTCGGTGCGGCAGGCGGACAGTGCCTCGACGGCGGCCCGGTACGTCGCGTCGTCCGCGGCGGCGAGCAGGGCCCGCACCCGGTCGGCGGCCACCCGGCTGTAGTGGGACGACCGGGTCTCCAGGGCCTCGGACCGTGCCTCCAGCCACGCGTCGTAACGGCGCGCCCCGCTCTGCATCCAGTGCGGCTCGATCATGAACAGCTCCACCGCGGCGCGGGCCGCGAACGGCAGCCCGTGCAGCCGCACCCAGCTGTCCGCCCACGCGTTCCCGGGTGGCGCGTACATCCCGACGATCCGTGCCAGCGCCGCCGCCCCGGCCGGCGAGGGCTCCCCGTCCAGATGCCGCCGGACCTCGGCGACGAGGCCCGCGTCACTGCGCGGCGCCTCCAGGAACTCCTGGATCCATGCCTGCTCCTCGGCCGTCCGCTCCGCGACCGCGTCGGTCAGCTTCCTGTCCGCTCCGGCGGGCGTCCGCGCGATGCCGCCGCGCCGGGGATGGACCAGGCGGCGCCAGCCGTCCGGCAGGACGAAGGTGTCCTCGTCATCGCCCGTGGTCCCCCCGGACCGCGACGCACCGTTCCCGACAGCCTCCACAGCACGCATGGGCCCGCCCCCTTCACCCCTGTTGACCCCGTATGCCACGGGTCGTTCGATCAGTGGTTCCACGGTAGAACCGACCACTGACAACGCAGGGTGACCGGGGCGGTCCGGTCAGGGCGCCGAGACGGCCCGCGGCCCGTAGGCCTGGGTCCACGACGGCGTCACGCCGGTCACCTGGCAGACCATCAGGAACAGTGGAATCGGCGGGGTGTACGGCGTACGGCTGTCGGGCTGGTGGATCAGCCGGGGCCGTACGGCGGGCACACACGTCCCGCGCGCGTAGGCGACCTGCTCGGGCCAGTCCAGATCGAGGTCGGAGCCGGCCGGGACGATCCACCACCAGCGCTCGGCGTCCGCGAAGACGCAGCCGGTGCGCGGCAGATGGGACATCAGCCGGAAGCCGTGGCGGGCGGGCACTCCGACCGCGTCGCAGCCCAGACTCGCCGAAAGGGTCGTGGGCAGCGGCAGCTGGACCCGGCCGGGGCGCGGGGAGCCGGCCGGCTCGCGGGAGCGGCGCTGTCCGAGGAAGTGGTTCACGGCGTTCTTCAGCATGAGTGCTCCGAGCTGTGCGGCAGTTCTGCCCAGACGATGCGGCCCGAGCCGTCGCCGGCGTCGCGCGATCCCCAGGCGCCGGCCAGTGAGTCGACGAGCAGCAGGCCGCGTCCGTGCTCGTCGTCCGCGCCTCTGCCCAGGCGTGGTCCGCCGGGCTGGTGTCCCTGGTCCTGCACGGATATGCGCAGCCGGCCGTCCAGGCACCGCAGTTCGCACAGGACCCGCGAGCTCGCGGTGTGCACCACCGCGTTGGTCACCAGCTCGGACACGATCAGGACCGCGGCCTCGCGTGCGTCGTCACCCGTGTGCCATTCGTCGAGCCGGGTCTTCGTCAGACGCCGGGCGGCGGCGACCGATTCGGGGTGCGCGGGCAGCGCGAAGCAGTACCGGAGCGCTTCGGCCCCCGGGCGGAGATCCATGAGCCGGGGGATGAGCGCACTGCCAGGTGCCACGACCGAATCCTCACAGTGGGGGCTGCGTCACGCTTCGCGATCTTCGAAAAGACCGCGGGCACGACAGGTCAACTGATTTCGCACTCCAACTCTCCCTCTGTCGCGAACACTTGGCAAGGGGCACTCTGAAAATTCCAGAGTGGCTGTGTCTTTGGCGGCAGGCACATGGCACACTGCACCCATACAGTGCATGGGGAGGTCTGAAGTGAGCGAACCGCGGTCCGCCCCGACCGTGGGCCAGGTCGTTCTCGGCAAGCGTCTGCAGGACCTGCGGGAGCGTGTCGGCATGAGCCGGGACCAGGCCGCCAAGGTGCTGCGCGTCGCCCCGGCGACCGTCCGCAGGATGGAGACCGCCGAGGTCGCTCTGAAGATCCCCTATGTACAGGTGCTGCTGAGGGCCTACGGGATCTCGGACGAGGAGGCGGACGCCTTCGTCGACCTCGCGGAGGAGGCCAACAGGCCGGGCTGGTGGCAGCGGTTCCACGACGTGCTGCCCGACTGGTTCAGCATGTACGTCAGCCTGGAGGGCGCCGCGAGCCTGCTGCGCATGTACGAACCGCACTTCGTCCCCGGCCTGCTCCAGACCGAGGACTACGCGCGGACGGTGATGCGCACCGGGGCCGTCGGCCAGACCCGGCCGGAGGACATCGAGCGCCATGTGGCGCTGCGGATGGAACGGCAGTCCCTCCTCACCAAGCCGGACGCCCCACGCCTGTGGGTGGTGATGGACGAAACCGTTCTGCGCCGTCCGGTGGGCAGCACCGAGATCATGCGCGCCCAGGTGGACAAGCTGCTGGAAGCCACGGCGATGCCGAACGTCACCCTGCAGATCGCGGAGTTCTCCACCGGTCACCACCCGGGGACGTACGGGCCGTTCGTGCTCTTCCGGTTCGCCGTCCCCGAACTGCCCGACATGGTCTTCAGCGAATATCTGACCGGAGCCGTCTACTTCGACGCGCGCCCGGAGGTGGCCTCCTACCTCGAGGTCATGGACCGCATGGCGGCCCAGGCCGCGACTGCACAACGCACGAAGGAACTCCTCCGGGACTTCCGCAAGGAGCTGTGATGACACCCATATACAACGGCATGCCGGCCGCTGACCTCGGCTCCGAAGGCTGGTACAAGCCCTGGAGCGGTGGCAACGGCGGCAACTGCGTCGAGGCCATGAAACTGGCCGACGGGAGAATCGCCATGCGCCAGTCCGCGGACCCCGACGGTCCGGCCCTGATCTACACCCATCGCGAGATCGCCGCGTTCATCCAGGGCGCCAAGGCCGGACAGGCCGACTTCCTGCTGACCTGACCCCGTCCGTCGGGCGCGGATCTCCCCGCACGTCACAATGGACGCATGTCCCGACGCACCTCCCGCTCCCGGCGCCCGTCCGCCGCGAGCCCCCGCACCACCCCCGCCCCCGGAATCACCCCGGCTTCGCCGTGCCCCTGCGGGCTGCCCGCCGCCTACGCCGAGTGCTGCGGCCGGCTGCACGCGGGGGCTCCGGCGCCGACCTGCGAGGCGCTGATGCGTGCGCGGTACGCCGCCTTCGTCGTCCGGGACGCCGGGTACCTGCTGCGCACCTGGCACCCGGACCACCGCCCCGACGTGCTCGACTTCGACCCCGGGCAGCGCTGGCAGGGCCTGGAGGTCCTGGAGACCACGGAGGGCAGCGCCTTCCACACCACCGGCACCGTCACCTTCCGCGCCCACTACACGGCGGACGGCCGGGCCGGCTCCCTCCACGAGAAGAGCCGCTTCGTCCGGCACGAGGGTGCCTGGGTCTACGAGACCGCCGTCTTCGCCGACTGACAGCCCGATCGCGGAAGGCCGTCAGACCGGCGCGCCCGCCGGGGCCACCGGAGCCAGCTCCTGCGTCAGGTCCTCCGCCAGCAGCCGCTTGGCGATCACGTCGACCGCGGCGCGCAGCCGGGCGTCGTCCGGGCGCTCGCCGTCGTCGCCCAGCTGTTCGTGGAGCCAGCGGGCCCAGGCGTCGTTGATGGTCCGGGCCTCGCGGCTGCCGGCGGCGGTGTGCTGGAACAGGTGACCGTCCCCGGTGAGGAAGCCCTCCTCGATCATGCGGTCGAAGACCGGGACCAGAACCTCCGGTGGAATCCGGTGCCGCGCGGCGATCAGCCGGAGCCCCGCGTGGCCGACCATCCGTGTGAACAGCTCCACCTGCATCACCGCCCAGGCGCCCGCCATGTCCAGCCGGGTGTCCGAATCGACGACGATCCGCCGTGCCGTCTCCGGGTCCACCCGCCGCAGCACCTTGGCCACCGAGAACTCCAGCAGCTGGGCCGGGTCCTGGGTGTTCGGCGAGGCGAAGCCCTCACCCATGTCCGTCGAGCCCGCCCGTACCGTGTCCCGCAGCTGCACCTGCTTGAGGAACAGCGCGACGACGAACCCGAGCAGCGCCACGGGCACCGTCCACAGGAACACCGTGTGGAGGGTGTCGGCGTAGGCCTGGGCCAGCGGTTCCGACTGGGCGGCGGGCAGCGCGTGCAGCCCTTCGGGGCTCTGGGAGGCCTTCGCCAGCACGGCCGGATCACCGCCGGCCCGCGCGGCCTCGGTGATCCCGTCCCTGAGGTGCGGCCCGAGCGCGTTGGCGTAGATCGTCCCGAAGACGGCGGTGCCGAAGGAGCTGCCGAGCGTACGGAAGAAGGTGACGCCCGAGGTGGCCGTGCCCAGGTCCGCGTAGTCGACGGTGTTCTGCACGGCGATCGTCAGGACCTGCATGGAGAGCCCGATGCCGATGCCGAGCACCAGCATGTACAGGGACTCCAGCCAGACCCCGCTGTCCGGGCCCATCCGGGAGAGCAGGAACAGACCGGCCGCCATGACCAGCGAGCCGATGATGGGGAAGATCCGGTAACGCCCGGTCTTGCTGACCACGTTGCCGCTGAAGATCGACGCGGCGAGCAGTCCGGCGACCATCGGCAGCGTCCGCACACCCGACAGGGTCGCCGAGTCGCCGTCCACGTACTGGAGGTACGTGGGCAGGAAGATCATCGCGCCGAGCATCGCGAAGCCCACGATGAAGCTGAGGATCGAGCAGACCGTGAAGACCGGGTTGCCGAAGAGCCGCATCGGCAGCATCGGTTCCTTCGCCCGGAACTCGACGAGGCAGAACAGCGCGAGCGCCACCAGACCGAGGACGAACAGGCCGATGATGACGCCGGAGCCCCAGGCGTACTCGTTGCCGCCCCAGCTGGTGGCCAGGATCAGGGCGCTGGCCCCGACGGTGACCAGCGCGATGCCCAGGTAGTCGATGACCGGCCGTCCGGCCGCCTTGACGGACGGGATCGTCCGGGCCGCCGCGATGACCACCACGATCGCGATCGGCACATTGACGTAGAACGCCCAGCGCCAGGTCAGATGGTCGGTGAACAGCCCGCCGAGCAGGGGGCCGATCACCGTCGACACCCCGAAGACGGCACCGATCGCGCCCTGGTACTTGCCCCGGTCGCGCAGCGGGATGACGTCGGCGATCAGCGCCATCGAGGTGACCATCAGACCGCCCGCGCCGATGCCCTGGAGGCCGCGCCACACGATCAGCAGCGTCATGTTCGTCGCGAGCCCGCAGAGGAACGAGCCGGTGATGAAGATGACCGCGGCAAGCTGGAAGACGATCTTCCGCCCGAACAGGTCGCCGAACTTGCCGACCAGCACCGTCGCCACGGTCTCCGCGAGCAGATAGGCGGTGACCACCCACGACATGTGCGCGGCGCCCCCGAGGTCCGAGACGATCGTCGGCAGTGCGGTGCCCACGATCGTCTGGTCCAGCGCGGCCAGCAGGATGCCCAGCACGATCGTGGCGAAGACGATGTTGCGGCGGCGTGGGTCGAGCACGGGCGGCGCTGCGGCACTCTGCGCGGCGGGGGCGGTCTCGCTGGCAGTGGTCACCTTTGCACCCTCACATCGCTCGGTGTCACCCGCATGCGGGGCACGTCCGGACGTGTCAGGCGAGCAGATCCCGCAGCGAGGCCGTCATCCGGGTGGCGAATGCCTCCCGTACGGGGGCGGCTACCCGGTCCAGCGAGAGATACGGGTTGAGGTCCTCCAGTTCTACGAGGAGCAGCTCGCCGTCCGCCGTCCGGCAGGCGTCCACCCGCTGGATGCCGTGGTCCAGGGTGTTCCACTCCACGAAGGACCGGGCGAACGCCAGGTCCGCCGCGCTCGCCGCGTACGGCTCCAGCACCCACCGCCGCTCCGGGTCCGGGGCGTGCAGCGCGTACTGGAAGTCCTGGTCGACGTAGTAGAAGGACACCTCGTAGCGGAAGTCGATCCGGGGCTGGACGAGCAGGGTGCCGTCGGCCCCCGGAGCGATCTCCGGCGTCGTCACGAAGCTGAGCCCGACCGAGTCCGCGCCCAGCTTCGGCTTGACCACATAGCCCGCTGCCTCCGGAAGCAGCCCGAGATCCGCCGCCCGGTCCACGGTGGGGATGACCGGGTAGCCGGCGCGGCTCAGGTCGACCAGGTACTGCTTGCCCGCCATGTCCCCGCGCCCCGTCAGCGGGTTGTACACGCGGGTGCCCAGCTCCAGGGCCCGCGCCCGGAAGGCGTCGTACGCCTCCTGGTAGTGCAGGACCGGGCCGCTGTTGCGTACCACGACGGCGTCGAAGCGGTCCAGCAGGGCGGCGGCGTCGCGCGGGTGGCACAGCGCCAGGTCGAAGTCCTCGCGCAGCCGCGACGTCAGGCGGATGTCCTCGTCGCAGTAGCGCCGGCCACGCGCCTCGTAGGCGAGGTCGGTGACGAAGAGGACGGACGGGCGCGGGACGGCGGGCATGGCGTTTCCCCCGGGATACGGCGGCGTGCGGACCCGCTCATCCTCGCTGGCCCGGTTCCGCGTCCGCCCGCCGCCCCCGCGCTCAGCGGATGTGGCGGCCGGAGATCGCCCGCGCGATGACCAGGCGCTGGATCTCGCTGGTGCCCTCGAAGATCGTGTAGATCTTGGCGTCCCGGTACATCCGCTCCACCGGGTGCTCCCGGCTGTATCCGGCGCCGCCGAGGATCTGGACGGCCTTCTCCGTGGCGGCCACCGCGAGTTCGCCGGCGCGGAGCTTGGACATGGAGCCCTGTCCGGCGTCGAAGGTGCGGTCGTTGCGTGCCATCCACGCGGCCTGCCAGATCAGCAGCCGTACGGCCTCGATCTCGGTACGGATGTCGGCGAGGGCGAAGGCGATCGACTGGTTCTCGATGACCGGCCGCCCGAACGCCTCGCGCTCCCCGGCGTACTCCAGCGCGTATTCGTACGCGGCGCGCGCGATGCCCAGCGCCTGGGCGCCGACCGTGGGGCGGCTGACCTCGAAGGTGGCCATCGCGGCCTGCCCCTTGGCGGTGGAGCCCTCACGGGCGCGGGCGAGGCGGGCGTCCAGCTTCTCCTTGCCGCCGAGCAGGCAGTGCCCCGGCACCCGTACCTCGTCCAGGAAGACGTCCGCCGTGTGCGAGGCGCGGAGCCCCAGCTTCTTGATGGTGCGGCTCGCGGCCAGGCCCTTCGTGCCGGGCGGCACGATGAACGCGGCCTGCCCGCGCGCGCCGAGCGCCGGGTCGACCGAGGCGACGACGACGTGGACCTCCGCGATGCCCCCGTTGGTGATCCATGCCTTCTGGCCGGAGATCACCCACTCGTCCTTCGCCTCGTCGTACCGGGCCTTCGTCGTCATCGCGGAGACGTCGGAGCCGGCCTGCGGTTCGGAGACGCAGAACGCCGCGACCTTCGGGTCGTCCTCGTCGCCGTAACACTGGGGCACCCACTCGGCGAGCTGGTCCGGGGTGCCGGAGGCGAAGATCCCGGCGACCGCGAGCGAGGTGCCGAACAGGGCCATGCCGATGCCGGCGTCACCCCAGAACAGCTCCTCGTTGGCTATCTGGAGGGAGAGCCCCGACGGGTCGCCGTACATGTCGGCCAGCGACTCGAACCCGTAGAGACCGATCCGCGCGGCCTCCTGGATGACCGGCCAGGGCGTCTCCTCGCGGGCGTCCCACTCGGCCGCAGCCGGGCGCACCACCTGGGCGGCGAAGCCGTGCACCCAGTTGCGCAGGTCCTGCTGTTCCTCGGTGAGCGCGAGGGAGAAGTAGCTCATCGGCTCACGCCTTCGGGATGTCGAAGTAGCGCGTGAGACCCGAGGCCAGGCCGACGTCACCGGCAACCTTCAGCTTGCGCATCATGAACATGGTGATGGGGTTGCCGTTGCCGGAGACCAGCTTCAGGAACTCCGAGTCGGCCATGATCAGCGTCGTACGCGGCTCGGCGTCCGAGCGGCCCTCGCTGACGGCGCAGGTGCCGTCCGCGATCGAGGTCTCGTAGACCACCTCCGTGTCACCGGTGATCTTCCAGCGGATCAGCGCCGTGAGCGCCCCGGCCGCCTCCGGGCGGAACTGCTGCTTCATCCGGCCGAAGACCTCCCCGAGCACCCGGGTGCGCAGGTCGCCGTGCATGACCTCGCCCAGCTGCTTGGCGGACAGGCCCTTCACGATCCGTGCGAACTCCTCGGGGGAGACGGCCGCGAAGTCGAGGGCGGCCAGTTCGCCGGTGACATTGCCGCTGCTGTTGTCGGCCACGCCAGTTCCTTACTCTGGAGTAAACTTACTTTTGAGTAAGGTAAGGGCGCGGCGGTCTCTTCGCAAGGTGCGGAGGCGTGTCGTTCCAGGGGGTCACCAGGCGGAACCGGGGCGCACCACGAGCCGGGGGTGGTGGGCGGCGAGCACCTTGTTGGCGCGGGCCAGCTCCGACAGGGCCTGCTCGCGGTCGGCCTGGTCCTCGATGCCGAGGCGGGGCCCGCGGAACCTGCGGACCTCGCGCGCGGCGCAGTCGGCGTCGAATTCGGCCTGGAGGATGTGCGCGGGGGTGCAGGCGCCGATGAGCGCGGCGATGCGGTCCGGGATCGGGACGGGGACGAGCAGGTGCGAGGCGGTCATGGGGTGGTTCCCTCTCGATGGTGGCCAGGAGGTCGGGCGTCGGACCGCCGGGTGGGCGGACCGACTCCCCTCCATATAACGGGACGCGGTTCCGGGTTTCGCGTTGAGTACGTCTCCGTGTGGCAACCGTTTGGGAATGACCGGCTATTTCCCCTTACCCGCAAGTAGGTTGACTTCGCGTGAGGTGCTCGTTCGGATCGAGGACGCGTCGCTGTTCAGATGGGTGAGTCGTTGCTGCGTGCCCGCAGCTGCATGGCGCGGAGCACGGTCTCGGTCGAGAACCGCGCCTCCGGATCGACCAGTTGATCGCCGAAGATCGATTCCAGATTGCGCATCCGGTAGCGGACGGTCTGGGGGTGTACGTCGAGCAGCTCGCCCATCTGGGCCGCCGTGCCACGGGTGTCGAGCCAGATCCGCAGCGTTTCGATGAGCCGTTCGCGCCGGTTGACGCTGATGTTGGCCATCGGGGCGAGTTCGCGGCGCGCGAGCTGGTCCAGGAGGACCGGATCGGAGAGCAGCCACAGGGTGATGAGGTGGTCGTCGCAGAGGATGGCGGGCGCGTCGTCGATGACACCGGCGTCCACGAGTTCCAGCACCCGCCGCGCCCAGCGGATCGAGTCCGAGGCCAGGGAGGCGGGGACGGTCAGGCCGATGGCGGCACGGACCCCCGGGAGCGCGTGCTCCAGCATGCGTCTTCGCATGTCGTCGAAGGGGCCCGGGATCAGTAAGTGCGGCTGTGGGTCGGTGAAGTCGACGAGTACGTCACGGTCGATCGCCAGCCGGTCCAGATCGGGGGAGGGGCGCACGGCGACGAGCGTCACCTCGTCCGGCAGCGTCCAGCCGGTCTGCTCGCACAGCTCGGCGATGGCCACGCGGGGCACCGGCCGTCCGGCGAGGATCAGGTGCAGCAGCCGGCGCCGCAAGGTGTCCGTGTGGTCGTCGGAGGCCGACCTCACCTCCAGATACCCCTCGCGCGAAAGGGCTTCCAGCTCGTCCACGTAACTGAACAGCGCGTCCGCGAACGTCAGCATCATCGTGGGGGACAGGTTGTAGCGCCTGCCGATCTTCTTCGCCCGGCGGAGGGCCACGCGGGCGCCCAGCCGGTACGCCCCCTGCAACTGGTCCAGGCTGCGCCCCTCGTAGGCCTCGAACCGGCCGAATCTGCGGCACATCTCGTCGCGCAGCGCGGAGGGGGCGGCCGGCTCGGCCACCTGGTCCACGAACACGGAGATGCTCTGCTCGACGCCGACCCGGATGCCCTGGCCGTACGGGCCGTCGAGGAGGCGCGCGTACTCGGGGTAGGCGCGGGTGACCTCAAGGCCGATCTCCTTGATGAGGCTGGGCAGTTCGGGTCGCACGATCGTGGCGAACTCCTGCGGCAGCGGTCCCAGCGGCTCTCCCAGCTCCGAGGGTTGCGCAACTCCCGGCATACCTTGACCCCTTCTTGCTCTTCGGCGCCCGATGGGGGGCGACGGACGGGAGAGCGCTCCCAGCCGTTCTCAGGTGCGTACCGACTTCGGCTGCCGAAGATAGTCCACGTATGTGGCTCTGAACACAGGCAGGACAAGACGAAATGTATAGGCCACGCATCGGTCGTTTTCAGCCACCACTTCGATCGGCTTCCGCTTGCGGGGTCGGCTCGCGGATCACTCGTGCGGTGCTGGTGCGGGAGTGTGGATTCCGGTAATGCGGCGGTGGCTCCGACGCGTGATCCCGCCACCTCGGACAATGGCGCCCGCTCTATTGGCGCTGAATTCCACCGGCCCGAAGGGGGGAAGTCGAGGGGGGCGGCGGGGTGCCGGGTGCGC
>NZ_RDBL01000002.1:579431-685276 GCF_008042035.1 Streptomyces sp. col6
CAGCTGGTGAAGCCGATCGTGCCGATGGTGGCCATGTTGGCCCCCGTGGCGCTGGTCGCGGCGACGTTGCCCGCGGTCACGCTGGAGGAGGCACACGTCAGGGTCGCGGCGGGGAGGACCGTGAAGCAGGGCTGTGACGTGGGGCGTTGAGAGGCGGCGGGGATCATGCCGTCACCGGATGAGCAGGCCGGCCGGATCGGCGCCGGAAGAACTGCTCACTTTTCGATAAAAAATCGGCGTGCCGTACTCGCCCCGCAAACAATTTCTGAGAGGGGATGACGAGTGTAGAGATTCTTTGTTCCAGCGTGTTGCGGAGCGACATTACTCGCCCGTAGCGTCATCGCCGAACGCAAGAGGTCGCGCAGTCCGTCAGGTCGGACTGCCACATTCCTGTCTCGTGACCCCCACTCCGGGAGCGCCGCTTACCCGGCCGGAAGTGGCCCCCCGGTGTAGGTCACACACCCTCGAAGGGAACCGGATTCCGTGAACACCCTTGCACGTAGAGCCGCCATCATCGCCACCGCCGCCAGTGCCGCCCTCGGGATGGCCGCCACTTCGGCGTCCGCCGGCGCCACGGCCTCGTGGTCGGCGACCCCGAACGGCGCGTACACCGCCAGCGCGACCAGCCCCACGCTGACCGTCCCCGCCGCGACCCTGACGTGTGCCTCCTCCAGCGTGACCGCGGGCAACGTCGCCGCGACCAGCGCCACGGGGGCCAACATGGCCACCATCGGCACGATCGGCTTCACCAGCTGCTCGGTCGGCGGCATCAGCTTCACCGTCTCCATGACCGCGACGCCGTGGACGATCAACGTCACCGGGGTGGACCCCGCGAACGCCAACCGGGTCAAGGGCAACGTCACCGGTATCTCGGCCCACATCAGCGGCTTCGGCTGTGCCGCCGACTTCAAGGGCAAGGCGTACGGGTACTACGACAACAGCACCGGCAGGCTGGTCATCGACGGCTCGGGCACGGAGCTGAAGGCGTCCAACGCCAACTGCCTCGGCCTGATCAACAACGGCGACGTGGCCTCCTTCAAGGCCTCGTACCTCGTCAAGGTGACCTCGACGGGCACCTCGCCGAAGATCACGACGCCGTAAGGCCCCAGCACCACACGGGTACGGGTCGGCCGCGGAGCGTCTTCGCGGCCGGCCCGGCCTTCTCGTTGGGGGTGCCGCCGAGACGGCGCCACGACCTAGAGGATGTGAGTTCGTGAACTTCCCCGCACGACGATTCACCGTCGTGGCCGCCACCCTCATCACAGCCCTCGGGACGGCGGTGTCCTCGGCCTCGGCCGGTGCGACGGGCTCGTGGAGTGTGACGCCGGCAGGGGCGTACACCGCTGTCCATGCCGTCCCTTCCACGTTCAATTTCCCGAGCATGATCGTGGCGTGCGGCTCCTTTGACGTGACTGCTGGGAAGCTCGAAGCGACCGGTACGACCGGCGGTGGGATCGGTACGATCGACGCCATCACCATCCATGACTGCTCGGTCGGTGGCATCGAGTACATCGTGACGAAGAGCGCGTCGCCGTGGGCCATCAGCCTCGTCGGGCAGAACCCTGCCCATGCGAACTGGGTGGACGTCAGCATCAAGAACGTCGCAGCCAACTGGTATGGATTCGGCTGCACCATTGATTTCAAGGGCACGCTCCACGGGCACTACGAGAACGACACGGGCAGGCTCGTCATCGGTGACACGTCCGGTGACCTGCTCGCCTCCAACGCGAACTGCCTGGGCCTCGTCAACAACGGCGATGTCGTCGAGCTCAGGGCATCGTTGCGCATGGCCATGGCCTCGACCGGCAAGGCGCCGGTGATCAGGGCGCTGTAGGGCGCAATGCACAGGCACGGTCGACCGCGCCACCGCAGTTGTACAACCGACGCACCCCGTGGAGGACAGGCCCGATATGCACACTCAGATACCCGTACCCCGTGCGGGGCGTTCCGTGAGAGTCGCCTCCGTCGCCGGGCTCGCCCTGCTCGCTGGTCTGTTGTCCGGCGGAGGTTCGGCCGCTGACGAGACCACCGGACCGGCCGGGTTCGCCGCAGCCTGTGGGGCCGAGGACAGCGACACGGGCACCGTGACGGCAGGGGTCGGCGTTGCGGTGGACGTGCCGGCGACCGGCGAGGTCGGCCGCCCGGTACAACCGGGGCCCGTGACGCTCACCGTCACCCTCTCGCGGGCGGATCTCGCGGAACTGCTGCCGGAAGGCACCGAGGCGTTCGTGAGCCGGGCGGCGCTCAAGGTGGAGGTCGCCCAGAACGGCGACTCGGCAGAAGCCTCTTGGGAGCTGCACGCGCCGAGCACCCCCCTTCCCGCCGACGGTGACGTGGCGCTCGTCCACTCCGGGGACGTCCCCTACGTGACACTGGGGTCCGCAGGTGATGTCGATTTCTCCGTCAAGGAGCTGACGATCGAGCTGCGGGCCGCCACGGCCGAGCCCGAGAAGACCGCGCCGCCTCTGAC
Source organism: Streptomyces sp. col6 (assembly GCF_008042035.1). Classification (GTDB taxonomy): domain Bacteria; phylum Actinomycetota; class Actinomycetes; order Streptomycetales; family Streptomycetaceae; genus Streptomyces. The sequence continues at coordinate 581,902 of NZ_RDBL01000002.1, forward strand.
CACGGTCATGTGCCGGTTGAAGGAGGGTGAGAACGGACATCTCGCGACCACGCGTGTGACCGACGGCGCCGGCACCGACCCGTCGGGCACCTCCGAAACGCCCACGACTCCGAAGGGCGGCTCCGGGCGGGCGACGGACAAGGACATCGCCGTGGAGCCGGCGACAGCCGAGGGCGACGAGGACCCCGACTACTGTCCTGTCGAACCGCCGGTGGGAGAGGTGGACGCGAGCGAGGCACCGCAGCCCCCGCCGGGTGACCCCGTGTCGACCTTTGAGAACCCCAACCCGCAAGCCAGCTGTGCCAACGCGGCAGGTCTGGCCAACGTGTTCAAGATGGACGGGGCAATGATCATCAATGACCCGGCCGATCATCCCGCACTCGTCAGTGTGAAGACATTGACGCACGTGACCAGCCGACCGCCCGACGCGGCGGGCGGGTATTACATCCGGATCGACAACCTCGCGAACCTTGAACTCCCGGATGCCGATTCCACCTTTCTCGCCTTCGGCTTTCAGCCGGTGACGGCGAAGGTGTCGTTCGAGAACAGCCCCATCACCATCTCGACGGGCAACGTGGGCACCGAAGCGTTCTCCACGGCCTACTTCCATCAGTCCCTGCGCCTCCACGATGTCGAGATCAACGGCACGCCCTTGGACGTGGGCAGCAACTGCAGGACGTCGAAGCCGTTCAAGGTGGTACTCAACGGCGGTGCGGCGTATGTGAACGTAGGAGTGGGCGGCCGCCTGGACGGCGAGGTCACCATCCCGCCCTTCACCGGCTGTGGGACGGGCGGCGAAGACCTGAATCCGCTGTTCACCGCTTCGATCTCGGGGCCCGGGAACCGGGTCTTCATGAATCAGGCTTCGACCTGTATTCCGACCAATCCCGAAAACTCCTACTGCCCGCCCCCTCCGGCGGAAATACCCGGCGAAGAGCGGGCGCAGTAGCCCGCCCGCCGCACCCCGAAGGGGCCACCTCCGCGAGGGAGGTGGCCCCTTCGGGCGCTGGACGCCAGGACGGCTACCGCGCCGCCGAGTGCCAGTACTGCGACATGACCTTGCCCGCGTTCGGGGCGATGTCACCCGGGGCGGCCATCGCCGCCACGTCGGTCTGTGCGCTGTTCAGTGTGACGCTGTTCTTGCCCGCGGCCGAGGGCAGCCCCGTCTTCAAGTTGACCGCCCAGTTCAACGAGCCGAGCAGGCCGCAGCCGTTGGTTCCCGGGACCGCGTACGTCGTGTCGGTCTGGGTGGCGCCCTGGAGGCTGAGCCGGCTCATCGGGCCGTTCGGGTCCGGGGTTCCGTCGCCGGCGAAGTTCTCGCTGGTGACGGCCGGCTGGGTGAGGTTCTGCGGCTTCAGCAGGATCGGGTCCGAGGCGGAGCCGATGTAGCACTTGTCGCCGAGGAGCGAGTTCTGCAGGTGGATGCGGACCGGGAGGGTGATGATCGGCTTGCCGGTGGTCGCGCCCGCCAGGAGCTGGAAGCCGGTCGGGGTGTTGACCGACTCGATGGTCGCCGTCACCCGGTTCAGGTTGACGTCGGAGAGCGTGTTGCAGATGCCCGTGATCACGGGGATGTCACTGGGGCACATCAGGCCGAGCAGACCGCCCGGCACCTTCGCGGAGTCCGCGACGAGTGCTCCCCCCTTCGGGGAGACCACGGTCGAGACGGCGCCCGGGTGGTTGACCACGCCGATCTGGAGGTCGCTGGCGCCGAACGGCACCACGGTGTTGCCCAGCTTGATGGAGCCGCTGGCCGAGTGCGAGGAGACGCAGATGGCGATGTCCGTAGCCCCGTCCGCCGCCAGCATGGCGGGGTCGTCCACCGGACAGCGACTGAAGGGCGCCCAGTCGCCGTTCAGCTGGGTGGCGGCCGTGGCCGACCCGATGGAGGCGATGGCGGCGAGAGCGGTGAAGGAGGCCAGCAGCCCCACACGTACCCGGTTCGAGGTTCTCATGTCTTCCCCTTGTTTCCGATGTGCGCAGCGAATTGAGCACGGAATGCGGAATGCGGGTGGCGGGACGGCGTCGGACGGGTCCGATACGAAATCCCATTCACCGAGCCGTGAGGTTACTGGCGAGAAACACCGCGACACAATCCCGTCGTATGAGAATCTATGGACGGGATGTGCATCTCCGTCAGCGATGAGTACGGGATCCGGTCTTCTTGTCACTTCGTGCGCAGACCCTCGCGGGCGCCGCCGCGACTCCGGGCGGCCAGATATGCGGAATCCTGACTGTCACTTGTGCATACGGGCCGGTCCCGAGTGCTTCTTGATGCGCCGTGCGGCGTACGCGCGCCGCCGGCCTGCCCCTGAACTTGTCACCCGGCGATAGTTTTTCCGGCCGCTCTGCTCAGTCGATGAGAAAGAATCAACCCCTTCGCGCCCTCGCGCGAAAAGTTGATGACCTGGTATTGCGGCCCAGGTTACCCACCCGTAGCGTCGCCTCCGTCAGCAGCTCCTCCGGCGCGTCCGGAGATTGCTCACCCGTCGGCAGGGAGCCCGGACTTGTGTCCGGCCTCCCTGGGCCGCGGGGTTCCGGCCTGCACCGACGGACGGCAGTGCGCAGTACTTCACAAGATCGGAACCGGAATTTGTCATCCGATGACAAACGGACCGGATCTTTGCGAATGGGCTGTTCAAGGGCTTGTCCTGGCGGTGCCGGTGAACTTAACGTGCGCCCCTCGGCGCATTTCTGTCACTTCGTGAGCGCATGCAGGAGGTGGGATGGGAATCGAAGTAGTGGTCGAAGGGCTCACCAAGTCATTCGGCAAGCAGAACATCTGGCAGGATGTGTCGCTCACGCTTCCCGCAGGCGAGGTCAGTGTCATGCTCGGCCCGTCCGGGACGGGAAAGACAGTGTTCCTCAAATCCATCATCGGCCTGCTCAAACCCGAACGCGGGCGCGTTCTCGTCAATGGCGTCGACATGGTGAACGGCGCTGAGCGGGACATCATGGAGGCGCGCAAGCTCTTCGGTCTCATGTTCCAGGACGGCGCCCTTTTCGGTTCGATGTCGCTTTTCGACAACATCGCGTTCCCGCTCCGGGAGCACACCCGCAAGAAGGAATCCGAGATCCGCCGCATCGTCATGGAGCGGATCGACGTCGTGGGCCTCCTGGGCGCGGAGAACAAGCTCCCCGGTGAGATATCCGGCGGCATGCGCAAGCGCGCCGGCCTGGCGCGGGCTCTCGTCCTCGACCCGCAGATCATCCTCTGCGACGAACCCGACTCCGGCCTCGACCCGGTCCGCACCGCGTACATCTCCCAGCTCCTCGTCGACCTCAACGCGCAGATCGACGCGACGATGCTCATCGTCACCCACAACCTCGACATCGCCTCCACCGTGCCCGACAACATGGGGATGCTGTTCTGCCGCAACCTCGTCACCTTCGGGCCGCGCGAGGTGCTGCTCACCAGTGACCTGCCCGTCGTGAACCAGTTCCTCGCCGGCCGCTGCGAGGGGCCCATCGGCATGTCCGAGGAGAAGGACGCCGCCACCCTCGCCGCCGAGGAGCTCAACGGCTACAGCCAGGGCATCAGCTCGGCCAATGCCCCGCGCACCGTCGTCCCCCAGCTGGAGCCCTCCCCGGGCCTGCCGGTGCGGCAGGGCGCCCTGCGCCGCCGGGAGCGGGTGATGTCGATGCTGGGCGAGCTGCCGGAGGCGGCCCGTACCGCCATCCTGAACAGCTACAGCCCGGCCGTGGGCGGTGGACGCCTGTGACCGCCCCCATGCCCGTACGGCCCCCCGACGAACCGGAGCCGGTGGACCGGGCCCCGGAGCCCGCGAAGGCGCCCGAGGCGCCGCGCCCCAGCAGGCTCGCCGCGCCCCTGCGCGAGACCGGGCGGCTGTTCGCGCTGGCCGGCACCGTGGCCCGGGAGACCTTCCGCCGGCCTTTCCAGGTGCGGGAGTTCATCGAGCAGTTCTGGTTCGTCGCCAGCGTCACCATCCTGCCCGCCGCCCTTGTCTCCATCCCGTTCGGCGCGGTCATCGCCCTCCAGGTCGGCTCGCTCACCCAGCAGCTCGGCGCCCAGTCCTTCACCGGTGGCGCCAGCGTCCTCGCCGTCATCCAGCAGGCCAGTCCGATCATCGTGGCCCTGCTGGTCTCCGGTGCCGCCGGTTCCGCGATCTGCGCGGACCTCGGCTCCCGGAAGATCCGCGAGGAGCTGGACGCCATGGAGGTCATGGGTGTCTCGCCCGTGCAGCGCCTGGTCGTCCCGCGCGTGCTCGCCACGATGCTCGTCGCCGTCATGCTCAACGGCCTCGTCTCCGTCGTCGGCACCCTCGGCGGCTACTTCTTCAACGTGATCCTGCAGCACGGCACCCCGGGCGCGTACCTCTCCAGCTTCTCCGCCCTCGCCCAGCTGCCCGACCTCTATGTCAGCGAGGTCAAGGCGCTGATCTTCGGCTTCATCGCCGGCATCGTCGCCGCCTACCGCGGCCTCAACCCGCGCGGCGGCCCGAAGGGGGTGGGCGACGCGGTCAACCAGTCCGTCGTCATCACCTTCATGCTGCTGTTCTTCGTGAACATGGTCCTCACGGCGATCTATCTGCAGATCGTCCCCGCGAAGGGGAGCTGACCCATGTCAATGCTCGGCTGGCTCGACCGATCCGGTGACCAACTCACCTTCTACGTACGGGCACTGATCTGGATACCGCGCACCCTGCGCCGCTACCTCAAGGAGATCCAGCGCCTGCTGGCCGAGGTCGCCTTCGGCAGCGGTGGCCTAGGGGTCGTCGGCGGCACCATCGGCGTGATGATCGTGATGACCCTGGCCACCGGCACGGTCGTCGGCCTCCAGGGTTACGCGGCCCTCAACCAGATCGGCACCGCCGCCTTCACCGGCTTCATCTCCGCGTACTTCAACACCCGCGAGATCGCCCCGCTCGTCGCCGGACTCGCTCTCTCCGCGACCGTCGGGGCCGGCTTCACCGCGCAGCTCGGCGCCATGCGCATCAACGAGGAGGTCGACGGCCTCGAATCGATGGGTGTGCGCTCCATGCCCTACCTCGTCACCACGCGCATCATCGCCGGCGTCGTCGCCATCATCCCGCTGTACGCGATCGGGCTGCTCTCCTCGTACGTCGCCTCCCGCTACGTCACTGTCCTGTTCAACGGGCAGTCGGCGGGCACGTACGACCACTACTTCAATCTCTTCCTGTCCCCGGCGGACGTGCTCCTTTCGGTGTTCAAGGTGCTGATCTTCAGCGTGATGGTGATCCTCGCCCACTGCTACTACGGCTTCCACGCCACCGGCGGTCCCGCCGGGGTCGGGGTGGCCGTGGGCCGGTCCGTGCGTAACGCGATCGTGCTGATCAGCGTCACCGACTTCTTCCTCTCGCTCGCGATCTGGGGCGCCACGACGACGGTGAAGGTGGCCGGCTGATGACATCCCGCGCCACCAGGACCACCACCCGCAGAACCGCGGGAGTCGCCTTCTTCCTCGTGCCCGCCGTCCTCATCTGGGTCTCGGTCTCGGTGTACGAGAAGGACTTCACCGACGACGCGACGGTCACCGTACGCACGTCGAGCGTCGGCAACGAGATGCACGAGAACGCCGACGTGAAGCTGCGCGGCGTCGTCGTCGGCCAGGTCCGGAACATCGCGGCCGACGGCGAAGGGGCCCGGCTCACTCTCGCGATCAAGCCGGACAAGCTCGACCGCATCCCGGCCGACGTCACCGCCCAGATGCTGCCGACCACCCTCTTCGGGGAACGGTTCGTCGCCCTCGTACCGCCCGCCGTGCCCTCCACGAAGACCCTCGGCGCCGGCGACGTCATCCCGCAGGACCGCTCCAGCAACGCCATCGAGCTGGAAGAGGTCCTCGACAACGTCCTGCCGCTGCTGACCGCGGTGAAGCCGGAGAAGCTGTCCGCGACCCTCGACGCGGTCTCCACGGCGCTTGAGGGCCGGGGCGAGAAGCTGGGCGACACCCTCGTGAAGCTGGACGCCCACCTTCAGAGGTTCAATCCCCAACTCCCCACGCTCAACGATGACATCAAGGAACTCGTCAAGGTCAGCCGGCTCTACGCGGACTCCGCCCCCGACGTCCTGGACGCCCTCACCGACTTCACCACCACCAGCGGCACCCTCGCCGAGCAGCAGGCGAACCTCGCGAACGTGTACGGCTCCACCACCGCGTCCGCCCGCGACGTCACCGCCTTCCTCCAGCGGAACAAGGACAACCTCATCCGGCTCGCCGCCAGCGGCAGGCCCACCCTGGAGACCCTGGCGAAGTACTCCTCGGAGTACCCCTGCACCCTGCGCACCGTCGCCAACTTCGTACCGGCGATGGACAAGGCCCTCGGCAAGGGCACCGACCAGCCCGGACTGCACGTCACTCTCAAAACCGTGCCGTCCAAGGGCAAGTACGTCGCCGGCAAGGACACCCCGGTCTACAACGCCACCGGCGGACCGCACTGCTACTCCGTCCCGTACGTCGGCGCGACCGTGCCGACCGCCGACGCCAGGACCACCGCCGACAACACCCCGGCGGACCTCGGCCCGGACCCGGCCACCCCGTCGGAGGTCCCGGCCGCGAATCCGTCGCTCGGCATGCCCAACTCCCCGCAGGAGAGCCGGCTCGTCAACGAACTGGTCGCTCCCTCACTGAAAGTCCGGCCGCAGGCCCTGCCCGAATGGAGCAGCGTGCTCATCGGTCCGGCCTTCCGCGGTGTGGAGGTGAAGCTCAAGTGAAGCGCCGCTCCGTCGCGGGACCGCTCGCGAAATCGATCGTCTTCATCGTGGTGACGAGCCTGGCCACCACGGTCCTGGCCCTGTCCATCGCCAACACCGGTGTGGGCGAAACTCGTTCGTACAAGGCCCGGTTCACCGACGCGACCGGCCTCATCGCCGGCGACAGCGTCCGCGTCGCCGGTGTCAAGGTCGGCCAGGTCGAGTCCATCGAGGTCGCGGACCGCCGGGTCGCCGAGGTCCGCTTCAGCGTCCGCAAGAGCAAGAAGCTGCCGGCGTCGGTCACCGCGTCGATCAAGTACCTCAACATGGTCGGCCAGCGGTACATCGACCTGGACCAGGGCGCCGGACCCGTCGGGGAGAGCTTCACCCCGGGCTCCACCATCCCGCTGTCGCGCACCACCCCGGCGCTCGACCTCACCCAGCTGTTCAACGGCTTCCAGCCCCTCTTCGAAGGGCTCTCGCCGCCGGACGTCAACGAGCTGGCCGGCTCCATCGTCCAGGTGCTCCAGGGCGAGGGCGGCACCGTCGACTCCATCCTCCAGCACGTCGGCTCGCTGACCGGCACGGTCGCCGCCAAGGACAAGGTGATCGGCGAGGTGATCAAGAACCTCAACACGGTCCTGAAGACCGTCAACGACCGGGAAGCCGGCTTCAACGACCTCGTCGACACCCTCCAGGCCCTCGTCACCGGCTTCGCGGGCGACCGCAAGCCCCTCGGGGAGGCCGTCACCGCGATGGGCGCGCTCACCACGGTCACCGCGGACCTCTTCGAGGACGGCCGCAAGCCCCTCAAGGACGACATCAAGCAACTCGGCCGGCTCTCCGGGAACCTGGCCGACAACACCCCGAAGATCGAGAACTTCCTGCAGAAGACCCCGGCCAAGATGGCGGCCATCAGCCGTCTCACCTCGTACGGCTCCTGGCTCAACCTCTATCTCTGCGAGGCCAAGGTCAGCGGCGTGACGACCAGCGACGGCAGCACCCCGCCGACCGGCATCGAGATCACCCAGCCGAGGTGCCTGTCATGATCAAGCCGATACGCCACCGCAATCCCGTCGCCGTCGGCATCGTGGGACTCCTCCTGCTGGCCCTCATCGGGTTCGGCGCCTTCCGGGCCGACTCGCTCCCCTTCATCGGGGGCGGCACCACCTACAGCGCCGACTTCACCGAGTCCGCCGGACTCGGCGAGGGCGACGAGGTCCGCATCGCCGGCGTCAAGGTCGGCAAGGTCACCGGCGTCTCTCTGGACGGCGCCAAGGTGAAGGTCACCTTCAAGGTCAAGGACGCCTGGATCGGCAACGCCAGCACCGTCGGTATCGCCATCAAGACGCTCCTCGGCGAGAAGTACCTCGCCGTCGACCCGCTGGGTGACTCCCCGCAGGACCCGGACGAGCGCATCACCGCCTCCCGCACCACTTCCCCGTACGACGTCACCCAGGCGTTCAACGGACTGGGCGAGACCATCGGGGAGATCGACACCGAACAGCTCGCCAAGAGCTTCGAGACGATCTCCGCCACCTTCAAGGACTCCCCGCCCGACGTGAAGAGCGCCGCCAAGGGACTCTCCGCGCTGTCGAAGACCGTCTCCGAACGCGACGCGCAGCTGGCGACCCTGCTCAAGGGCAGCAAGAAGCTCACCAAGACCCTCGCCAACAAGAAGAGCGGCTTCGAAACCCTCCTGGAGGACGGCAACCTGCTCCTCGGCGAGATCCAGGCGCGCCGCGACTCCATCCACCTGCTGCTCACCGGCACCCGCGACCTGGGCACCCAGCTCACCGGTCTCGTCTCCGACAACAACAAGCAGCTGAAGCCGACGCTCAAGGCGCTCGGCCGGGTCACCACGGTCCTGAAGAAGAACCGCAAGAGCCTCGACCAGGTCCTCGCGCTCGCGGGCTCCTACAACCGGCTGGTCGGCAACACCCTGGGCAACGGCCGCTGGTTCGACAACTACGTCTGCGGTGTCGTCCCGAAGAACTACCTGCCCGCGAACACGCCCCCGGCGACCGGCTGCATGCCTCCGAAGCAGGAAGGCGGGCACTGAGATGAGACTCACCCGCGTCATCGGCATCGGCGCCGGCCTCCTTGTCGTGGCCGTCGCCGCCACCTCCGGCGTGATGGCCCTGGAGGAGGAGGAAGGCACCACCGTCACGGCCTACTTCGACCAGGTCACCGGCGTCTACGCCGGGTCCGACCTGCGCATACTCGGCGTACGCGTCGGCCGCGTCGAATCCGTGGAACCGCGCGGCAAGGACGTCAAGGTGGTCCTGCGCATCGACAAGGGCGTCCAGGTCCCCCAGGACGCGCACGCCGTCGTCGTCGCGCCCAGCCTGGTCGCCGACCGGTACGTGCAGCTCGCCCCCGCCTACACCGGGGGAGCGGTCATGAAGGACGGCGCCCAGCTGCCCGCCGCGAACAACGCGACCCCGGTGGAGGTCGACCAGCTGTACGCGTCGATCACCGAACTGTCCACCGCGCTCGGTCCGGACGGGGCGAACGCCGACGGTGCGTTCGCCGGCCTCCTGGACACCGGGGCCAAGAACCTCAAGGGCAACGGCAAGGACATCGGCGACTCCATCGAGCAGTTCGGCAAGGCGACGAAGACCCTGGACAAGTCCAGCGGCAACCTCTTCGACACGCTGTCCTACCTGCAGACCTTCACCACCATGCTGAAGGACAACGACGGCAATGTCCGCGCAGCCGAGGACCAGCTCAACTCCGTCACCGGCTTCCTCGCCGACGACAAGAAGAACCTCGGCGCCGCCCTCAAGGAACTCGGCACCGCCCTCGGCCAGGTCAAGACCTTCATCAAGGACAACCGGGGCGAGCTCAAGAAGAACGTGGACGCCCTCGTGCCGATCACCCAGGCCCTCGTCGACCAGCGCGCCTCGCTGGCCGAGTCGATGGACGTCCTGCCGCTCTCGGCGGGCAACGTCCTGAACGCGTACGACCCCGAGCACCGCACGCTCAACGGCCGGACCAACCTCAACGAGCTCAGCATGGGCGGCCCGCTCCTGGACTCCACCCTCGCCCTCCAGGGGCTCTCACCGGTGGACGCCGAGCGGCAACAGGCTCTCCCCGCACTGCCGTTGCCGGCCGTGGGCACGGTCTACGGCACCCCGAAGGACGCCAAGCCCGGCAAGGACACCAAGGCCGCCAAGGACGCCAAGGGGGCGAAGCAATGAGCCGCACACCGCGCAGACCCGCGGCCCTCGGGACCACGAGCGGGACGGTACTGGTCGCGTTCGGCCTGTGCTGCACCCTCTTCGTCACCGGATGCGGAGTCCCGCACTTCTCCGGCATCGAGGACGTGCCGCTGCCCGGCGGCGCGGACCTCGGCGACCACCCGTACCAGATCACCGCGGACTTCGGGGACGTGCTCAGCCTCGCCCCGCAGTCCTCGGTCAAGGTCAACGACGTCGCCGTCGGCCGCGTCACCAAGATCTCGCTCGCCCCGGACGGCTGGCGGGCCCGGGTCACCATGAAGGTCAACGGGAAGATCGACCTGCCCGCCAACGCCTACGCCCACCTGGAGCAGTCCAGCCTCCTCGGCGAGAAGTACATCCAGCTCGCACCGCCCGCCAAGGGCAAGGAACAGGGCACCCTCGCCGACGGCGACCGCATCCCGCTCACCCGTACCAACCGCAACCCCGAGGTCGAAGAGGTCTTCGGCGCCCTGTCCATGCTCCTCAACGGCGGCGGCGTCCAGCAGCTCAAGACCATCACCACCGAGCTGAACAAGGCACTGGCCGGGCAGCAGCCCCAGGTCAAGTCCATGCTCCACCGGGTCGACAAGCTCGTCACCAACCTCGACGACCACCGCGGGGACATCACCGCCGCCCTCGACGGCGTCAACCGGCTCTCCAGCACGCTCGCCGGACGCAAGCAGCAGGTCGGCACCGTCCTCACCAAGCTCAGCCCCGGCATGAAGGTCCTGGAGAAGCAACGCGGCTCGCTCATGACGATGCTGCGGTCCCTGGACACCCTCTCGGACGTCGCCGTCACCACCATCAACAAGAGCAAGGCGGACACCATCGCCGACCTCAAGGCCATCGCCCCCACCCTGCGGGCCCTGGCCGACTCCGGCAACGACCTGCCCGACTCCCTCCAGGTGCTCCTCACCTACCCGTTCACGGACGAGGTGCTGCGCGGCGTGAAGGGCGACTACCTCAACGTGTACCTCGACCTGACGGCCGAACCCGGCACCCAGATCATTCCCGCCTACAACCCCGACCCGGAGACCGGGACGCCCGCGCAGGGCAAGGCGGTCGCCGGTGCCGGACTGCCGCTGCCCCTTCCCGCGACCTCGGCGCCCACGACGAGCCGGCCCACGGACTCGAAGGGGAGCAACTGATGATCACCCTCGCCATCCGGCTCAAGAACATCGCCTTCCTGATCATCGCCGTGCTGGTCCTCGGCTTCCTCGGCGTCCGCTACGCCGACCTCGGCCACTACATCGGCATGCGCGACTACTACACCGTCACGATGCAACTCCCGCGCACCGGCGGCCTCTTCACCCACTCCAACGTTACCTACAGGGGCGTCTCGGTCGGCCGGGTCGGACCCATCGAACTCACCGACGACGGCGTCGAGGCCGAGCTGCGGATCGACAAGTCCGCACCCCGCATCCCCGACGACCTCAAGGCCGTGGTGGCCAACCTCTCCGCCGTCGGCGAGCAGTACGTCGACCTGCGGCCGGCCCGTACCGAGGGCCCCTACCTCGCGAACGGCTCGGTCATCGACGAGGCCGAGACCACCGTCCCGGCGCCCGTGACCGACGTGCTCACCAGCGTCAACGACCTCACCTCCTCGGTCGACCTGGAGTCGCTGCGCACCGTCGTCGACGAGTTCGGCACCGCCTTCAGCGGGCGCGGCGACGACCTCCAGGTCCTCCTGGACACCGGCAGCGAGTTCGTCGACGCGGCCGACGACGCCCTGCCCGTCACCACCAAGCTGATGGAGGACGGCAAGACGGTCCTCCGTACCCAGGTCGAACAGGGCGAAGCGCTCAAGGGGTTCGCCTCCGGTGCCAAGGAACTGGCCGCCCAGCTCAAGGGCTCCGACACCGACCTGCGCAAGTTGATCGCCGCCGCCCCCGACGCGACCAGCCAGATCAGCGGACTGCTCCGGGACGTCGAACCCAGCTTCGGCGTCGTCGTCGCCAACCTCCTCACCACCTCCGACGTCGCCGTCACCCGCCAGCGCGGCCTGGAGGAACTGCTCGTGAAGCTCCCTGCCGTCGCGGCGGCAGGGTCCAGCGCGGTCGACGAGGACGGCGCACGCTTCGGCATGTCGATCACCTTCTTCGAGCCGCTGCCCTGCACCGCCGGCTACGAGGGCACGACCTACCGCAACGGCCTTGACCTCTCGCCCGCCCCCCAGCCCAACACCAAGGCCCGCTGCGCCGCCTCGCCCGGCACCGGCATCGACGTCCGGGGCAGCGCCAATGCCCCCAAGGGCGGCCCGCTCCCCGAACCGGCGAAGGCCGGCGCGCTGCACCTCGGGGACACCGACGACGACCCGCTGCCCGGAGTGCTCGGCGCCAGGTCCGACGCGGCACCGGTGCGCGGCATGGCCGGGCTGCTCGGCCTGGGACAGGAGGACGGCGAGTGAACCCCCGTAACCGCACGCTCGGCGGCTGGGCCGTCCTGCTGATCGCGGCGCTCGTCTGCGCCCTGGGCGGCTGGTCGTACGCCCAGGTGCGCGGCGACGACGACCTGTCCTACTCCAAGAGCCGCGACGCCGCCCTCGCGGACGGCCGGCAGGCGCTGGCCCGGCTCAACAGCCTGGACGGCAAGGACGCGACGAGCGTGGACGCCGGTCTCTCCGGCTGGCTCGACTCCGCCACCGGGCCCCTGTACGACCAGCTGAAGCGCACCCGCAAGAAGGACGCAGCCGACCTCAAGCAGGCCGGCGCCACCGCGCGCGGCAAGGTCACCGACGCCGCGCTCACCGAACTCGACGACCGCACCGGCACCGCGCTGATGATCGCGACCGTCGACGTCGAGGTCACCCCGCGCACCGGCAAGGCCGGCACCGAGCGCAAACGCTTCGAGGCCACGCTCGCCCGGACCGGGGACGGCTGGAAGATCAAGGCGCTCACGGCGCTCGGCATAGGGAGCGGCGCATGACCACGGATGTCGAGGACAACGAAGACACCGCGACGGCGGCCGGCGAGGAGCCGGAGGCCGCACCGGAGGCGCCCGAGCCCGCGGACGACAACGGCTCGCGCCCCGTCCGGCGTTGGCCGCGCGTGCTCGCCGGGGTGCTCGTCGTCGCGCTGCTCGCCGCCGGGGCCGTCATGTACGCGGCGGGCCGGCAGCTGCGGGACACGCCCGCCACCTCCAACCGGGCGCTCACCGACAGCGCGGCGACCGCCCAGGTGGCCGGCGAGGTCACCAACGCCCTCGGCAAGGTGTTCTCGTACAGCCCCGACGGCACCGCCGCCACCAAGGCGTCCGCGCAGAAGCTCCTCGCGGGCAAGGCGCTCCAGCAGTACGCGGCACTGTTCGGCCAGGTCGAGAAGCAGTCGGCCGACCAGAAGCTCACCCTCACCACCCATGTCGTGCGCGCCGGGGTCACCCGGCTGACGCCCGACAGCGCCCATCTGCTCGTCTTCCTCGACCAGGTCTACGAGCGCAAGGGCAAGGCCGCGAGCAAGGCGGCGGCGCAGCTCTCCGTCACGGCCCAACTGCGTGAGGGGCACTGGACGATCGTGGAGATCACCTCCCGGTAGCGCGCCGACGGGCACCACCGCACCACCGAGCACGGACAGCACAGCACGGCGGGACCGCCGGCAGGGAGAGGCAGCGATGGCACGGGTAGCGATGACGAGGAATCCGCTGGTGACGGCGGCGATCGTGCTGACGGTCGCGGCGGCCGGCGCCGCGGGCTGGGGCGGGGTGTCCCGGTACCAGGAGGCACACGACAGCTCGGCCGCGTACGCCCAGACCCGCGACGACGTGCTGGCCGCGGGCGAACAGGCCGTGCAGAACATGAACACGCTCGACCACGCACAGCTCGACCAGGGCCTCGACACCTGGGAGGACTCCACCACCGGGGACTTGCACCAGCAACTCGTCGAAGGCCGGAGCGGGTTCGTGAAGCAGATCCAGGAGGCGAAGACCGTCAGCACCGCCAAGGTGCTGGCCGGCGCGGTCACCGAGCTCGACGACCGGGCCGGGAAGGCCGGGGTCATGGTGGCGCTGCGGGTGACCGTGACCGCGCCCAAGGGCAAGCCCGCGGTGAAGGAGAGCCGGATGCTCGGCCAGCTCACCCGCACCCCCGACGGGTGGAAGCTCAGCGCCCTCGGCCAGGCGCCCGTCGGCAACACCGCCGGCTGACACCCCCGCCCCCGCACCGAGAGGAACCCGGACATGTCGACGACCCGTCACCTGGTCAACCGCCGGCGCCGCCTGGCCACCGTCGCCGCCGCGACCACCACCGCCCCGGCCCGCGCCCGCACCGGGAGCGGACCCGATCCGGAGAAACCCGCCGGCACCGCGAAGGACGCGGCCGAGGACATCACCGAGCACGAGGAAGAGCCGGAAGCGGAGCACGAGGGGAGCGCGCCGGAGGCGGAGAAGGCCACCGCCCGGCGTCTGCGGCGCCCGAGCCTGCCCGTCGTCCTCTGTGTCGTCATCGTGCTCCTCGGCGCCTTCGCCGCCTGGGCGTTCACCTCGGCGGCGAGCCTGCGCGACGACCCCAGCCGGCAGAACACCGCCCTCACCGACATCAGCCGCACCAGCGAGGTCAAGGGTCAGATCACCGAGGCCGTCGGCGCGGTCTTCTCGTACGACTACGCGTCGCCCACCAAGGCGCAGACGGCGGTGACGAAGTACCTCACCGGCAAGGCGGTCCAGCAGCACGAGGACATGCTCGCCGAGGTCCGGGCGCAGGCACCGAAGCAGAAGCTCGTGCTCACCACGACCGTCACCGACAGCGGCGTGGAGATGCTCGACGGCGACCGGGCCCGGCTGCTGATCTACGCCGACCAGCGCAACACCCGTACCGGCAAGTCCGAGGAGACCACCTACGCCGCGGCCATGTTCAGCGTGGACGCCGTCCGCGAGGGCGGCAGCTGGCGGATCTCCGCGATCGACACGTTCACCCGGTGACCTGCCGGAGGCGACCCCACCAAGGAGAGCACGCATGAGGTTCAACGGCACCATGCGCCGCGGACTGGGCGGCACGGCGGCAGCCGTCGCCGCGATGGCCGCGCTCACGGCGTCCCAGGCACCCCAGCTCGTCGCCCACAAGGAGACCCCGAAGCATCGGCAGGAGGCCGACGACGTCACCTGGTCCGAGGTCCCGAACGACGACTCGTACCACACCGAACTCCCGCCGCTGAAAAGCCCGAAGCCGCCCAGGAAGGGCGAGAAGCAGAGCCCGGCGGCCAAGCAGTCGTGGGCCGAGGCGGGTATTCCTGCCACTGTGCTCGCCGCCTACCGCAGGGCCGAGAGCACGATGGGGCACAGCGATCCCGGCTGCCAGCTGCCCTGGCAGTTACTGGCGGCGATCGGCAAGGTCGAGTCCGGGCACGCGGCCGGCGGCCGGGTCGATCAGCAGGGCACGACCCGCTCGCCGATCCTCGGCCCGGTCCTCAACGGCGCGGGCTTCGCCAACATCGCGGACACTGACTCCGGCGCGTTCGACGGGGACGCGACGTACGACCGGGCGGTGGGCCCGATGCAGTTCATCCCCTCGACCTGGGCACACTGGGGCCGGGACGGCAACGGCGACGGACGCCGCGACCCGAACAACGTGTACGACGCGGCGCTGGCCGCAGGCGCCTATCTGTGCGCCGGGACGCGCGACCTGTCGATCCCCTCCGACATGAACCGGGCGATCCTCAGCTACAACCACTCAGAAGCGTATCTGCGCACGGTGCTGTCCTGGCTGGAGTTCTACCGCAGGGGCATCCACCCGGTGGCCGACGGCACAGGCCCGATCGCGAAGAGCCCCGGTGCCGGCAGCCCGGCCAAGCCCAAGCACCCGGTCGGCGGGTCCGGGGTGGTGCTCGGGTCCGGGCCGTGGGTGCCGGGTGGGGTGGGGCGGGTGCTGGTGCTGGGCTGCGGGCCGACCTCGATGCCGCCGCCGCCCTTGGAGCCGGACCCGAGCCCGACCACGACGAAGCCGGACCCGGGCTGCACGACGGCCGGCCCAACGCCCGACCCGACTGAGACCACCGACCCCAGCGGCTCGCCCTCGCCCGACCCCACGGACACCGACGAGCCCTGCACCAGCCCCACGCTGCCGCCCACGGCGGACTGAGACCCGGGCGGCGGCCGGGTGTTCCGAAGGGCTCAGCCGCCGCCCGCCAGCACCTGGGCGAGGTCGTAGCGCACGACCTCCTCCAGCTGCGCGTACGTGCAGCTGTCCGGCGTACGGTCCGGCCGCCAGCGCCGCCACTGGGCCGTGTGCCGGAACCGGTCGCCCTCCATGTGGTCGTACGCCACCTCGCAGACCCGCTCCGGCCGCAGCGGCACCCAGGACATGTCCTTCTTGCCGGACCAGCGGCTCGGGGCGCCGGGCAGCCGGGCGCCCTCGTGCGCCTCGGCCTCGGCCCAGGCGCGCCACGGATGGTCCTCGGCACCGGTCAGCAGGGGCTCCAGCTCGGTGACGAGTTCGGCGCGGCGCTTCATCGGGAAGGCCGCGCACACCCCGACGTGCTGGAGCGCGCCGCTGTCGTCGTACAGTCCGAGCAGCAGCGAGCCGACGACCGGGCCGCTCTTGTGGAGGCGGTAGCCGGCGACCACGCAGTCGGCGGTCCGCTCGTGCTTGATCTTGTACATGGACCGGACGTCCGGCCGGTACGGAGCGTCGAGCGGCTTCGCCACGACCCCGTCGAGACCCGCGCCCTCGTACTGCTCGAACCACTCCTGGGCGCGGGCCGGATCGGTCGTCGACGGGGCCAGGTACACCGGCGCCGATGCCCCGGCGAGCGCCGCCTCCAGGACCCTGCGCCGGTCCGCCTGCGGGGTGTCCAGGAGCGAGTCGTCGCCCAGCGCCAGGAGATCGAAGGCGATCAGCGCGGCCGGCGTCTGCTCGGCCAGCAGCCGCACCCGGGAGTCGGCGGGATGGATGCGCTCGCCGAGCCGGTCGAAGTCCAGCCGCCCGTCGTGCGCGACGACGATCTCGCCGTCCACCACGCAGCGCTCCGGCAGGTTCTCCCGGAAGGCGGTGACCAGTTCGGGAAAGTACCGGGTGAGCGGCTTGCCGGTCCGGCTGCCGATCACCACCTCGTCACCGTCCCGGTGCACGATCGCCCGGAAGCCGTCCCACTTGCCCTCGTACTGCATGCCCGGCGGAATGCGCTTCACGGACTTGGCGAGCATCGGCTTCACGGGCGGCATCACCGGCAGATCCATGAACCGATTGTGAACCGTACGGCGACCGGAGTCTCCCGATATGCGGCATATGTGTGCCCGGCCTACCGTGGCCGACATGGCAGCAGCGGGCACAGCGGTGGAGCTGGAAGCGGCCGGACGGCCGGTCCGGCTGTCCAATCCGGACAAGGTCTACTTCCCGGAGAAGGGCTACACGAAGAGGGACGTCGCCGAATACTTCCTCGCCGTGGGCCCCGGCATCCTGCGCGCGCTGCGCAACCGGCCCACCACCCTCCAGCGGTTCGTGGACGGCGTCGAGGGCGAGTTCTTCTACCAGAAGCGCGCCCCCAAGAACCTCCCCGACTGGATCCCCACCTCCACGATCGCCTTCCCGAGCGGGCGGTCCGCCCGGGAGATGTGCCCCACCGAGGTCGCCGCCGTCCTCTGGGCCGCCAACCTCGGCACCCTCACCTTCCACCCCTGGCCGGTCCGGGGCGGTGACACCGACCACCCGGACGAACTGCGCATCGACCTGGACCCGCAGCCCGGCACCGATTACGCCGACGCGGTCCGCGCCGCCCAGGAGCTGCGCGGCGTCCTCGACGAGCACGGGCTGCGCGGCTGGCCCAAAACCTCCGGCGGGCGCGGCCTGCACGTCTTCGTCCCCATCGAGCCGCGCTGGACGTTCACCGAGGTCCGGCGCGCGGCCATCGCGGTCGGCCGCGAGCTGGAGAGCCGGATGCCGGACCGGGTCACCACCGCCTGGTGGAAGGAGGAGCGCGGCGAGCGGATCTTCGTCGACTACAACCAGACCGCCCGCGACCGCACCATCGCCTCCGCCTACTCCGTACGGCCCTTCCCGCACGCCCCGGTCTCCGCCCCGCTGCGCTGGGAGGAGCTGGACGACGCCGAACCCCGCGACTTCGACCTGCGCACCATGCCCGTGCGGTACGCGGAACACGGCGACGTGCACGCCGACATGGACCAGGAGGCGTTCCGCCTCGACTCGCTGCTGGAACTCGCCGACCGCCACGCGAGCGACGGCGGCCCCGGCGACCTGCCCTACCCGCCCGAGTACCCGAAGATGCCCGGCGAGCCGAAGCGCGTGCAGCCGAGCCGCGCCCGCCGCGACAAGGACGACGAGGCGTGAGCGAGCCGGAGCACGGGGCGCACGGGCGGCCGCTGACCCGGGGCCAGAAGTGGCAGGGCTTCAAGGAGTCCCCGTACTTCCCGGCGATCGTCCTGCTGTTCATCCTCTCCGCCGCCGCCGGGCTCTTCGCCGGCTCCTACACGTACGCCATGGCCAACCCGACCCCGCACAGCGTCCCCACCGCCGTGGTCAGCGAGCCGGACACCGCGCGCGGCCGGGAGTTCGTCGCAGGGATGGACAAGGCCCTGGACGCCTCCCTGGTCATCCACGTCTTCCCGACGGCCGCCGCCGCGCGCCGGGCGCTGGAGGAGCAGGAGGTCTTCGCGATCGTGCGCTCCGGCGACCGGGGCGTGTCCCTGGACGTGGCCGCCGCTTCCGGGGCGGCCGTGGCCCAGCTGCTCGCCGAGTCGGCCGTGAAGGTGGGGGACACCCTCGGCATCCCGGTCGCCGTGCAGGACATCAAGCCCCTGCAGAAGGGCGACCCTCGCGGGCTCGCGCTCTTCTACATCTCGCTCGCCGCGGTGATCGTCGGGTTCGTGGGCTCCATCCAGCTCAGCGTGCACGCCCGGTCGTTGATCCCGCTGGAGCGGATCGGCTTCACCGTCGCGTACTCGCTCCTCGGCGCCTTCGCCATCGCCGCCGTCGTCGACTGGCTGCTGGGCGCGGTGGATCTGCCGTTCGTCGAGTCCTGGCTGATCCTCGCGTTCACGATGTTCACCTCCGGCATGGTCTTCACCATGTTCAACACCCTGATCGGCCGCTGGGCGATGCTGCCGACCTGGGGCGTGATGGTGCTTCTGGGCAACCCCTCGTCCGGCGGAGCGGTCTCCTGGCCGCTGCTGCCCTCGCTCCTCGGACACATCGGACGCTGGCTGCCCCCGGGAGCCTCGGTCAACGCCCAGCACACCGCCGTCTACTACCAGGGCCACCAGCGCGTCTTCCCGTATCTGGTGCTGGCGGGCTGGGCACTGGTCTCGTGCACCGTCTTCTGGGTGTGGCGCCACCGGCACCCCGGCGGCCGTGAGCACATGCCGCAGCACGCGGCGACGCTCACCTGATCCGCCGCACGGCATTTCGCGACTCGCCCACGGCCATGGCGGCCCCGGGGCGGACTTTGTCCTTACTGTGGGTAAGCGATTTTCCCGTATCCCTTACGGGGCGTCGCCACATCCTCGGCAGCACCCGTCAGCAGTGGGGAGTTCGACATGGACCGCAGAAGCTTCAGCCGACGGATGCTGATGGGCGGCGGGGTCGCCGCGGCGGCGGGGGTGACATCGTTGTCCCTTCCCGCACCCCAGGCCGTTGCAGCCCCCTCCAGCCCCCGGACGGCGCCCTTCGGGGGAGCGGTCCGGCACCTGCGCATGTATGTGGAGCAGCTGGCGGACGGCCGGATGGGCTACGGGCTGGAGAAGGGCAAGGCGACCGTGCCGGGCCCGCTGATCGAGCTCGACGAGGGCGACACCCTGCACATCGAGTTCGTCAACACCCTGGACGTGCCCGCCGGTCTCCACGCGCACGGCGTCGACTACGACATCGCCAGCGACGGCACCCGGATGAACGGGAGCACCGTCGAGCCGGGTTCCACCCGCACGTACACCTGGCGCACCCACCGGCCGGGGATGCGCCGCGACGGCACCTGGCAGCCCGGCAGTGCGGGCTACTGGCACTACCACGACCACGCCGTCGGCTCCGACCACGGCACCGAAGGCATTCGCGAGGGCCTCTACGGGCCGCTGATCGTCCGGCGCAGGGGCGACATCCTGCCGGACAGGACCATCACGATCGTGTTCAACGGCATGTCGATCAACAACACCCCGGCCGGCAAGACCCCCGACTTCACGACCACGCTCGGCGAACGGCTCGAAGTCGTCATGATCACGCACGGCGACTTCTACCACACGTTCCACCTGCACGGTCATCGCTGGGCCGACAACCGTACGGGCATGCTCACCGGCCCCGACGACCCCAGCCGGGTCGTCGACACGAAGATCGTCGGCCCGGCGGACTCCTTCGGCTTCCAGGTGATCGCCGGCGAACACGTGGGCGCCGGCGCCTGGATGTACCACTGCCATGTGCAGAGCCACGCCGACCGGGGGATGGGCGGGATGCTGCTCGTCGCCGACCGGGACGGCCATGTGCCCGGACACGACGGCTAGGCGCTACGGGCTCGCGAACGCCCGGAGGCGTTGCTGCTCCTCCTCGACGATGCGGCGGGCCAGCTCACCCTCCGACACGTCCACCGCGTCCGGCGTCGTCTCGGCGAGATCGCTGCGCCGGGCGTACGCGTCGAACAGGCGCTCCTTTCGGGCCACGATGGCCAGCATGCGCTGGTCGACGCTGTCCGCGGCCAGCAGCCGGTGCACCTGGACCGTCCGTATCTGGCCCATCCGGTGCGCGCGGGCCACCGCCTGGTGCTCCGTCGTCGGCTTGATCTGCGGTTCGCACAGGATGACGACGGACGCGGCCTGCATGTTGAGCCCGACCCCGCCCGCCTGGATCTGGCTCAGCAGCACCGCGTGGCCCTCCGCGGCGGCGAAGCCGTCGACCAGCTCCTGGCGCCGGGCCGCCGCCACACTGCCCGACAGCGGCCCGAACACCCCGTCGCCCAGCGCCTCGCGCACCGTCTCCAGCACCTCGCGGAAGTACGAGAACACGACCACCTTCAGGCCGTTGTCCGCCGCCTCCGCGACCAGCTCGCGCAGCCGGTTCAGCTTGGCGGAGGTCTCCGGACGGGCGTACGCGGCCCGGCGCATCCGCATGAAGTGCCCGGCGGCCACCGCCTCCCGATAGGCCAGCAGATCGCCCTCGCTGAACTCCTCCCACTCGTCCACCTGGACCACGGCGGGCAGTTCGGTCAGCACGTCCCGCTGGTTGCGCCGCAGATAGGCCGGAGCCACGGCGCGGCGGAACGCCTCCGAGCCCGCGGCGCCCTGGCCGGCGCTGACCGCGGGGGCCAGCTCGGGCCTCAGACCGCGGACCAGGCTGCGGAACTCCTCCACCCGGTTCTCCATCGGCGTCCCGGTCAGGAACAGCACCCGGTCCGTCCGTGCCGACCAGCCGGAGACCGCGCGCGAACGGCGGGTCGCCGGGTTCTTCACGTAATGGGCCTCGTCGACCACGAGCATTCCGGGGCGCACGCCGCCGTGCTCCGCGTCCGGCAGGGTGTGCAGCGCGTCGAAGGTGGTCAGGGCCACCCCGCCGGTCTCGCGCCACTCGGCGAACGCCTCCCGCCGCTCGGGGCCGTGCACCGGCACGGCGCGCAGCGTGGACCTGGCCCGGACCTCCCGCGTCCAGTTGATCAGGACGCTCGCCGGGCACACCACCAGGAAGTGCGTCTCCCCGCGCGCCGCGAGATGGGCCAGAGCCGCGATGGCCTGGACGGTCTTGCCGAGCCCCATCTCGTCGCCGAGGATCACCCGCTTCTGGACGAGCGCGAAGCGCGCGCCGAACGACTGGTAGCCGCGCAGCGACACCCGCAGCCGGGCGTCGTCCAGCCGCAGCCCGCGCACCCGGTCGGCGATCCCCGACGGCAGGAACCCCGCGGCCGCGTCCCGGTCCGGCCCCGAACCCGACAGCTCCGCCAGCAGGCTGTAGTACTCGGCGGACCGCAGCTCGAAGTCGACCCAGGCGGCCACCGGCGATTCCGGCTCCCGCAGCAGATCGGCCGACACCTGGGCGAACAGCGGCGGCAGCCCGCGCTCCACCGCGTCGCTGACCGCCGCCCGGACGCCGGTCACGGCCTCCCGCACCCCGGCCCGCGCCCGCCGTCCCGCCAGGAGCATCCGCAGCCGGCCCCGCGCCGGTCCGGCCGCCGTCAGCGGTGGCTCCAGGCGCTCGGCCAGCGCACGGGCGCCGTCCACCGCCCGCCGCACGTCCGGACCCGCCTCCACCAGCCGGTACAGGGCGCCGAGGAGCGCGGTCACGGCCTCGTCCCGGGTGTCCACGTCGATCCGCAGCGCCACCGTGTCCCGCACCGCGTGCGCGATCTGCGCCGCCGCGGCCAGGGTCTGGTCGGCGGTCTGCGCCCCCACGCCCGGGATCTGGCGGAGCTCGTAGCGGCTCGCCCCGTACACCTGGCCGACCGTCGTGAGGCCCGCCTGCTCGATCGCGCCGAGGCGCAGCCGGCCCTCGGTGACGTCCTTCAGCCGGGCGACGGGGATGGCGGCGAGATCGGCGCGTACCAGCGCGTCGAGCAGAGGGTCCAGGCAGGTCCGCACGGCGGTGACGGCCCGGGTGCGGTCCGCGAGCACGCCCCGCGCGGCGTCCAGCAGACCGTCGGCGCGCACGAGCAGTTCCCGGGCGGCCCGCCCGGCCGGTGCCGCACCCTCCGCGGTCCCGCTCTCGGTCATGTACGTCCCTCTGTCCCCGCACGTCCTGCCGGTCTCCGTGTCCGGCACCGCACATCGTCCCACGCACCACCGACAGCCGGGCCGGACACCGGGTGGGACGACGCCCCATTGACGCGGCGTTGATCAGTCGTTTATCGGGGCAGGGCAGTGTGACAACCATGCTGATCAACACCGCGACCGACCCCGCCTTCTCCTGGCAGGAGACAGCACTGTGCGCGCAGGCGGGGCCCGAGTTCTTCTTTCCGGCCCCGGGCAGTTCCACCCGTGAGGCCAAGCAGCTCTGCAACGCCTGCGAGGGACGGCAGGCGTGCCTGGAGTACGCCCTCGACAACGACGAGCGCTTCGGCGTATGGGGCGGCCTGTCCGAGAAGGAACGCGAGCGGCTGCGCAGAGTCGGGCGCGACCGGGCCTGAAACCGCCCCGCCCGTGCGAGACTTCGGCCTTCCGTTATTCGGCCCGCGCGTTCCGTGACCGCTGCGGAACCCGCGTCGACCTGGAGGAGAAGCCGAGTTGAGCGAGTACGACTACATCGTCGTCGGGGCGGGTTCGGCCGGCTGCGTGCTGGCCGCGCGGCTGTCCGAGGATCCCACCGTCCGGGTCGCCCTCGTCGAGTCGGGCGGGCCCGATCGCAAGCAGGAGATCCGTATCCCGGCCGCGTTCCCGAAGCTGTTCAAGACCCCGTTCGACTGGGACTTCAGCACGGTGAAGCAGCAGGCGCTGGGCGGCCGTGAGCTCTTCTGGCCGCGCGGTCACACCCTCGGCGGCTCGTCCTCGATCAACGCCATGATGTGGGTGCGCGGCCACCGCGACGACTACGACGCGTGGGCCGGCGCCGCCGGGCCGGAGTGGGGCCACGACGCGATCGTGCCCTACTTCCGGCGCGCCGAGCGGTGGGCCGGTCCCACCGCGCCCGGCACGGTGTACGGCACCGAGGGCCCGCTGCACATCGCGCCGCCCCGCAGTCCGTCCCCGCTGACCGCCGACTTCGTCGCCGCCTGCCGCGAGGACGGGCTGCCGTTCCTCGGCGAACTGAACGTCCCCGACCACAGCGGGGTCGCCATGACACCCGTCAACCAGCGGCGCGGGCGGCGCTGGAGCGCGGCCGACGGCTACCTGAAGCCGGCCGCCCGGCGCGCCAATCTGGACGTCCTCCCGCACACCCGCGTCCGCGCCCTCGCCTTCGACGGCGACCGTGCCACCGGGGTGCTGACCGAGGGATCCGGCACGCTCACCGCCCGCCGCGAGGTGATCCTCAGCGCCGGTGCCATCGGCTCCCCGCATCTGCTGCTGCGCTCGGGCATCGGCGACCCCGGCGAACTGCGCGACGCGGGCATCGAGGTGCGGGCCGCCTCCCCGGACGTCGGGCGCAACCTTCAGGACCACCTGTCCTTCGCCGTCACCCTGCACTGCCCGCGCCCGGTGACCATGACCGGCGCCGACACCCCGGCGAACATCGCCCGCTACCTGCTGGCCGGGCGCGGACCGCTCAGTTCCAACCTGGCCGAGGCCGTCGCCTTCGTACGCAGCGCGTCGGAGCCGGCCGCCCCGGACCTCGAACTCATCTTCGCCCCGGCGCCGTTCATCGACCACGGGCTCACCCCGCCCACCGAGCACGGCATCACCATCGGCGTCGTCCTGCTCCAGCCGGAGAGCACCGGCCGCATCACCCTGGACCCGGACCACCCGGACCCCGGCTCGGCCCTGCGGATCGATCCGGGCTACCTGGCCGCCGAGGCCGATCTGCGGTGCCTGACCGACGGTGTGCGCCACGCCGAACGGCTCTTCGCCCACCCGGCCCTCACCGCGCACACGTCGACCCCCATGGGCCACTACCCGGGGCAGGTCGACGACGACCGCCTCGCCGAGGCGATCCGGACCGGGGCGGAGACCCTCTACCACCCCGTCGGCACCTGCCGGATGGGCGAGGACACCGGCTCGGTCACCGACCCCCGGCTCAGGGTGCGCGGCGTCCGGGGCCTGCGCGTCGTCGACGCCTCCGTCATGCCGCGCATCACCCGGGGCCACACCCACGCGCCCACGGTCGCCATCGCCGAGAAGGCCGCCGAACTGATCAGGCAGGACGCCCGGCGGTAGCCCCCGCGAGGGGCCGCCGCCGGACGGGGATCACGACGGGATGCGGAACGTCTCGCCGTACATCTTCCAGGTCAGCGGCGGCTCCAGGTCCAGTTCGCCGTCCTCCAGGAACACGCGCTGCGCGGTGTCGATGCGCGAGGTGTCGTGCTGCTGGTTCTTCTTCGACTTCATCACGGCCCGAGCGGTGTCCAGGAAGATGTCCAGGTACGCCGACTCGTCACCGCCCTCCGTGACCGTGTCCGCCTCGGCCAGCGCCGCCTGCCGGATGCCGTAGAACGAGTCCGCCTCGTGCCCCGGCCCCTGGAGCACCATGGTGTCGAAGTAGATGTACTGGCCCAGCGCGCCGAGCCCGTCGAGCTTCGCGAGGCGCACCGCCGGCTCGAAGAACTGCTTGTCGCGGACCTCCTCCTGCGCCGCGCGGAACGCCGGGTCCTCGGCAGCCTTCTTCCACGCGGCCGTGAACCCGGGGTCCAGGCCCTTGTGCGAGCCGGTCCCGTCGACCTTGCGCAGCGCCGGGAGGAACGGGGCCAGCGGGTTGTCCGGATGGTCCTTCGTGAACGCCTCGACGAACACCAGCATGTCGTGCGTACCGGAGCAGAACCCGACGAGGCCCGCCGCGTAGCCGGTGCCGTCGCCGCTGTCCTCGATCGTCCCGTACTGGCTGCGCCAGTCCAGGGTGGAACCCTCGGCGCTGGCCAGCAGCTGCCACGCGACCTCGCGCATCTTCGGAGCGGCGAGCCCGGCAGGTGCCTTCTCGACCTGCTCGTTCATCTCCTCGCGCTCCTCGTCGTCCGCCGCGGCGAACGGGTCCGGGTTCACCGGCCCGGTCGCGGTCGCCTCGGCCCTGGGGGAGTCCGTGGGCAGTCCGGAGTCGTCTCCGCCGCCGCTGTTGAACACGAGGGAGACGGCTATCGCCAGCGGCGCACCGATGAGAACGAAGCGGGTCACAGGTTTCACCGGCACAGCGTACGGTTCCCGCCCGCCCGGGGAGGGCATACCCCCGCACGGCAGAATCGGCCCATGACCGACGCCCTGCTGAAGGCCCTCGATCCGCTTCCGTACCCCGCGCGCGTGCGTGAACTCGCCGCCCGCGCACGCGTTCTGTCCGCTTCGGGGGAATTGCGTGCCGTGCTGGACGAGCTGGACGGCGGCGGGCCGCACGAGCGGGCGACGGCCGTGGTCGCGGCGGCCGTCGGCCGCGACGGGGAGTGGATCGCCGCGCACCTCGCCGACCCGGACCCCTTCGTTCAGGGGCATGCCCTGCGAGTCGCCCGGAGCCTCGGTGTACCGGACGAGGCGTACGAACAGGCCCTGGACGACCTGCCCCGCACCGCGCGCCGTCGCCTCCTGAGGGCCGTCGTCGCCGACGGGCGCGCCGGTCTCGCCGTCCGGCTCGTCGACCGGGTGCGCGCCGACTGGGGCGACGCCGAGGCGGCCGTGCTGCTGCCGGGCTGCCCCGCCGAGGCCGTCGCCCGGCTGCTGCCCGAACTGCTGTACGCCGTACGCGGCTGGAGCGGCCTGGGCCGCCGCCACCCCGGCCCCCTCCTGGACGCCGTCGAACGACAGCTCGCCGAACTGCCCGAACCGCAGCGCGCCGAGTGGTGGCGGCGCTACGCACCCGGGGTCGCCGCCACCGTCGCCTCCCGGCCCGGACGCGTCCTCGATCTCCTCGAACGCCTCGGCCCCGTGAGCCTGCCGTGGCAGCTGTCGCGCAGCCTCGGCGCCCTGGCGGCGGCCGACCCGGCCCGGACCGCGCGGCTCCTGCTGCGTACCGCCAACCGTCCGCTGCTGGAGCGCGGCGCGCGCACGCTCCGGGCCGGGCTCCTGGTCCGCCTGGCCCGTACCGCGCCCGACGGGCTCGTCGTGGAGCTGGGCCGGGCCATGGCCCAGGACTCCGACGGGTTCGCCCGCCTCCTCGCCGCACTCCCGCCGGGCCGGCGCACCGCGCTGCACGCCTCGGTCACGGCCGGGCGCGGTCCGGGCGGTCCCGCCGTCGACACGGCCCTGCTCGACGCGCTGCCCCGCAGCGGTGTCACCGACGAGGCCCGCCGCATGGCCGCCCGCGCGGCCGAACGCGGCGAGGACTGGCACACCGTGCTGCTCGCCGAGTCCTACCTCCCGGCCGCCGAGGTGTGGGAGAAGCTGCTCGCCGCCACCCGCCGGCCGACGGCGGCCGACCGGGCCCTCGTCTGGCCGCTGCTCGTCCGCAACGCCGGGCGCACCGGCGCGCCCGGACCCGTCGCCGTACTGCTCGACGACATGGCGAGGCTCCGCAACGAACAGGACCCCGTCCGCTCGGCCGCCCTGCTCGCCCTCGCGCGCATCCCCGCGGACCTGTTCACCGAGGCCATGGAACCCGCCCTGGACCGGCTCGCCGCCGACGCCGTCGAGGCCCGGGACTCCTCGCACGCCACCCGGCA
The DNA here is from genome assembly GCF_008042035.1 of Streptomyces sp. col6. Lineage (GTDB taxonomy): Bacteria > Actinomycetota > Actinomycetes > Streptomycetales > Streptomycetaceae > Streptomyces. Next base: position 608,936 of record NZ_RDBL01000002.1, read on the forward strand.
CGCCCTGAGCACCCTCGCCGTGCGGCTGCTGCGCGAACACGCCGTCACGGGCCGCCGCTCTCTGGTCAGCTGGTCGTTGCGCACCCTGGTCCGCATCTCCGGCAGCACCGGCGGCGCCGACCTCGGCCACCTCGACCGCACCCTGCGCCGGGGCCAGGAGCACGACGTCTTCGAGGCCCTGCGGCCGTGGCTGGAGGCGGGCGCCGAGAAGAGCGACTACGGGCTGGTGTTCGCGCTCACCCGGGCCCTGGGCCGCCGCGCTGCCGGGCTCCCCGAGCTCCAGGACCTGCTGTGGCAGGCGATCCGCTACGGCTCGGTCACCACCGCCCGGACCGCCGTCCGGCTGTGGCTCGAACCGGACGCGGACCGGGGCGGGCGCGTCGAGCGGCTGCTCGCGCTCGACCCGTCCGCCGGCACCTTGCCCGAAGTGCTGCGGGTCCTCACCCACAGCCGCACCGACCTCCTCGACCCGTACCTGGCAACCCCGCCGCCGCACGGCCGCTTCCTGACACCCGGCAGGCCCTGGACCGTCCACCCCGGGCCCGAGATCCGCCGCTGGGTGCCCCGCCAGCACCGCGCCGCCGAACGCGCCCTGAGGCGTGCCGCCCGCGACGAGAAGCTGCCGCTGCACGGACGTGCCCGCGCGGTCGCGGCCCTTGCCCGCATCCCGGGGACCGGCGCGGACTCCGTACGGGAGTGGACCGGCTCGGACGACGTGGTGCTCGCCGAGGCCGCCCTCACCGCCCTCGGCCACACCGACCGGGCCCCCGGGGTGCTGCCCGACCTGCTCGCCCACACCGGGGACGACCGGGCCCGGGTCGCCGTCTTCGCGGCCGGCCGCGCCTCCCAGGACGTCCGGCCCTCCGTCCTCGCCCCGCTGCTGCGCGCCCGCCTGGCCCCCGGCACCGGCAAGGTCACCAGCCGCAAGGAGGCCGTCCGCCTCGCCGTGTCCCGGCTGCCCCGGGAGACCGCGGCCGGCCTGGTCGCCGAGGGCTACGAGGTTCCCGAGCAGCACCCCGACGTGCGGGCAGCCTGCGTGGCCGCCGCCATCGAACTCCTCGGCGACGAGCGCATGTGGCGGCTGCTCGCCGAAGCCGCCGCCGGGCCCGCCGTGCTGCGCACCGCCGTCCTGCGCGTGCGGCCCATGGACCTGCCCGCCGCGCACCGCACCGGCTACGCACGCCTGGTGCGGGAGGTGTGCGGCACGGACGACGAGGAACTGGCCGCATCCGCCCACGCGGTGGTGGCGCGCTGGATACCGTGGGAGCCGGGCATCTGCGAGGTGCTGGCCGCCGCCACGACGGACCTGGCGCGCCGCCGCTCCTGGCGCTCGGCCGCCGACGCGCTGGCCGGGGCGGCGGCCGCGGTCTCGGGAGAGGCCGCGCGGGCGTTCATGGGGGCGCTGGGCGTTCTGGCGGACACCGTGGAGATGGACGACGCGGGCAGCGACCGCGACCGGCCGGCGCGACAGCGCACCGTCCACCTGGTGAACCGGCTGGCGGCGGCGGCCGGGGCGCACCCCGACGCCGCAGTGCGCTCGGTCCTCACCGCCGCCGGTGAACTCCTCGCCCGCCACCGCGACCACGTACCGCAGGCCGCCGAACTGCTGGTCGGGGCGGTGGACCCGGACAGCGGGCCCGACGCCCTGTACGCCGCCCTCGACCGGCTCGCGCTGCTGCACAGGGGGCGGCCCGTGCTCGCCGCCCGCACCGCCCTCGCGTTCGGCAGGAACCAGGGGATCCCGCGGGGCGAGGAGGAGGCGGCGACGCTGCTCGCGGTGGCCGGGAGCCTCGCGGAGGACGGCGGCCTCGCGCACGGCCTGTTCGCGGTGCGGCTGGTCGCGGCGGGCGGCCGGCACACGGGCTGGAGCGGGCCGTGGCGCACCCAGCTGCGGCAGCTGCGGCGGCATCCGGAGGGGGAGGTGCGCGACGCGGCGTACGCGGAGGTGACGGTCCGGGAGTGAGCGGACCCCCGGAACCGTCCGGCCGCCTCCCCGGTGTCCGGGGCGGCGGCCCTTCGTGCGGTCAGCCCTGGGCGCGGGCCGCCATCCGCGCCTTGCGCGCGGCGAGCTTCTCGTCGAACTTCGCCGCCTCGGAGTCCAGCCCGTGCATGTACAGGCCGAGCTCCTCCTGCGCCTTCAGGCCCTCCGGGCCGAGGCCGTCGATCTCCAGCACCTTCAGATAGCGCAGCACCGGCTGGATGACGTCGTCGTGGTGGATGCGCATGTTGTAGATCTCGCCGATCGCCATCTGCGCGGCGGCCCGCTCGAAGCCGGGCATGCCGTGGCCGGGCATCCGGAAGTTGACGACGACGTCGCGCACGGACTGCATCGTCAGGTCCGGAGCCAGCTGGAAGGCCGCGCCCAGGAGGTTGCGGTAGAACACCATGTGCAGGTTCTCGTCGGTCGCGATGCGCGCCAGCATGCGGTCGCAGACCGGGTCGCCCGACTGGTGGCCGGTGTTGCGGTGCGAGACGCGGGTCGCCAGCTCCTGGAAGGCCACATAGGCCACGGAGTGCAGCATCGAGTGCCGGTTGTCCGACTCGAAGCCCTCCGCCATGTGCGCCATCCGGAACTGCTCCAGCTTGTCCGGGTCGACCGCGCGCGAGGTGAGCAGGTAGTCCCGCATCACGATGCCGTGCCGGCCCTCCTCGGCCGTCCAGCGGTGCACCCAGGTGCCCCAGGCGCCGTCGCGGCCGAAGAGCGTGGCGATCTCGTGGTGGTAGCTGGGGAGGTTGTCCTCGGTGAGGAGGTTGACCACGAGGGCGATCTTGCCGATGTCGGTGACCTTGGACTGTTCGGACCGCCAGGCCTCGCCGTCCTCGAAGACGCCGGGGAAGTTGCGCCCGTCGGAGAACGGCACGTACTCGTGCGGCATCCAGTCCTTGGCGACCTTGAGATGCCGGTTGAGCTCCTTCTCGACCACCTCTTCCAGCGCGAACAGGAGGTGGGCATCGGTCCACTCCTGTGAACTGCCGAGATGGGGAGAAGTGATCGTCATGGAGGCTCCTGGGGACGGGAGAATTACCTACGGACTCGTAGGTTACGAGACCGTAGGTTAAAGCGACGGTAAGGCCCAAGCCAAGCCCGAACGGGCGACCATCGCTCACTCTGTGTCACCATCGGCGGAGGGGTACGCGGAGAGCCCCCCGCGTACCCACGGCCGTGTCAGAGCCCGGCGCGCACCTCCTCGGCCGTCGTGGCGCGCAGTTCGCCGTCGAGCAGCAGCCAGCGCGTGATTCCCAGCGACTCCAGGAACGGCACGTCGTGACTGGCCACGACGAGCGCTCCCTCGTACGCGTCGAGGGCCGCGGTCAGCTTGCGCACACTGGCCATGTCCAGGTTGTTCGTCGGCTCGTCCAGCATCAGCAGCCGCGGAGCCGGCTCGGCCAGCAGCAGCGCCGCCAGCGCCGCCCGGAACCGCTCCCCGCCCGACAGGGTGCCCGCGGCCCGGTCCGCCCGCGCGCCCTTGAACAGAAAGTGTGCCAGCCTCGCCCGGATGTGGTTGTTCGTGGCGTCCGGCGCGAACCGCGCCACGTTCTCCACCACGCTCAGCCCGTCATCCAGCACATCGAGCCGCTGTGGCAGGAAACGCAGCGGGACCTCGGTCACCGCCTCCCCGGACACGGGCGCCAGCTCACCGGCGAGCGTACGCAGCAGCGTGGTCTTGCCCGCTCCGTTGCGCCCCACCAGCGCGATGCGCTCCGGACCGCGCACCTCGTACTGCCCGCGGACCCGTGCCCCGTACGCGAGTTCCAGATCGCGCAGCACCAGTACGCCCCGGCCCGGATGGACCTTGGTGCGCGGCAGCTCGACCCGGATCTCGTCGTCGTCGCGCACCGCGTCGACGGCGTCGTCCAGGCGCTCCTTCGCGTCGGCCAGCCGGCTCGTGTGCATCAGGCGCTGCTTGCCAGCCGACTCCTGGGCGGAGCGTTTGCGGGCGCTCGCGGCGATCTTCGGCACACTGCCCTGCTCGAACAGCTTCTGCCCGTACCGTCTGCGCCGGGCCGCCTTGACCTGGGATTCGGCCAGTTCACGCTTCTGCCGCTGCACGTCGGCCTCCGCGACCCGCACCATGCGTTCGGCCGCCTCCTGCTCGACGGCGAGCGCCTCCTCGTACGCGGAGAGGTTGCCGCCGTACCAGGTGACCGTGGAGTCGCGCAGGTCGGCGATCTGGTCGACGCGCTCCAGGAGTTCGCGGTCGTGGCTGACGACGATCAGCACCCCGTGCCAGGCGTCGACCGCCGCGTACAGCCGCTGCCTGGCGTACAGGTCCAGGTTGTTGGTCGGCTCGTCGAGCAGCAGCACGCCGGGCCGGGCCAGCAGCAGCGCGGCCAGCCGCAGCAGCACGCACTCGCCGCCCGACATCTCGCCGATCGTGCGGTCGAGCCCGATGTGGCCGAGGCCCAGTCCGTCGAGCGTGGCACGGGCCCGCTCCTCGACGTCCCAGTCGTCGCCGACCGCGGCGAACCGCTCCTCGCCGACGTCACCGGCCTCGATGGCGTGCAGTGCCTCGCGGACCGCGTCGATGCCGAGCGCGGTGTCGACCCGCAACTCCGTGTCCAGGACCAGGTTCTGCGGCAGATATCCCACGTCGCCGGACACGCTGATCCGGCCCCCGGTGGGCCGGAGTTCTCCGGCGAGCAGCTGCAGGAGGGTCGATTTGCCGGCCCCGTTGAGGCCGATGAGCCCCGTGCGGCCGGGGCCCACGGTGAGATCGAGTGACTCCAGCGCCCAGCTGCCGTCGGGCCAGGCGAAGGAGAGGGACGAGCAGGTGAGATGGGCCGTGGGGGCAGACATGAGGAATCTCCCGGTTGCGAGGAAGGACAGGGCAACGGGGTGAGACACCGGCCACTGGCGTTCCGCGGAATTCCGGGATGACGGAAGGAAGGCCCTGGTCACGGAGGACGGCTCAAGGAGCTGAGGTCACACTCGGGCGCGCGGGCACGGCAAAGACCGGGCACGGGGCGCGACACGGTGTCTCACGACCTCAGATCTGCAACGTCCTGCTCCATTCAGCGACGACAAGGACGCCGACGACGGTACGGGGGCCCCGGAGAGGGAGCAAGCGAATTAACGGGCCCCGCGCGGCAGCGTATTCAGCGGGACCCGAACAGGTCGGTCAGATTCCGGTCCAGATCGAGGTACCGGCGCTCGTGGCCGCAGGGCACCAGGTCCTCCGCCCGCCGCAGGAACCGGCGCAGATCCGCCGTGCGGACGTGCACCATGGCGATCCCCTCGGCGGCGTGGAACTCCAGCACCGTGCGGTCGTAGCCGAACGGTCTGACCCGTACGTCACCGAGACCGGACGGGACCTCCATCCCGGCCGCGAGCAGGTCCCGGGAGAACTGCCAGGACACGTCCGTCCCCTCCAGCGTCGCCGGAGCGGGGAACGCCATGCGTACGGCGAAGGGGTCCGCCCGGTCGTAGCTCAGGACGGCGGGCAGGGTCTCCATCTGCGGCGCGGACGCCACCATGCGGGCCTGTACGGACTGTTCGATGACCGTGGACACGAACCTGCTCCCTCTCGCGACCGGACGAACGGTTCCCGGCACCCGTAGAGACGACGGAAGCCGCCGATCCGTGCACCGGGGGACGGCGTGAGCTGCATCACCGCACACCGCTGCCTGTTCACGTGCCCCGTTCCGGCCGGTACACCCCGGCCGGGAGCGTTCTGCCGCGAGGAGACCTCAGAGGGTCTGGCGGTACGGGGCGAGCGCGTCGGAGGTCTTGGTCGCGATGAACTCCGTGATCCGGTACGCGCAGACGTCCTCGACCACGAAGGGGTCGGTCGCCGCGAGCCGCTCGATCGCCGCCCGGTCGTCCCCGACCGCGAGGATCACCCCGCCGTCCCTGGGGTTCTTGCGGCCGGAGGCGATGAACACCCCCGCCGCGTACTGCTCGTCGAGCCAGGCGACGTGCTCCTTCATCACCGCGTCGACACGGTCCAGCGGGGCGGTGTAGGACAGCTCAAGTACGAACATGATCCTCAGGCTACCGGCAGGGCTCCGGGAGACACGGCCTAGGGTGGGGAGGACCATGACAGCACTTCAGATGCCCTCCGACGCGGCCGGGGCCCGTGCCGTGCAGGACGCCCTGCGGGCCCGGGTGGTCCTCGACGAGCCGGGGCCGCCGCCGGGGCGCGGCCGGGTCACCGGGGTCGACGTCGCCTACGACGACGAACGCGACATCGTCGCCGCGGCGGCCGTCGTGCTCGACGCCGCCACGCTGGAGGTGGTGGAGGAGGCGACCGCCGTCGGCCGGGTCAGCTTCCCGTACGTCCCGGGGCTGCTGGCCTTCCGGGAGATCCCGACCGTGCTGGCCGCCCTGGAGAACCTGAAGGCCGGCCCCGGTCTGGTGGTCTGCGACGGATACGGCAGGGCCCACCCTCGCCGCTTCGGCCTCGCCAGTCACCTCGGCGTCCTGACCGGGCTCCCGGTCATCGGCGTCGCCAAGAGCCCGTTCACCTTCACCTTCGAGCCGCCCGGTCCCCGGCGCGGCGACCAGTCGCCGCTGCTGGACGGCGCGGAGGAGGTCGGGCGCGCGCTGCGCACCCGGGACGGCGTCAAACCGGTGTACGTCTCCGTCGGGCACCGCACCGGCCTGGACAACGCCGTCGCGCACACCCTCGCGCTGACCCGGGGCTTCCGGCAGCCGGAGACGACGCGCCGGGCCGACTCCCTGTGCCGCAGGGCCCTGCGCGAGGCGACCGGCTGAGGGCGGTGGGGCGGCCGCGGCTCCTCAGCGGACCGCCGCCACCCGGAAGCGCAGCCCGGCGGCGATCAGCCGCTCCAGCAGCGCGTCGCCCATCGCGGCGGCCGTCGTGACCTGCCCCGACGTGGCCGGCAGTTCGTCCAGCGCCAGGCACAGCGCCGACTCCGCGAGCATCTTCGCCGTCTCGTCGTAGCCGGGATCGCCGCCCGACACCTCCGTGAACACCCGGCGCCCGCCGCCCTCGCCGACGAACCGCACCGTGAACCAGCTGCGCCGCCTGCGCTCCGCGTCCGGGCCCGCGCCGGGCTCGTAACGGCCCATCAGCCACTCCCGTGCGGCCGGCACCTGGGCGGCGCCGAGCAGCGCGCCGAGGGCGGCCGTGCCGCCGAGCGCCACGGGCAGGTGCTTGACCGAGGCGTAGTGGCGGTAGCGGAAGTCGGGGCCGTAGCGGGGCAGCGCACGCGCCGAGCGGGCGATGATCCCCGCGTCGAGCGTCGGCAGCGGAAGCGCCCAGGTGCCGGTCTCGGGACTGAAGTGCGGGCGCCCGAGCGGGGTGTGGACGCGCCGTCCGGCCAGCCGGGGTTCGTACAGCCGGCGTTCCCGCGCGGCGCGCGCGGTCTGCGGGCCCCGGCCCATCGCGGTGAGCGCCGAGGCGAACGTACCGCCGGAGAAGACGGCGTTGCTGCGGACGAAGCCGTCGACGCGCAGCGGCACGTCCTGCGGCAGCTGCCGCACCGTGAAGTAGGCACCGAGGTCGTGCGGCACCGAGTCGAAACCGCAGGCGTGCACGAGTCGGGCGCCGGTCTCGCGGGCGCGGGCGTCGTGGTCCACGTACATCCGGTCCACGAACTCCGGCTCGCCGGTGAGGTCCGCGTAGTCCGTGCCCGCCTCGGCGCAGGCGGCGACGAGCTTCTCGCCGTACCAGACGTAGGGGCCGACGGTCGTGGCCACCACCCGGGCGGACTCGGCCAGCGCGCGCAGCGAGTCCTCGTCGGAGGCGTCCGCCTCGACGATCGGGAGGTCCGCGCAGCGCGGATCCAGGTCGGTCAGCCGGGCGCGCAGCTTCTCCAGCTTGGCGCGGTCGCGCCCGGCGACGGCCCAGCGGAAGCCGTCCGGGGCGTGCCGGGCGAGATATTCGGCGGTGAGCACACCCACGAACCCGGTGGCGCCGAAAAGGACTACGTCATAGGGGCGCGCGGCCCCGTTCTGCCTGTTCACGAAAGCCTCCGCGGAGGACGGCACCGGATGGAGCGAGCAGAGGTTAGCGCGGTCCCCGTGGCGGTGTGCGGGCGGGAGGGGGTCATGGGGGAGTATCCATGAGTACCCGCGAAAAGAACTAAGCGCTTGCTCTCCCCGAGGGGTTGTGCGGAGCGCGGTGCGTTCTTAGCATCATCGATGTTACATCAGTTGTGTCATACCGCTGGGGGCTCGATGGCGAGTACAGGGAACGATCCGCGCGGTCCCCTCGACGGGACCCGGGTGGTGGAGCTCGCAGGCATCGGGCCCGGCCCGTTCGCCGCGATGCTCCTGGCCGATCTGGGCGCCGACGTGGTGCGGGTCGACCGCCCCGGCGGCGCAGGCCTGGGCATCGATCCGGCCCGCGACCTCACCAACCGCAACAAGCGCTCGGTGCTCGTCGACCTCAAGGCCCCCGACGGCCCGGCCGCCGTCCTGGACCTCGTCGAACGTGCCGACGTCCTCATCGAGGGCTACCGCCCCGGCGTCGCGGAACGCCTCGGCGTGGGCCCCGACGCCTGCCTGGCCCGTAACCCGCGGCTGGTCTACGGCCGGATGACCGGCTGGGGCCAGGACGGACCGCTGGCCGAGCGCGCCGGGCACGACATCTCCTACATCGCGCTCACCGGCACCCTCTCCATGATCGGCCGGCCCGGCGAACCGCCCACCGTCCCCGCCAACCTCGTCGGCGACTACGCGGGCGGCTCGCTCTACCTCGTCGTCGGCATCCTCGCCGCCCTCCAGCACGCCCGTACGCCCGGTGGTACCGGACAGGTCGTGGACGCGGCCATCGTCGACGGCGCCGCCCACCTCGCCACGATGATCCACGGCATGCTCGCGGCCGGCGGCTGGCAGGACCGGCGCGGCTCCAACCTCCTCGACGGCGGCTGCCCGTTCTACGGTTCGTACGAGACCGCCGACGGGGAGTACATGGCCGTCGGCCCGCTGGAGCAGCGGTTCTACGACGAGTTCGTCCGGCTCCTCGGCATCGCGGACACGGCCCCGGACCGGAACGACCTCGCCCGCTGGGACGAGCTGCGCACCGCCGTCGCCGACCGGTTCCGCACCCGCACCCGCGCCGAGTGGACCGAGGTCTTCGACGAGTCGGACGCCTGCGTGGCGCCCGTCCTCTCGCTCCGCGAGGCACCCCGCCACCCGCACCTCGCCGCCCGCGCCACCTTCGTCGAGCACGGCGGACTCACCCAGCCGGCGCCCGCACCGCGCTTCTCGGCCACCCCCGCGTCGGTGCGCACCGGCCCGGCGCTGCCGGGCGCGGACACCGAAGCCGTCGCCGCCGACTGGGACGTGCCCGGTCTGCGGACCACCCGGAAGGACACCACCGACTGATGCAGCGGCAGATCTTCACCGAAGAGCACGACGCGTTCCGCGAGACCGTGCGCACCTTCCTCGCCAAGGAGGTCCTTCCGCACTACGAGCAGTGGGAGAAGGACGGCATCGTCTCCCGCGAGGCCTGGCGCGCAGCCGGCCGGCAGGGCCTCCTCGGCCTCGCCGTGCCCGAGGAGTACGGGGGCGGCGGCACCACCGACTTCCGCTACAGCGCCGTCCTGGCCGAGGAGTTCACGCGGGCCGGCACCCCCGGCCTCGCGCTCGGGCTGCACAACGACATCATCGGCCCCTACCTCACCGGGCTCGCCACGGACGAGCAGAAGCGGCGCTGGCTGCCCGGATTCTGCAGCGGCGAGATCATCACCGCCATCGCCATGACCGAGCCCGGCGCGGGCTCCGACCTCCAGGGCATCCGCACCACCGCCGAGGACAAGGGCGACCACTGGCTGCTCAACGGCTCCAAGACGTTCATCTCCAACGGCATCCTCGCCGACCTGGTGGTCGTCGTCGCGAAGACCACCCCGGAGGGCGGCGCCAAGGGCCTCTCGCTGATCGTCGTCGAGCGCGGCGCGGAGGGCTTCGAGCGGGGCCGCAACCTCGACAAGATCGGCCAGAAGTCCCAGGACACCGCCGAGTTGTTCTTCAACGACGTGCGCGTCCCGAAGGAGAACCTGCTCGGCGAGCGCGACGGCGCCTTCATCCACCTGATGACCAACCTCGCCCAGGAGCGCATGGGTATAGCCGTCGCCGGGATCGCCGCCGCCGAACACCTCCTGGAGATCACCACCGCGTACGTCAAGGAGCGCGAAGCGTTCGGCCGGCCGCTCGCCAAGCTCCAGCACATCCGCTTCGAGATCGCGGAGATGGCCACCGAGTGCGCCGTCACCCGGGCCTTCCTCGACCGCTGCATCGTCGACCACTCCGAGGGCACCCTCGACGCGGTGCACGCCTCGATGGCGAAGTGGTGGGCGACCGAACTGCAGAAGCGCGTCGCCGACCGCTGTCTCCAACTCCACGGCGGCTACGGCTACATGGCGGAGTACCCGGTGGCCCGCGCGTTCACCGACGGCCGCATCCAGACCATCTACGGCGGCACGACCGAGATCATGAAGGAGATCATCGGCCGCTCGCTGCTCGCCTGACCCCACACTCTTCGCACCACGCTCGCGCCACCACCCTCGAAAGGCAGCTGTCTTGAGTACCGAAGCATTCGTCTACGACGCGATCCGCACCCCGCGCGGCCGCGGCAAGGCCAACGGCGCCCTGCACGGCACCAAGCCCATCGACCTTGTCGTCGGCCTGATCCACGAGATGCGCGCCCGCTTCCCCGGTCTCGACCCCGCGGCGATCGACGACATCGTCCTCGGTGTGGTCAGCCCGCTCGGTGACCAGGGCTCCGACATCGCCCGGATCGCCGCCATCGCGGCCGGCCTGCCGGACACCGTCGCCGGCGTCCAGGAGAACCGCTTCTGTGCCTCGGGCCTGGAAGCCGTCAACCTGGCCGCCGCCAAGGTGCGTTCGGGCTGGGAGGACCTGATCCTGGCGGGCGGCGTCGAGTCGATGTCCCGCGTGCCGATGGGCTCCGACGGCGGCGCCTGGGCCATGGACCCGATGACCAACTACGGGACCGGCTTCGCCCCGCAGGGCGTCGGCGCCGACCTCATCGCCACCATCGAGGGCTTCTCGCGGCGCGATGTCGACGAGTTCGCCGCGCTCTCCCAGGAGCGGGCCGCCGAGGCGTGGAAGGACAACCGCTTCGCGCGCTCCGTCGTCCCCGTCAAGGACCGCAACGGCCTCGTCGTCCTCGACCACGACGAGCACATGCGCCCCGGCACCACCGCCGACTCCCTCGCCGCGCTCAAGCCGTCCTTCGCGACCATCGGCGAGATGGGCGGCTTCGACGCGGTGGCGCTGCAGAAGTACCACTGGGTCGAGAAGATCGACCACGTCCACCACGCGGGCAACTCCTCCGGCATCGTGGACGGCGCCGCCCTCGTCGCCATCGGCAACAAGGAGACCGGCGAGCGCTACGGCCTCACCCCGCGCGCCCGTATCGTCTCCGCCGCCGTCTCCGGCTCCGAGCCCACCATCATGCTCACCGGCCCCGCCCCGGCCACCCGCAAGGCCCTCGCCAAGGCCGGGCTGACCATCGACGACATCGACCTGGTCGAGATCAACGAGGCGTTCGCCGGCGTCGTCCTGCGCTTCGCCCGGGACATGGGGCTCTCCCTCGACAAGATCAACGTCAACGGCGGCGCCATCGCCCTCGGCCACCCGCTGGGCGCCACCGGCGCGATGATCCTCGGCACCCTCATCGACGAACTGGAGCGCCGCGACCAGCGCTACGGCCTCGCCACCCTGTGCGTGGGCGGCGGCATGGGCATCGCCACCGTCGTCGAGCGTCTCTGACCGTCCCCCTTCCTACGGAGAAGACAAACCCATGACCGAGAGCACGACCATCCGCTGGGAACAGGACGAGACCGGCGTCGTCACCCTCGTACTGGACGATCCCAACCAGTCCGCCAACACGATGAACCAGGCCTTCAAGGACTCCATCGCGGCCGTCGCCGACCGCGCCGAGGCCGAGAAGGACTCCATCCGGGGCATCATCTACACCTCCGCCAAGAAGACCTTCTTCGCCGGTGGCGACCTCAAGGAAATGATCAGGATCGGTCCTTCGAGCGCGCAGCTCGCGTTCGACACCGGCACCGCCATCAAGAACTCGCTGCGCCGTATCGAGACCCTCGGCAAGCCCGTCGTCGCCGCCATCAACGGCGCGGCCCTCGGCGGCGGTTACGAGATCGCGCTCGCCTCCCACCACCGCATCGCCCTCGACGCGCCGGGCTCCCGCATCGGCCTGCCCGAGGTCACCCTCGGCCTGCTCCCCGCGGGCGGCGGCGTCACCCGCACCGTCCGCCTCATGGGCATCGCGGACGCCCTGCTCAAGGTCCTCCTCCAGGGCACCCAGTACACCCCCCGCCGCGCGCAGGAGAACGGCCTCGTCCACGAGGTCGCCGCCACGCCCGAGGAGATGCTGGAGAAGGCCCGCGCCTTCATCGACGCCCACCCCGAGTCCCAGCAGCCCTGGGACGTCAAGGGCTACCGGATCCCCGGCGGCACCCCGTCGAACCCGAAGTTCGCCGCGAACCTGCCGGCGTTCCCGTCGAACCTGAAGAAGCAGATCGCGGGCGCGCCCATGCCCGCGCCGCGCAACATCCTCGCCGCCGCCGTCGAGGGCTCGCAGGTCGACTTCGAGACCGCCCTGACCATCGAGGCCCGGTACTTCACCGAGCTGGTCACCGGCCAGGTCTCCAAGAACATGATCCAGGCGTTCTTCTTCGACCTCCAGGCCGTCAACTCCGGGGCCAGCCGCCCCAAGGGCATCGAGGAGCGCCAGGTCCGCAAGGTGGCCGTCCTCGGCGCCGGCATGATGGGCGCGGGCATCGCGTACTCCTGCGCCAAGGCCGGGATCGAGGTCGTCCTCAAGGACGTCTCCGCGGAGGCCGCCGCCAAGGGCAAGGCGTACAGCGAGAAGCTGCTCGACAAGGCGCTCTCCCGGGGCCGTACGACCGAGGCCAAGCGCGACGAGCTGCTGGCACGCATCACCCCGACCGGTGACGTGGCCGACCTCGCGGGCTGCGACGCGGTGATCGAGGCCGTCTTCGAGGACACCGCCCTCAAGCACAAGGTGTTCCAGGAGATCCAGGACGTCATCGAGCCCGACGCGCTGCTCTGCTCCAACACCTCCACCCTGCCGATCACCGTGCTCGCCGAAGGCGTCTCGCGCCCGGTCGACTTCATCGGGCTGCACTTCTTCTCGCCGGTCGACAAGATGCCGCTGGTCGAGATCATCAAGGGCGAGAAGACCGGGGACGAGGCGCTGGCCCGCGCGTTCGACCTGGTCCGCCGGATCAGGAAGACGCCGATCGTCGTCAACGACTCGCGCGGCTTCTTCACCTCGCGCGTCATCGGCCAGTTCATCAACGAGGGCGTCGCCATGGTCGGCGAGGGCGTCGAGCCCGCCTCCGTCGAACAGGCCGCCGCGCAGGCCGGATACCCGGCCAAGGTGCTCTCCCTGATGGACGAGCTGACCCTCACCCTGCCGCGCAAGATCCGCAACGAGACCCGCAAGGCCGTCGAGCAGGCGGGCGGCACTTGGCCCGGCCACCCGGCGGACGAGGTGATCGACCGGATGGTCGACGAGTTCGGCCGCCCCGGCCGCAGCGGGGGCGCCGGCTTCTACGAGTACGACGAGGCCGGCAAGCGCACCCGCCTGTGGCCGGGCCTGCGCGAGCACTTCGCCAAGCCGGACACCGGGATCTCGTTCACCGACATGCAGGAGCGCATGCTCTTCTCCGAGGCGCTGGACAGCGTCCGCTGCCTGGAGGAGAACGTCCTGATCACCGTCGCCGACGCCAACATCGGCTCCATCATGGGCATCGGCTTCCCGCCGTGGACCGGCGGCGTGCTCCAGTACATCAACGGGTACGAGGGCGGCCTGCCCGGCTTCGTTGCCCGCGCCCGGGAACTCGCCGAGCGCTACGGCGACCGCTTCCTGCCGCCCGCGCTGCTGGTCCAGAAGGCGGAGAAGGGCGAGACCTTCCACGACTGACCCGACGCGCCGCGTGCCGTACCGCCCCTCCACCGGGGCGGTACGGCCGCGCTCACTCGGCGGTGAACGCGGCCCGCAGCTCCTCCTTCAGCGACCGCTGGAAGGCGGTCACCAGGGCCTGGAGCACCATCGGCTGCATGTGCGCCGACAGCGACTTCATCGCCTTGACGTGCTCGGGGTCCGATTCCCGCTCCCGGTACGGATTCCACACCTCGTCCCGGAAGAGCCGGGTCAGCTCCTGCGCGGCCGAGCGCGTGTGCTCCAGCAGGACCGTACGGGCGGCGAGGATCGTCTCGTGCGCGATCGGCACGTCGAGCAGCTCCACGCCGAGCCGCAGCAGCCCCGGATCCAGCCGGAAGACCCCGTCGTCGGGCGCGGACCGCTCAAGCACCCCCATCGCGGCCAGCCGGTCGAGGTCCTGCTCGCTCAGTGACCGGCCCGCCCGCCGCTCCAGCTCCGCCCGCGAGGCGTCCTCCGCCGAGTCCGGCGCCCAGGACGCGACCAGGGCGCGGTGGATGGCCAGATCGTGGGCGCTGAGGTCGGGCGGCAGCTGCTCCAGGTACCGTTCGATCGCGGCGAGCGTCATGCCCTGGTGCTGGAGCTCCTCGATCAGTGCCAGCCGCGAGAGGTGGTCGTGCCCGTAGTGCCCGACCCGGCGCGGCCCGATCACCGGGGGCGGCAGCAGCCCCCGGGTGCTGTAGAACCGCACCGTGCGCACGGTCACCCCGGCGCGAGCCGCCAGCTCGTCGACAGTGAGCTTCGGCTCCTCGGTCTCGGTCGCCATTTCCGCTCCTCGTGTCCGGTGCTGCGAACGGGCAGCGATGCGCGCGCCCCGCCCGGTGCAACAGTATTGCTGTCTCACCAACGATGTGAAAGTGGTGACCGGCGGCTGTCAGTGGTGAGCCCTAGCCTGAACGCATGTCCGAGATCACTTACGTACGAGGGGACGCGACCGCGCCGCAGGGCAAGGGCGTCAAGGTGATCGTGCACGTCTGCAACGATCTCGGCGGCTGGGGAAAGGGGTTCGTCCTCGCTCTCTCCCGCCGGTGGCCCGAGCCCGAGGCCGCGTACCGCAGATGGCACCGTGAGCGCGCGCACAACGACTTCGGGCTCGGCGCGGTGCAGTTCGTCCAGGTCTCCCCGTTCGTCCGGGTGGCGAACCTGGTGGGCCAGCACGGGATGCGCCGGGGCAGCAAGGGTGTCCCGGTGCGCTACGAGGCCATCGACGCGGGACTCGCCGCCGTGGCCGACCGCGCGCTGGAGCTGGGCGCCTCGGTGCACATGCCCCGGATCGGTTGCGGGCTCGCGGGCGGCACGTGGTCGCGGATCGAGCCGCTCATAGAAACCCGGTTGACCGGCCAAGGCCTGTCTGTGAGCGTGTACGACTTCGACTGAGCCCCGGCCGGGGCGTCCGAGGGGGAGCGATGACGGAGATCGGTACCGGTGTGCCCGGATATGTCTTCAGGGCCTACCGGGGTGCCCCGGACCACGAGGCGATGGCCGCCGTGCGGGCCGGCAGCGCGGAGCACGATGGGCTCGACGCCGATTCGGTCGTGGAGGGGCTGCCCGACGCCGAGGAGATCGGCACCGCGTCCGCCGCCCTCGCGGACCCGGCCCGCGACCAGGTCCTCGTCGAACACGACGGCGCGGTCGTCGGCTACGCGGCCGTCCGCTGGTGGCGGGAGCGGGACGGGACCCAGCTCTATCTGCACCGCGGACACCTGCTGCCCGGACACCGGGGACGCGGCGTCGGGGCAGCCATGGTCGCGTGGGCCGAGGAGCACATCCGCCGACTCGTGGCGGAGCAGGGCACGGCGGAGACAGCGGTCTTCGGTGCCAACGCCATGGCCGGGGAACGGGAGGCCGCGCGGCTGCTCACGGACACCGGGTACCAGCGCGTCTTCAGCCTCGTGGAGCTGGAGCTGCCGGACCTGGGCGCGCTGCCGGGCTCCGCCGAGCCGCCGGCCGGCATCCGGCTCGGGCCCATCGGCCCGGACAGCTACCGCTCGGCCTGGCGGACGGTCGTCGACTCGTACCGGGAGGCCGGCTTCACCGAGGAATGGCCGTACGCCCGCTTCGTGGCCAAGGCGGACCCGGCCTGCTGGCGGGCCGCCTGGCAGGGCGAGGAGATGGCAGGCGTCGCCCTGTGCTCGCTCCGCGCCCGGGACCGCACGACGGGCGAGGTCGAGGAGCTGAGCGTCCGCGACCGGTCCAGGCGGCTCGGCGTCGGACGCGCCGTACTCCTCGCGGGCCTGCGCGCCCTGCGCGACCACGGGGCCACCCGCGCCCGCCTGTACACCGGGACCGCCAACCCCTACCGCTCGTACGACCTCTACGAGAGCGTCGGCTTCCGGCGCCGCAACGAGTACGTGCGCTACCGCAAGCCTCTGCGGAGCTGATGCCCGGCCTGTTACGGGAGTACGCCGCGTGTCACTCTGATCCGGCTCCTATCGTGGGGCGGACCGGCGGAACAGGGAGGGCCCATGACGGCACGTGACACCGGCGGGGCGGCCCCCGCCTTCGGGATCGTGGGAGCCGCAACGCCCTCCGACGCGCTGGGGGAGCAGATCCTCGATGCCGCGCGCGAGCAGTTCATGACCTTCGGGCTGCGCCGCTCGACCGTCGACGACGTCGCCAAGCGGGCCGGGGTCTCCCGGGTGACGGTGTACCGGCGGATCGGAGGCAAGGACAGCCTGGTCTCGGCGTGCCTGCTGCGCGAGTACCGCCGGTTCGTCGTGGAGGTCGACGAGGCCGTGGCCGCGCTGCCCACGACGGAGGACCGGCTCGTCGAGGGCTTCGCCGCCGTGCTGCGGCACATCCGCGAACACCCCCTCATCGGCGGGCTGCTGCGCCTGGAGCCCGAGACCATGCTGCCCTTCCTCACCGTGGAGAGCGGCCCCGCCTTCCTCGCGATCCGCGGCTACCTGGCCGGGCGGCTGCGCGAGGTACGGCGCCTGGAGGGCGGACCGGAGACCGACCCGACACCCGTCGCCGAACTCATGGTCCGGATCACCGTCTCCTTCCTCCTCAACCCGGTCAGCTGCTTCGAACTCGACGACGACGCCCAGGTCCGCGACTTCGCCCGCCGCTGCCTGGTCCCGCTGCTCGCCGCCTGACCGGGCGTCTCAGCCGCGCTCCGGCCCCGGCCGGACGGCGGTCTCGTCCGGCAGCGGCTCCAGCGGCCGGCCGCGCGCCCAGTGCGGCCCGAGGTCGTCCAGCCGCCAGCCGAAGGGGTACGAACGCGGCTGCGGCCGGGACGGGAACCGGCGCGGCCGGGCCGGCATCCCCCGTACGCACCGCGCCCGCAGCCGCAGCGCCGCCGACGCCGAGGTCCGCACCCACCGGGGCTGCGGCCGGAAGCCCAGCGCCTTCAGCAGCGGCTCATCCAGCAGCGCCAGCGAGAACCGGGCGACCAGAGGACGCAGCGGGCGCGGGTACCAGCTCGCCATCACCCGGAACGTGGCGCTCGCCACCCGCCGGTTCGCCGGGTCGTACGCGAACATCCGCTGCTCGTACGCGTCGAGCAGCCGCTCGAACCCCGCATAGGTGTCGGGGACGTCCTCGATGCCCATCATCGCCCCCGTCCTGCGCCCCGCCTCCGCCAGCGCCTGCACCTCCTGCGCGCACAGTGGGCGCCAGCCGTACCGGTCGATCCAGCGTTTCGGGCCCACGACCGTGGTCGCGAGCACGTAGCGGAAGTCGTCATTCGGGATGCGGTACCTGCCGTGGATGCGGTTCAGGTGCCGCGCCGCAGCCCGTCCCCGCTCCGAGTCGAACCCGTCGACGGCCATCTCGTACCCGATCAGCACCGTGTCGTCGTACCGCTTCTGTCCGTTGCGCTCGAACTCCTGGGTGCGGTCGAGGAGTACGGAGATCCGGGGGACACCGTAGTCGCGCAGGAACGCCACGCTCACGCCCTGACGGTAGTCCCAGGGGAACTCGTACTGCGAGATCAGCCGGAGGATCTCGGCGTAGTCCCGCGCCGGATCCATCCGGCGGATCTCACGCAGGCGGCTGTACCGGCCCATGGTGCGCCCTCCTGTCCGTGTCCGGAACAGCGCGCCCCAACAAGCGTGTGACACAGATGATATGACGGGGCGTTCAATCCCTGGAGTCAAAGTTACAAATACTATCGACTTGTTTCATCGGCCCCGTCAACACCGCGGAACGGGAGCCCGCTGCGCACGCCCCGCCCACGGCTCGCATACTGGATCACGTGGGGCCGGGCGCTTCGGTCCGGTGCCCGTCGAGCGGCCGGAGTACGGCATGAGCAGCGCAGCAGCCGGCAGGGACGACCCGGCGCCACCGCCGCCCGGCGGAGTGCTGTGGAGCCTTTCCGGCGACATCCGGGCCCTGCTGATGCTGCCCGCCGCCCTCACCCTCCAGGTCGCCCACCCCGCCGTCGGCGCGGGCGTGGACGAGCACTCCGTGTTCCGTACGGACCCGTGGGGGCGCGGCGAGCGCTCCCTCAGCTCGCTCCAGCTCTGGGTGTACGGCGGGCAGGAGGCCGCCGAGGAGGGGCGCAGGCTCCGCCGGCTGCACCGCACCATTGAGGGAACCGACACCCGGGGCCGCCCCTACCACGCCCTGTCACCGGCGAACTACGCCTGGGTGCACGCCACCGGGTTCCCCGTCTACCGGCACGGCGCCCGCTATCTGCTGCGCCCGCTCAGCCGCGAACAGGAACGCGCACTGTACGCGGAATGGCTCCAGGTGGGCCGGGTGCTCGGGATCCACGACCGGGACATGCCGCAGACCATCGAGGAGTTCTGGCCCTACTACCGCGCCATGCTCGCCGACGAGATCGAGAGGACACCCGTCGTCGCGGAACTCGTCGCCACCGACACCGCCGTCCCGCCGCCGGACCGCGGGCCCCGGCTCCTGCGGCTGCTGCTCAGGGCGCTGTGGCCGGTGCTGCTGCCGCCGCTCGCCCGGTTCCGCGCGTTCCTGACCGTCGGGCTGATGCCGCCCGACGCCCGCGAGGCCATCGGCCTGGAGTGGACGGACGCGCAGGAACGGGCGCTGCGGCGGTTCTGCGCGGTGGTCCGGGTGGTGGTTCCGGTGCTGCCGGAGCGCCTGCGCTATCTGCCCCGGGCGCGCCGGGCCAGGGCGGCGCACCGGGCGGCCCGCGGCGGCGGGCTCAGGCCGACGCGCGGCGGACCAGCCGCGTCGGCGTGATCACCGACTCCGGCCCCGCGCCCCCGTCCTCCAGCCGCTCCATCAGCAGCCGGACCATCAACCTGCCCATGCCGACAACGTCCTGACGTATCGTCGTCAGCGGAGGGTCCGTCGCCTCGGCGACCGACTCCATGTCGTCGAACCCGACCAGCGCCACGTCCTGCGGCACCCGCCGCCCCCACTCGCGCAGCACCCGCAGTGCGCCCGAGGCCATCAGGTCGTTGGCCGCGAACACCGCGTCCACGTCGGGCCGCCGCTCCAGCAGCTCCGCCATCGCCCGCGCACCGCCCTCCACCGTGAAATCGCCGTCCGCGAGCAGCGCGGGGTCCGCGTCGGGCAGGATGTCGGCGTAGCCGTCGATCCGGTCGAGCGCCGAGGTCTGGTCGCGCGGACCCGCGATGTGCGCGATGTTCCGGCGGCCGAGCCCGGCCAGATGGCGGACGGCCTCCCGGGCGCCGCCCCGGTTGTCGCAGTCCACGAAGGGCACCGCGTCGGTCGGCGCGCCAGGCCGCCCCGGCCTGCCGCCGTAGACGGCAGGCACGCGGAAACGCCGGATGGCGGACGGGAGTTCGTCGTCCGTGTGCAGCGAGAACGCCAGCACCCCGTCCACATGGCCCCCGGCCAGATAGCGGCTGACCCGCTCGAAGTCCCCGCGGCCCTCCACCAGCAGCAGCACCAACTGCGCGTCGTGCGCGTTCAGTTCCCGGCTGATGCCCCGGATGTGCTGGGAGAAGAACGGGTCGGAGAAGATCCGCACCTCGGGCTCGTCGATGATCACGGCCACCGCCCCGTTGCGCCGGGTCACCAGGGTCCGCGCGGCGTGGTTCGGTACGTAGCCCAGCTCCTCGACCGCCTTGCGCACCTGGTCCACGAGCGGCTGCCGGACGCCCGCGCCGCCGTTGACCACCCGGGAGGCCGTCGCCCGGGAGACTCCGGCGCGGGCCGCCACCGCTTCCAGCGTGGGGCGCGCGTGGAGCGGGGCATCGGGGGTCGGACCGGGCAAGGGACGCTCCTCTGGGGCGCGGCGGGGGCCTGGAACGGCCGGGCCGGCCGATCGGCGCGAACTACCCGGCCAGCCTAACGGGCCGCGGCCCTGTGCCCGCTTCCGGAAACCGTGCGTGCACAGGTCTGTCGCGTGCACCGGCGCCGAAGTATCTTCCGCCCATGCCGATCGCGCCGACAGGCGGGGGACGGCGGCCGCCCCGGCGCGGCCGTGTCCGCGTTCTCGCTCTGGCGGCCGCCTCTGCCGCCCTGACCGTCCCCCTGCTCACCGTGCCCTCGGACGCGGCCCGCACCGCCGCACCCCGTACCGGCTTCGAACTGTCCGGCGGGGCCCGCTGGACCCGGCAGTCCGAGGAGGCGTCGCTGCTCGCGGCCCTGGCCCGGCGCGGCGACCGGGTCTCCGTCCGGCGGATCGGCACCACCGCCCAGGGGCGTCCGCTGCGCCTCGTCCGCGTCGGCAGCGCCGAGCCGGACGCGCTCACCGTGCTCCTGGTCTGCGGCCAGCACGGCGACGAACCTGCCGCGCGCGAGGCCTGCCTGAGCACGGTCCGCGACCTCGCGTACGCCACCGACGCCCGCACCCGCGCCTTCCTCGCGCGGACGGAGGTCCTCGTCCTGCCCACCGCCAACCCGGACGGGCTGGCCGCGGGGACCCGGGAGAACGCGGACGGTGTGGACATCAACCGGGACCACCTCGCCCTGCGCAGCGCCGAGGCCCGCGCCGTGGCCGCCGTACTGCGCGACCACGAGCCCGACGTGATCGAGGACCTGCACGAGTACGGTGCGACGGCCCCGTACTACGACAAGGACCTGCTCGTCCTGTGGCCCAGCAACCCCAACACCGACGAGCGGCTGCACGACGAGGCGCGCGACCTGGCGTGGGGCCGAGTGCGGGCCGCCGCCCGGGACGCGGGGTTCAGCACCGGCGTCTACGGCGTCTGGACCGACCCGGCCACCGGCCGCCCCCTCCGGCGGAACGCGGGCGACGGCCAGGAACGCATCCTGCGCAACATCGCCGGCCTCAAGCACGCGGTCGGAATTCTGGTCGAATCCCGTACGGACGCGCTGTCCGCGGCCGAGCGCGCCGACCCCGCTCTCGCCCACCGCCGCCGCGTGACCTCCCAACTCACCGTACTGAAAGCGCTGTTCCGGTACGCGGACGAGCGGCGCGGGAGTATCGCCGCCGCCACCGGCCGCTCCCGGGCGGCCGGTGAGGCCGGCCTGGGGCCCATCCGCCTCGGGGGAACCGACGACGAGGTGCCGGGCGAGACCCTCACCGACCCGCCCTGCGGCTACCGCCTCACCAAGGAGCGGTTCGCCCGCGTCCGGGACGAACTCGCCCTGCACCAGGTCACCTCACGGCCCGACGGCGACGGGGTGTACGTGCCCCTGCGCCAGCCGGCCCGGAAGCTGATCCCGCTGCTCCTGGACCGGCGGGCCGCATATCACCTCACAAACGGTCAACCCGATACCGCTTGTTGATACCGAAAGATATGGGTTCGGTGTGGTACTGCCTACGGAGAGCGTTTTGTCAGTTTCCGTGAAAGGTGCCATTCGTGTCGCAGGACGATCAGAGAACGGACGGCAGAGGGGACCTGTCGGTGACGGCGGACCTCCCCGGCGACCCGGCCCACAACCGGCGCCCCGTCACCGACCGGGTGGTGTTCGGCGTCACGGCCTGCCTCACCCTCGCCTTCGTCATCTGGGGGGCGACCGCCACCGACTCACTGGAGGACGTCTCCGGCAAGGCCCTCGACGGGCTCATCCACAACGGTGGTTGGGCCTTCATGCTGGCCGCCTCCGGCTTCGTGGTCTTCGCCCTGTGGCTCGCCATCAGCCGGTACGGAAACATCACCCTCGGCCAGGAGGACGAGGAGCCGGAGTTCCGTACCGTGTCCTGGGTCGCGATGATGTTCAGCGCGGGCATGGGCATCGGCCTGATGTTCTACGGCGTCAGTGAGCCGCTGGCCCACTTCACCGACCCGCCGCCCGGCACCCACCCCGCCGACGCGGCCGAGGCGATGCAGACGGCGATGGCCACCACCCTGTTCCACTGGACGCTGCACCCGTGGGCCATCTACGCGGTGGTCGGCCTCGGCATCGCGTACAGCACCTTCCGGCGCCGCAGGCGGCAGACCATCAGCGCCGTCTTCGAGCCGCTGATCGGCGCACGCCACGCCCACGGAGGCCTCGGCCGGTTCATCGACATCCTGGCCATCTTCGCGACCCTCTTCGGCTCGGCCGCCTCGCTGGGCCTGGGAGCCCTCCAGATCGGCAGCGGCTTCCACGAGCTGAACTGGAAGGAGAAGACCGGCACCGGACTGCTCGTCCTGATCATCGCCGTGCTGACCCTCGCGTTCATCGCCTCGGCGGTCTCCGGCGTGGAGAAGGGCATCCAGTGGCTGTCGAACATCAACATGGTGCTCGCCCTGATCCTGGCCGTGTTCGTGTTCATCGCGGGCCCCACCATCATCGTGCTCGACCTGGTGCCCACCTCGATCGCCTCCTACTTCGGTGACCTGCCGCAACTGGCCGGCCGCACCGAGGCCACCGGTGAGGGCAAGGTCGCCGAGTGGCTCGGCAGCTGGACCGTCTTCTACTGGGCCTGGTGGATCTCCTGGACACCCTTCGTCGGGATGTTCATCGCGCGGATCAGCCGGGGCCGCACCATCCGTCAGTTCATCGGCGGCGTCATCCTGGTGCCCAGCACCGTGAGCCTCATCTGGTTCGCCATCTTCGGCGGCACCGCCATCAAGCTCCAGGAGGCCGGGAAGCTCGGCGGCGCCGAGACCCAGGAGGCCCAGCTCTTCGGCGTGCTCCAGCAGTTCCCCGTCGCCACGCTGATGAGCATCCTGGTGATGGTGCTCGTCGGCATCTTCTTCGTCTCCGGCGCCGACGCCGCGTCCATCGTGATGGGCACCCTGTCCCAGAAGGGCATCCTCGAACCCGCCAAGTGGGTCGTCGTCTTCTGGGGCGTCGTCACCGGCGCCGTCGCGGCCATCATGCTGCTCATCGGCAACGGCAAGGGCGACGCCCTGGCGGGCCTCCAGAACCTGACCATCCTGGTGGCGGCGCCCTTCACCCTCGTGATGATCGGCATGTGCGTGGCCCTGATGCGGGACCTGCGTCAGGATCCGCTGATCGTGCGCCGAGAGTTCGGCGTGGAGGCCGTGGAGTCCGCGGTCATCGAGGGCCACGCCAAGTACGACGGCGACTTCGAGATCCGCATCGGCCCCGGCGGCAGCCAGATCACCACGGAACGCCACGACCGCGACCGCCCCGGCGGCTCCACCCCGGCCTGAGCCCGTGCGGCCCGGCGTCCTCCCGCCGGGCCGTACCGGACCGTGGCTCACCCCACCAGCCGCGCCGCCTCCAGCGCGCAGCCCAGGGCCACCGTCACGCCCGCGCCGCCGTGCCCGTAGTTGTGCACCAGCCGCCCGCCCCCGGCCGACGTCTCCGCCTCGATCCGGACCCCGGCGTCCCGGGCCGGCCGCAGGCCCACGCGGTGGCCGATGATCCGCGCCCCGGCGATCTCCGGCCGCACCCGGGCGCACCGCGCCACGATCTCCCCGGCCGTACGGGGGTCGGGCACCGTGCTCCAGTCGTCGGCCACCGCCGTGCCGCCGAGCACCAGCCGGCCCGGCTGCGGGAAGATGTACGTGGTCTCGTCCGACGCCGGATCCGCGTGGGCGAACCACTCCCGTATCCCCGGGTTCTCCACCAGCACCAACTGCCCGCGCACCGGCCGCATCCCCGCGTCCGGGACCAGCTCGCGGGCGCCGAGCCCGGCGCAGTTGACCACCGTCCCCGCCTCCGCGGCCGCCTCGTCGAACGAGGTGACCGTACGCCGCTCGACCGTGCCGCCGGCCGCCCGCACCCGCCCCTCCAGCCATTCCAGGTGCGCCGGCATGTCGATCAGCGGCAGTCGGCACCGCAGCCCTTCGGCGGTCTCCACGGCGCCCTTCAGCTCACCGGCCCACGGCCCCAGATCCGCGAGGCGCTCACCGGCGTTCAGGCCGTCGACCAGCCGTACGCCGGTCTCGTCCGGGCGCGCGGCCAGCTCCTCGTACCACCGCAGCGCGGTCAGCGACCAGTCGCCGACGCGGTCCAGCGGCTCGATCCGGTACGGCCACCACAGCGCCCCCGCCACGGCCGACGTGGTGTCGCCCGCCGGCTCCCGGGACCAGACCCGCACCCGGCGGCCCCGCTCGGCCAGCACCATCGCCGTGGTCAGTCCGCTGACCCCGCCGCCCACCACGATCACGTCCGACACCGCTGCCCCGCCTCTCGTCGCCCGGTCCGTGCACCTGCCCCCGGACCCTAAGGGGCCTCCCGTACGCCCGCACAGACCGCCCCCGGCCCGTCTTCCGGGCCCCGCCGCGCCGATTAGGATCGGCACCCTGATGACTGCCACTCTCGTCGCCAAGGACCTCGCCGCCGGACACGGCGACCGCACGCTCTTCGCCGGGCTCGACCTCGTGGTCGCCCCCGGGGACGTGATCGGTCTCGTCGGAGTCAACGGCGCCGGAAAATCGTCGCTGCTGCGGCTGCTCGCCGGGCTCGACCGGCCGGAGGAGGGCGAGCTGCGGCTCTCCCCGCCCACCGCGACCGTCGGCCACCTGCCCCAGGAGCCCGAGCGGCGCGCCGGCGAGACCGTACGGGAGTTCCTGGCCCGCCGCACGGGGGTCGCCGAGGCCCAGACCGCCATGGACGCCGCCACGCAGGCACTGGTCGACGGGGCACCGGGCGCGGACGACGCCTACTCCGAGACCCTGGAGCGCTGGCTCGCCCTCGGCGGCGCGGACCTGGACGAGCGCGCCGAGGAGACCGCCGCCGAACTCGGCCTGACCGTCGGTCTCGACCTGCCGATGACCGCCCTCTCCGGCGGCCAGGCGGCCCGCGCCGGCCTCGCCTCGCTCCTGCTGTCGCGCTACGACGTCTTCCTGCTCGACGAACCCACCAACGACCTGGACCTGGACGGTCTCGAACGCCTGGAGAAGTACGTCTCCGGACTGCGCGCCGGCACCGTCCTCATCAGCCACGACCGCGAATTCCTCATGCGCACGGTCACCAAGGTCCTCGAACTCGACCTGGCCCAGCAGCAGATCAACCTGTACGGCGGTGGTTACGCGGCCTACCTGGAGGAGCGCGAGCGCGCCCGGCGGCACGCCCGCGAGGAGTTCGAGGAGTACGCCGACAAGCGCTCGGCGCTGGAGAGCCGCGCCCTGATGCAGCGCTCCTGGATGGACAAGGGAGTCAAGAACGCCCGCCGCAAGGCCACCGACTCCGACAAGATCGGCCGCAAGTTCCGCAGCGAGTCCAGCGAGAAGCAGGCCGCGAAGGCCCGGCAGACGCAGCGCATGATCGAACGGCTCGACGTGGTGGACGAGCCGCGCAAGGAGTGGGAGCTGCGCATGGAGATCGCCTCCGCGCCCCGCTCCGGCTCGGTCGTCGCCACCCTGCGCGAGGCCCGCGCCGTGCGCGGCGACTTCATGTTCGGCCCCGCCTCGCTCCAGATCGACTGGGCGGACCGGGTCGCGATCACGGGCGCCAACGGCTCCGGCAAGTCGACTCTGCTGGCCGCCCTGCTCGGCCGCCTGCCGCTGGACTCGGGGCACGCGAGCCTGGGGTCCGGCGTGGTCGTCGGCGAGGTGGACCAGGCGCGCAAGCTCTTCCACGGCTCGGAGACGCTCCTGGAGGCGTTCTGCGCGGCGGTCCCCGACACGGAACCCGCCGACGTGCGCACCCTCCTCGCCAAGTTCGGCCTGCGCGCCGACCACGTCATGCGCCCGGCGACGACGCTCTCGCCCGGCGAACGCACCCGAGCGGCGCTCGCCCTGCTCCAGGGCCGGGGCGTCAACCTCCTGGTGCTGGACGAGCCCACGAACCACCTGGACCTGCCCGCCATCGAGCAGCTGGAGTCGGCGCTCGACTCGTACACCGGAACCCTGCTCCTGGTGACGCACGACCGGCGGATGCTGGAGGCGGTCCGCACGACGCGCCGGATCGAGGTGGCGGAGGGCCGTGTGACGGAGGTCTGACCCCGCCTGGCATACCAAAGGGCAAGTCAAGGTCACTCGATCAGCGACATATCCTGAATAATCCCTCATAGTCGTAGCGCTTGGGATACCAAGTGCTACGGTCATCGGGTGATGACTCAAGCGAGTGACCCCGCCGCCTCGCACGCCGACCACGCCGAGCGGACGATCCGCGCGGGCATCCTGTCCGGCGCGTACCCGCCCGGCTCACGGCTGCGCGAACGCGAGCTCTCCGAGAGCCTGGGCGTCTCGCGCATCCCGGTCCGCGAGGCACTGACCCGGCTGACCGGCGAGGGCCTGGTCGTCGTCTCCCCACGCCGGGGCGCCTCCGTACGGGACCTCTCGCTGCGGGACGTCGCCGAACTCTTCGACCTCCGCCTCAGCCTGGAGGTGTTCGCCGCCCGCCGGGCCGCCGAGGCGTGCGCCGCCGGGGGAGACGGGGAGCGGCTGCGGGCCCTCATGGAGGAGGCCGAGGACGCCACCCGCCGGGGCGACGCGGAGGAGATCCCAGCGGCCAACACCGCCCTGCACGCGGAGATCGTCGCGATGACCGGGAACCGGCTCCTCCAGGACGCGTTGCAGCCCTCGCTCGGCCTGGTGCAGTGGCTGTTCACCCTCACCGGGGGCCGCGACCCGCGCGTGCAGTGCGCGGAACACCAGGACATCTGCGCCGCGATCCACGCGGGCAAGCCGGACCTGGCCGCCGCACTCGCGTACGCGCACATCGAGCGGGGGAGGGAGCCGTCCCTGACCTCCCTGACCGGAACGCTCCCGGCCGAGTGACGCCGTAGCAGCACCGACCACACCACACACCCACCGAGGAGATGCGCGACATGCTGATCACAGACGTCCGTCCGTGGGGCAGGGAGCCCAGCGACCTCACCGTCGAGGACGGGGTGATCACCGCGATCACCCCGCACGACCCGGCCCGCGCCGCCACGGGCGACACCGTGGCCGGCCGGGGGCGGCTCGCCCTGCCGTCCTTCTCCGACGTCCACTGCCACCTGGACTCCACACGCATGGGCCTGCCCTTCCGCCCCCACACGGGCGCCCCCGGGGTCTGGGGCATGATGACGAACGACCGCGAGCACTGGCGCGAGGACGAGTGGGACGTCGCCCGGCGGGCCACGTACACCCTGGCCCGCATGATCGAGCGCGGCACCACCCGCGTCCGCAGCTACGCGCAGATCGACGCGGACTGCGGCCTCGAACGCTTCGAGGGCGTCCTCGCGGCCAAGGAGGCACACGCCGGCCGGTGCGAGGTCGAGATCATGGCGTTCCCGCAGGCCGGTCTGCTCCGGGAGAAGGGCGTGCCGGAGCTGATGGACCGGGCGCTGTCCTCGGGCGCGGCGGTGGTCGGCGGCATCGACCCCTGCACACTGGACCGCGACCCGGTACGCCACCTCGACATCGTCTTCGACCTGGCCGAGCGCCACGGGGCCCCGGTCGACATCCACCTCCACGAGCCGGGCGCGCTCGGGGTGTTCAGCGTCGACCTGATCCTGGAGCGGGTACGGGCCCTGGACATGGCCGGCCGGGTGACCATCTCGCACGCCTACGACCTGGGCTCTGTCAACGAGGCGACGACGCGCCGGCTGATCGAGGAGTTCGCCGAGCTGGACATCGCGATGGCCACGATCGCCCCGGCCCGCCACCACTCCCTCCCGTTGGCCGACCTGACCGCCGCCGGCGTCCGGGTGGGCCTCGGCGAGGACGGCCAGCGCGACTTCTGGTCCCCGTACGGCAACGGCGACATGCTCGACCGCACCTGGCAGCTGGCCTTCACCAACGGCTACCGCGCGGACGACCTGATCGAACACTGCGCGGCCGTGGCCACGACGGGCGGCGCCTCGATCCTCCAGGGAGGCCCGCCCCGCCTGACCTCCACGACGGACCGCCCCGGCATCACGGTGGGCGCGAGGGCGGACCTGCTCCTGCTGGAGGGCGAGACGGTCACCTCAGCGGTCATGGACCGCAGCAACGACCGCACGGTGCTGCACAAGGGCCGCGTGGTGGCGGACGGCCTCACGCTCAGCCCGGATTCCAGCCCCTCCGGCGTTTGAGGAGCGGGGCCCGGGGCGGAGCCCCGGTCTCGGGACTCGGGGAGTGAGCGGGGCGGCCGGCCGCCCCGCTCACTCCCCGAGGGCGCCGCGCGGCCCCCCGCCTGCTCATCGTCCAACCGCAACGACAACGACTCGGGGAGTGAGCGGGGCGGCCGGCCGCCCCGCTCACTCCCCGAGGGCGCCGCGCGGCCCCCCGCCTGCTCATCGTCCAACCGCAACGACAACGAGATCCGCTTCCGCGGAATGTCGACCTCCATCACCTTCACCCGGACGACATCCCCCGGCTTCACGACGTCCCGGGGGTCCTTCACGAACGTCCTGGACATCGCGGACACATGGACGAGCCCGTCCTGATGCACCCCGATGTCAACGAACGCCCCGAACGCCGCGACGTTCGTGACGACGCCCTCCAGCACCATCCCGGCTGCCAGGTCGCCGATCTTCTCGACGCCCTCCTTGAAGGTGGCGGTCTTGAAGGCGGGGCGCGGGTCGCGCCCCGGCTTCTCCAGCTCCTTCAGGATGTCGGTCACCGTCGGCAGCCCGAACTTCTCGGACACGTAGTCGTCCGCCCGCAACGACCGCAGCACATCGGTGTTGCCGATCAGCGCGGCGACGTCCCCGCCGGTCTTCTTCACCATCGACCGCACGACCGGGTACGCCTCGGGGTGCACGCTGGACGCGTCCAGCGGGTCGTCGCCCCGGATGCGGAGGAAGCCCGCGCATTGCTCGTACGCCTTCGGACCCAGCCTGGCCACGTCCTTCAGGCCCTTGCGGGAGCGGAACGGCCCGTTCGCGTCGCGGTGCGCCACGATGTTCTCGGCGAGCCCCGTGCCGATGCCGGAGACCCGGGAGAGCAGCGGCGCGGACGCGGTGTTGACGTCGACGCCGACACCGTTCACGCAGTCCTCGACGACCGCGTCCAGCGAACGCGAGAGCTTCACCTCGGACAGGTCGTGCTGGTACTGCCCGACGCCGATCGACTTCGGGTCGATCTTCACCAGCTCGGCCAGCGGGTCCTGGAGCCGGCGCGCGATCGAGACGGCGCCGCGCAAGGAGACGTCCATGTCGGGGAGTTCCTGCGAGGCGAAGGCCGAGGCGGAGTACACGGAGGCGCCCGCCTCCGAGACCATCACCTTGGTGAGCTTCAGCTCCGGATGCTTCTCGCACAGCTCACCGGCGAGCTTGTCCGTCTCGCGGGACGCCGTGCCGTTGCCGATCGCGATCAGGTCGACATGGTGCTCGCGCGCCAGCCGCTCCAGGGTCGCCAGCGACTGGTCCCACTTGTTGGCCGGGACGTGCGGGTGGATGACGTCGGTGGCGACGACCTTGCCGGTCGCGTCCACGACGGCGACCTTCACACCCGTACGGAATCCGGGGTCGAGCCCCAGCGTGGCCCGCGTCCCGGCCGGCGCGGCGAGCAGCAGGTCGCGCAGGTTCGACGCGAAGACGCGTACCGCCTCGTCCTCCGCGGCCGTGCGCAGCCGCAGCCGCAGGTCGATACCGAGGTGCACCAGGATCCGGGTCCGCCAGGCCCACCGCACCGTGTCGGCCAGCCACTTGTCGCCGGGACGCCCCCGGTCGCCCACGCCGAAGCGCCGGGCGACCATGTTCTCGTACGAGGACGGGCCGGGCTCCTGGGACGGCTCCTCCGGCTCCAGGACCAGGTCGAGCACGTCCTCCTTCTCGCCCCGGAGCATCGCCAGCACCCGGTGCGAGGGCAGGGCGGTGAACGGCTCGGCGAAGTCGAAGTAGTCCGCGAACTTGGCGCCCGCCTCCTCCTTGCCGTCCCGCACCCGGGCCACCAGCCGCCCGCGCGTCCACATGCGCTCGCGCAGCTCGCCGATGAGGTCGGCGTCCTCCGAGAACCGCTCGGTGAGGATGGCGCGGGCGCCCTCCAGTGCCGCCCCCGGGTCCGCGACGCCCTTGTCCGCGTCGACGAAGGCCGCCGCCGCGGCGAGCGGGTCCACCGAGGGGTCGTCGAGCAGGCCGGAGGCGAGCGGTTCGAGTCCGGCCTCCCGGGCGATCTGCGCCTTCGTCCGCCGCTTCGGCTTGAACGGCAGGTAGATGTCCTCCAGCCGTGCCTTCGTGTCGGCGGCCCGGATCCGCGCCTCCAGCTCCGCGTCGAGCTTGCCCTGCTCCCGTACGGATTCGAGGACCGCCGTCCGGCGCTCCTCCAGCTCCCGCAGATAGCGCAGCCGTTCCTCGAGCGTGCGCAGCTGCGCGTCGTCGAGCTCCTCGGTCGCTTCCTTGCGGTAGCGGGCGATGAACGGCACGGTCGACCCGCCGTCGAGCAGCTCGACGGCCGCCTTCACCTGCCGCTCGCGTACGCCGAGCTCCTCGGCGATCCTGCCTTCGATGGACGTCGTCACGGTTCTACCGACTCGCCTTCTCCTGCTGGCTGTGCTGGTCGGGCCCCGGGCCGCCGCTGGGGCCTGTCCGGAGTCACACGCCTTGCATTGTGCCGGGTGGCCGGGCGCCGTGTCGCCCGGCCACCCCAGGGGACGGCCGCCGGATTTCGTCGCTCAGCCGGTCGCGCTGGCCGGGAACGCGCCCGCCGCCCACGCCGTGGCGAGGAACCCGCCCCCCAGCTCCGTCAGCCTTGCCACACCCGGTCCGCCCAGGTGCTCGTACGGGCCCAGGTCCATCCGGTCCGTGGCCTCCTCCAGCCCCTTGCGCAGCTCGGCGCCCTCCTCGGTCAGCTCGCCCTCCGCCGTGAGCAGCCCGCGCTCGCGCAGCCGCTCCGACGCGGCCTCCCAGTCGGTGCGCCGCCAGCCGCGGGAGGCCAGCAGCCAGCCGATCGCCATGCCCTTGCCGGTGGCGGTGTGGCTGACCAGAGCCTCCAGCGGGTCGAGCTCCGCGGTGAGGAGCGCGGCGAGGTGGGCGTCGCCCCGGTGCTCGCGCAGCAGCGTCGCAGCGTGCCAGTACGCCAGGTGCGGTTCGTCCGGGACCGGCAGACCGGCGTGCGCCGCGTACAGCGGCCGGGCGTGCCGCGTGCAGCCCTCGGTGGCGCGCAGGGCGAGCTCCGCGGCCTCGGCCATCTCGGGGGAGGCGATGATCTCCTCGCCGAGCAGCCGGCGCAGCGTCGCGTCGGCGGCGCGCAGCCGGGCGTCCAGGACCTTCGCGGGGGAGGCTATGTCCCAGATCGCGGGGACGTGCCGGGACACCAGCGCGTGGTTGAAGTTGTAGAAGGTCGCGGTCACCGTGTCGGCGCCGACCGCACCCATCGCGGCGGCGCGGGTGGCGAAGTAGACGGCGGAGGGGTCGTCGATGCCGATCCCGCCGAGCTCCTTGCCGAGGTCGGGGGAGAAGTAGAGCGAGGAGTGCAGCGGGTTCAGGGCGTTGTGGCAACGCCGCCCGGCACGGGGCGGGAGAGTACTCATACCCGGCACGTTACCGACTGGTTGGTACGGACAGGAACCCCTGGGCCCACGTGAGCTGTGCCGCAGCGGGCGATGGCAGGAAAGGTGGGGAACCCGTCATTGCGGCCATTCCCGCGACCGCCCAGGATGGCGGACATGAAGCAGCGATCCGTGCTCGTCGTCCTCTTCGACGGTATCCAGAGCCTCGACGTCACCGGCCCCATGGAGGTCTTCGCCGGGGCGTCCCGGTTCCCTGACGTCTCGTACGAGCTGCGCACCGCCTCGCCGGCCGGCGCCCCGGTCCGCACGTCCTGTGGCCTCACCCTGGTCCCCGACGGCAGCCTCGCCGACGCGCCGACGCCCCACACCCTCCTCGTCCCCGGCGGCTGGGGCACCCGTGACCCCGACCCCGAACTCGTCCACTGGCTCCGCCTGCACGGGCCGCTGCCGGAGCGCCTGGTCTCCGTGTGCAGCGGGGCGCTGCTGCTCGCGGCGGCCGGACAACTGGACGGCCACCGGGCGACGACGCACTGGAACGTGTGCGAGAAGCTGGCCCGCGAACACCCGGCCGTCGAGGTCGACCCCGAGCCGATCTTCGTGCGCGACGGCAGGATCGCCACCTCCGCCGGGGTCACCGCGGGCATCGACCTCGCGCTGGCCCTGGTGGAGGAGGACCACGGACGGGACGTCGCCCTCACGGTCGCCCGGCACCTGGTCGTCTTCCTGCGCAGGCCGGGCAGCCAGTCCCAGTTCAGCGCACAGCTCAGCGCCCAGACGGCGCGCCGTGAACCGCTGCGCGACGTGCAGCACTGGATCACCGAGCACCCCGGAGCCGACCTCTCCGTCGAGGCCCTGGCCGCCCGCGCCCGCCTCTCGCCCCGCCACTTCGCCCGCGCCTTCCAGGCGGAGACGGGCACCACGCCCGGCCGGTACGTCGACCGGGTCCGCCTGGAACACGCCCGCCGGCTCCTGGAGGACACCGCCGACGGGGTAGCCCAGATCGCCCGCGGCTGCGGCTACGGCACCCCGGAGGCGATGCGCCGGGCCTTCATCAAGGCGCTCGGCGCGGGCCCCGCCGAATACCGCCGCCGCTTCGGCCCCCACACGGCCGACCACTCCTGACCCACCCGAGAGACAGGAAGTCCATGCAGATCGCCATCGTCCTCTTCGACCGCTTCACCGCGCTGGACGCCGTCGGCACCTACGAGATCCTGTCCCGCACCCCGGGCGCCGAGACCGTCTTCGTCGCCGAACGGACGGGCGCCGTACGCAACGACAGCGGCAGCCTCGACCTGGCCGCCCACCGCACCTTCGACGAGGTCCCCGCCCCCGACCTGGTGATCGTCCCCGGCGGCCCCGGACAGCACCACCAGATGGAGAACGAGAACCTGCTCGGCTGGCTGCGCCGCGCGGACGAGTCCACCACCTGGACGACCTCCGTCTGCACCGGATCGCTGCTGCTGGCGGCGGCCGGGCTCCTGAAGGGGCGGCGCGCCACCTCGCACTGGCTCGCCCTGGACACGCTCAGGGACCACGGCGCCGAGCCCACCGGCGAACGCGTCGTCTTCGACGGCAAGTACGTCACCGCCGCCGGGGTCTCGTCCGGTATCGACATGGGCCTCACCCTGCTCGGCCGCATCGCCGGCGACCGCACCGCGCAGGCCGTACAGCTCCTGACGGAGTACGACCCCCAGCCGCCCTACGACGCGGGGTCGCCGGACAAGGCGCCGGCCGACCTGGTCGAGGAGTGGCGGGGCCGGAGCCGCTTCATCCTCCAGTAGGCGCCCAGGTGAAGCGGGGCGTACGGCGTTCCAGGAAGGCGGCGACACCCTCCGCGGTGTCGCCGCTGCCCCGTGCCTGCCCGGCCCAGTACGCGTCCCGGTCCTCACGCCCAACTGCGAACTCCTTGGCCGCGGCCTGCGTCAGCCGGGACCGCGACACCAGGGTCCGTACGTACGCCCCGACCCGCTCGTCCAGCCCGGCGGCCGGCAGCACCTCGTCCACCAGGCCGGTCCGCAGCGCCCGCTCCGTGTCGATCAGCTCACCGGAGAACAGCAGGTGCTTGGCCGTCGCGGGGCCCGTCAGGGCGGCCAGCCGGCGGGTGGACGGGGCGGGGTAGACGATCCCCAGTTTCGCCGGGGTGACCCCGAACAGGGCTCCCTCCGCCGCGAAGCGCAGATCGCAGGCGGCGGCGAGCTGGCTCCCGCCGCCCACGCAGTAGCCGCGCACCACCGCGAGCGTCGGCAGCGCGAACGCGGCCAGCGCCTCCTCGGCCGCCACGGCCAGGCTCTGCGGATCGCTCCCGGGGTCCCGCAGCGAGGAGATGTCCGCACCCGCGCAGAAGGTGTCGCCCGCGCCGGTCAGGACCAGGGCGCCCACCGAGGGATCGGCGGCCAGCTTCTCCAGCAGCACCGGAAGCGCCTGCCACATCGCGGCCGTCATCGCGTTGCGCTTGGCGGGGTTGCTGATGACGACGGTGGCGACGCCGTCGGCGACGGTGTGCTCCAGGCGGGGTTCCGTACGGTCCATGGCCGGATGCTATCCGTGGTGTTCGAACCTACGATCAAGAAGGGGGCGCCGAGCAGGCACGCACCCGAGGAGCCTCACGTGGACGGTCCCGAACGCGAAGGCAGGAAGCTCCACCGCAGTTTCGGCGGTCTGGCCCTGCTCGGCATCCTGCTCGTCGTCGCCGGCCTGGTCGGGCTCGTCTACACCGGCGTGGCGACGCCGACCTCCATGATCCTTTTCGGCTGGCTGCTTCTCGTCGGCGGTCTGGTCGGCCTGGTCCACGCCGTGCAGTCGCGCGGCACCAGCTACTTCTGGCTGGGCGTCGTGGTCGCCGCGCTGAACATCGCCGCCGGGGTCGTCGTCATCCGCCACCCGCACGGCACCGCCGAGGCGCTGACCATGTTCGCCGCGCTCCTCTTCCTGACCGGCGGGGTCTTCCGGCTCGTGGGCAGCGTCGTGGTGCGCGGCCCGCAGTTCGGCTGGACGCTGCTCCAGGGCGCCTTCGGCCTGCTCCTCGGTCTGCTCGTACTCTTCGACTGGCCGCACAGCAGCCTCTACGTACTCGGCTGCTTCTTCTCGCTGGCCCTGCTCTTCGACGGGCTCGGGCTCATCGCCATCGGGATCGGCGGCCGGCGGATCGTCTCGATGGTCTCCGAGCAGATGACGGCGGGAGGGGACAAGGGAGAAGAGACGGACCCGCTCACCCAGGACAGTCAGAAGTGGTCCGAAACCTGACACTCCTGCGCGAATGAAGTCGAGTTCGGTCAATAGGTGTCGACTTGTGTTCAGTAGTGCGGACCGAAGTAACCTCGCCCGCCACCCTGTACTCGACGTGAAGTCACTTCGAGTGGAGAGCGGGTACCGGACTATGGAGAGCCGCGGGAGTGTCCCCGCCCGGCCCGTGCCGTACGAAGGGGTCTGGCGTTTCACCGCTCCGGCCTCGGACGTCTCCGTACCCCAGGCCCGGCACGCCGTGCGCGATCTGCTGAAGCGCCAGAACGTACCGATCGACGACGACATCACCCAGGGCCTGCTGCTCATCGTCTCCGAGCTGGTCACCAACGCGGTGAAGCACGCGGCGCTGCTCTCGCCCGAGCTGGCCGTCGAGGTTGCCGTGGGCGAGGAATGGGTCAGGGTGTCCGTCGAGGACAACCACCCCTACCGCCCCACGGCGCTGGAGACCGACCACGCGCAGACCGGCGGACGGGGCCTGCTGCTGGTCCGCGAGATCACCCGGGAAGCCGGCGGTACCTGCGACGTCGAGCACACCGCGGGCGGCGGGAAGGTCATCTGGGCGGCCCTGCCGCTCAGCAGCACCGCCCTCTGACCCTGCCCGCCCGGGACCGCCTACCAGCCGGCGGCCGGTCCCGTCAGCTCGCGGATCGCGGGCCGGGCGGCGTCCAGCACGGTCATGAACCACGCCGAGAACGGCTCACGGGCATGCCGCTCGGCCAGCTCCCCGGCCGTCACGAAGGCCGTCCCGCCGACCTCCTCCGGATCGGGCCGCAGCCGCTCCTGCGCCAGGCCCACGAAGAGGTGGTTGAACTCCTGCTCCACCAGGCCCGACGCCGGGTCCGGGTGGTTGTAGCGGACGGTGCCCGCCTCGGCCAGCAGCGAGGGCGAGAGCCCCAGCTCCTCGTACGTACGCCGGGCGGCGGCGGCGAAGGGCGCCTCGCCCGGGTAGGGGTGGCCGCAGCAGGTGTTGGACCAGACACCGGGGGAGTGGTACTTGCCGAGGGCGCGCTGCTGGAGCAGCAGCCGGCCCTGCTCGTCGAAGAGGAACACGGAGAACGCGCGGTGCAGCTGTCCGGGCGCCTGGTGGGCGGCGAGCTTCTCCGCCGTGCCGATGGTGGTGCCGTTCTCGTCGACCAGTTCGAGCATGATCGCTTCCGCTGTGCCGTTCGACGAGGTGTTCGCCGCGGTGACTGGTGTGGTCGGCATACCCATCCTTCGCTGTGGTTCCGGCCCCGTGCGCCGGTCCCGTCGAGTCTGCTCAAGTCTGCCGTACAAAAGCGGCTTGTCCGTACTTCGGGCCCTGGCATGTCCGCCCCCGCCCGACCGCCGTGTCAGACCCCGAACGCCTTCGGATACTCAATCGTGCCCCGCGCCACCGGCGCGGAATCATCGAGCACCAGCGCCATCATCGCCTCGTCCGGAACCTCGAAGGACGGCCGGATTCCGTACCGCGAGGCCGGTACGAAGCCGAACCTCGGGTAGTACGCGGCGTGGCCGAGCACCAGGACCAGGGCCTCCCCGCGCAGCCGGGCCGCGTCGAGCACGGCCCGGATGACGGCGGAGCCCGCGCCCCGGCGCTGGTGCTCCGGGGCGGTGGCGACGGGGGCCAGCGCCAGGGCGGGCGCGTCCCCGACCCGGCAGCGCGTCAGCAGGGCGAACGCGGCGATGCTCCCGTCGGGCGACTCGGCGACGTGCGAGAGACCGGGCAGCCAGGCCGACTGGTCCGCGCGCAAGGCTTCCACGAGATCCGCCTCGGCCTCCGTGGGGAACGCGGCGGCGTTCACGGCGTGCACGGCGGAGATGTCGGCGGCCGTCTCGGGGCGGACGGGCCAGGTGCTGTCGGTCAACGTGAGGACCCTCGGATGGACGGACACCGGCCGTCGGGCCGGTCTGTACACGTCCGCGAAACCCTACACCTCGGGTCCCGAGGGCCCATGGGTCAGTGGCAGAGCTTCGCCTCGTGCTCCGCGTGCCCGCTCGGCTCCAGCTGGAAGGTGCAGTGCTCGACATCGAAGTGGTCGCCGACGCAGCCCTGGAGCTCGTGCAGCAGCTTCTCGTGACCGATCGAGTCCAGCAGGTCCTGCTGCACCACCACGTGGGCGGAGAGCACCGGCATGCCCGAGGTGATCGTCCACGCGTGCAGGTCGTGCACGTCCAGCACCCCCGGCAGCGCCGTGATGTGGTCGCGCACCTCGCCCATGTCGACCCCCGGGGGCGCCGCCTCCAGGAGCACGTTCAGCGTCTCGCGCAGCAGCCGCACCGTACGCGGCACGATCATGAGGCCGATGACCAGCGAGGCGATGGGGTCCGCCGCCTGCCAGCCGGTCGCCATCACGATGCCCGCCGAGATCAGCACGGTCACCGACCCCAGCGTGTCCGCCAGCACCTCCAGATAGGCGCCGCGCACATTGAGGCTCTCCTGCTGCCCGCGCGTCAGGAGCGTCAGCGACACCGCGTTCGCGACCAGACCCACCAGGGCGAAGGCGATCGTGAGCCCGCCCCGCGTCTCGGCCGGGTCGATGAACCTCTGCACCGCCTCGAAGAGCAGATAGCCGCCGACCCCCAGGAGCAGACAGCAGTTGGCCAGGGCGGCCAGGATCTCCGCACGGGCGTAGCCGAAGGTGCGGTTCGGTCCGGCCGGCCGGTTGGCGAAGTGGATCGCCAGCAGCGCCAGGCCGAGCCCGAGGGCGTCGGTCGCCATGTGGGCCGCGTCGGCGATCAGCGCGAGTGAGCCGGACAGCACGCCTCCGACGATCTCCATGACCGTCACGGCCAGCGTGATGCACAGCGCGATGCGCAGCCGCCCCTTGTGCGCGGCGGCCGCCGTACCGGTGGGCACGGGCCCGCCGTGCACATGTCCGTGATCGTGCCCTGCCCCCATGGGGACGCCTCCCGGTCGTCTCGCGGACCCGGGCCTCCCCGGCCCGGACCCTGCCAGTGAACTACGGGTGGGGGGTATCGGGCAACACGGCACTGAACACCGTTGTCATTGCCCCTGACCTGCGCAAACGAGTGCAGGTCAGGGCCGTGTCGCGGTACGGGGGCCGACCGGCCGGGAGGGCGGGCCCATCCGCTTTTTTGTCAGGCGAGGCGGCCATCGACGATGATGATCGCGGACGGCGCGCATGATCCGGCGTCGCCCGGAACGGAGCGCAAACGGGCAGTGAACTCGCGCTTCCGTTCATCCGATAGCCTCTGCCGACATGCCGCCGGCCGCTTCTGGCCGCACTGTCGCGTGCCGATCCGTGTCAGCACCCCAAGGAGTGAGTTCGTCTGTCGACCGCCATTCTCACAGGTGCTCCGCTGCCCGGATCGTCACTGGAGGACGATCTCCGGTCGCTGGGCTTCGACGTCCGCGCAGCCGCCGACGTCACCGAAGCGGCCGGGCTGCTGGCCGCCGTCCCGGCGGCCGAGCGGGTCGCCCTTGTCGACCCCCGCTTCGTCGGCCACCGCCACGCCCTCCGGCTCGCCCTGACCGACCCCCGCTTCCCCGCGGCGGCCGTGCCCGGCGCCCTCACCGCACAGGCAGAGGCGCGCCCCGCCCTGGTGAGCGCCCTGCGCACCACGACCGACGCGGTCGGCGCCGGGGTGCCCGCCGCCGGCACCACCGCCACGGTCACCGACCGCACCGTGCCCGGCAGGCTCGCGGCGGCCATGGAGGCCGGGGGCACCCAGGTGCAGCGCCCCGAGCTGGGCTCGCTCGTCGCCACCGTGCCCACGGACGAGGCCGCCCGCGCCACCGCGCGCGCCGACGTCGGGGCCGTGGACGACGAGGCGGTCCGGCTGCGCAGCGCGGTGAAGGCCCGCGACGGCTTCTTCACCACCCACTTCATCAGCCCGTACTCGCGCTACATCGCCCGCTGGTGCGCGCGCCGGGGGCTCACACCGAACCAGGTCACCACCGCGTCCCTGCTCACCGCGCTGATAGCGGCCGGCTGCGCGGCCACCGGCACCCGGGGCGGCTACGTCGCGGCGGGCGTCCTGCTCCTGTTCTCCTTCGTGCTGGACTGCACCGACGGGCAGCTCGCCCGCTACTCCCTGCAGTACTCCACGATGGGCGCCTGGCTCGACGCCACCTTCGACCGCGCCAAGGAGTACGCCTACTACGCGGGCATCGCCCTCGGCGCGGCCCGCAACGGCGACGACGTCTGGGCCCTGGCCCTCGGCGCGATGGTCCTCCAGTCCTGCCGCCACATCATCGACTTCTCGTTCAACGAGGCCAACCACGACGCGGTGGCCAACTCCAGCCCCACGGCCGCCCTCTCCGACAAGCTCGACAGCGTCGGCTGGACGGTCTGGCTGCGGCGGATGATCGTCCTCCCGATCGGTGAGCGCTGGGCGATGATCGCCGTACTCACCGCGTTCACCACCCCGCGCATCGTCTTCTACGCCCTGCTGATCGGCTGCGCCTTCGCCGCGTGCTACACCACGGCGGGCCGCCTCCTGCGCTCCCTGACCCGCAAGGCCCGGCGCACCGACCGCGCCGCCCGGGCCCTCGCGGACCTCGCCGACTCCGGCCCGATCGCCCAGCTGATCGCCGCCCGCGGCCCGAAGATCCCCGGCGCCTGGAGCGCCCCCGTGGTCGCCCTCGTCGGCACCGGCGCGCTGATCGCCGCCGCGCTCCAGCAGCCCTTCGGCAGCCGGCAGACGGTCATCGCCGCCGTCTTCTACGCGGTCTGCTCCGGCATAGCCGTGGCGCGCCCCCTCAAGGGCGCGCTCGACTGGCTCGTACCCCCGGTCTTCCGGGCCGCGGAGTACTGCACGATCCTGATCCTGGCCGCCCGCAGCGAGGTCGACGGGGCGCTCCCCG
The DNA here is from genome assembly GCF_008042035.1 of Streptomyces sp. col6. GTDB lineage: Bacteria > Actinomycetota > Actinomycetes > Streptomycetales > Streptomycetaceae > Streptomyces. Next base: position 648,536 of record NZ_RDBL01000002.1, read on the forward strand.
CGGCCTTCGGGCTGGTCTCGGCGGTCGCCTACCATCACTACGACACGGTGTACCGCATCCGGGGCGGCACCGGCGCCCCGCCCCAGTGGCTGGTGCGCACGATCGGCGGACACGAGGGCCGGACCCTGGTCGTGGCCGTGCTCGCCGCCGCTCTCACCGGAGCCTCCGGCTTCACCACCGCGCTCACCGTGCTCGCTGTGGCCGTCGCGCTGATCGTGCTGGTGGAGTCCATCCGCTTCTGGGTGTCCTCCGGGGCGCCCGCCGTTCACGACGAAGGAGAAACCGCATGATCGGCCTCGTACTGGCAGCCGGCGCGGGACGGCGCCTGCGCCCCTACACCGACACGCTGCCCAAGGCGCTCGTGCCGGTGGACGGCGACAAGACGGTCCTCGACCTCACGCTGGCCAACTTCGCCGAGATCGGGCTCACCGAGGTCGCGATCGTCGTCGGCTACCGCAAGGAGGCCGTCTACGCCCGCAAGGAGGAGCTGGAGGCCACGTACGGCCTGAAGCTCACCCTCGTCGACAACGACAAGGCCGAGGAGTGGAACAACGCCTACTCCCTGTGGTGCGCCCGTGAGGAGCTGAAGCGCGGCGTGCTCCTCGCCAACGGCGACACCGTCCACCCGGTCTCCGTCGAGAAGACGCTCCTGGCCGCCCGCGGCAAGGGCCAGAAGATCATCCTCGCCCTCGACACGGTGAAGAACCTCGCTGACGAGGAGATGAAGGTCGTCGCCGAGGACGGCAAGGGCGTCCGGCGGATCACCAAGCTGATGGACCCGGCCGAGGCCACCGGCGAGTACATCGGCGTCACCCTCATCGAGGCCGAGGCCGCCGAGGAGCTGGCCGACGCCCTGAAGGCCACCTTCGAGCGCGACCCGGACCTCTACTACGAGGACGGCTACCAGGAGCTCGTCAACCGCGGTTTCACCGTGGACGTCGCCCCCATCGGTGACGTGAGCTGGGTCGAGATCGACAACCACGACGACCTCGCGAAGGGCCGGGAGATCGCGTGCCGGTACTGACCCGACTCATCCCGTCCCCGGTCTTCGTCGACATCAGCCGGGGCGCCATGCACGACCTGGCCGGCCTCCTCGCCGACCAGCGGATCTCGGCCTCCGGCAAGCTCGCCATCGCGATCAGCGGCGGCTCGGGGCTGGCCCTGCGCGAGAAGCTGGCACCGGCGCTGCCGGGCGCCGACTGGTACTGCGTCGCGGGCGGCAACATCGACGCCGCGGTGCAGCTGGCCGACGACATCAAGGGCAAGCGCTACGACGCCGTGGTCGGCCTCGGCGGCGGCAAGATCATCGACGTGGCGAAGTACGCCGCGGCCCGGGTCGGCCTGCCGCTGGTCTCGGTCGCCACGAACCTCGCCCACGACGGACTCTGCTCGCCCGTCGCCACCCTGGACAACGACAACGGCCGGGGCTCCTACGGCGTCCCCATGCCCATCGCCATGGTGATCGACCTGTCGGTGATCCGCGAGGCCCCGGACCGCTTCGTACGGTCCGGCATCGGTGACGCGATCTCCAACATCTCCGCCATCGCCGACTGGGAGCTCTCGCACCAGGTCAACGGCGAGCAGATCGACGGACTGGCCGCCGCCATGGCCCGTACCGCCGGCGAGGCCGTGCTGCGCCACCCCGGCACCGTCGCCGACGACGAGTTCCTCACCGTCCTCGCCGAGTCGCTGGTGCTCTCCGGCATCGCCATCTCGATCAGCGGAGACACCCGGCCCTCGTCCGGCGCCTGCCACGAGATCAGCCACGCCTTCGACCTGCTCTTCCCCAAGCGGGCCGCCAGCCACGGCGAGCAGGTCGGCCTCGGCGCCGCCTTCGCCATGCACCTGCGCGGGGCCGTCGACGAGTCCGGCCTCTTCGCCGACGTACTGCGCCGGCACGGCCTTCCGGTCACGCCCGACGCGATCGGCTTCACCGTCGACGAGTTCGTCGAGGCCGTCGAGTACGCCCCCCAGACCCGCCCGGGACGCTTCACGGTCCTGGAACACCTCAGCCTGTCCACCGACCAGATCAGGGACGCGTACGCCGACTATGCCAAGACCATCAGTAGCTGAACTCCGCCCGGTCGTTCACCCGCCGGGCGTCAAGGACCGGCGCAGCGGTGAGCACTGGGCGGGCCGGATATACATGCGCGAGATCTCGCTGCGCATCGACCGGTACCTGGTGAACACGAAGGTCACGCCGAACCAGCTGACCTATCTGATGACCGTCGCCGGTGTGCTCGCCGCCCCGGCGCTGCTCGTGCCGGGCATCTGGGGCGCGGTGCTCGGTGTCGTCATGGTGCAGCTGTACCTGCTGCTCGACTGCGTCGACGGCGAGGTCGCGCGCTGGAAGAAGCAGTTCTCGCTCGGCGGCGTCTATCTGGACCGGGTCGGCGCCTACCTGTGCGACGCGGCCGTGCTCGTCGGCTTCGGCCTGCGCGCCGCCGACCTGTGGGGCACCGGACGCATCGACTGGCTGTGGGCCTTTCTCGGCACGCTCGCCGCGCTCGGCGCGATCCTGATCAAGGCCGAGACGGACCTCGTCGGCGTCGCCCGCCACCAGGGCGGTCTGCCGCCGGTCAAGGAGTCCGCCTCCGAGCCGCGCTCCTCCGGCATGGCCTTCGCCCGCCGGGCCGCCGGGGCGCTCAAGTTCCACCGGCTCATCCTGTGCGTCGAGGCGTCGCTGGTCATCCTGGTCGCGGCCGTCCTCGACGAGGTGCGGGACGACTTCTTCTTCAGCCGTCTCGCGGTCGCGGTCCTGGCCGGCATCGCCCTGCTGCAGACCCTGCTGCACCTTGTGTCGGTCCTGGCATCGAGCAGGCTGAAGTGAGCACACCCATGAAACTCGGCGCGGTCATCATCACCATGGGCAACCGCCCGGCCGAGCTGCGCGCCCTGCTCGATTCGGTCGCCGCCCAGGAGGGCGACCGGATCGAGGTGGTCGTCGTCGGCAACGGCTCGCCCGTCCCCGACGTACCCCCGGGCGTGCGGACCGTCGAGCTGCCCGAGAACCTCGGCATCCCCGGCGGCCGAAACGTCGGCATCGAGGCCTTCGGGCCCTCCGGCGCCGACGTGGACGCCCTGCTCTTCCTCGACGACGACGGGCTGCTGCCCCTCACCGACACCGCGGAGCTGTGCCGGAAGGCGTTCGCCGAGGACCCCCGGCTGGGCATCATCAGCTTCCGCATCGCGGACCCCGAGACCGGGGTCACCCAGCGCCGCCACGTGCCGCGGCTGCGCGCCGCCGATCCGATGCGTTCGTCCCGCGTGACGACGTTCCTCGGCGGCGCCAACGCGGTGCGCACCCGGGTCCTCGCCGAGGTCGGCCCGCTGCCGGGCGACTTCTTCTACGCGCACGAGGAGACCGACCTCGCCTGGCGGGCGCTGGACGCCGGCTGGCTGATCGACTACCGCGCGGACATGGTGCTGCACCACCCCGCCACGGCCCCGTCCCGCCATGCCGTCTACCACCGCATGGTGGCGCGCAACCGCGTCTGGCTGGCCCGGCGCAACCTCCCCGCGCCCCTCGTCCCGGTGTACCTCGGGGTGTGGATGCTGCTGACCCTGCTGCGCAGGCCGTCCGGCGAGGCGCTGAAGGCCTGGTTCGGCGGTTTCCGGGAGGGCTGGCGGACGCCGTGCGGACCGCGCCGCCCGATGAAGTGGCGTACGGTGTGGCGCCTGACCAGGCTGGGCCGCCCTCCGGTCATCTGAGAGGCTCCCCTCTGGGAGCATGAGGCGTATTTTTCTTGTCGGGACCTGTCCGCCCTGAGCCGCGCCCGCGACTGGCTGCGCATTTTGAATACGAGAGTTTCTTCTGGTGAGTGACACAACCCATGGTGGCGCGGTTGCGGTAAGCAGCCCGCCGTCAGCCGACGACGGCCTGAGCGCGGCCGAGCTGGCCGCGAAGTACGGCCTTGCGGTCAGCGGTGCCCGGCCCGGACTCCTCGAGTACGTGCGCCAGCTCCGAGGGCGACGCCATTTCATCCTGGCGTTCTCCCGGGCCAAGCTGACCGCCCAGTACAGCCAGGCGAAGCTGGGCCAGCTGTGGCAGGTGGCGACCCCGCTCCTGAACGCCGCGGTCTACTTCCTCATCTTCGGGCTGATCCTGGGCACGAAGAAGGGCATCCCGCAGGAGGTGTTCATCCCGTTCCTGGTGACCGGGGTGTTCGTCTTCACCTTCACCCAGAGTTCCGTGATGGCCGGCGTGCGCGCGATCTCCGGCAACCTCGGCCTGGTCAGGGCGCTGCACTTCCCCCGTGCCTCGCTGCCCATCTCCTTCTCGCTCCAGCAGCTCCAGCAGCTGCTGTACTCGATGATCGTGCTGATCGCGGTCACGGTCGGCTTCGGCAGCTATCCCCGGCTGTCGTGGCTGCTGGTGATCCCCGCCCTGACCATGCAGTTCTTCTTCAACACCGGACTGGCGCTCGCCATGGCGAGGATGGGGGCCAAGACCCCCGACCTGGCCCAGCTGATGCCGTTCGTGATGCGTACGTGGATGTACGCGTCCGGGGTCATGTTCTCCATCCCGGTGATGCTCGCGGACAAGCCGGCCTGGATCACCGATGTGCTCCAGTACAACCCGGCGGCCATCTACATGGACCTGGTCAGGTTCGCCCTGATCGACGGATACGGCTCCGAGAACCTGCCCGAGCATGTGTGGGTGGTCGCCCTCGCCTGGTCGGTCGTGGTGGGCATCGTGGGCTTCGTGTACTTCTGGAAGGCAGAGGAACGGTACGGCCGTGGCTGACGACAACACCGCAGGGCGCGTCCCCACCGTGATCGCCGACGACGTGCACATCGTGTACCGGGTCAACGGCGGCGGTGGTGGCAGGGGCAGCGCCACCGCGGCACTGAGCCGGATCCTGCGCCGCGACAAGCGCGAGGAGCGCGGGGTGCGCAAGGTGCACGCCGTGCGCGGCGTCACCTTCACCGCCTACCGGGGCCAGGCGATCGGGCTCATCGGGACGAACGGCTCCGGCAAGTCGACCCTGCTGCGTGCCATCGCCGGTCTCCTGCCGACCGAGAGCGGCAGCGTCTACACGGACGGGCAGCCCTCGCTGCTCGGCGTCAACGCCGCGCTGATGAGCGACCTGACCGGCGAGCGCAACGTCGTGCTCGGCGGTCTCGCGATGGGGATGAGCCGCGAGGAGATCCGCGAGCGCTACGACGACATCGTCGACTTCTCGGGCATCAACGAGAAGGGCGACTTCATCACCCTGCCGATGCGTACCTACTCGTCCGGTATGGCCGCCCGCCTCCGCTTCTCCATCGCGGCCGCCAAGAACCACGACGTCCTCATGATCGACGAGGCGCTGGCGACCGGTGACCGCAAGTTCCAGATCCGCTCCGAGGCGCGGATCAGGGAGTTGCGCAAGGAGGCCGGGACGGTCTTCCTGGTGAGCCACAGCAACAAGTCGATCAGGGACACCTGCGACCGGGTGCTGTGGCTGGAGAAGGGCGAGTTGCTCATGGACGGCCCGACCGAGGAGGTCCTGCGGGCCTACGAGCGGGAGACCGGCAAGTAGGACGCACCCCGCGTCACGCACGGGCGGCCCCCGCCGGACCCTTCCGGCGGGGGCCGAGCCATGTCCGGACCACGGACCGGAGTGCGGGCATCCGCGCCTCGTCGTACGGCGTCCGCCGCGATCTCCTACCGCCGGATGACGTGAACGCGGCCCCGTGGGGGGAAAGTTGACGCGGGCTACGGGTCCGGGGCCGCACGGCCCGTACCCCGGCGTCCGGATGAACGTTGTACAACGTAAGCTGTACCGGTGCTGATTCGCCGCAAGTGGGGCGATACCGCCTGGGTGGACGGCCCGGAGCCGTCCTCGGCACTCGGGAGGGTGGGCGGCGTGTCCGGAATGGGATGTTTTGGGTCAGCAGTGTAGAACGGGAGATGTGACGGCTATGACGGAAGATCTCCAGCTCCGAGGTGCTCACGCCGTCCCCGCGCAGGGCGGTCCGCAGTGACCCGTACCCGGCAGGCGCGGCTCGATACCGCCGCATCCGGAACCCTCGACAAGGCAGCGCACGAGAACTTTCCGGTCGCCCCCTTCTTCCTGCCGCGTGCCTGGCGCGACGACCTGATGGCCGTCTACGGCTTCGCCCGTCTCGTCGACGACATCGGCGACGGCGACCTCGCCCCCGGTGGCGCCGACGCCGTGCATCTCGGCCTCGACGCGGCGCAGGCGGACGACCGGCTCGCGATGCTCGACGCCCTGGAGAGCGACCTGCGTCGCGTCTTCGCGACCACCGGTGAGACCCCGCACCACCCGCTCCTGCGGGCGCTGCGCCCCACCGCCCGCAGTCGCGCGCTCACCCCCGAGCCCTTCCTCGGCCTCATCGAGGCCAACCGGCAGGACCAGAAGGTCCGCCGCTACGGCACGTACGAGGAACTGCTCGCCTACTGCGAGCTGTCCGCCAACCCCGTCGGCCGCCTGGTCCTCCAGCTCACCGGGACCGCGAGCCCCGAACGGCTGCGCCGCTCCGACGCCGTGTGCACCGCACTGCAGATCGTCGAGCACCTCCAGGACGTTGCGGAGGACCTCGCCCGCGACCGGATCTACCTGCCGGCCGAGGACATGGCCCGGTTCCATGTAGGCGAGGCCGACCTCGCGGCGCCCCACGCGAACGCGTCGGTGCGCTCCCTGATCGCGTACGAAGCGGAACGCGCCCGGGATCTGCTGAATGAAGGCACCCCCCTGGTGGGTAGCGTCCACGGCAGGCTCAGGCTGCTTCTCGCCGGATTCGTGGGAGGAGGACGCGCCGCCCTCACCGCCGTCGCGGCCGCCGGATTCGATGTACTGCCCGGACCGCCCGGACCCACCAAGCCCAGCCTGCTGCGCGAAGTGGGAGTTGTCTTGCGAAAAGCGCGTAGAGAGGGGTGAGCCGGACCGTGGAGGGACAGACGACGTACATGTCGGCACCGGTACAGGCCGCATACAGTTACTGCGAGGCGGTCACCGGACAGCAGGCGCGTAACTTCGCGTACGGCATCAGGCTGCTGCCGGCCGAGAAGCGGCACGCCATGTCGGCCCTGTACGCCTTCTCCCGTCGTGTCGACGACATCGGTGACGGCGAGCTGGAGCCGGAGACCAAGCGCGTCCGCCTGGAAAGCACCCGCACCCTGCTGGACCGTGTCCGCGCCGGCGCGGTCGACGAGGACGACACCGACCCGGTGGCCGTCGCGCTCGCCGATACCGCCCGCAGATTCCCGATGCCGCTCGAAGGGCTCGACGAGCTCATCGACGGCGTGCTGATGGACGTGGACGGCACGGCCTACGAGACCTGGGACGACCTCAAGGTCTACTGCCGGTGCGTCGCGGGCGCCATCGGCCGCCTGAGCCTCGGCATCTTCGGTACGGAACCGGGCGCCCCCGGCGCCGAGCGCGCCCCCGAGTACGCCGACACACTCGGCCTCGCCCTCCAGCTGACGAACATCCTGCGCGACGTCCGCGAGGACGCGGGCAACGGCCGCACCTACCTCCCGGCCGACGACCTCGCCAAGTTCGGCTGCTCCGCGGGCTTCCACCGGGCCACCCCGCCACCCGGCTCCGACTTCGCGGGCCTCGTCCACTTCGAGGTCCGGCGCGCCCGCGCCCTGTTCGCCGAGGGGTACCGGCTGCTGCCCATGCTCGACCGGCGCAGCGGCGCCTGCGTCGCGGCGATGGCCGGCATCTACCGCAGGCTCCTCGACCGCATCGAGCGCGACCCCGAGGCGGTGCTGCGCGGCCGGGTCTCGCTGCCCGGCCACGAGAAGGCGTACGTCGCGGTGCGCGGTCTGTCCGGTCTCGACGCCCGCCACATCTCGCGGCGCACGGCCCGAGGGCGTGTCTGAATGCGCCTCAGCCACATCTCGCGCACCATGTGCATCAAGGACGAACGGAACGGACCGCGGGCAACCCCCGGCCCGGCGGCCGCGTCCCTGACTGAGCAGGTCCGACGGAACGCAGCCGCTGAGAGGGGGACGCATGAGTGACGACACCCTGCGCTCGCCCCACGCGGTCGTGGTCGGCGGCGGGCTCGCCGGTGTCACGGCGGCCCTGCGCCTGGCCGACGCCGGGCTTGACGTGACCCTGCTCGAAGGCCGCCCCCGGCTCGGCGGGCTCGCGTTCTCCTTCCGCCGGGGCGGGCTGACGGTCGACAACGGCCAGCATGTCTACCTGCGCTGCTGCACCGCGTACCGCTGGTTCCTCGACCGGGTCGACAGCGCCCGTCTGGCACCCCTGCAAAACCGTTTGGACGTGCCCGTTCTCGATGTCGGGCAGCCCTCGGGACCCCGGCTGGGAAGGCTGCGCCGCAACGCGCTCCCGGTCCCGCTGCACCTGGCCGCCGGCCTCGCCGGGTACCCGCACCTGTCGCTCGCCGAACGGGCGGGTGTCGCACGGGCCGCGCTGGCCCTCCGCCGGCTCGACCCGGACGACCCCGCGCTCGACGCCGAGGACTTCGGCAGCTGGCTCGCCCGCCACGGCCAGTCGCCCCGCACCATCGAGGCACTTTGGGACCTGGTCGGCGTCGCCACCCTCAACGCCACCGCGCCGAACTCCTCGCTCGCGCTCGCCGCGAAGGTCTTCAAGACCGGACTGCTCTCCGAACCGGGCGCCGCCGACATCGGCTGGGCCTCCGTACCGCTCGGCGACATCCACGACACCATGAGCCGCAAGGCCCTGGACTCCGCCGGTGTCCGCACCGAACTGCGTACCAAGGCCCACGAGCTCACCCGCACCGACGACGGACGCTGGCTGGTCGACACCGGCGCCGAACAGATCGAGGCGGACACCGTCGTCCTGGCCGTGCCGCAGCGCGAGACCCACGCCCTGCTGCCCGAGGGCGCGCTCGACGCGCCGGACCGGCTCCTGGAGATCGGCACGTCGCCGATCCTCAACGTGCACGTCGTCTACGACCGCAAGGTCCTCAAACGGCCGTTCTTCGCCGCGCTCGGCTCGCCGGTCCAGTGGGTCTTCGACCGCACCGAGGCCTCAGGTCTCACCGGTCCCGGCCAGTACCTCGCGGTCTCCCAGTCCGCGGCCGGTGACGAGATCGAACTGCCCGTCGCCGAGCTGCGCGCCCGCTACCTGCCCGAGCTGGAACGGCTGCTGCCCGCCGCCCGCGGCGCCGGCATCCGGGACTTCTTCGTCACCCGTGAGCGCACCGCGACCTTCGCGCCCGCGCCCGGCGTCGGCCGGCTGCGGCCCGGGACGCTCACCCGCGCCCCCGGACTGTTCCTGGCAGGTGCCTGGACCGCCACCGGCTGGCCCGCAACGATGGAGGGCGCGGTCCGCAGCGGTGCGGGCGCCGCGGACGCCGCGCTCCGGGCGCTCGGCCGCCCCCATGAACATCCGCTGCAGGAGGCGGCATGAGCAGTACCACCGGAACAAGAGGAGAGTCAGTGACCCCGGCGAATCCGGCTTCCGACACCGTGGCGGACACCACGGACGTCACCGCGCTTCTGGAGCGTGGACGGGCCCTTTCCACGCCGGTGCTCCGGGCCGCCGTCGACCGGCTCGCACCGCCCATGGACACCGTGGCCGCCTATCACTTCGGCTGGATCGATGCCCAGGGCAGGCCCGCCGACGGCGACGGCGGCAAGGCCGTTCGCCCGGCGCTGGCGCTGCTGTCCGCCGAGGCGGCCGGCGCCGCGCCCGAGGCCGGCGTCCCCGGCGCCGTCGCCGTCGAACTCGTGCACAACTTCTCGCTGCTGCACGACGACCTGATGGACGGCGACGAACAGCGGCGCCACCGCGACACCGTATGGAAGGTGCACGGCCCCGCCCAGGCGATCCTGGTCGGCGACGCCCTGTTCGCCCTGGCCAACGAGGTCCTGCTGGAGCTCGGCACGCCCGAGGCGGGCCGCGCGGCCCGGCGGCTGACCTCGGCGACCCGCAAGCTCATCGACGGGCAGGCCCAGGACATCTCCTTCGAGCACCGCGAGCGCGTCACCGTCGAGGAGTGCCTGGAGATGGAGGGCAACAAGACCGGCGCCCTCCTCGCCTGTGCCTGCTCCATCGGCGCGGTGCTCGGCGGCGCGGACGACCGCACCGCTGACGTCCTGGAGGCGTACGGCCACCACCTCGGCCTCGCCTTCCAGGCGGTCGACGACCTGCTCGGCGTCTGGGGCGACCCCGAGGCCACCGGCAAGCAGACCTGGAGCGATCTGCGCCAGCGCAAGAAGTCCCTGCCGGTCGTCGCCGCGCTCGCCGCGGGCGGACCGGCCTCCGAGCGCCTCGGCGAGCTGCTCGCCGCCGACGCCAAGAGCAGCGACTTCGACAGCTTCTCCGAAGAGGAGTTCGCCGCCCGTGCGGCGCTCATCGAGGAGGCGGGCGGCCGCGAGTGGACCGCCCAGGAGGCCCGTCGTCAGCATGCGGTCGCCATAGAGGTGCTGCACGGTGTCGACATGCCGGAAACCGTGCGGGCGCAGCTCACGGCGCTCGCGGACTTCGTCGTCGTACGAAAGAGATGATCACCATCTGGTCCATATGACTCGCAGTCGCCGGCCGGCGTCCTTACGGGCGCCGGCCGACGGAGACCCCAGCACAGCAGAGGACCACCTGCACGAAGGGGAAGCCATGACAGCGACGACCGACGGAAGCACCGGGGCCGTTGATCCCCGCGCAGCCTCGGCCAGTAGACCGACTATCGAATCAACCATCGCCGCGGACGGTGTACTGGCCGCCGCGCGGCGGGCCGCGGAACGCTCGGTGGAGCACCTCCTCGGCAGGCAGGACGAGCAGGGCTGGTGGAAGGGCGACCTCGCCACCAACGTCACCATGGACGCCGAGGACCTGCTGCTCCGCCAGTTCCTGGGCATCCAGGACCCCGCCACGCTCCGGGCCGCCGCCGGATTCATCCGCGGCGAGCAACTCGGCGACGGAACCTGGGCGACCTTCCACGGCGGGCCCGCGGACCTCTCCACCACCATCGAGGCTTATGTGGCGCTGCGGCTGGCGGGCGACCGGCCGGAGGATCCCCACATGGCCCGCGCGGCCGGCTGGGTCCGGGAGCAGGGCGGGATCGCCGCGAGCCGGGTCTTCACCCGGATCTGGCTGGCCCTCTTCGGCTGGTGGAAGTGGGACGACCTGCCCGAGCTGCCGCCCGAGCTGATGTTCTTCCCCAAGTGGGTCCCGCTCAACATCTACGACTTCGGCTGCTGGGCCCGCCAGACCATCGTGCCGCTCACCATCGTCTCGGCGAAGCGGCCGGTGCGGCCCGCCCCCTTCGCCCTCGACGAGCTGCACACCGAACCGGACGACCCGAACCCTTCCAAGCGGCCCGCTCCGGCGGTGAGTTGGGACGGCCTCTTCCAGCGTCTCGACAAGGCGCTGCACGTCTACCACCGGTTCGCCCCGCGCGCACTGCGCCGGATCGCGATGAACGCCGCCGCCCGCTGGATCATCGAACGCCAGGAGAACGACGGCTGCTGGGGCGGTATCCAGCCGCCCGCCGTCTACTCGGTCATCGCCCTGCACCTGCTCGGCTACGACCTCGAACACCCGGTGATGCGGGCGGGCCTCGACTCGCTCGACCGCTTCGCCGTGTGGCGCGAGGACGGCACCCGCATGATCGAGGCCTGCCAGTCCCCGGTCTGGGACACCTGCCTGGCCACCATCGCCCTCGCCGACGCCGGGGTCGCCCCCGACCACCCGGCGCTCGTGAAGGCGGCGGACTGGATGCTCGCCGAGGAGATCGTCCGGCCCGGTGACTGGGCGGTGCGCAGGCCCCGACTGGAGCCGGGCGGCTGGGCGTTCGAGTTCCACAACGACAACTACCCCGACATCGACGACACCGCGGAGGTGGTCCTCGCCCTGCGCCGGGTCCGCCACCCCGACCAGGCCCGGGTGGACGCCGCCATCGAGCGCGGCGTGCGCTGGAACGTCGGCATGCAGTCCCGCAACGGGGCCTGGGGCGCGTTCGACGCCGACAACACCAGCCCGTTCCCCAACCGGCTGCCCTTCTGCGACTTCGGCGAGGTCATCGACCCGCCGTCCGCCGATGTCACCGGCCACGTGGTGGAGATGCTCGCCATCGAGGGGCGCGCCGCGCACCCCGTCACCCGGCGCGGCATCGAGTGGCTGCTGTCCGAACAGGACGCGGGCGGCGGCTGGTTCGGACGCTGGGGGGTCAACTACGTCTACGGCACCGGCTCCGTGGTTCCCGCGCTGACCGCCGCGGGACTCCCCGTCTCGCACCCCGCGATCCGGCGCGCGGTCCAGTGGCTGGAGTCCGTCCAGAACGACGACGGCGGCTGGGGCGAGGATCTGCGCTCGTACACAGAGGAGAAGTGGATCGGCCAGGGGGCGTCCACCGCGTCCCAGACCGCGTGGGCCCTGCTCGCGCTGCTGGCCGCGGGCCGCCGGGACACCGTCGCCGTGACGCGCGGCATCGCCTGGCTGACCGAGACCCAGCAGGCCGACGGCTCCTGGGACGAGCCGTACTTCACCGGCACCGGGTTCCCCTGGGACTTCTCCATCAACTACCACCTCTACCGGCAGGTCTTCCCGCTCACCGCACTCGGGCGGTATGTGCACGGCGACCCGTTCGCGGGCCGCGCGCCGATGCGCGAGGGGGCCTGATGGGTGACGGTCCGGGGCCGGACGGCCCCGCCGCCCCCCTGCTGATCGCCTGCGCGCTCGGCATCGAACAGCTCGCCCTGCGCACCGGCAGGCGGAGGGCGGTGGACGCCCCGGACCGGGTGACCGTGCTCCGTACCGGCATGGGCCCCCGGGCGGCCGAAGCCGCCGTGGCACGGGCGCTCGGGCAGGACGGGGCGGCGGCCACCGCCGTCATCGCCTCGGGGTTCTGCGCCGGCCTCGAACCCGGGATGCACCCGGGCGACCTGGTGGTGGCCGAGGAGACCCGGGCCGCCGGGGACCCCGTCCCGTGCACCGGTGCGGACCTGCTGGCCGAGGCGCTGGCCAGGGCCGTACCGGGGCGCACCGTACACACCGGTCCGCTGACCGGCTCCGACCATGTCGTCCGGGGACATGAACGGGCCGAACTGCGGGCCACCGGGGCGGTCGCGGTGGACATGGAGTCCGCCGCGACCCTGCGCACCGCCCTGCGGTCCGGGCCACGCCCGGTTGCCGCCGTACGGGTGGTCGTGGACGCTCCGGAGCATGAGCTCGTCCGCATCGGCACGGTCCGCGGTGGAATATCGGCTTTCCGCGTTCTTCGTGCCGTCCTACCGGCTTTCTATGAATGGCACCGATCTTTGCTGCTCCCCAGGAGGTGAGCTAGATGGCCATGCCGCTTCGTCAGTCCATCAAGGTTGCGACGTACCTCATTGAACAGAAGCTCCGCAGGCGGGAGAAATTCCCGCTGATCGTCGAGCTGGAGCCGTTGTACGCCTGCAACCTCGCCTGCGAGGGCTGCGGGAAGATCCAGCACCCGGCGGGCGTCCTCAAGCAGCGCATGCCCGTGGCGCAGGCCGTCGGCGCCGTGCTCGAATCCGGTGCCCCGATGGTCTCCATCGCCGGCGGCGAGCCGCTGATGCACCCTCAGATCGACGAGATCGTGCGCCAGCTCGTGGCCCGGAGGAAGTACGTCTTCCTCTGCACCAACGCGATGCTGCTGCGCAAGAAGATCGAGAAGTTCACGCCGTCGCCGTACTTCGCCTTCGCCGTGCACATCGACGGGCTGCGCGAGCGGCACGACGAATCGGTCGCCAAGGAAGGGGTTTTCGACGAGGCGGTGGCGGCGATCAAGGAGGCCCAGCGGCGCGGCTTCCGGGTCACCACCAACTCCACCTTCTTCAACACCGACACCCCGCAGACCATCATCGAGGTCCTCAACTACCTCAACGACGACCTCAAGGTCGACGAGATGATGATCTCGCCCGCCTACGCCTACGAGAAGGCGCCCGACCAGGAGCACTTCCTGGGCGTGGAGCAGACCCGTGAGCTGTTCAAGAAGACCTTCGCCGGCGGCAACCGGAGCAGGTGGCGCCTCAACCACTCGCCGCTCTTCCTCGACTTCCTCGAGGGCAAGGCGGACTTCCCGTGCACGGCGTGGGCCATCCCGAACTACTCGCTGTTCGGCTGGCAGCGGCCCTGCTACCTGATGAGCGACGGCTACGTCCCGACGTACCGGCAGCTCATCGAGGAGACCGACTGGGACAAGTACGGCCGGGGCAAGGACCCGCGTTGCGCCAACTGCATGGCGCACTGCGGCTACGAACCCACCGCCGTACTCGCCACCATGGGCTCGCTGAAGGAGTCCCTGCGCGCCATGCGCGAGACCGTCGGCGGAAGCCGCTGAGCCGATGACCGGTCGACGGCCGGGACCTCCTCGAAGGTCCCGGCCGTCACCCGAGTGGGAACAGGACCAGAGAGGGGGCCCGGCATGACGCTGCTGCAGAGCATCCGGGGGCCGCACGATCTCAAGGCACTGAACGCGTCACAACTCGGCGAACTCGCCGACGACATCCGCACGTTCCTGGTGCAGGCCGTGGCCAGGACCGGGGGCCACCTCGGCCCCAACCTCGGTGTGGTGGAGCTGACCATCGCCCTGCACCGGGTCTTCGACTCACCCGTGGACCGCATTCTGTGGGACACCGGACACCAGAGCTACGTCCACAAACTCCTCACCGGGCGGCAGGACTTCTCCAAGCTGCGCGGCAAGGGCGGGCTCTCCGGCTACCCCTCCCGCGAGGAGTCCGCGCACGACGTCATCGAGAACTCGCACGCCTCCACCGTCCTCGGCTGGGCCGACGGCCTCGCCAAGGCCAACGAGGTACGGGGCCAGGACGGCCATGTCGTCGCCGTCACCGGGGACGGGGCCCTCACCGGAGGCATGGCCTGGGAGGCGCTGAACAACATCGCCGCCGCCAAGGACCGCCCCCTGATCATCGTCGTCAACGACAACGAGCGCTCCTACGCCCCCACCATCGGCGGCCTCGCCCGCCATCTCGCCACCCTGCGTACCACCGACGGCTACGAACGCTTCCTGGCCTGGGGCAAGGGTCTCCTGGAGCGCACCCCCGTCATCGGGCAGCCGCTGCACGGGGCCCTGCACGGCGCGAAGAAGGGGTTCAAGGACTTCGTCGCGCCGCAGGGCATGTTCGAGGACCTGGGGCTGAAGTACATCGGCCCGGTCGACGGGCACGACACCGCCGCCGTCGAGGCCGCGCTGCACCGTGCCAAGCAGTTCCGCGGCCCGGTCCTGGTGCACTGCATCACGGAGAAGGGCCGGGGTTACGCCCCCGCCCTGCGCGACGAGGCCGACCGCTTCCACACGGTCGGCGTGATGGACCCGCTGACCTGCGCCCCGCTCGTCCCCGCCGCCGGCCCGTCCTGGACCTCCGTCTTCGCGGACGAGATCGCGGCGATCGGGGCGGAGCGCCCGGACGTCGTCGCGCTCACCGCGGCGATGCTGGACCCGGTCGGGCTGACGAAGTTCGCCGAGGCGTTCCCGGACCGCGTCTGGGACGTCGGCATCGCGGAGCAGCACGCGGCGGTGAGCGCCGCCGGACTCGCCACGGGCGGGCTGCACCCGGTCGTCGCCGTCTACGCCACCTTCCTCAACCGGGCCTTCGACCAGCTCCTGATGGACGTCGCCCTGCACCGGTGCGGGGTCACCTTCGTCCTGGACCGGGCCGGCGTCACCGGCCCCGACGGGGCCTCGCACAACGGCATGTGGGACCTGTCCGTGCTCCAGGTCGTGCCGGGCCTGCGGATCGCCGCGCCGCGCGACGCGGACCGGCTGCGGGAGGAGCTGCGCGAGGCCGTCGCCGTGGACGACGCGCCGACCTTGGTGCGCTTCCCGAAGGAGTCCGTGGGGGAGGCGATCCCCGCGGTCGGCCGGGTCGGCTCCATGGACGTGCTGCGGCGCGACGCGGACGCCGACGTGCTGCTCGTCGCCGTCGGGGTGATGGCGCCGGTCTGCCTGCGGACCGCGGAACTGCTCGAAGGCGCCGGCATCCGCTGCACCGTGGTGGACCCGCGCTGGGTCAAGCCGGTCGACCCGGAGCTGCCGGCGCTCGCCGCGGCGCACCGGCTCGTCGCCGTCGTCGAGGACAACATCCGCGCCGGAGGCGTCGGTTCGGCGGTCGGCCAGGCGCTGCGGGACGCCGGTGTCGACGTACCGCTGCGCACCTTCGGCATCCCCGAGCAGTTCCTGGCGCACGGCAAGCGGTCCGAGGTGCTGGCGGACATCGGACTCACACCGGTCGAGATCGCGGGCCGGATCAGCGCCGTCACGGCCGCCCGGAAGGCGGCCGGCGGCACGGGGCACAAGGCCCCGGGCAACGGGCACAAGGAGAGCGGGGCATGAAGGACGACGAGCCCAAGGGCTTCGATCTGGCACGGCTGCTCGCCGAACGCGGCGCCGAACGCTACGAGCTGCACAGCAGGCACCTCAACCACCAGCTCCCGCGCATGCTGCACACCATCGGCTTCGACAAGGTCTACGAACGGGCCGAGGGCGCCCACTTCTGGGACGCGGACGGCAACGACTACCTGGACATGCTCGCCGGTTTCGGCGTGATGGGACTCGGCCGCCACCACCCCGTCGTACGCAAGGCGCTCCACGACGTCCTCGACGCCTCGCTCGCCGACCTGACCCGCTTCGACTGCCAGCCGCTGCCCGGACTGCTCGCCGAGAAGCTGCTGAGCCACAGCCCGCACCTGGACCGGGTGTTCTTCGGCAACAGCGGCACCGAGGCCGTCGAGACGGCTCTCAAGTTCGCCCGGTACGCCACCGGCAGGCCGCGCGTCCTGTACTGCGACCACGCCTTCCACGGGCTGACCACCGGCTCCCTCTCGGTCAACGGCGAGGGCGGCTTCCGGGACGGCTTCGCCCCGCTGCTGCCCGACACCGCGATCCCGCTCGGCGACCTCGCCGCGCTGAGCAGGGAGCTGAAGCGGGGCGATGTCGCCGCCCTGGTGGTGGAGCCGATCCAGGGCAAGGGGGTGCTCGCCGCGCCGCCCGGCTATCTGCGCGAGGCCCAGGAGCTGCTGCGCAAGCACAAGGCCCTCCTCATCGCCGACGAGGTGCAGACCGGCCTCGGCAGGACCGGCGACTTCTACGCGTACCAGCACGAAGAAGGCGTCGAACCGGACCTCGTCTGCGTGGCCAAGGCGCTCTCCGGCGGCTATGTGCCGGTCGGGGCGACGCTCGGCAAGGACTGGATCTTCAAGCGCGTCTACTCCTCCATGGACCGGGTCCTCGTCCACTCCGCGAGCTTCGGCTCCAACGCCCAGGCGATGGCGGCCGGGCTCGCGGTGCTGTCGGTGATGGAGGACGAGGAGACCGTCGCGCACGCGCGCCGCACCGGCGACCTGCTCCGCGAACGGCTCTCCGCGCTCGTCGGACGCTACGAGCTGCTGCACGAGGTGCGGGGGCGCGGGCTGATGATCGGTATCGAGTTCGGCCGCCCCACCTCGCTCAAGCTGCGCAGCCGCTGGACCATGCTCCAGGCGGCCCGCAAGGGTCTCTTCGCGCAGATGGTGGTCGTGCCCCTGCTGCAGAAGCACCGCATCCTCACCCAGGTCTCCGGCGACCACCTCGAAGTGATCAAGCTGATCCCGCCGCTGGTGATCGACGACGCGGACGTGGACCGGTTCGTCGAGGCGTTCACCGCCGTCATGGACGACGCGCACAGCGGCGGGGGACTGATGTGGGACTTCGGACGGACCCTGGTGAAGCAGGCCGTCGCCAACCGCTGAAGGCTTTTTGCCCCTGAGGCAAGAAATTTGCCTCAGGGGAAAGAGTTTGGCCCAATGGAGGCATGAATTCTCCGGACGACCCGGCGGCCGACGAGCTGCCCGGTGTCGCGCCCCGCCTGCGCGATCTGCGCCGGGGCCGTGGTCTCACCCTGGAGGCCGCGGCCCAGCGGGCCGGGCTCTCGCCCGCCCACCTCTCCCGGCTCGAAACGGGCCGGCGCCAGCCGTCGCTGCCCATGCTGCTCCAGCTGGCCAGGATCTACGGTACGACGGTCTCCGAGCTGCTGGGCGAGATGCCCCCGGAACGTGACGCGATCGTCCGCGGCCGCCCGTTCGAGGGCGCTGCGGCCGACGGCTGGCTGTACCAGCAGGCCGGCGGTTCCGGCCGCGCCATGCAGGCGCTGCGCGTCCGGGTCCCGTACGGCGCCCAGGGCGATCTGGTCCGTGTCCACCCCGGCGAGGAATGGCTGTACGTCCTCGCGGGCCGCCTCCGGGTGACGCTCGGCGAGACGGTGCACGACCTCGCGCCGGGGGACAGCGCGCACTTCGACTCGCTCACCCCGCACCGGATCGCGGCCCCCGAACCCGAGGGCTCCGAACTGCTCTTCGTCCACACCCTGCTGCAGAGCCCCGCCGCCGACTTGTGTCTCGGCGGCCCGGTCCACCGTCGCTGAGGCGATTCCGCCGCCGGTTCCGCCCGGCAGCCAGAGAGGCCAGACATGTCCGATTCCGAGAACTACGACCCGCTCACCCCGGCCAGGCGCCCCGGCGCCGACGGCGACACCCATGAGAAGAAGATGCCGCGCGGACTTGTCATCCGCCTCTTCGCCTATCTTGTGGCCGGGCACGTCATCGCCGCGTTCCTCTACCTGCTCTTCGCGGTCGGCATGCACAACCAGTAGGCCGCCGGCTCAGCTCTCGTCGAGGAGCCGTTCGCGCAGCCGCTCCCGGGTGGCGGGTGCGAGCTTCAGCCCGTCGGCCAGGTAGCGGTCGGTGCCGCCCCAGGTCTCGTCGATGGTGGCGAAGGCCGCGGCGAGGTAGTCGGGCTCGGCGCCGAAGAGCGGGTTCAGCAGCTCCAGCACCTCCGGGGACATCCCGGCGGCCGAGGTGTCGCTGCGCCGGATGCGGTAGCGGCGGTGCGCGTCGTTCGACTTGAGGTAGTCGGCCTCGATGGTCTCCCGGCCGACGCCCACCGCCAGCAGCGTCACCGCGATGGAGAGCCCCGCCCGGTCCTTGCCGGCCGCGCAGTGCATCAGGGCCGGCACGCTGTCCTCGGCCAGGGCGTGCAGCACCCGGCTGTGCTCGGCGGTGCGCTCCAGGATGATCGCGCGGTACGAGGCGACCATGCGGCGGGTGCCCTTGCCGTCGGCCAGGATCGAGCGCAGCTCCGCCATGTTCCCGTCGCGCACCATCCGCCAGAACTCCGCCCCGTCGGCCGGGTCGCTGAGTGGGATGCTCACGTTCCGTACGCCGGGCAGCTCCACGTCCAGGCCGTCCAGCCTGTGGTCCGCCGCGTTGCGGAAGTCGAAGACGGTGTGCAGGTTCAGCCCGCCGAGGAACGCCGCGTCCTCGGCCGTGGCGTGCGCCAGGTGGCCGCTGCGGTAGAGCCTGCCGTGCCGCACCCGCCGGCCGTCGGTGGTGGGCAGACCGCCGAGGTCCCGGAAGTTGCGGACGCCGGTGAGTACGGGCTCCGTCGGCGGGGTCTGCGGCAGCTGCTGCGTCACGGTCACTCCTGGAGGCTCTGCCCCGGCGCGTGTCGCCGTCGGGCCCACGCCCGCGACGATACGACATCCGTTCCTGGGGCAACCATGTCCCCCGCGGCCTCCCGTTCTCGGCTTACGCACCGTTGCCCTCGGTGCCCCGACGGTCGATGATGTGCGGACCTGTGTGAATCTGTGAGGTACGCGGACGGGGGCGCGATGATCGAGGCCGGCGACCGGATCTGGCTGCTGACGGGGGCGAGCGGGAGCTACGCGCTGCGGCTCACCGAACGGCACGAGCTGCTGCACCTGCACTGGGGCCCGCGCATCTCCCTGGCCGCCGCCGAGGCTCTGGCCGCGGCGCCCGCCCCGGCCGGCCGGGGCTTCGAGTCCCCGCTCGACGGCCGCGAGGAGTACCCGGTGGAGGGCGGCCCCCGGTTCGTCCGCCCCGCCCTGTCGGTGCGTACCGACGAGGTGCGCGGGACCGCGTGGGTGTTCGCCGGGGACACCGTGGACGGCGACGAGCTGCGGCTCTCCTTCGACGACCCGGTCCACCGGCTGGCGATCACCCTGCACTACCGGATGCGGGACGACTCCGACGTGATCGAGCGCTGGACCACGCTCGCCCATACCGGGCCCGACGGCCCGCCCGTCGAGGTGCTCCGCGCCGACGCGGCGGCCTGGGCGCTGCCCGCCCGCGACCGCTGGCGGCTCAGCCGGCTCCATGGGCGCTGGGCGGCGGAGACCCAGCTGGAGCGCACTGAGCTGGCGTACGGGGAACACCTGCTCTCCAGCCGGCGCGGCCACACCGGCCACCAGGGCCTGCCCTGGGCCGCCCTGGACGCGGACGGCGCCGCGACCGAGGAGAGCGGCGAGGTCTACGGCTGCGCGCTCGGCTGGTCCGGCTCCTGGCGCATCGCCGTACAGCGGCTGCCCGACGGGCTCGTCCAGATCACCGGCGGCGCCGGCTACGACGAGTCGGGGCTGCTGCGGCTGGCGCCGGGGGAGTCGTACACCACCCCGGTCTTCGCCGGGTTGTGGAGCGCGGGAGGCTTCGGCGGGGCCTCCCGCGCCTGGCACGCCTGGCAGCTCGCCCATGTGATCCCCGACGCCTTCGAGCCGCGCCCGGTGCTCTACAACTCCTGGGAGGCCACCGGTTTCGACATCGCGGAGGACCAGCAGCGGGCGCTGGCCGAACGCGCCGCCGCGATGGGCGTCGAGCTGTTCGTCGTGGACGACGCCTGGTTCGGGCAGCGCGTGAGCGACCGGGCCGGGCTCGGCGACTGGACGCCGAACCCGCAGCGCTTCCCCGAAGGGCTCGGCCCGCTCGCCCGCCATGTGCACGGTCTCGGCATGCGGTTCGGGATCTGGGTCGAACCCGAGATGGTCAACCCCGACAGCGATCTCTACCGCGCCCACCCGGACTGGGTGCAGCACTTCCCCGGCCGGGAACGCACGGAGTTCCGCAATCAGCTGGTCCTCAATCTGGCCCGGCCCGATGTGCGGGCCCATCTCTGGGAAAGCCTGGACGCGCTGCTGTCGAGCACACCGGTCGACTATGTGAAATGGGACTTCAACCGCTGCTTCTCGGACGCGGGCTGGCCCGGCGCCGACTACCCGCAGCGATTGTGGACCGAGCACGTGGACGGCCTCTACGCGCTGATCGACCGGCTGCGCGCCGCCCACCCCGGCGTCGCCTTCGAGTCCTGCTCGGGCGGCGGCGGGCGCATCGACCTCGGCATCCTCTCCCGTACGGACCAGGTATGGACGTCCGACAACACCGACCCGCTGGACCGCCTCGCCATCCAGGAGGGCTTCGGGCAGCTGCACCCGGCGCGCGTGATGGCTGCCTGGGTCACCGACAGCCCGAACGTCCAGCTCAACGGACGCCGCTCCTCCCTGCGCTTCCGGTTCGTCAGTGCCATGGCGGGGGTGCTCGGGGTCGGCGGGGACCTCACTGAGTGGAGCGCGGCCGAGCTGGACGAGGCGCGCGGGTGGGTGGAGCTGTACAAGGAGATCCGGCCCGTCGTGCAGCTGGGCGAGCTGTACCGGCTGCGGGCGCCGGGGCCGGGGCTCAGTGCGGTGCAGTACGTACGGGGTGCCGACACCGTCGTCCTGATGTGGCTCCATGCCCAGCGCTACGGGGAGGAACCGCCTGCCCTGCGGCTGCGCGGGATCGATCCGGAGGCCACGTACACCTGCCTGGACACGGGGGCGGTGCACCACGGTTCGGTGCTGCTGCACCACGGGCTGCGCACCGGGCTGCGGGGCGACCTGGACGCGCGGGTGGTGCGGCTGCGCCGGGGGTGACGGCCATGACCTGTCCGTATTGCGGTGTTATGACGAACATGCCCCGATTGCAAGGGAGATGATTACTCGCTCGTGAGCGGGATCATATCCGTGACGGTGTGTGGTGACGCTCCGGCTGGGTAGTCCGTACGCCGCGCGGAATGCCAAGATCCGTAATCCACGGAGTGTGACCGGAATTCCGTGCCGCAATTCCGGAGCGGAATCCGGTGCGGAACCCGTGGCTTGTTTCCGCCGTCCCGGCTCGCTTACGTTCCATGCCATCCGGATGGAACGCCCAATCCTGCCGCCGTCCGGAATTCGCACCCACTGACCGTGTGGCAGGAGCGGGGGAACCAGGTAAGCCGCCGACCGGGACGACCGGACGGCTAGGGGTGAAGCCGCGCCAGGCGCGGCCGGGCATCTCCAGCCCGAACCCGACAGCTCACCTCGCAGGCGCCGGAGAGGAAATTCTTCATGCCCAATTCGGGTAAGCACCGCCGTCCCAAGTCCAGCACCATCGCCCGTGGCGTCGTCGCCGCGAGCGCCGGCGGAGCCGTCATCGCGCTTCCGCTGCTCGGCGCCACCGGTGCCCACGCCGCGGAGCAGTCCGCCCCGGCCGCCTCGAAGTCGGTCGCCGCGCACACCGCCCCGGCCAAGCCCGCGAAGAGCACCGGCACCACCACCTACTCCGTGGTCTCCGGCGACTACCTGTCGAAGATCGCGGCCCAGCACCACCTCAAGGGCGGCTGGCACAAGCTGTACCAGGACAACCGCGAGGTCGTCGGCGAGAACCCGAGCCTGATCTTCCCGGGCATGAAGCTGACGCTCGGCGCCAAGGCGGCCCCCGCCGCCGCCCAGTCCGAGGCTCCCGCCAAGACGGCGGAGAAGGCCGCACCCAAGGCCGAGACCAAGGCCGCGCCCAAGGTCGAGACGAAGACCGAGGCGCAGACCGAGGCCAAGACCGAGGCCCCCGCCGAGCAGGACAACGCCTCCGGCTACGTCCACCCGGTCCCGGGCAACCACACCACCGCCTACCGCGCCTCCGGTGCCAACTGGTCCAGCGGCAGCCACACCGGCATCGACTTCCCCGTCGCCACCGGCACCAGCGTGAAGGCCATCACCTCCGGCACCGTCGTCACCGCCGGCTGGGGCGGCGCCTACGGCAACCAGGTCGTCATCAAGCACGCCGACGGCCACTACTCCCAGTACGGCCACATGTCCTCGCTCTCCGTCTCGGCGGGCCAGACCGTGACCGCGGGCCAGCAGGTCGGCCTCTCCGGTGCCACCGGCAACGCCACCGGCCCGCACCTGCACTTCGAGATCCGCACCGGCCCGGAGTACGGCTCGGACATCGACCCGATCGCCTACCTGGCGTCGCACGGGATCAACGTCTGATCCAGGCAACGGTCCCGGCCCGGTGATCCGGGCCACGGAACGGCAAGAGAGGGACGGTGCGCGGCGGCGCACCGTCCCTCTGCTTATTCCCCCTTTACCGAAAACTGACCGGGTGGTTTATCTCACCACCCGTCAACCCCTTATTACGGTCGCGTAGGTCACATTCCGGGGTGCAGGATAAGTGCTCGTGGCAGACGATTCGAACAACCTTCAACAGGGCGCCGACGACCGACAGGGCGCCATCGGGTCGTACGCGGCGATTGGCGACAGCTTCACCGAGGGAGTCGGCGACCCCGGCCCGGACGGAACCTTCGTCGGCTGGGCCGACCGGCTCGCGGTACTCCTCGCGGACCGGCTCCCGGACCCCGGCATTCCGGCAGACGCTGCGGGCTCGGCCGTTTCCGCGCATGGGAATTTCCGGTACGCCAATCTCGCCGTACGAGGACGCCTCCTCGACCAGATAGTCGAGGAGCAGGTGCCCCGCGCCAAGGAACTCGCCCCCGATCTGGTGAGCTTCTGCGCCGGCGGCAACGACATCATCCGGCCGGGCACCGACCCCGACGACGTGGCCGAACGCTTCGAGCGGGCGGTCGCCGATCTCACGCGGTCGGTCGGCACCGTCATGGTCACCACCGGCTTCGACACCCGTGGCGTCCCCGTGCTGCGCCATCTGCGCGGCAAGATCGCCACCTACACCGCCCACGTCCGGGCCATCGCCGACCGTTACGACTGCCCGGTCCTCGACCTGTGGTCGCTGCGCTCGGTGCAGGACCGGCGCGCCTGGGACGGCGACCGGCTGCACCTGTCGCCCGAGGGGCACACCCGGGTCGCGCTGCGCGCCGCCCAGGTCCTCGGCCTCGATGTGCCGGCCGACCCGGACCAGCCCTGGCCGCCGCAGCCCCCGCGCGGCACGCTGGAGATCCGGCGCGACGACATCCACTGGGCGCGCGAATACCTGGTCCCGTGGATCGGACGACGGCTGCGCGGCGAGTCCTCCGGGGACCACGTCGAGCCCAAGCGGCCCGACCTGCTGCCGCTCTGACGGACCCGCTGTCCTCAGTCGCCCCGCGACCGCGTCGCGGCGACCGGGGACAGCGGCAGCGCCGCCGGAATGCGCTCCAGCACCCCGCCCGCGAACACGTCGTACAGCGGCAGCGTCTCCAGGTGCACATAGCCGATGTGGCAGTCGCACACGGCGAGCGGGCACGCCTTCGGCCCCAGCGCCCGGCGGTAGCTCCCGTCGTACAGATTGCCCAGCTCCGCCCGGACGAAGTGGCAGCGGCGCACCGTGCCCTCCCCGTCGACCGAGATCACCGACTCACCGGTCCGGCACGGCAGCCCCGCCGAACGGTGCGGATGGCGGCTGTACGGGAACAGCGGGTCGATCGCCGTCCACCGGTCGGCCTCCTCGTCCGTGTAGGTGTGCCCCTCGGCCGCGTTGACCCAGAGATAGACCTCCTCCGGGAGCGCCGCGCGCAGCCGTTGCGCCTCGTCGAGATGGGCGTCGAACCCCACGACACCCACGCTGTGCCGGACCCCGAGGTCCCGCAGCTCCGCGCACCGGCCGAGGAAACGCTCGTACGGCGTCTGCCCCGGGTGGTACGTGCACCACAGCGCGATCCGCTCGCGGGCCGCCTCCGGGGCCTCGGCCAGCCACCGCGTACGGCCGCTCAGGTTCGTCTGGATCGCGACCCGGCGCACATGCCCGAGACCCGCCAGCTCCACGATCGCCCGGCGGTACCAGGACCGCACCAGCCCCTCGCCCCACGGTGTGAACAGCACCGAGATACGGTCACCGGTCTGCTCCGCCACCCACGCCGTGAACCGCTCCAGCGCCGCCCGGTCCGCCCGCAGCTGCTCCCGGCTGTCGCGCCGCTTGGCGAACGGGCAGTACGGGCAGTCGTAGTCGCACGAGGCGAGCGGGCCCCGGTAGAGAATCGTCAGGTCCACGGGTGACTCACTTCAGCTCGTACGCGGCCATCGCGGCCCGCACGGCGGGGGAGAAGAGTTCGGGCCCCAGCGCGTCGGAGTACGCCAGCCCCTCGGACGACAGCCGCAGCAGCCCCGGCGCCCCCGCGTCGAGCCAGCCCCGGGCCTCGAACCGGGCCAGCTCCTCGGGGAAGTCCTCGTACGGCGAGCTGCCGAACCGCGCGCGGTAGTCCTCCACCGGCATGCCCTCGGCCTGGAGCACCGACTGCAGGAGATGGCGGCGGCGCGCCTCGTCCCCGTCGGTGTACCGGCCCACCTCGGCGCGGGAGAAGTCCGTGGTGGCCGTGTAGGCGTCGATGATGCCCCGCACCTCGCCCATCCGCACCGCGTAGTCGAACGAGTAGTGCAGCCGCGAGGTGTACGAACGGGCGCCGCAGCCCAGGCCGATCATGCCGTCCGTCTGGCAGGCGTAGTCGTCGGGCCCGTCGGTGCGCGGGGCGTCGGTGCGGCGGAACATCCGCATCGACACCTGCTCGTAGCCGTGCGCCAGGAGGTGGTCGCGGCCGGCCCGGTACAGGCGCAGGCGCTGTTCGTCCCAGGCCGCGTCGGCCTCCCCGGGCGAGAGCTTGCCGAGCGCGGTCAGCGGGCGCACGTACAGCGGGTAGAGGTACAGCTCCTCCGGCCGCCACCGCAGCGCCGCGTCCAGCGAGGTGCGCCAGGTCCGCTCGGTCTGGCCGGCTATGCCGTAGATGAGGTCGATGTTGAGGACCGGGATGGACGTCTCCCGGATGAGGTCCAGGGCGCGTTCCACGTCGGCGGCGTGCTGCGGGCGTACCGCCGCGCGGGCCTCGGCCTCCACGAAGCTCTGCACCCCGATGCTGATCCTGGTGGTGCCCCGCTCGGCGAGCACGGCCAGCCGGTCGGCGGTCGCGGTGGACGGGGAGGTCTCCACGGACAGCGGCACTGACCGCAGATCGGCGCCCATGCGCTTCTCCGCGATGTCGCACAGGCGCTCCAGTTCGCCCGCCGTCAGGAACGTGGGCGTGCCCCCGCCGAACGCCGCCGCCGCGAACCGCACCGGCTCGCCGTCGCCCAGCGCGTCCCGCACGGCGGACGCCTGCCGGTCCAGCGCGTCGAGATAGCGCGAGGTCAGCTCGTCGGGCGCGCCGATGCGGGTGAAGAGGTTGCAGAAGCCGCAGCGGACCTCGCAGAACGGGATGTGCAGGTACAGGGAGAGCGCGTCCTTGCGTTCCCCCGCCCACAGCTCGCTCAACGTCGGCCGCCCGCCGGGCTGCCCGTCGAGCGGACGGTACGCCGTCTTGTGCGGATAGGCGTACACATAGCTCTCGTACGGGCGGACGGTCTGCGTAGCGGTCATCGGACGACCCCCGGTTCCAGGAAGAAGTGGGCGTACGGAACGGTCCAGACGGATTCGTGGCCGAGACGGTGCCCGGTGTAGCCGTCGTCGCCGTAGGCCGTGCCGTGGTCGGAGCAGACGATGGCGAAGGTGGGGCGGCGGCTGCTCGCGGCGGCGAGGAGCCGGCCGATGTGGGCGTCCACGTACTCCAGGGCGGCGGCGTGCGTCTCGCGGCTGTCGCCGGCGTCGCGGGTCGCCCCGGGCCGGTGGAACCAGTTCGGCTGGTGGAGCGCGGAGACGTTGACGAAGAGGAACAGCCGCTGCTCCGGCGGCAGCGCGGCGACCACCTCCTCGGCGCGGGTCACCTGCGCCTCGAACGAGGTGGGCGAGGCCACTCCGAACTCCGGCTCCCAGTGCGCCTCCTGGAACATCCCCGGAAGCACCGAGCCGAGCGGCCCCTGAAGGTTGAAGAAGCCGACGCCACCGATGCACACCGTGCGGTATCCCTCCTTCGCGAGCCCCGAGACCAGGTCCGGGGTGTCGAACACGAAGGTCCGCTCCGCCGTGGTCTCGCTGCCGGCGAAGCGCGCGGCGAACAGCCGGGGATGCGGGCCCGGCGCGGCCGGGGTGGGCAGGAACCCGGCGAAGATCGCCTGGTGCGAGGCGTAGGTGAAGCTGCCCGGGGCGTGCCGCTCCTCCCAGACGCCGCCCGGAAGATGGCGGGCCAGATGCGGGATGCGCCCGGCGGCGGCCAGCTCGGCCGCGACGTCGTACCGCAGCGTGTCCAGGGTGACGAGCAGCAGGTCGTGGCTGCCCACGACCTCGCTCATATCGGGGGCGGAGCAGTGCTCAGGGGGTGGTGCTGACACGGTGGTTCCTTGTCCGGTCCAGTACGGCGGCGACCTGCGCCGCGTAGGTGTCCAGGCCCTCGGCGCCGCTGCCGGGCAGGCCGGTGAGGCGGGGCAGCAGATCTCCGAAGGCGTTGACCTCGCCGACGGCGAAGCGCCGCCGGCCGGTCAGGGGCAGCAGGTCGACGCCGACGCACAGCGTGTCCGGGAAGGCGGCGGCTGCCCGCTCGCAGACGGCCAGGGCCTCGCCCCAGCTGCCGCCCGCCGCCTCGATCGCCGCTTGCACCTCGGCGAGGTCGCCGCGCGCCCCGCCGAGGTGCAGATTGGTCATGGGTGACCTGCTGGTGCGGACCACCGCGTGTGTGGCCCGGCCGTCGACCACGACGACCCGCAGGTCGGCGGCGCGGCCGCCCTGGGTCGCCTTGGGCAGCCAGCGCTCTATGTGCAGCCCGTCCGGGGCCAGCGCGTCGACGATCGCCGCGACCTCGCGCTCCGTGGTGCAGCGGCGGACCCGCAGCGAGTTGTGGAGCCGGCCGGCCGGGTCCCGCTCGACGGACGTGGTCGCCTGTACCCGGCCCCCGCCGGCCGTTTCCACGGCGAGCACTCCGGAGGCCGACGAGCCGTGCGCCGGCTTCACGAAGACCCGGGGCATGCGGTGGGCGGTCATCAGGGCGCGCACATCGTCCCAGCCCCGCACGGGCGCCCCGGCCGGGCCCGAGGTCGGCGAGGCGGGCACGGGCACCCCGGCGGCCTCCAGCGCCCCGTGGCACAGCCGCTTGTCGAACATCACCGCGATGTCGGCCGGGCCGTCCAGCAGCAGGGCGCCCGCGTCCGCCGCGGCCCGCGCCACCTCGCGTACGGCGGCGGTGAACCGCGCGTACCAGAGGGCCGAGCCCTCCACCCGCGTCGGCTCGTCGGCGCCCCGCAGCAGCCGGTCCACCTCCGCGTCCTCGCCCGGCGACTCGATGCGCACGGTCTCCCCGGGCAGGAAACGTGCCCCGTTCCGCAGCACATCCAGCCAGGCGACCGTACGCGCCTCGGGCAGCCCGGCGGCGGCCACCGCGTCCTGGAAGAGGGAGACGCGGCGGCTGCCCGGGTTGCCGACGACCGCCAGGCGCGGCGGCCCGCTACTCGCTGACGGCGACATAGCGGGGGTCGTCCTCGTCCTCGGGGTCCCAGTCGTCCGCCTCTTCGAGGTCGACGTGGACGTCGTGGCGCTCGGACAGCTCCTTGAAGCGCTCCACGACCGGGTCGGTGAGGTAGTGGTGGTGCAGGTCGAGGCCGCCCAGATGGGTGAGCGGCTGACCGTCGAGCAGGGCGAGGGCGCCCGTGTCGCTGAGGGTGCCCATCGAGAGCGCCAGGTACTCCAGCTGCGCGACGACGGGAGCCGAGGCGACCGCCGCGGCGATCTCGTCCTGGATTTCGCTGTTCTGCAGCCCGAGATGACGCAGCCGGGGGAAGCCGCCCCCGGACAGCAGCGGGGCCATGTCCGCCACGGTAGCGTCCCCCGAATACCACTGGGAGCCGAACCACAGCTCCAGCCGCTCCAGCGCGGGCAGTTCGCAGGAGCCGACCGCGCGCACGACATGACCGGGCAGGCCGCCGGACTCGAAGCGCAGGGACTTCAACGCCTCGTGCCGCACCGGGTGCAGCTCCAGCGTCTCCTCGTTCAGCCCGCTGCCACCGCCCCGTACCACCAGCTCCTCCAGGCGGGGGAACGCCTGGAGCACCGGCGTGATGTCGCACATCTGCAGCCATGACACCTCGCACTCCTCGCCCACCACATCGGCGAGGAACAGGGCACGCAATGCCGGGAAGCGGTCCCCGTCCGAGGCGATCAGCTCCACCACGGGAGCCAGCGAACTGTATTCGTTCTGCCACCAGGGGCCGATGACCAGGGCGCGGACCTGCGCCGGGTCGACCGTGTCCAGGAAGTGCTGCCAGACCTCGGCGAAATCCGGACCCTCCCAGGTGCATTCCAGCCGCCACGCGATGGAGTCCGCCGTGGGCAGTGTCTCCGGCAGCGGGCTGTCGTCTCCCGGTTCCGGCAGGGTGAACACCGGCAGGTCGTGGAAGGAACAGGGGTGATCGATGCGGCTCATCGTGTCCTCACTCCGAGACCGTGACGTACCGGCCCGCGGGGCCCCGGTTGTCCCACGGCTCACAGCGCTCCGAGAGATCCACCCGCACCCCGTGCGGCGCCAGCGCCTCGGTGACGCGGCGCTCCATCGGCTCGGTGAGGAAGTGGTGGTGCAGGTCGAGCACGTCGAGATGGGTCAGCGGCTGCCCCTCCAGGAGGGCGGCGGCCCCTTCGTCGCCGAGCGTGCCGCAGGACAGGTCCAGGGTGCGCAGCCGGGCCACCAGCGGGGCCGGGGCGAGAGCCGCCGCGATCTCGTTCTGGATCTCGCTGTTGCGCAGGCCGAGGTGGTGCAGGGCGGGGAAGCGCGTACCGGACAGCAGCGGCGCCAGGTCCGCCACACCGGCGTCACCGCCGTACGCCGAGACGCCGAGCCACAGGTCCAGCCGCTCCAGCGCGGGCAGTTCGCTGTCCAGGACGCCTCGCACGACCTCGCGCGGCAGCCCGCCCGTCTCGATGGTCAGCGCCCGCAGCCGCTCGTGCTTCGTGGGCGGGAAGACCAGCTCGGAGCCGCCGCGCACCCCCAGCTCCACCAGCGCGGGGAACGCGCCGAGCAGCGCCGTGACATCGCTCTGCTCGATCCAGGAGATCTCCGCCTCCTCCATCGTCAGATCCCCGACGAACACGGCCTCCAGCGACGTCAGCCGGTTGGCCGCGGCGATGACGAGACCGATCGGGTACGAGGACTTCTCTTCGTACGACTCGCCCCACTGGCCGATGATCAGGGCGCGGACACCCGACGGATCGACCTCGTCCAGGAAGGCGTTGAACTCCTCCTCCCAGGTGCCCTCGTCCTCGTAGGCGTCGATCGAGACCCGCCAGGCGGCGGCGTCGGCGGCCGGCCGGGGGCCGCCGTCCGTCCCGGACTGGAAATCGACGGCCGGAAGGCCGAGCAACTCGTGCAGGTGATCCACGGACATGGCCCTGAGCTCCTGGTGACGGCGACGGATTGATGTCCGCAAGGTCTATCAAGGCCCACTGACAACGCCGTGACCGGCCCCTGCCCCGGACGGCTCGGCGGCCGATTGTCAGACCCCCGCCGTAGCGTTTTCGATGTGGCCGGCACAGCGGGTGCCGTCATGGAGGGGAGAGGTCTGTGTACCGGCAGGGCGATGTACTGATCGTGCCACTGGAGGAGTCGGCGGTGCCCGTGCAGCACCTGGAGGCGGCGGGCGAACTGCGCGACGCGCGGGGCCGGCTGGTGCTCGCGCTCGGCGAGGTGACGGGACACGCGCACGCCGTGCCGGGGCCCGGCCGGCTGATCCGGGAGAGCGGGGTGTTCGGCCCGATGCTGCTCCACCTCCCCGAGGGCGGGCGCGTGGTGCACGAGGAGCACGCGACGATCCCGCTGCCCCAGGGCTGGTTCCGCGTGGTGCGCCAGCGGGAGTACGCGCCGGGGGCGGTCCGCATCGTCGCGGACTGAGGGCCGGTCCGGCCTCGAAGGCCGGGCGCGGCGGGCAGTACCGCAGGACCGATGACTGCGGGACCGGAGAATTCAGAGCGGAACAGGGGACGGGGACAACCGATGCAGTACGTGGACTCTTGGCGGGCCGTGGCGGCGGCGACGGGCGCGGCGGACCGGGCGGCGGCCGAGGACGGGGTGCGGCTCGCCTATCGGAGCGCGGGGCTCGCCGAGCCGGAGGAGTTCGTCTGGGCCGGCTCGCCCAGGCAGGCCGTGGAGGCCGTCGCGAAGCTGGAGGACGCGGGGCGCTCCGTCCGCGACGAGGTACGCACCCGCCCCTGGGCGGAGGAACGGCGCCGGGTGTACGACGCGTTGGGCCCGGCCGGCTGGTCGGCCCTCTGGTCGGCCACCGGCGCCCAGCTCTGGGAGACCACGGCCGGCCTTGCCGAGCGGATACGGGCGGGCGTGGTCGCCGACCTCGCGGGGGAGGACGCCGGCGCGGAGTCCAGGGTGCGCCTCGCCCTGCTCGACGCGGTCCTCGGCCAGCACGACGCCGCGTGGCTCGCCGCGTTCGACGGCCGGGGCGACCGGCTCGACGGACTGGCGGCGGTGGCGCGCAACGCGGGCTGGTGGTGGCCCTACGAACGGGTCGCGGTGATCTGCGAGCGCCCCCAGGCCCTGCACCGCGACGAGGCGGGCCGCCTGGACCGGGGCGACGGACCGGCGCTCTCGTACCCGGACGGCTTCGCGTTGTACGCCTGGCGCGGCATGCCCGTGCCCCGGGAGTTCCTGGACGAGCTGGCCGCGCTGACCCCGGAACGCATCCGCTCCGAGGAGAACGCGGAGCTGCGCCGCGTGATGCTGGAGTACTACGGCTACGACCGCTACCTCACCGAGTCGGGCGCCGAACCGGTCCACCGCGACGAGACGGGCATCCTCTGGCGGATCGCCCTCGCCGGGGACGAGGACGTCGTCATGGTCGAGGTGGTCAACTCGACGCCGGAACCGGACGGCACCCACCGCACGTACTGGCTGCGGGTCCCGCCCACGACCAGGACGGCCAGGGAGGGTGTCGCCTGGACCTTCGGTCTCCACAGCGACGTCTACGCACCGCTCCAGCAGACCTGACCGGGGGAGAGGGCCGAACGGAAGGAGGGAGCGGGGAGAGGGGGAGGGGGGAGCGCCGTCAGGCCGTCAGGGTCTCGTGGTCGATGCCCAGTTCGCGGGCGAGCGCCTGCTCGGTCCACTCCAGCATGGTGGCCCGGGACAGCGGGCCGTTGTACGAGGTCATCTGCACGGCCAGCCCGTCCAGCAGGGCGGTCAGCCGCCAGGCCACGGACATCGGGTCGTCGCAGTGGAACTCACCCGCCGCCGCGCCCTCCTCGATGACCTCGGCCAGCTCGGCCTTCCACTGCTGGTCGAGATCGCCGGCCACATTGCGCAGCGCCGGGTCGCGGAGGGAGGCCGCCCAGCCCTCGATCCACAGCCGCCAGCCCTTGGCCTGGCCGGTCGGCGCGTACCAGCGGACGGCCGCGCGCAGCCTGCGTACGGCCGTGGTGCGGCGGCCCAACAGCTTGCGGAGATGGGCGAGATCGATCTCGGCGGCGTGCGCGAAGGCGGCCGCGACGAGCTTCTCCTTGGTGGAGAAGTGATAGAGCACGAGCGCGTTGCTCACGCCGAGCACGGATGCCACATCGGCGATCCGTACGGCGGCGACACCGCGTACCTCGATCTGTTCGACGGCGGCGCGCAGCAACTCCTCGCGCCGCTCCGCCACACCCAACCGCACTCTTGCCACGCCGTCACCCTAACCAATGCGCACCCGGCGGCGGTCGGGCGGACCGGCTGCGGACAGGCGATACCGGTCAGCGGTACGGGCCGAGGCGTCCGGCCGTCACCGGCAGCCGGTCAGCGGTACCAGCCGAAGCGTTCCGCCATCACCGGCAGCCGGTCGGCGGCCACGGCATGCGCCGCCGCACGCGGAGTGGAGCCGTCCGCCGTCGCGCGGGCCAGCACCAGGCCGACCAGCTCGCGCATCGCCCGCCGGGTGTGCGCGAACGCCTCGTCCGCGTCGGCGCCGATGTCGCCGAACAGGGTCCACCACCACCAGGCGTTGGTCCCGGAGTTGACCACCACATCGGGGAGCACGGTGATCCCGCGTTCCGCGAGCAGCGCCTCGGCCTCCGGAAGCACCGGCATGTTGGCGGCCTCCACGACCCAGCGGGCCCTGATCCCGGCCTGGTTCACCGCGTCCACCGCGTAGGACACGGCGGCCGGAACGAGCACCTCCGCGTCCTGGACGAGCCAGGCGCCGGCGGGCAGCTCCCGGTCGCCGGTGCGCAGTGCGGCCCGGTCCACCGTGCCGTGCGCGTCCCGCGCGGCGAGCAGCGCTTCGACGTCGAGCCCGGCCGGGTTCGCGATCGTGCCCTTGATGTCGGCGACGGCGACCACCCGGAGCCCGGCCCGGGAAAGGAAGCGGGCGGTCGCCCCGCCCATGGTCCCGAGGCCCTGGAGCGCCACCCGCGCACCGTCGTACGCGATGCCGTCCCGGTCCAGCGCGGCGAGCGCCGCCTCGGCGACCCCGCAGCCGCCGACCAGCTCGTCCAGGCCGATGCCGTCGACCTCCAGCGCGAAGGCGTCGGCCAGCCGGCGACGGGCCGCGGCCTCGTCCTCCAGCAGCGGGTAGACGGCCTGCACGGTGGAGACGAGCCCCGCCTCCGCCGCCGCGCGGTCCACCAGGTCCTGCGAGAGGCCGAGGTCCTCACCGGTCGTCCAGACGTTCTCGATGTACGGGCGCATCGCCCGCAGGTAGCGCACCAGGACGCCGTAGGCCGCCGGGTCGCGCGGGTCGCAGTCGATCCCGCCCTTGGCGCCGCCGAGAGGGATGTAGCGGCCCCCCGGCCGGTCCGCGTCGAAGTGCAGGGCCTCCTTCATCGTCATGCCCCGCGCGAGGCCGGCGACCTCCTCCAGCGTGCACCCCGGGCGCATCCGCAGGCCGCCGCTGGACACCCCGCGCACCAGCCGGTCGACGACGAGGTGCCCCTGACGGCCGGTGTCGTGGTCGGTCCAGGTCAGCGAGATGAGCGGGGCGGGCGGGGACACCGGAGGCGTCGTCATCGGAAGTGCTCCTCGGTCACTGTCGGCGGGCGGTCCTGGGCGGGCGGCCGGTCCGGGCCATGAGGCGACCCGACCAAGTACTGAACCGTCGGTCAGTATCGGGAGGTGGGGCGCCCCTGTCAACGCGGCGTCCGCCGCCGCGCGGTCCGGTGGCCGGAACGCGCCGGTGCGCGGCGGCGGCCCGGAAAGGCGTCCGGATCACGTCCGGAATGCGGAATCCTCCGCCGGGTCCGTTCGTTGCACCGGCATGACCCCATTCGATGCACGGCAGGAAGCGCTGCTCCGGCTCCTGGGCGAGAACGACGGTGGCGTCCTGGTCACCGTCAAGAAGGACGGCAGGCCCCAGCTGTCCAACGTCAACCACCACTACTACCCGGACGAGCACATCGTCCGGGTCTCGGTCACCGAGGACCGCGCCAAGACGCGCAACACGCGCCGCGATCCGCGCGTGAGCTACCACGTGACCAGCGAGGACCGCTGGGCCTGGACGGTCGCGGAGGGCACCGCCGAGCTGTCCGCGACCGCCGCCGACCCCGCGGACGACACCGTCGAGGAGCTGATCCGGCTCTACCGTGACGTGCAGGGCGAGCACCCCGACTGGGACGACTACCGCGCCGCCATGGTCCGGGACCGGCGCGTCGTCCTGCGCCTTCATGTCGAGCACGTGTACGGACAGCAACGCGGGTGAGGCGGTCGGAGCCGGAACGCCATCCCCCTGGGTGTTCCCCTCTCGCACTGCCGTGCCCCCTGTCCATAATGAGACGACACCGACTCCTCAGGAGACTCCCTTGACCGGCGCCGACCACACGCTCCCGCTGCGCACCCGGCTGCGTGCGCTGCGCCCCGCTGCCTTCGGGGCCGACCCGGACGGCCCACGGATGGAGCGCATCCGCCGTTCCCCCAACTTCGCCGACGGTGTCTTCCAGAACCCGGTGGGCGCACGGATCAGGCCCTCGGGTTCGGCCCTGGAGTTCGCGCGGGTCTACTTCCGCAAGGAGGAGCGGGTGCTCAGGGCGCCCGCGGCCCCCATCCCGGTGCACGCCACGACCGTGGCCGACCTCGCCCGGCCGCCGGCCTCCGGGCTCCGGATCACCTGGATGGGGCACTCCAGCGTCCTCGCCGAGATCGACGGGCGGCGCGTGCTGTTCGACCCGGTCTGGGGAGAGCGCTGCTCCCCGTTCGCGTTCGCCGGGCCCAGGCGGCTGCATCCGGCACCCGTGCCGCTGGGCGCCCTGGGCCCGGTCGACGTCGTGGTCATCTCGCACGACCACTACGACCACCTCGACCTCCCGACGATCCGCGCCCTGGCCCGTACGGACACGGTCTTCGCGGTCCCGCTCGGCGTCGGCGCGCATCTGGAGCGCTGGGGCGTCGTGCCCTCCCGGATCCGTGAGCTCGACTGGAACGAGACCACGACCGTCGCGGGGATCAGCCTCACCGCCACCCCCGCCCGCCACTTCTGCGGGCGCGGACTGCGCAACCAGCAGCACACCCTCTGGGCGTCCTGGGCGGTCGCCGGACCCGAGCACCGGATCTACCACAGCGGCGACACCGGATACTTCTCCGGCTTCCGGACCATCGGCGCCGAGCACGGGCCGTTCGACGCCACCATGATCCAGATCGGGGCGTACAGCCAGTTCTGGTCCAAGGACCGCACGGACAGCATGCCGGAGCCGGGTGCCTGGCCGGACATCCACATGAGCCCCGACGAGGGCGTGCGCGCCCACCTCGACCTCCAGGGCGACGACCCCACGGCGGGCGTCATGCTGCCGATCCACTGGGGGACGTTCAACCTGGCTCTGCACCCCTGGGCCGAGCCCGCCGAATGGTCGATGCGCGCCACCGCGTCCGTGGGCGTGACCATGGTCTCCCCTCTTCCCGGCCAGCCGCTCGAACCCGCCGATCCGCCGCCCGTCGAGCCCTGGTGGCGTGCGGTGGCCGAGGAACCGGCACCCGGCTGGGGGAACTGGCCCCCGGTCCACGTACCGCTCACCGGAGCGTCCGGCCCCACCACGGCCGGCCTGGACCGGGACCGCGACCGGGCGCCCCAGGCCTGACACCCGGGCGTACGCCCCGGACGGGGCGGGCGGAGCGTTCGCCGGGCGGGGACGCGCGCACATCCCGCCGACGAGTCGGCCAGGTCCTCAGGGGGAGCGGCGATGCTGCGGGTGCACTTCACCTCCGACGACCTCGCGCGCGTCCGGGTGGCCCCCGGGCCGGACTTCCTCTGGGAGATCAGCAACAGCATCCAGACGCTGCAACGCCGGGACGGCGAGAGGGAGTTCGGTGCCTGGCGGCGCTGGGCGCGGCCCCGGCTCTCCGGCAGCCCGCGCCTGCTCTCCCGGCTGCTGCCCCCGCGCGGCTACTCACCGGACTTCCTCACACCCACCACCGGTGACCGGGGCACCCTCCAGGCATCCGTCGACGTCCTGCTGAGCACCCCGCGCCGACGGCTGCGCGCCGAGCTGGAACGGCTCGCTCCGCCGGTACGCCTGCCGGGCTGGCTCGGGGAACTGGCCGGCGGCGACGCGGACGCCCTGCGCGAACTGGGCGGAGCCCTGCGTACGTACCAGCGGGAGGCGCTGGCACCGCACTGGCGCCGGGTGCACGCCGACATCGACGCCGACCGCGCCCTCAGGATGCGCAGCCTCCTCGACGGCGGCACCGAAGGGCTGCTGGCCGGGCTCGGGCCGCAGTTCCGCTGGCGGGCGCCCGTCCTCGAAGTGGCGTACCCGGTCGACCAGGACCTGTGGCTGCGCGGACGGGGCCTTGTACTCCAGCCGTCGTTCTTCTGCTGGCCCACCCCGGCCACGCTGGCCGACGGGGAGCTGCCGCCCGTTCTGGTCCACCCCATCCACCACACCCCCGACTGGTGCCTCCCCGCCCGTGGCGTCCGCCCCGCGACCGGGT
>NZ_RDBL01000002.1:685376-749486 GCF_008042035.1 Streptomyces sp. col6
GGGCCGGTGCCGGGGCGGTGTCCTCGGCCGCGGGGGCCGGGACGGCGACCGGACCGGAGTGCGGGCCCGGGACGGTGAGCGCGTCGGGGACGAGCACGACGACCCGGGTGCCGCCGAAGGCCGAGTGGCGGAACTCCACCCGCAGCCCGTGCTGGGCGGCGAGGCGCGCGATCACGTACAGGCCCAGCCGGATGTCGTCGGCGTGCGCCAGCACGTCCATCCGGGGCGGCCGGCTCATCAGCTCGTTGGCCGCGGCGAGCTGGTCCTCCTCCATGCCGAGCCCGCGGTCCTCGACCTCGATGGCCAGGCCCCGGCTCACCTGGGCCGCCCTGACCTCGACGGGGCTGGGCGGCCTGGAGAAGGTGAGGGCGTTCTCGATCAGCTCCGCCAGGACGTGCGAGACCGGGCCGACGGCCCGTGCCGCGATCCACGGGGCACCGTCCAGGTCCAGCACCACGCGCTGGTAGTCCTGCACCTCGCCCTGGGCGGACCGCATGACGTCCAGCAGCGGTACGGGCTTGCGCCAGCGCCGGTGCGGGGAGCCGCCCGCGAGGATCACGAGGTTCTCCTCGTAACGCCGGAGGCGGGCGGTGAGGTGGTCGAGGTCGAAGAGGCCGTCCAGGATCTCCGGGTCCTCGTGCTTGCGCTCCAGCTCGTCCAGCTTCTTCAGCTGCTGGCCGATCAGCTGCTGGGTGCGGCGCGCGATGCGCTGGAGCAGCCGCTCGAAGCCGCGGTGCTGGTCGGCCTGTTCGACGGCGGCGCGCAGGGCGCTGGTGCGGGCCAGGTCGAGCGCGTTGCCGAGCTGGGCCAGTTCGTCCGACGTACCGCTCTCGCCGTCGTTCCCGATGGCGCGGGCCTCGGACTCGACGTCGATGCGTTCGCCCCTGCCGAGCCGTTCGACGACGTCGGGCAGCGCGCGCTCCAGCTCCTCGGCCCGCTCCTGGAGCCGGCTGATCCGGCGTCGCAGGGTGCGGGAGAGGCGCCAGGTGAACCAGATGACGGCGATGACGGCGGCGAGGCCGACGACCGTGGTGACGACCACCTTGATCAGCAGCGAGATGACGCTGTCCTTGCCCGCCGCGACCACACCGTCGGTGCGCTGCTCCATCAGCTTCACCAGCTGGGGCGTCACCTCGTCCATGGCGCCGCGCCAGTCCGCCTCCTTCGCGCCCAGCGTGACGAAGCCGGCCCGGTCCGGGTCGGCCGGCCGCAGCACCTGGTTCTCCACCCGGGTCTTGGCCTTCCAGGCGGAGCCGGCGAAGACCTCCTGCCACCTGGCCCGCTCGTCCGCCGGAAGGAAGGGGACGATCTGCGTCGAGTACTGGAGCGACTGGCCGGAGACGGCCTGCCGGACCTCCCTGAGATCCGCGGTGCTCAGCTTTCCACTGGTCCAGCCGCGGGCGAGCAGGGCGTCCGAGCGGGAGATCATCTCCTTGGCCCAGAAGAGGCCGACCAGGGGCTGCGAGAGCGTGGTGATCCGGCCGTTGTCCACGTGACTGAGCGCGGTGAACAGCTTCAGGTCCACGGCGATCAGGTCCGTGTAGTAGCCGTACACGGCCTTCTGCTGGTCGTTGTCGCCCTCGTCGACGAGCGTGCGCTGCGCCGGGAGTTGGGTGATCGCCGTACGGGCCGAACGCACCGCGTCCCGCACCTCGCCGGGGGCGTCGTCGGTGGCGATGTCCGAGAGGGACTGGAAGCCGTCGATCGCCTTGTCGGTCAGCTTGCGCTGCTTGCGCAGCGCGTCGGTGGGACCGCCGCCACGGGCCAGCGCCTCGGCGCTGAGCCGGCGCTCCTCCTGGAGGTTGTAGTACACGATGTTGGACGGCTGGCCGGCCTTCTGGGCCAACTGCCCCTGGGCCGCCTGCCTCTGGAAGTCGAGCAGGGTCTGACCACTGGTGACGGCCCAGAGGGCTGCCAGGGCTACACCGGGGACGACGGCCAGTACGAGCAGGGCCGTCCGCAGCGACATGGTGGTCGAGCTGCTACGCCGTGACGCGCGCGTGCGCAGGGCATGCTCCTTGACGTGATGCCAGCCTCATGACTGGTCAAATCCGTTGAGAACCAGGACGGATAGATATTAGTCACAGTGCAAAAACGGAGTGGAACTGGGCTCACATGTGCAACACCGGTCACACACAGGTTGATCACGGACCCGCCGTTCGGCCCCGGTCGCGGCGCGCCGTACGGGTGAAGCGCGACCGGGGATATATCTGTATTCAGTGCTCCTTGTCCGTTCCGCAGTCCCGCGCACCCCGTCACCCGCCGCCGCGCCCCGCCGCGCCGTCGTATGACCGCGCTCATCGTCTGCCACTTCGTCCTCGCGGCCTTCGCGCGTCCGCTGGTGCGACGGCTGGGGGTGCGCGCCTTCCTCGTCCTCGCGCTGCCGCCCGCCGCCACCACCTGCTGGGCCTTCGCCCAGTGGGACACGGCCGCCGCCGGCTCCTCGGTCGACTGGTCGTGGGCCTGGATGCCCGACTACGGCGTCTCCGTGGACCTGCGCCTGGACGCGCTGGCCGAGCTCATGGTGCTGCTGGCGTCCGGCATCGGCACGCTCGTCCTGCTGTACTGCGCCTCCTACTTCAGCGACGCGACCCCGAACCTGGCCGGATTCGCCGGGAACCTGCTCGCCTTCGCCGGGGCCATGCTCGCCCTCGTCCTCAGCGACGACCTGATCTCGCTCTACGTCTTCTGGGAGCTGACCACCGTCTTCTCGTACCTGCTCATCGGGTACGACAGCGAGCAGCGGCACAGCAGACGCTCCGCGCTCCAGGCGCTGACGGTCACCACGCTCGGCGGCCTCGCCATGCTGGTCGGCTTCCTGATCGTCGGTCAGGAGGCCGGGACCTACCGGATCTCCGCGATCCTCGCCGACCCGCCCCCGGCGACCACCGCCGTCCAGGTCGCCGTCCTGCTGATCCTGTGCGGGGCCCTGTCCAAGTCGGCCGTCTGGCCCTTCAGCCTCTGGCTTCCCAACGCCATGGCCGCGCCCACCCCCGTCAGCGCCTATCTGCACGCCGCCGCGATGGTCAAGGCCGGGGTCTACCTGGTCGCCCGGCTCGCCCCCGCCTTCGCCGACGTGCCCGGCTGGCGGCCCGTGGTGATGGTCCTCGGCGCGGCGACGATGCTCCTCGGCGGCTGGCGTGCCCTCAGACTCCACGACCTCAAGATCGTCCTCGCCTACGGAACCGTCAGCCAGCTCGGCTTCCTCACCCTGCTCGCGGGCGTCGGCAACCGCGACGCCGCACTGGCCGCCGCCGTCATGATCCTCGGCCACGCCCTCTTCAAGGCCCCGCTGTTCCTCGTCACCGGCATCGTCGACCACGCGGCCGGCACCCGCGACCTGCGCAAGCTCTCCGGTGTGGGACGCGCGCTGCCCCACGTGTGCGCCGTCGCCGTGCTCGCCGCCCTCTCCATGGCCGCCCTGCCCCCGCTGCTCGGCTTCGCGGCGAAGGAGGCGGCGTTCGAGGCGCTGCTGCACGGCGACACGGCGGACCGCTGGGCGCTCGGCATCACCGTGGCGGGCTCGGCGCTGACCGTCGCGTACACCGCCCGGTTCGTCTGGGGCGGCTTCTTCCGCAAACCGGGGGTCGCGGACACCCCGGTGCACCGGGTCGGCCCGGCCTTCCTCGCCGCGCCCGCCGCGCTCGCCGTCTGCGGCCTGGTGCTCGGGCCCGGCGTCGGATGGACCGACCGGCTGCTCAGCGCCTACGCCGACGCCTTCCCCGCCCCCGCCCACCCGTACCACCTCGCCCTCTGGCACGGCTGGGGCACCGCCCTGCTGCTCTCGGCCGTCGCCACCCTGGGCGGCGCGGTCCTCTTCGCCGCGCGCGACCGGGTCACCCGGTTCTCGCGGCGCGTCGCCTGGCCCACCGCCGACGGCGTCTTCGGCCAGTTGCTCCTGGGCCTGGAACGCCTCTCCCTCCAGGCCACCGGCTTCGTCCAGCGAGGCTCGCTCTCCGTGTACCTCGCCACCACCTTGCTGGTGATGCTCGCCGGACAGCTCTCCGTCTTCGTCGTGGACCAGCCCTGGCGTGGGGCGGCCGCACCCCGGCTCTGGGACGTCCCGCTCCAGGGTGCTGTCGCCGCGCTCACCTGTGCGGCGGCCATCCTCTGCCTCACCGTCAGACGGCGCATGAAGGCCGTGGTGCTGGCCGGACTCACCGGATACGGCACCGCGCTGCTGTTCGTCGTCCAGGGCGGTCCGGACCTGGCGCTCACCCAGTTCTGCGTGGAAACCGTGTCGATGATCGTCTTCGTGCTGGTGCTGCGGCGCATGCCGGTCCACTTCCAGGAGTCGGTGAGCCCGTGGCGGCGGGCCGTGCGCATCCCGGTCGCCCTGGCCGCCGCGGCCACCCTCGGCGTGGTGGTCTGGGTCGCCGCCGCAGCGCGCACCGCGCCCCCGGCGGGAGCCTCCATGGTCGAGGAGACCGCGCACCACGGCCTCAAGGACGTCGTCGCCACGATCCTGGTCGACCTGCGCGCCTGGGACACGATGGGGGAGTCCGCCGTCCTCGCCGCCGCCGCGGTCGGCGTGACCAGCCTCATCTACCTGCACCGCCGCGCCGAGGGGACGGCGGCGCCCGCGGAGGTACGGGGGCACACCGCCTGGTCCGTGACCGCCGAACCGCTGACCGGGGTGCCGCAGGGCGACGAGGGCGCGCCCGAACGCGGCTGGCTGGCGGCCGGTGCCACGCTGGCCCCCGAGCACCGGTCCGTCGTCTTCGAAGTGGTGACGCGGCTGCTGTTCCACCCGATCCTGGTGCTCTCGGTCTATCTGCTGTTCTGCGCCGAGAACATGCCGGGCGGCGGCTTCGTCGGCGGCCTGGTCGCGGGGCTCGCCCTGATCACCCGCTACCTCGCGGGCGGCCGCTTCGAACTCGCCGAGGCCGCGCCCCTGCAACCCGGCCTGTTCACCGGGCTCGGCCTGTTCATCTCCACCGGCGTCGCGCTGTTCGGCCTCTCCGACGGAACGGTCCTGCACGCCTGGACGTACCACGGCCACTGGCCGCTCGTCGGCGACTTCGAATTCGGCACCCCGGTGATCTTCGACTGCGGGGTGTACCTGCTGGTCCTCGGCGTCGTCCTCGACATCGTGCGGGCCCTCGGCGCCAAGATCGACCGGCAGATCGAACGGGCCGCCGCCGAGAAGGCCGCCGCCGCCCGGGGCGCGGGACCGGAGACGGGGGAGGCGACCCCGTGACCGTCAGCGTCTCCCTCCTGGCCACCGCGGCGGTCCTCTGCGCGGTCGGCGGCATCCTCATGCTGACCCGGCCGCTCACCCGCATCCTGCTCGGCGCGGTCATCGCGGGGAACGGCATCAACCTGTTCATCCTGTCCGCCACCGGGTCGGCCGGCCGCGAACCGCTGCTGTACGGCGTCGACCTCGCCCGGGTCACCGACCCGCTTCCCCAGGCCATCGCCCTCACCGCCATCGTCATCACCCTCGCCACCACCGCGTTCCTGCTCGCCATGGCCTACCGGGGCCACCAGCTGACCGGCACCGACGAGGTCCACGACGACCTGGAGGACCGGCGCATCGTCCTGCGCGCCGAGGTGCTGGACGAGCGCGACGAACTGCGCGCGCGCTTCCGGGCCGACGGCGACCGCAGCGCCGAGGCCCGCCGCGCCTACCGCGAGGAGCGCCGCCGCCTGCGGGCCCGGCTGCGCGCCGACCGCGCCCTCCAGGCCCGGGGCCGCGACGCCACCGGCGACCTGTGGCACGACGTCCTGGGCGCGGACCCGGAGGACTACGCGAAGAGCGCCGAGGACCCGCACAGCACGGGCCCCGGCCCCCAGAACCCAGGAGACACCGGATGAACGCCCTCGTCCCGCTGCCGGTGCTGCTGCCGCTCTGCGCGACCGGTCTCAGCCTCGCCTTCGGCACCCGGCTCAAGCGGTTCCAGCGCTTCATCAGCGTGGCCGTGCTCACCGCCGTCCTCGGACTCTCGGTCGCCCTGATGATCGCCGCCGACCGCGACGGCCCGCTCTCCGTGCACCTCGGCGACTTCGCGCCCCCGCTCGGCATCACCCTGGTCGCCGACCGGCTCTCCGGGCTGATGCTGACGGTCTCCTCGGCCGTCACCCTGTGCGTGCTCGTCTACTCCCTGGGCCAGGGCATGGCCGACCGGGACGAGGAGACCCCGGTCGCGGTCTTCCACCCCGCCTACCTGATCCTTGTCGCCGGCGTCTCCTGCACCTTCCTCGCCGGTGACCTGGTCAACCTGTACGTCGGCTTCGAGATCATGCTCGTCGCGAGCTTCGTCCTGCTGACCCTCGGCGGCACCGGACCGCGCATCCGCGCGGGCTCCACGTACGTGATCATCTCGCTCTTCTCCTCGATGCTCTTCCTGACCGCCATCGCCATGACGTACGCGGCGACCGGCACCGCCAACTTCGCCCAGCTCGCCGAACGCCTGGGCGCACTCCCGCTGGGCGTCCAGACCCTGATCCAGGCGATGCTGCTCACGGTCTTCGCGATCAAGGCCGCCGTGTTCCCGCTCGCCGCCTGGCTGCCCGACTCCTATCCCACCGCCCCCGCCCCCGTCACCGCCGTCTTCGCCGGGCTGCTCACCAAGGTCGGCGTCTACTGCATGCTGCGCACCGAGACCCTGCTCTTCCCCGGCAACCGGCTCGGCGACCTGCTGATGGCGGCGGCGCTCGCCTCGATGATCGTCGGCATCCTCGGGGCCGTCGCGCAGACCGACCTCAAGCGGCTGCTCTCCTTCACCCTCATCAGCCACATCGGGTACATGGTCTTCGGTATCGGCCTCGCCACCCGGGACGCGTACGGCGGCGCGATCGTCTACGTTGTCCACCACATCACCGTCCAGACGACGCTGTTCCTGGTCGCCGGGCTCATCGAACGCCGGGGCGGCACCACCGAACTCACCCGGCTCGGCGGCATCGCCCGCGCCGCCCCCGCACTCGCCGTCCTTTTCTTCGTCCCCGCGATGAACCTCGCCGGCATCCCGCCGCTCTCCGGCTTCATCGGCAAGCTCGGCCTCATGCGCGCCGGTGTCG
The DNA here is from genome assembly GCF_008042035.1 of Streptomyces sp. col6. Taxonomy (GTDB): domain Bacteria; phylum Actinomycetota; class Actinomycetes; order Streptomycetales; family Streptomycetaceae; genus Streptomyces. Next base: position 692,397 of record NZ_RDBL01000002.1, read on the forward strand.
CCGACGGCGGGGTGTGGGCCTGGATCCTCGTCGTCGGGGCGACCGTGACCAGCCTGCTCACGCTGTACGTGATGGCCAAGGTCTGGAACCTGGCCTTCTGGCGGGCAGCCCCACCGGGCCAGGCCGCCGCCGGCACGGTCCTGGAGTCCGACGACGACAGCGACGACGACGATGCCGACGAGGGGCCGGACCGGATGCCCGGCACCGGCGACGAGGGCATCCGCCTCCGCCACCAGCCGGCCGGGCTCGCCGTGGCGGCCACCCTGCACGGCCACGCCGTCACCACCACCAGCGTGCTGCCCCGCCCGATGACCTGGGCGACGGCCGCCGCGGTCGCCCTGGGCCTCGCCTTCACCGTGTTCGCCGGTCCGCTGACCTCGTACACCGACCGCTCGGCCGCCGAACTCCTCGCCCGCAGGCCCTACATCGAGGAGGTGCTCGGCCGGTGAAGCGCCTCGTCACCTTCTCCTTCCGGAACAAGGACCTGCCGCCGTTCAGCGCCGCGTTCGGCAGCCGGCGCCGACGGGTGCTGGACCTGCCGCTGATCGCCTGGCTCACCGTCATCTGGGTGCTGCTCTGGTCCAGCCTGAACTGGGCCAACCTGCTGACCGGGGCCGTAGTCGCGGTGGCGGTCTGCCTGGCCTTCCCGCTGCCCGAGGTCGACCTCGGGCTGCGGCTGCACCCCTGGGGCATCCTGCGGCTGGCCGGCTATCTGCTCTACGACATGTACACCTCCGGCGTGAAGGTCACCCGGCAGATCCACGGCCGGCAGCCGCGCCGGGCCGCCGTCATCGCCGTACCGCTGCGCTGCCGCTCGGACCTGATGCTCACCGCGACCGCCGTCACCGTGTCGAACGTGCCCGACGGATCGGTCGTCGAGGTGCGCCGGGCCACCGCCACCGTCTTCCTGCACGTCCTGGACGCGGGCGACCCCGCCGAGCTGGAGGCCGCCCGGCGCTCCGTCTGGCGCCTGGAGGAGCTGACCGTCCGGGCCTTCGGCACCCGCGACGAGATCGAGCGGGTCGCCACCCTGCCCCCGGACACCCCGCACACCGGCGCACGGCCGGGAGACCAGGAGGAGCGGCCATGAGCGCGCCCCAGACAGTGGACCGGGTGCTGCTCGTGGCAGCCGTCGTCCTGATCCTCGTCGCGGGCGCGCTGCTGCTCGCGCGCATCTGGCGCGGGCCCTCGATGCTGGACCGCGCCATCGCTCTGGACGTCTGCGCCGCGCTCATCATCGCCGGGCTCGGCGCCAAGTCCGCCTTCGCGCGGGACCCGTTCTACTTCCCGATCATGCTGGTGCTGGCCTTCCTCGGCTTCACCGGCTCGGTCGGCATCGCGCGCTTCATCGCCGTACGCGACCGGCCGCCGGGCCGGCCACACGACCACGGGGGCGGGACCTCATGACCGTCTGGCTCCAGATCCTCGACACGGCGGGCGCGGCGCTGGTGCTGATCGGCGCCGCGATCTGCCTGCTGGGTGTGGTCGGCATGCTGCGCCTGCCGGACGTCCTCTCCCGCAGCCACGCCGCGACCAAACCGCAGGCGCTCGGCATGCTGATCGTGCTGGCCGGGGTGGCGCTGCGGCTGCGCAGCGGCATGGACCTCGCCACGCTGGGCCTGATCGGCTTCTTCCAGCTGATGACGGGCCCGGTCGCCGCCCACCTGGTCGCCCGCTCCGCCTACCGCACCGGCCAGGTGGACCACGCGGAACTGCTCTTCGACGACCTGGACGAACAGCTCACCGAGGAGACCTGACCGGGCCGTCTTCTCACACCCGCGGCCCGCCCGGTGTGCGGCGAGCGTTACCGCCCATGATCCGCCGGGGCCACACCGGCGTAACGGCCGCTTCCTACCGTCGGAGCACGATCCGATTCACGGAAGGTCTCCCCGGTGCCCCCACAGAGCTCGTCGGCCGACGCCACTCAGGTCCGTACGGTCTGCTCGTACTGCGGGGTGGGCTGCGGAGTGGTCCTCGACATCGCGTCCGGGCCCGACGGGCGGCGTACGGTGAGCAAGGCGACCGGAGACAAGGCCCACCCCTCCAACGCCGGCCGGCTCTGCACCAAGGGGGCGACGACCGCCGACATGCTCGCCGCGCCCGGCCGGCTGACCACCGCCCTGATACGGCCCGAGCGGGGCGCGGAGCCGGTGCCGGTCGCCGTGGACGAGGCCGTCGCGTCCACCGCGCGGCGGCTGCGGGCGATCGTCGACGAGCACGGGCCGGACGCCGTCGCGTTCTACGTCTCCGGGCAGATGAGCCTGGAGGCGCAGTACCTCGCCAACAAGCTGGCCAAGGGGTTCGTCCGGACCAGCCGCATCGAGTCCAACTCGCGGCTGTGCATGGCGAGCGCGGGCAGCGGCTACAAGCTGTCGCTGGGCGCCGACGGCCCGCCCGGCTCCTACGACGACCTCGACCGCGCGGACGTCTTCCTGGTCATCGGCGCCAACATGGCCGACTGCCACCCCATCCTCTTCCTGCGCCTCCTCGACCGGGTCAAGGCCGGCGCCAAGCTGATCGTCGTCGACCCACGGCGCACCGCCACCGCCGACAAGGCCGACCTCTTCCTGCGCATCCGGCCCGGCACCGACCTGGCCCTCCTCAACGGCCTCCTGCACCTGCTCCACGCGAACGGGCACACCGACCCCGACTTCGTCGCCGGGCACACCGAGGGCTGGGAGGAGATGCCGGAATTCCTCGCGGACTACGCGCCCGAGGCCGTCGCCGAGATCACCGGCATCCCGGAGGAGGACATCCGCCGCGCGGCCCGGTGGATCGGCGAGGCGGGCGAGTGGACGAGCTGCTGGACGATGGGGCTCAACCAGTCCACGCACGGCACCTGGAACACCAACGCGCTGATCAACCTGCACCTGGCGACGGGCGCGATCTGCCGTCCGGGCAGCGGCCCCCTCTCGCTCACCGGCCAGCCCAACGCCATGGGCGGCCGTGAGATGGGCTACATGGGACCGGGACTGCCCGGCCAGCGCTCACTTCTGGACGATGAGGACCGGGCCTTCACCGAGGAGCTGTGGGGCCTGGAGCCCGGCACCCTGCGCAAGGACGAGTGCGGCCGGGGCACCGTCGAGATGTTCGAGCGCATGGCGGCCGGCGACATCAAGGCGTGCTGGATCATCTGCACCAACCCGGTCGCCTCCGTCGCCAACCGCCGCACGGTCATCGAGGCGCTGGAGGCCGCCGAACTCGTCATCACCCAGGACGTGTTCGCCGACACGGAGACCAACGCCTACGCCGACGTCGTGCTGCCCGGCGCCCTGTGGAGCGAGGCGGAGGGCGTCCTCGTCAACAGCGAACGCAACCTGACCCTCGCCCGCCCGGCCGTCGAGCCGCCCGGCCAGGCCCTCGCGGACTGGCGGCTCATCGCCCGTATCGCCTGTGCCATGGGGTACGAGGACGCCTTCACGTACGACAGCGCCGAGGAGGTCTTCGAGGAGATCAAGCGGGCGGCGAATCCCCGGACCGGCTACGACCTGCGGGGTGTGACGTACGAGCGGCTGCGCGACGCCCCCGTCCAGTGGCCCGCTCCCACCACCGACGGGCCCGGCCGCAACCCCATCCGCTACCTCGCCCCGGACGGCGCGGGACCGGTCTTCCCGAGGCCGGGCGGACGCGCCCGCTTCTTCGCCCGCCCCCACATACCGGCCGCCGAGATGCCGGACGACGACTACCCCTTCCTGCTCAACACCGGCCGGGTGCAGCACCAGTGGCACACGCTCACCAAGACAGGCAAGGTCGCCAAGCTCAACCGGCTCAACCCCGGCCCGTTCGTCGAGGTGCACCCCGAGGACGCGGCGCGGCTCGGGATCGCGGAGGGCGACTCGGTGGAGGTCGAGTCGCGGCGCGGCCGGGCCGTGCTGCCCGCCGTGGTCACCGACCGGGTGGCCCCGGGCTGCTGCTTCGCCCCCTTCCACTGGAACGACCTCTTCGGCGAATACCTCAGCGTCAACGCGGTGACCAGCGACGCCGTGGACCCGGTCTCCTTCCAGCCGGAGTTCAAGGTGTGCGCGGTGACCCTGACGAAGGTGGCGGCCGCACCTCTTCCCGTGCCGGCCCCTGTGGAGACGGCGGCCCGGACGCCTCCCGAAACCGCGGCCCAGGCGTCTCCCGAAACCGCCGCCGTCTTCGGCCTGGAGACCACCCCGCCCCCGGTCCTCGCCGAGCACGAGCGCCAGTACCTGGTGGGCTTCCTGGCCGGACTGCCCCTCGGCGCACCCGGCGTCCCCGTCCTCCCGCCCGGCGCGCCCTTCAGCGACGAGCACGCCCGCTGGGTCAACGGCGTCCTGGCCGGCATGTACTCGCGCACCGGAGAGCCCGCCCCGGCCCCGGCGCCCGCCGCCGGGGCCCCCGGCCGCGAGGTGGTCGTGCTGTGGGCCTCGCAGACCGGCAACGCCGAGGAGTTCGCCCTCGCCACCGCCGACCGGCTCACCGCCACGGGCCACCGCACCCGGCTCCTCGGCATGGACGAGGCGGACCCGCGTGCCCTGCCGCCGGCCGCCGACCTGCTCCTGATCACCAGCACCTTCGGGGACGGCGACGCCCCCGACAACGGCTCCGGGTTCTGGGAGGCCCTGACGGCCGCCGACCTCCCGCCCCTGGACGGCAGGCGGTACGCCGTCCTGGCCTTCGGCGACTCCTCGTACGACGACTTCTGCGGGCACGGACGCCGGCTCGACAGCCGCCTGGACGAGCTGGGGGCGGTCCGCCTCGCCCCGCGTACCGCGGCAACCGCACGGACGAGGACATCGCGAAGCTCCTCATCAAGGAGTGACACCGCAGCGCCGGGGCGGGGCACGCGAGTTTCCGTGCCCCGCCCCGGCGCTGCGGTGTCACTCCTTGATGAGGAGCTTCGCGATGTCCTCGTCCGTGCGGTTGCCGTGGATCTCGATCCCCGCGAGCGCCGACTCGATCCGGCCGAACTCCTCGCCGGTCAGCTCCACATCGGCGGCGGCGAGGTTCTCCTCGACCCGGTCGATCCTGCGCGAGCCGGGAATCGGGACGATGAAGTCCTTCTTGTGCAGCATCCACGCCAGGGAGATCTGCGCGGGCGTGGCCTTCTTCTCGGCCGCGAACTCGGTGAGCAGGTCCAGGAGGGGCTGGTTCGCGCGGATGTTGTCCTTGGCGAAGCGGGTGATGACCCGGCGGACGTCCGCTCCGGGGTAGGTGTCGTCGGAGGTGATCCGGCCGGTGAGGAAGCCGGTGGCGAGCGGGCTGAAGGCGACGAAGCCGATGCCGAGTTCCTCGCAGGCCGGGATGACATCCTGCTCGAACATGCGCTCCATGATGGAGTATTCGCTCTGGATGGCCGTCAGCGGTGTGACCGCGTGCGCGCGGCGGATCTGCTCCTCGGTCGCCTGAGACTGCCCCCAGCCGAGGATCTTGCCCTCGGCGATCAGCTCGCCCATCACCCCGGCGACATCCTCGACGGGGATCGAGTCCGGCACCCGGTGCTGGTAGTACAGCTCCACGTGGTCGGTACGCAGACGGGTCAGCGAGGCGTCGATCTTCTCCCGGATCTGCTTGCCGAGTTCGGCGGGGGAGAGCGGGCCGCCCAGGTAGAACTTGGTGGCGAGGACGACCTGGTCACGGATCGGGGCCAGGGCGGGGCCGACCAGCTCCTCGTTGGCACCCGCGGCGTAGCCCTCCGCCGTGTCGAAGAACGTGCACCCCAGATCGAACGCCTTGCGGATGAGCCCGGTGCCCTCCTCGGCGCTCACGCCGGAGCCGTAACCCTGGCTGAGGCCCATGGCCCCCAGGCCGACGGCGGAGACATCGAGGTGCCCGATGGTCCTGGTCTTCATGTGCGGTGGTCCTCTCTGACGGCAACGGGACGACCCCACGCGGAAGGGGAGGATCGCGTGGGGTGGTTCCGTCCGGTTCGGCCGGGGCGGAGCGATGCCGCGAGCCCGGCCGCCGCCGGACCCGTGCACCGCCCCGATGGTGTTCCCACGCACCGGAGCGCCGCTGGAGAGCGGGTCGCGAAGCCGTGCCGCCGCGCCTCCGGCGGGTACTCCACCCACCGGGCGAGGGCCATGCCTGCCTCTTTCCACCGTCGGTCTGCCGAAGGCAGTCTTCGGGCGGAACCCTCGGGGCCGGTTCCGGCCGAGGTCAGCGCTCGACCGATGTGGTCGTGAACCGGCCGCCGCAGATGCGGACTTGCGGCTCGCGCAGGGTGAGCGCTTCCTTGGAGCCGGGCGGGTAGACGCGCAGATAGTCGGCCCGCTTCCAGCAGCCGCCGTCCGCGATGCCCTGGTTCAGCGTGTGCAGGACGACGTGCGCCGTCTTCCCCGGGGCGATCACCGTCGACCCGTGCGCGGCGCCGTCCCGCTTGGCCGGTGCGCCGATGACGCTGCCGTCCCGCTGGATCAGGGAGACGCCGGGGAAGCCGTTCAGGACGCAGGAGCGGGAGGACTTGTTGACGAAGCCCAGCTCGTAGTAGACCTGCCCGGCACCTCCGTCGCCCTGCTTGACACCCATGCCCAGGTCCTTGGCCGTGCACCGGCCGGGACCGGCCGCGTCGGCGTCGGAACCGCTGCTCGCCCGAGGTGACGAGGCCGGCGGTGCGGAGTCCGAGGGCGCGGGGTCCGAGGGGGCGGGGGCGGAGGGCTGCGCCGACGTCTGCGAGGGGGCCGTCGACCCGGCGTGCGCCGCGGGCGAGGCCGAGGTGTCCGACGCGGAGCCGTCGTCGTTGCAGCCGGCCGCGACGAGGGCGAGCGACATCATCGCCACGGGTACGAGGAGGCGCCGGCGGAGCCCGCGCCCTCTCCCGGCTGTCCCGCGGCCTCGCGGACGAGGCGCGTGCGCGAACGGTTCAGGGGCGGCGGTGGTGCGAGATAGTGAGCCCATAACGGACGCCTGCTCGATTTCCGGCGCTCCGAACCTGATGAATTCGCAAAATCGTCGTCGAGAGCGGACCTCTACGCTCGCCCCCGGCGCCCCGCCGTCACTCATCCTCACCCTCGTCCTCGCCCAGACCCTCCAGGTCGCCGACGCACTCCTCGGCCACTGCTCCCGCGAACCCCGGGCACATCCATGCCTCCGGGCCGAGGAGTTCACCCTCGGGCGGGAACGCGTCCGGCGCGTAGAAGTGCGGCAGGCCGGTGCGGAACGCCGCGCCCCGGAACGCCGGGTGCCCGCCGTCGTGGCCGCACTCGGCCGGCCGGGGCGCGGCGGCCACGGACCGCAGCAGCGCCAGGACCTCGCGGGCCACCGGCACGGGCGGGGCCGGGTAGGCGTTCGCGAGCGCCCGGCAGGCCGTGAGCAGCAGCACCGTGCGCTCGCGCCCCTCGGCCCGCGCGTACCGCCGGGACGCCCACAGCCCGAGATCGTTCGCGTACGTCTTGTTCCGGCTGCCCGGGGCGAGCCGGTCCACGATCTTCTCGATGTCGAGCCGTCCGTCCGGTCCCAGGTACTCGGTGTCGAGCCCCGAGGTGTCCCGCTCGCCGAACAGGATCTCGCGCCGCTCGCGCAGCAGCTTCAAGGACTCCTCGGCGACCTCCGCCATGAACACCGGGCACACCACCGTGTCCAGCGCGGCCGTGCGCCCGGCCACGTGCCGCCGCTCGTACAGGCGGCGCCCGCCGTGGCTGCTCAGCATGACTCCCAGCTCCGCCGCGTCGGGTCCGCTGCGCGGCAGTTCGGCGTGGTGCCCGTGCGCGCAGGAGGCGCCGGCGAAGAACGGCAGGGCGTTCTCCAGCGCCTCCACCAGGTCGTCGAGCACGGACTTCTTGCGGACCATGCCGGAGACGGCGTACCAGGTCACGGCCCTGACGGTCAGGAGGTGTCCGGCGCGGTCCTCGGGGGCGGCGGTGGTGAGGCCCCACGCCTGCCAGGCTACTTCGTCGTTCACGTCCGTCCACGGCTTCGGGTAGCCGTGCAGCAGGGCCGAGAGTTCCGCCGTGGTGCTCACGGCCTCCAGCGGCAGGCGCGGCGGTACGTCCGCGACCGAGCCGGGTTCGATGATGTCCAGGGCGATCCGGGCGAACCCGGCCGCGTTCCACGGGCACAGCCACTCCTCGCGCGGCCGGTCCTCCTCCCACTCCCGCGAGGGGTCCCCGATCAGGCCCGCCAGCTCGGCCAGGTACTCGTCGCCGTCCGCGTCATGGTCCCGGTACGGGTGGGAGTCGTGCGGGCACGGCCGTTCGCGCAGCGCCGCCTCGGCGGACCGCAGCGCGGCCGTCACCCGGGGCGCGACCCCGTCGCCCGGCCTGGTCGCGAGGTAGGGGGCCAGCAGGACCAGCCCGAGCGTCCACACCGAGGCGGTTGTGCCGGCGGGGTCGCCGGCGAGACGGGCCGCGCAGTCCAGCGCGGCCTCGTCGTAGCGGTCGTTGCGGGCGTCCTGGTACTCCTCGCGGATCTCGTCCCACAGGGAACCGAGGGCGTCCAGGTCCGTGACGTCGATGTTCGGCATGATCATGGTGACGCACCGGACCGGGCCCGGGGTTCCCTCCCGCTCAAGGGCTGCTCCATCGGCACACCACCGGCACCGCGCACCGTGCCCTCTACCGGCCGTCGGCCTCCCTGGGCGCCGTGGCGGGAGGGGCCGTCCCTGCCCACCGCAAGCTCACCCGCGCGCACGGGCCGCCGTCCGGGCTCACGCCGCCGGGCCGGGCGCGGTGCGGAACGTGGCTGTGGAGGAGAGCTGATGTCTGCGTCTGCCGCGGAGCATGTGGTGCCCGCGCCGGGTGTTCCGTGCTGGGTCAACCTGATGGTCGGTGACCTGCCGACCGCCACCGCCTTCTACACGGCCGTGCTCGGCTGGGAGTTCCGGCCCAGTCTGCTGGGCGGTCAGTTCCTCGTCGCGTCGCAGGACGGTTCCCCGGTGGCCGGCATCGGGGCCCGCCGGCCCGGCCTCGCGCCCGCCTCGGTGTGGACGCCGTACTTCGCCGTACGGGACGCCGATGTGACGGCGGCCCGCATCAAGGAGCGCGGCGCCACTCTCGCGGTGGGCCCCATCGCGCTCGGCGACGGGCGCGCGGGCCTCGCGGCGGACCGGGACGGGGCGGCCTTCGGCTTCTGGCAGGGTCCCACGCTCGCCTGGGTGTACGGGCAGGCGGGCGCCGCCCCCTCCAGGCTCGACCTGCGGACCCGGGACGTGTCCGAGGCGGCGGTGTTCTACGCGCAGGTCTTCGGCTGGGCCGCCGAGCCGGAGATCGCCGTCGCGTACGGCCCCGGCCACGTCCTGGTCGAGCGGGCCGGACGCGAGGCCGTGTCGCTGCGCGGGGGAGCGGCCCACACCTCCCCGCACGCCCACCTGCGCCCGCGCTGGCTGGTGAACTTCGCCGTGGACGACGTGGAGCGGGCGGTCGCCGCCGCCCTCGCGGCGGGCGGCAGCAGCCCCGGGCCGGAGCAGGGGCCCTCGCGGACCCTGCGCGACCCGGACGGCGGGCTGTTCACCCTCAGCCCGCGGGCCGGCTGACACCGGCGCGCGGTATGCCGCCGTGCGGCCGGGTCACTCCGGTCCCGGCCGTCGGACGGGCAGCCCCGCCGTCCGTGCCGCCTCGGCCAGCACCTGGCGGAGCATCGTCGGCGTGAGCCGCCCGGTGAAGACGTTGCGTTGGCTGACGTGGTAGCACCCGAACACCGTCAGCGGGTCGTTCGCCCCGTCGGCCGGTGCCAGTACCGTACGGGCGCCGTGGCCGAACACCGGCCTCGGCCGGTCCACCCGCCGACCGGCCCGCTCCAGGGCCGCGAGGGTCGCCTGCCAGCCGAAGCCGCCGAGCACGACGACCGCCCGCACGGTGGGCCGCAGCAGCTCCAGTTCCCGGGCCAGCCAGGGCCGGCAGGTGTCCCGCTCGCCCGGCGTGGGGCGGTTGGCGGGCGGTGCGCAGTGCACGGGGGACGTCACCCTCACCCCGAACAGCTCCAGACCGTCGTCCAGGTCCGTCACCGTGGACCGCGAAGCCAGCCCGAGTTCGTACAGCGTGGCGTACAGCAGGTCGCCGGCCCGGTCGCCGGTGAACATCCGGCCGGTCCGGTTCCCGCCGTGCGCGGCGGGCGCCAGTCCCGTGATCGCCAAAGAGGCGTCGGCGGGCCCGAATCCGGGTACGGGGCGCGCCCAGTACTCCCAGTCGCGGAACGCGGGGCGCTTGACGCGGGCGGTCTCCTCCCGCCACTCCACCAGGCGCGGGCAGGCGCGGCACCGGACCAGCCGCTCGTCGAGGCCGGCGAGCGTACGGGCACGGGCAGCGGACCGTACGGGGTAGTCCTCGGCGGTACACATGCGCGACCCGCTTTCACGTCCCGGCCGACGTATGGAAGGTGCCGTCCGCCCCGGCGGCGGACGGTTCGAAATGAGCGTACCCAGGGCGGATGGCACCATGGCCACGACGAGAAATGAAGGGAAGCCGGACCATGAAGGATTTCTCCGTCGGGGACCATGTGCGATGGAACTCCGAAGCGGGCCACGTCGAAGGCGTCATCACCGGGAAACACACCCACGACGTCGAATTCAAAGGGCGCACCCGGCACTGCAGCAAGGAGGAACCGCAGTACGAGATCAAGAGCGACAAGACCGGTCACCTCGCCATGCACAAGGGCAGTGCGCTGAAGAAGGTCTGACAGGGCGGCGCGGTGAACCGGATCTGCACGATCGGCCATTCGACGCGGGAGTTCGGCGAACTGGTGGACCTGCTCCGCCGGAACGACGTCACCCTGCTGGCCGACGTGCGTTCGTACCCGTCGTCGCGGAAACTTCCGCAATGGAATCAGCGGCACATCATCGATTCCCTGCCTTCCGATATCGGATACCGGTGGCTGCCGAAGCTCGGAGGCAGGCGCCACACCCCGAAAGGTGTGGAGAGCCCGAACGGTTTCTGGCGGGTCAAGGCCTTCCGTGATTACGCCGATTACATGGCGACCGACGCCTTCCGGGAAGGGCTGGACGAGTTACTGGAACTCGCCGGGCACGAACGTCCGGCGATCATGTGCAGCGAGGCCGTGCCGTGGCGCTGCCACCGCCGGCTGATCACCGACGCACTGATCGTCGCGGGCGCCGAGCTCGTCGACATCATGTCGCACACGTCGACCCGGCCCGCGGTCCTGAACGGGGACGCGCGGGTCCGCGACGGCCTGCTGACCTATCCGCCCCACGACTGAGCCCCGCCCCGACCGGGCCAGGGCCGGAGCTTCTCCGGGTTGCGCACCGCCCAGATGCGGTGGACCCGGTCCCCCGCGAGGCCGAACGCGGCCACGGTGACCGTGACCCCGGCGTGCTGGGCGACCAGCCCCGGCCTGCCGTTCACCGTCCGCTCCAGCAGCACGAGGCCGTGCGCCTTCTCCGCGAAGTGGCAGAGGTACTGGGCGACGCGCTCGCCGCCGTCCACCGGACGCAGCGCCGCGCCGGCCAGGCCACCCCCGTCGGTGATCATCGATGCCTCGGGGTCCAGGAGGCCCACCAGCGCACGGATGTCCTTCGCCTCCCACGCCTCCTTGAATTCCCGCACCAGTGCCGCCTGCCCGGCCGCCGGGCCCGTCTCGGCCCGCGCGTCCCGCAGGCGCCGGCGGGCCGACGCGGCGAGCTGCCGACACGCGGGGGTGCTGCGGCCGACGATGTCGGCGACTTCCGCGAAGGGGTAGCGGAAGACGTCGTGCAGGATGAACGTCACCCGCTCGGCCGGTGTCATGGACTCCAGTACGACCAGGAAGGCCATGTTCACGGACTCGTCCAGGGTGACCCGGTCGGCAGGGTCCGCGGGTTCGTCCCGGCCGCCGTCGGTGTGCCCGCCCACCCACTCGGAGCGCTCGGGCAGCGGCTCCGGTATCCACTCGCCGACGTAGCGCTCGCGCCTGACCCGCGCCGAGCCCAGTACATCGAGGCAGACCCGGCTGGCCACCGTCGTCAGCCATGCCCCGGGCGACTCGATCGCCTGCTGCCGCTCCGGTGACATGGCGTACCAACGGGCGTACGTCTCCTGTACGGCGTCCTCCGCCTCCGCGACCGAACCGAGCATCCGGTAGGCGAGGTTCATCAGCTGCCGGCGTTCGCCGATGACCGCGCTCAGGTCCGGTTCGGACCGCTCGTGCTCCGCTTCGGAAGGTGTGCTCATCCGCGTGACCGTCCCTGGTTCTCGTCGTCCGATTCCCCTGTTGACGGTTCGACGGAGCAGCGCGCCGGAATGTGAGGCGGACCCGGCCTCACATTCCGCGGAGCTGCGTCGTCGGACCGTCGAGACAGTACCGATCCACCGCCGTGAGGCATAAGAGAGGACCGCGCCATGGCCGCACCGACGACGGCAGCACCGACCAGGCCCGTACCCGGCACGGCGGCGGTACCGGGCCGGACCACGTTCGTCGAGGTCTCGCTCGCCCTGCAGACCCTGGCCATCTTCTTCCAGGCGGTCACCGCCGGGCTCCTGCTCTCGGCCCACGGCGAGCTGCTGCACAGCATCGGGGCCCGCGTGATGTACGGCGCGTCCATGCTCTATGTGCTCGCCGCGGTCCTGGCCTGGCGGCCGGGCGGCGGCTCACCCCGCCCGATCCTGTACGCGACCGGCTTCCTCGTACTCGCCTCGGTCCAGGTGGTGCTGGGCATCGCGCACGAGGCGGCCTGGCATGTCCCCCTGGGCGTCCTGATGTTCGGCCTGAGCACGGTCGCCCTGGGCCACGCGCTGTTCGTCCGGATGCTCCGGCGGGCGGCACGGGGGTAGCGGGCCGGCCATTGATCCTGTCGATGTCGGGTACGCGTCGTGGACCCCACGAAAGGACGACGCGTGTCCCCCCAGCGCAAGAACGTTTTCGTGCTCGGCCTGGACGAGGCCAACCTGCCGACCCTGAACGCCGTCCCCGACGCGGACACCTACCGCTTCCACCCCCTGCTGACCATCGAGGAGTTGCAGGGCGGTGAGGTGTCGGTCGACGAGCTGATGGACCGGGCCCGCGCGGTCCTCGACGCGCACGAGGGCAGCATCGACGCGATCGTCGGCTACTGGGACTTCCCCGTCAGCACCCTCGTACCGATGCTCGGCCGCGCGTACGGCACCCGCACCACCAGCCTCGAATCCGTCGTCAAGTGCGAGCACAAGTACTGGAGCCGACTGGAGCAGCGGAAGGCCGTCGACGCCCTGCCCCGCTTCGGCCGGGTCGACCTCGACACCGACGACCCGCGGCCGCCCGAGGGCGTGGGCTTCCCCATGTGGCTCAAGCCCGCCCTCGCGTACTCGTCGGAACTCGCCTACGGGGTCGAGGACATGGCGGAGTTCCGTACCGCCGTCGAGAAGATACGCGCCGGGATCGGCCGGGTCGGCAAGCCCTTCGAGGCGGTCCTCGGACTCCTCGACCTCCCACCGGAGATGCGGGGCGTCGGCGGTCAGGTGTGTCTTGCCGAGGAGGCCATGACCGGCATCCAGGTCGCCGTCGAGGGCTACGCGAACAACGGCGAGGTCACCGTCTACGGGGTACTCGACTCCATCAACTACCCCGACTCGCCATGCTTCCTACGCCACCAGTACCCCAGCACCCTGCCCCCGGCGGTCATCCACCGGCTGCACGAGGTGAGCGAGCGGACCATCCGGCAGATCGGGATGGACGCCGCGACCTTCAGCATCGAGTACTTCTACGACCCGAAGACCGGGAAGGTCAGCCTGCTGGAGATCAACCCCAGGCACTCCCAGTCCCACGCGGAACTCTTCCACTTCGTCGACGGCGTCCCCAACCACCACCGGATGATCCGCCTCGCCCTCGGCGAGGACCCGGTGGTGCCCGGCGGCGGCGGCCCGTACCGCATGGCCGCCAAGTGGTACTACCGCTGGTTCGGCGAGGGAACGGTCCGCGAGGTCCCCGGCCCCGAGCGGATCGCGGCCATCGAACGGGAGAACCCCGGGGTGCGCATCGACATCGTGCCGTCCGAGGGGCAGAAGCTCTCGACCGTTCCCCAGCAGGACAGCTACAGCTACGAGATCGCGCACATCTTCACCGGCGCGGACGACGAGGAGGGCCTGCGGCGCAAGTTCGACCGGTGCGTCGCCGCACTCGGCCTCGCCTTCGACGACACCGCACCGGGCGGCCACGACGTCAAGGCGTCGTGAACAGGGCCGCGAAGAGGAAGGAGCAGTACACAGGTATGCGACATGTCGACCGACTGCCGTACGAGGTAGGCCAAGAGGACCACGTCACCATCAGCATGTCGGACGGGGTCCGGCTGTCGGCCAGGATCTGGCGCCCCATCACCTCCGACCGCCAACCGGTCCCGGCCATACTGGAGGCCGTCCCGTACCGCAAGAACGACCTGACCTCCACCCGCGACGCCATTCACCATCCGTACATCGCCGGCCACGGCTACGCCTGCGTACGCGTCGATGTACGGGGGACCGGCGAGTCCGAGGGCGTCCTGCTCGACGAGTACCTGGAACGGGAGCAGCGCGACGCCGAGGAAGTGCTCGCCTGGCTCGCCGAACGACCCTGGTGCGACGGAAACACCGGCATGATGGGCATCTCCTGGGGCGGGTTCGCCGCACTCCAGGTCGCCGCCCGCCGCCCGCCGAGCCTGGGCGCCATCGTCATCGCGTCCTTCACCGACGACCGGTACGCGGACGACATGCACTACGTCGGCGGCGCGATGCTCTCCGACAACCTGGCCGAGGCGGGCACCATGTTCGCCTACTCCACCTGCCCGCCCGACCCCGCCGCCGTCGGCGGACGCTGGCGGGACATGTGGCACGAACGGCTGGACTCCGCCCGGCCCTGGGTCCTCGAATGGCTGCGCCACCAGGAACGCGACGACTACTGGCGGCACGCCTCGCTCAGCGAGGACTACGGCGCGCTGCGCTGTCCCGTACTCGCCTCCAGCGGCTGGGCCGACGGCTACTCCAACGCCGTCACCCGGCTCCTGAGCCGCGTCGACGTCCCCCGCAAGGGCCTCATCGGGCCCTGGTCGCACAAGCTGCCCCACCTGGGCGAGCCGGGCCCGGCCATCGGCTACCTCCAGGAGGTCGTCCGCTGGTGGGACCACTGGCTCAAAGGCGTCGAGAACGGCGTCATGGACGGGCCGATGATCCGCGCCTGGATGCAGGAGAGCGTGCCGCCCTCCACCTCCTACGAGGAACGGCCCGGCCGATGGGTGGGCGAGCCCAGCTGGCCCTCCCCGCACATCGAGGAAGTGCCGCACCCCCTCCGCGACCGCGGCATCGTGTGCGGCGAGGCAGCGGCGACCGGGACGGAGGAACGCGTCCACACCGTGCAGTCACCGCTGTCCGTCGGCCAGTTCGCCGGAAAATGGGCCTCGTACAACGCCCCGCCGGACCTGCCCTACGACCAGCGTGAGGAGGACGGCGGCTCGCTGGTCTTCGAGACCGGTCCGCTGGAGGAACGCGTCGAGATCCTCGGCGCCCCCTCGGTGGAGCTGCTGGTCTCCTCGTCCCGGGAGACCGGACAGGTGGCGGTGCGGCTGTCCGACGTGGCCCCCGACGGCCGGGCCACCCGGGTCACCTACGGTGTGCTCAACCTCGCCCACCGCTCAGGCGCCGACCGGCCCGAGCGGCTGGAGCCGGGTGAGAAGTACGCCGTGCGGGTTCCGCTCAACGGTGTCGCACAGGTCTTCCCGGCGGGGCACCGCATCCGGCTCTCGCTCTCCACCTCGTACTGGCCGCTGGTCTGGCCCGCCGCCGCACCCGCCCGCCTCAGCGTGTACGAGAGCGGCAGCCGCCTCACACTGCCGGTCCGCCCGGCAGAGGCGCCCGACGCGGTGCCTCCGGTGCCGTTCGGCGAGCCGGAGGGGTGCGCGCCGCCCGAGGTCACCCAGCTGACCGAGCCCGAGCAGGCGTGGAACGTGTCGAGGAACCTGGTCGACTACCGGTCGGCGCTCGACATCGTGAAGGACCGGGGACTCCAGCGGTTCGAGGAGAACGGCATCGAGGTGGGGCTGCGGGCCTGCGAGAGGTACACGTCCGTCGCGGACGACTTCGGCTCGGTGGGCGGCGAGTCCGCCTGGACCATGCGGTTCCGGCGTACCGGCTGGGATGTACGCGTGGAGACCCGCACCCTGCTGACCTCGGACGACACCGCGTTCCACGTGGATGCCACGCTCGACGGCTACGAGGACGGCCGCCGGGTCTTCTCCCGCACCTGGAACGAGAGCGTGCCGAGGGCGAGCCTCTGAGCCCCGTCCGCCGGGCGGCCGCTAGGCCGTAGGCGGCCCGGGGCGCCACTCGAGCATCATGATCGTGGCGTCGTCGCTCAGCCGGTCGTGCTGGTACTCCCGGATGCTGTGGATGAGCTGCCGGAGAGCCTCGGACGCGGGTTCTCCGGCAGCCGTGGCCCGGATGATCGAGGCGGTGAACCGGTTCAGACCGAACTGGGTGCCGTCCGCCATCCGGGCCTCGGTCACGCCGTCGGTGTACAGCAGGATGCGGTCCCCCGGCTCCAGGGGCACCTCGTGGAGCACCCGTTCCGCGCCGCAGATCATTCCCGGGGTGCCCATGGGCGGTTCGCCGGGGCGGTCGAGGGCGTTGTCCAGGACGCGGTTGTCCCGGATCAGCAGCGGCGGCGGGTGACCGCAGTTGATCCAGCTCAGAATGCCGCTGGACATGTCCAGTTGCAGCGCGATGCCGGTGCAGAACTGGTCGGGCAGCCACTCGGCCAGCACATGGTCGACCGTCTTGACGAGCTCCCGCAGCCCCGACCCCTTGCGCCGGGCACTGCGGCAGCCGGCCATCGCGATCGCGCTGGTCATCCCGGACGCCAGGTTGTGGCCCATCGCGTCGAGGATCACGGCGTGCAGCGTGGACTCCGTCAGCGAGTGGTCGAAGGCGTCGCCGCCGAGCTCGTACGCCGGCTCCAGCACCGCTGTGGACAGCGCGCGGTCCTCGCCGACCGCGCGCGGCGGCAGCAGGGCCCGAACCATTTCGGCGGGCAGCGTCATCGTCTCGGTCCGGGCCCGCTGCACGAAGCGGTCACTGAACGCGCGCTTCGACGTGATGGCCATCGCCAGGACGGACGCCAGGCTGCCGCACCGCTCCAGCAGCGTCCTGTCCAGTGTGTCCGCCTGGACACCGATGACCCCCAGCCGCTCCACCCCGTCCACCAGCGGCAGCCAGGCGATCAGCGTCTCGGTGTCCGTCGTCTCGACGCGCAGCGCCAGGGAGCGGTAGGCCGCCCCGGCCAGGGACGCGTCCACACGCAGCTGCGCCTCGCCCGAGAGCGGCGTCAGGCGCTGCTGCTGGAGGTCGACGATGTAGATCTCGACCCGGCGCAGGCCCAGCAGTCCCGCATACCGGTTCACCAGAGCCGGCAGATCGGTCGGCGCCGTGGCGTGCACCTCTGCCAGGAGCCCGTGCAGCAACCTCTCACCGTCACTGGTGGGGGAGTGTGTCATGGGGGTATCACCCGTCCGGCAGAGGTCTGCGCACTGGGAAAGAGCCAACCGCCCCGTCCCTGTGGGGCGCCAGTTCAGGGCGCCATTCGGCTGACCGGGCCGCTCGGTCCCGGAACGGGGCAAACGGAAAGGTGGTCCGGCCGGGAATTCCCGGCCGGACCACCTTTTTGTACCGTGGCTCAGATGCGACGGTGGCCGTGGTAATAGCCACCGATCTCCTCGTGATACCCCGGGTCGTCCGTGTGCTTGTCCTTGTCGAACTCGGGAGAATTCTTGATCTGTTCCTTGGTGAGGCCGACGAAGACCTTGCGCTCGTCCAGGTCGACGCTGCGCACGGTGCCGGCCGGCAGCAGCACGTGCTTGCCGAAGATCCAGACACCGGTATCCACCACGAGGTACGAGGAGTCGACTTCGTCCGAGTGCTTGTCGACCTTGCCGATGCTCCCGTCGGCGGCTTCGACCTTGAAACCGATCAGGTCGGTACCGGCGGTGTGGCCCGAGGTCGGCTGGTAGCCCCAGATGTTGTCACTCATAAAACGCTCCTTCGTCGAGATCGACTGCTTCTCGAAACTCCGCGTGCCCCACCTCCGGCCCGGTATTCACGGAGAATCCGCGACTTTCTCGGCGAAGGCAGGGAAGGCGGTTCCGTATCCCATTGCACCGGGCGCACTCCACAGGGAACACCCATAGTGGAAAGTGCGCCGGACCGGGTGGGGGAACGGCCCGAGCCGGATCTCCGAACATCAGCCCCGCACCGTCAGGAGCCCTCCCATGACCCGAGCACTCGCGCTCGTCTGCACCCTCTCCCCGTCACCGAAGCCGTCGAGCAGCCAGCTCCTGGCCGACCAGATCATGGCCGAACTCACCGATCTGGGAGTGCGGGGCGAAACGGTGCGGATCGTCGACCACGAGGTGCGGCCCGGGATCGCCCAGGACATGGGCGACGGTGACGAGTGGCCCCGGCTGCGCGAGAAGGTACTGGCGGCGGACATCCTGCTGCTGGCCACCCCGATCTGGCTCGGGCATCCGTCGAGCCTGTGCCAGCGCGTGCTGGAACGGCTGAACGCGGACATCTCCGAAACCGACGGCCAGGGACGGCAGTTGCCCTACGGCAAGGTCGCCATGGTGGCCGTCGTCGGCAACGAGGACGGCGCCCACAAGGTGAGCGCCGATGTCTTCCAGGGGCTCAACGACCTCGGCTTCACCCTGGCGCCCGGAGCGGTGAGCTACTGGGTCGGGGAGGCCCAGCACGGGACCGACTACCAGGATCTGGAGGAGACCCCCGAGGCCGTCAGGTCCACCACCCACACCATGGCCGTAAACGCCGCGCACCTCGCCCGGGTCCTGGCCGACGCGCCCTACCCCCCGCGCTGACGGGGTTCCTCTCCCTCTCGGCCCCTTGTCGCCGCCGCGTCAGGGGGCTTCGGCGGTACGGCTTTTGTCGCGCGTGTGTGGAACGCATGGCTCCGGGTAGTCGCAGTTTCGCGCACGCGTAAGCAGCCGACGTCCGATGAAAGGGGAATGATCGCCATGTCGACATCCGTATCCGTGCAGGTGGCGGGGTCCACGACCGATGCGCCGGCAGCACTTCCGGAGATAGCCGACCCGCTGAAGGTCGCGCCCAAGGACGCCCGTGCACTCAGCAAGCTGTTCTTCGACCGGTTGCAGACCCTCGAAGAGGGCACGGCCGAGTACCAGTACGCCCGCAACACGCTCATCGAGATGAACCTCACCCTGGTGCACTTCGCGGCCGCCCGCTACCGCAACCGCGGCAACGGCCAGATGGAAGACATCATCCAGGTGGGGACCATCGGGCTGATCAAGGCCATCGACCGCTTCGAACTCAGCCGCGAGGTCGAGTTCACCTCATTCGCGATCCCCTACATCGTCGGTGAGATCAAGCGCTTCTTCCGGGACACCACCTGGTCCGTCCACGTGCCCAGGCGGCTCCAGGAACTCCGGGTCACCCTCGCCAAGGCCAAGGAGGAACTCGCCACCACCCTCGGGCGCGAGGCCACGGTCGCCGAACTGGCCGAACGCCTCGACCTCAGCGAGGAGGACGTCATCGAGGGACTGGTCGCCTCCAACGGCTACACCGCGCACTCGCTCGACGTACCCCTCGACGGGGCGGAGACCGACAGCCCCAGCGGAGTCAGCCGCACCCACGCGGACATCACCGGCGAGTGCGACCCCGGAATGGAGCTGGTCGAAAACCTGCACGCCCTGGCGCCCCTGCTGGAGACGCTGGACGAACGGGAGCGCGCCATCGTCCAGATGCGCTTCGGCGAGGAGATGACGCAGTCCCAGATCGGTGAACGCCTCGGCCTGTCCCAGATGCACGTCTCACGGCTCATCGCCCGCATACTCGGCAGGCTCCGCGAAGGCATCCTCACCGAGGACTGAGCACTGTCCCTCGGTTCACCGGACGCGCGAGGAACTGCCGGACGTCTCGTCCTCGTCCTCGTCGTCGTCCGAACCCGGGACATGCACGTCCGTGACGTTGATGTTGATCTCGACGACATCGAGACCGGTCATCGTCTGCACCGCGTCCGTGACGTTCGTACGGATGTTGCGTGCGGTCTCCACGATGGGGGAACCGTACTCGACGACGATGTCGAGGTCGATGGCGGTCTCCTTCTCGCCGACCTCCACCTTGACACCCCGTCCGGGGTCGCTGGAGCGGGAGACCCTGTCCTTGACGGCGCCGAGCGCGCGTGAAGCGCCCTTGCCCACGGAGTAGACGCCGTCGGTCTCGCGTACCGCGATTCCGGCGATCGTCGACACCACGTTGTCCGCGATGGTCGTCGTGCCTCGTGTACCGCCCGCCGCGCCGCCTTCCAGCCGGGTGCCGCTGACGCTTTCGTTGGTCGCCATGAGTTCCTCACACGGAAGCTTGTCGGGGGAGAGGGGGCCTGCCGACGGAAGTCGTTCCGCCGTTCCGCCCCCTCTCCCACTGTCCTCCGGGTCCCGCACCCCCGCCATTCGGGTGGCCGCCGGCGGGGGAGCATCCCTCCGGTCAGTCGCGCGGCAGCAGCGACCCGAGCGGCCCGAGGTCGAGGTTCAGATCCTCGGGCCGCACACCGTGCTGCTCGCACAGCTCGGTCATCCGCTGCTCCAGCAGCATCAGCGTGGTACCGATCTCCTCGGTCTGCTCGTCCGTGAGATCACCCTCGTCGATCCGCCGGATCGCCTGCCGTTCCATCAGCTGGCGCAGCAGCTCCACCACCGTGAGCACCAGCGTGACCAGGTCCTGGCCCACCTTGCCGGAGTCCAGATCGACCCGCGCGTCCGTCACAACGGCCCCCCGTCCGCCCAGGGCGCCGGCACACGCTCGCTGACCGACGACAGCAGAGCGTGCAGCGACAGGCGTACGAGCGGCACGTCGGCGATCGCGATGACCAGGTCCCCGCTGATCACCACACCGGTCGCCAGCACCCGGTCCAGCAGATCGACCAGCGGCACGCCGATCGGCCCGCTCAGCGGCTCGGGCCCGTCCCACGGCACGACAGCGCGCTCCACCCCTACACCTCGCCCACGAAGGAGTACGGAACCCAGGGCCCCGACAGCTCGACCTGCGCCCCCGTCCCTTCCCGGAGGCTCTGGGCCAGCCGAGCCAGCTCCGCCGCGCGGTCCTCGGCCACCAGATAGGTGGCGTTGAGCACCTGGGTGCGCCGTTCGTCCGGTACGCGCGCGCCGTGCGGCGGGAGCCTGCGCGACGCCGTGGCCAGACCGCTCACGCCCGCGTCCACGACCTCGGCGATCCGCAGCCCGTCCGTCCGCTGCTGCTCGCGCCGGTCCCGGAGGCCCCGTTTCCGGTCGAGATAGGCCCGGCCGGCCCCGGAGGAAGGGCGCTGCGGGGCGGCCTCGGCGGCCCGCCGGCCCGGTGCGTCGGCCACGTACACCTTCACGCCCCACTCGGAGTGGCCCGCCGTACGCTCCAGGGCCGCGTGGAAGCGCTGCGACTCCCGGACCAGCGAGGCCCGCGCCCGCTGCTCGTCGTGGTACAGCGTCGCCAGCGGGAGAGGCACCGTCGGGTACCGGTCCGCCACCGCGCACACGACGTCGTGATGGGCCCGCGCGTACCGTTCGAGCTCGGGCTCGTCCGCGAGGCGCGCCTGCCACGCCTCGTCGGTGAAATCCGCCGCCCGTACGGTCTGCACCACCGCCGTGAGCGCCGGGCCCACGGCCAGCGCGCGCAGGGGGCTCTCGCACGTGACGCCCGACGGCCCGGCGAGGACGGGTGGCTCCTCGGCACGGCACACCGCGTAGACGTAGACGGCCTCGGCTCCGGCGGGCGCGGGGGTGTCCTCGGTCATGTACTCGGTTCTCCTCGGTTCGCCTCGGTTCATCTCCGGGACGAGGGCTTCGTTCCGGACTCCTGCGGCTCCTGCGCGTCGGACGTCCCCGACTCCAGGGCTTCCAGACGGGCGCGCAGCTCCCGGTTCTCGTCCTGGAGGGCGTTGCGCGCCGCGTGCGAACTGAGCGCGGGGTCGGTCTCCCACCAGTCGATGCCGGCCTTCTTCGCCGTGTCGACGGAGGCGACGAAGAGGCGCAGCCGGATGGTGAGCAGCTCGATGTCCAGCAGGTCGATCTTGATGTCGCCGGCGATGACGATGCCCTTGTCCAGGACGCGTTCGAGGATGTCGGCGAGGTTGGTGGTCTGCGGACCGGAGGGCGCGTAGGCGTCCTGCCGGAAGTCGAGGTCAGTCACGCCGGGACCTCCGCCCGTGCCGCCTGGCGGGAGCGGGCTCGGGCTCCTCGTCCTCGTCGTCCTCTTCCTTGCCCTCTTCTTCCTCGTCGTCCTCCGGTTCCTCGTCGTCCTCCCACTCGTCCTCGTCGTCCCCCTCGCCGTCCTCGTCCTCGTCCTCGTCCTCGTCCTCGTAGGCCTCGTCGTCCTCCGGCTCCTCCTCGTCGCCCTCGGACTCCTCCTCCTCGGCCACGGCGTCCTCGTGGGAGACGACGACCTCTCCGTCGCGGATCTCGCCGCGCCAGCCGTCGGGCTCCTCGTCGGTGAGCGTGACGTACCGCTGGAAGTGCTTGAAGTCCAGGCGGATACGGCGCCCCTGGACGCGCCAGAGGTTGCCCGTCTTCTCGAAGAAGCCCGACGGGTAGTACTCGACGACCAGCACGATGCGCGTCAGGTTCGGCGTCAGCTCGTGGAAGCTGACGGCGCCGCGCGTGGTGCCCTTGGAGCCCTCCGACGTCCAGACGATGCGTTCGTCGGGGATCTGTTCCTGGACGGTCGCCTTGAAGCTGCGCGAGGACGGCCCGATCTTGACCTTCCAGTCGCTCGTGGCCTCGTCGCTCGTCGATACGTCCTGGACGCCCTTCGCGAAGCTGCTGAAGCGGTCGTACTGGGTCCAGTAGTCGTACGCGGTACGCAGCGGCACACCGACGTCGAGCACCTCGACGATGTTCATCGACTTGCCGCCGCCGCCCGACTTGCTCTTGCCCTTGCCGCCGCCGAACGCCTCCTTGGCCTTCTCCGTGACGTTGTCCTTCACACCCTTGGCCTTCTCCGAGACGAACGACTTCAGCGGGGACTCGCCCTGGAGGACACGGGAGGCGACGGCGGGCAGGGAGCCGCCGCTGTCCGCGGAGTCGGTGAGCTGCTGCGCGACATCCGTCAGCTTGCCGCTCGCCTTGCCCGCGAGGTCCTCCACCTTGGCGCTGAGGAAGCCCGACAGTTCCTCCCGGAGTCTGTCGAGACCCGAATCCTGTGTCCCGGACTCGTCGCGCTCGTCCTGTTCTGTCCTGGCCATGACTCGCTACCTCCGACGATCGGTGCGCTTGGAAGCGGTCCGCTTGGACGACGACGTCTTCTTCGCGGCGGTCTTCTTCGCCGGAGAGGTCTTCTTGGCCGCGGCCTTCTTAGCGGGAGCCGTCTTCTTCGGCGCCGCCTTCTTGGCCCGAGCCGCCTTCCTGGCGGGAGCGCTCTTCTTCGCCGCCGGCTTCTTCGTGGCGGCCTTCTTCGTGGCGGACTTCTTGGCGGGTGCCGCCTTCTTGGCCGGAGCGGTCTTCTTCGCGGTCTTCTTCGCGGCCTTCTTGGCCGGTGCCTTTCCGGCGTCGCCCTTGCGGGCCGGCCGCCGGCGGGGAGGCGCGTGCTCTTCTTCCGGTTCCGGCTCCGGTTCCTCTTCTTCTCCCTCTTCGTCTTCTTCCTCGTCCTCGTAGCCCTGGTCCTCGTCCTCGTCCTCGTCCCAGGGCTCGTCCTCGTCCTCGTACGGGGCGTCCCCGCCCTCCGGCTCCTCTTCGTCCTCGTCGTACTCGTCCTCGTACACGTCCTCCTCGCGCGGACCCTCGATGAGGCGGGCGGTGCGGTCGCTGATCGTGTCGGCCACTGACGCCATGCGGCGGTTGGCCGCCGCCGTCACGGCCTTGCGGCCCGCGTCCATCACCTCGCCCCTCAGCTGCTCCTGGAGCTCGGCGAACTGGGGGACCTCGCCGAGGCGGCGCACGCCCTCCGCGGCGAGCTGGCGGGGTTCGAGCCCGAACCGTCTGCCCGCCAGGTACGTCGCCACGGTCAGGGCCATCCGGCCCTTCTTGGTCCGGCCCAGCACGTAGCCGCCCACTACCGCGGCCGCGAGTGCCACTTTCGCCTGGTCATCCATGAGTACGCCACCTTCGATCGTTTGGCTCTCGGCCCGTCCGAGCGGCGTGCAGCCGGTCGAGCAGCCGCTCCTCTTCCCGTTCGAATTCCTCCGGCGTGATGTCCCCGGCCTCCAACTCCTGGTTGAGTACGGCCAGTTGCGTGCGCAGGACGTGGGGATCGTGAAGCTCCCGCTCCGCCGCGTCGTGAAGCTTCTCCGCCACCCAGACCACCCCCCGGACAGGGGCGACGGGCAAGGTGAGCAGTCCGGTGATCAGGCCCATCTCAGCCACCGCCCACAGACGCCGGGCGGGCCTCGGCGGCCACGAAGCTGTAGCACGGCAGCGGCCCGGCCAGACGGACCTGCACATGGCTCCGGTGGGCGCCCGCGAACCGGTGCGCCTCGGCCATGAAGTCCTCACCGGCACCGCGTTCCACCAGGAACGAGACGTTGAGGGCGCACCCCTGGACCTCCGGGCCCGCCGCCACCGCCCGCGCCCTCGGCGTCAGTTCCCGCAGCAGCCGTCGTCCCGCCTCGGACGCCCGGCGTGCGAGGGCGGCGGCCACCGCTTCGCCCAGCCGCAGACTGGCCTCGTACCCCGGACGCCGGCGCGCGGTGTCACGGAGCCTGCGTACGGTGCTGTCCTCGGCGACGACATCGGCGAGCGCGTCCTCGGCCGCCAGCGCCTTGACGTTGATCTCGTGGCAGCCCGCGAGCCGCTCCAGGGCCTTCGTGTGAGCCGCCTCGTCGGCCGCCAGCTGCCGCAGCACGGTGTCCCGGCCGGGAGCGACCATGCCGAACCGCATGGGCAGTACGGGCCCCTCGTCCATGAGGCGCAGCAGCAGGTCCTGATGAGCCAGCAGATCGCGGCGACGTGCCCGGAGATCCGGGGGAGCGTCGCTGACGACGGCGGCCAGCCGGCCGTGCCGGAGGATCCGGAGGCGGGCAGGCGGGCCGCCCACCCCGCCCTGCCCGTCCGGCAGGGTGATGTCCGCCCGGGTGATCGCGTAGACGTACACCCCGTCGGCTGTCACGGCTCAGGCCTCCACACGGCGGCGCCGGCTCTCACTGCTGCGCGCCGGGGCACGCCGCTTCCTCGGCCGCTCCTCCGGCTCCTCCTCCGCTTCGTCACCGCCGACCGCCTTGCGTACGGTGTCGCCCACCGACTCGGCCGCCCTGCGCACCTTCCGCTTGCCGATCGACTTGGCGGCACCGCCGCCGATCAGCTCCGGAACCGTGGTGCTGCCGGAGTCCCGCTCCAGGTCCAGCCGGTTGCACGCCTCGGCGAACCGCAGATAGGTGTCCACGCTCGCGACGACGATGCGCGCGTCTATCTTCAGGATCTCGATGCCGACCAGGGAGACCCTGATGAACACATCGATCACCATGCCCCGGTCGAGGATCAGCTCCAGGACGTCGTACAGAGTGCCGGCGCGCGGCGGGCAGGCGACGACTTCGTCGGAGTAGGTGGTCGCGGTCATGGAATGTCCTTCCGGCAGGGGAGTGGACGCGGCTCACTCGTCGGCGGCGCCCCGGCGGTACCGGCGGACCCTGCGGTACTCCAGGAGCTCACCGGACCGGTCCAGCTGCACCTCGTAGGAGGCGAGGAGGCTCGTCGTGTCCGGAATCCGGGGCACTTCGAGAACGTCCACGACGACGCACCAGCCGTCGTCGGTGCGCCGGACGGCGGACACGCCCTCCGTGTGGTGGTCGATGAGACCCGCCAGGCTCTGGCAGGCAGCGCGGGCCGCATGCTCGGGGCCCCGTGCGGACGAGGCGCGACGAGTGGTCGCCGTTTTCGTGGTTCCGGCATGGGAGCGCCGCTGGTCTGCCATGGCACCCAGTCTGCTCACTCTCGCCGCCCCCGCATCTTGGGCGAGGTCATTGGGACGTGCGCTGCGCGGTGCCCACACGCACGGCCCCGTAGACAGTGTCTACGTCCGCCTGGTAGACACTGTCTATGGATCACTCGAACCCCCTGCGGGAACGCCTGGTCGACGCGGGCGTCGACCTCGTCATGACCGAAGGCTCCGCCGCGCTCGGACTGCGCGAGATCGCCCGCCGGGCGGGGGTGTCCCACGGGGCGCCACGCCGCTACTTCCCGACGCACCACTCCCTGCTCTCCGCCATCGCCCGGCGGGGCTTCACCGACCTCACCGCCCGGCTGGCGGCGGCTACGGAGGGAGTACGGACCCCGCGCGACCGGCTGCGGGCCCTCGCTGAGGCGTTCCTGGTCCACGCTGCGGAGCACCGCGGCATGTTCGAGCTGATGTTCCGCCACGACCTGCTCGACAGCGAGGCCCATGCGGGTGACGCGCGGCCGGCCGGGGCACAGGAGGGCGGGGCGCGGTCCGAGGCGGCCCCCGCCGACGCCGGGACGACGGACCGGCCGCGGCTGCGCGACTCGACCCTCCCGCTGTTCGCGCACCTCGTCGAGCTCGTCGCCCGGGACCGCGACCACTGGAGGGCGCGCTGCACGGGCCCCTCGTACGCATCCGCCCCGCCGCCCGCCGTGACCGCGGCCGCCCTGTGGACCAACCTGCACGGCATCGCCGTACTCCGGGCGAGCGGAGCCCTCCCGCTCGCCCTGGGCACCTCGCTTCCCGAGGGCGCCGATGGGCCGGACCCCCTCGTCACGGCGGTGCTCGACGGCCATCTCGGCCGGGTGAACCCGTGACGACCACCGCGGTGCGGCCCCACGCCGCGCTCCTGGCCTCGGTGGCGGGCGCGATGATCGTGGCCCTGGACGGCACGGTGCTGCTCATCGCCCAGCCGGAGCTGCGACGCGATCTCGGGGCGACGGTGACCCAGGTCCAGTGGACGAGCACCGGCTACCTGCTCGCCGTCGCCGCCCTCCTCGTCGTCGCCGGGCGGCTGGGGGACCGGTACGGGCACCGGAGGCTGCTGTGCGTCGGGGCGCTCGGCTTCGGCGCCGCGTCGGCGGGCATCGGGCTCGCTCCGGGCATCGGCTGGGTCATCGCGTCGCGCGCCGCCCAGGGCGTGTTCGGCGCCCTCCTGCAACCGGCGACGCTCGCCCTGCTCCGGCTCGTGTACCCGGCGGACCGGCTCGGCGCGGTGGTCGCCCTGCGCACCAGCGCGATCGGGGTGGCCGCGGCGGCCGGCCCGGTGCTCGGCGGAGTGCTGGTCACGCACTGGGGGTGGCGGGCCGTGTTCCTGATCAACATCCCGGCCGCCCTCGCCATCGCCGCCCTCACCCTCGCCGTACGCGTCCCGGACGTGCCGCGCGTCGCGTTCCGCCGGTTCGACCTCGCCGCCGGCGCCCTGCTGGCCGCCGCGCTCGCCGTCCTCGTCCACACCCTGGCAGGTATCCCGGAGGAGGGCTGGACCGGCGCCGGGACCGGGCTCGGTCTTCTGCTGAGCGCGCTGCTCGGGGCGGCACTGATCGGCTACGAACGCCGCAGCGCACAGCCGGTCGTGCCGCCGGCGGTGACGCGCTCGGTGCCCGTGATGGCCTCGATGGCGCTGCTGCTCACCACCTCCGGCGGGCTGTTCGGCGCGCTGTTCGTGGTCACCTTCTTCCTGCAGCAGGGCCTCGGCCTCGACCCGCTCGCCTGCGGACTGCGCTGCCTGCCGCTGACCCTGCTCATGATCGCCG
The DNA here is from genome assembly GCF_008042035.1 of Streptomyces sp. col6. Lineage (GTDB taxonomy): Bacteria > Actinomycetota > Actinomycetes > Streptomycetales > Streptomycetaceae > Streptomyces. The sequence goes on from NZ_RDBL01000002.1 coordinate 719,923, forward strand.
GAGCGCCCGTCGCATCGGCCGCCCTGACCCGGTTCGGGCCTCGCCGCACCGCGCTCACGGGCCAGATGGGCGTCGTGGCCGCCGTCCTGGGCCTCTCCCAGCTGTCCCCCGGGGCCTCCTGGACCGGGACGGGCCTGGTCCTCGCGCTCCTGGGCGCGGGCTTCACCGCCGTCATGGTCACCGCCACCGGCACCGTCGTCGGGGACGCGCCACCCGGATACGCGGGGGTGGTCGGGGGCCTCAAGCAGACCGCCATGAACGTGGGTCCGACGCTCGGGATCGCCGTCGCCGCCGGGCTGATGCCCCTCACCGCACCGGCGCAATCGGCCCTCGCCGGTCCATGGCCCGGCATGGGGCAGGCGCTGCCGGCGGTCGCCGCCCTCGCCGCGCTCGGCCTGCTCCCGGCGTCGCTGCTGCCCCGGCGCTGATCCCGACCCGGCAGGCGCCTCGCCCGAACGCCTGCCCCCGGAGCGCTCGCCTCGTGGGTCACGGCGGCCGCCAGTACGCTGCCAGAGGATCACGACCGGTGAACGAGGAGCAGACCGATGGACCTCCGCCTGAGGACGATCAGCCGGGACGAGCACCTGGCGTTCGTCGACAGCCTGCCGTCGGCGAGTCACATGCAGGTCCCGTCCTGGGGCGAGGTGAAACCCGACTGGCGGGCGGAGAGCCTCGGCTGGTTCGACGACACCGGCCGGATCACCGGCGTGGCCCTGGTCCTGTACCGGCCGCTCCCGAAGCTCAAGCGCTTCCTCGCCTATCTCCCCGAAGGGCCCGTGATCGACTGGTACGACGACGACCTCGACCGGTGGCTGAAGCCGCTCCTCGACCACCTCAAGGGGCAGGGCGCGTTCACCGTGAAGATGGGCCCGCCCGTCGTCGCCCGCCGCTGGGACGCGGCCACCGTGAAGGAGGCCGTCGCCGACCCGGAGGCGCACCGCCTCGGCGAGGTCGCCCCCACGGAACAGGACCCACGCGCCTTCGCGCTGATGGACCGTCTGCGGGCCGCGGGCTGGCAGCAGTCCGGCGGCGACAGCGAGGAGGGCTTCGCCGCAGGCCAGCCGCGTTACGTCTTCCAGCTTCCCCTCGCGGGCCGCTCGCTCGACGAGATCCTGAGCGGCTTCAACCAGCTGTGGCGCCGCAACATCAAGAAGGCGGACAAGGCCGGCGTCAAGGTCGTCCGGGGCGACTACGCCGACCTGGACACCTTCTACGCCCTCTACACCGAGACCGCAGAACGCGACCGGTTCATCCCCCGCCCCCTGGAGTACTTCCAGCGCATGTGGAAGGCGCTCACCGCCGAACACCCGGACCGGATGAGGCTCTACCTCGCGGCGCACGACGGGGACGTACTGGCCGCGGCCACCATGCTCACCGTCGGCGGCCACGTCTGGTACTCGTACGGCGCCTCCACCAGCCGCAGGCGCGAGGTCCAGCCCAACAACGCCATCCAGTGGCAGATGATCCGCGACGCCCACGCCCTGGGCGCGCACGTCTACGACTTCCGGGGCACGACCGACACGCTCGACGAGAGCAACCATCTGCTGGGCCTGCTCCGCTTCAAGGCCGGCACCGGGGGACAGGCGGCCGAGTACGCCGGCGAGTGGAACTACCCGCTCAACAAGGTCCTGCACAAGGCGTTCAACCTGTACATGGCCCGGCGGTAGCGCCCTGCGGGATTCACCCCTCGCCGGGGTCCAGCACCTCCAGCGGCCGGACCGCCGGGCCCTGGAGGACCGTCCCGTCGACAGCGAAACGCGATCCGTGGCACGGGCACTCCCACGCCGTCTCGGCCTCGTTGAACGCCACCAGACACCCCAGATGCGTACAGCGCGCGGACACCGCACGCACGCTGCCGTCCGGTTCCCGGTACACGGCGCAGCGACGGCCCTTCACCCGGACCACCGCCCCCGTGCCCGGCGGGACCTGGCTCACCGAGTCCAGGTGGCTGACGCGCAGCCGGTCGCCGACGAAGTGTTTCGCCACCTCCGCCTGCGCTCCCAGCAGCGACCCCGCCTCGCGCACCGCGCTGCCCAGCCGACGCGGGTCGTACAGCTCCGCCCACGGCAGCGCCGGGGTCCCCTCGGAGATGAGTGAGGTCAGCAGGCGGCCGGCGAGCACCCCACCGGTCATGCCCCAGCCGCCGAAACCGGTCGCCACATACGTATGACGGGCCCCGATGTGGAACGGCCCGATGAGCGGCACCGTATCGCTGGGATCGTTGTCCTGCGCCGCCCACCGGTACGCCGTCGGGCCCACCGGGAACCGTTCGTGCATCCAGCCGTCGAGCCGGCGGAACCCCTCCGCGGGGTCCCCGGTGCCCGGTGTGAAGCTCTCCCCGGTCACGATCAGCAGACGCCTGCCGTCGTCGAGCGGGGCGGAGCGCACCGAGCGCTTCCCCTCGTCCTCCGTGATGTACATGCCCTCAGGCGCCTCGTCCGCCGCGATCGGCGCCGCGACGACCAGCTCCCGCCGGGGCGAGAGCCGGGCGAACAGCATCGCGCGGTCGAAGACCGGGTAGTGCGTGGCCACCACCACGTTCCTGGCCGTCACTGTCCGCCCCGACTCGCTGGTCACCCGGCACGGTGTGCCCTCCGCGAGACCGGTGACCCGGCTGCGCTCGAAGACGCGGCCCCCGCGCGCGACCAGGTCCCCGGCCAGGGCCAGCAGGTACTTGCGCGGGTGGAACTGGGCCTGGCCTCCGGCCCGTACCGCCCCGGCCACCGGGAACGGCAGGTCGGTCCCGGTGACGTACGCGGCGTCGAGACCCGCCTCTACGGCGGCGCGCGCCTCCGCCTCGATCAGCGGCCGTGACGCCTCCGATGCCGCGTAGGCGTACGCGCTCACCCGCTCCAGGTCGCACGCGATCCGCAGCTCCTCGACGATGCCGGCCACCCGGTCCACCGCATCCTGCTGCGACGCCGCGTACAGCCGGGTGGCGTCCACGCCCCTGGTCCGCCGCAGCCTGTCGTACACCAGGGACTGGAGCGCGGAGACCTTGGCCGTGGTGTAGCCGGTGACTCCCGCCGCGATGCGGTCCGCCTCCAGCACCACCACGCTGCGCCCCGTCCGGCTCAGCTCCCATGCCGTGCTCAGGCCCGCGATCCCGCCGCCGATCACGACGACGTCCGCATCGGTGTCCGAGGCCAGGGACGGGTGGTCCGGCGCGGCGGTGGTGTCCATCCAGAAGGACTCGTCCAGTCCGGGCAGGGGGCGGGGGTGGGTCATGGTGTGCTCTCCCGATCGTTCCGGGCCGGCGGGCCCGCTGCTTCCTGGTCCGGCCGCCGCCGGCGACGGCGGCCCATGACGCGGGCCACGGCCGGGACGTGCCCTGGGTCATACGGGGAGCGAGGGCCGGCGCAGTAGTCTGCACGGCGATCCAGCACCCGAGGGGACGCCCCGATGCCCGCAGACCTTTCCCCGCTCATAGCCGCCACCACCCGGTGGCTGACAGGTGCCTTCCCCGCCGGCGGGGGCCCGCTCACCGCTGCCCTGGCCGAGGCGCAGGCCCGCCAGGCCGTCACCGTGGCCACGTGGCTGCGCTACCCCACGGACCTGGACGCCGCCCTGGTGGTCCTGACCGGCCCCGGCGGTTCGGCCCGGCTCGACGCGCTCACCGGCGCCGAAGGCCACGCGGCGTGCAGTCCGCAGGATCTGGCCTGGCGCAGCTGGGTGGACGAGGTCGTCGCCAGCTGGGCCGCCCATCTGCTCACCGCGTCCGACGCGGCGAGGGAGGCGGTGCGGGCACTCGACCGGTGCGAGCACATCGTGGCCGGCCCCGCGGAATTCCGTCGCCTGACCGAACCCGGCGCGCACGATCTGGCGGCCACCGCGCTGCTGCGCCACCCCGATCTGCTGGAGCCGATAGCCCGCCTCCACCAGGCGGACCTGCTCGACCGGCTGCGCCTCGGTCCTGCCCGCGCCCGCTGAGCGCGCGGCGGACGGCTCAGCTCCTGCCGCGGCCGCTCAGCAGGTCGCGGGCCCGGTCGACCAGCCCGGCACCGGGGCCGAGGATCTTGTTGCCGGGCGGGGTGTCGGGGACGGAGGGGTGCGGACGGGTCGGGGCGGTCTTCTTCGCCGCCCGGATCCTCTCGCCCAACTGGTCCAGGGTCTCGGGGGAGACGGCCGCCGCGAGCAGCGGGAAGAGCCGGTTCTCCTCGTCGCGCACGTGCTCGCCGACCTCCAGTTTCAGCGTCGCCACCAGGTGGTCGAACTGCGGATCGTCCGCCGGCAGCCCTTCCAGCTCCTTGAGGTGCCGCTCCACCTTCGCGTGGTCCTCCAGCTCCTTGTCGGCCATGTCGTCGCCGTCGTCCACGTACCGCCGCACCACCGGGTACAGGTGCATCTCCTCCGCCACGGAGTGACGGACCAGTTCGATCGTCAGCTCGTCGGCGAGCTTCCTGCGCTGCTCGTCGCCGACCGGCTGGGCCTCGATCTTCGCGAACAGTTCGTCGACCTCGCGGTGGTCCGTGGTGAGCTCCGCGATCACATTTCCGCCGTGTCCCATCAGTGAGATCCCTCTCCGCTTGAGCGGTGTCCGCTGGTGTGGTGCGAGCCGAAGTCAGCCCACCGTTCCACAGGGGTACCCCCGAACCCCACCAACACACGGAGCCACGCCCCACGCTGCGCAGGCTGGCGTAACGGCCTGCCGCGACGCCTCACGACCGGGCGCCGGGCACCGCCGCGGCGAGCGGCCACGCCTCGATGTCGCGGTAACGGATCTGCCCGGGGCTGCGTCCCGCGTTGCTGCCGACCAGGTGCAGGCGCTCGGCAGGCCAGGAGTGGCCGCGGAACTCCGTGAGCCGTGCCGCGATCTCGCCGGCCGACGTGTGGTCGCCCCGGCGGACCCGGGCCAGGGTGAGATGGGGGCGCAGCGGCCGGTTCTCCAGGGCGATGCCGCGGTCCGCCACCACCGACCGGACGCCGGCGGCGAGCAGATGCAGTCCGTCGAGGTCCCCGGTGATCCCGCTCCACGCCACCCGTTCGTCGAACGTGCCGCTGCCGTGCAGGGCCAGGCGGGGAGCCGGGTGGGACGAGGCGAGTTCGGCGAGCGGCGGGCGCAGCAGCGGGACGGCCGCCACCGGGATCTCACCGAGGAACGCCAGGGTGATGTGCCAGTCCTCGACGCGGTTCCACCGCACCTGCGGATGCGTGTCGTACACCGGGCGCAGTTCCCGGGCCAGTTCGTCCTTCGCGGTGTCGGGCGGGGCCAGGGCGATGAACACGCGAACGGTCGCGGGCGGGTTCTCTTCGGTCACACGGCATTGGTATCGCATACGGACCGGGCCGCCTCCGCCGGGTGGGTGGGCCGCGCCCGAGGAAATGTTACTCAGGGTGAGAGAAAAGGCCATGGGTTGGGTATGGGGCGCGCACCCGGCGCACGGGAGCGCGGCGCGATCGGTGCGTGCCCGCGGCTGAAGGGGCGTACGCCGGCGGTTATCCGGATTTGCGCGGGTCGTATTCAGCGAAACGTGCACAATCGGGACATTGTGTGGCCGGATATTTCCGGGGGAGTGGGCCTGGCATATGTCGCGGGCCGGCCTTCGTCCGGATCGCGGCCGTGCGCCTCCATAAGTAATGGGCCGAATTCGTCTCTTCGGCTGTCGGAGGTCATCTATGGTGATTGACGTGAACGGGCGAAGCCGGAAGACCGGCCGGCCATCGGCGTCACGTCGGTATCCCGAGGCGTAACGTATCTCCGTCCCGTGTGGCCGAGGTCGCGCGGAAGGGGTGGGCGGCTCGGTGGTGGGGGTGCGGTGATTCCGCGCGGCGGGCCCGCATATATCTGAAGAACATGCGGTGGCATGTGAGAAAACAAGTGGGGGACGGTCGTGACCAATCCTTTCGATGACGAGTCGGGGCGGTTCGTGACGCTGGTGAACGGCGAGGGGCAGTACTCGCTGTGGCCCGCGCACATCGAGGTTCCGGGCGGATGGAGCGTCGGCGGCCCGGAGGGTTCGCGACAGGAATGTCTCGACGCGATCGAGGCGGCGTGGACGGACATGCGGCCCGCCGGCCTGGTACGGGCCATGGAGTCGGACGCCGGATAGGGCGGCGCGGAGGCCGTCGGGTCGTGCGGGCCGCCCGGTCCGGGCGGCCCGCCACTCCTGCCTGAACTGATCAATTGTGTTCCAGTCCGAGCGTAATTGATCAGTTCGGAGTGGTGATCGAGCGGGCGCCGACTGAAAGTGTTCATGCCGCCGTCACGCGGCTTTCTCAGCTCATTGATGGACTGCCCAGGAGCATGTCCGCTCTACGCGAAGAAAACGAGTGCGCTCCCGGATTTTGAACGGGTGGCACCGAGCCGATACCCGCTGCCTCGGGGCCCGGTGATGTCCCTCTTCGTCTTTACCCGCCCGTTGTCGGCCATGGACGCCGCACCGGCATGACCGGCTCCGTCCTGCCCACTTCGTCCCCCCGAAAACTCTCCCCGAAGGTGTGTCCCGGCATGCGCGAAAACGGCTCTGTCCCCACGGAATCCGTTCCCGAAGAGTTCTTCGGGACGACCGCAGCCCAACAGGGCGTCTGGTACGGGCAACTCGTCGACCCCGACAGCCCGAAATACAACATCGGGGAATGCTTCGAGATCCGCGGTGACCTCGACGGGACGTTATTCGCCGCAGCGGTCGACCGGGCCGTCGAGCTGTGCGACAGCCTCAACCTCGAGTTCGTCACGCAGGGCGACGACCTCCTCCAGCGCGTCGTCCACCACCCCGGCGACGGCCCCGGCCGGCTCCGTACCGCGGACCTGTCCCACGCCGCGGACCCGGCGGCCGAGGTCGAACGCTACATGGCCGAGGACATGGCCACGGCCGACAGCCTGCACCGCCCCCGGCACCACTTCGCCCTGCTCCGCGCCGGCAGCCGGTTGCACTACTGGTACGTCCGCTTCCACCACATAGCCGTCGACGGACTCGGCGGCGCCGTCTTCACCCGCGTCGTGGCCGATCTCTACGGGCGCGCGGTCCGGGGCGAGGACCTCGCCGAGGTCACGCTGCCCGCCGCCCCCCTGCGCGACCTGGTCGCCGACGAGGCCGCCTACCGTGCCTCGGGCCGCTACGAGGCCGACCGCGCCTACTGGACCGGCAAGTTCGCCGACCCGGCTCCCGGCACCGCCGACGACGCGCACGGCGGCAGGACGCTCATCCGGCGGCGCACCGATCTCCCCGCACCCGGGTCCGAAGGGCCGGGCATCCGCCTGCACACCGGCGAATCGCTGCCCGTGAACGTGTTCGACGACCTGCGCCGGCTCGCCGCCGCCCACCGCACCACGTGGAGCGCCGTGATGGTCGCGGCGGTCGCCGCCTACACCGCCCGGGTCACCGGTACATCCGACATCACCGTGGGCCTCGCCTCCAACGGCCGCCACGGCGGCCTGCGGCACATCGTCGGCATGACCGCCAACATCCTGCCGCTGCGCCTGAGGCTCACCTCCGGCATGACCGTCGCGGCCCTCGTCCGCGAGGTCGCCGACGAGATGCGCGCGGCCCTGCGCCACCGCCGCTTCTCGCGGGAACAGCTCGCCCGTGAACTGAACACGGGCGACGACGCCGCCCGCCTCACCGGCATCGTCGTCAACATCATGGGCTACGACTACGACCGCGACTTCGGCGGCATCCAGGCGCCCTCCCGGGTGCTGTCCGTCGGCGAGATCGACGACGTATCCCTCTTCGTCTCCGAACGGGCCGAGGGCAAGGGCCCGTTGATCGGCTTCGACGCCCGGTCGGACCTCTACCGCCCCGAGGACGTACGGCTGCACGAGCAGGCCGTCGTCTCCTTCGTCTCCGCCCTCGCCGCCGCCGACCCCGGCCTGCCGCTGCACGACCTGCCGCTCGTGGACGAGACCGCTGCCACGGCTCTGCATGCGCAGGGACACGGCACCGCGCTGCCCGCGACGGCCGTCGCCACGACCCTCCCGGAGGCGTACCGGGCCCAGGCGCGCCGGACGCCGGACGCCCCGGCCGTCGTGGACGGCGACCGCACCCTCTCGTACCGGCAACTGGACCGCGCGGCCGACGATCTGGCGAGCGCGCTGACCGGCTGGGGGATCGGCGCCGAGGACGGCGTCGGGGTGCTCCTGGGGCGCTCGGCCGCCGTGCCGGCCGCCACCCTCGCGGCGGTCGCCGCGGGCGCCGCCTACGTCCCGATGGACGCCGCCTGGCCCGCCGAACGGCTCGGCCGCGTCGCCGGGGCCGCCCGCGTCCGCGCCCTGATCGCCGACGAGGCGACCGCCCGTGAACCCTGGGTCCGGGAGGCCGCCGCGCAGTTGCCGCTCCTCGTGGTCGACGCATGCGGCCGGCTGCTCCACGGCGCCCCGGAGCGGCCCGGACCGCTGCCCCGCACCACCAGACCCGACCGGCTCGCGTACGTGATGTTCACCTCCGGCTCCACCGGTCTGCCCAAGGGCGTCGGCGTCACCCACGCCGACGTGCTCGCCCTCGCGGCCGACAGCACCTGGACCGACGGTGTGTCCGACGCCGTGCTCATGCACTCCGCGTACGTCTTCGACGCCTCCACCTTCGAGATCTGGGCGCCGCTGCTCAACGGCGGCCGGGTGGTCGTCGCCCCCGGCGGCGTCCTGGAGGCGCGGACCCTGCGTGAGGCGGTGGAACGGCACGGGGTCACCGCGCTGTTCCTGACGACGGCTCTGTTCAACGTGATGGCCGAGGCGGACCCGGCGGTGTTCTCCGGGCTGCGCGTGGTCGCCGCCGGCGGCGAGGCCGCAACCCCCGACCTCATGCAACGGGCGGCAGCCGCCTCGCCCCGCACGCTCGTCCTGCATGTGTACGGCCCCACCGAGACCACCACCTTCGCCGCCCGCCACCCCGTCACCGCCGGCAGCACCGGTGTGCCGCCGATCGGCCGCGCCCTGGACGGCATGAGCCTGTACGTCCTCGACGACACCCTGGGGCTGGTGCCGCCCGGTGTGGTGGGTGAGCTGTACGTGAGCGGCCACGGCGTCGCCCGCGGCTACCAGGCCCGTGCCGCGCTCACCGCCACCCGCTTCGTCGCCGACCCGTACGGCGCGCCCGGCACCCGCATGTATCGCACCGGCGACCTCGTCCGCTGGACCGCCGACGGCGACATCGAGTACGTCGGGCGGGCGGACGGACAGGTCAAGCTCCGCGGATTCCGCATCGAACCTGCGGAGACCGAACACGTCCTGCTCACCGACCCCGAGGTACGCGGCGCCTGCGTCGTCGTCCGCGAGGACACACCCGGCGACCGCCGCCTCGTCGCCTACGTCGTGCCCGCACCCGGGTCCCGCCCGGACGTCGCCTCCCTCGCCCGCCGCGTCGGCCGCACGCTGCCCGCGTACATGGTGCCCTCCGCCTTCGTCGTCCTCGACGCACTGCCCCTCAACCCCAACGGCAAGGTCGACCGCCGGGCCCTGCCCGTCCCCCGGACCGCCACCGGCGCCGGCCGCGCACCGCGCACCGCGTACGAGGAGGTCCTGGCCGGGCTGTTCGCCGACGTCCTCGGTGTCGGCGCGGTCGGCGTCGACGACAGCTTCTTCGCCCTGGGCGGCCACTCGCTGCTCGCCACCCGCCTCACCGGCCGGGTCAGGGCGGCCCTCGGCGTCGAACTCGGCCTGTCCACGCTCTTCGACCACCCCACGGTCGCCTCCCTGGCCGCGGCACTGGACACCGCCGGGGCGGCCCGGCCCGTCCTCGTACCGCAGACGCGGCCCGACGTGCTGCCGCTGTCCTTCGCGCAGCAGCGCCTCTGGTTCCTGAACCGGGCCGGGGGCTCCGGCGACACGTACAACGTGCCGCTCGTCCTGGAACTCGACGGCCCCCTGGACACCGGGGCGCTGCGCGGCGCCCTGGCCGATGTGGTGGCCCGGCACGAGAGCCTGCGCACCCTCTTCGCCGAACACGACGGCGTCGCCCGCCAGCGGATCGCCCCCGCGGACGAAGCCGCGTCGCTCGTCCCCCTCACCCTCGAACACCCGCCGGCGGACCGCACGGAAGACGACTGGGAGCGGGAGACGGTGCGCCGTCTGAGCACCGCCCCCTTCGACCTGAGCCGGGACGCGGCCGTCCGCGCCCACCTGCTCCGCCGGGGGGCCGCCCGGCACACCCTGGTGCTCGTCCTGCACCACATCGTCGCCGACGGCTGGTCCCTCGCCCCGCTGAGCCGTGACCTCACCGCCGCCTACGTGGCCAGGACCGAGGGCACGGGCACACCGGACTGGGCGCCGCTGCGGGTGCAGTACGCCGACTACACGCTCTGGCAGCGCCGACTCCTCGGCGACGACGGCGATCCGGACAGCCTGACCGTCCGGCAGACCGCCTTCTGGCAGGAGGCGCTGCGCGGCGCCCCCGGCCTGCTCGACCTGCCCCTCGACCGGCCGCGCCCGGCCGTGCCCAGCAACCGGGGCGCTTCCGTCCCCTTCGAGCTGCCCGCACCCGCGCACGCCGCGCTCGTGGGGCTCGCCCGGGAGGCCGGCTGCACCCCGTTCATGGTGCTCCAGGCCGCCCTGGCCGTGACGCTCGGTTCCCACGGCGCGGGGACCGACATCCCGCTGGGCACCGCGCTCGCAGGGCGCAGCGACGAGGTGCTGGACGATCTGGTCGGCTTCTTCGTCAACACCGTCGTCCTGCGCACGGACCTCGCGGGCGACCCGACGTTCCGCGAACTCATCGACCGTGTGAAGCAGTTCGACATCGCGGCCTTCGGCAACAGCGACCTGCCCTTCGAGCGGATCGTGGAGGCCCTGAACCCGGAGCGGTCCGGCGACCACCACCCGCTCTTCCAGACGATGCTGGTCCTCCAGAGCCAGGACCGGGCCGAACCGGCCCTGCCCGGCATCACCGTCCACGACCGGTCGGCCCACCCCGGGGGCAGCAAGTTCGACCTGACCTTCTCCCTGACCGAAACCGCGGGGGAGGCCGCGGGCATCGGCGGCTATCTGGAATACGCCACCGACCTCTTCGACGCCGCCACCGCCCGCACCCTCTGCGACCGCTTCGCCCGCGTCCTCACCCTGGCCGTGACCGAACCCGGCCGCGCCATCGGCGACCTGGACCCGCTCACCCCCGGCGAACGGGACGGCCTGCTCACCCGGGGACGCGGCACATCGCGGCCCCTGCCGGAGCGGACCGCTCCCGAAGTCGTCCGGGAACAGGCCCGGCGGACGCCCGACGCCGTCGCCGTACGTGACGCGCACACCCACCTCACCTACGCCGAGATGGACGCGCGGGCCGATCTCCTCGCCCAGGCGCTCCGCGAGCGCGGCGCGGGCCGGGAGACCAGGGTCGCCATCGCCGCGCCGCCCTCCGTGCACACCGTTGTCGCCATGCTGGCCGTGCTCCGGTCCGGCGCCGCCTACCTGCCCGTCGACCCGGGGTACCCGCACGCCCGCATCCGGCACATGCTGGACGACGCCCGGCCCGTCCTCGTCCTCACCACCGAGGACGTGCGGGCGGACCTGCCCACCGGCGACATCCCGCTCCTCGCCCTGGACGCCCCGCCGCCGGAGCCCGTGCACCCCGGCACACCGCTCCCGGACGCACCGCACCCGGCGGATCCCGCATATGTCATCTACACCTCCGGGTCCACCGGCCGGCCCAAGGGGGTGGTCGTCACCCATGGCTCCCTGGCCAACCACATGGCCTGGATGGCAGGGCATCTGACGGTCACTCCGCAGGACCGCGTCCTCGCCAGGACCTCCACCAGCTTCGACGCCTCCGTGTGGGAGGTGTGGCTTCCGCTGATGACCGGGGCCGAGGTGTGCGTGCTGCCGTCCGGGGCCAACACGGAGCCGGACACGCTCGTCAACTGGATGAGCGAATGCGGCGTCACCGTCGCCCAGTTCGTGCCCTCGCACCTCGCTCTCGTCCTGTCCGAGGCGGCCCACGCGGCGCCCCTGCCCGGCCTGCGCGCAGTCCTCTGCGGCGGAGAGCCCCTGCCGCGCGCCCTCGCCGAGGAGACGGCCGCGCTGTGGGGGGCGGAGGTGCACAACCTCTACGGCCCGACCGAGGCCACCATCGACGCGACCGCCCACCGCGTCCCCGCCACGCCGGACACCCCGCACGAGACGGTGCCGATCGGCCGCCCCGTCGACACCATGCGCGCCTACGTCCTGGACCACCGGCTGCGGCCCGTGCCGCCCGGGGTCACCGGCGAGCTGTACCTCGCGGGCCCCAACCTCGCCCGCGGCTACCTGAACCGGCCCGGCCTGACCGCCGCCCGGTTCGTCGCCGACCCTTTCGGCGGCACCGGCGCCCGCATGTACCGGACCGGCGACCTCGTCCGCTGGAACGCTGCCGGGCTCCTCGCCTATGTCTCCCGCGCCGACGACCAGGTCAAGCTGCGGGGCTTCCGCATCGAACCCGGCGAGATCGAGGCCGCCCTGCTCGCGCGGCCCGGGGTCACCGCTGCCTGCGCCGTGATCCGGGAGGATGCGCCGGGGGAGCGCCGCCTCGTCGCGTACGCCGTCACCACGGACCCCGGCACCCGCCCGGCCGGCCTGCGCGAAGCCCTCACCGAGACGCTGCCGCACTACATGGTGCCCACCGCCGTCGTCCTCCTGGGCGAACTGCCGCTGCTGCCCAACGGCAAGGCGGACCGGCGCGCCCTGCCCCGGCCCGACGACGAGGCAGAGCACACCGGCGGAGCGACCGGTGCGCTCGGCCCGCGCGAGGACCTGCTCACCGGGATCTTCGCCGAGGTACTGGGCCGCCCGGGTGTCGGACCGCACGACAGCTTCTTCGACCTCGGCGGGCACTCGCTCCTCGCCATGCGCGTGGTCAGCCGCGTCCGTACGGTCCTCGGCGCCGGCATCGCCGTGCGCACCCTGTTCGAGCACCCGACCGTCGCCGGGCTCGTCCGGGTCCTCGACAACGAGGAGCGTTCCCGCCCGCCGGTGCTGCCCGTCGCCGAGCGGCCCGACCCGCTGCCCCTGTCGTACGCGCAGCAGCGGCTCTGGTTCCTGAACCGGCTCGAAGGGCCCAGCTCCTCCTACAACATCCCGCTCGTCCTCGACATCGAAGGACCGCTGGACACCGACGCCCTGCGTGCCGCCCTGCGGGATGTCGTGGAGCGGCATGAGGCGCTGCGCACGGTCTTCCCCGAACGGGACGGTGTGCCGCACCAGCTGATCCTGCCCGCCGAAGCCGTCACGCCCCGGCTGCCCGTGGAGAGCACGGCACCCACCGCGCTGGAGACGGCCGTCCTGGACGCGGTGAGCGAGCCCTTCGACGTGCTCCGCGATCCACCGCTGCGCGGCAGGCTCCTGCGCACCGCGCCCGGCCGCCACGTCCTCGTGCTGGTCCTGCACCACATCGCGGGCGACGGCTGGTCGCTGGCCCCGCTCGCCCGCCACCTCGGCGACGCCTACCGGGTCCGCCTCGCCGGGCGTGAGCCGGAGGCCGGCGGCGCACTCCAGTACGCGGACTACACCCTGTGGCAGCACGCCGCCCTGGGCGACGCGGACACCGCCGGAAGCGTCCTGCGGGAGCAGCTCCACCACTGGCACACCGCGCTGGCCGGACTGCCCGGACTCATCGACCTCCCGCTCGACCGCCCGCGCCCCGTCACCACCGACCCCGCGGGCGACGTCCACGCCTTCGACGTGACGCCCGAGCTGCACGCCCAACTCCTGCGCGTGGCACGGGAGTCCGGCACCACGTTGTTCATGGTGCTCCAGGCGGCCGTGGCCACCCTGCTGCACCGGCACGGCGCGGGTGACGACATCCCGCTCGGCACGCCCGTCGCGGGCCGCACGGACGAGGCGCTGGACGACCTGGTCGGGTTCTTCGTCAACACCCTCGTCCTGCGCACCGACCTGTCCGGCGCGCCCACCTTCCAGGAACTCCTGGCGCGGGTGCGGGAGTTCGATCTCGCCGCCTACGCGCACCAGGACGTGCCGTTCGAGCGGCTGGTCGAGAGCGTCAACCCGGTCAGGGCCCGCAACCACCACCCCCTGTTCCAGACCATGCTGGTCCTCCAGAACCAGGAGGCCGTCCGCCCCGACCTGCCGGGACTCACCGTCGAGGACCGGCTCGTCCACAACGGCCTGAGCAAGTTCGACCTCACCTTCGCGTTCGGCGAGGAGCGCGGCGCGGGCGGACTCACCGCCGGCATCGAGTACGCCGCCGCGCTCTTCGACCGTGTCACCGTGCGGGCCCTCGCGGCGCGCCTGCTCCGGCTCCTCGAACAGGTGGCGGCCGACCCCTCCCGGCCCCTCGCGGACTACGACCTGCTGACACCCGAGGAGCGGGCCCGGACCGTCGCCCGGGGCACCGGCCGCGAACTGCCCGCCCCCGCACCGGACACCACCCTGCCCGCGCTCTTCGCGGCGCAGGCCACCCGCACCCCGGGCGCCGTGGCGGTGGCGGGTGGCGACACCACCCTCACGTACGCCGCGCTCGACACCGTCTCCGCCGACCTCGCCCGTGCCCTCGCCGGTCTCGGGGCGGGCCCGGAGACCGGCGTCGGCGTTCTGCTCTCCCGGTCACCGGCCGTCGTGACCGCCTCCCTCGGCGCGGTCCGCGCCGCCGCCGCGTACGTCCCGATGGACGCGCGCTGGCCCCGGGAACGGCTCGACCAGGTCGCCGAGGTGGCGGATGTGCGGGTCCTCGTCGTCGACGAGACGGCCGCCGGCTCCGCCTGGGTGGCCGAGACGGCCCGCCGGATTCCGGTCCTGGTCGTGGACCGGACCGGCCGCATCCTGCGCGGCGCGCCCCCGGCCCCCGGACGGCCCGCAGCCGTGCCGGGCCCCGCCTCACTCGCGTACGTGATGTTCACCTCCGGCTCCACCGGCCTGCCCAAGGGCGTGGGGGTCACCCACGCCGACGTGGTGGCGCTGACCGAGGACGCGGCCTGGCAGGGCGGCGCGGCCGACGCGGTCCTGATGCACTCGGCGTACGTCTTCGACGCGTCCACCTTCGAGATCTGGGCGCCGCTCCTGCGCGGCGGCACGGTCGTCGTCGCACCCGACGGCGTGCTGGAGGCCCGCACCCTGCGCGACGCCGTCCGCGAACAGGGCGTGACGGCGGTCTTCCTGACGACGGCCCTGCTCAACGTGATCGCGGACACCGACCCCGGCGCCTTCGCCGGCCTCCGGCTCGTCTGCGCCGGCGGCGAACTCGCCTCGCCGGACGCCATGCAGCGGGTCGCCGGCGCCGCTCCGGGTGTGCGCGTCCTGCACGTGTACGGCCCGACCGAGACGACCACCTTCGCCACCCGCTACGAAGTGGCCGCCGACCTGCCGGCGGGCCCGCCGCCCATCGGCCGGCCCCTGGACGGCATGCGGCTGTACGTGCTCGACGGCTCGCTGGGCCCGGTCCCCGCGGGCGTCACGGGCGAGCTGTATCTCGCGGGGCGCGGCGTCGCCCGGGGGTACACCGGCCTGCCCGCCCTGACCGCCACCCGGTTCGTGGCCGACCCCTTCGACGCGGACGGCGGGCGCATGTACCGCACCGGCGACCTCGTCAAGTGGACGCCCGACGGGCACATCGCCTACGTATCCCGCGCCGACAGTCAGGTGAAGCTGCGCGGCTACCGCATCGAACCCGGCGAGATCGAGTCCGTCCTCGCCTGCTGCGAAGGCGTCGCCGACTCCTTCACCGTCGTGCGCGAGGACGTGCCGGGGGACCGGCGGCTCGTCGCCTACGTGGTGCCCGCCGGGACCGTCCGCCCCGACCCGGCCGACCTCGCCGAAGCCGTCGGGCGGTCCCTGCCCGCCTACATGGTGCCCTCCGCGTTCGTCCTGACCGACGCGCTGCCGCTGACCGTCAACGGCAAGGTGGACCGGCGTGCCCTGCCCGCGCCCGAACAGCACGCCGCACCACGCGGGCGCGCCCCCCGCACCGCGCGCGAGGAGATCGTCTGCGGGCTCGTCGCCGATGTCCTCGGCCTGCCGGCCGTGGGCGCCGACGACGACTTCTTCGCGCTCGGCGGCCACTCCCTGCTGGCCACCCGCCTCGTCGCCCGCGTCCGGACCGCGCTCGCCGTGGAGGTCCAGGTCAAGGCGGTCTTCGAGCACCCCACGCCCGCCGCGCTCGCCGCCGCCCTCGACGGTGCCGAAGCCGCCGCCCTGCCGCTGGAGCGCGCCCCGCACCGGCCCGACCCGCTGCCGCTGTCCTACGCCCAGCAGCGGCTGTGGTTCCTCAACCGGTTCGAGGGGCCCAGCCCCACGTACAACGTGCCGCTGGTGCTGCGGCTGGAAGGACCGCTCGACGCGCAGGCCCTGGAGAGCGCCCTCGTGGACGTCGTGGAACGCCACGAGAGCCTGCGCACCGTCTTCCCGGAAACCGGGGGGGTGCCGCGGCAGCTCGTCCTCGGTGCCGACCACGCCGATCTGGACCTGACGCCCCGGGACACGCGCCCGGACGGCCTGGACGCGGCGCTGGCCGCCGAGGTGGCGCACGCCTTCGACGTCACCGGCGACCTGCCGGTGCGGGCCCGGCTGCTGAGGCTCGGCGCCGAGTCCCACGTCCTGGTGCTCCTCGTCCACCACATCGCGGGCGACGGCTGGTCGCTCGCCCCGCTCGCCCGCGACCTCGGCGACGCCTACCGCCTCCGCAGCCGGGGCAAGGCGCCCGACTGGCCGGAACTCCGCGTCCAGTACGCCGACTACACCCTCTGGCAGCACGCCCTCCTGGGCGACGAGAACGACGCGGACAGCAGGGCCGCCCGCCAGCTGGAGTGGTGGCGCACCGCCCTGGCCGGCGCCCCCGGACTGCTCGCCCTGCCCCTGGACCGGCCGCGCCCCGCCGTCCTGACGTACCGGGGCGACGCCTTCGCGTTCCCCGTCGACGCGGACACCCACCGGGCGCTCGCCGAGCTGGCCCGCGCCCGGGGATGCAGCCTGTTCATGGTGCTCCAGGCGGCCCTGTCCGTCCTGCTCTCCCGGCACGGGGCCGGCGAGGACATCCCCCTCGGCACCGCCGTCGCCGGACGCACCGACGAAGCGCTCGACGACCTGGTGGGCTTCTTCGTCAACACCCTCGTCCTGCGCACCGACCTGACGGGCGACCCCACCTTCACCGAAGTCCTCGACCGGGTCCGGGCGTTCGACCTCACCGCCTACGCCCACCAGCACCTGCCGTTCGAACGACTGGTGGACGCCCTCGCCCCGAGCCGCGCCCAGGACCACCACCCGCTCTTCCAGACCATGATCGTCCTCCAGAACCAGGCGGACACGGCGCTCGGCCTGGACGGTCTCGCCGTGACCGAGCAGCCCGTGCGGACCGGCATCAGCAAGTTCGACCTCACGTTCACCTTCACCGAGACCCGCGACGACGCGGGCCGGCCCACCGGTCTCGACGGGAACCTGGAGTTCTCCACCGACCTGTTCGACCCCGCCACCGCGCACGCCCTGGCCGCGCGCCTGACCCGTCTGCTCGCGTCGCTCGCCGCCGACCCCGACGGGCGCGTCCGCACCGCGGCGTTCCTGGACGCGGCCGAGCGGACCGAGCTGGACCGGGCCGCCCCGGGACCCGTGCGGCCGGTGCACGCGCGCACGGCGCCCGAGGCGTTCCGTGCCCAGGTGGCCCGTACTCCCGGGCGGACCGCCGTCCGGGCCGGCGCCCAGCGGCTCACCTTCGCCGAACTCGACGCCCTTTCCGACAGCCTGGCCCGTCACCTGCACGACCGGGGCGTCGGGCGGGGTGACCTCGTGGCCCTGGCCGCCGAAGGCACCGCCGACCGGGTCGTCGCGATGCTCGCGGTGGCCAAGGCGGGGGCGGCCTGCCTGCCCGTCGACCTGGACTACCCCGAGGCACGCGTCGCCCACATGCTGGAGGACGCCCGCCCGGCCCTGTTCCTGGTCCACGACCCGGCACGCGCCGCCCGGTTCACGACCGTGCCCCTTCTCGCGCTGGGCGACCGGAGCGCCTGGCCGGCCGGACGCGCCGTGCTCCCCGACGCCGAGCCCGGCCCGGACGACGCCGCGTATGTCATCTACACCTCCGGCTCCACCGGCCGGCCCAAGGGTGTCGTCGTCACCCACGGAGCGCTCACCAACCACATGGCCTGGATGGCCCGCCACTTCGGCCTCACCGACGACGACCGGGTCCTCGCCCGCACCTCGCCCAGCTTCGACGCCTCGGTGTGGGAGACCTGGCTGCCCCTGCTGCACGGCGGCGCCACCTGCCCCGTACCGCCCGCCCTCAACCACGACCCGGCGGGGTTGCTTGCCCGGATGCGCGACGAGGGCGTGACCATCGCCCAGTTCGTGCCCTCGCACCTCGGACTGCTGCTCACCGAGACCGGGCCCGAGGCGGCGCCCCCGGCACTCCGCGCCGTCGCCTGCGGCGGCGAGCCCCTGACCGGGGCCCTGGCGGCGCGGGCCCGCCGTATCTGGGCGGCCGAGGTGCATAACCTCTACGGCCCGACCGAGACGACGATCGACGCCACCGCCCACCACATCCGTGCCGACGAAGCGACCGAGGAGGGCGGCATCCCGCTCGGCCACCCCGTCGACAACACCCGCGCCTACGTCCTGGACACCGCGCTCCAGCCCGTGCCCGTGGGCGTGACCGGCGAACTCCACATCGCCGGCGACGGCCTTGCGCGGGGCTACCTCGGCCGCCCCGGCCTGACCGCCACCCGCTTCGTCGCCGACCCCTTCGGCCCGGCCGGCAGCCGGATGTACCGCACGGGCGACCTCGTCCGCCGGGACACGAACGGGCTGCTGCACTACGTCTCGCGCGCCGACGACCAGGTCAAGCTGAACGGCTTCCGCGTCGAACTCGGCGAGATCGAGGCCGCGCTCACCGGGCTGGACGGCGTCACCGCCGCCTGCGCCCTCGTCCGCGAGGACCGGCCCGGCGAACGGCGCCTGGTCGCGTACACCGTGGGCGCAGCACCCCTCACCGAAGGCGAACTGCGCACCCGGCTCACCACCGCCCTGCCGCCGTACATGGTGCCCGCCGCCTTCGTGGCCCTGGACTCACTGCCGCTCCTGCCGAACGGGAAGACGGACCGGGCTGCCCTGCCCGCACCGGCGCGCCCCACCGCCGGCCGCCCCGGCCGGGAGCCGCGCACCGCGGCCGAACGCGTCCTGAGCGAGGCGTTCGCCTCCGTGCTGCGCGCTCCCGCCGTCCGCACCGACGACGACTTCTTCGCGCTCGGCGGCGACAGCATCCTGTCCATCCAACTCGTCAGCCGTGTCCGGGAAGCCGGACTCGGCGTCACACCGCGCGACGTCTTCGTCCACCGCACCCCGGAAGCCATCGCCGCCGTCGCCGCACCACTCGACGACAGCACGAGCGAACCGGCCGGCCACGGCACCGGCGAGATGGCGCCCACCCCCATCGCCGCCTGGCTCCTGGAACGCCCCGGCACCATCGACGGCTACAACCAGTCCGGCGTGCTCAGCACCCCCGCCGGGGCCACCGAGGACACCCTCGTCGCCGCCCTCCAGCTTCTCGTCGACCACCACGACATGCTCCGCCTGCGGGTCACCCGCACCGCCGGGGGCGACCCCGTACTCGAAGCCCTGCCGCCCGGCGCCGTCACGGCCGGGCGCCGCTTCACCCGCGTCGACCTCACCGGACTCGATGCCGACGCCGCCCGCGCCGCCCTCACCGAAGCGGGCGAACGCGCCCGCAGGCGCCTGCGGCCCTCCGCCGGAGCCGTCTTCGAGGCCGTCTGGGGCGACGCGGGACCCGGCGCACGCGGACGGCTGCTCCTGGTCGTGCACCACCTGTCCGTCGACGCGGTCTCCTGGCGCATCCTCGCCGAGGATCTCGCCCACGCCTGGCGGGCGGCCACCGGGCCGGCCGGCCCGGCACCCGCGCTGCCCGCCGCGACCACCTCGTACCGGCGCTGGTCCCAGCTCCTGGCCGAGCAGGCCCACGCACCCGCACGCCTGAGCGAACTGCCCCTGTGGGAGGAGGTGCTGAGGACACCGGACCCCCAGCTCGGGTACCGGCCGCTCGACCCGTTCCTGGACACCGCCGACGGCACCCGCACCCTCACCACCCAGCTGCCCGCCACCTGGACGAAGCCCCTGCTCACCACCGTCCCGGGCGCCTTCCACGCCGGAGTCGACGACATCCTGCTCACCGCCCTCGCCCTCGCGGTCAACGCCCGGCGGGACCGCCGCACCCGCGGCCTCGACCCGGACACGGCTGTCCTGCTCGACCTGGAGAGCCACGGCCGGGAACAGCTCGCCGACCACATCGACCTGTCCCGCACGGTCGGCTGGTTCACCAGCCTCCACCCGGTCCGGATCGACCCGGGACCGCTCGACGTCCGCGACCCGGCACGCATCGACGCCGCGCTCGTTGAACGTGCAGTGAAGCGCGTCAAGGAACAGCTGCGCACCGTCCCCGACCACGGCGTCGGCCACGGCATGCTGCGCCACCTCAACCCCGCGACCGGCCCCCGGCTCGCCGCCCCCGCACCCCAGATCGGCTTCAACTACCTGGGACGGTACGCCGCCCCCGGCCGGGCGGCCGCGGGCGACTGGGAGGTCCTGCTCGACGCCGGCGGGCCGCGCAGCCAGGACCCCGGCATGGCCGTGCACCACGTCCTCGACATCAACGCGCACACCGAGGACCTGCCCGAAGGACCCCGCCTGGTGGCCCGCTGGACCTGGCCCAGCGACCTGCTCAAGGAGGAGGACGTGGGCGCACTCGCCGAGGCGTTCAACCGTGCGCTGCGCGCCCTCGCGGAACACGCCGGACAACCCGGAGCAGGCGGCTACACGCCGTCCGACCTTCCCCTGGTCTCGCTCAACCAGGCCCAGATCGACCGACTGCAGAACAAGTGGGGTGGACGCAAGTGAACGGGTTCCAACTGGAGGACGTACTCCCCCTGACGCCGCTGCAGGCCGGGATGTACTTCCACGCCCTCTACGACTCGCACGCCGTGGACGTCTACACCGCGCAGTTCGTCTTCGACCTCGAAGGCCCCGTCGACGTCCCCACGCTGCGCGCCGCCATCGCCGGCCTGCTGCGCCGCCACGCCAACCTGCGTGTCGGCTTCCTCCACGAGGAGCTGGACGAGCCCGTGCAGGCGGTCGCGGCCGAGGTCCCCGTCCCCCTGGAGGAACTGGACCTGACCGGCGCGGACGAGGTGCCGGACCGGCTCACCGCCTTCCTCGCCGCCGACCGCACCCGCCGCTTCGACCTGGCCACCCCGCCCCTGATGCGGTTCACCCTCGTACGCACCGCGCCCGACCGGCACCGGCTGGTCATGACCAGCCACCACATCCTGTTCGACGGCTGGTCGCTGCCGCTGCTCGTACGGGAGCTGTTCGAGCTGTACGCGGCCGGCGGCGACGACAGCGCCCTGCCGCGCGTCACCCCGTACCGCGCCTACCTGGTGTGGCTCTCCCAGCAGGACCGCGACGCCGCACTCGGCGCCTGGTCCGCCGCCCTGGCCGGCATCGAGACGCCGACCCTCCTCGCCGAGGACGGCCCGGACGGCGCCGTCGAACTGCCCGAGACCCTGGTGCTCGACCTGGACGCGGCCACGACGGACCGGCTGCGCGAGACGGCCCGCGCCCACCGGCTCACCCTGAACACCCTGGTCCAGGGCGCCTGGGGCCTGCTGCTCGGCCACCTCACCGGCCGCGACGACGTGGTGTTCGGCACCACCGTGTCCGGGCGCCCGCCGGAGATCCCCGGCGTCGAGTCCATGGTCGGCCTCTTCATCAACACCGTGCCCGTACGGATCGGCCCCGCACCCGGCGAGACCCTGGCCGAGCTCCTGACCCGGCTCCAGGCCGAACAGGGGCGGCTCCTCGGCAGCCAGCACGTCGGCCTCAGCGACATCCGGGGCGTCACCGGCCTGGACGAACTCTTCGACACACTCGTCGTGTTCGAGAACTACCCGATGGACGCCGAGGCCCTGCGCACCGCCCAGAGCGGACTGCCCGGCCTCGCCGTCACCGGATTCAGCGGCACCGACGCCGCCCACTACCCGCTCACCCTCACCGTCGCCCCCGGGGACACCCTGAGGATCACCTTCGGCTACCGGGCCGCCGTCCTCGACCGGCAGAAGGTCGCCGAAACCGTCTCCCGGATGCGCCAGCTGCTGACGTCCCTGGCGCAGGACCTCGGTCGGCGCGCCGACACAGCGCCCTTCCTCCTCGACGGCGAACGGGAGGAGCTGATCGCCCGGGGGACCGGCGCCCCCCTCCCCGAGGGCACCACGACCCTGAGCGTTCCGCGGGCCGTGGCCGAGCGGGCCGCCCGGTACCCGGACGAGGTGGCCGTCTCCGGCGCGGGCGAGCCGCTCACGTACCAGCAGCTCACCGGTCTCGCGGACCGGCTCGCCACCGCGCTGACCGGCCTCGGGACCGGTCCGGAGGAGGGCGTCGGCATCCTTGTGGCCCGCTCGGCGGCCACCGTCACCGCCTCACTGGCCGCCCTGCGCGCGGGCGGAGCCTACGTACCCCTGGACGCACGCTGGCCCACCGAACGCCTCAACCGGGTCACCGAGGTCGTGCCCCTGCGCGTCCTCGTCGTCGACGAGACGACCGCCGCCCTCCCGTGGGTGCGCCAACTCGGGCCGGAGACCGCCGTGCTGACCGTCGACGCGGCGGGCCGCGTCCTCGCCGGGGGACCGGCCGAGCCGGGCCCGCTCCCGGAGACACCGGGCGGCAGCCGGCTCGCGTACGTGATGTTCACCTCCGGATCGACCGGACTGCCCAAGGGCGTCGGCGTCACCCACGCCGACATCGCCGCGCTGGCGGCCCATCACGGCTGGGACAACGGCGCGGCCGACGCCGTCCTGCTGCACTCCGCGTACGTCTTCGACGCCTCCACCTTCGAGATCTGGACGCCGCTCCTGCGCGGCGGACGCGTCGTCGTCGCCCCCGAAGGACCCCTCCAGCCCGACGTCCTGCGCAACGTCGTCACCCGGCACGGCGTCACTGCCGCCTTCCTCACGACGGCCCTGTTCAACGTTCTCGCGGAGACCGACCCCGGCTGCCTCGGGCAGCTGCGCCTGGTCGCCGCCGGCGGCGAGGCCGCCGCCCCCGGCGTCATGCAGCGCGTCGCCGCCGCCCACCCCGCGACCACCGTCCTGCACGTGTACGGGCCCACCGAGACCACCACCTTCGCCACCGCCCACCACGTCGGCCCCGACCACCCGCCCGAGGGCGCGCCGCCCATCGGCCACCCGCTCGACGGCATGCGCGCCTACGTCCTGGACGCGGCGCTGAGCCCCGTGCCGCCCGGCGCCGAAGGGGAGCTGTACCTCGCGGGCGCCGGCGTCGCGCGCGGCTATCTGGGCCGGGCCTCGCTCACCGCCACGCGCTTCGTCGCCGACCCGTTCGCCGGCAACGGAGCCCGCATGTACCGCACCGGGGACCTGGTCCACCGGGACGCCGACGGCACCGTGCGCTACGTGGCCCGCGCCGACCAGCAGATCAAACTGCGCGGCCACCGCATCGAACCCGCCGAGATCGAAACGGTCCTGCGCGACCACCCGACCGTGCGCGCCGCCTGCGTCCTCGTGCGCGAGGACCTGCCCGGCGACCGCACCCTCACCGCCTACGTCGTCCTCGCCCCCGGCGAGCACCCGGACCCCGGACTGCTCGCCGCCCACGTCGGCCGGCTGCTGCCCGCCTACATGGTGCCGGCCGTCATCCAGCCGCTCGACGTCCTGCCGCTGACGCCCAACGGGAAGATCGACCGGGCGGCCCTGCCCGCACCCACCGGCCCCCGCACGGTGGCCGGGCGGGCACCGCGCAGTGCCATGGAGGAGATCCTGGCCGGGCTGTTCGCCGATGTGCTCGGCGTCGACCGGGTCGGCACCGACGACAGCTTCTTCGCCCTGGGCGGCCACTCCCTGCTCGCCACCCGCCTCGTCGGCCGCATCCGTACCGCCCTGCACACCGAGACCGACATCCGCACCCTGTTCGAACACCCCACCGTTGCCGCGCTCGCCACCGCCCTGGAAGGCGCTGAGGGCGGCACCCGCCCCGCCCTGGTCCCGCAGCCGCGCCCGGCCGAGCTCCCGCTGTCGTACGCCCAGCAGCGGCTGTGGTTCCTCCACAGGCTCGACGGCCCCTCCGCCACCTACAACATCCCCCTCGCCGCACGCATCGACGGTCAGCTCGACGCGGACGCCCTGTGCACCGCCGTGGCCGACCTCATCGCACGGCACACCGCCCTGCGCACCGTCTTCCCCGAGGGAGAGGACGGGCCGTACCAGCACATCACCGCGCCCGACGACGTCGTCATCCCGTTCGCCATGGAGAGCGTGGAGGAGGCCAAGCTGCGCGACCGCGTCGCGGCCGCCACCGCCGAGGCCATCGACATCGAGCGCAGTCTGCCGCTGCGGGCGACCCTGCTCCGCCTGGCGCCCGACGCCCATGTCCTGGTGCTCGTCGTCCACCACATCGCCGCCGACGGCACATCCCTGGCCCCCCTCGCCCACGACCTGGGCGCCGCCTACCGGGCCCGCGTCCGGGGCGAGGTGCCCAACTGGGCGCCGCTGCCCGTCGACTACGCGGACCACACCCTGTGGCAGCGCGACCTGCTCGGCGACGAGCGGGACCCCGACAGCCTTGTCTGCCGGCAGCTCAGCCACTGGAGACACGCGCTGGACGGCCTCCCCGAGGCGATCGAGCTGCCCTGGGACCGGCCGCGCCCCGCCACCTCCCGGCACACCGGCGCCACCCTCGGCTTCTCCGTCGACCGCGACACCGCCCGCCATGTCACGGAGCTCGCCCGCACCTGCGGTTCCAGCGCCTTCATGGTCCTCCAGGCCGCCCTGGCCACCGTCCTGTCCCGGCACGGAGGCGGCGAGGACATCCCCCTCGGCACCGCCGTCGCCGGGCGCACCGACGAGGCGGCGAACGGCCTCGTCGGCTTCTTCGTCAACACCCTCGTACTGCGCACCGACCTGTCCGGCGACCCCACGTTCCGCGAACTCCTCGGCCGGGTACGGGAATTCGACCTCGCCGCCTACGCGCACCAGGACGTGCCCTTCGAGCGGCTGGTCGAACTCCTCAACCCCGCACGCGCCCAGAGCCACCACCCGCTCTTCCAGACCATGCTGGTCCTCCAGAACCAGGCGCCCGCCGCCGTCGACCTGCCCGGCCTCACCGTCTCCGGCGTGCCCGCCGAGGCCGAGGTCAGCAAGTTCGACCTGTCGTTCGCCCTCACCGAGGTCTACGACGACACCGGCGCCCTCGACGGCATGCGCGGCACCGTCGACTACGCCACCGAACTCTTCGACGAGGGCACCGTCCAGGCCCTCGCCGACCGGCTCGTCCTGCTGCTCGGCGCCGTCACCGCCGACCCGGACCGCCCCCTGCACACGTACGACCTGCTCACCCCGGCCGAGCACGGCCGCCTCATCGCCCTCGGCACCGGGCCCGCCGACACCCTGCCCGCCACGACGGTTCCCGCACTCTTCGAGGAGTGGGCCCGGCGCACCCCCGGCGCCCCGGCCGTCCGCGACGCCCGGACCACCCTCACCTACGGCGAACTCGACGCCCGTGCCGACGCGTTGGCCCGGCACCTCACCGAGCGGGGCGTGGGACCCGAGGACCGGGTGGCCGTC
Organism: Streptomyces sp. col6; assembly: GCF_008042035.1. Lineage (GTDB taxonomy): Bacteria > Actinomycetota > Actinomycetes > Streptomycetales > Streptomycetaceae > Streptomyces. The sequence continues at coordinate 745,405 of NZ_RDBL01000002.1, forward strand.
GCCCTGCCCCGGACCCACGAGCTCGTCGTGGCCCTGCTCGCCGTCCTCAAGGCGGGCGCCGCCTATCTGCCGCTCGACCCGGACTACCCCGCCCAGCGCCTGTCGTACATGCTCGACGACGCGCGGCCCCGGCTGCTCCTCACCACCCCGGCACTCCACCGCCGCCTCCCGGAGAACGCGGTGCCGCGCCTGTGCGTCGGCGACCTCGACGCGGGCGACGGCACGCCCGGGGCCCGTCGGGCCCGTGTCCAGCCGGCCAACCCGGCGTACGTCATCTACACCTCCGGGTCCACCGGCCGTCCCAAGGGCGTCGTCGTCACCCACCGGGGCGTACGGGCCATGGCCAGGACACAGAGCGAGCGGCTGCGCGTCGGACCGGGCAGCCGGGTGCTCCACATGGCGTCGGTCAGCTTCGACGCCGCGTTCTGGGAGCTGTGCATGGGGCTGCTCACCGGCGCCTGCCTGGAGATCGACGAACGCGACGCCCTGCTGCCCGGCCCCGCGCTGGCCGGCCTCGTCCGCGACCGGGGCGTCACCCACCTCACGATCCCGCCCGCCGCCCTCGCCGTGATGCCCCCGGGCTCCCTGCCCACCGGCCTGACCATGGTCCTCGCCGGGGAGGCGTGCCCGCCCGCCCTGGTCCACGCCTGGGCCGGTGACCGCTTCCTCGTCAACGCCTACGGCCCGACGGAGACCACCGTCTGCGCCACCATGAGCGCCTTCCAGCAGGCGGACGGCCCGCTCGCCCCCGAACGCAGCGTCCCCATCGGCACCCCCGTCGACGGCACCCGCATCCATGTGCTCGACGAGCGGCTGGCGCCCGTCCCGCCCGGTGTCACCGGTGAGCTGTACGTGTCCGGCGAGGGCGTCGCCCGCGGCTACCACGGCCGGGCCGCCCTCACCGCGTCCCGCTTCGTCGCCGACCCGTTCGACCGCACGGGCGGACGCATGTACCGCACCGGCGACCTGGTGCGGTGGACGCAGGACGGACGCCTCCTCTACGTCTCCCGCGTCGACGACCAGGTCAAGCTGCGCGGCTTCCGCATCGAACTCGGCGAGATCGAGGCGGCGCTCACCTCCCCCCCCGGCGTCGCCGCGGCCTGCGTCACCGTGCGCGAGGACCGCCCCGGCGACCGGCGCCTCGTCGCGTACACCGTCCCGGCCGAGGGCGCCGACGCCCCCGGCTGGGCCGAGCTGCGCGCCCACCTCGCCGGCACACTGCCCGACCACATGGTTCCCGCCGCCCACGTCCGGCTCGACGCCTTCCCCGTGACGCCCAACGGCAAGACCGACAAGCGCGCCCTGCCCGCCCCCGACCACGCGGTGGCGGCCGGTGGGCGGGCCCCGCGCACCGCCCGCGAACGCGAGCTGTGCGAGGTGTTCGCCCAGACCCTCGGAGTGCCCGAAGTCGGCGTCACCGACGACTTCTTCGCGCTGGGCGGCCACTCCCTGCTCGCCGTGACCCTGGCCCGGCGGATCGGGGAGCGCTGCGGGCGACGGCCCTCGCTGCGCGCCCTGTTCGCGACGCCCACCGTAGAGGGCGTCGACCGGCTGCTGGGCCGGCCGCCGGGGGAGGAGGAACACGAGGAGGCAGCCGCCCCGGACTTCGCCGCCGAGGCGCGGCTCGCCTCCGACATCACCGGCGAGCGCCGTGCCGCCTCGGAACGACGGTCCGCGCGCCCCACGACGCGACCCCTGCTCACCGGCGCCTCCGGCTTCCTCGGCGCGTTCCTCCTGCGCGACCTGATCGAGGCCACGGACGGCCCGGTCGACTGCCTCGTCCGGGCCGCGAGCCCCGACAGCGCGGCCCAGCGCATCCGGGCGAACCTGGAGCACTACGGGCTGTGGCGCCCCCGGTACGCGGACCTCATCCACCCCGTCCCGGGCGACCTCGCCGCCCCGGGCCTCGGCCTCGTACCGGACGAGCGGACCGCCCTCGCGCGCCGCCTCGGCCCGGTCCTGCACAACGGGGCCCGCGTCAACTTCGCCGCCCCGTACGGCGATCTGCGCGCGCCCAACGTGGCCGGCACCGAGGAACTGCTGCGCCTCCTCGCGGACTCCGGCTCGCCCGGCCTGCACTACGTCTCCACCACCGGCGTGTACGCCCCGTCGCGCGGAGCGGACCCCGCACCGCTCACCGAGTCGTCCCCGACCGGCCCGGCGGACGGCCTGCCCGACGGGTACGCCCAGAGCAAATGGGTCGCCGAGCAGCTCGTCGGCCTGGCGCGCGAGCGCGGCCTGCCGGTGACCGTCCACCGCCCCGGCCGCATCAGCGGCGACACCGCCACGGGGGCCTGCCAGGACCGGGACCTGCTCTGGCAGCTCATCAAGGGCTGCCTCCAGGCGGGGGCGGTGCCGGACCTGGCGCACGGGACGACCGACTGGGTGCCCGTGGACTACGTCAGCGCCGCCGTCGTGGCGCTCAGCACCGCCGACCGGGCCGGGGCCCAGGCGTACCACTACACCAACCCGGACGCGCCGGGCCTGGACCGCGTCTTCGAGGTGGCCGCCCGCCTCGGATACGAGCTGCGCCCGGTGACCCCCGAGGAGTGGCGGGCGTGCGTGGCCGAACACCCGGACAACGCGGCACAGTTGTTCCTCGGTGACGACGGGGGGACCGGCGAGGACGAGGCGGACCACCGCCGCTTCGACTCCGGCCGCACGGCTCGGGCGGCGGCGGAGGCGGGTGTGCGCCAAGAAGTTCTCACCGACGACGTCCTGACGCGCTATCTGACGTACTTCCAGGTCACGGGCTTCTTGCCCGCCCCCGGGGCGCGGCCGCTGTCCTAGCGCGCCACGTCGTCAGGAAGTCCCCGGCAAAAGGGATACAACCATCGGCACCCCTGAGAGGTCCCAACAAGTGGGAGCAAAAGACTCCTGGAGCTACAAGGGGGAAATATGCGAAACATCCGTACTCTCGCGACCGCCGGGGCCCTGACCACCCTGATGGTGGGCGCGACGGCCGCCTTCGGTCCGACCGCGTCCGCCGCGCCCAACACCACCCCGCAGAAGGTCTGCGGGAGCGCCTACAAGACCGTGAACTCCGCCGCCGTGGGCTCCCTCGGCACGGTCTACCTGACGTACAACGCGTCGAACGGCAAGAACTGTGTGGTGACCATCCGGTCCACCCCGGGCGTCAAGAAGGACATGTCCACGTACCTCTACGTCACCGACACCGACGAGTCGGCGGGCGACTACGGGAGCTACACCTCGTACGCCGGTCCGGCCTACGCCTACGGCAAGGGCCACTGCGTCAGCTGGGGCGGCCACATCGCCAACGTGTACGTCTCCGTGGAGAACTCCAACTGCGCCTCGCTCAAGGAGCAGCGGAGCCTCGAAGTCCGCTGATCCGCGCCGCTCACAGGGCCCGCCCCCGGCTCACGCCGGGGGCGGGCCCTGCCCAACTCCACACCTGAGCGGCCGAATTCGTCGCTTCGGGGGCGACGGGGCCTCGCGATTCCGTACGCTGCCTGAGTCGGGCGGACTGCTGAGGGGGAGTCGTATGTCGTTGCGCAAAGGTGCCAACACGCTGGTCGCGAGCGCGGGTGTGCGGGTGGAGCTCGGCTGGCGCACCGGCCCCGGTGCCCCCGACGTCGACGCCTCGGCCCTGCTGCTGACGGCGGGCGGCAGGGTGCGCTCGGACGACGACTTCGTGTTCTACAACCAGCCCGTGCACCCCCGGGGCGCCGTGCGCCACGAGGGCCGTCGTCAGGACGGGGCCGGCGTGGTCGAGACGATCCAGGTGTCGCTCTCCGCGGTGGAGCAGGAGGTCGCGACCGTGGTCCTCGCGGCCTCCACGGACGGCACGTTCGGCAGGGTGCCGGGCCTGTACATCCGGGTGCTGGACGCCGCGAGCGGCGTCGAGACCGCACGGTTCGACCCGGTGGACGCCACCACGGAGACCGCGTTCGTCCTCGGTGAGCTGTACCGGCGCAACGGCACCTGGAAGTTCCGGGCCGTGGGCCAGGGGTACGCCTCGGGCCTGGCCGGACTCGCCACCGACTTCGGTATCACCGTCGACGAGCCGGCCAGGCCCGCGCCGCCGGTGCCCGTGACTCCGCGCGCGCCGGTGGCGCCGCGCG
>NZ_RDBL01000002.1:749586-752977 GCF_008042035.1 Streptomyces sp. col6
ACCCGAAGCCCCCCGCCCTCTCCCGGCTGCCCTCGCTGACCGGTCTGAGGTTTCCCGCCGCCCTGGCCGTCTTCGTCCACCACGCCTTCCTGCCGATCGTCCCGCTGCGGCTGCTCGCCGACGACGGCACGGCGGACCGGCTGGCCGGCTGGTTCACCCAGGCCGGCGGGCTCGGTGTGACGTTCTTCTTCGTGCTCAGCGGCTTCGTCCTGACCTGGTCGGCCCGGGACAACGACACCACCAGGGGCTTCTGGCGGCGCAGGTTCGTCAAGATCTACCCGTTGTACGTGGTCACCTGGGCGCTGGCGGTCTCGCTGTTCGCGATGTACTACACCTCGGTCCGGCTGGCCGTCGCGAACCTGTTCATGCTCCATGTGTGGGTGCCCCAGTACATGACCAACTTCAGCGTGAACGCCCCCAGTTGGTCGCTCGCCGTCGAAGCGGTCTTCTACCTGGCCTTCCCGTTCCTGCTGAGGGCCTTCCGCCGTATCGACCCCCGCAACCTCAAGTACTGGATCACCGGGGCCTTCGCCGTGATCGCGGCCACCCCGGCGCTGGCCTACGCCCTGTTCCCGGACTCCCCGCGTATCACCAGCGGCCACGAGAGCTCCGTCTCGCAGTACTGGTTCAGCTACGTCCTGCCGCCGGTCCGCATGGCCGACTTCGCCCTCGGCATCCTGGTCGCGCTCGCCGTCAAGCACGGGCGCTGGCGCAACATCGGCATGGCCTGGTCGGCCCTGCTGCTCGCCGCCTCGTACGCCGCGACCGCCTATGTGCCCTACCTCTACGGGCAGCGCGCCGTCATGATCGTGCCGATCGTGCTGCTCATCGCGGCCACCGCCACGGCCGACATCGAGGGCCGCGCCACCTGGTTCCGCAGCCGCGCGATGATCTGGCTGGGCGAGGTCTCGTTCGCCTTCTACCTGGTCCACTACATCGTGCTGTGCTCGCTGCGCTGGGCGTTGGGGGAGGACCGGATGTTCTCCACCCCGGCCACCGTCGCCATGATGGCCGGTGCGGCCGTCACCTCGCTCCTGATGTCCTGGGCGCTCTACGCCTGGGTCGAGAAGCCCTTCGTACGCAAGTACAGCCGCCCCCGCAAGGCCGCGCGGGTTTGAGGCGACCACACCACACGACGACGCCGGGATGCCCTCGGGGCATCCCGGCGTGATGTCGGCGGCGAGGAAAGCGGAAGGACTATTTCATGAGAGGAAGGAGAAGGAAGCCCCTCCATGGCCTCGCCACGGGCAACGTTAGCAGTCAGGCCGGGATCAGGTCGCGCAGATTTTCCGGCGTGACGACCACGGAATCCGGATGCAGCCCGTCGGGCCGTTCCAGACCGATGTACGTGACCGGTCCGTCGGGGACCGATGTGCCGTCCCACAGCGCGACCGTCGCCCCGCGCCCCTCCCGCAGGCCGGTGAGGTACCCGACCGTCAGGTACTCGCGCTCGACGATCCCGCTCAGCAGCGCCGCCACGGACACCCGGTTCCCCTCGACCCGGTTGGCGTTCGGCGCGCCCGTCAGGTACAGGTGCAGCCACTTGGCCCGCCAACGGCCGTCGTCCCCACGCAGGAACGCCAGCGGAAGCGCGACCCGTCCCCGCCCGCGCAGCTCGGACTTCATCCGGACCGTACGCGGCTCGAACGGGCGGCCCGCCTGCTCGGCGTCACGCGTCATGAACCCGAAGAACGACTCCTCGACGGCCTCGAAGCTCTCCCCGGAGAAGATGTTGACCTGCGGCACGATGAAGTCGCCGCGTACCGCGCCCAGCCGCAGATTGATGAACTCCGAGGCCCCGTCGGGTGCTTCCGTGATGTCGCCGGAGTGCTCGCCCTCGATCTCGGTGAGCGCGGTGTACGACAGCCAGCACACCGTCGTGTAACGGGCGTCGAGCATCAGCGCCGACAGATCGAAGTCGGTGGTGTGCTTCGCCTGCTTCCAGTACACGAAGAAGCGCAGCAGCTCGCCGTCCACGGGGGAGAGGGAACCCCGGGGCAGCACCCCGAGGCCGGCCGCCGTCGACTTGCCGCTGAGCGGGAGCGCCACATCGAGGATGTCCGGGTCGACCAGCAGCCGCCCGCCCTCCGGCAGGCGGCGGGCCGCCTCGGCGTCCAGCGCGGCGACCAGGCGGTCCCGCGCGGACTCCGGGACCGGGGCGCGCCTGTCCTCGGTGACCCAGGCGCGGGCGCGCTGGTTGACGAAGAAGCGCCGCGCGGCCGGCTCCGCCCTCCGGTTGTGCAGGTGCTCGCGGACGGACAGCAGCACCCGGCCGGAGACCTGCGGGGCCACCTGCTCGGCGGCGGCCACGACGGCGTCGCGCTCCTCGTCGGTGCGGCAGCCGCGCAGCAGCCGGTCCAGGGCGCGGAACAGCTTGCCGGGGGCCGCCGCCAGGAGGCGTGCCGCGCCCGCGGTGTCGCCGGCGGCGAGCACTTCCTCGACGCGGCTGTCGAGGGACCGGGCCTCCTTCTCGCCCCGGGCGACGGCGAAGACCTCCGCGGCGTGCGGGCGGTCCGGGTACTCGTGCGGGTGCAGCCGCTCGCCGAGGCGCTTGAACGCCTCGCGGTGCGCGGAGACGTCGGCGAGCTTGGCGGGGGCCGCTGCGACCACGGCGTCCAGCCCGGCCATCAGCGCCCGGCGCACCGGCCGCGACAGCGACCGGAACCGGGTCGGCTCCACCAGACTCACATCGCCGTCGCTCAGCGCGCAGGCCAGGCGCAGCACATCGGTGACGGTGTCCAGCAGGAGGTCCCGGCCGGCGGCGAGGCGCGCCCTGTTGACGACGGCCCGGTTCTCCCGCACGGGTATGGACTCCGGCTGCGGGCCGTCCACGCAGTGCGCGGCGAGCACACCGAGGTCGCGCAGGTGCTCCTCGTTCAGCGGGGTGCTGCTGCCGGCGAGGGAGAGGTAGAGCGCGGAGACCTCGTTGTCCGGGGAATCGCCCAGGTGCAGCACGGTCATGCGGTCGCCCGCAGCGGCGATCAGCTCGTCCTGGACGGCGAGCATCTCCTCGTACGTGTGCTGGTAGCGGCCGTACGACGGCAGGGTCAGCAGGTTCACCGCCCCCGTGCTCAGCTGCGCGAGGACGGCCGGGCGCGCGGTCTCGTCGAGCAGCGCGTCGGCGACGCACTTCCACCAGAAGTCGAGCGTGTCCGGCACTCCCGCCGGGAAGTCGATGAAGTAGCTGTTGTGCCGGACGTGGTCGCCCACCATCTCGCGCACGACGCCCAGCGTGAGCCGGGCGGTCTCCGCCACCGTCTGCTCGGACATCGCCGACAGGTGCTCCAGCACGGCGCCCGAGAGCTTGAAGCCCACGGACATGAGCGCGGAGTCGAACTGCCGTGCCGCCGCACCGCCTTGGCCGGCGGGCCCGGAGGGGGCGGGCAGGCGG
>NZ_RDBL01000020.1 GCF_008042035.1 Streptomyces sp. col6
GGCGGGGTCCGCCGCGCTGCCCAGGACCGAGGTCTCGGCGTGGACGACCAGGCGTTCCAGGGCGCGGCGTGCCGCCCGGGGCAGCGCGTTCCGTACGGTGCTGCGCGGCCTGGCCCCCGGCTCCCCGTTGCTCCCGGTCGCCGCACGCACGCTCGTCGGATGCGCCCTGGCCGGTTATGTCTGTTCGGCCGTGGGGGTCGGCCGTCCCTACTGGGCGATCGTCACCGCCGCCTCCCTCTACCAGGCCAACGTCACGCTCTCCTGGAACCGGACGCTCCAGCGCACCCTGGGCAACCTCATCGGTGTGCTGGTCTTCGCCGCCGTCCTGCCGGCCGCCCGGACCACCCCGCTCGCCCTCATCGGCTTCTGCCTCCTCTTCGGCTTCGCCGCCGAGGCGCTGATCACCCGCAACTACTGGCTCGGCTCCGTCGCCGTGACCCCGATGGCGCTGCTCGTCCTGGAGTACGCGGGCAGCCACCCGGCCGGTGAGCTGATCGGCGACCGGGTCCTGGACACCGTGATCGGCGCCGCCGTCGGCTTCCTCGCCGCCGTGCTCGTCACCAACCGCCGCGCCACCGGCCGCGTCGAGCGCGCGCTGGCCGCAGCCGAACGGGCCCGCGCCCACGCCGTGCAGACCCTCGCGGCGCCCGAGCCCGCACCCGCCGCTCTGGACGCGGCCCGCCGCCGGCTCACCGGCTCCCTGGTCGAGCTGCGCGAGGCGGACGACACCGCGGCGGGGGAGTGGTGGCAGCCCGCCCTGTCCCAGGAGGCGGTGCTCGCGGCCGAGCAGGCCGGACACCGTACGCTCGCGGCGACAGCGAAACGGCAGGGGCTGCTCGTCCCCGCCCAGGAGAACGGAGCGGTGTGACCGACGACATCGTCGCCTCGGTGGTCCGGCAGTGGCAGGCCGTGAACCCGGAACTCGACACCGGGCCCATGGAGCTCATCGGCCGGATCAACCGCTGCTCCGCCCTGCTCCAGCAGGCCGAGGACGCCCCGCTGCGGGCGGCCGGGCTGACCCGCCCCGAGTTCGACCTGCTGGGGGCCGTGCGCCGTACGGACCGTGAACTGACCCCCGGCGAACTCGCCAGGGAGACCTTCTCCTCCGGAGCCGCCGTCACCAAGCGCCTCAAGGTCCTCCAGGAGCGCGGCCTGATCGCCCGGCGCGGCGACGAGCGGGACCGCAGGGTCGCCTTCGTACGCCTCACCGACGAGGGCCGCGACCTGGTCGACGGACTGCTGCCCCGGCAGCTGGCGTACGAACGCGCGGTGCTCTCCGGGCTCGACGCCGCATCCCGCGACCGGCTCAGCGCCCAGCTCAGTGAGCTGCTGGTGCAGTTGGAAGGGCGCATCGGCGGCGCCCGCCGCTGAGGGGTCCGCCCCGCATCACTCGTACGAGCGTCTTCGCTCATATGTGCCCATGCATGGCCCCGTAGGGCGATTCTTCCTCATTCCTCCGCCCCGTCACTCCCCGCACACGCATGAAGGCGCTGCGTGCAAAAACTCGTGAGCGTACTACCGCGGAAGCGCTCGCGCAGGGGGTTGGAGGAATGTGTGAAAGCGCTGATTCGATCTGACTAAGCTCACGCACAGTGAAGCCGAGTTGAGATGAATTCGCGCGCTTGTTCCCTTCGTTCACACAAGCGCCGAATCTCCGGAATACAGCCCGAATCAACCGCCAGAGGTTCAGATGGCCCGTGTTGAATCACCGCAGGCCGGCCGGGAAGCCCCCGTCGCCCGCGCCCTGTTGCTTCCCGTCGTCGTGATGGCGGGCGCAACCGCCGCCGCGGCGGCGCTGGTTGCCGAGCCCGCGCGGATACCAGTCGTCTGGTGCGGAGCATTCGCCACCGTCGTGGTGGCCGCGCTCGCCGTGGAGATCTCCCGCCGCGGCCGGACGATCCGCCGCCGAAGCGCCGAGTACCAACAGCGCGTCACCGCCCTGGAGCGGCGCATCGCGGAGTACGACGAAGAGACCGTGCGCATCAGCAAGGAGCTGCTGCCCGCCGCCATCCACCGTCTGCGTGTGGGCAATTCGCCCGACGAGGTGCTGCGCGACGTGGTGGACTCCGACCCGGTCTACCGCCACCTCCCCGACTCCCAGCGCTCCCTCGTCTACACCGTCCTCGACATCATCGACAACGAGGAGGCGACCCGCGACTCCGCTCAGCGCGCCTTCGTCAACGTCGCCCGGCGCGTGCAGGCGATCGTCCACCGACAGGCCAGTGAGCTGCGAGAGATGGAGGAGCACCACGGGCGCAACCCCGACGTCTTCGACGACCTGCTCCGCATCGACCACGGCACCGCGCTGATCGGCCGGCTCGCCGACTCCATCGCGGTCCTCGGCGGCGCCCGCCCCAGCCGCCAGTGGCCCAAGCCCGTACCGCTGTTCAGCGTGCTGCGCGGTGCCATGTCGCGCATCCTGGAGTACCCGCGCGTCGATCTGCACTCGATCGCCAAGGTCGCCATCATCGGCACCGCCGTCGAACCGCTCATCCACGCCTGCGCCGAACTCCTCGACAACGCCACCCGCTACTCGCCGCCCCAGACCCGGGTGCACGTCACCGCGGTCGAGGTGCAGACGGGCATCGCCATCGAGATCGAGGACGGCGGCGTCAGCCTCAGTGAGGAGGCCCGCGCCCGCGCCGAGAACATGCTCGCCAGGGCCCAAGCCGGGTCCAGCATGAACGACCTCGGCGAGTCCCCGCGCCTCGGCATGGCCGTCGTCGGCCGCCTTGCGCGGATGTACGACCTCCAGGTCTCCCTGCGGCAGTCCGCGTACGGCGGCGTGCGCGCCGTGCTCATCGTGCCCCGCGCCATGATCACCACCGGTCCGGCGCCCGGCATCGCCCACGGAATCGGCGCCACCTCGCGGCCGACGAGCGACATCGACCTCGCCGACATGCAGCACGTCGTGCCGGCCCGCGGCAAGCGCCGCAAGCCCAGCCCCGTTGCCGCCCGCCCCGTGACCGGCCCGGTCGCCTCCGAGCCCCGTCCGGTCGCCCCGGCCGTCGCCATGGAGGACGACGTGCCCGTCGTGACCGAGTGGACCGCCGGCGGACTTCCGCAACGCCGCAGCCGGGGCCGCGCACCGCTGGGCTCGCACAACCTTCCCGCCCAGGCCGCCGACCCCATGGCCGGCCGCACCAACGGCCACGGCCACAGCTACGGGCCCGGCCAGGACAACAGCAAGGAACCGCCCCCCGGTATCTGGCTGGAGGCATTCACCAAGGCCGCCAACGGTGTGCCCCACGAGCCCAGGCCGGACGAAGACTCTGACGACGCGTGGGACAAGGGAGATCTGCAGTGATCCAGCAGCGGGGCAACATGGACTGGATGCTCAAGGAACTCGCCGACGACGTCCCGGACATCCACCAGATCGTGGTGCTCTCCGCGGACGGGCTGCGCATCGCCCGGCACGGCGGCGACCCCGATGTCGCCGACCGGCTCGCGGCGGCGTGCGCCGGTCTGCAGAGCCTGGCGGCGGCCGTCGCCTCCGAGATCCCGTACAGCGACGGCCGGATGAGGCTCGTCGTCATCGAGGTCACCGGCGGCTTCTTCTACCTGATGGCCGCGGGGGCCGGCGCCTACCTGGCGGTCCTGGCCGGGGAGACGGTGGACGCCGGACTCGTCGGTGCGCGGATGCGCGACATGGTCGTACGCATCGGCGGCCATCTCACGAGTCCGCCCCGCCACGACGGGCAGGCCGTATGAGTGCTCCCCGACGAGAACGCCGCAAGGCCGACCCGGCACTGAGCGACCCGGAGCGGCTCTACGTCATCACCGGCGATCCCGACGGCAGCGAGCGGGCAGCGCTCGACCTGGTCACGATGATTGTCTCGAAGTCCGAGCCGTCCCCCACGGTCCAGCCCGAGCAGGCCGTGATCCTGCGGCTCTGCCAGGCACCGTTATCCGTCGCGGAACTCTCCGCCTACCTCAGCCTGCCGTTCAGCGTGGTGACCTCGCTCCTCACCGAACTCCTCGCAACCGGACTGATCGAATCGCGCGCGCCCATCGTTCGCGCGACCCTCCCGGACCGGTCCCTCCTCGAAGCGGTGATGCATGGACTTCAGAAACTCTGACACGATCACGGGCCCCCGCAGCGAGGACGTCCTGCCCACCACGGCCACCGCCGCGGTGAAGGTCGTGATCGTCGGAGGGTTCGGGGTCGGCAAGACGACCATGGTCGGCTCGGTGAGCGAGATCCGGCCGCTGACCACCGAAGAGACGATGACGCAGGCCGGCGTCGGCGTGGACGACAACTTCGGGGTGGAGAGCAAGACCGCCACCACCGTCGCCATGGACTTCGGCCGGATCAGCATCAGTGAGGAGCTGATCCTCTACCTCTTCGGCACCCCCGGCCAGGAACGCTTCTGGTTCCTGTGGAACGGCCTGTTCGAAGGCGCGCTCGGCGCCGTCGTCCTCGTCGACACCCGCCGGCTCGAAGTCAGCTTCGACGTCATCGGACGCCTGGAGGAGCGCGGGGTGCCGTTCGTCGTCGCCATCAACACCTTCCCCGAGGCGCCCCACCACCCCGTCGAGGCGCTGCGCAGCGCCTCGACGGGGTGGTGGGGCGCCTCGGGGAAGGTGTTGATGACCCCTGGAGCGATCGTGACAAGCCCCTTCCCCTACGAGCACGGCCAGGTCCCGCCCCCCGAATGCCCGGCCCACGGCCTGGGCGTCGGCCCCGGCGGACTGCGCCGGCTCTACGGCCCCGAGGCCGAGCAGGACCCGCACGGCCTGTACGAGAAACTGCGTGCCGAACACGGCACGGTGGCGCCCGTCCTGCTGCACGGCGACGTACCCGCCTGGCTGGTCCTCGGCCACAGCGAGAACCTGCACATGACCCGTACGCCCTCGCAGTTCTCCCGGGACTCCCGGCGCTGGCGGGCCCTGCAGGACGGCAGCGTCGCGCCGGACCACCCGCTGGCCCCGATCTTCACCTGGCAGCCGATCTGCGTCTTCGCCGACGGCGCCACCCACGAGCGCCAGCGCGGTGCCGTCACCGACTCCATGGCCCGCATCGACACCCGCGGCGTGCGGCGCCACGTCAACCGGTACAGCAACCGCCTCGTCAACGGCTTCTGCCGCGAGGGCCGCACCGACCTCGTCGCCGACTTCGCCGAACGACTGCCCATGATGGTCATGTGCGCCATCCTCGGCATGCCGGAGGAGTACAACGACCGGATGGTCGAAGCCGCCCGCGACATGATCAAGGGCACCGCCACCGCCGTCCAGAGCAACGCCTACGTGGTGGGAGCGCTCACCCGCCTCGTCGAGCGCCGCCGCCGCGAACCCGCGGACGACTTCGCCACCTGGCTGGTCGAGCACCCCGCCGACATGAACGACCAGGAGGTGGCCGAGCACCTGCGGCTCATCCTCATCGCCTCCTACGAGGCCACCACCAACCTGATCGCCAACGTCCTGCGCATGGTCCTCACCGACCCGCGCTTCCGGGCCCGGCTCAGCGGCGGCCACATGACCGTCCCCGAGGCGGTCGAGCAGACCCTCTGGGACGAGCCCCCGTTCACCGCCGTCTTCGGCCGCTGGGCCGTCGGCGACACCGAACTGGGCGGCCAGCACATCAAGGCCGGTGACGCCCTGATCGTCGGTATCGCACCGGCCAACACCGACCCGGTGGTCCGCCCCGACCTGAACGCCAACATGGAGGGCAACCGCTCGCACCTCGCGTTCAGCGGCGGCCCCCACGAGTGCCCTGGACAGGACATCGGCCGCGCCATCGCGGACGTCGGCGTCGACGCCCTCCTGATGCGGCTGCCCGACCTCGAACTCGCGGTGGACGAGAGCCGACTGCGCTGGGTCGGCAACATCATGAGCCGTCACCTGGTCGAACTGCCCGCCGAGTTCGCCCCCCGCTCCCCGCAGGACGACCGGGAACCCCCGTCCATGGGCAGGCCCGGCGCGGCCCGCCAGGACTGGGAGGTCCAGTCCTGGCGGGCCGCGCCGGGCCTGCCCATGGACGGGGGTTCCCGGTCGTCCTGCGGGGAGCGGGGGGCGAACTCGGCGGGCAGTTCGACCAGGTGACGGCTCATGA
>NZ_RDBL01000021.1:0-43915 GCF_008042035.1 Streptomyces sp. col6
GGCCGCGGCCGTGGGCCGTACGCGTCTCAGATGCCGATGATCTCGAACGGCAGCGCCGGCACCCCGCCGAAGCGCGCGCCGAACCGCGTCAGCTTGGTCGTCAGATACCCGGCCGCGTCCGCCATCGGGTTGTCCGGCGGCAGCGACGCCAGATAGCCCGCGTGCGCGGCCAGGGCCTCGATCCCCGCCTCCAGCCCGTCGGTGACGTCCACGGCGTACGTGGACGCCGGGGAACCGCCGACCGCCAGCCACCGCACACCCGGCCAGGGCTCGTGGCCCTCCTCCACGAGTTCCGGGAAGACCCACGGATTGCCGGCGTCGTTCGCCGCGTCGAGCAGCGCGACACCGACGTTGCGGTGGTCGGCGGAGTTCCAGTCGCCGCTGCGCCACCGCTCGTAGAAGTTGATGGTGACCAGCACATCGGGCCGGTACTTCCGGATGGCGCGCGCCAGGTCGCGCCGGAGCGGCAGACCGTTCTCGATGGTGCCGTCCGGATGGCCCAGGAACTCGACGTCCCGCACCCCCACCGCCTTCGCCGCCCGCACCTGCTCGTCCGCGCGCAGCGCTCCGGTCGCGTCCGGAGCCAGGTCGGGGATACCGGCCTCACCGCGGCTCGCGATCGCGTATGCGACGAACTTCCCCTGCGCCGTCCACCGGGCGACGGCACACGCGGGCCCGTACTCCAGATCGTCGGGATGCGCGGCGACACACAGCGCGCGCCCCCAGTCCTCCGGCAACGGCTCGTACGGCTCGGTCATGGTGCTGCCTTTCCAGGAGTACGTGGGCGGGACGTCGGGGAGCGGTGTACGTGAGCGGCTACGGCACAGTCGCCATCAGGCCCGCCAGGCGCTCCTCGAAGAAGGCGAGCGCGCGCAGATGGTAGGAACGGGCCGCGCGGCCGAGGCTGATGTTGTGTCCGGCTCCCGGCTGCCGCTCCACCCGGACGAGCGGCGCCCGCTCCAGACGGGCGGTCAGGTCGGCGATGTGCGGCTCCCCGTGCAGCCACCACGCCTCGTGCTCGGCGAACGTCAGCCGGAGCGGTACGCCGACGCGCGGCGCGAGTTCGTCGAACATCCCTGGCCACAGCGCCACTTCGGACGCCTCGCGCGAGGGCATCGGGGCCACCAGCGCCTGCGCCGCCCGGAACGTGCCCGGGGGATACAGGTCCAGCGGCCCCCAGGTGCGCTCCCAGTGCACATGGGGGCGGATGCGCGACAGGCCCGCCGACTCCACGGCGTACCGGTGCCCGAGCCCCGAGACATCCAGGGCGAGCAGCAGACCCGGGGAGTGCGCGGCGGTCGTGAGAGCGAGCTTGCCGCCGTAGGAGTGGGCGAGCATCAGGAAGCCCGCGCCCACGTCGTGCCGCTCGGCGAAGGCGTCGAGCGCCGCGGGCAGGACGACGGCCTGCTCGCCGAGCGTCAGACCGGCGGGCACCTGCGCGGCGGACCGGCCGTAGCCGGGCCGGTCGAGCGCCAGCACGGTGAAGCCGAGCCGGGCGCCGAGCGCGAGCAGGGACAGACCGGGGTGGGCCTGCCCGTCGAAGTAGCCGGCCCGCATCCCGCCCCCGTGCACCGCGACGACCGTCGCCCGGGGACTACCCTCCGGCGGTTCGGCCACCAGGCCCGACAGCGTCAGACCCGCCGCCTCCAGCAGGAGCGGGCGTACGCCTGCCGAGTGGGTCGGCACCGTCTTCTTCCGGTCCGTCCTGGACACACTCACGGGGCCGTCCTTGTCGGTTGCTCGGCGGGGACCGGGCCGGGGAACCGGGACACCCGGTTGGCCCGGCCCGTGGGGCGACGCTAGGCCGGGCGCCTCGCCGGGGCCTCGCACAGCGCTGGAGCGGCCCCGGCCCGCGTCCCTCATGCCCGCGCGGTCATGGCCTCGGCGGCCGGCTCCGGCTCGGGCACCCGTGTCCGCTCCGCCCACCGCACGACCGGCCCGCCCGCCAGCAGCACGCCGGTGAACAGGGCGCCGATGACCAGCCACCCGGGCCCGCCGAGCCGGTCGGGCACCAGGGTGACCAGCGTCGGACCCGCGATCAGGGCGAAGGCGTCACCGGTCGCGAAGGCGCCCAGGTACTGCCCCTGCGCGTTCGCGGGCGCCAGCTCGTAGCGCAGCCCCCACCGGGCCGCCTCGCCCCAGATCTCCCCGAAGGTGAACAGCACCGCCACCGCCAGCAGCACGGCGGCCGCCGCCCACGCCGGCATCGCGCCGGTGAACGCGGTGACCGCGCACGCCGCCGCGAGCACGATCGCCGTCAGCCGCTGGAGCCGCGCGGCCCCGCGTACGGTGTCCGCGTCGCGCGCCAGACGCACCTGGAGCGCCACCACCATCAGGGTGTTGACCAGCATGATCCACGCGGCGAGCGCCCGGGGCGCGTCGGTGTGCACGACCAGCCAGAGCGGCAGTCCCACCGCGAGGGCGGTCGGTCCGATCCTGACGATCCCCGAGACCTGCGCGACCGCCAGATACGGCACATCGCGCAGGGCCCCGCGCTGACGCTTGCCGCGCGGTTCACGCGGGACGCCCGGGACTTCGGGCAGCCGCATGTAGAGCCCCGCCACCAGCACCATGGCCAGCGCATTGCCCCAGAACAGCGACAGGAACGCGGTCTCGGAGTCGAGCGCGATGACCAGCCCTGCCGCGAGCGAGGCCAGTGAGAAACCGCCGTTGAACACGGAGCGCATGTACGCCGAGAGCCGGACCCGGCCCTCACGGCCCATCACCCCTGTCACCAGCGCGCCCCGCGCGACGTGGCCGCTCTGCTCGGCCAGCCCGAGGACGACGGCCATCACCAGATAGGCCGCGAAGGAGTGCACGAAGGCCGCCGCGGCCAGCGCCGCCGCCTTCCCGAGCGCGAACACGGCCGTGGTGCCGCGCGGCCCGAACCGGTCGGCGAGCTGCCCCGCCGGCACGCCCGTGAACAGGGCCAGGACACCGGCGAGCGACATGCCGATGCCCACCTGACCCGGCGACAGGCCCACCACATGGACGAAGTAGACGGCACCACCGGTGACATAGAGTCCGTTGCCGAGGCTGGCCACGGCGGTGCACAGCACCAGCAGCCGGCCGGGTCCGGGGTCGGGCAGCAGACGAGAGGTCAGGCGGGAGATCGGACCGGACACGGCAGGCACCTCGCTCGATGGGACGGGCCGGCACCGCGCACGGCGGACCGGCATGCATGGTTCGTGGATCCCGGACGACCGGGATCCACCCGACAGGAAGAGACGGCGCGATGGACGGGATCAGCCCGATCGGCGTGGTGCGCGGCGGACGCCGGCAGGCCTACGAGGACGGGTGGGGAGTGGAGGTCTCGCGGATCGAACTCGACCCGGACGTCCTCGACGCGTCGGCGACCCTCGGCCTCGACGCGTACTCGCACATCGAGGTCGTCTTCTCGTTCCACCTGGCGCGGAAGACCTGCACCGGCAGCCAGTATCCCCGGGGCAACACCGACTGGCCGCTGACCGGGATCCTCGCGCAGCGCGCCCCCAACCGGCCCAACCACCTGGGCGTGACCGTGTGCGCGCTCGACGCCGTCGACGGGCTGACGCTCACGGTGAACGGCCTGGACGCCCTCGACGGTACGCCGGTGCTCGACGTGAAGCCCTACCAGCCGGAGTTCGCCCCGCGCGGCGAGGTGCGCAGCCCCGCCTGGTACAGCGAGCTGATGCGCGACTACTTCTGAGCCGGGCGGGCCGCCGCGCCTCACGACCGGGCCACCAGGTCCGTACGCGCCGCCGCTATCAGCGTGTTGGCCTCGTCCCGGGGCAACTCCTCGTCGACCAGCAGCGCCACCGGGAGCCCCGCCGCACCGCGGACCCGGGCCGCGGCGGCGCTGCGGGTCACCCGCCCGCCGCCCGGCCGCGCCCGCACGGCGAGGAAGTCGATTCCGGGCAGCGGCCGTCCGGGCGCCTCGTCCACCAGCAGCCCCACCGCCCGCGCACCGTCCCCGCCCCGCAGTACGCAGGTGCCGTCCCGGTGCTCCACCTCGACGAGCCGGTGGCGCAGCCGCACCCGCCCCACCGTGAGCGGCACGTCGACGGGCTCCGCGGTGGTGGGCCGGCCGGCCAGCCGCGCCACCGTGCGCGCGACGAACTCCGGGTCCCGCTCCCGTAACCGGCCGTAGGTGTTCGCGCTCCGGCGGCTGCGCAGGGCGAACACCGTCTGATGCCCCTCCAGCCGGTCGCCGCGGCACAACTGCTCGAACCACGCGGTGCTCTCGGCCGCCTCCTCCTGCGCTCGGGCGACGACCGGTTGCCGGGCCGCCTCGTAGGCGGCCAGCGCCTCGTCCGGGTCGTCGTGTTCCGCGAGGGACCGGGCGAGACACAGCGCGTCGTCGATGGCAAGGACCGTGCCCGAACCGGTGGAGAAGTGGACCGTGTGCGCCGCGTCCCCCACGAGCACCGTCCGGCCGTCGGTCCAGCGCCGGTTGACGACCGTACGGAACTCCTGCCAGCCCGCTGTCCGCGAGACGAGCGGAGCACCGCCCAGCTCCTCCCGGAACAGCCCGGCGAGCCGCGTCTGCGTCTCCTCCGGCGGCAGCCCGAGGAGCCCGAGCGCGGCCAGGGTGCCCGGATCGGCCTCCACGATGAAGGTGCTGGCGTCCGCCGCGTGCGGATAGGCGTGCACCACCAGCGGACCGGCGCCCAGGTCCTTGAGCAGGAAGCACGGCTCCAGTACCGCGGGGGTGCTCATCCAGACGAACAGGGTGCGGCCCGATGTCATGGTGGTGCCGAACCGGTCGGCGCGCTCCCGGCGCCGCGCGCCGCCCGCCCCGTCCGCCAGCACGACCAGATCGGCCTGCCGGGGCAGCCGGATGACGTCGCGGCTGACCAGCCGCACATTCGGGCTGCGCGTGGCGAGTTCGCGTACATGGGCGTGGAAGACCTGCCGGGAGATCCCCGACATGCCGAAGGCGCCGGACCGGATGCGTTCGTCGCCGACCGCCGTGACCGTCTCGTCCCACGTCGCGTACGCGGCTTCCGGCAGCCGCAGCGCGTCGGGGTGGACGGCGCGCAGGCGCTGCGCGAAGTCGTCCGTCACGACGATGCCCGCCCCCGGCCCGCGTTCCTCGCGGTAGTAGAGGTCGATGGCCGTGTCGGGCATCAGCCGGGCCAGTTCCAGGGCGCAGAAGGCCCCGGCGGGCCCCGCGCCCACCACGGCCACCGCCCGTACGCCGGAGCCGGTCATGCCGGAGTCCCGTCCCAGTGGAACCGCTCGCCACGGGCCAGGGCGGCGCCGCGTGACACCGCCGTCATCTCCCCGCTGGCGATCTTCATGATCGTCAGGAACTCGGTGAAGTGCGGCTCCGGAGCGTTCAGTCGTGTCCCGGCCTCCTTCATCAGGGCCAGCCAGCGCAGCCGTTGCTCCCGGGAGATCAGGAAGTGCGCGTGCGCTTGGTGCATCTTGGGGTCCCAGGCCGCGGTGAGGTCGTTCTCGCCGTAGATCCGGCGGAAGTGGTCGTACAGCCGTGCGGCGTGCCGGTCCCAGTCGTGGACGGCGAACAGCGGCAGCAGCAGTTCGTCCTTCGAGACCAGTTCGTAGAAGCCCGTGCTCAGCGCCTGGAAGAACTCCGCGCCGCCGATGCCCGTCCAGAAGTCGGAGACCTTCCGGTCGACCTGCGTCGCGCTCATCTGCTCGGCCGACCGCAGCCCCTGGTCGGCGACGAGGAGTACCTTGCCGTCGTGCCGGGGGACCGAAGTGGCGGGTTCGGGGGACATGGGCGTACTCCTTCAGTGGGATCCGTCGAGAACCAGGCCGGCCGCCAGGAGGGTGCTGACGGTGCAGCCGCGCACCCGCTTCGCCTGGACGGTTCCGAGCCCGTAGGCGATCGTGGTGATGCCCAGCCCGGGGGCCAGCTCGGCCGGGCGGTAGAACATGGTGGCGAAGTACGTGAACGAGGCGTCGGGGTGCTTGTAGTCGGTGCCGCTCATCAGCGCGGTCCACTGGTCGCCGTCGCGCACCAGCATCGTGAACGACAGCAGCGCGCCGTCCTTGCGGGCCTCGACGACCCAGACGTTCTCCGGGCCGAAGTGGTCGCGCAGATGCCGGAAGGACCCGGCCTCCCGCTCCGCGTCGGGCACCCCGCCGTACTTCGTCACGATCTGGGCCCGCAGCGCGACGAGTTCGGGCTCGTCCTCACCGATCGGGCGTTCGCTGATCTCGACACCGTGCTCCGCGATCTCCCGCAGTTCGCGCCGCACGGCGAAGCGCCGGTTGCGGCGCAGCCCGGCGATGTAGCCGTCGAGGTCGTCCCAGGTGACGTCCATGTCGCAGCGGTCCACCATCGGCACCACGTCGAACCCCTCGGCGCGCAGGGCGTCCAGGAACTCGGGGTGGTCGGGCCGCAGGAAGAGCGCGGAGACACTGCGGATCCCCTGCGCGCGGCACCAGTCGAGCAGGGCGCGCACATACTCCTTCAGCACCTGCGGGTCGCGGGCGCCGGGGCCGGTCGGGGCCGACTCGTAGTTGGGGCCCATCAGCAGGCAGGAGGGGAACAGAGCGTCGGCGGAAAGCCCGTGCCACGGGTGCGGCCCCTCGGCGACCACTCCCTCACCGACCGATCCGCCGGACAGCACGCGCTGCGGATCGAAGCGCACATGGCCGGTCGGTGCCTCCATCACACCGCCGATCAGGGCCACCCGGTCACCGTCGGGTCCGGGCAGCCCGAAGGTACGGAGACCGCCGGGAATCCGGCCCTCGGCGAGCGAGATCCAGCGATGGCGCAGCGTGACCGGTGCCCTGCCGACCCAGCGGTCCCAGTTCTCGTCGATCCCGCCCCGTACGTGCAGCCCGGTGGTGGCCTCGGCGCGTTGTGTGCGTGGTGTCGTCATGGCGATGTCCTTCCGGTCCCGCCCGCCCGTCCGGCCCGGCGATCCGCAGGGCCGCCGGGCCGAATGGGCTGTGAGTGAACGATCAGGCCGCCAGGGGCTGCGGCGCGCGGTCCCAGACGGACAGGTCGTCGGAGGCCGCGTCCCAGACCGACAGGTCGCCGGGTGTCGCGTCCCACACCGCCAGGTCCCCGGAGCCCGCGTCCCACACCGCCAGGTCCTCGGACACCGAGTCCCAGACGGCGAGGTCCCCGGGGGCCGAGTCCCAGACAGCGAGGTCCTTGGACGCCGAGTCCCAGACGGCGAGGTCCCCGGCGCCGGAGTCCCACACGGCGAGTTCGCCGGCGGTCCGGTCCCAGACGGAGAGGTCCTCGGAGGAACGGTCCCAGACGGAGAGGTCCTCGGTGGCCCGGTCCCAGACCGGTGCCGCGTCCCACACGCCGAATTCCTCGGCCGACGTCGCTCGGAAAACAGAGAGTTCGCGCATTGATTACCTCTTCATTTGATTCACGGAAGGCGATCCACCGGACCGCCGGAACGCGACCCTTGCCGCGTTCATAATTGAGTGTTGCAGGCGGGTTCACGGCCTGTCTTCTCCTCAATTGCTGAGCTGCGCAACGCCGGAGAGGGCGCCGGGGATTCCGTTTGTGCAGGTACCTCGATACCGGGAATGGCGAACAGAATGGGCGGCTGTGACCATGTGCGCGGACGCAGTACGAGCTCGACCTCGCAGTCGGCGAACGGGTCGAGCCGAAGGGGCCCGAGCACGGCGGTGAACAGGACGGGCCGGCCCGGAGTCCCGGCCGCCGCCCGCATGGCCGCGTGCACATGGCAGACGCCCTGGGGGAGAAGGGGCAGGCAGAAGGACCCCAGACGGTCCGTGGTGGTCCAGCCGAAGGGCTGACCTTGAAGGATGGGGCCGTCGAAGGCCCCGATACAGACCGGTGAATCGGGCTCTGCCGCTGCCCGCACGACCCCGCGGACCCGGCAGCGGCCCGCCCGGCCCCGCCGGACACCGGGTGGCCCCACGGCGAGTGCGCCCCGGCCCCGGCTCAGCTCGCGATACCGGGTGGGAGTGACACCCACGGATTCGGAGAAACGTCTGGTGAACGTGCCGGTGCTGCTGTAACCCACTTCGGCGGAAATGGTGGCAACTCCGAGATCGGAAAATTGCAGAAGTCGTTTTGCCTCGCCCATGCGTACGGCGCCGAGAAAGCGCCCGGGGGTCACCCCCGTGAACTGGTCGAAGACGCGGAGCAAATGGAATTTGCTCATCAGTACGGCACGGGCGACCTCATCCAGACTGAGGGGTTCCGCGTAACGTTCCCGGATGATCCGCACGGCCCGTTCCACCACCTGCTCCATACGCGACTCCTGAACAGACGTGGAACGAAGGCGTACGCATAGGACGGTAGGGAGGTGCTGTGGAGGACCGCTCGACACCGGATCGAGGAACCGTCCACAGCGGGTACAGGCGGTCGCCCGGCGCCGGGCTGCCCGTGCTTGCGGGGAGGGTCGGCCGCCACCGTGCGCTACCTTCCTGGGGACATGGACGACGTGGCCGAGGCACCCTTCATCGACCCGGAGTCGGACTACCCGTGCTGCTGGTTCTGCCCCGCACTGCGGCTTCCGCGCACCGGCTTCCTCGTCGCGGACCGCCCCAGCAGGGACTGGCCGTTCGACGCGGCGGACGGGTTCCGGTACACCACCGACACCCGGACCCCGGTCTGCGTCCACCCGGGCCGCGTCGGCCTCGACCCCGAGCGCACCGCCCGGACCTACGTGGACCCGCCGCTGCCGGACCTCGACCGGGACGACGCCGACGCGCCGCGAGGTGTGCACCGGTGGTGGCGGCTGCGGCGGCCCGGCCCCCGGGCCGTGCCGGGGCGTCGGTAGCCTGGGGCGTCATGACGCGTGTCTGGCTGGTGCCGATCCTGTTGCTCGTCTCCGGAGCCGCCGCCGGGGGCGGGCTCATCGCGCGGGGCAGCACCCGTGAGGGAGCCGTTCTCCTGCTGGCCTTCGCGCTCTTCGCGGGCCTGCACTCGCCCCTGGTCTTCCCGAGGTCCATCGGTGTGGCGGAGGCCCGGCGCCGCAGTGAGGCCGACGGCCGGCCCATAGTGTTCTGGCGGCCCGGGTGCGCGTACTGTCTCCGGCTGCGGTTCCGGTTGCGGCGCCGCGCCCGCCGTCTGCACTGGGTCAACATCTGGCGCGACCCGGATGCCGCCGCCGAAGTCAGGGCGGCCAACGACGGCAACGAGACCGTGCCGACCGTGGTCGTGGCCGGGAAACCTCACACCAACCCGGACCCGTCGTGGGTACGTGAACAGCTCGTCGCCGCCGGGCGACGGGTCTGACGGGGCCACCGGGGCTCACGCACGGGCCGGCGCCACCCCGCACGCCCGGGGGACGCCTGCTTACGCGCCCAGCGCGTCCCGGCCGGTCGCGGCCTTGTCCTCCACACCTTCGACGCGAGGACCCTCGACGCGAACGCCCAGCCGGTCCGCCACCGCCCCCAGAGCCTCCCCGAGCGGCAGCGCGATCCGGGTGACGGCCTGGGCATCACCCCGGGTGGGCTCCCGGTTGACGATGAGTACCGGCTTCCCTGCCTGAGCCGCCTGGCGGACGAACCGGAGGCCGGACATCACCGTCAGCGAGGACCCCAGCACCAGCACCGAAGTCGCCGCCCGCACCAGCTCGCGGCAGTGCTCGACCCGTGCCGCGGGCACCGTCTCGCCGAAGAACACCACGTCCGGCTTGAGGATGCCGCCGCAGACCTCGCACGGCACCACCCGGAAGTCCCCGACCTGCTCGTCGGTGAGATCGGCGTCGCCGTCCGGATTGACCCCGGCCGCCACCGGCTGGAACCCGGGGTTCGCCTCCTCCAGCCGCCGCGCGACCTCCCGGCGCGCGACGAACGTGCCGCAGTTCAGGCAGACGACCCGGTCCAGGCCCCCGTGGAGCTCGACGACGCCCTCGCTGCCGGCGGCCTGGTGCAGTCCGTCGACGTTCTGGGTGATCACCCCGGACAGCGCACCGCTGCGCCCGAACGCGGCCACCGCCCGGTGCCCGGCGTTCGGGAGGGCACGCCGGAAGGTCTTCCAGCCGAGGTGGCTGCGCGCCCAGTACCGGCGGCGCGCCGCAGCGCCGCCGGTGAAGTCCTGGTAGGTCATCGGGGTGTGCCGGCTGAGGCTGCCGCCCTCGCCCCGGTAGTCCGGGATGCCGGACTCCGTCGAGATACCGGCCCCGCTCAGCACCAGCACACCGCCGGCACCGAGCGCTTCGACGACGGGTTCCGGATCAGTGGTGGCCGGGGGCAGTCCTTCGGTGGGAGTCCAGCTCAGAGTGGGGCGCATGCGCATGCCTCCAGAGTACGGAACGGGTCTCCCACCGCCCCGCCGTCACGACAGCAGCTCCACGTACCCGTCGGTGCCGTGCACACGGATGCGCTGACCGTCCCGGATCAGCCGGGTGGCCCCGGCCACGCCCACGACGGCGGGCAGTCCGTACTCCCGGGCGATCACCGCCCCATGCGTCATGAGGCCGCCCACCTCCGTCACCAGCCCGGCGATCCCGACGAACAGCGGTGACCAGCTGGGATCGGTGAAGGTGGTGACCAGGATGTCGCCCGCCTCCAGTTCGGCCTCGGCCACATCGAGGATGACGCGGGCCCTCCCCTCCACGGTCCCGCCGGAAACGGGCAGACCGGTCAGCGCGCCCTCCGGCACGTCGTCGCGCCGGTACGCCCCGTTCACCGCCTCACCGTCCGACGTGAGCACGCGAGGCGGGGTGAGCGCGCTGAACGCCCGGAACTCCTCCTTGCGCCGCCGGATCAGCTCCTCGTCCACCGTGTTCGTGCGTACGGCGTCACGGAACTCCTCGAAGGTGAGGTGGAAGACGTCCTCGCGGCGGGCCAGCACCCCGGCGTCCACCAGACGGTCGGCCTCCCGCACGAGGGCCTGCTTGTAGACGGAGTAGCGGTGGATGATGCCGTACTTCGGGTACTCCCGGTACCCGACGAAGGTCCGGACCCGGTCGATCATCTCTTTGGTCTCCTCGGCCTTCCGGTCCCCGTCCGGAAGGGCCCGCAGGCGCGTGAGCACGTCCCGCTCCTTCGCCAGGGCCTTTTGCCGCCCCTCCTCGAAGCGCCGGCCGGCCGCTCGCGGGCCGAAGAGGCGCACGTTGTCGAGGATCACCGGCACCAGCGCGGTGGGACGCTCGCTCCAGCGCGGCCGCGTGATGTCGATCTCGCCGACGCACCGCATGCCGTACCGGTCCAGGTACGCCTCGATGGCCTCGCGCGCCTCCGCCCCGCCCGCCACCTTCGCCAGGCCGTCGAGGAAGCCCTCGTCGCCCCCGGCGTCCCGCAGGTACGCCACCGCTTCCGGATGCGGGCGGATCACGTCCGCGACATCGAGCAGGGCGAGCCCCATCTCCGAGGTGACGTTGTCGGGGGCCGACAGCGTGAGCGTGTCGGCCGCGTTCTTCTCGCCGAGCCACTCCAGCAGCTTGTCGTTCAGCCACCACGTGGACTCCATCCCGGCCATGATCGCCTGCATGCTCCGGGGGTCGCCGAGCACCCGCTTGTGTTCCTCGAAGGCGGTGACCAGGAAGTCGAACAGCATCGGCCCGGAGTGCGTCCGGATGTCCCGCTCCAGGGCGGCGACCGAGGCCTCGCTGCGCGCGATCAGCGCACGGACGACGGCCGGATCGGTCGCGATCGGGGCGGGTCCACCGGCGGCCGGCGGTGCGGCGGGCACCGGGTCCGGGAGCGTGGGCACGAAGCCGGGGTGGCCGAGCACGGTCTCCAGGGCATCCCTGACCAGCGGATCGCCCTTGCCCATCATGTCCAGGAGGCCGGCCCGGACCGAGGGCGGGCCCAGGCGCGAGGTGACGTCGACGAACAGCCGCCCGCCGGCCTCCAGCATCGGAGCCATGGCCGTCAGCCGCCACATCGAGAGCCCCAGGGACTTCATCGCGTCGGTCATCATCTGCTGATGGCCGACGGAGACGTAGACGTGGTTCTCGTCGTCCGCCACCTCCGGTACGGGGAACAGCGTCGTGATCGGCCGGCTCTGGACGATCCGGAACCCGTCGTCGACGAGACACCACTCGATGTCCTGCGGGCGCCCGAAGTGCTCCTCGATCCTTCGTCCGAGCCGGACGAGCCGCAGAACCTGCTCGTCCGTCAGCGCGGGCTGCTCCCGCCGCCGCGCCTCGACCGGCACCTCGCGCGTGCCGCCACCCTCCAGCGCCTCGATCGCCCGTTCCTTCGCGGCGATCGACCTGCCGATGATCTCGCCCTCGCGCACCGTGAAGACGTCCGGGTTCACCAGCCCGGACACCAGCGCCTCGCCGAGCCCGAAACCGGCGTCCACCGTGGCGTTCCTCCGGTTGCCCGTCACGGGGTCGGCGGTGAACAGGATGCCCGACGCCTGGGGGAACACCATCCGCTGCACGACCACGGCCATGTGCACCGTACGGTCGTCGATGCCGCCGCGCCGCCGGTACGTCACGGCCCGCTCGGTGAACAGCGAGGCCCAGCACCGGCTGATGTGCCGGAGCACCGCCTCCGTACCCACGACGTTCAGATACGTGTCCTGCTGCCCGGCGAAGGAAGCCGTCGGCAGGTCCTCCGCCGTCGCGCTGGACCGTACGGCGTACGCGGCGTCCTCGCCGTACCGGGCCAGCGCACCGGTGACCTCCGCCACCAGCTCGTCCGGCAGGGGAAGGCCTTCGACGGTCCGGCGGACCTCCGCGCTCAGGGCGCGTACCGCCTCCCGGTCGTCCGGGTCCGCCCGAGTCAGCCGGCCGAGCTGCTCGTCCACCTCCGGAGCCCCGGCCACGACGTGCCGGAAGGCGTCCGTCGTGACGCAGAAGCCGCCGGGCACCCGGACGTCCTCGATACGCGACAGCGCACCCAGGTGCGCGCCCTTGCCGCCGACGGCCGCGATCCGCGAACCGCCGGCCTCGTCCAGATCCCACACGTACCGCTTACGCACGCAGCGTCCTCATTTCCGCAGGTCGGGGTGGTCAGGCCGACGATTGTGCGCCACCCCCCGGCCCTTGCCGCAAGCCCCCCGGTGCGCTATAAGTTGGGTACGGCAGGGAGAAGGTTCTCCCTGCCTTTGCTTTTGTACGCCGTGGCAGGCGGCCCGGACGGCGTCGCCACGCGCACCCGTACAACCCGTACGGCACTGGGGGCTACGAGGCCGGCCTGCCCCTCCGCAGAAGCACCGGCCGCAGCCGGCTGTAGCCGCGCACCGGCACCGGACGCAGCGGCTTCAGCGCGTACGCCGCCCGCCCGGCCAGCTCACCCGCGAGCGCGGTGTCGACCAGCACGGACGCGGGGCGGGCCACCGCCGTGAGCCGGGCCGCGATGTTGACCGCCGCTCCGTAGACGTCGCCGAAGCGGCCGATGACGGGGCCGTGGGCCAGCCCGGTGCGCACCTGTGGCAGCTTCGGGTCCGCCTGGGCGCGGGCAGCCAGCTCCAGGCCGATGTCGGCGGCCCCCGCCGCCGACTCGCAGACGAAGAGCACCTCGTCGCCGATGGTCTTCACCACCTGCCCCCGGCCCTCGGCCACCACATCACCGGTCATGGTCTCGAACCGGTCGAGCACGTCCACCAGTTCGGCGCCGTCCAGGCCACGGGTCATCCGCGTGTAGCCCACCATGTCGGTGAAACCGACGGACCGGTCCCGGACGTGCGCGCCCGGCCCCGCTTCCTCCTCCCGGCCCTCGCTGAGCAAGTGCCCTGCGTACGCCACGAGATGACGGCGCCACACATAGCGCTGCACCCGTTCGATCTCCGGCAGCAGCGCCGCCATGTGCTCCAGCAGGACGTCCCGGTCGGGCGTGGCGCCCTCGTCGCCGCTCATCCAGTCCCGCAGGGTGTCCACCTGCCAGTCCGCGAGCCGGGAGAGGTGGTGGCCGAGGGCGCGGGCCA
The DNA here is from genome assembly GCF_008042035.1 of Streptomyces sp. col6. Lineage (GTDB taxonomy): Bacteria > Actinomycetota > Actinomycetes > Streptomycetales > Streptomycetaceae > Streptomyces. The sequence continues at coordinate 13,778 of NZ_RDBL01000021.1, forward strand.
TCATCGTCTCGCTGTGCTCGGTGATGAGCCCGGCCGCGATGAGGCGTTCGCCCGCGCGCAGGGCCTCCACGTCGGCGTCCGTGAACACCCTGGCGTCGTCGTCGACCGCCGGGAACCCGAGCGCCCGCCACACCTGCACCGCGCGCTCGAACCTCACCCCGGCCCGCGCGGCGACATCGCGCCTCGTCCAGACCCGGCCGCCGCCCAGCAGTATTTCCTCGACGGACTCCGGCCGCGTGCTCATGTGGTGTGGACGATCAGCACATCGAGTCCGGCCTTCCGGGCGACGTCCGCCGGTACGGAGCCCAGGATGCGTCCCGCCAGCGAGCGCAGTCCGCGGTTGCCGACCACGACCAGGTCGGCCGAGCACCTCCGGGCGGCCCGCACGAGCGAGGGGACCGGTTCGCCCTCCACCGCGACCGTGCGCACCTCGGCCGCGCCCTGCAGACGGGCCCGGTCCTTCGCGGTCCGCAGCGTCTCCTCGGCCGGCGCCGAACCCACCACCTGGTACGCCTCCGCCCCTAACTGGTCCTTCGCGGCATCGAGTTCGGCGCCGCTCATGGGTGCGTAGGCGCAGGTGATCACGAGCTCCGCCCCGCATACGCCGGCGAGCCGTGCGGCGGCCTCGACCGCGGCGAACGACGATTCCGATCCGTCCGTGCCGACGAGCACAGTTCTATAGGCGGCCAAGGCAAACTCCTTACTCCGAAGTAAACTTACTTCAGAGTAAGGTAAGGGCCCCGGCGGCCCTGGGCAAGAGCGCGGCGGGCGTGGTCAGCCGTAGAGGGAACGGCCTCCCGGGCTGTCGCCCGTGAAGCGCTGACCCGCGGCGATCTCGTCGCCGACGACCCACCACACGGTTTCGTCGTCCCGGAAGGGAAGCGGGTCCACAGCGCTGGTCGTCTCCCGGACCTGTCTCACCTCGCCGTCCAGCCGCTCGAAGTCGGCGTCCTCGTCGGCCTCTTCACCGCTGAAGGTGAACTCCTCCAGCAGCCGCTGGAACAGCAGGGCGACATGGATCAGGGAAGAGACGTCCGTGTGCAGCTCCACCACCGTCTCCTCGTCCGAGTCGAAGGCATACACCTTGCCGGAGCCGGGATCGAGGGCGAGGTGGGCATTGAGCAGCCACCCGAACACGGGCCACTCGCCCGCGTCCCCGTCGGCCGCGACGACCTCCCGTACGAGGGGGAGGAGGCCCGATTTCGTATCGGGCTCCCGGAGCGAGAGCGTCCCGGTGGGTACGCCGACGGTCTGCAGCAGAAGAGCCCCCTCGGTGTCGGCCGCGAGGGGCGGGAACGCGGCGGCGGGCAGGGACGCGAGCCGCTCCTCGCCGCATACATCAGCGAGTTGGGCACGAGTGACATCGAAGAGCACGGGACGACTCCGGACGCGGTGGGCATGCAGAACGGCACCAGCATGGCGTACGGCCGAGGGCGGCTCCGTCCCGGTCGGTCCGGTCCGCGGTGGGATAGGGTCCCCGACCATGGCTGAAGCGAACTTCCTTTCCTGGCCGCCCACTCCGCTGCGCACCGAGCGGCTCGTGCTGCGCGAGCCGGAGAGCCGGGACCGTCCGGCGTTCGTCGAGCTGTTCGCCTCGTCGGAGGTCCACACCTACCTGGGCGGCCCCCGCCCACGTGACGAGTGCGAGCGCGTCATGCCCGAAATTCCGGGGAGGCGCCCCGGCCACTTCGTCATCGAGTGCGACGGCGCGATGATCGGCACCGTCGAGCTCAAGCAGCGCGACCTGGAGAACCCGGACGCGGTCCGACCGGACGCCGGGAGGGCCGAACTGGGCTACCTGCTGCTGCCGGAGGCATGGGGCCACGGATACGCCGCCGAGGCGTGCGCGGCCGTGCTCGACTGGTTCGCCGAGGCATGCCCCGACGAGCCCGTCACCCTCTTCACCCAGACCGCCAACACGCGCTCGATGCGCCTCGCGGAGAAGCTCGGCTTCACCGGGATCCACCGCTTCGAGGCGTGGGGCGCCGCCCAGTGGATGGGCGTACGCCCTCCGGCCGCGTAACCCGGCCCGCGGCCATAGGACCTCAGGCGTCGAGCACGGCGGCGACGGCCTCGATCTCGACGAGCTGGTCCGCGTAGCCCAGCACGGTGACGCCCATCAGCGTGCTGGGAACGTCGTGCTCGCCGAACGAGTCCCGGACGACCTCCCAGGCCTTCACCAGATCCTCCTGGCGGCTCGACGCCACGAGGACCCGCGTACTGATGACATCCTGGAGCGACGCGCCGGCGGCACGCAGGGCGACCTCCATGTTCTCGACGGCCTTGAGCGCCTGGCCCGCGTAGTCGCCGACCGCCGCCGTCGAGCCGTCGGCGTTCAGGGGGCACGCCCCGGCGAGAAAGATGAGCCGGGACTCGGCGGGCGCGGTGGCCGCGTACGCGTACTCGGCGACATCGGACAGGGCGGCCGAGCGGATCAGGGTGACGGCGCGGGGCATGACGGCTGGGTCCAATCGCAGAGGGGGCGGAGCCCGGACATCCTGCCAGGAAGGCACCACCCCGTCCTCTCCTTTTCCGCGCGCTCAGCAGGCCGCCGTCCACCGCAGCCCGCCCAGCAGGTGGGCACGGAAGGCCGGGTCGCTGTACGCCGATTCCGCGTGGCCCAGGGACGTATAGAAGGAGCGGCCCGCGCCGGAGTCCCGGCACCAGACCAGCGGGTGGTCCGCGCCCATGGTGCCGCCCTCGTACGCGGTCTCGTCGATCGTCGCCAGGATCCGGATCCCCGGGCGGCGCGGGTTGCTCCGGAAGTCGTACCACTCGTCGTCCCGGTCCCAGCGCGGCGGCAGATGGCGCGTCGCCGGGTGGTCCGGGTCCTCGATCCGCACGGTGCCGGGCTGGAAGGGGGTGGCCGGCGAAGCGCGCGCCGACCAACTCCCCGTAGTACGGCCAGTCGTACTCGGTGCAGGCGGCGGAATGGACCCCCATGAAGCCGCCGCCGTCCGAGACCCAGCGCCGCAGCGCATCCCGCCCGTCCGGGGTGAGCACGTCCCCGCTGGTGGACAGGAAGACCACCGCACCGCGCCCCGCCAGGGACGCGTCCGTGAAGACCGAGGGGTTCTCGGTGGCCTCCACGCCGAAGCCGTGCTCCTCGCCCAGCTCGCGCAGGGCCGCACGACCGGCCGGGATCGAGTCGTGGCGGTAGGCCGTGGTGCGGGTGTAGACGAGGACGTCCGACAGGCGGCCGGTCCGGTGCATGCTGCGACTCCGGGGTTCTGGTGGGCGGGGGCGGCGGTCACGGGCAGTCTGCCCCGGTGGGGTCCGGGGCATCCGCCCTGCGCGGTCGCGCGCCTGTTCGCAACGGTCCGCCCAGTGGGCGAGACGGATGTACGTACCAGTTGGGCAACCGTTGACGCCTCCGGGATCTCCCGGGCCGGCCCGCTCCCTAGACTCACCGCATGAACAACCTCACGTGCACCCACTGCGGAACCGTCGGTCTCGAGGACGGTTTCATCGAGGATGCCGGCGAACACTCGCGCGGGTACGCGCGCTGGATCGAGGGTGCGCTGGAGCGGGGGATCTTCGGCGGCGCCAAGCGCATGGGCCGGCCGCGCCGGCAGATCGAGGCGTTCCGCTGCCCCAAGTGCGGATACCTCGCGCTGTTCGCCACCGGTCAGGTGTAGGAACGGGCGGACGGAACCCGGCCGGCCCGCCCCCCGTTTTCGATACGCCGACGATACGCACCGACTCGTAGCATGGGCCGCATGCGCGTGCTGATCGTCGAGGACGAACCGATCATGGCGGAAGCCATCCGGGACGGGCTGCGTCTGGAGGCGATCGCGGCCGACCTCGCGGGCGACGGCGACACCGCGCTGGAGCTGCTGGGCGTCAACACGTACGACATCGCCGTCCTCGACCGGGACATTCCCGGGCCCTCCGGCGACGAGATCGCCGAGCGCATCGTCGCGTCCGGCAGCGGGACGCCCATCCTCATGCTCACCGCGGCCGACCGGCTCGACGACAAGGCGTCCGGCTTCGGGCTCGGCGCCGACGACTACCTCACGAAACCGTTCGCGATGAGGGAGCTGGTGCTCCGGCTCCGAGCACTCGACCGCAGACGTGCGCACAGCAGGCCGCCCGTACGGGAGATCGCGGGACTGCGCCTCGACCCCTTCCGCCGTGAGACCCATCGCGACGGCCGGTACGTCGCGCTGACCCGTAAGCAGTTCGCGGTGCTCGAAGTCCTCGTAGCCGCGGAGGGCGGTGTCGTCAGCGCCGAGGAACTGCTGCAACGGGCGTGGGACGAGAACGCGGACCCGTTCACCAACGCCGTACGCATCACCGTCTCCGCGCTGCGCAAACGGCTCGGCGAGCCCTGGGTCATCGCCACCGTCCCCGGCGTCGGCTACCGCATCGACACCGCGCCCGGCACGGGACGCGAGGGAACGGACCGTGGATAGGCGGCCCGGCCTGAGCATCCGCCTCAAGCTCACGCTCAGCTACGCCGGATTCCTCATGGTGGCCGGCGTCCTGATGCTCGTCACCGCATGGCTCTTCCTGACGCGTGTGCGGCACATCGGACTCGTCTTCGTGCCGGACTACCGACTCGCCGTCGCGCGCGACTTCGCTCCGCTCGCGGCCACGTCCCTGTCATTCCTGCTGGTGTTCGGGCTCGGGGGAGGGTGGCTCCTCGCGGGCCGCATGCTTGCCCCGCTCAACAGCATCACGCACGCCACCCGCACCGCCGCCGACGGATCGCTGTCCCACCGCATCCGGCTTCCCGGACGCCAGGAGGAGTTCCGCGAACTGGCCGACGCCTTCGACACGATGCTCGCCCGGCTGGAGGCGCACGTCGGCGAGCAGCAGAGATTCGCCGCCAACGCCTCCCACGAACTGCGCACCCCGCTCGCGGCGACCAAGGCGCTGCTCGACGTGGCCCGCGCCGATCCGGGCCGCCCCGCCGATCCGCTCCTCGACCGCCTCCACACGGTCAATACCCGCGCCATCGACCTCATCGAGGCGCTGCTCCTGCTCAGCCGGGCCGGCCAGGGGTCCTTCGCGCGGGAGGACGTCGACCTCTCCCTCGTCGCGGAGGAAGCGGCCGAAATGCTGCTGCCGCTCGCGGAGAAGAACGGTGTCACCCTGGAGACCGACGGCGACATCGCGCCCACGACCGGCTCACCGGCCCTCCTGCTGCAACTGACGACCAACCTCGTGCACAACGCGATCGTCCACAACCTGCCGGAGCACGGCAGCGTGAGGGTCACCACCGGGGTCCGTCCGGGCACGGTGACACTCACCGTCGAGAACACCGGCGAGCCCGTCTCCCCGGAGCTGGTCTCCCGGCTCACCGAGCCGTTCCAGCGCGGCACCGAACGCGTCCACACCGACCACCCCGGCGTCGGCCTGGGCCTGGCCATCGTCAGGTCCATCACCCGCGCACACCACGGCATCCTCACCCTCACCCCGCGCCCCGCCGGAGGACTGCGCGTCACGGTGGAACTGCCCGCCGGCACCACGCCGCCACGGCACCTCTGACTCCTCCCGCACATATCGCCCGCGTATGGGAATGCGCATACGCGGCGGCAACCGACCCGCCTCTTGAATATGAGGCATGGATCAGAACACCGCGCTTCCCGCGTCTCCCGGCCGCGTCCGAAGAGTCCTCCGCCCGGTCGTGCTCACCGCCCTCGGCATCGTCGGCGCGGCAGTCGCCCCGTTCGTCCTGCGCATGTTCGTGGTGTCCGTGCCGATGGTCGTGCACGGCGGCTGGTACGCCTGGTTCTTCACGTTCAACGGTGTGATGCTCGCCATGGTGGCCGCGCTGCCGATCTCCGCGCCGGCGGTGTGGTTGCTGGCACGCAGGCACCGGGCGGCCGGCGAGGAGCGCGGCCGGGCCCGGCGCATGGCGCTGGCCGAGGTCGGCATGGTCCACGGCACGGTGCCCTGGGTGTGGCTCATCCTGATGCCGGGTGCGCACGCCGGTGAGGTCCCCGGCCGCGTCAGCCTGGTTCCGCTGGCGGACCTGGTCACGATGGGCCCGCTCGGACTGCTCGGCAACCTCATGGTGTTCGCGGCGCTCGGCTTCTTCGCCCCGATGAGGTTCGCCGCGCTGGCGTCGCTGCCTCGCGTGCTGGCGCTCGGGGCGGCCCTCTCGGTCCTGCTGGAGACCCTGCAGTACGTGTTGCGGCTGGACAGGGTGTCCTCCGTGGACGACGTCCTGGTCAACGCGGCCGGCGCCGCGCTGGCCGCCCTTGTCTCCGCCCGCTGGTGGCGCACGGCGGCTCCGGTCCCGCAGACTGCGGCGTCCAGGTGAGCGGCGCGCTCCCGGGCCCGCACCCCTCGGGTGGCGCGACCACCTTCCACGACGACCCCGAAGTGCCCTGAGCCCGAAGGGGGTTCAGGCGTAGGCCGCGAGGAAGGCGCGGATGCCGCCCTGCGCGTAGCGGTCCAGGTCGGCGTCGGTGTGCTGGGGGCCGCCGTGGAACATGGCCTGGTTGACCGGGATCCACAGCAGCAGCCCGGAGAAGTGGTGGGCGGCCAGGACCGGGTCGGGGGTCTTGAGCAGTCCCGCGTCGGTCAGGCGCCGGAAGGTGTCCGCCAGAGTCGCCAGCACCCGTTCGAACCCCTGCTCGTACCAGGCCGCCCCCAGCTCCGGAAAGGTGTCGGCGTTGGCGATGACGAGACGCCGCAACTGGATCACCTGGGGCTGAGTGAGGGCGCCGAGGAACCGGCGGGCGAGACGGGTCAGGTTCTCGTCGAGGGTCGCGGCGTCGGCGGGGATGTCGGCCACCAGGTCGACCATGGCGTCGATGCGGTCGGTGGTCGCGAGCACGATCTCGGCGAACAGCTTCTCCTTGTCCGCGAAGTGCTTGTAGACGGTCTGCTTGGAGACCGCGGCCAGCTTCGCGATGTCGTCCATGCTCGTGCCCGCGTACCCCTTGTTCAGGAACACGCTGGTCGCAGCGTCCAGAATCGCCTGGTGCTTGCGCACCGACCGGCTGTCCATGCCAGCCACCTCTCTTCGTCCACGTCTCTTCGCCCACCAGAAGAGTACTGGACTGATCAGTACTCAAATGGGTACTGTACCGTCCAGTTCCAGATGGCCGCGTCAGTGGCCCGTCACGGTGAGCGCACGGGAAACCGGCGCAGCCGATGCCCGCCCGCTTCGGAAAGAAGGCAGCAGCATGACCGCACCGGTCAAGGGACCCGCCAGCTACTTCCCGTCCATCGAGAAGAAGTACGGCCGCCCCGTCGAGGAGTGGAAAGCGATGATCCGCGCGTCCGGCCTGACCAAGCACATGGAACTGGTGGCCTGGCTGAAGGCCGAGCACGGCCTGGGTCACGGCCACGCCAACGCGCTGGTCGCCCACACGCTGGCCGAACCGGGGAGGTGACCGCCCGGCCCGGCAGCGGGTCGCTCAGTCGTTGTGGAGGGCCTCGCGCAGCGCGTCGACGGCGAGCTTCCGGGCGACGTTGGCGGCCCGGGTGTCACGCAGGCTGTCCAGGAGGAGGAAGTCGTGGACCATGCCGGCCACGCGCACCGAGGTGACGTCCACCCCGGCCTCCCGCAGCCTGTTGGCGTACTGCTCGCCCTCGTCGCGCAGCACGTCCGCCTCGTCGGTGATGACGAGGGTGGTGGGCAGCCCCCGGAGCTGGTCCAGGCGCGCCCGGAGCGGAGAGGCGTACATCTCGGCACGCTGGGCCGGTTCGCTGATGTAGGCGTCCCAGAACCACTTCATACCGTCGCGGGTGAGGTAGTAGCCCTCGGCGAACTGGTGGTACGAGGGGGTGTTGAAGTCGGCGTTGGTGACCGGGTACAGCAGGACCTGGGCCCTGAGGTCGATCCCGCCCCGCTCCTTGTTCATCAGCGCGAACACCGCGGACATGCAGCCTCCGACGGACTCGCCGGTGACGGCGACGCGCGAGGCGTCCAGACCGTGTTCCGCGCCGTGTTCCAGCACCCACCGGCCCACGGCGTAGTTCTGTTCCACCTGGGTGGGGTACTTCGCCTCCGGGGCGCGGTCGTAGACGGGGAAGACACCCGCCGCACCCGCGCCCACGGTGAGTTCACGGAAGAGCCGGTCGTGGGTCCGGTCGTCACCGAACACCCACCCCGCGCCGTGGATGTAGAAGACCACCGGCAACGGCCCGGTCACTCCCTTGGGCCGGATGACGCGGGTGCGCACCGTGCCCCACTGCCCCGCGTCCACGTCGACCCACTCCTCGTCCACATCGGGGCGGGGCGCACCGGTGCCGCTCTGGAGGTCGAGAAGGATCTGCCGGCCCTGCTCCGGTGGGACCTCGTAGATCCGCGGATGCGGGTCGGTCGCCTCGGCGAGCTCCTTCGCGGCGGGTTCGAGCCAGGGCTCGACGGGCGGCGGTATCTCGGTCATGACAGCTCCCTGGTGTTCCGGGTGCGTACACAGGATGGCGCCGCGCCTCCGAGCCGCCGGTGACAGGCGCACGGAACGGCGCACGTCCCCCTTGTTCATGCTCGTGGATCGGTAGCGATGCGCAACATCTGCCGGGGCCGGGGCCGGGGCGATGCCGTGGGGGAGTGCGTCGTGTTACGCCGCCGGTTCCGTCCGGCGGGACGAGCCCAGCCACGCGCGGTAGCGGCGCAGGGCACCGCGCTGGCGTATCTGCTCGCAGAGCAGCGCCCGCGCCGGGTGGGTGCCGGGCGTCGGGCGCCGGTCGCGGGCGACGCGGCGCATCTGGTGGCGGACCTGGGCCATGGTGGCGGCAGACGCGAGGGCCTTGTCGGACCAGGACACCGGCCGCAGCCGCCGTCCGGCCTCGCGTCCTTCACGCCAGCGCCGGGGCAGGTCGGGTGTGACGGAGAGGGCGGTGCCGATCCCGACGAGCGACACCCCGCTGTCGAGGACCTTCTCGGCGGTCCCGCGGAGGTTGATGCCGCCGGTGAGCATGAGGGGCAGCGGGCTGGTCGTGACCAGGTCCTTCGCCAGATCGAGGAAGTACGCCTCGCGGGCCTGCGTGCGCTTGTCGGCGGGGCGGCCGGTCATCGCGGGGCTCTCGTAACTGCCGCCGGAGAGTTCGACCAGGTCGACGCCGAGCGGCTCCAGCATCTCGATGACCCGGCGCGCGTCCTCCGCGTCGAATCCGCCGCGCTGGAAGTCCGCGGAATTCAGCTTGACGCCCACGCCGAAGGAAGGTGAGACGGCCGCGCGCACGGCACGGACGACGTCCAGCAGCAGCCGGGCGCGGTTCTCCAGGGACCCGCCCCACGCATCGGTCCGGGTGTTGACCAGGGGAGACAGGAACTGGGACAGCAGATAGCCGTGGGCGGCGTGAATCTCCACCCCGTCGAAGCCCGCCTCCTCGGCCCGGCGTGCCGTCAACGCGAACCGGGTCACCGTCGCTTCGATCTGCGCCGGCGTCATCGCCACGGGCCGGCCGAAGCGCCCGCTGTGCCGGCCCAGGTCGACGCCCACATCGGACGGCCCCCACACAACACCGGGCATGCCGGCCTGTACCTGGCGGCCCGGATGGTTGATCTGCATCCACAGGGCCCCGCCACCCGCCTTTCCGGCCTCGGCCCACGCGGTGAACGGCTCCAGCGGTGCGAACTCGTCGAGCACGACACCCGCGGGGCCGGTCAGCGCCTCGGCGTGGACCATGACGTTGCCGGTGATCAGGAGTCCGGTGCCGCCCGCCGCCCAGCGCCGGTACAGCGTGATCAGGCGTCGGCCGGGCAGCTGACCCTCGTCGGCCAGGTTCTCCTCCATGGCCGCCTTCGCGATCCGGTTGCCCAGGACCTGCCCGGATCGCAGGGGCAGTGGCGTATACAGCTCGCTGGTCATCGGAATACCTCTCCAACCGCGCGACCGCCGGAGCGGTCCGCCTCACATGTGTGCGCTGCTCACATTACCGAAGGAATGTAAGCAGCGCACACATGGTGGAGGTGTCCTGTGCCACAAGGGCCCGCCGGGAGGGGTTACCGCAGACCGGACGCGCTCTCCTGGGCGGGTTCCCCGGCCGCCGGACTCCCCGGGCCACCGACGTCCGGTGAATGCGGGGATGCGGCACGCAGCGCCGCCTCGACGCGCCGGTTGTTGGTCATGGAGGCGGTGACGGCCGTCATCGTCAGGAGCAGGGCGGCGGAGGCGTAGAGCGGGGTGCGCAGGTCGTAGGCGGTGGCCAGCCAGCCGCCGAGGAAGGCCCCGACGGGCGCGGCGCACATGGCGAGCATGCGGGAGGTGGAGGCGACACGGCCCATGAGGTGTCCCGGGACGATCGCCTGCCGGAGGGAGGGGCCGAGCACCATCGTGGCGCCCATGGCCGCTCCGCAGACGGCGAGCGCGAGCCCGGCGATGTAGGGGTTCGAGGCGGACGCCAGGCCCAGGATCGCCAGACCCTCGATGGCGGCCGTGCAGGTCAGGGCGGTGCCGGTGCCGAGCCGTCGGCCCAGCTGCGAGGCGATGGCCGCCCCGAGCAGGCCGCCGGTGGCCTCCGCGGTGAGGAGCAGGCCGAAGCCGAACGTGCCGATGCCGAGGCGGTCGTGGGCGAAGAGGGCGAGAACCGTCTCCACGGCGAGGAAGGCGACGTTCCCGACCGCCGGGCGGAGCGCGAGCCCGAGCAGCAACCGGTTGCGGAAGACGTACGAGGCGCCGGCCCGAGCCTGCGTGAGCAGTGACGCACGGGCCTCCGGAACGGGCCGGGGCATGGCGGGCAGTGTGCGTACCAGTAGCGCAGACACCGCGAACGACACCGCGTCGGCCACCAGCGGAACCGACCGTCCCACGGCGAGCAGCGCGCTGCCCGCGGGCGGTCCCGCGAAGCCGGACATCGCGGTCTGGGCGCCGCGCAGACGGGAGTTGGCGCGTTCCAGGAGTGCGGGGTCGCGGCTGAGCAGATCCGGCAGATAGGCCGTGGCGGCCGTGTCGAAGAAGAGTCCGCCGAGGCCGAGCAGGAAGGCGACGGCCGCGAGCAGCGGAATGCTCAGCATGTCGAGCCAGGCTGCCACCGCGGGTATCCCGAGCAGCACCGCGCGTACCGTGTCCGCGACCCACATCGTGCGCCGGCGGTCCCAGCGGTCCACCAGGGCGCCGCCGAGCACCCCGAAGATCAGCCAGGGCAGTGTGCCCGCAGCCGTGACGACGGCGAGCGCCATCGGGTCCCGTGTCAGTGTCAGTGCGATCAGCGGCAGCGCGGCGTGCGTCACGCCGTCACCCAGCGAGGAGACCGTCTGCGCGGTCCAGAGCCGTCCGAATCCGTCCGGCAACTTCGTTGCTTTCGTGTTCACTTGGCTTCCCCCTCGGAGTTCTTGACCTGTGCGGGACGGAACAGTGCGAAGACGAGCGAGGTGTCGGGCAGTGCGGGGTCGGACGCCTCCCGGTACTCGTCCGCCAGCGCCTGCAACCGTGCTCCCAGTTCCGCGAACTGCTCATCGGTGAGCCGCAGATGGGCCATCCGTACGTGCCGTTCACCGTCGGCCGGTGAAGCCTCCAGGTCCGCCACCGCATGCCGCATCAGCACGTCCGGTCCGCCCTCGCCGGGATCGGGCAGCTCGATGGACCGTGCGGCCATCGCGTAATACCGCTCGGTGACGCCCCGTACCTTCCGCGTCCGGACCACCTTGACCAGGCCCGCCCGCTCCAGGAGCCGTACGTGGTAGCTGGAGCTCCCCTTCGCCAGGCCGACCCGCTCGGCGATCTGAGTGATGGTCGCCGGCTCGAAGCGGAGCACGGCCATGATCCGGTGGCGGGTGAGATTGGAGACGGCGCGCAACTGCTCGTCGGTGGTGACCTGAAACGTCTCGGGGACGTCGTCGATTGGCATGCTCACAATGGTCAACGTTTCTTGACCATTGAGCAAGGGCTTTGCGCGAAGATTCGGAACGAGCGGGGATCCAGGGCAGAGTGAGGGGATGACGATCACGTACGAGTGGCGGGGCGACATCGACAACGCGGCCCTCAACGCGCTGCACGCGGAAGGGTTCGGCCAACCGGCCGGCGACACGGACTGGCGTTCGCGGCTGCACCGGCACAGCCTCGGCTGGGTCTGCGCCCGGGAGGACGGCCTGCTGGCCGGCTTCGTCAACGTGGCCTGGGACGGCGGGGTCCACGCGTTCGTCCTCGATACGGTCGTGGCGCCCGGCAGTCGCGCGAAGGGGGTGGGGGTCGGGCTGATCGCGGCGGCCGTCGAGGGGAGCCGTGCGGCGGGATGTGCGTGGCTGCACGTCGACTTCGAGGAGCACGTGCGCCCGTTCTACGTCGGCGCGTGCGGCTTCCGGGAGACCGCGGCGGGGCTCATCGCCCTGTGAGCCCCGCCTCCGGGGTGCGACGTGGGTCAGTCGCCCGAGGTGTCCTCGGCCTCCCAGCGCAGCAGGTCCCCCGGCTGGCAGCACAGCACCTCGCAGAGCGCGGCGAGCGTCGCGAAACGCACGGCCTTGGCGCGGCCGTTCTTGAGCACCGCCAGGTTGGCGGGCGTGATCCCCACGCGCTCCGCGAGCTCACCCACGGACATCTTCCGCCGGGCCAGCATCACATCGATGTCGACGGTGATCGGCATCAGATCACCTCGTCCAGCTCGGCCTGCATCTTGGCCGCTTCGGTGTCGCGGGCGACGGCTTGGGCCAGCAGTGTGCGCAGGACGAGCACGATCAGCGCGACCCCCAGGATGCCCACGCCCACCCCGGCCATGATGACGGTGACGCCCGGGTCCTCGCGCTGACCGGGCGCGTTGACCGCCGTGACCGCGAACCACACGAGGGACGCCGCCGTGATCGCGCCGATCACACCGTCCACGTAGCGGAAGGCTGCGTGCGAGAACACGGTTCCGCGCCGCACCATCGCCACCAGCCGCCATACGCAGACCACGACGACCTGCACCGTCACCATGCCCAGGATCGTGAGCACCCGCATGGGGGTCAGCGGCACCGAGCCGTCCTCCGGATCATTGCCGCTGATCAACGTCCACACCATGCCTGCCTGTACGAACAAGGTGCCGGCGAACACCACCACCAGCAGAGCGCGCAGCGCGCCCACGGTCAGCCGTCCCATGGTTCATCCTTCCATCGAGTTACGATGGAAACCTATCGAATCTCGATAGGTGAAGGCAAGGGGAGTGACAGTCGGGCCTCAGCGGAAGGCGTCGGCGTTCTCCTCGGCCCACTGCTGGAACGTACGGCCCGGCGCCCCGGTGACCTGGGTGACGGTGTCGCGTACGGCGAGCAGTTCCTCGTTCGCGTCCCCGCCCATGACGTCGAGCACCGCGTCCGCGTCCTCCTCCCCGACGACCCCGGCCATCCACGTACGGGCCTCCTGCCGGCCGATCTCCGTGAACGGCACCGCACACCCGATCGCCGCCGCGACGGCCGCCACCTGCTGCCGGGCCGGCATCGCCTCGGGGCCCGTCAGGGCATACGCGCGACCCCGGTGACCGGGCTCGGTCAGCGCGACCCGGGCCACCGACGCGATGTCCGCGGGATGGATCGTGGGCAGCCCGGTGTCCGCGAAGGGCGCGCGGACCGCTTCCCCCGCGCGGACCGACGCGGCCCACAGCAGCGCGTTCGAGGCGAACTGGGTCGGCCGCAGGATGGTCCACGCCATGCCGCTGTCCTTGAGCAGCCGCTCGACCGCCAGGTTCTCGGCGGCGGGCCCCAGATGCGGATGGCTCCGGACGGTGATGGACGACACCAGCACCACATGTTCCACACCCGCGCGCCGGGCCGCCGCGAGGATGTCCGCGTCCGGGCCCACACGGGACGGCAGGAAGAGCGAGCGCACCCCGGCCAGCGCGGGTTCCAGCGACCCCGGCACCGCGAAGTCGGCCTCGACGGCCTCGACCCCCGCGGGGAGTGCCGCCCGTGAGGCATCACGGGTGAGCCCCCTCAGCGGGCCCGCGCCACGGGCACGCAACTCCCTCAGCAGCGCGCTTCCGATGTTCCCGGTGGCTCCGGTCACGAGGATCATGGACGTGTTCTCCCGTCGGCAGGTGACTGACTGGGGAACACGCTAGGAACTCAAGGGAACTTGAGGTCAAGGGGCCGTCGGCACCACCCGCATCCCCAGCCCGCGTACGCGGTAGATGCACGTGTCGTCGCCCCACAGCGTGGCGTCCGCCACCGCGTAGGGCCCCCGTGCGTCCCGGCCGCTCTCCACGATGTCCATGTCCACCCGGATCAGCCGGTGCGCCGGGGTGATCTGGCCCCGGTACGTCCACGCCGTCTCCCGGTCCGGCAGCACCGGCTCGAAGCGGGGCTGCGGCACACCCTCGGCCACATCGCGTTCGAGCAGGTAGTACTGGAGGAGCTGGCACATCGCCTCGACGCCCAGGGAGCCCGGCTGCACCGGGTCCTGGAAGAAGTGCGCGCGGAAGAACCAGGCGTCCGGGCGCACGTCCTTCTCCGACCGCAGCCGCCCGAGCCCCGCGCTGCCGCCGTCCGGCCAGTAACCGGTCACGCGGTCCAGCATCAGCAGCATGGGCCCCGGCAGACGCGGCTCTCCGCCGCAGTAGCGGTCCGGCCGGGTGCCCAGGTCGACGGCCCGGCCGGAGGGCTCGGTGAGGCGGGCGCGGTCGTCCGGCGTGACGGGGACACCCTGCTGGTCCTCGAAGGCCGACCGGGGGAAGAACCCGAAAACGGTCTCCATCGCGAACACGGGCACATCGTCCGCCGTACAGGACACCCGGAACGACTCGATGATCATCTCCCCGCTGCGGGAGAGCCTCGTCAGTTCGGCCCGGGTACGCACCGTGCGCGTCGCCGGGGTCACCTCACCGGTGACCCTCCCCGTCCCGTCGAGGTTGCGGAACAGCAGGTCCGCCTCCGTGGTCAGCGCGCTGCCCACGTACGAGGCGAGCCAGCCGCAGGGCTGCAGCGCGACCTCCATGAGGACGGCGAACGGCATGGTGCGGCCACCGCTCTGCTCGAAGAACCAGGCGTCCTCGGGCACGTCGTACTCCGCCACGACGCGACTGCCCTCCCGCATCCCGCCCTGCGGCCCGTCCACCGAGACGATCCGGCTCATGAAGTGGTACGGCGGGCCGGGCAGCCGCGCCACACCACGTGTGCCGTCGAAGGGCGCGTACATCGGGCCGAACGCCTCGCTCGGCCTGCCCCAGGCGCACGCCAGCAGCGAGGGGTAGTCGAACCGGAACCCGTCGGCCGCCGCGGCCACCGGCTTCTCCTCGCGATGCCCGGCGAGCCCGCCCAGCCGGGGGAGCGGCAGCGGGGTTCCACCGGTCTGCACGGCGGGCGGACCCGCGAGCCGCCACTGCGTCAGCGGCCAGTCCGGGACCAGCCGCAGCGCCATGCCGCGGCCCAGGAACGCCTTCGTCCCGTCCACGGAGCCCAGCACGTCGGCGTGGAGCGTGGGCACCGGACCGGCCGAGACGCCCCGTACGAGCACCTCGTAGACGACGCGCCGGTCCTCCGGGGTCGCCTGTCCCCGGCACATGGCCCGGCAGGGCTGACCGTCCACCGGCTCGAAGCGCCAGCCGTCCCGCGCGACCGTGTACCCCATGGCCGTCAGATAGAAGGCCATCGCCTGGAGGCCGCCCTGAAGCATCAAGGTGCCGGGCATGCACGGGTCGTTGTGGAAGTGCCCGGCGAAGAACCAGTCGTCCGGGTCCAACGAGGTCTCGGCGCGCAGATAACCCCGGCCCCACGGCCCGCCCGCCGGGTCGAACGCGCTCACCTCGTCCAGCAGCCGCAGCCGTTCCCCGTCGAGCCTCGGGGTGCGGACATGGGCGGCGGTCGCCTCCCAGCCGGGGCCGAAGCAGTCCGCCGGCCGCCCTTCCGCCAGGGCCCGCAGCGCCTCCGTGCCGAACCGGCGCCGCCCGCAGGGGACGGCCGGCGGGTCGAGCGGCAGGCCGTCACCGGGCGGATGCCCGGACGGATCCCACCGGATACCGCCGCTGTCGGCCAGCTCCGCCGGCGTGAAGAAGCCGGCCTGACCGTCGCGGACGCTGAGCCGGAGCTCGCCGTCGACATAACAGTCGTAGTGGAAGAAGGCGAGCCGCACGCCGTCGGCCTCCGCGTGGCCGTCGATGTGGATCTCGAAGCGCAGGGTGTCACCGGCACCCGGCGGGGCACCGTGGAAGGTGACCTCGCAGCCGAGCAGCCGGTAGGCGCGCTCGCCCCGGTTCAGGAGGTCGGCGCCCAGCCAGCTGAGCAGAAGCAGATCGGCCTGCCCCGCCTCGATCAGCACGCCGGACGGCATGTGGCCCGTGGAGTCCAGGTACCAGCTGTCCGGCAGGACGTCGGTCTCCGTCCAGATCCTGCCGTCGGTGCGCACCGGCCCCGGCAGGGCGAGCGCCCCTGGCACCGCGTCGATGCCGGTGACGCGGTCGGCGAGCAGCATCGGCGGTCCGGGCATGCGGGTCTGCACCGCGTATCCGTCCTGCTCGGCGAACCGGGGGCCGAACAGGGCGGAGATCCTTCCCCCCGCGAGGTATTCCAGCTGGGCGCGGTCGAACGTCGGCCCGCACACCGGGTCCGACGGGTGGGGTACGACCGGTGGTTCCGACGGGTCCGGTAGGACCGGTGGGTCCGTCAGACGTGCCGGCCCTCCGGGCCCCGGCCGCTGAGGCGCCGGCAGGGCGAGCGGGGCGGCCGTGCGGCGGGCGACGGGTGTGGCCGGGTGTACGGCGCCGGGGGCCGGTGTTCCGGTGCGCGTCAACGCCGTGACCGCCAGCGCCGACATGTCCAGGAAGCGCCGATGGCTCTCGGCGTGGCGGGCCATCACCTCCTGGTGCAGCTCGGCGGCCCGCGATGCCAGCCGGGCGACGGCGGCCCGAGCGCCCCCGGCCCCTGCCGCGGGGGAAGACGCCGCACGGCCCGGACGCTCCTCCACGACGCGGGTTCGTGGCACCGGGGAGGCCGCCGGCCGCCCCGGCCCGGGGGCCGGAACCGGAGCCAGCCGGGGTGCCCGGGGAAGGACCGGCACCCGGGGCGCCACGTCCGGCAGAGCCGGCGGCGGGACCGTCCGCAACGTCACGGTCGGACCGGGATCCGGCAGTTCCGTGGCGGCATCCGCCAGCCGGCCCAGCAACTCCTCGGTACGCACCGGCACTCCGGCGACGACCAGCTCGGCCACCGCGAGGCACAGCTGCCGCAGATCCGTGTCCTGCGGGGAGTCCAGGGCGACGGCCACATGCTCCCGGTCGCCGAGCACCCGCTTGATCCAGCCCGTGCACAGCTTCCGCGGGCCGTGCTCGACGAAGACGCGGACCCCGTCCGCCCACGCCCGCTCGACCGTGGCCGCGAAGTCGATCGTGCCCATGCCCTGAGCGGTGATCGCGTCGGCAGCCCGGTCGGCGGTCGGCACGTACGCCTGCCCGGTGGCCCCGCTGTAGAACCGCACACCGGGCACCGGCGAGGTCGGCCGGTGGTGGGCCGCGCGCCACACCTCGCGGACCTCCGCGAGCTCCGGTGCGTGGGCCGCCAGGTCGTAGTCCAGCTCGACGGCGAACTCCGCGCCCAGACCCGCCACGACGGCCGCACACGCCCGGGACTCGCCGCCGATGACGCACACCCCGGGGGCGTTCACCGCCATCAGATGGACGGCCGGCTCGCCGGCGAGTGCGGCGCGGACCACGTCCGCCCCGGCGCCGACCAGGTAGCTCGACCAGCGGGAGCCCTCGATGCCGTGCCGCTGCCAGTGGCGCCGCACCGCGCGGAGTTCACCGGTGAGTTCCGTCGTGAACAGGCCGCTGTCCCGGGTCGCCTCGTACAGCCCCGCGGCATCGGGCCAGGCACCCAGTGCGACCAGCGCGGTCGACTCGCCGGAGGAGTAGCCGAGTGCGGCATCCGGACGCAGGCCCAGCACCTCCCGGCTGAACACGGTGTGACAGACCGCCAGTTCGGCAGCGGACCAGATCTGCCGCAGCACCCCGTGGCGCGGCCCGGTCCGGAACCGTGCACCGACGGCGTGGTGGGTGTCCCGTACGGCCTCGCCGAGCGAGGGCAGCGCGAGCATCAGCTCATGGCCCATTCCCTCGTACGAGGCCGAGCCGTTGGTGTAGACGAACGCCGTCTCCCCGCCGACCGGCCGGTCCCGGTAGCGCACACCCGACGGCCTCGCCCCGCCCTCGGTCAGCCAGCAGCGGGCCGCCTCCTTGCGCTCGGCCGGCACATGGCCGCCCTCGGCCACGAATGCCAGCCGCGCCGGACCCGCGGCGGAGCGCACACCGGAGTCCAGTGCGGCCAGCACCTCCCGGCGGTCCGCACCGGAGTACACGTGCAGACCCGGGGCCGGCCCCGGCAGCCACGGCCGAGCGTCACCCGCGCGCAGCCGTACCTGCACGGCGGGCCCTTCCATCGGCGTCACCCCGACCCGCGCGGTGCGGGGGACCGCCCCGGTGTCGGCCGGACTGTCCGGACGGGGCACGGCACGGTGCTGGAGGGCCAGCGCGGCGACGGCGACGGAGACCAGACCGGACGCGGCGTGCGCGCGCCCGAAGACCGCCGACGGGTCGAACACGGCGTCGGGGCCGTCACCGATGACCATGTCGGGCTCGTCGTCACCCTTCTCGTCGAGCAGCGCGACCACCGTGTCACCGTCCCTGCGCGCGGTGTCCAGGAGCTTGAGTACGAGAACGACGGCCGCGTCCCCCGGCTCGCCCCTGTGCCCCAGCTCCCGCACGGCCTCCCGGTGGACCGTCTCGCAGGACACGTCGGCGGCACCCACGAGTGCGGCGTCGGCCTCGCCCGCACGCAGCGCCCGCGCCGCGAGTTCCAGCGCGACCGGCCCGGACGCCTCCTCCGCCGACACCGTGAATCCGGAACCGCCGAGGTCGAGTTGGGTGCTGATGCGGTTCGCCGCGAGGTTGGGCATGCTCCCCACCACGCCCTCCGCCGTCATCGCCGGGGCGAACGCGTCCCGGGCGCGGGCCGCCCGCACGACGCCCGCCTGCCCGCCCTCCTCCAGCCAGTGCGGCACCCGCCAGCGGGCACCCGCCCGACCCACCTCCGGGTCCACGCCCATCCCGATGACCACCATGGTCCGCTCACGCGGAAGGCCCACGGTCCGTACCGCCTCCCGGGCGGCCTCCAGTACCAGGAGCTGATGGCGTACGGTCCGCTCCAGGGCCAGCGGAGGGAAGCACAGGTCCTGCAGCCCCACGGCGAACTCCTCGGCGGGGCCCCGCCGTTCGCCGCCCAGGAGCGCGCGGCGCAAGTCCTCGGCGGACGTCCCGTCGCCCACCCGGGCACCGATCGCGACGACGGCCACCGGCGCCCGGTTCCGTGACGTCCCTGACGCGCGCGCCGACCGGGGCACGACGGACCGGGGCACCTCGTCCGGATGGTCCACGATCACATGGGCGTTGGTCCCGCCGAAGCCGAACGCGCTCACCGCCGCCCTCCGCGCGCCCGTCCACTCCTCCGGCTCCGCGAGCACGCGCAACGGTGTGCCCGACAGCGCGTCCAGCGGCCGTCGCCCGCCCAGCGTCGCCGGACGCACCCCCGCCCCCAGCGCACCGAGCACCTTGAGCAGCCCGGTCATGCCCGCCGAAGCCAGCAGGTGCCCGACATTGGACTTCACCGAGCCGATCGGCATGTCCTCGGCGGCCCCGAACACCTCCGCCATGGCCCGCGCCTCCACGGCGTCCCCGACCGGTGTCCCCGTCGCATGGCACTCGACCAGCCCGACCGACTCGGGGGCGATGCCCGCCCGCTCGTACGCCAGACGCATCGCCCGCACCTGGCCCTCCTCGGAGGGGCTGATGAGCCCGGCACCACGCCCGTCGTTGGAGAGCCCCGCGCCCCGGATCACACCGAGCACCGGAAGGCCGGCGGCGCGGGCGTCCGGCAGCCGCATCAGCGCGACGAACCCGGCACCCTCGCCGTGCACCAGCCCGTCCGCGTCCTGCTGGAACGGGCGGCACCGACCCGTACGGCTGGTCGCGGACAGCGCGCAGAACCCCACATGGAGGTAGAGCGGGTCGGGCCGGCTGACCGCACCCGCCACCATCAGATCGGCCGTTCCGTCGTGCAGCCGGTCGCACGCCAGCTTCACCGCGTACAGCGAAGAGGCACAGGCGGCATCGAGGGACCACGCCCCCGCCCCGAGTCCCAGCACCCGCGCCGCGAACGCCGCCGGCAGCCCCGAGGAGAAGCGGTTACGGGCATCGGGACGCGTACGGCGCGCACCCCTCAGCAGGGCGTCGCGCAGCGCCGGCCGCTGCGCGGACAGCCATACGTGTTCGGCGAAGGCGGCCCCGGACTCCGTCGGGTACGACAGGTTCCCCAGCACCAGCCCCCCGCGCGGCAGCGGACCGGGGCGGCCCGCCTCGGAGAGGGCCTGGCGCGCCCCGTACAGGACCCAGTGGAACAGCGGGTCCAGCGCACGGATCTCCTCCGGGGCGATCGCGAAGCCGCCCGGGTCGAAGACGGACTCGAACCCTTCGACGTAACCGCCGATCTCGCTCCATGTGCGGTCCACGGAATCGCCCACCGAGCCCATGACCTGCGGGCGCGGGATCCGCCACCGTCCCGCCGGGGCGGCCGACAGGGCGGTGCGGCCGGCCGCGATGCCGGCCCAGAACGTGTCCGGGTCCAGGGCGCCGGGCAGCACACAGCCCCGGCCGACGACGGCGATCGGTTCGAAATCCATACGGGTGCTCACTCGGTCGGCGGATAAGGAGGCGGAAGCCGGGGAGGGGTGCGGATCAGGACGGGCGGCGGACGAGTTCCACGCCGATGAGTTCCAGCAGGACGCTTCCGTCGGCGCCGATCAGCGCGGCGTCGCAGCGCGCCCCGGTGTCGTGCGTCTTCCGCCCGCGCACCACACACCGGACCTCGCCCTCCACCGGACCGCGCCGGTGGACACGGCACTCCGCGACCCCCATCGGCAGCGTCCGTGCTCCGAGCGCCGTCTCCGCCCAGAGCAGGGAGAGTTGCAGCGCCCCGTCCACAGCCGCCGCGTCCAGCGGCCCGTGCGCGCCTGCCCAGTCCAGAGCGCGCAGCCCCGCGACAACCGCCTCGGCACCGTGCTCCGATGCGCCGTTCACCGTGCGCAGGGCGTGGAACCGAGGGCCGTGGAAGAGGGCCGTGCCCTCGTAGGGACCGGCCGCGTCGAGCGGCTTCAGGGCGTCGGGGGTGTCCCAGGCGTCCGGAGCCGGCAGGTCGTCGGCGGTGTCGAGCACGGCCCGGTAGTACGCCGTACCGTCCTCGCTCCGCAGCTCCGCGTCCAGGCCCCGCGGCGCACCGGGTGCGCCCCGGCTGCCGAGCACGGTGAGCCGGTGGCCCGCTCCCGCCAGGTTCGGCAGGGCGCACGTCCGGTACACGCGCAGCTCCCGCACGACGAGCGGACCGGAGGCCGGGAGCCACGCCACGGCGGCACCGGCGAACCAGTCCAGGGCCAACGCCACGGGCAGCACGGGGACATCGGCGGGCGCGTGGTCCGCCAGCTGAGGCAGCGCGTCCGCGCGGACCAGCACCTGTGCCCGGGACGCGTCACCGGCCGGCGCGATGGCCGCAGGGTCCTCGCCGGCCACGAGGACGACCCGGGGCTCACCGGCCGGGCCGGCCAACTCGGCGCTGAAGGCGGCGGCACCCTGCGCCAGGGGGATGAGCGGCACCCCGGACCGGCCGAAGTGCGCCGCGAGGGAAGGGCTGACCATTCCGCCCTGCCACGGCCCCCAGGCCACACACCGCACCAGGCAGTCGGGGCGGCGGGCCTGTTCGGCGGATGCCACCTGGTGCAGCACCTCGTTGGCCATGGCGTAGTCGCACTGCCCCGGGTTGCCGAACACGGCGGCCACCGAGGAGAACAGGACGATCGTGTCCAGCGGATCGTCCGCCGTCGCCGCCAGCAGGGCCCGCAGCCCGTCCACCTTCGTGGACATCACCAGCCCGGCCTGCTCGTCGCTCTTCTCCGCGATCCGCTTGTCGGCCAGCACCCCCGCACCGTGCACGATGCCGGTGACCGGACCCCATGCCTCACGTACGTCACGCAGCGCCTCGGCCAGGGCGTCGGCGTCGCGGGCGTCCGCCCGGACGTACCGGACCGGTGATCCGGCCGCCTCCAGAGCGGCCACCGTCGCCCGCACCTCGCGCGCGGCCAGGATCTCCCGGGCCCGCGCCGCGATGCGCGCGGGGGAGGTGTCCGTCCCGGCGGCGTCCGCACGCTCGGCGAGCAGGCGGGTGAGCGACGGCTCGTCGGCAGCTGCTTCGAGCCCCGCGGGTTCGGCGCCCGGGTCGGTCCTGCCCACCAGCACGATCCGGGGACGGTGTGCCCCGGCCAGGTCCAGCAGGGCGGCGGCGGTCACCCCGCGCGCGCCCCCGGTGGCCACGAGCACCGACGCGGAGGAGATCCGGCCCTCCCCTTCCGGTGCCACCGGAGCGGGCACCAGGTGCGGGACGGCCCGTGAACCGTCGGCCCGGAGACCGGCCTCCTTGTCGGCGCCGCCTGCGAGGAGTTCGCGTACGACCGCCTCGGCGACCTCCGCGTCGTCCCGGCCGCCGCGCTCGCAGTCGACGACCCTGCACGAGGCGCCGGGCCACTCCTTCGCCGCGGTCCTGACCAGTCCGGCGACCCCGCCCAGCCAGGCCCGGTCGCGCGTGCGACCGCCGAGCCCGAAGTCGCCCCCGGTGTCCTGCACGGCCACGAACGTGACCTCGTTCCCTCCCGCCGCCCGCGCCGCCACCGTCCGCGCCGCGCGGAGCGCCGACAGGTGCAGCTCCCTCGCCTCGTCCGGTGCGCTCGACGAGGTGAGCCCGCCGAGATGGATGACCGCCCGTGCGTCCGACGGCACCTCGGCCACGGCGGTGGCGTCCACGCCGCGCTCGACGAGCTTCCGCGCGACGAGACCGGCCGGCCCGTCGGGACCCCCGCCGGTCACGACGACGGGCCCGTCCAGCAGGCCCGCCGTCACCAGGCCCGATGCCGGTGACTCCAGCAGGCGCGGTACGAGCCGCGTCAGGGGCACGTCCTTCCCGGGGCAGGCGTCCGGGACGGGAAACCCGGCACCCTCCGGGGCGTCGGAGCCCGTGGACGCCTGGGGCGTCGGCTCGGGGGCGGAGACGAGGGCATCGACGATCTCGCGCAGCGTGCGAAGCCGCCCCAGGCGCCCGACGTCGCCCGATGCCACCTCGCCCACCTGACGGCGGACCGCCGACAGGATCTCGACCCGCTTGATGGAGTCCACCCCCAGGTCGGCCTCCAGCTCCATGTCCAGGGTGAGCATCTCCGCCGGATAGCCGGTCAGCCGGGCCACCACCGACAGCAGTACGCCCTCCAGTTCGGACGACGACATGGCCGGGGCCGCACGGGAGGCGGGCGCCGGGACCGGAACCGGAACGGAAGGAGGAGCCAGGACCGGTGCGGGAGGGGGCGCGACGGGCGCCGGCGGTACGGACATCGCCTCCGGCACCAGCAGGGGAACGGCTGACTCAGCCACAGGCACCGAGGCCCGGGGGAGCGGCAGCGGCACGGAGGCGGCGACGGCCTTCCCTCCGACCCCCTCCCCGCCGAGCGGCATGCCGAGCAGCGCGGCCATGCTCGTCTCGGTCATCCGGAGAAACGCCGTGTGGCTGTCCACCAGCATGCGCTGACACGCCGCGTGGGCCTCCGCCGTCTGCCGGTGCACCTGCTCGACGGCCGCGTACACGTCCGGACCGAGGGAGGTGACGGCCTCGGACACGGGGGCATCGTTGGCCCCGACGGTCCGCGGAGGCGCGGGGTGCACAGGGGTGTACGCGGGCATGGGAGCCGCCTGGTGCTCGGGCTCGGGTGCGGACGGGGGCGACGGCCGGCTCTCCGGCTCGGCCGACGCGGCACGGGGCGGCGGAAGCTGACCGTGGTTGGCTCCGCTGATCTTCACCGTCATTCGGGGCTCGCGCTCCTTCGCTGAGGTTTCGGGCACGTCGTAGGGCGCCCAGAGAGCGCCGAGATCGAGGGGGACACCGCGCACGGCGAGTTCGCCGAGGGCCGCGTGCAGGCTGCCGGTCCCGGCCCGGCCCGGCCCGTCCAGGGACACGGCCGCGTGCGGGCGGTCGCCGAGGATCTGCCCCGTCAGAACGGTCAGCGCGTTGCCCGCACCGACCTCGACGAAGGTCCGCACCCCGTTCGCGTACATCGCCTCGATCTGGTCCTGGAAGAGCACCGGCGAGGCGAGATGGTCCGCGATCCGGCGGCGCACCTCCTCGGGATCCGAGGGGTACGGTGCCGCGTCGGCGTTGCCGTAGACCTCGGTCCGGGGCCCCGTCAGCGGCACCGAGCGCAGGTACGCGGCCAGCGGCCCGGCGGCCGGGGCGACGAGCGGACTGTGGAAGGCGGTCGACGTGGCCAGCCTCCGGGTCGCCACACCTTCGGCGGCGAAGCCCTCCTCGGCGCGGGCGACAGCGTCGACGGTGCCCGAAAGCACCACCTGACGCGGCGAGTTGTGATTGGCGGGCCAGACGCCCCCGTACGCTCCGGCGGCCAGTACCTCCGCGACACGGGCATGGTCCGTCGCGACCGCCAGCATCGCGCCCGGCGTGCCGGCCGCGTCCCGCATCAGCTCACCCCGGCGACGGGCGAGACCCACCAGCGCCCCGGCGTCCAGCACACCCGCGCAGTGCAGCGCCACCAGCTCACCGAAGCTGTGCCCCGCCACGCAGTCCGGGCGCAGCCCCAGTTCCCGCACCACCTCCAGCAGCGCCAGCGCGTGCACCGCCAGTGCCGGCTGCGCCCACTCGGTGGCGTCCAGCAGCGCTCGCCGTGCCGCGCGCTCCTCCTCGGTGAAGGCGGGCGGCGGGAACACGACGCGGTGCAGCGCCCGGCCGTCGAAGGACGCGCCGCCCAGCCGGTCCCACACGCCCTGCGCGGCCGGCGACAGTATGGCGACCCCGGCGCCCATCCCGACGTACTGCGCACCCTGGCCGGGAAAGAGGAAGCCGATGCGGCCGGGCGCCGGTTCCCCGTACGCGCAGCGCGTTCCCTGCGGCGTGGCGAACGCCGTGCCGGGCCGCTGCCCGATCAACGCGAGGGCCCGGTCGTACTTCTCCCGCAGGTCCTCCCCGTCGTGGGCGACGATCGCCAGCCGCACCGGGGCGGTGGGGGAGAAGGACGTGTGGCTTTCCCGCGCCAGTGCGGCGAGCGGGCGGCCCGCGTCGGTCGGCGGCGGTACGAGGGCGGCGGGTGAGTCCCCGCTGAACAGGACGAGTTCGCTCGGCGCCGAGCGATGGCGCAGGGCCACCCGGCCCCCGCCCGAGGGCACGTACTCCTCCAGCGTGACGTGGAAGTTGCTGCCGCCGAAGCCGAAGCTGGACACCGATGCCCGGCGGGGACGGCCGGGCGGCCGTACCCAGGGGCGTGTCTCCGTGTTCACGTAGAACGGGCCGTCGGGAAGTGCCGCCGCCGGGTTGGGGCGCTCGACCTTCACGGTCGGCGGCAGCACCTGGTGGCGCAGGGCCATGACCGCCTTGAGGAGCCCGGCAGCGCCCGCCGCGCACTTGGTGTGGCCGATCTGGGACTTCACCGAACCGATGGCGCACCACTGCCCGTCCGAACGGCCCGAAGCGCCGAACACCTCGCCGAGTGCAGCCAGTTCGGCCGTGTCGCCGGCCTTGGTCCCGGTGCCGTGCGCCTCGACCAGCTCGACGGTCTCCGGTCCGTAACCGGCGTCCTCGTACGCGCGGCGCAAGGCCCGCGCCTGGCCCTCGGGCAGCGGGGCGTAGATCGCGGTGCCCCGGCCGTCGGAGGAGGTGCCGATGCCCCGGATCACCGCGTGGACGCGGTCGCCGTCCCGCTCCGCGTCGGCCAGCCGCTTCAGGGCGTACATGACGACGGCCTCACCCAGCATCGTGCCGTCCGCCTCGGCCGAGAACGGCCGGCAGTCACCGCTCGGGGACAGCGCGGGCGTCTTGGAGAAGCACAGGAACATGCCGATGTCGTTGCCCGTGTCCACACCCCCGCTGATCACCAGGTCGGCCCGGCCGAGTGCCAGCTCACCGACCGCCGTGGACAGGGCGGCCAGCGAACTGGCACAGGCCGCGTCCGTGGTGTGGTTGATGCCGTGCAGGTCGAACCGGTTGGCGATCCGGCCCGCGACGACGTTGCCCAGCAGACCGGGGAACGTCGACTCCCGCCACGGCTGGAACCGGGCGGAGATCCGGTCGCACACCGCCCGCGCCTCGGCCTCGTCGAAGCCGCTCTCACGGAGCGCGGCGAGCCACACCGGGCGGTGCGTCCGCCCGTACATGTGCGGCAGCAGCTCCAGCGCCGCCGCACCGAGGACGACACCGGTCCGGTCCGGGTCCAGCCGCGCCCTGCCCCCGACGTCCGCCAGCACCTGGTCGGCGACCATCAGGGCGAGCAGCTGGGAGGTGTCCGTCGAGGAGAGGACGGTGGGGGGAACCCCGTACGCCATCGGATCGAAGTCGACCTCCGGCAGGAAGGCTCCACGGCGTGCGTACGTCCGGTCGGGGGCGGCCGGGTCCGGGTCGTAGTGGTCCTCCACCCGCCAGCGGGAGGCGGGGACCTCGGTGATCAGGTCCTGTCCGCCGGACACGATCCGCCAGTACCCGGCCGCGTCCGTCGCACCGGGTACCAGGGCGCCCACTCCGACCACGGCGACGGGATGGCGGCCGGGAGGGGAGGAGCGCACGGATTCTCCTGGAGAGGTGGGCTTCGGTACGCGGAGGCCGCTCATGACGGCTCGCACGGTGCGTAGGCGAACGCCTCGGACGGCAACGGCACTCCATGGGTGCGCAGTTGATGGGCGCGTGTGAGCACGGCCGCGCCTTCGAGCAGGTGGAGGGCGATCCCGACCACGGTCCGGTTCGCCGGATCGGCGAGTGGGGTGCCCGCCACCCACCGGTTGAAGGAACCCATCGAGGGACCGCACCAGATCTGGTAGTCGGTACGCCGCGATGCCTCGCCGTCGATCGCCCAGCGGCTCGAACTCCCCAGGTACCAGCGGAAGATCAGGGCCATACGGTGCTTGGGGTCCGCCTGGGCGCGCGTGATCTCCGAGGGGTCGCGCCGCTCCCAGAACGCCCGTGTGTGCTGCCAGACCTCGTCGAACGAGGCACCCAGCACCTCGCGTTCGAGCGCGGCACGCAGGGCGGGCGGCATCTCCTCCAGTGCGTCGTGCGCCCGGTACGCCGCGTAGAGCCTGCCGGCCCGCCGGGCGAACATCGTCCCCCGCGCGAGCACCTGCAGCTTCACGCCGAGCTCGAACATGTCCGCCGCCGGCGCCATTGCCACGTCCGCGATGTCGGCGTCGCACAGCATGGCCTTGGCCTCGTCGGACAGCCCGGCCTCGACGGCGGTCTGGTTCACCGACCCCACGACCACGTACGACGCGCCGAGGGCGAAGGCGGCGGCCACCGCGGCGGGTGTGCCGAGACCGCCGGCCGCACCGATCCGGACCGGCCGGCGATAGCCGTACCGCGCGCGCACCTCGTCGCGCAGCGCCGCGATCCTCGGCAGCAGGACCGACAACGGCCGGTTGTCGGTGTGCCCGCCGCTGTCCGCCTCCACGGTGATGTCCTCGGCCACCGGCACGCACGCCGCGAGCCCCGCCTCCTCCCGCGTCAGCCTGCCCTGCGCCACGAGGGAGTCCAGAAGTCCGGCAGGGGCCGGCGAGAGGAACCGCTCGGCCACTTCCGGCCGGGACACCTTGGCGAGCATCCGCGTACGACGGACGATGCCACCGCCCACGTCCCGGCGCAGACCCCGGGCCGCACACCACACGACGGCGGGGGTCAGCTCCATGTACGCCGACGCGGAGACGAGGGGGACACCGCAGCGGACGAGGAGTTCGGCGACACGTGACTCCAGCTCCGGTTCGGCCGGGGAGTGAATGAGGTTCACACCCCAGTTCCGCCGCTCGCCCAGTTCGTGGACGAGCGTGAGGACCGCCCGCTCCACCTCCGGGTACGCCAGACCGCCCGCGCCGAAGAAGCCCAGCATGTCCGCCCGCGCCATCGCCGCCACCATCGCGGTGGTCGCGATGCCGTTCGCCATCTCGCCCGCGATGTAGGGGAAGCGGACCTCGTGCGCCTCGCAGAAGGTACGGCCGCCGAGCCATTCGGGGTACAGCGGCGGCAGAGTCGCGAGCACCCGGTCCGGCGGCACGGGACCGCACACGAGCCCCCGTTCACGCCCGTCCGGTCCGCCGACCAGATGGACGGGTTCCCGGATGCGCCGGGCACAGGCGGCGATCCCGTCGAGGGTGAAGGCATCCGGGGGCATCACGGAGGAGCCGGAAGCTGCGAGGACGGTCACGGGAAGGCTCCAACGGCACAGGGAGGCGGACGGGTCGGTGAGAGGGAGGAGCGGGCGGTCAGGCGCGGTGAACGGGCGGCGAAACGTCCGCGGTCGCACCCGGGGGAGCGGGTACGGTCCACGGGCGCGCGGCCAGGCCCGCCCGGAGGTAGCCGGCACCCACCGGCGCGGATGCGGCGGAGGGGCCCAGCCGGGCCCGGACACGGGTGTCGTCGAATCGCCGCCGGTGCGCGAGGTAGGCCGTCATGCCCGGGTAGAAGTCGAGCAGGGATTCCAGGGCCGACGGGGTGTCCGGCCGGGCGTCCACCAGTTCCACGCTTACCGCGACCAGCCGTTCCAGCACTTCCACGACGGTCGTCACGGACACATCGCGGTCGTGGACGACGTGGTACGTATCGACCCCGCCCGAGGGTGCCCGGCCGGCCAGCCGCACCATGACCTCGGCCGCGTGCTCCACCTGGAGAAGGTTGAGCCGGCCGAGCGCGTGCCCCACCATCCGGACCCGGGGCCGGGCGTCGGCGCGCAGGGCGGGAGTGCCGGGCCCGGGGGCGTGGCGCGCGTCCCGCAGGATGCGCTCGACGACCTGCAAGGGGTGCGACGGGAGGTCGGGGTGCGGCGGCAGGTCGGTGACCAGGATGCCGGGCCGCAGCACCAGGACCGGCCGGCCGTGCTCCTTCGACCAGGCGTGCACCAGTAACTCCGCCTCGTACTTCGAGCGTTCATAGGCGTTCTCGAAGCCGTGGGCGTCGTCCAGCTCGTCCTCGTACGCCACACCCTCGCGCCGGGCCCCGGCCACGAACGCCGTGCTCACGTGGTGCACACGGGGCCGCAGGCGCCCCGCGGCGGCCAGCTCCAGAACGTGCCGGGTCCCTTCCACATTGGTCCGGCGCAGCTCGGCGAGGTCCCCCTCCAGGTTGATACTCCCGGCGCTGTGCCAGAGCGTGCCGATACCGTCGGCCAGTTCCTGGAACGCATGCCCGGACAGCCCCAGCCCGGCCCGCGCGAGGTCCGTCTCCACCACCCGCAGCCGGTCGGGGAGCGCGGCGGTGAACGCCTCGGGAGAGCCGGTCAGTTCGAAGAAGCGGATGATGCGCTGCAGAGCGTCGCCCGACCCCGCGTGCGCCAGCACCGTCACCGACCGGTGCGTGTCGAGCAGACGACGCAGCAGGCGCAGTCCGAGAAATCCGGTGGCGCCGGTGAGGGCTACGTGCACGGCCAGGACTCCAAGGGCTTCGGAAGGGACAGCCACGTCCCGCCGCGCTCGGCGGAGGGCGGGGCGCCGCCGGTGTGACGACGAGGGGAGGCGGGACGCGTCATGACGTTCCGGCGGTGCGGTCGTACCACGAGCGGTACGTGCCACGACCGGCCGGTCCGGCACCGCGCCGACGCTACGAATCACCGTCCCTCCCGGGCACGTTGATCTTCGGCGCACGGCACACCATGGCAGACGGCATGCGAAGCGGAAGACCTCGATCCGGGCTGCTCACCCGAACGAATTACTCCCCGGCCACGGGCCGCGCACGCCAGTACGGAGACGCAGCGACGCCCGTGCCGCGCGGGACTTCGTGGCTTCCGCGGGGAGACGCGCGCTTGGCTCATCCCTCCTTCGAGGGATCTTGCGGGCCGCCCCGGGACCGGTCGTCGCCCGCTCCCGGAGGCGTTGCGGTGCCTGCGCGGGAAGGGGGTTGACGCGCTGCGTCCCTACGGGGGAGACGCAGCCCGGACCGACGCGAGGCGGACGGTGCCCGTTGCCGAGGGCGATGCTGAGGCGCGCGGGCGAACCCACCGCCCCTCCTGCCGAGCCCTTCACCACCACCCCGCCCCGCCACGCATAGGAGTCCCCCATGTCCGCTTCCGGCCGGCCGGCCTCGTCGACGGAGCCCGCACCGCCCACCAAGTCGGTCCCCAGCGCCAGGTCCGCGCCGTCGGGGCCCCGGCCCGAGCGCCCCGACGGCGCGGACCTGGCGCTGGGGACCGACTTGGTGGGCGGTGCGGGCTC
>NZ_RDBL01000021.1:44015-142213 GCF_008042035.1 Streptomyces sp. col6
TCCTCCGCCACCGCCGCTTCCGCCCCCTCGGCTCGTACGTCCGCCGTTCACCGCACCGCCCGCCCCGTCGTCGTACGGACTGCCAGGGCAGCCACGTTCGTGGCGAGCGCCGATGAGGCAGAGGCGCGATTCCTGGAGCTGGCCGACCTCATCGGACAGAGCTGCGAACCGGACGTCCTCGCCGCCGTCGGCCGCGTGGCACCGGCCCTCGCCCCCACTCCGGCCGACCCGGTGGCGCTGCATCCGGCGGAGGAGTGCGCCGCCCAGCGCCACCAGCTCCGGATCAGCAAGGCGTTCTCCGGCACGGTGACGGCCACGTACGAGCAGATGCGGGACAGGCTGACGACCCTGCGGTACCCCCGAGCGCGGATCCACCGCATGCCGAACTTCGCGGGCAGACCCGTGTCGAGACTCGACCTGCGCGTGGGAGCCGACCATCTGGCCCTGGAGGTCACCGACATCGGCGGCGGTGTCATGGTCCGGGCGTTCGGCGCCCCGCAGGGCGTGAGCGTGACCGATGTCCGTCTGAAGCCGGAGGTGGACCTGCCCACCTCCTGAGAACGCCGGCGGCCCTGTCCGCCCTGCACCCTCTCACGCCCTCTTCGCCATTCCCGCGAAGAGGGCGTCGAGCACCCGGTCGACATACGCGTGGGTGAGCGGTTCCTGTGTGATGAGCAGCTGGAAGTACAGCGGGCCGGAGAGGAGCGCCATCGACAGGTCCAGGTCGAAGTCCGGTGAGAGCCGGCCCTCGGCCTGTGCCGTCCTCAGACGTGCGACGGTCTTGTCCGCCTGAGGGGTGATGAATCGTTCGTTGAGAGCGGCGGCCACGCCCGGGTCGTGCTGGGCCTCGCCGACCAGTGCCTGGAAGAGCGGCCGGAACGATGGCCCGGCCAGGAGGTCGATGGCCTCGTAGATCTGCTGGCGCAGGTCTGCCACGACATCCTCCGTGTGGGGGTAGTCCAGGGTCGACTCACTGAGCGACAGCAGCGAGTCGAGCAGCAGGGTGCCTTTGGAGGGCCATCGGCGGTAGATGGTGTGCTTGCCGACGCCGGCGCGGGCGGCGATCGCTTCGATGCTGAGTTTCGCGTAGCCGAGCTCCTGCCCCAGTTCCAGAGTGGTTTCCATGATGGCTCTGGTCAGAGCGGGGCCATTGCGTCGGGCGGCAGTCATGCTCCCATGCTAGCGGCACGGCACGTGCCGTTCTTGACAAGTACTCCATGATCCAGGCACGCTTCAGCGAACGACACGGCACGTGCCGTGTCGCCTGCGGGGGGATGAGCGCGTGGACGCGGAGGTGATCACCGTGGGCGCGGGCACGTGCTGCGTAGACCCGTGGTCCCACGCCCTGCCGGACCAACGGCCGGTCACCGGCCACGTATCAGCCACTCGCACACGATGAGGACGCCCGCCATGCCCGTACCCGCCGACCCCACCGTGCTCCACCCGATGCCCGGCCAGCCGAGGGTGGTGCAGCTCAAGCCGCTGGTGACCTCGCCGCTGATCGAGGTGGGGGAGTACTCGTACTACGACGACCCGGACGACGCCACCGCGTTCGAGACCCGCAACGTCCTCTACCACTACGGCCCGGAGAAGCTGGTCATCGGCAGGTTCTGCGCGCTCGGAACGGGTGTGCGCTTCCTGATGAACGGTGCCAACCACCGTATGGACGGCCCCTCCACCTTCCCGTTCCCGACCCTGGGCGGCTCCTGGGCCGACCACTTCGACCTGCTCGCCGGGCTGCCGAACCGCGGCGACACCGTCGTCGGCAACGACGTCTGGTTCGGACACGGGGCGACGGTGCTGCCCGGTGTGCGGATCGGGCACGGCGCGATCATCGGCAGCGGCTCCGTGGTCACCAAGGACGTGCCGGACTACGGGATCGTCGGCGGCAACCCGGCCCGGCTGCTGCGTACCCGCTACGCGGACGAGGACATCGCGCGCCTCCTCGCTCTGGCCTGGTGGGACTGGCCCGCCGAGCACATCACCGGGCACATCCGGACCCTCATGTCCGGGACGGTCGACGACCTCGAAGCCGCCGCCCCGACCCTGCCGCGCGCCTGAACGCCGCGGTCACCACCCACCTGGAGAAACCATGACCAGCAGGTTCACCGAACTCGTCATCGACTGTCTCGACCCGCAGCGCCTCGCGGATTTCTGGTGCGAAGTACTGGACTTCACCGTGCTCGACCGAAGCGAGGACTCGGTCGAGATCGGCTCGTGGGAGCCGACCGCCGAGGCCGTGCGGGCCGGGCAGATGCCGCCGACCATGTTCTTCGTCCGGGTGCCCGAGGCGAAGACCGGCAAGAACCGGCTCCATCTCGACGTGAGCCCTGTCGACGCCCGTACCGCCGACGAGGTCACCAGGCTGCTGAAGCTCGGCGCCACCCGGATGGATGTGGGCCAGGGGCCCGATCGGAGCTGGGTGGTCATGGCCGACCCCGAGGGCAACGAGTTCGATGTCGTACGCAGCCTCGCGCCCTAGCCTGTCTTCGATATCCCCCCGTCGCCCGGAGGACGGCCGGCTCAGGAAGCCGCTGAAGCGATCACCTTCGCGAGATCCGCGGGCCGGCTCCACATGGGCCAGTGCCCGGTGGGCAGGTCGATGACCTCAAGGTGCTCCAGGTTGGCCACCTCGGCGAACATGGGATGCCCGGCGCGGGCCAGCTCCATCAGCTGCGCGCTCGGGATCGAGCAGCACACCAGCGTGGTCGGGACGCCGAGGCGGGCGGGATTCGTGAGCTCCACGGACGCGCGCAGCACGGGGCCGGGTTCGGGGACGGCCCTGGCCCGGAAGCGCTCCAGTACCTCGGGGCTCAGACCGTCGAGACCGGCCTGCTCCCCGAGGACCTCGAAGGGCGGCAGCGGCAGCTCTTCCAACTCCTGCGGCACGTCCGGAGCGAAGACACTTCCCGGCGCCACCGGTCCGGAGTCGACCCACACCACCCGCTGGACCAATTCCGGATGCCGGTCCAGAACGAGGCCGACCGGTGCGTTGGCCCCGCTGTGAGCGACGAGAACAGCCGGCTGGTCCTCGCTGACCCCGGCCTCGGCCATGACCTGTCCGACGGCCGCCGCTTGATCGTCGAGGGTCCTCGACGAACGGTCGGGATCGTGCGGGTCCAGACCCGGGAGGGTCATCGCGACAGCACGCGCGTCGTCGGCTGTCAGGTGTTCGAGTACCTCGTCCCAGGCCCAGGCCCCCAGCCAGTGGCCGGCGATCAGGATGATGGTCGGGCTGTTCGTGGTCGTCGTCATGCCCTGATGCTCGCAGTTCGTGCGGACAGGTGTGTGTCACCATTTCCGTCATGAATTTCTCGGGGTGGGGACAGTGAAGCGGGCGGAACGGCTCCATGCCCTGTCGGAGACGCTGCGCCGCAGTGGCGCGCGAGGACGCACCGCCGGGCAACTGGCCGCCGAGTTCGGCGTGTCCACGCGCACCGTGAAGAGAGACCTCGCGGCGCTGGAGAACAGCGGCGCACCCATCTGGTCCCGCCCCGGCCCCGGTGGTGGCTACGGAATGGCCACGGGCGCGTCCCTGCCGCCGGTCAGCCTGACTCCGGCCCAGGCGGTGGCCCTTCTGGCCGCAGTCTCCGCAGCGGCCGATGCCCCGTACGCCGATCTGGCCTCGGCCGGGGTGCGGAAGATCGTGGACGTCCTCGACCCCAGGACCCGAGCGAAGGCCGAGGAACTGGCGCGCCGCGTCTGGGTCGACGCGCCCCCGCTGAGGTCGCGCGCCAACAAGTCGGCGCTGGAGGAGGCGATGGCCGAGCAGAGGGTGCTCCGGATCCGCTACACATCGGGCGACGCCATCACGACCGGCCGCGATGTCGAACCCGTGATGTTCGCCTTCAGGAACAGCCAGTGGTACCTGGTCGGCTGGTGCCGGTTGCGCAACGCCATGCGCTGGTTCATGGTGTCCCGCATCGAGCAGGCCGCCGTGACCCGGATCGCCTGCGACGGCCACACCCTTGACGAGGTCGGGGTCCCCCCGCCGAACGCCCGGCCGGCGTTCGGTGACGGAGGCTGATCCACCCGGTCAACGTCCGAGGCGGGCCCGGCGGGTGGCGACGACGGGCCCGGCCGGGTTCTCGGCGCGACTGTGCGGGGCTGCCGGGACCTCCGGGAATCCGCATCGAACCTTCCTGGAGCACCGGACGCGTCGGCTCACCAGGTTCCCCGGCATTCTCCACGCGGCGTGGCCGGGCTGCGGTGGCCGGCCGTCTGGACGCCCCGCCGATCGACACCCCGGGCTCAGCCCAGTGCCTCAGCCAGAGCTTTCCTGAACTCCAGGTGGGCCTGCGCGTCGAAGAGGACGAACCGTACTTCCTCGACCGGCGGTGTGGCCTCCGCCAGGATCGTACGCACGGCGATGCGGGCCCCGTCGTCCATCGGCCAGCCGTAGATTCCTGTGGAGACCGCGGGGAAGGCGACGGTTCGCGCCCCCAGTTCCGCCGCCACACGCAGGGCTTCGCGGTAGCAGGACTCCAGCAGGGCCGTACGGTCCTCGGTACCGCTCCACACCGGGCCGACCGTGTGTACGACCCAGCGGGCGTCGAGCCTGCCGGCCGTGGTGGCGACGGCCTGGCCCGTACGCAGTCCCTTGCCGTAGCGCGAGGCGCGCAACTCGCGGCAGGCGGCCAGGATTTCGGGGCCGCCGCGCCGGTGGATCGCGCCGTCCACCCCGCCACCCCCGAGCAGGGAGGAGTTGGCGGCATTGACGATGGCGTCGACGGACTGCTGCGTAATGTCCCCCTGCACAAGGGTGACCGGGACCGCGGAAGGTGTGCTCATGCGGCCATCATGCCGTCGTTCGTCGCTCCGTATGAGCGCCTGTGCGCGCTGAGTTGCACCGGAAGGCGGTGGGGGACCGCAGCGCGAAGTCAGGCCGGTGAGGTGCCGCGCGCCGGAGCGAGACCCCCGCGTGCCGCTGCCCGAACCCGGTGAAGAACGGCCGTATCTCGTCCCTGGACGCAGATTCCCGGCCGTTGCGGTCAGCCTGCGCCGACGAGCGGGTTCCTGCAGGAGCGGCTGCCGGGGGCCGTCGAACGTCGAGGTGCGGAACACGCGGTTCGTGGCCTGGAGTGCGGCGCTGTGAGCGATAACACCGGGCATGGTGCGCCGA
The DNA here is from genome assembly GCF_008042035.1 of Streptomyces sp. col6. Lineage (GTDB taxonomy): Bacteria > Actinomycetota > Actinomycetes > Streptomycetales > Streptomycetaceae > Streptomyces. The sequence goes on from NZ_RDBL01000021.1 coordinate 49,138, forward strand.
CTTGTCGCCGTGCGGGGCGCAGGGCAACCCGGAAGGAACTGGGTCGTAAGGCTTGACTGGGTCACGTCAAGTCTCCATAGTGATGCCCGGCCGCACAAGCAGGCCGCACATCCCGCCCATGTCTCCAGGTCGGCTCGCGGTCGCAATTGTTAGCGCTAACAATCGGCGGCGTGCCGGAATGGCCCGCACCAGCAAGGAGCCCACCCTTGACCGTTCAGACCTGGCTGCGCCACGCACGGCGCAGCCTTCTCGCCACCGGCACCACCGCCGTGCTGACTGTCGCCCTCCTGGTCGGCACCGAAGCGTCCTCGCAGGCCGCCACGCAGGGGCCCTGTGATCTCTACGCCTCCGGCGGCACGCCCTGTGTGGCCGCCCACTCGACCACCCGCGCCCTCTACGGTGCGTACAACGGCGCGCTCTACCAGGTCCGGCGGGCGTCCGACAACGCCACCAAGGACATCGGGCTGCTGAGCGCCGGCGGCTATGCCGATGCCGGCGCCCAGGATGCCTTCTGCGCCGGAACCACCTGCGTGATCACCGTCATCCACGACCAGTCCGGACGGGGCAACAGCCTCACCCAGGCGCCCGGGGGCGGCGCCGCCCCCGGCCCCGACAACCTCGCCCCCGCCACTGCCGCCCCGGTCACCGTGGCAGGCCACCGGGCCTATGGCGTATACGTCGCCGCCGGCACCGGCTACCGCAACAACAAGACCAACGGTGTGGCCACCGGCGACCAGCCGGAGGGGATGTACGCCGTCCTCGACGGGACGCACTTCGGCGGAGGGTGCTGTTTCGACTACGGCAACGCCGAGACGAACAATCTCGACACCGGCAACGGCCACATGGAGGCCATCTACTTCGGCGACAGCACGATCTGGGGGAAGGGCACCGGCAGCGGTCCCTGGGTGATGGCCGACCTGGAGAACGGCCTCTTCTCGGGTCCCAACGCCGGTTACAACGCCAATGATCCCAGCGTCAGCCACCGCTTCCTGACCGCGATCGTCAAGGGTGCCCCGAACCTGTGGGCCATCAAAGCCGGCAACGCCCAGTCCGGCGGCCTGTCCACGTACTACAGCGGAGCCCGGCCCAACGTCCAGGGATACAACCCCATGCACAAGGAGGGCGCGATCATCCTCGGCATCGGCGGCGACAACAGCAAGTCCTCCAGCGGCACCTTCTACGAGGGGGTCATGACCTCCGGCTACCCGACGGACGCCACGGAGAACGCGGTCCAGGCCAACATCACCGCCGCCGACTACCAGGCGCCCGCACTCACGGCCGGCGCCCTCACCCCGGGCGCGCGGGTCTCCCTGAAGGCCACCACCACCTGCTGCAACGCCGACTACCTGCGCCACCAGGCCGACGGCACCGTGGCCATCTCGCCGATCACGGCCGCGAGTTCCGGCGGTGACAAGAACGACGCGACCTGGATCGTCCGCGCCGGGCTGGCCAACTCCGCCTGCCTGTCCTTCGAATCCGCCGGCGCCCCCGGACAGTATCTGCGCCACGCCGGATTCCAGCTCCGCACCGCGGCCTCGGACGCCACCGCCCTGTTCAACCGCGACGCCACCTTCTGCCTCCAGGCAGGCCACAGCGGGCAGGGCTACTCCTTCCAGTCGGCCAACTATCCCAACCGCTTCATACGCCACTACTCCTACACCGGGTACCTCGCGGGGGACGGGGTCGGCGGCAACACCTGGGACAGCGACGCCCTGTGGAGCGAGGACACCTCCTGGCTGACCGCCCAGCCCTGGTCCTGACCGCTCACCGGTGGCACACCGCGCGCAGGCGGGTGTGCCACCGGCGACGAGGAGCCGCACGCCGCCGGGGCGCCGGCTCCGCCCTGGACCGTTCGCCCACCGGGGTTCAGGAGCGGGCCCCCAGCACGTCGGCCAGGAACTGCGCCTCGTTGCGTCCGAGTCTGGTCGCGATCACGACCTCACTGCCCGTGATGCGGCCGATGACGGCGACCTTGGCGAGCAGCCGGCCCTCGCCCTGGACGATCGCCAGGGAGTTCGTGGGCTCGGTCCGGCCCGTCACCTTGCCGGTCAGGGTGGTGAACGCCTTGGCGTCCTTGTCCTGGAACGTCACCCGCACCGACCATCCGCCCGGAGCGCCCTCCTCCGTCTCCTCGAACGCCGAGACCTCCCTGAACCTGTTGACCGTCATGCCGGGCGCGGTGGAGACGACCACGCACTGCTGCCGGTCGTCCGAGGTGAAGCCGCGACCCGAGGGCACCCCGGGCTGCGACGTCCCGAAGACGGTGGCTTCGGAGGCCCCGCTGCCGGGGCAGGCCCCAGGCTGCTCGCGCTCCACTTCGAGGAAGCGCACCGGCTGGTCCGGGGCTACCGCACCGCCCTTGGCACCCCCGTCGCCGGACCCGTCCCAGGGGTTCAGCACCAGCAGCGTGCCCGCCAACGCGCCGACCGCGACCAGCCCACCGACGGCCCACCGCACCCGCCGGCCCCGTCCGGAGGCGGCGGTGGGCGGTGGGCCCGGGAGGCGTACCGTCCCGGCAACACCTGCCACGGCCTGCGTGGGTTCGTCCGGTCCGCTGCGCCCGGACCGGGAGGACGGGCCGGTGGCGCCGACGTGGCGCATCGCCGCACGCAGGGCATCGGTGCGCTCGGCGCGGTGTCGCTCGATGGCCGCGGTCCACCGGGCGTCCAGCACACCCCCGTCGCCGCGGGCCGACGGCCCCTCACCGAGGTGTCCGGCGCAGTGGGCGACCAGCTCGGCCGGCGTGGGCCGCGCCCGCGGATCCAGAGCGAGACAGGGCAGAACGAGGGCGCCCAGAGCGGGCGGAAGACCCGAGACATCGGTGTCGCCGGTGGCCGCGCGCATCAGCAGCTCCAGGGCCGAGATCTCCTCGATGTCCCGGTAGGGCGGCCTCCCCACCGCCAGGTAGTGCAGCGTCGCGCCCAGCGAGAACACGTCGGACGCCTCCGTGGTCGGCTCCCCCCGGGCCTGTTCCGGCGACGCGTACGCCACGGTGCCGAGAGCCGACTGGGTCCGGGTCAGGTCGTGCGCCTGCGAGATGCCGAAGTCGATGACGCGCGGTCCCTCCACGGGCAGCAGGACGTTCGACGGCTTGATGTCCCGGTGCACCAGCCCTGCCGAGTGCAGGGACGCCAGCGCCTCCGCCATACCCGCGCCCACCCAATGCAGCGCGTCCGCTCCCAGCGTGCCGCAGTCCTCCACCAGCTCCTTCAACGAAGGCGCCGGCACGTACTCCTGCGCCATCCACGGCACCTCCGCCGTGGGATCGGCATCGACGACACTCGCCGTGTAGATACCGTGCAACCGCTGCGCGCACGCGACCTCTCGGGCGAACCGGCGCCGGTCGTCCGCGTTGTTCGTGATCAGCGTCTTCAGCGCGACCGTACGCCCCGCCGGTGACCGCGCCAGGTACACCCGCCCCATGCCACCGCTCGCCAGCTCGGCCAGCACGGTGAACCGTCCGACCCGCTGGCCCGGACGCACCGCTTCCGCCCCACCCCACCGCATGCCCCGTGCCCACCTGTCTCCCCGTCACGGGGAAGCCGTAGCCCAAGCGGTCGCGTCGCACTCGACCCGACCGCTCTGCATCGTCACGTACGGAACTCGAACTGTGCATGCTTTTGGCCGAGTTGACCGGCGAAGTGGCGGGATGCCTCCGTGCGGACGGCGGCTCGTCCGTCCTCCGCCGGAAGCGGCGCGAGGCCCTGTCGCGGTATTCAGGGGGCAGGGGGGCTCAATGCACTGGCCGACGGGCAGGCGCTCAGGCTGTACGATACCCCTCAGGGGTATTCTGTTCGGGCGGGCGCGAGGCGGAAGCGAGGATTCGGGCATGAGTGGCGGAGCGGCGGGCAGGCCGGGCAGCACCCGGCTGGCTGCCGTGTGCGTGCTGTTGCTCGGCCTCTTCCTGATGCATGGCGCTCCCGCCACCGCCGCCGAGGGCTGCCACGGCGCGATGCCCTCCATGGCCGCTTCGGCGCAGCAGGGTCACACTGCCTCGGCGATGGCCCCGGCGCAGATGCAGGACACCGTGCACGGTGCACCGGTCTTCCGGGCCGGGGACGGTGCGGGAATGCGTGGCGCGCTGTGCGTGTCCACGCCGGCCCCGGAGCGCAACCCGCTGCCGGCCCCGGCCCTTCTCGCCTTCGCCGCCGCGCTGTCGGCCGGATGGGCGTCGGCGGCCTGGCGGGCGGCCGTCAACGGGACGCGGCGACGCGGTCCGCCGGCGGGCGGGCGGGATCTCGTGACGCGGGTGTGTATCGCGCGGACGTGACAGGCGCCGCCGGTCCCCGGCCACCGGCCGGGACCGGCACCATGTCCTGCCCTTCCCGCGCGCCATTGATGTGGTGCGCCCGCCCTGAAAGACATCGCGATCCCATGAACTTCTCCTCCCGTTTCACCCTGCGCCGCCGCGCCCTGGCCGCAGCCGGAACCGCTGCCACCCTCGCGCTGACGCTGGCCGCCTGCGGGTCGTCCGGCGACTCCTCGTCCATGCCCGGCATGGACCACGGCGGCACGTCCTCCGCGGCCTCCTCGCCGAGGGCGACAGCCTCCACGGACGACATGCCCGGTATGGACCACGCGGCCGGCGGCAACGGCCTGTCCGGCAACCAGGACGGCTACCGCCTCACCTCCTCCGACCGGTCCCTCGCGGCGGGCAAGCAGGCCGCGTACCGGTTCGCCGTGGCCGGCCCGGACGGCAAGCCGGTCACCCGGTTCGCCGTCGACCAGACCAAGCGGATGCACTTCTACGCCATCCGCTCGGACCTGACCGGCTTCCAGCACCTCCACCCGACCATGGCGGCCGACGGCACCTGGAGCGCCGGTCTCGCCTCCCTGACCCCCGGGTCCTGGCGCATGTTCGCCTCCTTCACCCCTGACAGCGGGGCCGGCAAGGGCAAGGACTTCGTGCTCGGCCGCACGGTCACCGTGCCGGGCGGGGCCACCCGGACGCCGCTGCCCGCAGCGGCCGGCAGCACTCAGGTCGACGGATACACCGTGACCGTCAAGGGCGAGCCGATGGCCGGCATGGCGCACCCGCTGACCGTCTCCGTCGCCAAGGACGGCAAGCCGGTCACCGATCTGCAGCCCTACCTGGACACCTACGCCCACCTGACCGCCTTCCACGAGGGCGACACCGCGTTCGCCCACCTGCACCCCACCACGAAGGTCAACGGGGACCACGGTGGCCCGGACCTGTCCTTCCATGCCGAGCTGCCCACGGCGGGCAACTGGCGGCTGTTCCTGCAGTTCCGGACCGGGGGAACGCTGCACACGGCGGCCCTGACGCTGCGCGTCGGCTGAACCCCGGCGGGCGCCACCCCGGCCGGGGCGGCGCCCGCATCTCCCGTCTGCCGGGAGCGCGGAAGGCGTAACAGGGTGCGCCGGCGACCTTCGGCGGAACCCGGGGGACCGTTACGCGCTCCCCGGAAGCCCGTAGGACACTGCTAGGCGGCCGAGCGCTTCGCGGAGCGCGGTCTGCTGAGGGGCGGTGAGGCCGGCGTCGAGCCGCGCGTCGAGCGCGAGCGACTTCGCCGTGCACTGCCCGAGGAGTTCGCGGCCCTCCTCGGTGAGGCTCAGGATCTGGCGGCGACGGTCCGCCGGGTCACGCAGCCGCTTGATGGCGCCCTTGGACTCCAGGTGATCGGCCAGCGAGACGACGAGGCTGGGTGCCACCCGCATCAGCCTGGCGATCTCCAGCTGTGAGGCGGCCAGCCCCGCATCGAGGACGCCCAGTACCCCGACGTGCTTGGGCTTCAGGCCGAGCTCGGCGAGGGCCTGCGCGTACTGATCGGCGACCATCGCGCCCAGGGCGCCCAGGCGGAAGCTGAGGGTCTCGGACCACTTGACGTCGTTCACGGACAGCATGCTACCTTCCTCAAACCATTCAGACTGTGAATGATTCGAGGGTGGAACGATGACAGATCCCGAGACCGTGCATGTGGTCTTCGCCGACCTGCAGGACAGCATCGTGGCCCTGAGCCGCACGAACAGCCCCACGGCCCTTCGGTGCTCGGCCGGGGCGCTCGGCACCGTCGCCCGAGCGCTCGACATCCCGTTCAGCGTGTCGGCCGCGCCCAGACCCGGCGGCCCCGCCGTCATCGCCGAACTCCCCGCGGCATCCCCGTACGTGCGCAGCGGACCGTCCTGCTGGGACGACCGGCCCTGGCGGGAAGCGGTGAGCGCGTGCGGCCGCAGGACTCTGGTCCTCTGCGGAGTGACCTCGGAGATCGTGGTCCTGCACACCGCGCTCGACGCCCTGGCCGACGGATACGAGGTGATCGTGCCGGTCGACGCGTGCGGCGGGATGTCGGAACGTACGGAGCAGGCGGCGTTCCGGCAAATCGAGGCGGCGGGCGGCATCGTGACCTCGGTGGCGAGCCTCGCCACGGACATGGTCCGCGACTTCACCGACCCCACCGGTCGCTCCGTCATCACGGCCCTGCACGCCCTGGTGAGCTGACCCCGCAAGTACCTCAGGAAGAAGGCCGCATGAAGCTCGCACCCCATCTGCACCGCCTGGGCAACGACATCGTGTCGTGCTACCTCATCGACACCGACGAGGGCATCACGCTCATCGACGCCGGACTGCCCGGCCACTGGCGGGATCTCCGGCGTGTGCTCGGCTCCCTCGGAAAGTCTCCCGACGACATCCGCGGGGTCGTGCTGACGCACGGCGACTCCGACCACATCGGTTTCGCCGAACGCCTGCGGACCACCCACGGCGTCCCGGTGTTCGTCCACGCCGCCGACGCGCTCCGGGCCCGTACGGGGAAAAAGCCCAAGGTCGCCGCCGGACCCATGCGCCCCGGGCCGTCGCTCGGCTTCCTCGGCTACGCGCTCCGCAAGAACGGGCTGCGCCCCCGCTATGTCGGTGAGGTCACCGAGATCGCGGACGGCGATGTGCTGGATCTGCCCGGCAGCCCGGTGATCGTGGGCATGCCGGGGCACTCCCCGGGAAGCGTGGCCGTGCACGTCCCGGTGGCCGACGCGGTCTTCGTGGGGGACGCCCTGACGACACGGCATGTCCTGACCGGTCGCACGGGTCCCCAGCCTGCGCCCTTCACCGACGACCCCGAGCAGGCCCTCGCGTCGCTGGACCGGATCGCCGGGCTTTCGGCCTCCTGGGTGCTGCCCGGCCACGGCGCTCCCTGGCGCGTCTCGCCGTCCCGGCTGAGTGAGGAGGTCCGTTCGGTCAGCTGACGGGGATGCCCGGGTTCACCAGCCCCGCGCCTCCAGTCACCCGGTTGTCCGAGGTAACCGTGACCGGGCAGTCCGACGGGTCGTAGTGGGTGACGTCGATGGCGAACCGGGTGGGGCCGGTGGCGCCGGTCAGGTCCGCGGTGTTGCCGCGGAACACCGCGCCGCAGCCCCAGCCCGGGTTCTGCGTGTGCGTCTGGAAGCCGTCATTGGTCGTGCCGGTGCCCCGGTTGTTCTCGACGGTGTACCCGTTGCCCTTGATGTCGACCCAGGAGTCGTCGTAGTTGGCCCCGGTGAGGCCGTCGCCGTCGAAAACGTTCCCGGAGATCAGGCCCCCGGTGGTGCCTTCCTTGATGTCGATGTTCTCGCCGCCGACGCGAGGGCCGATGTGGTTGTCGAGGATCTGGACGTGGTCGCTGGCGTCCGTGAGGGTGTTCGCCGTCCCTACGTAGACGCCCTCGCCCATGCCGTTGCCGGACGTGCCCGTGTCGTGGATGGAGGAGTTCCTGACCACCCCGTAACTGCTCGACGTCCGGAAGTGGATGCCTTCCATGGTCGTGTGGTGGATCTCCACCGAGTCCGCGACGACATGGTCGGACGAGTCGATCATGATGCCCTTCTGGCCGCCGGTCACGGTGATGCCCTTGATCACCCAGTACGGGGCACTCGTGAGCTGGATGCCGTTGCCGCCTCCCGACGGGGTGGTCAGCACCGCGGCACGTGAGCCGGTCAGGGTGATCGGCGCGCTCGCCGTGCCGCCGGTTGTGATCTTGAAGTTCCCCGAGTAGGAGCCGTCCGCCAGCTCGATCGTCCGGCCCGGCACGGCGGCGGCCAGCGCGGCCTTGAGCTCCTTGCCGTTCGTCACTCGCACCGTGGTCCCGGCGGAGACCCCGGGCGTGACGTCCGCCGACGCGGCTCCGGGCATGCCGAGCAGACCGGCGCCGACGAGCGCGACGGCGACAGCGGCGCGCTGCGCCGGACGCGCGGGCCGGCCGGCGGGGGAGAGGACTTGGAACATGACGGCACCTCCGGACCGGCAACCGCAAGGGTCACCGTCTTGACAGGGACACAACAGTGCGACGGGTGCCAAGATTGGACTGGACCAGAGTGGGCGTCAAGGGGCAGCCGGGCCAAATGACTTGGCCGGCGGGGGTTCGATCCTGTGCGGCCGGTGCGATCCGTCGGTTCGGACACGGGCCGCACAGGACCTGCGGATCGGGTTACGAGGCGCCCTCAAGGACCTCGCGCAGACGCCGCGCGAACTCGTCAGGCTTCCCCGGGTGGCCGAACTCCCCTCCGCAGAAACCGCCGTGGTGGCTCGGGAACACGGTGACCGGCTGTCCGAGCAGTCCGGCGGTCGCCACCGCGGTGCGGCCCGTCTGCACGTCGCGGGACTCCTCACCCACGGCGATCACCACCCGGGTCGGCGCGGCCGCGAGCGCGTCCACGTCCGGCCGGAAGTCGCTGACCGCCCACGACCGGTCGGACAGCAGCGGATCGTCCCGTGAGCCGTCGTCCTCGGTGGGCATCCCGAACGCGGTGGGGTCGGCCGCCGGCTGGGCGAAGTACGCGTCGGTGAACTCGCCCTCCCACGAGGTCATCGCGATGAACGCCGCCATCCCGGCGCCCCACCCCTGCTTCTCGTACGTGTCCCGCAGGGCCGCCCGCGCCCGTACCGCCGCCGCAGCGTCCGGGACGAGGGTGATCAGCGGAGGCTCGTGCGCCACCAGGGTGGTCACGTCCTGCGGATACACCGCCACGACCGCGAGCGCGGTGACCGCTCCGCCGCTGCTGGCGAACATCTCGACCGGCCCGGCCCCGAGGGCCTCGACCACGGCGTGCACGTCATCGGCCTGGATCTGCGGAGTGTGGTCCACCCGGCCGTCCTTGCGGATGCTGCGGCCGAGACCACGGGGGTCGTACGTGACGACCGTCCGCTCGGGGAAGCGCGCGGCGAGCGTGGCGAAGCCGGAGGCGTCCATGGGCGAACCGATCATGAACAGCGGAGGGCGTCCGTCCGTGGCCGGCAAGGGGCCGCGCACGTCGTAAACGAGGTCCGCGCCGGGAGTTTCGAGTGTGTAGGTCTTCATGCCTGTACAGACCTGCCCCGCCCCCGGAACTCATCGGTGCGACGTGCGTCGGTTTGCCCTGTCGTACGCGTACACGGGCATCGCGTGCGTACGCACAACGTGGACACCATGGCGACGGGCTCCCGGTCACCCGGTTGGTCCGATGTCCGATGAGCGCGTCACATCGGGGTACACGGGTGCGCATGGCACCGAAGAAGACCGAGCGCATCCAGTTCCTGCGGGCCCTGCGGCAGCTCCACCGCGCCCGCTCCTTCTACGCCGTCGGCGCGCTGCTGTGGGCGGCGTCCGTCGTCTGGACCGGCTGGCAGGCCCCCGGAAGCCGTCAGATGTGGGTCTCCGCCCTTCTCCTGGCGGTCTTCACCGGCCTCCTCGTCACGGCCGCCGTGTCCCTGCGGCGCCTCGCGGCCGACACCACGTACCGTCCCGCACACCACGCCGCCCCGCACAAGGCGCACGCCTAAGACCCGAGGAACGCGGCCTGCCGGGACGTTGACCCGTCGTCTGCGATCATGGCGGCATGCTCCAGGTCTGCCTCAACGGCGCCCGCAGCCGCGCCGCGTGTTCCCATCTTCCGGTGACCGCAGCCGAGTTGGCGGCGGCTGCCCGCGAGGCTGTTGCCGCTGGTGCGGTGGACATCCATCTGCACCCCAAGGACAGCGACGCGCGGGACACGCTGGAAGCGACCGTTGTCGCCGCTGCGGTGAACGCGGTGCGGGCCGCGGTGCCGGGCACCGCAGTGGGGGTCACCACAGGTGCGTGGGCTGTTCCGGATCCGTACGTACGTGTCGCACAGGTCCGGTCCTGGAGCGTGCTCCCCGACCATGCCTCGGTGAACTGGCACGAGGACGGCGCCGCCGAGGTGGCCCAGGCTCTGCTGGACCGGGGGATCGGCGTCGAAGCCGGCGTCTATTCCGGCACCGACGCGGCCGAACGGTTTCTTGGATGGCCCGGATCCCGCCGGGTCCTGCGCGTCCTGGCCGAGATCACCGAGACCACCACGCAGGACGCGCTCCACGCGGCGTCCGAACTGTTGGAGCGGCTCCGGCCGGCCGCCGCACCGATCCTCCTTCACGGCGAGGACGCGGGCGCCTGGCCCGTCCCTGCGCCTCGCGGCAGCCCGCCACCTGGACACACGGATCGGTCTGGAAGACGCACTCCACCTCCCCGACGGCGAACCCGCCGCCGACAACGCGTCCCTCGTCCGCGCGGCGCGCGCAATCATCCGCCGCGCATCCTGACCCCACTCACCGACAGGGGGAGCGCAGTCAATTCCGGGCCGGGCAGACTACGCACATGCAACTCCCCGCCGAGGCCGTAGAGCACGCCGCGCTGATCGAGGTCGTCCGGCTCTCCGGCCTTCCCGCCGGGCGGGACGACCCCTACCCCGGCACGGTGGTGGCCCACTGGTCCGGAAACGACGTCAGCACCGCGCTGTCGCTGATGGCGAGCCTGCCCGGCAGCGAGCAGCACCGCTGCGGGTTCGCGCCCGGCTGGAGCGTCCGGGCCTACGACGAACACCTCGGCGAGGCCCTGTTCGAGGCGGCGTTCTGCTTCACATGCCACGAGGTCCGCATGCGGGGAACGGCCGTGCCGCCCGCCCTGTCCACCCAGTTCTTCGACCCGGACTCGTCTCCGGCCCGGACCCTCCTGTCACTCATGCGCCGGGCGCAGGAGTAACCGGCCGGCGCGACCCCAGGACGGCGACGGAGCCGTTATGCCACTGGTCCCCGGTGGGCCTTCCGCGCGGGTGGAGGCCATTCCGCGGAACCGTGCGCGGGGTCCTCGGCGGCGGCGATCGAAAGGCTCAGCCCTTCGGTCAGCCAGGCGTGGGCCGCCGTCATGTTCAGGGAGCGCCCTCCGGTGACGGTGTCCAGCAACCCCCAGTACCGGCGCAGACGGGGGTCGAACCCCGACGACCTGGAGACCAGTGTGTGCAGGAAGCGACGGAAGGCCGGGGTGTCCGACTCCCTCCGAGCCCGCGCGTGGGCGGAGACGAACGCGTTGACCGCCGCCCCCGGGCCCGGTCGCAGCCCTTCCCGCACCGCAGCGGCCGTCAGGGCGGCCGCCTCGTCGATCTCGCCGTAGAAAGCGGGTGCGTCACGCATCTCCTGGGCGTGATCCCCCGTCCAGCGCGTGAAGCCGGGCGTGGACACCAGGACATGGATCTCGGCGTAGGCCAGGGCCGCCGCGGGCGAGGGATCGCGCCACGGCTCGGGCGACAGCATGGCGACCATGAGGTCGAGCCGCCGCTTCGGCATCTCCGCGGGCAGCTCGCGGTACCAGTGATCGGTGAGACTTCGCCGCGCCTGCGGAAGCCGCTGCACCCGGGCGAGGATCTCCAGGCGTCTCAGCCGCTCGCCGTCCGCGCAGTCGTCCAGGGCGCCAAGGGTCGCCTCCCGCCATTGCAGCTGCGTCAACTGCTCCTGTACTGAGGTGAGTTCCGCCGCCACCAGATCACCGAGGGCCTGCTCTCCACTGGCGACGCGCGCGATGGACGCGATCGGCGTTTCCAGCGCCCGCAAACGCCTGATCAGCGCGATCCGCTCCCACGCCTCCGGGCCGTAGCGCCGGTGGCCCCCGCTGCTGCGCTCCGCCACCGGCAGCAGACCGCTGTCCGAGTAGTAGCGCAGGGTCTTCACCGTGATGCCCGTCGCGGCGGCGAGTTCACCGATGCTCCATGTGCGGTGCGTCACAGACCCTTGAACCTCCAGCGCGCGGGAGCTCCTAGCGTACTGAGCACCGGCCGCCTCAGGCCCGGACCGTCGAGACACAGGAGCACGCATGTCCTCGATCCCACCACCACGTCCGCGCGGACCGGCCGGCCCGCGCACGCACGGACTTCGCCTGCTGCGCCTGGCCGTCCTGCTCGCCGTCACGGCCGTGTCCGTCACGACCGCGGCCGCCCTGCCGCCCCGCGTCGGCGAAGCCCGCACGGGAACCGTCGTACGGACCGACCACGGCCTGGTCCGGGGCGCCGCCCACGGCTCGTACCTCACCTTCGACGGCATCCCCTACGCCGCGCCGCCCGTCGGCCGCCTGCGCTGGCAGGAGCCGGCTCCGGCGCCGTCCTGGCCGGGAGTGCGGGACGCCACGGCCCCCGCCCCGCGCTGCGTACAGATGCCGATGCCCGGCACGGACGGGGTGAACGGTTCCGAGGACTGCCTCTACCTCAACGTCACCGTCCCGTCGGCACGCCCGGCCGCCGGTGAACGGCGCCCGGTACTGGTGTGGTTGCACGGTGGGGCGTTCCTCGGCGGGTCCGGCGGTGACTTCGGGGCCGAGCGGCTGGCCGTACGCGGTGACGCCCTCGTCGTCACGGTCAACTACCGCCTCGGCGTCTTCGGTTACTTCGGTCACCCGGCTCTGGGCTCCGCTGTGCCGTTCGGCCTCGCCGACCAGCAGGCCGCGTTGCGCTGGGTACGGGCGAACGCGGCGCGCTTCGGCGGCGATCCCGGTGCGGTCACCTTGTTCGGGGAGTCCGCCGGGGCCCTGAGCGTCTGCGCGCACCTCACCTCCCCGGGCGCGGCCGGTCTCTTCCGGCGGGCGGTGCTGCAGAGCGGTTCCTGCCACATGTCGTTCCCGCCGGGCGCCCTCGGCCCCGGAACGCCGGCGTACGAGCCCTTCGCCACCGAACACGACGTCCAGGACGGTGGAGTCCAGGCCGCGCGACAACTCGGCTGCACGGCGAACGATGACGCCCGGGTACTCGCCTGCCTGCGCGAGCAGAGCACGGAACGCCTCGCCACCGCACTCTTGATGCAGTCCTTCAACCGCCCCGCCGTCGGCAACCGGCTGCTGCCCACGGCACCGGACGAGGCTCTCGCCGCCGGCCGCTTCCACCGTGTGCCACTGCTCCAGGGCACCAACCACGACGAGATGCGGATGTTCGTCGGCCAGTCACTCGCCGCGTACCCCCTTCGGACCGACAAGGACTACCGGGCCCGCCTCGACGACACCTTCGGCCCGGCCGGCGCCGCCGTGGCCTCGCACTACCCGGCGGCTCGCTACCCGAGCCCGGCGCTGGCCTGGTCCGCCGCGCTGACCGACCGCTCCCTGGCCTGCACCACACTCCGGGCGGCCCGCGACATCAGCGCGAAGGCGCCTCGGATGCCGCTCTACGGCTATGAGTTCAACGACCCGGACGCTCCCGTCCTGAGCGGCCTCCCCGCGCACCCCGACCTCCCCTACGGGGCGGCGCACGGCTTCGAACTGCCCTACCTCTTCTCCTCCGTGCCCACCGAACAGCCCCTGTCCGAAGCACAGAGCACCTTGTCCGACCGCATGATCGACTACTGGGCCTCCTTCGCCCATTCCGGGAACCCGGACACACCCGGCGCTCCCCACTGGCCGGCCCTGCGCACCACGGGCCCCGTACTGTCGCTGGCTCCCGGGCCCGGGGCGATCCACGCCGTCGACGCGTATGACGCGCACCACTGCGCCTTCTGGGCCGGTGTACGGGAGTGAAACCCGGCGCTCAGTCGTAGAAGAAGAGTTCCAGGTCCTCGATCGATCCGGGTCCGGTGAAGAAGGCCTCGGCTTTCGCGATCTGGTTCTCCGGCGGCAGTTCGCCTTTCAGGAGACGACCCATCCAGATCTCTCCCTGCTCGGCTATCGCGTAGATTCCGGACAGCAATTCGGCCATGCCGGAATGGGGCGGCGGGTTCCGTCCGACAACCGGTTGGAGGACCCAGCCGCCTGCCCTGGCCGCGAGCCGCAGGACTCCGGCCCAGTTCTCGATCCTCCCCAGGCGCACGTGCCACGAGTCCTCCGTGAACGGGGCCGCCCGCCCACCATGAAGAGGGTTGGTGGCGGCGCTGATGTCCACGATCACCTGCCGCTCCACGGCGTCACGGATCCACCGCCCTTCCTGTGCCTCTTCGATGGCGGCATCCCACCACTTCCACCCGGCGTCCAGCCGGTGCGCGAACGTGTCCATGCGGAGAGGCTTTCACCCACGGTGCCGCAGCTGCCGGGAGGGGGCGGGTATGGCCCCGGCGCACCCCTGGCTGAGCCTGTTATGAGATTTCCATAAAGTCAGGGGAGTGGGGCAGCCCTTTCGGGGCACAGGGTGGAGCGGAGGTTGATAATCATGGTCCCCATCATTCTCGTTCTTCTGCTGGCTCTGCTTCTCTTCGGTGCCGGTTTCGCACTGAAGGCGCTGTGGTGGATAGCGGTCATTGTGCTGGCGGTCTGGCTGCTCGGATTCGTTGTCCGGCCGACGGCAAATGGAAAGCGGGGCCGTTGGTACCGGTGGTGACATTCGCCGGCCGAGCTGACTTTGCGTGGCGTGCGGGTGGGCCACGACGATTCGTCGTCGTGGCCCACCCGCACGTCGGCGTCCGTCAGGAATGAGGGCGGAGCGGGGGAGGACGGCCGAGTCTCAGGAAGCCGGGTTCTCACCGGCAGCCCTGGACGCCGCGCGTGTCAGGTCCGGGCGGCTGAGGGCGTCGGTGTTGTCGATGAACTGATCGACGGCGCCGGTCATCGGCAGGGCGCGGACGGCCGGGTCGGTGATGCCGCTGGTCAGTGCCTCGGCGAAGCGTTCGGCGTGCAGAACCTGGAACGGCCTTTGGTGGTAGGGCCGTGTCGTGGGGTCGACGGGGGCGGAGAGGCCGAGCCGGTTGTGCGCCTCCGCGACGGTCTCGTAGGCGCGGGCGAGGTGGTGTTCGCGGGTGTGCCAGTCGGTGGCGGCGAGGGCGGCGGTGAGAGACGGGGTGAGCGCGGAAGCCTGCGGCGTACGGGCGAAGGCGCTGCCGAGCCATTTGCCGTAGGGCGGGTAGCGGCGGTCCATCAGCAGACAGAGCCGCATCAGATCGCGCACCAGGCGGGCGGCGACGACGGCGGAACCGAGTTCGTCGCCCACCTCGCCGCAGCGCCCCACGAAGGCTTCCTCCTGCGAGATGCGTTGCCACTGGCAGGCCAGGACGTGGCGCCACAGGTCCCGGGGGTACCAGTCGAGGGCGGTCCGGGCCGGCCCGAGGCGGCCGAGTCCGTCGTGGAAGACCGCACCGGCCGTGACCTCGGCGAGGCGCTGGCTGGGGGTGGCCAGCCAGTCCGCCGAGGTGATGCCCGCACCGGGGTCGAAGCCCAGCCGGGCGGTGAACCAGGTGCTCGGGTCGGTGATCTCGACCCGATGCCGCACGGGTCCGTCGGTCAGCCGCATGACCCCGATGCCCGCCTCGCCGTTGTCGGTGAAGTGGGTCGGGTAGCCGCAGAACGTCTTCGGGAGGCGTTCGGAGAGCAGCGCCGTGACGGCCGCGCCGTGACGGGCGACGTCCTGCGGTTCCAGGAAGATCTGCAGCCGGGGCCCCCACTCGTGGTCGGCGCTACGGGCGGTGTCGAATCCCAGGACCTCCGAGCCGCTGCCGAGCCGGGCGGCGGAGTGCGCCATCCCGGGGACGGCCTCCTCCAGCAGCGGCCGCACGGCCTGGAGGTAGAAGCGACGCGAGAGTTCCAGGCCGGGGACGAAGGGCGGTGTGGTCATGATCAGGAGGGTGCCCGACCGGCGTGCGACCGGTCGAAGCCTTTTCCACGTCCGGCGGGCCGCGCTCGCCTCCGTGACGCGTGCGCACCCCAGTCGGGCACCGTGATCCGCCGGACACCTTCTAGAACGGTTCAGCGGCCAGCAGGACGTCCAGCGGGAGGTAGGGGCTCTCCACGCGGACAGCCCAGCCCCGGCGGCGCGCGTGACAGGCCAGGGCGAGGATGTCGAGGTTGGCGGAAGCCTCGGGGTCCTCGGCGCGGTCGGCGACCTGGTAGAACGCGCGGTGGGCTTCGAGTGCGTCGGCCAGGGCGAGGTTGAAGCTCTCCTCGTCACCCTCGACGAGCTGCGACAGCAGCACGGCGGGCGGCATCGTGAAGCCCCAGTCCTTGGCCTTCTCGGCCTCCCGCAGCGCCGGCCCTGCGGCGGTTTCGGGGTCGGCGCCCTTCAGGTAGGCGTGGAGGGCCCTGCGGTACGCGGCGAACGCGGAGCCGTCCGAGTGGGCGAAGGCGGGGCCGGTGAGGACCAGCGGGGCAAGGTCCTCGCGCGCGCCGGTGATCAGGGCGAGGGCGACAGCCGTCTGCCAGGGGGCCGGACCCGCCTTCTCGCCCCGCTCGGCCGGATAGCGCAGCGTGCGCCCGTCGATGGTCACCTCGGCCTCGGTGCCCGGCTCCGCCAGGGCGATGCGGAACAGCGCCGCCCCCAACTGGGAGGCCAGACGCAGGGTCGTGAGCTGGAGGTGGGGGTCGGTGCCGGGGTTGCCCGCCCGCCACTTGAACAGGCGCTCCTGTTCGCTCATGGCTTTGCCGAGACGCCAGACGGCAAGGGCCGCCTCGTCGGCCGGGTCGAACACCTCCCGGAGGTGTTTCTCGTACGTGGCCTCGATGCGCGCCAGGCCCTCGCGCTCACAGGCGGGCCGCTCCACCACCAGCGGACCCGCGGCAAGCGCGGCGACCGCGTCCGGGCGCCTGTCCCGGCCGAGCCCTCCGACGCGCGGGCCCCGGGTCTCGAAGCCGGTGACCAGCGCATGCGGGAGGTAGTCGGTGCTGACGGCAGGCGCCCAGCCCAGTGTCCGGTACGCGAGCGCGGCGAGAGCGAGGGGGACCAGCGGGAGCAGCGAACTCGGGGAAGCCGCGGGGGTCTGCCGTGCGGCGTACTCGGTCAGAAGACCGGCGAGCGTTGCGTCGAAGGAGTCCCGGTCCTCGACGACCAGGGCGCGCAACGCCTGGAGCGCCGTGCTGTCCGGCCGCTCCAGGAGCGGGCAGCCGGTCTCCGCCCCATGGGTGCGGACGCGGTCCAGGGCCGCGTCGACGGCGGCGAGCCTGGCCTGAGCGCTCGGCGGGTACTCCTCGTCGTCGCCGGTGTCGTCCAGGACCACGGCCATGAACCCGGTGGCGAGTTCGCCGGCAGGCGTGCCCTGTGCCTCAGCGGCGAATTTCTGCCGAGCGAAGTGGAAGGCCTCGCCGTGCCGGCCGGCCGTGCCCCTGAGGACGACCAGGCAGAGTGCGTCGATCCACTCCCCGGTCGTGACGCTCTCCGCGGGCGCGTCCTCGCCCGGGTCGTAGCTCATGCCGAAATTCACGTAATCCAGGAACACGTGGAAGCTGCAGTGCGGGTGGTAGGCGGCGTACGCGACGGCGCCGGCCGCGGCCTCCGAGGCGTCCTTGAGGGCCGCCTCGGCCTCCGGTGTGCCGAGGCCCGGGGTCTCGACGGAGAGGGCGCCGAGGTAGTCGAGGAACTCGTCGGCGATCAAGCCCCATTCGCACGTGGTCATCCGGTCGGCCCTCGACATGGACCGGACCCGGCTTCCGATGCGATGGGTGAAGTCCTCGCGCGCTGCCGACACGGCTGTCGGGCCCACCTGGTGACGCTCTATTCGCACTGCTCTGCTCCTTGATCGATCCCTGCGACAGCCTAGGGTCTGTCGTTTGGATCACGCCGGGCTCGCGGGCTCAGGTGTGCTCGGTGGGCCGCCCGTCAGGGGGAAGGTCCCTCCGGCACCGCGTCGAACGGGGGCAGGCAGCCGATCAGCGCGTCGATCGCGGCTCCGTAGGCGTGTTCCGGCGGTGTCGAGTACCCGATCACCACGCCGTCGCCGGCCGGCACGACCGCCGCGGGGTGCCGGAACGCGGACAGGCCGTCCAGCGCCAGCCCTTGCCAGGTCGCGGCCTTCACCACGGACGCCTCCGTGCCGGGAGGGAGCCGGAGCACCGCGTGCAGGCCCGCGGCGATGCCGGTGGCGGTGACGTGCGGGGCCCGCTCGGCGAGGGCGCTGACGAGCCGGTCGCGTCGGTGCCGGTAGCGCTGCCGCATGCGGCGTACGTGACGGTCGTAGCGCCCGGATTCGATGAAGTCGGCGAGGGTGAGCTGGTCGGGGACGCTCACCCACGCCTCCCGTTCGCCCTTGGCCGCCAGGACCCCGTCGACGAGGTGTGCGGGCAGTACCATCCAGCCGATGCGTACGGCGGGGGACAGGCTCTTGCTGACCGAGCCGAGGTGGACGACCCGCTCGGGATCGAGTCCCTGCAGCGCACCGACGGGCACGCGGTCGTAGCGGAACTCCCCGTCGTAATCGTCCTCGAGGATCAGAGCGCCACGCGTCCGGGCCCAGTCGACGACCGCGGCCCGCCGCGCGGCCGCCAGCGGCCCGCCGGTGGGGAACTGGTGCGCGGGCGTGAGCAGGACGGCGCGTACCAGCGGCTCATCGGCCAACTGCTCGATACGGGCGCCCCCTTCGTCCAGGCCGAGCGCTACGGTCCGCGCACCGGAGCCCTCGATGATCCCTCTGTGGAAGGGAAGGCCGTACGCCTCCACACCGACCGGGCCGCGCAGCGGGCCCGCGCCGGCGCCCTGGGTGCCCCCGAACAGCAGGCGCAGCGCGTGCGCGAAGCCCGAGCACACCACGATCCGCTCGGGCGTCACACGCACCCCGCGAGCGCGCGTCAGGTAATCGCTCAGAGCACGCCGCAACTCGATGCGCCCGCGCGGATCGCCGGGCCCGAAGGCGGCATCGGGTGCGGTGTTCAGCGCACGCCGGGCGGACGCGAGCCAGGCCGTGCGCGGGAAGGAGGCGGTCTCCGGAGTGCCCTGGCGCAGATCGTACGTGGGTGCCGCAGGCCGTATCGGAACCGAGGCGGACCTGCGGACGGCGCGGGGCGGCCCGGCCCGCTCGGCCACCCGTGTGCCGGACCCCTGGCGTGCGGCCAGCCAGCCTTCGGCCACCAGCTCCGCGTAGGCGTCGGCGACGGTGTTACGGGCGAGGCCCAGATCGGCGGCGAGCGAACGGTAGGGCGGCAGCCGGGTGCCCGGCGCGAGCCGGCCCTCGCGCACGGCGTCCCGCAGCGCGCGAATGAGAACGGCGCGGCGGCTGCCCGGCCCCGACAGGTCCAGGTGCAGGTCACTGCCTGTGAGCTGAGCCGAATTGACCCAAGAATCTGGCATGGAAGTGCACCTTATCGGAGGTCTTTCACGGCCGTAGATTCATGGTCATGACGCAGACCACGCACACGTCCCGCACCGCCCACGACCAGGCCCCGCGCTTCAACTTCGCCAAGGCCGCCCCCAAGGCGTTCAAGGCACTCATCGGGTTCGACGCCGCGGCCCGCGAGGGTCTCGCCCCGGCCCTGGTCGAACTGATCCAGATCCGGGCCTCACTCCTCAACGGCTGCGCCTACTGCCTCCACATGCACACCTCCGACGCACGCAAGGCAGGCGAGGACGAGGCACGGCTGCACATGATCGGGGTGTGGCGCGAAGCCCGTAACTTCTTCACGGAGAAGGAGCAGGCGGCGCTGGCCCTGACGGAGGCCGTCACCCTGGTGTCCCGCGACGGAGTCCCCGACGACGTCTACGCGGAGGCCACCCGCCACTTCGACGAGCAGGAGCTGGGGCGGGTACTCGCCCTGGTCTTCGCCATCAACACCTGGAACCGCATCGCCCTGAGCACCGCGAAGGTCGCGGGCGAGGACGAGAGGGTCGCCCGCTGAGGGCCGCCCGGCGGATCCGGCCGGTGCACGTGTCCTGAGCCCGTCCGGCCGGATCCGCGCGGGGCACCGGCCGGGCCGGCCCGGCCCGGCGCCCCCGGTCTCAGTTCAGCGGCGCCGGCGGTGGCGTGCCGTAGAAGGTGAGCGGCGGCCAGCCCTTGGACTGGGCGAGCGCGGACAGGGCCTGCGCCACCTCCAGGGGAGTGATGTCCTGGGCGGACGGGTAGCCGTTCGGCTTGTCGACGCGAACCTTGAAGCTCATCTCCATCATCAGGTCGCTCTCGGCCATGGTGTGGTCGGCCCTGAACTCGGATCCGTCCATGAACTCGACGGGGGTCGTGGCGGACGCCGTTGTGGCCTCCGCCTCGTCCCGGCTCGCGGCCTCGGACGTACCGCCGGTCGCGAACACCGCGCCGGCCGCGGCCGTCCCCGTGTACCCCAGCAACGACCGTCTGGATACCTGCGACATGGTCCCCTCCTCCTGTGTGACGCCCGGTGACCGGGAGCCGGATTCGATCATAGGAACGAATATCGCGTGGGGGAGGGTCTTCGCGTCTTTGGAGCCAGGAGGATGCGGAGCGGGGGCTTCCCCTCCCCGGCCGCAGGCTGCTAGGACGGATCGTCCGGGACGGCGGACAGCAGGTGGTGCAGGATCGGGCCGGCCGAGCCGCCGCCCGTGACGCCCTGCTCGACCACACAGGCCACGGCGACATTGCCGCGACGGGCCACCAGCCAGCCGTTGTTGGGCTCGTCCTCGGAGACCTCCGCCGTGCCGGTCTTCGCCCCGATGTCGCCGGGCAGGTCGGCCAGGACGCGCGCGGTCCCCTCCGTCACCGTGGCCCGCATCATCGACTTCAACTGCGCCACCACGGATTGCGGGAGTGCGGTGGTGGAGGTCTTGTCCTCGGTGCCGGGAAGGATCGTCGGCTGGTGGAAACGGCCCGACGCCGCGGTCGCGGTGACCGAGGCCATGATCAGCGGGTTCGCCTGGATGCGGCCCTGTCCGATCATGGCCGCCGCCTTCTCCGTCTCGTCCTTCGGCACGGGCACCGACCCGTCGTACGAGGGGATGCCCACGTGCCACTCCTGGCCGACGCCGAAGTACGTGCGCGCCACCTCGCCCGTCTCCCCGTCGCCGAGCTTGCCGCGCAGGCTGATGAACGCGGTGTTGCACGACTCCATGAAGTCCTTACGGAATGTGGCACCGTGGAACTCCGACGTCTCCACGTTGTGGAACTCCTTGCCCACGGTCAGGTACTTGGGACAGTCCACCACGGTGTCCGGAGTGACGGCGTTCTTCAGCAGCAGCGCAGTGCTCGTGACGATCTTCCAGGTGGAGCCGGGCGCGTACGTTCCCGAGGCAGCCCGATTGAAGCCCGTGGCGGGGGTGTTGGCCATGGCCAGGATCTCACCGTTGTCGATGCGCAGGGCGACCAGCGAGGCGTTCCGGCCACCGGACTCGGCGTCGAGCGCCCGGTCGGCGGCGGACTGCCAGCCGGCGTCCAGCGTGGTCTTCGTCGCCGACTCTCCGGCCTTGCCGTCCTTGTCCGCCCGCTGTCCGAACGTGGCCTCCGTGCCACCGATCTCCCCGGTCACCCGGTCGACGAGCCTGATCGCGCCGCGCGGCGCCCCGTCGGCACCGGCCATCCGCGCGAGCAACGGCTGCAGGGACGGATACTCCTTGCCGACGAGGGACTTCCCGTTCCGGTCGGCGACCTCCGGCGGACTGGTGTCCTCGCGCTCCAGACGGAACTTCGCCTTGTCGCTCAGGTGCGGGTGCACCAGTTCCAGGGCCCAGTCGACCTTCCAGATCCCGTTCTCCTCCCGCAGCGGGACGCGGGAGGTGTACGTCCAGGTGCCCAGCCCCTTCACCGGCATCTTCGCGGTGTACGGGACCCGTACGGTTCCGTCGTCCTCGCGCTCAGCGGCACCCGCCGCCAGGCGAGGCTTGTCGATGTCCAGGCCCGAGGTGAAACTGCGCAGCACATCCTGAGCCCTGGTGGGGTTGGTGGTACGCGCTGCCGCGCCGTCGTAGCGCCCGGCCGACCAGTCGGCGAGAAAGGCACGGGCCTGTGTGCCGGCAGCCGGGTCGAGAGCGTCGGAACCGCGGTCGAAAGGGCCGAGCTTCGCCGCGTACGCACCACCCGCGACGACGGCGAGGATCACGGCCGCGGCGGTGACCGCCTTGAGTGGGGTGCGCCTGTTTCTTCCCCGGACAGATGTGTGTGTCATGCCGCGAGGAGACCAAGATCCCTCACCACATGTCCAAGTCGGATATGGCTGACTCATCCATCAAGAACAGATATGATTGCTGGTCGTGGACCTGATTCGACACCTGGAATGCTTTGTCGCTGTTGCAGAAGAGTCACACTTCGGCCGTGCGGCGGCCCGCCTGAACATGGCCCAGCCGCCCCTGTCCCAGCGCATCCAGCGCCTGGAGCGGGAGCTGGAGGTACGGCTCTTCGACCGCAACAGCCGCCAGGTCGTCCTCACCAAGGCCGGCACGCTCCTGCTGCCCGAAGCGCGCGAGGTCCTCGCCCGCGCCGGCACGCTGCGCGCCGCGGCCCTCCGTATCCGCGACGGCGAGAGCGGACTCCTGCGGGCGGCGCTGCCGCCCGACATCGCGGGCGCCACGGTCGCCGCCCTGCTGAACGAGTTCCGGGCCAACTGCACCACGGTGGAGCTGGAGCTGCACGAACTGTCCACCGCCGAGCAACTCGAACGGTTCGCGTCGCAAGAGCTCGACGTCGGTCTCGTCCACCACCCCTGCGAGGTGACCGGCCTGGAACTGGGGCCGGTCCTCCGCCGCGACCTCGGCGTCCTGCTGCCCCGCGACGCACCCGCCGCACAGCACACCGAGGTGCCCCTCGCGGCGCTCGGCGCACACGATCTGGTGCTCTTCCCCCGCGCCGGATCCCCCGCGCTCTACGACGACCTGCTGACCACCTGCGCGCGCGGTGGCTACACACCGCCCGCCGTCCGGCACGGCAGAGGCACCAGCTTCGTCCGCGGGCTCGTGCTCTCCGCCGCGGCCGTCGCCCTCACCCCGCGCGACACCGCGGACGAAACCACACCACCCGACCTCGTATGGCGCCCCCTCGCCGGCGCCCCGCTGGCCTGGCGGCACTCCGCCGCATGGCCACGAGGACACGGTGACCCCGCGGTGCGCGCCTTCGCCGACGCCGCCGCGCACGCGTTGCGCACCACGGCGGGCGCCCGTCCCGACACCCCCACCCGTCCGACGTATCTGCGCCCCGCAGCGGAGTACTGGCTATGACCGACACACCCACCGCTCTCCGTGCCGCCTTCACCGATGCCGGAGTCACCGGCCGGATGCACGCCCTCGACATCGAATCCGGCGCCGAACTCGACGTATGCGGGGACGAGGTGGTGTGCACCGCCAGCATCCACAAGCTGCCGTTGCTCGTGACCCTGCACGAGCGGGCCGCCGCCGGCGACCTCGACCTCACCGAGCAGATCGACTGCCCGCCGCTCGGACGCTCCGCGGGCCCGACCGGCCTCGCGGCCATGCTGGACGTCGCCCGGCTCTCCCTGCGCGACCTCGCGTACCTGATGATGGCCGTCAGCGACAACGCCGCCGCCGACCTGCTCCTGGACCGCGTCGGCCTCGCCGCCGTGAACCGTACGGCCGCGGACCTCGGCCTCACCCGGACCGTCGCCACCCACTCCTTCGGCGCGATGATGGCCAGCGTCAAGGAGGACGCGGGAGCGGGCGGTGCACAGGCCCTCGCCGACCCGCACGTCATCGCCCGCCTCCGCGCGCTCGACCCGGCATGGGCCAACCGCAGCACGCCCCGCGAACTCACCCGGCTCCTCGCCTCGATCTGGCGCGACACGGCCTGCACCCCCGAAAACGGAGCCGCTATCAGGCGGCTGATGGCGTTGCAGGTCTGGCCCCACCGCCTCGCCTCCGGCTTTCCCTTCGACGACGTACACGTGGCCGGCAAGACCGGGTCGCTCCCGACCCTGCGCGGCGAGGTCGGCGTCGTCGAGTACCCCGACGGCGGCCGGTACGCCGTCGCCGTCTTCACCCGTACCCTCAGCACCGCGGCAATCGTGCCCGCCGCCGACGCGGTGATCGGCACCGCCGCCCGGATCGCCGTCGACGCACTCCGCGAACAGGCCGCCGTCCCGGAGAGGAGCCGGCGGTCGGGAAAATGAGATGCGGTCGCCTGAGCTGGAGTGATACCCAAGCGAGGTGACAGAGAGTCTTGAGTATTCCGCCCTGCTGCGACTGATCGATGAGCGGTCCGCCGCGTTCCGGAGTGCGGTTGCCGCCGCGCCCAGTCCGGACGCGCCGGTGCCGTCCTGCCCGGGGTGGACGTTGTCCGATCTCGTGCGGCACCTGGGTACGGGCCAGCGCTGGTGGGCCGCGATCGTCGCGACAGGCCCGGCCGGTTCCCCGCCGGCCAGGGACGCGGTGGAGGCACCGGGCGAGCCCGACGCGCTGCCGGCCTGGTACGCCGAGTCGAACGAACTGCTGCTGAACACACTGCGCGAGGCCGGCCCGGAACGCGAGTGCTGGACCTGGTGGAGCGCCGGCGTGTCACCGGCGACCGCCCGGGGCGTTGCCCGGCGCCGGGTGCACGAGGTGCTGGTGCACACGTACGACGCCCAGCTCGCCGCGGGCGTCGTACAGCCGATGCCCGCGGACGTCGCGCTCGACGGCGTGGCCGAATTCCTCGACACGTGCAACTCGACCCCGGTGGCCTGGCCGCACGAGCCGGCCACCATCCACTACCACGCCACCGAGGGCCGCTCCTGGCTCCTCACCCTGGACGACACCGGTGCCTGGCCCGCGCCCCTCGCGGACGACGCCGCGCCCGCATCCGCGTCGGCCACGGGCACGGCCGAGCAACTATTGCTCTTCGTCTGGGGCCGCCGCACGATGAGCGACCTGAAGATCGAGGGAGACCCGCAGGTGTTCGAGCAGCTGATCGCCTGGGTGCCCGGGGAGTAGCCGGAGGCGGGCCAACCCCCGCATAAGAGAAGCCAGGTGGGCCGGGCCGAGTTGACTGGCATCGGGCCCGCCCGTCTGAGTGAGGATTCGAGGGTGGATACGACCGATGTCACACGGGCGATCACGGCTGCGACTTCGGTCGCCGCGTCGCTCGGCCTGCCGGCCCGTCATGCAACCGTTCTTCACAACTCCAACAAGCTGGCACTGCGGCTGATGCCGTGCGATGTCTTCGCCCGGGTCGCATTCGTGGGGCAAGAGGTCGCACAGTTCGAGGTCGACCTCGCTCGGCGGCTCGCCGAGGTCGGAGGCCCGGTGTGCCCCTTGGAGCCACGGGTGGAGCCGCGTGTGTATACGCACGATGGCTTCGCCGTCACGCTGTGGACCTACCACGGGCCCGCAACACCGCACCTGTCGCCCGCCGACTACGCCAAGGCGCTGCAGCGACTGCACGACGGCATGCGCAGGGCCGATGTGCCGAGCCCGAGGTTCACGGACCGCATCACGGAAGCACAGGAGATCGTCGCCGACCCGGCCGGCTCGCCGGAACTCGCCGACGCGGACCGCGCGTTCCTCAGCGGCAGGCTCGCAACCCTGCGACGCGCGATCGACCACCGCGGAGCCGTGGAGCAACTGCTGCACGGCGAGCCGCACCCGGGCAACGTGCTCAGCACGGAGAACGGCCCCTTGTTCATCGACTTCGAGACGTGCTGCCGCGGCCCCGTCGAGTTCGATCTCGCGCACGTTCCCGAGGCGGTCAGCGAGCAGTACCCAGGCATGGACCAGGGGCTGCTGGACGACTGCCGGCAACTCGTCATCGCCATGGTCGCCGCGTGGCGTTGGGAGCGTGGCGACCAGTTTCCGAACGGAAGGCGGTTCGGAGAGGTACTCCTGCGCCTGCTGCGCGAGGGCCCGCCCTGGCCGACACTCGACACGGTGATCGAGCGACTGGACGATACGTGAAATGTGCTGAGGGCCGAGCCGTCGTAGAACGGGGGCGGTGACGGACCCCGCGAGCCACCACCGCATTTCGGATCGCACCCGCGCTGTTCCGCCGGCGGCGAACCCCGGCCCGTGCGGTCGCGGAGATCATTACGGTCGAGTCCTATGACGACGATTACCAAGCGCACGGTCGAGTACCCGGCCGACGGTCTGACGATGATCGGGCACCTCGCGCTCCCGGCAGGGGCCGGGCGCCGCCCCGCAGTTCTGGTCGGCCCCGAGGGCATGGGGCTCAGCGATGTCGAGCGTCAGCGGGCCGAGGCTCTGGCCGAACTGGGTTACGTGGCACTGGCCTTCGACCTCCACGGCGGGCGCTACGTGGGCGACCCGCAGGAAATGCTGGCCCGTTGCCTGCCGCTGCTCGACGACCCCGGCCGCATGCGCGGCATCGGGCACGCGGCACTGGACGTGCTGCGCGCCGAACCGCGGACCGACCCCGACCGGATCGCCGCCCTCGGCTACGGCACCGGGGGAGCGATCGCGCTGGAACTCGGGCGCGACGGCGCCGACCTGCGCGCGATCGGCACAGTCAACGCACTGACCACGGGCCGGCCGGGCGAGGCGGCACGCATTCGCTGCCCCGTATGGGCCGGGGTCGGATCGGAGGACCCGATCATGGCGCCCGCGCAGCGCGAGGCGTTCACCGCCGAGATGCAGGCCGCGGGCGTCGACTGGCGCCTCACGGTCTACGGCGGCGCCCTGCACGCCTTCCACCACCCGACGGTCGACCACCCCACGGTCCCCGGCGTGGGCTACCACCCACGGCACGCGCGGCGAGCCTGGGGCGATGTCGTCGGCCTGCTCGCCGAATGCGTGCCTTTGACGGAGTGATACGCAGGGCCGCCGGGGCTCCTCCTATTCGGGGCGGCCGTCGGCGAGCCACTGGGCGAGGCCGCGCAGCCCGACCGCCCACCGCCCGAGGTCGGTGACCTCGGCGTGCCCGGTGACGACGGTCAGCAGGTCGGCCACCGCCTCGTCCGGCCTCTTGGCGTCGTTGAGGGTCAGGGCACGGAAGACGCGTACGGAATCGGAGTCGGGAAACTCCCTGCGGGCGCGGTCGAGCACCGCCAGCGACTCGTCCAGCTCGCCCAGCCACCTCAGGGTGCTGGCGTACTGGCACAGGCACCGGCGCAGGACATCACCGTCGAGGCCGAGAGAGAGCGCGCGCTCGTAGTAGCCGCGGGCGGTCTCCTCCTGCCCCGCGCTGTCGTAGGCGCCGCCCACCTCGTACACGAGGACCGGATGGTCCGGGTGCTCGGCGAGCAGCGCCTCGAAGTAGGCGATCGTCGGCGCCATGTCCGCCCGGTCGCGCCGGTCGTAGCCACGCTGGATCGCCTCGGCCAGTTCGGGCGTCACGTCCGTCGTCACTGCTGCGCCCCCACACGTTCGAGTCCGGAGGCCGACTCTAGCGGAGCCTCCTCTGCGGGCGGCCAACGGTGACTCGTCCTGGCATCCACGGCTCGGCGCCTTCGACATCGCTGCCAAGTCGCGGTGCACATTCACTCACCGGAGTCAGCTGGTGCTTTTCGTGACGAGCGATCGTTCGAGTGCGGACCGGACGGAACTGGAAGCGAGATCATTCGCCGGAGTCAGAGCCAGCGCAGCCGTCATGAGCAGGAGCACGCGCACGCCTCCGCCGGTGGCACCGTCCACTCCGGGAAGTATCGGGATGACCAGGGCGAAGACCACGAGAACGAGACTGGAAGCGGCGCGCCTCACCAGCCTGGCGACCCGGGAGACCGACGGCTCAGCAGTGCTGTGCTGCATGAGCCCCGGTAGGTCCTCCACGGCGAGGGCGAGGACACCCGCGCGCAGCGAGGCGGCAATGGTGTCGTACTCCTCCGCCGTGCACACCTGGGTGACCGCACGATCATGGCGTCTGATCAGTTCCGCCAGCATCGCGTGGAATGCGCGCGCCCGGCGTCTGGCGGCCCATTCCCTTCCGGTGGTCCTGCGCCGGATGACCGATGTGTCCTGGGCAGCCTCGATCGCGAAGGCAAGACGACGTCGAACGGACTTGATGTGCCGCAGGTCCCACCAGGAGGCGCGTCCTTGGAAGGTCACCGCAGCAGCCACCAGGAGCTCGACGAGCAAGCCATCGAGGGGGCGCGGCCCATGACGCGCTCGGTACTTACGGCGGAGCAACTCCTGAATGCTGAGGATCCATCGGTTCCCCACAAGGCCCAGCACTGCGCCGAACAGTCCTGCCGCCGCTGCAATGATCAGCTGCTGTCCGACAGGAGCGGAGAGCGCAGTCACGACGCTCAGCCAGACAGTCACCACAGCGACGACGACGAGAACCAACGCGACCGCGGGCACGAACCACGTCCCCACGTGCGCACTCGTCAAGCGCCGAGCCAGGCCCCGCAACCCCAGATGGCGGAGCAAGGACGCGATCTGGCGCCAGTCGGACCGGGCATTGACGATGAGGCTGAGGCAGACGGCGGCCCAAGTCGCCACGAGGAAGAGCCACCAGGGGGCGCGAGCGGTTGAACCCTCACTGTTCCTGGCGAACAACGCGGCGACACCGCCCGCCCCGGAAGACACCACGGCCATCCCGACCGCAGTGACGGAGACGGCGACGTAGTTGGTCACGAACTGGAGGCTGACCGGACACCGGTAGCGGAACCAGGCGTGCAATACGGCCTTTCGGACCTTGCGGAGTTCCTCGTCATCGAGATCGGGAAGCTCAGCGGTGAACAGACGGGTCCTTGACGCGATTTCCCGCAGCCACAGTGCCTCGCGGCGAAGAAGCTCAGCCCCGTCCATGATCTGCATGTCACCCAGCATTCCCAACCGCGTTCATGATCAGCCGTTTTCGGGTCGGCGCAGACGTGTCCTGTGCGGGGTCCCGGGCATACCCGCTCATACGGTGCGCCGTACCGAGGCTCTGCGTTGTCGGCGGGCGGGCAGACGCAGTATTCCGTCGCGCTTCTGATCTCGGGGAAGACGCCCCGGACCGACGGGCCCGCCCCTAGCGTGGGGCGTCATGACTGTGCTGATCATCGGTGGCAGCGGCTTCTTGGGGGTCGAACTCGTTCGCCAGGCGGTATCCGCAGGCGTGCGCCCGGCCGCCACGTTCTGTTCCGGTCCGGGCAGGAACGACGGGGCGGCGTGGCATCACCTGGACCTCCGCGACCCGACCCGCCTGCAGGATGTCCTCGCCACGGTGGCTCCGGCCGTGGTGATCAACGCGACAAGTGGGGGATCGGACTGGGCGGTCACCGCGGAGGGCGGCATCCGACTCGCCCAGGCCGCGGCCCGTCACGGTGCCCGTCTGGTGCACGTCTCCAGCGACGCGGTGTTCTCCGGCGCGACCCGCGACTGGCACGACGAATCGTGCCTTCCGGATCCGCTCACCCCGTACGGGGCAGCGAAGGCGGCTGCCGAGACCGCCGTGCGCCTCCTGTGCCCTGACGCGGTCGTCGCCCGTACCTCGCTGATCATCGGGAGAGGCCTGTCGGAGCACGAGCAGCTGGCCCACGGCCTGGCCGCCGGAACCCGGCAAGGCGCCTTGTTCACCGACGACATCCGCTGCCCCGTACACGTGGAGGACCTGGCCACCGCCCTCTGGGAGCTGGCCCGCTCCGATGTCACCGGTGTGTTCCATCTCGCCGGCCCGGATGCCCTGAGTCGTCATGAACTGGGTGCGCTCATCGCCCGCCGCGACGGACTGGACCCGGCACGGCTCCCCTCCGCACGCCGCGCCGACACCGGACTGCCCGGCGGCCTCGACGTACGGCTCGACAGCCGCGCGACCCAGCAGAAGTTGCGTACCCGGCTTCGCGGCGCCCGCGCGTTCCTGAACGGGAACGGCACGCAGCGGCAGCGCTGACCGGCGCGCTCAGGCGAAGCCGTCGTCGGCAACGGGGGCGAGAGGCCGACGGGGGGCACGAGGCAACCCGAGCCGGGTTCGTTCCCGGTGGACGGCGTTGAGCTGAGCGGCGCCGCCGGGGCCCCAGTTGAACAGTTCGATGACCTGCTCGGGGGTGGCCAGCGCCCGCACGTAGGTCTGACCCGTGGCGGGGTCGGGCCGGGACGGGCCGACGTCCGTGAGAACAGCCGCCATACGGACGCGGGCACATGGCCCGGCGCCGCGTTCCCGGTCCGGCAGGTGGCCGAGGAGAACCGGAGGGCTGATGCGGGCGGAGGCCTCTTCAAGGGCCTCGCGGATGAGGGTCGTCGCGAGGTTCTGGTCGTCCTCCGGCTCAGGTGTGCCGCCCGGGAGGCAGGCGGCACCGCTCGCCGGGTCGAGAAGCACCAGGACGCGGCCGTCCGGGGCGAACAGCCACCCCCAGCTCTGGCGGACGGGGAGCCCGGCCGGGGCGGGCCCGTCGTGCCACGGCCAGTGGTGGACTGCGCGGTCCCGGGTGAAGGCGTTCACACCGTCGAGCAGGGTGGGGGAGAGGGGCCGGCCGTCCTCAAGGATCGCGGGGCCGCCGCCGTTGACCCGGGCCCGCAGGGCGGACAGCGCGCGGCGGGCGTCATCCGGAGACATGAGCGCGGGCAGATCGGCAGGTTCGACGAAGTCGACGCCCTCGATCTCGCCCGGCGCCGGGCGGATGGACGCGATCCGGTCCTCTTCCCAGACGCCGCCGTCGAAGACGTGCAGCAGTTCACCGGGGAACCCTACGGCGGCAGAAGCCCTGCGGCCTGCCGTGGACACCCAGTCGACGGCCAGCCCACGGGTGAGGGACACCGAGAGGCCCAGTTCCTCCTTCAGCTCACGGGCGGCACCCTGGGCCGGGGACTCGCCGGGATCCAGCGCGCCGCCGGGCAGCAGACGCGTGGGCCGGTAGCCGACGCGCTGGACCAGGACCCGACCGTGCTGGTCGGTGATCAGGACCGAGGCGCCGGCCCACAGCGCGTGGGAGGCGCGCAGCGCACCGTACGCCTCATCGGTCATCGTCACGCCGGGACGTTCGTCGGGTGCGGAAGTCGTGGTCATCTCTCTCCGATCGGTGGGCATGCCCGTGGCGGCAGGTCAGGTGATCAGCGGGGTCGGGGCACACCCTGCACGGGGCCGGGGCCGCGACGCGTGAAGTGTTCGGTCCGGATGTTCCGCAGGGCGGCGCCGGCTGTGTCCACCCGGCGTGTGCGCCCGTACCGGCAGGCTCCCGGGGCGGGCGAGTGCCGCCGTCGGATGCGCCTCAAGTACAGGCTCCCGTAGGGCCGTCGCCGGCGGGGCGTCCTCGTGCGTCGTCATGCCGGTCCGCCCAGCAACCGGGCTGCCCCGGCGTGCAGGAGCTGTTGTCCCGCTCGGCGTCCGGTGCGGGCCGCGTCGCCGGCCGGGCCGGACGCGCTCGTGCGGACCGGGGTCCCGCCGGCGGGGTCGAGGACGACGGCGTGCACGGTCACCGTTTCTGATCCCGGGGTGTGGACGGCGTGGACGGAGGCGGCGGTCAGGCAGCCGCCGCCGAGCGTGGCGAGGGCGGCCCGCTCGGCGTCCAGGACGACGCGGGTCGGGGCATGAGTCAGTGGGGCCAGCAGCTTCGCCGAGGTGTCGTCGCCGGTGCGGTGTTCGACGACGACGATGCCGGCACCCGATGCGGGCAACCAGTGGGCGGGGTCGAGGATCTGGGTGGCGCGCTCGGCGTGACCCAGGCGGCGCAGCCCCGCGAGGGCGGCGAGCATGACGTCCACGCCGAGTGTCCCTGCGTCGAGGCGTGCCAGCCTGCTGTCCGCGTTTCCCCTGATCGGGACCGGCACCAGCCCCGGGTACAGGGCGCGCAGGAGCGCGGCCCGCCGTGGGGCGCTGGTGCCGACCCGGGTGCCGGGCGGCAGACCGGCCAGGGTCGCCGGCGCGTGCCCCAGGGGCAGGACCAGGGCGTCGCGGGCGTCCTCGCGGGCAGGACCGCGCCGACGGTGATGCCCGGCGCGCGGTCGTGCGGACCGGGCAGGTCCTTGGCGCAGGCGATGGTGGCCTCGGCCCGCCCGTCGAGGAGCCTGATGTCGGCCCTGCGGGTGAAGGCCCCCTTCCCGCCGATCTGTGCGAGAGGGCCGGGGTGCTGGTCGCCCTCGGAGGTGATCGAGACGATGTCCAGGTCCGTTTCCGGGTGGTGGGCGCGGAACAACTCGGCGAAGCGGCCGGTCTGTTCCAGGGCCATCGGGCTGGGCCGGGTACCCAGCCGAAAGGGCCGGGTCGTGGTTGTGGTCACGGCGTGGTGGTCTTCCTGTGCGGCGGAGGTGGTCGGGCCGGGCGTGCTGCCGGCGGTGGACATGGTGGCGTCGGGTTGTCCAACGACGCGGCGACCATGTCGAACACGCGTCTTTCGGTCGGTTCTGAAATCCCGGGAGCGCGCGTTCGGGGAACGGTGGAAACCGCACCGATCCAGTTCCCGCGACGGCACGACCACTCAGGCCGGTTGGCCGGATCGCCGAGGTTTCCAAGTGGCTGTCTCTGCAAGCGTGTTGCGGCGGTCACTGGGACGAGCTCGGAGGGGCGGCAGCCATCGGCGCGAGAGAACGGCCGAGCCGCACCGGGACGAGTATCGGCCGCGGCGAGGGACGAGTGGGACGGTCTCTCCTCCGCAGCGAGGAATCGTCCCAGGTCAGTTCTCCAGCATCGCTGCCCCGTACCCCACCGGTGCCGACAGGAACAGGAAGAGCCAGTCGTGGTCCTGGGCCTCCGTCTTGAACACGTGGGCCACATCACCGGTTTCGCTGGTGAAGAGGTGCCAGGCGTCGCTGAAGTCACCTCCGTACGGAGCGACGGCGATCAGACAGAGGCCGAGGAGCGTGCCCAGGTAGGTGCCGAGCGGAGCGGCCAGCGCGCAGACGACGGCGACGGACTGGCTGTTGTTGCTGTAGCTTCCGGCGACCAGGCCGGTGACTCCGGCCACCAATAAGGCGCCCCAAGTCATCATGTCCGCCTGGTCCTTGATGATGTAGGCCCAGGCCAAGGACAGGCCGGCCGTCATGCCGAGCGCGATCAGGATGCCTGTGCCCTCGTCGTCGCTGCTCGACTCACTCATCCCAGCCCCCTGATTTTGAGATGGGGCGGCCTCCGCGGAACAGGGGCGCGCCCGTGGCCACGCACCCCCATAGACACGCACCCGGTCTCAGTAGTTCCCTCCGAGAGGCGGTCAGAATCGTCGTGAGCATGGCCGGGCAGGGCAGACCGGGGTGTGCGTCGTGCCACGGAGCGGCCGGAATCCCGGCGGTGGGCAGTGCCGTCGCCTTCGGGACACCTTGCCGGACCGGCCGCAGCTCAGCGCGCGTACGCGACCGTGGCGATCTCGACGAAGGAGCGGATCAACGGGTTGCTGTCACCCTCGTTCCACGCGGCCACCACGCGGCTCGGCGCCATGTCGGTCAGCGGGACCACAGCCAGCTCAGGGGGCAGGTCGTGACCGAGCGGGGCCAGGCCGATCGTGCCGTTCCACAGCACGGCCTGGAGGCATTCCTGCACCGCGCGCACCACCGGCCCCTCGCGTGTCCGGCCGCCGTTCCAGTACGACTGCCAGGCACCATCGGTGCCGTCCGGGAACTGGAACCAGCGTCGGTCGCTCAGCTCGGTCAGCCGCAACCGGCCGCGCCCGGCAAGCGGGTCGTCGGCGCGCAGCACCACGCCGACCGGATCGGACCGCAGCGTACGCACGGTCAGGGCCGTCTCGTCGAACGGCGCCCGGGTGAGGGCGACGTCGACCAGCCCGGCGCGCAGCCCGCACGTCGGATCGGCCAGGTCGGTGTCGCGGACGCGGATGTCGATGCCGGGGTGCTTCCGGCGGTAGGCGGCGGCCAGCCGGGTCGTTCCCGGGTCGGTGCCGTCGCCCAGGATGCCGACGGTGAGCGTTGTGGTGTGCGCCGCCGCGGTGACGCGGGCACCGACGCGGTCGGCATGGTCGAGCAGGGCTCGCGCCTCGTCGAGCAGCACCGTACCCACCGGCGTGAGCGTGACACCGGCCGGCGAGCGGATGAGGAGGAGCGCACCGGCCTCGGCCTCCAGCTGCTTGATCGCCCGGCTCAGCGGCGGCTGGCTCATGTGCAGGCGGGCGGCGGCCCGGCCGAAGTGGAGTTCCTCGGCGACCGCCACGAAATAGCGCAAGGTTCTCAGCTCCACGCTGCAACGATACCCATCAGGTATCGATCGCGCAGGATGGGTCTTGGACACGGACGGTGCCCTGGCGGTGCACTCGTCACCATGACCGATGAAGCGAAGGCCGACGAGCCGCGGGAGGGACCCGCCCTGTCGGTGGTGGGTCCCGGTGACGGCGAGACGATCGTCCTGGGCACCACCCGCATGCGCATTCTGGAGGACGGCAGCCGCACCGGACACCGCCTTGCGATCGCCGAGTCCGTTCTCGCCCCGCACACCGAGGGACCACCGCAGCACCGCCACGCCCGACACGACGAGGGCTTCTACATCCTGTCCGGGACTGTGCGGTTCACCGTCGGAAGCGACGACTACGACGCCGTGGCGGGAACGCTCGTGATGGTTCCGCCCGGCACCCCGCACACCTTCGCCAACCCGACCGACCAGCCCGCCGTCATGCTCAGCACCTTCACCCCCGACCTGTATGTGCAGTACTTCCGGGATCTCCAGGAACTACTGCACGCCGACGGCCGACCGCTGACACGGGAGGCCAACATCGACACGATGAGCCGTTACGCGACCGAGCCCGCCACGGGCCGGGCCTGAAGCCATCGCACGGCCGGTGGTCAGGGGCTTTCCCGGCCACCACCTCAAGCGAACGGGCCCCGGAACGGCGGCCCGAGAACGGGAACCATGAACATCGCCTACTGGATCGTCGCGGGCCTGCTCGCGCTCTTCTACCTCTACGGCGGCACCCTGAAGGTGATCCGCAGCCGTGATCGACTCCGCCCGATGATGACCTGGGTCGACCGCACTCCGCTGCCCGTCCTCAGAGCGCTGGGCGTGGTCGAAGTACTCGGCGCGATCGGGCTGGTCCTGCCGCCGCTGACCGGCGTCATGCCCTCTCTGGCGATGGCCGCGGCCATCGGCTTCGTCCTCCTGCAGGCCGGCGCGATCGCCGTGCACCTGACCGGCGGAGACCGCCGGATCGCCCTCAACATCGGTCTCGCCACCGCGGCGGCCGCGGCCACCTGGACGGCCACCGCGCTGTGAAGGGCCTCGCGGTCTCCTGACCGTACGGGACGGCAGAGCGGACACCGTCCCGACGGCCCGGAAGCCCGACCTGTCCCTGGCGTACGCGACCTGCGCTCGCTCCATCTCCGGCGAAGAGGTCGCGGCACCGGCCTCCTTGTAGGCTGTGGCGCCATGAAGCGCGACGTGCCCCGGACGGTTGAACGACCTGACCCTGCGCAGTGGGAGAAGCTCGTCACCCGGTACGCGTGGGCCGACGCCGACGAGCCCGCCGCGTTCACGTTCTCCGTAGTGGCGGGCGCATCGGAGGACGAAGTCGTCCGGGCGTTCGCAGGCGACCCCGGGGTGCCGCGGCAGATGACCTTCGACGAGGCTGCCGACGAGCAGGCGGCCCACCTGTACAAGGACCACCATCTGCTCGGCGTGATGACCGCCGGCCATCACGTCATCGCCATCGAGTCGGGCTTCCACGGCTGTATCCCTGAAGTCGCCCGCCGGGCTTCCGCCGACGGCGGGGAGTTCTTCAGCGTGTACAAGAGCGTCAACGCCCGGTACCAGGTCATGCACGCCCTGGACGGCAGCGTGGACGGCCTGTTCGACCCGTTCGAACTCGAGGACGCGGCCTGGATGGACCCACAACCGGACGTCCCGGCCTGGGCGGAAGGAATCGACTTCCACATGGAGACCCTGTGCGCCGAATCCTTCGCGCTCATGGAACACACCATGGGGGTGGCCATCCACCCCGAATGGTTGGCCACCCCTCTTCGCACCGTGCTGCTCACCTCGGTCTCCGACCTCCTCGGGCAGTCGGAGGCGGATTGGCTCCCGTGAACCAGCCGGCGGCGACACGGGGTCACTCGAAGAACTTCAGGCTCCACCCCGTGTCCGTGTTCGGGCCGGGCACGTTGGCGCGGCTGTACGTGGTGTTCCCCCACCAGCAGAAGGAACCGGTGTACCAGGAGCGGTTCTCCCAGCTGTAGGGGGTGCCCTTGGGGACCGCGTGGAACATCAGCGGGAAGGTGGGTCCGGCCGGCGGGCTGGTGCCGATGTCACCGTCGAGCAGGACGAAGGTGTGGTGGCCGGGGCCGTTCACGTGCAGGGTGGGGTCCCAACCGGCCATCATGGTCGCGCCGTTGGAGCCGAACAGACAGCCGTTGGACTTGTACCAGTCCCAGACGTACGTCGGGTCCCCACCCGCCCGGAGCCGCAGTTCCGCGATGCAGTACTGCTCGCTCCAACTGCCGTTGGCGGAGTACGTGATGTGCAGCTGGCCGTTCGGGTCCTTGATCGCTTCGGGTCCCTCGTTGATGAACGGGTTGCCGACGACGCGCTCCCAGCTCTCCCTCGGCTGGGAGATGATGTACCGCGCGCCCGTGGGGGTGGTCGGGTTGCTCATCCGCGCGATGTAGAGGTTCTGCTCGACATTGGTGCTGCCGGCCCAGCCCGACCAGACGAACCAGCGTTGGCCGTTGAAGGTGAACATGGTGCCGTCGATGGCCCACTTGTCGTCGGGGAGGGCGAGCTTCGTCGCGGCGCCGTACCCGCTGTCCGGGGCGGCGGAGCCGATCACGTACATCCGGTGGGCGGCCCCGCGGCCGGCCGAGAAGTAGATGTAGTAACGGCCCCCGTCCCGCACGATCTCCGGCGCCCAGACCTCACCCAGATTCCCGGTGTCGGACCACACCTGCCGGGCCGTGGCGGACGCCAGACCACCGGTGGAGGAGGCCTGCCGGACACTGATCCCGGCACCGGTCGACTGGACCGAGATGTACGTCCCGCCGACGCGGAGCACGCTGGGGTCGGCACCCCGAATGGCGGTCTGGCCGGCCTCGGCGGATGGGGCGGTCATCAGTGACATCGTGAGTGCCAGGAGCACCGACAGCGCAAAGGCTGTGATGACGGATGTACGAGGAAGTCTCATGGCTCCTCTTTCCCGTGCGGGTTCGTCGCGGGGGCGGGCTGACATCCTGACCCTATCCAGAAAGCGGCGTGAGCATGTCAATCACCTGCGTCCTTCTCGGCCGGCCGAGTCAAAGCAATCCGACCGCGCCTCGACGTCCCGTCCGCAATGGCCCTTGCCCCGGCCCGTCGGCTAGGGGGCGGCGTCGTCGGGCAGGCCGTCCAGAATCGTCGCGATGGTGGTCGTCGCACCGTTGACCTCCTGCAGCCGGCCGTCGGCGAACCTGACCTCGAAGCGGCCGTCGCCGAGCGGTCTGGCCCTCGGGAGGTCGTGGCACACGGGCGGTGCTGCCCGGCGGCTGAGGGTGAACCAGTACATGGCCCGTCCGGGGGAGAGGGCCCGGAGCCGCGGCTGTTCGAACGCGGCCTCGACGAGGTCCCACCAATCGGTTCTCTGCTCGCGTGCGGCGGACATGGCGGCGTGCTTACGCATCACCCGCCATCGTGCCGGTATGGCTTCGCCGCGCTCGTGGGCTTCGGCCAGCTCCCAGGTACGCAGGAAAGTCCACTGTTCGACGAACTCGCGCACCTCGGATGTCCGAAGCCAGGACTGCATGGCTCCGGCGACCTCGGACAGGTCCTGCGTGCTGCCCGAGGCCATCTGGATGCCGTGGGTCCAGCAGTCGACCAGGAAGAGGCGCTCGTCGCGGGCCATCAGGACATACGTCGAGCGGCCGTCCGCTTCCGCTTTCGCGGCCACACGCCGCCAGCCCGGCGAGGCCGTCAGCTCGATCGTGAGCTCGTGGCCCCCGCGATCCGCCTCCGC
This sequence comes from Streptomyces sp. col6, assembly GCF_008042035.1. Classification (GTDB taxonomy): domain Bacteria; phylum Actinomycetota; class Actinomycetes; order Streptomycetales; family Streptomycetaceae; genus Streptomyces. The sequence goes on from NZ_RDBL01000021.1 coordinate 86,661, forward strand.
CTGGAGAGCACTCTGCAACGAGCCCGCCCTCACGACCTCGGGATAGTCCCTCACGTACTCGCGCATGAACTGGGTGGCGCCGGGCAATGGCGCCCTGTCAAGGGGATCGGTGGCGCTGGGCGGTGCCACATTTGGCTGCTGCTCGGACATGCGATCGATCCTGCCAGAACGGCCGCCACCAGGCGTCGGCCTACGGGAAAGCGATGGCCGAGCCACGTCCATCAGCCGGACCGGATCGCCCCGGAGGCCGCGGACACCTCCATCGGCCGCACAAGGTCCGGCAATCCCCCGACGGCCCGCAGGCGTCCGCCTTCGGCCTCAGGAGGCGTCGAGGGACACCCCGTCGACGGTCCAGAACCAGTTGTTGCCGCCCGTGTAGCGGAACCGGATGCGGGCGCTGTGTACACCGGCCGGGACCTGGAGGGTGATGGCCTCGCCGCGCGAGGAGGCATCGGCGGAGTAGGTCTTCACGGTGACGGGGGTTCCTCCGTCCCAGGACACCGATACCTCGCCCTTCTGCGGCGATTCCTGGCGGTAGAGGGTGGTGTAGCGCAGGACGGCGGTGGATCCGCCGGTGACCGCCCAGGCCGGGCTGACGAGGGTGGAGTCGAACGTGCCGGTGAAGGACTTGTCGGCCCACTCGTCGCCGTCGGCCACGGCGAAGACGTTGCGGGCGCGGATGTTCGACTCCCGCTGCTGGCCCCGCTCGGCGGCGGTCCAGAACTCGTCGGTGGTGAAGGACCAGCCGCGCCACTCCGTCACACCGCCGGTGCCCATGGCGGCGTTCTCGACGGACCAGCCGGCGGGCGGAGTGTGGGTGAAGCCGGTGACGCCCGCAGCGATGCCCGTCTCGTCGACGCGCGTGGCCAACTGCGGGCGCAGAGTGTCGAATGCGTCGGGCACGGGCGTCTGGAGCGGGCGGCCGTCCAAGCCCCAGGCGGCGTCGATCGTGACGCCGAGGTGGGCGAGGGCGGAGGCGGCGACATCCGGCATCTTGATGTCGTACCGGGTGGTGCCGGCCGTGATGGTGCCGCCCTTGGCGATGAGGAAGGTCTGCCGTTCGGGATCGGTGTTCCCGCCGTGGCCGCCCGCGTCCGTGTGGCCGTGATCCGCGGTCACCATGATCAGCCAGTCCTCGGAGGCGTACGTGGACCTGCCCGTGACGGCGGCCATGATCTGGCCGACCTGCGCGTCGGCCGTCTGGATCGCCGTCAGGTACTGGCTGCTCGCCGCACCGTAGCTGTGGCCCGCGTGGTCGATGTTGTCGAGGTGGACGAAGACCGCGTCCCGGTCGCCGCCTCCGAGCTCGGCCACGGCGCGGCTGGTCGTGCCGGTGTCGTACTCGGCGGAGGGCGTGGAGACCCGGGTGTCGACGGCGGAGGAGAAGACCGTGTCGGTGATCGGGGCCCAGGAGGAGACCGCGTACGTCGAGAGGGCGGGCTTCGCCGTCTCGACGCGGGTGAGGAAGTCCGGGTACCTGGCGAAGGCGTGGCCGGTGAACGCGTTGTCCTTGACCAGGTGCTTGTCGGGCCAGACGCCGGTGAGGATCGTCGACCAGCCGGGGCCGGACAGGGTGGGGGCCAGCGGATCCGCGTAGATGCGGCTGGCGGCGGTGACGCCGCCCGCCATCAGGGCGTCGAGGTGGGGCGTCGAGGCGTCCTTGATGCGGCCGAGGAGCGCTCCGTCGAGACCGATGACCAGCACCTTCGGGGTGCGGGCCGCCGCATGAGCGGTGACGGCGGCGAGGGGCGTCGCGACAGCGGCGAAGGCCGCGGAGAGAAGCACTGTGCGGCGGGACGGTCCAGCGGACATGGAAGAGCCTCCGTGATCGTGTGGGGGTGCCGGGCCCGCGCCGATGACAGAGCACCGTACGCGGGTCCAGACCCGTTATCATTCCGCGACAACTCGTCGTGGGTCCATACCTCTGCGGTGGAACAACGGGCGACGCTCAGCTGCCGGTTGCCGACTTCCAGGCGTCCACGTAGGAGTCCAGACCGGCGGCGATGGCCGGCCAGTCGGGTTCGAAGACGTCGACGTCCTTCATCAGCTCGGCGAGTGCCTCGGCGTCGGCGTCGGTGGCCTCGATGTCCGTACGGGGCGAGAAGCCGCCGCCGATGGCGCTGACGTTCTTCTGCGCAGCCTCGGAGAGCATGAAGTCGAGCAGCTTCTTGCCGTTCTCCGTGTGCGGTGCCTTGTCGACGAGACCGGCTGCGTAGGGGAGGGCGAAGGTGGTTGCCCTGCCGTCGCCCTTCGCCGGGAACCAGATGCCGAGGTTCGGCATGTCCTTGGACTGGGCGTAGTTCATCTGCACATCGCCGTTGGCCGCGAGCAGTTCGCCCTTGTCCACCTTGGGGGCGAGTTTGCCGGTGGAGGCCGAGGGACCGACGTTGTTGGACTGGAGCTTCTTCAGATACGCCATCGCCGGCTCCTGGCCGCCGAAGTCGTGCATCGCCTTGATGAGCACGGCCGTACCGTCGCCGGCCACACCCGGCGTCGAGTACTGGACCTTCTCCTTGTAGGAGGCATCCAGCAGGTCTTCCCACGACTTCGGTGCCTCCTTCAGCTCCTTCTTGTTGTAGATGAAGCCGAAGTAGTTGTTGACGACCGAGGTCCAGGTGCCGGTGTGTGCCTTGTCGGCGCCGTCCACCCGGTCGGAGCCGGCGGGTGCGTACTTCGCCAGCAGCCCCTTGCTGTCGGCCTGCTGGATGAAGGGCGGCAGGGTGACCAGGACATCGGCCTGGGTGTTGGTCCTCTCGCGCTGGACGCGCTGGACCATCTCGCCCGAACCGCCCTCGACATACTCGACCTTGATGCCGGTCTTCTTCTCGAAGTCGGCGAAGACCTTGTCGTACCACCCGTCGTTCTTCTCGCCCTTCAGGCCGTCGGCACTGTAGACGGTCACGACCTTCCGGTCCGAGGCGGAGGAGGAACCACAGGCGGAGAGCGAGGCAGCGAGGGCCAGGCAGCCGGTGACGGCGGCGAGCGACGTGAAATGGTTGCGCATGGGTGTGTGACTCCTGATACGTGAGAAAGAGTGTGGGTGCGAGAGGCGTTCACCGGTGGGCCCGGCCCGTCGGTCAGCGATAGGAGGCTCTGGTACGGATACGGGAGACGGCGAGCAGTACGAGCAGCGTCGCGGCCATCAGAACCGTGGCGACGGCGGCGCCGGTGAAGAGCGAGCCGCGGTCGGTCGCGGCGAAGATCTGTACGGGCAGCGGTGTCCAGTCCGGCGGGTAGAGCATCATCGTGGCGCTCAACTCCCCCATGGAGAGGGCGAAGCAGAGCCCCGCAGCGGCGGTGAGCGAGGGCAGCAGGAGCGGCAGCTTGATCCGCCACAGGGTGTACGCCGGGCCGGCGCCGAGACTGGCCGCCGCTTGTACGTACACCGGGTCGAGCCGCACGAGGGCCGCCGACACCGACTGGTAGGCGAACGCGGTGACGAGAACGGTGTGCGCCAGGATGACGATCCAGGGCGTCCCGTTCAGCAGCAGGGGCGGCCGGCTGAAGGCGACGAGGACCGACAGACCCACGACCACGGACGGCACGGCGACCGGCAGAACGAAGAGCGCGTCCATGAACCGCTTGCCGCGCCTGCCGAGACATGCTCCGGCGATGGCCGCCCAGCTGCCGGCGAGCAGGGCCAGTAGCCCGGCGGCGAGGGCGGTGAGGAGACTGGTGGTCAGCGCCCGCAGCGCGTCCCCGCTGGTGGCGGCGGCGTAGTGCTCGGCGGTGGGGCCGGAGGGGAACGCGCCGGACCAGTTGGTGGCGAGTGACGCGGCCAGGATGACCAGCAGCGGCACCGCGAACAGCGGCAGGAAGAGAAGGAAGAAGACGAGGCGGATCGCCCACCGGGCGGCCCTGCTATGCACCAACACGTCGGCTCACCACCCGGTACAGGCCGTACAGACCCACGGAGATCGCGATGTTGACGACGGCGACCACACAGGCTGTCGGGTAGTCGGATTCCAGAATCGCCTCGCTGTAGACCAGCATCGGGAGGGTGGTGACGCCCTTGGCCCCGGTGAAGAGGACGATGCCGAACTCGTTGAGGCACATCACCAGGACGAGGCTGCCGCCCGCCGCGAGCGCCGGCAGCGCCTCGGGGAGGATCACCCGGCGCACGATCCGGACCGGCCCGGCACCGAGCGAGGAGGCGACCTCGATCTGCGCGGTGTCCAGCTGCGAGAACGCGGCCAGCAGCGGGCGCATCACGAACGGAGTGAAGTAGGTGATCTCCGCGAGCAGTACTCCCCAGGGTGTGCCCAGGAAGTGGAAGGGGCCCTCGGCCGCTCCCGTCACGTCGGTCCAGACGCCGTTCGCCATGCCGGCGTTCCCGTAGACGAAGAGCAGAGCCAGGGTGATGAGGAAGGACGGGAAGGAGAGGAAGACGTCGATGAACCTGGCGACGAAACCCCCACCGGGGAACGGGACGAACGCGATGACCAGGGCCAGGACGAGGCCGAGGACGAGACAGCCGGCCGCGGAGCCCGCCGAGAGCCAGACCGTGGTGAGGAGCGCGGAGCGGAAGGACTCGGAGCCGAAGACGTCGGCGTACGGCGCGAGCGAGAAGCCGCCCCCGTCCGGGCTGACGGACTGCCGGACGACGAGGAACAGCGGATGGAGGAAGACCAGCGCGAGCGCGACGACCGGTGGCAACGCCCAGAGGAAAGCCGGCGCGCGACGCGGCTCACGAGAGGCCGACGGCGCCTGCGGCCCGGGTCCCGTGCTGGGCGGCGAGACCCGGGGACCGACTGGCTTCAGTACGGGGACGGGGGAGGCGTCAGCCATGGAGCCCTCCGGACGGCCCGGCCGCCGAACTTGCGGGCTCCTTGACCGGGGCGTCGGCTACGGCGGCCGCCGCGCCCGGGAGCAGGACGGCGTCCTCGGCGGCGAAGTGGACGGTGATCCGGTCACCGGGGCCCGGTGTCTCGCGCAGCTCGCGCACGTCGGCCGTGAGGCGGTGCCCCGAGACGTCGATGCAGAGGCGGTGTGTGTCCCCGCGCCACTGGACGTCGGCGACGGTGCCGGTCAGTGCGTTGGGGCCGTCCCCGATCCCGACCCGGTGAGGCCGTACACAGAGTGTGGCGCTCGCCCCGGAGGCGTGGCAGGCGCCGCCGGTGGTGGCGAGGGTGTGCCCGGCGAAGTCGACGGTGTCCCCACCAGGGCCGACGCGGACCGGCAGGAGGCTGGCGTTGCCGATGAACGAGGCGATGAACTCGGTGCGCGGGCGCCGGTACAGCTCCTGCGGCGTACCGCAGTCCTGGAGCCTGGCCCGGTCCATGACCGCGATCCGGTCCGCCAGCGTCAGCGCCTCGATCTGGTCGTGGGTGACGTAGAGGATCGAGACCTCCGGCAATTCCCGGTGCAGACGGGCGAGTTCGGCCAGCATGCCGGACCGGAGCTGCGCGTCCAGGGCGGACAGCGGTTCGTCCAGGAGCAGTACCGACGGCCGGATCGCGAGGGCGCGGGCGATGGCGACACGCTGCTGCTGGCCACCGGAGAGCTCCCGGGGGTAGCGCCTGGCATAGGCGCTCATGCCGGTCATCTCCAGTGCCTCACCGACCCGCGCCGGTATGCCGGCCCTGGGGACCTTGCGGGTCCTGAGGCCGAAGGCGACGTTGTCCTCGACCCGCATGTGCGGGAAGAGGGCGTACTGCTGGACCACCATGCCGATGCCCCGTTTGTGCGGGGGCAGGGCGGTGACATCGCGGTCACCGAGGTGGACCCGCCCCGACACGGGGCGCACGAATCCGGCGACGGCGCGCAGCGCGGTGGTCTTGCCCGATCCGGACGGCCCGAGGAGGGCCACGACCTCGCCGCGCTCGACGGTGAGTTCGAGCCGGTCGAGGACCACGGTGCCGTCGTAGGCGACGGTGACCTGGTCGAACCGGATGCCCGGTCCGACCGACCCGGCCGTCATGCCTCCGCCCTCGCGATCAGTCCGGGCAGCTCGGCGACGGACCCGAGGACATGGGTGGCGCCGTGCCGGAGCAGCTGTTCCTCGTCGTGGGCGCCGGTGAGGACACCCGCGACGATGCCGGCCCCGGCGCGTCCACCACTGAGCATGTCGTACGAGGTGTCCCCGGCGACCACGATCCGCCGTACGTCGTCCACGGAACCGGTACGCAGCAACGCGGCGAGCACCATGTCCGGGTAGGGCCGGCCCCGGCCGCCGGCGTCCGCCGGGCAGAGCGTCAGCGGGACCAGATCCTGCCAGCCGAGTGCGGCGAGGATGGCGTCCTGGGTGACGCGGGCGAAGCCGGTGGACAGGACGACGGTGCGACCGGCTGCGCGGAGTTCATCGATGGCCTCGCGGGCGCCGGGTATCGCCGAGATCGCCCCGCCGTCGACGAGTTCGCCGTACGCCACCTCGAAGACGAGGTTCGCGCGCTGCGCCTTCTCCTCGTCCCCGAAGAGGTGGCGGAAGACGGAGATCTTGGACTCGCCCATGGTGGCGCGGACGTAGTCGAGCTTCGCGGCATGGTCGGCGGAGCCGGCCTCGACGCCCAGGCGCCCGGCAGCGGCGGAGAACGCCCGCTCGACCAGGCCGCCGTCGGCGACCGTTGTGCCGGCCATGTCCAGGACGACGAGTCGGTAGGAGTGGTCATGCGTGGTCATCTTCACCAGCCCAGTTCGTCGGCGGTCGTTTCGGCGATGGCGGGGGAGCAGGTCATGCCTCGCCCCCCGGGCCCGGTGACGAGCCAGACCCCGTCGCTCACCTGCTGACGGTGGACGACGCGGCTGGTGTCGGTGCACTGGGCGTACACCCCGGCCCAGCGGTGCCGGATACGCGGCAGCGGGCGGCCGAGGAAGGATTCGACGACGCCGGCGAGGTGTTCGTACGGCTCCTCGACGGTGTCGAACGAGAAGGGGTGCTCGTACTCGTGGGTGTCCCCGATGGTCAGCCCGCCGTCGCGGCGCTGCACCATCAACAGCTGCATCCGGTGTGCGGACGCGGTCGGTGCCTGCGCCTGCCCGTCGTTGAGCGCGTCGAGCGCAGGGCCGCCGTAGGCCGGGTAGTAACGGAAGCTGTCGGCGTCCGCGACCGAGGTGGTGAGTGTGTCGCCGAGTGGGTCGGTCTGCATCATCTGGAGGCGGACGCGTCGCACCGGCAGCCCGGGTCCGGCCAGTTCCCGCACGAGGCCGCCCAGCCAGGCACCGGTCGCCAGGACGACGGCGTCACCGGTGTGGACGTCACCGTGGTCGTCGCGCACCGAGGCGGTCCCGACCACCTCGCGGACCTCACGGCCACCGAGGAAGGTGTACCGGCCGGACGCCAGCAGCGCCCGCTTCAGCGCGAGTTGAGCGGTCCGGGGCTCAACGGCCGCGTCCCGCTCGCACCACAGGGCGGAGGCGAACGCGCCGCGCAGGGCGGGATTGATCGCGCGGGCCTCGTCGGCGGTGACCAGCTTGTAGCCGCGGGCAGCGGCGTCGTTCCGGGCGACGGCTGCCTCGGCGACGGCGACTTCCAGCTCGGTGCGCAGCAGGGTGAGCGAGCCGCAGGGGCGGAAGCCCAGGCCGGGCACCTCGGCGCCGATGCCCTCCCACAGCTCACGCGCCCGCAGCGCGGTCTCCAGTTCCTCGCCACCGGCCCGGCCGCTGACCCATATCTGTCCGAAGTTGCGGAGCGATGCCCCGCGCGCCTCACTCTCGCGCTCGATCTGTACGACCTCGTGGCCGCGCTTGACTGCGTGCCAGGCGTGCATGGTTCCCACCACGCCGGCTCCTACGACGATGACCTTCACGGCGGAAACACTCTTCGGGGCCGGTAACCCTGGTCGGTCCGGGGAGCAACGGGACAGTGAACGGGCCTGCAAGTTTGGCCTAGACCCGTTATGTTCCCGTTACTTTAGGGAAGGTGAACGCCGCACCGGCTCCGACCGCCGGCGTGGTGTCCGCGCGGTCAGTGCGGTCGTTCGTGACCGAGGTGCGTACGGAAGGAGAACCGGTCACCCCGGAAGAGGGTGCGTACGCGCTCCAGCGGACGGCCTCCGGCATCGCGCGACAGGCGGTGCAGCAGCAGCATCGGCAGCGCGGGCGGAGTGCCGATGAGCAGTGCCTCACGCGGCGTCGCCAGCACGGTCTCGATCCGCTCGTCGGCGTCACCGAAAGACAGGGAGAGCTTCTCGGTCAAGTAGGCGTAGAAGGAGGAATCCGGATCGAACTCGGTGTCGAGGGCAGGCACCCGGGCGACCGTGACGTAGGTGCTCTCCAGCCCCACCCGCTCGTCGTCGGCGAGCAGCACCCGCTCCATGTGCCAGACGGGTTCGCCGGGCTCCACCTCGATCTCGGCGGCCAGCGCCGTCGGGCAGGGGAAGCGCTCGAGACCGATGAGATGCCGCCCCGGCCGCCGGCCCTGCCGGCGCACGCCCTCGGTGTAACTGGCCAGCGACAGCGGCTGTTCCAGCTTGGGCCCTGCCACCACGGTCCCCCGCCCCTGACGGCGCAGCCGCCCTTCCAGAAGCAGTTCACGAAGCGCCTGCCGGACCGTCTCCCGTGAAACCTCGTGGCGCAGCGCCAGGTCGCGCTCGGTGGGGAGAGTGTCCCCCTCCCTCAAATCATCGATGAGAGACAGGAGTTGCGCTTTGACCGCGTAGTACTTCGGAATGCGTCCATGCTCCGGGATGCCGGAGCGCACGGGTGCGCCGGGTGCCTGATCGTTCGGGTAGTCCACCCGCCGATAGTGGCACGGGAACGGCTGGGCCTGCGGCTCTGCCACCGCTGACCGGCCATCCGGGCCGGCACTGTTCCATGGCGACAAGGCAGGATCGGCTGTGTGATACGCCGTCCTCACGACGATGCCGGGCTCCGGCCTACGCCCCGGGCACCGGCGGTGTCCTCCGGGCCGAACCCGCCGCAGAAGCCGCGTCCGCCGCCGACCGCATCTCGTCGAGCGTCGGGGGTCCGGGGTCACGAACGGGTTGACCGATCTCGGTCGGCCAATGGGGCCGGACGCGTTCCACGAAGTCGGCGAAGTCGCACCGCAGATACCGTGAGTCGGCCGGCTTCAGCCGGATCTGCTGACGACTGTCGGCCCACCAGATCTCGAAATCCGCGACCGTGCCTTCCACCAGCCAGTCCTCGCTCTGCTCCGGAAGCAGCAGGACGTCGACGAAGCCTCCGACGCTCAGGCCGATGTCCACGAAGATCCCGATCGCGCCGGGCCGGGGAACCTGCACGACCGTGCCCTCGAAAACCTGCCCGAAGCGCAGGCCCTTCCGCATTCGAGTCCACTCGGCATCTGTCACCACGAACGCATCGTCGCATGCTTGACCGAACGCATGGCCACGCGCGAGCCTTGCGAGCACAGGGGGATGCGGCGACCGCGCTGAGCGAGGATTCTGTGTCCTTCGCTTGCAGCGGGCGGCGTGCGGGGGTGTGCGCCGCGAACCATGAGTGGGTGCGCGGATGATCGGATTCCTGATCGACATGGTGGGGAGCCGCTTGCTCCTCGGAGCCGTCGGGAAACGCCGGACCAGGGCTCAGGACCGGGCATTTTCCGAGGGCAGCGAGATCCTGTTCGAGGCATGCGTCCTCGGCGACCGCCCGTTCTGCAGACCGGCCATAGTCTTCCTGGCGGCTTCCAGGACTGCTCTGCACGTATCGCCCACCGAGCTGAAGACGCTCGGCCGTCGCGCTCTGCCGACCGAACACATCGAGATACGCCGGGTCCGCGAGCGGACCCGATCGGACCCCCGGATCATCCGCCCGTCCTGGTCCGTCGCCGAGTGCTACGACGGGACCGCCCCCTTCACCATTGCCTGCGCCCCTGAGCACATGCGCCACGTCACCGGGTCACTCCGAACGGAAGGCCCTGGACCGACCCCCACTACGGCCGACTGACAACGCCAACCGCCGGCCGAGTTCCCGCGTCCCGGCCGGGCAGGACGGGGTGCCGGCGCCGGAGCGCATCACCTCTCAGTACACCGTGTCCTGCTGGTCCGGTACGACGCTGCCGTCGCCACGCCTCACGGGGCCGTGGGTGCCGTCGGGTTCGGTGTACGCGCTGGTTGCGCAGGGATAGGCCGTGGTCCTGCGGGGCAGCGGTTCGATGAACATGGGGTTCACGACCCAGCGCCCGTCGGCGTTGTCGTAGGCGCGGCACATCACCTCGTTCTTGTTGCGGTTGAGCACGAGGTGCGCGCCCGTGGCATCGCCGACGAACGTCACGTCGGTGTCGGCGTCACCGCCGCCGAGCGTGATCCGCCGGTGGGGAGCCTGCCGGTTCCAGGCAGCCGCGCCCTTGATCCCGTAGATCTCCTGGTTGATCCAGCAACGCTTGCCGTCGATGTACGGGATGGCCTCGCCCTCGGTGACGCCCACGCCGCCGCAGCCCTCGTTGCTGGTCGTGATGCGGCCCTTGCGGTCGAGCACGGACCGGATGGCGACGGTGTGCGCACGGTCGATGCCGATGCCGCGCGACCACACCTCGGTGACCGGCTCCGAACCGGCCGAGACGATCCAGACGTCGAATCCGGCCCTCTGGAGCGTCCGGACGAGGTCCCGCTGCTGGTCGTAGTACCGAACGTAGGCGGGGAGGACATGGGTGCCGACGGTGCGGGTCGCGCCGACGGGCGCGGCGAGTGCCTCCGTACGGGCGGCCTCGGCGTACGCGCGCAGTTCGGGGACAGTGTGTCCGGCGAACAGTTGCGGCACCCATGCGTACTGCGGCACGGTACGGCGGTGGTTCCACTTTCCCGCGAAGGCGGCCTCGCCGCTCATCGTGCTGCCGTCCTCACGGATCTGGAGGATCTCGTCGGCGCAGCGGGCGTTGGTGGAGGTGGGCAGCGGCGTTCCCACCTTCACCTCGGTTCCGCAGGCCTCGGTGAGGGCCTTGTCCGCGGTGTCGGTCAGCCATGTGCTGGTGTCCTTCCAACGGGCGGGCCGAAGGATCTTGTCGTGCCGCAGGGACCAGCTGATGGTGGCGTCGGTGACGTCGTTCTTGGTGATGGTGTTGTCCCAGTCGAACGCCGCGACCGGGCGGGGCCCGCCCCTGCCGTGGCAGGTGCCGCGCTCGTCGATCACGCGCTGCAGCTGGGCTCGGTTGCCGCCGTACCAGGGAAGGTCGTCGGAGAGCTGGGGGCAGCGGGCCGTCGGCGTCACGGGCGCGCGATCGGCCGGGGCGGCTGCCACGGGGCCGGTCGCGGTCGCGACCGCGAGTGCGGCCGTCACGGCTGAGGTCCACGCGAGAACAAGTCGTGTGCGCATGCGAGTGGACCGTACATCAATGTTTCGGTGATGTAGAGGGGGCACGCTTCCCTCCGTGGAAGTCACCTGATGGGTGCTCACCTTGCGTCGCTCCGGCGTGTTTCCGTGCCCGGGGCAGTCCCGCCGACGGCAGGTCGCACGCGGCAGTGAGTCGGACCAGGAGGCAGATTCCGGTCACCGGCAGCACGCCTGCTGGAGCGGCGTGGACGCGTACGCGGTTGCCTCGGGCCCGCCGCTTCTCACCCCGAGGCGGCCGGCCGGTCGGCAGCCGGGTCCGCGGGGAGCAGCGGGCGCAAGGCCCCCACCGCTGCCCCGACGCAGGTGTCACGCAACTCGGTGCGGGTGCAGGTCTCACGGGTGAGCCAGTCCACGCAGAGCACCTGCACGAAAACCAGCCATGCCTTGAGTGCCGAGGAGGCGGCGTCGCGCACGCGCTCGTCGCCGAGCGGGAGCACGCCGAGGAGGCGTGAGCGCAGAGCGTCGAGTTCATTCGTCATGATCGTCTGGATGACCGGGTCGCCCGCCAGCACGCGGTTCGCGGCCAGTACGGCATGACGGTTCGCGATGAAGTAGTCGAGGTGGGCGTCCAGGCCCTGGGTGAGCTGCTCGACGAGCGAGGCGTCCGGATCGAACCGCGTTGCCACGAGCAACTGGTCGGCCGCCTGCTGGTACATCGCCGCGAAGAGGGCGTGCTTGCTGGGGAAGTGCTGGTAGAGCAGGGCGCGGGACACCCCGGCCTCCCGCGCGACGTCCTCCATGAGCACATCGTCGTAGGGGGCCGCGGCGAACAAGCGCGCGCTGACGGTGAGCAGCTGCGTGCGGCGGTCGGCGGGACTGAGGCGTCGGCGGGTCGGCACACGCGCAGCTTACTTGACATGTGTCTAGCAGTGACCTCTAGGGTGGTGCTTAGTAGACGCGTGTCCACTAAGGCAGGGGGAGTCATGAGCAGAGCGCTGCGGATGTTGGCCTGGGTGACGGGAGTTGCGTGCGTGGCGATCGGCCTGTTCCACGTGATCGGCGGCAACGCGGCGATCCCCGGTGAGGCCGACGCGGGTGCGACCATCGACAGCCTGGGCCGTTTCTTCGGTGCGATCTTCGCCGGCTACGGACTGGCGTGGCTGTGGGCGGCCCGGCAGAACCCCGTCCCGGCAGGCGTCGTGCGGTGGCTCGCGGCGGTCTTCCTGCTGGGTGCCGCGGGCCGGCTGCTGTCCCTGGCGGCGCACGGCTGGCCGCACCCGTTCCAGGTGGTGCTGACCGCGATCGAACTGGTCCTGCCGCCGGTGTGGTTCTGGCTGGCCGACGCCGACGAGCAACGGCGTATCAGGTCCCCCTTGGCATCGGACAGTTGATGGCGGCGCATCGCCGCACCACGATCCTGGATCACGCTCGGCCGCGTGCCTCTGTCCCGCCGATGGCCTCCTCTTGTTGAACACGGTAGAGAGGCGGTGGCTGCCGTTGATCGAGAGGAGTCCGAGGACGTGGATGTGTATGAAGCGGTGGACAGCCGTCGGGCTGTCCGGGCGTTCAGCGATGAGCCGGTTCCCAAGGAAGTACTCGAACGAGTGCTGGCGACGGCGTCACGGGCTCCTTCGAGCGGCAACCTCCAGCCGTGGCGCGTCTATGTCGTGGCAGGCGAGCCCCTGGCCGAACTGAAGAAGCGTGCGACGGCCAGGGCGCTGGCGGGAGACCCCGGTGATGAACGGGAGTATCCGATGTATCCGGCCGAACTGACTTCACCGTATCTGGACCGATTCTCCGAGGCAGCCGCCCAGCGGTACGCAGCGCTGGGCATCGAGCGCGAGGACCCCGACAGACCCGCGAAGATCGCGGCCTTGAACTCGGGGGCGTTCGGGGCGCCGGTCGTGCTGTTCTGCTACCTGGACCGGCAGATGGGGCCCGGCCAGTGGGCGGACGCGGGGATGTACGTGCAGACGGTCATGCTGTTGCTGAGGGCGGAGGGTCTGCACAGCTGTCCCCAGGTGATGTGGACGATGTATCGCAAGACCGTCAGCCAGTCGGTCGGGGCCGGCGACGCACCGGTGCTGTTCTGCGGTGTCGCGGTGGGATTCGAGAAGAAGGGCGCTCCACGCCTGCGCACCGGACGGGCGGACATGACTGAAACAGTGAGCTTCGTCGGACTGTGACCGTCAGGGCGGGCCATCCGTAAAGCCCGTGGCGGCACAACTGCGGGTCCGGCATCATCCCCGTGTGATGGTGATGCAACCCGTTCCGGAAATCTCCGCTGACGACTTCGCGCTCCGGCGGGTTGGCGAACACGAGCCCTATGGCTACCTCGTGCGGTACAGGGGGCTGCCGGCACACGCGGCCGCCGTCACCGCTGCCCCGGCACAGGCACTGAACCCGGCGCCCGCACGATGACCAGCTTCCTGACCCACCGAGCGCACGTGCACGACGCCCGCCACCCTGTCCACCGGCGGCACAGCGCGCTGCGCACCTGCCTCACGATATTTGCTCCGTACGGGCTACGGGCGACATACCACCACCTCACACTCAGCGCCGAGATCCCCCGGCGGCTGGAGGCGGACCCGGAGGCGCTGGTGCGGGCGGTGGAGGAGCTGCACGAGGCGCGGGTGCTGTGGCTCGCACGAGCGGAGGCGTACGCCGTGCAACGGCGGGCGGAGAAGCGGGCCGGGCGGCGGGCTGTGGCGAGTCCGCGACCCTGGTGGCTGCGGAGTTGGTGGGAGAGCCCGAACCGCGGCTGGTACGAGGACCCATTCCGTCATCCGTCACTGCGGCTACCGGACTACGTCCGGCGGCAGAACGCGATTCTGGACGGCGCGGACCTCTCCGGGTGCCCCGCTTGCGGGGACGAGAGACCGCTGGTGTCGCACTCCACCGGGCACGGCTGGGTGGAGCTGTGCCCCGGGTGCGCGTGGGTGTCGGCGCCATGTCCGTGCGGCCGGCGGCACCGGGTCGTCCCGGAGACGCCGTCCCCCTGGAAGGGGATCTGGAGGCGGGCGCACATGGGCAACGACGGCAAGCCGAACCCGAATTGGCCTGCGGGCTGGGCGGTTGGACGCGGCGCGGGACCGGGATGTGACTGATCAGCTGAGTGGCGCGCTCCTCACATCATTGATCCCCCACGCAGGTGATCGTCGCCCGGCGTTTCGCGTAGCGAAGAGACACGCGCTGACGGCCTCGCCGTCCTCAACACCCGGCCGAGTCCGCGAAGGGGGTGACGCTACCCACCCTGGAGTGTGCGGCGTCCGCAAGTGCAGCGGAGAGGCGAACCTGTGTCCTGGGGCATGGGCGCCTCGTGTCACACTCCTTCCCCGATGGCGCGGGGGCGTTCGTCTCGCGTGTGATGAAGGGGATGCGTGTGAAGAGGGTGGGGTGGGCTGTCGTCTGCACGGCGGCAGTGACGATCGGAGCGGCCGGCTGCGGGGGCGACGGCATCGGTCGGGATGTGGACAGGACGTTCGCGGCTCGCTCCGCCCCCGTTGCGGTGAGACCGGAAGGCTCCGGTGCAATCACCAAGGCCAAGATGCGCCTGGTGCTCGACGGCATCACCAGGGATGTCGGGGCGCCGCCGAGCGATCCGGAATGGGGTTCGACGCTGAAGTCGTCCGACAACCCGATGGCTGCGTGCTTCGTCGTTTACAAGGGGTTCGGTACGGCCGCCTCCCCACTGGACGTGGACCGGACCGACGCCCTGGCGGCCGCGTTGACCGGCCGTGGGTGGGCAGAGGACAGGAAGCGCAAGACGCGAAAGGCGCCGGACGGCACCGTCGACGTGGTGGAAGCGGTGTTCAAGAAGCTCGGCTGGACCATAGTCATGGAGTACCGCATGCTCGCCGACGACCCCGTGCTCAGTCTGAACGCTTTCGACGATGCCTGCGTGAAGAAGGCCCAGGCGGCCAAGGACTCCACGCCCGCCAACTGACGTAACCGGCAGGACCTTTGGGGGAATCGACCCTGTCCGCAGAGGATCCTCGACCGGGAACCGGCCTTCAGCGGGCGGTTTCGTGCTTCGGAAGGCGGCGTTCCGTGCCGCCAGAGGTTGCGGACGCTTGAGAAGTATGGCCCCCTCCGAGCGACAGGGGAAGGTCCGGACCCGCTGGGCCGGCATCAGCCGCGTCCGGTGAACTATATTGTGCAGCGATGACTACCGGGACGGCATCGCGCCACACACGGATGGGTGACCCGGTGCTCCACTGAGCGCCGTACGGGCCGGTTTCGGCCCGCCGCTGAGTCGAGGAACCGGCGCTGCTGCGCGGGCTCCGCCTCCTGTCGTGTTGATCGCAGCTCCACACGACAACCACGACAGGAGAATTCATGCCCATCAAGATGCTGCAGATTCCCACCGCGGACGGCCAGGCCGATGCGTTCGCTGCCTTCCCCGACGACGGCGGGCGGCACCCCGGGGTGCTGATGTACGCGGACGGCTTCGGAATCCGGCCCGTGCTGCGGGAGTTGGCCGGCGAACTGGCCGGACACGGGTACTACGTGCTCGTGCCCAACCTCTTCTACCGGAACGGCCCGGCACCGGTGATCGAACTTCCCGAGTACATCGGAGAGGAGGCCCGGCCCGCGGTCGTCGCCCGGCTGATGCCCTTGATCGAGGCGCACACCACTCGGCGCGTCCTGAGTGACGCCGACGCGTATCTCACCTTCCTCACCGCTCAGCCCGAGGTCTGCGCCGGGCCGGTCGCGGTGACCGGCTACTGCATCGGCGGACTGCTGGCGACACGCACAGCCGCGGCCCATCCCGGCCAGGTAGCCGCCCTCGCCGCATTCCACGGCCCGGTGGGCGCCGACGGACCCGACAGCCTCGCCGGTCTCACCGCCGAGATCCATTTCGGTCACGCCGAGGGCGACTTGACGCCCGAAGCACTCAGCCGGCTCAACCGGGTCCTGGACGCGGCAGGTGTCGCCTACACCTCCGAGATCTACCCCGGCACCGTGCACGGCTTCACCATGTCCGACACCGACGCCTTCAACTCCGCTGCGCTACAGCTCCACTGGGACCGCCTGCTGCCCCTTCTCGGCCGCGCCCTGACCAAGAGCTGAGGCACTTTCCGGGAATCAGGTGGAAGACACCGTCTCCGGAGCCCCGGCGGTGCTCCGGAGACGGTGGAATGCCGGCATGAGCCGTCGGCGCGGCCCGTTCGGCGGCTCGCTCTCCGTGCGTGTCCCTTGATGCCGTCGCGAGTCGAGTCGTGCCCCACCCCGCCCCGGGCTCTCACTGCCCCGGGAGTGTCCCGGTGATTGCGGCGACGGCCATGCGTACCGCCCGGTCCGTCACAGCGGCCGCGTCGTCACCGTTCTCGATCGCCGTCGTGGCCGCGTTGACGATTCCCTGGAGGAGCAGCGCGGTGCGCCGCGGGTCCTCCTCGCCCAGTTCCGTCAGCGCCCCGGTCAGTGGGGTGAGCAGTTCCCGGTGGGCGCGCACCGCGCTCTCCCGCACCACCGCCGCGTCCCGCACCCCCGCCAGTGCCTGGGCGATCCGGTGCTCCCCTCCGCGCACCAGGTCGAGCTGCGACGACACGTAGGCGGCGATCTTCTCCTCGGGCGTATGGGCCGCCGACATGCCCGCCCGGATGGCGTTTGTCCAGCGCGGCATCGTGTCTTCGACGACCGCGGCGAGTAGTTCGGGACGGCCCGGAAAGTACTTGTACACGCTGTTGCGGGCGAGGCCCGTCGCCTTGGCGACCGCGGTGAAGGTCACGGCGCCGGCGTCGCCGCTCTCCAGCAATGCGCGTGCCGCCCGCACCAGGGCCAGTCGTTGCTGGGCATGGTGCTCGGCAACCGTGGCGGCTCTGATCCTGGGCACCACCCCAGTCTAGAAGCCCCGGATCCCCGGACCGGCCCACTTGGGGACGCTGCGTCGCTATCATCTATGTTGGCGACGCACCGTCCCTAACATCGATCCATCGAAAGGAACCGCTGTGTTCCTGGCCCTGCTGGAGCTGCGCGCAGCCCGAGGACGCTTCCTGCTCATGGGATCCGTCGTGGTGCTCGTCGCCGCACTTGTCGGCATCGTCTCCGGTTTCACCGCCGGCCTGGGAGACGACACCGTCTCCGCGCTGCGCCGCCTGCCCGCCGCTCAGCTCGTCTTCTCCTCGGACGCCCGGTCCGACCAGTTCGCCCGCAGCCTCCTCGACGAGAAGACCGCCACCGCGTGGAGCGCGGACGCGGACACGCAGACGACTCCGCTGGGGGTCTCCATCACCCGCGGCACGACGGACCGCGGCATCGAGGTCGACCTTGCCGCCTTCGGCGTCGAGCCAGGCTCCTTCCTCGCCCCCTCCGTCACCACGGGCCGGGGCCTCGGCGGCAAGGCACCGGACAGCGTGGTGATGTCCGCGAAGCTCGCCGACGAGGCCTGATCGCTCCCCTCGTGGTCGGGGCCTTCTTCGCCGTGTGGACAGTGCAGCGGCAGCCCGAGCTCGCTCTGCTGCGGGCCATGGGCGCCTCGCGCAGACGGCTGCTCGCCCACACCGTCCTCCAGGCGGCCCTGGTCGTCGTCATCGGCACCGCGGTGGGCGCCGCCCTCGCAGCAGGGGTCGGACTGCTGGTCGGCGAACAGGTGCCGTTCAGTCTGCCCGCGGCCTCCCTCGCCCTCACCATGTGCACCGTGGCGGCCGTGGGCCTCGCGGGCACCGCCCTGACCCTGCGCCGGGTCACCCGAGCCGACCCGCTGACCATGCTGGGAGCCAACCGATGAGCCTCGAACTGTCCGGCGTCACCGTCGCGTTCGGCCGCGCCGACGCCCGTACCGCCGTCCTTGACGCGCTCGACGTGACCTTCGAGCCCGGCCGGATGACCGCTCTGGTCGGCCCGTCCGGCTCCGGCAAGTCCACCATGCTTGCCGTCGCGGGTGCGCTGCTGCGGCCCACCTCGGGGCAGGTGCTCCTGGAGGGCGAGGACCTCGCCGGGTTCTCCGACTCCCAGCGCGCCAGGGTCCGCCGCGAACGGATCGGCTACATGTTCCAGAGCGGCAACCTGCTCTCGGGCCTCACCGCCACCGACCAGTTGCTCGCCGCCGTCCATATTCGCGGCGCCCGCCCGCGTGCGCACCGTTCCCGTGCCCAGGAGGCCCTGACCCGGGTGGGACTCGGGCATCGCCTGCGGCACCGCCCCGAACAGCTCTCCGGAGGCGAGCGCCAGCGTGTCGCCCTGGCACGGGCGCTCTTCCTCGCGCCGAAACTCCTGCTGATCGACGAACCGACAGCGGCCGTCGACCGCTTCCAGGCCGCTGACCTGGCCGCGCTCCTCGCCGCACGTACCCACGAGGACCAGTGCGTCACGGTCGTGGCGACGCACGACCCCGTGGTGGCGGAGGCCGCAGACCGGGTCGTGGACATGGCCGCACTGGCTGCCGACGAGAAGCCGATCGTCCACTGAGACGCCTTCGGCGCCGTTACTCCAGCCGGGCAGCCCCCGGTGCCGGGGGGCGTGCTGTGCGGGGGAAGGCTCGTTCGAGAGCCGTGGCCAGCGCGGTGGGAAGCGCTGACGCGCCCCGAGTCCTCGATCGGCGAACGCCTTGAAAGGTGCGACGGCCCCGACCCGGCGGGAAGGGACCGTCGCACGGGCGGGCGTTCAGTCCTTTCGGTTCGCGGCCCCGAGGCGCAGCGCGGAGACGAGGAAGAAGACGCCCCCGAGAAAGGCGTACCCGGCCAGATTCGCGAGCGTCGCGCCCTCCTTGCCGGCCTGAAGGAAGAAGCTTGTGCCGGCGAGGGTGGAGATGGCCCCGCTCACGATCATCGGCCACTGCCCGCCCATCCGTCGCCGCACCAGGGCCACGGCGAGCTGCGCGATGCCCGCGGTGACGGCCCAGACGCCCCAGACGCGCAGGACGGCCGGAACGCCGGAGGTGAGTGCGGCCCCCAGGGCGATGCCGGTGAGGGCGCTCAGGCCGACGTTCACCCATAGCCTCGCGGCGGCACCGCCGGCCGCCCGGGTCGACCGCAGATCGACCACCGCGCAGGCCGCGTCGAAGAGCGGGTAGAGCACGAGCAGCGTTCCGTTGAGCGGGCCCAGCGTGTCGGCCGTCGCGAACAGCAGGGCCGCCCAGACGGCGGCGAACGCGAACCGCAGGAGATACAAGGTGCGCAGAGGCGCCGAGAACGGGGCCGGTGCGGTGGGAGCGGGCCGGCTGACGACGGTGTCCATGGCGAAGCCGCCTTCCTGGATGAGGGAGAACGTTCGGTATCTTCATATCGTCAGGTGCTCGGGGCAACCTGTCAAGACCGAACGTTCTCCCTCGGCTGTAGAGTGGGAGCCATGAGCCGGAAGACAAAAGAAGGCAGCACATCCGAGGCCCGAGCGCGGCTGCTCGGGACGGCGGTAAGGATCTTCTACGCGGAGGGCATCCACTCCGTCGGCATCGACCGGATCATCGCCGAGGCACAGGTGACCCGGGCCACCCTGTACCGCCACTTCACCGGCAAGGAGGACCTCGTCCTCGCGTACCTCGAACAGGCGGACCACGGCATAAGAGCGCAGCTGTCGGCCGCCCAGGACAGCGCGGGAACTCCGGGCGACAAGGTGCGTGCGGTCGGCCGGGCCATCGCCGAAGGCATCCGGTCGGAAGGCTTCCGCGGCTGCGCCTTCCTCAATGCCGCGGCCGAGTACCCCGACCCCTCGCACCCGATCCACCAGGCCGTTCTCGCGCACCGGCAGTGGTTCCTCGACACCGTCACGTACCTGCTGGCACAGGTCGGGGACGTGCCGGCCGAGGCGGCGGGACGGCACTTCGTCATGCTGCGGGACGGGGCCATGGCCGCGGGATGCCTCGCCGATCCCGGACTGATCACCGAGACGTTCCTCGAGGGCGTCGAAGGCATTCTGCAGGCACGCTCCGCAGCGCACGTGGCCGACTGAGTGAGTCCGGCCGAGTGAGTCCGGCCGAGTGACCGGCGAGGGCGGCCGGCGAGACCGGCCTTCCGGTCACGGGTGGCGCCTCGCGCGGGTGATCCAGGTGGGAGCAAGGGATCCCGGACCCGGCCCTGAACGTGCCGAGTGGGGTGGGGCGTGCGTCGCCGGCCGCCTGCCTCTGCCGTTCGGCTCACGGATACCCGCGGCACCGCGTCCGATGCGAGGGGTACGCTCGCCACCGTTGCAGCCGCTCGACCGCACCCTGCACACCGCAGGAGGAGCGGGGCCGGCCCAGAGGCGGGCGGCGGCTTGCGGAGAACTGGGGGGTAGCCATGTCCTTGGCCATGTGTCCGCTGTGCAGTGACGACGAGGACATCGAGGTGCGCGCGACGCTCGGCGGTGGACGCCGGATGCTGCGGCACCGGTGCGGATACGAGTGGGAGCACAGGCAGCCGCCGTCCCCGCAGAGACATACGGCCCCGTCCTTCGAGGTTCTCCGGGCACGATTCCCGAAACCCGAGGACGTCGATCCCGAGCGGATGGAGCGCGTGGCCCGGCTGAAGGCGCAATATCTTGAGATCGAGCCGGACTTCGACGCGCGTGTGGCCGCCTACTGGTCCAAGTACCAAGAGGTATTCGCGCCGGACGGACTGCAGACGTGCAACCCACAGGTGCTCAAGGACTTCGCCAACTCCGAGATCGGTGCGCGTCCCGGGAACCAGGCCACGTTCAACTCGGCGTGGAACGGTATGGGCGATGCGGCGGCAGCCGAGGCGACCCGCTCGACGATCGGTTACCTCCTGTACGGCCCTGGCGAGGTGCCCCTGGAGGAGCGGCTCCAGCAACTGCTCGACGGAACGAAGCCTTTCGCCATGACCGGCTTCAAGGAAGCGCTCCTCACGAAGGTCCTGTGCGTGGTGTACCCCGAGCGGTTCCTGACGATCCTCACGTACATGACGGACGCGGGCGGCAAGCGCGAGATCGCACGCATGGTCTACGGCTTGGAGCTTCCGGCACCGGAGTCCGTGAGCTGGACCCGTGGGCGCCTCATTCTCTGGAGCAATGATCTCCTTCGTGGCCTCGTCGGCGACGGCTTCGCCAACCAGCAGCACTCGGCCGCGTTCCTGTGGTGGGCCAAGGATCGTGTCGAGCGGTGCGGGTGACGGAGAAGAAGGGGCGAACACCGGAGCCGACGGAGCGGGTCAGGAAGTAGCTAACGGCCGGGTGTCCTGCTGCTCGTGGAGCAGCGGAGCGAGGCCTCCCGGAAGACGCCCACCAGTTCTGTCTCGCCGGTCGTGGTGAGCAGCCGCTTGGGCACGATCAGCAGTCCGGGCTTCCAGCCGAAGCGGCCCGTGGCGGTGTAGGCCCGCTCCGTCTGGTAGTAGCGCTTCATGGTGCGCCACGGCACCCGCATGATCTCGTCGGAGCCGCGGGACAGGACGAAGCCGGCGTGGTCGATGACAGCCTGTTTTTCGCCCGTGGCCTGTTCGGCGCGGAACATGTGACCGGCAAGCATCGGAGGCAGGAACACGCAGAGCGCACCGTAGACGAGAGCGAGCATCAGCAGCCCCGCGTTGACCGAGTTGCCGTCGACGGCGGGCTTCAGGCCCAGCGCCGTCATCACCACCGCGGCCACGGCAATGAGCCGGCGCAGCCGCCTGAGCCATCCAGTTGCTGCGAAAGCCTCGTCGAATTCCTCCCGCGTCAGGGTTCCGCTGACGGTGATGGTGGTATGCCGTATGTCGTCCACGAGCGCGGAGCCTACAGGTCCGTGCCCGGCCCGCCGGTACGTGATCGGACCGGGTGCGCAGGACCGTATGGAGACGTCAGGCCCCAGGGGCGGCGTCGTACCCGATCGCGATCATGGCCGCGTCATCGTCGAGATTCCCGCCGACGTACTGCAGGAGATCGCAGCGGAACCGGTCGATGAAGGCGTCGGGATCGTCCTCGGCCCAGCCGGTGATGCGTTCGGCGAGCGGGTAGAAGGCGCGGGAGTCGTCGCGGGCCTCGGTGACCCCGTCGGTGTACAGCAGCAGAAGGTCGCCGGGGACGAACCGGAAGCTGTCGATGCGGTACCGGGGCCGGGAGAGCCCGCCCAGACCCAGCGGGGGAGCGGGCACGGCGGCGTCCATCCGTAGCGGCCGGCCGTCGCGCAGTACGACCGGCGGGGGATGGCCGCAGGAGACCATGTGTACGCGGTCGTGCCGGTCGGGGATGTCCAGCACGGTGGCGGTGATGAACGATTCCCCGGGGCCGCCCCCGTCCGACTCGGGCAGCCCCCAGGACACGCTCTCGTCGAGATAGGCGACCAGCTCGTCCAGGCTCGCCCGGTGGCGGGCCGCGGCGTGGAAGGCGCCGAGCAGCAGGGCCGCGTCGCTGATGGCGCTCACCCCCTTGCCCCTGACATCGCCGATGATCAGCCGCGTCCCCGTACCGGTGCGCGCCGCCGCGTACAGGTCCCCGCCGATCTGCGCCTCCGCCTCCGCCGCGAGGTAGAGGGAGGCTGCGCGCAGCGGCCCGAGGCGCCGGGGCAGCGGGGGCAGGACCACCCGCTGCACCGCCTCCGAGACGTACCGCACCTGCTCCAGTTCCCGTGCGCGGCGCTCCCGGAGAACGCAGAAGACGACGAGACAGATCCCCACGAGCGCCAGAGCGGCGATCTGCGCCTCGTGGTTGGCCGAGAGCAGTTCATCGGGATCGCGCACCAGCCCGACCACCGTTTGCGCGATCACCGCCAGTGCGGCCACGATCCCCACCGACCAGGGGCCACCGATCGACGCCGTGATCGCCGGAGCCGCCACGAGCAATGGGCCCAGATGGATGTCGGGCGGCGCGAGGACGTCGACCACGAAGACCGCGACGATCCAGCCGATGGGGACAGCGAGCAGTGCCCGGCCTGATCGCAGCGGCTGGCGGCGTCCTTCGGCGTGCTGCGGCATGACTCCTCTCTATACCGCGCCCGCCCGGCTCGCATCGGTCGACGCGGTCCCGGCCTGCCGTTTCACCAGGAAGGAGAGGGCCCGCGCGGACGACGTGCGTCCACGCGGGCGCGTGCTGGAGCGCTCAGTGCCCGGCGTGGCAGCCGGTCGCGCCCGAGCTGACGCGTCGCCGAGCTGTCGGAGCGGGCCGGTGAGCTTGGGGGTCATTTTCAACGGGCCCCGTCATGGGGCCGCCACCCCAGGGGTGAACTCCGCGGGCAGTGCGTGACAAAGAGCCCGGGATCCGGGCGTCGTGGGATGCTCTGACATGATCACCGGCTATGAGCGACCTCGCGTTCGATGCCCTGTTGTGCGATCTGGACAACGTCATCCGCTTCTATGACCTGGACGAGGTGACCCGCCAGGAGCGAGCCGCCGGGATCGCTCCCGGAACCACCATGGAGATCGCGTTCGCCCCCGAGCGGGATCTGCCGCTGCTGCTGGGCCGGATCAGCCGGGACCAGTGGGCCGCTTCCATCGCCGAGGCCCTGACCGCTCAGATCCCCGTCCGGCAGGCAGCGGATCTCGCCACGGCCTTCGCCCATGCTCCGTCCCATGTGGATCAGCACGTGGTCGGGTTGCTCCGCCAGGTCCGTCGCAGCATCCCGGTCGTGCTGGTCACCAACGCCACCGTCTGGCTCGACGACGACCTCGCCCGGCTCGGCCTCACCGACCTTGCCGACCACGTGGTCAACAGCTCCCGTGTCCACATCGCGAAGCCCGACGCCGAGATCTACAGGATCGCCGCCGAGCGAGCGGGCGTACCCGCTCACCGGTGTGCCTTCGTCGACGACAGCCGGACCAACATCGACGCCGCCCGCCGGGCCGGCATGACCGCCGTGCTCTACCGCGACATCCGCGACCTTCGCCGGCTCGTCGCGCCTGTCGTGGACGCGGCCGCGAAGCCGGCCGCCCGAGCCACGACACGGGGTGGTGCCGTTCCGTGAGCACGGAACGGCACCACCCCGCTTTCGTCGGGTACGTCAGCCGATGTTCGGGCCGTTGTCGTTCGACAGGTCGAGGCCGAAGCGGGACTTGAGCACCGGGGCGCCCAGGTCGACCGGGTTGAAGGCGAACGAGCCCGTCGCGGTCAGCCCCGAGGAAGCGCCCCGCAGCGACCACACGGCACCGCCGTCCGCGACCGCGTCGAGGTCCTCGTCTGGGGCACCGGCAGCCAGGTCCGCCTTGCCGTCCTTGTTGATGTCCAGCAGCCGGACCGATCCGCCGAAGTGGTCACCGGTCTCCGCCACGCCCGGCACCCCGGCCGAGTCCTGATGGAAGGACTGCGAACCGGTACCGTTCAGTCCGCCGGAGCCACCCTTCAGCAGCACCACGGCGCCCGCTCCCTTGGTGCTCTCGATGGCCTCGAAAGGCACACCCGCGGCCAGGTCGGCGTAGCCGTCGCCGTTGACGTCACCCGCGCTGAGCCGGGCGCCGAACTGGTCGCCCTTCTCGCTCACCCCGGGCACGCCCGCGGTGTCCTGGGTGATCGTCTTCGTCCGGGTGGCGCTCGGACCGGACGCGGAACCGTAGTAGATCTTGATGGATCCCGGGTCCGCGGGCAGATCCTCCGTGATGCCGTTCGGGATCACCCGGGTGGCGAGGTCGGCCTTGCCGTCCTTGTCGAAGTCACCGACCGCGGTGGCCGCGGCGCTCGGGAGCGCGGTCGACTTCGTGGACAGCCCCTTCGAGGTGCCCAGCCACAGCTTGCCGCCCTCGGCGTGGTTCTCGTACACGAAGAACGTGCACAGGTCGTCGATGCCGTCGCCGTTGAAGTCGCCGGCCGCCGTGTTCGACATGGTGTTGTCCGTGCTGAACATGAAGATCCGCTGCTCGCGGGCGGGCTCCCCGGCCCGGGTGAACGGCCCGTAGAGCACGCTGCGCTGCTCCCCGTCGTCTCCGCGCAGCATCATCAGGTCCGTCGTCCCGTCGCCGTCGAAGTCCCCGGCGGTGATGTTGTCCCCGATCTGGGTATCGGGCGAAGCCGGTATACGGACCGCGCCCTGGCCGGTGATGCCGCCGGTGCTGCCCCACAGCAGGATGACGGAGCCGTTGATGGCGTATCCCTCGCCCAGGAACCGTTCGTGGGTGACCAGAGCGAGGTCGGTCAGCCCGTCGTGGTCGAGGTCCTTGGCGACCATCCGGTAGCCGAAGCCGTGATCGTCACCCGGTGCCCCCGGCACGCCCGCGGTGTTCTGATCGATGACCGTGGTGCTCGCTGTCGTCAGACCCCCGGCCGAGCCGTAGCTGACGGTGATGTATCCGGCCCAGGTGTGTCCGGCCACCGTGGCGGCGGGGGCGGCGACGGCGAGGTCCTGATAGCCGTCCCCGTTGAAGTCCTCGCGCACGGTGGTAGCTGCTGTACTCCTGGCCGTACCTGCGGACGTGCTGCCGGGGGCGGCGACGGCCGTACCGGCCGACAATGCCGTTGCAGCACAGACGGCTATGGCCAGCGTGGTGCGAATGCCCACAAATTCTCCTTGGTCGCGTACGCGGAGCCACTGGCGTACGAGGTATGAGGGCTCGCATGGGAGACTCGTACGACGGCGAGAAGGTTGCACGGCGAACGGAAGGTGAACTCGGCTGCTGGACAAGGCAGTCGGGGCGAGCGAGGGCAGTTCGTGGCCGCCCCGCCCCGCGACCTGTTGCTGGACGGTGTCCCGCAATTGCCGGGGAGTATCCACGGTGACCTGCTCCCACGCTCTTGTAACCTCATCCGGATGACGATCGAAGCGGGAGTGATCGAACGGAATTGGCGGTCCCCGATCAAGCCGACAGGAGGCGAGCGACTCCATCGGGCTGGGGTGGAGGCCAGGGAGTTGGCTGGTGACCGTCTCGTCGCGACGCACAGGGCAAGTTCGGCTCGGGGAAGAACACACGTCGATTCCGCAGGATGCCGGGCCTGCTGCACCTGCGTTCCCGTCGATGAGCGTCGCTTCCGGCCGAACCTCCTCGTACGCACACCGGCGGGGGCTCGCCACGGTCGTGTCGCCAGGACAGGTGCGGGCCGGAGATTCCCTTGTTCCGCTCCAGGGTCCGCCGAAGGCGGGCCTCGAACGTGAGCTTCCCGCCGAGACGGGCGTTGGGACGTGGGCCGGCCTGGTACCGCGGGGACTGCCATGTCCACTCGGTTCACTCCGACGGGGAACTCGCACCTGAAGAGCTGGTCGTTCGTGCGCGCGCTGCCGGGCTGGACTTCATGGCGACGACGGAGCACAACTCGGCTGCGGAATACGGGGTTTGGGGTCACCTCGCCGATGATGACTTCCTGATCATCCTCGGTGAGGAAGTGACCACGAAGACCGGGCACTGGCTCGCGCTCGGCACCATGCCCGACCAGGTCGTCGACTGGAACCACCAGGTCGGGGACGGCTTGATCGATCAGTGCCTGGATCAGGTCCACCGAGTCGGAGGGCTGTGCGTCGCCGCCCACCCGCATGCGCCCTATCCGTCGGGCGACTTCATGTTTCCGCTACGGGGCTTCGACGTGGTGGAGGTCTGGAACGGGCTGTGGACTTTGGACCGACCGTGGAATGCTGACAACGAGGCCACCTTGGCCGAGTGGGGGCGGAGCCTGGCAGCGGACATGCGGACGGGATCGTGGCGGCCGGCGATGGGTAACAGCGACACTCATCTGGAGGGGCAGCTCGGCACCCCTCATACGGTGGTCTTTGCCGAGGAGTTGGCCACCGAGGCGATCCTTGCGGGAATCCGGGCCGGCCGCAGTTGGATCGCCGAGTCGGCGGACGTGGACGTGACGTTCACCGCCCATGCCGAGGGTCGTGTCGCCGGGGTGGGGGAAGAGCTCATCACGTCCGGTGGGCGGGTCGAAGTGCGGGCAGCAGTACGAGGTGTGCCGATGGGGGTGGTCGGTTTCCACACCGATGGAGGAAGCATTCACCAGGTGTCCCTCCCCGCTGAGGGGGCGGGGGTGGCGCGGTGGGCCACGACGGCGGTCGAGTCGATGTTCGTTCGCGTCGAGGTCCACCACCGCAGCGGGGACATCGCCGCTCTCACCAATCCGATCGTTCTCCTCTGACCACTCGCTTTTCCGTACGGTGCGCAGGCGACGGAGACAGATGGGGCGGCTGAACCACGGCGGCTTGCGCCTCAGGTGTCGACCGCCGAGCGGCCGGAAGCGGGCGGCCCGGCAGTCGATGGGTTTCACGGGGCGGGGTCAGTGTTTCGCGTACACCTCCGGGACGTACCACCCGTCTGTTTCGAGAGGGGCGTTCTCCGTCGGCCGGTTCGAGACGAGCCGGCGGCGCAGATGCCTGCCGTCCGGGCCGTGCTGCGCGTAGTGGTCGAGCAGCAGCCCCTGGCCGAGGTCGTTGTTGAGGTCACGCCAGACGGTGTGCGCGTGCTGTCCAGCGGCCACCGCGTTGTCGGCTTCGACGAGCAGGTCGCGCGTGGAGATCCGGTAGTAGTGCGCCTTGTCCGCCTCACGTCCTCCCGCCCAGGCAGGCGAAACGGAGACCGCGTGGGTCGGACGCCAGGACCTGTTCGCGGTACTGCCGGGACAGTTCCTCGGGGCCGGTCTCCACGTAGATCGACACCGCGGAACAGGCCGAGGCAGCCGTGCGGACCGTACGGTACCCGCCGCGCGGCGACCGAGGTATCGGATCGGCCCTCGCGAGGTCCGCCCGCTGGGGCCGGGCCGACGACTATCTGGCAGACGCCGACGAACACGTCTCGCTCTTCGTCCAGATCGAGTCGGCCACCGGCGTCCGGAACGCGGCCGAGATCGCCGCGGTCGACGGCGTCTTCGTCGGCCCTTCGGACCTCGCCGCGTCGATGGGCCTCATAGGCGGCCAGACCCACCCCGACGTGGTGGCCGCCGCCGTACGGGTCTTCGAGACGGTCCGCAGAGCCGGCAAGCCCGTCGGCATCAACGCCTTCGATCCCGCCCATGCGTCGGCCTACCTCGAGGCCGGAGCGGCGTTCGTCCTCGTAGGCGCTGACGTCGCCATGCTCGCCCGAGGCTCCGAGTCCCTGTCCGAGCACTTCATCCCCGGACCCGGCACGAGCCGGACCGTCGAGTGAGGGACTGCGTTCGACCCTTCCCCCGAACACCGAGCCGTCCGGGAGGCGGAGACTCCCGGTGGCCTCCCGCCTCCGGCGGCCTGGTGACCCCGGGGGCGTCGCGGCGGCGCTCGGTGCCGTTCAAGGTGTACGTCCCAACAGGCGACCAGGGCCTGGGCTGTTACTCGGTGAGAGCCCGTGTGATGAGCCGTTCCATTACCTGCTCGGGGAGTGCTGGGTTGGTCGCGGCCGCCTGGGCGAGGGCGCGGTCGGGGGAGTCGATGAGGCTTTCCAGAACAGGGAGGGGCAGGGTGGTGCGGACGGCGGCGCGGTGCCGGGTCCGGGGATCCTGGGAGGCCAGGCAGAGCTGCAACGTATCGGCCCGTGCCGCCGGGTGGTTCGCGATCTCTCGCATTGCGCGCTTGGTGACGGCCGGGTGGGCTGCCATCCGTTGCAGCAGGTCGGCGGGGCAGCCCGGGTGGCGGGCGACCGCGGCGAAGACCGGCGGCCCGTGCCGTTCGCTGAGTCCTGCGAGGCGTTCGGGGTCCAGTTCCGATCGGGCGGCGATCCGCTGGGCCACTGCGATGTCGGGGTCGGTGGCGAGCTGTTCGGTGAGATCACGTGGCAGGCGGGTCCGGTCGGCGACGAGGGCCCTGGCCTGCGCCCCCCCCCGACTCGCGGCCAACGTCCGGAGCTCGAGCTCGGTGGCAGACTCGACACGGGGTACCGGTTCGCCCGGCATCCGTTCGTTGGCCACGATACGGGTGAGCAGGTCCAGTGGGACGGCCGCGTTCTCAGCGACGGCTCGGCGGACCTCAGGGGCTCGATCGGCGGCAAGGGAACGCAGCAGAGCTTCGGGCACGGCGGAGTTGGCGGCGATGGCAGCCCGGACGTCGCAGGACGGGTGGTGGGCGAGCCGTTCCAGCACGTCGACCGACAGGTCGGTGCGGGCTGCGACCGCCTCAGTCGTCCGGTCGTCGGCGGCGGCCAGGAGAGCAGCGAGCCCTTCGGGCGGTACGGCCGGGTGCCTGGCGGCCGCCAGCCGGATGCACAGGATGCCGGGTGAGTGGTCCGCGCACGCCGTTTCGCGGTTCCAGCAGGCACCGCAGCGCGTGGGCGCCGGCCCTCCGCCATCGGCCAGGAGCGCGGCGAGCAGCGCGGGCGGCGTGTTCTCGTTCTCGGCGACAGCCTGCCGTATGACGGTGTTGGGATGGCGTGCGAGGCCGGGGAACAGCCCGGGTGGAAGGTTCGGGTTCTCGGCGGCGTTGGCCACGACCCACACGTCCGAGTCGCTGACGAGGAAGGCGATGACGTCGGCGGGGGCGCCGTCGGCGTACGCGACCTCACGCCGGGTTTCCGAGTCCGGATCGGCTGCGATCTCCCTCCAGACGTCAGCCGGCGCAACCCCGCCGCGGACCGCGTCGAGGAGCCGCCAGGGCTGCTCCTGCGGGATCTCGGGCCACGTCACCAGCCCGCAACGGATCAGGAACCCGGTCAACGACGGGTTTCCGACGGCGACAAGCTCTCTGGCCTGCGAAGGTGTCAGACGGTCGCGGTCAGCCAGTGTGAACAGGACGTCCTCGTCGCCGCTCGCCACGAGCCGGGAGAAGATCCCCGCGGGCAGGGCCGGGTTCTCGGCCAGCCCCAGCAGTACGTCACGCAATCGGTCCCTCTTCCCAATGACCGGGCCGATCAGCTGGTGGCCGGTGGCAGACCGATGTAACAGCACTGGCCTCCCGACCGTCCACCGCGTTTCACCGGCGACGATGCGCGCGAGCGGCCGCGTCCGACGGGGCAGTCGCCTTCCGACAGCGCACAGTGCGGCCGGCGAGGTGCTACCAAGCGCCATGACGATGATCTGCCCGCTCTCCGGCCACCGCGACGCCCGGAATCCGGGTCGTTCAGCTTGTGTTCCTCCACGTGGTCCGGGCCGCCCAGGTAGCGTCAGGGCCAGGGGGATGAGAGATGAACTTCTTCGACGAGAACGAACCGCAGTCCGTCCGAGAGGAACGCTTCGCTGCGGAACGGGCCCAACGCAGAAGAGCCCGCAACGCCGCGCGGCTCGACTCAAGGGGGGCCCACCTGGGCGCGGCAATCGTGACGATCGCCCTGATCCTGCTCAGTTGGTACGGCAAGCCGGTCGCTCTGGGCATCGTCAGCGGAATATTTCTGCTCTGGTTCTCCGCAGCCCTCGCCTGGGCCTATGCCGACGGAGACCATGGCCGCCACGCGCTCCAGCGGGCGTACAACATCACCTTCGGCTGGGGCGACGGGTTCTGAGTACCTCACACTCGTGCGCCTGGTACTCCAGGGCGGATCGTGATCATGAATGGTGGGGCTGCGGCCGGTAGACGGCCTGCGTTGCCAAGATCTGGGGCGAGCGGCAGCTGACAGGCGGCGGCTTTGAGCGCGTCAACGGATGTATCGTGCCGTGATCGCCCTCGCCGCGCACCGGGTGACGATCCCGCCGGCAGTTCAGCCGCCCGACGGCAGGGAGACTGCTGAGACACCCGACCCCGAGCAATTGCTTGCCGGATTCGTGGTACTCGGCGAGGTAGCGGCAGAGACGACGAACGGTCAAAGACGGCGGGAGAAGACATGAGGATGAGAGTTCCCGGCGCGATACGGATGCCCCGCGCCTTCGGGCTGTTCTACGCGTCCTTCGCCATCTCGATGATCGGCGATTCATTCCGTCTTCTGGCTGTCAACGTCTGGTTGTTCGAAACGACCTCCGGTTCGATCGGTACCCGGCTGCTCGTCGTACTGCTCGCCACACTGCCGGGCATGCTGCTCGGCGGGATCTCCGGTGTCATCGCCGACCGCTACGACAAGTACACCGTGCTCGTGGTGGCGGATCTCGTCCGCTTCGCCGTTGGCCTCGGTCTGGCCTGGTGCGCCGTCACGGAGAACGCCGCAGGGGCGCTCGTGCTGGTCGCGGTAGGCAACGGCATCGCGGTGTTCTTCTCCTCGTCCTCGTTCGCCCTCCTGCCCAGACTCGTGCCGGCAGACTGGCTGCCGCGCGCCAACGGGATGATGGAAACCGGCCAGTGGGTCATGCAGATCGTGGGGCCATCGCTGGCCGCGGTGACACTGGCCTTCGGCGGCGCCGGCCGCGCCTTCCTCTTCGACAGCGCCACTTTCGCCGTCTCCGCAGTCATCCTGTGGGTCCTGCGCCGAGAACTCACCGCAGCCCCGGCCGCGGCGGATTTGGGCACCGACGGGGACGACGTACGCGAGGCCACCGAATCAGTCGGCGCCGCGGACGCGAAGCCCTGGGCGGATTTCGTCGACGGCATCCGGATCATCCTGCAGAGCCGGCCCATCCGCTCCCTGCTGCTCGCCTCGTACGGGGTGGCCTTCCTGACCGCTTGCACCAACTACGGGCTGATCTTCCTGATCGCCCGGACTCTGGCGTTGGGCCCGTCGTCGCTCGGCTACATCTACTCCCTCAACGGCGCTTTCGCCGTGGTGGCGGCCGTAGCGGTGACCGCGCTGGCCAAATCCACTAATCTCGGCAGGATCATGGCCCTGTCCATGGTGGGGCTGTGTGTCGCCCAGGTGGTCATCGGTATCGCGCCGAACGTTTACGTGCTGGGCGTCGGCGTTGCGATCAGCGCCCTGTCCAACGCGCCGTACAACGTCGCAGTCAGCTCGCTCTACATGAGCAGGATCCCGACCGCGTACCTCGGGCGGGTCGAAGGCATCGACACGATGGTCGACAACTTTGCCCATGTACTCGGCTTCATCGCAGCCTCGTTGGCCGTCCTGTGGTGGAGTCCGCGCGGAATCTTCCTGGTATCGGCCCTGGCCGTGGCACCGTGCGTGCTTATCGCATTCCTCAGGGTTGCCCCAGCCGGCCGGGGCCCCGAAGCACTGCCACACGGAAACGTCGAGGATGTCGAGGCGAAGGCATAGCACATCCATCAGGAGATACGGACCGTAGAAACGGGGCCGGTGACCGCGCTCAGCGACCGGTCCTCCGAGTCCTGCGGCCCCGGAGCATTCACCTCTGCCCGGGGGAGGGGGGCATGGCGGGTGCCGTGGTGATCTGCTGAGGTTCCTGGGTGGCGGCCCAGGAGGCGAGCAGGCGTAGTCCTTCCTCGGACGGGGAGCCTGGCTCGGCGGTGTAGACGGTGAGGGTCAGGCCCGGTTCGGCGGTCAGTTCCAGGTCCTCGTAGGCAAGGGTGAGTTCTCCGACGGCTTGGTGGTGGAAGCGTTTGGTGCCGGCCCCGTGGTGGCGGACGTTGTGGGCGCCCCAGCGGATGCGGAATTCCTCGCTGCGGGTGGACAACTCGCCGACCAGGTCGTGCAGGTCCTTGTCGTACGGGTTGCGGCCCGCCTCGCTCCGCAGTATCGGCACGCACATATCGGCGAAGCGCTCCCAGTCGGGGTAGAAGCGCCGGGCAGCCGGATCGAGGAACTGGAACCGGGCCAGATTCAGCTGGTTACCAGGGGCGGCGTACAGGTCGGCGTAGAACGCGCGGGCGAGCGGGTTGACGGCCAGGACGTCCATACGGCCGTTACGGACGAGTGCGGGGCCCGCGGTGACGGCGTCCAGCATCCACTGGAGGCTGCGGTGCGGCGTCCACTGGGCCTTCGTACGTCGGCGCTTGGGACGGGTGAGTACGTCGGAGCCGTCAGCGGCCCGTGCCAGGTTCAGCAGATGGGCGCGCTCGGCGTCATCGAGCTGGAGCGCACGGGCGACGGCCTCCAGAACCGCCGGGGAGACACCGGCGAGCTGGCCGCGCTCCAGCTTCGAGTAGTACTCCACACTCACGTCGGCCAGGGCGGCGACCTCGCTGCGCCGCAGTCCCGGCACCCGGCGGCGGGAACTGGAGGGAAGGCCCGCCCGCTCGGGGGTGATCTTCGCGCGCCGCGAGGTCAGGAACTCGCGGACCTCTTCACGATTGTCCATGCCTTCGACGGTACGGCCCGCCCGGCGAGGGAGGGATGTACTGCTGGTACACCCCTTGTCAGTGACTCGCTGCCCGCGCGCAATGGCGGTTACCTGGATGACGTGGCGGCCGCCGATCACCCCGGCCCGGGGTGGACGCGGCGCCCGCCCCCGGAACGCGCGGCACATCTGCGCCGCCAAGGAACCGGGCCCGCAACCGTAGTCGAGCGGCCCGATGGCACACCGTTCGTGTGCCGGTCGCCACCGTACGTAAGGAACCTTTTCTCATGCGCGGAGCAGTGATCCACGCCCACCGCGACATCCGCTTCGAGACCGTGGACGACGCGAAGATCCTCAAGCCGACCGATGCCGTCATCCGGACGGCCGTGACCTGTGTGTGCGGCTCGGACTTGTGGCCCTACCGCGGGGCGGAGCCGACCGAGCAGGCCCACCCGATGGGCCACGAGTACGTGGGCTTCGTGGAGGAGGTCGGCTCCGAGGTCACCGCGGTCAGGCCTGGCCAGTTCGTCGTCGGCTCGTTCGCGACCTCGGACAACGTCTGTGCGAACTGCCGCAACGGTTTCCAGTCGAGTTGCCTGAACCGCGAGTTCATGTCGACCTGCCAGGCCGAGTACGTGCGTATCCCCAACGCGCAGGGCACCCTCGTCGCCACCGACGAGGTTCCCGACGAGGAACTGTGGCCCGGCCTGCTGGCCGTCTCCGACGTCATGGGCACCGGCTGGTGGGCAGCGGACGCCGCCGAGGTGAAGCCGGGCTCGACCGCGGTGGTTGTCGGCGACGGCGCGGTCGGCCTGTGCGCGGTGATCGCCGCGAAGGAGAGGGGTGCGGAGCGCATCATCGCCATGTCCCGGCACGAGTCCCGGCAGAAGCTGGCCCGGGAGTTCGGCGCGACCGGCATCGTCACCGAGCGCGGCGAGGAGGGCGTCGCCCGGATCAAGGAGCTGACCGGCGGGATCGGTGCCGACAGCGTCCTGGAGTGCGTGGGCACCGCCCAGGCCATGGCCCAGGCCCTGCACTCCACCCGGCCGGGCGGGAACGTCGGCTTCGTCGGCGTCCCGCACGAGGTCGCACTCGACGGGCAGGAGCTGTTCTTCTCCCACGTCGGCCTGCGCGGCGGCCCCGCCCCCGTACGCCGCTACCTGCCCGACCTCATCGACCGCGTCCTCGCGGGCCGGATCGACCCGGGCAGGGTCTTCGACCTCACCCTGCCCCTGGACCAGGTCGCCGAGGGCTACAAGGCGATGGACGAGCGCCGCGCCATCAAGACCCTCCTCAAGCCCTGACCCCATTCACCGCACAAGGACGACCATGCCGTCGTGCACTGGCCGGCCCCCGTCACCGACGAGGAGTACACCGCCGCCCCGTGCCTCCTCCCTCGTCCCGCTGTCGACCAGCGCGGTCGCCGCCCTCGTGCTGTCCGCCGTCACGGACGGGGCCCGGTCCGTCAAGGAGTGCTCAGATACCGCACATCATCATGATCCTGGAGGTAGCCGATATGACCGACAACGGATTCGAGCAGATCTTCCCGCTCGGCCACACGAACGACGCCTACGCCGAGAACTTCATCGGACAGAGCTATCTGGCTCCGTTGACCGGGGGGAGTGTCCCGGTCAGCAACGTGTCCTTCGAGCCGGGCTGCCGCAACAACTGGCACATCCACCACGGCACCGGTAGCGGCGGCGACCAGATCCTGCTGTGCACGGCCGGCAGCGGCTGGTACCAGGCCGAAGGCCAGGACCCGGTCGGCATGACCCCCGGCACTGTAATCCGTGTCCCGGCGGGCACGAAGCACTGGCACGGTGCGAAGGCCGACTCGTGGTTCTCCCACCTCGCCTTCATCACGCCGGGCGAGGACGTCACCAACGAATGGCTGGAGCCGGTCACCGACGCGGTGTACGACCGGCTGCCCAAGAGCGGAGAGAGCGCATGAGCACCCTGAACGAGACCTACACCCTTTCCAACGCCGTCGAGATCCCCAAGCTCGGACTGGGCACGTGGTTCATCGACGACGACAAAGCCGCCGACGCCGTACGCGCCGCAGTCGGGATCGGCTACCGCAACATCGACACCGCACAGGCGTACGGCAACGAACGCGGCGTCGGAGAAGGCATCCGCACCTCCGACGTGGCGCGCGAGGACCTGTTCGTGTCGACGAAGCTCGCCGCCGAGATCAAGGACCACGACACGGCTGCCGCAGCGATCGACGAGTCGCTGGCCAAGCTGGACGTCGGCTACATCGACCTGATGCTGATCCACGCCCCGCAGCCGTGGGACGACTTCCGCGGCGGCGACTACGCCGAGGGCAACCTCCAGGCGTGGCGCGCCCTGGAGGACGCCCACAAGGCAGGGAAGATCCGTGCCATCGGAGTGTCGAACTTCCTCCCGTCCGACCTGGAGAGCATCCTCGCCAACGGGACCGTGGCACCGCACGTGAACCAGGTGCTCCTGCACGCCGGGAACACCCCCGTCGAGCTGCTGGACTTCTGCGAGGAGCGGAACATCCTCGTGCAGGCGTACTCGCCGATCGCCCACGGCGCGCTCCTCGACAGCCGCCAGATCAAGACGATCGCCGAGAAGTACCAGGTGAGCGTTCCGCAGCTCTGTATCCGCTACACCCTGCAACTGGGCACGCAGCCGCTGCCGAAGACCGCGAACCCCGCGCACATGCGCTCCAATGCGGACGTCGACTTCGAGATCTCTGAGGACGACATGGCCACCCTGGGCACCCTCGACGAGCGCGACTACGGCGAGCACGCCGCCTTCCCTGTCTACAGCGGCAAGTAGGGACCGCACCCGGGCAGGTCGCCACGCACCGGACCGCGTCGGGCGTGGCCGGAAAGGGTCCGAAGGCTCTATCGGCCCCGTACAGCCGGCGGCGAGCTCAGAGATCAGGACGATGTACGCGGGACTTCCTGGTGGGGTGCGGCTGCGGGCGCGGTCATGTCGAGCAGGAGCACGGCGTCGTGGTCGGGGGTGCCGGGTTCGGCGGTGTAGACGCCGATGCGCTGGCCGGGAGTCCCCTCCAGGTGCATGGACTGCGAGGTGAGCGTGAGGGTGCCGACGCGGGGGTGGTGGAAGGTCTTCTGCGTGGGCTTGCGGCCGGTGACCTCGTAGCGTTCCCACAGCCGGGCGAAGTCGGGGCTCTTGAGGAGGAGTTCGCCGACGAGGTTGGTCAGGTCCGGAGCGTCGGGAGCGGTCCCGGCGACGGCGCGCAGGCGGGCGACGCAGGCGGTGATCTGACGGTCCCAGTCGGCGAAGAGGTCCCGCGAGGCCGGGTGGAGGAAGAGGTAGCGGGCGAGGTTACGGTGTGTGGCCGGCCAGTCCTCCAGCCCCGCGTACAGGGCGAGGCCGCCGGGGTTCCAGGCCAGCATGTCCATGCTGCGGCTGATGACGTAGGCGGGGTTCGGGCGCAGGGACTCCAGCAGCAGCTTCAGGTGGGGGCGCACGGTGCGGCTGGGGGCCGGGGCGGCTCGGAGGCGTAGCGGGCGGCCCGCGCGGCGAGCTCGCGCAGGTGCTGGTGTTCCTCGTCGTCCATGTGCAGGGCGCGGGCGAGGGAGTCGAGGACGGCGGGGCTGGGGCGGGTTTCCTTGCCACGTTCCAGTCGCACGTAGTAGTCGATGCTGATGCCGGCGAGGGTGGCCAGCTCCTCGCGGCGCAGGCCGGGTGTGTGGCGGACGCCGGCGCCGACGGTGAGGCCGACGTGTGCGGGGCTGGTCCGGGTGCGGCGGGCACGCAGGAAGCGGCCCAGCTCGGCGCCCTCGCTGTTCGCGCTCTGGGATGCCATGACTCCAGTCTCACCCGCCCGGCACCCGCCCTGCCGCCCGGGGCACCGTGATCCGCCCGTCCGCGACGTGCGTTGCCGCACTGCCCCGCCGCAGGGCCATCGCGCCGGAGAGGGCACCGACGACCAGGGCTGACCTCGCGGTCGCCGGCGTGCCCGGACTGATGGGAGTCGGAGCCGGTACGTGTGAGGTAGCGGTCCACGAGGCCGACCGCGAACTTCTTGCCGCGCGGGGTGTGAGGCGTGGCTGAGGGCCCCCGGGACGAGGCACGTCCCGGGGGCCCTCAGCAGGTGGGGCAGGTCAGGACAGCTTGAACGCCGTGACCTGGTGGATGCCGTTGTCGGTCAGGAAGTAGCCGCCGCCGGACAGGCCGGCGGTGCGGTCCATCCCGGTGTCGTCGCTGTTGAGCGACAGCACCTCGTCGACCCCGTCGCCGTCGAGGTCACCCGCGAAGTAGTTGCGTGCGCCATTGGTGGCAGGAATGGTCCCGACGGACGGAGCCCAGGTGTCCTCGGACTCCATGATGCTCGGGTCCCAGAGGTACAGGCTCGCCTCGGAGCCGGCGACCAGCAGCGAACGTCCGCCGGGGCCGGTCAGGAAGCCGCCGCCGTAGGACTGCGGCGACACTCCCTGCTTCTTGAACGCGCCGTCCGCACCGAAGCGGCGGAAGGAGGCCGTGCCGCCCTCGTACAGCGCCCCGTCCTTGGCGAAGAAGCTGAAGTGCGTCCAGAGACCACCCGAGACCTTGCTGAACAGCACCTCGCCGGTGCGGCCGTCCCGGATCTCGAAGAGGATCTGCGTCCCGGTGCCCTGGTTGCCGGCGGTGTCGAAATCGTACGGTGCGTCGACCGTCCAGGCGTAGACCACCGCGTGGCCCTTCGCGTACGGGATCTCCTTGGAGGCGAAGACGCCCTCGTTGGTGACCGCAGTGCGCATCGGGGTGACCGCGTTGGCCGGCGGCTTCGGCGCCTCGGTCCAACGGGCCTTGCCGTTCGCGGCGTTCAGCGCGACCGCGCTCACCGTCGGCTGAGCCAGGCTCAGCGCGTTGACGCTGGAGTACGAGACGTACACCCGTCCGTCGTTGACCGACGGGTCGGAGAAGAGGACATCGCCCGCGGCCTCGGGGGCGCTGTACGTCCAGATGGCGTGGCCGTCGCCGTAGTAGGCGCGCAGGGCGTCCGTGGCGACGAGGATGTCCAGCTCGCCGTCGCCGTTCAGGTCGGCGAGCCTGGCCGAACGGACGTACTGGCCGCCGCCGTCGATCGTGGCGAGCGTCTTGCCGTTCTTGCCGTTGAGGACGACCGTCGCGGTGTCGGCCGCGACGACGATCTCGGGCTTGCCGTCACCGTTGACGTCACCGACCTGGATGTCGTGGACGCTGCCCGGGACGGTGGCCTGCCACAGCTTCTCGGGCTTTGCGCCGTTGACCATCGACGGTCCGGAGTAGGCCCAGACCCCGTTGGACGTACCGCCCATGATCAGGTCCTTCTTGCCGTCCTTGTTCAGGTCGGCGCTCTGGGCGTAGGCGATGTCGCCCTGGAGCGGGGTGACGTTCTCCGCCTTGCCGTTGCCCAGCTTGAAGGTACGGATGTTCTGGCTCTGGTCGATCACCCGGACGTGGGAGCCCGCGGCGTCGCTGTACAGGTCCTGGAACATCGGGGAGGCCGCGACGCCCTTGGACTGCCACGCGACCGTGCCGTTGCCGGAGAAGACGGTCAGCGACGCGTAGCGCAGGCTGCCCCGGTTCTCGGGGTCGTTCATCTTCCGGTCGTTCTGGGCGGAGGCGACCAGCTTGCCGTCGATCACCCCGAGGCCCCAGGTGCTGGGCCCGTCGTGACCGTTCTCGGCATCCCGCTTGGTCGTGTTCGACCAGAGGATCTTGTCCGCGTTGTCACCGTTGACAACGCGGATGGTGCTGGCGTTGATGATGAGGTTCTCGTCGAACGAGGACTCCGAGACCGCATATTCGTCGCCGGCCTTGGCGGCCTTGAGTTCACCGACCGCCAGCGCGGTGGGCACCACGTTGTCGCGGCCGCTGAGGGTGGCGCGGTGACCGGTCTTCAGGTCGTACGCGGCGACCTCGTAGTGCACCGCGTCGTTGACGTCCGCCTGCTCGACGGCCACGAGGCGCTTGCGGCCGGCGTCGAGGCGCAGGATGCGGCTGTACAGCACGCTGTCGGTGCGCCAGGTGACCGAGCCGTCGGAGGTGTCGATCACGGCGGTGTGACCGCGCCCGTCGACGCCCTGGGCCTTGGCGAGGTTCCAGGAGACGGCGACCTTGCCCTTGCCGAGGTCCTGGATGTCGCCCCAGTTGGTGTACCGGGCTTCCTTGGTGTCGAACGTCCAGGTGTTGGCCGGGGTCAGCTTCCCGTCCGTGCCCGTCGAGAAGCGGATGCCGGTCAGGGTGGCGGTCG
The DNA here is from genome assembly GCF_008042035.1 of Streptomyces sp. col6. Lineage (GTDB taxonomy): Bacteria > Actinomycetota > Actinomycetes > Streptomycetales > Streptomycetaceae > Streptomyces. Next base: position 125,821 of record NZ_RDBL01000021.1, read on the forward strand.
CGGCCGCCGGGACCTTGGCGTCGCCGCTCATCCGGGGCGCGTCGGCGATGAGCAGGGTGCCGTCGACGATCTTGACCATGGAGGCGTAGTTGTACAGCTTCGACCAGACCGTGGCGCCGGTCCTGCCGTCGAGGACGGTCACGAAGGTGCCGGTGCTCAGGTCGGAGCCCGGAGACGTGAACGGCCGCGGGTACGGGGTGCTGCCGACCCGCGCCGAGAACACGAGGTCCGGGACGCCGTCGCCGGTCAGGTCACCGGCGGAGTAGCCGGAGTCCGAGTTCGGCGAGAACGGCGAGACCGCGTTGTAGCCCATGAGGATCTGGGGCGGGTACGGCTCGACGCGCCAGACCTGGAGCGGCTTGACCTGCCAGTCCGTGTAGAACGAGCTGCTGGTGCGGGCCCAGGCCTCGCTGCCGTCGGCAGCGTGGAGCTGGACGCTGCCCATGGCGTTGACGCTGAAGTAGTCGCCCTTCTTGCCGACCGGCACCGTGGCACCCAGGCCGCGCACGCCTTCCAGCGTGGACTTCGCGGTCATGGTGACCGGCGTCTTCGGGTCGACGGCGGTGGCCGCGGCGTCCGCCTTCGCGGCGGGAGCGGCCGCGTCGTCCTTCTGCGTGCCGGTGGTGTCCTCGGCCTTGACGTACGGGTCAAGGGTGACGTTGGCGGCCAGCTTCTTCGCTTCGGCGCTGGTGAGCTTCATCGGCGCACCGCTGCCGCTGTCGGCGGCGAGGGCCTGCGGGGTGGCGGTCAGGCAGAGGCCCGCCGCGACGAGGCCGGCGGCGAGCTGGAGCGCTCGCCGGGAGTGCTGGGCTCTCATTACTTTGCTCCCTGCGTGAAGCTGACGGCGGTGCCGTCGGCGATCACGGACTGGTTGAAGGAGTACTGGAGGGCGTCGGTGCCGGACTGGTCGGCGATGCCGACGGTGGCGCCGGCGCCCTGGTCGGCGACGGACTGGTATTGGAGGGTCACGGCGCCGGTGGCCTCGTCGAAGACGGCCTCGAAGGTGGCCCGGCCCGAAGTGCCGTTGGCGTAGGCGGCGTTGTTCCACACGATGGCGAACTTGCGGCTGCCCTTGGTGCCGGTGGTGGCGGTCTGCACAGAGGACTTCTTGTCGAGCGTCAGGTCGTCCCACAGCGGAGCGACGATGCCCTTCACACTGTTCACGCCGGCCGTCGGTATGGCGGTGTTGTTGTAGTCACCGACACGCGTGGACAGGAAGTTGATCAGACCGTCGGTGGTGACCGAGGCGGTGGAGTACGAGACGCCGTAGTGCTTCACCGAGAAGGGAAGCGAGACCGTGGCCGAGTCCTCGTCACCGGTCAGGGCGACCTTCTTCGAGCCCGCGATCCAGGAGTAGTCGGCCGGGACGCAGACGTTGCCGGAGTTGTCGGCCCGGTTCGGGACCTGCACGTTCTTCGTCAGGTCGGCGGCGCCGACGGCGGCGGCACCGGTGTAGACGCCGTTGCAAAGGACCGGCGCGGCGGGCTTCACGGCGAGGCCGTAGGAGCCCTCGGCGACCTTCTTGAAGGTGTACTTGCCCTTGGCGTCGGTGGTGGCGGCGGGCAGCGGGGTGCCGTTCAGCTCGACCGTGGCGCCGGCCAGCGGCTTGCCGGTGACGTCGCGGACGGTGCCGGTGACCTGGTGCGAGGACACCGCGGTCAGTGCGATGTCCTGGGTGAACGTCTGGCTCTCGGCCAGGACGACGTCGGTGGCCGAGCCGCTCGCGTAGCCGTAGCCGCTGAACGCGAAGGTGTACGTGCCGGCGGCCAGCGGCAGACGGTAGGTGCCGTCCGGGCCGGTGGTGACTGAACGGACCGCACCGGCCGCGTCGGTGGACTTCACGGTGATGTTCGGGAGCGCCTTGCCGGTGGCCTTGTCGGTGGCCTTGCCGCTGACGACGGCCGCGGTGTGCGGGGCGGCGTTGACGGACGCGAGGATGTCGAGCTTGCCCTCACCCCACACGTTGTTCATGCCGGCGGTGCCGCCGCAGTGGGTGTCGTCGACGTCCCGGGCGCCCTCGTTGAGGAGCTTGCGGGTCTCGTCGATGTTGCCGATCAGCGAGGGGGCCGCCGACCACAGCAGCGCGACCGCACCGGCGACGTGCGGGGTCGCCATCGACGTACCGTTGATGGTGTTGTACGAGTTGCCCGGCCAGGTGGACGGAATCTGGACGCCCGGGGCCGCGATATTCGGCTTGGCGCCGCTGTCGATCGGCGAGGGGCCGAAGCCCGAGAAGTTCGCGATCTTGCCGGTCGAGTCGTAGGCACCGACGCCGTAGGACTCCACCTGCGAGCCCGGCGGGTGTGTCGTGGAGCAGGTCACGCCGTCACCGTCGTTGCCGGCGGCGAACGCCTCGAAGATGCCGGCGGAGTTCCAGGCGTTCAGGATGTCCGTGTAGAAGGTGCCGTCGTCACCGCCCCAGGAGTTGTTCACGATGTTCGGCGCCAGGTCCGGACGCGGGTTCTGACCGTTGTGGTCGGTCGGCGCGAGAATCCACTGGCCGGCGGCCAGCAGCTGGTCGTCGTAGCAGAGGTCGGTCGTGCAGCCCTTGGCGGCGATCCACTTGGCGTTCGGTGCGACGCCGAGGCCGTTCTTGGCGACCATGGTGCCCATCGTGTGGGTGCCGTGGCCGTTGTTGTCGCACGGCGCGGTCGTCGGGCACTGCCCGCTCGCGTCGTAGAAGTTGTAGTCGTGCGAGAAGGTGCCGTCGCCGTTGTTGCCGCGGTAGTTCGCGACGAGGTCGGGGTGGTCGTACTGCACGCCCGAGTCGACGTTGGCGATGACGATGCCCTCACCGCGGTCCTGGTACTCGTCCCAGACCTGGTCGGCCTTGATGTCGCCGACGCCCCACGCCGGGGCGTCGGTGCCGTCGGCCGACGAGTCGGTGTGCAGCGCGGCGGCGCGCGACGCGGTGACTTTCTGGTCGGAGGTCTCGACGTCGTCCAGCTTGAACGAGCGCTGCTTGACGACCGACGCCACGTCCGAGCGCTTCGCCAGCTCGGCGACGAGGTCCTGGTCGCCGGTGACCTCGACCGTGTTGGCGATCCAGTAGTCCCGGTGGCCGACCTTCCTCTTGTCGAGGAAGGCGTTGAGCGACTTCTGGCTGGACTCGGCGTGCGAACGGAGCTCGCTGTACGCGGCCTTGGCCTTCTTCGCGTGCGTCTTCTGCTTCTTCGCGCCGGACAGGTCGGCCTGGTCCTTCAGAACCACGAAGAAGGTGGTGTCCCCGCCGTCGCGCACCGCGTCCGCGAGTGCGGAGTCGATCTTCGCCGAGACGGTGGCAGCGGGGGGAGGGGAGTCTGCTGCCAGGGCCGGCAGCGGGGTGGTGAGCAGGGCGGCCGCGGCGAGCGAGGCCACCGTCCATACGGCGGATCTGCGCCTGGACGGTTCGAGCTGGGGCATCGGGCACTCCTCCGAGTGACAGCACATACGAGGTGCGCGAACCGTAGGAGTGGGCCGTTACTCGGCCATTACACGCGTGGTCAGCGGCAACATGCGGTCCCCGATGAGCTTGACGCCATGGTAGGCGGCCGGGGCACTGGGGAGAGGGTGCGGCGGACCGGACGTCCGGCAAGGAGACTTCGCCGGTCTCGCCGCGTCGTCCGGTGACCCGGATCGGGAGTAGCCCGTTCGGGTGTATATCCGGGGATAGCCAATCCGGCATCCGAACGGTGACGAATGCCAGGTGTGAGCGGCTGTCAGGAGGAGGCACCGCGCACAAGGAGGCTCCCCGGCGGCTGCGGGGAGCCTCCGCTCGCGCTCAGCGGAAAAGGATGCGGTCACCGGGGTCGAGTTCGGCCGGCTTGAAGAAGACCGCCGGTGCGCCGTTCCAGGTGATGTGTCCCGCGATCACCGAGGAGCCAAGGGTTCCGGGCGATGGGCTTGGGGTGACCAGCCGGCTGTGTCCGGATCGGGGGGCTCCATGGCCCTGTCCTACCCAGGGCCATGTCCTCCAGCCTGGAGGTCACCTTGATCGTGGGGATCGTGATGCTCAGCGGCCGGGAGGCGGACAGGACCGTGGTGCCCTGCTCACCTCCCGGCGAGCCGGACGCCTTCCCGTCGGGGACGGCTGTGGGTCCTGCGGCCCGACACGCGCCGGCGGCGTCCTCCGCTGCGGGAGGGGCGGGCTGCCGGCGGTCGATTCCCAGAACATCACGTTCTGTCGAGGGCCGCGTGTACGCACTTTCCGTCCGGGAGTGGTTCGGTGAAGATTCTGGCTCCCAGGTCATCGGCGATGTGCAGGCCCATGCCTCCGGTGCCGTCGGTGAGATCCGGGGCGCGTGGAGCGGGTGCTCTGCACGAGGTATCGGTCACCGCGATGTCCAGACTGTGCGTGGTGGTGGTCAGAGTGAGCGTGCGCGGTCCGGGGGTGTACCGGACCGCGTTGGTGACCAGTTCGGACACGATCAGCAGGACATCGTCAAAGCGGTCGGGGTCCAGTGAGGGGCATGTCCTGTGCAGGTACGTGGAGGCTGCCCGGCGGGCCCGGGACGGGGCCTCCGGTCCGGCCGTGAGGGGGATGCACTGGGAGCCGGGCCGGTCCGGAGCGGCACTGCGGCGTGTGACTGTTGTGGTCATGGCTGTGTCCCGAAGCGAGTTCAATGAACAGGGTTCGCCCGCGGCGCGTCCGAGCCGGCGCTCGGGGCGGGTCGGTCCGGCCGGAAGAGCTGGGCTCCCAGGCCGTGAGCGGCCTTACACAAGGGATTCGTTGGCGCAGCCGGGATTGTTTGGGGTGAAATCAAAGAAGAGTGACGCGCGCGAGGGGCCGTTCACTCGAAGGGCACACTGCAGAGCTGCGGCAGCGAAGTCGCCTCCCGGGTCAGGCGGAGAGGGCGACCGCGCCGAGGGGCTCGGTAGTGGGCTGCTGGGAGCCTCCGCTGGGTTCCACGGACAAGGCCACAGCCGTTGCATCGTCGACCGGCCCGTCGAGCAGGGTCAGGCCGGTCGCGGGGCTGTGCCCCAGCAGCCCGGCCGGCACGGGTGTGCCGTCCTCGATGAACCAGGCCTCGTAGGTCTTGTCCGCCGCGAGCGGCGGTAGGCCGGAAACGGCGAGCGTGGCCGCGTTCTCGCTGCGGGAGAACGCGACGGTGGCCGTGCCGCCGTCGCGCATCTTCTGATGTCCGAGTTCGACGTCGGGCGCCGTGAGCACGCGCGCGACATCGTCCTGCTGCTCGTGCACCTGTTCCGCCGTGGTTCTGGCGTCCTGGGCCTCCTCGTACTGCCACGTGGCGATGCCGAGGCAGGCGAGCACGGCCGCCACACACGCCGCCAGCACGACGCGGGGCGGCTGCCGCGAAGGGGCGTAGGCCCGGCTGCCCGTCGTCGACGTGACCGGTACGGGCTGCGCGGCGACGGACGGTCGCGGCGGCGGGGCCGCCTCCCGGACCTTGGCGGGCGCTTCCTGCGGCGTGAGGGACACCTTGCGGAAGACCTCCTCACGCAAGCCGGGCGGGGGAGTCATCGCCGTGGTCTGCCCCAGCAGCGCAGCAGTGGCCTGGAGCTCGGCGACCTCCGCGCGACAGGACGGGCAGCCCTTCAGATGCCGCTCGAAGGCCAGGCGCTCGTCCTCGGGCAGGGCGTGCAGGGCGTAGGCTCCGCTTGCCTCGTGTGGGTCCATGACACGTTCACGTCCTTCCGCCGAGGCAGGCGCGCAGCCGGAGCAGCCCGTCCCGCAGGCGGGTTTTGACCGTGCCCAGAGGTACGGACAGCGAGTGCGCCACTTCCTTGTACGTGAGTCCTCCGTAGTAGGCGAGGGCGACCGTCTCGCGCTGGAGGTCCGTGAGCCGGTGTATGCACTGGCGCACCCGATGCCAGTCCTGGTGGGTCTCCACCTGCTCGGCCACCGGGTCGAACGGCGTTCTGCATTCCAGGAGCGCCGCCCTGCGTTCGCGGTCCGCTTCGGCCTGCGAAGACCGCACGCGGTCCACCGCGCGGTGGTGTGCGAGCGTCATGATCCAGGTCATCGCGCTGCCGCGGTCCGGCCTGAAGTTCCCGGACGTGCGCCACACCTCCAGCAGCACGTCCTGGACGACCTCCTCCGACTGTGCCGGGTTTCTCAGGATCCGGTGGACCAGGCCCAGCACCGGTCCGGCGGTGCGGTCGTACACGCCGGTGAAAGCCTCGCGGTCCCCCGCAGCAGTTCGGAGCAGCAGCTGGTCCAGATCGGCATCGTCCGTTCGCTGCCGGGCATTCCCTTCGTCGTCGGCGGCTTGCACCTGGATTCCTCGCTGACCTGTCGACACCGGGTACGGGGACCGTTCCTGGGTGATACAAGCACCCTGAGGCGCCGACGGCGATTCACGTGTATCAAAGCGGTGAATGTGCATGATGCTGCGCCGGGTACGTGGGGTCGAGCGGATCCGGGCCGTACAGGTCCTGGACCCAGTTGTCCTGGTACACGGTGTCGAGATAGCGCTCGCCGAGGTCGGGGGCGATGGCCACCGACGTGAGGCTCTGCCTCTCGTGGCGTGCCAGCCAGCCGACCGCGCCGCTCACCACCGTTCCGGTGGAGCCGCCGAAGAGGAACCCGCTCCTGGCCAGGCGACGGCAGGCGCGGATCGTGTCCGCTTCCTCGACCCGCACCACCTCGTCCACGTACGAGTCGTCCAGGAGCGGCGGGCGCATGCTCATGCCCAGCCCGGGGATCATCCGCCGGCCGGGCGTTCCTCCGAACGCCATCGAGCCGACGGTGTCCACGGCTACGATCCGTACTGGGCGATGCCAGGTACGGAAGTACCGTGCGCAGCCCATCAGCGTTCCGGTGGTCCCCGCCCCCACGAACAGCACGTCCAGCCGGGGGAATGAACGGGCGATTTCCGGAGCCGTAGTCCGGTAGTGCGCCTTCCAGTTGGCCGGGTTGGAGTACTGGCTCAGCCATACGTACCGGTCGTCGGAGGCGCACAAGCGCCGGACATGGTCCAGCCGGGCGCCGAGGAAGCCGCCGTTGGCCTCCTGGCCGGCCATCAGATGAACCTCGGCGCCGAGGGCCTCCATCATCAGCCGGGTGGCCAGGTTGCACCGTGAGTCCGTCACGCAGACGAACCGGTAGCCCTTGCTTGCCGCGATCATGCTCAGCGCGACGCCGAGGTTTCCGGAGGAGGACTCGATGAGCACGGAATCGGCCGTCAGGGAGCCGTCACGCTCGGCCGAGGCCACCATCGCGGCGGCGGCCTTGAGCTTGATCGAGCCGGCGAAGTTGAAACCCTCGCATTTGAGGAGCAGTGGCTGTCCGAAGGTCCGCTCGATGTCCACGTAGAGCTCTTCTTCGTCGAAGGCTTGAGGAACAGTGATGACCGACACGGTGTACTCCTCTGGCGAAAGCTTCCTGCGTGCTGTGGCGTGGCGTGGCGCGGCGGGGCAGGGTGGGTCAGGTCCGTTCATCCGTAGCGGCTCCGTTCGTGGAAGAAGCCGTCGACGGTCCGTAGCTCTCCGGCGCGCGCGACCCATTCGTAGACGAAGCCGCCCACCGCGAGATCGAGCACCCCGAGACCGAACGGCGAAAAGATGGCCGGCCGGTTCCGCGGCACGGTCACCCGCCCGGCCGTCACGTCGTCCAGCGTGCCGTGCACGAAGTCCCGGCTGCCGGTGAGCTGCTCGGTCAGATGGGGGGAGGTGCCCGCCCTGAGGCAGTGCTCGACGTCGTCCACGATGTTGGTGGAGGCGAGCAGGATTTGGGGGGCGAGATCGCGCAGCGACACGTGCAGCACTACGGGGCTGTGGTCGAACCACGCCGGATCCGCGACATGGGGTTCGCCGGCGACGGTCGCGAAGACCACGAGATCACTGGTCCGGATGAGCTCCTCCGGCGAACGGTGCACGGTAATGGGCGCCGCGCCGCCGGACTGCTCCACGTACAGCCGGAAACCCGCCGCGCTCGGCGCCGAGACGTCGTACAGCCCGATGGCGTCGAACGACCATCCCGTGCCTTCGAGGAACGTGTGAATGTACCGGGCGATCAGGCCCGTCCCGAAGAACCCGACCCGCGTGGGCCGTGGCCGGTCCCGGCTGAGACCGCGGGCCGCCGAGACCGCCGACGCAGCCGTTCTGGTGGCACTGATGATCGAACTCTCCAGACAGGCGAACGGGTATCCCGTGCGCGGGTCGTTGAGGATCAGCACGGCCGAGGCGCGGGGGATCCCGGACCTCACGTTCGCGGGGAAGCTGGAGATCCACTTCAGGCCGTCCACCGGCGTCTCGCCGCCCAGGGAGGCGGGCAGCGCGATCATCCGGGAGGCCGTCCGGTCCGGGAAGCGGAGGAACGACGAGGGCGGGTTCACCGTCCGGCCGTCGGCGTGCAGCCGGTATGCGGCCTCGACCACCTCCACGATCTCCTTCTCACGTCCGTCGAGAGCGTCCCTGACCTGGCCGCCGGGGATCACCGCGAACGAGGGCACGGTGGCGTCCTCCGTGGTGGGTACGGAAGTGCTGCGGTACACGTTCATTGGTGGTTACACCTCGATCGTCGGTGAGCAGGTGTCCGGCCCGTTCGGTGCGGCCATGGCGACGACGACGTCGCGCGGCCCCTCGTAGGCCTCCCTGCTGTGTGCGGTGCGGATGTTGTCGATGACGAGCAGGTCACCGGCCCGCCACGGCAGGCTCACGGTGCGCTGCGCATACGCCGAGTTGATGGTGCGGACGACGTCCTCACCGATCGCCTCGCCGTCGCCGTAGCGCGTGTTGAACGGGAGGCCCCCGGACCCGTACTCGTCGACGAGGTACTCGCGCACCTCCGGAGCGAGCGTCCACTCGTTCAGGAAGGCGATCTGGTTGAACCAGCACCGCTGTCCGTCGGCGGGGTGGCGCACCACGACGCTACGCCGCTGCTCGGTGCGCAGTCCTCCATCGGGCTGCCAGGCGTACGCGATGGCGTGGGCGTCGCAGTAGCTTTCCACTTCGTCGCGGTCGTCGGTACCGAACGCCTCGGCCACCGTCGCTCCGATTTCTCCGTTGTAGCTGCGTGTCAGGAGCCAGCCTGTCCGTTCGAACCGGTCGGTGAGCGCGTGGGGCAGAGTGCGGAGCACGTCCGCCGAGTCGGCGAGTCCGATGGTCCCGCCCGTGGTGGGCTCCGAGAGGCAGGCGAAGAGCAGCACCTGGGGGAACCCGAGCGCGTAGCTCAGCTCGTGGTGCATGCACATGGGCTGGTTGGGTGGCCAGGCGGAGGACGAGTGGACACCGGGGGAGTGACGCTGTCGCGGGGCGAAGGCCTCCCTCTCGACGACCGGTTCGACGCCCAGTTGCCCGAGGACGGCGGCGACGTCGCCGGGGGTGCGCAGGTCCAGGCCGCGAACCAGGACAGCACCGTGTGTCATGAGCGCTGTGTGCAGTTCGCCCCGGGCTTCTGCCGCCCAGCGGGCGGGATCGTCGACCTCGGGAGCCTGCAACGTTGCGGGCATGCCCAGCCTCTGTTCCGGAGCAAGTGGTGAGGTGGTCCTGTCTATGTGAGTCATCGTCAGCTCCTTGGTGTGGTGATGGGTTCACGTGTGGAGCGTTCGTCGAGGAGTGCGGCCAGGTCGGTGAGGACGGGGTGACGAACGAGGTCCTTCAGCGAGACCTCCCGGTCCAGGGAGACCGCCACCCTGACCGCCGAGAGCGAGGTGCCTCCGCGGTCGAAGAAGTTGTCCCGCCGGCCCACACCCCCCACGGGGATGCCGAGCACCTCCGCCCAGAGCCTGGCCACACGCAGCTCGCTGGACGTCCGGGGGAGATCGTCCCGACCGCCTTCCGGAGTCGTGGCGTGCGCCGGCTCGTCCGCCGACGCCGCAAGTTTGCTGCGGTCGGTCTTTCCGTTGGCGGTCAGCGGCAGAGTCTCCAGCCGGTGGAGAGCCGACGGAAGCATGTACGCGGGCAGGGTGGCGGCGAGCCGGTCCCTCAGAGCAGCGGGGTGTGGCGAGCGTGCACCGCTGTAAAAGGCGGTGAGCTGTCGTTCCCGGCCGGCCCCTTCGGTGACCACCACGGCCGCGTCGCGCACGCCGCCTTCCCGAAGCAGAGCGTTCTCGATCTCACCGATCTCGACCCGGAACCCGCGGATCTTGACCTGTGAATCCCTGCGGCCGAGGAACTCCAGCTGCCCGTCGGGAAGCCAGCGGCCGTAGTCCCCTCCGAGATGGAGCCGCTCGCCCGGATGGAACGGATCGGACAGGAAGGCCGCTCGTGTCCGGTCCGGGTCGTTGATGTATCCCCGGCCGACACAGACTCCGGCGAAGGCGATAGCCCCCGGGGCGCCCAGCGGCACCGGGCAGAGGTGCTCGTCGAGGAGATAGACGCGTACGTTGCCGACCGGGCGGCCGATCGGCACGCTGTCCGTCTCCGGCACCCGGTCCAGGACCGCGTGGTTGGTGTCGTCGGAGGTCTCGGTGAGCCCGTAGGCGTTGACCAGCGCGATCCCGGGGAAGGCGCTGAACCAGCGCTGGACGAGCCCCTTCTTGAGGGCTTCGCCCGTGACCGACACACAGCGCAGGTGGTCGAGCGCGCGAGGGTGCCGTTCCAGGAAGGTCAGGACAGCGTCCAGGTAGGACGGAACCACCTGCAGAACTCCCGCCCGGCCCTTGTCCAGCGCGTCGACGAACCGCGGTATGTCCAGGACCGCTTCCTGGCCCACCAGCAGCGTGCAGCCACCGGTCAGCAGGGCCGCCAGAAGCTGCCACACAGAGATGTCGAAGCACTGGGGGGCGGTCTGGGCGACCACATCGCCTTCCCCGATGCCCAGGTCCTCGATCTTTGCGAACAGGTGGTTGAGCATCCCGGCGTGCTCCACCATCGCGCCCTTGGGCTCGCCGGTGGAGCCGGAGGTGAAGATGACGTACGCCAGATCGTCGGGGCCGACCCGCACACGGGGGTCGGACTCCTCATGGCTCTCTTCGCTGAGCGTGCCGATGAAGGACGTCCGTACCCCTCGCAGCGTGTCCACGGCACGGTCGAGGGTGGTGGTGCTGCCGGGTTCGGTGAGGACCAGGCCGCAGTCGGCACGCGTGAGCATCGCGGCGATGCGGGCGGCGGGGAAACTCGGCTCGATGGGCAGATATACGCCGCCGGCCTTCAGGACGGCGAGGACCGCGACCAGCCAGTCGGAGTTCCGTTCGGTCACCACAGCGACGACCTGCTGCCGGCCGAGCCCCGAGTCCAGCAGAGCGTGTGCCAGCCGGTTGGCGCTGCGGTCCAGCTCCCCGTAGGTCCACCGCCTGGTGCCGTGAATGGCCGCGACCGTGTCCGGGTGGGTGTGCGCCCGCTCGGCGAAGAGTTCGTGGAAGCGCAGGTCGGGGAGTGGGCGGACAGGTCCGGCGAGTCCGTCGATCTGGTGGCGGAGTTCCCCGGGCGACAGCAGGCTCTGCCGTCCGTGTGGTGCGTCGGGATCGGACGCGATCAGCCTGAGCGCGGTGAGGTGATAGTCGACGATTCTGCGGGCGCAGGCCTCGTCGAAGAGCTCTGTCGCGTACCGCAGCCGGAGCACGCCTCCGGTCTCGCGGCGGATGATCTCCAGCTGCAGGGCGGCGTCCCGTACCGGCTCGCCGCCGCCGGCCGGATCGAAGGCCACCGCGCTGTCGGGGGCGGGCGGACCCGGCTCGGAGCGGACGGCGTCGGCCGGGACGTTCCTGTGGGCCGGCAGCTCGGACTGCGTACGGTCGGCATGGCGAACCAGCGACCGCCACGAGGTGCAGCCGGTGTTCAGCCGACACGGGAGGGGGCCGTCGGCCGCGGCTGCCAGATGGCCGGTGGTGACAGTGGTTTCCCCGGTCAACGAGGCCAGCACCTTGGCGTGAGCGGCCAGAACCGGAGCGGTCGGGCTGACTCCCATGGACTTGGTCAGCCTGTCCAGCGCGGTGACGAGCGCTCCCGGCAGTGCTGCCTCGACCACCGAGGTCCCGGGCACCGGGTTGCGCGTCCAGGGTGTCGGTGAGGTGGTGCGTCCGGCGGCGAGCACATCCCGCCGGTGGGCCGAACCGGTGTGCGTTGCCGTGTTCATCGGGTCGCCTCCTCGCCCCGGGCCGTGTCCCGGGCGATCTGGTGAGCCGGGTTCCCGCCCCAGAGGGCGTTCGCCGGCACTGTTTCCCCCTTCATGAGGAAGGAGTCGGGCGCCAGTGCCGCTCCGTCGCCGAGCGTGACGCCGTAGTGGACGAAGGCTCCGACACCGAGCGTGCAGTCGGCACCGATGGTGGAGCGGTCGGACTTGAAGGCGCCGTCCTCCTGCGAGTGGCACTGCACGACACTGCCGGTATTGAGAGTGCAGCCGTCGCCGATGGTGACCATCGTGCGTTCCGTGAGATAGCAGCCGTCGTCGAAGACCCGGCGCCCTATGCGCACACCGAGCGACCGCCAGATCAGCCCCTTGAAGGGAGTGCCGTCGAAGGCCTTGAGGAACAGTTCCGAGGGAACCTTCCAGAAACGCTCACGGCGCCAGAAATGGAGGTCGTAGATCGAGCAGAAGAGCGGGGCCGGCGGGTGGAAGAACGTGACCGCACGTTCCACGAAGACGAAATAGGCAGTACTGACGAGCAGGACCAGAACGTTGCCCAGCGCCACGGCAACGGCTCCGGCCGACGTGTAGAGTTCGGCGGCGGCCGAGACGGCCAGGGTGACCAGAAACGCGTATCCCCACCTGACCAGCAGATACAGGCCCATAGTGCGGGCATTGTGCCGGTTCTTGGCGGCCAGGCCTGCGCGGAGTTCGTCACCGGTCGGCTTGAGGCCGGCGCCGCTGTCCCGCTGGACCGACCGAGGTATCTCGAAACTGGGCGAGCCCAGCAGGCCGACGTCTTCCCGGATCCTTCCGTTCACCGGAACCATGACCTTGGTCGCCAGGAGACAGTTGTCGCCCGTCCGCCCCCGCGAGGGGTAGGCGATCCTGTTGCCCAGAAAGTTCCGGGCTCCGATCACGGTGCGGGAGACGCGGAAGGACGTACTGGAGTACTCCGCGTTGTTGACCGAGAGCCCGTCGGCGACCATCGTCCCGGTTCCCACCGCACTCAGGTACGGCGTCTCGTGCTTCACCTCGGTTCCGAAGTTCGATCCCGTCTGCTGAACCCGGGAAAGGTCGTATCCGAGGAGGCGCAGATAGGGGACCACAGCCGAACTGTCGCCGAACAGCCGCGTCAGGAAGGGCCGGTTCGTCAACAGCATGACGGCCCGGTGCACCCCGTAGTGGAAGCCGTACAGGGGATAGATCCTGCCCGGGACGAGCATGCCCGCGAGCAGCCGTGGAAGCGTGGCGAGCACGACAAGACCGAGCGGCAGGACCACGAACAGCAGCACGAAGGAAATGACCAGGGCATCCCGGTAGAACACCCATGTTGTAAGGACAGAAGGCCCCGGTTCCAGCACCGCGGACAGCTGCGGGGCCTCGGCGAGCAGCAGCCCGACGCCTCCTACGGCCAGCGGCAAGTAGACCAGCAACGCGATCAGCAACTGCGTCACGCCGTGGAGCGACCTGCGAAGAGGCCCGCAGGACGCGGCTTCCACGACCGGGTATTCGCCGTCGGCGCGGCGGGCAGGTGAGCCGTGCCAGTGCTCCTCTGCCGGGATTGCCTGCCCGCTGTGGAGAGCGGAAGCATGCGCCAGCCGGGCGCCGTCGCCGAGTGACGTCCCGATGTCCAGCACCGAGGCCTCGGCTACGAGCGCGTTCCTCCCGAGCGTCACGGTTCCTGTCTCGATGACGCCGCCGCGGGCGCGGTAGCCGGTGAAGTAGCAGTCCTTGCGAACAACCGAGAAGTCACCGAGGGACAGCAGGTCGGTACAGAGCGGCACGTGGCGCGAGAAGATCACGACACCCGCTCCGATCCGGGCGCCCAGTGCCCTGAGGTAGAGCGTGTAGAGCGGGGACCCGACGAAGAGGACCAGCGGGTTCGAGCGGACGAGCGTCCTCACGACCCAGAGCCGGAAGTACGCGGCACTCCAGATACGGATCCGCCGAGGCTTCCAGCGCCCTATGAGCACCCACTTGACCAGCACGGGTACGGCGCACAGCCCCACGAACGCGATGCCACCGAAGGCAACCGAGCGGAGATACACATCCAGAACGCCGGAACCGGCGGAGATCCACTCGTATCCCCGGACACCGGCGAACGCGACGCCGCACGAGTAGAGGAGAAAGGCGAGCAGCTGCATCGCGCCGCACACGACATACCCCGTGCGACCCGACGGAGCAGCCGTTGCCGCGCTGGACGTCGCGAGAACCGCGTGAGGAGGCTCGGGCGCCGAAGGAGCGGCGGCCTTCACCGCGAGGGCCAGATCCTGGACCGTGCTGTGCGCGTACACGTCCCGTATCGAGACCTGCGGCAGGTCGGAGCGCTTCCTGACCCGCGCGCAGAAATGGGCCATCACGAGGGAATCGGCACCCAGGTCCCGAAAGAAGTCGCTGTCGACCGCAACCTGGTCCCGACGCATGACATCAGCCAGAACCGCGGCGAGTGCCGCTTCCGTATCGGCAGCCGACCCCGGGGAGAAGCTGCCTTGCGCAGAGGCGCGGTCAGGTGGTGAGGACGCGACGTCTGCCTGCATTCCAGTCATGGGTGGCTCCCTCAAAGGGGTGTGCGCACGCCGAACTCCACTCTGCACGAGTCGCACGTGGACGCTCTCTACCCAGCGTTCGTCGCAGACAGCGTCAGAGTTTGCCCCACAGGGAAAGAAACTCCGGCACCATCATGCGGCTCTGCGAGAAGCCGCAGTGTGCAAGCTGGAGCCGGCCGCCGCCCCGTAAACGACACCGCAGGGCCGACGATCACCGATCGTCGGCCCTGCGGTGTGACCGGTTCGCTCAGCCGGTGTACGCCGGAGACACCGCCGCCGTGCTGATGCGTCGGGGCGTGCCCGTGCCGTCGGACGGGATCGTGTAGAGGTCGGCTCCGTAGTCGCCCGGCAGGGCGTAGGTCAGGGTGTGGTTGTCGTGCCAGACCGCCTGGTCGTCGACGCTGCGGGGTTCCGACAGGGCCGTTTCGTGGCCGGTGCGGAGGTCGAGGACGTACAGGTGCCACGGGGCGTCCGCCGGGAGGCCCTTGACGCGCTTCTTGTAGGCGACGCGCGTGCCGTCGGGGGAGAGGGACGGGCACTCGACGTTGGTGTGCACGGTGGTGACGGTGCGGGCCCGCAGGTCGCCGCGGACCAGATAGGTCGAGCCGCGCGTGGCCATCGTGGCGTAGAAGGTGCGGTCGTCCGAAGCAAACGTCACGCCCCAGAAGTTGACGTCGGCAGCGTGATAGGTCCGGCCGTCCTTGATCACGCGGTACGCCTCCAGCGACGGCGTCAGCCGCCCCGTGCGGGTGTCGACGACGGCCGCTCGCGTCGAGAAGTTCGTGCCCGCGTAGGAGTCGCCGCCGACGAAGGCCGTCCAGGCCGCGTACCGCCCGCTGGGTGAGACCCGGGCACGGGACGGGATCCCCGGCACGTCGTAGCGGGCGTGCTCACGCAGCCAGGCGTCGAGGATCACCGCCTGGTAGGTCTCCTGGACGGCGCCGTGCTTCGCCTGGAGGCATACGCCGGTGCCCGAAGCGGCGTGGAAGCGGAGGCACTTGACGTTCGACGCGACCCGCGGGCTCGACGGATCCGACGCGGGGACGGACGTCAGCTCGTCGCGGTGCGGCCCCCACGCCATGTTGCGGAACACCAGCCGCCGGGATGCGGTCAGGGAAACCGGCCCGGCGGTGATCCGGGGGCCACCCGGCCGGGCCTGGTTCCTGCGGTCCGCGCGCGCCGAGGCGTGCAGCACGGAGGCCACCGCGACGCCCGCGAGGACGACCAGGGCACAGACCAGGACCAGGATGCGGTTGCGCAGAGTCATACGAGGCCTTCTGAGGGGGTCGTGGGGCGGATCGTGCGGAGGCACAGCGCGAACACGGTGCACAGGGCGAGCAGGACGGCCGACACCGCGAGCGCCCTCCGGTCGCCCCACGCCGTCCAGGCCGCGCCGAAGCCGAGCGAGCACGCGAAACGGGCCAGCGCCTGGCCCGTCTGGACGAGCGCGAGCCCGGACGAACGCAGCTCGCGCGGCACGCTGTCCGAGGCGGCCGCCATCAGCACGCCGTCGGTCGCCGCGTAGAAACCGCCGTGCAGGAGCAGCACGGCACAGGCCGCCGCCGTGCCCTGCCAGGAGCTGAGCAGCAGGGCGTACGCGAAAAGCAGGGCGCCGTGTCCGCCGAGGAACACCCGCCACCGGCCGGCCCGGTCCGCGAGCCGGCCGAGCGGGACGGCGAGGAGCAGGAAAGCGGCTGCGGTGCCGAGGGGCAGCAGCGCGAACCAGCGGTCCGGCACCCCGAGGCGCCGCTGGAGGAGCAGGAACACGAAGGAGTCACTGACCGTGGCGAGCCCGAGCAGCAGCGCGCAGACCGTGATGCGCCGCAGCTCCGGACGGTGGAGGAGAGCCAGGGCAGCGCGCAGGGTGGGGCGCGGTGCCCTGGCTCTCCTCCAC
>NZ_RDBL01000022.1 GCF_008042035.1 Streptomyces sp. col6
TCGGCGGCCGTCTTCTCCGCGGCCCGGAGGCAGAACGGCGGGTAGTCGTCCTGGGCGTCGTAGACGTGGGGACCGCAGTCGACGACTTCGTGGCCCTGTGCCTTGAGCCACTCGACGAGGTGGTTCTTGAGTTCGTAACCGGCATGGTCGGATCCGAGGTACACGCGCATGGGAGGAGTGTGGCACGAGCGGCGCCGGGCGGCCGACGACGGGGGGTTCGGGCGCGCGGCGATACCTGACAGTGGATGTCGTGTAGGGCGGGGAGGCTGGGTGCGCACCTGATCGAGCGAGCGACTGGAGAGCACGCCATGACCGCCGTCCCCGCCGGATTCCAGACCGGTTTCCCCGTCCGCCCGGACCTCGTCGTCGAGGCCGCCGACGCCGAGGAGGTACGCGCCGCGGTGGCCCGCGCCGCCCGCGAGGGCCACCGGATCGCCCTGCACGCCACCGGCCACGGCCTGCCCGGCCCCGTCGACGGCGGGGTCCTGATCAGCACCCGCCGCCTCGACGAGGTCCGCGTCGATCCGGAGCGCCGTACGGCGTGGATCGGCGCGGGTGTCACCTGGGGGCAGGTGATCGAGGCCGCCGCGCCGCACGGCCTGGCGCCGCTCAACGGCTCGTCGCCCGGTGTGGGCGCGGTCTCGTACACGCTCGGGGGCGGACTCGGGGTGCTGGCCCGGGAGTTCGGTTACGCGGCGGACCGGGTGCGTGCGCTGGACCTGGTGACGGCCGACGGGTCGGCGCGCCGGGTGACCGCCGACGGGGAGCCGGAGCTGTTCTGGGGGCTGCGCGGCGGCGGGCACCGGCTGGGCGCGGTGACCGGCCTGGAGGTGGGGCTCGTCCCGGTCGCCCGGCTGTACGGCGGTGTGCTCGCCTTCGACGGGGACGGGGACGGGGCGGCCGTGGTGGTGCGCCGCTGGCTGGAGTGGACGCGGACCGTGCCGGACACGGTCACGTCGTCGGTGGCCGCGATGGTCTACCCGCCGATCCCGCAGGTGCCCGAGGAGCTGCGCGGGCGGTACGTGCTGTCGGTTCGGGTCGCGTTCACCGGGGCGGCAAAGGAGGGCGAGCGGCTGGTCGCGCCGTTGCGGGCGGCCGGGTCGGCGCTCAGGGACTCGCTGCGGGAGATGCCGTACACCGACAGCCACACCATCCACAACGACCCGCCGTTCCCGCACGCGTACTACGGGGACGGGCTGATGCTGAGCGGGCTGGACGCCGGGCGGGCGGCACGGGTGCTGGAACTCACCGGGCGGGCCGCGCCGGCGATGACCGTGGTGCAGCTCAACCACCTCGGCGGCGCGCTGGCCGCCGCGCCGGACCCGGACAGCGCGGTGCCGTACCGCGAGGCCGCGTACCTGCTGCGGCTGCTCACCCCGCTGGACGGTACGGACGTGGCCTCCGCGCGGGCCCTGCACGCAGAGGTGGCCGGTGCCCTCGGGCCGCTGGTCGTCGGCCGTTCGCTGAACTTCTCCTTCGGCGGCGGCGACCGCACGGACCGCCTCCACGGCCCCCGGACAGCGAAGAGGCTCGCCGGTCTGGTGTCGCGATACGACCCGGCGAGCCTCTTCGGAGGTCCTTACGGTGTCAGCCCCGGCGGCCGATGAGCTTCCAGGAGGCGGGCAGCGCGCCCATGGCCAGCGCCGCCTTCAGCGCGTCGCCGAGCAGGAACGGCGTCAGGCCCGCGGCGATCGCGGCGCTCGCCGACATGCCGGTGGACAGCGCCAGGTACGGCACGCCGACCGCGTAGATGATCGCCGAGCCGAGCACCATCGTCCCGGCGGTGCGCAGCACGGAGCGGTCGCCGCCGCGCCGGGCGAGGCCGCCGACGACGGTGGCGGCCAGCAGCATGCCGAGGACGTAGCCGAAGGAGGCGCCGCCCGCGCCGGAGGTGCCGCCCGCGAACCACGGCAGGCCGGCCATGCCGACGAGCGCGTACACGGCGAGGGAGAGGAAGCCGCGGCGGGCGCCGAGCGCGGTGCCGACGAGGAGGGCCGCGAACGTCTGGCCGGTGACCGGGACCGGGGAGCCCGGGACCGGCACGGCGATCTGGGCGGCTATCCCGGTGAGCGCGGCGCCGCCGAGCACCAGGGCGGTGTCCACGGCGTAGCGGTGCCGGGCGGCGGGCAGCAGGTCGGCGAGGACCGCTCCGGTGCGGACGGGGGCGGCAGCAGTGCTCATCGGGGACTCCGCGGGGTGAGGGTGTCCCTCCGGTCACCACGGCCGCCGCCCCCGCCAAGGCACCGGCCCCGGCACCCAGGGGCACCCGCAGACGGCTGGGCCCCGGCCGGGCCGTCCCCTTCGGGCGGCTCATCGGCCCGGTCCTGGTCATCGCCCTGTGGTGGGCCGCCTCCGCCACCGGCTATCTGGACCCCCGGATCCTCTCCGGACCCGGCACCGTCCTGTCCACCGCGTCGGACCTCGTCTCCAGCGGCCGGCTCCAGGACAACGTCCTCATCTCGCTCCAGCGCGCCGGGCTCGGCCTCTTCTTCGGGGTGAGCGCCGGGGTCCTCCTTGCCGTCGCCGCCGGACTCAGCCGGACCGGCGAATACCTCCTGGACGGCCCGCTCCAGATCAAGCGCGCCATCCCCTCCCTCGCCATGCTCCCGCTGCTGATCCTCTGGCTCGGCATCGGCGAGCAGATGAAGGTCACCGTCATCGCGCTCGGCGTCGCGGTGAACATGTACATCAACACGTACGCCTCGCTCACCGGCATCGACAGCCGGTACGTCGAACTCGCCGAAGGGCTCGACCTGAGCCGCGCGCAGTTCATCCGCAAGGTCGTCGTCCCCGGCTCGCTGCCCGGCTTCTTCGTCGGCCTCCGCCTCGGCGTCACCGCCTCCTGGCTCGGGCTGATCGTCGTCGAGCAGATCAACGCCACCAGCGGCATCGGCTACATGATGTTCCAGGCCCAGCAGTACGCCCAGTCCGACGTGATCATCGTGGGCCTGGTGGCCTACGGGATCTTCGGCTTCGCATCGGACGCGGCGGTACGCGCCGTCGAGAGGAAGGTCCTGTCATGGCGACGCACCCTGGCGGGCTGACCGGCCCCGGCGCGACGGCCGTCGCCGCGCGCCCCGCCATCCGCACCCGGAAACTGGTCCGCCGATTCGGTGACCGCGACATCCTCAAGGAGCTCGACCTCACCGTCGCACCCGGCGAGTTCACCGCCCTGCTCGGCCGCAGCGGCTCCGGCAAGTCCACCCTGCTGCGCGCCGTCGCCCGACTCGACCACACCGTCGAGGGCTCCGGCGAACTCACCGTCCCCGACCGGGTCTCGCTCTCCTTCCAGGACTCCCGGCTGCTGCCCTGGCTCCGGCTCATCGACAACGTCACCCTCGGGCTGCGCGGCCCCGGCGCCCGGGAACGCGGCCTCACCGCCCTCGCCGAGGTCGGCCTGAAGGGCCGCGACCGCTCCTGGCCGCACGAGCTGTCCGGCGGCGAACAGCAGCGCGCCGCCCTCGCCCGCGCCCTGGTCCGCGAACCCGAACTCCTCCTCGCCGACGAGCCGTTCGGCGCCCTGGACGCGCTGACCCGGATCAAGATGCACGACCTGCTGCGCGAACTCTATGAACGCCACCGCCCCGCGGTGCTCCTGGTCACCCACGACGTCGACGAGGCCGTCGAACTGGCCGACCGGGTCCTGGTCCTGGAGGACGGCCGGATCTCCGTCGACCTCACCGTCGACCTGCCGACCCCGCGCTCCCGCCGCGACCCCCGCTTCCAGGAATACCGCGACACCCTGCTCACCGCCCTCGGGGTCGGCGGCCCCCAGCCCCTCACCGATGCGAAGGACTCCCATGACCACCACGCCTGAGCGCAAGCAGCTCCACCTCAACGCCTTCCTCATGTCCACCGGCCACCACGAGGCGTCCTGGCGGCTCCCCGAGAGCCCGGCCGAGGCCAACTCCGACATCGAGCACTACAAGAACCTCGCCCGGATCGCGGAACGCGGCAGGCTGGACTCGCTGTTCCTCGCCGACAGCCCCGTCCTGATGGGCGACCCCGGCCGCCGGCCCGCCGCCAAGCTGGAACCCACCGTCCTGCTCACCGCACTAGCCGGGGCCACCCGCCACATCGGCCTCATCGCCACCGCGTCCACCAGCTACAACGAGCCGTACAACCTGGCCCGCAGGTTCGCCTCGCTGGACCATGTCTCGGGCGGCCGGGCCGGGTGGAACATCGTCACCACCGCGGGCGCCGACGCGGCCCGCAACTTCGGCCTGGACGACACCCCGCTGCACCGCGACCGCTACCGGCGCGCCGGCGAGTTCGTCGAGGTGTCCACCAAGCTCTGGGACAGCTGGGCCGACGACGCGGTGATCGCCGACAAGGCGCGCGGGGTGCACGCGCTGGCCGAGCGGGTGCGGCAGATCGGGCACCGGGGCGAGTTCTTCCGCGTCGACGGGCCGCTCAACGTACAACGTCCCCCGCAGGGCTACCCGTTGCTCGTCCAGGCAGGCTCCAGCGAGGACGGCAAGGACTTCGCGGCCCGGTACGCGGAGGCGGTGTTCACCGCCCAGCAGACCCTGGAGGAGGGCATCGCCTTCTACAAGGACGTCAAGGAGCGCGCCACCGCCCTCGGCCGCAACCCCGACGGCATCAAGATCCTGCCCGGCATCGTCCCCGTCATCGGCGACACCGAGGCCGAGGCGCTGGAGCTCGACGCCGAGCTGGAGAACCTCATCGTCCCCGAGTACGCCAAGATCCAGCTCGCCAAGCGGCTGAAGATCGCCCCCGACGACCTGGACCTGGACGCGGAACTCCCCGAGGACATCCCCACCGAGGACGACATCGAGGGCGCCAAGAGCCGCTACACCCTCATCGTGGAGCTGGCCAGGCGCGAGAGGCTGACGGTTCGTCAGCTCATCGCGCGGCTCGGCGGCGGGCGCGGCCACCGCACCTTCGCCGGCACCGCCGAGCAGGTCGCCGACACCATCGAGCACTGGTACGACAGCGGGGCCGCCGACGGCTTCAACATCATGCCCGCCGTCCTCCCGTCCGGCCTGGAGGTCTTCGTGGACCGGGTGGTGCCGATCCTCCAGGAGCGCGGCCTGTTCCGCACCGAGTACACCGCGAGCACCCTGCGCGGCCACTACGGACTGCCGCGCCCCGCCAACCGCCTCTTCGACGACATCGTCCGCGGCGCCGACGACTACGGCATCGGCCTGGCGGAGGCCCGGTGACCGACTGTCCTGACCCGGGGACCGGGCCGGGCGGAGGTACGGTCCGGCAGCCGCCGCCCGGCTGGGCGCGGCGGCTGCTGGGCTACTGCCTGCGCCACCGCACCGATCTCCTCATGGCCTTCGGCGCCGCCGTGACCGCCGCCGTCGCCACCGCCACCCTGCCCCTCGTGCTGCGGCACGTGGTGGACGGGGTGGCGGCCGGCACCACCGCGTCCCTCGCCCCCTGGACCGGGCTGCTCGTCGCGCTCGGCGCGCTCCGGTTCGGCGCGGCCTTCACCCGCCGCTACCGCTCGGGGCGGCTCTCCCTGGGGGTCCAGTACGACCTGCGCAACGACGCGTTCGCCGCGCTGCTCCGGCTCGGCGGCGCCCAGCAGGACGACCTGCGCACCGGGCAGGTGGTGAGCCGGTCCATCTCCGACATCACGCTCATCCAGACCCTGCTGCAGTTCCTGCCCAACCTCACGGGCAACGCGCTGATGTTCCTGTTCTCGCTGGTCGTCATGGCGTACCTGTCCCCGCTGCTGACCGTCGTGGCGCTGGTCGTCGGCCCGCTGCTCTGGCTGATCGCCCTGCGCAGCCGCCGCGAGCTGTTCCCCGCCAACTGGCATGCCCAGCAGGAGGCCGCCGAGGTCGCCTCCACCGTCGAGGCGACCGTCACCGGCGTCCGGGTGGTGAAGGGCTTCGGCCAGGAACAGCGCGAACTCACCGGCCTCGAAGCACGCGCCCGCCACCTCTTCGCCTCCCGGCTGCGCGTCGTCCGCTTCACCAGCCGCTACAACCCCGCCCTCCAGGCGGTCCCCGCGCTCGGCCAGGTCGCCGTGCTGGCGCTCGGCGGCTGGATGGCCCTGCACGGCCGGATATCGCTCGGCACCTTCCTCGCGTTCACCACCTACCTGGGCTCCTTCGTCACCCCCGTACGCCAGGTCGCCACCCTGCTCACCGTCTGGCAGCAGGCCCGCGCCGGCGCCGAACGCGTCCTGGAGGTCG
>NZ_RDBL01000023.1:0-11245 GCF_008042035.1 Streptomyces sp. col6
CCTCATCGACCAACTCCCCGCCGTCTACCTGGAGCAGGACTTCCTGCGCCGCTTCCTGAGCGCACTCGACGACGTCCTCGCCCCGGTCCGTTCCTCGTCCCGCACGACTCACAGATCACCGCGCCGCACCCCCCGCGCCCCCGTCCGGGGGCAGGATCTCCAGTGTGAAGCCCACGTGCGCCGGGACCTCCGTGCCGATGCGTTCTTCGAGGCGGGCCCGGTCGATGGTCCGTCCGGGCTGTTCCCGGACCCGGATCGTCACCCAGGGGCGCGGTGCGCCCGGCAGGGCGGTGAGGGGGCCCGTGGACCACGCGGTGCCGCCGCTCTCCGTGATCTCGGGTTCGGTTCCGGTCGCGAGGCGTACCGCGTCGGCGAGGCCGCCGGACGTGCCGCGCCGGGCGTGCCGGGCCACCGCGCCCCGTACCGTCTCGCGGCGTCGTTCGACCGGGCCGTCCGGGGGGGAATCCACCGCCACCCACTGCTCCAGCCAGGCCAGGAAGTCGTCCGGGGCGCTGCGCGGGTCCAGGTGGGCGGGCATGTTGTCGATCGTGAGCAGGACCGGGGCGAGGACGTCGTCGAGTGCGCTCAGGAAGCGGCGCAGGAAGTCCTGCTCCAGGTAGACGGCGGGGAGTTGGTCGATGAGGGGGTGCGGGGTGGGGAGTCCGGGGACGCCGGTGCGCATGGCTCAGGCTCCCCTCACCCGGAGCTGGTGCTCGTAGCTGAAGACCAGCGCGTGCCGGTCGAGCGGGATCTTGCTGGTGGCGTCGGTGCGCTCCCCGGTCACCGGGTCGGCGCGGTAGAGGCGTACGTCCTCCACCAGGTCCACGCCCGGCACCCGCTGGAGCACGGCGAAGGCCTCGCCCGAGTGGACCGGGCGCCCGAATGGCCAGCCCTGCTCGTTCGGTCCGCCGGAGAGGGGGTTGAAGTACCCGTAGAGCGCGGCCAGTGCCGCGTCCCGGACGCGGTCGCGGTCCGCGCCGGGCTCGGCCTGGACCGAGGCGACCACGGTGACGCCCTGGTAGAACGGCGGCTCGACGACGAGGCGGGCGCCGATCGGGCGGCGCTCGTCCAGATGTCCGGCGATGAGGCGCAGGGTCTCGGCGGGCGGGATCAGCTCGTCGAACCCGATCCGGCCCTGGTCGTCGCTGCGCCCGGCCGGCACGACGAGGAGCCGTACCCCCTGGGCGTCGGCACCGCTGTCGTCGCCGTCGGCGCCCGCGCGGATGCAGTGCACACGGGCCGCGTCGGGGGCGACTTCGCGGGCGAGGAGTTCGTAGTCGTGCGGGACGACGGCCCGGTGCAGGGTGCGCAGGGTCATCGGACCGCGCACCCGGGCGCTGTCGACGCTCTCGCCGTCGACGCCGCCGAGCGCGGGCCTGCGGTTCTCCACGCGTGCCACGTACGGGATGGCGCTGCGCAGGACCTTCAGCGTCGACCGGGCGACGTTGCCGCGCAGCCCGCCGCCCGTGCGGTAGGAGCGCACCCGCACCGTGGCGCCCTTGGCCGGGACGGCCCCGTAGTAGCGGATGGAGCCGTCCCGTTCGCGTACGGCCGGGCCGAACTCGACGCGGCCGGAGTTGAGGTCGAGCGTGATGTGCCGGTCGTCGGGGCCGGAGTGCGCGAAGTCGTCGGCCTTCGTCCAGCGGGTGAACTCGGGTTCCGGCCCGTTCGCCGGGTCCGCGACCTCGACCACGAAGTCGCCCGGCACGACGGGCGACCGGGCGAGGGTGAACGCCTGCCCGGGTACGCCCTCCGCCGCGCCGAGCACCTCGTCGGTGATGGTCTCGGCATGCTCGGCGGCGACCGTGGCGCCGATGGTGAAGGCGGTGATGCCCCGCAGGACGGGCGGTGCCAGATAGGTCGGGCGGCCCGGTTCGGCCTCGATCAGCCGGCAGCGCAGCCAGCCGCCGGTGCGTCGGACGACGGCGGCCGGGGTGTGGGTCTTCGGCAGGTGGAGCATGAGTTCGCCGGACCGGTTGAAGCCGCCGGTGTCGTCCTTCTCGACCTCGCAGGCCGCCCAGCCGGTGCCGTCCCAGGCCTCCCAGACCAGGGGCGGGCGCAGCGGGTCGACGCCCACGCCCTCGACCCGGCAGTCCAGTCGCAGCACGACGACGCCCGCCGGGACGGCGGCCGAGAGCCCCACGTAGAGGCAGTCACCGGGGGCGGGGGTGGCGCCGAAGCAGGCGATGTCACGCCCGATCGCCAGCTGCTCGGTGCGGTCGACGACCTCCTCGGCGGCCGGCCAGGTCGCCACGTGCGCGAACGAGCAGGGCACGACGGTCAGCTCGGAGGTGGTGGTGAAGACGACCGCCTCCTCGGTCTCCGTACGAACGGTCGCCACCTCGGTCCCGGCGCGCACGACGACGGGGTCCGGCCGGGGGGCGGACAGCCGGAACGTCACATCGGTGCGCGCGGCCGTCGGCGGGTGCAGCCGCACGCCGATCAGGTCGAGGAAGGTGAGGTAGCTCTTCTCGGGCACCCGGTTCACCCGGTAGACGAGCTGGTCGACCATCGTCGCGAACGCCTCGATGAGGGTGACGCCCGGGTCCGACACATTGTGGTCGGTCCATTCCGGGCAGCGCTGCTGGACGCGGCGCTTGGCCTCGTCGACCAGGCCCTGGAAACGTCGGTCGTCCAGATGGGGACTGGGCAGCGTCACGCGCCGGCCTCCTCGTCGTCGTGGCTCGCATCCGGTTCGTGCTGCGGGATCACGTAGAACGGGAAGACGAGGTTGCGCGGGTCGTTGGAGCCGCGCACGGTGTAGCCGATGTCGATGTACAGGACCCCGCTGTCCGCCGCGTCGAAGCGGACGGTGACGTCGGCGACCTCGATGCGCGGTTCCCAGCGTTCCAGGGCGAGGCGCACCTCGTACGCGAGCTGCCCGGCCGTCCCGGCGTCGGCGGGGGCGAACACGTAGTCGTTGACGGCGCAGCCGAACTCGGGCCGCATCGGGCGCTCGCCGGGCGAGGTCGCCAGGATCAGCCGGATCGACTCCTCCAGTTCGCGTTCGCCGCGCACCAGGGCGATGGACCCGGTGGCGTCCGTACGCGGCGGGAAGGCCCAGCCGGCTCCGATGAACTGCTCTCCCATGTCCGTTCAGCCTCCGATCAGCACCGTGGCGCAGCCCGCGAGGATGGGCGCTCCGCAGCCGCTCAGGTCCCCGACGCGGGCGGCGGGCCTGCCCCCGATGAACACGCTCCGGCTGCCCGGGGGCGCGATCGGGGAGGGCGGGTGGCCGAGCGGCGAGGCGCACTGGTGGACGGTGCCGACCGTGGCCGCCGGTCTGCCGCCGATCAGCACCGTGAGCACCCCGGGCGGCCCGACCGTGCCCGGGTGGCCCGTGGGGTCGCCGACCCGGGCGGCTGCTGCTGACGGCATGCGCTGCGCTCCTGTTCGCTACGGATGTGGTGGTACGTCAGTTAAGCTGGATCATCGGTGCGTTGACGGTGACCGAGCCGCCGCTCTTCACGTCCGTGCGCCGGCTGCCGTCGACCGTGACCTGGCCGCCGTGCACCTCGACCGCGCCGTCCGTGGAGAGGGCGACCTTCCCGTTGCCGCCGTTCAGGGCGACGCCGTTGCGCGAGGTGAGGGTGACGCTCTCGCCGGTGAGCGTCAGCTCGCCGCTCCCGGCGTCCAGGGCGACGCCCTTGGCCGCCGTGACCGAGACCCGCTCCTTGGCTTCGATGGTGACGCTGCCGTCGCTGTTGATGACGACGGCGGTCCCCCGCCGGTCCAGGTCGATGGTCAGCTTCCCGTCACCGGTGCGCAGCCGTACGCCCTGCGGGCCGTTCGCGGCGTCCAGCAGTTCGAGCTGGTTGCCGCTCCTGGAGGCGAAGGCGCGGCGGTTGACCGCGCCGGTGGTGGGGTCGACGAGGTCGCCGCCGCCGGGGGCCCCGGGGGCGTTCGCGGCGTCCCCTCCCCCGCCCGGCCGGTCCTTGCCGTTGTAGAGCCCCGCCAGCACGTAGGGCCGGTCCAGGTGGCCCTGCTCGAAGCCGACCAGCACCTCGTCCCCGACCTCCGGGATGAACGCCTCGCCGCCGCCCGTCCCGCCGGACTGCGCGGTGCGCGCCCAGTCGCTCGCGTACTCGTCCGACAGCCAGGGGAAGCGCACCTTCACCCGGCCCGAGCCCTCCGGGTCGTGCGTGTCCGTGACCGTCCCGCTGGCCAGCCCGGCCCAGCGCGGACCGGCCCCTGACGCACCGGACGCCCCCGGCGCGCCGCCGGCGGTGAGTCCGAACAGTGAGCGCTCCTGCTGCCCGGAGACGGTGATCCAGGTCTCGTACCCGCGCACGGCGTCGAAGACGTGGCGCGAGGAGGTGACGGTGTAGCGGCCCTCGAAGGGGGCGCCGACCGCGTTGAGCGCGACCGCGCTGCCGGCCGTGACCTCGGGATTGCCCCGGATCACCGCCTCCAGCTCCGCGAACGACCCGGCGATGCGCTCGGCCAGGGCCTTCGCCGCCTGGTCCACCTGGGCCTGTGTGCCGTAGGCCGCGTCGGTGACGACGAACCGCGCCTCGCCGAAGGGGGCGGTCACCTCGG
Source organism: Streptomyces sp. col6 (assembly GCF_008042035.1). Lineage (GTDB taxonomy): Bacteria > Actinomycetota > Actinomycetes > Streptomycetales > Streptomycetaceae > Streptomyces. Next base: position 4,540 of record NZ_RDBL01000023.1, read on the forward strand.
CCGCCGTGACGCCGAGTTCCAGGGTTGCGGACGTGCCGGCGGGCGACCGGCCGACCAGTGGCTCCTTGGCACCGATGTCCCAGCCGCGCACCTCCACCTCGGAGACCTGCTCGGCGGCCGAGACACCGGCGCGGCAGCGCAGCAGGTTGGTGCCCAGTTCGAGGACGAGGGGGTCCCGGTCGGCCCGCGCGGAGCTGTCCGGCGCCCCGCTCGCCTCGGCGGGCCGGGTGATGTGGAGCTGCCCGTCGCGTACGTAGGCCTGGGCGCCCGCCTCTTCGGCGAGGCCGCGTACGAACTCCCAGTCGGTGACGTTCGGTTGGGCGATGTGCTCGATGACGGGACCCGCCACGTCCACGGTGCCCGGTTTCAGTCCGGCGCGCTGGGCGATCTGGCCGCAGATGTCGGAGAGGGTCATGTTCTGGTAGCTGGCGACGCGCCGGCCGCGCAGCAGGCGGTGCGATGCGTCGAGGCCCCGTACCAGGGTGAAGGTGCCGGTCTCGTCGAGCTCCACCTCCAGGGCGGTGACCGCGCCTTCGAGGAGGGGTTTCGGGGCGGTGTCCGCGCCGGTCCGGGCCAGCAGCCGGGCCTCGCTGCCGATCTTCAGTCCGGTCTGCTGGAGCAGGACCCGGTCGGGGTCGCGGAACCGCAGCAGGAAGAGGTCGGGGAGCGTGCGGCTGTCGTCGACGTACCCCTCGACCAGGGTGTTCAGGAACTTCGCCGGCAGCGGGCGGCCGTCGAACTCCACGACCAGCGCGCTGGCGACCCCTTGACGCGTCATCGCCCCGCCTTCCGGCCGCCGGTGCCGTCGAGCCGGCTCAGCTCGTCGAGGGCGGGCAGCAGCAGCTGGGTGCCCGGGGCCAGCCGGATCGGGTCGTCGATGCCGTTCGCCTCGGCGATGACCCGCCAGGCACCGGCGTCGCCGTACTCCCGGTGGGCCAGCGAGGGCAGCGAATCGCCGGAGGCCACCCTGTGCACCCGCCGGGCGGCCAGCGCGCCCGACGTGGGGTTCTGGCCGGGTGTCTCGCCGCTGATCTCCTCCATCGTCACCTGGCACACGGCACGGATCGGGACGCCCGAGGTGGTGAACAGGGTGTACTTCGCGGCGACTTGGCTCACATATCCGGGGAAGCCGGTCAGCCCGCCCCAGTGGAAGACCACCCAGGGCGGGGAGGAGCGCTGTTGCTGCCTGGTCTCGTTGGTCGGTACGCAGCACGCGAAGAGCTGCTCCACCGCCGTGACGACCCGGGTGTCCTGGGTGTCGCCCGCGTCGAAGAACATCTCGACGGTCAGCTTGCTGGGCTGCGAGCCCTGGTACTCCGGCGGACCGGAACTCTTCGCTCCCTTGGCCGGGGTGCGCTTCCAGGAGGCCGCCTTCGTCAGGCTCAGCTCCTTGGGGTTGAACTGGAAGTCGATCCGTCCGCACGGCCCACCGGGGGTGAGCCCGCCCCCGGTGGGCGGGGTGCGCAGCTCCAGGTAGGCGTGCTCCAGCTTGGGCCTGGCCGAGCCGCCCTTCGCGGCGGACGCCACCCCGGACGTCCCGGCCGCGCTGAAGGCGATGGGTCCCGCACCGCTCACGCCGCTCAGCCCTCCATCACATAGCCGTGGTGGGCGATCTCGATCGTCTCCATGGCGACCTTGGGCGACTCCGGGGTGAACGAGGGCCCGGTCCAGCGCACGGGCACGACTTCGAGCAGCCCCCACTGGGCGACCTTCCGCCCGTCGCCCGTCCGCGCCTCGATGTGCGCGGTCTTGCGGCTGAACCCGGTCGTCATGGTGGCGAACCAGCGCGCCACCTTCTCCGTCTCCCGGGTGAGCGGGCGCGACAGCTTGACGTTGGAGTACTTCAGACGGGTCGGCAGCTGCCACACGTGCCCGTTGTTGCCGCCCTCCTCCCGCGTTTCCAGGACGACTTCGCAGCCCAGCCCGTCACAGGTGTTGAACGACCCGAGCTCGATGTCGTCGATCGTCACGACGAAGCAGACGCTGACGGCGGGGTCGTCCGGGGCGGGGTCGGTGGCCATGGCGCGTGCCTCTCGATCAGTGACGGGTGTTGATGAGGAATCCGGAGCGCTCGCGTTCGAGCCGCAGGTCGGCCTTCAGCAGTCTGCTGAGGGGGGCGTAGAGGGCCCGGACCAGCTCGTCCGTGACGGGCGGCGCCCCCGGTCCCGCCGGTGTCCCGTCGGGACTCGCGGCGGAGGCCGCCGGCTGTTCACCGGTGGCCGGCGGCTCGGACTCGGGTCCCGGTTCCGGATCGGGTTCCGGCGGGGGCGACGGCGGGGGTTCCTCGGCCGTCTCCGAGTCCCGCTGGACGACCGGCCGCGAGGTGCCGTCACGAGGCGCGGACGGGAACACGACGCTCCCGTCGGCCATCCGCTGCGCCACTCCGGCCGCCACGGCGGCGGCCCCGGCGGTCTGCACGGAGGCGGGGACGCGGGGCCCCCGGCCGGGCACCGGGGACGACTGCCGCTGTACGGAGGGGGCCTGCTGCTGCACGGGGGACACCGCACGCTGCAACGGTGCCGCCGGTGCGCCGGGCGCCGGGCCCTCGCCGTTGCCGGTCCAGCGGACGGCCACGGCGGGCGGCGGGCTCGGGGGTACGGGGGCGAACGGTGACGTCCCCGGGCCGCTGCTGTCGGTCCCGGTGCCCTCGGTCGCGCGCTGGACGATCGCCTCGCCGCCGGCCGGGGCCTCCCCGGGTGCGGGGGCGGTACGCAGAGGCAGCGGCCGGTCGCCGAGCAGGGGTGCGGTGGGGCGGGCGGGATCCGGCGGGGGTGCGGGCGCGGTGGTGGCGCGCTGCACGGGGGCGGCGGGCTCGCGGCCGCTCTCCTGTCCGCCGGCCGCCTGCCCAGTGCTTGGTTGCTCGGCGGCCGGCTGTGGAGCGGGGTCCTCGGTGGCCGGCGCCGTCAGGGGGTCGTCCCCGAGCAGCGGGGCCACGGTCTCCGGCGCGAGGGCGGTGTCCTGCGGGCCCTGCATCTCGGGCCCCGCGTCGGCCTCCGTCGGCCGGGGAGCACGTTGCACCTGCGGTGACGCGGCCTCCCCCGGCTCGGCCGCCCGTCGCTGGGCGGTCGGCGGCAGGCCCGGCAGCGGCGCACCGAGACCGCCCGCGCGCCGGGGCTGGGGCGGCACGGGTGGTACGCCGTCGGCGGTGCGCTGAACCGGCGGCAAGCCGGGGTGGGCACCCGGCACGGAGTCAGGGGTGTCCGGCTCGGCCGCGGGGCCGGCCGCCTCCGTGTGCTCGTCCGTGGGTACGAGGGGCTGCTCGCCGACCAGTTGGCGTACCGGAAGACCGGCCGGTTCGGAGGCGGGCCCGGCCGATGTCAGGCTCGGCAGGCCGTCCCCGTACGCCCGCTGGACGGCCACCGTGCGCGTCCCGTGACGCACCGGCATCTCGACGGCCCGCTGGAGGGGCGGAGGCGGGCTCCCCGGAGCGGCGTCGACGACCCCGCGCACCAGGCCGGCGGGGGCCTCCGGGCTCACCAGGTGTCCCAGCGGCGTGCCCATCGAGGCATCCTGACGTGTCGTCAACCCCGCTTCGAATCCACGGGGATTGATCAACAGGTCCTGCCCGGTGACGGACCGCTGGACGGGTGCCAGCCGGCTCACGTCGACCCGGTCGCCCCGGTCCGGCGCCGGCGCGGACGGGGCGTCGGTGGCACGACCGCCGCGCAGCCAGGACATCAGCCCCATGGTTCCTCGTCCTCCTCCGTGCTCCTGGCTACTGCCCGTTGAGGCGGGCGACCTGTGCGACGAACTTCAGGCGTTCCGGGTGTTCCAGGTCCAGCAGGTCGTCGAGCGGCCAGTGGAAGTGGTAGGCGAGGTACGCGACCTCCTCGTAGAGCAGGTCGGCCGCGTACGTCACGATTCCCCCAGGCGACCGCCGGCGAGATCCACCGCGAACTCCTCGTCGCAGGACGGACAGGTGACGGCCGCGCGGGTGTGCCCCTCGGCGTTGATCCGGCGGTAGAAGTCCTGGAGGAACGCGAGATCCGACGCGAACAGGTCCTCGATGACGCCCGGATGGATGTCCTCGACCGTACCGATCCGGGTCACGACCCGGGAGATCAGCACGACCGAGAGGTACGCGGAGTTCTCCCGGACCCGGTCGTCGCGCAGGGGCACCAGTTCGTCCCGCGCGGTCGCGAGCCGCATCACCCCACTGCGGTGCACGGTGCCGGACTCGTCCACGTAACCGCGCGGCAGCTCGAAGGTGAACTCGGTCCGCAACGGTTCGGACCGCCCCGTGCCCGTGTCCCGTTCCGGAGGTGCCTGGAACTGGACGGAACGCCGCATCAGTCGAGCTCCATGCTCTCGTACGTGATCGCCAGCTTCTCCGTGAGCACCGAGGTGTCACCGGCCTTGAGCGTGCCGATCTCCAGCGACTTGGGCCAGGCGTTGATGAGCTTGTACCGCTTGATGGGCAGGCCCTCGTAGTCGTACACGATGACGGCGCCGTTGCGGCGGGCGTTCGTCATGCGGCCGAAGCGGGAGTCCTTGATCCAGCGCTCGAAGCTGTTGTCCTCGGTCAGGCCGCGCGTGACGGTGACCTCGCCGGCCTTGGGCCGGCCGGGCAGCTTCTTGATGGCGTACTTGCCGTCGGCGGTGTTCTGCTTCAGCTCGATGACGTCCTGCTCCATCTTCAGACCGCTGACCTCGGTGATCTGCTTGATGACGACGCTGTCGAATTCGAGACCGAAGGAGTGCCCGACGGAACTGTCGAGATCGGGAAGTGGCACCACAGGCTCCTTACGCCAGGTTCGGGAACGGGCCGGTCACTGCGGGGCGGCGCGCGCCGGTCATTCGTCGACGCCCCCGGTCCCGCCGGTCAGCTGGGAGAGGCGGAACACGACGAACTCGGCCGGTTTGACGGGCGCGACACCGATCTCGCACACGACCTGGCCGGCGTCGACGCTCTCCGGCGGGTTGGTCTCGCGGTCGCACTTCACGTAGAACGCCTCGTCCGGGGTGAGGCCGAACAGCGAGCCCTTGCGCCACTCGTTCACCAGGAACGCGGAGACCGTGCGGCGGATACGGGCCCACAGGGCGTCGTCGTTCGGCTCGAAGACCACCCACTGGGTGCCCGCGAGGATCGACTCCTCCAGGTAGTTGAAGAGCCGCCGTACGTTGAGGTAGCGCCACGCCGGGTCGGATGCCAGGGTGCGGGCGCCCCAGACCCGGATGCCGCGGCCGGGGAAGGAGCGGATGCAGTTCAGCCCGATCGGGTTGAGCAGATCGTGCTCCCCCTTGGTCAGCTGCGTCTGCAACGCCACGGCCCCGCGCACCACTTCGTTGGCCGGGGCCTTGTGCACCCCGCGCGAGTCGTCGTTGCGCGCCCAGATCCCGGCGATGTGACCGCTCGGCGGTACGAGAGCGGCGCGGCCGGACGCCGGGTCGGCGACGCTGATCCAGGGGTAGTAGAGCGTGGCGTACTTGGAGTCGAAATTCGCCTGGTCGGTGCGCCAGGCCCGGATCTGTTGCGGCGTCAGTCCGGGCGGTGGGTCGAGGATGGCAACCCGGTCACCCATCAACTCGCAGTGGCCGATGAGAGCTTGCTGCACGGCAATGACCGACTCCAGGTCGAGCAGACCGCGTTCGTACGCGCCCATGAGGTCCGGTACGGCAATCATGGTGATGTCGTCCACGGCTTCCAGGCCGCCCAGCCCCGTACGGCGGTCGGCGTCGCCGACGTACACCTCGGGGGCGAGCGCGCCGGCGCTCCCGGCGGCCGGAGCGGCGGGGGCGAGGGTGACCGCCTGCGGCGCGGGCCGGGCAGGGGCTGCGCCGCGCCCCGACTCCCGTATCTCGATCAGCTCGGACTTGGCGTTGACCCGGGTGGCGACGTTCTCCTTGCTGCGCTTGGTGGTCACGGAGGGGTACGTCTCCGCGACCTGGCCGTCGCGCTTCACGATCAGCTGGAAGACGTCGGACGGCGGGTCCTCGCCCTCGGCCTCGGCGACCTCCACGCTGATCCCGCCGGCCACGCCCGGCCTGGGCTTGACGGCGTACGGTCCGACCTGGACCTCGGATCCGGCCGCGAGTTCGCCGTCCGCTCCCCCGGCCACGGTGTCCGAGCCGTCGCCGATGCGGACGATGTAACAGATGCCGCCGCCGTTGGCGAAGAAGCCGTAGACGCTTGAGGCGAGGTAGGTGCCGTCGACGAAGTCGCCGAAGGTGCTGACGAACTGGCTCCAGTTCGTGATGAGCGTCGGCTCGTCGAACGGGCCGCGCTGGGCGAACCCGACGAAGGCGGCGACCGACGTGCCCACCCCTTCGATCGGCCGGGAACCGGACTCGACCTCTTCGACGTAGACGCCCGGGGACAGGTACGACGGCATATAAGCCTCTCCTTGACGTGCTCCTCGACGTGCTTCCCACCCCGTTCCGCGGTCCGTGGGGCCATCTGTTGTGTGGCCGTCGCCCGACCGGGGAACACCGGCGATTCTCGCCACTGCGGCGATCACCGGGAACGGATGGTCGGCCGCCCCGGCGTGCACGGGGGGCTGCCCGATGAGGCAAGCGGGCGACGCCGTACGCACCGGTCCGCCGTGCCCCCGGCCCTGTCACCCGCAGGCTCACCCCGTACCGCGGGCCGACGGCAGCCTGGTTGACCACCACGTCCGGACGGAGCTGTGCTGGGGGGAGGCACGGGTGAAGGCGGTTCCCGACAAGACCCCCGCCACCCCGTCCCGCACCGGCACCCCTCGTACGG
>NZ_RDBL01000023.1:11345-22850 GCF_008042035.1 Streptomyces sp. col6
GTCCCGCACCGGCACCCCTCGTACGGACGCGGCTCCCGCCCCCGCTCCGGCCCCGGCTCCCGCACCCGACCGCCGCAGCATCCAGCGGCTGCAACGGGCCGCCGGCAACGCCGCGGTCTCACGCCTCGTCGCCCAGCGCTACACGGCCCCTGTCAAACCGTCACCGGCCCAGGCGCCGGGCTTCCGGAGCGTCAGGGCGGATGTGGCCGCGAAGAAGCAGCGGCTCGCCCAGCACCGGCCGGCCGGCACGGAGTCGAAGGCCTCGCAGGACGCCGCCGTCGCGCCTCCGGACGACAAGGAGGCGCAGGGCAAGGCGGCGAACGCGGAGAAGATGAACGCCGCGAAGCCGGGCGAGTTCGACAAGAAGGCGTTCGTCGACGCGGTGAACAAGGCGATCGACGCGCAGGCCCCCAAGAACCTCGACGAGGCCGACAAGTTCTCGAAGTCCGGCAAGGCGGAGCGGGTCAAGGCGGAGGTCGACGGCAAGGTCACGGACGGCAAGGAGTCGTCGGCCAAGGACATCGACACGGCGACGAAGGCACCGCCGGACACCTCGGCCGCCAAGGACAAGCCCGTCACCCCCCTCACCCCGGACCGGCCGCCCGGCAACCCGGGGGCGCCGTCCGCGGCGGCCGCGATCCCGGAGAAGCAGCCGGCGTCGGTCACGGACTTCTCCGAGGGGCCCGCGCAGAACGACAAGGCGATGGCGGACGCCGAGGTCACCGAGGAGCAGCTCGCCAAGGGCAACGAGCCGGAGTTCGACGAGGCCCTCAGCGCGAAGAATACCGCCGAGACGGACTCCGCGAAGGCCCCGGCGAAGGGCAGGGCGGCCGAGAACCAGCAGCTGACGACCGCGAAGGCGGGCGCCGCGGCCTCGGGCGCCGCCGCGATGAACGCGCTGACCGCGACGCGCGCGCAGGCCGGGCAGAAGGTGGACGGCGGCAAGGGCGAGACGAAGTCGAAGGACGAGAAGAAGCGCGCCGAGGTCACGGCGAAGCTGCAGAAGGTCTACGACGGCACGAAGAAGGACGTCGAGGCCACGCTCTCCGGCCTGGACAAGAAGGTCGACGCCGCGTTCACCTCCGGTGAGAAGGCGGCCCGGGACAAGTTCACGGCGGACCACAAGCGCCGGATGAAGAAGTACAAGGACAAGCGGTACTCCGGCTGGACCGGCAAGGCCCGCTGGGTGAAGGACAAGTTCGCCGGGCTCCCCGAGGAGGCGAACAGCCTCTACCAGGAGGCCCGCAAGCTCTACGTGTCCCAGATGCAGACGGTGATCTCCTCGGTCGCCGACATCATCGGCACCGAGCTGGGCAAAGCGAAGGCCCGGATCGCCAAGGGCCGCGGTGAGCTGAAGGCGGAGGTCGACAAACTCCCCGCCGACCTGCGCCAGTTCGGCGAGGAGGCGGCGAAGGACTTCGCGGGCAAGTTCGACGACCTCGAAGCATCGGTCAACGAGAAGTCGGAACAGCTGGTCCAGGACCTGGCGCAGAAGTACACGGCCGCGCTCAACAAGGTCGACGAGGAGATCAAGAAGCTTCAGGAGGCCAACAAGGGGCTGATCGACAAGGCGAAGGACGCGATCGTCGGCGCGATCAAGACGATCAACGAGCTGAAGAACCTGCTCCTGGGCATCCTGGCCAAGGCCGCCGGCGCGATCATGAAGATCATCAAGGACCCCATCGGTTTCCTGGGCAACCTGGTGTCGGCCGTCGGCGCGGGCCTGAACCTCTTCATCACGAACATCGCCGACCACCTGAAGACCGGGGTGGTGTCGTGGCTGCTCGGCACGGCGGTGAAGGCGGGTCTCGAACTCCCCCAGAAGTTCGACATGAAGGGCATCATCCAGCTCATCGGCTCCCTCCTGGGCCTGACCTGGGCCAACATCCGCGCCCGCGTCACCCGCAAGGGCGTCCCCGACCAGGCGATGACGGCGGTCGAGTCCTCGGTCCCGGTCGCCCAGAACATCGCCCGCGAGGGCCCGGCCGGCGCGGTCAAGGAGATCCAGGAAGAGGCGGGCGACCTCAAGTCCACCATCCTGGAAAAGCTGACGAGCTATTTGATCCCGACGGTCATCATCGCCGGCATCACGTGGATCCTCTCCCTCCTGAACCCCGCCTCCGCGTTCGTCCGCGCGGTCAAGGGAATCATCGACATCGTCACGTTCGTGGTGAACCAGGGCTCCCAGATCGTGGAGTTCGTCAACTCGGTCCTGGACGCGGTGGTGGCGATAGCCAACGGCGGCAAGGCCGGCGTCCCGAAGATGGTCGAAACCGCCCTGGCCGCCAGCGTCCCCCTCCTGATCGGCTTCCTGGCATCCCTCCTGGGCATCGGCAGCCTGGCCGCAAAGGTGAAGAGCGTCTTCCACGCGGTATCCCGCCCGGTGAACCGAGCGATCGACAAGATCGTGAACTTCATCGCTAAAAAGGGAAAGGCACTGTGGACGAAACTCAAGAATAACCCCAAAAACGAGGGAAAGGAAAAGGATTCCACCAAGAAGGAGCCTTACCGGCTTAATTTCGAGAAGGCGTTTTCGATGCACGGGGAAGACCATTCCCTGTACGCCGAGATCAATGACGGTTCCGCTCATGTCGAAGTCGCCTCTGCGCGCTCCGGGATTGGCGGCAAAGTCGTTAAAGCGAAGAGGCAGGCTTACTTCGAGCGCAACAGAGCGCAAAAGGCGGGAGACGCCGACGAAGCCAAACGCATGACAGACCTCGCCTTCGACCTGGAAAAGCTCGAAAAGAAATGTGAATCTGCCACGGCCGACACCATCAGAATCAGCAAGACGCAAATGACTCGAATGGAAGCAAAGCGAGCCGATAGGGATATCACTCGAAAATGGCTTGACATAATCAGCAAGCTGACCGAACTCGGAATTGACTACGGAATAAGCTCCCTTGATGAATTTGCCGCCCTCGATCATCAATCCACATACGTCGAAAGCATGCACATCAAGGCGAGATATCAGAACACCCCATCCGATGGCGATCGATTCCGCCGCTACCTCTACGGAGGCTGGGATTCAGCCAATGACACTGACGGGACCTACCGAGTCCAAGTCTTCGACGATCTGCGAAACCAAATGACGTCCAACCCCGGAAGATGGGGAAACGACCCGCTCTACAACGACCCCCTTTCATATTATTGCCCGGAATGCAGGATGATAGTAAAGAACGAACCTGGGCCAGGAATGCTCACTTTGGACCACGACAGAACAGTCGTCAATCACTGGAACAATCTGGGGTGTCGGACAACACAAGACATTAGGCATGCATGGTACAACGACACCAACAATCTCAAGGGTATCTGCAATTCGTGCAACGGAAAAAAGAGCGGGCGCGGAGAGACGTACGACTATAAAGTTGAGCCGAGTTTCCGAGGCCCAGACCAGTAAGGAGTAGAAAGTGACCGAGCACCCCTTGCCGAAAATGGAAATCTGGCACCCCCATGTGCACCCATCTACACCCTCTGGATACGCCGAACTTGACATGCACCTTGTCGCCATCTCAGATTCCATCCCTTTTGATCCGAGCGACGATCAACTTGCGAACCTAGCCCTGCAACTGTTTGGAATCCCTTCTCCCGTGTCCTCATGGGAACTCGCGGAGTTCGCGAGCCCTTACTACGGGGAGGACCCGATTTCCGAAGCCCTTGAATTGCGAATTGGTCGCGCATGGAGCCTTTCGGTCGGGTTTCAAGCAGCCTCAGCACCGAATGAACACATCGCAACCACCCCTCATCCGAGGGTGCTATCCATTCCTGACACAGTGAGACGGAGTGGGGCATTGCGCCCCCTCACTGAACTACCTCTGATCGCGATGGCCGACAGCTCCTCTCGCCCAGCCTGCGAGGCGGCAGCCAAGCACCTACCAGATGAGACCGTCGCTAGCACACCGAAATTCGAGGGATACACTCAACTCCGCGTTGTCATCGAAACTTATCCAGGCACCGCACTCGATGCTTTGGATGAATTTGTCGACCTATGCGATCGATACGAATTGAACATGAGCTGGCGGGAGTTTATTTCACTGGTCGATGCACGTCACGGCGATACTGTCGAATAATACTGGTCGGCTCGCGCACATGGATTCGATCGCACCATCTTACAAGTACTCCAGCTGAAGATCATGATCTTCATGCGGTGACTGCTTTCTGGCGTCGCCAGCGGGCGACAAGTGTTTCCTCCGTAGTCCGGTTGCGGTACAGCCAGGTGGTCCCCGGCGCGGTGGCGGCGGTCAGGTAGCCGACGATGGGTTCCCGCTGTGTTGCGCTGTCCAGTTCGCCGAGCAGTTGGTGCCGGGCAGGGCGAAGAATGCGGTTTGATCGATGTCTCGTGCTGGCCTGCTCAGCCGAAGTGCCAGCCGGCACCGGCACCTTCCCGTGCCGATTCCCGGGCGCGGAAAGTGCCCGAGCAGGCCTGGCAGAAGCTCTCGGCGGACGCGGTGCGAAGGGCAGCGGTTATAGGCCCGCTGGGTCGCCCTTGCGATCCGGCCCACGCCTTCCTCCGCGCCGACGAACACGCACACCGGCACACGCCGGACAACCTGACCCAGCTGATCTGCAAGGAGATCTGCCGTCTGTTCCCTCGCGCTCGTTCTCCGCCCCGTCCGGGACGCGGCCCACCGGCTCGCCTGATCCGGCTGGCGCCGTCGCCACCAAGCACGGACAGACACCAGCCACTACCGGCGGCAAGCCACAGCCCAGACATGAAGATCAGGATCTACAGCTGAAGTACTGACGGTTCCCGTTCATTACACCTGAACCAATCCCAGATACGGCCCGAACTCCGAGGCCAGGGTCAGGCGGCCCAGTTTCTGGTACTCCCTCTGTACCGCGTGGATCAGCGTGGCCATCGTCACCGCGCCCCCCGTGTCCGCCGCCAGGTACGCCGCCGTTACCGCGATCGAGCGGATATTGCCGCCCGCCAGCTCGAAGTTCTCGGCGCAGAACGGGAGGTCCAGGTCCGTGCCGCGTGGGAGGAGCGTGCCCAGGCAGCGGTTCCAGAGGGTCAGGCGTTGGGCCGGGTCGGGGACCGGGAAGTCGATGACCAGGTCCAGGCGGCGGGTGAAGGCGTCGTCCAGGTTGGCGCGGAGGTTGGTGGCGAGGATGGCCAGGCCGTCGAAGGACTCCATGCGCTGGAGGAGGTACGCGCTCTCCACGTTCGCGTAGCGGTCGTGCGCGTCCTTCACATCCGAGCGCTTGCCGAAGATCGCGTCCGCCTCGTCGAAGAGCAGGACCCCGTTGACCCCGGCCGCCTCCGTGAAGATGCGCTCCAGGTTCTTCTCGGTCTCGCCCACGTACTTGTCGATCACCGTCGCCAGGTCGACCGTGTAGAGGTCCAGGCCCAGGTCCGCCGCGATCACCTCCGCCGACATGGTCTTGCCCGTACCGGAGTCCCCCGCGAACAGCGCCGAGACCCCGCGGCCCCGGCCGCCGCCCGGACGCATCGCCCACTCGCCCAGGACCCGGTCGCGGTGGCGGGCGCGGGCGGTGAGTTCGCGGAGCTGGGCATGGGCGTCGGGCGGGAGGACCAGGTCGTCCCAGGTCACCGTGGGTTCGATGCGGCGGGCGAGGCGGTCCAGGCCGGCCGCGTTCTGGGCGCGGGCGCCCCGGCGTACGTGGTCCGGGGTGAGGGTGCCGCCGTCGAGGCGCGCCGTCTGGGCGGCGCTGTGGGCCGCGCCCGTGACCTGCTCCGGTGTCAGGAGGAACGGGGCCAGCAGGTGGTCCGGGTCGATCGCGGCGGGGACCGGGCCCGCCCCCGTACGCCGGTACGCCTCGCTCCACAGCGCACCGCGCGCGGACGGCTCCACCCGGGGCGCGTGCAGGAGCAGCGGCGGGACCGCGGACCAGGAGGCGTCCCACGGCACCCGCCCCACCATCACCGTCGGCACCGGCGTCGCCGTCAGCAGCCGCAGCAGGTGCGAGTGTTCGCGCGAGACCGCGTCCAGCGGCGCGCAGACCAGCCCCGCCCCGGTCAGCCGCGCCTCACGCACCAGGGTGCGTACGGCGTCGGCGGGGGCCGGGTCCGAAGCCAGCCGGGCGAGGTCCACGCCCAGGACCCGGCGGCCCGCCCGCTCCAGCGCCGACGCGGCGAGCGCCGTGCCCGCACCGCCCTGGTCCTCGCTCAGGTAGGCCAGCGGGACGCCCTCGGCCAGAACCCGCGCCAGAGGCGCGGGGTCGCCCACGCCGCCCACCGCGTGCCAGGGCGCGGTCAGGTCCGCGATGCGCGGGTCCCTGGTGTCGTCGCCCAGGAGGTGGGCGGTGACCCGGTCGGGCACCCGGAGCGCGCGGCTGAGGAACGGGCGGTCCAGGTCCTCGGCCAGCAGCAGCCCGGCATCCCGGAGCGGCGCGCCCGCCGCGAGCCGGCCGCGTGCGACGGCGTCGGCCGGGGACACCCCGCACAGGCCCAGGGCCAGGCCGATGGACGGACGCCGGCGGGTCACGTCGTCGTTGAGATACCCGTAGAACGCCTCGAAGCGGTCGTCCAGGTCCGGCACAAGCGCTATGAGCAGGATCTCGGCGTCGAGCGCAGTGAGCCCGAAGTCCGTTGCCAGGGCGGAGAGCCGGGAGGGCGCGACGGCGACGCCGGCCTCCTCCACCCGGTCCGGAAACCCCCGTGCCCCCTCCTCGTTCAGCAGCCGCGCGATGTTCTCATCCGTCAGGTACAGCCCCCGGAACGCGTCCTCCGGATCCGGATCGGTGTGCTGCCGGGCTTCGACCGCCCGGCGGATGCGCTGCTCGACGGCGGTCGCGCGGGTGAGCAGGTGGCGCAGGTTCACGTCGTCGTCGGGGTGGCCCGGGGACGTCATGCGGTGGGTTCCTCCTTCGTCGGGTCGGCGGGCGCGCCCTCGGTCGTACCGCCGCCGGAGCCTTTCCCGGACCGGTTCTCGCTGATCCGCAGCGCCAGACCGCGGCGGCCGGCGGCGGCCGCGGGCTCCTCCCGTACCGGACGGCCGGGACGGTTTCCGTACACCGGGAGCCCGCCCCGCGACGGCTCCGGCGGACGAGGCATGTCCCCGAAACGGGCGTGCAGGCCGTCGCCGACCGGCGGCCCCGCCGAGTACGTCGGCGACGCCGTCACGGGCACGCTGACCACCAGGTCGAGGGAAGGTTTCAGCTCGCCGCCCAGCGCACTCCACACATCGGCGAAGGAGCGGTCCTCCGGCGGCGGCAGGGCGATCGACATCGGGACGGCGGCCCCGATGTCGGCCAGCGATCCGGCCAGCCGCTCCGGGGGCAGTGCCTCGTACCCGAGGAGGCAGGCGAGCAGGGAGGAGAGCAGCCGGTGCTCGTCCTCCGGACGCTTGGTCCACGCGGTGATCAGGTACGAGAGCTTGAAGTAGCGCGGCGGCCGGCGGCGCGCCACGACGGCGCCCCGCTCGTCGTACTCGTTGTGCAGGCCGCGCTCGCGGCGCCGCATGTCCTCACGGATGTCGTACAGGTAGAGGTTGACCATGGGGGCGTTGACCTTGGCGGCCCATTCCCGGGTGGGGGCGTCGAAGACGACGGCGATCTGGCCGCCCCCGAGCACCTCCGCGCGGATCAGGGACCGGAGTACGTCGTCCACCTCGTGGATCACCTGGTGTCCGCCCCTCTCATGTACGGCCCTTGAAGTCCGGTGGCTGAAGGTTGCGCTGGACCACCAGGACAGGTTTCCGGAGCTGGGGAAGCCCGGTGATGTCCGCGCGCAGGACGCGGGGGCCGAGGGTGTCCTTGCGCAGGACCAGCACCTGGACCTCGAAGGTTCCGTCGCGGCCGACCCGTATGCCGGTGCGGTCCGCCGTGATGCCGGTGTTCCACGTCAGGCGGACGGTCTCGCCCGGCGGGTAGTCCTTGCCGCGCGCCACGACGGGCTGGCCCGGCTTGGCGACCTGCGGGGTGACGGTGAGGGAGGGCTTGAGCACCCGCAACCGGTCGGTGTCCTGGTCGTTGACGGGATGCAGGTCGCCCAGCATCCCGCTTACGGTGGCCCGTACGTCTCCCGTGACCGGCTCACGGTAGGTCCCGGTCTGGGTCACCTCGATCCGGCCGCCGGGCGGGATGGTGCAGGGCGCGGCGGCCGTGCAGCGGTTCAGCGAGGTCAGGGTGCGGTCCTTCGCCTTCCCGGGCTTCGGCCAGGCCGTGGCGATGACGACGTCCCTCGCGGTGTCCGGTCCGGCGTTGGTCACGGTGAAGCGGGCGTGGGCCGGACGCCCGATGTACGTACGGTCCGGGCTGACGTCGGCCTTGACGGCGACGTCCGTCGCTGGCGGCGGGGGGAGCGGCGGCGGTGGCGGGTCGAGTACGTCGAAGACCGCGGTGTCGGTGGCGGTGTTGCCCGCCGTGTCCGTGGCCGTGCAGGTGACGGTGGTCGAGCCGATCGGGAAGAGGGAGCCGGAGGCGGGGGTGCATGTGACGGGGAGACGGCCGTCCTGGGCGTCGCTCGCGGTGGCCCAGTAGCTGATCCTTGTACCGTTCTCGTCGTCCGCCCTGGCGATGCGGTCGTCCACGGTGACGACGGGGGCGTCCACGTCGTTCACGTCGATCGTGATCTTTTCCTCGAAGTCGGGGTCGGGGACCGCCGAGGGGGCGAGGGTGTTCGTGCCCGGGATCTGCGTGCCCAGCAGGAACTGGACCGTGCAGGTGAGGCGGGCGCCCTGCGGGGCGTCGGGCGCGACGTCGACCGTCTCGGCGAAGTGGGCGGTCTCGCCACTGGTCACCCGGCGGGTGGGCGGGTCGAGCGCGACCGTGAGGTAGGGGCTGCACGCGTGGAGTTGGTGGCCGACGGAGGTGGGGAGGTTACCCATGCCGTCGACGATGGCCTGGGCGACCTCGTCCCCCTGGATGCCCTCCAGCAGCCGGCCCTGGGTCGCGTCGATGATGCGGGTGGCCTGGCCCGCCTTGGTCGGCGGGTTCTCCACCTGGCCGGGGACTCCCGCGTCGCCGGTGCCGTTGAGCCCGTCGCCGAGTTCGCTGTCCACGTCGACGCCGACCACCCGGACTCCCTTGTCCTGGAGGGCGAAGATCGTGTCGTCGATGGTGTGGCCGGCGCTCGGTGAGTGGCTGGACGCGTCGCTGACCAGCACGATCACCGGGTTGGAGCCCTCGCGGAAGACCGTTTCGCCACCGGCCCCGTTGGCGATCTGCCACAGACCGTTGATCCAGTCCTCGGACGGACCCATGCTGTAGGCGCCCAGGTCCGTCTTCAGCGCGTCGACGCCGTCCTGCACCTTGCCGAGGTCGTTGGTCAGTCCCTGGAGGACCTTGAACTCGCCTCCCGTGGGGTCGAATTGCTGGTCCCCGAAGGTGGCGACGGCGAAGCGGGACTCGGACTGCTCGGCGCGGACCTTCTCGGTGATGTCCGAGAGGTTCTCCTGCACGTCGGCAATGGGCTTCTCCATGCTCCCCGTGCCGTCCACCAGCAGGATGACCTCGGGTTTCGGCGGGATCACCGGCGTACGCACCGACTTGTCGACGCCCGTCGAACCGCCGGGGTCGAGCGCCTCGTGCAGCGTCGCCGGTGTGACCCACGGCTCCGGGGGTACGGGCACGTCGGGCGCGGCACCCGACGCGCCCGACGCGGGGACGAGGGCGGTGGCCAGCAGGAGCAGGGCGATCGCGGCGGAACGGCGCGCGCCCGGTAGTCCGCGTGGGCGCCCCGTCGGCCGGATCCACCGCACAGCTTCTCTCCCCCGCACCCGTACCTCCCACCGAAGAACAGCGCCCATACGGTCCCCCGCGCACGGATTCCGCGCAGCGGGAAGGCAGCCCTTTCGGCGGGTAGCGACCGCTGCCCTTTGGGGCAGCCGGCGCACGGTGGTGGGTCAGATGAGGCCCTGGCGCATCGCGTACGCCACCGCGTGGGACCGGTTGCGCAGTTGCAGCCGGGTCATCACCGAGTGCAGGACGTTCTTGATCGTGCGTTCGGAGTAGGCCAGCTTCGTGGCGATGTCGGCGGTGTCGTAGCCCTCGGCGACCAGGCGCAGGACGTCCACCTCGCGGGCGGCGAGGCCGGTGAAGTGCAGTCCGCGCGGCGCCAGTACCTGGCCCTGCAGCCGGCCGACCTCCGCGAGGAGCCTGCCGAGCAGGTCGGAGGGCAGATGGCCCTCACCCCGCCCCACGGTCTCGATGACGTGGACCAGGTGCTCGGGGGTGGACTCGGCCCGCCGGATCACCCCGACGACCCCGCACTCCGCGGCGCTCACCAGCTTCTGTTCGTCGATGTCCGTGGTGACCAGCACGGCGCGGGCATCGGTGGTGCGCTGAATGTGACGGAGTGTCGTCAGCACGTCCTCGTCGACGGCGTCCACGACCATGACGACGACATCGGGCCAGGGGCCCTCCTCGGCCCATTCCACGACGTTCACTTCGGGCCGTGCCCTCAACTGGCTGGCCACTCCTGCTTGCGAGATCGGGTCCTGTGCCCGTAATGCGACGGTGGTGCGCTCCATATCCGTGCTCCCCCTCGGCAACGGCCGGACGCCCCTTGTGCACACGCCTCACAGCCGTGTTCGTCCGCCTCACTGGTGGCGAGGCGGACAGAAGATGCCCTGCCTCATTGAGCAGGAAACCAATTTGTTTGGCCGGGGCATTCAATGTGCCCGAAAGTGTTCCTTCGCGGCCGGTGTACGACGTACGCGGCGACCTTACGGTCCGCCGTATGAGTCTCACCGCAAGCCTCGACGCGTCCACCGTCAGCGCCGCACCGGGTGCGGAGACGGCCGTCCCCCTTCAGGTCCGCAACTCCGGTACGACGGTCGAGGAGTACCGCTTCGAGGTGGTCGGTGCGTGTGCCGCCTGGGCGGCGGTGGAGCCTGCCGTGCTGTCCCTCTACCCGGGCGACTCGGGGACGGTGTCGCTCATGCTGTGTCCGCCCCGCGACGCGACGGTGCCGGCCGGCGAGACGCCGTTCGGGGTACGGGTGGTGCCGACGGGTGAGCAGGGCGAGACGGTGGTGCCCGAGGGCCGGGTGACCGTACTGCCGTTCACGGAGACGACGGCCGAGCTGGTCCCGCGCGGCTCGCACGGCGCGCGTGCCGGCCGCCACCAGCTGGCCGTCGACAACCGGGGCAACACTCCGGTGACGGTACGCCTGGGCGCGCAGTCCGGGAGCGAGCGGGCCCGCGTGGTGTTCGCCGCGCCGGAGCTCCATGTCGCGCCGGGCAAGGCGGAGTTCGCGAGGCTCCGGGTGCGGCCGGTCAAGCGGATGTTGCGCGGCACGCCGGTGACGCACCCCTTCCAGGTGTTCGCCGCGACGCAGGTCGCCGAGGGCCAGGAGCCGGTGGAGCCGATTCTCGTGGACGGCAGTTACGAGCAGGAGCCGCTGCTCCCCCGCTGGCTGCCCCGGGCCCTGATCACCGCGGCCGTCCTCGTGCTCGCGCTGGTGGGCCTCTGGTACGCGCTGCTGCGCCCTGCCGTGAAGTCGGCGGCGCGGGAGGCGGTCACGCCCGAGGCGGTACGGTCCGCCGCGGCGGCCGACAAGAGCAAGGCACCCGAGCAGGGCGGCTCGGGCGGGTCCGGGTC
>NZ_RDBL01000024.1 GCF_008042035.1 Streptomyces sp. col6
CTCGTCCTCTACGGCCCCGCCGCCACCCGCCGTGCCACCGCCGTCCAGGCCATCCGCGAGGCCGACGGACCCGTGCTCGTGGTGACCTCCGACCCCAGCCTCTGGGCCGAGACCAAGGACGCCCGCGCCAAGCTCGGCCCGGTCCTCGTCTACGACCCCGGCCACCTCTGCGACACCCCGGACCGGCTGCACTGGGCACCCACCACCGGATGCGAACAGGCCGACCGCGCCGCCGACCGCGCCACCGCGCTCCTCGCCCCCGTACGCCCCCAGGCCCGCGTCGACACAGCGACCGCCGACATCGCCGAGACCCTCCTGCGCTGCTGGCTGCACGCCGCCGCCATCGACGGCCGCCCCTTCCGCCAGGTCCACCGCTGGGCCATGGGCGGCAACGCCCACGAACCCGTCCGCCTGCTGCGCACCCACCCGAAGGCGGCCCCCGGGCTCGCCGGACTGCTGGAATCCGCGCTCACCGGCCACCCCGAACGCCGCGAGATGGCCCAGGAGCTGACGGTCCGTGCCTTCGGCGCCCTCTCCTCGGTCCACGTACGGGATGCCTGCACCCCCAATCGAGCAGATGCGCTCGCACTGGATTCCTTTGCGGACGAAGGGGGCAGCCTCTATGTGGTGGGTGAATCCATCGAGACCCCGCGATCCGGTCCGGGGACGATGCCCCTGCTCACCGCGCTCGCCTCAGACGTGGTCGAGCACGGCCGCCGCATGGCCGCACGGTCATCCGACGGCCGGCTCGACCCACCACTGACGCTCGTCCTCGACGACGTCGCGGCCGTCGCCCCCCTGCCCCGGCTGCCGGACCTGCTGAGGACCGGCCAGGCCCAGGGCCTGTCGACCGTCGCCCTGCTCCGTTCCCCCGAACAGGCCCGCTCGCACTGGACACAACAGCTCCGGACCCCCAGCAGCCTCTGAGGGGCGGACGTCAGGGCCGCGTCACCACGTACTCCAGCTCGCGCGCCGACGGATCGCCCGGCATCGGCACTGTCTCCCCGGTCGGCACGAAGCCGAATCGCCGATAGAAGGCGGCGGCACGCGGATTGTCCTCGTGCACATACAGCCGTACGCGCTCCAGCCGCGGCTTCTCCAGCGACCACGCCCAGTCCACAGCCGACCGGAACAGCGCGTCGGCCACACCCCCACCCCGCGCCTCCGGCCGCACGAACACCCCGACCAGATGCCCCTGGTTGACCGCCGCCGGCTCACCGAACCTCGCCTCGACGTCCGGCCCCTCCACGAGCACGGTCACCGATCCCGCCCACGAGCCGTCGGGACCCTCGGCGACGAACTGCCGCACCTCGCCCGCGCCGTCCTCGGAGGCGCCCAGCGTCCGCTCCCGCCACGCCTCGTCGGACCGCTTCAGCCCCTGCTCGTACGTCTCCAGGAACGCCACCGGGGCGGCCGGGTCCTGCAGGGCGGCCAGCCGCAGCTCCCTCACCGACTGCCACTCGTCGGCACGCACCGGCCGTATCACATAGTCCATCCTCCGATCCTGACCCGCGCGCCCACGACCACGCAAACGCATTCGCCCCACCGGGCCCGGCCCTGCCCGCCCGCGGCCTGTGTGCCTCGGCCACACTGGTCACGGGGACGCACGACCCGTACGCAGCGCGAGGCCGGGGGGCTACAAGTGACGGACGACGCCACGGACCAGAGGCCCGCTCCCGCCACCCCGCTCACCGGGCACCTACAGCGCCTGTTCCAGCGCATACGCGCCTTCGACCGCCGCCGGCCGGCCGTCTGGAACGCCACCCTCACCACGTTCTGGGTGCTGTACGCCGTCCTCGACGTCTCCACCGGCGGCTGGCGCACGGTCGCCGTCGACCCGCACGTAGCGGAGCCGCTGGTGTTCGCGATGAGCGTGGCGTTCTCGGCACCGCTGCTGTGGCGCCGCTCCCACCCCCTGTTCGTACTGGCCTTCATGGCCCCGTTCTCCCTCGTCAACGTGTGGACGGGAGCGGTCCTCCAGGCGTCGTTGCTCCAGGAGATCGTGGTCTTCAGCATCGCGGTACGGCTTCCGATGCCCACGCTGGCATGGTCCGGCGCGCTGCTCGCCGCACCCCTGGTGATCGCCTCGGCTCGGTTCCCTGACGACGGGGACCAGCTGCTGCTCCCGCACGTCTGGGTGTTCGCCGTCGCCGTCCTCGCGGGCATCCTGGTGCGTACGCGCAAGGAGTACACCGAGGCTCTCGTCGACCGGGCCGACCGGCTGGAACGCGAGCGCGACCAGCAGGCCCGCCTCGCCGCCGCCGCCGAACGGACCCGGATCGCCCGGGAGATGCACGACATCATCGGCCACAACCTCTCCGTCATCACGGGCCTGGCCGACGGCGGCTCGTACGCCGCCGCACGCAGCCCCGAGCGCGCGGCCCAGGCGCTGGAGGCCATCGGCACCACCAGCCGCCAGGCCCTCGCCGAACTCCGCCGCCTGCTGGGGGTGTTGCGGGACCAGCCGGAGAACGCCGACCGCACCCCGCAGCCCACCCTCGACGACATCGACGCGCTGCTGGAGGGCGTACGCCGGGCGGGCCTGCCGGTCCTGCTGCGTGTACAAGGGACGCCTCCCACCCATCCGCCCACCGCCGGCCGGCAGTTGACGGCCTACCGGGTGGTGCAGGAGTCCCTGACCAACACCCTGAAGCACGCGCCCACTTCACCGTCGCTCACCGCCGAGGTCACCCTGACCTACCGGCCCGGCGCGCTCGAAGCCCTCATCACGGACAATGGCACCCCGCGCCCGGCCGAGCGGACACCCGACGGCACCGGGCAGGGCATCACCGGGATGCGCGCACGCGCGTCCCTGTACGACGGCACACTCGAAGCCGGACCGTCGGCCGAACCCGGCTGGCAGGTAAGGCTGCGGCTCCCCTTGGAGGACACCACCTCGTGACGACCGTGCTCATCGCGGACGACCAGCCGATGCAGCGCTTCGGCTTCCGCATGCTGCTGGAGAGCCAGGACGACATGACGATCGTCGGCGAGGCCGCCAACGGCCACGAAGCGCTCCAGCTCGCCGCCCGGCACCAGCCGGACGTGGCGCTGATGGACATCCGCATGCCGCTGCTGGACGGCATAGAGGCGACCCGCCGGATCGTCGGGGCCGGTTCCCGCACCCGCGTCCTGATCGTCACGACGTTCGACCTCGACCGGTACGCGTACGACGGGCTCCGCGCCGGTGCCAGCGGCTTCCTCATCAAGGACGCGCTGCCGGAGGAGCTTCTCTCCGGCATCCGGGCCGTGGCGAGCGGTGACGCGGTGGTCGCACCGAGCCTCACCCGCCGCCTCCTGGACGCGTACGTCCAACACCTGCCGGCCGACCCGGAGGAGCCGGTCACGCAGGACCCGCGCATCGCCGGCCTCACCGGCCGCGAACTGGAAATCCTCACGGTCGTCGGCCGGGGCTGGACCAATTCCGAGATCTCCGAGCGCCTGCACCTCGCCGAGTCGACGGTGAAGACCCATGTCTCCCGCATCCTGGCGAAGACCGGCGCCAGGGACCGCGTGCAAGCGGTGATCCTGGCGTACGACACCCGCCTCGTCACCCCGGGCTGAAACGCAGAAAAGCCCCGTGCCAATGGCACGGGGCTTTCCCACAATGATTGTTCGGCGGCGTCCTACTCTCCCACAGGGTCCCCCCTGCAGTACCATCGGCGCTGAAAGGCTTAGCTTCCGGGTTCGGAATGTAACCGGGCGTTTCCCTAACGCAATGACCACCGAAACACTATGAAATTGAACCAACCGGATGAAAACACGGCCGTTCGTTATTTCAGAACTAACACAGTGGACGCGAGCAACTGAGGACAAGCCCTCGGCCTATTAGTACCAGTCAGCTCCACCCGTTACCGGGCTTCCACATCTGGCCTATCAACCCAGTCGTCTACTGGGAGCCTTAACCCTTCAGCCCTGCGGTGGGGTGCTCCGCCCCCGTACCCGGGACGGAGCACCCCACCGCAGGGCCCCGCCTGGGGTTCCGCGCCGCAGGGACCGGGCTGGGGCGCCCCGCCGGCCGCGGCGAAGCCGGGTGTCATCCCCCTCCGGCCGCTCGGCGTCGGCGAGATCCTGGACGGCGCCGTTTCCACCATGCGCGCCCACTGGCGCACGGTCCTCGGCATCACGCTCACGGTCTCCGTGGTCGCACAGACCGCCATCCTGCTCGTCCAGCGGTATCTGCTGCCCGATCCCCCGGCGATCGACCGCAACGCCACCGGGTCCGAGGCACTGCGCCAGATCACCGAGTCCCTTCGCTACAGCCTGCTCGACAACGCCCCGCCGCTGCTCATCTCGATGCTGGCCACGATCTTCACCACAGCGGTGCTGACCGTGGTGATCAGCCGCTCGGTACTGGGCCGCCCGGTCACCCTGTCCGACGCCTGGGCCGAGGCCCGCCCCCGGCTGCTGCCCCTGCTGGGCCTGACACTCCTGCTGGCCGTCATGGCCGCGGCGATCATGACCGTCGGCATCCTCCCCGGTTTCCTGATCGGTGACACGGCGGGGGTCGGCCTGGCCTTCCTCGGGCTGCTCGCGGCGGTCGTGGTGTTCGCCTGGCTGATGGTCCGCTTCAGCCTCGCCTCCCCCGCGCTTATGCTGGAACGGCAGTCGATCACCGCCTCGATGCGACGCTCCGCGAAGCTGGTCCGCGACGCCTGGTGGCGGACATTCGGCGTCCTCGCCCTGACCTGGCTGCTGACGTTCATCGTGGCGATGGTGATCGGCATCCCGTTCGGCCTCGTCGCGGTCGGCCTGGACGACGGCAGCCTGAGCTCCTTCCTCACCGACGGAGCCACCGCATTCGGCTGGCCGTTCCTGATCGTCTCCGCCATCGGCGACGTGGTCGTCGCCACCATCACGTACCCCCTCTCCGCCGGCGTCATGGCCCTGCTCTACGTGGACCAGCGCATCCGCCGCGAGGCACTCGACCTCGACCTCGCGAGGGCGGCGGGCCTGCCCGGCTTCGACGACAGGAACTGACAGCGTGTCGGGGGCGGGCGGCGCTGCAGCACGGATGCTGCTACGGGCGAGCGGCGGCGCGCCCGTCGACACCGAGCGCCTCCCCGCCCGGGAAGCAGCCAGACGCGAACTGTCCAAGGGTGCGTACCACCAGGACGATCCGAACCTCCTCCAACGTGGGCTCGACCACCTGTGGACCTGGTTCGGCGATGTCATTTCAGCGGCCTCCGTCGCCGCACCGGGCGGGGCGGCCGGTCTCATCGTTCTCCTCCTGATCGTCATCGCCCTGGCCGCCGCACTCTGGTGGCGGCTGGGCACCCCGCAGCCCGGCTCCAGGTCCGCCGACGCGCTCTTCGCGCACGGCCCCCGCAGCACCGCCGACCACCGCGCCGCCGCCGAGGCCCACGCAGCCGCCGGCCGCTGGAACCAGGCGGTCCAGGAACGGATGCGCGCGATCGTCCGCGCCCTGGAAGAGCGCGACCTGCTGGACGTCCGTCCCGGACGGACCGCCGACGAGGCGGCAGCGGAGGCCGGCCTCGTCCTCCCTCCGTACGACGCACGGCTGCGGTCGGCTGCCCGGCTCTTCGACGACGTCACATACGGGGGCCGCAGCGCCGCCCAGGCGTCGTACCTGGAGCTGCTCGATCTCGACCTGGCCGTCGAGTCCGCCGCACCGGAGCTCTCCGGCGCCCGCGAGGGAGCCGCCGGATGACGACGGCCACCACTCCCTCCGCGCCCACCACCTCGACCTCCGTCACCGCTCACCAGGTGTGGCTCCGCACTCGCGGCGTACTGCTCGCCGTGCTCCTGCTCGTCATCGCCGCGATAGCCCTGGCGGCCGCCCGCTCCGGGGACCAGCACGGCCGCCTCGACCCCCGTTCGGCGGAGCGCAACGGCAGCAGGGCCATCGCCGAACTCCTCAAGGACCACGGCATCTCCGTCCGTGTCGTCACCACCCTCCAGGCAGCCACCTCCGCGACCGGCCCGGACACGACACTCCTCGTCACCGCTCCCAACCTGCTGACGCCCCACCAGCAGGACACCCTGCGTACGGCGACCACCGGTGCGACCGGCCGCACCGTTCTCCTGGGTGCGGACTCCGTCTCCCTCGGCACCCTGGCCCCCGGCGTACACGCGAAGCCCTCCACCTCCGTGGTCGCACGTCCCCCGGCCTGCTCCCTGCCCGCGGCTCTGCGCGCTGGAGCGGCAGAAACCGGCGGTATTCGCTACGCCGCGGACGGCCTCGATACCGATGCCTGCTACCCCGCGGCAGGCCTGCCCTCCGTTCTTGTCCTGCGGCAGCCCGCAGGACAGGAAACCGTCCTGCTCGGCTCCCCCGACTTCCTGTACAACGAGCGCCTCGACCGCCAGGGGAACGCGTCGCTGGCCCTGCAACTCCTCGGTTCTCGCCCTCATCTGGTCTGGTACCTCCCCTCGCTCACTGATCCCTCCGCCACCGACGGCACAACCGGCGGCGACGGCATCCCGGACAACGACACCGCTGACGGAGGGAGCAGCTTCATCGAGCTGATCCCGTCCGGCTGGCTGTGGGGCACGCTGCAACTCGCCCTCGCCGCAGTGCTCGCAGCGGTATGGCGCGCCCGACGCCTGGGCCCCCTCGTCACGGAACGCCTGCCCGTGGCCATCCGTGCCTCGGAGTCCACCGAGGGCCGGGCCCGGCTCAACCGCAAGGCCAACGCCCGTGACCGGGCCGCCGCCTCACTCCGCCGCTCCACCCGCACCCGGATGGCAGCGCTCGTCGGTGTCTCCCCCCGGGAGGCACATTCCCCCGCAGTGCTCCTCCCCGCTCTGTCCACACGCATCGGCCCGGCCCACCGCGACCTCACCGCACTGCTCTTCGGCCCGGCCCCTACCGATGACAGCGCGCTCGTACGTCTGGCAGACCAACTCGACTCCCTCGAAAGAGAGGTCCGAACCTCATGAGCGCACCGCCCCCCTTGTCCACCGAATCAGCGGGATCTGCCGGCACCGTCAGCGGCGACGCAGCCCGCGCTTCCCTGGAAGCGCTGCGCTCCGAGATCGCCAAGGCCGTGGTCGGCCAGGACCCAGCCGTCACCGGGCTTGTCGTAGCGCTGCTCTGCCGGGGTCACGTACTGCTCGAAGGCGTTCCCGGTGTGGCCAAGACCCTGCTGGTCCGAGCCCTCGCCGCATCGCTCGAACTGGGCACCAAGCGCGTGCAGTTCACCCCCGACCTGATGCCGAGCGATGTCACCGGCTCTCTAGTCTATGACGCGCGCACTGCCGAGTTCTCCTTCCAGCCGGGTCCCGTTTTCACCAACCTGCTCCTCGCCGACGAGATCAACCGGACGCCTCCCAAGACGCAGTCGTCCCTCCTGGAGGCGATGGAAGAGCGTCAGGTCACGGTCGACGGCATGCCCCGTCCACTGCCTGACCCTTTCCTCGTCGCCGCGACCCAGAACCCCGTCGAGTACGAGGGCACCTATCCTCTCCCCGAAGCCCAACTGGACCGTTTCCTGCTCAAACTGACTGTTCCGCTGCCCACGCGGGACGATGAGGTCAACGTCCTGACCCGTCACGCCAACGGGTTCGATCCGCGCGACCTGAGGGGCGCGGGACTACATCCGGTCGCCGGCCCCGCGGATCTCGAAACCGCCCGCATCGCGGTCGCCGAGACGGCCGTCTCCCCCGAAATCGCCGGCTACGTAGTGGATATCTGTCGTGCCACGCGTGATTCCCCCTCGGTCTCTCTCGGTGTCTCCCCCCGTGGAGCCACCGCCCTGCTGTCAACGGCCCGAGCCTGGGCCTGGCTCACCGGCCGCGACTACGTAACCCCGGACGACGTGAAGGCCCTGTCCCTCCCGACGCTCCGGCACCGCCTCCAACTGCGCCCCGAAGCCCAGATGGAAGGGGTCACCCCCGACTCCCTCATCACCGCTGTGCTCGCCCATGTCCCCGTACCCCGGTGAGGCGGTGAACCGTGGTTCTCACCGGACGTGCCGCTTTGTTGGCCGCCCTCTGCTCACTCCCTGTAGGCATCGTGGCCCCGAGCTGGACGGGAATGATCGCGGTCAATGCCCCGCTCTCACTGGCAATTCTGTGCGACTATGCCCTGGCAGCGCCAGTGCGTTCGCTTCAGTTCACCCGATCTGGTGAGACAACCGTTCGGCTCGGCGACCGGGCCGAAGTGCAACTCACCGTAGTCAATCCTTCCCGAAGGCGCCTGCGTGCACACCTCCGCGATGCCTGGCCTCCCAGCAGCTGGCCGCCCGGGACCGAATCGGCTGCGTCCCGCCACGAGCTGGCCGTCCCGCCGGGCGAACGACGGCGTCTCAGCACCTTCCTCCGGCCCTTCCGCCGGGGTGATCGCCGGGCTGAACAGATCACTGTCCGCTCGTACGGGCCCTTGGGCCTGACCGCACGCCAGGGAAGCCACCGTGTGCCGTGGACGGTTCGGGTCCTTCCGCCGTTCACGAGCCGCAAGCACCTCCCCTCTCGGCTCGCCAAGCTGCGTGAGCTCGACGGTCGCACCAGCCTGCTCACGCGCGGCGGGGGTACGGAGTTCGACAGCCTGCGATCCTACGTTCCCGGGGACGACGTGCGCTCGATCGACTGGCGGGCGACCGCTCGCCAGTCCGAGGTCGCCGTACGGACCTGGCGTCCGGAGCGCGACCGGCGCGTCCTGGTGGTCCTCGACACCGGACGTACGTCGGCCGGCCGGGTCGGCGATGTCCCCCGCCTCGACACGGCGATGGACGCGACTCTGCTCCTCACCGCACTTGCCACTCGAGCCGGTGACCGTGTTGATCTCCTCGCCTACAGCCGCTGTGTCAGGGCCAAGGTGCATGGGCGGACAGGCAGCGAGGTCCTGCCGGCTTTGGTCGACGCGCTTACCCCGCTCGAACCCGAACTCGTGGAAACCGATGCGCGAGGTCTCGTCGCCGAAGCGCTCGCGCACGCACCGCGGCGGTCGCTGGTCGTCCTTCTGACAAGTCTCGACGCGGCCCCGGTCGAGGAGGGGTTGCTGCCCGTGCTGCCCCAGCTCACCCAGCGGCACACCGTGCTCCTGGCGGCCGTGAGTGACCCACGCGTCGCGGAGATGGCCGAAGCACGCGGCTCAGTGGACGCGATCTACGAGGCCGCCGCAGGAGCCGAGGCCCAGACCCAGCGACGACGCACCGCGGAACGGCTCGAGCAGCACGGCGTGGTCGTCGTCGACGCCTCACCGGACAAACTCGCTCCGGCCCTGGCAGACGCCTACCTGTCTCTCAAAGCAGCGGGACGTCTGTAGCCAGGAGGAGCCCAGTCGACTGAGCACCCCCTGTAAACGCAGAAAAGCCCCGTGCCAATGGCACGGGGCTTTCCCACAATGATTGTTCGGCGGCGTCCTACTCTCCCACAGGGTCCCCCCTGCAGTACCATCGGCGCTGAAAGGCTTAGCTTCCGGGTTCGGAATGTAACCGGGCGTTTCCCTAACGCAATGACCACCGAAACACTATGAAATTGAACCAACCGGACAACAACACGGCCGTTCGTTATTTCAGAACTAACACAGTGGACGCGAGCAACTGAGGACAAGCCCTCGGCCTATTAGTACCAGTCAGCTCCACCCGTTACCGGGCTTCCACATCTGGCCTATCAACCCAGTCGTCTACTGGGAGCCTTAACCCTTCA
>NZ_RDBL01000025.1:0-49875 GCF_008042035.1 Streptomyces sp. col6
GCCCCGCCCGCCGACGCCGCCACCCTGCTGACCGCGCACGGAGTCACCGTCAGTTACCACGGTGTCCCCGCCGTCCGCGAGGCCGCGCTCGACCTGCGCGCCGGCGAGATCACCGCGCTGATGGGCCGCAACGGCTCCGGCAAGTCCTCCCTGCTCTGGGCCCTCCAGGGCTCCGGACCGCGCAGGGCCGGCAGCGTACGCGTCGGCACGGGCGGTACGGCTCACGACCCTCACACCCTGTCCGCGGCCGAGGCCCGGCGGCTCGTCGGTCTCGTCCCGCAGACCCCCGCCGACCTGCTCTACCTGGAGAGCGTCGACCAGGAACTCGCCCAGGCCGACCGCGAGTCGGCCACCGAGGACACGGGCGCAGGCGCACGGGTGATCCTCGACCGGCTGGCCCCCGGCATCGAGGGCGCCACCCACCCCCGGGACCTGTCCGAGGGGCAGAAGCTGGCGCTGGTGCTCGCGATCCAACTGGCAGCCGCCCCGCATGTGCTGCTGCTCGACGAACCGACACGCGGCCTGGACTACCGCGCCAAGGCGGAACTGACCCGCATCGTCGCCGCCCTCGCCGCCGAGGGCCGCTCGGTCGTCATCTCCACGCACGACGTCGAGTTCGTCGCCGGCACGGCCGACCGGGTCGTCGTGATGGCCGAGGGGGACATCGTGGCCGACGGCCCCACCGCCGAAGTCATCGTCGCCTCACCGGTGTTCGCGCCGCAGACTGCCAAGATCCTGGCACCGCTGCCCTTCCTCACCGTCGGCCAGGTGACGGCGGCCCTGGCCGCGCCGCAGGACGGGGGACCGGCATGACCACCGCCACCACCCCGGCCATCCGGCTCACCCCCAGGGTCTCGCTCGTCATCGCCCTGGCCGCCCTCCTCGGCCTGGTGGCGTTCTTCTGGCCCTTCGTCGTCGCGCCGGGGAAGTTCGGCTCGAACTACGCCCCGCCCCTCATCTTCGGCGTGCTGCTCGTGCTCGTCCTCTGCGTCGTGCTCTCCGAGATCGCCGAGGGCGGCATCAGCTCCAAAGCCCTGGCCATGCTCGGCGTCCTGTCCGCCGTCAACGCGGCCCTGCGCCCCCTCGGCGCCGGTACGGCCGGCATCGAGACCGTCTTCTTCGTCCTGGTGCTCGCCGGGCGCGTCTACGGGCCCGGCTTCGGCTTCACCCTCGGCTGCACCTCGCTGTTCACCTCCGCGCTCATCACGGGCGGCGTCGGGCCGTGGATGCCGTACCAGATGTTCGGCTGCGCCTTCGTCGGCATGCTCGCCGGCTTCCTGCCGCGCGCCACCGGACGCCGCGAGGTGCTGATGCTCGCCGTGTACGGATCGCTCTCCGGCTACCTCTTCGGCTTTCTGCTCAACCTGTCGTTCTGGCCGTTCTCCCTCGACCCGAACAGCTCGATCGCCTACCTCCCCGGGCTGCCGTTCACCGAGCAGTGGCACCGCTATCTCGCATTCGACCTGGCGACCTCACTCGGCTGGGACACCGGGCGGGCCGTCACCAACTTCGTGTGCGTCGTACTGGCCGGCCCGGCGGTGCTCACCACATTCCGCCGCGCGGCCCGCCGCGCCCGCTTCCGGGCCCCGGCCCGCTTCGACCGTACGGCTCCCGCGCGGCCCACGGGCACGGACGCCGACGGGCTGTGAACCCGCCCCGGTGCCGGCCCCGGCGCGCTCCGTCCGGTCCACAGTGCCTCGGCGAAGCGCAGGTGCGCATGAGTCGTTGAGGTGCCGCCCTGGGCCGTTCGGCCCTTACGCGGGTCCCCGCGCCGGTGCGAGCGTGGAAGAGGACCTCCCCGCGCCCCAGAAGGCGGTGAGCATGATGAAGATGCCGTTGGTGGTAGGTGTCGACGGCTCCGGCCCCAGCTTCGCAGCGCTGGACTGGGCCGTCGACGAAGCCCTTCGGCACGGACTTGCCCTGCGCGTCGTACACGCCTCCCTGTGGGAGCGGTACGAGGGTGTGGTGCCGGCCAGGAGCGTCGACCGCCCCTCGGGGCAGGTCTTCGCCGAGAACGTCGTCGCCACCGCGGCCGAGCGGGCCCGCCGGCGCGCCCCGGACATCGAAATCGTCACGGACGTACGTGCCGAGGACGCGGCCGGGGCGCTGCTCAGCGAGGCGGGCGAGGCCACGGCCGTCGTCGTCGGCTCCCGGGGGCGCGGTGAATGGGCCGGCCTCCTGCTCGGGTCCGTCGGACTCGTTGTGGCGGCTCGTTCGCCCGGCCCGGTGGTGGTCGTCCGGGGCGGGAGCGAAGCCCTGGAGGGCCGGCACGGGCGCGTGCTGCTGGGACTGGGGGACCACGACCAGGACTCGCCGGCCCTGCGGTTCGCCTTCCGCGAGGCAGCCGCGAGGGACGCGGAACTCGACGTCGTACGCGCCTGGCGACGGCCCGCCCACGAACCGGCCGCCCACCCGCTGCTGGCGGGGGAGGGGAGCGGCTACCACGAGGGCGAGGCAGCCGCGCTGCTCGACGAAGTGCTCGACCCGGTCGCGCGGGAGAACCCCGGGGTCCGGCTGCGCAGGAGCACGGTGGAGGGCGTGGCCCGCCGGGTGCTGACGGAACGTTCGTCCGCGGCCGACCTGCTGGTCGTCGGCGCACGCCGTCGCCGGGGACTGGTGGGACTGGAACTCGGGCGAGTCGCCCACCGCACTCTGCACCACGCTCTGTGCCCGGTCGCCGTCGTCCCGCAGGAGAACCCGGGAACCACGGAAACGGAAGGAGACCCGTCATGACCAGTACCGTCGGATCGCACGGCGTGGGCGACCTCGGCCGCCGTGCCGCGGCACGGCGCGCGCAGCTCGGTCTCTCCCTGGAGGACGTGGCCGCACGCGCCGGTTCCACGCCCGGCTACCTCGCGTACGTGGAGGAGCAGATCTCCTCCCCGAGCCCCGCGTTCCTCGTCCGGCTCGCGGACGCCCTGGAGACGAACATTCAGGATCTCGCCGGTGCCACGGCGGACCTGCCGCAGGGCGCGGCCCTCGCCGGCCACCACCCGAGGATGGACGAGCTCGACGAGACGGAGTGCTGGGCGCTGATCGACGGCCACGGGGTCGGTCGCGTCGCGATCGGGGGCGAGGACGGTCCGGCGGTCTTTCCCGTGAACTACCAGGTGGTCGACGGGAGGATCGTCTTCATGACCGCCGCCGACTCCCGCCTCGCGCGGACGACGTCGACCGGAGCCGAGGTCGCCTTCGAACAGGACCGGCTGGACGAGGCGTTCAGCCAGGGCTGGAGCGTGCTCGCTGTCGGCAGGACCCGCGCGGTGCTCGACGCGGCCGAGGTCAGGCGGTTGCAGGATGCCATGCACTCGCGGCCGTGGGCCGGGGACGGGCGCGAGACCTTCGTGACCCTCGCGCCGGAGCGGGTGACGGGGCGGCGCATCGTGGTTCCGGGGGCTCCGGGAACCACAGGCACCGGGCGGGACTGAGGCGCCGGCCGCAAGCCGGCCGCACGGAGTGGTCCCCGGTCCGATCGCGCCGGGGACCACTCCGTGCGGCCGGCGTCCCTCACGGCTGAGGCACGACGACCACCGGTGCCGGGCTGTGGTGAATGACGGCCTGGGCGACGTGACCGAGGTGAGGACCGAGCGGAACCTTCCGGGCGCGGCGGCCCACGACCACGAGTTCCGCCTCCTGCGATGCCTCCACCATCTGGAACGCGGGCGAGCCCACGACCGCCTTGGCGGTCGCCTCCACCTCCGGGTACTGCTCGCGCCAGGGCTCCAGCAGCCCGTTGAGCTCCTCGGCGAGCTTCTGGCTCTGATCCACACCGAGGGCGGGGTCCATGAGCGCTGCGTAGCCGTACGAGGCGGGGAGGGTCCAGCTGTGCAGGAACCGCAGCGTCAGCTGCCTGCGGGCGGCCTCCGCGAACGCGAAGGCGAGCACCGCTTCGCAGCCGCGGTAGAGATCGATCCCCACGACGATGTCACGGGACGCGGCCGGCCGATCATCCTCCGCCCGCACGAGTACGACAGGCTTCTGCGAGGCGGCCACGACACCGAGGGACACCGAGCCGACGAGGAACCCGAAGGCCCTTCCGAGGCCTCTGGAGCCCAGAACCGCGAGGTCCGCCTCGTTCACGGCGGCCGTCAGCTCCTCGGCCGCCCGGCCACGGGTCTGTACGGCGAACACCTCCAGTCCGGGGTGCTCGGTCTGCACGCGCTGCACGGTCTCACGCAGCAGATTCGCGGCCCGCTCGGTCGCTTCCTCGAACTGCACCATCGGCACCTCCGGGGCCGCGGGCAACTCCTCCACGCACATCAGCCCGAGCGGCACCTGCCGGACCACGGCCTCCGCGGCTGCCCAGTCCACCGCGGCGAGGCTCTCCTCGGATCCGTCCACACCGACGACGACTTGCGCTGTCATGACGTACCTCCTCGCACGGACTCCAGAACCTCAGCCTGCCCCCCACCGCCCCGGGACAGCAGGGCCGTGCAGGTCTCATTGGGGGCCGAACGGCCCCTCCCCGCCACGCGCGCGGCGGTGCCAACGTAGAGCTGTACTCCCGGGAATCCGTAGTGGACCCGGCCGGCACCGAGTTGCCGAGGAGAGCCATGAACAGCGCGATCTCCACCCGGTACGAGTTCGGCACCGTGGTCGTGGGCGTCGACGGGTCCCCGTCCGGCGGCGAGGCCGTGTCCTGGGCCGCCGCCGAGGCGGATCGCCGCGGACGCCCCCTGCTCCTCGTCCATGGCGCCGACACCGATACACGCGCCACGTACACCGACGCGGAGGCCGTCCGGGCCGTACGGGAGGCAGGCAGCGAACTGCTCGACGAGGGCGTGCGCGCCGTCCGGGCCCGGTTCCCCGCTCTCGACGTCTCCGGCGAACTCAGCCGACGGGAACCGGTGTCCGCGCTCCTGGCCGCCGCCGGCGAGCGGGGAACCGTTGTCGTGGGCAACCGGGGGCTCGGCGGCTTCGCGTCCCTCACGCTCGGCTCGGTCGGCCTCGGGGTCGCGGCGCGCGCCGACGTTCCCGTCATCGTCGTGCGGGGAGCGGCCGACCGCCCCGCGACCGGCTCGGTCACCGCGGCGGTGCGCGGCACGCAGGACGAGCCGTGGACAGCGTTCGCCGCCGCTGAAGCGGAGGCTCGCGGCGCCGCGCTGGAACTCGTCAGCGTCTGGAACGTCCTCTCCCAGGTCGGCAGCGTGGCCACCATGCTCGACGACCTCGACGGGATGGCACGGGACCAGGTGCACGAGGTCAAGAACCTCGCGGACCGGGTCCGCGCGCTCCACCCAGGTCTCGTCGTCAGGCACCACGTGGCGACCGGGACGAGTGTCCCGGGCACGCTCGTCGAAGCCGGCGCGGGCACCGACCTGATGGTGACGGGGCGGAGCCGTCGGCGGCTGAGCACGGCGCCCGCGCCGGGCCGCGTCGCACACGCCCTGATCCACCACGCGCACTGCCCCGTGGCGGTCGTTCCGGCCGCCCTCACCGCCGTAACCGACACGCCATGAACGCCGTAGTGGTCGGCATCGACCCCCGCAAGCCGTCGGTCCCGGCGCTGCTCTGGGCCGCCGACGAAGCCGCACGCCGCGGTCTCGGACTGCGCCTGGTGGCGGCTGTACCGCCGCTGGGCGGCCGGCACGGCGCGGGTGACGCCTTCAACCAGCACAGAACCCTGCGCGAGCGGGCCGAGTCGGCTCTCGCCAGTACCGAGGACTTCGTACGCGAACTGCACGCGGACCTGTCGCCGGTGACGGAGCTGGTCGACGGGGCGCCGGTGGCCGTGCTGGGCGAGCGGGCGGCGCACGCCGCGCTCGTCGTCGTCGGCGCGCGTCGCCCGAGCCGGCCCGCGGAGGTCCTGAGGGAGGATGCGGTCGCGCTGCCGCTCACGGCCCGCGCCGACTGTCCCGTCGTGGTGGTGCGGGAGCCCGAGCACACCCAGGTGTACCCCCGGACGATCGTCGTCGGGGTGAACGGCCCCCGCTCCGGCCAGGCGGCCGTCGCGTTCGCCGTCCACGAGGCGCTGCTCCGGCGGGCACGGCTCCGCGCCGTCTGGGTCCGGCCCCGGCCCGCGCCCGGTTCTGCCGACGAGGATCTCGCCGAGTGCCGACGGCTGCTCGCCGGCCGCGCGGCGGGATGGGCCGAGCACCATCCCGGACTGGACGTCGTCGCGGAAGTCGTCGGCGGGCAGCCCGTCCAGCAGCTCGCGCTCGTCTCGCAGTCGGCTCTCGCCCTGATCGTCGAACGCGGTGGCGCGGCGGGAGCGTGGGGCGGCTCGACGGTCCGCGGTCTGCTGCACCACGCGGGGTGCCCGGTCATCACCGTACCGGCGCCGGAACACTGAGGACGCGCCGAGCGGTCCGAGCGGTCCGCTCCGGGGGCCGACCGGCCCATGCGCCACCGGGTGGTGACGGCCGAGTCTGAGAAGGGGAACAGTCGGACGCCGACAGGAAGTGGGTGGACAGCATGAAGGCCGCCGTCTTTCAGGGGCCGGGCAGCATCGCCTGGCAGGACGTGCCCGATCCGGGCATCGAGGACGCGGGTGACGTGATCGTGCGGGTGGACGTCGTCACGATCTGCGGAACCGATCTGCACATCCTCAAGGGGGACGTGCCGGAGGTGACCCCGGGCCGGGTGCTGGGCCACGAAGCGGTCGGGACCGTCGTCGAGGCCGGCCGGGACGTCCGTACGGTACGGCCGGGCGACCGCGTCCTGATCTCGTGCATCACCGCCTGCGGCCGCTGCCGCTTCTGCCGTGAGGGCCGGTACGGCCAGTGCCGCGGCGGAGGCGGCTGGATCCTCGGGCACACCGTCGACGGAACACAGGCGGAGTACGTCAGGGTGCCGTTCGCCGATCTGTCGGTGCACCCGCTGCCGAGCGCGATCGACAGCTCGGACGCCGTCCTGCTCGCCGACATCTTCCCCACGTCGTACGAGGTGGGTGTGACCAACGGGCGGGTCCGGCCCGCCGACACGGTCGTCGTGGTCGGCGCGGGCCCCATCGGCCTCGCCGCGATCGCCACCGCACGCCTCTACAGCCCCGGCCGGATCATCGCAGTGGACCTCGCCGAAACGCGCCTGACCGCGGCCCGCGACCTCGGCGCCGACGCCACCGCGGCCGCCGACGAGAAACCGGAACAACTCGTCGCCGATCTGACGGACGGCCTCGGCGCCGATGTCGTCATGGAGGCGGTCGGCGTTCCCGAGGCGTTCGAGACCTGCACCCGGATGGTGCGCCCCGGCGGCCATGTCGCCAACATCGGCGTCCACGGCACACCGGTCACCCTGCACCTCGAAGACCTGTGGATCAAGGACATCACCCTCACCACGGGCCTGGTGGACACCTCCTCCACCCCCATGCTGCTGCACATGCTGGCGGCCGGCCGGCTGCCCGCGTCGGACCTGGTCACGCACCGCTTCGAACTCGGGCAGATGGAGCAGGCCTACGACGTGTTCGGCCGCGCGGCCGACACCGGGGCCCTCAAGGTCGTGCTCGGAGGTCCGCAGCACGCGACGGTGGAGGTTCCCGCCGCTCCGGCCGCCGCATGAACGGGTCCGACGGGGACCGGCCGCCGCGTGCGGTCGTGCTGGACACCGACGGCGTGCTCCTCGACTCCGCCGGTACGCACGCGGCCGCGTGGAAGACCGCGTTCGACCCCTGCCTCGCCGCACACGCCTCCGACGGGGCGGGGACGGGCGCGCCCTTCGACGCGGACACCGAGTACCGCCGCTTCGTGGACGGCAGATCGCGTTACGACGGAGCCGAGGCACTCCTGACGGCCCGGGACATCCACCTCCCGCCGGGTCACCCCGGCGACCCTCCCGGCTGCGGCACCGTCTGGGCCGTCGCGGCCCGCAAGGAAGCCGCGTTCCGGCAGGCACTGGACGCCGGCGCCGTCGTCGCGTTCGCCGATGCCGGGAGCGCGCTCGCCGCATGGCGCACCCGCCGCATCCCGTGCGCCGCCGTCTCCGCGTCCCGCCACGCCCGGACACTGCTCGCGGCCACCGGACTGGACACCTTCCTGGCGGCCGTCGTCGACGGCGAGGACGCGGCCCGCCTCGCGCTCCCGGGAAAGCCGGACCCGGCGCTCTTCCTGGAGGCGGCCGGCCGTCTCGGCACCCGCCCCGCCGACACGGCCGTGGTGGAGGACGCGCTCGCCGGCGTACGAGCAGGCCGCCGAGGGGGCTTCGGACACGTCGTCGGCATCGACCGGAGCCGGGACGCGCACGGCTCCGCCGCCCTGCGCCGGGAGGGCGCCGACCTGGTGGTCCCCGACCTTTCGGCACTGGTGCGCAATGGCTGGGACGGACGGACATGACCACGGGCTGGACCTGGGGCTACGACCATTACGCACCGGACCGCGAGCGGCTGGTCGAAGCCCTCTGCACGCTCGGCAACGGCCGGTTCGCCACCCGCGGCTCCGCCCCCGAGTGCCCCGCCGGGCCCGTTCACTACCCGGGCACCTACCTGGCCGGCTGCTACGACCGGCGCACCTCGGCCGTCGCCGGCCGCACGGTCACGAACGAGGACATGGTCAACCTGCCCGACTGGACGCTCCTGCGCTACCGCTGTCTCCCGGACGACGGACCGCCGGGCGACTGGCTGACCCCCGACTCACCGGAACTGCGGCACTACGACGTACGGCTCGACCTGCGGGCCGGATCGCTCACCCGGCAGCTCTTCTACCGGGACGGCGACGGCCGCGGGCTGCGCGTGGTCCACACCCGGATCGTGCACATGGGAGACCCGTACCTGGCGGCCCAGCGCAGCACCCTGCGCGCCTACGGATGGAGCGGCATCGTGGAGGTGGAGTCCGTGCTCGACGGCGCGGTGGCCAACACCGGGGTGGAGCGGTACCGGAACCTGGAGGGGCACCACCTGACCGATCACAGCTGCGGGTTCGAGGCCGGCGGCATCGCCTGGCTCTCCTGCCGCACACACGAGCCCGGCATCCGACTCGCCCTGGCGGTCCGTACGGCCACCGCACCCCGCACACCCGCCGCGCCCACCGCCACGGAGACCGGCACCGTCCAGACCTACCGCTTCGCCGTCGTCCCGCGCCACGCGGTGACCGTCGTGAAGACCCTGGCCCTGCGCACCTCGGCCGACCGCCCCAGCGGCGACCCGCTCGCGTCCGCCCGCGCCGCGGCCGTCCGGGCCCCTGCCTTCCCCCGGCTCCTGACCACGCATGAGGCGTCCTGGCGGAGCCTGTGGGAACAGGGCGAACTGCACGTCCCCGGCGAGGCGGGCCGCGTCCTGCGCCTGCATCTGTTCCACCTTCTCCAGACGCTCTCGCCCCACACCGCGGAACTCGACGCCGGCGCCCCGGCCCGGGGACTGCACGGCGAGGCGTACCGGGGCCATGTCTTCTGGGACGAGCTGTTCGTCCTGCCCTACCTGAACCTGCACTTCCCGGAGGTGGCCAGGGCGCTGCTCATGTACCGCCACCGTCGCCTGCCGGCCGCACGCGCGGCGGCCCGCGAGAACGGGGGACGCGGGGGCCATGTACCCGTGGCAGAGCGCGAGTTCGGGGCAGGAGGAGACCCAGGAACTGCACCTCAACCCCCGTTCCGGACGCTGGCTCCCCGACCACTCACGGCTCCAGCACCATGTGGGATCGGCCGTCGCGTACAACGTGTGGCGGTACGCGCAGACCACCGGGGACCGGGGCTTCCTGCATTCGGCGGGGGCCGCGATCCTCCTGGAAGTGGCCAGATACTGGGCGGGGGCCGCCGTCCACGACACGGAGCTGGACCGCTACCGGATCCGGGGGGTGGTCGGCCCCGACGAGTACCACGACGCCTACCCCGGCGCCGCGCGGCCGGGCATCGACGACAACGCGTACACGAACGCGACCGCAGCCTGGGTCCTGGCCCGCGGCCTCGACCTGCTGAGCGAACTGCCCGCCGCCCGCGCGGGGGAGCTGCGCGAGCACCTGTCGCTGGACGACGAGGAGCTTGCCCGGTGGGACGACGTCTCCCGCCGCCTCCACATCCCGTTCCACGGGGGAGTGATCAGCCAGTTCGCGGGCTACGGCGGCCTGGAGGAACTGGACTGGGAGGCGTATCGGGCACGGTACGGCGACATCCGCCGCCTGGACCGGATCCTGGAGGCCGAAGGAGACAGCGTCAACCGGTACCAGGCAGGCAAACAGGCCGACACACTCATGCTCGGCTACCTCTTCCGCCCCCGGGAGCTGCGTGCGCTCTTCGACCGGCTGGGGGTGCGTGTCGACGACGACGTCTGGGCCTCCACCGTCGCGTACTACCTGCCCCGTACGAGCCACGGCTCGACGCTCAGCAGCCTCGTCCACGGCTGGCTGACCGTCCGGGCGAAGGGCGCCGACGCCTGGCGCTACTGCGAGGAGGCCCTGCTCGGCGACGTGGCCGATCTGCAGGGCGGGACGACCGGCGAGGGCATCCACCTCGGAGCGATGGCGGGCACGGTGGATCTGGTGGAGCGAGGCATCACAGGCCTGGAGGCCGGGCCGGAGGGCCTGCGGGTGCGGCCGGTGCCCCTGGCGCAGATTCCCCGGTTCTCCTTCACGATCTGCTTCCACGGCCACCGGGGCGTCCGGGTGCGCGTCCTGCCGGGCCGCCTTGCGGTGCGCGTCCCCGCCTCGCCACGCGGCCCGCTCCCCGTGGTCCTGCCGGACGGGCGCAGGATCGGCGTCGCGCCGGGGGAGGAGCGCTGGTTCCGGCTGTGAACGCCGCTCATTGACACGCGGCCCGCCGACCGCGGCTCAGGCGAAGGTCAGAACCTCCGACACCGGCCGCCGAGGGGTCGCCCGTCCCCGCGGCCCGTACCCCAGACGCAGCACCATCTGGACGAAGCCCGTCCCGGACTCGGGGTCGCGCGCCAGGGTGCGCAGCTCGGGCCACTCCAGAGGCTGCGACATCAGCGAGGTCGCCAGTCCATCGAGCGTGGCCCGCAGGAGGACCCGGTGCAGGGCCTGCCCCGCCGCCAGCCACTCGCGCGGTGTGTCCCCCGCCGTGCCGAGCAGGGCGATCTGCGGCTCCTCCTCGAAGTGCGCGGAACCACGCCCCGGCGCCCTGCGCCTCCGCGACTCGAAGTCACGTACCGGGGCGGTGGCGCCGTGCTGTCGCGGGCCGAACGCGTAGGCGGGAATCCCCTCGTTCCCCACGTCCTCTCCGGCTCCGCCGGAGCGTATCCAGGCGTCGACCTCGGCGCGGACGTGGGCGTCGGCCGCCTCGTACACTTCGGAGTCGTGCACGAGGTCCATGAACGCGTTCACGAACCAGGGCCCGGGTATCACCAGCTGGCAGGCCTCGCGGGCCGCGACGGTCCGCAGCCGGTCCATGATCCCGGCGGGGACGCGCTCCTCGCCGAAGGGGAAGCGGCTGGTGTGCCGGTCCCGCAGGGCGGGCCGGAGCGCGGCCAGACGCTCGTCCAGGCCCGTCCCGTTCCCCGGAGCCGTGGCGTTCGGGCGCACATCGGCGAGGTGCCAGGGGTCGCCGGGATCGGGCAGCAGTTCGATCGCGGCGGGCAGGTCGTGGTGCGCCAGGGCCACCCGCAGCCCGAACAGCGCGGCGCCGCAGCCGATGTGCAGGGCGCGGCGGTCCGGATCCGCGAGCGGCATCTCGCGCGAGGGGTCACCGTGCAGTTCGAGGGTGCCCGTGCCCGTGCGAAGGACGAACGTCCAGGGCTGCGCGTTGTGCATGGAGGGCGCGGTGATGGCGTCCTCCACCAGGGACGCCACGAGTTCACGGGGGAGAGCGTTGGCGGTCACGGTCTGTCCTGTCTGCGTGTCATGGGGAAGGTGGCGATGGTGTACGGGGCCGCGGCCCCACAGCCCCACCGTCCATCGACGGCGGGCGTGGGGCGAGGGCCGTACGGTGCACGCTCCGGGCCGGTCGGGCTCGGCCCCGGCCGGACATGGGGACGTTCGGCCCCTCCGTCGCCCCTGGGAGGCCCTTCAGCGGGCCGGTCCTCCGGTGACATCGTGGACAGCGAGCGGGGTGAGGAAACCATCGTGCGCCCCGCCCCGGGACAGGAGCGGATCATGAGCGGCACCACGGAACACCGCGAGATCATCGCCGGCGTGGATCCGGCGAGGGACTGGCACCCCGCCCTGGCGTGGGCGGCCGACGAGGCACAGCGCCGCCGGGCGCCGCTGCGGCTCGTCGTGGCCGTGCCGCCGCAGCACGACACCCAGCATGTCGACGACACTCCCCGGCACACGGCCCGGGTGGTGGCGGGCCGGGACGCCGTGGGCGGCGCGGCGGCCTGGGTCCGGGAGCGGCAGCCCGGCGTCGAGGTCTCCACGACCGTGCTCGACGGCTTTCCCGCACGGGTCCTCACCCGCCTCTCGCGCGAGGCGGCCCTGGCCGTACTCGGCTCCCGCCATCTCAGCCGCGTGGAGGAGTTCCTGAGCGCCGGCTCGCTCGTCGTCCCCGTCACCGCGCAGGCCCGCTGTCCGGTCGCCGTCGTGGCGGATGCCGAGCACAGCACGCAGGATCCTCCCTGTCTGGTCGTGGGCATCGACGGCAGCGAGCCCTCGCGGGCCGCGCTGGCCCTCGCCTTCGAGGAAGCGGCCCTGAGGCGCTGCGCCCTGCGCGCCGTCGCCGTCTGGCAGCCCCCGGTGTTCTCCCGGCGCACCGACGACGCCTCGCTCCAGGCCGAACGCCGACAACTCTCGGAGACCACTGCCGGATGGGCGGAGAAGTACCCCGACGTCCGGCTGACCCACGAGGTCACCGTCGGCTCGCCCGTCGAGACGCTCGCGGAAGCCGCCGAACACGCCCTGGCCCTGGTCGTCGGCCGCCGGGGCAGGGGCGGCTACACCGGAATGCGCGTCGGCTCGGTCGTCCACGGGCTCCTGCACCGCGCCTCCTGCCCGTTGATCACCGTCCCGGCACCGTGAGACCACCGGACCTTCCCGTCGGACCCCGCGCGGAGGCCGACAGGAAGGTCCGGAGCATCGGGACTACCGTGAAACGGGGTGCGACCGGCGCGGCCCCGCGCCCGATGCGACCGGAGGCTTGGATGGGCCGGGACAACACCGCAGGCGCGGAGGAGCGGCGGGCACGCCTCGGACTCGACGAACTGCTCGACGAACTGCAGGCGCGCCTCGACCGGGCCCGCGGCACCCAGGACAAGCTCGGCGAACTCCTCAAGGCCGTCATGTCCGTCGGCCAGGACCTCGACCTGCCCCAGGTACTGCGAGCCATCGTGGAGTCCGCCGTCACGCTCGTCGACGCCGAGTACGGGGCGCTGGGTGTCATCGGCGACGACCGGAGGCTCTCCCGGTTCCTCACCACCGGCATCGACGCGGAGCTGCACGAACGGATCGGTGCGCTGCCTTCCGGCCACGGCATTCTGGGCGAGCTGATCCGGCACCCCGTGCCGCTGCGGCTGGACGAACTGGCCGACCACCCCGCCTCGTACGGCTTCCCGCCCCACCACCCGCCGATGCACACCTTCCTGGGCGTTCCCATCAGGGTCAGGGACGAGGTCTTCGGCAACCTCTACCTCACCGAGAAGCGAGGCGGACGAAGCTTCGACGCCGAGGACGAGGCCGTCGTGACGACGCTGGCGGTGGCGGCGGGCATCGCCATCGAGAACGCCCGCCTCTACGAGGAGGGGCGTCTTCGACAGCTCTGGCTGGCCGTCGGCACCGACTTCACCAGCGCTCTGCTCTCCGGGGCGGAGGAGAAGGAGGCCCTCGAAGGGATGCTCGACCGGGCCGTGCACAT
The DNA here is from genome assembly GCF_008042035.1 of Streptomyces sp. col6. Classification (GTDB taxonomy): domain Bacteria; phylum Actinomycetota; class Actinomycetes; order Streptomycetales; family Streptomycetaceae; genus Streptomyces. Next base: position 13,666 of record NZ_RDBL01000025.1, read on the forward strand.
CGCGGACGCCGACCTGGGCGTCTGCTACCTGGTGGGGCCCGGCGGCTCGCCGCGCGGGTCGATCGCCGCCGGGGAGGACGCCGGCGAGCACCGGGGAGCCGTGGAACCCGGCCTCGACGGGGCCGTGGCCGAAGCGACGCTCGCCGCCGGCGGGCTCCTCACGATCGCGGACATCGGCGCCGATCGGCGGTTCACGGAACAGCTGGCGCGGTGGCAGGGTTCCGGTCCGGCACTGGTCGCCACGGTCGCCACGAAGGACCGGCTGAGCGGCGTGCTGATCTTCGCGCGCCGAAGAGGACGACCGCCCTTCACCCGTACGGAGACCACCGCGTTGCCCCTGTTCACCGACCACGCGGCCCTCGCGCTCGAACTGGCCGACCGGCGCCGGGACGCCGAACAGGTGAGCCTCCTGGAGGACCGCGACCGCATCGCCCGCGACCTGCACGACCTGGCGATCCAGCGCCTCTTCGCGACCGGAATGACCCTCCAGAGCGCGCGCCGCTTCGTCGAGCATCCGGTGGCCATGGACCGCGTGGCCCGAGCCATCGACGACCTGGACACCACGATCAAGATCATCCGCTCGACCATCTTCGGCCTCCGCGAACACACGGCACCCGGTGCCGCCCCGCAGCTCAGAAGCCGCATCGCGAAGGCGGTCGACGCAGCCGCCCCGACGCTCGGCTTCGCCCCGGCGCTGCGCATGGAGGGCCTGCTGGACACGGATGTGCCGACCGGGACGGCCGATGAGGTGATCGCCGTGGTCGGCGAGGCGCTCACCAATGTCGCCCGCCACGCACGGGCGTGCGGGGTGGAGGTAGCGGTCGTGGTGCGGGACGACGTCCTGACCGTGACGGTCAGCGACGACGGCGTCGGCATGGGGGAGAACGGCGCGCGCAGCGGGCTGCGGAACCTCACCGAACGCGCCGAGCGGCTCGGCGGCGGACTGGACGCCCGGACCCGGCCCGCGCCGGAATCGGGAACGCTGGTCACGTGGTGGGTTCCGCTGGGCACCGCGGACGGGTGACGGCCGCGTCTCCTCGGCTACGTACCCTCGGCGTCGTGCTCGTGGACCTGCGCCGCGATGACCGCGGCCTGGACCCGGCGCTCGACGCCCAGCTTGCCCAGGAGCCGTGAGATGTGGTTCTTGACCGTCTTCTCCGACAGATACAGCCGCTCGGCGATCTGCCGGTTGGTGAGTCCCTCACCGATGAGCTCCAGGACGGCGAGTTCCCGCTCGGAGAGCCCCGAAAGACGCTCGTCCTCCGGCGATTTCGGCGCCTCGGGGCTGCGCAGCGAACGCATCAGCCGGGCCGTCGTCGCCGGATCCAGCATCGACTGCCCCGTGGCGACCGTCCGGATCGCCGACACCAGATCGGACCCGTTGATCTGTTTGAGTACGTACCCGGCCGCGCCCGCCATGATCGCGTCGATCAGGGCGTCCTCGTCGTCGAACGAGGTCAGCATCAGACACGCCAGGTCCGGCATCGCGGACCGCAGCTCCCGGCACACGGTGATCCCGTCGCCGTCGGGCAGCCGTACGTCGAGCACCGCCACGTCCGGCCGCAGGGCGGGGCCCCTGGCCAGCGCCTGCTCGGCCGTCGCCGCCTCCCCGACGACCTCCATGTCGCGCTCGTCGTCGATCAGGTCGCGCAGGCCCCGGCGGACGACCTCGTGGTCGTCCATGAGGAAGACCCGCGTCGGTGTGGCGGCTGCTGGTGGATCGCACATGGCGGCCTTCGCGTTCGGCGGACACATACCCGCCCCCACAGCGATTGTCCGTCATCCGGTGCCGTCGTGGGCACCCGGCAGCCCGCCGGCACCCGGACGGCCATGGGGGCGGGCATGCGCCCCGCGACGACGGATCAGGCCCTCGTCACGGACGCGTACCCCTGAGCCGTCAGAAGGCCGCCGTCCGGTCCTCGCTGCGCGGATCGGTCACCCGGTGCCCGTCGTACAGGCCCGCGCGCACCGCTCGCCGCCACGGACGTGCGTACGCCACCGCCTCGGCGGCGGCCTCGGAGCCGTCGTCGAGGTCCGCGACCGCGACGGCCGGCGAGTCGCCCGCCGCGCACCGTGCGAGCCAGTCGCCGTCCGGAGCGACGATGCCCGACGGCGACGCGGCACCCTGCCCGGCGGGTACCGCCAGGCCGACCCAGTAGCCGTTGACCGCCGCGTGGCCCTGAGCCTGGGCGGAGGTGTTGCCCAGCGTGCCGCTCGTGGAGAACAGGACGCAGTCGGCATCCAGCCTCTCGTACTCGGCGAACAGCTCGGGATAGTGGATCTCCATGCCGAGCAGGCACCCGAACCGCGTGCCGTCCACCTCGAAGGTGACCGGCGAGCTGCCCGGCGCGTACATGTACGACCCCTTCGTCCTGGACAGCAGCCGCTCGTCGTACCGCGTGACGACCTGGCCCCGGTCGGAGACGACGTAGAGGCTGTTGTGCGGGCGGTTCGAGCCGGTCAGACGGTGCGCCGACGCGATCACCGTCCACAGCCGCAATTCGCGGGCCAGATCGGCGACCGCCCTCAGCTCCGACCGGAGCACCTCCCACCGGCACCGGTCCCAGTCCGCCGGGCCGACCTCGTCGGGGCCGTCGGCGGACATGACCAGCTTGCCGGGGAAGCACAGCGCCCCCTCCGGGAAGTGCACGATCCTGGCCCCCTGCCGGGCGGCCTCGCGCATCAGGGCCCGGACCTCGCGACCGCTCCCGCTCAGCGCCGTGGCGTCCCGGGGGTCGGTGCGCAGGTGCGTCTGCGCCACGGCGAGCCGCACGGTCCCGATGTGCCGCGCCTCTTCCGGTGCGGCGTCCCCCGGCCGGGCCGAGCGGATGTTCCGCAGGGCGGCGGTATAGGACTCACCGGTCCTGGCGGCGCGGGCGCGTACCTGGTTCTTGAAGTTCCTGTGGGCTGTCATCGCTGCCTTCCACGCCCTGAGCGACGGCTCCCCAGCGGCTTCGCCCGAGGCGGTCGGGCTGCACGGACGGCCTGAGACACCGGTCCCTTTGCCTCCGGTGGAAGACCGTGCTGGGGACGGTCGTCGGAGGTTGGGCGTAGGCCACGCAGTCGCTCATCCTGCCGCCGCCCGGGGGCTCCGTCAACCTTCAGATGCGCAGCGCCCCGCGAAACGCCCCATGGCCGGTGTCCGGCCGGGTGATCGCCAGCCAGCCGTGACCACGGAGTGCGGTGCGGGAGCCGACGGCGGTCGGGTCGACGGAGAGGTACGAGGCCGCGCCGGTGGTGTCGGTCTCCGTGGTGGCGTTGGGGTCGTCGTCCTCCTCCTCCTCGGGGTCGTAGTCGGGATCGGCGCTGAGCGGCGTCTCCCACTCCATGGGCTCGCCCTCCCACTCGGGGTCCGAGTAACGCCAGTACCTGCGACGCGGGACGCCGTCGACGGCGACCGCCCAGACCATCGAGTCGCTGTGGTCGTCCTGGTAGAAGAACTGCGCCTGGCCGCAGGCGGCGCTGAGGCGGTTGATGAGGTCGGTGGGGCTCCAGGTCATCTGCCTGAGCGGGGTGTCCGCGTAGATCAGCCGCCACCCGTCCAGCTCCGGGGTGACGAACACGCGGTAGGCCGTGTGGCGGGTGCCGTCGGGGTCCGTGATCTCCGTGGCGTCCGACCCCATCGCGGAGAGTCCCATCGAGAGGGTGCAGGGGATGCGGTCGTGGAGCCCCATCGCCTCGAAGAGGCCCTCGTACGTGGCGCCCGGGACGGCGAGCCACCAGTGGTCCGGCAGCGGATCCGGGGTGTCCTGGGCCGCCTTGACGCGGATGAGCCGTTCCAGGGCGCGGCGGTCCCGCTCGTCCATCGAGTCCGCCCCGCCGATGAGCGCCAGTGCGGTGAGCGCGTGTCGTCGCAGAGAGGAAGGGCCGTCCCGGCGGATCGCGCGCAGCAGGGGAGCGGCTTCCGCGCCGATGGCCCTGACCGTGTTCTCCGCCTGGTACCGGGTGTAGCTGTCCGCGTCGTTCAGGAACGGGATGACCTCGGGCACGGTGCCGGCGGCGGCCTCGCCGAGATTCTGCAGGCCCCACAGCGCCTGTTGCCGGATCTCCTTCATGGGGTGGGACAGTGCTGCCGTGTACCCGGGTATGCACCGCTCGTCGAACCCGCGCAGCACATGGCCCAGTTCCCACCATTCGGGGACCTTGGCGGCGCGGGCGCGGGCTGCCACCGCCGCGTCCAACGCGGCGGGGCCTATCAGGCGCAGGGCGTCCCGCAGTCCCCACAGCGCGGGCCGGCTCACGGTGCCCAGCGCGGCGATGAGACCGGGCGCGGCGGCGGCACCCGGCTCGGCCAGCCGCCGCACGATCCCGGACGTCGACTCCTTCTGCTTCGTGGCGAGTTCGAGCTCGGCGATCAACGCGGTCTGATCCATACGGCCGACGATATCCGAGGGGACTGACAACGCCGCCGGGGCGAGGGGCAGGCCGCGCTCAGGTCAAGTGCCCGGCGCGACGGCCTTGTCCACGGCGTCCAGGAGCGCCCGCAGTGGGTCGTCGTCGGCCGGTCCGGATACGCCGTGTCCGGCGAGGAGTTCGTGCAGCGCGAGCGTGTGGAAGCGGATCGCGGAGAGGATCCCCGCCGGATCGTACGGCGCCGGGGCGGCCGACAGCCGGGCCGGCCAGGTGTCGTAGCGGCTGCCGCCGTACCGGTGATGGGTGGTGCCCCGTTCCTCGTCGCGCAGGACCATTGCCGCGACCAGGACATGACGGGCCAGCCCGAGCGTCAGGTGGGCGCCGATCAGGACGTCCCCGCGGGCCGCCTTGCAGGCCGCCAGCACCGCGTCGAACCGGAAGTCGTTCAGCAGGGAGGCGAGCACGCCCGGTACGTCGGCGGGCGGTGAGGTGTCCGCCGGTCCCGGGGCGTCCAGCGACTCGGTGACCACCGTGAGGTCCAGGCGCCGCAGGTCGGTCAGGACCAGCCGCACGGTGTACCGGCCGGCGTCGCCGTCGCGCCCGGCGGCGTACACCGGCGCGTGCCGCCCGGCGATCTCCCGGACCAGATCCTCGGCCACCGCGACCGGCTCGTCGGCCGTGAGGCGGACATCGAGATCCGACCACTGGTCCATCGCCTCCCCGGAGCCCGCCGCCGAACCGTGGACGCGCATCGCGTGGACGCGTCCGTCCCGGGCCGCGTAGTCGGCGAGCGCCGAGGCGAGCAGTGGCTGCCAGCCCGCGGGCGGGACAACGTAGTTGGCTTCCGTCATGCACGACAGGCTGACAGATGACGGGGCACCATGATCCATGGACGCCTCGGCCCCGACGATCTAGCGTCGGACGGGACAGCGACGGCGCCGCGGCTCGCGCGGCGCCGCACCGGAGCACGGGGAGATCATGAGCAACGACACCGCGTCGACGGACGGCACGGCGGGCGCCGCATCACCCGTCACCTTCATCACCGGCGGTTCGAGCGGCATCGGGGCGGAAAGCGTGCACCGGCTGCTCGCGCTCGGCCACCGGGTCGCCGCGACCGGGCGCAGCGCGAAGAAGCTCGCCGCGCTCAAGGAGGCGGCGGACGAGGCCGGGGCGGGGGAGCGGTTGCTCACCTTCGAGGGGGACGCGGCGGACTGGGAGCACGTCTCGGCGGCGGTCGAGGAGACCGTGCGCGGATTCGGCCGGCTCGACCACGCCATCGCCAACGCCGGGTACTCGGCCGACGCGCATGTCGAGACCGGCGACCCGGAGAAGTGGCGGGGCATGGTGCTGACGAACGTGCTGGGCCCGGCTCTGCTGGTGCGGGCGGCACTCCCGGCACTCAAGGAGTCGCAGGGCCGCATCGTGCTCGTCGGCAGCGTGGCGGGGTTCAAGAACACGCCCGGCAACCTGTACTCGATGACGAAGTTCGCGGTGACCGGGCTGGCGGAGAACGTCCGCATGCTGACGACCGGGTACGGCGTCGGCACGACGCTGATCGCGCCCGGACGGGTGCTCACACCCTTCTGGGACGAGCGCCCCGGCGGCGCGGCGGCGGCCGGTCCGATGATCTCCGCCGGGCAGCTGGCGGACACGCTGGTCTGGGCGATCTCCCAGCCGCGCGGCGTGGACGTCAACACCCTGGTGGTCCGGCCGATCGGCCAGGCGAACTGAGGCACCGGCCGCCGGGGCGATGCCCGGCCGCCCGTCCCGGCGGTGGGGTCCCGGTTCATTCCAACGGAAGTTCCGGAGATGCGCGGGCGGCCCACTCGGGCAGGATCGACGGGGGAGAGACGAGTCGCCGCCGAGCCGGCCCCGGCCCTCCGCTCCGCCGACGGCGGACAACGACGACCGGCAGGCCGTGCGGACCGGCGACCGCCTCATGAAGGAGGTCACGCGATGACGGATCCCATGCCGCGGTTCGCACGGATAGCCCTGGTGTCCGCCCACCCCGGCCCGCTCGCCGGGCCGGGCGGTCCCGACGCGGGCGGACCGCACGGATACGTGGCCCAGCTGGCCGGATGCCTGGCACGCCGGGGACACGACGTCACGGTCTACACCCGACGCGACCGGCCCGACCGGCCGACACTGGTGCGGAACGAGTCGGGCGTGAAGATCGTCCACGTGCCGGCCGGCCCGCCCGTCCCCGTACCGAGGGACGAACTGCTGGCGTGGATGGCGGAGTTCGGTGCGTATCTGGCCCGGCTCTGGAGGCTCAACCGCCCCGATGTCGTGCACGCGCACTCCTGGATGTCCGGCGTGGCCGCCCTCACCGGGGCCAGGGACGCCGCAGTACCCGTCGTCCAGACCTACCACGGCCTCGGAACGGTGGAGAAGCGCCACCGGGGAGGCGCGGACACCGACCCGCCCGAGCGCGTCGACATCGAGACCCGGATCGGCCGTGAGGCCCACCGCTCCGTCGCGACCTGCGCGGACGAGCTGAACGAGCTGACCGCCATGGGCGTCCCCCGCGCCAGGATCAGCGTCGTCCCCTGTGGCGTCGACACCGTCCACTTCGCCCCGGTGCCCCTCGCCGAGCGCCCGCCGGGCGCCCCGTACCGCCTGCTCGCCGTCGGCAGGCTCGACCGCCGCGAGGGGCTCGACCGCGCTCTGGCGGCCCTCGCGGGCGTCCCCGACGCGGAGCTGCTCGTCGCCGGGGGACCGGCGGCCCCGGTCCTGTACACGGACCCGGAGGCCGAGCGGCTGCGCAAGGCCGCCTCCGAACACGGAGTGGCCGAACGATTCCGGCTGCTCGGCCGCGTACCGCGGAGCCTGATGCCCCACCTCATGTCCACCGCGGATCTGCTCCTCTCCCTGCCCCGCCACGAGCCGTCCGCCGTCGTCGCGGCCGAGGCGATGGCCTGCGGCATTCCGGTGGTGGCCACGGCCGTCGGCGGGCAGCTGGACACCGTCGTCGATGGTGTGACCGGCACGCTCGTGCCGCCGGCCGACGACGAGGGGTACGACCTCGCCGCGACGATCCGCGGCCTGCTCGACGACCCCGTCCGGCGTTCCCGCTACGGAGCCGCCGGCCGGGAGCACGCGCTGGCACGCTTCTCGTGGGACGAGGTGACCGACGCGATCTCGCTCGTGTACGCGGAACTCGTCCCGGCCGTCCGGCCCCAGGAGACGGTCCGCGGGGTCTGACCGTCGGTGCCGTGACGCACCGGCCACGAGACGCTACGCCGGGCCGCCGACCTCCTGGAGCGCCTGCCTGCGCACCTGCTCGCAGCACTGGGCGATCAGCCGGGAGACGTGCATCTGCGAGAGGCCGAGCGTCTCGGCGATCCGGCCCTGCGTCATGTCGCGGAAGAACCGCAGATAGAGAATGGTGCGCTCACGTTCCGGCAGGCTGCGCAGCCCCGGCTTGACGGCCTCGCGGTCGACGGCCACGTCCAGCGCGTGGTCGCACAGCCCGAGGGTGTCGGCGAGGCAGGAACCGTCGCCGACGGCCCTCGGCAGCTCGGCGTCCAGCGACAGCGTGCGGTAGCTGTCCAGGGCCTCCAGACCGGCCCGGACGTCCTCGACGCAGAGCCCCGTCGCCGCCGCGATCTCCGCCTCGGCCGGCAGCCGTCCGCCCAGCGTCTGGGCCAGGTCGCGACGGGCCACCCGCACCTGGTTGCGCAGATCCTGCACCCGGCGGGGCACATGGACGTCCCAGGTGTGGTCGCGGAAATGCCGCTTGAGCTCGCCGACCACGGTGGGTATCGCGTACGTCTCGAAGGCCTTGCCGCGCGCCGGGTCGTAGCGGTCCACCGCCTTGACGAGACCGATGGCGGCCACCTGGCGCAGATCGTCCAGGGGCTCCCCCCGGTCACGGAAGCGCGAGGCCAGGCGGTGGGCCATGGGGAGCCACGCGCAGACCGTCGCGCGGCGCAGCTCGTCCCGCTCCGGGCCCTCGGGAAGGGCCCGGAGCCGTGCGAAGGCCGCCGCTTTCGGCGGCAGGTCCTGGCGTCGTCCGGGCGCTGTCTGTCGGGCACCGGCCATGGTGTTCACTCCCTCGGCGTCGCCTGTCGGTACCACCGCGGGAGGCCGAGCCGGACAGGCGCCACCCGGAGCAGAGCTCCCACGGTCGCGCCTCTTGTCCGAAGCACGCCTGGCCCATGCCCGTCCCGGCTCGCCTCAAACACGCGTACGGCTCTGAACCGCGGTCCGATCAGCGGTCGGAGACGGTGAACAGCGCGCCCTCCGGATCGCAGATCACGAACGCGGTCTCCGGCAGCCCGTCCACGGGCGTCGCCTCGCCGCCCGCGTCCACGGCGGCGTCGGCGGTCCGCCGGCTGTCGGCCACCAGGAAGTCGACGATCCAGCGCGCCCGGACCCGGGGGTCCGGATCGTTCTCCACCCCTCCGCCGCGCAGCGTCACCACGGTGTGTCCGCCCGCTCGCACCAGAACCCGGTCCTCCGTGTAGTCGACGGTGCACCGGCTGTGCGGTCGGGTCCAGCCGAAGACCTCCGCGTAGAAGATGGCCGCCTCGAAGGCGTGGCGCGACTGGAGGTCCACGCGCGCCGGTGCGCGCGGGCCGTCGGACCAGACGGGGGCCGGGCCCTCCCAGAAGCCGAAGGCGGCTCCCTCGCGGTCGGCCGCTATCGCCGCGCGGCCCCCGCCCAGCGGCAGCGGACCCACGGCGAGCGTGGCACCGCGCTCCCTGATCCGGTCGGCCGTCGCATCCGCGTCCGGCACGGCGAAATAGGGGATCCAGGCCGGAGGAGGGCCGTCGATGCCCTGGCACCAGCCGAGGCCGGCGACCGCCCTGCCGTGGGCGCGGGCGAGGACGAAGCCGTCACCGAGCGTGCTGTCGTGGAACTCCCAGCCCATGACCCGTTCGTAGAAGGGCTGCGCGATCCGCAGGTCGCGGGCCGTCAGGCTCACCCAGCAGGGCGCACCCGCCACGGGCGTCTTCCAGTCGAGGCTAGGCATGCGGCGCTCCTTCGCCGGGGTTTCTCTTGCACGATGCGCCCGCGCCGGGGGCGGCGCACGCGCCCGTAGCGTCGTCGGCGCCCGATTCCGCACCGGGCCCGCGTGCGGCCGGGCCTGCCCGTGCGGGCAAGCGCCGGGAGCCGGCCCGCCGCTGTGTGGTCAGCCCTCCCGGCCCTGGTCCTCTTCGTCGTCCGTGGTGTGCACGGCGGCCTCCTCGGCCGAGGCAGCTCCGCCGTCGATGCCCACGTCGTCGGCGTAGACGTCCGTACGCCGTCCGGGCACCTCGTCCACCGCGCTCAGCCGGCCCGAGCGGATCTCGTCCTCCGGTTCCAGCGGCTCGCCGTCGCCGTCGTCCAGGTCCCCGATGCCGTCGCCCTCGGGCGGCTCGACGTCCTCGACCTCCTGGGCCAGGCGCTGGTCGAGGGATTCACCGCGGCGTTCCTCCTCGCCGGTGGTCCCGTACTTGTCCACGGCGAGGGGACGCTCGGGCGGCGAATAGCCCTCTTCCATCTGGTCGTCGAGGCCCCGCTCGCCGAGCGCGTTCTCCATGTCGAGGTCGTCGTTCGGCGGGTCCTGGCCGTCGCTCTGCGGTTGGTAGACGTCGTCGCCACGTGCCTCTGTCGGCATGATTCGTCCTTCCGTCGGAGGCGTCATGAATGCCGGGCCGCCGCCGGGTGAGACCTGTCCGCCCGGCGGCCGTCCTTCGCATCCGGCGACTGCCCTGCCGGGCGCGGTGGAAACACCCCATTTGTCACTCTAGGTGCGCGGCCGGTCCGCGTCCTCCCGGGCCTCGTCGTGCGGGGGCTGCGCCCCGCCGGGACGCAGCCCCCTCCCGCGCCCGCCGTCTCCGGCACGGCCGCCCCGGAAGCCTGAGTACGCTTGCGCACACGTGAACGACAAGGGGGAGTGGTGCACGACAGACCTGCTGACGAACCGGTGCTCCCGTCGGTGGCCGGGCGCCCCTGGTGGGCGGCGAACGAACTGCTCGCGTTCCTCGTGGAACTGGTGGCGCTGGCCTGCCTCTTCTGGTGGGGGTTCTCGCTTGCGGACCACCTGGCGGTGCGACTCCTGCTCGGCTGCGCCCTTCTCGCCGCGGCCGTCGTGCTGTGGGCGCGGTTCGCCGCACCGCGCGCCCGGTTCCGGCCGCCGCTCGCCGGCGTGCTGGCGGTGAAGGCACTGGTGCTGGGCGGTGGCGCCTTCGCGCTGTACGGGGTCGGGCATCCCGCTGCCGGTGCGGTGATGGGGGCCGTCGTCGTGGTGAACACGGCGCTGGCCGAGACCTTCCGGCGCAGGTCCGCCCCGGCCGCGTAGGGGCGCGGCCGGGCGACCGGCACGCGGAGTCGGTAGCGTGGACGTAACGACGACCGGCCGCCCAGGGACCGAGGTCCGGAGAAAGCACCTCCGGCACGTCCGACCCGGCCCCTGCCCGCCCGGGAAGGGACGCCGCTCATGTGCAGATGGCTGGCCTACTCCGGCACGAGTGTCGTGCTCAGCGATCTCCTGTACAAGCCGGAGCACTCGCTCATCGACCAGAGCCTGCACTCCCACATGGGGGTCGAGACGACCAACGGGGACGGCTTCGGTGTCGGCTGGTACGGGCAGGAGACGGAGACGCCCGCGATCATCCGTGACACCGGGCCCGCCTGGAACAACCGCAATCTGCGGGAGATCGCGAGCCACATCAGATCGCCCCTGTTCTTCGCCCATGTGCGGGCGTCCACGGGGACTGCCATCCAGGAGACCAACTGCCATCCCTTCCGGCACGGCCGCTGGATGTGGATGCACAACGGGGCCATCGCGGACTTCCACCGGCTGCGCCGCGAACTCTCGCTGGCGCTCGACCCGGCCCTGTTCTCCGCCCTGGAGGGCTCGACGGACTCCGAGGTGATGTTCTACCTGGCGCTGACCTTCGGGCTCGACCAGGACGTACCGGGAGCGGTGGCCCGGATGACGGGTCTGATCGAACGCGTCGGGCACGACGCGGGGGTGGAGTACCCGCTCCAGATGACCGTCGCGGTGTCCGACGGCGAACGCCTCTGGTCGTTCCGCTATTCGAGTGTCGGTACCTCCCGCTCGCTGTACTACAGCAGCAAGGCCGACACCGTGCGGGCGCTCCACCCGGACCTGGACTTCCTGCGCGGTGTCTCCGACAGCACCCGCCTCGTCGTGTCGGAGCCCCTGGGCGGGCTGCCCGGCGTGTGGAAGGAAGTGCCGGAGAGCAGCTACGGGGTCGTGCAGCCGGGCGCCGACGAGTTCCTGCCCTTCGCACCCGAACCCGTGTGAGCGGACATGCGGGAGCCGCCCGGCCGGTGCGCCGGGCGGCTCCCCCGGTCCGCGGTGTCAGCCGGCGAGCGCGGCGTCGATCTCCTTGAGGAAGGGGGCCAGGTCGCCGGGGTCGCGCGAGGTGATGAGCTTCCACCCGCCCGACTCGTCCGTGACGACCGGCTCATCCACCCAGTCACCGCCCGCGTTGCGGATGTCCGTCTGCAAGGAGGCGTACGAGGTGAGCCGCTTGCCGGACACCTTGCCGGTCTCCACCAGCATCCACGGGCCGTGGCAGATCGCCGCGACCGGGCGCCCGGACGAGGTGAACGAACGCACGATGTCGCAGGCCGGGCCCTGGAGCCGCAGCGTGTCCGCGTTCAACGTGCCGCCCGGGACGAGCAGCAGGTCGTAACCGGCCGGATCCACGTCCTCCAGCGTGAGGTCGGGGCGCACGGTCCTGCCCGGGTCCTTGTCGCCGACGAGCGTCCGGATGTCGTCCTTCTTCAGCGCGGCGACATCGACCTGGACGCCCCGCTCGCGCAGATGGCCGAGCGGCACGACCAGTTCGTCCTGCTCCACGCCGTAGTTCGTGACGATCGCCAGCACCTTGCGCCTGTCGCCGTTGTCGCTCATCTTCAGCCGTCCTTCCGTCCTGCGGGGAACACGCCCGGTGACGTCTCTTCCGGGTCGCAGCCTCTGGGTTCCCCCCACCGAGGCGGTCATTCATGTGTCCCGTCCCGCCTCCGGCAGCCTGCTGCCGCGCCGGTGCCCCCGCAACCGCACGCCCCCGTCCCGCCGCCGGTGTAGCGGCATCGGCGGCGGGACCACATGGTGGGAGGAGGCGCGTCATCGTTGACGTACCGACCGAGGGGTACCGGACCGGGACGCCCAGGCAGCAACGTACGAGGAGTGACACCATGGCCGGTCGGACGGGCGGACCCGCGCTTCCCCGGGCCCGCGGTGAGCTTTCGGCAGGGGTCATCGACCATCTGCGGGGGAGCGGCCCCCTGCCGGACCCCGCACGGGTGGACACGGCGGACCCCTACGGGGACGACCTCCAGCTCGCCCTGTACCTCTGCTACGAACTCCACTACCGGGGCTTCGACGGCGTGGACCCGGCCCTGGAATGGGACCCCGCGCTGCTGGCCGTCAGGGCCGCCCTGGAACGCCGCTTCGAGTCGGCCCTGCGGCAGGACGTCCCGCCCGGACCCGCTCTCGACGACACGCTGGACGAACTGCTTCTCGAACCGGTCGAAGTCACGGGCGTCTCGCACTTCCTCCAGGAGCACGCCACCCGGGACCGGCTGCGGGCCTACGCCGCTCAGCGCTCGCTGTACCACCTGAAGGAGGCCGACCCGCACGCCTGGGTCTTGCCCCGGCTCGGCGGGCGCGCCAAGGCGGGCATGGCAGCCATCGAGTACGACGAGTTCGGCGCCGGCCGGGCCGAACGCGTCCACGCCCGGCTGTTCGCCGACCTCATGGCGGATCTGGGCCTGGAGACGGCGTACGGCCACTACCTGGACGAGGGCCATGCCGAGATGCTCGCCCTCGTCAACCTCATGTCCCTGTTCGGGCTGCACCGGCGGCTGCGGGGTGCCCTGGTCGGCCACTTCGCCGCCGTGGAGATCACCTCGTCGCCCGCGTCGCGCCGCCTGGCCCTCGCGATGAAACGGGCCGGGGCCGGTCCCGCCGCGGAGTTCTTCTACACCGAACACGTGGAGGCCGACGCCGTCCACGAACAGGTGGTGCGCCACGACGTCGTACGCGGGCTGCTCGACGACGAACCCGGCATGGAGGCGGACGTCGTCTTCGGAATCGACACCACGGGCTTCCTGGAGGACCGCCTCGGCGCCCGCTTCCTCACCGACTGGGGCGCGCCCTAGGGGCCCTCCCGCACGTCACCCAGCACCCGTCGCAGTTCCCGCGTGCTGCCCCGGCCCCTGCCCTCGACGATCCCCGCCGCGACGGCGCTCAGCTTGCGGTTCGAGCGCTGCGACAGCGTGCGCAGCACGTCGAAGGCCTGGCCCGCGTCGCAGTCCAGCAGGTGCGTCACGATCCCGATGGCCTGGTCGATCACCGCCCGCGATGCCATCGCCGTCCGCAACTGCTCCGCCTCCGCCTCGGCGTCCGCCCGGACGCGCTCGCGCAGCAGCCCGCCGACCGCCTCCTCGGCCAGCACCCGGACCACGTCCAGGGTCTCCGCAGGCGGCCGCCACGGCCGGAACGCGTACAGCGTCACCGTCGCCATCACGCCCCACGCCGTGGCCGGCACGGCCGTACAGGCGCGCAGGCCACGCTCCAGCGCCGCCACCCGGAATTCCGGCCACCGCGCATCCGCGACGAGGTCGGCCGCGCGCACCGGCAGACCGGAGCGGGCGGCTTCGGCACCCGGCCCCTCGCCGGCCTCCTCCTGCGGAGCCGCCAGCGCGGCCAGGTCCGGATGGGTCACGGCACTGTGGCTCTCCCCGCCGGGGAACCGCAGCACCACCGTCGCACCCCGGCACCCGGCCGAGCAGCGCAGCGCCCGCCCGCCGAGCCCGACGAGCCACGGCGCCACGGCCCCGGCATCGGACCTCGTGTCCATCGGCCTCGGCCTCCCTCGGCGCCACGGGACCACCCGCGCCGCTCAGCGTCCACGCCCGAGCGATCGGTTAGCTTCGTTGTATGAGCCGGCCACCGGAACGCGAGAGCGGTGTCGAGGCCCTCGTCGCCCGCCTGCGGGAACTGCGCGCGGCCCGTGCCCATCCTCCTTGCGAATACCCGGTCCTGCTCGACGCGGCCCTCGCGGAGCTGGAGCACGCGGGCGAGGCCCTACGCCACGCGGAGGAGGCGCCGCCGCCGGGGACCGGGACGTCGTATCCGTTCAAGGCCATCTTCGATCACCTGCCGTGGCCCGTCATCCTGGCCGACGAGCAGACCGTGGTGCGCCGCTTCAACACGGCCGCCGCCGAACTGACCGGACTGCCCCCGGGGTACGCGGCGGGCCGCCCGCTCGCCGCGCTGCTGCGCCCCGCCGACCGGGCGGCTCTGCGCGCCCACGCGGCGGCCGTGGCCCGGGGCGAGGGAGACCGAAGCCTTCCGCTCCGCCTCCAGCGGGCGCCGGAAGGCCCGCTGTACGCCACGCTCACCGGCGTCGAAGTGCCGGGGGAGCGGCGGCGGGACGTGCTACTGACCTTCACGCCGACGGCCGTTCCCCGGCCCGCCGGACACATCGAGGGCGGCACCGGCCCTGCGGCGGTCGTCCGGCAGGCCGAGCTGACCGGTCTCCTGGACCGCGTCGACCGCGCGCTCCTGAGCGGAAAGCTTCCTTCCGCGGCTCTCGGGGCCGCCACGGGCCTCTTGCGCGAAGGGCTCGCGGACTGGGCGCTGCTGGACCTCGTGGGCCCGGCGGGCCCGGTCCGGTCGGCGGTGCACGGGCCGGCGGCGCCGGACGACGCCGGCCTGGAGAAGGCGTTCCTCCGGCAGGCCCCGCTCGACTGCCCGGTGGCCGTGGACGTCATGACCAACGGCGCGACGGTGGTGGAGCAGCTGACCGACGATCTGGACGGGCTCGGCACGGACGAGGAGGGCACCCCGCTGATGGCCGGGGCCGATGTCACCGCGCTGCTGTCCGTCCCTCTGACCGCACCGGACGGCACGACGGTGCTGGGGGCGCTGACGCTGCTCCGGACCGGTGGCGCGCCGCCGTTCTCGCTGCTGGAGGCCGCGAGCGCGGAGATCGCGGCCGGTCACATGGCCGTCGTCGCCGGGCGAGGCCGTCCCGGACCGGGCTGAGCGGGGCGCGTACGGAGAAACACCGGCCGGTCAGGGGTGCCGGAGCCGGGAGGTGGCATACGGCGAAGTGGGGGAGCCTTGCAGGGCCGCTCCGCAGGCGCTCCGGCGCGGGCGGGCTCCGCCCCCGGCCGGTCGAGCATGGAGGACATGATGGTGCGGACTGTGGGTGTCGAGGAGGAGCTGCTGCTCGTCGACGAGCAGAGCGGCGACCCCCGGGCGCTGTCGACGGCCGTTCTGGCCCTGGCGGACCGCCGCGCCGAGGGCGACTCGGTCTTCGAGTCGGAGCTGCACCGCCAGCAGGTGGAGTTCGCCACCGAGCCGCGCGCGGACATGCGGGAACTCGCCGACGAGATCCTGCGCTGGCGGGCGGAGGCCGCCCGCAGCGCCGCCGAGGCCGGGGGAGCGGTCGTTGCGCTCGCCACCTCCCCGCTGCCCGTGAGCCCGACGATCGGCGAGGGCGAACGGTATCGCTGGCTGGCCGACAAGTTCGGGCTGACCGCGCAGGAGCAGCTGACCTGCGGATGCCACGTGCACGTCTCCGTGGAATCGGACGAGGAGGGCGTCGCGGTCCTGGACCGCATCCGCCCGTGGCTCGCGGTCCTGCTCGCGCTCAGCGCCAACTCGCCGTTCTGGCAGGGGCAGGACACCACGTACGGCAGCTACCGCAGCCGGGTCTGGGGGCGCTGGCCCTCGTCCGGACCCGTGGAGATCTTCGGCTCCGCGCGCCGCTACCACGACGAGGTCCAGGCGCTCGTCGACACGGGTGTTCTGCGCGACAAGGGGATGATCTACTTCGACGCCCGGCTCTCGCATCGCTACCCCACGGTCGAGATCAGGGTCGCTGACGTGTGCCTGGAACCCGCCGACGCGGCACTGCTCGCCACCCTGGCGCGCGGCCTGGTCGAGACGGCGGCCCGTGCCTGGCGGGCGGGCGACCCGCCGGAGCCGTACGGGGTCGGGGTGCTGCGCATGGCCGGCTGGCAGGCCGGCCGCTCGGGGCTGGAAGGGGAGCTGCTGCATCCCGCGACCATGCGTCCCGCCTCCGGGCCGGACGTGCTCCGCGCCCTGCTCGCCCATGTGCGTGACGCGCTGGAGGACAGCGGGGACCTCGCGGCGGCCGAGGAGGGGATCGACCAGGTGCTGAAGCGGGGCACCGGGGCACGTATCCAGCGCGACGCGCTCGCCCGTACCGGCAGCCTCCGCGACGCGGTAGCCGAGTGCGTCACCAGGACGCGCGGCTGATACGGACCGACGGCCCCGGGCCTTCGTGCACCGGGTGCTCAGCCGTCCGCGCAGACCCGTACGGTGCGCAGCCGCGGGTCCGCGGGGTCGGGCAGGTTCATTCCCGCGTCGAGACCGGTCAGGAGGTAGCGCAGCACCGGTTGCGTGAGCCGTTCGCCGGGCAGCACCACGGGGATGCCCGGGGGATAGGGCGTGATCATCTCGGCGGCGACGCGGCCGACGGCCTCCTCCGCCGGGACGTCCTCGGTCCCGTGGAAGTAGGCGTCGCGCGGCAGCCTCGCCTGTTCCATCCTCAGCTCCGCCGGCGCGGGGACCGCCACCCCGGGCCCCCGGGGCAGTGAGGGCGCCTGCCGGGCGAGGTCGCGCAGCGCCGTCGTGAGCCGCTTCGTCGTCTCGGCGTCGTCGGCGTGGGTGAGCTGGGCGCTGATGCGCCGGTGGTCCATCAGATGCGTGTCCAGGTGGTGGTGTTCGCGCAGCCAGTCCGCCGCCCGGTAGCCGGATACCCCGAGGTCCGCGAGGTCGATGACGACCGGCAGCGGATCGAGTGCTTCCTCGTGATTCTTCGGCATACCTGCCGCCTTCCCGTGGTCCGCTCCACCAATCCGCCCACCGAACGCCCCACAGGGCTACGGAAGCGGGGTGCCGCCGGTCGCGTTCACGATTTCCCCGGTGATGAAACTCGCGTTGTCGGACGCCAGGAACACATACGCCGGGGCCATCTCGGCGGGCTGCGCGGGCCGCCCGAGCGGGCTCTGCTTCCCGAACTCCTTCGTGTCGGGCAGCGTCGCCGGGATCAGCGGCGTCCACACCGGCCCCGGGGCCACGGCGTTGACGCGGATTCCGTCGGAGGCCAGCATCTGCGCGAGGCCGTGGGTGAAGGTGACGATCGCGCCCTTGGTCATGGCGTAGTCCAGCAGGTGCGGACTCGGCTTGTACGCCTGCACCGACGTGGTGTTGATGATCGACCCGCCTGCCGGGATGTGCGGCAGGGCCATCTTGCACAGCCAGAACATCCCGTACAGGTTCGTCCGCATCACCCGGTCGAACTGCTCCGTGGAGATCGCGGCGATCCCGTCGGGCTGGGCCATCTGGTACGCGGCGTTGTTGACGAGGACGTCGATGCGCCCGAACTCCTGCACCGCGCTGCCGATCAGGGCCCGGCACTGCTTCTCGTCCCGGATGTCGCACGCCTCCGTCAGCGCCTGCCGGCCCGCCCCCTCGACCAGCCGGGCCGTCTCCCGCGCCTCGTCCTCCTCGGCTTCGAGGTGCGTGATCAGCACATCGGCGCCCTCGCGGGCGAAGGCCAGTGCGACGGCCCGGCCGATCCCGGAGTCGCCCCCGGTGATGACGGCCTTGAGGTCCGTGAGGAGCCCGTGGCCCCGGTAGGAGTCCTCGCCGTGGTCGGGCGGCGGGTCCATGGGCCCGGTCCAGCCGGGGTGCTCCTGACTCTGCTGCGGGAAGTCCGGCCGCGGGAAGCGGCCGGTGGGGTCCTGGCCGGGTGCGGACTCAGTCATGACGGGATGTCCTTCGCTGCCGGGGGCCCGTCGGCGGCCCCGCCGTCGATCCTGGGCGCACCGGGACCGGTGCGCGACTCGGAATCCGCTGGGCGGCGCTGCGGCTGTGGTCCCAACCGGCAGCGCCTGCTCCCGCGTACGCCGGGAGCCTGGCCAGGCGGGTACCCGTAGCGCCGGGGGACATGCGGGACGGGCCGTGATGTCTTGTCGCGCGGCGGCCACCCCAGATCGAATCGTACATTCCGGTTGAGGTCGCGTTCCGTGGGAACCCGTCGCTCGGAACCGCTGTGCGGGCACGCCCGCGGAACGACCCGGGAGGAACCGAGGAGACATGGGACGGCATGCCGAGATCGCCCGCGCCCTGGCCATGAGGGCGAAGGGAGCAAAGCTCAAGTCGGACGGCGCCGCGCTGGGCGACGAGCACCTGAAGGCGGAGGGGCGCCGGCGCGAGACCGCCGGACGGATCGCCCAGGCGGAGGCGAGGGCGGCGCAGCGCACGGACCGCCACTGACCCGGCGGCGCAGCCGTCACACAGACAGTGAGGAGAACACCCATGCGTGCACTCACCTGGCAGGGAAAGCGCGACGTCCGCGTGGAGACCGTGCCGGATCCGGTCATCCAGGACCCGACCGACATCGTCATCCGGGTCACCTCGACGGGCATCTGCGGATCGGACCTCCACCTGTACGAGGTACTGGGCCCGTTCCTCGACGCCGGCGACATCCTGGGCCACGAGGCGATGGGCGTTGTCGAGGTGACCGGCCCCGAGGTGACCGCGGTGTCACGCGGAGACCGGGTCGTCGTCCCGTTCAACGTCTCCTGCGGCACCTGTTTCATGTGCGCCAAGGGCCTCCACTCCCAGTGCGAGACCACCCAGGTGAAGGAGTACGGCACCGGGGCCTCGCTCTACGGCTACACCAAGCTCTACGGGCAGGTGCCCGGCGGACAGGCCGAGCTGATGAGGGTCCCCTTCGGCAACACCCTGCCCATCAAGGTCCCGGACGGCCCGGCGGACGACCGCTTCGTCTATCTGTCGGACGTGCTGCCCACCGCCTGGCAGGCCGTCGAGTACGCCGCGATCCCGCCCGGCGGCAGCGTCACCGTCCTCGGCCTCGGGCCGATCGGAGACATGGCGGCCCGGATCGCCCTGCACCGCGGCGCCGGCCTGGTCATCGGAGTGGACTTGGTCCCCGAACGCCTCGCCCGCTCGGCCGCGCGCGGCGTCCAGACCCTCGACCTGGGCCACTACGGCAAGGACCTTCCGGCCGCGATCCGGGACCTCACCGGCGGCCGGGGCACCGACGCGGTCATCGACGCCGTCGGCATGGAGGCCCACACGACCGGCGCACCGATCGGAAAGGCGGGCCAGTGGGCTACCGGCCTGCTGCCGGACGCGGCGGCCCGCAAACTCATGGAACGCGCGGGCATCGACCGTCTCGGCGCCCTCCTGACCGCCATCGACGTGGTGCGACGGGGCGGCACCATCTCCATCTCCGGCGTCTACGGCGGCGCCGCCGACCCACTGCCCCTGCTCACCCTGTTCGACAAGCAGATCCAGCTCCGGATGGGCCAGGCGAACGTCAAGCACTGGGTGCCCGACATCCTGCCGCTGCTCGTCGACGACGACCCGCTGGGCGTGGACGGCTTCGCCACGCACCGCCTGTCCCTGGAGGACGCCCCGAAGGCGTACGAGACCTTCCAGCGGAAGGCCGACGGCATGGTCAAGACGCTGCTGCGGCCCTGATGGGCGCCGTCCGGGCTCGCGGACGACGACGGCTCGCCGCGCCGTCCGCGCGATGCCACCATGGCAACCATGTCCCGCAAGGCGCTGATCGTCATCGACATGATCAACCCGTACGATCACGCGGACGCGGACCGGCTGCTTCCCTCCGCCGAACGGGCCGTACCCGTCATCGCTCGCATGCTGAGGGCGGCCCGGGACAGCGGCTGCCTCGTGATCTACGCCAACGACAACTTCGGCGACTGGCGCTCGCACCACGGCGAGATCGTCGAGGCGGCCCTGGCGGGCGCCCGCCCCGACCTGGTCGAACCGCTGCGCCCCGATGACAACTCACTCTTCGTCGTCAAGGCCAGGCACTCGGTCTTCTACGAGACGCCCCTGCCGTACCTGCTCCACCAGCTGGGCGTCGGCCATCTCGTCCTGACCGGCCAGGTGACCGAGCAGTGCATCCTCTACTCCGCGCTCGACGCGCACATCCGCCACATGGACCTGACCATCCCCCGCGACGGAGTGGCCCACATCCATGAGGATCTGGCCGACGCCGCCCTGCGGATGACGGAACGCAACATGGGCGCCTTGGTGTGCGCCGCCGAAGAGATCGACCTGTGACACCGGCGGGCCACGCCGGCACGAAAGGACCCCCATGACCCGCGCCGCACTGTTCGACGTGGACGGCACCCTCGTCGACACCAACTACCTGCACGTCACCGCGTGGTGGCAGGCGTTCCACCAGGCCGGGCACACGGTGGCGACGCCCGCGATCCACCGCGCCATCGGCCTCGGCTCCGACGACCTGATCGACCACCTGCTGGGGCCCGGCCGCGACCGGGACCAGGACGCGGGGATCAGCGCCGCGCACTCCGCCCTGTACGCCACGTACTTCGAGCGCCTGCCCCCGCTGGACGGGGCGGCGGACCTGCTGCGCGCCCTGGCGGGCCGGGGCTGGACGATCGTCCTGGCCACCTCCGCGTCCGGGCCGGAGCTGGAGGCCCTGCGGGGCGCGCTGGACGCGGACGACGTCATCTCGGGGACGGCGAGTTCGGACGACGTGGACGAGGGGAAGCCCGCCCCGGACCCGATCCGGCACGCGAGGGAGATCGCCGGCGCCACCAGCGAGGAGACCGTGTACATCGGGGACTCCGTCTGGGACATGAAGGCGGCGACCAGGGCATCGGTCCCCGCCGTGGGCCTCCTGTCGGGCGGCATCCCCCGCGCGGACCTGGAGGCGGCCGGCGCCGTCGAGATCCACGACTCCCCGGCCGCCCTCCTGGCCCACCTGGACACGGGCGTCATCGCCCGTATGAGCCCGTAGGGCCGTGTGCCCCTAGCCGCCGTAGCAGAGGCAGAACGGGTGCCCGGCCGGGTCCGCGAACACGCGGAAGTCGCGCTTGCCGCCGTCGTCATCGAGGTCGAGCGGGGTGGCCCCCAGAGCGAGCACCTCGCGCTGGGCCGCCTCCATGTCCCGCACCTTGAAGTCGAGGTGCTCCTGCTGGGAGTTCCGGTCGTCACGCGGCCACTCCGGCGGCTGATCCCCGGGGGCCAGCTGGAAGGCGAGGCGGGCCCCGCCGGGGACCAGGAGCTCGTACCAGCGGTCGCTGTCGTGCGTCACCTCCCCGCCCAGCACCCCCTGGTAGAAGGCGGCGAGTGCCGCGGGATCAGGGCAGTCGATGGCAACCAGGCAGTAGGTCGCGACGGGCATGGTCGTTCCTCGCTCTCGGGGTACGCGGATGTGCGGCGTCATCCAGCGGGTTCCGCGCACGGCACGGTGGAAACATGATCCGGGAGCCGCACGTTTCGACCGCCAGGGATCGGTAACCCATCCCATATGGTGCAATTCGGATACACGATGATGACCGAGCAGTCGGCACCGCGGGCCCTCGTCGAGGACGTGGTGGCGGCCGAGCAGGCCGGCTTCGACTTCTCCGTGACCTCCGACCACTACTTCCCCTGGCTGGAGTCCCAGGGGCACGCCCCGTACGCCTGGAGCGTGCTGGGCGCCGCCGCGCAGGCCACGACCCGCATCCCGCTGATGACGTACGTGACCTGCCCGACCACCCGCTACCACCCGGCCGTCGTCGCGCAGAAGGCGGCGACGCTGCAACTGCTCTCGGAAGGACGATTCCGGCTCGGTCTCGGATCCGGCGAGAGCCTGAACGAGCACGTGGTGGGCGGGGGCTGGCCGGACGCCCGGGTGCGGCTGGAGAAGCTCGAAGAGGCGGTGGAGATCATCAAGGCGCTCCTGGCCGGCGGCTACGTCACCCACCACGGCACGCACTTCGACGTGGACAACGCGAAGCTGTGGGACGTGCCCGATGTGGCCGTTCCCCTCGGCGTCGCCGTCTCGGGCGACCGGTCCTGCGAGATCGCCGGCCGGCTGGCGGATCTGGTGATCGCCACCGAGCCCAAGGAGGAGCTGCTGACCGGCTTCGAACGGCACGGCGGCGGCGGAAAGCCGAGCGTCGGCCAGCTGCCCGTCTGCTACGACAGCGACCGCGACGCGGCCGTGAAGCGGGCCCACGACCAGTTCCGCTGGTCGGTCGGCGGCTGGAAGGTCAACTCGGAGCTGCCCGGCCCGTCCGCCTTCGACCAGGCCACCCAGTACGTCCGCCCCGACGACATCGCCGAGGCGGTGCCCTGCGGCGACGACGTCGGCCAGTTCGTCGAAGCGGTGCGTCCGTTCGTCGACGCCGGGTTCACCGAGGTCGCCCTCGTACAGATCGGCGGCGGCCACCAGAGGCCGTTCATCGACTGGGCGCAGGAGAAGCTCCTGCCCGCGCTGCGCGCCATGTGACGCCCGTACGCGGAGGTGTGCCTCCGGCCCGCGGGCCGGAGGCACACCTCCGCGGGAGGTCTACTCCCCGCCGCCGGAGCCGTCGCGTCCGTTGGAGCGGGCCACCGCCAAGGCGGGGAACACGAACCAGCAGATGAAGGACCAGAGGGCCATCCCGCCCACCAGCCACAGGGCGAGCGTGTTGTGCAGCGCCACGCGCATGATCAGCAGCAGCGCCGAACACATCGTGCAGAACAGCAGTACGAGCCCGAGCAGGGTGAGCCGTGACGCCCACACCACCGTCTCCGGCTTCATATTGCGTCCGGTCAGCAGCCGGTGATGGCAAACCGGGCCGATCAGCGCCGCCGCCGTGGCCGAGCCCAGAAGCACGGTCACGACGTAGATCCCCTTGTCCGAGTCCGCCAGCGTGGCGAAGCGCGGCTGGAAGACCACCGCGAGCAGGAAGCCGAAGAGGATCTGCACCCCCGTCTGGGCCACCCGTAGTTCCTGGAGAAGTTCCGTCCAACGGCGGTCCGCTCTCTCCTTGGTCGTCTCGTGCCGCCCCTTGTGAGCTTCCTGGTTCTCGTCCACGTGTCCGTCGTCCATGTGCGGTGTCCCTCCCTCGTGCCGAAGCCTTTGTGTGCCGGCCCTACGGCCCGCACACAAAGGCTTCGGCCACGCCCCGTTCGTTCAGCGGCTGACGGCCTTCAGGAGCTGCTCCTTGTTCATCGTGGAGCGGCCCTCGATGTTCTTCTTCTTCGCCTCTTCGTACAGCTGGTCCTTCGTGCGGCCCTGCGCGCCCTTGTGCGAGCGCTCGCCGCCCCGCTGGGAGGACGACTTGGGGTCGCGCGTGGACGTCCTGCTCGCCGTCCTCGACTCGCCGGAGCGTGCGCGCTCCTTGTTCACGGTGCGCGCGGCGATCTCCTTGGCACGCTTCTCGGACGTGCCGCGCTTCTCCGCGCTCTCCTTCACGTGCTCGTACTGACGCTCGCGCTTGGGGCTCGATCCTGCCGGCATGACGTTGTCCTCCTCGTGCTCGTCCTCGGCCCTCGGGCCCGGTCCGGGGTCACCACCCGGGTTGCCGGGAGGCCCCGTCCGAAACATGGCACCGCCCCGGCGGGCACGCCCACCGGGTCGTGCGGACGGGTGACACCACGCACCGCCCACCAGTGGTCCGGCCGATTGCGGGTACCGGGTTTCCTGCGGGGCAGGGACAGCCGGCTTGGACCACGACGAGGAGGAACGTATGAACGCGGTACGGGAGACCCCGGCGGAGCGCGCCCCACGGCAGCGGGGCCGGTGAGGCAGGTGGCCGCTCGGAAGATCCCGGAGATCAGCCGCCCGGACAAGGTCCTCTTCCCGGACGACGGCATCACGAAGGCGGACCTCGCCGGCTACTACCGCACGGTGGCCCGCCGGATGCTGCCCCACCTGAGGGAGCGGCCCCTCATGCTCCAGCGCTTCCCCGACGGGACCGGCGGCCACGGCTTCATGCAGAAGGACGTGCCCGACTACTTCCCGGACTGGGTCCACCGCGTCGAACTCCCCAAGGAGGGCGGCACCGTCGCCTATCCGGTCGCCGACGACACCGCGACCCTCGTGTACCTCGCCGGGCAGGCCTGCATCACCCCACACCGCTTCCTCTCCCGGGCCGACCGGCCCCATCACCCGGACCGGCTGGTCTTCGACCTCGACCCGCCCGGCGACGACTTCGCCCCGGTCCGCGAGGCGGCTCTCGGCCTGCACGGGCTCCTGGAGGAGCTGGAACTGCCCTCCCTCGTCATGACCACGGGATCGCGCGGCCTGCACGTCGTGGTGGCGCTGGACCGCCGGGACGACTTCGACGACGTACGGGCGTTCGCCCGCGCGGTCGCCGACGCGCTCGTCGCCCGCCAACCCGACCGGTTCACCACCGAGGCCCGGAAAAAGACCCGGGGAGACCGCCTCTACCTCGACGTCCAGCGCAACGCTTACGCCCAGACCGCCGTCGCGCCCTACGCGGTCCGGGCGCGGCCCGGAGCGCCCGTCGCCGCGCCGCTGGCCTGGGAGGACGTCGACGACCCGGCGCTCGACGCCCGCCGCTGGACCCTGCGCGACGCCGACGCCCTCCTGGACCGGGACCCCTGGCACGACCCTCCACGGCCCCGCTCCCTCGGCAGGGCCCGCACGCTGCTCGGCGCGCTGACCGCGTAGAGCCGGACCACGACGGAGAACCACCATGTCCAGAGCAACGACCGTGCGGAACCTGCTGGACGAGCACGGACAGACGTACGCCGAGGAAGCCGGCATCCACCTTCGCGACACACCCATGCCGCTCTACCAGCTGCTGACCCTGTGCGTGCTCTTCTCGGTCCGCATCAAGGCCGGCATCGCGGTGGCCGCCGCCCGGGAACTCTTCGGAGCCGGGATGCGCACCCCCCGCGCCATGGCCGACGCGTCCTGGCAGGACCGGGTCGACGCGCTGGGCCGCGCCCACTACCGCCGCTACGACGAGAGCACGGCCACCGCGCTCGGCGAGGGCGCGCGGCTCGCACTCGACCGGTACCACGGGGACCTGCGGCGGCTGCGCGAGGAGGCCGGCGGGGATCCGGAGAAGCTGCGCGACCTGCTGAAGGAGTTCCCCCGGATCGGGCCCGTCGGCGCCGACATCTTCAGCCGCGAGGCCCAGGGCGTATGGCCCGAACTGCGCCCCGCGTTCGACACGCGGGCCCAGGACGCCGCCGATGGGCTCGGGCTGCCGCACTCCCCGCAGAAGCTGGCCGCCCTCGTGGGCGACGAGGACCTGCCCCGGCTGGCGGCGGCGCTGGTCCGGGTCGGGCTCCACTGACCGCCCCCGCCGTCACCAGCCCGTCCAGAGCAGGTGGTTGACGGCCAGCGCCACGACCGCCTGGGCGGCCTGCCAGCCCCGCCGGCCCCGGTCGGGCAGGAGGGCCGCCGCGGGCAGCAGCCAGAGCATGAACGGCTGCCAGATACGCTCGGTCTCGGCCTTGCTCATCCCCGACACATCGGCGGCGAGCAGCAGGAGCAACGCCACCAGCACCAGCGGGACGAGACGGTCCTGCCCCCTCGCGTCCCCGGTCCGCAGCCCCCGGACAGCCCCCGGCGCACCCGCGAAGGTGCGGCGGAGTCCGGCGACCGTCGCCGGGCCCACGGCGATCACGGTGCAGGCGAGGTTCGCCCACACCCAGTACCCGTAGGGCCGGAAACCGCCCGCGCCCTGGTGGTAGCGCTCGACGAGCACGTGGTACGCCTCCCACCAGTTGAAGCCCGCAGCGGTGAAGACGGCCGGGACCACCAGGGCGCCGAGCAGCACGAACGGCAGCGGCCGTGCGGTGCGGGCGAGCACGAGGACGGCCAGGAGCAGGAGCGCGATGAGCGCCAGCCCGTAACTCAGGTAGCAGACCAGGCCGTAGAGGAGCCCCGCCCCGAGCGCGGCGGCGGCCGGCGCGCGTACCGTACGTGTCGCCGCCAGCGCCAGCAGGGCCACGGACCAGGCGGCCACCGCCGCGAAGTAGCCGTCCGCCGAGGTGCCGGCCCAGACGGCGACCGGTGCCAGGACGAGGTACGTCGCGGCCCGGCGGGCGATGTCCTCGCCCGCCAGGGCCCGGACCGTGACCAGCACGGCCACCAGCGCCGAGGCGCCGGTCAGGATGCACCAGACGCCGGCCCAGGCGCCGCCGCCCAGCCCGGCCCGGTCCAGGAGCACGAAGGTGAGGGTGGCGCCCGGGGGATGACCCGCGACATGGGCCGGCCAGTTGCCCGGCGGGCCGATCAGGATGTGCTCGTCAAACGTGCGCAGCGCGGCCCCGATGTCGTCGAAGCGCCCGATGACCCGCAGGTACTCGTGCTTGGTGGTGAGGCGTTCGGCGATGCCCCGTCCCCAGCCGTCGATCAGCGCGAGGGAGAAGACCCAGGCGAGCGAGGCGGCGTAGGTGGACAGGAGCAGGGGCCTCCAGCGCAGCCGCCGGGCGAGGAGGGGCCCGTACGCGATCACCGCGACGGCGACGACCGGAGCCGCCACCGTGCCGGGGCCCGTGTGCGGGTACCAGGACGCCAGCAGCGGCGGCCAGTGCACGTACAGCGTCCGCGCGTAGTCGTCGATGGCCCGTCCGCCCAGGGCGGCGGCGATCACGAGCACGACGCCCGCGCCCGCCGCCACCAGATCCCAGCAGTGCCCGGAGCTTTCGGCGGTGGCCGGTCCGGTACGGGGCGCGGTGCGGTCCTCGGTCTTCACGCAGGCACCGTACGCACCGGTGCGCCGTGACGGCGGCTACCCGCCGGGCGCGTCACACAACCGTCAGATTCCGGGCCGCGACCATACGTTCTCCGGGGTGACGTCATCGTTTCGTCAGGAGTCGCAGCCGCCGGACCCGCAGGCCCCGGGCATAGCGTCGGGCCTCATGGGCGACAGCCGTCGGAACGCTCCGACACCCTCCGCATCCTCCTCCACCCGGGTCTCCTCCGGCCGTGCCGACCGCCTCCTCGAAAGGCTGCCCTCGGCGCCCGGCTTCTGGCGCAGCCCCGTGCGCGGGGTGCCGTTCACCGCCGTGCTCGGCCTCGTCCTGCTCGCCGGGATCACGCTGCTCTTCGTGACGGGCCTGCTGTCGTACGCCGCGTACAACCCGGACCTGAATCCCGTCAACGACAAGACACCGGACAAGGGGCTGCTCGGGTTCTATCTGTTCGACTGGCCCACCTCGCCGCACTGGCTGTACCGCCTGACGCAGGGACTCCACGTCACCGTGGGCATCGTGCTCGTTCCCGTGCTGCTGGCCAAGCTGTGGTCGGTGGTGCCGAGGCTCTTCGCCCTTCCGCCGGCCCGCTCCCTCGCCCACGCCCTGGAACGCGTCTCGCTGCTCCTGCTGGTGGGCGGGGCACTCTTCGAGTTCGTCACAGGGCTGCTCAACATCCAGCTGGAGTACCTGTTCCCCGGCTCCTTCTACCCGTTGCACTTCTACGGGGCGTGGGTGTTCTTCGCCGCGTTCCTCGCCCACGCCGGGCTGCGTACGCCGCAGGCGGTACGGGTGCTGCGGTCGGGCGGGCTCGACGGCCCGGTCCGCGACGACCCGCTGGAGTCACCTTCGCCCGCGCCGCCCACCCTGTCCCGGCGCGGCGCCCTCGCCGTGGTCGGCGCGGGCTCATCCGTCCTGCTCGTCACCTCGGTGGGCCGGAGCTTCGACGGGCCGCTGCGCCGCCTCGCGGCGCTCACCCCGCGCGGCGCCGCCGAACCGGGGCCGGGGCCCAACGGCTTCCAGATCAACAAGACCTCCGCCGCCGTCGGGATCACCACCGCGGAGACCGGGGACGGCTGGTGGCTCACCGTCAGCGGCCCGGCCGGCGACCTGCGGTTCAGCCGGGCCCAGCTGCTGGCCATGGAGCAGCACAGCGCGGCCCTGCCCATCGCGTGCGTGGAGGGCTGGTCCACCTCGGACCAGTGGTGGCGAGGCGTACGGCTGAGCGATCTGGCGGCCCTTGCCGGGTATCCGGACCGGCCGCCCGGGGTGCTGGTGGAGTCCCTCCAGCGCAGCGGCCCCTTCCGCCGGGCGGCGCTGCGGGACAACCAGGTGCGCGACCCGCGTTCGCTGCTGGCGCTGCGGGTCAACGGTGAGGACCTGTCACCCGATCACGGCTATCCGGCCCGCGTCATCGTCCCTGCCGCACCCGGAGTGCTCAACACCAAGTGGGTGTCCCGGCTGACCTTTGGAGAGCTGTGAATCTCTCTGTGAACGCCTTCCTGCGCCGCCGCTACGGGGCGGGGTCCCTGCACCTCGTACTTCTGGCCGCGTCCTTCGCCGTCGCCGGGTACGCGGGCGTGCGCCTGCTGGCGGGCGACTGGCTCGGGGTGGTCCTGTGGTTCGTGGGCGCGGCCCTCGTGCACGACCTGGTACTGGTACCCGTCTACGCGTCCGCGGACCTGCTGCTGCGCCGCTGTCTCGGACGGCGGCGGCCGGCATCCGTCAACTACGTACGGGTGCCGGCCTTCCTGTCCGCGCTGCTGCTGCTCGTATGGTTCCCGCTGATCACCCGGCGGGCCGAGCGCTACGAATCGGCGAGCGGGCTTTCCCCGGACGTGTTCCTCGGGAACTGGCTGCTGATCACGGCCGCGCTCTTCGTGCTCTCGGGGCTCTGGTGCGTCGTCCGGATGCTCCGGGCGCGACGCAGCGAGACGAAGGTGCGGCCGTCCGCCTCCCACTGATCGACCGCGCGCAGCCCGTGGGGGCGGGCGTAGCCCAGCAGGGCCGGCGAACCGAGCCTCGCCCAGGGGAAGAGGCCCGCCGACGCCGGCCCGGCCGGGGCGCTGCCGTCGTCCAGCCGTACCTGGACCCGCTCGTCGACGGCGTGCGGCACCGTCTCCGCGATGAGCAGTCCGCCCGGAGCGAGCAGGTCCGCCGCCCGGCCCAGCAGCCGGTCCGGGTCCCCGCCGATGCCGAGGTTGCCGTCCGCAAGCAGCACGGTGCCCCAGCGCCCCTCGCCGGGCAGGGGGTCGAACACGGACCGGCGCAGGGCGTGGCCGCCGAGCCGGACGGTCCGGGCGACCGCCGCCGCGCTGACATCGATGCCGAGGGCGCGGTGGCCTCGCGCCGCCAGCGCGGTGACCAGCCGGCCCGGCCCGCAGCCGACGTCCAGGACCGGCCCTTCGCAGCGCCGCAGCGCCGACAGATCCGCCGTGTCCGCCCCGGCGCACCAGCGCTCGACGTCCAGCGGCAGCAGCCAGCCGTCCGTGCGGCGCAGGAAGAGCGGTCCGTGCCCGTTGCGCAGGGCGTTGGTGTACGGGTCGGTGCCCCACGCGTCGCCGTCCGGACGCCCGGCGTCCAGCACCTCCGGGTCCCGGCCCCGCGCGTCCAGCACGCCCCGCTCCCGGCCCGTGCGGCTCATCGGGCGGCCGTCCGGGTCAGCCGGGACCACTCGGCGGCGAACCGGCCGTCCGGAGCGAGGGCGGCGACCTCCGCCGCATCGGCCGCCGTGTCCACATCCCGCAGTGCGGGCAGGTCCCGCACGGTCAGCCCGGCGTCGACCAGCCGGCGCCGTTGCACCGCCCCCGTCTCGGGAACGGACATCGGCACACCGCGCAGCAGCGCCGGATCGGGCTCCGCGAGGCCCAGCGCCCAGAAGCCGCCGTCCTCGGCGGGACCGAACCAGGCGTCGCACCCGTCCCAGCCATCGGGGCCCAGCGCCGGGGCCAGACGGGCTGCCGTGATCTGGGGGGTGTCCATGCCGATCAGCAGCGTCGGCCCGGTACAGGCGCCGAACGCCGCGGCGAGCCGGTCGTCGAGCCCTCCCGCGCCCTGTTCCACGACCTCGATGCCCGGCGGCAGCCACGGTCCGGGCGCCCCGGCCAGGACGACGACGCGCCGCGCCGCCGGCACGGTCAGGAGGGTGTGCAGGGTGTCGGCCAGCGCCGCCTCGGCGAGCCGGGCGGCCTCGGCGGGGGAGAAGGGCGGGGTGAGACGCGTCTTGACCCGGCCGGGCAGCGGCTCCTTGGCGATGACCAGGACGGTCGTCGCGCCGGCCGGGGCGGCGACGGGCGTGGCCGCGCTCATCGGGGCACCCGCGCGGGGACCGGCGGCTCGCCGAGGACGGCGCGCATGTCGCGCACCGCGTGCCAGGTCCCCCGCCAGGTACCGGTGACCTTCGACTTCCCGGTGCGCGCGAGGTACGGGACGTCGGTCTCGGCCACCCGCAGTCCCGCGTCCGCCGCCCGCACCACCATCTGCAACGGATAGCCGCTGCGCCGGTCGGTGAGGCCGAGCGCCAGCAGATCCGTGCGGCGCCCGGCGCGCAGGGGACCGAGATCGCGCAGCCGGAGCCCGGTGCGCCGGTGCAGCATCCGGGAGAGCGCCGCGTTCCCGGCCCGTGCGTGCAGCGGCCAGGCGCCGCGCCCCTCGGGCCGTCGCCGGCCGAGCAGCAGATCGCACTCGCCGTCCGCGATCCGGCGGACGAAGCCGGGCAGCAGCGCGGGGTCCAGCGAGCCGTCGCAGTCGCAGAAGCAGACGAAGTCCGCCTCACTGGCGAGCAGCCCGGCCTGACAGGCGGCGCCGAAGCCGCGCTGCGGCTCGCGCACCACGGTCGCGCCGAGCGAACGGGCCACATCGGCCGAACCGTCGGTCGAACCGTTGTCGACCACGATCGCCCGCCAGCCCCTGGGCACACGGGCCAGCACGCCGGGCAGCGCGGCTGCCTCGTCGAGACACGGCAGGACGAGATCGGCTCGGGGTCCTGAGTCATCGGAAGGAAGGATCACCCGGCTCACCCTACGGAGTCGAAACGGGCATTCCGGGCATCGGGTTCTTACGAAACGTGGACGTCGCCGGACGGCGGCCCCTTCGGGTTTCCGGGTGTCCCGCCCCGGGTGCCAGGGTGGTCCCATGCAGACCACCCCGCCCACACCGCCTCCCGCTCCCGCCGGCGGGGCACCCACGACACGGACGGCCCCGCAGGACGCCTCCGGACCGCACCCCGCCGCCCCGGCCCGCGGCCACATCCTGGTCGTCGACGACGACCCGACCGTCGCCGAGGTCGTCACTGGCTACCTCACCGGCGCCGGCTACGACGTGGCCCGCGCGGCGGACGGACCGGCCGCGCTCGCCCTGTACGCCGCCCGCCGGCCGGACCTGGCGGTCCTGGACCTGATGCTGCCCGGCATGGACGGCTTCGAGGTCTGCCGCCGCATGCGGGCACACGGCCCGGTCCCGGTCATCATGCTCACCGCGCGCGGCGACGAGGACGACCGCATCCTCGGCCTCGAAACGGGCGCGGACGACTACGTGACCAAGCCGTTCAGCCCGCGCGAACTCGTCCTGCGCGTCGACTCCGTCCTGCGCCGGGCCAGGGCGGCCGCCGCCCCGGCCGGGCATCCCGCGCCGCTGGAAGGGGCGGGACTGGTCCTCGACCTCGCGGCCCGGAGCGCGACCTGCCGTGGCCGGCGGCTGGGCCTCACCCTCCGGGAGTTCGATCTGCTCGCCTTCCTTCTGCGCCACCCGGGCCGCGCCTTCGGCCGGGAGGAACTGATGCGGGAGGTCTGGGGCTGGGACTTCGGCGATCTGTCGACCGTCACCGTGCATGTGCGCCGTCTGCGGGGCAAGGTCGAGGCCGACCCGGCCCGCCCGGAACTGATCCGTACGGTCTGGGGCGTCGGCTACCGTCTCGACCTTCCCACCGGCGACACCGCCGACGCGGACGCGGGAAGCCCGTCATGACCGACCTGCTCCTCATCGCCCTCCTCGCCTTTCTCGGCGCCGCTGCCGCCGGCCTGCTCGGGGCGCTCGCGCTGCGGCTCACCCGGCACCGCTCCCTCGTCGTGTCGCTGAGCATCGTGGCCGCCGTCGCCGTCGCTGCGATGCTCGCCGGAACCCTGGCCGTCGCCTGGGCGATGTTCCTGTCACGCCACGACCTGACCGTGGTGACGACCGTCGTCGCCATGGCCGCCGTCGTCTCGCTCGTCACCGCCATGCTGCTCGGCCGCTGGGTCGCCGCCCGGAGCCGCGAACTGACCCTGGCGGCCCGTTCGTTCGGCGACGGCGGCACCTTCGCGCCGCCCGAGGCCCCGGCCACCGCCGAACTCGCCGCCCTCACCCGTGAACTCGCCGCCACCAGCGCCAAACTGGACACATCGCGCGAGCGGGAACGCGCCCTGGAGACCTCGCGGCGCGAACTCGTCGCCTGGATCTCGCACGACCTGCGCACCCCGCTGGCGGGGCTCCGCGCCATGTCCGAGGCGCTGGAGGACGGCATGGCCGCCGACTCGTCGCGCTATCTCCGCCAGATCCGCACCGAGGTGGAGCGGATGAACGACATGGTCGGCGACCTCTTCGAACTGTCCCGCATCCACGCCGGCTCGCTCGCCCTGACCCCCACCCGGGTCTCCGCCCACGACCTGGTGGGCGACGCCCTGGCCGGCGCGGACCCCCTCGCGCGCGAGCACGGGGTCCGGCTCGTCGGCGGCCGCATCGAAGAGGTGCCCGTGGAGGTGGACGGCAAGGAGATGAGCCGGGTCCTGGGCAACCTCCTGATCAACGCGATCCGCCGGACGCCCGCCGACGGCACGGTCGCCGTCGCGGCCCACCGCGCGCCGGACGGAGTGGTCCTCTCGGTGACCGACGGCTGCGGCGGCATCCCGGAGGAGGACCTGCCGAGGGTCTTCGACACGGGCTGGCGGGGCAGCCACGCCCGTACGCCGCCGGCGGGCGCGGGTCTGGGGCTCGCCATCGTGCGGGGCATCGTCGAGGCGCACGCCGGCCGCGCCGAGGTCCGCAACGTCGCCGGGGGCTGCTGCTTCGAGGTGACGCTGCCGCTGGGGTGAGCCTCAGGCGGGCAGCGCCGCACCGGCCTCCCGCAGCGGTGCCGTCGCGAATGCGGCCAGGCCCTCGGCGAACGCCACCTCCGGCCGCCAGCCCAGTTCCTCCCGCAGCCGCCGCGAGTCCGCCGTGACATGGCGTACGTCCCCGAGCCGGAACTCTCCGGTCACCGCCGGCGCCGGACCGCCGTGGGCCGCCGCCAGCGCCCCGGCCATCTCGCCGATCGTGTGCGGCTCGCCGCTGCCGGTGTTGTACGCCGCGAAGCCGCCCGGGGCGCGCGAGCCCACGGCCTCCAGCGCCACCGTGTTCGCGGCGGCCACGTCCCGTACATGGATGAAGTCGCGTCGCTGGCCGCCGTCCTCGAAGACACGCGGCGCCTCGCCCCGGGCCAGCGCCGACCGGAAGAACGACGCGACACCCGCGTACGGAGTGTCGCGGGGCATCCCGGGCCCGTAGACGTTGTGGTAGCGCAGCGAGACCGCGCTCCCGCCCGTCGCCCGCGCCCAGGAGGCGGCGAGGTGTTCCTGCGCCAGCTTCGTCGCCGCGTAGACGTTGCGCGGGTCCGTCGGCGCGTCCTCCGCGACGAGGCCCGGTGCGAGCGCGGCCCCGCAGTCCGGGCAGCGGGGCTCGAAGCGTCCCGCCACCAGGTCGGCCCGGTCCCGGGGCCCCGGACGGACGGTGCCGTGGCGCGGACACGCGTACCTGCCCTCCCCGTACACGACCATCGACCCGGCCAGCACCAGGTTCCGTACCCCGGCCCCGGCCATCGCGGCGAGCAGGACGGCCGTGCCCAGGTCGTTGCAGCCCACGTACTCC
The DNA here is from genome assembly GCF_008042035.1 of Streptomyces sp. col6. GTDB lineage: Bacteria > Actinomycetota > Actinomycetes > Streptomycetales > Streptomycetaceae > Streptomyces. The sequence continues at coordinate 47,414 of NZ_RDBL01000025.1, forward strand.
GGGGCGTCCGCGAAGTCCTTGCCCAGGCCGACCATCGCCGCCTGGTGACACACCGCGTCCACCCCGTGCAGCGCGCGGTCCACGGCGGCGCGGTCCCGTACGTCCCCGACGAGCATCCGCCCCTCCGCGTCATCGGCCGGCCGGTGCACGGCGTGACCGTGCGCCGAGGGCAGCAGCGCGTCGAGCACCACCGTCTCGTGCCCCGCGGAGGTGAGACTCCGGACGATCTCCGACCCGATGAAACCGGCTCCGCCGGTGACAAGTACACGCATGGAGGCCACGCTAGGCCGCGCGCGGCCCCGTCACGCGCTTTGGCCGCGGCACGTCACGGGACCGTAAGCCTTCGGCTCGCTCTAGCGAAGTTCCTGGATCCGGACCAGGTTGCCCGCCGGGTCCCGGAACGCGCAGTCGCGGATGCCGTACGGCTGCTCGGTCGGCTCCTGGACCACCTCCGCGTCACCGGCCTGTACCTTCTCGAAGGTGGCGTCCAGGTCGCGGGTGGCCAGCAGGATCCAGCCGTAGGTGCCCTTGGCCATCATCTCCGTGATGGTGCGGCGTTCGTCGTCGGTGATCCCCGGGTCCGCGGCCGGCGGGGCCAGCAGGATCGAGGTGCTGGGCTGGTCCTTCGGGCCGACGGTGATCCAGCGCATCTTGCCCTGGCCGACGTCGTTGCGGACCTCGAAGCCGAGTGTGTCGCGGTAGAACGCGAGGGACTCCTCCGGGTCGTCGTGCGGGAGGAAGCTGGTGTGAATGGTGATGTCCATGAAGATCATGCTAGGTAGCGCCCCCCGCCCTCGCTTCTCGAATCCTGACCGGTTGGCGCCGGCGGCGGCAAAGACCGTCCGTACCCGCCCGCTGCCCGAAGAGGCACCGCGCGGTGCCCCGGGCCGGACGGGGCCGGGCTGGACGGGGCAGCCAAGCGTCCACCAGGGTGGGGAGCCGGCAGGAGCGGGCGGTCCGCCGCGACCGTGCGGCGCGGGCCTGCCCCGGTGCGGTCAGGGGAGATGACGGTGAACGCACAGGACCACGACCACGACCACCAGCACGAGCATCACACGCCACCCCTGGAGACCGGGGACGCGTACGAGCGGCTGTCCGGCGGCCGTCTGCACTCCGAGACGGCCGAGACGCCCGCCGGCTCCGACACCCGCGACGCCCACCACCTCTTCCGGGCCGCCGCCACCGGACGGGCCGACGTGGTGGGCACCGCCGGCATGGGCGTCCTCCAGCGCACGGTCGGCAACGCGGCGCTCGGCCCGGTGATCCAGCGCGCCCGTGCCGCGGCCCCGGAGCAGGCCGAGGAGACCGAGCCGCGCTCACCGGTGCACGACGTCATCGCGTCCGGCGGCGGCACCCCCCTGGACATCGAGACCCGGACGGACCTGGAGAGCCGGATGGGCGCGGACTTCTCCGACGTACGCATCCACAACGACTCGGCCGCCCACGAATCGGCGAAGGGCGTCGGCGCGCACGCCTACACCGTGGGCAACAACGTCGTCTTCCAGCGCGACGCCTACGACCCGTCGTCGCCGCAGGGCCGCACGACGCTGGCGCACGAGCTGACCCATGTCATCCAGCAGCGCAACGGGCCCGTCGAGGGGACCGACGCGCCCGGCGGCATCCGCGTCAGCGACCCCTCGGACCGGTTCGAACGCGAGGCGGTCGCCAACGCCGACCGGGTCCTCTCCGAGCCCGCGCCCACGGCTCCCGCGGCCCCGGCTGCCGCCGCGCCCTCGGCCGCGCCCGCCGTGCAGCGTGCGGCCACGGAGGACGAGGACGAGCAACCGGCCGACGTACAGGGCTCGTTCGTCCAGCGCGCCGAGGAGAAGAGCCCGGAGGAGGAAGAGGAAGCCCCGCCGGCCTGACGTGCGACGGGCGGGGCCTCGATGCTGCGCAGCGGTGACTGACGGCTCGTCAGCCGCCTTCGGTGTTACGCATCGTGCCGCCCAGGAACATCGACTCCGCACACCGCGAAGGCGTCTGCGCACCCACCGGCTTGCCCACCTTGCGGCAGTCGATGGTCATGGTGACCTTGCCGCCCGCCGGGACCACGATCGGCGTCACGAAGTGGTAGTCGGAGTCCCGGAAGTTCTCCAGACCCAGGCTCAGCACCCGGGTCTCCCTGCCCGCGGAGACGACCAGCGTTCCGGCGTCGCCCTGCGGGTTCTGGACGACGATGTCGGTGAGCTGGAACGCCTTGCCGGCCGGCACCGTGAGCGCCGTCCCGGTGTTCGTCCCGCCGCCCAGCGAGTCCTGCACCCTGACCTGCGCGCTGGTCGGCGTGGCCGCCCCCGCGTCGCCCGCCGCCGACGGGCTCGGMCTCCTCGGCCTGCTCCGGGGCCGCGGCACGGGCGCGCTGGATCACCGGGCCGAGCGCCGCGTTGCCGACCGTGCGCTGGAGGACGCCCATGCCGGCGGTGCCCACCACGTCGGCCCGTCCGGTGGCGGCGGCCCGGAAGAGG
>NZ_RDBL01000025.1:49975-78961 GCF_008042035.1 Streptomyces sp. col6
CCCCGGCCCCGCCGTCCCGGCCACCGCGCTGCTGGACGCCTACCGGCCGGGCACCGACCGCTTCCTCGCCACACCACGCCGCACCCTGCTCGGCACCGGCACCGCCGCCGAGGTCCCGCACGACGACAGACCTCCCGCCGTCCGCGTCCGGGAAGCCCTCGACGCCGCACGGCGGGCCGGGCACACGGCGCCGGTCGTCATGGGCGCGCTGCCCTTCGACCCGTGGGCGGCCGGATCACTGGCCGTTCCCGAGACCGTGCGCCGGGCCACGGCCCTGCGCGAGGACCCGCTCGTCTCCCGGCCCGTCCCGGACGGCGGGCCCGGCACCTGGCAGACCCGGGAGGTTCCCGCCCCGGCCGCGTACTGCGCGGCGGTGGCGGCGGCGGTCCGGCGGATGCGCGCCGGCGAGTTCGACAAGGTCGTCCTCGCCCGCACCCTGGAGCTGACCTCCTCGCACGACCTGGACCTGCCCGCCATGCTGCGCCGGCTGGCCCGGCACGACCCCGGCGGCTACACCTTCGCGCTCCCCAGCGGCCCCGGCCGCACGCTGATCGGCGCCAGCCCCGAACTCCTCGTCGCCCGCACCGGCAACCGGCTCACCGCCAACCCGCTGGCCGGTTCGGCACCCCGCAGCGACGACCTCGCCGAGGACGTCCGGCGGGCCGCCGCGCTCCTGGAATCACCCAAGGACCTCCACGAGCACGCCGTCGTCGTCGAGGCCGTTCGTGCGGCCCTCGCCCCGTTCTGCGCGAGCCTGGAAGTGCCCCAACAGCCCACGCTCGTACGGACGGAGGCCATGTGGCACCTGTCCACGACGGTCACCGGGACCCTCACCGCCCCCGCCACCACCTCGCTCGACCTCGCCTCCGCGCTGCACCCCACACCCGCCGTGTGCGGGACGCCCACCGACGTGGCCCGCGCGGTCATCGCGGAGTCGGAACCCTTCGACCGGGGCGCCTACACCGGCATGGTCGGCTGGCAGGACGCGGACGGGGACGGCGAGTGGGTCGTGACGATCCGCTGCGCCGAGGCGGAGGGCCGCTCCCTGCGGCTGTTCGCCGGTGCCGGGGTGGTCGCCGCCTCGTCGCCCGATGCCGAGACCGCCGAGACCGGCGCCAAGTTCCGTACGTTCCTCAACGCCGTGGGAGCCACCCTGTGAACACCGCACCGCACGAAGACGCCCCGACCTGGCCCGCCGAGTTCGCCGCACGCTACCGGGCGGCCGGGCACTGGCGCGGCGAGACCTTCGCCGGCATGCTGCGCGAACGCGCCGAGGCCCACGGCGACCGTGTCGCGCTCGTCGACCCGGCGCCCGAGCGCCGCGCGTGGACGTACCGCGAACTGGACGAGCGCGCGGCCCGGCTGGCGGCCGGCTTCCGGGCGCGCGGCATAGCCAAGGGCGACCGGGTCGTCGTGCAACTGCCCAACATCGCCGAGTTCGCCGAGGTGGTCTTCGCCCTCTTCCGGATCGGCGCGCTCCCCGTCTACGCGCTCCCCGCCCACCGGGAGACGGAGATCGGCTACTTCTGCTCCTTCGCCGAGGCCGTCGCCTACGTGATCCCGGACCGGCACGCCGGATTCGACCACCGCGCGCTGGCCACCGCGCTCAAGCAGCAGGCGCCCACTCTGAAGCATGTGTTCGTCGTCGGCGACCCCGGCGAGCACACCGCGCTGTCCGACGTACCGCGCGACGGGACGGCCGGCCCGGACGACGAACCCGAGCCGCACGACCTGGCCTTCCTCCAGCTGTCCGGCGGAACCACCGGGGTGCCCAAGCTCATCCCCCGTACGCACGACGACTACATCTACTCGCTGCGCGGCTCCAACGAGATCTGCGGCGTCGACGCGGACACCCGCTACCTCGTCGTCCTGCCCGCCGCGCACAACTTCCCGATGAGCTCGCCCGGCTGGCTCGGCACGCTGTACGCCGGCGGCACGGTCGTCCTGTGCCCCCGGCCCGACCCCGCCACCGCCTTCCCGCTCATCGAGCGGGAGCGCGTCACCATGACCGGCATGGTTCCGCCGCTCGCGCTGCTGTGGACCGACGCGGCGGCCGCGACGGAACAGGACCTGTCGAGCCTCGAACTGCTCCTGGTCGGCGGCGCCAAGTACAGCGAGACGGCGGCCCGCCGTCTGGAGCCCGCGCTCGGCTGCCGGCTGATGCAGGTCTTCGGCATGGCCGAGGGCCTCGTCAACTACACCCGGCTCGACGACGACCAGGAGACCGTCGTCACCACCCAGGGCCGGCCGATCTCCGAGGACGACGAGATCCGGATCGTCGACGACGCCGGACAGGAGGTCCCGGAGGGGCACTTCGGCCACCTGCTGACCCGGGGGCCGTACACCATCCGCGGCTACTGGCGCGCCCCGGAACACAACCGGTCGGCGTTCACCGAGGACGGCTTCTACCGTACGGGCGACATCGTGCGCCGCACCCCGAGCGGCCATCTCGTCGTCGAGGGACGGGCGAAGGACCAGATCAACCGGGGCGGCGAGAAGGTCGCGCCGGAGGAGATCGAGAACATCATCCTCGCCCACCCGTCCGTCCACGACGTCTCGGTGGTCGGCGTGAGCGACCCGTATCTCGGGGAACGCACCCTGGCCTACGTGATCCTGCGCAAGGACGCCGAAGCCCTGGGGGCGCTCGCCGTGAAACGGCATGTGCGCGAGCGCGGAGTCGCCGCGTACAAGATTCCGGATCTCGTCGAGTTCGTCGACGTCTTCCCCCAGACGGGGATCGGCAAGGTCAGCAAGAAGGGCCTGCGCACCGAGCCGGCCCCCGCCCCAACCCCCGCCGCACAGAACTGAGTCAGCCCCGCGCGGCACCGAAAGGTCTCACCCATGGCACTGCCCGCCATCGCCCCCTACCCCCTGCCCCGCGCGGACGAACTGCCGGCGAACCGGGTCGACTGGACCGTCGACCCGGCCCGCGCCGTGCTGCTCGTCCACGACCTGCAGAACCACTTCCTGAGCGCCTACCGCCCCGGCGAGCAGCCGCTGACCGGCATGCTCGCGAACACCGCCCGCGTCATCGGGGCGAGCCGTCGCGCCGGAATCCCGGTGGTGCACTCGGCGCAGCGGGGCGGCCAGAGCGCCGAGGAGCGCGGTCTCCAACTGGACTTCTGGGGGCCGGGGATGGCGGACGACCCGGAGGCCCTGGCGTCGCCGGAGGAGGTGGCACCCGCACCGGGTGACGCGGTGCTCACCAAGTGGAAGTACAGCGCCTTCGTCCGCACCGAGCTGGAGTCCCTGATCCGCGACGAGGGGCGCGACCAGCTGGTGATCACCGGTGTCTACGCGCACATCGGGGTGCTGATGAGCGCCGCCGACGCGTGGATGCGCGACATCCGGGCGTTCGTGGTGGCGGACGCCGTCGCGGACTTCTCGCGCGAGGACCACGACATGGCGCTGCGCTGGGCGGCGGGCCGCTGCGCGGTCGTCACGACGACGGACGCGCTCCTCAAGGAGATCTGAGTCCCCGCACCCTCATGACCGGAGGCGGCCCGCCGCCTCCGGCGTGAGGTGCCGGGCGAGTACGTCCAGCGCCTCGCCGACCGCGCGCAGCGTTTCCGGGTCGTCCGTGCCCAGCGCCGCGCTCAGGGCGTCGTCGATCCGGGCCGTCCGCACCTCGGCCACCCGCTCCGACACCTCGGCGGCCGTACGGATCAACTGCCGCCTGCCGTCCGCCGGATCGGGGGCGGTCACGAACGAGCCGGTCTCCTTGAGCCGGCCCACGGCGCCCGAGACCTGACTCTGCGGCAGGCCCGTGCGCGCGGCGATCTCGCTCACGGAGGTGCCCTGGTGGCCGAGGACGTCGCTCAGTACGACCAGGGCCGCGCGGGTGCCGCCGCGCTGCGCGGCGCCGGTGGGGGACGAGGGCTCCGGCAGCGCCTCCTCGCCGATCTTCATCAGGGTCCGGCCGAGCAGGAACAACTGGACCGGGGTCATCGAAGCGCTCATGGGCCCAACCCTACGCTCATCCATCACTAATGATGCATCTCTATTGATGCATCGAAATAGATGCAGTACGGTGGAGAGCGCCGGCCGGCACCCACCGCGCCGGTCACCTCACCGACCAGGAGACCCCGATGTTCCTCGACACCGACGGCGCCACCCTGTACTACGAGGTCCGGGGCACCGGCCCCCTGCTGCTCGTCGCACAGAGCGGCGAGGGCGGCGCCGACCGGAGCACCGACCTGGTGAACCACCTCACCGACCGGTACACCGTGGTCACGTACGACCGGCGGGGCCTGTCCCGCAGCGCGCTCGCCGACCCGGAGCGGGGCGTGACCATGGAAGAGCACGCCGACGACGTCCACCGGCTGCTGACCCGGCTCACCGACGAGCCGGCCCTGATGCTCGGATGCAGCATGGGCGCCGCGATCGGGCTGCACCTCGCGGTGACCCACCCCGGTCAGTTGCGCACCCTCGTGGCGCACGACCCGGTCTCCCCCTCCCTGCTGCCCGCCGGCCCGCGCGCCGGGCACGCGGCGGAGCTCGTCCACCTCCAGGAGGTGTACCGGGAGGGCGGGCTGCAGGCCGCGCTCCCGGAGATCGCCCGGGTCCTCGGCATCGACCCGGCCCGTCAGGAGACCGAGCCGGACCTGACGCCCATGCCCCTCACCCCGGGCCGCGTCGCCGACTTCGGGTTCTTCATCGCACGCGACTTCACGGCCGTCGTCGAGGCCGAACTCGACCAGGAGGCCTTGCGAACATCGCCGGTTCGCATCGTCCCCGCCGGCGGCGCCGTCACCGCACCGGACGTCTTCGTCGGGCAGTGCGCACACCGGCTCGCCGGAATCGTGGGGCGGGAGGTCGTCGCGTTCCCCGGCGGGCACAACGGCAACACCACCCACCCCCGTGCGTACGCCGCGCTGCTGCGCGAGGTCCTGGCGTAGGTGCCGTCCCGCAGGCCTCCCGGGCAAAGAGAAATCCCCGGTCCGAAATTGCGGACCGGGGATTTTCCCAGGTATATTGAGTGGTTCTGTGCGCCCACAGAAAAGGCCCCTCACCGGGGGCCAACAAGTATCACCTTAGCCGTCAGGGAGCTATTTTGTCAACTCGGGAAAGCGCCGAATTGCACAAGGAGCAGGAATTCGTCGACCGGCTCTACGACCGTGTCGACGCGCTGCGTGGTGCCGCCGCCGAGCAGGTCCAGGATGCCCTGACGCCGGTCGGCACGGGCCGGCAGGCCCGCATCGAACGGGATGTGCTGGTCGCCGAGCGCTCGGGTCTGCTCGCCGCGCTGAACGCGGTCGACGGCTCTCTGTGTTTCGGCCGCATCGATCTCTCGGACGGCGCCGCGCACCATATCGGCCGTATCGGAATCCGCGAGGACGATGTCGAGCACACGCCTTTGCTGATCGACTGGCGGGCCCCGGTCGCCCGCCCCTTCTATCTCGCCACCAACCACACCCCGATGGGTCTGCGCAGACGCAGGCACCTCACCACCGAGGGCCGCGCGGTCACCGAGCTGCACGATGAGATCCTCGACATCGAGGACCACGAGCGCACCGGCTTCGAGGACCCCAGCGGCGACTCCGTCCTGCTGGCCGCCGTGAACTCCGCGCGCACCGGACGCATGGCCGACATCGTGCGGACTATCCAGGCGGAACAGGACCGCATCATCCGCGCGCCGCACCGCGGTGTCCTGGTCGTCGAAGGCGGCCCCGGCACCGGAAAGACGGCGGTCGCCCTGCACCGGGCGGCGTTCCTGCTGTACGAGCAGCGGGAGCTGCTGGCCAAGCGCGCGGTCCTGATCGTGGGCCCGAACCCGGCCTTCCTCAGTTACATCGGCGAGGTGCTGCCCGCGCTCGGCGAGACCGGTGTGCTGCTCGCCACGCAGGCCGAGCTCTTCCCCGGCATCCACGCGCACGGCACGGACACGCCCCGGGCCGCCGCGGTGAAGGGCGGCGCGGCCATGGCCGAGGCGCTGGAGTTCGCCGTGCGCGACCGGCAGCTGCTGCCCGAGCCGGGCGCCCCGCTGATCGTCCCGCACGACGACGGCGACCTGATCCTGGACTGGGAGATCGCCTACGAGGCCCGGCAGGCGGCCCGCGACACCCGGCTGCCCCACAACCTGGCCCGGCCGCACTTCGCGTTCCGGATCATCGACGCGCTGACCGCCCAGCTCACCGAGCGCATCGGCGCCGACCCGTACGGCGGGCCCAACTTCCTGGGGCCGGACGACATCGCCCAGCTCGGCAAGGCCGTCGCGGTCAGCCAGGAGGTCCATGCGGCGATCGACGAGCTGTGGCCGCCGCTCACCCCGCAGGGCTTCCTCGCCGACTACCTGGCCGAGCCGGTCCATCTGCCGGAGGCGGACGCGGGGGCCATCCGGCGCGCGTCCGGTGAGGACGCCTGGACACCGGCCGACGTACCGCTGCTGGACGAGGCGGCCGAACTGCTCGGGGTCGACGACAGCGCCGAGCGGGCCGCCGCCGAGGCGGAGCGCCAGGAGCGGATCGCGTACGCGCAGGGCGTGCTCGAACTGTCCAGGGGCTCGGAGTCCTTCGAGTTCGAGGACGAGGAGTCGGAGGTGCTGGCCGCGCACGACATCGTGGACGCGGAGCGGATGGCGGAGCGGCAGGAGGAGACCGATCACCGCAGCGCGGCGGAGCGGGCCGCCGCCGACCGGACGTGGGCGTTCGGGCACATCATCGTGGACGAGGCCCAGGAGCTGTCGCCGATGGCGTGGCGGCTGCTGATGCGCCGGTCGCCGACCCGGTCGATGACCCTGGTGGGCGACCCGGCGCAGACCTCTGAGGAGGCGGGCGTCGGCTCCTGGCAGGAGATCCTGGAGCCGTACGTGGGCGACCGCTACGAGCATGTGCGGCTCGCGGTCAACTACCGCACGCCGGCCGAGGTGATGGAGGTCGCGGCGAAGGTGCTGCGGGCCGAGGACCCGTCGTTCGAGCCGCCGGGTTCGGTGCGGTCCACGGGCGAGGTGCCGTGGGTCCGGGACGCAGGGGCCGATCTGGCGGGCGCCGTGGCGCGGGCGGTCGCCGAGCTGACGCCCGCCGAGGGGCGCCTCGCGGTGATCGCGCCGCGCGAGCTGCACGAGGAGATCGCGGCCCCGCTGGACGGGGCCGTGCCCGGCGCCGAGCCGGATCTGACCCGCACGGTGGTGCTGCTCGGGCCCCGGCAGGCCAAGGGCCTGGAATTCGACCACGTCCTGGTGGTGGAGCCCGGCCGGTTCGGGACGAGCGACCTGTACGTGGCGCTGACCCGCGCCACGCAGCGGCTGGGCATCCTGCACCGGGAGCCGCTTCCGGCGTCCCTGCGCTGACGTTCCGGGACAACCGGGGGCGCGGGCCGGGCTGTTGCACGTGGGCAGCCCGGCCGGACGGACGGCTTCCGGGGAGCCTTGACACCCCGGATCAGCAGGAGGAGCATCCTCACGTCGTTGACAACGTTGTCGGGGCGACGCCGTTCCGCTGCGGTCACGGCGCCCCGCTCCCACCGCGTTGACCGTCCGTCACATCAGAAGGGCAGGAACGGTGCCACAGACGCACACACGTCGAACGCACACCGCGATCCGGGCCATGGGCTCCGTCACGGCCGCCGCCATGGCCGTTGCGGGGCTCGCGGTCGCGGCCGCCCCGGCGTCGGCCTCGCCGGGCCGGGACATCGTCAAGGACCCGGTGTCGTACGTCGATCCCCTCATCGGTACGTCCAACGCGGGCAACACCTACCCGGGTGCCGTGCAGCCGTTCGGCATGCTGGCGTGGAGTCCGCAGAACTCGCGGGGCAAGCAGGTCTCGACGCCCGCTCCCGGCGGCTACCAGTACGACGCGAAGAAGATCCGCGGCTTCAGCCTCACCCACCTCAACGGCGTGGGCTGCTCGGGCGCGAACGGCGACATCCCGATCATGCCGTACGTGGGTGACGTGGACTCCTCCCCCACCTCGGACACCACCGACGCGAAGTACGCGAGCGACTTCTCGCACGACGACGAGACGGCCACCCCCGGCTACTACAGGGTCGGCCTGGCCGGCGGCGCTTCGGCGGCGCTGACCACGACCGCCAGGACGGGGTCCGGGGAGTTCGGCTTCCCGGCGGACAAGCCCGCCAGCCTGCTCTTCCGCACCTCCAACTCGGAGACCGGCAGCACCGACGCCACCGTGCGGATCGACAAGGCCGCGCGGACGGTGACCGGGTCGGTCACGGCGGGCAACTTCTGCGGTCCGCAGAGCGCGAACAACCGCAAGGACCTGTACACGCTGTACTTCACCGCCCACTTCGACAAGCCCTTCGCGAAGACCGGCACCTGGAAGGACGGCACCCTCAACCCCGGCTCCACCTCCGCCTCCGGCGGTACGGGCTACAGCTCGTCCGGCAACGCCGTGGAGGGCAAGGGCTCCGGCGGGTACGTCACCTTCGCGGACGGCACCACCGAGGCACGCGCCAAGGTGGCCGTCTCGTACGTCAGCGCCGCGAACGCCGAGGCCAACCTCCGCAAGGAGAACGGACCGGGCAAGAGCTTCGACACGGTGAAGCGGCAGGCCGCCGCGAACTGGAACGAGGCGCTGAAGGCCGTCGAGATCGGCGGCGGCACCGACACCCAGCGCACCGCCTTCTACACCGCGCTCTACCACTCCATGCTGGAGCCGACGCTCACCAGCGACGTGGACGGCCGCTACCTCGGCGCCGACCGCAAGCCGCACCGGCTGTCCAAGGGCCAGAAGGCGCAGTACGGCACCTTCTCCGGCTGGGACCAGTACCGGGCGCAGGTGCAGCTGATGGCGCTGCTCAACCCGAGGGCGGGCAGCGACTACGCGCAGTCCCTGTTCAACTACGCGAACCAGCGCGACGGCGAGTGGGACCGCTGGCTGCTGGAGAACGGCAAGACGAGCGTGATGTCGGGCGACCCGTCCGACGCGGCGCTGGCCGGTATCTACGCATTCGGCGGCCGTGACTTCGACGTCAAGGGCGCGCTGAAGTCCCTGGTCACGGCGGCGACCGTGCCGACCGCCAACGACTCCGACAGCTCGGGCTGCAACGTCGAGTGCGTGGGCCAGCGCCCCGCGCTCGACAAGTACCTGGAGCTCGGTTACGTACCGGCGGACAACTGCCACTGCTGGGGCGGGGCGGCCGAGACGCTGGAGGACGCCGCGGCCGACTACGGTCTGTCGGAGCTGTCCCGGCGGCTGGGCAACAAGGGCGACGCCAAGAAGTTCCTGGACCGGTCGGGCAACTGGACGAACGTCTTCGACGCCAACGCCACCGAGCACGGCGGATACATACGCGACCGCAAGGCCGACGGCAGCTGGGCGGGCACCTTCACGCCCGGCACCGGCGCCGGGTTCGTGGAGGGCTCCAGCGCCCGGTACACCTGGATGGTCTACTCGGACGTGGCCGGTCTCGCGGGTGCGATGGGCGGCAATGCGCGCGCCACGGAGCGGCTGGATGCGTTCTTCCGTACGCCGGACGGGAAGTTCGACTTCTCGGCGAAGGACGACACGCGTTACGACCCGACGAACGAGCCCGACATCAACGCGCCGTACCTGTACAACTACTTCGGCGCCCCGCACAAGACGCAGGAGACGGTCCGCGCGGAGCTGGACCAGCTGTGGACCGACGGTCCCGGCGGGATTCCGGGCAACGACGACGCGGGGACCATGTCGTCCTGGTACGTCTTCTCGGCGCTCGGCATGTATCCGCAGAACCCGAGCCGTGCCGATCTGACGCTGACCGCGCCGCTGTTCCCACAAGCGGTGGTGCACACCGGGCACGGCAAGAAGATCACCATCGAGGCTCCGGCCGCGTCGGCGAACCACACGTACATCCACGGGCTGAAGGTGAACGGCCGTACGTCCACGAAGCCGTGGGTCGGTGACTCGCTGGTGGAGCACGGCGGGCGGCTGGACTTCACGCTCGGCGCGACGCCCGACACCTCCTGGGGCAGCGCACCGGCCGACGCGCCGCCGTCCTTCCCCGGCGGTGGGCTGAAGTACTTCACCGGGGCCTCGCCCGACCAGCTGAAGGTCGAGCCGGGCGGCGAGGGCACCCAGACGGTCGTCAAGGTGCAGAGCCTGGAGACGAAGGCCACCACGGTGCACTGGGAGGCCCAGGCGCCGGACGGGGTCACCGTGACCCCGTCGGAGGGCGACTTCACGGTTCCGGCGAGCGGTGCCGCACAGGCGAAGCTCACCGTGTCGGCGGGGAAGGACACCGCCGAGGGCTACTACACGGTCCCGGTGACGCTGACGTCGTCGGCGGGCACGGAGCTGCCGAAGACGTCGGCGGCGGTGACGGTCGCCGAGAAGAACGGGCTGCTGTGGAACCGCAACAGCACCGGGATCTCGGCGGACGACCAGAACCCGCAGGCCAACTTCGACGGTGAGGGCTGGAGTTACTCGGCCCAGGCGCTCGCGGCGGCCGGTGCGGCGCCGGGCGGCACGGTCTCCTCGGGCGGCTTCGACTTCACCTGGCCGAAGGTGGAGGCCGGTGACCCGGACAACATCGAGGTCGTCGGGGCGGGCCCCCAGGTGCTGAACGTCGCCTCCGGCGAGGGTGACACGAAGCTGGCGTTCCTCGGGAGCGCCGCCGAGGGCAAGGCGTCGGGCACGGTGACGCTCACGTACACCGACGGCTCCACGCAGCAGGCCGAGATCGGCTTCAGCGACTGGACGCTGGGCGGCGGCTCGCAGCAGCCCTCGTACGGGAACACGGTCGCGGTGCACACCGAGTACCGCGATGTGCAGGGCGGTGGAAAGGACCCGGTGGGCACCGAGGTCTTCACGACCGCGCCCATCGCGCTCCAGGCCGGGAAGCAGCTCGCGTCCGTGACGCTGCCGGGCACCACGGAGGGCGGGATCATCCACGTCTTCGCGGTGGCCACCGCCTGACCGCGTTCCCGCACCAGTAAGGGCCGGCCCCCACACGGGGACCGGCCCTTACGGCTCATCAGACGAGGTCGAACCGGTCCAGGTTCATGACCTTGTCCCAGGCGGCGACGAAGTCGCGCACGAACTTCTCCTTGGCGTCGTCGCTCGCGTAGACCTCGGCGACGGCGCGCAGTTCGGAGTTCGAGCCGAAGACCAGGTCGGCTCGGGTGCCGGTCCAGCGGACCTCACCGGTGACGGCGTCGCGGCCCTCGAAGGCGCTCTGGTCGTCCGCCGTGGACTTCCACGTCGTGCCCATGTCGAGCAGGTTGACGAAGAAGTCGTTGGTCAGCGTGCCCGGCGCGTCGGTGAGCACACCGTGCGAGGTCTGCTGGTGGTTGGCGCCCAGGACGCGCAGACCGCCGACGAGGACCGTCATCTCGGGCGCGCTCAGGTTCAGCAGGTTCGCCCGGTCCAGCAGCAGGTACTCGGCGGGGAGCCGGTCGCCCTTGCCGAGGTAGTTGCGGAAGCCGTCGGCGACGGGCTCCAGCTCGACGAAGGACTCCACGTCGGTCTGCTCCTGCGAGGCGTCGACGCGACCCGGGGTGAACGGGACCTCGACCGTGGTTCCGGCGTCCTTGGCCGCCTTCTCGACCCCGGCGGCGCCCGCGAGGACGATCAGGTCGGCGAGGGAGACCTGCTTGCCGCCCTGCTGCTCCACGTTGAAGGACTCCTGGACGGAGCGGAGCGTACGCAGGACTCCCGCGAGGCGGTCCGGGTCGTTGACCTCCCAGCCGCTCTGCGGTTCGAGGGCGATGCGCGCACCGTTGGCGCCGCCGCGCTTGTCGCTGCCGCGGAAGGACGAGGCGGAGGCCCAGGCGGTGGAGACCAGCTCGGAGACGGACAGGCCGGAGGCGAGGACCTTCTCCTTGAGCGCCGCGATGTCGGCGGCGTCGATCAACTCGTACGTGCGCGCGGGCAGTGGGTCCTGCCAGAGCAGCGTCTCCTCGGGGACCTCGGGGCCGAGGTAGCGGACGACGGGGCCCATGTCGCGGTGGGTCAGCTTGTACCAGGCGCGGGCGAAGGCGTCGGCGAACTCCTGCGGGTTCTCGTGGAAGCGCCGCGAGATCTGCTCGTACGCCGGGTCGAAGCGCAGCGAGAGGTCGGTGGTCAGCATGGTCGGGGCGTGGCTCTTCGACGCGTCGTGCGCGTCGGGCACGGTGCCCTCGCCGCCGCCGTCCTTCGGCCGCCACTGGTGGGCGCCCGCGGGGCTCTTGAACAGCTCCCACTCGTAGCCGAACAGGATGTTGAAGAAGCTGTTGTCCCAGGCCGTGGGGGTGTCCGTCCAGATGCCTTCGAGGCCGCTGGTGATGGCGTCGCCGCCCTTGCCGGTGCCGTACGAGCTCTCCCAGCCGAGGCCCTGGCGCTCCATCGGCGCGGCCTCGGGGTCGGGGCCGACGGCGTCGGCGGGGCCGGCGCCGTGCGTCTTGCCGAAGGTGTGGCCGCCCGCGATCAGGGCGACGGTCTCCTCGTCGTTCATCGCCATGCGGCGGAAGGTCTCGCGGATGTCGCGGGCCGCGGCGAGCGGGTCCGGGTTGCCGTTGGGGCCCTCCGGGTTGACGTAGATGAGACCCATCTGCACGGCGCCGAGCGGGTTCTCCAGCTCGCGGTCGCCGGTGTAGCGCTCGTCGCCGAGCCAGGTGGTCTCGGGGCCCCAGTACACGTCCTCGTCCGGCTCCCAGACGTCCGCGCGGCCGCCGCCGAAGCCGAAGGTCTTGAAGCCCATGGTCTCCAGGGCGACGTTCCCGGTGAGGACGAGGAGGTCGGCCCAGGAGATGTTCTTGCCGTACTTCTTCTTGACCGGCCACAGCAGGCGCCGCGCCTTGTCGAGGCTGGCGTTGTCCGGCCAGCTGTTGAGCGGGGCGAAGCGCTGCTGGCCGGAGCCGGCGCCACCGCGGCCGTCGCTGATGCGGTAGGTGCCGGCGCTGTGCCAGGCCATCCGGATCATGAAGGGGCCGTAGTTGCCGAAGTCGGCGGGCCACCAGTCCTGCGAGCTCGTCAGCACCTCGGCGATGTCCCGCTTGACGGCGGGCAGGTCCAGGGCGTTGAAGGCCTCGGCGTAGTCGAAGTCCTCGCCGAGCGGGTTGGCCACGGCGGGGTTCTTGGCGAGAATCCGCACGTTGAGCCGCTCCGGCCACCACTGGCGGTTCCCGCCGCCCTGGGTGGGGTGCGGCGCGCGACCGTGCGCGACGGGGCAGCCGCCGGCCTCCTCCGACTTGGGGTCGGTGACGATCGCGTCGTGGTTCTCAGTCATGGAATTCCTTCCGGACGGGGCGGATCTCGGTGCTCTGAGAATGGGGCGGGTGAAGTGGCCTGACCGGTCCCGCCCCGGAGGACGGCCTGCCCTGGCTCCGGCCGGAACCGATCCTACGATGGACCTAGTCCAAGTCAATACGAACACGCGATGGAATGGATCAACGGCCGCCGCATATTGCCCCCGGAGAACAATGGTTCGGACCAGGGGGAATGAGCGGGTGCGATCAGCTGGAGGACGTCGTGGGCCGGCCGCCCGGACGACGGCCGGCGGCTGCGCGGACATCCATCGCGTGGAGCCCGCCTTCCCCGAGGCGCTGTGCGCGGCCCTGGAGCCGTTGTCGCGTCAGCGCTCGCCCCGCCGGTGGACGCTGACGGCGTACCCGCCGCCCTCGTACGGATCGGCGTCCCAGGTGGCGAAGCGGTCGACGGGTGTGAGTCCCGCGGCGGCGCAGTGGTCGTCGTACTCGGCGAGCGTGAGACCGGGCGCTACGGGGAGGTGGGCCGCGTCCAGGCCGAACCCGGCGACCAGCAGACCGCCCGGACGCAGGGCGTCGGCGAGGCGCGCGACGACGGTGGCCTCGGTGCCGGGGGCGAGCAGCGCCATCACGTTCCCGGCGGCGACGACGAGGTCGAAGCCGGGCTCCAGACCGAGCGCGTCCGGGTCGAATGCGGCCAGGTCGGCCCGGAACCAGGGCAGTGCGGGCGCCTGCTTCCGCGCCACGGCGAGCATCGAGGCGTCGACGTCCACGCCGGCGCAGTCGTACCCGAGCTCCGCGAGCCGGATCGCCACCCGGCCGGTGCCGCAGCCGGCGTCGAGCACCCGCGCCCCGGCGGGGACCAGGGCGGCGCAGAACCGCGCCTCGCCGTGCATGTCCTTGCCGCTGCGGGCGAGGGCCGCGAAGCGGGCGGCGTAGTCCTCCCCGGACGTCTCTCCGGTCAGCTCGGTCCAGCGGTTCATGCGGCCCACTGTAGACGCGGCGGGGTCCGCACCCCGGCGATGGTGCACTTTCCCGTACCCCCGGTCCGGGTGCGGGCAGGATCGATCGCCGCGGCCCGCACGGCCAGGATGAGGTCATGACTTCGACAGCGACACGCATCGGCACCGGAACCGCCGTCCGGGCACAGGACCTGCACCGCACGTACGGGCACGGCGGCTCGGCCGTCCGGGCGCTGCGCGGGGTGTCGGTGGACCTCTCCCCCGGTACGTTCACGGCGGTCATGGGCCCCGCCGCCTCCGGCCGGACCACCTTGCTGCACTGCCTGGCGGGAAGGGACCGGCCGTCCCGGGGCTCGGTGCGCTGGGGCGGTACGGAGGTGACCCGGCTGCCCGAGCGGCGGCTGGCGGAGCTGCGGCGCGAGAGGGCCGGCTTCGTCTCCCGGGCGTTCAACCTGGTCCCGTCCCTGACCGTGGAGGAGAACGTCGGGCTGCTCGCGGGGCGGGACCGGGCCCGGGAGGTGCTTGCCCGGGTGGGGCTTGCCGGGTACGAGCGGCACCGGCCGGGGCAGCTCTCCGGGGACCGGCAGCAGCGGGTGGCGATCGCGCGGGCGCTGGTGGCGCGCCCCGATGTGCTGTTCGCGGACGATCCGGCGGGCGCCCTCGGTCCGGCCGCCGGGCTGGAGATCGCCGCGCTCCTGCGGGCCGGGGCGGACCGGGAGGGGCAGACCTGTGTGCTGGTGACCGACGACCCGGTGGCCGCCGCGTACGCGGACCGGGTGCTGCTGCTCGCCGAAGGGCGGCTCGTCGACGAGCTGTGCCGGCCGGACACCGCGCGGGTCCGCGAGCGCCTGGGCCGGTGAGGGGCTTCGCCGCTCAGCCCGACGTGGGCGGGTGCTCCGTGTCGAAGGCGAACAGGGTGTTCCGGTCGGCGGCCACGACCACCACGCGCCCCGCGACCGTCACGCGCGGGCTCGCGCCCTCCTCGCCGGTCAGGCCGTCGGCCTGGGGGTCCGTCGCCCACAGCGTCGTACCGTCGGAGGGTGACAGCGCGACCACACGGCCGGTGGCGGAGCTGAAGAACAGCGCGCCGTCCCCGGCGACGGGGCCCGACGCCCCCTCGACGCTGGTCTGCCGGGCCCACTTCTTCCGGCCGTTGGCGGGGTCGAACGCGGTGACGCGGCCGGTCTGCGAGCTCACGAACACGGTGCCGTCCGCCATGCCGGGCGTGCCCTCGTACGTGGTGTCCAGCTCGGTGGTCGTGACCTTCCCTGAGACCGGGTCGAGCCGGGTCACGGCGTCGTAGCCGGTGAGCGCCGTTCCCTCGGTGTGCTCCTGGAGCAGGACGAGCCGGCCTCCGGCGGCGCCCACGGGAACGCCGGGCCCGTCCAGCGCGATGGCCCGGCCCCAGCTCCCCTCGGCCACGTCGAGCGTGTGGACGACCGGGCGGCGGACCGTCTGGCCCTGGATCTCCGCGTCCGTCACGCACATGGCCAGCAGTACGTTGCCCGCCAGGACGGGGGCGCACCGGGAACCTCCGGGGAAGGGCGCCGTCCAGGTCAGCTCGCCGCTGTGCGCGTCCCGGGCCTCGAAGGCGTCGTCCGAGGCGTTGACGGTGATCACGGCGGAGCCGGTGACGACGGCGTCCTGGGTCCGGCCCGTGACGGCCGTCGACTGGGCGCCGGAGGTCGTCGACCACAGCTCCTTGCCGCTGTCGGCGTCGACGGCCACCACCTCGTCGCCACGCCCCTGCGGGTCGCCCTGCACGGCGGACCGGTAACCGATCACGGTGTCGTCGGTGGCGCCCACCAGGTGCAGACCCTGGACGGGGACCCCCGGGCTCTTCACCGTCCAGGCGCGCGAGCCGTCCCGGACGTCGATCCGGGTGGCGACGACCCCGCCGCCCCCGCAGAACGCGGCGTCGCCGCGAGCGACGCAGCGCAGCTCGTCGGGGATGTCCTCCTGCCCGCCGGGCACGGTCACATGCCAGGGCCGGAAGCCGTCCGGCAGCGAAACGGCGGGCGCCGCGGCGGTGGTCCTGCCCTCGGGGTCGTTTCCGCCGAGGCCGCCCGCCTCCAGCGCGGTCACACCGCCGCCGATCGCCGCCACGGCGACGGCCGCCGCGAGCACGGGCCGCCACCGGCCGCGCAACCGGCGGCCGAGACCGGTGCGGGGGCCCTCCGAGGCGAGGTCCGTGCCGTCCGCGGCGGGGGCGGACGGGGCGGAGGCGGCCGGGGCGGAGGTGTCCCGGGTCGCGAGGTGGTGCTCGGTGACGACGTCACGGGTGCGGCCGGCAGCGGGCCCGGCCGCGCCGCCCCCGCCGAGGCCGGCCGGCAGGTCCCGCAGCAGTTCCAGGAGCTCGTCCGCCGTGGGGCGGCCCTCGGGCTCCTTGCCCAGACACGGCTCGACGACCGTGCGCAGCTCCGTGGGCACCGCGTCCAGCGACGGTTCCTCGTGCACCACCTGGTACGCGGTCAGGTACGGGCTGTCGGCGTCGAAGGGCCCGCGCCCCGTCGCCGCGTACACCAGCAGGGTCGCCAGCGAGAAGACGTCGGAGCGCGGTCCCACGCCCCGGGGGTCCTGCAACTGCTCCGGCGACATGAACGGCGGCGTGCCGATGACGCGTCCGGTCATCGTCAGCGTCTGCTGGTCGGCGGCGCGCGAGATGCCGAAGTCGATGACGCGCGGCCCCTCGGCCGACAGCACCACGTTCGAGGGCTTGAGGTCGCGGTGGACGACGCCCACCCGGTGGATGTCGCGCAGCGCCTCGGCGAGACCGATGGCGAGGCTCCGCAGCTCGGGCCCGCCGAGCGGGCCGCCGTCCGCGATGCGCTGCGCGAGCGTGGGCCCCTCGATGTAGGCGGTCGCCATCCACGGCTGCTCGGCCTCGGGCGCGGCGTCCACCACGGCCGCGGTGAACGCTCCGCTCACCCGCCGCGCCGCGGCGACCTCCTGCCGGAAGCGGATGCGGAATTCGCTGTCGCCGGCGAAGTGCTGGTGGATCAGCTTGACCGCGACGGGCCGGCCCGAACTCGTACGGGCCAGGAAGACCGTGCCCATGCCACCTGACCCGAGCCGCGCCTCCAGCGGATAACCGCCGATCTCGGCTGGATCGCCTGCGCGCAGCGACACTCTTCCCGACCTCTCGTTCCCCGTGCGCCTCAGCCGTCACGGGACCGCCCATCATCAGTGCTGGACACAAACTAGTCGCAGGGTGGTGGGGCAGAGCAAAGCGGGTGACACGTGCAGGCAGCCGAGCAGGACGAGCCGCCCCGGCCGGAACCGGGGCGGCGGCGGGTCAGCAGGGGCCGAGGTCCTGCCAGACRCCCCATTCRCCSGTGCTGCCSGGKGTCTCGTTCTGGGTCCACCACTKGGCCTTCCAGGTGTGTCCCCCGTACGAGACGGTCGTGCCGCCGGTGTAGACGGCGCTGCTGCTCCACGCGGCGGCGGTGCAGCTGCCGGTCGGGGGCGGCGTGGTCGGCGGTGTGGTGGTGGGCGGGGTGACGCCGGCGAACTTCACCGAGTACTTCGCGAAGTCCCAGTCCGACTGGGCCACGCTGCTGCACGTGCCGGACGTCTTGCCGTTGTTGTCGGGCGGGGTGCACTGGCGGTCGCGGTTGAGGGACCAGAAGGTGAAGCGGTCCATGTGGTGGCTGGTGGCGAAGTCCAGGACGGTCTGGAAGTCGGCCTGGGTGAAGTACTCGCCGGTGTCGCTGCGCCCGTTCATGCCGGAGAAGCCCTCGTGCGCGTACGCCGTCGCCTCGTCCCAGCCGAAGGTGGACCGCAGGATCGAGTTGAAGTTCGTCAGGGCGCTCGTCTGGGCGGCGGCGCCGTTGAACCCGCCGTCGAACGGCATGATGGAGAAGTTGTTGGGCGTGAAGCCCTGGGCCTTGGCCTCGTTGAGCATCTGCTTGCCGAACCAGCCGGTGCCGTCGGCGGTCGCCGCCGTGGTGACCGAGACGTAGAGGCCCGGGTTGTTCTGCTGGAGGATCTTGGCGGCGCCGATCTCGCGGGCGATGGCGGCCGTGTTCTCGTACTCCGGCTCCTCCAGGTCGAAGTCGATGGCCTTCAGCTGGTACTTGGTGATCACCTGCTGGTAGGCGGCGGCGGTGGCAGCCGCGTCGGAGCAGGTCTGGCCGAGCTTCGTTCCCCCGTAGCCGCCGATGGACACCGATACGTCC
Organism: Streptomyces sp. col6; assembly: GCF_008042035.1. Classification (GTDB taxonomy): domain Bacteria; phylum Actinomycetota; class Actinomycetes; order Streptomycetales; family Streptomycetaceae; genus Streptomyces. The sequence goes on from NZ_RDBL01000025.1 coordinate 68,233, forward strand.
CCGCCCTTGGCCCGGATCGCGCTGATCACGGAGCCCACGGCGGTGTCCGAGGAGACCGGCGACGTCCCGTCCCATGTCGGGCTGCACCCGCCGCCGTTGGGAGCCAGGATGAAGGCGAGCTGGAACGCCTTGAGGCCGGTGGCGTCCATGATGGCGCCCGCGTCCGGCGGATTGTTGTCGTGCGGCATCAGATAGGGCGCGGCGGCGTACCACCGATTGCCCAGCGCGGTGGCGTCGGCGGACGCACCCGAAGCCTGCTGCGCGGCGAAGGCCGCGAGTCCTGCGGTGGCCAGTGCGGCGGTGGCCACGCCGGAGAGCAGAGCGCGTAGACGCTTCATGGAGGCTCCTGTCGGGAGAAGGTGCCGCCAGAATCGAAGCGTGACGCATTCACGTCAATGCGTTGGCCTAGACCATTGCGCTTTCTTGAAGATTGACCGCCCGATATCGGAACATGACCCGACCGCATTGAGAAACACCTCGGCTAGGGTGTGGCCCGTGCCCCTTCCGGCCGCCGCCGGACCGCCACCCGTCACCGATACCGAAGGGCTCCCCGCATGAGCACCCACCCCGAGACCTGGGTCGAGGCCGCGGCCGGCAGCGCGTACGACGTCGACAACCTCCCGTACGCCGTCTTCTCCACCACGGACGGCGGGCCGCGCGTCGGCGTCCGGATCGGTGACCACGTCCTCGACCTGGCCGCCGCGGCCTCGGCCCTGCGCCCCGACCGGACGCCCCTGTTCGACGCCTCCGCGCTCAACCCGCTCATGGCCTCGGGACCGTCGGTCTGGGCGGAGGTCCGGGCCTGGGCCGTCGACCTGCTCACCGACGCCGCGCACCGCGACCGCGTCCGGCTCGTCCCGCTGGCCGATGCCACCCTCCACCTGCCGTTCGAGGTCGGGGACTATGTCGACTACTACGCCTCCGTGGACCACGCCACCAACGTCGGCCGCATCTTCCGCCCCGACGGTGACGCGCTGATGCCCAACTGGCGCCATCTGCCGGTCGCCTACCACGGGCGCGCGGGCTCGATCGTCGTCTCCGGCACCCCGGTGCACCGGCCCGCGGGCCAGCGCAAGGCACCCACCGACCCCGCGCCCGTCTTCGGCCCGTCCCTGCGCCTGGACATCGAGGCCGAGCTCGGCTTCGTCGTGGGCCGTACGGTCCCGCTCGGGCAGCGGGTGGCGACCTCGGAGTTCACCGAGACCGTCTTCGGTGTGACCGGCGTCAACGACTGGTCCTCGCGCGACATCCAGGCCTGGGAGTACGTCCCGCTGGGCCCCAACCTCGGCAAGTCCTTCGCCACCACCATCAGCGCCTGGGTCACCCCGCTCGCCGCACTGGAGCACGCCCGCACCGAACTGCCCGGCCAGGACCCGGCCGTACTCCCCTACCTGCGGGAGGAGGGCCCGTCGGGCTACGACATCGACGTGGAGGTCGAGGTCAACGGCACCGTGGTGGCGCGCCCGCCGTACGCGTCCATGTACTGGTCGCCCGCGCAGATGCTGGCCCACCTGACGGTCAACGGCGCCTCGCTGCGGGTCGGCGACTTCTACGCGTCGGGCACCATCTCGGGACCGGAGAAGGACCAGCGCGGCTCGTTCCTGGAACTGTCCTGGGGCGGCAAGGAGACCTGGACGGCCGGCGGCGAGGAGCGCACGTTCCTCCGGGACGGCGACGAGGTGGTCCTGCGCTACTCGGCACCCGGCGCCCGGGGACGCATCGGCCTGGGCGAGGTCCGTGGCAGGATCCTCCCCACGATCCGGCCGATCCCCGAAGAGGTGGAATGACGCCCAGAGACGACTCCGAGAGCGGTGGCTCGCAGACCCTGGAGCGCGGTCTGGCCCTTCTGGTCGAACTCGGCCGCCACACCGGCGGACTGACCACAAGTCAGGTGGCGGCGGCGACGGGGTTCCACCGCTCCATCGCGCACCGCCTGCTGGTCTCCCTCCACCGGACCGGGTTCGCCGCGCGCGACGACGACGGCCGCTACACGGTGGGCCCTGCCGTGCCGGGGCTGCTCGGCGGCACCGGGCCCAGCCTGCGGACCGTCGCGGAGCCCGTCCTGCACCGCCTCGCCCGCCGACTGGACGCCACCGCCAGCCTGGTGGAGGCCGTCGGCACAGCGGCCGTCACCACGGTGGTGGCCGAGCCGCCGACCGACGGCCCTCTGTTCTGGTACCGCAAGGGCAGCCGCGACCCGCTGGACCGGGGCGCCGGAGGCCTGGCCGCCCTGGCCTCCGGCCCCCCGCGCGCCGCCGAGCCGGACCGGGTGCGGGAGGTCCGCGAGGCCGGCTACGTCATCACGCACAGCGAGGTCAACGTCGGCGCCCACGGCATCGCGGCCCCCCTGCCCGGCTGGCCGGTCCGGGCCGCGATCAACGTGGTCACGGCCGATCCCCGGCTCGCCGACAAGGCCGTCCCCCACGTCCTGGCGGCCGCCGCGGAGGTCGGCACCCCGGGCGACCACCTGGGCGCGGAGTGAACTCACGGGCCATTCGACGGGCCGCAGCCCGTCAGCAGCCGACCGGCGAGGAGCCGACGGCCACGTCGTCGAACCACAGGGTGTCGTCGCCGGTGCCGTAGCTCTCCCAGCCCAGCCGGAGCGCGGTGGGCCTCGGCGGCGTGGTCCGGGACAGCCACTGGTCGTCGATGTCCCGCGTCGGCACACCGTCGGCGTGCAACCCCGGCACCTGCTCGTCGTCGAGCCACGTGTCGAGCCCCGGGGCCGAGGTGTCGACCGCGAACCGCAGGCACTGCCACGTGCCCGTGGGCAGCGGCCTGCTCAGCCCCACCCCGGTCGGACTCTGCGCCGGGAGCGTCGCGTCGTCGCTCTCCCGGTTCCATTGCAGGGCGCCGTTCTGCCCGCCGATCCGGAGCGCCTTGCCGCCCTGGGAGCTGTCGGGCATGGACACGAAGGCGACGTGCGCCGCCGGGAGCGCCGTGGTGTGCCGCACCCACATCCGTACGTACAGCACCGGCCCGACCGACGAGAGGTCGGCGGTGGAGGCCACGAAGGCGTGGTTGCAGTACCCGGCCTTCCCGTCCAGCCGCAGCGACCGCGTGCCGCTGTGCGCGATGTCCGTATCGACGGCGGCCGTGCCCGTGCCCTGGCAGTCGGGCGCGGTGAACTTCCAGTCCCCGGCGGGCACGGAGCCGGCCTGGTTCTCGAAGTCGTCGCAGACGACGGCGCCACCGCACTCCGCGGACGGCGGGGTGGTCGGCGGCGTCGTGGGAGGCGGTGTGGTCGGGGGCGTGGTGGTGTCACCGCCGCAGGAGACCCCGTTGAGGGCGAAGCCGGTGGGTACCGGGCCGCCCGCCCCGGAGGTCCCCTGGACCCCGAAGCCGACCGTGCCGCCGGTCGCCAGAGCCCCGTTCCAGGCCGTGTTGACGGCGGTCACGGTGTGGCCGGTCTGGGTGACGGCCGCGTTCCACGCCGAGGTGACGTGCTGGTCGCCTTCGTACGTCCAGGTCACCCGCCAGTCGCTGAGGGCCGGGCCCGCGTTGGTGACCCGCAGTTCGGCGGTGTAGCCGCCGGTCCACTCGTTGACGGTGTAGTCGACCTGGCATCCGGACGCGGCGGCCGAACCGCTGGCGGGCACGGCGACGAGCAGCGAGAGAGCGAGCGCGCATACGGCGCCGGCGGCGGTCCAGGCTCTGCGCGCCAGTCGCGGGACGGGAATGGGCATGTGCGCCTCCTCGGGTGGGGAACCATGGGGACGTTCATGAATGGGAGCGCTCCCACCCATAAGAACGAACTTGACTGCCCACTGTCAATACGCAGTCGCCCCGGGGCCCGGCCGGCCTGCCCGGGATCCCGAAAGTTTCGACTGCAACCTATCCGTCCGCACGTAACAGCAGGCCCGCCCCACGAGATCGACACCCCGTCAGCCCCCAGAGAACTCCCCTGAGCTGCAGTGTGATCCCACCCGGGCCGCACACCATGCCACCGATGCTTTCGAAAGATATGCCGAAACCATTGACAGCACAGGAGGGCCACCAAAAACTCCGGGGCAGGACTGGCCGCGCCCCCGTTGCGGCCGGATCACCCCTCACCGGGAGGACCCTCCATGCGTCTGCGTCCCCAGCGCCGCCCCGCCGCCCTGGCCGCCGGTCTCGCGATCACCGCGGCGAGCTCCCTGGGTCTGACGGCCACCGCCGCCGCCCCGGCACAGGCCGCCACCTGCACCGGCTATGTGGGTCTGACCTTCGACGACGGCCCGTCCAACGACCACACCCCCGCCCTGCTCAACGCCCTGAAGCAGAACGGTCTGCGGGCCACGATGTTCAACGAGGGCCAGTTCGCCGCCTCGTACCCGGCCCAGGTGAAGGCCCAGGTCGACGCGGGCATGTGGGTCGGCAACCACAGTTACACCCACCCTCACCTCACCCAGCAGAGCCGGGACCAGATGGACTCGGAGATCTCCCGCACCCAGCAGGCCGTCGCGGCGGCCGGCGGCGGGACTCCCAAGCTGTTCCGGCCGCCGTACGGGGAGACCAACGCGACCCTCAAGGCGGTCGAGGCCGCGTACGGCCTCACGGAGGTGATCTGGGACGTCGACTCGCAGGACTGGAACGGGGCGAGCACCGACGCGATCGTCCAGGCGGTGTCACGGCTCTCCGACGGGCAGGTCATCCTGATGCACGAGTGGCCGGCCAATACCCTGGCCGCCATCCCCCGCATCGCCCAGTCGCTCGCCTCCCGCGGCCTCTGCTCGGGCATGATCTCGCCGCAGACCGGGCGGGCCGTCGCGCCCGACGGCGGAAACGGCGGGGGCGGGAACACCGGCGGCTGCACGGCGGCCCTGTCCGCCGGTCAGCGGTGGGGCGACCGCTACAACCTCAACGTCTCCGTCACCGGCGGCGCCGACTGGACCGTCACCCTGCGCCTCCCCGCACCCGAGAAGGTCCTCACCACCTGGAACATCAGCGCCTCCTACCCCAGCGCCCAGGTCCTGACCGCGAAGCCCAACGGCAGCGGCAACAACTGGGGCGTGACCATCCAGAGCAACGGCACCTGGACCTGGCCGACGGTGTCCTGCGCCACGGGCTGACCACCGGGCGCACATCAGGTCGGCCACGGCTAGGACGCCCCGCGCTTCCGCTCGGCGCAGGGCGTCCTTCGCCATGTCCGCTGCGACCCAGGTGAGTTGACCGAAACGCGTCGTTCACGCCGTCGTGGCCTTCGGTGAAACAACCGGTTCCTAGCGTCTCCGCTCATGGATTCGACGCTGTATACGCCTCCGGACACCGAGCGGGACACCGGCACGGCACCCGCGCCCCCGCTGCGCGAGCTGGTCTACGGGCAGCTGCGCGCGGCCGTGCTCGACGGTGAGTTCGGGCCGCGCGAGCGGCTGGCCGAGATGCGGCTCGCCGCACGGTTCGGCGTGTCACGGACCCCGGTGCGCGAGGCCCTGGCGCGTCTCCTCGCGGACGGTCTGATCGAACGCGGCGACGGCGGCTTCTTCGTCACGATCCCCAACCTCACCCAGCTGCGCGACCTGTACGAACTGCGGGTCACCCTGGAGCTGCGAGGCATCGCCCGCGCCATCGATGCCCCCTCCGTCCGGCATGAACCGACGCTGCTGAAGGCCGAGTTGGAACGCTGGTACGCCATGCGCGACCGGCCCCCGGACCCCGACCCCCGCTTCGTCGTCCAGGACGAGCGCTTCCACGCGGAGCTGTCCCGCGCCTCCGGGAACCCCGCCCTGACGGACGCCCTCGTGGCCGTCAGCGAACGCATCCGCCGGGTGCGGATGTACGACTTCCTCACCCGGGACCGGGTGGAGACGACCATCACCGAGCACATCGAGATCATGGAGGCCGTCCGTGACGGACGCCTCGACGACGGCCACCGCGCCCTGCACGCCCATGTCGGCGACTCCATGGCCGTCGTACTCGAACGGGCCCAGCGCGCCATGACGCAGATGGCCCTGCACGCCGACCGCCTCTGAATCCCGCGGCGGCTGCCGCCCGCCCCGCCCGTCCTCAGCACGGCCTTCCCTCCGCCCACCGCTCCCCGAAGGGCTTGCCCATGAGTACGACCGAGTCACGCACGACCTCCACCCCACCGAACACGCCCAGCAGCCGGGCGACGAGCGAGACCCTGGAGGACTACACCCTCCGCTTCGCCCCCCGCAGTTACCGCCGCTGGACCCCCGCGGTCGTGGCCACCACCGCCCTCGGCGGAATCGCCTACATGGCCGACTTCTCCATCGGCGCCGGCATCGGCCTCGCCCACGGCACCGGGAACGCGCTGGTCGCGATCGCGGTGGCCGCCGTCGTCATCTTCACCACCGGTTTCCCGCTGGCGTACTACGGCGCCCGGTACAACCTGGACCTCGACCTGATCACCCGCGGCTCCGGCTTCGGGTACTACGGCTCGGTCCTGACCAGCGTCATCTTCGCCAGCTTCACCTTCATCTTCTTCGCGCTCGAAGGCTCGATCATGGCCCAGGGCCTCGAACTCGGCCTCGGACTTCCGCTCTGGCTGGGCTATCTGGTCTCGACGCTGATGGTCATCCCGCTGGTGATCTACGGGATGTCGGCGCTCAGCAAGCTCCAGGTGTGGACGACCCCGATCTGGCTGCTGCTCATGGTCGGCCCGCTGGTCTATCTGGTCGCCACCGACCCCGGCACGGTCGACCGGTTCCTGTCGTACGCCGGAACCGACGGCAAGGGCGGCCTCGACACCGCGTCCGTGCTGCTGGGCGCCGGTGTCTGCCTCTCCCTCATCGCGCAGATCGGTGAGCAGATCGACTACCTGCGCTTCATGCCGCCGAAGACCGACGCCAACCGGCGCACCTGGTGGACCGCCGTGGTCATGGCCGGTCCCGGGTGGGTGGTGCTGGGCGCGCTCAAGCAGGCCATCGGTGTGTTCCTCGCGGTGTATGTGATCGCCGAGGTCGGACCGGCCGCCGCGCCCGAGCCGATCCGGCAGTTCCGGGGCGCCTTCGACGCGATGCTGCCGTCCTGGCTGGTCGTGCCGCTGGCCGTGGTCCTGGTGGTCATCAGCCAGATCAAGATCAACGTGACCAACGCGTACTCCGGCTCGCTCGCGTGGACCAACTCCTTCACCCGGGTCACGAAGCACTACCCCGGCCGGCTGGTCTTCGTCCTGGTCAACCTCGGCTTCGCGCTCGCGCTGATGGAGGCCGACATGTTCAGCTTCCTCAACGACATCCTCGGCTTCTACTCCAACTGCGCCATCGCCTGGATCGTCACCGTCGCCACCGACATCGGCGTCAACAAGTACCTGCTGCGGATCTCGCCGCTCCGTCCGGAGTTCCGGCGCGGCATGCTGTACGCGGTCAACCCCGTCGGCGTCGTCGCGTTCACCGCCGCGTCCGGGCTGTCGATCGCGATGTACTTCCACGCCCTGGGTGACACCCTCCAGCCGTACTCCCCCGTCGCCGCCGCCGTCATCGCCTTCGTCCTGACCCCGATGGTCGCGGTCGTCACCAGGGGCCGGTACTACCTGCGCCGCACCGACGACGGCCTGGACGAGCCGATGCTCGACGCGGACGGCAACCCGAGCGCGGTGACCCTCGACTGCCACGTCTGCCACCAGTCGTACGAACGCCCCGACCTCGCCGCCTGCGCCACCCACGACGCGCTGGTCTGCTCGCTCTGCCTGAGCACCGACGGCGTCGGCGACCACGTGCTGCCCGCCCAGCCGCCCCTCGCCTGAACCCCGGCCCCGTACCGAGGAGTTGCCGTCATGTTCGACACCCTGCTCATCGCCAACCGCGGAGAGATCGCCTGCCGTGTCATCCGCAGCGCCGAGGCCCTCGGCCTGCGCACGGTGGCCGTGTACTCCGACGCCGACCGGACCGCCCCGCACGTCCGCATGGCCGACGAGGCCGTGCGCCTCGGCCCCGCCCCCGCCGCCGAGAGCTACCTGCGCGCCGACGCGGTCCTGGAGGCGGCGCTCGCCACCGGGGCCGGCGCGATCCACCCCGGCTACGGATTCCTGTCCGAGAACACGGCGTTCGCCGCCGCCGTGGAGAAGGCGGGCCTCGCGTTCGTCGGCCCCACGCCCGCCCAACTGGAGGTCTTCGGCGCCAAGCACACGGCACGGGACGCGGCGCTCGCGGCGGGCGTGCCCCTGCTGCCCGGCAGCGGGCTCCTCGCCGACGAGGAGGCGGCAGTGCGCGCGGCGGAGCGGACCGGCTACCCGGTGATGCTCAAGGCGACCGGCGGCGGAGGCGGCATCGGCATGCAGGCGTGCGCCGGGCCCCGGGAGCTGCGGGACGCCTTCGCCAGGGTGTCGCGCCTGGCCCGGGGCAGCTTCGCCGACGGCGGCGTCTTCCTGGAGCGGTACGTGGAGCGCGCCCGCCACATCGAGGTGCAGGTCTTCGGCGACGGCGCCGGCTCCGTCATGGTGCTCGGCGACCGCGACTGCTCCCTCCAGCGCCGCAACCAGAAGGTGCTGGAGGAGGCCCCGGCGCCGCACCTTCCCCCACACGTGCGCGCCGGACTCCACACCGCGGCCCGGGAGTTGTGCGCCTCGGTGGACTACCGCTCGGCGGGCACGGTCGAGTTCGTGTACGACCCGGTGCGCGAGGAGGCGTACTTCCTGGAGGTCAACACCCGCCTCCAGGTGGAGCATCCGGTGACGGAGGAGACCCACGGCATCGACCTGGTCGCCTGGATGCTGCGGCTGGCGCGCGGCGAGAGCGGCTTCCTGGAGGAACCGCCCGCCCGGGGGCACGCGGTCGAGGCGCGGATCTACGCGGAGGACCCGGCCCGGGACCACCGGCCCAGCTCCGGCCTGCTGACCCGGGTCGCCTTCCCCGCCGGCGTGCGGGTGGACGGCTGGGCGGAGACCGGGCAGCACGTCTCCTCCGCGTACGACCCGATGCTCGCCAAGGTCGTCGCGACCGGTGACACCCGGGCGGAGGCGTTCGCCCGGCTGGCCGAGGCCCTGGACGGGACCGTGGTGGACGGGGTGGAGACCAACCTCGGGCTGCTGCGCGCCGCCTGCCGCGAGCCGGTGGTGCTCGACGCCCGGCACACCACGGCCACCCTGGCCGGACTGCGCGATCCCCGGCCGCGCATCGACGTGGAACGCGGAGGTGCCCAGACCACGGTGCAGGACTGGCCGGGGCGCACCGGCTACTGGGAGGTGGGCATCCCGCCGGGCGGCCCGATGGACGACCTCTCGTTCCGTCTCGGCAACACCGCCGTCGGCAACCCGGAGGGCGTACCCGGTCTGGAGTGCACGCTGGAGGGGCCCGCGCTGCGCTGCTCCGCGCCGGCCGTCGTCTGCGTCACCGGCGCCCCGGCCACGGTCACCGTCGACGGGCGCCCCGCAGCCATGTGGGAACCGCTCGATCTCGCCGCCGGCCAGCTGCTGGACGTCGGTACCGCCCAGGGCCCCGGGATGCGCACCTACGTCCTGGTCCGGGGCGGTCTCGATGTCCCCGCCTACCTGGGCAGCGCGGCCACCTTCGCCCTCGGGGCCTTCGGCGGCCACGCGGGCCGTGCCCTGCGCACCGGTGACGTGCTGCGGCCCGCCCGCCCCGCGCCGGACGCCCCGGCTCCGGCCCCCGTGGCGGCGGGCGCACGTCCGCACTTCACCGCCCACTGGCGTATCGCGGTGAGCGAAGGGCCGCACGCCGCACCGGACTTCCTCACCCGTGCCGGCATCGAGACGGTCTACGGGACGCACTGGAAGGTCTCCGCGCAGTCGGCGCGCACCGGTGTGCGTCTCGTCGGGCCCCGTCCCGAGTGGGCACGGCCGGACGGCGGGGAGGCGGGGCTGCATCCGTCCAACGTGCACGACACCGCGTACTCCGTCGGCGCGGTCAACCTCACCGGCGACACCCCGGCGATCCTCGGCCCCGACGGGCCGAGCCTGGGAGGTTTCGCCTGCCCGGTCACCGTCGTGCGCGGCGAGCGCTGGAAGACCGGGCAGCTGCGCCCCGGCGACACCGTCCAGTTCGTCCCCGTCACCGAGCAGACCGCCGACGCCCTGCGCCGGACCCCCGCGCTGCTCACGCTGCCGGCCCCCGGCGGCCCGGACGGCGACGACGGCGTGCTCGGCCGGCGCCCGGCCACCGACACCGCCCCGGAGGTCACGTACCGGCGGGGCGCCGACGACAACATCCTCGTCGAGTACGGACCCATGACGCTCGACCTGGGCCTGCGGATGCGCGTCCACGCCCTCGCCGAGCACGTGCGGGCCCTCGCCCCGCGCGGGCTGGTCGACGCCACTCCGGGCGTGCGCTCACTGCATCTGCACACCGATCCGGACGTGCTGCCGCTGCGCACCCTGCTCGGTCTGCTCCGGGAGGCCGAGGAGCAGTTGCCGGCCACCGCCGAGCTGACCGTCCCGAGCCGGGACGTTCACCTGCCCCTGTCGTGGGACGACCCCACCGTCGACGAGGCCATCGACCGCTACGCCGCGTCGGTGCGCGGCGACGCGCCCTGGAACCCGTCCAACATCGAGTTCATCCGCCGTATCAACGGCCTGGACAGCGTCGAGGACGTACGCCGTACCGTCTTCGACGCCCGCTATCTCGTCCTCGGCCTCCCGGAGCAGACCGAGCAGGGTGCGCAGCGGCAGCACGTCCGGATCGGTGTGCAGATGCAGTGAGCGCACGCCCGGAGTGGCGTCGACCAGCCCGCGCGGGGCGAGGGCCCGCACGTGCTCGGCGAGGGCGTGGACGCGCATCCGCAGGCCCAGGTCGAGCGTCATGGGTCCGTACTCGACGAGGATGTTGTCGTC
>NZ_RDBL01000026.1:0-2152 GCF_008042035.1 Streptomyces sp. col6
AACACAGTGGACGCGAGCAACTGAGGACAAGCCCTCGGCCTATTAGTACCAGTCAGCTCCACCCGTTACCGGGCTTCCACATCTGGCCTATCAACCCAGTCGTCTACTGGGAGCCTTAACCCTTCAAGAGGGTGGGAATACTCATCTCGAAGCAGGCTTCCCGCTTAGATGCTTTCAGCGGTTATCCTTTCCGAACGTAGCCAACCAGCCATGCCCTTGGCAGAACAACTGGCACACCAGAGGTTCGTCCGTCCCGGTCCTCTCGTACTAGGGACAGCCCTTCTCAATATTCCTACGCGCACAGCGGATAGGGACCGAACTGTCTCACGACGTTCTAAACCCAGCTCGCGTACCGCTTTAATGGGCGAACAGCCCAACCCTTGGGACCGACTCCAGCCCCAGGATGCGACGAGCCGACATCGAGGTGCCAAACCATCCCGTCGATATGGACTCTTGGGGAAGATCAGCCTGTTATCCCCGGGGTACCTTTTATCCGTTGAGCGACAGCGCTTCCACAAGCCACTGCCGGATCACTAGTCCCGACTTTCGTCCCTGCTCGACCCGTCGGTCTCACAGTCAAGCTCCCTTGTGCACTTACACTCAACACCTGATTGCCAACCAGGCTGAGGGAACCTTTGGGCGCCTCCGTTACTCTTTAGGAGGCAACCGCCCCAGTTAAACTACCCATCAGACACTGTCCCTGATCCGGATCACGGACCCAGGTTAGACATCCAGCACGACCAGAGTGGTATTTCAACGACGACTCCACAACCACTGGCGTGGCCGCTTCAAAGTCTCCCACCTATCCTACACAAGCCGAACCGAACACCAATATCAAACTATAGTAAAGGTCCCGGGGTCTTTCCGTCCTGCTGCGCGAAACGAGCATCTTTACTCGTAGTGCAATTTCACCGGGCCTATGGTTGAGACAGTCGAGAAGTCGTTACGCCATTCGTGCAGGTCGGAACTTACCCGACAAGGAATTTCGCTACCTTAGGATGGTTATAGTTACCACCGCCGTTTACTGGCGCTTAAGTTCTCAGCTTCGCCACCCCGAAAGGCAGCTAACCGGTCCCCTTAACGTTCCAGCACCGGGCAGGCGTCAGTCCGTATACATCGCCTTACGGCTTCGCACGGACCTGTGTTTTTAGTAAACAGTCGCTTCTCGCTGGTCTCTGCGGCCACCCCCAGCTCAGGAAGCAAGTTCCYTCACCAGTGATGGCCCCCCTTCTCCCGAAGTTACGGGGGCATTTTGCCGAGTTCCTTAACCATAGTTCACCCGAACGCCTCGGTATTCTCTACCTGACCACCTGAGTCGGTTTAGGGTACGGGCCGCCATGAAACTCGCTAGAGGCTTTTCTCGACAGCATAGGATCATCCACTTCACCACAATCGGCTCGGCATCAGGTCTCAGCCTCATATGTGTGACGGATTTACCTACCACACGGCCTACACCCTTACCCCGGGACAACCACCGCCCGGGTTGGACTACCTTCCTGCGTCACCCCTGGTTCYTCGGCTCCACCACTACCCTCAACTCCGAAGAGATCGGGCCGGCTTCACGGACTTAGCATTAATGGGCTCAGTATTGGGCGTTTCAAAGCGGGTACCGGAATATCAACCGGTTGTCCATCGACTACGCCTGTCGGCCTCGCCTTAGGTCCCGACTTACCCTGGGCAGATCAGCTTGACCCAGGAACCCTTAGTCAATCGGCGCACACGTTTCTCACGTGTGTATCGCTACTCATGCCTGCATTCTCACTCGTGAACCGTCCACAACTCGCTTCCGCGGCTGCTTCACCCGGCACACGACGCTCCCCTACCCATCCACACAGGCGTTGGCCCTATTGTGTGAATGACACGACTTCGGCGGTACGCTTGAGCCCCGCTACATTGTCGGCGCGGAATCACTTGACCAGTGAGCTATTACGCACTCTTTCAAGGGTGGCTGCTTCTAAGCCAACCTCCTGGTTGTCTCTGCGACTCCACATCCTTTCCCACTTAGCGTACGCTTAGGGGCCTTAGTCGATGCTCTGGGCTGTTTCCCTCTCGACCATGGAGCTTATCCCCCACAGTCTCACTGCCGCGCTCTCACTTACCGGCATTCGGAGTTTGGCTAAGGTCAGTAACCCGGTAGGGCCCATCGCCTATC
>NZ_RDBL01000026.1:2252-3929 GCF_008042035.1 Streptomyces sp. col6
CTCTACCTGACCACCTGAGTCGGTTTAGGGTACGGGCCGCCATGAAACTCGCTAGAGGCTTTTCTCGACAGCATAGGATCATCCACTTCACCACAATCGGCTCGGCATCAGGTCTCAGCCTCATATGTGTGACGGATTTACCTACCACACGGCCTACACCCTTACCCCGGGACAACCACCGCCCGGGTTGGACTACCTTCCTGCGTCACCCCATCGCTTACCTACTACKASRRTGGTTCYTCGGCTCCACCACTACCCTCAACTCCGAAGAGATCGGGCCGGCTTCACGGACTTAGCATCGCCTGATTCAGTATTGGGCGTTTCAAAGCGGGTACCGGAATATCAACCGGTTGAATGACACGACTTCGGCGGTACGCTTGAGCCCCGCTACATTGTCGGCGCGGAATCACTTGACCAGTGAGCTATTACGCACTCTTTCAAGGGTGGCTGCTTCTAAGCCAACCTCCTGGTTGTCTCTGCGACTCCACATCCTTTCCCACTTAGCGTACGCTTAGGGGCCTTAGTCGATGCTCTGGGCTGTTTCCCTCTCGACCATGGAGCTTATCCCCCACAGTCTCACTGCCGCGCTCTCACTTACCGGCATTCGGAGTTTGGCTAAGGTCAGTAACCCGGTAGGGCCCATCGCCTATCCAGTGCTCTACCTCCGGCAAGAAACACACGACGCTGCACCTAAATGCATTTCGGGGAGAACCAGCTATCACGGAGTTTGATTGGCCTTTCACCCCTAACCACAGGTCATCCCCCAGGTTTTCAACCCTGGTGGGTTCGGTCCTCCACGAAGTCTTACCTCCGCTTCAACCTGCCCATGGCTAGATCACTCCGCTTCGGGTCTTGAGCGCGCTACTGAATCGCCCTGTTCGGACTCGCTTTCGCTACGGCTTCCCCACACGGGTTAACCTCGCAACACACCGCAAACTCGCAGGCTCATTCTTCAAAAGGCACGCAGTCACGACATGCAAGCAAGCTTGCATGCGACGCTCCCACGGCTTGTAGGCACACGGTTTCAGGTACTATTTCACTCCGCTCCCGCGGTACTTTTCACCATTCCCTCACGGTACTATCCGCTATCGGTCACCAGGGAATATTTAGGCTTAACGGGTGGTCCCGCCAGATTCACACGGGATTTCTCGGGCCCCGTGCTACTTGGGTGTCTCTCAAACAAGCCGCTGATGTTTCAGCTACGGGGGTCTTACCCTCTACGCCGGACCTTTCGCATGTCCTTCGCCTACATCAACGGTTTCTGACTCGTCTCACAGCCGGCAGACTGTGAAAGAGAGATCCCACAACCCCGCATACGCAACCCCTGCCGGGTATCACACGTATACGGTTTGGCCTGATCCAGTTTCGCTCGCCACTACTCCCGGAATCACGGTTGTTTTCTCTTCCTGAGGGTACTGAGATGTTTCACTTCCCCTCGTTCCCTCCACACTGCCTATGTGTTCAGCAGCGGGTGACAGCCCATGACGACTGCCGGGTTTCCCCATTCGGAAACCCCCGGATCAAAGTCTGGTTGACGACTCCCCGGGGACTATCGTGGCCTCCCACGTCCTTCATCGGTTCCTGGTGCCAAGGCATCCACCGTGCGCCCTTAAAAACTTGGCCACAGATGCTCGCGTCCACTGTGCAGTTCTCAAACAACGACCAGCCACCCATCAC
>NZ_RDBL01000026.1:4029-6765 GCF_008042035.1 Streptomyces sp. col6
CTCCCGGAATCACGGTTGTTTTCTCTTCCTGAGGGTACTGAGATGTTTCACTTCCCCTCGTTCCCTCCACACTGCCTATGTGTTCAGCAGCGGGTGACAGCCCATGACGACTGCCGGGTTTCCCCATTCGGAAACCCCCGGATCAAAGTCTGGTTGACGACTCCCCGGGGACTATCGTGGCCTCCCACGTCCTTCATCGGTTCCTGGTGCCAAGGCATCCACCGTGCGCCCTTAAAAACTTGGCCACAGATGCTCGCGTCCACTGTGCAGTTCTCAAACAACGACCAGCCACCCATCACCCCACCCTTACCAGGTGAGTGCACTGGGGCCGGCAACCGAAGGACAGACTCAAACGAGCCCGTACCTTCAGATACCCAACAGCGTGCCCGACCCAGCCCATTCACCTACACGTTCCACGCCGAAGCAGTACTAGTGAAGACTCATGTGCTGTGCCGAGTAGTCAACGTTCCACCCATGAGCTACCAGCACCGGACATTCGCCGGTGTTCTGGCCTCTGACCAAGCAAAGGCTCGGTAAGAAGTGCTCCTTAGAAAGGAGGTGATCCAGCCGCACCTTCCGGTACGGCTACCTTGTTACGACTTCGTCCCAATCGCCAGTCCCACCTTCGACAGCTCCCTCCCACAAGGGGTTGGGCCACCGGCTTCGGGTGTTACCGACTTTCGTGACGTGACGGGCGGTGTGTACAAGGCCCGGGAACGTATTCACCGCAGCAATGCTGATCTGCGATTACTAGCAACTCCGACTTCATGGGGTCGAGTTGCAGACCCCAATCCGAACTGAGACCGGCTTTTTGAGATTCGCTCCGCCTCACGGCATCGCCTCCCGGAATCACGGTTGTTTTCTCTTCCTGAGGGTACTGAGATGTTTCACTTCCCCTCGTTCCCTCCACACTGCCTATGTGTTCAGCAGCGGGTGACAGCCCATGACGACTGCCGGGTTTCCCCATTCGGAAACCCCCGGATCAAAGTCTGGTTGACGACTCCCCGGGGACTATCGTGGCCTCCCACGTCCTTCATCGGTTCCTGGTGCCAAGGCATCCACCGTGCGCCCTTAAAAACTTGGCCACAGATGCTCGCGTCCACTGTGCAGTTCTCAAACAACGACCAGCCACCCATCACACACCGCAGAAGCRATGCTGCACTGGGGCCGGCAACCGAAGGACAGACTCAAACGAGCCCGTACCTTCAGATACCCAACAGCGTGCCCGACCCGACCAGTTGTTCCTACACGTTCCACGCCGAAGCAGTACTAGTGACCAAACAACTCGCCGTGCCGAGTAGTCAACGTTCCACCCATGAGCTGACCACCGTCGAACATTTGCCGACGTAGTGGCTCTGGACCCCTTTGACAGGGTCTAGATGCTCCTTAGAAAGGAGGTGATCCAGCCGCACCTTCCGGTACGGCTACCTTGTTACGACTTCGTCCCAATCGCCAGTCCCACCTTCGACAGCTCCCTCCCACAAGGGGTTGGGCCACCGGCTTCGGGTGTTACCGACTTTCGTGACGTGACGGGCGGTGTGTACAAGGCCCGGGAACGTATTCACCGCAGCAATGCTGATCTGCGATTACTAGCAACTCCGACTTCATGGGGTCGAGTTGCAGACCCCAATCCGAACTGAGACCGGCTTTTTGAGATTCGCTCCGCCTCACGGCATCGCGCCATGCACCACCTGTACACCGACCACAAGGGGGGCACCATCTCTGATGCTTTCCGGTGTATGTCAAGCCTTGGTAAGGTTCTTCGCGTTGCGTCGAATTAAGCCACATGCTCCGCTGCTTGTGCGGGCCCCCGTCAATTCCTTTGAGTTTTAGCCTTGCGGCCGTACTCCCCAGGCGGGGAACTTAATGCGTTAGCTGCGGCACCGACGACGTGGAATGTCGCCAACACCTAGTTCCCAACGTTTACGGCGTGGACTACCAGGGTATCTAATCCTGTTCGCTCCCCACGCTTTCGCTCCTCAGCGTCAGTAATGGCCCAGAGATCCGCCTTCGCCACCGGTGTTCCTCCTGATATCTGCGCATTTCACCGCTACACCAGGAATTCCGATCTCCCCTACCACACTCTAGCCTGCCCGTATCGACTGCAGACCCGGGGTTAAGCCCCGGGCTTTCACAACCGACGTGACAAGCCGCCTACGAGCTCTTTACGCCCAATAATTCCGGACAACGCTTGCGCCCTACGTATTACCGCGGCTGCTGGCACGTAGTTAGCCGGCGCTTCTTCTGCAGGTACCGTCACTTTCGCTTCTTCCCTGCTGAAAGAGGTTTACAACCCGAAGGCCGTCATCCCTCACGCGGCGTCGCTGCATCAGGCTTTCGCCCATTGTGCAATATTCCCCACTGCTGCCTCCCGTAGGAGTCTGGGCCGTGTCTCAGTCCCAGTGTGGCCGGTCGCCCTCTCAGGCCGGCTACCCGTCGTCGCCTTGGTAGGCCATTACCCCACCAACTAGCTGATAGGCCGCGGGCTCATCCTTCACCGCCGGAGCTTTCAACCTTCCTCCAGGAGGAGGAAAGTATTATCCGGTATTAGACCCCGTTTCCAGGGCTTGTCCCAGAGTGAAGGGCAGATTGCCCACGTGTTACTCACCCGTTCGCCACTAATCCACCCCGAAGGGCTTCATCGTTCGACTTGCATGTGTTAAGCACGCCGCCAGCGTTCGTCCTGAGCCAGGATCAAACTCTCCGTGAATGTTTTCCCGTAATCGGGGAACACAT
>NZ_RDBL01000027.1:0-55990 GCF_008042035.1 Streptomyces sp. col6
GCTTTCACCGATCCCATCGACACGTGCGCCGACGCCGGCACGGTCACCGCGAACGGCACGCACGTCGGCACCTACGCAGGCGACGACGCCGTGCTCTTCTCGGGGTCCTCGGCCGGGGTCCGGGCGAGGGAGGCGCGGGTGCCGCCGACGATGATGTCTGTGCCGTCGGACAGCCGGACGTGCAGGGCGTTGACGACGAGACCGCGTCCGTCGCCGTAGACCCGCTGCTCGTTGAGAGTGACCGTGCCGCGCTGCGGGAGGCTGATGATGGTGTTCGGTGCCGGGTGGGCGGCGACCGTGGTGTTGCCCACGCGAGCCCCGGTGAAGGTGGTCGTGCCGGTGGCGGAGACCGTGTCCAGAGCCGTGGGTGCGGTAGCGGTGGCCGTGGCGGTTGCCTTGTCCGCGCTGATCGCGCCACCGAGGAGATGTAGTCCGTTCACGGTGGCGGTGGACGTGGCCGTACGGGCACTACCGGAGCCTGCGGTGCCCGCCGCGTGGGTCGTGGCGGAGGTGAACGAGGCGATGGAGGAGCCGACATGGGTGCTGCCGAGCTGGGCGCTGTCGGTGGCCGGGTCCTCGGTGCAGGCGACATCCGAAGGGGCCAGTGGCGCTGCCGGGGTGGCTGTCACGGCCTGGGCGTGCGCGTCCATGAGCAGCGCCACGAACGTCACCGAGGAGCAGCCGGGCGGGTCGACGCCGTGCCGGGCGGTGGTCGCCGTGGCGCACAGGGTGTACGTGCCGCTGCGGGCCGAGG
The DNA here is from genome assembly GCF_008042035.1 of Streptomyces sp. col6. Lineage (GTDB taxonomy): Bacteria > Actinomycetota > Actinomycetes > Streptomycetales > Streptomycetaceae > Streptomyces. Next base: position 755 of record NZ_RDBL01000027.1, read on the forward strand.
TCACCCGGATCGTGATGGTGCAGGACTCCTGACCGGCGGCGAGGTCCCCGCCGGCGGTGAGGCCGTGCCCATCGGGGTCGACGGCTACCGTGCCGGAGGAGCAGTTGGTGGTGGCGGAGCCGGGTTCGGTGATGAGCCCGGCCGGTATCTGCTCAGTAAAGGACCAGCCGCGCTTCGCCGCCCTCTCGGTGGTGTTGGTGACGGTGAAGGTCAGCGTGGTCGGATCGCCCGCGCCCACCGGGTCGCGAGCGAAGGCCGTACTGAGCTGCGGGGTGGCGTCCATGATCCGGAGGTTGTCGATCGCGCCGTCGTTGCCGGTCCCGCTGGCCTGCGCGTTGACCATGCGGACCCCGGCCGAGGACCCCGAGAAGAGCACGGCGTCGTCGCCTGCGTAGGTGCCGACGTGCGTGCCGTTCGCGGTGACCGTGCCGGCGTCGGCGCACGTGTCGATGGGATCGGTGAAAGCCGGGACGACCCGCTGCCCGTCGAGCAGGGAGAACTCCAGGAGCGGATGCGCGGCGAAGCAGTTGACGGCCGCCGCGTCCACCGAGAAGGTCAGGAAGCGGCCGGCCGACGCCACAGGCACCGGCTGCACCGTCTCCAGTTGCGTCTTCCCGGCCCCCGGATCCCCCGCGGTGTATGCGGTGACGGCGTGGTTGCCGATCGGGTCGGCCCCGGCCCATTCGGCCAGCGCCGACGCCATGGCCTGCTGAGAGGGCCAAGTGGTCCCGCAGCCACTTCCGGCCGGGGCGGTGGGGGAGTCGGCCGCTGAGACCAGCCAGCCGTTGCAGGCGGTCAGCCAAGCCGGGTCGGCGGTGTACGTCTCGGCGAGAGGCGGAGCCCCGGTGTACGCGGTCAGCGGGCGGGGAGCGCCCGGGGCGTTCTCGAACCCCTCCTCGAAGAGCACGGTCGCCGGCCGGGGCGCAGGCGCGTCGGCGGCCGCGACCGGATGAGCGCCGACGCCCGGGGAGGGCGCGGACACGGCTGAAGTCCCGGTGCGTGCAGGTGTGTCCGTTGCGGCGGCCGCGGGCAGTGCGGCGGCGAATGCCGTCGCGAACGCCGCGCCGGTTGCCACGGCGGCGCGCAGCAACGGTACGGCACGGCGTGGCCGATCCGGTAAGTGTCTGTGCACGTCTTCCCCTCCTCGACTCGTTCCGCGGACCGCGACCGCGGTTCGCGGCACGTCCCTCGTCGGGCGACGCGGGACGCCCGACGGCCGCGTCCGGACCCGAAGGCGATGCGCGGCCGCGAAACGGTAGTCAGTCTGTCCGCCGCGCCCGGACCCGGCAGCGGCGCACACAGGAGGGCAGGGCAGCGCACGCCGGGCGCAGGCATCCTCACACCCTCCCTGGTACGCCGAGGTGCGTCGCCTGCGCGGCCCCGGGTCTGCAGGTCGGCGTCCAGCACTGCCGGGCAGCCCGCTGTCCGGCGACCCGCTCATCTACGACCGGGCCTTCTGCGGAGCCGGAAAAGGCTCCTCGGTCGCCCTGAGGTACGGGCCCCGCCGGAGTCCCCGGACCATGCGGGGCAGGCACGCGTCGAGCGCCACGACACGGATGCTGTCGAATAGAGCTGGGCAAATGATGGCGGCGGGACCGGACCGGTCGCGGTCGCAGCGTTGGATCAGGCAGTGTCTATGGAATCTGCGTGGGGACAAGGAAGAGCGCGTCGGTTCAGCATTTGTTGGCAGCGGGTCCAGTGGGCGCAGCATGTTGGCCCCGGTGGTTCGCGTGCGCGGGTTGTCTTGGGCTGATGGGCCCCGTGGCTCTTTGTCAACGAGGACGGAGGTTCGGGCATTGTTCGAGGGCTTTGAGACCGGGCGGATGGAGGTTGGCGAAGCATCGAATTTCCTTCGCTATGGCGAGGGAGGGGCCGCCGGTGGTGCTGCTGCGCGGCCACCCCAGGACATCGGCGACCTGGCATCGTGTCGCCCTGCTCCTGGTCCGGCGCGGTTTCACTGTGGTCTGTCCCGATCTCCGGGGTTACGGCCGGTCCACCGGGCCGGCGCCTGCCGCAGACCACGCCGGGCACTCCAAGCGGACTGTCGCCGGTGACGTGGTCGAGGTGATGCGATCCCTAGGCCATGACCGGTTCTTGCTCGCGGGGCACGACCGCGGAGGCAGTGTCGCGCTGCGTCTGGCGCTCGATCATCCAGACGCGGTTTCGCGGGTGGCTCTGCTGGACTGTCTGCCCGTCACCGAGCACCTGTCCCGCATCACGGCTGCGTTCGCCGCGCAGTGGTGGCACTGGTTCTTCATCGCTCACCCAGAGATTCCCGAGCGGGTCATCAACGCCGGTCCGGACAGCTGGTACCGCGGCGATCCACTGAGCATGGGACATGAGAACTACGAGGAGTAGGGCGCGGCCACGAGGAACCCCGACGTGGCGCGGGCGATGCGGGAGGACTACGGGCCGGCCTCACCGTCGATCGGCGGCGCGAGGAGAAGGACAGCGTGACAGGGACGAGGATCCGGTGCCCGGCACTGATCCTCTGGTCACTCCGGGACGACCTTGAGGAGCTGTACGGGGACCCGGTGAAGATCTGGCAGAAGTGAACACCGGACCTACGAGGCCACGGCATCGACTCCGGGCACCACATGGCCGAACAGGCTCCAGTGGCGATCGCATCCTCCCTTGCAGAGTTCTTCGCTGAGCAACCTGCCTGAATGGCTGGATCGTTGGCAATCAGGATGCCGAGGTTGTGGTAGTTCGCGATCCGGATCCGCCAGTCAGTGTCTGCCGGCGGAAAGGGCTGGGGCGGAGGAGCGGGGCGGGGATCCGGTCCTGGTCGGCATCGTCGATGAAACGAAAGGCTCCACGAATGTGCAGGTCAGGCGGATCGCCACGCACGGGCCGCGGCCTTGCCGAGGTACACGGTGTGTTTGCCGTGGTGGGCGGGGGCGTCTTCAGCCGGCTGCCGGTAGGTGATCGTGCCGTGGGAGACCTGGTACAGGACGACCGTCACGCCGACGGCGACGAAGCCGGGTCCGTTCAAGGCTCTACAGGTTTGCGAAGAGCCCGTCGAGCGGGGGCGGCGTCCGGTCCGGTGCGAGGGCCTCGACAAGGAGACGGCCGTAGCGGATCTTGCGGCCCTTCTTCGTGCCGAGGAAGCGCCTCACCTGCTGCTGCCGGGGCCGGCCCTGCTGCGCAGGCTGACGCTGGAAGGACTGCCAGGCACGAAGCTCGCCCTCAGCGCGGAAGATGTCCACGACTTCCGCCGCGCCGAGCGCCCGGACAAGTTCGTCCTCAAGATCCGCGCTGCATACGTAAAGGTCCGTGAGCGCAGCCTGCGACCGCGTCAGGCCACGCTCGTAGAAGCCCTTCTCCCGCTCATCGCAAAGTCCTGTCAGACGCAGACCGAGACCGGGAGGCCCGAGAAGCCTGGCATAGCGGCTGACGTTCATCGCCCCGCCCATGGGCACGACCCACACCCCCTCGGCGGCCAGGTCCCGGCCATGCCGAACTGCCAGCGCCTCGACGGCCGCGAGATCGCTGAGCCCTTCAAGGAGCACCGCGGTGTCCACCCTCAGCTCTTCGGCCAGGTGGCGCACAGGCCCCGGAGGGCCGCCCGTCGCCCAGTCGGTGACCGCGTCCTGCAACATCCTGGTGTCTGCCACGGGGTGAGTCTGCAACATCCACCGGTGACATAGCACGGGATATATCCCTGGCTGCGGATTTGACTTCTCACCTCTTGACCTGGTCCTCGGTGTGAGGCAGACGAGTCGCTCGCACTTGACCGCCCGAGCGGTCGTTCGCGTTGCCCGGACCATCGCGCGTCATTCTAAAGCTGCGCGGCACCGTCCGGTCTCCTGCCCGCATCCGGACGTCCAGGCGCGGTCGCATGGTGAGCGGCCGAGCCTGGCCCCGGCCTCTGGCTTGTCGGACGCCTCCGGTACCGGCATCCCGTTGTTCACCGGCAGGAACCAGGCTTCGCGCCGCCGCTTCGCCGTACCCGACCACACCGTGCTGGCCAGCGGAGTGGTGATCCTCACCTACAACTCCAACTGAAGCAACTGCTACGGCTTTCGCACTTGTGGCCGTTTCGCATCCTTCGGTGGATGCGTCGACCGCCCGGGAGACCGGAGGGGTTCGGTGAAACCGCCGTCGCCCGTGCGCCGTCTCCTCTAGCCTGACCAGTTGTTTGTGCGCCTGCGGGCGAATGGTGGCGAAGGAGGACGTGCCTGTGCGGGCCCTGCGGGCGGACGACCCAGTACGCGTGGCGGACTACCGGCTGCTCGGACGGCTCGGCGAGGGCGGGATGGGCGTGGTGTATCTCGCCCGGTCCCCGCGCAGCCGCATGGTGGCGGTCAAGTCCATCCGGCTCGAACTCGCGGCGCTGCCGGACTTCCGGCTCCGGTTCGCCGAGGAAGTTGCCATCGCCCAACGCGTGGGCGGCGACTGGACGGCCGCTGTGCTCGACGCCGACCCGCACGCCGAGCGGCCCTGGGTCGCCACCGCGTACGTCCCGGGCCCCACCCTCGCCGAGGTGGTGGCCCGTCACGGGCCGCTGCCGGAGCGCTCGGTACGCGGGCTGGCATCCGGTCTCTGCGACGCGCTGGCCGACATCCACGCGGCCGGGCTCGTCCACCGCGACCTGAAGCCCTCCAACGTCATGATCACCATCGACGGCCCCAAGGTGATCGACTTCGGGATCGTCCGGGCCCTGGACGGCCCGACCCACGGTGGTCTGACCTCCACCGGCGTGGTCGTCGGCTCCCCGGGCTTCATGGCACCCGAGCAGGTACGCGGCGAACGGCTCACCACCGCCTGCGACATCTTCTCGCTGGGCTCGGTCCTCGCCTTCGCCGCCGCCGGCCGTCTGCCCTTCGACACCGCCGAGGGGCGCCCGCACGCCCTCATGTACCGCGTGGTGCACGAGGAACCCGACCTCACCGGTATTCCGGAGGCCCTGCTCCCGCTGATCGGCGACTGCCTCGCCAAGGACCCGGAGGCCAGGCCGTCGCTCGCCACGCTCCGGACACGTGAGGAGACGCAGTTCCGGCATCTCGGCCCCTGGCTCCCCGCGCCGGTCCTGGCCAGGCTCGGGCAGGATGCGGCCCAGCTGCTGGAGCACGAGGATCCCGGCACCGTTCTGACGGGGGAGGGCGGCCCGCCCCCGGCACAGCCGCCCGAGGACGAGATCGGGACCGTTCCGGCCCAGCGCCCCGCCGTCCCTGCCACCGCCCCCGTCACCGCTCGGGCCGAACCGGAGCCGCGGCGTGGGACGTCACCACGCACCTTGGCCGAGGAGCGCAACGGGCGCAACGGCCCAGCCCCGTCCACGGTGGCCGTGTACGTCACCCTCGCCCTGTTCGGGCTGGCGGCGCTGGGCGCCACGATCACCCAGCTGAACCTGCTGGGTGACACCGTTTCGAGCGCCTGGTCGATGGACGAGGAAACGGCCTACCCCTGGGGTTACATTCAGACGGGGGCGGCGGTCGGCTTCATCATCGCCTGGCTGATCTGGTGCGCGAAAACGCGTTCCACCGCCGAGGAGTTCGCCCCCGGACGGCTGCGATACGGGCCCAGACTTGCCGTCCTCTCGTGGTTCATCCCCCTGGGTAACGTCTACCTGCCCAAGCAGATCGCGAACGACGTCTGGCATGCTTCCAGCCCGACCGCCCTGGGCGGTGCCATGGCACCGGCGACCCGGCTCCACGTCTGGTGGGGATGCGCGGTCTTCGCGATCGTGACATCGCCGCTGTACTGGTACTTCGCGGCGTACGAGTGGGCCGACAACGACAATTTCACCCAACACGACAACGGGGCGGAGTTCCTGAGCGACTCCTATGACAGCTGGTACACGTACGACATGGCAGAGGGCGCATGGCTGGGCCTCGTCCTCCGCATCCTCGTGCTCCCCGCCGTCGTGGCGACCGCCCTGTACGTGTCCCGGCTGACCGCGATGCAGCAGGCGCGTCGCACCAGCTGACACCAGTACCGCTTAGGGCTTGCCGGGAAACAAGTCGTGGCTTCCAGGCGTGGGGCTCGTTGTTCTGGTATGGGGAGACCGGAGGGGATCGAGGCCGTTCTGGCGGCGAAGTTCCAGGTGTTGTTGCCGCATCTGGACGAGCGTCAGCGTCGGCTGGCCATAGGCGCGGAAGCGCTGTCGCTCGGGCATGGCGGGATCAGGATCGTCGCCGCTGCAGCCGGGGTCCGGGAGGCCGCGGTCTCACGCGGGGTGGCTGAACTGGATTCCGGTCAGGCCCCGTTGGGGCGGGTGCGTCATCCCGGTGGAGGGCGAAAGAAGGCGGCCGAGCTGGACCCTGGGCTGCGGCCGGCACTGCTGGCGCTGGTCGAGCCCGACGAGCGGGGCGACCCGGTGTCGCCGCTGCGCTGGACGACGAAGTCGACCCGGAAACTGGCCGCGGAGCTCACCCGCCAGGGGCACCGGATCTCCGTCGCCGGCTTGCTGCGCGAGGAAGGCTTCAGCCTGCAGGCCAACACCAAGACCATCGAAGGCACTCAGCACCCCGACCGGACGCCCAGTTCCACTACCTCAACGAGCAGGCACGAGACCACAGGGACTCCGGTGACCCGGTGATCAGCGTGGACAGCAAGAAGAAGGAACTGATTGGCGACTACAAAAACGCCGGGCACGAATGGCAACCCACAGGACAGCCCGTGAGGGTCGAGACACACGACTTCCCCGGCCAGGCCGAGAAGGCGATTACGTACGGAATCTACGACATGACGGCGAACACCGGTTGGGTCAGCATCGGCACTGATCACGACACCGCGGCGTTCGCCGTCGCCTCGACCCGCCGCTGGTGGCAGGCCCGCGGCCGACACGACTACCCCAGCGCCCGCCGGCTGCTGATCACCGCCGAAGGCGGCGGCTCCAACAGCTACCGCACCCGCGGCTGGAAGACCCAACTCGCCGATTTGGCTGCCGAGACCGGCCTTGAGGTCACGGTGTGTCACCTGCCACCCGGCACCTCGAAGTGGAACAAGATCGAGCACCGGCTGTTCTCCCACATCACCATGAACTGGCGAGGCAGGCCCCTGACCAGCCACGAAGTCATGCTCCAGACCATCGCAGCGACCACCAGCCGCACTGGCCTGACGGTCCAGGCTGAACTCGACAGCGGTGAGTACCCCACCGGCATCCGCGTCAGCGACGACGAGATCGCCGCCCTGCCCATCACCCGCCACCGCTTCCATGGCGACTGGAACTACACCCTCCACCCCCAGCGCCCGGCGGACGCGGCGACCACCGCCAGCACACCGGACGAGGCCCTGACGAACAGACCGGCCCGCCTCACGCGGCGTTCACTCCAGGACCCGGCTACTCACCGGGATGACCCACCGGCAGCTCAACGAACTCATCGACGTGCCGACTCCAGCGATGGACGTTCAACGCGAGCAAGTGCTCCGCACCCGCAGAGGCCACGAGCGCCTGGTGGCCCCTGGCACGGGAGCCAAACCCAAGCTCTCCTCAGCCGTCCGGGTCCTGGCCACCGTGCTCCACCTGCGAAAACTCGCGACCATGGCCCTCCTGGGCCAGCTCTTCAACACCACCGCCATGACCATCAGCCGCGCAGCGGAAGACGTCCGCCCGCTCCTGCAAGCCCACGGCATTCACATCCCCGCCTCGACCGCCCGCTTCCGCACACCGACTGACATTGCGAAGTTCCTCGACCTCGACGAAAACAAGATCAAACCGACGTATTGATTTCCAGCAAGCCCTAAGCAGGGTTCACTTGATGCTTCCGGCCTTCGGCCGGCGCACCTACTGCTTCCGGTCCTGTCACCTCGCCGCTACCCCACTGCGCTGCCGATGCGGAGCACCGCTGTGATGCCCTCGTCGGTGTCAGCGACGAGGGTGAGCTTCTTGAGGTCCAGACGGACCAGCCGGTCGCCGTATTCAAGTCTCAGAGCTCGGACGTGGCCAGTCATCTTGCCGCTGAGGTAACTGAGGCCGACGCCGAAGCAGCCCGCCGATCCTCCACGGTCGATCTCGGCATGCCGGCCTTCGCGGAGGTTGGCAGCCGCACCACCATCACAACGTCGACGGACCGGCACCGTCCCTGAAAATTCGTGGTCGTCACAAAGCTGACTGGCTACGCTCCAGCCCATGCGAACCGTGTTCGTGTTTCCTACAGGTGAGCGAGCTGAGACCGTTGCCTCGCTCGATCGGTACCTGCCCAAGCAGCGCAATCCGTGGACTCTGGACGGCAACCTCTACATCGACATCGAAGATGAGCAGACCGGCTACCTCTTCTCCGACTGGGATCCCGAGGATGTGGCGATCCTCGAAGCGGCCGTCGGACATCACCCCACTTGGGCGGTGCAGATCGACATCTCCGGGCGGATCGACGGCACCACAGAGGTTCACCGAATGATCGCGCTGCTGCTTGAGCATGGAGGCGTGGCAACGGACGACTACACCCCCCACCCTTGGACCTTGCCGGAAATCCTGTCTGGAGCGGTGGACGGCCTGCGGTTCTTCGACTTCCGCGGCTACCGCGAACTCACCCGCGAAGACGAGCGTTTCTGACTCGATCACCTCACCAGCGCAAGTTCAGAGAAGCCTGCGTTCGATGTCCGATGCTCCGCGTCGACCCACCTCAGCAGCGACGCCTAACTTGATCTTTAACCTGTGCGGCGCGGACGTGGGGTCGTCGACTTCTTCGTTCGTCGCTTTGTGGAGCCGGGTTTCCGACGGTGTGCACGTCGTAGCGTGCGGTGGGCTGGCTGTTCTTGCGGCCGGGCGGCCGTCCTGGACCGGGCTGCGTCCATTTCGGTGCTCCGGCTGGGCAGGCGGCCTTCGGGCGGAGGTGCCGAAAGTCGCGGCGGACTCGTGCGGGGGTGAGTTTGTCGGGCGGAGTCGGCTTCTCCCACGGCCGGCGGAGGTCTGCCGCCAGTGGGCGGGAGAGTCGGAGCTGGGTGAAAACTGCGAGGATCAGCCAGGTCCAGCGGTCTGCGGCTTCAGGGATGCGGATCTTCGGGCAGGTCCAGCCCAGGGTCTGCTCGAACAGACGGAAGGTGTGCTCGATATCGAATCGCCGCAGAAACGCCTGCCACAGACGGTCGACCTGGACCATGGTGGCGTCGGTGCCTGACCACCACAGCCAGACCGGCTTGGGTGTCGCGCCGCTGGGCAGGTGCTCGACCTGCAGGCGGATCACCGTGCCTTCGATGATCGGCAGCGCGCCTAGGCAGTTTCGTTTGGATCAGCCGATCGCTGGTTCAGGTGTGCCGTTGACCGACGCGCAGTGGGCGCGGATTGAGCCATTACTTCCGGACCGGACGCCGAAGCGGGGTGGCCGGTGGCGGAATCACCGTGAGGTGATCGATGCCATCGCCTTCAAGTTCCAGAGTGGATCGCAGTGGGTCCACCTTCCGGAGAAGTACGCCAACTGGCGCGGCGTCTACAACCGGCTGCGGATGTGGTCCGTCGACGGAACGTGGGAGCGGGTGTTCACCACGCTGATGGCTCAGGCCGACGCGGAGGAGAACCTGAACTGGGCGGTCTCGGTGGACTCCACGATCGTGCGGGCGCACCAGCATGCGGCTGGGGCCCGCAAAAAGGGGCACCAGTTGACGAACCTGCCGACCACGCCATCGGGCGGTCCCGTGGGGGGCTGACCACGAAGATTCACCTCGCAGCCGATGGACACTGTCGGCCTCTCGCCTTCGTTCTTACCGCCGGACAAGCCGGCGACGCGCCCGCGTTCTCCGACGTAATGGCCCGAGTGCGCGTTCCCCGACGCCGTGGACGGCCCCGGACCAGGCCGGACGTGGTTCTGGCGGATAAGGCGTACTCCTCCCGTGCGATTCGCGAGCACCTCCGCAAGCGTGGCATCCGGGCAGTGATCCCTACCCCGGCAGCTGGGCGGTCCAGGCCGAGCGGTGGGTCAGTCTCGGGTGGAGCCGGTCCCATGCCCGTGCGACGGCGGTGCCGTAGAGACGTGTCGCGGTCACTGTCTGTGCGTCGGGAGTGTTCCAGGAGTCCGGGTCACCGAAGACGAACTCCCCGCCGTGGCGTGGTGGCCGGCCGCGGACACCGGGCTCACGCGAGGGGACGGCGCGTCGCAGGACGCGGTCCGAGCGCATTCGGCCCAGCACCTGCACCGGAAGATCCTTCAGGAGGAAGGCCAGGCGGGGAACGCCGTAGCCGGCGTCCACGACGATGAGGATCTCGCAATCGCCCTCCGTCCACTGCCTGGCATCGATCAGCCGCTCGACGAGCTCGCGTGCCTGCCTGGCGGTGACGGTAGCGGCGTCGTCACCCGGCGCCAGACGTAGTGCGTCCAGCGGCGCGGTCCAGGAATTGCGGCCCGTCTCAAGTGCGCAGATCACCGAGTAGGGCCAGCCGGGAACGAGAATGTGCTGGTCCTTGCCCCGGCCGTAGGTGTGGCACAGGATCCGCTGCGGTGAGGTGTGCGCGCTGGGCCGCAGCCAGCAGGTGAGGTCGGCGGCCAGGACCAGTCGTCCGTCCGCCGTCCGCGGCAGAGGCACCGTGGCCAGGGCCCGTCGCAGTCGGGCCACATCGACCCGGCCTGCGGACAGGGCGTCGTAGAGCCCGCCGTGCCCGCGTCGGTGTTCACCGACCAGCGACAGTTCCACCAGCGACCGGACCGGACCGTCCGCGCACAACACCGCGTCTGCGAGTTCGAACAGCGCGTCCGCACGCCGGGTCAGGCAGGAATAGAACTCACCCCGGAAGCGTGACAGTCCCGCAAACGGATCCTGCCGGACGACGTGATGCGACAGACTCATCCTCACGGCCTTCGTGCTGAGCTTGTGTGTTCCTTGGTCGGATCACATGCTCAGCCGAAGGTCGGCTGCTCGTACGGCACTTACCAGCCCGAGTGATCAAGTACGACGAACTGTTCGACCTACGAGGTTCGCGATTGAGACACTGGGCTACTCGGAGCGCCACCAGCCCTGTCCGAGGTGCCAGTCCCTCACCCAGTCTAGGAAGCCGACTCCAAGTTCTCCGGAAGAAGAATAGGGTGTGGCGCATCCGTCCCTGAGCCACCACACCTTGCCGCGCTGCGGGCCAGTCACCACCAACGTCCAGTAGTCGCCGGATTGATCACTGCCCAGCAGCACGGAGCCGTGCTGGTAGATCTCGTGCAGCAGCCCCGAGTGGAGGGCGTGGTCGTAGTACTCGTACTCCCACTGCCACTCCTCTACAAGCGGGAAAGGCCGGTCGAGCTTGCGTAGGGCGGTGCCGTCGAACGGCTGAGGACTCATCCAACAGTCAGCTTCCCAACTGACCCAGCTGTCGGACTTTGCTCCCAGGGGCAAAAGACCGCCCTCGTACATGGGGCCCTCGTTCGTTCCGTTCGCAATCTCGGCCACGAAGGTGCGATACGGCTCCGGCAACACGACCCGTTCCTGGTCCTCCCACGATCGAAGCCCCTCCCAGCCCAGCGGCCGTCGACGGGTCTCTGCCACGAAGGCATCACTTAGCAGGGCTATCGCACTCGAGATCGCATCTTCCACGCCCCACAGATATCACCAGCAACCGACATAAGGTCCTGAGCACAGCGCAGTAGGTTAAAGATCAAGCTAAAGGCTGTCCCGTAACTCAGAATCAGGGTCGGCGGGTCACCGCAGACAGTTCGGCTTGTCCAGTACGCCCGACTCGCGGCTCTGACTGGAGCCGGGCCAAGCGGGTAAGAACGACACTGGTAGGCGGTAGTGGAGGTACGGGACAGCCCCTAGAAGAGATCAACCGCAACCTCGGTGACCGCATCGAGGAAGCCCGCGCCAACGGCTGACTCGGCGAGGTCCACGGACTCCAGATCACCCTGGACGCCGCTCGAAACAAGCTCGCCTCGCTCGACCGCCTCACCCGGCACAGAGCCCACGACATCGCTGTAGTAAACCGCGGCTGCCGCGGCGGGGGTCAACCTGTCGTCCCCGATCAGCCACTCGTATACATCGGAAAGCGCCCCATAACCAGCCACCGCGATAACCTCCATCACTCGACGACACGCGGGCGGGACCGCGCTGCGACTCGGACCTTGCGCCTCGCACTGTTCCAGGCCGTGTCAGCGAAGCATTGAGCAGGACCTAACCACCTCCGGCCGCTGAGACTTCACCGGATTTCATGGGAAACCGCGGCAGGCCGCACCGACGTAGGTCCCCACTTCACCAGCGCCCCATCGGCCACGATGGGGACAACGAACCCTTCTCAAGCTGCGGTGCCTGACCAGGACCTCACGGCTGCCGGGCCCGCCCCGCGTGTCGGCGGCTCATGACCGACTACGCATCAGCGCGAGCCGGTTGCCGTACGCCTGCACCGCCGACTTGAGCTTGCCGGTGGAGCCCGAGGTGAAGTGCGGTACGGCGATGTGGCCCTCGTCGCACTCCGTGTCGACGAGTTCCGGCTCGGCGTCCGCGAGGGCCTCGGCATAGCCGGGCCGAGATCGCTCGGGCCGTCATAGCCGAGAACGGTCTTCACCCCCGTGCCGGGCACCGCCACGCGGACGATGTCCAGAGGCGCGGCATCCGTCAGGAGGACAGACGCGTCGGACTCGGCGAGCAGAGAAGCCACCTCGGCGGCACCGAGCCTGGCGTTGACCGACACCAGAGCCGGGCCGGTCTTGAAGAGGGCCACCTCCGTGACGACGAGTTCGGCCCGGTTGGCCGCGCGGTCGCCCCGGGTTCGCACCGGCGCGAGGGCGAGATCGATGGGCGTCGGTAGGGGGTTTTGGAGGTGCGCGATCAGAGCGTCGCTGTCGTGGAGAGTAGTGGGTGAGGGTGACGCCGCCTCAGTTACGTGAGCTCCTGAGTAGCAGCAGCAGGAACTTTCCGGTGAGGCGTTTCGTTGCCCCTGAGCTCATCCACGTTGCTACCTTTGGGAGTCTCGTGCCCGAAACCACGCCCGCCGCCTCCACTTTTGCCTCCGCACTCCCGACGCCCAGCGCGCAGGCGGAACGACTCATCGAACTGGGGGTGCACGAGCTGGCACGGCTACCTGCCACCGAGCTTCGCACCTTCGCGGCAGCCGCCGAAACCCACACCAGCGACGAAGACGTTCTACTCGCCCTTCACCCGGACCACGCACCCGCCTCCGCCCTGGCGCCGCTGCTCCGCCGTGACGGCAAGGAGGGCTTTGTCGTCACCGACATGGCGGACGTCGACCGCTTCGCCCCACTCGAGACGCTTGCGCTGCCCGGCACTCCGCTCTACCTCCTCACCGGCCTCGACCGTGGCGACCAGATGGCCAACTGGAGCCCGGAAGAGGCGCTCCCCGCCATCACCGCAGGTGCCCGAACCCCCTTGCTGCTCACCGAAGGCATCCATTGGGTGCTGCAGCAGCCGACCGTCCTCGAACGCAACCACTGCTTCATGACCATCGGCGCTCGCCTGCGCAAAGACAACGGCGCACTCGACGCCCGCACGCCGGCACTCTGGATCAGCAACGGCACCGGCCGCGATGGCCGCGAGCGCCGCAACGCCCCGAAGGTCGGCTGGTGCTGGGCGAACAACCGACACACCTGGCTGGGCATCGCTTCCACGACGGGCCGCAGAACCCACAACCCGTAGAAGTACCTCGCAACCCCGGAGCGCGCGGTGGTCGGTGCCGGAGCTCCACACGGTGGAGGCGCGAGGGCTGCACGGTTCAAGGGGGACCGCTGCCGGCCGGCTCCACGTTGAGGGCTCCGGTCGTGGCCTGTGTGGCATGTCGGTAACAGTCGCGAGGAGCATGATGTTGCCCTGTAGCCGCAACGGCTGCCGGGCCCGGCAGGACTCCGGTGCGAAGGCCGCAGTCGGCACCACTCCCACGGTGATCCCCGACGTCGGCTACCGCGGCACCGGGCCTGACCATCCCGCACTACCGCCGGCACAAGAACGAAGAACTACCAGCCTGCAAGGAGGACCACAACGCCTCCCAACGCATGATCCGCGCCCGCGTCGAGCACACCCTCGCCCACGTGAAAAGCTGGAAGATCCTGCGCGACTGCCGACTCAAAGGCGACGGCGTCCACACGCCATGCTCGGCATGGCACGCCTTCACAACCTCACTGGATGATGCCGGAGGTCATTCACGGGATACAACGTCGAGCGGCCCGGAACGGCAGGACGGCTCAGCAGGTGCGGCCGGTGTACCAGGCGCCGTCGATGTCGGAGCTGGAGCCGAGCCAGGTCACGCCAGGCACCACGCACCGTTCACTGTTGGGCCCCCAGTCGTCGACCTCGATGACGATGTGCGAGCCGTCCGAGGTGCAGTGGTTGTAGTAGGCGTCGGAGGCGGTCTCGTAAAAGCCGCAGGGATTGGCCGCCGCAGGACCGGCGCTCAGGGTGACGGCGCCGACAGAGGCCAGGGCCAGCGCGAGGGAGGCAAGGAAGCTGTTCACGACACGACGAGTTGACAAGGCGAGCTCCGTTCAGTAGGGGGATCGTCGACCGAACTGCTGCCGTTCGTCGATCCGCTGACAATGCGAGGCCCAGGCTCACAGCTGCGGGAAGCCGTTTTGATCAACGAAGGCCCCCATTCACCCGGCGAATCGATTCACTGCTGCGCCGATCAGTTGATCTCTGCTGGTTCACGGACGGCGTCACTGGACGGCTGCACGTGGCGCGGCCGGGCGGACCCGGCGACCGTGGTCCGCGAGTGGCCCGATGACGTCCTCGCGATCCGCCCCTGCTCCGGCGGGGTGAACGCGGGGCATGTCCTGGTGCTGCTCCGCGTCCACATTGCCGACGCCGGGGCCGACCTCGAGGTCACCGCCTCGGTCATGCGCCGCGCCGCTGAGCTGATGGCCGAGCACCCCGCCGCGAGTTTGATCACCAGCAAGGAGAGCCCGGCGACACAGACCGTCGTCCATCTGCACATCCACGTGCTTCCCCGCACCGACGGCGACGCGCTGCCACTGCCCTGGACCCCGCAAGCACGTTGCTACTGAACGGGTCCCGGTGCGACGGGTTTCCGGAACCCGTGACGCTGCGCCGCACCTCGCTGTTCGCCTCCGCGCTCATCACCGGGGGCGTCGGACCCTGGATGCCGTACCAGATGTTCGGCTGCGCCTTCGTCGGCATGCTCGCCGGCCCCGCCGTGCTTACGACGTTCCGCCGCGCCGCCCGCCGCGCCCCGGCCCGCTTCACCCCAACTTCCGTCGGTGGACGGTCCCGTCCTGCCACGTTGACCGCGCGCCAGCCGGGAGCCAGCACACTCAGCGTCGCCGAATCGAAGACTTCTCCCGTCAGGCGGAAGCGACTGTGTCGAGCCGGCCCTCCTTCGCCTCGGTGACGAGGTCGGCGAACTGAGCCGTACTCATCTGTACGTGCTGGCCGAAGTCGTCGGTGATGACGACGCGGCGGTCCTCGCTCGCGGTGGGGTCGACGTAGAGCTGGGGGCAGCCGCAGCGCAGTTCCCGCAGAACGTGGCGAGGGGTTCGAGTGAGCTGAGGTCGAGGGCCTGCTTGTCGGATGACATCGGGTGCACCTTCCGTCGGGGCGGCCTTCTGCGCGGCGGCCTTGGACAGGGCGGACATACCCACACACGGGCGGTGCCAGACAGACGGGGCGCTTGTGTCATCCCTCCGCGTAACGGGGGAACTGCGGACAGTTCGCATCCGACTATCGGAGGGGGTGCGTCTTCGCTCCCGTGGTGCCGGGGCCTGCCCATACAGAGGCGGCCCCGGCACCTGCGTCAGGCGGCCCGAGTGAGCGGCTCCGGTTCACCGCCTTGCAGTTGTGCGGTCAGGACGGTGCGTGCGCGGGCGACCCGGGAGCGGACGGTGCCGACCGGGCATCCCGTCAGACGGGCGGCCTCGGCATAGGAAAGCCCGAGCATCTGCGTGAGGACGAATGCCTGCCGGCGTTCACGGGGAAGTGCTGCCAGGAGTTGTTGGAGGGCGACGCCGTCCTCGAATCCGGGCAGTCCGGTCGGCTGAGCGCGCTCGACGGTCGCGCACCAGTCGTCGGTATCCGCGAGCAGCGGGCGTGCCGCGGCCCGGCGGAAGTCGTCGACGACGGCGCGGCGGGCGATGGTCAGGAGCCAGGTGCGGGCCGAGGAGCGGCCTTCGAAGCGGTGCAGCGTACGCAGCGCTCGCAGGAACGTGTCCTGCGCTAGGTCCTCCGCCGACTGCGGGTCGGCGGAGAGGTGGGCGACGTACCGCACGACATCGCGGTGCAGACACCGGATGAAGGCGTCGGCGGCCTCACGGTCCCCGCTTCGGGCTGCCAGCGCCCAGGCGGTCGCGACGGCGTCGTCGGCCGTTCTGTCGCGTGGGACGGAGGCGCGCTGTGGCGCGCGCGGGATGGGCAGGGTGGTGTTCATCGCCAGGGATGTCCTTCACGGATCGGTCCGGCGCCGGACGTCCGGTCCGCGCGCACGCCGCAGCTGAGGCGTGAGGCAGCGCTGACGGAACGGTCCGGGTTTCCGGTGAATGGGGCGCCCGGTCCCTACGGGGCCGGGTGTGCCGGAGGACTTCCGCCGCATGCGGATGCGGCTGGGCGCCGGTCGGCGACCGGTCGCAAGCCTGCTTCTACGTCCTCCGGAATGCCTGCCGCGTCCTCACGACGCGGCGGCCACCCCGGGCGGGCCCCGCCGGTCCCGAGCCCGTGCGCACCGCAGCCCTCGGGTCGGCCGGTCGCTCAGGCCCCGCCGGGCTCGCAGACGGCGTCGCGGGGGCGGCAAGGGCGCTGTAAGCCAAGGATGGAGTGGCGCCAGCAGCCGGGCCGCGAAGGCACGCAGCACCTGGAAGGCGGCGCGCTCGCCCCGGGCCAGCCAGATTCCGCAGACGAGCGCGGCCAGAACGTGCGCGGCCAGCATCCCGGTCGATGACATTCCGGCCATGTGGTGGCCCGCATGCGCCATGGGACCCGAGCTCATCGCTCCCACGGCGGGGGCATGCCCCATGCCCGCCATGTGATCCATACCGGCCATGTGGTGCATGCCTGCCATCGCGTCGCCCATGGGTGCGTGGTGCATGCCCGCCATGTGGTCCATGCCGCTCATGGCCGCGGTCGGCGCCCAGCCGGTGCCGGCTGTGCCCGGCGCGGACTGCACGGCGGCGAAGGCGTTGTGCAGCACGCCCTGGGTCGCGACCGCTACGGCGGTGACGAGCCAAGGACCGCGCTCGCGTCCGGCGACCAACCAGCCGGGGACCGCGAGCGCGAGGAAGCCCGCGCCCAGTACCCAGAAAGGGAGCGGTGCCTCGGACATCAGGACGTGTCCGGTCGCGGCAAGGGTGACGGAGACGACGGCGAACATCGCCGCCCTCACCGCGCGTCCGACCGGTCCGGCCTCCATGGCGCCTCATCCTCCCATCGCGGGGGCCCGCGCGACATGGGCGGGTGTCCGGCTTGCCGCCCATGCCCGACATCTCACTGCTGGCGTGCGGTGTCGGCGTATGCCGTGCGCGGGGGAAGTGGTGCGGGTCATGGCGCTACGGGCGGGGAGGAAGGTTCTTCTCGGTGCCGGGCCGCACCACGACGGCGTTGACCCGCAAGGGCTTCCCGTGGGCGAAATGGAGGGTGAACGACACCACTTCACCGGGGCGCAACGGACTCTTCGGCCGGACGGTCACGTCGTTCCCGTGCGGGTTCATGGTGAGCCCGTCCCGCGCGGGGACGAGGACGGAGTCGACGCGCTGCCGGTAGGCACCGTTGGACGACGTCATCCGGTGTCCGCTGAGTGCGGGCGGTTCGGTGGTGTCGGGCGAGGTGACGCGTACGAGCCGGGCTGCGGAGCCCCCGTCGTTGGTGAGGGTGAAGAACGCGGCCGTCTCCGGTGTGGAGCCGAACGACCGGTAGACGTACGCCCGGGTGACGCCCACGTGCGGAGGGCCTCCGGCGCGTCCACTCGCGGTCCAGGCACCGAGCCCCGCGAGCGCGAGGCCGGAGGCGAGGACGGGAACGCCGACGGCGGTGAGCGACGTGCGCAGGCGCGCTTCGACAAGGGTCATCAGAAGGTCACCCGCGAGGTGGGGCGCCGGCGCGCGGCAGCCGGCGTCGGCTGCCAGCGGCGCAGACGGAGACTCCCGAGAACGACGAGAACGGAGCTCAGGGACATCGCGGCGGCGGCGAGCATCGGGTTGAGCAGGCCGACCATGGCGAGCGGAAGGGTGATGACGTTGTAGCCGAAGGCCCACAGCAGGTTGCCCCGGATGGTGGCGAGGGTGGCGCGGGCCAGACGCACGGCGTCCGCCAAGGCATCGATGTCGTCGCGGACGAGGGTGACATCGGCGGCGCCGATGGCGACGTCCGTGCCGGTTCCCATGGCGATGCCCAGGTCGGCTCCGGCGAGTGCCGCCGCGTCGTTGACGCCGTCCCCGACGACGGCGACCCGCCTGCCCCGCGCGCGCAGTGAACGGACGAGTTCGGCCTTGCCCTGGGGGGTGCAGCGGGAGTGGGTCTCGTGGATGCCGAGCGCGTCGGCCACGGCTCTCGCGGGTTCCTCCCGGTCCCCGGTGGCGAGGACGGGGTGAATGCCGAGCCGTCGCAGCCGGTCGACGGCGTGGTAGCTGCCGGGGCGTACGACGTCGCCGAGGGCCAGGACGGCCTCGGGCTGCCCGTCGACGCGGACCAGGACCGGGGTGTGGGCGGCTTCCAGTGCGGTGGTGAGGGCCGCGTCCAGCTCCGGGGGCAGCTCTCCCTCGGGTGCGGCGACCTCTACGAGCCGTCCGTCCACGTGTCCGCGTACACCGTTTCCGGGCAGCGCGGCGAACTCGCGGAGCACCCCGGGGCGTACGGATCCTTCGGGCAGTGTGCGCTCGCCGTGCCGGACGAGGGCCCGGCCCAGTGGGTGCTCGGAGCCGGTCTCGAGGATGGCCGCGAGCCGCAACGCCTCGTGCGCGCCGATGCCTTCGGGGCGTGCGGTGAGGGAGGCGACGGTGAGATGACCGGAGGTCAGGGTCCCCGTCTTGTCGAGCACGACGGTGTCGATCCGCCGGAGCGCTTCCAGGGCCTGGGGGCCTTTGACCAGGATGCCGAGCTGGGCACCCCTGCCCGTGGCTGCCATGAGCGCGGTGGGGGTCGCGAGGCCGAGCGCGCAGGGGCAGGCGACCACCAGGACCGCGACGCAGGCGGTGACGGCCGGCTGCGGGTCCGCGCCCGCTCCGAGCCAGAAGCCGAGGACGGTGACCGCGAGGGTGAGCACGATGGGTACGAAGACCCCGGCCACGGTGTCCGCGAGCCGCTGGGCACGGGCCTTCCCGGCCTGGGCTTCGGTGACGAGAGCTGTGATGCGGGCCAGCTGGGTGTCGGCACCGACGGCCGTCGCACGTACGAGCAGCAGTCCGCCGACGTTGACCGAGCCGCCCGTGACAGCGGAGCCCGCCTCGACCTCGACGGGCCGCGTCTCACCGGTCACGAGGGACAGATCCACGGCGGACGCTCCCTCCACCACCTCGCCGTCGGTCGCGACACGTTCCCCCGGCCTCACGAGGAAGACCTGCCCGGTGACCAAGCTCGCTGCAGGAACGGTCCGTTCGGTCTTCCCGTCGCGCACCGTCACCTCCTTCACGCCGAGTTGGGCGAGGGCGCGCAGGGCGGCCGAGGTGCCGCGCCGGGCCCGGGCCTCCAGGTGGCGGCCGAGGAGCACGAAGAGCGGGACGCCGACCGCCGCTTCGAGGTAGACGTGCGCCATTCCGTCGGAGGCCGTCGGCAGCAGCGTGAAGGACATCCGCATGCCGGGAGTGCCGGCGCTGCCGAGGAAGAGCGCGTACGTGGACCAGCCGAAGGAGGCGAGGACGCCGAGCGAGACGAGCGTGTCCATCGTGGCCGTACCGTGCCGCAGCCCCTGCCAGGCCCGTTCGTGGAAGGGCCACGCGCCCCAGGCCGCGACGGGAGCGGCGAGGACGAAGCACAGCCACTGCCAGTTCCGGAACTGGAGCGAGGGCCCCATGGACAGGACGAGAACGGGGAGGGCGAGAAGCGCGGTCACGACGAGCCGTTGCGTTTGCCCGGATCCGGTCTCCTCGCTCGGCCCCTCCCCGGCCGAGGAGCGGGGTTCAGGAAGGCGCGCGGTGTACCCCCCGCTCTCGACGGCCGCGACGAGCACGTCCGTACCGAGGTCCGCCGGATGCTCGACACGCGCCGTGCCGGTGGCCAGGTTGACGGTTGCGCGCACGCCTTCCAGGGCGCCGAGCTTCTTCTCCACCCTGCGCACGCAGGCCGCACACGTCATCCCGCCGACCAGCAGGTCCGTCGTGATGAGCGTGGGCGGGGCGGCTTCCCGGCCCATCAGTGGTCCATCCCGCTCATGCCGCCCATGTCGTGCGGGCCCGGTTCGTCCGGCTGCGTGACTCCGCGCATATCGGGGGCGACGGGGCCGGCGAGGCGGCCGGCCCCGTACGAGACGGCGAACAGCGCGGACAGCAGGAGCACGAAGCCCCCGAGCAGTGCGTACGGGGCAGGAGACGGACGCCGTTGGGTGCGGGGCGTCACCGAGTGGTCCATGGGGCAGGCTCCGGGCGAGAGTAGTGCGAGTCGTACGCACCAGTGGTCGGCCGCCCCGGGCCGCGAGTTCCCCCAGACCCGGGTGGCGTGCGTCACGTATCGGCCATTCGCCCGACTCCTCACACCATGAGGGCGAACATCACCGCCATGCCCAGCGCCATCAGCCCGTGACACCCCAGGTCCCACGCAGCGTGTGCCGCCCCGCCCGATGACACGTCGCCGGTCACGCGGGGCGCCGCGCGGCCGGTGTCGAAGCCCTTCGCGAGCCACCCCAGCGCGAGGGCGAGCAGGAGGAGCGCGAGCAGACACGCGCTCCAGCGGTCGCCGGTCCCGCTGAGCGTCATCGTCGCGAGCGCTCCGGGTGCGGACATGTCCATCCCCGGCATGTCGTGCGCCTGACCGGCGCCCGCCGCCCCCATGGACATGCCGGACGACATCGCGGCGGCCATCCATGCCATCGCGCCGGTCATCAGAGCGTGCGGCAGCGCGCCGGCGAAGGCTCGCCCCCGCGGTTCGGGGCCCGCGGGCAGAGCGAGGGCGGCCACCACGAACCAGACCGCGGCGGCGGAGAAGAAGACCACCTGCGGGGAAGCGGGCAGATCCATGCCCCAGGACCAGGCCATCGCGAACATGGCCAGCGCCATCACCGCGTGCAGCCCGTGCGCGAGCCGTGTGCTCCACGCATGCGAACGGGCCGCGAACGCGCGCCACAGACCGTAGGCGGCCAGTGCGCAGAAGAGCAGCGTCAGAATCCAGCGCAGCCCGGTGGCGGCGATCATCGGGCCATCTCCTTCGGCTTCTCGGTCTGTGCTTCCGTGTGCGTGCGCCCGCGTCGGCGCAGTTGGGCGATTGCCAGGTCCGCGAGCAGGAAGCAGACCAGAGGCAGCCCGAACAGCGGCAGGTAGTAGGCGACGACGGCGGTCACGACGACGAGCGGGGCCATGACCCTGCCCGGAACCCGCCGCCACGCCCCCCGCGCCGGCGGCCGGCCGAGCCGTGTCCCGCCGCCTCGGGTCGGGCGGCGCAGCCACCACATGCGGTAGCCCCAGAAGAGCATCCCGATGAGCGCGAGGGCGATGACCGCGAGAGCGATCTGGTTGGCGAGGCCGAAGAGCAGGCCCATGTGGGCGTCGATGCCCCAGCGGGTGAGTTGGGCGAGGACGGGGAAGTCGTCGAAGACGAGCTTGTCCGTGACCTTGCCGGTGGTGGGGTCGATGGCCACCGAGTCCTGCTGCTCCGGCCAGTGCCGGGTGTTCTCCTTGACGACGTACGCGCTCCCGCCGCCTGCGGGCGGACTGATGACGAGCTTGCCGCGCAGCCCTTCGGCACGGGCGATGCGGACAGCCCCGTCGAGATCGACCTGCGAGGCGGAAGTGCCGGGCGCGGGCTGCTTCGAGCCCGCCGCGCCCAGGGTCGAGGAGACGGACGGTGTCGCCCCGCCCAGCGAGTCCTGGATCTTGCCGATGTTCACGCCCGCGTGCGCGGACCACGTCAGTCCCGTCGCCGAGAGAGCCAAGAAGCCCGCCGACACCCACAAGCCCACGGCCCCGTGCCAGGACAGCGTGCGCTTGCGCCCCTTGGGGCTTCGGCGCGGCACGAACCACTTGCGCAGGCGCTCGCGGCCGCGTGGGGCTCCCAGCCACAGAGCGAGTCCGCCCAGCACCTCGACCCACAGCCAGCTCGCGGCGATCTCGCTGTAGTTGCGGCCGAACTCTCCCAGGTGCAGCGTGCGGTGCAGGCTGTCGAACCACGCCCGTACGGGCAGCCACTCGCCGAACGTGCGCAGCGTCCCGCGCACCTGCGCGTCGTACGGATCGACGAAGGCGGTCTGCGTGTAGCCCTCGGGCAGTCCCTCGACGTTGAACGTCACCCTCGTCGTATCGCTGTCCCCCGCCCCCTTGGTGACGGATACGAGCTGCCCGCCGGGTATCGCCTCGCGGGCGGCGTCCACCTGGGCGGCGAGCGGCTTCGGCTCGCCACGCGGAGTGACCTTCAGTTCGTGGTGGTAGACGACAGACTCGATCTGCGGCGTCGCCGTGTAGAGCAGCCCGGTCACGGCGGCTACGAGCAGAAATGGGCCGATGAGGATGCCCGCGTAGAAGTGCAGGCGAAGCAGGAGGGGCCGCAGACCGCTCCAGGCTCCGCCGCCGTTTCTCGGCATGGGTGTGGCGAAGTCCCCGGGCGGGGCGGCTTCCTCGGTCTGGCGTTGCCGGAGCGGTGGGGACGCGGCAGGCGTGGTCTCGGTCATCGGCTCTTCCTCATGCGTGGACCGGTGGGGACGGTGACGTGCACGTACAGGAGTCGGACCGAAGGGCGCGCGAGTTCCCGCAGTCGAAGTGTGTTGTGCATCACAGGCGTTGAGGGCTCGGGCAGGCGGGATACCCGCGCGTCGACGGGAACTTCCTCGCCCTGGCCCTCGACTCCTGCAACAGCGCCCCAAGGCGCCCCCACTTCATCGCCGAGGAGAACCTTCATGCCGACACCCAGGCCGGCAGCCGTCGCACTCGCCGCCTTCTTGTGTCTCACCGCCGGCTGTTCCGGGACGACCGGTTCGGACGTGGCCGGCGCAGCCGAGAATTCCACTGACGCGGCATCGCAGGGCACGTATCCCGTCACGCTCAGGAACTGCGGGACCGACCAGAGCTTCGACCACGCGCCCAGCCGGGTCGTCGTCATGAACGGGGCATCGGTCGCCGAGGTGTCGACGCTGCTGGCCTTGGGCCAGGGCGACCGGATCGTTTCCAACCAGCAGACCTACGGAATGTCCGAAGTCCCCGGACGCGCGCGGAAGATCGCGGATCTTCCCACGGGCGGCGTGAAGCCGAACGAAGCCTTCGACATCCCACGCGAGGCCATGATCGGTCTGCGGCCCGACTTCGTTCTCTCCACCACGTCGTACGGCTTCGATGCCAAGAACGGGTTCGCCACCCGCGAGCAGCTCAAGGAGATCGGGGCTCGCACCTATGTCTCACCCGAGGGCTGCGGACAGGACAACCTGAACATGACGATCGACGACAGCTACACCCTGCTGCGCGACATGGGCAAGGTGTTCGGCGTCGCGGAGAAGGCGGAGAAGCTCGTCGCCACCGAACGGCAGAACATCGCCGCCGTGGCCGCCAAGGTCCGCAACGCGAAGAAGCCGAAGGTCATGGTCATCTTCTCCAACATGACCATGGGCGGGAACGACTTCAGCTCCGTCGCGGCACATGGCATCTACAACGACATCCTCGCCGAAGCCGGGGGCAGCAACGCCTTCGCGAGCGCGTCGAAGTCCTCCTTCGCCGACCTCAGCAAGGAGAAGGTCGCCGCCACCGACGTGGACGCCCTCGTGGTCGTCAGCTACAACGACCCGGACCCGACGGCATACGCGAAGAAGCTGCTCAAGGAGTTCCCCCAGTGGCCCGCAGCCAAGAAGAACACATTCGTGGTGCTGTCCGACTCGATGTACCTCGGCCCCAGCAACGACGTGGCGGTCGAGAAGATCGCCCGGATGCTGCACCCCGACGCCTTCTGAGTCGGCTGCCGCTCCCGCTCTGCGCTCTGGCGCTCACCGCCGCGCTCCTGGTCTCGATGGTTCTCGCTGTCGGCATCGGCGCGGTCAACGTGCCGGCCGGAGACGTATGGGCGGTACTCGTCCACCACGTCACAGGCCGGGGGCCGGTGGACGACGTGGCCCTCGACCAGATCGTCTGGCAGTTCCGCACCCCGCGTGTGATCCTCGCCGCCGTTGTGGGAGCGGGACTCGCCGTCGCCGGAGCTGTCCTCCAGACCCTCGTCGCCAACCCCCTCGCCGACCCCACGGTGCTCGGCTTCTCGCACGGCGCCTCACTGGGCGCCGTCCTCGTGATCACGCTCGGCGGAACCGGACTCGGTGGACTCGGCGTCTCCGGAGCGGCGTTCGCGGGCGCCCTCATCGCCGGGCTGCTGGTCTTCGCACTCGGGCAACGAGGGGGACGGCTCGCGCCCACACGACTCGTCCTCGCGGGGGTGGCAGTCGGCTACGTGCTGCTCTCGGCGACGAGCTTCGCGCAACTGCGGGCCACACCCACCGAGCTGCGGAGTGTCATGTTCTGGATGCTGGGCAGTGTCTCCGGCGCCCGCTGGAGCCAACTTCCCACGGTCACAGCGGTGGTGATCACCGGGACGGTGGTCCTCGCCTCCTTCGGAGGCCGCCTGAACGCGTTGCTCGCCGGGGACGAGTCGGCGACGTCCCTCGGCGTGGACGTGCACCGCACCCGTGGAATGCTGCTGGTGGTGGCCGCCCTTCTCACCGGGACCGTCATCGCGGTCGCGGGCGGCATCGGCTTCGTCGGCCTGATGATCCCGCACCTGGTACGCCTCGCCCTCGGCGCGGACCATCGCCGGCTGCTTCCCCTGAGCGCGCTCCTCGGGGCCGTCTACCTCGTACTGGTCGACCTGCTCTCCCGCACCGTCAACCGGCCCAACGAACTGCCGCTGGGCATCCTCACCGCACTCCTCGGGGCACCGTTCTTCCTCTGGCTGCTGCGCCGCAACAGGGGGATCGACACCGCATGAGACTGACCGTGGACGCACTCCACCTCACGCTCGGCACGACCCCGGTCCTGCGCGATGTCGGCCTCGACGTGTCACCGGGCCACGTCGTGGGCCTCGTGGGCCCCAACGGGAGCGGCAAGTCCACCCTGCTGCGAGCGGTCTACCGATCACTGCGCCCCGCAGCGGGAATCGTCGAGGTGGACGGGCATGACGTCTGGCGGCTCTCCCCCCGGGCCGCCGCCCGGCACACTGCCGCCGTCCTCCAGGACGGGGCGGGCGCGGGCGGTCTGACCGTCATCGAGACGGTCGCGCTCGGCCGCAACCCGCACCACGGGCTGCTGGGCCGTGGCGGCGCCGCCGACCGGCGCGCCGTCACCGAGGCGATGGAGAACTGCGGCATCGCGCCGCTCGCCCACCGCGACCTCGCCTCGCTCTCCGGCGGTGAACGCCAGCGTGTCCTGCTCGCCCGTGCTCTCGCCCAGGCCCCGGGGCTACTCGTTCTGGACGAACTGACCAACCATCTCGACATCCGCGCCCGGTTCGAACTTCTCGGCCTGATCCGGAAGGCGGGAGTCACGACCCTCGCCGTACTGCACGATCTCGATCTGGCCGCCCGCTTCTGCGACCGTCTCGTCGTCCTCCACCACGGCCGGGCCGTCGCGGCCGGCCCGGTGCTCGATGTCCTCACCCCTCACCTCCTCCAGAAGGTCTTCGGGGTCGGCGCCCGGGCCGAACGGCACCCCGACGGCATCATCCGGGTCACGTACGAGGCGGACCCACTCGCACCATGAGGTCCCGCGGAACCAGTGAAGCCTTCGCCGGGCCACGCGAGCGAGTACCTTATTGCACACTGGTTGCAGTAGCGATCAATATGCGAAAAGGAGAGGCCGTGCGGACTCCGGTGGTGCTGCGCCCTCTCACCGGCTCGGAACTCCTCGCCCGCCACGAGGACGCCCGTCAGGTGTACGCGGAGGCGTTCGGCGGCCCTCCTTGGTCCGAGGACGCCTCGGCGGCGGACGGGTTCATACGCCGCCTGTCGGACGACGTCGCCCACCCCGGGTTCACCGCGGTCGGCGCGTTCCGCGACGACCGGCTCGTCGGTCTGGCCACCGCCTGGACCACCCCCACACCCTTGCCCTCCGGCCGCTGTTACCCCCGCGCGGCGGCGGCCCTGGGGCCCGGCCGTACGGCGCAGTGGCTCTGCGGTAGCCGTGAGGTCGACGAACTCGCGGTGTCCGCCGACGCCCGAGGTCAAGGAGTGGGCGCGGCTCTCCTGGAACGGGTCACAGCGGACGCCCCGGATGGCCGGTGCTGGCTGCTGACCTCCGTACGGGCCCGCGACGCGATGAGCTTCTACCGACGCCTGGGCTGGGCCCAGGCCACCCACCCCGCGTGCGAGAACACTGGCATCGCGGTCTTCCTCGGCCCCCGGCACCCGGGCCGGACTGCCGTTCCCCTCCCCCTGTGACCGACCGAAGGACTCCTTGTGCGTACCGCCGACATCCGCAGCCGCTTCCTCGACTTCTTCGCCGCCCGGGGCCACTCGGTCGTCCCCAGCGCGCCCCTGCCGACCCCGGACCCGACGCTGCTGTTCGTCAACGCCGGCATGGTGCCGTTCAAGCCGTACTTCACCGGTGAGGCGCCCGTCCCGTGGGAGCGGGCCACCAGCGTGCAGAAGTGCGTGCGGACGCTGGACATCGAGGAGGTCGGCCGCACCACCCGGCACGGCTCGTTCTTCCAGATGAACGGCAACTTCTCCTTCGGCGACTACTTCAAGGAAGAG
Source organism: Streptomyces sp. col6 (assembly GCF_008042035.1). GTDB lineage: Bacteria > Actinomycetota > Actinomycetes > Streptomycetales > Streptomycetaceae > Streptomyces. The sequence goes on from NZ_RDBL01000027.1 coordinate 27,423, forward strand.
GGCATCGCCTACGCCTGGGACCTCTCCACGAGCCCGCAGGCCGAGGGCGGCTACGGGCTGGACCCGGCCAGGATCTGGGTGACCGTCCACCACTCCGACAGCGAGTCGCGCGGAATCTGGCGACGGGTCGCGGGCCTGCCCGACGAGCGGATCGTGGAACGGGGGGACGAGGACAACTTCTGGTCCATGGGCGTCCCCGGACCGTGCGGCCCCTGCTCCGAGCTGTACTACGACCGGGGCCCGTCCTTCGGCCGCGAGGGCGGCCCGGCGGTCGACGAGGACCGGTACATGGAGTTCTGGAACCTCGTCTTCATGCAGTACGAGCGCGGCCCGGGCCCCGGCAAGTCCGGCTACCCGATCCGCGGGGAACTGCCCCGCCGGAACATCGACACCGGCATGGGCCTGGAGCGCATGGCCACCCTCCTCCAGGGCGTGGACAACCTCTACGAGATCGACGAGACGCGCCCCGTCCTGCAACGGGCCGCGGACCTGGCCGGCATCCGTTACGGGGCGGACGCGGAGGCCGACGTACGGCTGCGGGTCGTCGCCGACCACGTGCGTACCGCCCTCATGCTCCTCGCCGACGGTACCGCGCCGGGCAACGAGGGCCGGGGCTACGTACTGCGCCGTATCCTGCGCCGCGCCGTCCGCTCCATGCGGCTGCTGGGCTACGAGGACCTCGCGCTGACCGAACTGCTGCCGGTGGCCCGCGACTGCATGGCGCCCAGCTACCCGGAGGTCGCGGACGCCTATCCCCGCATCGCCGATCAGGCCGGGGCCGAGGAGGACGCCTTCCGCTCCTCCCTCAAGCAGGGCACCGCCGTCCTCGACACCGCCGTCGCCCGGGTCAAGGAGAGCGGTGGCCGGTCACTGCCCGGTGCCCAGGCGTTCCTGCTGCACGACACCTACGGCTTTCCCATCGACCTCACCCTGGAGATGGCTGCCGAGCAGGGCGTCGAGGTCGACCGCGAAGGCTTCACCGCGCTGATGAACGAACAGCGTGAGCGGGCCCGTGCGGACGCCCGCGCCCGCAAGGCCGGCGGCGCCGCGGACACCACCGCCCTGCGCACCGTCCTCGATGCGCACGGGCCCACCGACTGGCGGGCCTGGGACACCCTGGAGACGGAATCCCGCGTTCTCGCGCTGCTTGGCCCGGCCGGCCCGGTACCGGTGGCGCGCACCGGCGACATCGTCACCGTCGTCCTGGACCGGACGCCGTTCTACGCCGAGTCCGGCGGCCAGGACAGCGACGCCGGGCTGCTGTCCGGCGCCTCGGCCGAGGCCGAAGTCCTCGACGTCCAGCGCCCGCTGCCCGGCCTCGTCGCCCACCAGGTCCGCGTCACCGCGGGCGAACTCGCCCCAGACGACACCGTGCACGCCGCCGTCGACCCCGAGTGGCGGCTCGGCGCCCGCCAGGCCCACTCCGGCACCCACGTCCTGCACGCCGCGCTGCGCGAGGTCCTCGGCCCCACCGCCCTCCAGGCCGGCTCCTACAACCGCCCCGGCTATCTGCGCCTCGACTTCCCCTGGCGCGGCGCCCCGACCCCGGCCCTCCGCAGCGAGATCGAGGAGGCCGCCAACCGTGCCCTGCGCCGCGACCTGCCCGTCGGCGTGCGATGGATGACCCTGCCCGAGGCCAAGGAACTCGGCGCGCTCGCCCTCTTCGACGAGACGTACGGGGAGAAGGTGCGCGTCGTCGAGATCGGCGGGGCCTGGTCCCGGGAACTGTGCGGCGGCACCCACGTCGCACACGCCTCCCAGATCGGCACCGTCGCGCTCACCTCGGAGGGCTCGGTCGGCGCGGGCATGCGCCGCCTGGAGGCCGCCGTGGGCATCGAGGGCTTCGGCTACCTGGCCCGCGAACGGGACCTGGTGGCACGGATCGCCGAGCAGCTCGGAGCCCCACGCGCCGAACTGCCCGACCGTATCGCCGGCCTCCTGGACCGGCTCAAGGCCGCCGACCGGGAGAACGCCCGCCTCAAGCAGCTGGCCACCGTCGCCCGCGCCGGGGAACTCGCCGACGCGGCGGCCGACGCGAACGGCGTACGCGTCGTCACCACCACGACGGAGGGCACCGCCCAGGAGGCCCGCGCCCTCGCCCTGGCCGTCCGCGACCGCCTGCCCGCCGACACGCCGGGAGCGGTCGCGGTGGGCACCGTGGACGGAGCACTCGTCCTCGCCCTCAACAAGGCGGCCCAGGGTGCCGGTATGAACGCCGCCCAGTTGGTGAAGCAGCTCCTCGGAGGCCGGGGCGGCGGCTCCGCGGAGGTGGCCCAGGGCGGCGGCCTCGGGCCGGCCGGAGTCTCCGGTGCCCTCGCGGGACTGCCTGCTGTGATCAACGCGTAAGGACTGCCTGGCCACTGATCAGGCGAAGGCCAACTGTCGGAAAGAGTTGCGGACGTCGGTCAGTGGCTGTCGGTCGCGGGTGTAGTAGAGCTTGTTGGTCAGCAGTACCGCCCATCGGTCTTGCGTGGGGGAGATCCACATTCCGGTGCCGGTGAAGCCGTAGTGGACCCAGACGTCCTGCTCGTCGGTGGTGCCGGGGGCCGGGTGCCAGAACAGGCCGCGCTCCGGTTGGAGGCCGCCGGTCTGCACGGTGAGGGAGTGGGCGCTCCACTCGGCGCCGAAGCCCGCCTCGGCGGGGGCTGTGGTGTGGTCGAGCATGTAGCGCAGGAAGACGGCCAGGTCGTCGAGGACAGTGAAGACGCCGGCGATACCGCACACTCCGCCCAGGAGCCGGGCGGAGAAGTCGTGGGCGACGCCCCTGAGGTGGGTGCCGGTGTCCTGGTCGAGTTCGGTGGGAGCGCACTTGGCTGCGAGGTCGGCGGGCAGCGGCCCGTACCGGGTGGAGTCCATGCCGAGTGGGCGCCAAGTTTTTTTCGCGGCCAGTTGGTCGAGCGGTTGACCGGAGAGGTGTTCGGCGAGGTAGCCGAGGATGAGGGCGGCCCGGTCGGTGTACTCGACGGCTTCACCGGGCGGTCGATTGAGGGCTTCTCGCAGAACCCCGCGGCGAATGGCGACGGGATCGCTGCCGTAGAGGTTCTTCAGCTGGGCGCGGAGAGGCAGACCGGCGGTATGGGTCAAGAGCTGGCGAGCTGTTACGGCGCCGAGGGGATGACCCGCGACCTCGCCCCAGAAGGTGCCGAGCGGGGCGTCGAGGTCGAGGACGCTGTCCGCCCACAGCGCGCCGATTGACGCCCAGACCGCAAGGATCTTGGTCAGACTGGCGGCGTCGAAGACAGTGTCCCGCCGCATCCTCACGTCGATTTCATCGGGGTCCAAGGCCCCGGTGGCACCGGACGCCTGAACGCCGCCGGAGTCGCCGACAGCCCACACCACGCCCGGATAGACCTTGTCCCGGATGCCTTCGCTCAGCAGGTTCTCGATGCGGTCTGTGTGGTGCGGCATGGTCTCCCTCTTCGTGTGGGGCATCTCTCGGCGCTCTTGAGAAGCGCCTTCTGCTCGGCTTCGTCGGCGGTCAGGCCCCAGCGCAGTTGGCGGTCCAGTCGACGAGGTAGGTGCAGGACGCGGAGTCGGCGGGCGGCAGCCACTTTGCGGTGACCGTGACCAGCGAGCGCTCGGCCGTTAGATCGTTGGCACCGCTCGGGGGTCCAGTTGTAGGCGCCCTTGCCTGTCCCACGCCTCAGCGAGCGGGACCCTGTGGTCGGTATCGAAACCGCGTTGACGTGGTCCGCTGAGACAAGACAGCTGCTCAGAGGGGCGCACGGGATCAGCATCTGAGGCCTGGGTGCGGGGTGCTTTGTTGTCTGTGGATATCGAAGCTTCAGCAAGAACGCGGTCGGCCATGGCTGATCCGCGCTGACTTTGCGGGTGGCCCTCAGTTCGTGGCCTGCGGAAAAGCGCTGCTCGGTGTTGAGCGGCTTGTCCTTGGTGTGGTCCTCGGCTCATGATCATGCCACTTGATGCCTTGTTCCCTTGATGAAGAGATTTTCCGCTTGTGCGTTTTGTGCCCAGGTGACAGTGGGGGGCGCGGCTAGGCCTGCGAGGAGGAACATGGTGCCGACGATGTACCAGCCGGGGCGGCCCCAGGTGATGCACAGGGAGATGAGCAGGGCTGGTCCGACGGCTTCGGCCAGGCCGGCGCCAAGGCCGAACACTCCGAGGTATTGGCCGGTGGCGTGGGGCGGGGCCAGGGCGAAGGACACTTCGAAGCCGGCTGCTGAGTGCCACAGTTCTCCGATGGTGTGGACGACGACCGCGGTCAGCAGGAGTGAGGCGGCGGCCCATCCCGGTACGCCCGCGGACAGGGAGATCAGGGCGCAGGCTGCAAGGAAGGCCACCCCGGAGCGGCGGTAGGCCCATGCGCCTGTGGTGGGGTTGTCGATGTTGCGGCTTGCGCGAATCTGGAATCCGATGACGAGGAGCGTGTTGAGGAGCATGGTGCCCGAGATGAGCCAGTGCGGGGCTTCGGTGCGGGTGACCAGCCACAAGGGGATGGCGACGGTGAGCACCTTGAACTGAATGGCCATGACGCCGTCGAGGACAGTGAGCGCGAGATACGGGCGGTCGCGCAGTGCGATCCAGCGCGGCCCGTGCGACACCGGTACCGGAGCGACCTTCGGCAGCATGAACATCACAGCCGCGGACGCGGCGAAAGCAACCGCGTTGCCGATGACGAGCAGCGTGTACGACGTGTGGCTGCCGACCTGGACGGCCCAGCCCGCCAGCACCGCACCCACCGAGATACCAATGTTGCTCACTGCCCGCAGGTAGGCGCGGAACTCCTGAGGCCGCTCCCCGCCGTGATGCCGGATGAGCGGGCTGCGGGCGGCAAGGCCCGCACCCTTGGCACCCGTTGCCGCGCACACCGCGATGACGAACGGCCAGAAGCTGTCGGCCAGTACGAAGGCGGCCGTGGCCGCCGCCTGAACGGCGAGAGTGGCGACATAGACACGGCGCGCGCCGCGCCGGTCCGCCAGGTGGCCCGCGGCGATGCCGGCGGCCAGGGCGAGGATGCCGGCAATGCCGAGGCCGAGGCCGACCTGACCGGCGGGCAGATGGACCGCCTGTGTGAAATACAGCACCCCGGCGGTCAGGTAGAGGCCGCTGCCGATGGTGTAGACAAAGTTGGAGAGGGCGAGGATGCGTTGCGGTCGTGTGTCCGGCAGCAAGTGGGGCATGGGAAGGGCTCCGTTGCCTCGGCAGAATGTAAGGGCTACTCGTGGCCAGTGAAGCTTACGCGTTCACTCGTGGGATGAGGAGAGCGCAAGGAGTACCACCGTTGGCTGGCTCTGATTTATGGCTCGAAATGGAGACTAAGGGCTGTCCCGCAATTGATCTTCGACTCCGGTTGGACGCGGGTCCTCCGGGCGCGGCTTGTTTGCCTATCCGGCGACGGTGAGGTTGTGCAGGCGGGCGATGCCGAGCATGGCGTGGTGGACGCCGTCGCCTGGAGGACTTCGTTGCGGGTGTTGCAGCCGTCCTTGTCCGCGTCGACCCAGTGCTTGAACTTGCTCCGCTCGTAGCCGGCACGCGCCTCGTCCGCGACGGGCAGCGCCTGCAGGGCGTCGGTCAGGGGCAAGGTCAGGACGCTGCCCTTGTCACCGAGCGGCCCGGCTTCTGCGTGGGCGGGGGTGGTGAGAGCGGCGAGCGCGGCAGCGACGGCCGCCAGGGAGACGAGGATGCGCCCAGCGGGTCCTTTTCGAAGATCGGCACAGACGGTTCGTGATCTTCGTAGTGGCCCGGTTCCTGCCCGGCGGGCCGATTCGCCGGGCGTTCACTCCGGAGCGTGGAAAGTCAGACCGGCCAGCGGCCACGGCGCGCGTACTGCAAGCAGTAGCAGGCGCTGCAACTCCTGAGGATGCTTCAAGGGCTGCGCGGAGCACATCTGCATGGCCCCTGATGTGACCTGCCAAGCGGCCTCGTCGTCGGCGTAGCCGGAGATGGCGTTGTCAAACGGACAACCTCTGTGCGCCACGGTCGGTGGGCCGGGATCGTGGCGGGCATGCAGACCACCATCCTTGAGGGACGCGGTTTCGTTACCGCTGTCATCCATTCCATTGGTGCCCGTCATGCCGGTGTCGCATGACCTGGTCACCGACGGGCTCTGCGTCGACCTGCGCCGGGCGCTGCGTAACCCGGCTGATGATCCGGCCATGCGTTACCGAACGGGCCTGGACGATGACGTGTATCAGCACGTTCTGAACACTTCTGGCGCCCGTGACCTCATCAACCGCACCGCCGTTCAGCTCCACCTCCTAGTCGACGAGGTGCCCGTCGGGCGCGTTGCCCGCATGACCGTGGCATGCCAGGGCGGCCGGCATGTTCGGTCGCGGTGGCAGAAGCGGTGGGTCGCCGGGTCTGGGCGGCGATGGGCGGCGTGTACGGAGTGGAGATCGAGCACCACCACATCGACCACCCCGTGTTGGCTTCCTTCATTCCTGCCTAGGCCGCTTCTTCCGGATCATCTCCCGGAGGACCGGCGAACCAGGAACGGCCCTGGGCCCAGTGGGCCACCCATCCGGTGAATCCAGGGGTGCCCGGCATCGGGGAGGTGCTCTGCGAGGTACCGAAGGGCATAGCGCCGTACTCGTCGATCAGCCAGACGTGACCGCGCTGCGGGCCGGTGACGACCAGATGCCAGTACATGCCACAGCCGTCGGTTCCCAGCAACAGGGAGCCGTGATCGAACACGGCGTCCAGCCGGGACTCAAGTTCCTGCTCCGACAATGCCTCCTCGTCCTCCTCGTCGTTCTCCCATATCCACGTCGACCTGAGGGGAAACGGTTCGGCGATCAGGCGCTCGGGGCGGCCGGAGCCCCAATCCGAGGGCGTTTGCGCGAAGGGCAGCAGACCGTAGTAGGGCGGCCCGGCCCGCAGGCCGTCGCAGACCTCCGCCACGAACGTGCGGTAAGGCTCCGGCAGCGTGATGCCGTGCTCTGCCTCGAAGAACCGCACCGCCTCCCAGCCGGCCGGCGGCGACGCCTCGGGACGGGGCGCGAAGAACGCACGGAGGGCGGCCAACTCGGCCGGGTCGCAGTTTTCCGTGTTCATGCCGATCATCATGCAAGATCCGAAAGAAGCGGCCTAGGCGGGTACGGTGCTCCTCCACGAACGCCTCCAGGCGCTCGGTGACGCTGAAAGCGCCAGTTGGGAGAGGTGTGAGCTTCGGCGGCGAAGTGGAGCTCACGAGTGATCACCTCAAGTGAACGCCCGCCCCTGTGCGCGAACCACCGATTCGGCCGCCATTGCCTCCGGTTCGAGGAGTACGGCCTCAAGCGCTGGCAACACACCGCCCTCGTTTGGCCTCGGCAGCGGCTGTTACGAGCCCGGTCCACCGTCCGCTTGTACGCCCAACTGGCCTGTGGGTCATATGACTTGTAGGAATCGCAGGCTACGATTCAGTACTCCGATATATGGCCGCGTCCGGAGTATGGGGGTTGTGGAGCGATGAGGCAGGGCAGAATCGTGCGCACAGCGGTGGGGCTGGGCATCGCCGCTTCGGTGATCGCGGGGACCGCCTCCTGCTCCGAGAACAAGGGCGAACAGAAGATCGCGTCTTCGGAGCGCTCCGACGGGACAAGCAACTCAACGCCCACCCCGTCACACCCCTCGCCCGCTCCCGCCGATCCCCTGCTCGACCACGGCGTTCCCACGAGCGACGGGCTCATCGCGGCGCTGCCGAAGAAGGGGGAACTGCCCGCCGGATGGGTCAAGTCCGGTGAGGATTCCGTTGGCTGGCGGGACGCCGCCGATGCCATCAAGGAGGGCGAGGACGCGACCGCGTGCGGGGCCGCGGCGCTGGTCCGCCGCCCTAGCGTGCGGGTATGTCAACTCCTCGACGCTTCGCGGCCTTCGTGGTGTGCACGGCGGTGCTCACCGCCACCACGACCAGCGCCACCGCCGCCGACCCGAAACCGTTCGCCCGCTTCCACGGCCAGCACGTCGACTGGCATGCCTGCGCCCTCGACGCCGACGACGAGACGGGCCAGGCGCTGGATGCTGCCGGCGCCGACTGTGCCGACATCACCGTGCCGCTTGACTACGCCGACCCCGACGGTCGCACCATCACCGTCGCCATATCCCGTCTGAAGGCCACCGATACCGCCCACCGCGTCGGTTCGCTGCTGCTCAACGACGGGGGACCGGCCGGCCCCAGCCTCCAGATGCCACTGACCAAGTCGGAGGTGATGGGAGAGGTCGCTGACCGCTACGACCTGATCGGCATGGACCCGCGCTTCGTCGGCCGGAGCACCCCGCTGGACTGTGGCTGGGACCTCGGCTCCGCACCCCTGCGCTCCGCGGGCGCCGACCTGGCGGCGTACCGCAAGGAAGTCGCCGTCGCGCGCGAGCTGGCCGGGCGGTGCGAGCGCGCCCACGGTGACGTGCTGCCGTATGTCACCACCCGCAACACGGCCCGCGACATGGACGTCATCCGCGCCGCTCTCGGCGAGGACGCCCTCTCCTACCTCGGCTATTCCTACGGCAGTTACCTCGGTGAGGTGTACACACAGCTCTTCCCCGGCCGTACCGACCGTATGGTGCTCGACGGCGTCCATTTCCCGGATCGCTACAGCCAGACGCTGCTGCACGGCGCCGAGGCGGCCAACGAGGCGGCCCTGCGCGCATGGGCGTCTTGGGCCGCCGCACGGCACGACACCTACGGGCTGGGCGCTACGCGGGGCAAGGTCCTGGCGACGGTGGAGCACATCCTGGGCGCTGCTGCTCAGGAGCCGCTGCGGATCGGGGACGCGTATCTGCTGGACGAGCACGTGCTCCCCTTCTTCTTCATCGGTGGCCTGGGTAGTGACCTCGACAACCAGCGCGCCGATCTCGCCGCGACCGTACGTCTCCTGGCGCGCGCTGCAGACCGGGAGCCGGTCGAGCCGTCCGAAGAGCTCACCGGGCGCCTGGAGTTCCTGCTGACCGGGGCGGGCTCGGCGTCCGCCAGCCAGATGACCGCGATCGTCTGCGGCGATGTGGCAGAGCGGCGCGGCGTCGGCAGCTACTGGCACGCGGTCGAGGCGTCCCGTGAGCGGTTCCCCCTCGCCGGACCGCTGGCCAACCACATCACCCCTTGCGAGTTCTGGGACCGGCCCGCCGAGGCGCCGACCGTGCTCGACAACGACGTCCCGGCCTTGCTCGTCGCTGCCACCGGCGACCCCCGCACCGTCTACGCCGGCGCCGAGGCCATGCGCGAGCAGTGGCCGAGCTCCCGGCTGCTGACCGTGGAGGGGGCTCGTCAGCACGGCATGTACGGCGAGTACGGCAACTCCTGCGTCGACGAGCGCGTCAATGCCTACCTGCGCACGGGACGGCTCCCCACCCACGACCTGGCCTGCGAGGCGTAGCCCCGGCAGCGGTACTCGGCGACGCAGGCGGTGCCAAGACGACGGGGCGCCGCGGTGCAGGTACCGAGACCGGCCTTCCGTACCGATCCGACGGTGGCCGCCTTGCGGTGCCCGGACGACGTCCTGGCGCAATTCTTCTTCGACCACGGCGACAGCGCCGCCTTCATCGACGACTACAACACCATCGACCTGCACACCATCACCTGGCAGCTGGCGCCCCTCCCCGCCGCCCACTTCACCGGCATCCCACTGGAGCCGCCGACGAGGGATGCATCTAGAACTACGCCAAGAACCCGGTCTACTGGGTCACCGCCCCCCGCAGGTCGCCCTTCACTGGGAGAAGCACGGGACGTGGCTGCGCTCGCTGCTCCTGATCGAGCGGCGTCTCCTGGATCCGGACCCCGGCGTACTACAGGTCCTGGAGAGCCGGCGGAGATCCGCCGGGGTCCGGGGCCACTGTCAGCGGCCCCGGACTCGCGGGGGATTGAGAGGGTTCAGCGTCGAGCCCAGGAGCGCGCCGAGGCGGGCCTGCGGGGTACGGCCGGCCTGTTCCAGCCGCTGGCGGCGCCGCTGCGCCGCGAGCACCTGGTTTCCTGCGACCGGCCTCGGCTGCAGAGGCCAGGACCGGCCACCGCAGGCCCCGTCCTGCGGGTGCGCGAAGCACTGCTCAACGCTGCCCAGTCCCACGAGGCTTGTCCTCACCCCTCGCTGCCGCCCGTTGCCTCCCCAGCCGCAGCAGCCTGCTCGCGAAGCGTGGTCATCCACGATTCCATGAAGCCGGCCGCGCCGGTATCGTCCTCCGGGATCTGAAGAATGTGCGGGCTCTGCGCGGGCCGTTCCATGAGTGCCTCGTGCAGGCGGCCGAAGAGCGGTTCGAGGCACATGGTCAGGCTTTCAGCGTTGCCTGGGGGAGGGGGCAAAGAGATCATGTGGTCCAGCAACGGGTCCATGCCCCATGAGTCGATCAGATCCCGCATCGCCGCCAGCCCGGGTGTATCCGGCATGAACAGCCCACTGCGGGACCCCCTGCGACGGCACTGGGACACGGACCGCGACAGCTATCTGGAGCCTCCGCCGCGGGGCCTCCGATAGGGGAGGGCGACAACATGGCCGGGCCGCCGCCATCGGTACCGACGGACCGGCAGTCTCCGCGGCCCCCGCTGGACGCCGGGGCGCCCCGGATCCCCCAGCGGGCACCGTGCGGGTCACCGGGTCCGGCCACCGCGTGCGGAACGGCGCGGCCGCCCGTGCGGGCGGCAACGGTTCGGCGCGAAGGGCGTCGCCCCGCCGCCTTACGTACGGGCCCGGACGGCAACCCGGCTGTTCAGGGGTGTTCGGGGAGCCGGGCCGCGGTGACGGCCACCCGGCGGTCGCCGAGGACTGCCACCTGGGCCGCATGGGGTACTGGCTGCACCCTGCCGCCACTGGACAGGGCATCGCCACCAGAGCAACGGCGGCCATGGTCACCGAGATGTTCACCTTGCCGGATGTGGAGTACCTGGAAATCACGCACGACCTGTCCGACGCCTCCAGTGCCGCGGTTCCACGCCGGTTGGGCTTCACCGAGGTCCTGCGTGAACGGGGAACGCCGCCCGCAGTTCCCTCGGGCTGCGGGATCGCCGTGGTTTGGCGGCTGAACCGTCCTACGCCGCCCATTAACGGAACTCCCTGCCCCTGAACATCCGAACCCACCGAGCTCGCTCCCTGTCCCTGCGGCACCGAACGAGACGACCTCTTAGGGCTTGCAGGAGATCAACACGTCGGTTTGATCTTGTTCTCGTCGAGGTCGAGGAACCTCGCAATGTCAGTCGGTGTGCGGAATCTGGCGGTCGAGGCAGGGATGTGAATGCCGTGGGCTTCCAGGAGCAGGCGGACGTTGGCCGATACCCGTGGCGGACTGCTCATCTACGGCGTCGCCAACGACCACACGGTCATAGGCGTCGACTGGGAGAAGGCCGATCTCCGACAGTACTCGCAGTGGGTCCGCAACCACGTCCACCCCTACCTGCCCGACCTGGTCATGTTCCGCTTGACCGACGGAGCGGAGTCCCTCGTGGTCGTGGATGTGCCGGCCAGCGAGATCAATTCCCGCTGATTAGCAGCAGGGGGCTGGGCAGGCCTGTGGCCCCCTCTTCGTATCCGACGGCGGTAACACCATGAAGGGTCCAGGCCACTCCGGTCAGGTGGCTGCCTGTGTCCGCGCTGTTCGAGGGTACGGACAGCTTCGACCACCGGTCGTCCCGAAGGCGCATGACGTACGGCGTGCCGTCCGTCTGTTCACCTGTGATCGCGATTCCCTGGGGTGCGAGTGTCAGGTCGTTCACCCGGCCGGTGCCTGCGGGCGCGGGGACCTGCCGCCAGGTGTGGCCGTTCCAGTGCGCCAGCAGCGCGTGTCCGGTGTCCGCGTCGTCGTTCAGCTTGCGGCCTGCTGCCCAGATGTTGTGGGCGCCGCGGGCCTCCAGGTCGATGAGTTCGCCGTTCATCCCGTCGTACGGGACCGGCACGCGCGACCAGGAAGCGCCGTCGTAGTGCAGGATCACGGGCTGGTCGTCGGAGGTGTAGCCGGAGACCCACACGTCGTCGGCGGCGAGGGCGGTGACGGAATTCGTCCACAGTGAGGTCGCATCGGGCACGGGCACAATGTGCCACGCCGTGCCGTCCCAGTGCTCGACCAGCGCCTCCCCGTGCGTCTGCTGGATCGTACCCCCGGGCTTGTCCGGGTCGGGCTCCTCACTGTCGACGACGATGAGCCAGCCGACCGCCCACACATCGTCCGTGGCCCGCGCCGACACGTCCAGCAGTCCGGCGCCCGAGAGCCGCTTGCCCGCCGGTGCCGGCGCGCCGATCACCTGCCATGCGGAGCCGTCCCAGTGCTGGGTGAGAAAGGCACCGCGCTTCTCCTCGTACAGTCCGACCGCCCACGCGTCGTCCTGGGACACGGCGCTGATTTCGCTGATCTGGTTGGAGCGGTCGGCGAACGCGGGCATCGGTATCCGATGCCAGGCCTTCTCGTCGTCGTCGCGGGCGAGCAGCAGCGGCGTCCTGGGCTGGACCTTGCCCTCCTGACTGACCTGCACTCCGTAGGCCCAGGTGGTGTCGGCGTCCACGCGCGTGACTCCGGTCAGCGCCGCATCCCCCACACCCGACAGGTCCGCAGCGCACCACCGGGCGTCGGCGTGCGCGGTGACCGCCGACAGGGCGATCACGGTCACGGCAAGCGCCGCGACGGCCGTTCTCGTGCGTACGTGGACTGCGCTCATGCTGAACACTCCTGATGTGTGTGCGGATTCAACGCCCTTCCCCCCTTCAAGTGCGGCGGCGGCAGTTAAGCGTTGCGGCGCGCCAGCAACCATTTTTCCGCTGTCGAGTCATCGCCGGCGCCGGAGCGGATCGCGGCCGCGGACGATCGATGAGTACTTCCAGGTCGAGCGGCCGCCGCTCATGCCGTTGCCCGAGGAGCCGTTCGAGACGGACCGACTTCACTCCCAGGGACGACCGCTACAGCCAGATCGCGGTCCTCACGAACCCTTACTCGGTGCCGGTCCGGCTGGTCGGCAAGCGGGTCCGAGTCGTGCTGCACGCGTCTTACCTGGTGGTTTACGACCGGAACGTTGAAGTGGCCCGTCACGAGCGTCTGATCGCGATGGGCGGCTGACGTCTGGATCTGGACCACTACCTGGAGGCCCTGATCCGCAAGTCGGAAGCCTTCCCGGCGCGCGGCGCCCGAACAGGCCCGCTCGGCCGCCAAGTTCGCCCCGGTCCACGACGCCTGGTGGGCCGCAGCGGTCAAGGAAGCGGCGTAGCGCAATACGCCGTAATCCCGGACCTTCACTCATTTGCTGTACCGTTAGTCGCTTCCGGTGGCAGCCGAGTGCGTACAGGATTTCCCGGTCCGGCCGACGGTCAAGCACGGTCCTGGCCTGTTCTGGTGACCCGCCCCGCCCCTAGGTATGCGCAGCGCCGGTTGCGTCGGGGACGTAGGGTCCGGGCATGACTCCCGAGTCGCCCCGGAAGCGCTACAGCCGTGCCGACCTCGAGGCCGCCCGTTCCGCGCAGCTGCCCGATCTCGTGTGCCCGGGCCTGCTCGTCCTGTTCTGCGGAATTAACCCCGGGCTGCGGTCGGCTGCGTCAGGGCTGCACTTCAACCGCCCGGGCAACCGATTCTGGCCCGCGCTCCACCTCTCCGGCTTCACCCCGCGCCTGTTCACCCCCCAGGAACAACACAAACTCCTCCCGCTGGGGCTGGGCATCAGTGACATCGTGGACCGGCCCACCGCGGCCGCGCAGGAACTAACCGAAGAGGAGTTGCGCGAAGGTGGCCGCCACCTGACGGCCAAGATCGAGAGACTACGACCTGCCTGGGTGGCCCCCCTGGGCATCACCGGCTACCGCACGGCCTTCGCCGGTCCCGACGCCGTCATCGGCCCGCAGGAATCCCGGATCGGACCGGCCAGAGTATGGGTCCTGCCCAATCCGAGCGGCCGCAACACCCACTTCCCGCTCCCCGCCCTCACCCAGGAGTTCGCCCGCCTGCGCCGGGCTTGCGGCATACCCGACCGCCGCACGACCTGACAGATCGCAGGCGCGGCGTCCGGCCGGCCGACGGCCCGGCCCCTCGTCGTGGTACAGCTGGCTCAGACTCTCTACGACCCTCCCGAGCCGGCCCAGGGCGAGGTGGCGGCGGAGCCACAGTCCAGCCGTTGGTTCGTGCGTCGGCCTGAAGGTGCACGGTGCGTGGCACGGCAGGGGGGCTTTCAGTCGGTGGGCCAGGGTTTCCCCTGCCAGGTCTTGGAGCCACCGGGGTTGGCGCCCTTGCCGTACCCGATACCCCTCCCCATCTCGTCTGCGGGGGGATCATGCGGGCGGGCGCGTCGGAGCTGGCCAACGAGAACCTCGCCCCCGTTTTGGGGGTCACAGTGACCTACAGGTCTACACGGCGGTGACGTTCACAGGAGATGGGCCCTTCTGGCCGTCCTGAATCTCGAACTCGACGTTCTGCCCCTCGGTGAGTGTCTTGAATCCGTTGCTCTACCACTGCGAACGTGATCATTACGCGTCTCAGCCGCCGCCGTCCCCCACTTTTCTTCATGCCCCCAGACTCCCGCCGGGGCAGAGCCGGCACATGAGGAAGACCCCTGACAGACCCCGGACAGGCCCCTGACCCAACCTCCGCCAAGCCCTGCCCCTTTCGGCGTATTTGCGATGCCCAGGGCCGGGACTGCCCGACTGGCGGTCTCTCTCCATCTTCGGCCTGTCGTGCGCTCGCCCAGCGTGGACAGCCCATGCCGGGCCTGCAGAATCGTGCACTGATAGTAGGTGACGGTAAGTCAGTAGTGCAGGACCGAAGGGAGGCAGGGCGAAGGGGTGCCTGCACGGGCGAGCGAGGGAAAATGAGCGCTCCTTCCCTTCACCATGCACGCCAGTCGCAGCGCGCGCAGAACCGCTGCTCGTCAGCCGTCGCACGCCTGGCCAGTGAGAAGTGGATCCGCGCACTTCACCACCGTGAGCATCGCTGGTGGGATCGGGGTGTGCGGCAGCCGGGACGAGCGCGCCGGCTTTCACCGCCTCCACAGCGCCCTGGATCGCGTCCGTGCTGATCACGGCGTGCGGGGCGCAGGCGGCATCGGCCAGAACCCCGGCTTGCTCGGCGACGCCCGGTGCGGCGGTCCCGAAAGCGAATCGGGAGGCATCCCGCTGGATTCCCCTCGATGTCATCTGGGTGCGCCGATGGTTCGGATGGCGGCCCGGGGCTGCCGGGGCGAGGTCGATGACGGCCTAGTCGTAGAACCGTTGCCCCTTCGCGCCGCGCCCAGCCGAAAGCTTCTGCCAGGCCCGTTTCGGCACCTTCCGTGCCAGAGCATCGGCGCGGAAGGTGCCTGCGCGCCGGTGGGCACTTCGGTCGAGCATGCCACCGCGAGGATATAGCCGATGCCGCGTTCCTCCAGAGCCGTACGGAGTCTTGGGTTGCCGCCGTGGCCCTCGTTCCCGGTGACCCAGCCGACCTTCGATTTCGCTCAGTGAGCCCGGTGCCGGTGAGCGAGGTCGTCGAGTGATGGCCGGTGGCGCCGCGATGCGCTACGAGGAAAGGAGTGGTGCGCGCTGAGAAGGGAATCACCGTCGGTCATGCCTACCTTTCCCGCCCCTCCCGGGCCCGTCCTGGAAGCGGCCGCTGCCGCTTTTGCCGAGGCGACCGCGCAGCCCCCTTACCTCTTCGACCTGGCCCCTGCCGAGGGCCGTGCCGCTGTTGACGAGGCGCAGTCCGGCTCCGTGGAGCTGCCTGAGGTGGACGAGGACCGCAGGCGGCAGCCGAGCGGCGCGGCCTGACCGTCGCGTACGCGGCGGACACGCATCTGCACGCCGACTTCCTTTCCGGCGCCGTCCAGCTCGGTCACGACACCGGCGCCACAGTGCTCGCCTCCGCCGCCGGCCGCCGCGCCTTCCCTCACCACGCTCTCTCCGACGGCGCCGAGGTCGACCTCGGCGGGCTGACCCTGTGGGCCCTTGCCACCTCCGGGCATACCGACGAGCACATGTCCTTCCTCCTGCTGGACGGCTCCCGGGAGCTGGAGGTGTTCACCGGCGGGTCGCTGATCGTGAACTCCGCCGCCCGCGCCGAAGAACTCGCCCGTGCCCAGTACCGGTCCCTGAAGCGCCTGACCACGTTCCCGGACGAGACAGCGGTGTGGCCCGCCCACGGCGTCGGCTCGTTCTGCTCGGCTCGCCGGCACCCAGCGCACCACCACCATCGGCGCGCAGAAGCAGGCCAACCCGCTGCTCGCCGCGCACACGACCTCGACGCCGGGCCGATCGGCGAGCCAGGCCGCCGGCCTCGATGCCTCCCGGTCGGGCAGTAGGTCAGGGCGGCGGGTCTCGACGTAGACGAGAACGGTGCCGTAGTGGCGGCCCTTGCGGGCGGTGTGCTCGTCGACGCCGACCACACACGGGGCGGGCACCTCCGGCTCGGGAAGAGCGTCGACCAGTGAGCTTCATTTCTCTTCTCCGATCAGTGGTACGACGGCGCGAGGAATTTCACGAGTCGGTTACGGAGCCCGCCCTGTGTTCGGCCGGTGAAAGGGAGTCCCTGCCGCCTACCGCCGAGCCGAAGCTGATGAGTAGGGCGGTGAGGATGCGGCGCAACCGGGGTTCCACCTCGAAGAGGGCGTGGCCGAGCCGGGGATCGCTCGTGTAGAGCTCTCGCAGGAGTGGTCCGGGGGTGGCCATCTGCCACAGCGCTCCGGCCAGGCCGGTTGCGGTGGCGACCGTATCGACGGCCTGCTCCTCGGTCAGGCCGAGTAGCCGGTGCAGTTCGGCACCGATCCCCGCTACCTCCTCCAGCGTGCCGAGCTTGAAGGTGCGTACGGCCTCGAGGGACACGTTGCGTTCCAGATTCAGGGGTGCCTGCGCCAGCAGATCGCAGAACAGAGGGCGCGCGGCCAGGGTGGTCGCCAGAACGTCGGCGACGGCCGCGGGCGCGGCGCGCTTGCGCTGTGCCAGATCCGCACGCAGTGCTGCGGACCATTCCCGCCAGCCCTGTGCGGTGAGGTCGAGGAAAATCTGCTCCCGTGTCTCGAAGTACCGCAACAGCGCCGACTTGTGCATGCCGACCTCGGCGGCGATGTCGGTGAGTGTGACCTCACGGATCCCGCGCCGGCCTCCGAGGGTCCGGGCCGCGTCGAGGATCGCAGCCTCGCGTATCTGCTTGGCCTGGGTGCTGCGTGCCCGCTGGAAGGCAGCCTGATCAGTCATGACGCCATCATAGAAGCACTTACCGCAACGACGTTGCGATATTAAGGCAACCGTGTTTCACTAAATGCATGAGTGACAACACGAACAACGGCACCGCACAGGCTGGGAGCGGCGGCGAGGAGCAAGTCTGGTTCATCACCGGTTCATCCCGGGGTCTCGGTCGCGCCCTGACCACAGCAGCACTCCAGGCGGGCGACCTCGTCGTGGCCACCGCGCGCCGCCCCGAGGTCCTCGCAGAAGCCTTCGCCGCCTTCGGCGAGCGCATGCTTCCCCTCGCCCTGGACGTCACCGACCCCGAAGCCGCGCGCGCCGCGGTTGCCGCCGCAGTGCAGCGTTTCGGGCGGATCGACGTGCTCGTGAACAACGCCGGCTACGCGAACGTGTCACCGATCGAGACCTCGGACGACGGCGACTTCCGCGCCCAGTTCGAGACGAACTTTTGGGGCGTTTACAACGTCACCAGGGCAGCCCTGCCCACCCTGCGGCGTCAAGGCTCCGGCACTGTCGTGCAGTTCTCCTCGATCGGCGGCAGGGTCGGCGGTTCGCCGGGCATCGCTTCCTACCAGGCCGCCAAGTTTGCCGTCGACGGCTTCAGCCGCGTCCTGGCCACGGAGACGGCACCGTTCGGGGTGCGAGTGATGGTCGTCGAGCCGAGCGGCTTCGCCACCGACTGGGCGGGCTCCTCGATGACGGTCCACGGCATCCCCGAGGCGTACGACGCGACGGTCGGCGAGATGAACCGCCGCGTGCGGCAAGCCACCGACGGCGCGGCCGGGGACCCGGAGCGTGCCGCCGAGATCATCGTCCGCACGGTCCACCGCGCCGAGATCCCCAGTCACCTTCCCCTCGGCGTGAACGCGGCGACCATGGCTCTGGATCACTCTCGCCACCAGACGGCACAAGCGGTCACCTGGGAGAAGGTCAGCCGCTCGGCCGACTTCGGCGAGCCCTACCCGGTAGTTCTCCCCTGATCTTGTTCTTCAACCTCTGCCCGTGGTCGGCCCCTTGGCTGACCACGGGGTCTTCGCGTTCGCAGGACAGTTGGACGACGTCCGAGTGATCATGTGCTTCGGCCGCAAGGCACGATGACAACCGGAGGACGAGTGTGCTGGAGAGTGCCGATTGTGCCGGGGCGGTGAGTGCGATGTCCGATTTCCGTGCGGGCTTCCACGGATGCCGCACTGCCCGGGCGGAGGCCCTTTTCGAGCTGACCGATGCCATGCTCTGCGTCGACGGACCGGTGAAAACTCTGGTCGACCTGACGCTGACGTCTGTGCACCGGCGCGGACACGGTGCGCTCTACCATGGGTTGAACTGTGGCCGGATCGAGGTGGACCGACTCCGCACCGAGTTGACCGGCCTGCCTCTTTCCAGAGCGGCCGACGGACGGATCGTGCTCGCGGTGGACGTCAGCCCGTGGCTGCGCTCAGACGCGCCGACAAGTGCCGGGCGGCTCTTCCGCCATGTCTACGGGCGCGCGAAAAGCACATCGCAGTGCAGCGGCTCTTTCGGTCGACGTGCCCGCACCGGTGACCGGGCGACCGTCATGCCCGGCGTACGGACCGGTGACGGCGCCATCATCGCGGCCGGCGCCCAAGTCACCGCCGACGTCCCGCCGTACACGATCGTCGGCGGCAACCTGGCCAGACCGATCCGGCAACGCTTTGACAACGCCGACATCGAGCGGCTGCAGCGCGCCGCGTGGTGGGACTGGCCCGCCGACCTGGTTACCGAGCACACCCGCACGATCATGGCCGGCACCCCGGCCGACATCGAATGCATAGCCACCGAGCACGGATTGGGGAAGTCCCTTTGAGTCATGTGACCCAGGTGTCCATCGAGGAGCACACGGTGGCCGACGGCGCAGCGGGGCCCTACGCCCTCACCACAGGGCCGGACGGCGCGCTGTGGTTCACGCTCGTCCACTCGGGCCGGATCGGCCGGCTCGTTCCCGGCGAGGAGCCGACCGGCCACCGACTTGCCCCCGACAGCGGGCCGACCGTCATCGTGCCCGGCCCGGACGGCGCGCTGTGGTTCACCGAGTACCGGGCGGACCGGATCGGTCGGATCACCATCGACGGCGTGATCGATGAATTCGGCCTGCCCGCGCCCGGCTGCGGGCCATTCGGGATTGCGACGGGCCCCGACGGTGCGCTGTGGTTCACCGAGACTGCTGCTGACCGTATCGGCCGTATCACAGTCGACGGCCACGTCACCGAGTTCCCGCTACCCGTCACAGGCGCGTTCCCCTCAGCGATCACCGCGGGAGGAGATGGCGGGATGTGGTTCACCCTCAACCAGGCGGGCGCCATCGGGCGAATCGGCATGGACGGTGCAGTCGTTCTCCATCCGCTGCCGACGGAGGCGGCGGCGCCGGTCGGGATTGCCGCAGGCCGCGACGGCGAGCTGTGGTTCGTCGAGATCGCCGCCGGCCAGATCGGGCGGATCACTCCCGACGGGCACATCACTGAGTTCCCGCTGCCCGACCGCGCCGCCCGGCCGCACGCCGTCACCGTGGACGACGACGGGGCCGCGTGGTTCACCGAATGGGGAGGCAACCGCGTCGGCAGAGTCACCCCCGACGGCTCGGTCACAGTCCACGACCTGCCCACTCCCCGCTCCGAACCGCACGGCATCGCCGTCGGCCCCGACGGCGCCCTGTGGACCGCACTCGAGATCGGCGCACTCGCCCGCATCGCTTCTGCAGACAACGCCGCCTGAACAGACCGCCCCACGTTCCCACCCCGTCAACAGCGATCGTCCTTGCGACGATCGGAGAGGAAAGTTCATGAAATTTGCCCTCGTCATCTTCGAGACCCACGAGTCGCGCAGCCGGATCCAGGCCGACCGGGCCGCATACCGCAAGGAGTACGAAGGATGGATCGGAGGCATCGCCGCAGCCGGAAAGCTGGTCGGCGGCGAGGCCCTGGAGACCGAGCACACCGCACCCGCGACGGTACGAACTGCGGCAGACGGGACGCCGACGGTGACCGACGGACCCGCCCACGCCGGCGAGGAGACCCTCGGCGGCTGGTTCATCATCGACGTGGCCGACCGCCAGGAAGCCCTCGAACTGGCCAAGAGCCTCCCCACCCCGGAAACCGTCGAGATCCGCCCGATCCTCGAATCCGCCTGAACAACACCGACAGTCGGCCCGGCGGCACGACAGCACCAGGCCGACGGAGCCGCCGCTGTCGTGCCGCCCGGCTCCGCCTCATGTCCTCCAGGACAGGCAGACCGTCGTCACATGGCGGGCCGAAGTCAATGTCGATGTCTGAGTCGTACGCCTCGGCCCCAGGGGCGCACTATGGATGGAGCAACTGCCGAAACAACGGATGTGGACAACCTTCTCCTCGACGTGAATCGTTGCCGGTGACGCCGCCGGCGTTGCCGAGGCCAAGCGACTGGCACAGAGTTGCACGCCTCCACGATGTTCAAGGGAGCGCTGACTGCGCGAGCAACCCCGGCACGCCCGAGGCTACGGCCCCGTGTGAGTACCCTTCGGCGGTGGACGGTGAGCTCGTCGGGGGCGACGGGTTTCCCCGGAGGCTTCGTCGTTCCGTGGCCGTGCCCGCCTCCGCACTGGAGAAGTCGTGGCACGCTAGCCGCTCTGTGGCCGGCCCCGGGATCGGAGCCACCCTCGGGGCCCACCCCCGACAGTGGTCCGGCGAGGGTGAGTTGGCCAGATACCCGGGGCGGTGAGCGTGGATTCGCCGCTGGTCAGGGGGTGCGGAATCCGACGAGGTCGGCGAGCAGGTTGGTGCTGTGGTCGAAGAAGACGGTGTCGTTGTCGAAGGCGCCGCGGAGGTGGCCGAAGAGTTCCATGCTGATGGCTCCGAAGAGTTGGGTGTAGGCGCTGACAGCGCGCATGAGCAGTGCGGGCGGGACGTCGTGGAAGCCTGTTGCCTCGGTGAGGGTCGCGGCGTTCGTTCGCCCTGGCGCTCGGTGAGCATCTGGCCGAAGGAGCGGACGTGGCCGGTGAGGGCGTCCAGTTCAGGGCAGTGGACCAGAACGGCCTTATGTCGAAGGTGCTCCGTCTCGTTGAGGTTCTCCGGCCGGCGGAGGATCCACCCGGCGACGACACGAGGTGATGGCGGCCGAGCGGTGACGGCGCCTGGCGAGAGCCGCTTCTCCCGGAAATAGGTGCGAACCCGCTGGTAGCTGCCCTGATAGCCGAGCGGCACGATCTCCTCCCACACCCTCCAGGCGGTCGTGCAGCCTTGGTTCCAGCGGTCATCCAGGTAAGGCTTGAAGGCATCGAGTTTGGATGGTCGGCCATGCCACTGCCCCTGGAACAGTTCCTCCGGGGTGGCTGCGTCGGCCAAGAGCTTGACGGTGCGGGAGGTCATCCGGAGTTGGCGGCCGATCGCCCTCCGGCTGAGCCCGGCGGCCAGCAGTTCGTGGACGGTCGCGTGGTTGACGCGAGTGCGGTCGGCGAAGCGGTGTCCCCTTGGCCAGGGCGAGCCGGAGGGGTCTTCGAACCTCTCCGGCTCGGGGGCAGGCTGGGCTGGATCTGGCGCCAGGACCTGCAGGCATCCGCGGTGGTCTGCGACGCACCGCTCGGCGGCCTCGCTCAGGTTGTGCCAAAGATGCCACCGGTCCGCGACCTGCACCGCTTGTGGTGCCCCGGCTGTGGCGCCTTCGGCGAAGAATGGTGCCCGATCGCGGCAGACCACCTCCACCCCGGGCCGATTCGCGAGCCAAGTGGCCAGGCTGGACGCCTCCCGGTCGGGCAGCAGGTCCACTGGACGCCGGCTTTCGACGTCGACCAGGACGGTCCCGTAGTGGCGGCCTTTGCGGGTCGCATACTCATCGACGCCGACTACCCGAGGGGCTGGGACTTCGGGGTCGGGCAACGCCTTGACCAGTCTGAGCACCGTACTCCGGCTGACAGACACGCCGAAGACTCTCGCCATGCGAGCACCGGCCCGGCCGGCGAGTGCGAGGCCCACCGCAGCCAGCGTCGACCGCAGGCGCTCGGTCCGCCGGCCGTACCGACGAGTTAAACCCGGCAGCTGTTCGGCGAAGGTCCGCCGCCCGCACGAGGTGACCGGGCAGAGGAACCGGCGAACCCGTAAACAGAGAGCGACCCGTCTGCCTCCGCTGGGCACATCAGCGGGAAACCGCAGGTAGGAGCTGTGAATCCGCCGTGATCAGATCCCGCATTCGGGACAGATGGCCCCGCCACCTTGCTTCGGGCCTCGATGTGAACCGCCTCGTCGTTCACGGCCACGGACAGCACCACCACGTCGGATGCCGACGGGAACAGCAACTCCTCCAGCCGGAGCATCACTTCTTCCACGGGCCGAACTGTCAGCCACACCACACCCGCTACGGATCAATTCCGGGCATCTTCCCCCGGACCCGCTCGCCCGACGATCATCACTCAGAGTGCATGCTCCACGGAAAGTGAGCCAGAACCGGTCCTCGTGAACAGAGCCAGCTGACCAAGGGCGGAGTTCGCTGCTGGATCACGCATCCCAGTCCGCGTAGTCCCCGATCGCCACGTCGTCGCAGAACGTCTCCCAGAACCCGTTGTCCGCGAGAGCGGTCTCGTCGATGCCGGAGATGAGATCGCGAAGCTCTTCCGCCACCTTCTCGTACCTGTCCTCGTAGCCGTCCGCGTAGAACGGGAAGCGGGCGATCGCCGCGGCCACGCATTGGCTGAATGAGTCGAGATCGCTGTTCACGTGATGAGCGCTCGCCGAGTCGATCGTGGGAATCTGCACCACGTGACCCGTGGCAACGTCGACGGCGATGCGCCCGGACAGGCCACTCGTCGCGATGGCGACCAGCCCCCGCTCACCGATCCCCGCGAGGAACACCGGCTCGCTCAGCGGCCGGTACTCGTACCCGATCAACCCGGCCGGGATGCCGACCTCACCGAGATCGGCAGCAACCTGGGCGGGCGCCTCGGGCGGAGCCTCGACGCGGATCAAGACGAACTCGGGCTTCGGCAAGTGCGGCAGGGGCTGACTCACGGGAAGATCTTCTCCCGAAGGACTGCCCCGGCAACACCCGCAGACCCGTGAGACGGGCGCACGGCGTTGGGCAGTCGGGTTCCGACATCACCCATTCAAGTTCAGTAGCGCGCACCGTCAGCAGAAGCATCCCGGCAGGGTCTGCGGGCTTGAAGCCCGCTGTCAGGGCAGCACGCCCCGCAGTCCTCGGTACGGCGAGAGCCGGAGACGGCGCGAACGAGGCAGGCTACTTGGTGAACAGCTCGCTGACGCCCCAGATCGCTGAGGCCACCAGTACTGCGATGGCGAGCACCAGGGGTGCCTTGCTGGCGCGTCGAGGTACCGGGGGAACGGCGGCCGGTATGGGCATGGGGTCCAGATGCCCCCCGAACGCTTCCACGATGGGTGGCTGGGGCTCACCGAATACCCATACAGGAGGGCGGGACACCCCCTGCCGCAGTGTGCCGTCACCAAGGCGCAGCCAGCGCACGCCGGCAACGTCGGTGAACTCGACCTGTAAATCGAGCACGTCCGGCGTGCCTGCTAGAAGTTCGGAGGTGGCCGACGCGCCTCCGCCCAGGACACTTTGCCTCTCGGCGGAAGCCTGCCCAGGAGAGGGGAACGTGATCACTTCGTTCTGCAGGTACACCGTCAGATCTCTGACCGGCTGATCGCTGCTGTTACTGACCATGACCCGGTGCAGGTGTCGCCGTTCATCGAGGGTCGATCGGCTATTGATCACTTTCACCGCGACCATGGATGCCTGCCGAAGAGCGTCCCGACGGTCCGCTGCCCGCTCTCGTTCCGCAACAATCAGCTCGCGTTCTCTGATGCGTTGGTTCTGACGCGCCTGCGAGCGGTAAGCGGCGTACGCCACACCGAGCCCGCCAACCCCCACTGCTGCCCCTACGACACCGATCGCGATTTCCACCACAGCGCTACCTTGCCGACTCGCCGGTCGGGGCGTCCAGCGCCATAGGCCATCGACGACTGATCGGTTAGAACCTGTCTGCACACGCACCCGTTCTGGTCGACCACTCTCGGCGGTGTGCCGGCGGCCCGGATGGAGCTGCGCCGCCGCGCCCGTGCGTCTGGGCAACGACGTGATGAGCGATCGGCGTGAACCCGACCGGGTTGTCGCCGCGGCAGGAGGCCGTCCTGCGCGCGGTGCGGGAGTGGATCGCCGAGCACGGTGAAGGCCCGTCGGTCAGGGTTATTGGTGCCCGGGTCGGTCTGTCGAGCACGAGCTCGGTCGCCTACCAGCTCGGGCGCCTGGAGGTGCTCGGGCTCATCAGCCGTACCGGCCGGCGCTGGCAGACCTGCCGCCTGCATCCCTAACCCGGGTACTGGGTCAGCGGTCCGGGCGCTGGGCGGACCGGGGTGGAAACGCTGGCCCATTTGCTGCGGGCGCTGACCCGAACACTGACCCAGGCCCACAGCGCCGCTTCCGGCTGGTCTCGTTTCTCCTTGACGCAGCGCGCTGCCCGGAACTCGTCAGACCGTGGTCAAGGGGTCCCGCCGCAGGCTGCCCGTGCCCCCGTCCGGTGCAGTGAAGGAGCCCCCAATGCCGTGTACCACCCGTCCGCGAGCGTGCCGTGAGGTGCGGGCCCGGCCGGCACCTGCGGTGGCCCCTGCAGATGCCCCTTGGGATCCCCCTTCGGTGCCCGGTCGTCGAAACCCCGCGAAGGTGCTGGTCAGGGCGGAATGGAGCGTTGAAGCTCCTATAGATCGTCAAGTCGGGTAGTGAGGTCCATAGGATGCGCTCGTGACTCGGTTTGATGAGGTTAAGGCGACGTTCTGGGGCGAGGGCCTGTACGGGGTTCAGCCACCGCTGACCGACGCGGTCGTACAGGATGCCGAGCGCCAGCTCGGTGTCCGTCTGCCGGCCTCGTTGCTGGAGATCTTGCGGGTCCGAAACGGGGGCCCGGTGGCGGAGGTGTGGAACGCGTTCCCGACCGATGTGCCGACCTCGTGGAGCGAGAACCACGTTCCGCTCGACGACATGATGGGCATCGGCCGTCACGACAGCCAGCCGTCGTTGCTGGACTCAGGTTATCTGGTTGAGGAATGGAGTCTTCCTTCACCTCTTGTGCTGCTCTCCGGTGATGGCCACTGCTGGATCGCCCTCGATTACCGGACATGCGGAGAGCAGGGGGAGCCGTCCGTGACGTGGTTCGACGTGGACACCGACACGGAGCTCCCGCTGGCAACGGACTTCCAGGCGTTCGTCGAGCGGCTGGCCGCGGCCGCGTCGCTCGATGACTCGGACGGCAGCCAGTCGGCATCATGATCCGGCTCCGCCCGAGCCCGCCGTGTTCAGGATGCCTGTGCTCCTGAGGGCCTGTAGACCTCGCTGGCGACGAACCTCTTGAGGCACCGCATGATGTCCTTGGTGGACATGCCCTCGGTGGCGTCTGGCGACGTAGTCCCGGGTCCGTTGGTCGTGCCTCATGCGGACCAGGACGATGGTGTAGAGGGCACTGTTGGCATTGCGGTCCCCGCCGCGGTTGATGCGGTGACGGTTGGTCCGGCCGCGGACGAGGCGGGGATCGGGGCCGCCCCACAAAGGTGCGCGAAAAATGCTTCGGACCGGAGCCAGCCAGACCCCCGCCAGGACCTGCCGCCTGACCACCGCCCACGTCCTACACGACGAGGACGGCGTCGCCCTTCGTATCAACAAAACGCCGCTCAGGCTGCCGCCGCCCCTGGACGCTCTCGTCCTGCAACTCGTCGACATCGCGCACAGCCAGGAGCACGCGGTGAACAGCAACGAGCTGAACGCACCGTGGCTGTTCCCGACTCAGCGTCCTGGACGGGCGCTGACCAGCAGCCGCCTCGCAACCCGCCCGCGGAATATCGGCCTTCCGCCCGAGGCTGGGCGATGCGCCGCCCTGCTCGACCTCTGCACGCAGATGCCGCCGGCCGTGCTGCAACGGCTCCTCGGCATCAGCTCGATGGCGGCAGAGCGGTGGTCTGCCGGGGCGGTGAGAATTGCCTACGCAGCTGAGGTGGCCCGGCGGCCAGGACCCTGACGCTGAGCCTCATAGTGAGCCTTTTCCAACCTCGCATTGAGGGCGTGATTAGCTGCGGTGTTCGGCGCTGCTGTCGGCGATCGACCGGAACAGCTCGCGAGCCTGCTCGCAGAACTGCTCGACCTCCGTGATGTCCGGGTTGTCACCGTCGGCCAGCATCCGGGCCTGGAGTTGCTCGGAGCGCAGTCCGCCGTAGCGGGCCCGCACCTCGGCGGTCACCGGCTGGACCGCGATGTGCAGGTGCTTGCGCGCGTCGCGGCCGTGCGACCACATGCAGACGTAGGTCTGCTCGGGTCGGCACAACGTCTCCACGACACGAGCGGTATCGCGCAGAAGCGGGCCGAGTTCCGCCGCTGCCGTGTCGTCGAGTTCGGCGATGGCCACGACGTGGTCCCGCGGGCCGACGATCAGGGTGCCGAGATTCATCGGGCCGACGACGTGGTTCACCACCCAGGCAGCAGTCTCGTGCAGGACGCCCCCGGGCAACTCCCGGCGCCCGCTCAGAAGATCACACCCAAGACACCCTGTTACATCCACGCGCACCAGCCTATACAGAGCGCAGCGATGAGGCCAGCGGCCAACTCGGCTGGGGAGCAGGCCCCACAGCCGCACCGATCAGGGACGGGATGCCTCCCGTTCTCGTGGCCATCGACTTCAGCGGTGGCCGGGCCGCCTCCCCACGTCAGACGACGCTCACCACCGAGAGGGCACAGCGATGGCTCTATTCCGCACACCGAGATATCAGACCTTGCCGATATGGATGCGGATCGCCCGTCAGCAGAAGTGGGCCGCCGCCGGCGGTGCCGCCCACGTCGACCAGGCCGCGCACGTCCTGGTCCTGGCCGCCGCCGCCCTCACCCTCGCCGCACTGAGCTGACCCACCCACCCGCAGACCATCACGAGAAAGGGGAAGTCTCATGGACGCCCAGGAGATCGAGGAACAGCTGCGCCGCGAGCTCGAAGGGCAGGAACGCGCCGCCAGAGCGCTGGCCAAGGAAATCGCGAAGGCGGCGCAGCGGGACGGCGGCGCCTGAGTAGAGAGGAACAGCGGCCGGGGCCGGCACGGGATCACTCGTGCCAGCCCCGGCTCTGTGCTGTCACCGCCGCGGGCCCAAGGGCGGTTTGCCGATGACCGCCTGCAGGGGGCGGTCCGGCGCGCGCGTACGGTGAAACGACGCCGTCAAGGAGGCCACGATGAGCACCCAGCCGCCCCCGCTGCACCTCGCCCCGGGGTGGCGGCCTACCGCCACCCTGAGCGAGGATGCCCTGTTCTGCGTCGAGCACGGGCAAAGCTGGGAAGGCCTGATTCCGATGACCTCTACCGAGATGCCGTTCGGCGCCTTCTGCAGCTGGGGAACGGATGACGACATGACCGTGTGCGGGCGGGCACTCCACAAGAAGAGGTCCCACCGATGAGCGCCCGCCCCAACCAGGCGTCCGTCACGCCGACCATGACGGAGGCCGCCGCGGACGACGCCGTTCCCGCGCCCGCCCGATACCGTGGTGGCACACGCCCGTTCGCGCCTGGAGGTCCTCGATGAGCGAACAGCCGGCCCCCGCCGACCACGCCCGGCAACAGCTAAAGCCCGACACTGCTGACGAGCTGCGCGCGTACGCGGCCCGGACCCGCGAGAGCGCCGACCAGCTCGCCGCCGTCCTCGAGGACATCGCCACCAACGGCCTGCCCGCAGCAGAGGACTGCACCCCGTGGGAGGAACTACGCGAGACCCACCTCACCCGGCTCACCGCCCAACGCCCGGCCGTCGCCTGATGCCCCAACCGCATAGCCCGCGCCGGCGCGCCCAGATCGCGTTCACCGACTCCGCCGCCAAGCAGCTCGACGCCATTACCAGGGAAGCCGAGCTCCACGCCCTGGACCGCGCCCTGGTCGTCATCTCCGTCGACCCCGACGCCGGCGAACCCCTCCCCGGCAACAGCACCGGACCCCGCCTGCGCCAGTACGTCGACGACATCGAGCGGGTCCGTCTCGTGTACTGGGTGACCGCCCTGCGCATCGTGGTCGTGGTTGCCTTCATCGAGGTGTAGCAGCCGCTGTCGCTCTTGACATGCTCGCGCTGCATGGTGGCGCGGGATGCAGCGCAGCGCAGCATTTGCACGCGCCTTACGCGGCCTTGTACTGGTGCGCGCGCTATCTCACTGCGGCCGCGCAGCTCGTTCAGCAGCCCGCAGATCTTGGGGCCGGCCAGGCGCTCGACCCCCGCGCGGGCCGGTCCAGAAGTGACGGCATGCCGTCACCGGTGCTCTGAGCTGCGAGGGTCAGCGTTTGGGTCAGCGTTTCAGCGCCCGGCTGATGCGGTTCATGGGATGTCGCTTTCCCAGACGAATGGACCATTCGCGGCGCCGGGGGCGGGTGCGTAGGAAGCGCGCCCGCCGGGGTAGGCGCTGTACGGGGCGATCAGGAACGCCCCGGTCTCGATCTGCTCGTCTTGAACGGGGTCCAGCCGCCCCGGCGGCGGGGTGAGTTCTAGATCTCGTCGCTCCAGCCGGCGACATCGAGC
>NZ_RDBL01000027.1:56090-225439 GCF_008042035.1 Streptomyces sp. col6
AGCTTGGCCATGTCCGGCTTCGAGGGCGGGGTAGACGTTGAGGGAGGTGTCGGCGCCGACGACCTGCAGGAGGCGCTGGACGGTGTAGGGGTGGTTGGCGAATTTGAGTTCGCCCTGATCGTGCGGGGTGAGGACCAGGCGCAGGAACTACGAGTCGGTGACCTCGATGCCGCTCGCGTCGAGTATCGGCGCGCCGTGCCGGGCGAGCGCGGTGTCGGCCTGAGCCTGAAGCGGGGGCAGCACGTCGATGTCGACGTCTCCGCGCGGGGCCAGTACTGGCACGCCCTTGTCAGCTCATGGGTTTCGTGGTTCGTCGTGTGAAGGATCCTCGCATCCTCGGCCTATGCGGTACGCCCGTCCAGCGCCAGACCTCTTCAGGGCAGTGATGGTGCGTCAGAAGGGTTGTCCCGCCCGGGTGGGCCACCGCGCAGCACCCCGAAAGGGTACTTTGCGTGACAAAGACACTGATTGCCATAACTCTGTGTATATGGTTCGTGGTGGAATTGTCACCCCCACCTTGGAGTTGTCGTGGCACGGATCCGTACCCGTCTCGCCCTGCTCGGCTCTGCCGCTGCCCTCACCGCTGGCGCCGCTCTTCCCTCCCAGTCCGCGTTCGCGGTCGGCGAGTACCAGTGGGTCGCCCTCGGCGATTCCTACACCGCCGGCGTCATCCGGGCCGCGGGTGACACCTTCGAAGTTCCGCGCGACGGCTGTGAGCGCACCGACCGGTCCTACCCGCAGGTCATCGACCGCGACCTCGGCGGCCTGTTCGACCTCAGCAACGTCAGCTGCGGCGCCGCCACCATCGACAACGTCACCGACACAGCCCAGGAACCGATCGGCCGTCACTTCCCGCCGCTCTCCGAGGACCCCGACTACCCCTTCCCGGCCGTGCCCCCGCAGTCCCAGGCCGTGGATGCTGGGGCCGACGTCATCACTGTCGGCGTGGGCGGCAACACCCTCGGTTTCGCCGACCTCCTCACCCAGTGCATGCAGCTGGGCGGCGAGAGCGGCAGCGAAGGCACCCCCTGCAAGGACGCCCTCGCCGTCGGCATCCCGACCCGGCTGACGAAGGTCCGCCAGGACTACGACCGGATGCTCACCGTGCTCCACGAGCGCGCCCCCAAGGCGAAGATCCTCGCCGTCGGCTACCCCGCCGTCATCCCCGACGACGCATCCAAGTGCACCTACGGCGACCTGACGCAGTTCGCCACGATCACCCACGGCGACCTGGCCTGGCTGCGCAAGAGCGTCCTGGAACCCCTCAACCAGACCATCAACGACTCGACCGGCACCCAGGACACCGCCGGCTTCGTCGATCTCTACACCTCGTCCCGGAACCACAGCGTCTGCGACGCCACCAAGTGGGTCGAGGGCATCGTCAGCCTCCCCGACCAGATCTCCCTCGTCCACCCCAACGCCCTCGGCCACCGCAACACCGCCGACCACGTCGAAGAAGCGATGCTCAACGCCATCAGCTGAGCTGACCGGTACCTCTGAGCGCGACTCCGCGGGGGCCGGCCTGCGTCACATCCGGCGGCCGGTCCCGCGTTTGGGTCCTCACCTTCCTCGAGCACCCTCTCGCGGAAACTGGGGAGGTTGCCACGTTCGCTGCGCTGTCCGAGGGCCAGTCCTAGGACACCAACGCCATCGGCCGCCAGATACGCCCCGGCGCACGACCCGCACGCACACCCCGCGTGCACCCCGCACCTCTCGCACTCGTCTGTACGCGGACAGCCACGGTACGTAACGTGTCCCCCGTTCCTGTCAGGGCAAGTCAACTCACCACTTAACGGCCCCCGTTCGCGACGCGGCGGGCCTCCGGTGCGTCAGGGGGAAGCGATGTCCAGAGGTCAGCGACGCGAGCACGTCGGGGCAGCCGACATCAGCCGCATCAGAGCGGTCCCGTCCGTGGGGCGCTGGAAGCGTCGTACGACCGGCGCGCTGTCGTCACTGGCACTGGCCACCGTCGCGGTGGTAGCGGTGCCGTCGGGACCGGCTGCGGCCGTCCCGTCCGGACCGTACCTCTACATCGCCGGTTACAGCAGCGGCACCGTGTCGGTGGTCGACCCGGCGACCGACACGGTGGCCGCGACCATCGCCGTCGGCGGCGCTCCCCGCTCCGTGGCGCTCGCGCCGGACGGCACCCGCGCGTACGTCTCCGACTACAGCAGGAACAACAGCAAGGTGTCGGTCATCGACACCACCACCGACACCGTGACCGCCACCGTCGCCACCGGCAAGAACCAGGAACAGTTGGGCGTGACCCCGGACGGCTCCCGGGTCTACGTCGCCAACGCCGGCAGCGCGAGTGTGTCGGTGATCGACACGGCCACCGACACGGTGTCGTCCACCGTTCCGGTCAGCGGAAGTCCTCGCGGACTCGCGGTGTCGCCCGACGGCTCGCGCGTGTACGTCACCAACTCCGGCAGCACTGTGTCGGTGATCGACACCGCGACTGACACGATCTCGGCCACCATCGGACTGGGCAACAGCAGCGGACTCGCGGTCGCCTTCGCGCCGGACGGAGCGCACGCCTACGTCTCCAGCGCCGGCGACAACAGGCTGTACGTGATCGACACGGCCACCGAAGCGGTGACCGCCTCCGTCGGTGTCGGCCTGAGCCCGCACGGGGTGCTCGTAACGCCCGACGGCTCCCGCGTGTACGTCGCCAACTACTTCAGCAACGACGTCTCCGTGATCGACACCGCGACCAACGAGGTGACCGCCACGATCGCCGTCGGCCAGTATCCATGGGAGGTGGCGCTCCAGCAGGGCGGCGACCAACTCTACGTCTCCAACAGCGGCAGCAGCGACGTGTCGGTGGTCGCGCTCGCCAGCAATACGGTGACCTCCGCTTTCGGCGGC
Source organism: Streptomyces sp. col6 (assembly GCF_008042035.1). Classification (GTDB taxonomy): domain Bacteria; phylum Actinomycetota; class Actinomycetes; order Streptomycetales; family Streptomycetaceae; genus Streptomyces. The sequence continues at coordinate 58,959 of NZ_RDBL01000027.1, forward strand.
GTCGGCAGCACGCCCCTCGGCATCACGTCGGGCGTGGTACGCCCCGCGAAGGCGGACCTCGCCGTGGCGCTGAAGGCCAAGGCCAACGCTCTGCTCCCGGGCGCCATCGGCTACACGCTGACCGTGCACAACACCGGTCCGAACAAGGCGACATCGGCGAAGGTCACCGCGACACTACCCGCAGGAGCCTCCGCGACCGGACTCTCACCCGGCTGCACCGCCACGGGCAACACGGTCGTCTGCGCGTTCGCGAACATTCCCGCGAGTACGTCCGTCACAGCCGGCTTCAAGCTTCCGCTGTCGCTGCTCAACCTTGGACAGATCACGGTCCAGGCGGCACGCACGGCCTCGTCCCCGACCGATCCTGGCTCCTCCAACGACACGTCGTCGGCGTCCTGCACGGTGATTTCCATCCTGCTCGCCACCTGCTGACGTCCCTACGGATCGGATGTTCGAGCAGGTTAGAAGGCGTGGGCTCGATGACCAGCTGGCGGGCGGGGCATGCAGCCCGCTCACGAGTCGGCCGTCGTTGGGTGGCTGCCGCCCGCCCGCTGGCCCTGCCGGGGGCGGGTCCCAGCTTTCGGCGCTGCTCGGCAACCTCGCCTATCACCCGGACGACCGCGCAGGGGCCCGCACCCATCTCACGCTGGCCGGCGCCCTCGGCGAGTCCACCCGCGAACCGGCGCTCACCGCCTGGGCCAGCGGAGCACTGGCCATGGTCGCCACCGCTCGCCAGGACTGGGAGCACGCACGACGACACACCGAGTGCGGCCTCCACCACGCGCCCGAAGGCCTGCGGCGCGCCCAGCTCCTGGGGTGGGTCTGCTGCCGGTCCCCGCTGCCACGGGCCGGACCGCAGAGGCAGACGGCGTCCTCGATGAGAGCGACGCGATCATGCGCACGGCCGTCGAGCTGCCCGGACGTTGTGGATACGACCGAGCCGAACACCGTTCTCACGTCGTGGAGGTTCATCTGACCCTCGAACGCTTCGACCGGGCTGCGGCCGCCGCCCTCGAATCCATCGACGCCGCGCCTGCCGAAGCTCCGGGGTGGGTGGCCGCCACCCTCGTCCTTGCGCTCGCGGAGGCCCGTGACACTCCGGACCAGGCGGCCACCCGCGCGCTGGGCGTGCTCGACCTGATCCCGCCACCGCGGCTCCGCGCAACAGCCCGCGACCGCCTGACGCGACTGGGACGGCTGCTTGATGCCTCGGTATTCAACTCGGCGACCGAACTGACCGAGCGCCTGCGCACCATTCCAGCCTCGATCCGCACAGATGGAACTGCGGCCTAACGAGCTCGTGCATGGTTGGTGGTAGCGTGTCGAGACCTTGATCGTTGTACATGATCGGTGTGGTGGGGAATCGGACGCGTGCGGCAATCATGGGTAGCCAGCGGATGACCGGGCTGACGCCCGACGTGATCGCAGAACTCGTCACCGACGTCGGCCCGTTGTGACACGAGCGGCACCAGGCCGCGCTGCTGTCACGCCCTCGCCGCACCTCGCGCGTCCAGGTCCATCCCCAGGCCCGCTTGCCGGGTCCGCACGCTGTGTTCAGGAGCCGACGGGCGGGGCCGCTGCTCCTGTCGGTGTTGCGAGTTCCTTTTCGATGTGGGGGAGTCGTTCGATGTTGCGTCGCTGGGTGAGGAGAGCGGGTATCAGCAGCGCGGAGGCCACCAACAGCACGATCCCGAGGGCGAATTCCCCGAGCACCAAGGACACGACGCCGCCGGCGGCGAAAGCGGCCATCATGGCTGGCAACACCCAGCGCTTGCCCTTCGTCAGTGCACGCTGCTGTTTCCGCACGAGCGCGGCCATGGCCTTTCGGGCCTGCGGATCGCGGGGAATGTGCCCCTGGCGCAGCCACCGACCGACGATCGGCACCTGCCACGGGCTCAGTCCGGTCTCTTCGGCAATCTGTCGACGCACACGCCTGCCGTTCCACCACGAGGCGATCACCGCACCGAGGCCGCCACCGATTCCCCCGTTGTTCGGATGCCCGAGTGTGACGCTCAGTGCGACGTTCAGGGCGATGGCCACCCCAGAAGCGACGAGCACGATGAGCCCCACCTGCACCCAGGGCCGGTCGTTCCAGCGGCGCTCGGCCTCCCAGTCGACCGGTTCATCCGGCTTACTGTCCACCGCACTTCTCAGCTCTTCGGTCATCATCACCCCTGGGCACACTGCACGACGGACCGGTACTGGCCGATCCCTATTGCAGACGCCTGCCCGACGGGTGCCTTCACATGTATGAACGCTTTCTTCCGCATGTGAATATGAATAACCTCGGCGGCAGTTAGGCCTCTCGTTCGAAGCATGCGGGGCTCGCGGGCTCTACGCCGGACCTAGTGGCGTTGTCGTCGGTCGCCGACGCTCCGCATCGGCTCCCTCCTCCGCCATGCGAGGCACGCACCGGGGCCCGCTCCCTGATCCGGCCCGATCCAAACGAAAAGCCCTAGTCATGAAGGCCCCCGCCTGTGGTCGGCCGACTGAACCTGGGAACGTCTGCTCAAGCAGATCCAGGCGGCAGTTGGCTCCGCAGGCGAGATCGACCAGGACATCTCGGTCGACTCCACGATCATCCGCGCGCATCAGCAATCGGCCGGAGCCCGCACCTACTCGCGTGCTGCGCCGAGATCAAAAAGAGCCGCAAGGATGGAGCATCCGGACGTCAGCCCTGGAGGACGCGGTGGATCCCACGGTTTCCAGCAACGCATCGAAGACCTGCTGTACGAACGGATCGGGCACGGCGGCGAACACTTCTGCCACCCCCCTCACGACGGATTGTGGCCGGCTTCCCTGGCCTAGTTGTAGGAGGCCAGGACGTTGCTGACACCTTGGCACAGTCGCGACGCTGGCGGCCCTCCCTCTGCGGCGCTAAGAGGGCCATGGTAGTTGTAGTGGGCGTTCCAGATCGCGAGTCCTTCGCGGCGCTGGCCTTCGGACGTCCAGGTCCGGGCGTACAGGAATTCCTCGGAGAGGATCCGGCTGTACCTCTATTGCTTCCCGTTGTGCCGGGGCGTGTAGGGAGTGATCCTCTGATGCCGTGCCGCGCAGGGCGCGTGCGAAGGCTTCAGCGCGGTAGCACGCGCCGTTGTAGGTGACGATCCGTTCGATGTGAGTGATGCCGTGCGCGGCGAACCAGGCGCGGGCCCGGTGCATGAACGCGATGGCGGTAGCCGCCTTCTATAGGGCAGGGCCTCTGTGTAGGAGACCCGGGAGCATCCGTCGATGGCCGAATGCAGGCAGACGTAGCCACCGCGCTTGGTCTTTCGCTTGGAGCGTTCGGCATTCTTGGTTTGGTCGCTGCCTCGACCGTGAGCTCGCCATCCGCCGCCGTCCGGGATTCTGCCGACCTCCTTGACCTCGATGTGGACCATGTGACCTGGCCTTCGAGCAACGATCTTCCGCGGCTCCCGGTGGCTCTCCCTATTGGGGCCGATGAACCGTCGCCGGTTCAGGCCGAGTTCGGCGAGATGCCGTGTGACAGTGCGCCGCGAGATCTCGACTCCTTCGATTGCGAGTTCGTGAGTGATGCGTGTGGAGGACCACTTGTGCGAACGCCTCATGATCTCGATCCGGTTGATCACCTCGGCTGGAGTCGCGGTCGGCCAGCGATGGGGCGCTGAGGAGCGGTCTGACAGGCCGAGTTCGCCGTAGCGGTTAACCCACTTCGACCCGCAGGCCCGGAAGATTCCCATTTCTGCGGCGACGTGCACGATCGGACGGTTCTGGCAGCGTTCGATGAGGCGCCGGCGTCCTTCGAGACTCAAAGGGGCGTCTGCAAGGGTCATCTCGGCCCCGCCTCCGTCGTGCGGGGGAGCGTGCAGAGCGCGGCAATGCTGCAGACGATGCCCATGGCCACGAGCACAATCCAGCCGAACGCCGGATACAGGGCTGAGGCGAGTGCGCTGCCGGCGGCGCCGGCGACGACGTTGGCCGACATGTAGGCGGTGGTCACACGAGCGGTGTGATCGGGGCGTGCGGCCAGAAGAGTGGACTGGTTGGTGATGTGCTGGGCCTGCATGCCGGCGTCGAGCAACGCGATCCCGGCGACGACCACGGACAGGCCGAGGAGGTGGCCCTGGCCTGCGGCGAGCAGGAGGAGCCAGGCTGCGCCTGTGGCGGCCCAGCCGAGACGGGAGACGGTCGGGCCATGTCCTTGGTCGAACCAGGTTCCGGCATTCTTCGCGGTGAGCGCTCCGACGAGGCCGACGACCCCGAACAAGCCGATCGTCACGGGCGAGTAGTGATACGGCGCCGCGGACAGCAGCAAAGTCAGGCCGGTCCACAGCACGTTGAACGAGACGAACCCGAGCGCGCCGATCGCCATCCGGCGCTGCACCAACCGGTCGTGTAAGGCAATGGAGGTCACGGACACCAGGAGGTGCCGATACCGGGGAGGTCGGCCCTGGGCCCGCAAGGCCGGGAACCTACCCAGCAGCACTGCGGCCACGAGCGCGAGGCCCGCGCCGGTGAGGTAAGTCATGCGCCAGGAGGCCATGCTGCTGATGAACCCGCTGATGCTCCGCGAGAACAGGATTCCCAGCAGCACCCCGGCCATGACCGTCCCCGTGGACCGTCCGCGCTCCGCGGGATCTGAGATGGCGGCAGCGTACGGGACGATGACCATGGCGGCCGCACCGCCCAGTCCGATGAACAGACTTGAGGCTGCGGCGAAAGACAGACGATGCGCCGACGCCATCAGCACCATCGCGGCGGCTTGCACCATCAGCAGGACCTGGGTGAGGCGGCGGCGCTCGACCTTGTCCGCCAGCGGTACCAGGAGCAACTGGGCCAACCCGTTGCCGACCAGGGTGGCCACGGCCACTGATCCCGCACAACTGGCCGAAACAGACAGTGACTGGCCGAGCGAGGCCAGGATCGGCTGGCTGTAATACAGATTTGCGACGGTACTGCCGGCAACGACTGCCAGCAGCCCCGATCGCATGCGTGTTGACTGAACGGAGAGCATGCGGTCAGCCTTCGCTGCCACCCCCGCCGGTGTGGAGGCCAGGCTGTTCCTGGCCATGACATGGCCACCCACGGCCTACCGGGGCTGTGCCAAGGTGATCGCATGAGCGTCAGCAACCCACGAGCCGAACTGGGAGCGTTTCTACGACACCGTCGAGGGCTGGTGACACCCCAGACGGTCGGCCTGCCAGCCACGACCGGACGGCGGGTGCCGGGGCTCCGACGTGAAGAGCTCGCCATCGTGTCCGGCGTCAGCCCCGACCATTACCAGCGCATCGAACAGGGCCGCGTCAATCCCTCGGCCCAGGTGCTGGACGCCATCGCGACCGCCCTCGGCCTCGACGACACCGAACGTGCCCACCTGCACGCCCTCGCCGCTGACCATCGTGGACCATCCGCCCCACGTCACGAACGCAAGCACCACAACCTGCGCAAGGCCGACCTCAGTGCCCTCATCGCCAACTTCAACGGCCCGGCCTTCGCTCTCAACCACTGCCGTGACGTCCTCGCCTGGAACGCTCTCGGCGCCGAGCTGATCACGGACTTCGGCGCACTTGCAGTCCAGGACAGGAACATGGTCTGGCTGATGCTCACCGACCCCGCCTTGCAAGACCTGTACCCCGACTGGGAGACCGGTGCTCGGGCCCAGGTCGCCATGCTGCGGCGCGCAAGTGCCCTCAACCCCGGCGACTCCCGCATTCAGCAACTCGTCGGACGCCTCAGTACGCACTCTGACCGGTTCGTTCAGTGGTGGGCGCTACGCGAGGTGCGTGAGAAGACAGCTGGGACCAAGACGCTCAATCACCCCCGCCTCGGCCGACTGAGCCTGGCATTCCAGGTCCTCCATCCGAGCGCGGCCCTTGATGTCGAGCTCTTCACCTACTACCCCACTGACGACACGACGGCCGACGCCCTTCGAGCGCTCTCCGCGACGTGAACAACGCTGAGGGTCAATACACCTAGTCCTCGCTGCCGTCGACCCCTATGTGGATCGCGACGTCCTCGCCCGGCAGGTCGCCCGTGAGAAAGCCCAGCGCCGCACCTTGGGCCGCCTTCCCGGACGGCTGGGGACCGCCGGGCTCGGTAGGCCTCCGTCCCGTGGTCGGGACGAGCACAGACCCGACCACGGGGTAGCGGGCCAGGTGCGGATCCAGTGTGCCGGTGATCATCCGGGTGAGCCGGCCGAGGAAGGAGGTGCGGGTCGCCCTGACGCCCCCCGCCGCAGCTCTGTGCTCGGCCGAGCCTTCGGTGCAGGAGGGCGGGTAGGGCGTGGGCGTCGCGCATGTGACACTCCCGAGTGGGCGTCGTGCCCCTCGGCTGTTCGATGGCAGCCGTCGCTTTGACGAGTTTTGCGGAAGAAGAGCGGATTCGATGGAAATGCATAGACCCAGTGCCGTCGAGCGCGCTTTGCGTGAGGCCGCGCCCCATGAAGTTTTCGACGTGTTCCGTTCCGCGGTCATGCGCCGCCATGCTGCGCTCGCGGTCGATCTTCTGTTGGTCGACTACGCCATGACGCGACTGCAGCCTGTCGGGGTGCTGCCCCACACCCGGCCGCCGGTTTCGGTGTACGACAGCGCTCCGGGTCGTGCGTTCGGTGCTCAGGAAGCGCAGCGTGCGTATGACCGCTCGGCGTCCGAGGTGACGGTATACCTGCCGGTCAGCGTCCGGGGGGACCGGCTGGGCGTTCTCGCCGTTACCTTGCCGGAGGGCGAGAGGGCCGAGCCCTCCGTGGTGGAGGACCTGCAGGCCTGCGCCGACGCGCTGGCGCACGAAGTGGTGGTCGCCGGGCGTGACACGGACCTCTTCCTGCAGGCGCGCAGGGCGGAGCGGCTGACGCTTGCTGCCGAGATGCAGTGGCAGTTGCTGCCAGGGCGCTCTTGTTCGCGGCCGGAGTACAGTCTGGGCGCCCAGCTGGAGCCCGCTTACGCCATTTTCGGTGACTGCTTCGACTGGTCGGCCTCGGCCGATGACCTTTATGTAACCGTCAGTAACGGCATGGGTCAGGGCATCGACGCCGCACTGCTGACGAACCTTGCCGTCAACGCCCTGCGCAATGCCCGCCGCGCCGGGCTGAGCCTGAGTGATCAGGCGTGTCTGGCCGATCAGGCGGTGTACGCGCAGTACCGGGGGAGCCGGTACCTCTCGACGCTGCTGTTCCGTTTCCACGTCCCTACGGGACGTGTGGAGATGATCGATGCCGGCTCCCCGAAGGTCTGGCGCGTGCGCCGGGGGGTCATCGAGACGGTCGAGATGGAGGCGCAGATGCCCCTGGGTATGTTCGAGGACACCGAGTACGCGTCCCAGTACTTCGAGGTCGAGCCGGGAGACCGTCTGCTCTTCATCAGTGACGGTGTTTATGATGCTTTGTCCCCGAATGGTGAGAAGTACCGCCTGCGTGCGTTGGCCACCTCGATCAACAGCACTCGTCTGCTTCCCGCTTCGCAGGTGCCGAGGGTGATGCTGCAGGAGTTGCTGGGGCATCGCGGTGCGGGTCCGGCAGAGGACGATTCCCTGGTGCTGTGTCTGGACTGGCTGGGCCGTGCGGACAGAGGCGACCGCTGAATCTGGACACAACGGACATGTGGTCCGAATGTGAAGGAGCGGCGCTGCCGGTGTGAGAGGTGTCTCCCCAGGGGGTGGGCGGGTTGCGGTGCGGAGGCATCGGGAGGGATGGTTGCCTCCAGGCAATCGTCTAGTTGATGAGGTGAGGGATTCGCTCAGCGAGTCCTAGGTTTTTGGTTTCCACTCAAGCACAGCCCGCGTTGCACGCGAATGGGAATAGTGATCCCCAGTGGGGCCAGGCTCCGTATCCGGTGCTCGTGGCTGACAGCCACGGCGCCGTGGTGCGGTGCAATGACGCCGCACGTCTACTCCTGCCCGCCGCCTTGCCCGGGACACCACTGACGGACGTGGTCCCGGCCTGGCTCAGGGCCGCACACGCCACGCTGAGCTCTCCCGGTCGGCGCCCGGCCCAGGACGCCGCGGAGCCGCTGCGCGGACACATCGCCGGGCGGCAGTTCGAGGCCCACCCCAGTACGCAGAGCGAGGGCCGGGTGGCGTGGTGGCTGGTGGACGACACCGATCACCAATTGGTCCGGGATGCTCTGCGCATGGAACGGCAACGGACCGCGTTCCTCGCGAAGGCCTCCAGCACTCTGCTCGCCTCCCTCAACCTGGGACGGTGCATGGATGTGACGGCGCTCCTGGCCGCTGAGAATCTCGCGGACGCGGCGCTGGTTGTCGCACCGGATCACGGGCACCGCCTGCCGCTGGTGACCTGCCTGCGCGGCAGTGACCCGGTCCAGTCCACCGTGAAGGTGAATCCCGACGACGTGCCGGGTCTGGGCGAGGCGATGCGCGGGTTCCCGCCGGTTCCCTCGCGATGGATCGACCCGTCCACAGCCCCCGGCTGGATGCTGCCCCAGGAACTTGGGGCGGTCGGCTCGATAGTGATCACCCCGCTGCCCGGACAGGGAGTTCCCGCCGGGGCGCTCATTCTGCTGCGGAAGACGGGAACCGCGGCCTTCAGCGACGAGGAGGAAATCCTCGCCAGGGTGTTCGCCGCCCGAGCCGGGGCCGCGATGTCCGCCGCCCGGCTGTACGCGGAGCAGACCGCGATCACCGATGTGCTGATGCGTGAGCTCATGCCACCGGTCCTGCACCAGATCTCCGGGGTGGACTTCGCCGGCCGCTACCGGCCTTCCGGAGATCATGAGCGCATCGGGGGCGACTTCTACGACGTGCATCCGGCGGCCGTCGAGGGCGAAGCCTCGCTGGTCTCTCTCGGAGACGTGTGCGGCAAGGGCCTGGAAGCCGCTGTGCTGACAGGCAAGATCCGTAACACTCTGCACGCTCTGCTGCCCCTGGCCGACGACCACCAGCGCATGCTCGGCCTGTTGAACACCGCATTGCTCAGCTCCCATCACACCCGTTTCGCCACCCTGATCCTGGCCTCCGCCGTACGACGCGGAAACAGGGTGGACCTCGATCTCACCAGCAGCGGTCACCCCTGCCCACTGATCATCCGTGCGGACGGCACCGTGGAGGAGGCCGACACCCACGGAACCCTGATCGGCGCCATTCCGGACGTCTCCGCCACCACAGCCGCCGTCTCGCTCGCGCCCGGCGAGTCGTGTGTCCTCTACACCGACGGCATCACCGAAGCCAAGGGCGGGCCGATGGGCGGCGACATGTTCGGTGAGAAGCGCCTCAAGCGCGCCCTGTCCGAGTGCGCGGGCATGCCCGCCGAGGGGATCGCCGAGCACGTACAGATGCTTGCCGCCCAGTGGCTCGGCGCCCGCCCGCACGACGACATGGCCGTCGTCGTGATCGCCGCCCCCCACACGCATCACCTGAGCGCGGTGGATGGCCACACCCGGGGCAGGTTCACCGCATGAATACCAGTTCCCTGCCCCGCCCGGCCGGCGCCGGACACCTCAAGGAGCTTGCGGAGCGGCTGTGGGAAGCCGTCGCAGCCCTGGACGAGCACGCGGCCACCGAACTCGTCGTGCGGACGCTGGATGAGGGGATCTCCGCCGAGAGCGTCCTGCTCGACGTGATCGCCGTGGTGCAAGGCCGCGTCGGCGAGGAATGGGCGGGCAACCGGCTCAGCGTCGCCCAGGAGCACGCGGCGACCGCCATCAACGACCGTGCGGTCACCGCGGTCGGCCTGCATCCCAGCGCGCGCACGGCCGTCACCAGGGGGCGCATCACCGTGGCCTGCGTCGACGGAGAATGGCACGCTCTCCCCGCACGCCTGCTCGCCGAGGTCCTGAAACTCCGCGGATGGCGGGTGGACTACCTCGGCGCCCAGGTCCCCACACCGCACCTCATCTCCCATCTCCACAACACCCGGGCAGACGCGGTCGCCCTGTCCAGTTCCATCGCCACCAGGCTGCCGACCGCGCACGCGGTGATCACCGCCTGCCAGGCCGTCGGCGTCCCGGTCATCGTCGGCGGTGCCGCCTTCGGTCCGGAAGGCCGGTACGCAAGGCTGCTGGGCGCCGACGCCTGGGCGCCGGACGCCCGCGCCGCCGCCGAGCGCCTCATCAGCAGCCCGCTGCCGCTGCCGCTGCCCGATCACCAGCAGTTCGACGACCTGCCGCACCTGGCCGACCAGGAATACACCATGGTCACCCGCACCGGCGCCACGCTCGTCCAGACCGTCTTCGCCGCGCTGCAGGACTCCTTCCCCGCCATGCGTGACTACGACGATGCCCAGCGTGAACGAACCGCGGAAGACCTCGCGCACATCGTGGAGTTCCTCTCCACCGCCCTCTATCTCGACGACGACGAACTCTTCACCTGGTTCACCACCTGGACCGCACGGATCCTCCAGGCGCGCGGCGTACCCGCCCACAGTCTGCTCCCGGCTCTGGACCTCCTGGCCCGCGAACTCAAGGACTTCCCACGAGCTGTCCGTATGCTTGCCGCCGCCAACCACATCCTGACCGCCCACATACCCACCGCCGCCGGAAACGCCGTATGACCACACACCCCGATCACCTGCAGTTGACCACTACCGACTCCCGGGACAGCATCCTCGTGGAGATCCACGGAGACCTCGACTACGCCAGCGCCGATCGCCTGGTCGCCGAGATCACCAGCCGCCTGTCGAAGCGAACCGCCCCGTCCGAGCTGCGCCTGCGCTGTGCGCACCTCGGCACGGTCGACTCCATGGGCCTTTCGGCCCTGCTGATGATCCGCCGCCTCACCACCGCGGCAGGGGTGCGTCTCCACCTGGATGACAGACCTGCCAAGCTGGAGCGGCTCCTGAACCTCACCGGAATCCGCGACCACCTCACAGGACCATGTGGCGAGGGTGCCGCGAATCCCTCGGCGACACAGGACAACGCCGTATCGTCCGGCCCCATCGCACCAGACTCGAACACCTGAACCGCTCTCGACCGTTCACTGGACACCAGCACCCACCGACGGGGAACCCGTGACCGCACCAGACGCCACCCCCAGCAACACCTGGCACGAGGCAACTCGGTCCGCCAGCGCCGTGACCGAACTCCTCGACGTGATGTGGGAGCACGCCAGACACTCCGCCAACGGCACCACAGCCCCCAGCTCCACCTCACAGCTGCGCCTGATGTACGTCCTCGACCGCGAGAGCGGCATACGAATGCGCACCGTCTGCGAACGCCTGGCCTCAGCCCCTCCGACGGTGACCCGCATGTGCGACCGGCTTCAGGCCATCGGCTTCCTTGAACGACGGCCCTGCCCGGACAGTGGCCGCGAGATCACCCTGCAGCTCACCCATACGGGAAAAGAGCACCTTCAACGTATCCGTGAACGGCGCGACACCATGCTCCACCAGGCCATCAACAGGATTCCCCCCGCCGAACGCGCCGCCCTCGCCATTGGACTCGCGGCGCTACAGGCGCAACTGGACACCGCATCGGGCGAAAGACCACCTGTACCAGTAAGCCACTCTGCGGCCTGAACGCCGGCATCACACCTCCACCGCGAAGGTCCCCGGAGTGTGGCATCCGCCCACCACCGGGGCAGGTGAGGTCGTCCGGGACCGTTCGGCTCCCTGACCGGCCGGCAGGACTTCGTCCCCGACACGCACTCGTCCTCGCCGGACAGCGCGAAGCCCTCGTTGTTGTAATTCGGCATGCCGGACGGGCGGTTGTACACGTCCGTCGGCGCGAACGTGCCCGCCGCGTTGACCGTTAACGTCTGGTGCCGGCCGTCGCAGACCGCCCAGAGGCGGGGGGCCTGGGGCTCGATCACACCGGACATGCAAATGGTTGGGGTTCCCGCCTGGCCTCTACAACTGCTAGTGACCTGAGTCGTAGGTTCGTCGGTGGTTGTTCATGAGTCGTTCGGGTCCGAAGATTCCGCCGTTGTCGGTGACTGATGCCCAGCGGGCCGTGCTGGAGGGTTGGGTGCGTCGTCGCGCAACGGCCCAGGCTCTGGCTCAGCGATCGAGGATCGTGCTGGAGTGCGCCGAGGGGCGCTCGATCCTGGAGGTGTCCCGTCGGCTGAGTGTGCCGCGGACACGGTCCGCACCTGGCGGAGGCGGCCGCTGTCGGCGAGGCATGTTTCCGTAGTACCGATGGCCGCCGTCCCGCTACAGGGCGCAAACAGGCGTGAGCAAGGGCGTGTTGGGATCAGACAGGAGCGAACAGACCGAAGCGGACCCTCGAAAGCCGTCATCCGCATCACCTGTCACAAGAGACGTCTGCTGGCTCAGTCAGCCTCAAGCGGCCCGTCGCCCGAACCGCAATGAAGCACCAAAGTCGGAACAAAACGCTCTTTAACTGATTGTTTCAGAATGAGTTGAGCTCCGGGCTTTGCGCTCGACGATCCTGGTCGGCAGAGCGGAGGGGCTCTCCTTTCAGGTGACAACCAGCCGCTGCCTACCGTCGATGAGTTCGCGCACGGCGTCCAGGTGGCCGGCGTGGGTGGCGGTCTCAGTGATCACGTGCAGGATGACCTCGCGGAGGTTGTCGTACCGCCAGCTGCCGAAGAAGTCTGGCCACCAGCCCGGGGCCGCGTCCAGGTCGGCGCCGGCCAGGAAGGCGTCCGCGAGCTCGCCTTCCTGGCGGTAGAGGGCGAAGACCTCCTCGGCTGTCATCTCCGAGGTGGGCTGCCACGCGTTCTCGCCGGATCCGAGGATCTCCTCGATCGCCGCTCGTTCTCCCGCCGCAACCGCGCGGAACCAGAACTTCTCGTCGTCCAGGGCAAGGTGGTGCACCAGCCCCAGGCACGTCCAGCCGGACGGTAGCACCGGGCGCCGCAGCGCTTCCTCGTCCAGGCCCTCCAGGATATCCAGGACGTGCTTGCGCTTGCTGTTCAGGACGCCGAGCAACGTGGTCAGTTCAGTGTCAGTCATGGGCCGAACCGTATCGGGCCCCACTGACACCCGACTCGCTGGTCGTTTCAGGATGCCGTTCTGAGTCGTCGCAGGCAGATGATGACGCAGGCCGGTCCGAGGAGGCTCTGGTGGAGGTCGGCGCGCCGTTCGTAGCGGGTGCGGAGCCGCTTGAACTGGTGCAGCCAGGCGAATGCGCGCTCTACCACCCAGCGCACCCCGCCCAGCCCGGAGCCGTGTGCGACGCCGCGGCGGGCAATCATCGGTTTCACCGAGTGGGCCGGGCGGCTCGGCGGGCCGTCGGACCGAAGCGTGACAGCAGATCCCGAAGAAGTTCATCAGGTTGCGATGAACAACATCTTCAGCAACGACGGCAAACCGGCGGCCCGAGAAGCTGACCGTGAGCTCGCCGACGGTCGGTGGTGGACACCGAACTTGCGAAGGAGCGCGGTGGCGGGCGGCGTGCGCTTGGAGGTTCGAGAGCGTCGGCTACAGATACCCGAGTGAACGCGCAGCCTTGCCGAGCGCGCGGGCGGTCTTATCCCTTCGGCGCGGGCAGCATCGATCTCGTGTGATGAGACGGGGCCTGATCTCCTCGTACTGACCTGGCTCCGGCACTGGTTGCTTCCATCCCGGAGCGTCGCTCCGGCTGACCATTGCCGATCTGATGGTTGGAAAAGGATCACCGATATGGAATCGAGAGATTGCACTCGAGGGTCGGCTTCCCAGGAACACGAGTGGCCCTGCCCCGAGCCGATAAGAGGGCCGGGGCTGCCAGACCAGGTTTCAGGAGGAGGGGGCGGGTGGGGTGAGAAGGGCCTGAGAGGTTTCGGTCCGGGCGTACAGGACGGTGCGGCCGGTGCGGTGGGCGGTAACGAGGCCGGCGTCGCGCAGGGCAGCGAGGTTCTGGGAGACGCCGGCCATGGAGGCGCCGGTGCGAGCAGCCAGTTCGGTGGTGGTAGCCGGTGCGTCCAGAGCGGCCAGGAGGAGGGTGCGGGTGCGGCCCAGTACGGCCGCCAGGGCTGCGGTGCCGGTGACGGGCCGGGGTTCCCACAAGGTGCCGGTGCCGCGGGCACGGTAAGCGAGCTGGGGTGGTTCCGAAGGTGCGAGGAGGGTCGACAGGCCAGGCCCCTTGAAGGCGCACGGAATCAGCAGCAGTCCGCTGCCTGCGGCCGTCCTTGTGAAGGTGCGCGGTCGGCGGTCGAGTAGGCGCAGCGCATTGTCGTGCCATTTGGCCAAAGGATGGAGGTCGTTAAAGAGGTGTTCGGCTCCGTGCTCGGCGGCCTGCCAGGCCCGGTGGCGGACATCGGCGTCGAGCAGCGCCCGGATGCGAGCCCAGTACGGTGCGAGAGCCAGCTCCCAGTACGCCTCGATCTCCTCCACCAGCCGCTCCAGCCCGTGGCGCGGATCGGTGTGGAACGCACGGAGGTGGCCGGTGAGGCCACCCTCGTGGTGACGCAGAGGCTCCAGGTCCTTTCGCACCCGCTCGGGCGTGGTCGCCGCGACGGCCGCGAGTTCCTCGGTGAGCGTCGGAGCCGGACCGGGCGGCGTGGGGTTCAGGAAGTCTGGGACGTACCGGGCGGCGGTCGGGAACAGATCCGACAGCCATCCGCGGTCGAGTCCGGCGGCGGCGACCCGAGGGCGTACCTGATCCAGCCAGGGACGGTGCAGCGGGTCGGCGACGCCGGAGCGTAGGAGGCGAAAGCTCGTCCCGACCTGCCACATCGGCGAGACGCAGAACCGCATCCGTGCCAGGTCGTCGGTTGAGAACGACAGTTCCGCCACGTGTCCGTCCGTCCGTCGGTCGTCCGGTTCGAGGATTCAGGTATACCCGAATCAGTGGCATCGAGCCTACCGCCCGAAGATCCTTCCCCCATGAATGACTGGGAGAGCGACACCGCCGCCGCGGCGGGTACGCGGATACTGGGCGACGTCGCTGTCCCCCGGGTCGGCTTCGGCGCGATGCGGCTGCCGCAGGCCGACAAGGTTCTCATACCCGACGCCGGCGGCGTGCCCCACATCGGCACCGCCGTCTTCTTTTTCTCCCCGCTGCGCTCCGCGAACGAACTGATCAAGCGGGCCTTGAGCCCTTACCCGAGCGACCACGTCATCGCGACCAAGGTCGGGCAGCCCCGCGACCTGTCCGGAGCTTGGCTCCCGCACGCCGGGCGTCGAGAACTACGGGGGGCTGGTCGAGGAGAACCTGCGCCAGCTGGGCCGCGGCCACCTGGACCCGGTGAACCGACCGGAACCGAACGCGAGGAGGTGCGAAAAGTGGCCCGATCGCACGGCGTGACTCCCGCACAGGTCCGCACTGCCTGGACACTCCACCAAGGACCACACGTCCTGGCCATCCCGGGCACCGGCGATCCCGCCCATCTGCAGGTCGCCGCCGGCCCCCTGCGCCTCACCAGCACCGAACTCGCCCGCCTCGACGCAGCCCATCACAGCTCAGCCTCAGCGGCGGCCTGGCGGATCCGTCCGAACCCCGGTGGGACCCGCGAGACCGGTTCCGACGACGGCCGCCGCGTCATGAGGAGCAGATGAAATTTCCCGGTAGGTGCCTACATGCATCGAGAACCGATCTGGTGACAGCCGGTCAGTTCGATTTCTAACGGTGCAAGTTCACGTAGCAGACGAAAGTGCGTCATGAGTGGGGGCGGAACAAACATGCAAGGAAGACGTCACAGACGGCAGCGTTGGCTGAGGGCGGTGCTTGTAGGGGCGCTCGCGGTAGGGGTGCTTCCGGGCCTCTCGATGACGGCAGCCGCTCCGGCGGCCGCCGCGTCCAGTGCGACATCAACCGATGCCGGTGCTACATCGGCCGCAGTGGCCTCGGAGACCGAGGCGCTGGCGCAGGCGAAGGACTCGGGTAAGCCGGTCGAGGTGCTTGCCCAGCGGGGGGAGGCGCGGGAGGTCTTCGCGACGGCGGACGGGAATCTGGAGGCGCGGGAGTACCTGCGTCCGGTCTGGACCCGGGCGGGCAAGGACTGGAAGCACATCGACACCACGCTGACGCGACGGGAAGACGGCACGGTCGCCCCTGCCGCCACTACGGTGAAGCTGGCGTTCTCCGGCGGCGGTGCCAAGGAGCCGCTGGTGCGTATGGAGCGAGCGGGCCGTGCGGCGAGCCTGACGTGGCCGGCGTCGCTGCCGGCTCCGGTCCTGGACGGCGCGGTGGCGACGTACCCTTCGGTGCTGCCGGGCGTGGATCTGCGGATGACGGCGCAGGAGGACGGCTTCTCGCAGCTTTTGATAGTCAAGACGGCCGAGGCGGCGCAGAGCGAGGGACTGGCTGAACTGCGGCTCAAGCTCGGTACCGAGGGCCTGGATGTGAAGGAGACCAGTCAGGGCGGCCTGCAGGCGGTCGACCAGGGCACCGGCGGCACGGTCTTCGAGGCGCCGCGGCCGATGATGTGGGACTCGAGCGCAGGCGGGACCCGGGCGGCGAAGACGCTGAGCGCCGCGGTCGATGGTGGCAGCACCGGGGAGCGGGGCGAGCCGGGGTCCGGCGAGTCTGGCCGGCTGGCGCCGATCGGGGTGGATGTGACCAGCGACGATGAGCTGGTCTTGACCCCGGATGCCGATGTGCTCAAGGGGGCGGACACCACTTATCCGGTGTTCATTGACCCGCAGTGGTCCTCGCCGCGCGCGTCGGCGTGGACGATGGCGTCGAAGTACTGGGCGTCGTCGCCGCAGTGGAAGTTCAACGGCGACTCGGACGCAGGCATGGGTTACTGCAACTGGTCGTACTGTCAGCCCAACGACACCAAGCGGCTCTTCTACCGCATCCCGGTGTCAACGTTCGCGGGCAAGTCGATCCTGTCGGCCGAGTTCGTGGTGCACAACACCTGGTCGGCGTCGTGCTCGGCGCGTTCGGTGGAGCTGTGGGAGACGAAGGGCATCTCGTCCTCGACGACGTGGAACTCGCAGAACGCGTCCGGGTTCTGGGTCAAGCAGCTGGCCTCGGACTCCTTCGCGTACGGCTACAGCGGCTGCTCGGCCAAGGACGCCGAGTTCAGCGTGAAGTCGGCCGTCCAGTCGGCGGCGAACGCACACGACTCCACGATGACGTTCGGCCTGCGGGCGGGCAGCGAGAGCGACGGCTATGCATGGAAGCGGTTCTCGGACAAGGCCTTTCTGCGGGTCAAGTACAACCGCCCGCCCTCGCAGCTGAAGTCCTCGCAACTGACGATGGAGTACGGAGGCACCTGCAAGCCCGCCTCGAAGCCCGCACGGGTGCGTACCCTTGGCAAGATCACCGCGAACAGTGTGACGGACCCGGACGGCGACAGCGTCGCGGTGCAGTTCAAGGCGGGCTGGGACGGCGGCTCGTGGAGCCCGGCCAGGACCACTGCCAAGAAGTCAGGCTCCGACTTCACGATCAGCCTGCCCTCGACAATCCCGACCAACAGAACAGTCAACTGGTACGCCCGCGTCTACGACGGCGCGCAGTACTCACCCTGGTCGAATGCCGGCGATCCGCAGGCCTGCTACTTCGTCTATGACACCTCGGTGCCCAAGGCGCCTGCCGTGGCCTCGAGCCAGTACCCGGCCCCCGACCCGAACGACCCCGACGACCCCTGGTACGACGGGATCGGCAAGTACGGCTCGTTCACGATCGACTCGGCCAGTACGGACGTGACGTCGTACTGGTACGGCATCAACACAGACCCGTCCTCCAAGAACAAGATCACGACCTCGGGCGGGGCCGCCGAGATCGTGAAAATGCTTCCCTCCAAGCCGGGTGTGAACTTCGTGACGGCCCAGGCCTTCGACTCGGCCGGCAATGGCAGCGAGATCCGCACCTATCAGTTCCGGGTGAAAGCAGGCCAGCCCGAGCGGGCGACCTGGCAGCTGGACGAAGCCGCAGGAGCGAGCGAGGCCACCGGCTCCACCCCAGCGCGCACCCTCGCGGTCCACGGTGGGGTGACGCCCGGGGCAGCCGGGGTCAAGGGCACAGCGGTGCACTTCGACGGTACCAGCGGCTACGCCTCCACCGATCTCTCGCCAGTCAACACCGCCAGCGCCTTCGCCGTCTCCGCCTGGGTCAGGCTCGACAAGATCCCGGACACCGGCGTCGACGTTGCCGTGGTGCCGGGCAACCACGCCCCGGGTATGGAGCTGTACTACTCCAAGACCTACGGCTGGGCATTCAACCAGTACAAGTCGGACGATGAGAGCGGCGGTCTGGTGCGCGCCTCTCAGGGTGGCACCAGCCAGGTCAAGGCCGGAGTCTGGACCCACCTGGTGGGCTCCTACGACCACCCCAGCAACCTGCTGCAACTCTTCGTCAACGGCCAGTTGGTCGACTCCGTGCCCTACAGCACCCCGTGGGAAGCGCGGCGCGGCCTGCAGGTCGGCGCCAAGAACTTCACCGGGACGCCGATGTTCGGCTTCCCCGGCACGATCGATGAGCTGCAGTTCTTCGACAGAATGCTGTCACCCACCGAAGTCAACGTGCTGTACAACAAGCAGAACGTCGGCGACCCGGGCCGCACGGCCACCGCCATCTTCCCCCTCGACGAAGCGCCCGACGCGACCGAGCTGACCGGGCACGGCGGGGTGCTGCCCGCCAAGTACCACGGCGCGGTCACCACTGGCGTTGAGGGCATTGCGGGCAAGGCCGCCCACTTCGACGGTTCCACCGGCTACGGGCGGATCGGCGAGGTACGAAGCCCGCCCATCAACACCGAGGCCAGCTTCACCGTCTCGGCCTGGGCCAAACTCGACAAGAAGAGAACGGACGGGAAGGCCGCGATGATCGTGGCGCAGGCAGGCCAGGTCGCTCCCGGCTTTGAGCTGTACTACTCGTCCTACTACGACCGGTGGGCGTTCAACCAGTACTCGGCCGACAGCGCGGACGCCAAGCCCATCCGTGCGATGCAGCCCGACGGCACCACCGCCCGGGTGGGGGAGTGGGTGCACCTGGTCGGTGTGCACGACACCGTGGCCAACACGCTCACGCTCTACGTGAATGGAGTGAAGGCCGGTTCCACCACACTGGTCGACGCCTTCTACGCCAACCAGTCCATGTACATCGGGGCCGGCAACTACAGCGGAGCGATGGATGCCCACTTCGCCGGCACCATCGACGACGTCCGGGTGATGGACCGGCCGGTCTCCGCCGAGGAGGTGGCGCAGATGTTCCGCCAGCGTCCCCTGGTCAAGGCCCGCTGGAACTTCGAGACCGTCACCACCGGATCGCCGGCCACCAGCCCGGACTCCTCCGACAACGCCAACACGATGACCCTGGGCGGCCAGGCCCGGCAGGGCATGGGCTGGATCGACTTCAACGGCCTGCAGCTGGACGGCGTCGACGACTACGCCACCGCCACTACCCAGCCGCTGGACACCTCCTCCAGCTTCACCGTCACCGCATGGGCTCAGGCCGCCGCGCTGCCCACCCAGAACGCCAGCGTGGTCTCCGCCGCAGGCACCCACACCAGCGCCTTCGACCTGCACTTCACCCCGGATGCCGCGAACGCGGACGGGATGGGCAGCTACAGCGCGGACATCCGCACCGACGACACGGCAGGCGCCAGCACCGACAGCGTCGCGAACACCGAGTTCTACGACGCACGGGACTGGAACTATTTGGCCCTGGTCTACGACGGCTTTGCCAAGGAAGCCCGGCTGTACGTCAACGGTGTACTGCAGGAGACCGCCTGCACCGACGCCGACGGCAACGGCGAAGCAGACGAAACCTCCTGCCAGGACCTGATCGCCTGGGCCGACAACGTCCTGACGTTCAAGGCCGGCGGCACCCTGCAGGTCGGCCGCGCCAAGACGGCGGACGCCTTTGGACAGTATTTCCCCGGCGTCATCGACGACGTCTGGGCCTTCCAAGGCGCGCTGGACGACAGCCAGGTCCAGCAGCTGGCCGGTTCATTCTGGGACATCCCCACCGACGTCCCCAGCGGCAACCAAGGCTGATTTCCCAATGTCGGGTGGGCGGACCTGTCAGTGGTCCGCCCACCCGACACACGCAGGCGCCTCTGCGAGATTTCCACCCAATCCTCCGCGCCGGCCCTCCTGAGTGGTCAGGTGCCTGAAAGTGATGGACACGTCACGTATGAAAGCCAGCCCCGGAGCAAGACTGCTCCGCAGAACCTCACTCGTCCTGTCCACGGTCCTCATAGGCAGTCTGCTGCAGGGTGTGGCAACCCCCGTCGCCGCTGCGGCCCCGGGCCTGCCCGGTCTGCCCGCCTCGGAGAAGCCCGTAGCAGGCACCAAGGACACGAAGGTGAAACCGCGGGCGCAGCACAACGGGTCCCGCGTCCCGGCCGTCACCCCGCACAGCACGCTGCCGAAGGCGACTGAGGTCACCACGTCGCTTCCGGCCCAGGGCGCGAAGGGGGCGAAGCGGTTCGCCTCACCGAAGGGGCAACCCATCGGGGTCGCGCGCGCCACGCGAGGCGCGGCCGGCAAGAACACGGCGAAAGGCAGCGCGGCGAGCGAATCCCCGGCATTGGACGGCGTCACCTCCCGCGTATTTGACGCCAAGCGCGCCAAGCGCGCGGGAGTGAAGGGACTGCTCTTCACCCTCGCCCCCAAGGCGGTGGACTCGTCTGCAACAGGCAAGGCTCCGGTCGACGTCTCAGTCGACTACTCGTCCTTCGCGCAGTCTTTCGGGGGCTCCTACGCGTCCCGCATGCAGCTGGTACAACTGCCGGCCTGCGCGCTGACGACTCCCGACCAGGACAAGTGCCGCAAGGCGCAGCCGATCACGGCCGTCAACAACACGGACCAGCAGACGCTGACCGCCGGCGCCGTGTCACTGCAGGCCGGCGCACCGACGGTTCTGGCGGCCACAGCGGCGCCGGAGGGGGACAAGGGCGACTACAAGGCCACCTCCCTCTCGCCCTCCTCCACGTGGACCACGAACCTCAACTCCGGCGACTTCACCTGGTCCTACGACTTCCAGACCCCCGAGGTGCCCGGCGGTCTGAAGCCGAGCGTCGGCCTCTCCTACTCGTCGGGTGCCATCGACGGGCGCACCGGAGGGACGAACAACCAGGGCTCGTGGGTCGGCGACGGCTTCGACCTGTGGCCCGGTTCCATCGAGCGCCGCTATAAGCCGTGCGCGGACGACGGCGTGAAGAACGCCGACGGCAACAAGCCCGGCGACCTGTGCTGGGCCTATGACAACGCCTACATCTCGTTCAACGGTGCAAGCGGCGAACTCGTCCAGACCGGCATCGACACCTTCAAGCTCAAGAACGACGACGGCACGAAGATCGCCCGCGGCTACAACACCGAACTCGCCAACGGTGACAACGACGGCGAGTACTGGCGCGTAACCACCCCGGACGGTACGCGCTACTACTTCGGCTACAACCGGCCCAGCGGCTGGAAAGAAGGCAACGAGTCCACGGACTCGGTCTGGACAGCACCGGTCTACGGGAACGACAGCGGTGAAAAGTGCCACGGCGCAACATTCGCTGAATCCTGGTGTCAGCAAGGTTGGCGATGGAACCTCGATGTCGTCGTCGACACACACGGCAACGCCATCACTTTCCACTATGGCAAGGAGAACAACTCCTACGGCCGCAACCTCAAGGCCGACGACGACACGTCGTATGTCCGTGGCGGGTACCTCGACAAGATCAACTACGGCTTGAGGACCAGCGACTACTACGCCAAACCGCTGGCCCAGGTCGCCTTCAGCAACAAGGAACGCTGCCTGCCGCAGACCGGTGTGACCTGCGCCCCGGACACAATCGACTCCAAGTCCGCCTACTGGTACGACACGCCCTGGGACCTCAACTGCAAGGCCGGCACCAGCTGCGACAACGGCCGGCTCTCCCCGTCCTTCTGGACCCGCAAGCGGCTCACCGGCATCACCACCCAGGTCCTCAACACTGCCGGCACCTACGACAAGGTCGACTCCTGGAAGCTCGACCACCGCTGGGGCACCGCGGACACCGACTACCAGCTCCTGCTGGACAGCATCCAGCACACCGGGGAATCGACAAGCCCGTCCATCACGCTCCCCAAAACCACCTTGGACTACACACAGCTGCAGAACCGGCTCGACAAGACCGGCGACGGCTACGCTCCGTTCATCAAGGCCCGGCTCTCGAGCGTGGCCGACGAGTCGGGCGGGCAGGTCGAAGCCAATTTCTCCGCCCCCGTATGCAACTGGAGCGAGCTGCCGACTCCGGAGACGAACACCACGCGGTGCTTCCCTCAGTACATCGGCGGTGACAGCACTGCTGACGCGGACCTTCAGTGGTTCAACAAGTACGTCGCCCAGTCAGTGACCAAGACGGACCGCACAGGGAAGTCGCCGGACCAGGTCACCCTGTACGACTACATCGGTGATGCCGCCTGGCATTACGACGATGACGACGGCCTGACCAAGGAGAAGGACAAGACCTGGTCCCAGTGGCGTGGCTACCAGCACGTCAGGGTCAGGACCGGGGGCCAGGGCGGCGCCACTGAGATGAAGACACAGCAGGACAGCTACTTCCTGCGTGGCATGAACGGCGACCGCCTGAACGCAGCCGGAGGCACCAAACCCGTCTCCGTGACGTTGGACGAGGACGAGGGGGAACCCATCACCGATGCCGACGCCGTCCCCGGCTTCGGCTACAAGACGGTGACCTTCGACAAGCCCGGGTCCGAAGGCAAGGCTCTCAGTAAAACCATCAGCCGACCCTGGTACTCCCAGACCGGAAAGAAGGTCCGGGACTGGGGCACCGTCACCTCCAACTTCACCGGAACCTCCAGCAGCAAGACCTGGACCTCGCTGGACGGCGGTGCAGGCACCAAGTGGCGCACCACCGCCACGGCCACCAAGCACGACACCATCGCCGGCCGAATCATCGAAGCCAACGACTACGGCGACGACACCACCTCCACGGACAACACATGCACGCGCACCACCTACGCCGGGGATGCGAACACGGCAATCCTCAGCATGCCGGCGCGCGTGGAGACAGTCGCAAAGGCCTGTGACGCGGCCGTCGACAAGACGAAGGACGTCATCAGCGACGTCCGCTCCGTCTATGACGGCGGTGCCTACGGCGCCGCGGCCACGAAGGGCGATGTCACCGCCACGGCCACACTGAAGAGCCACGACGGCACGAAGGCCACCTACCTCGAAGCCGGAGCCACCTTCGACAGTTACGGCAGGCAGCTGACCGCCACCGACCTGACCGCCAACGTCACGGTCACAAATGACGGCACCCCTGTCCGCAGCACACGCACCGACGGCCGAACCACCACGACCGCGTACATGCCGTCCACCGGGTTCGCCACCCAGACGAAGGTGACCACCCCGCCTGCCAAGGCGTCCGACGCCACGACGTCACAGGTCACCACCACGGACCTCGACCCGGCACGAGGGATCGTCGCCAAGCAGACCGACACGAACAACAACGTCACCGAGTACGCGCACGACGCGCTGGGACGCACCACCAAGATCTGGGCCCCCGACCGCCACAACACACAGACGCCTACCCAGGAATACGTCTACACGATCGATGAGAACAAGCCGGTCGTGATCGCGACGAAGTCGCTCAACAACACCGGCGGACAGATCACGTCCTACCAGCTGCTCGACGGATTCCTGCGAGAGCGCCAGACCCAGGCCCCCGGGCCCGACGACGGCAGCATCATCAGCGACACCTTCTACGACGAACGCGGCCTCGCCGCCAAAACCTTCGCCCCCTACTACGTCACGGACGCACCGAGCACCCAGCTCTTCAAGCCGGAAAACGCACTGTCCGTCGAGACCCAGACGCGCGTCACCTTCGACGGCATGAACCGCGCCGTACAAACACAGCAGATGGCCGGCAACGGCGACGGCGGCCAGATCCTCAGCACCACCAAGACCATCTACGGCGGCGACCGCACCACGACCATCCCCCCGGTCGGCGGCACAGCCACCACGGTGCTGAGCGACGCCCGCGGCAACACCACGGAACTGCGCCAGCTGCACAGCCGATCCGCTGACGCCGCCTACGACACCACCACCTATCACTACACACCGCGCAACGAACTCGACAAGGTCACCGACCCCGCCGGAAACCACTGGACGTACACCTACGACCAGCTCGGCCGGAAGATCTCGACAACCGACCCCGACCAGGGCACCACGGACACCACCTACGACGACCGCGGCCAGAGGACCTTCGTCAAGGGCTCGCGCACCGACGTTCCCGGACTGGCATACCTCTACGACGACCTCGGCCGCCAGACCGAGGTACGCGAGAAGTCCGCCACCGGAACCCTGCGCACCAAGCAGGTCTACGACACGATCACAGGTGCCAAGGGGCAGCTCGCCGAATCCACCCGGTACGTGAACGGACAGGCGTACACCTCCAAGGTCACCGCCTACGACAGGCTCTACCGCCCCATCCGGACCGCCGTCGTCATCCCCGCCGCCGAAGGCGCCCTCCAGGGCACCTACCAGACCGGAACCACTTTCCACACCTCCGGCCTCACCGAAACCGAGAGCTACTCCGCAGCCGGCTCCCTGCCAGGCGGCTCCGCCAACTACACCTACGACAACGCAACGCTCCGCCCCGCCACGGTCTACGGCGAAGGCATGACCTCCAGCGTCAGCTACAGCCTCACCGGCAAGCCGCTCCAGTACCAGATGAGCCTGACCGACGGCGGCAAGACCACGCAGGTCACCAACACCTACGAGTGGGGCACCCAGCGCCTGGCCACCACTCGCGTCGACCGCCAGGACCAGCCCGGAGTCGACCGCTACGCCACCTACCACTACGACGAGGCCAGCAACGTCCGCTCGATCTCGGACACGTCCCGGACCGGCACGGACAACCAGTGCTTCACCTACGACTACCTCGGCAGACTCACCGAAGCCTGGGCCCAGCCGACGACAACCTGCGCAGCGGCAGCGGCGGCGTCCCAGGTCGGAGGCCCGGCCCCGTACTGGCGGTCCTTCACCTACGACAAGTCCGGCAACCGCGCCACGCAGACCCGGCACGACGTCACGGGTGACACGGCCAAGGACCTCAAGGACACCTACTCCTACCCGACGCCAGGCACGGCCCAGGCGCACAGCCTGAGTTCCCGGACGACCACCGGGTCCGCCGTCTCCACCACCGACACCTACACCTACGACTCCAGCGGAAACACGATCACCCGCCCTGGCCAGTCGCTCACCTGGGACGCCGAGGGACACCTGGCAAGCGTCACCAAGAGCGGCAAGACCACCAGCTACCTCTACGACGCCTCGGGTAACCGGCTCATAGGCCGAACCCCGACCGAGACCACCCTGTACCTGGGGAACACCGAGGTCACCCTTCCCGCCGGCGCAACCAAGGCAAAGGCCACCCGTTACTTCGACCTCGGCGGCGGCCAGATGGCCATCCGCAGCGACGACGGCACCTTCGCCTTCACCATCGCCGACCAGCACGGCACCGGCGAACTCTCCATCCAGGCCGCCAACCTCGCCACCACACAGCGCCGAACCCTCCCCTTCGGCGGAGAACGCGGCGAATCCCCGACAACCTGGTCCGGCACCAAGGGATTCGTCGGCGGCACCGACGACACCAAGACCACCGGCCTCACCCACCTCGGCGCCCGCGAATACGACGCCGACCTCGGCCGCTTCATCTCCGTCGACCCGGTCCTCGACCTCACCGACTCCCAGCAGATGAACGGCTACACATACAGCAACAACAGCCCCACCACGTACTCCGACCCCAGCGGCCTGATGCGAATCCTTCCCTACGAAGGCAGTATGAACAGCGGGGGCGGGACCTCCCCTAAGGGAGAAACCTCTGGGGGTAGCGGTGGGTCAGACGGTGGTAGTTCCCTGGATGTGAGTGGTACCACTAGCAGTGAATCCGGGGGCTGTGATAAGGCGTGCCAAGATGCACTTTCGGGTCTAGCGAAACTAATGAAAAAAGAACAAGGGTCTCTCTATAGGAGTCTCGCGAAAGAGCTGCGAAGTTATGTCTTGACAGTGGCTGGTAACTCAAAGTGCGTCGAGGGTGCGAGGGTGTCCTCTGGAGTCGCTGCTGGCTGTGCAGACGTTGCGAAAATCGGTTCGACCGAGACCTGGAACGACTTGCTCAACGAGTGGCTTAACGGGAAGGGGGGAGTTCGTACTTTTGGTGCGGGGAGTCTCCTTACCCAGCGTTTGGCCGTAAATAAGTACTCAACGGAATTGCTCGCCGAGCTTCAGAAGGAGATTTCCGGTGCCGGTTATGACGTCAACCTTTCTGATCCGAACACCAAGCTGGGCAATGTATCGAAGCGCACGGATCCAAAGTTGAATTTTTTCCGAGATGTGGCAGGAATGCTCACAGATGGGAAACGTGGCTCCGGGACACCAGAGGCTTTCTTTGGGTCTTATGACCAGCTTCACCAGGTAATCAATGTAGATAAGCGAAATAAGAGCTTCACGGTTGCCTTCGCTGCGTACAATGGAACAGGCATGGGTTCTTTGACACACTTCTGGCCTGATGTTGCGCAGGGTCGTCAGATGGGTACGCTGCATCAAACATATTACTGGACTGTTACGGTGACCCAGTAAGATGATGGTGAAGCGTATCGCGTTTCTTCGAGCCTTCCGCATGAGCGCCATGCTGGTGCTCCTGTTGGGATTCCTGGCTTCCATCTCTTCTGTCTTCCCTCAAGAAGTCGGAATGTCTGAGCTGTCTCGTGACTTTCGCGACGGGCGAGCGACGTCGATGCATGTGATCTATGTGTCCCCCAAAGAAGTGACGGCACGATGGTCCACAGGACTGCTGGGCGAAAAGGAACTCAGTCACCGGTTCGACGGGCTGGGTGATGAGCAGGATTTCGTGGACTTGGTACGGTCGTCCCTCGACAGCACTGGGAAACGTATCTCCTTCGACTCGTCCGATCCACTGTCCCACCTCGGCGGTCTCTCCATGTTCATTCCCGTGCTCTACTGGCGGTTGATCGAACCGATGTGGCTCAAGTGGGCGGTCCTGGCAACGTTTCTTGCTGTGATCACGGACATTTGCGTGCGGCGTTCCCTACGAGCTGTAAGCGCTGGCCACTGGCTTGGTGTGGGTGTGCTTCTCGGCGTGGGGGTACTGGCCTACCTGTGGTCTGAGCCGTCCTCGCTGTTGCGGAGGGATGGGGTGTATGTGGGCCGCATCTCCGGCGGGGGCGTCATTGGGCGAACACTCGGCTGGTCCGGGGGCTTCGCACTCCTGGCGCTCGCCGCGCTGGCGCTGCGTTGACCTCGATTCGGCAGTGGTGATCGCTGCCAGTTGAGTCGGCGAACTGGTGACGGTACCCGCGCTTCCCTCCAACCAGATTGAAGGGAGGCGCGGACCGTGAGCCCGCGGGATTCCCCGGCCACGGGGCCGGGGAATCCCGCATGGCACCTTCCTACTGGTGAGTCGCAGTGTCGATGAACGCCACGACCAGCCTCAGAGTGCGGAGCCCATATGTGCTTGGTCAAGGTCCGCGGCCAGTAGGTTCGTACGGCCAAGGGCGGACCGAGCCACAGGGGTGTGCAATGAGTGGCAGTCAGGTGATGATCAAGATCGCGAATGACGAGGCATTGGAGCTGTTGCACTGGCTGGAGAAGCTGCAGATGACGACGGATCATCAAACGAGTCGTATCAACCGGCGTGGGTGCCAGCGACACTGCATTAAGGAACGAAGCGGAGGGCGGATTCCCGTAGCCGGCCCTGCCAAGCCTAAGAGCTGTCCCGTAACTGGCGGTGTCCCGTTCTCAGTGAGATCCAGTCGATGCCGTGGAGAACGAGCAGCGCTGAGCGACGAAACCAGTTCGACGTAGGTCAGTGCGGTGCATGATCATGCGTGCATGCCCCTGACAGAGACACTCGCCCGAGTCGATGCAGACCTGGTCGCCGGCCGGGTTCCCGTCGCGCGCCAGCGCCTGCGTGGTCTCATCTCGTCCTTCCCGCATGACCTGACGCTTCGCCGTCGACTGGCCGAGGTGTACCGGCTCTACGGAGACGCCGCCGAGGCCGGACGCTGGATGTACCTCGAAGAGGACCGGAATATCGACGAGACCGCCGCCTTCGAGACTCGATACGGCTCTCCCGGGTGGCGGATGAAGTACCTCGCTTGGCACGGCCCTGAGGTGAGGGCCGGCACCACCTTCGCAGAGGGACAGTTGGTCGCAGTGCGGACCGCCTGCGCTGAAAAGCTGGGGCACCCCGTCGACTGGGATGACCCCGCCTCCTACCGGGGCGACCTGAAAGGGGAGAGTGAGGCGCCCTCCGAGGCATGGACGGTCGGCGGTGCGCTGGCAGGCGTCGGCTGCCTGGTGGCGGCCCTTGTGTTCCTCGCGATCTGGGTGAATGGACTCGTTGCCCTCTTCGGCTGACTCAGGTTTCCGCGTCCTGCGAGGGGCGCCGCTCAGGGTTCGGCGGGGCCGTCCAGAACTACGGCGCAAGGGAGGCCCGGTGCCGAGTGACATGATCTTTAGGTGTCTGGTGTGATCACGGCTTCGGAGTCGTCCTGGATAGCCCCGTTTGCTGGGCTGAGCCCTCGCCTGTTCGGGAAGCTGGTGACGGTGCTGCGGCGTCAGGGTGCGGATGCGGTCCGCAAGGGCTGGCCATGGGGCTTGCCGCTGGAGGACCGGGCACTGCCGGTTGCGGCTTACTGGCAAACGAACCTGACCCTGCGTCAACTCGCACCGCGGTTCGGGGTGTCCAAGTCAGCGGCGGACCGGATCATCGACCACCTCGGGCCGATGCTCGCCCTCCAGCCCCGGAAGCGGTTTGCGAAGGACACCGTGCTCATCGTGGACGGCACCCTAATTCCCACCCGTGACCACACCATCTCAGAACATTCGAAGAACTACCGGTACTCCACCAACCACCAGGTCGTCATCGACGCCGACACCCGCCTCGTCGTGGCGGTCGTCAGGTCCCTGCCCGGCAACCGCAACGACTGCAAGGCGTGGGAGGAATCCGGCGCGAAGGCAGCCGTCGGCAAGACGATGACCATCGCCGACGGTGGCTATCCGGGCACCGGACTCGTGATGCCCCACCGGCGCCGCAAGGGCGAGGAGCTGCCCGGCTGAAAGCAGGCCCACAACAAGTCTCACAAGCAGGTCCGCGCCCGCGTCGAGCACGTCTTCGCCCGCATGAAGGCCTGGAAGATCCTCCGCGACTGCCGCCTCAAAGGCAACGGCGTCCACGCCATGCTCGGCATCGCCCGGATGCACAACCTCGCCCTCGCCGGATAGCCCACCCGCTGAACAGCAGCCCACCATGCCCGAAGCCACTCAGGGATGATTTACGGGACAACGCTTAATCGTCATAGGATCCGCCGCGCGTCCCAGTCGTACTTTTCCCAGTACCCGGCCAAGGACGTGGTCGCGACGGTCTTGCCGGGCCTAGGTGCGTGGATCATGGTGTTGTTGCCGACATAGAGGCCGACGTGTCCCCAGTTCCCGTCGTTGTTGATCACGATGAGGTCGCCGGGCTTCATGCCGCCTCGTTCGACGTGGGTTCCGGAGTGCCGCATCTGCTGGGAAGTGCGGGGGAGGTGATGCCGGCGCCCTTGTGGAAGGCGTAGAGCATGAGGCCGGGTCAACGGCACGTGGGAGCGGGTCTTCACTACGCGGTGGACGGCGGCTACGCGGAGGCGATGGCGGAAGCCGCGCTTCACGGGGACGGCGAACCGGTACCAGGCCACCAGCGCGGCCACACCGAGATAAAGGCCGTACCAGGCGATTTGGGCCGGAGGATTCCCGACGAAGTCCGCTCCGTCCGAGAGCTGGTGGCCGAAGGCGAGGAAGACCGCCAAGTAGGTCGCGAAGTGCAGGTAATGCCACGTCTCGTAACTCATGCGCCGCCGGGCGGCACGGGCCGAGAAGACCGCGGTCGCCAGGAAGACCAGAAAGCCCAGTGAGCCCTTGAGCAGGTCGGGGTAGTGGAGGACGAGCGTGGAGGTCTGACTGACCACATCGGTGTGCGCGGCCAACGCGTATCCCCAGATGATGAGCAGGGTGTGCGCGAGGATCAGTGAGATCGTCCAGCGTCCTCCCAGGGCGTGCCAGCGGGCGAGCCGGTCGGTCCCGATGCGGTGATCGAGGAGCGGCACCCGGGCCATCAGGAGCAGCAGGACCGCGCAGGCATAACCGGCCAGCAGTCCCGTGATGCGTCCGGCGCCGGTGAGCCAGCCCGCGGTGCCTGCCACCGAGGCCGTGTTGGTCCACCACAGGGCCAGGACCCCGGCGGCGCCGGACCAGATGCCCAGCTGGACGAGAAAGGGGACGGCGGGCCGACCCGCAAGGCGATGGCGTTCGGGCCGTCGGGCCGGTGCGACGGTCTGCGTGGTGGACATGGACTCCTCCGAAGGGGCCGGCCAACTACGGCCGTCTGGGTGGCCCAGCCTCACAAGCGATCCTCTGAGGGGCCTCTGAATCGGCTGCCGAGGCCCATGTGCGAGGACGATTCAGAGGAAACTCAGAGGCTGGCCTCACGCCGCCTCCGCCGATACCCAGGGACGCTGGAGACATGAGGGAAGCGACAGGTGCGACACCCCGGCTCCATCGGCCCGGCGGGGGACCGCTGCGCATTCTGGTCGTGGATGACGAACCCGACGTGACCGAAGTCCTCTCAAGAGCCCTGGCAGCCGAGGGATGGGAGGTGCAGACAGCTGCCGACGGCGCCACCGCCCTGGCGACCGCCGCCGCCTTCCGTCCTGATGCGGTGGTCCTGGACAGGATGCTGCCCGACATCGAAGGGCTGCAGGTCCTGCGCTCCCTGAGACAGACGGATCCCGGCCTGTGCGTGCTGATTCTGACCGCCCGCGACGAAGTCGACGATCGGATCGCCGGGATCACCGCCGGGGGCGACGACTACGTCACCAAGCCGTACAGCCTGGAGGAGGTACTGGCCCGCCTCCGCGGCCTGCTGCGCCGGGCAGGCATGTCGGCGGAGCCCGGAACGCACCGGCTTGCGGTGGGGGACTTGTCCATGGACGAGGAAGCCAGAGAGGTCAGACGCGGCGGCGTCACCCTCGACCTGACCCGGACCGAATTCGAGCTGCTGCGCTTCCTCATGCGCAATCCTAGGCGAGTGCTCTCCAAGGAACAGATCCTCGACCGCGTCTGGTCCTACGATTTCGGCGGGCGGGCCCACATCGTGGAGTTGTACATCAGCTACCTGCGCAAGAAGATCGACGCGGGCCGGTCCCCGATGATCCACACGGTGCGCGGTGTCGGCTACGTCCTCAAGCCGGAAGCGTCTTGAGGCAGATCCTGCCGCGAACGCTGCGCGGCCAGCTGACCCTGGGAATGGTCTCGCTGCTCACCTTCGCCTGTCTCGCGGTCGGGATCACCACGGTGCTCGCCCTGCGCGGCTTCCTGATGGGACGTCTTGACGAGCAGTTGTACGCGTCCGGCGGCCGGTTCGCCGCCAGCCTTGAGTACGAGAGCGAGCCCGACGCCGACAACCGGTCGGACACCCGGGGCCAGGCGGAAGGAACCCTCGGGGCCCGGGTCATGGACGGCAGGGTCACCGAGGCGGCAGTCGTCGACGACGACACAGACCGGCCACTGCCGCTGACGAGCGAGGACCGCGGTGCGCTCCTCGGTGTCCCCCCGGACCGCCACGGACACACCCTCCGCCTCTCCGCCCTCGGGAAATACCGGGTCACCGCCGTCCGGGGGGACGACAACGACATCCTGATCACCGGACTTCCGCTGCGTCCGGTGGAAGAGACGGTGCACCGGCTCGTAGCGGTCGAAGCGGCTCTGTTCGCCGCCGCGATCGTCTCCACCGGCACCGTCGGCGGACTGTGGGTGCGGGCCTCGCTGCGCCCGCTCCGGCGCGTCGGTGCACGCGCCTCCGAGGTGGCGGATCTGCCCCTGGCTACAGGCGAGGTGTCGATGCCGGGCCCCCTGCCCGACGCCGATCCCCGGACCGAGGTCGGAGGGCTGGGCGCGGCCATCAACAGGATGCTCGGCCACGTCGAGGACGCGTTGGTCCGTCGCCAGGCCAGTGAGGAGAGGCTCCGTCACTTCGCGGCCGACGCCAGTCACGAACTGCGCACCCCTGTCGCCAACATCCGTGGCCACGCCGAACTCGCGCTGCGCCACCGCGGGCCCGTGCCCGGCGACGTACGACGCTCACTGGAACGCATCGCCGGCGAGACACAGCGCATGACACGACTGGTCGACGATCTCCTCCTGCTCGCCCGCCTGGATGCCGGACGTCCGCTCGAACACCAGCCCGTCGATCTGACCCTGCTCATCCTGAACGCCACGGAGGACGCCCGCGCGGCGAGCCCGGACCACCACTGGCGTCTCGACCTTCCCGACGCGCCGGTGGTCATCCACGGAGACGCCCACCGGCTCCAGCAGGCCATCGGGAATCTCATGGCCAACATCCGAACGCACACACCCGCTGGCACTGAGGTGTCGCTCACGCTCGCCACCTCCGCGGCCGGCGTCGAGGTCAGTGTCAGCGACAACGGACCGGGTATCCCCGAGGAGCTCCTGCCGGAGGTGTTCGGCCGCTTCGTCCGCGGCGACCAGGGCCGCTCGCGCAGCACGGGCGGCACGGGGCTCGGACTCGCCATCGTCCACGCCGTGATCACGGCCCACGGAGGAACCGTGCGCGTCGTCAGCCGGCCCGGACGCACCACCTTCCGCTTCATGCTGCCGGGCTGAGCCGCCCGGGGAAGAAAGCGGCATACAGGTCCGATCTCTTCCGCCCGGCCCCGGGGTGTTCCCGGGGCGCGACGGGCCGGCCCGGCTCTCGCGTCAGGCCGCCTCGACCGCGGCGAGCGCCGCGTCGAGACGGCGGATGGCCTCCCCGGCCACCGGAGCCATGGCATCCAGGCCGGTGAGGGTGACCCTGGTACTGGGATCGACAGCCTGCACCAGATGAGTAGCCTCTCTCCTCTCTGGAGCCCCCATGACTCGCGCCTCCTCCGGCTTCACCCTTCCCGACCTGGTCCGGCAGCCGCGCCGCCGTCACTGGCGCCAGCGACGGCATCGGGCTCGGCATCGCCACCCGTCTCGCCGCAGCCGGAGCCGAGGTCCTCCTGTCGGTGCGTAACCCCGCCAAAGGCCGGGCCGCGATCAGGAATCTGCTCCGTGCTTTTCGGCTTTTACCTCTATCGCCGCGATACTGCGGTCACACAAGAGTGCCCGCCGATTAAATCGGCGGGCACTCGGGGAAGTGTGGTTGAGGGGATCAGTGCTTGAAGGCGTCCTTGGTCTTTTCCTTGGTCTCGCGGGCGTCGCCCTTGACCTGGTCGGCCTGACCGTCGGCCCTGAGGTGCTCGTTACCCACCGCGCTGCCTGCGACTTCCTTGATCTTGCCCTTGGCCTGCTCGACCTTCGCCTGCGCCTTCTCGTCACCCGACACAACGACCACACCCTCACTGACTGGGATACAAGGACACCAGTCGTTTGTCCGCCGGGACTCCTCCTAAACTCCGCCCCGGTGCAACCCGCCTCCACGGACCGCCGATGTGGCAACCCGAAATCTGTATGTGTGACATGAGTGTGGCGGGGCAGGCGGTTGCCTGGAGGTAATAACAATGGTTCCCCTGCTGCTCGTTCTTCTGCTCGCCCTGATTCTTTTCGGTGCTGGTTTTGCGCTGAAGGCGCTCTGGATTGTCGCCGCGATCGTTCTTGTTCTGTGGCTGGTGGGCTTCGTGGCCCGTCCCAAGGGCGGTAGCGGCCGCTGGTACCGCTGGTAAATTCACCAGCCAGCCTCCGGCACGTGTCCATGATTTTGCCTCGGTGTCCATGAATCCCGCGAATCGGGGTAGGGATAAATCAGGGCCGGGGTGTTGTCCGTGGCGCATAGGGGAACTATGGGCCTCCAGCACGGACACCACCCCGGCTCCTGAGCCTTCCCAACCCCGTGTTGAGGTGTCGTGAAGGGCCTAGGCAGCCCGGAACACTGCCGAGTGCCGCATCAGACAAGCTCAAGTAGTGGCTCGGCCTGGCCACCCGCTACGACAAGACCGCCACCGTCTACCTCGCCGGACGCCGCATAGCAGCCATCCTCATCTGGTCAGCGAAATGATCCGAAGGAAAAGGTCTAACCCTTGCTCGGCGGGCGCTTGGCCGCCTCAGTCCACGTCTTCGTCATTGTCTTCCTCTTCCTCCTCCATGCTCTCGA
Organism: Streptomyces sp. col6; assembly: GCF_008042035.1. Classification (GTDB taxonomy): domain Bacteria; phylum Actinomycetota; class Actinomycetes; order Streptomycetales; family Streptomycetaceae; genus Streptomyces. The sequence continues at coordinate 92,850 of NZ_RDBL01000027.1, forward strand.
GCGCGGAGTGGGACAGTGCCGAGAAGCTTGGGTAGTGCGTGGTGTCGCCGTACTTCGGCGTGAATTCGTAGGCGGCCCACTCGCCGTCCAGCCTGACGTCGGCCGGATCGAGCAGCCAGAAGTCCTCTCCGCGGGCGATCTGGATGGACCGGCGGAATAATTCGACGTCTTCCTCGTTGCCGGGTATCGAGGCGTAGGTCTCGATCACTCGCGCTCCGGCCTCGCTGTCCCGCATCCCCACCACGCGCTCACACGGATGGACCTCGTCCACGTGGCCGTCAAGGCGCGTCCACCCATTGCTCGACAGGAAGAATCCCTGCAAGGCGGGGGAGATCGCATTCCTAGCCGCATCTCGGAAGCCGCCAGGACTTCCTCCTGTGCGGGCGGTTGACCGAGCCACGCCTCAATGCGCTCCCCTTGGTCCAGGGCCGCCAGCTGATCTTCGTCCAGCAGATCAGCCAGTCCTTCATCGTCGGCATGGCGCTTCACATACAGCTCGCCATACCGATCCAGGAAGGCACGCCACCTCCTGGGGCGTGGGTTCCTCAGCTGTGGGAGGATGCGTGTAGCGGCCACATCGGATCGTCCTCGGTGCGTGCCTGCTGGTCGGGCCGGTCGCGGGGGAGAGGCATCTCGGTGCTGGGGGCGGGCTCGGGCGGGGTCTCGGCCATGAGAAATCGCACTCTCTGTGGGGCAGCGGGCACCTGAGGGGGCCTCGCCGGACGCCCCTCCGGGTGCCCCGTTGGCTGGATTCGACACGGAAATCCGCAGCAGCTGGTGCCGCGTCAGGCAACGTTCGCCCTACTGCGCACCGGGGCGCGTGGTGCCGTTCAGGCGAGGGCCGTCAGGAACTATGCATCGTCCAACGCCGTGTGAGGCGGGTGGACGCGGTCGTAGACGAGGGAGAGCGTTCCGTACTCGCCTGCCTTCTGGGTGGTGAGGTTCCACTGCGCGGCGGGCAGGCCGTCGTCGAAGAGGCGGGGGCCGCTGCCGAGGAAGACCGGGAAGACCGTGAGGGCCAGCCGGTCGACCTGGTCAGCCGCCAGCAGGGCCTTGATGACGCTCGCGCTGGAGAGCACGAGAATGTCGCCGCCCTCGGCGGCCCTCAGGTCCGTCACCGCCTCGGCCACGGGCTTGTCGACGATCGTCGTCCGCTCCCACGGGGCTTCGTCCAGTGTGGAGGAGAGCACCACCTTGTCGGTGTCGACGAGCCATTTGGCGAAGCCCTCGTCGCGCGGGTCGGCGCCATCCATGCCGATGACGGTCGGCCAGAAGCCGAGGAAACCCTCCGCGTTGACCCGGCCGAGCAGGGCCGTCGTGGCCGGCTCCCAGAGGTTGGTCAGGTGGTCGCGTGCAACGTCCGTCACGGCGTATGGCATCACCCAGCTCATGTCGAGCGGGTTGTCCGGTGCCGCGTAGCGGCCGTCGAGGGAGAGGGCGATGTTGGTGACCACCCGGCGGCGGTCGGTCTGCGCTGTCATGTCGCGCTCCTGGGTTCGGTGGTGTCGAGGGTGTGGTCCGTGGGGTCGCCGGTAGCGTGCGCGACCTCGGCGAGGGCGGCGGCGAGCCTGTCGAGACTCTGGCCGTAGCCGATCTCGATGCCGGCCACGAAGTCCGGCGAGTCGATGGTGCTGTCGGTGATGCGCCAGTGGACGTCGAGGTCCGTGCCGGCGGCGGTGGGCCGCAGGTCCATGCAGATGTGCGCGGTGAAGGCGGGGCTGTCGTCGGGGAGCAGCGGGAAGAGCCGGTAGGCGAGGTGTGCACCGGGGCGTGCGTCCTCGACCAAGCCCTCGGCGCGTCCGGCGACCGCGTCGGTGCCGTCGATGTCCTCCGCGTCGCGGTACTCCTGAACGATCCGTCCTCCGGGCCGCGCCTCGAAGACGAGCGTGGAGACGCGGAGGTCGTCCGGAGTCCACCAGAGGGCGAGCAGGTCGGCCTCCGCGAGATGGCGCCAGACCAGCTCGGGGCGCCCGCTCAGTGACCGGTGGAACCGGAACGAGCGGCCGTCGGCCCACCCGTCGTCCTTCGCGGCGAGCCGTTCCGCGTCCAGTGTGAGCCCGTAGCGCTCGAACGCCGCGCGCGGGCCGCCCGGTTCGTCGGCGCCGTCCGCGAGCCGGCCGAGCGCGGACGCCAGGTCGCGCAGAGGGCCAGGCTTCAGGACGTAGATGCGGCGCTGTCCGGTGCGCTGAGAGGTCACGACACCCGCGCGCTCCAGCATCTGGAGGTGCTTGGTGGTCTGCGGCTGGCGCGCCTTCGCCAGCTGGGCAAGAACGCCGACCGAGCGGGGCTGCTCGGCCAGCAGGCCGACCAGCCGCCAGCGCGCCGGGTCGGCGAGCGCGGTAAGTGCGGCCAAGTGGGGATCGTCGTCCATGGCCAGAAGTATTCCTCTCAGGGAATATTCGTGTCAAGGAATGCGCTCCTGATGTGAAGCCGCCTTCCCCTGTCCCATGCGAGCGGCTACAGCCCTGCGTCTTACATCGAGCAGACACCCAGGGCCAAGCCACCGCGTGGGGCAGTCTCGGCATCATCCTGCGTGACTCGCGGAGGTCTTGGCTGAGCACCTGCTCCTGGTGATCTACGCCTACGGCACGAACACCGGCATCGTGGCCGTCGCTGACGGCGGCCACGGCCCCACCGAGGACGAACTGTGTTACGTGTGCCGCCGGTACCTGACCGCGGAGACGGCCCGGCAGATCGCCATCGACATCGCGGACGCCACCTTCGCCCGCCCGCAGTACCGAGTTGTATCGAGGGCGCCATGCGGCACAGCACCACCATGGACGTCAAGGCCACCTACACGGAGTCGCATGGCCGGTCGGAAACGGGTGCGGCATCACAAGGCTTCTGCACTTCGACCTCTTGCCGCGTCTCAAGCGGATCAACAAGGTTCTGGAGGGACGAGAGTTCCCTTTCGCGGACGGCGGCGCCGTCGTGGTCGCACCTGCTGCCGCGCGGTGCTAGCTGTAGCTGATCGTCTTCTTGAAAGCGTCCATGTTGGCATTCACCACGTACTGGCACCCATTGAGAAACTGCTCCTCGGTGTCCGTGGGAAAGCCGTTGACCCTCACCAGCTCGGCGAGCGAGTCGTACTCGTTCAGCGCCCGCTGGCGCATCTCCGGGGTCTCGAGCACCTCCTTGCGGTGGAACTGGGATTCCGCCGATCCGCCGGCCACGGCGAAAATCGCGTACTGCGACAGCGTCTTCTCCAAGGTGAGCCCCTGCGTGGAGACCACCTTGTTGAAGGCCGCGATGGCGACTGTCGGGTTGCCCGCGGCCCGGCGTAACTCGGGCCCCTGGATGAGGGCCACGACCTTCGCGCAGTGCTTCCGGCCCTCGGCCGGCAGGCCCTCGAAGGCGTCGCCCGGGTGGGAGAGGGCGTGGACGAAGCGGCTGGCGAGGGCCGCGTCATCCAGGCCGGTGTGGATCCGGGCCAATGAGAAGAGTTCCTCGTAGGCGTGCTTGTCCGAGTCGCCGAGCAGAAAGTTGCTGGTGTGGCCGATTGTGTACTTGCTGTCGGGCACAGGGTTGTAGGTGAAGCCCGAGACTCCCTTCTTGGTGTCCCGGAGCTCGTCGAGCTCCTTCTGCCTGCTCACGTCGGAGGCTCGGCGACGGAAGATGGCGAGCCGGCTGATCTTTTCCTGGCCCGTGATCTCCACCGCCGGTTCGACCCCCTCCGCCGGCTCGGGGCTGCCGGTCCGCACGGGGCCGGGCGCAACTGTGGGCAGGCCCGCCGCCGTGGCCTGGTTGACCAGCTGCAACGCGCTGTTGAGGAGTTCGTCGTAGCTGCGGAAGCGACGGTAAAAGGCTTCGGCCTCGGCCATCTGCCTGGCCTGGGCGACGACGGTCTTCTTCACCTCCCCGGTCCAGTGCCTCTGGCCGCCCTTCGCCTTGTCGAATGGCCTCGGTGAGTTCCTCGGCGTTCCCCGCGTCGTACGTCTTGCTGGTCATTTGAAAGGTCCGCTGCACGGGCGCCCCGCCGCCCGCCGTCGACGGTCCGCGCCCCGCGTCCACAGCCTCGCGCTGGACCGGGGAGGACCCGGACATCACCCGGTGCGCGTTCTCCTCAGCGGCCCGCTCGAACCGGTCTGACAGATTGCTGTCCTTGAGACCGTAGCCGCTGTCCGTGCCGGCGACCGGGCCCTTCCGCTGCTGGATGACGTGCGTGAGTTCGTGCGCGAGGGTGTGCTTGTCGGCGCCACCGTCGCCGGTGACGACGTGGTTGCCCGAGGTGTAGGCGTGAGCCCCCACTTCCGCCGCTGAGGCTCGCGCGGTCGTGTCCGTCTGGGCGCGGACGTCTGCGAGGTCCGCGCCCAGACGCGTTTCCATCTCGGTGCGCGTGTCGTCGTCGAGGGGGCTGCCCGGGGAGCGCAGGACGTCGGGGACGGCGGAGCACTGTACGGGGCGCTCGGCCGGCTGGTGACCGCAGCCGGCGCTGTGCTCGTGCTCTTCGTGGGCCCAGGGGTATCCGGTCCGGTTGAGTATCTGGACGACTGCCGCGTTGCCGACGCTGCCCTGGAGGGCCAAGAGCCCGGGGAGCGGTATCGCGCCGCGGCCGACAGGCGTTCGGGCCGATGATCGAAGAGATTCATGCCGAGTCGGGCGGTACCTATGGTGCCCGCGGATCACGCGAGCCCTGGGGCGCAAGGGCGTCGAGGTGGCCCGCTGCACCGTCGAGCGGCTGATGGCCGAGCTGGGTCTGGAGGGCGTCATCCGTGGTCGACAGCGCCGGACCACGGTTTCAGAGCCGTCGGCGCCGCGTCCGCCTGACCTGGTCGACCGCGACTTCACCGCCTCGCAGCCGGATCAGCTGTGGGTGGCGGACATGACCTATACCGCACCTGGTCGGGGTGGGCGTATGTGGCGTTCGTCCTGGATGTGCACTCGCGGATGATCGTCGGGTGGCAGGTCGCGAACCACATGCGGACCGAACTCCCCCTGGATGCCCTGGAGATGGCCTTGTGGAGACGGAGGATCAAGAAGGACTCCGGCTTCATTCACCACAGCGACCGAGGGTCGTAATACGTATCAATTCGGTACACCGACCGGCTCGCCGACATCGGCGCCTCCGCGTCGGCCGGCTCGGTCGCGGACTCGTATGACAACGCGATGGCCGAGGCCCTGAACGGCACCTTCAAGGCCGAGCTGATCGAGATGCAGAGCCCCTGGAAGGACGTCGCCCAGGTCGAACGCGCGATCTTCCAATGGATCGCCTGGTACAACGATGAGCGTCTGCACTCCGCGCTCGACTACGTGCCGCCTGCCGAGTACGAGGAAGCCTTCTGGTAGAGCCAGGAGCAAACCCCGCAGTCCGCCTGAAGCAAGATCACCGGACTCTACGAAACTCGGTACAGCTCACTGGCCTGGATGATGCACGCCCGCCGCCACGCGGGGGACTACGAACGCCTCATCCAGCACTCCGAAACCCTCATCACCTGGGCCGCTATTACCCTCATGGCCCGCCGCATCACGCGTACAAACCTCCGATGGAACAAGCCCCCGAAGGCGACGCCCACCCGTATGGACCGACAGAGAGTCGATGCGCTGTCCATCAGATCAGCGGCAGGCCCGTGGCGCTGACGTCACAGACGTCCTATGCCTCGGGCGCAAGAAGCACGGCGCAGCCTCCGGCCGTCAATAGCCCGCCTGCCAGGAAAGCGCCAGTCACGTCGGCGAGCGGCAGGATCAGTGCGCCGAGTGCGGCCCCCGCGGCGATGCCGGCGTTGTACGTGCCTGAGTTCGCCGCCAGTGCCATGTCTGTGCGGCCTGGGGCGCAGTGGAGCATCTCGTTTTGCGTGGCCATGAATACCGGTCCGAGCGCACCGCCCATCAGCATCAGGAACAGCACTGCGGTGATCTGGTCGGTGCCCGTCGCATAGAGGCCGAGTATGCCCACAGCTTGGGTCGCTACCGCGGATATCAGTACGGTGCGCGGACTGCGGTCCAGCAGCACTCCTGTGATGCTGACCCCGACCAGACACGCGGCGCCGAAGGCGATGAGCAGGACGCTGACCGTGTTCGGGGCGAACCTGCTCACATCTTCCAGAAACTTCACGAGGTAGGTGAATCCTGCGAAAGCTCCTGCCGCCGACATGGCCCCGGCCAGCAGCACGATCCTGAACCGGTGAGGGTCGGGGCTGGTGCCGTAGGCGGCTGGCTCTGCCTCCGGATGTGAGGTCGGCAGCAGAACTGCGATCGTGATGAAGGAGATGAGTCCCAGACCGGCCAGCGTTGCGATAGGCACTGGCCACTCGGCCCGATGGCCCAGCCAGGTTCCGACGGGCACGCCGACGACGAGAGCGAGGGAGCCTGCGACCGACAGCGCTCCTATTACACGGCCGCGGATCTCAGGGGCAAACAGGCCCGCCGCTACCGGTCCCATCACGGCCCAGAACAGCGCCTGGGCCAGAGCGGTCAGCAGCCTTGCCCCGAGGAGCAGCCAGTAATGGTTGGCCAGCGACGCAACCAGGCTCGACACGACCAGGGCTGCCAGTACCCCGCTCAGCACACGGCGTCGGGGCACGGTCCGTGTGACGTGGGCAAGCGGAATGGACGCAATGGCCACGGCGACTCCGTATCCCGTGACGAGCAGACCGACCGCCGACACGGACACCCCGAGGCTCCCCGAGATGAGCTCCAAGAGGCCAATCGGGAGATTCTCTGCTGTGTTGAAGGTGAAAGCAGCCAGCATCAGGGCAGCGAGAACGGCCGAGCGCCGCCACCGCGCGACTACCTGATTATTTCCCGACTCCGCGACACCACCCATGAACCCATCCCAACGAGCCACATAGGTCAGCCGCAACCGAATTGCACCAGGCGGACAAGCGCAGCGAGGTGCCTGCTCAGTCCCGTCTAACTCATTGTTTCAGAATGAGTTGAACTCCGGGCTTTGCGCTCGACGATCCTGGTCGGCAGAGCGGAGCGGCTCTCCTGTCAGGTGACAACCAGCCGCTGCCTGCCGTCGATGAGTTCGAGCACGGCGTCCAGGTGGCCGGCGTGGGTGGCGGTCTCAGTGATCACGTGCAGGATGACCTCGCGGACGTTGTCGTACCGCCAGCTGCCGAAGAAGTCTGGCCACCAGCCCGGGGCCGCGTCCAGGTCGGCGCCGGCCAGGAAGGCGTCCGCGAGCTCGCCTTCCTGGCGGTAGAGGGCGAAGACCTCCTCGGCTGTCATCTCCGAGGTGGGCTGCCACGCGTTTTCGCCGGATCCGAGGATCTCCTCGATCGCCGCTCGTTCTCCCGCCGCAACCGCGCGGAACCAGAACTTCTCGTCGTCCAGGGCAAGGTGGTGCACCAGCCCCAGGCACGTCCAGCCGGACGGTAGCACCGGGCGCCGCTGCGCTTCCTCCTCCAGGCCCTCCAGGATATCCAGGACGTGCTTGCGCTTGCTGTTCAGGACGCCGAGCAACGTGGTCAGTTCAGTGTCAGTCATGGGCCGAACAACTGCTGCCGAAACTCGGGTTCTGGCTCACTTTTCGTGGAGGGCTGACTGAGTGTGATGTCAGTTCTGTGTGGTTTCGTCGTAGTCCCGCCCCGCCTGCAGACGACGCGTCAGCCGCATCGCCCCGGGCACCATCGCCTGCACCACCAATCGCGCCGCGAGCAAGGCCCCGGCCCTCTCACCGGCCGCCCGCTCCAGGAGGACCCGGAGCCACCGGTCGCTGTGCGCACGCCCCTGGGTCCGGTCGCGGCGCCCGAGTTCGGCCAGCACCCCCTGCAGGCCACCCGTCGCCATGGTGTCGGTGAGCGGGACGCTGCTCGCGCGCAGCCAGCCCAGCACCGTTGCCGTATGGCCCGGCTTGGCGCAGACGACGTCCCACTCGGCGTTCAGCGACTCAAAAGCCCGTGTTCCATTCACGACAGCTCCCGTTCAGGTGATGCCGTGAATGTTTCTCAGACCCCCCGACCCAATCGCTGACCCAAACCCCCGAATGCGCAGGTCAGACGGTTGTCCAAACGCTGACCCCGGCGCCAGGGCAGGACCCGACCGCGAGCGTCAGCGCGGGGGCAGTGCCAGGTCAGCGGCCTTGGTGCAGGCGCGGCGCGCCGATGGTCGGGGTCCGCACGCTGGAAAGCGGCGTTGGCGGCAGGGCTCGCCGACCCCGACGATTGAGCCTTGTTGGACCTGACGCGAACGGAAGGCTGTCTCGTGGCCGTTCAGCTTCGGCGCTCGATGAGGCGGACAAGGGATTCTGTGGGCCGGCAGAGCCACTGCAGGAGCGGGTTGGTGACGACGAAGTAGTGAATGCTGACCCGGCCATGCTCCTTGTCCAGGATCTGCGTGGCCTCATCGCGGTAGATGTAGCGGAGATAGCGGCGGCGGATCGGCTCTCCCGCTATCAGCAGTACTGGTGAGGCGACAATGAGGGCCAGCGGGACCAGGACTCTCGCGATCGTGAGCTTGGCTCTCTCCTCATAGTGCATGCGTCCAGTGTCGGGTGCCGGGACTGGTGCGGGAAGGAATCAGCTGGMATTGGGCACACCTCTCACGAGGGTGCGCACGCTGCTCTGGAGGTGCTGCCCGCGGCTCTCCTATCCGCGCCGCTCTGTGATTCGTACGTCCAGACGTTGCCTGCGTTGCGGCCGCGGCGGCGCATCACTGTCCCGAGGGCGGCCGTGAGATCGTCCTTGACCTCGGCGAGGAGCTGGGCGCCGAAATAGGGGCGTGAAATGTGCCACTCACCAGGAGGTGATGGACCGGCTGCTCTCTGGCCACGTCGTGCGTGTCGAGAGGGTCTGAGCCACCCACAGCACAGTCATCACCTGCGCCCTCGTGCCTGTGCGCTGGGTCCGCGCGGCATGCTGGCCGGCATGGACTTCCACCGGGTCGAGCGCGTTCCTGAGGCGTATCAGTGGTCACTGACGGGGCGGGAGATCACCGCGATCTGCCGACGCGCCTTCGGTTCCGCAGTGGTTCTCGTCTCCGCGGTCGAGCTGGGTACGGGGGTGTACAACAACGTCTACGGGCTGACGTGGACCGGCCGGGCGGAACCGGTGATTCTGCGGGTCGCGCCGGAGGAGTCCCGCCAGTTCCGCAGCGAGCGCCACCTGGTGCGCGACGAGTATGCCACCCAGCCTGGCTGGCTGTGATCGCGCCGCTGATGCCCCGGGTGCTCGTCGCGGACTGGTCGGCGGTGACGCCGCTCGGGAGCAGGCGGCAGAAGCGGGACTATCCGTTCTCATAGGTCGTCCGGGACGAGCGCAGCACGCACTCCAACACCCTTCCCATCATGATCGTTGAACACAGGCCACTCGGCTGAACTCGTTGTGAAGGGATCAAGGTTGGGTGAAAAGGCTGCAGGCGTGCAGTACTGAGGTCTGGAGCCATGGGCCGTTGCCCCTCAGTGGAAGACGAGCACGAGCAGCGCGCCGAGCGCCATGACGGCCAGTCCTGTACCCCAGAACAACTTGACGCCGCCCCACTCGTCGGCGAAATCGATCTCGTCGAGCGTTCCCGTCCTGGCCCGCTTCGGCTTCCTCCGGTCGTACACCACGGGGACGACACTCCCCACAGGCCCGGCCGGGTCCCTGCCGATTTCGATGAAGCGGGGCGGACGCATGGGATCGCCCCCAGGGATGAGCACGTCGTAAAAGACGCGACGTCCCTTGCTGATCCACTCATCCAGCGTGGGGATCGCCTCTCCCTCGACTCCGTAGAGCTTCAGTGCTCGTAGCTTCAGAAAAACCACGAGTCCTCCGGAATTGAGAAAACAGATCAGCATCCCCAACGGGATCAGAAGCACTCCGATGTTGGCCAGAACTGTAGCCACGGGACCCCCTGCTTCTTCGCACACTCTCTCGGTGAGGGGTGATCTTAGCTTTATGTGTGATAGGACGTCAGTCGTGAGGCAGGACTTGCCCAGCGAGGTTCCCGAGCAGGTACCAGGCGAGATCGGTTTCTGGCTCGCGCCCGCCGCACACGGCGGCAACCTCATGATCCCCGTGTCTGAGGAAGCCCGCCCCCCATACGCGCATCTGCGCAGGCTCGGGGGTAGAAACGCCATGTCGCACAGTGGGCTTCAATTTGAAACGGTCAGTAAGCGCCGTTGGGTCACCTCGCGATACTTGCCCACGCCTTCCTCGCCGCCCACGAACGCATCCAAGGCCAAGCCCCGGACGGCCTGCTCCCGCTGACCTGCAACGAGATCCTGCACCTGTTCGCAACGCTCGCAGCTGCCCAGCCGTCCTCACGACCTTCCGGTTCCACTGGTCTGTATGGCGACGACGCCATCAAGAGCGCGCCCGGACCAGCCACTACCAGCGGCACGCTGCCCATCAGTACGGCTGCAACTCTCATCCCGTTCACAGCTGGTGAATCCAGGCGTTGACCAGAACCGCCCCGCCAAGCAGCGAGAGTACGGTGGCCAACACCGGCAGGGTTCCGACGAGGCGACCCCACATCCCGCCCGCGAGCCGGGAATGCAGCCGGTCGAGCAGCCACAGCAGTCCTAGACCGGCGGCCGCGGTGAGCAGGCCGACGCCGAAGTGCGCAAGCCATGCGCCACCCGTCGTGGGACCGCCCCACGCGGTGGTGTACGGACCGGGCTGAACGAGCGGGTAGAAAACCCCCCGCAGCACGAACAGGAGTTCCAGGCCGATCGGGATCAGCGTGAGGAGCCCGAGCGGTATGGCGAGCAGCCCGTGTACCAACAGCCGCACCGCACTGGGCCGGTGACCGTTCGCGATGTCCTCCCCGGCAAGGCGCCCCCACCAACGGCGTGCTGCCTCAGGTCGTCCGGTGGCGACCGCGGCGACCGCGGCGAGGGAGACCGGCAGGAGCGCGGCACCCACAGCCGCGCGCTGTATGAAAGCTGTGGACGGGTGAGCGTGCGCCTTGGCGGGGCCGCTGCCGTGCCGCGAAGCTACTTCCCTCATGACCTGATCCTCACGCTGTGGCCGGCGGTGTGTTCCATCGACCCCGGGAAACTAGGCGCAAGGACTCGCTCTGTGCATCACTCCACGGAGCCAGGACCAACCCCCTACGTGGGTAGGGGGTCGGTCCCCCGGGGGGCGGGTACGCCGAGGTCTGCCACCGCGTCTTCGGTCCGGCGGCGGTTCCCGTCTCCGCGATCGAGCATGGCACGGGGTTGTACAACAACGTTTACCGCCTGACTCGGACCGGCCTGGCGGAACCGGGTGCCCTGATCCGACCGCCCCGGCCACCGGGACAGGAGTGGTGTTGTGACCGATCGCGCCCCGCTGATGTTCCTGCTGGTGGGGCTCACTGGTTTGGGAAAGACGACCTACGCCCAAGTGCGGCTGGAGCCTCGGGGCGCTATACGGCTGTCGGCGGATGAGGTGGTTTTTGAACGTCATGGCCGGTACGGCGTCGACTACCGGCCGGACACGTACTTCGGGAAGGAGGCCGCGGTCGTCGCCGAACTGCGCAGGCAGCTCGTGGAACTGCTGGCCGCCGGCCGGGACGTGGTGTGGGACCACGGTCTGTGGCGCCGCGGGGACCGCGACGCGATGAAGGAACTGGTGGAGTCGGCCGGTGGCCGGTGGCGGCTGCTGTACTTCCTGGCGGAATACGACGAACTGCTCCGCCGTCTGGCGCACCGCAACGAACGGGCGGACGCCAACGCACTGGCGGTGACGCCTCAGGCCCTGGCCGACTTCGCCGCCCGCTTCGAGGTGCCCCGGGGTGAGGGGAGGAAATCATCCGGCCCGGACGGTCCTGAGAGCCGGCACACGCGCGGTCCATTGCCTTCACGCTCCCGGTGCGCTCCCGGTGATGATTGCGTCGGCAACCTTGGCCAGGACCGCGGCGCTCGCCGGGATGTCGTGGTTGAGCCGGACAGCACGGTGAGGCAGTTCGGCGAGACGCGAGGCGACCTCGGCTCGGGCGCTTTCGCGGCCGCCCCCGTCCACGCCCTGCGCCTGCCCGAAGACGTCGGGGTAGCGGTCCTCCGTCTTCCCGGACATGAAGTCCGCCTCGCCCAGCGTCCGGGTGCCGTCGGTGATGTCCGGCGCTGCGTCGGCGTCGATCTGAGGGAAGAGGAGGCCGGCCGCCCGGCCGCTGGTGGCCAGCGGGACGTCGAACAGGTCCGGGAACTGGTCCGGGAACACCTGGACCTTCCGCTCGCGCTTTGCGTTCTCCCACAGCGGCGTGTGGTCGCCGGCGAGCAGCGCCTCGGTCACTGACTCGTGCTGTGTCGGGTGGAAGCTGCCGCCGGAGCGCAGGTGCTCGCGCGCCTTGTCCTCCCAGCCGAGCGAGTGGAGGAGGCCGAGGCCGAGGGCGGCGGCGGACGGCCAGGGCACGACCTCGACGTCCCGCTCGCCGGTCGGCCGCACCAGCACCCGGTCGTTGGCCAGGAGCTGCCAGCCGTTTGAGGCGAGCAGCAGCGCCGTGCTCGTCTTCCCGGCGCCCTTGTCGCCGAAGGTGAGGAGCGTCGCGCCGTCGGCCGGTCGTACAACGGCGGAGGAGTGGAGTACGGCCCACCCGTCGCTCAGGAGCTGGCCGCGGATCGCCTCCCGGGCGATGCGCGCGGCGGCCAGGGCGAGCGGCTGCACGTCGGTGCTGGACAGGACCATGCGGCCTGAGGAGGGCGTGCTGCGGTACGCGATGCCCTCGCACGGCGATGTCGCGATGATGTCGTCCCCGTCCCGTGCCACCAGCAGCTGGTGCCTCGCGTATTCGACGGTGTCCGTGGCCCGGCCGTCGCCGACGAGACGGGTGACCGCCTCGTAGTCGTCCGGATCGACGTCCGCGACCACCAGGGCGGCGGAGAACACGCCAGCCGCCTTCACCGGCACGGCGTTCCACCAGGGTCCGAAGTAGCGCAGGGCCCAGTCGGTGACCTCCGGCCGGTTGCTGAGCACGGTGACGGCCGCTGCGGCGGCCTTGAGTCGGGTGGCGGTGATCATGTAGCGATCCTCTCGGGGAGAGCAGGGAGTTGGGCGTATGCGTCGCGAAGACTGCTGGCCGCAGAGTCCAGACACAGGCGTTCGGAACGCGTCAGGGGCGGCAGGGCCGGCACGGCCTCGCCTCCGGTGAAGCGCAACGGAATTCCGAGGTGAACGTCCCCGTACGGGACGGACAGCTCCTCGACGCCGTCGACCAGGCCGAGGGCCTTGCGGAGCGTGGAGAGCACCGCGCCCGCAGGCCCGTAGCGGGTACGGCCGATGCCGGTGCGGATCAGCGCCGGCCGCTGCTGGAGGTCTGCCACGATGGTACGCACCGGGACCGCGATCGGGCGGCCGTCGACGGTGGTCGTCGACGCGCACACCACGGCGCGGTCACCGTGCTCGCCGATGACGTGGCCGCACACCCGCGCGGGGGCGACCTGGGCGTACCGGGCGAGCAGAATGCGGTAGCGGGCCGAGTCCAGATTCGAGCCGATCCCGAAGACCCGGGAGCAGCCCGACACGTCGGCGAACCGACGGGCCATCACGTCGACCGGGTTCGTCACGACGAGGACCGTCCCGCCGTACCCGCGCAGCTGACGCGCCAGCTCGCCGACCGCGGGAGCGTTCGCCGCCGCGCCGCCGCGCCGGATGTCCCGCCGGGCCGTGTTCGTGAAGTCGCTCCGCAGAGCGATCACCACCCCGTCGCAGCCGTGGAGGTCATCGACCTCACCGGCCTCGATGAGGGAGCGTGACCGGGCGGTGTGCGCGAGGTCCTGGAGGTCGGCGCACAGGCCCTGCACCTGATCGGGTCGCCGGGACACGAGCAGCAGCCGGCCGGGCAGGCCTGCGGCAACGAGGGCGGCAGCGACGCTCTGCCCCACCGCACCCGTCCCGACGATCCCGACCACCGGGGCCATCACCGGGCGCTCCCGGCGGCCGCGTCGATCGTGGAGAGCACCCTGTCCAGGAGCCGGGCGCCGGACAGCGACCCGACCAGGAGCGCACTCACGCGTTCCACGAGACCAGCCACGATAGGGGCCTGCGTGACGAGGAACTGCTGCTGCCGGGTCAGGGGCAGCCCCGGCGGAGCGCTGAGGCAGGTGCTCAGGATGCTCACCGTGTCCATGAGCCACAGGACCAGCACCTCCCGCAGCCGCCGCGGCTGCTCGCGTTCGAGCTGCGTCGCCACGTAGTGGTCGAGCGTCGAGGCCACGCCCTGAACGATCTGCCGTCCGGCAGCCGGGTTCGGGTGGTCGAGGGCGAGGAGGATCGACCGGCCCAGGAGCTTCGCGACGTCCGGCTCGGGTCCGGCAGCCCACTGCACCGCCGGGTCGATGAATCGGAGGCGGGAGCCATCCGTGAAGGTGTGCTCCGGCTTGAGGTCCCCGAACACGGCCGTGTCCCGCCGCGCCGACAGACCGTCGGCCATCTTGAGGAGCCGCCATACCGCGCTCTGTAAAAGGGCGTTGATCTGCTCGCGCTCGAACTCCTGCAGGCCGCTGTCCGCGCCGAGCGACCGCAGATAGTCCGCACCGGCCGGGCCGCCGAACTTCCTGCGGAACACGCCGGCGACGGAGCGCTCGATGATCGACGCCGCGTCACGCAAGACTTCGGCGCCGGCCGGGCCGTGGAGACCACGCAGCTCGACAAGGACCTGGTCCAAGAGCGCGGCCGTGTCCCACGGGCGGGCGGACAGCTCGTCGGCCAACGTTGCGCCCGGCGCGACTCGCGTGAGGAGGACGCCATCGCACAGACCCGCCGTCTTGCAGACCCGGGGCCGCCCCAGGCGCCGCAGGAGGCGAAGATGCTGCGCCTCGCGGGCGGTCAGCAGGTCGGCGCTCGTCACGTAGGCCCGCTGCGCCTCCAGCACGTTCTCCCACGGCCCGGCCGCCCCTCGCAGGATCGACACGAGGGACATGCCCAACCAGCTGTATTTCGCGATCAGCACCTCGCCGTCGACCATGACCCGGCAGACGTACGACGTGACGCTCGGGCTCTGTGGGCCGAGCACGGTTTCCTTCTCCGGCCACCGCTTCGCGACCGCCCGGGTGATGATCTCCTGAGTGGCGGTGCGTAGAGCGGGCACGTCTAACTGTCCGGTCTCCGTGGTGATGGTCACCATGCCTCCTTGTGGGGTCGCGCTTCCTCTGGTGCTGATAGGCGATGTGCCGTGGGATGGGAACGGGGCGTCAGCTTGAGTTGGCAACGCGGTAGACGAGGAACTGGGCGGACTCGTCTACCGGACTCCAGGCGCGTTCGGGAGCGCGGACGACGAGACCCGCGTCGCTCAGGACCTGCCGCAGACGGCCCAGGTGCTTGCTCCAGTGGCGCTCGGCGCCCTCGGGCACCGCACCGGTGCCCGGCGTACAGGCGTACTCGGCCGCCGGCCACCAGGTCATCCAGGTGCAGCGGTCGGCTTCGGGCGGCCACACCGTCTGGGTGATGGGAAATACGACGACCCGGGCGGACGGCGACCAGCACTCACTGGAGTCGAGCCCGGCCTTCCTCAGCACGTCGCGGACCAGGTTCTCGGGCGACTGCTCATTCCACGGCCAGTTGGGGCGTGCGAGGTTCGGGGGCACAGGCTCCGACAGCGCCCAGTCGGTCTCGGCCGGCGGCTTCCTCGGCGGCACGCCACGGGGCAGCCGTTACACGAGGAATTCGGCGTTGGGGTGGAAGCGGTGCGCATTGCCGAAGCGGGCGGGTTCCACGACGTAGCCCAGTGACTCCAGAGCACGAGCGGTAGCCGGAATCCGCATCTTCCAGTGCACCGGATCGCGGCGCATCGCGGCGTCCGGCGACCACTCCACCGTGACGCACAGCTCGGCCCCCGGAGCCATGCGGCCTCGGTGAGCACATGCGCGCGGCACACGCCGATATCCGCCGGCCGCACGTGTCGGCTGTACCGCATCCCGTCCTTCCCGACCCGGAGGAACTGCTTCTCGCCGAGACCGAGTTCGCACAGGTGCCAGTCCACCAAGGCCCTCCCGCTCTGCGGGTCGGCCGGGTCGTAAACGGGCTCGACCGTGGGTCTTGCTCGGGTCCACTGTTCCGCTTCCTTCACTGTGACTCCTCAGCGAGCAGACGATGGCGGGCAGGGCGGGAGGCCAGGGGGCGGCCGCTCACCACCCGGCCGCGGCCACGATCAGGACCAGTGCGGCGAGGAAGACCGCCGCCTGGCAGAAACGCAGCCAGCGGGACTTCCGGGCGGAACGCGGCGGGTGACTCACTCGCGCTCCGACGAGGGGGAGGTTTCCGACCGTGTCGATGCGCCGGCGCGATGGGGGTGCCTCCGAAGCAGGACTCGGCAGTCCACAGCGCGCGAGTGGCCGCCGGCCGCGCGGGCCTGCTCCTCCTCCTCGCGCAGCCGAGCGCATCTGGCGCACACCATGAGCGATCCCTTGATCCGCTGCTGGCGATTCCGATGCCGAGCGCGACGGCCATCCCGGCCAGGACCACGAGGTACACGACCTGCCGGGCGCGCTCACTCATCGGGGGCTCCGCCGCTGCCGTCCAGGTCGACCCAGACGCGTTTCCCCCACCGCATCGAGTCGACGCCCCACTGCCCGTGGCTCAGTGCGTCCACGATGTCCAGACCCCTCCCGGACTCGTCGTCCGCGCTGGCGGCACGGCGCGTCGGGTGCGTGCGCGACAGGTCCACCACGGCCACCCGGACCCTGGTGTCGCTCAGCCGGGTCACGGTCAGTCGGACACTGTCGCGACGCGCGTGCTGGACGGCGTTCGCCAGCAGCTCGCTGACGACGATCTCGGCAG
Organism: Streptomyces sp. col6; assembly: GCF_008042035.1. Taxonomy (GTDB): domain Bacteria; phylum Actinomycetota; class Actinomycetes; order Streptomycetales; family Streptomycetaceae; genus Streptomyces. Next base: position 109,469 of record NZ_RDBL01000027.1, read on the forward strand.
CGTCGCGAACTTTGTCCATGTCCCAGACGCTCAGGGCCAGGTCCACCAGGCGCCGGGCGCGGCGTGCCGACTCCGCAACTCGTGGCAGCGTTTCTGTTTACGCGGGCAACGCCCCTACCCCGGTCTCGACCATGGCGAGCGAACCAATCCTGCGCGGGGCAGGGCTTCGGCCGGCCGCCCCTGCAGGCGACGACACCGCGAGGGCGGCCGGGGACTCAGGCACCGTCATCACCGCCTCGGCGACCGGCAGCCCTGCGGCCCGCACTGATCAGCGCGGTCAGCGGCCGGGCTCTGCACAGCAGCCCTGGCCCGTCGAAGGGCACAACCCACCACGGGCGGTTCTCCTGCGGTTCGATCAGATCAGGGCCGGGGACGAGCAGCAGTGCCCGGCGGTCATGCGGCTCCGACCCAATCGAGCGCCACGCCATGGCCGTAGACGCCGAGACCATCACCGTGTACGCGCCCGCACCGGCGAACCCTTCAGGGCTGTAGAAGACCGGGCCGGCCAGGTGTTCCGCGAGCGGGAGCCGGCACGCGACCGGGTCGTCCAGACCCAGCGCAGCGTGGACCAGGGCCGCCCGGACCGCGACCGCACCGAAGAGGAAGCCGGGCCGCAACCAGGTCGAGCCCCGGTCCTGCCACTCGGCTCGGCTCCGGCCGATGTCCGGGGCGGCGGACAGCAGCCAGTGGGCGGAGGCGAGTTCCCGCTCGCGGCGCAGGTGCACGACCCCGCTCGCCCCATCCCTCGCGCCCGTCATGGCGTCAGCCCGGCGGCGGCGCGACAGTCGCTGGCCCCACCCTGCGCACGGACCGGCACCATCGGGCCGCCCCATAAGCGGGGGGCCGGTGTCACAGGTGCGGTCACAGGATCGGTTCCGTCCGCGGGGCCGCTGCATCCTCCAGAGCGGCCCGAAGCGCCGCCGTAACGGTGAGCAGCCTCTCGCCTACCGGACAGACCCGCCAGTGCGGACCAGGCCCAGAGGTGCGTCTCGGCGGCGGGAACACAACGTGAGCGCCGGGCCCGAGGATCCGGGCACCGGGCACATCGGAGGCCTTCCACGTGGCCGCCGACCCGGGGGCAATGAAGAAGTACATCCCCCCCTCGTACTGGAGGGCTGCTCCGGCACGGCTCCCGAGGATGGAGACGGCGTCGCTGCCCACGCTGCGAGGCACGCGGACTGCGTCCCAGGCGTGACCGGCACTCTCTAGCCGGCAGCTCTTGATAGTGGTCACGGACGGCATCTCGACCTCTCGGTAGCTGAGCGAGCACCCTAGGTTGGCCCGCCATCATCTCGTTTTCGAGGGCTTTGAGAGGACTCTTGTCGTCATAAAAGAGGGCTTTCATGCATCCTTCCGGGGAAGGGTGGTCAGTCAGAGGGCTTGGTGTGAGACTGGGCAGCATTGTCGTCAAGGAGGACTCCCGTGCCACCGAAGTCCAGCAACATCCGTCTGAAGTCCGCTCGCCTCGCCGCCGGTTACCACTCCCAGCAGGCCCTCGCCACAGCCCTTGGTGTCGGGGTTCGGCAGGTGCGTCGGTGGGAGTCCGAGAACCCGCCCTGGCCGCAGCCCGAACTCGGGGAAGCGCTCACGCGGGTTCTCGGACAGGACCTCGACGCACTGGGGTTCACTTCTCCCGACGGGCGCGGCCGCCCAGACGCAAGGCGCCGCGGCCTGGCAGGGGCCCCGGTTGGCCTCGCCTCCGTTCCCTCCCAGGCGACCGCCACCATGCAACCGGCCTCCGTCGCTGCGGACTTCGAGGCTGTGACACGGTCGCATCGACGCCTCTACTGGTCCGTCGCCCCGGCAACCCTCCACCCGGCCGCAATCGCACATGCCACCCTCGGCTGCGCTCTTCTCCCAGAGACGGCTGGGCAGACCCGGCAAGCTGTGGCGGCGGCGCTCGCGGAGACGTGGCTGCTGGCCGGGCGGATCGAGTTCTTCGACCTGGGCGAACCGGACCACGCCAGCAGTACGTACCTCCGTGCCCTCCAGGCCGCAGGCGAGGCCGATGCCCCGCTGCTCGGCTCCGCCATCCTCGCTCACACCGCATTCATCCCGGCGTGGGCCGGCAAGCGGGACGACGCGGCAGAGCGGATGGTCGCTGCCCGGACCTACGCACGTCGCGGTGCGCCGTCAGCGGAACTCCTGGCATGGCTGGACGCGGTCGAGGCCGAGTGCGAGACCCGGTGCGGCAACCCCCGAACAGCTCTCCACCTGATCAGCCACGCGGAGGACGTGCTCGCCGCAGGAACCGAACACCCGTCACCCGACTGGCTGGACTGGTTCAGCCCGGTGCGCCTGGCTGCCTTCAAAGGGAACGTCCAGCTGAAAGCCGGCCACCTGCCGCAGGCCCGGACAACGCTCCTCGATGCCCTCGCTGAAATACCGGCTGCCGAGGCCAAGCAACGCACCGTGATCTACGGGGACTTGGCCGCGGTCGAGGCAGCAGCGGGGAACCCCGACGAAGCGTGCAAGTACGCCCTCAGCGCCCTCGATCAGCTACAGGTCACCTGGTACGCGACGGGAATGGACCGAGTACGGACCGTGCGGCGGACGCTCGCCCCGCACCAGAACGAGCAGTGCGTGCGTGACCTCGACGACCGGCTGTACGGATGGTCGACGACGGTCAGTGCCCTGGCTCGTTGAACTCCGCGATCTTCGGGGAGAGTTCGCGAAGAGACTCCAGGCGGAATGTTGGCAAGCTGAGGGCCTCGTCGGTGTTCCACTGGATCGAGGCCCATGGCCCTCGGTGCACCAGCGCAGTGAGCATCCCGGCGGCCGCGCCGGGGCGCAGATCGTTGTCGACGCGATCTCCGACGTAGAGGGTCTCCCCGGGGTCGGCCGGGACAGCCTCGGCCACGCGGCGGAAGAAGGCCGGATCGGGCTTGCTGGCACCCCAGTCGTCGGAGGTCCCGATGAGGTCGACGTCCTTGGAGAACAGTTCCCGAAGGATCGTACCGGCGCGGACCGTCTGGTTGCCGGCAATCCCCAACCACAGACCGTCGGCCCGCAGGGTGCGCAGGGCGTCTCGTACGTCGGGGTACAGGTCTTCCTCCCCGAAGTGCTCCGGCTTGCCGGCCTCGGCGCGGCGCTCACGCTCGGCGTGCAAGTCGAACCCCGGCCGGAACGCCTGAAAGACGTCTCGATAGTCGCGCCCCTGCGCGATGACAGCCCCGAACACGGCCGCGAAAGTGTGCCTCGGAACGCCGATCCAGTCTGCCCAGGTCCCATACTCGCGGGTCTCGTCTACCAGGCACTCACCGACGTCGAATACGACTGCGCGAATCATGCGCCGATCCTACGTGGGTCAATTATCGGTTCTAATAGCAGCTAACACAATGAGGTGGCTGGGCCCTGACCTCCGTGTCCAGGGCGGTAGTTGAGCGTTCGGTTCGGTGTGGGGAAGTCGCCGTGGATCGTGTCGGATGAGCTGTGGGACCGCTTGGAGCCGCTGTTGTCGCAGCGTGAGCGACGCTTTCGGCATCCGGGCCGCAAGCCGCTGCCGGACCGGCAGGTGCTGTGCGGAATCTTGTACGTGCTGCACACCGGGATCCAGTGGGAGTACCTGCCACGAGGTCTCGGCTTCGGCTCGGGCATGACGTGCTGGCGCCGCTTACGGGACTGGAACCAGGCTGGCGTCTGGCAGCGGCTGCACGCGGTCCTGCTGGCCGAACTGAACGCGGTCTCGCGGCTGGAGTGGTCCCGGTGCGTGGTTGACTCCTCCCACGTCAGGGCGCTAAAAGGGGGAGCCAAACGGGCCCTTCGCCAGTCGACCGGGGCCGCGCCGGCTCCAAACACCACTTGATCACTGACGGGCACGGCACCCCGCTGGCTGTCCTGCTGACCGGCGGCAACCGCAACGACGTCACCCAGCTCCTGCCGCTGCTCGACGCGATCCCGCCGGTCCGCGGCCGGGTCGGCCGTCCCGGCCGCAAGCCGGATTCGCTGTTCGCCGACCGCGGCTACGACCACGACATTTATCGCGACCAGGTCCGCGCCCGTGGCATCGTGCCCGCGATCGCCCGCCGCGGCACCCGACACGGCACCGGGCTGGGCACCTACCGCTGGGTCGTAGAGAGAAGTTTTGCCTGGCTGCACGGCTTCCGACGGCCGCGGATCCGGTGGGAACGGCGGGCCGACATCCACGAAGCGTTCCTGAGGCTCGCCTGCTGCCTCATCACCCACCGACAACTCAAGACACTGTCTTGACGTCGGGGTGCAAGGCCGCTGGGTTACCTCATTGGTGTCCGTGGTTTATGCAATGATCCAGCCTCATGAGTGACAGTTCGCTTTCACCCGCCTGGCTGGCCTCGTGGACAAGCAGAGTCTCCAGGGTCCTCGTGGCGTTGACGGGCGAGTTCGAGCGTCGGCACGGTTTTCCTCCCGGCACCAACGAGGTCCGGCCGGCCATCCGCGACGATCAAACCGCGGCTCGCGCGCTTGCTCAAGTAGGTCTCGTCCCGGCTGACCTGGTCACTTTCTACCACAGCATCGGCGACGTCACCTGGGCGGACGTCGGCAACGGCTACTTCCTCGACGCGGCAAGCGACGTCCTTCTGCGATACCAGGAGAACGGCGCTGTCGATGCCGGCGCGGACCAGAAGATTGCCATCGGCTCGAACGGCGGCGGCCTGTCCTACGTCGTGGGCCCAGACGGGTCGGTTCATCGGACGCGGACGCCGTCACTGGACAAGCCAGAGCTCGACAAGGTAGCGGACGACCTGCGGCAGTTCCTGGAACTGCTGGAGCAATCCCTGACGCGGTTCGTCGCCGACGACGAGCCGGGGTCTCTGTAGCTCAGCCCGCACAGCCATTCTGTTAGGCGTTGTAAGGGGCGGTGTGTTGAGAGGTGGCCCGGTGGGAACGAACGAGGGCTCGGGACGGAGGCTGGAGATGGGCGCGCTGGAGGAGCGGCGTGTACTGCGGGCGTGCCTCCTACTGCAAGGCGGGGATCGTTATCAGCTGATCATTGTGCAGGAGCCTGGTGGTGGGTTCGCCGTGGCGCATAGAGCCCGTACCGACGAGCTGACGGAGGCCAAGGCACTGTCCCGCGACGGCACCCGCTTCGCATTCTTCACCCGTCCCCTCGACGCTCTTTGCAAGCTTTGGTGGTGCGCACCCTCGCGGACGGCACGGAGCTTCGGTTCGACTCCGTCACCGACGACGCCTGCGACTTGCTGGCGGCCTTCGCCCCGAACGGGGCTCACCTGGCTGTCTTGTCGGATGGTCCGGAAGGTGAGCAGGTCACTGTCAGCATCCTTGATCTGCCGGGTGGTGAACGGCGTCGTCTCTGGACTGGTCAGGGCGGAGCAACGCCGGTGGGCATGCTGAGCTGGTCCCCGGACGGCCGCTTCATTGCCGCCGGGTTCGAGAACGATGACGAGGACCCCGTGACGGTGATCCTCGACGTTGAGAGCGGCAGGGAGGTGGCCCGTTACGAGCTAATGGAAAGCCTGAGCGCTTCTCAGGGGGCGTGGCTCGGGGACCACGAGCACCTCGTAGTTCCGCTGATCTTCGAAGGAGTGAGGCCACCGCTGCTGGCGATCGACGTCGAGAGCGGGGTGAGGCGCCGCGTGAATGATGACGTTTCCGCACCAGGAGGGGTCCACGGGGTGGTCGGCGGACAGATACTCGGTCCCTTTCCTCCCAACGGCATCGGCATCACGGCCCTCGACGGCTCCGGACAGCAGCTCTTGCTCACCCACCCCCCGCTGCCCACGCTCCACGTCGTGGACGTGGCAGACGTCTGAACCGCACCTTCAATCGGCTGCAACACGCCCCTGCCCACAGACAACGCCCCTCGGTGCAGGAGCACCGCGTACGCAACGAGGCCAGCCCGACTCCGACGCGTAGAGCCGGCCGGGCCCCTGCTGCTACGACTGCGCGGCGTTCACCTTCGGCTTCCCTGAACGATGCTGCCGAAGTAGCGCTCTACCACTGTCAATATGCATGAATGCGGCTGATCAATCGGAACTTCACCAGACTCTTCTACGGCCAAGCCGTCTCGGTGGTGGGAGACTTCGTATTCGACACCACCCTCGTCCTGTGGATCGGCACCGTCCTGCTGCCCGACAACGACTACGCGCCGGTAGCAATCGCCGGTGTCATGATCGCGGTGGCACTTGGCACGCTTCTCGTCGGCCCGGCCGCCGGCGTGTATGTCGACCGATGGAACCACCGCACGACGATGATGGCGGCAGACGCCGCCCGGGCGACGCTCATCCTCTTACTCGCGGTCGTAGCGCTTCTACCGTCCGACGCCATAACCGTGGGGGCGAAACTTGCGCTGATCTACACGACCGTGCTGCTGGCCACCGGCGTCGCACAGTTCTTCAACCCCTCGCGGTTCGCGCTGCTCTCCAGACTCGTCCCCGAAACCGATCGAGCCAAGGCGTCAGGGATTCTGCAGGCGACCGGGTACACCGCCGCGATTGTGGGTCCCCCGCTGGCCGCGCCTCTTCTCTTCACCATGGGTGCTCCGCTGGCCCTTTTCCTCAACGCGCTGTCCTTCATGGCCTCCTTCCTGCTGGTTCGGAGCGTGAGACCCGCACCCGTACCCAACCTCAGCGAGGGACTCGATGCCAGCGGCACCCAGGAGGCCACGCTGAGGCGCTTCATATCCGAACTCCGGGACGGAACCCGCTTCGTCTTTGGCAGCCCGGTCTTGAGGATGCTGCTCATAGCGGTCGCGGTCGCGGCCTTCGGGGCGGCAGCGCTCAACGAGCTCAACGTATTCTTTCTCCCCGAGAACCTCCACGCGAAGGCAAGCCTGTACGGGACTCTCGGCATGGGTGAAGGGCTGGGCGCGGTGGCCGGCGCGCTTGCCGCGGGCAGGCTATGCCGACGATTCCGGGACGTTCACGTGTTCGGCGTGGGACTGGCACTCGTAGGACTTGGTCTTGTCTTCTACGCCCGACTCGAAACCATCTGGGCCGCGGTGCCAGTCATCGCGCTCATCGGCGTGCCGCTGGGAGCGATCAATGCCGCTATGGCGCCCATCCTGCTGCCGGCCACCCCCGAGGCGTACATCGGCCGAGCGATCTCGACGTTCGCCCCCGTCCAACAACTGGCGTCCATGATGTCGGCGATTGGCGCGGGCTGGCTGGTAAGTACCGCCTGGCGAGACTTCCACCACGAGATGGCAGGCATCTCTTTCGGGAGAATCGACACGGTGTTCCTGCTCGCAGGATCCGTAATCATGATCAGCGGACTGTTCGCTACCGTGGCCCTCAGGAAAGCAGACCCGCCCGCCCACGCGAGCCCAACAGCGGACATGGCTGCTCAGCGTGTTGCTCCGTAACAACCTACGCAAGGCCAACGCCAGCGCGCTGGAAGCCACGGCCACCGACGGGGCGGGGGCCGCGGCGATCCGAGTGACCTATAGATGGTGGACGATGTCGATTCGGATGCCTGTGACCGGCCGGCTCGGGACGCGACAAGGGGGGGCTCTCCGGCCGGTCGGCCCTTGCCGGCCTGCGGGACGGCCCCGGGCAGATTGGATGGCCTGCCTCATCTGCAGAGCCCAGCCCTTGTGAGGTGCCCGCTAAAGCCGCGCCCGGGTGGGGGTCAGCTGTCCGCGTACACGGGAATGAACCCAGCCGCGTACGAGTGAACGTGCTCAGGTGTGGCCGCTCCGGGTCAGGCCTTCCGGCGGTAGGTTCCGGGCGGGGTGCCGTGCGCGCGTTTGAACGCGTGGGCGAAAGCGAACTCGGACGTGTACCCGACTTGCGCGGCGACCGATCGCAGCGGTGCGTCCGACGTCCGGAGCAGTCGTGCTGCTGTGGTCATCCGCCACCAGGTCAGGTAGGCGAGGGGCGGCTGGCCGACCAGCCGCGCGAAGCGCTTGGCGAAGGGAGCCCTGGAGAGTCCGGCTTCCGCGGCGAGTTTTGCCACCGTCCACGGGGCAGCCAGGTCGTGGTGGACGGCGTGGAGGGCGGCGGTGACCGGAGGGTCGTTCAGCGCGGCGGCCCATCCGGTGGTGTGGTCCCCGTGGAGCGGCTGTTCGTCGAACCAGATGCGCAGGATGTAGAGCAGCAGGGTGTCCAGGAGCGCGGGGACAGCCGCGTCCGTGCCCAGGTTCGGGGCCTCCAGCTCGGCTGCGAGCAGCTTCACCGCCGCGTCCAGTTCGGCGCGGCGGCCAGGGTGCGCAGGAAGGTGGATCACATCCGGGAGGGAGAGCAACAGCGGGTGGGCGCGGGACGGGTCGAGCCGGTACGACCCGCAGAGCAGCACGGTAACCGGACCGCCCTCTCCGCTCCTGTCGACGTTGTCCGACGCGTAGGCGTCGTACCGCTTGGCGTCATCGGGGCCGCAGGCAGGAGTCGCCAGCGGGGTCTCGGGGCTGTCCGCCAGGACGTGCCCTCTGCCGTGCGGCAGGAACACCACGTCCCCCGTGCCCAGCCGGACAGGTGCCGCGCCGGCGGCCAGGAGCCAGCAGGAGCCGTCCAGGACCACCTGGAAGCCCGCCGAACCCGGTACGGAGGAAAACTCCTGGCCCCACGGAGCATGCCACCGCACATACGCCGACCTGGGTCGACCGGTCCGCGTCACCGCGACCACATCGCTCAGTACATCCATGCGCCGAGCGTAGAGCGCGAGACGATCGCGCATGGATGGAGAATCCTGACACATGGATCGTCCTCGTCGGCAGTCATAGGTTCACGGCATGACGATGATGAAGAGCGCGCGCATCCACGAGTTCGGCGATGCCTCCGTGATCCGCTACGACGATGTCCCTTATCCCCGCCCCGACTTCGGTGAAGTGCTCATCCGGGTGGCCGCCAACTCGTTCAACCCCACCGAGGCCGCGTTGCGTGCCGGACTGCTGGAGGCGTTCCTCCCCGTGGACCTGCCCTACACGCTCGGCTGGGACGTCGCCGGCACCGTAACCGAGGTCGGCGCAGGGGCGGAGGGGTTCGCCGTGGGCGACCGTGTCATCGGACGGCTCGACGGCGGCGGTGCGGCTGCCGAGTACGTCCGCGCGCCCGCCTCCATGCTGACTGCGGCACCGAAGTCCATCCCGCTCACTCACGCCGCGGCGCTCCCTGTCGCCGGTCTGACGGCATGGCAGGCGGTGTTCGAGCACGGGAAGGTGGCCACGGGCCAGCGGGTGCTGGTAAACGGCGCGGGTGGCGGCGTCGGAGGCTTCGTCACGCAGCTCGCCAGGTATGCGGGGGCCGAGGTGATCGCCACGGCCGGTCCCCGCAGTACCGAGGCGGTCCTGCAACAGGGGGCAGACCACGTCATCGACTACACCGCCCGACCGGTGAGCACCGCGCTCGACAGCCCGGTGGACGTCCTGCTCAACCTGGTCCCAGTGAGCTCACAGGACGCCGTGGCCCTGGTGCCTCTGGTGCGGCAGGGCGGCCGGATCGTGTCGATCACGACCCTGATCGAGCCGCCTCTCGACGCCGGGGTGAGCGCGATGCACATGGTCGCTCGCAACGACATCGCGGACCTGAGGGTGCTTGTCGAACTCGTCGACGCGGGCACGGTCAGCGTCGACATCAGCTCGTCGCGCCCCCTGTCCGGCCTCGCCGACGTCCACAACCTCAGCCAGGCCGGCCGGACCCGGGGCAAAGTCCTCATCATTCCATGAGCCCAGGTGGCCGGACCCGGAATCCGGCCTCCGCGTCTCCGGGCCGCTGGTCACGTTCCCCCGTACCCTGCTGAGCACGTTCACGTGTACGCAGACAACCACCCTGGGCGACCTCCGCGCCCACGGCCCGCACGGGTCGGTCTTCCGCCGCTTCGGCTGACTTGGCCCGCAGAATCTGTTCGACGCGATCGGCAACCCCCCGCGACCAGGCCGCCCTGGAACGCCACTGGCCTCAGCAACCGGCCCGCTAGCCGACGGCCCAGGAGCGCGAGCGCCAGGAGGCCGAACCGCGGGCGGCAGAGCGGGAAGCACAGCGCCCGGCGTGCGTTGCCGCCCTGTTTCGGGATATCGAAGTCGACGGCCCACCGAAGGTTCCTGATCTGGTCGAGAGCCGGCGTCTGGGGCCGGCTGCACGAGAAGATCCTGCACCGGCTGGCCGACGATGGCCTGCTCGATCTGTCCCGCGCCGTGCTCGACTCTGCGCACGTGAGGGCTAAAAAAGGGGTGAACTCACAGGCCCGAGCCCCGTGGACCGGGGCAAGCCGGGTTCCAAGATGCACGTCCTGTCGGACGCGAACGGACTGCCCCTCCTCGTCGGTATCTCCGCGGCCAACACCCACGACAGCCTCGCCCTCAAGCCCATGATCATAGGTCACCAAACGAGACACGACCCCCACCGCGGCCGCTACCTCAAGCCTCAGCGCCTCCATACGGACAAGGCATACGACGTCCCTCACCTGCGGCGATGGCTATGGGGCAAGCACATCGGCGTGCGCATCGCCTGCAAGGGAGTCGAGTCCAGCGAACGGTTGGGCCGCCGACGTTGGGTCATCGAGCGGACGATGTCCTAGTTGACCGGCTACTGCAGGCTCAACCACCGATACGAACACCATCCCCGCAACTACCTGGCGTTTCTCGGCCTCACCGCAGCACTCTGCTGCTACAAACGACTCGCCCGTCTCACCACATAAAACACGGTCTTAGCAATGTCAGTACAGCTCGCGCCGGGTGTTTCGGTACGTCACCCCCTACCGTGGGTGATCGCCGTCACAACGCCTCCGGGCAGCTTCAGTAGGCACCACGGCCGGCCGAGATATGGGGGCCAAGCCCGACACCCACACGTCGTCCCGGGCGCGAAGCGGTGGCGGTCGCAGCTCTGAGGACAGTGCGGGAGCACGGCGCGAGCTTCGCCTCACGGGCTCACAGCCTCAAGGACACCGCGTCGTCCTCGAGAACTGCTGCTGGTACAGATACTCCTTCACCGCTCCGAGCCTCACGACCTGGAGCGGGACGAGACGGTGGCAGAGCCCAGGCCGGGCCGCTGGTTCCTGCACCCGCGGCGCACCTGAGACCACACACCCCGGACGACCAGGCAATGCGCCCCTGGGGCCGCGCCGGTCAATGGCTGTATGAAGCAGCGCCGTTCGGCATGACGCCCGACGAGTTCTCGGCACTCTGCTGGCCCGGCGGAGGCAGACAAGACCACCCGGCTGGACTCTCGTCATCCCCGCACCAATCCACACACCCGGCCGGCAACGAATCACTCTGTATGAGCCCGCTCAAAATCACACCGGACGAAACCCCCGCCGGCCCCGCACTGCACGTGATTGGCGAACTCGACTACGCAAGTTCCGCCGCCCTGAGCCTTAGGACCGAGGCCCTCCGTCTCTCCCCGGGACAGCGCCTGGTCGTCGACCTGTCCGGTGTGGAGTTCTGCGACTCCACTGGCATCACGGCCCTCCTCGCTGCCCGCCAGCACGCTCAAGCGGCAGGAGCCACCATGGTCTTGGATGCTGTGCCGACGCACCTGATACGCATCTTCACCCTGACAGGCCTGGACCAGGTCTTTACATTTCGCCCCGGTGACTTAGCTTGACCAGTTTGGTGAGGCGTCCGAACTCCGGTTTCGGCCGGACGACGATCCGCTGGGCCACTTCGATCCCTGCTGTGACCCGCCGCCGACCAGCACGGGGCCCGTCCGTAGGCTACCGGCGCGGGGTCGCGGCCGGGACTTCCGTAACCCGAGGAAAGGGGCCTGGTGGTGGCGATGCTCTCGGAGGTTGAAGCCCTGTTGGGGGAGCCCCGGTTCAACTGGTCGGATGCGGCGCCATGGATCGAGATGGAGGGGGAGTTCGGCCTCGAGTTCCCTTCCGACTTCCGCGAGATCGTGGACGCTTACGGCTCGATCGAGATCAACAGGCAGCTGTACCTGAAGCACCCCGCCGGTCATCTCCTGCACGACCTGGCAACGATGATCAGGAGGGATCTCGAGATGTGGCGGGAGGAGGACATGGCGGATTTCCTACCGGCTCCGGCAGGAGCGGGCCCTGGGGAGTTGATGCCGGTGGCGACGGCCACGACGGGCGAGGCGGTCTTCCTTCGCGTTCCGGACGATGCTTCGTCGCCCTGGCGCGTCGTGGTCCAGGAGTTCGACAGCCCGGCCTGGACTCTCCACGAGATGGCGTTCGGCGCATGGCTGCTGGCGTATCTCAGGGGTGAGGACGTGACGGTGTGTTCGCGCAACTTCGCACCTGATCGCCCGTTCTACGAACCTCTGCCCTGAACATGGCCACGGTGGAATCAGCGTGGGCGCCGGGCAAGCCGACGACTCATGATCATGCTCATTGGCCACCAGATCCTCGCCTCCGAGCTGTCGGCGATCGCCGACCGGCCACTATCGCGCATACGACGCCAGTGCCTTGCGGTCTCTTTTCAGTACGCTCAAGGCAGCGCGACTGATCTTCGCCAACCCGATGCGAGGCATCAAGGGGCGCCCGCGGCTGGTCCACCCAATAGGAGGCCCGCGCGGGACTGTCCTCGCAGATGGCCTGGCTCGTGAGCACCGGCCGTTTTCCGATGTACGCGCGCTATATCGGCGAGACCCGACGCAAAGACGATCAGCAGTGGCAGTTCGAGACCGGTTTGGACTCCGTCCTCGGCATCGCGGCGCGCCTCTCGATCTGAGGACATCGCCAGGAACCCCGGCCCGGGGTGTACCCGGAGGGATGCCGGGGCCTCAGTTCGTCGCGGCAGTGGTCTGCACGGTGCGATGCAGTTGCTCGGTGAACGCGCGCACTCGGGCGGTTTCGCCTTGCTTACGCCAGATCGGCGCGTACTGGAACGCAACGGCGTCCTGGAGCGGAATCCAGGTGACTCCCGGGGTGTTGTGGTGGGGTGCGGCGTCGGAACAGGCGATAGAGACGCCTTCGCCGGCGGCGACGAGGAGAGGGTTCTGCCGCTTCTGGTCTCCTGGGTTGCGAGCTCGTGCACGGGTGATCGGTATTTTCTGCTTCGGCGGCAGCGACTGGCCCGGAGGAACCGGGAATTCCCTGCCCCAGCCTCAGATCTCGAACGTAGTCCCGGCCTCGCACCGGACCCTCGTTCCGGCACAGGGCCGCATCGACGCCACAGGCGCGTGTCGTGAGGCCCTGTCCCTGGCTCAGTCCGACTGAGACGGGAGTGGCCCTGGCGAAGCATGCCGTCCGGGCCGTTTAATGCACTGCGATCACGCGAGGAAAGGACCTGTTCTGTGAGCACAGTGCCCCCGCCCGACGACCCTACGAGGCCGCCGTTACCCCCCGTACCCCTACCGCCTGCCCCCGGACCTGACCCCGAGCCGTCTCCAGCCCCTCCGGGGGCCCGGAGACGGCTCGGCGAGATAGCCGCCCTCGTCTCCGCGGGCGCCGCAGTCCTCGGACTTCTGCTCGGTTTTTTCGGGCTGCCGACCGTGGTCGACTCGCCCTCCGCCAGGACCGTGACCGTCACAGAAACGGTGACCGCCACCGTCACCGCGTCGCCCGCCGAGTTGCCGGAGGGCGCCGAAACGCGCTCGCCGTCCGGCCATGCATCGCCATCGGCCAACGATGTGCTCCTGGCCGACCTCACCCCGCTCGGGATCGCCCCTGACGAGATCTTCTCGATCCAGGACGTGACCATGGGCGCCAAGCCCTATCCCGGCGCCATGGTCATCACCTACCTCTGCCAGTCGGGGCTCGAGTACAGCATCAATGAGAAGTACGAGACGTTGACCTTCACCGCGGGCTTGGACGACGACGGTGTTGCGGTGCCCGGCCGGCTGTCGGTCATCGGTGACGGCAAGCTCCGAAAGCACGTCAGGATGCAGATCAACCGCCCCCAGACCGTGACGATCGATGTCTCCGGCGTCGTCAAGCTCGCCATCGTTCCTGAGTTCGACAACGGACAAACCTGCGACGTGGACGGCGTGGTCGCTGCCGTGGCCGACGGGGTCCTGAAGCGTTGAGACCCAGGCCCCGACCCGGCCTTGAACGAAGGTGCTGGTCTGCGGGTAGGAGGGGAGTCAGCGGGCGAGGGTGATGGTGACGGGCTTGTTCGGACAGGTGCCCGTGGCCTGGGCGAGGGTGTCGCGCTCGGAGTAGTCGATGGTGAGCTGCCAGCGGAGCAAGCTCGACGCCGTTGAGCAGCTCACGACGAGCATCGGCTGCGCCCTTCCGGAACTCGCCGTGGCATTCACCGTGGCCCACCCGGCCGTCACTTCGGCGATCATCGGGCCGCGGACCATGGAGTCGTTGGACGGTCTCCTCAAGGGTGCAGCGCTGACCCTGGATGACGCGACGCTCGACCGGATCGACGAGATCGTGCCGCCCGGGGTGAACCTGTACAACCTGGCTGCCTCCGTCCCCCCCCCGCGATCACTGACCGACACAGCCTTGCGGCGCCGCCCACTCGCCGAATGCGCGGCGGCCTGAGTGGTTTCTCGTTTGGGCGGCGAGGGCACTGATCGCTGCTCCACCCCGGGGCGGTCGGCAGCGTCCGCGGGGTACGGGCCCTCGGCGATCTGCATCTGCCCTTTCCGGTCGAGGAGGAACACTTCTCGATCGGCGTCCGGCACTGCCCGGTTTCGCAGGCCCCTGGCTGGGCATTTCGCCCGCTGTCCGGGCGGCCTGGTCGCACTCGCCAGTCAGGGCGCGCACGTATCTGGCCCGGGTCGGCGCTGTCCTCTACGACAACCCGCATGCCCACCTGCGGAGTGATGCCTGACAGCGAGAAGCGGCTCGGTGGCTATGGGGCGGGCCCCAAGGTGCTTCATACGGGGAGAGCGTCTCCGGGGAAGCCATGGCACGGGTGAACCTCGCAACGCATCATTCCGGCTCGCACGCATGGGTCCTCGGCCATGATCGCCGCAGCTTCCTCAGCCGGCACAGTCATAATGGCGACACCGGCCACGGTGTCGGAGCCGACAGGACACAGGATCGCGATCACCCCCTCCGCGCGCAGCGACACCATGCGCCGCTGGTGTTCGAGTTCGATGGCGTCCGCTCCGTCCGTGGCCCGTTCCGGCTCCCACTGGAGGAGCGCCAAGCTGTAGGGCTTCGCGGTCGCGGCCAGATCTCTGATCTGCTCGTCAGTCACGGTCTTGGTCATGCTGTTTCCTCACTTCACGGTGTTCTCGGCCCACGACACGATGCTCCCCTCTGGCCCGTCGGCACAGGCCGTCTGCCACACGCCCTCGTCAGCATTTATGCCTTCCCCAGGTCGTAGCCCGCGGCGGCATGACCCACCACGCCTTGGAGGTCTTGCACCGCCCTCGCCGGTCAGCCGCAGGCCTTCGGCCTGGGCCCGACTCACGAGCTCGTCGATCACCAGTCGTCCATGGACATCGGCACCACGGCCTCGGACGGCTCGCCGGTCGCGGCCTCGGTCATGTTGTCGCTGGTCATCGATTGATCTTCCATGATCGGGAGTCGCACCGAACGTTTCGCAGTCCCACGCCTCGTCCGGAAGGCCGAAGGCCTCGATGTCGAGTCCAGCGCCTGCGTCCTCGACGCCCAGAGCGTCAAGACCTCGGCCGATGTGCCCGCGCCCGGCCAGGGCATTGGCCCAGGCAGAGGATCGCGGGCCGCACACGTCTCGCCCTGCCCCGTCCCCACACCGCTGCTTCGGCGTCCAGACCTGCGTCGCCCCCGGCCTACGTAGCGAGTGGGCGATCCGGCACGCCGTCGGCGGCGAGGTAAGTCAGGCGAGGTGTCCGAGCACCTTACAGACAACCCCGCGGAGCCCAAGTGCGTAGCAATCCCAGATTGCGCTGGGCCAGGGCCCCGATCCGGGGCAGCAGGGAGTTCGGGGCCGCAGTCGAGGGCTTCCGGGCGATCACACGAGGAGCGACATGACCAGTTCGTCAACCCGCCGTCTGCGGCGCAGGGCGAGGGAAGTATTCGGCTGGCAGCAGCTGCGGCCGGAACAGCTGGTGGCGATGGAGGCGGTGATGGAGCGGCGCGACACGCTGGTGGTGATGCCCACGGGCGCCGGGAAGTCGGCCGTCTACCAGGTGCCGGGGTTGCTGATGCCGGGGCCCACCGTCGTGGTCTCACCGCTGATAGCCCTTCAGCGGGAGCAGGTGCAGGGGCTGCTGCGGCGGGAGGGGGCCGACGCGGCAGCCGTGAACTCGAATCAGACCGAGAGACAGAACGCGGCGGTGTGGGACCAGATCAGCACCGGTGACGTCGACTTCCTCTTCCTGGCTCCGGAGCAACTGGTCAAGGAGGAGGTGATCGACCAGCTTGCGGCTGTGCGCCCCGCGCTGTTCGTGGTCGACGAGGCCCAGTGTGTATCGGCCTGGGGGCACGACTTCCGCCCCGAGTACCTGCGGCTGGGGCACGTGGTGGAGCGCATTGGACGGCCGCCGGTCCTCGCGCTCACCGCCAGCGCCGCCGCTCCGGTGCGCAAGGACATCGTGGCGCAGCTCGGCATGCGTGAGGTCCGCGAGATCGTCACCGGCTTCGACAGGCCGAACATCGACCTGGAGGTCATCGCGTTCCGGGACGCGGCGGCCAAGCGGCGGGCCGTCGTGGAACGCGCGGCGGCCGAAGCCAAACCCGGCCTGGTGTACGCGGCGACGCGCCGGGAGGCAGAGGACTACGCGGACGAGCTCGGCCTGTTGAAGCTGGACACGGCTGCCTACCACGCGGGGCTCTCGGCGCAGGAGCGTTCCGACGTACACGACCGCTTTTTGGAGGGGGCGTTGGACATCGTGGTGGCCACGTCCGCGTTCGGCATGGGAATCGACAAGCCCGACGTGCGTTTCGTCCTGCACGCCTCCGCGCCAGGGTCGCTGGACGCCTACTACCAGGAGATCGGCAGGGCCGGCCGGGACGGCGAGCCGGCCCGCGCGATCCTCGCCTACCGGCCCGCGGACCTCGGCCTGCAACGTTTCTTCGCGAGCGGCCGCCCGGACCAGGACACCTTGGTCCAAGTAGCACAGGCGCTGAAGGAGCACGACGGTCCCGTGCACCCCGGTGAACTGCGGAAGCGGACCCGCCTGACGGCGAGCCGGCTCACGGCCGTGATCAACCTCCTGGAGCAGGTGTCCGCCGTACGCACCAACGACGCCGGGGACCTGGTGCCGACGGGAGAGGTCAGTGCCTCCGAGGCCGCCCGGCGGGCCGTCGAACGAGCCAACGCCCACAAGCAACTGGAGCGGTCGCGAGTCGACATGATGCGCGGCTACGCCGAGACCAACGGGTGCCGCCGCCGCTTCCTGCTCGGGTACTTCGGAGAGGCCTTCGAAGGGGCCGAATCGTGCGGTACCTGCGACCGGTGCGCGTCGACCGAGGCGGCCGGGCGGGGCCTCACCATGGGGCCGGAAGTGCTGGCGGGCACCGGCGGGCTCATCGGTGAACCGTCACCACTGCCAAAGGAGCACACGTTCCGGCCGGGTGCGTCGGTACAGCACGAGCGGTGGGGACGCGGCTCGGTGATGAGCGGTGAGGAGGAGCGCGTAACCGTGCTCTTCGACTCGGTCGGCTACCGCACGCTGTCCTTGGCCGTCGCTCGGGAACAGGGGCTGCTCACGGTCCTCTGACGTACGGGCAGACCGTACCGGCGCCGCACGTGACCTCGTGCGGCGCTGGGCCTGGACACGTCGGTCAGCAGCTGAGGCTGAGCAGAGGTCTCCGGGACCGAAGGGATCATTTGTCGGCCCCGGGGCCCGGCCCTGGGGGTGCCCGTCGGCGGTCGACGACTGCATGACTCCGGCTTTACGGATCGAGGGGCTGTCAGCCATCGACATTCACCGGGTCGATTCAGCAGCGGTTGCGTCGAGCGATCGAGACGTTCAAAGCGGTGGCGAACAAGCACCAGCCGGCGTAGGGGAGCAGGACGTTGGCGGCGGTGGAGTCGGAACGCCGCGTGCGGCGGATCAGCTCGGCGTTGCTCACGTCGAGCACGAAGGTTCCGAGGACGCCGCCCCATGGGCTGCGGCGGGCGAAGAACGCCCAGTTCCACGCCGCGTTCAGAGCCAGGTTGGCCGCGAGGCTCACGGCCAGGCCGCGACGCTCTGGACCTCGAGCACGCTGGAGGGCCCGTCCGCCGCTCCACGCGATCGATGTGTACAGGGGTTGTCCACACGACCGCGAAGGTCCGAGGCGGGGGCTGCCAGGGCGGCTTGTTCCAGGATGACGGCGTCGGCAGGGGTGCCGGTCTCCTCGGCAAGCTCATGAATGTTCGCTGACCCGTGGCTGGGGCCGCTCACAGTAGGTCCGCGGCGAGACTGTATTCCGGCAGTGCGATGTCCCCGGCCTTAGCGAACTGTGCGGCGAGCAGGTTCCGCATAGGCCAGCGGGTCATCTGGCGCATGGAGAGGTCCCGCAGGCGGATGCCGAGCCGGCCCGAAGGCGCGAATCCAGAGGCGCCGCCGCCCGGCGGGAGCTGCTGGGCCTGGCTCACGTACGGGCGCATCACCTCGTCGTAGCGGCGGAAGGCGATGCGGTGGTCGCCCTCGGCGGCCGCGAGTTCACCGGCCAGCACGTAGGCGCCGACCAGAGCCAGGCTGGTCCCCAGTCCGGTCAGCGGGGTGGCGCAGTATCCGGCGTCGCCCAGCAGCGCCACACGGCCGTGCGACCAGCTGTCGAGGCGGACTTGGCCCATGGAGTCGAAGAAGAAGTCCGGGGCGGATTGCATGGCCCGCAGCAGGCGTGGGGTCTCCCAGCCGACGCCTGCGAAGCGCTGGGCCACGAGTTCCCGCTGGGCGGCGACGTCGCGCCGGTCGTAGGCGATCGGTGCCGAACGGAAGCTGAGGCCGGCCTTGATCTCGCCGGGGAGACGGCCGGGCCGCGCGGAGGCGACCAGCCCGCCGGGCGCGTTGTGCATCAGGTACCAGCCGTCGAGTTCCAGGTCGTCGGTGGCTGTGAACCAGGCTGTGTAAAGGCCGAGCGGGTGGACGAACTCCTGCTCCGGGCCGAAGGTCAGCGCGCGTGTTACGGAGTGCGGTCCGTCCGCGCCGACGACCAGCCCGAACCGGCGCGGCGCGGCTTTCTCGAAGGTGACGCTGACCGCGTCGATGTCCTGATCGATTTCGGTGACGGTGTCGTCGAACAGGTACTCCGTGTCCGACAGGGTGGCCTCGTACAGCAGGTGAGCGAGATCGCCGCGGAGGATCTCGATCTCGGAGACGATCCCCTCGCCGCCGAAGCTGTCGGCGGGCACCCGCGCGGTGGTCCGGCCGGAGGCGTTGACGAGTGCGAGGCCGCGTTGGTCCACGCTCTCGGCCCTGGCCCGGTCCATCAGGCCCATTCGCTCGATCACGGTGCGGCCGGCGCCGCGCAGATCCACGGTCTGCCCGCCCGGCCGGGGTGCCGGCGCGCGTTCCACGATGGTGACCATGAAGCCTGCCTTGCGTAGCCAGTACGCCAGCGCGGGCCCGGCGATGCCAGCACCGCAGATTAGTATCTCGTTGTTCTGCATGACGTGAATGTACGACGTACGCAAGATAGTGCGCAAGGATGGAATCGCTTATCAGAATGGGATGTTGGAGGTTGCTGCACTAGTACGTAGAAGCGGGGAGGGCGCTCATGTGCGGGGGCCGTCCAGCATTGACGCTAGAATGGCACTCATTCAGGTGCACTAGTGCAGAGGGGTGCCGGTGAGCGGACAGGCGGTACCGCGTTACAGCCAGATCGTCGGCGAACTGCGGCAGTGGATCGAGTCGGGTGAGCTGGCGCCGGGTGATCGCGTGCCCTCGACCCGTGAGATCACCAAGCGGTGGGGTGTCGCGATGGCGACCGCGACCAAGGTGCTCACCGAGCTGCGCCGCGAGGGGATGGTCCGTGCCGTCCCCGGCGTCGGGACGGTCGTGGCAGCCCCGAGCCGCCCGGTGAGGGCCGCCCGACCAGCTGCCGCCGCGCCCCCGGGCGGGCCTTCGAATGCGTCCTCGAACCAGGCGGCGCTCACGCTCGGACGGATCGTCGGTGCCGCCGTCACGGTCGCCGACACGGAGGGGCTGGCCGCAGTCTCGATGCGCCGGGTGGCCGCCGAGCTCGGGGTGTCGACCATGTCGCTGTACCGGCACGTGGACGACAAGGACGACCTGCTGACGCGAATGATGGACACGGTCATCGCGGAGCGCCCGTTGCCCGCCGACCCGCCGGAAGGCTGGCGCGAGGCGATCGAGTTGGCGGCTCGGCAGCTCTGGGATCTGTTCCGCGGCCACCCTTGGCTCGCACCGGCTCTGTCGGTGACCCGCCCTCAGATGATCACCTCGGCGCTGCCGTACAGCGAGTGGATTCTTGCCACCCTGCACGCCCACGGACTCGATCTGCAGTCCGCCTTTACCGCGCACCTCATGCTGCTCAATTACGCCCGTGGTATCGCCGTCAACCTGGAGTCGGAGCGAGAGGCCGAGGCGCACAGCGGGCTCGACAGCGAGGCGTGGATGGATACCCAGGAGCCCGCGTTCCTGGCGATTCTGGCCACCGGCCGTTTCCCCGCGCTCTCCCGCCTTGCCACGGCCGGTTACGACCTCGACCTCGACGCCTTCTTCGAGTTCGGCCTCCAGCGCCTCCTCGACGGCCTTGCCTCACTCCTCAACGAGAGTTCCGCCGATTGAACGGAAAACTCGAGGCCCCCTACCACCGACACGCAAAGGCGCGGCGCCGCATCGGACTCGGCCTCGGGACCGTGACGTCACAGACTTGGCTCAGGTTTTTCGTCTCGGCATCGGCACCTGCGGAGATACTCCAGCCAGGGGTCCCGTACGGCCTCTGCGACGAGACTGTGTGCGACTGTCATCCGCAAGTCAGCTGCATGATCCGAAGGGGGCGTTCAGGCCGCTGGGCGGATCCGGCCACCGGTTGCCTTTCGCAACGCGGCCTCCAGCCGGTCGCGGGCCTCGGTCTGGGCAGCGATCCGTTCGTTGAGGACCGCCAACCGTTCCAATGCGACCCGCAGGCCGTTTCCGAGGGCGGTGCGGCGGCCACGTCGCCGTCCAGGCACGGCAGGAACACCCGCACGTCGTCCAAGGTTAGCCCGGCGACCGGCAGGTAGCGGATATTCGGCCTCACGACTTGCTCCGTAGCGCTTGGTCGACCTGACTGGTCCGGTTCTGCTCGGGTAGCCGGCGCCAGCGGGCGAAGGCGGAGCTGGCCTGGGTGGCGTTCTCTTCGGGGTACGCGCGCACGCCGCTGACTCGGAGGGTGGCATCCACGCCGCCGGGTCCTTGTCGGCCTTCGACCGTTTGGTCTTCGCGGTAACCGCGACCAGGGAGCGCTCTGCCGCCCGGTCGTTGGCGTAGGCCTGGCGGCGTTCGGGGGCCCAGTCGTAGGCGCCAGCTGGCGGGGAGCGTAATTCGAAGTGTGCGGCGTTCCGGGTGGTGCCCCGCTTGCCGGGAGCCAGCCGACCCCACTACCTGACGGCTCGTGACCGCCGGCCTCCCGCGCCTTCGTGACAACGGCATTCAGCGCATGCGGTTCAGGGTGTTGCTGATGGATGTCAGGAGTTGCGTGGGGTTATCAGGCCGGATTCGTAGGCGAGGATCACGAGCTGGGCGCGGTCGCGGGCGTGGAGTTTGGTCATGGCCCGGTTGACGTGGGTTTTCGCGGTCAGTGGGCTGATCAGCATGTGGTCCGCGATCTCGTCGTTGGACAGGCCCTGCGCCACCAGTGCGACGGCCTCGCGTTCTCGGGCGGTCAGCCCTTCCAGCCCCTGCCCGATGGTATTCGGGAGTGGCTGGGTGACGTACCGGTTGATGAGCTTGCGGGTGATCGAGGGTGCGAGGAGGGCGGCGACGCGGACGGCGTGCAGGAAGTCCTCCGGCTCGATGTCCTTGACGAGGAATCCGGCGGCGCCGGCGGACAGGGCGTTGAAGACGTATTCGTCCAGGCCGTAGTTGGTGAGGATGACGACGTGGACGCCCGCTAGTTCCGGGTCGGCTGCGATGCGCCGGGTCGTCTCGATGCCGTCGAGGACCGGCATCTGGATGTCGATGAGGGCGACGTCGGGCAGGTGCTCTCCGGCGAGCGCCAGGCCCTCCTGGCCGTTGGCGGCTTCGGCCACGACCTCGATGTCGTCTTCGAGGTCGAGGAACGCACCGAATCCGCTGCGGATGAGCGGCTGGTCGTCGACCAGCAGGACACGGATCACGAGGCCGTCTCCAAGGGGAGCTCGGCCCGGACGGTGAAGCCGCCCTCGCCGCGCGGTGCTGCCCGGAGCCGGCCTCCGAGGACAGTGACGCGTTCGCGCATCCCGAGCAGGCCGATGCCGGGCACCGGGGTGTCGTCCGGCGTGGCTTTGCCGTCGTCATCCACCTGCAGGGCGACGGTGTCCGGGCGGTAGTCGATGTGGACCGATGCCGTGGTGGCTTCCGCGTGACGGGCGATGTTGGTGAGGGACTCCTGGACGATCCGGTAGAGGGTGCGGCCCACCGCGGCCGGTACGTCGTGCTGCCGACCCTGGATCGTCAGCGTCGCCTGCAGACCTGTCTTGCTGGCCCGTTCCACCAGTTCGGGGATGTGGTCGAGGCCGTGCGGTGGGGTGGTGTCGTCGTCGCGCAGCGCCTCCAGAGTGGCGCGGAGTTCGCGGGACGCCTCCCGGCCGGCCTCCCGGATGGCCAGCAGGGCCTCAGGGACTTCTTCGCCCCGCTTGCGGGCCACATGCACGGCCGCTTCGGACTGCACCTTGATCACCGAGATCTGGTGGGTGAGCGAATCGTGCAGCTCCCGCGCGATGTGCAGCCGCTCCTCATCGGCGCGGCGCCGTGCGGTCTCTTCCCGGGTGCGTTCGGCTTCGTCGGCCCGGCGTTCGGCCTGCCGGAGGGCTTCGCCGGCGGCGCCGGCGGCGATGAGCCAGGCGATTTGGAGGGCGCCGCGGGCCTGCGCGAATGCCTCGCCCGTGTCGTGCAGGCCCGCGGCGAGGGCCGCGAGGGGGAGCGCGGCCAGCACGGCCACGCTCACCGCCACCGTGACGACGCGGTGCCCCGCCCGCATGGCCGCGTACACCGCGAAGAGGAACGCGACGGCAGCCACATCGAACCCTGCCGCCTGGTACCCCACCGCGCACAGCCCGGTGACGGCCAGGACAGCAACCGGAGCCCGGCGCCCGGCCGCCAGCGCCAAGCCGCCCACCGCCAACAGCACATGACCGAGCAGGCCGAGGCTGGTGGTGGAGTGCTGCCCGGACAGCCCGGTGACCAGCAGCGCCGCCGCCACGCCTATGGCGATCAGCCAGTCTCTGACACCGGCCCGTACTCGGAACCGTCCTTTGCTCATGCGCGCACCGTAGCCGGAGGCTGCCATGGGCGAATCCCGCTCGCGAACGAGCGGCCGGCTACCACGCACGCAGTAGCTCCGCGGCACCTGCCGCGTCCGTGGTACCGCGAAGTGACTGCGCCTGCCGGACGAACTGCGGCGGTCCGGCCGACATGCTCGAACCACATCCAGTCGTGGGAAGAGAAGGAGCACCCTGATGTCCGCTCGTCGCCTGTTCGCCGCCTCCGCGACCGCCCTGCTCGGCGGGCTCGGTCTTGCCACACCAGCAGCAGCGCACGACTCGGTCCAGCCCTTCGCGGCCAGCGTCACGGACTTCAGCCTCGGGCGGCTCGGAGCCACCACCGGCGGGCTGCTGGGGCTGGCCGCCGTGATCGTCGCTGTGCTGGCGGTGAGACGACCCGCCGGTCGTCTCGGCGCCGCCAACGGGACGCTTGGGGCCAAGGCGGCCGTGGTCGCGGGGCTGATCGCCATGGCCCTCGGCGGGCTGGTCGCGGCCAACGCTGACGGCGGTCTCGGCACCGGCAACGGGCTGGGCGGAGCATACGTGGCCCTGCTGCTGGGGCTGGCCGGCACTGCGCTGGGCGGGCGGGCTCTGACACGCTCCCGCTGCACCCGTTGACGCCAGCAGATCCGCGTTCTGCCGCGGTCACGCCCTGCGGGCGGTCACCGCGCGACGTACCGCGTACGCGGCGGCGCCGGCGGCCAGCACGACAGCGCCGGAGATCACCGAGGAGGCCGGCAGGGCGAACGCGAGCATGAGGCAGCCGGCCAGTCCGACGGCCGAGACGATCCGCGCCGGGCGGCCCTCGTCCGGGGTGAGGGTCCAGGCGGAGGCGTTGGCGATGGCGTAGTAGGCGAGTACCCCGAAGGAGGAGAAGCCGATCGCCCCGCGGACGTCGGTGGTCGCGGCGAGTACGGCGACGACCGCGCCGACTACGAGTTCGGCGCGGTGGGGCACCTGGAACTTCGAGTGGACGGCGGCCAGGGCGTGCGGGAGGTGGTGGTCGCGGGCCATCGCCAGGGTCGTGCGCGAGACCCCGAGGATCAGGGCGAGGAGCGAGCCGAGCGCGGCCACCGCGGCGCCCACCCGTACGACCGGTGCCAGCCAGTCCGCGCCTGCGGTCCGTGCGGCGTCCGACAGCGGAGCGGTGGCGGACGCCAGCCCCTGCGGGTCCAGCACGAGCAGGACGGCGACGGCGACGGCCGCGTAGACGAAGAGTGCGATGCCGAGGGCGAGCGGAATGGCCCGCGGGATGGTGCGGGCGGGGTCGCGGACTTCCTCCCCGAGCGTGGCGATGCGGGCGTAGCCGGCGAAGGCGAAGAACAGCAGGCCCGCCGCCTGGAGCACCCCGCCGAAGGTCGCGTCGTCACCGATGCCGAGCCGGGCCGCGTCCGCGTCGCCAGAGGTGACCGCGGCGACCGCCACCGCCGCCAGCACGGCCAGGACCACGGCGACAATGATCCGGGTCAGCCAGGCGGACTTCTGCACCCCGGCGTAGTTGACGGCGGTCGGCACCACCACGGCCGCGGCCGCGACCGCGTGCGCCTGACCGGGCCACACGTACGAACCGACGGTCAGCGCCATCGCCGCACAGGAGGCGGTCTTGCCGACCACGAACGCCCATCCGGCGAGGTAGCCCCAGAACTCGCCCAGCCGCTCCCGCCCGTAGACATACGTACCGCCGGAGGCGGGATAGCGGGCGGCCAGGCGCGCCGAGGACATCGCGTTGCAGTACGCCACCACCGCCGCCAGCGCCAAGCCGAGCAGCAGCCCCGACCCGGCCGCACCCGCCGCCGGAGCCAGGGAAGCGAAAATCCCCGCCCCGATCATCGACCCCAGGCCGATCACCACGGCGTCGAACACACCCAGGTGCCGCTTCAACTCACTCGCGCCCAAAGACCCCGAACCCCCACCCATCACTCGCTCCAAACCCCACTCCGGCAGATCTACCGGCGCACCGTATAGGAGCGAGGTGCCGCGACAGGGGGCGCACCCGGATGGGCAGAGACGGCGACGTGCCACCAGGCCCGGGAGGAATAGCGCAGCCTACTCAGAGATGCCTACGGCGCGGGCTCGTAGACGACGGTCGTGTTGGCGCGATCTTCGGCGAGTCCGAGGAGAGCCTGGCGCTCGGCCTCGTCGACGGCCAAGTGCCAGTGCAATTTCGTGCCGACCCAGGTCGCGGCGTAAGTGCAGTGGTAGGAGCCGTCCGACGGCAGCCACTCGGCCGGGTCCTTGTCACTCCTGGAGCGGTTGGAGGCGGCGGAGACCGCGATCAGCGTGTCCGGGCTCTTCTGGTCGTTCGCGTACGCCTCCCGCCGCGCCGCGGACCAGGGGGTCTGTTCCGAGTCGTAGACCTCGGCGAGCGGGACGAAGTGGTCGACGTCGAGGCGGGCCGCGTCGGTGACGACCAGGTTGTCTTACTGATCGTCCGCGCCGGTCAATGGCTGTATGAAGCAGCGCCGTTCGGCATGACGCCCGACGAGTTCTCGGCACTCTGCTGGCCCGGCGGAGGCAGACGAGACCACCCGGCTGGACTCTCGTCATCCCCGCACCAATCCACACACCCGGCCGGCAACGAATCACTCTGTATGAGCCCGCTGAAAATCACACCGGACGAAACCCCCGCCGGCCCCGCACTGCAAGTGATTGGCGAACTCGACTACGCAAGTTCCGCCGCCCTGAGCCTTAGGACCGAGGCCCTCCGTCTCTCCCCGGGACAGCGCCTGGTCGTCGACCTGTCCGGTGTGGAGTTCTGCGACTCCACTGGCATCACGGCCCTCCTCGCTGCCCGCCAGCACGCTCAAGCGGCAGGAGCCACCATGGTTTTGGATGCTGTGCCGACGCACCTGATACGCATCTTCACCCTGACAGGCCTGGACCAGGTCTTTACATTTCGCCCCGGTGACTTAGCTTGACCAGTTCGGTGAGGCGTCCGAACTCCGGTTTCGGCCGGACGACGATCCGCTGGGCCACTTCGATCCCTGCTGTGACCCGCCGCCTGCAGCGGCGTCGACGAGGCGGCGAAGAGG
Source organism: Streptomyces sp. col6 (assembly GCF_008042035.1). GTDB lineage: Bacteria > Actinomycetota > Actinomycetes > Streptomycetales > Streptomycetaceae > Streptomyces. The sequence continues at coordinate 135,617 of NZ_RDBL01000027.1, forward strand.
CCCTGGCACTGCGTGATACGCGGCGCAGCACATCGCCAGGCTGCTCGCCGACGCCGGGCGCACCAAGGAAGCCGTCACCATCCTTCAGTAGCATGACCGCAAGAACAGCCACGACCTGGCCGGCTGCCTCGTCGACGTCGGGCGGATCGGCGAAGTCCTGGCCGTTCTCCACCAGCCGCCCGCCAAAGCGGCGACGCCCCCCGGGGCGGCAGGAACCTTCGCTCTGAGGCCCTGCCCGGTTTCGAACGTGTTGGGATGGCGGCCGCCGCCCGGAGGGATTGAAGAGCCGCGCGTGCGGCTGCGGTTCTCGCCTGCAGTCGAGCCCGGCGCGGGCAGGCGATCCGCCCATCGAAAGTTGTTGCCCCGCGCCGTAGCGGGTAGCACATAGTGGAGCGACATTCGATTGATCTGCTGAGCACCTTGGAGCATGCGGCCGTGACGACCGTGCACACCGAAACATCCACCGACCGGGTCCCCGGCCGTGCCTGGACCGTCCGCATCATCGGCCACGGCCGAACCTCCGCGTCCGTCACCTGCAGCACAACGGCATGCCGGATGCCGCCCCGCTCCGAAGACCTTGCCGCGCTGCGGGCGTTCGCCGCCCGGCACGCCGCCGCCCACGCGAAAGCAGCAACCCTCCGCCCCAACGCCCGATGCCACTGCGGCGCGCAGAGCTGCGAAGCCCACCCCGACACCAAGACCCACTGCGCAGGCACCGTCCTGCTGATCCTGCGCCACGACCCCCTCATCCGCCGCGTCTGGACCATTGAAGAAGTCTGCGAAGCGTGCGCGCCGCTGCTCCCGAACGCCACGGTCCTGGCCCGCGCCGAGCGCCCCCGCCGCACCCCCGATCGCACCAGCACACAGGTGGCAGCCCCCGCACGGGCGGTAGTCGCGGGCGGTTTCTCCTCACCCGCCGCTCCGGGTGCCGAGGACGCTGATCTTGTACGGCGTGCCCGGCGCAGCAGCCGGCGTTCATGACCTGGGCCCTGCCTGAGGCCCGGGATGAGGTCCGGTTGCTGATGCTGTCGGCGGATGACAGTGAGGCGGGGGAGGGAGACGCGCAACCGGGTCGGGGGATCGCGGGGCGGCTGCTGGCGGCGTAGGCCGGGGTTGTCGAGCTGCGCCGTAGGGATGACGGGGCGAGAAGCGGCGGGAGTCATGGCCGTGCGCGGGTTCGGCCCAGGCGGGTGACGCTGTGCCAGCGCTCCGGCACTTACGCTGGCTCGCCGACATGAGCTAAGCCCCGTTCACCTGTCCTCGGGCTGTCCCTGTGCGACTGCTGTGTCACGCCGGCACGTTTCCGCGCAGCAGCAGTGCGGCCAGTGCCAGAGCGTTTCCGTGTGGCGAGGAGATGTCGAGGCCGGTGAGCTCGGTGAATCTGGCCAGTCGGTTGTCGACGGTGTTGGGGTGCAGCCTCAGGTGGCGTGCGGTGCTGCGCCGGTCGTGGCGGTGTTCGAGATGGGCACGCAGGGTCTCGATGAGTTCGGGCCGGTCTGCGACAGGGTCGAGAAGGGCTGCGATGCGGTCGCTGCTCTCGTCGCGGCGCGAGAGGTGGTACTCCAGCAGGACGTCGTCCATACGGTGCGGGCCGGGGGGTCGTCCGCAGGCGCGGGCGACCCGGACGATGTCGGTGGCGGTCCTGGCAGCAGCCGGGACGTCCTGGGGACTGGCAGCGGTGACCGCGGCACATCGCACGTCGGGGCCGCAGATCTTCCGGAGGCGGGTTGACAGCTCCTCGCAGGCGCGGGTGCCGTCCGTGTCGTCGGCCCGCTGGGGAGCGATGACGTGACCTCCGTCGACGCTGAGCAGCGACACCGCCTCGGTGCCGAGTACGCGGTCGAGCACGGTCTGGATGCGGCGGACGTTGCGGCGGTCCGCGACGGCCGGGGCCGCCGGGTCCTGACCGCGAGGTACATGCAGATGAACGACGAGAAAGGGCCCTTCGAGGCCCAGTTCCTCCAGGGTCCGTGCGGGGGGCAGGGAACCGTCCAGCAGCCCGCGTACGAGGGAGCGGTGGTGCTCACGTCGTTCGGCGAAGAGCGCGGCTTGTTCATCGAGGTAGGTCTCGGCCACGGCGCCGATGATGGCTTCATGGCCTCGCAGGAGGAAGTCGACGAGCTCGATGAGCGCGCCTTCTTCTCCGCTGTTGGCCTCGTCCCGGAGCGCTTGCCACAGGACATAGACGCCCGTGGAGTGGCTGCGCAGGAGGGTGTGCAGGGGCATGCCCTCGTCGGCGCGCTGAGCGGCGCGTTCGCGGAAGAGGCTGTAGTCCCCGGCGCGGCCCTGGGTGTCGCGTACGCGGCGCAGGAAGAGGCGTAGTCCGTTGCGGACCGTGGCGGCGATCTCCACGTCCTTCACATCGGCGGGGAGTTCGGTGTATCCGGGCAGCTGTTCGAAGGTCTCGCGGGCCATGCGACGGGCGAGCTCGTTGACGCGGCTCTCGCACCGGGCGGCGAGAGCCTGCGCGGCGGGTGACAGCTGCGGATACGCGCCGTGGGCTACGGATGACGGAACGTTAGGCACCGGGTCGATCCTCCGTAAGGGCTGTGATCCGTCACAGTCTACGTGGCGATCGATTGTGAAAGCGGCGGATGTCCCACCGGCGGTGCGCGACGCAGACTTTACGGAGATCAGCGGGCCACCGCAGGGGGCGGGAAGGGGAGCCCCCAGTATGACGTAGAAGGGCCGGACACTATGACGGAACACAATTCCAGCGGTTACATGGAGTACGCGGACCAGGTCTGGTCCGGCGAGGAGTCGCTGCTGGCCCACTTCACGGGGAAGTTCGCCGCCGGCGGTCTTGTCCCGGTCGGTGAGCGGACCGGGTTCTTCCCAGCCTTTGCGAACGTGGCCGTCTTCGACACCGGGGACGGACTGGTGCTGATCGACTCGGGCGACTTCCGTACCGCGTCCCGGCTCCATGAGTCGGTCCGCGGCCATTCATCGGCGCCGGTGAGTACGGTGGTGTACACCCACGGCCATGCAGATCACGTCTTCGGCGTGGGGCCCTTCGACCGGGAGGCCGCCGAGGCCGGGACGGCGCGTCCTGAGGTTGTCGCGCACGAGGCGGTGGCTGCGCGTTTCGACCGCTACCGGGAGACGGCCGGTTACAACACGTGGATCAACCGGAGGCAGTTCGGCGTGCCCACCCTGCAGTGGCCGACGGAGTACCGCTACCCGGACACGACCTACCGCGACCGGCTGACTGTACGCAGGGGAGAGCTGACCTTCGAGCTGGTGCACGCCCGCGGTGAGACGGACGACCACACTTATGTGTGGATCCCAGAGCTGCGGACCCTGTGCACGGGCGATCTGTTCATCTGGAACTCGCCGAACGCCGGCAACCCCCAGAAAGTGCAGCGCTACCCCGTGGAATGGGCACGGGCGCTGCGCGACATGCAGGACCTCGAAGCGGAGGTGCTGCTCCCCGGGCACGGTGTGCCGATTCTCGGCGCCGGCCGCATCCGGCAGGCACTAGGCGACACGGCCGAGCTCCTCGAATCCCTATGCACCCAGACGCGCGATCTGATGAACGCCGGCGGGCGTCTTGACGAGGTGCTGCATGGTGTGAAGGTTCCGCAGAGCCTTTTGGACAAGCCGTATCTGCACCCGGCGTACGACGAGCCGGAGTTCGTCGTCCGGAACCTGTGGCGCCTGTGGGGCGGCTGGTACGACCAGAACCCGGCGAACCTCAAGCCCGCACCCGAATCCGCGCTGGCCGCCGAACTCGCCGACGCGGCGGGTGGTGCGCAGGCGCTGGCGGAACGGGCGGAGCAGTTGCTCGGCCGCGGGGAGCTGCGGCTGGCGGCGCACCTGGCCGAGACCGCCGCGCTGGCCGCACCGGCCGACCGCGAAGTCGCCCGGATCCGGGCCGGGGTCTTCGCGCGCCGGGCCGCGCGTGAGACCTCTACGATGGCGCGCGGCGTCTTCAACTGGGCGGCGGCCGAATCCGCCGCCGTGGCGGCGGGCACGGACGTCGCCACCGAACTGACGCGCAGTGACGAGGGGCGGCGACGGGCCGCAGGAGCCATCAGCGTGGGCGTCGTCGACGACAACAGCTGCGGATGCGGCGCCCCCGCGGACGCCGGTTCCGAGCACGAGGTGCGACCGTGAAAGCAGTCACCGTCGCGGCGCGGCGCACGGTCCCGGCACATACCGGGCCCGGCGGACGGCAGGCATGGACGACCACCTGGCTCCTGCTGGCGTTCATGGTGGTGAACTTCGCCGACAAGGCCGTCCTGGGACTCGCGGGGCCGGAGATCATGAAGGAGTTCGGACTCGGCCGCCAGGAGTTCGGCGTGGCCCAGGCCGCCTTCTTCAGCCTCTTCTCGCTGTCCGCGCTGGGCGTTTCGTTCCTGACTCGCAAGGTGCGCACATCGGTGCTCCTCGTGGCGATGGGCCTGCTCTGGTCGGTCACCCAGCTGCCGATGCTCTGGGGCGCTGCGGGTTTCGGGACACTGATCGTCACGAGGGTGCTGCTCGGCATCGCTGAGGGGCCCGCGGCGCCGGTGGCGGTCCACCATGTGCACGGCTGGTTCGAGCAGCGGGAGCGCACCCTGCCGACGGCCGTCCTCATGGTGGGCGCGGCGGCCGGCGTCGCGGTGGCAGCACCCACCCTCGGGGCGGTGATCTCCCACTTCGGCTGGCGCTGGGCCTTCGGAACGGCGGGTATCGCGGGACTGTTGTGGGCGGCGGCCTGGACTGTCAGGGGCAAGGAAGGGCCGCTGGCCCCGCCCGTCGGCCGTGCGGCTGACGCGGAATCCGAGGCCGGGGAAGTACCGCTGCGGGCGGTCTTCTTCTCCGGCACGTTCATCACGGCAGCCCTGGGTGCGTTCGCGGCCTACTGGGTGATGAGCGCAAAGCTGACCTGGCTGCCGGACTATCTCCAGACGGTGGTGGGCTGGGACCTCGGGCAGGCCGGTGCCGCGGTCGGTGGGGGTGCTGTGGCCAACGGTGTGGTCCTGCTGGCGCACGGGCTGCTGGCCCGCCGGGCCGCCCGGTGTGGCACCGGAGGAAGACTGCCCGCGGGCGCCGGTGCCGGTCTGCTGCTGGTGGCCTCGGCGGGTGCGGTGACCGTGTTCGCCACCGTCGACGCGCTATGGATCAAGGTCCCGATGATGTTCGGCCCCATGGCCCTCGCCCTGGTCATGATTACTGTCGCGCAGACGGCGATTGCCCGGATTACGCCGCCCTCCCAGCGCGGAGTCGTCCTCGGCGCCCTTGTGGCGGTGTTCAGCCTGGGGGGCGTGGTGTCGCCCCTGGTACTCGGCCGGATCGTGGACAGCGCGGCGACCGCGACGTCCGGCTACGAGAACGGCTGGCTCGTCACCGCCGCCCTGCTGCTGATCACCGGCATCCTGGCAGCCCTGTTCATGCGCCCGGAAAGGGACGCCCGGCGCCTCGGCGTCCCGGAATTCGCCTCCACCGGCATTGCGGTCAGCCACTGAGAGACGCCCTGCCACGCCCGACAGCGGTGGGCAGGGCGAGCGGCGATCGAGCTGGGGGCGGGACACCATGGTGATGACGGCGGATGAGGCCGGCGCACAGGTCCTGGCCTCACACCGGTCCGCCGGCCGCCGCCGAGGCGGCGTCGTCCACGGTGAGGTGGCGGCCCCACGGGCCGAGGCGGTCCGCCAGAGCGTGCCGGGTCAGGTCCTGTTCGGCGCGTGCCCGAACGTGCGCCAGGTGCAGGGCGATGTTCATCCTGGCCAGTTCCTCTCGCAGCTCGTCGAGTGTGTCGAGGACGGGGATCCCGAGGCGGTAACTGCCGGTCAGGTCCAGGACGACGGCTCGCGGGGGAGGAGTGGTGCGCTCGACCTGGTCGCGGACGGCGAGACGGACGCGGTTGACGTTGCCGAAGAACAGGCTTCCGTCGGGCCGTACGGCGAGCACGCCGGGGGTCGTTGCGGCGTCCGGGTGCTGTGCCGTGTCGGCGTACAGACGGGTTCCGGGCAGGCGCCCGAGGACAGCGACGTTGCGGCGGCTCGCCGCGGCGATGAACAGGACGAGGGAGAGCACCACGGCGAGAAGCAGTCCGGGCAGCAGGTCGAAGAGCAGCACCCCGATCAGTGCAGTGAGCGCCACCCACAGACTGCGCCTGTCGTGGGCCGCGTAGCGCCGCAGCTCGCCCATCCTCATGAAGCCGCGTACGGCGATGATCACGATGGCGCCCAGGACCGGCTCGGGCAGGTCGGTGAAGAGCGGGGTGAGGAAGGCCCCGGTCAGCAGGATCAAGGCTGCGGCGATCAGGGACACCAGGCGGGTACGGGCGCCCGCACCGGTTGCCGCGGCGCTGCGCGACGCGCTGCCCGAGACGGCGAAGCCCCGGACCAGGCCGACGGCGATGTTGCTGAGGCCGACCGCGGTCATCTCCCGGTCGGCGTCGACCTCCTGGCCGTGCTCGCGGGCGAAGCGGTTGGCGATGCTGAACGCTTCGGCGAAGACCACCAGGGCGACGCCGAGCGCACCTGCGGCCAGGGCGATCCAGTCCTCGGCCGGGATGCCCGGCAGATGCGGAACCGGGACGGCCGAAGGGATCGTGCCGACGATGTCCACGCCATGGTCCTTCAGGCCCAGCGCCGCGGACAGGACGAGTCCCAGGACGAGCACGATCAGCGCGGCGGGGAGGCGGGGTACGAACCGTTCGAACAGGAACAGCAGCGCCAGTGCGGCCGCTCCGACGCCGAGTGTGGCGAGCGACCAGTCGGGCGCCCTGCTCAGGAGGGTCCACAGTCGCTCGAAGAAGTCGCCGTCCCCGCTGGAGACGCCGACGAGTTTGGAGCCCTGGCGGACGACGATGGTCAGGGCCATTCCGAACAGGAAGCCGACCAGGGCGGGCTCGGCGAGGAAGTTGGTGATGAACCCGAGACGGGCGACGCCGGCAACCAACAGCACCACTCCGACGATGACCGCGAGGGCAGCCGACAGACCGACGGCGTCCTTGGGGTCGCCGCTGATCTTGGAGACCGCTGCCGCAGACAGGACCGCCGCCGCGGACGTCGCGCCGATGATGAGGAAATCGGAACGCCCGAACAGCGCGTACACCAGCAGAGCCACCGGGGCGGCGTAGAACGCGCTCTGCGGAGGCACGCCGGCGATCTGCGCGTACGCGACACTCTCCGGGACGATCAGGGCCCACGCCGTGAGTGCCCCGAGCATGTCGCCCCGCAGCATGCCCTTGCGGTAGTTCCCCAGCCAGTCAGCCACCGGCAGGTTTCGTCGGTCCTGCCCGCCGCTCATGTGGACACCCCCGTAGAACCGATCGTCGCTTGCCCCACGGCTGGCTCCCTCCCGCCCGGCGTCCTGTTCCTTACGCCTTCTCGTCCGGTCGGGCGCGCACGCAGAAATGCGAACAGGTGGCCCGTCGGTCCGATGACGTGCGGCAGCACGCGCATGAGGCGGTACGCGGCAGCCCGTGGACCGAGGTGCTGAGGATGCGCTTCGACACGATACGTGAAAGTTTAGGCCGAAATATGTGCTATGGGTGAGGAGGGGTGACGTGTCCGAGGTGAGTGTCGACGAAGCGCGGAAGGCTGCGGCAGAGGGCTGGATCTGGGGACTGGCGCTCCTGGAGAACTACCGAACGATGTACCCCCAGGCGATCGACCCGCAGGACCCCCGGTACGTAGGAGGGTTCGGGCGGTTCAGGCACTACTCGCAGCCGTTCACTCCAGCCAACACGGACGTGGTGACGCCGAACAACGACACCCCATACTCTTGGGCGTGGCTCGACCTGCGGGCGGAGCCGTGGGTGGTGTCGGTGCCGGCCGTGGACCGGTACTACGTGCTGCCGGTACACGATCTGGACACCTCGTACGTCGGATACGTCGGTGCCCGTACGACCGGCCCGGACGCGGGAGACCATCTGGTCGCCGGGCCCGGCTGGGACGGTGAAGTCCCCCAAGGCATCGCGGGCGTGCTGAGAGCCGACTCCTTCCTCGTCGGGATCCTGGGCCGTACGTACCTGGCCGGGCCCGACGACGTACCGGCCCTGCGGGAAATCCAGGCGGGGTACCGGCTGCACCCTTTGTCGGAGTTCACCGGCTCGGCCGCGCCGCACCCGGTCGACGAACCGGTGTGGCCGATCTGGCGGGAGGAGGACCTCGGCACCGTCGAGTTCTTCACCCTGCTGGACTTCCTGCTCCAGTTCTTTCCCGTACTCGACAGCGAACGCTCGCTGCGGGACCGGCTCGCCGCGTCGCTCGGGGTCACGGGAAGCGGCGAGTTCGAGCCCGCCACGCTGGCCCCCGAGATCCGAGCCGCGGTCGAGCAGGGCATCGCGGACGCCCGCGCCCGGCTCGACGAGGCGAAGAAGGACGCGGCCGACTCCACCCACTGGTTCGGCACCCGTGCCGACCACGGCACCGACTATCTGACCCGGGCGGTCGGCGTCGACAAGGGCCTGTACGGTCTGCCGGCCGCCGAGGCGTGGTATGCGGGCTGGGTCCAGGACGATCTGGGCAACCGCCCGCCGGACGCCGCGACGCACGACCACGTCATCCACTTCGCTCATGGGGCACTGCCCCCGGCTCGCTATTTCTGGTCGGCGACCATCTACCGGCTGCCCGAACGGCTGCTTGTCGACAACCCCATCGGCCGGTACTCGATCGGCGACCGTACCCCCGGCCTGGTCCACGACGACGACGGCGGCCTGACCCTCTATGTGGGCAAGGAGCGGCCGCAGGACCCGAAGAGAGCCGCCAACTGGCTGCCTGCCCCCGACGGCCCCTTCACCATCGCCATTCGCGTCTACGGCCCCGAGGCTTCGGTCCTCGACGGCTCCTGGACACTGCCCGCCCTGCACGCCGACGTCCGAAAGAGCCAGCCGTGACCAGCAGGACCGAAAGTCTTTCCGGCCTGGCCGCAGACGCGTACGTCTACGGCTACCCACTCGTCTTCGACGTGTCGATGATCTCCGCGTCCGTGCACAAGGGCTTCGGCTCGCTGCCACCCACCCCCTTCAACCAGTTCGGGCACTCCACCAAACTGGCCACCCCCGACGCCCACTTCGTGTCCGTGAACAACGACACCGTCTACTCCATCGCCCAACTCGACCTCTCCGGCGGCCCGGTCCTGCTCCACGTCCCGGACACGGACGGCGCGTACTACGTCCTGCAGTTCGTGGACGTGTGGAGCAACAACTTCGCCTACCTCGGAAAGCGCGCCACCGGCACGCAGGAAGGCGACTGGCTCGTCGTCCCGCCCCGCTGGACCGGCACCTCCCCCGCCGGTGTGCGCGGTGTGATCGAGGCGCCGACCACCGTCATCTCCGTCGTCGGCCGCTACGCCTGCGACGGGCCGAACGACATGCCCCGCGTCCACGCCCTCCAGCAGCAGCTCACCCTCACCGCCCCCGAAACCGGCAGCAGCTCGCCGGTGCTGCCCGCCCCCGATCCGGACGTACCCGAAGAGCTCCGCTTCTGGGAGCAGCTGAGGGTCTGGATGGCCGCCTTCCCGCCCGCCGGTCCCGACCGGGGACACCAGGAGCGCTTCCAGCCGCTGGGCCTCATCGAAGAGGGAACCTCGCCATACGTGAACCCCGGCCCGGCCCTCGCCGAAGCCCTCGGAGCAGGTTTCACGGCGGGCAGGGCACGGGTCGAGGCCGCGTCGAAGCCGCCCGCCGACGGCAGCCACCCGCCGGGAGCCTGGGAGATGAACCCCCACCTCTTCGACTACAACCTCGACCACCTCGGCATCGGGACGATCGACGCACCGCAGTGGAAGATCGCCGACCGGCAGGCGTCCTACCTCGTCCGCGCCGCGGCGGCGCGCGTCGGCCTCTGGGGCAATCACGGTTACGAGGCGGTGTACGCGCACACCTTCACCGACGCCGACGGCGAGAAGCTGAACGGCTCCCGCTCCTACACCCTGCGCTTCGAGAAGCCGCCGCCCGTCGAGTCGTTCTGGTCGGTAACCATGTACGACACCCCCGACTACTACCTCGTCGCCAACCCCGCCAACCGCTATTCACTCGGCGACCGCACCCCCGGCCTTGTGTACGGCGACGACGGCTCCCTGACCGTCGTCATCCAGCAGGAACGGCCCGACGACGCGGACGAGGCCGCGAACTGGCTGCCTGCCCCGGAAGGCGACTTCCGGCCCATGATCCGCCTCTACACCCCCGGACCGTCCGTCCTCGACGACACCTACCGGCTGCCGCCCGTCCAGGCGAGGAGCTGAGGCCGCCGTGGGAGACGCCATCGGGCAGATGCTCGCGTCCGCCGTGGGTATCGCGATCAGTCCACTGCCGCTGATCGCCGTGATCCTCATGCTGGCCACCCCCAAGGGCAGGCGCAACGGCATCGCCTTCACCGCGGGCTGGGTGCTCTCGCTCGCCGTACTGGTCACCGTCGTCATCCTCGCCGGCTCGGGCGGCAACGCCTCCGGCGGCGGCGACAGTCCGGCTTCCTGGACACTGTGGCTCAAGCTGGGACTCGGCGTTCTGTTCCTCCTCATGGGCGTCAAGCAGTGGAAGGACCGGCCGCGGGAGGGCCGCGCGGCCGACCAGCCGGGCTGGATGGCGGCGATCGACCGGTTCAGCCCCGCCAAATCCGCCGGCCTCGCCGCAGCGCTCGCCGCCGCCAACCCCAAGAACCTGGTCCTCGCCGTCGGCGGCGCCGTCTCCATCGCCGCGAGCACCGCCCCGGCCGGCGGCAAGGCCGTAGCCGCCGTCCTCATGGTGCTGATCGCCTCCCTCTGCACGCTGCTGCCGCTCGGCGTCTACCTCCTCGGCGGCTCCAGGTCGGCGAAGGTGCTCCGCGAGTGGAAGGCCTGGATGGGCGCCCACAACGCGGCCATCATGACTACCGTCCTGATCATCCTCGGCGCCAAGTACATCGGCGACGCGGTGAGCGGCCTGTCGGGCTGACCTGCGCCCGACCGACAGCCCAGAACTGCCAGGCAAGCAGCCGTCATCGGAGGCATGCGATTCGGCCTACCCCCGGCGAGCTGCACCGGTACCCAGCAGCCTTCTGATCGCGCTCAACGCACTCTTTGGCGTGAACGTCTTCGAGCCCCAGCCAGGGCTGCTGCCTGCCGTGGCGCTCTCCCTGGTGCTGTTCATCGCCCACGCCAGCGAACTCAACCTCGCGGTCTGATCTTTGCGGGGTCACGGACGACGGCGGTGACGTGGTGGCCACGGTCCAACGCTTCACGCAGCACACGGCTGCCGATCGCGCCATTGGCACCGAAGAGAGCGATCTTTGCCACAAAGGGCTCCTCACGGAACGGAGAACGGGGGAGTGGGTCAGCGGGCGAGGGTGATGGTGACGGGCTTGTTCGGGCAGGGCGCGGTTGCCTGCACGAGGGTGTTGCGTTCGGTGTTGTCGATGGTGAGTTGCCAGCGGAGCTTGGTGGCGATCCAGTCGGTGAGGTACTGGCAGGCCACCACCGCAGGCACGAAGCTCAGCTTCCTAGCTGCCGATCACCACGGCACTAGCAGCCTTGCCATCGACGCCACCACTCAAGCCGTCACCAAGCGCTACACCACTCCCTTCGGCGCCCAGCGCGGCACAAAACCCACCACTTGGCCCGACGACAAAGCTTTCCTCGGGAAACCAACAGACCAAACCACCGGTCTCACCCACATCGGCGCCCGTGAATATGATCTAGCCATCGGTCAATTCCTCAGTATCGACCCCCTTCTCGAACTAAGCAGGCACCAAACTCTCAACGGCTACAGCTATGCGGGACAGGCACCTACCACGAACTCCGACCCCACGGGTACGTGTGTCGACCCGGGGAACGGTCACTGCCTGCCCGGCAACAACACCGGAAATCCTGACCCGTCCTATCCGATTAATACAAATCCGGACCCCACCGCTACGGCGCCGCCCACCAGCGGTAGTGGGAACGGAGATGACGGAGGGGGCAGTGGGGGCGGGGGAGGAAAGTGGCTTTCGAATATCTCGGGCGTCGGAAGTACCCTCTGGAATTACGGAACTGCAGTATTCACCACGTCGGACGTATGGTGGGGTGCCCTGGAGGTCACCGTCGGAGTCGCCACCATGTTTCAAGGCGGCGGCGACGTCATGGGCGGAGCGCTGGCGTGTGTAAGTGTTGCCGGCTGCGTAGCCGGCGCACCAGTTGCCGCCCTAGGAGCTGGCATCATGGTCGGTGGTGCCTACACGACCAAACATGGTGCCTCTCGCTTCAGTGACGGGCTGAATCAGGAATTCTCAGAGGGGAAGAGCAAGGGGAGAATAGCTCAGGAGAACGGGGAGTCGTACGAAATCGCTCTTCAGAAACACTTTAATGGCTTGCCCGGAGATAAGCCGGGAAAGCCCGGCTTCATGAAGGGTGGCCGGGACTTCGATGGTAGATATTTGGATCAGAGCTCTGGGGAAGAGATCTGATATGAAGCAAAATCCGGTAAATACTGGGAGCGAGTGAACTCCGTCGGAATGGTATGCAATACAAGGTGGTGTCGGAGGTTTCGATACCGGAAAATATTGCCTCTCACCTTTCGAAAAAAGGGATACCCTATGAGGTAGTTCCTCGGTAGAATCTACTCGCCTGTTCTCATGTCGTGGCGTGAGAACAGGCGAGTTTCCATCGCTTCTGTATTGGTGTGTGTATGTCTCGGGATTTTGGTTTCAAGTTCCATCTCCGCAGCGCGATCGGCGTCCGGAGTATTCTGAACCATCTTGTTCAGGCTGGATGGAATCCGGACGACTATGGATCCGTAAGTTACTTGGTTGATCCAGATTTTTTCGATTGGCAGTCAACCGAATTGGAAAATGTGGAATCCGTATACGAGTCCCTTTCTGCGACCCAGGAATCTCGCCTGCCGTGCGCCATCGTGCTTACTTGGAAGGATACGCAAATTGGCGGCTCGTTCATTTTTATGCCTTCCAAGGAGGAGGTGACTTTGAGTCCGGTAATTAATCCTGTCCGTCGTGCGGATTGCGAAATGCTCCTTGATTTTGAGTGGTATCTGTCACGATTGGTCGCTGTTTTGGAGTCCGTAGGAATGTCTGGATTGGAGACGTTCGACTACGCTGATTGATGAACCTTGAGGGCTGGCGGCTCGTGGATACTGGGGGCGCCACCGGGGTATGAGGTATTCAAAGGGGTGTGCCCCTATGTGTTTGGTCAAGGTCCAAGGCCAGTAGGTTCGTGCGGTGAAGGGCGGGCCGAGCCGTAGGGGTGTGCATGTCTGATAGCCAGGTCACGATCAAGCTCACGAGTGACGAGGCATTGGTGCTGTCGCACTGGCTGGAGAAGCTCTAGATGACGGACCTTAGCCGCGTGGTCGACGATCCGGCGGTCTGGGCACCGATCCATCGCATCGCCGGAACACTCGTCAAGACCCTTCCCGAGTTGTTCGCGCCTGACTATGACGAGTGGCTTGAGGCCGCTCGTCAGCGGCTTCGGCCGGAGGGCTGATCGAGCGGTCTGGGCTCCTCACCTGGCCGCGGCCGGTTGGGGTTCGTAGAAGGTTCCGTCGCGGAGCATCGCGAACAGAACGTCGGCCCGGCGCCGGGCGAGGCAGAGCAGGGCCTGGGTGTGGTGTTTGCCCTGGGCGATCTTCTTCTCGTAGTAGACCCTCGACGCCGGGTCGCTCAGAGCTGCGAACGCGGAGAGGAAGAAGGCGCGTTTGAGCTGCTTGTTTCCTCTCCGGGAGGGCTGTTCGCCGCGGATGGAGGAGCCCGAGCTGCGGGTCGCCGGGGCGAGTCCAGCGTAGGCGGTGAGGTGGCCGGCGGTCGGGAAGGTGCTGCCGTCGCCGACCTCGATCAGGATGCGGGCTCCGGTCCTGACGCCGACTCCCGGCATCGAGGTCAGGACCTTGGAAAGAGGGTGGGCCTTCAGCAGTTCCTCGATCCGCCCGGCCAGCAGCTTGCGCTGGTCAAGGACAGCGGCCAGCGAGCCGGCGAGGCTTGGGACGATCAGCGCAGCCGCCTCGGTCCCCGGAACGGTGACGGTCTGCTCGTCCAGCGCGTCGAAGATCTCCTCGACCAGCCGCTCGGCCATCCTGGGCGCCTTCGGCCGCAGCAGGGTGACCAGCCGCCGCCGTCCGGCCTTGCGTATCTGGGGCGGGGACCCGAACCTTTCGAGCAGCGTGAGGACGGCCGGGTGCTGCAACCGCGGCCCAAGGACTCGTTCCAGCGACGGGTGGATCTGGGTGAGCAGGCCGTGGAGCCGGTTCGCGATCCTGGTGGCCTCGCCGGCCAGGTCGTCGTCGAAGCCGACGATCATCTCCAGCTACCGCTCCGCGTGGGACGGGCTGGCCGGGACCTTCGCGTTCCACCCACTGCGCGAGCCGCCAGGCCCCGCTGGAATGCCGCCTTGGCCTTGCTCCCGGCCTTCTTCGGGCCCTTGAGCGCGGCGGCCAGCCCGGGACGGTGCTCCGCCGGGGTCGCGGCCGCCACGGGGAGGGCCGCACCCCGTACGCCCAGCGCCTCCAGCCGCTCGCGCTGTTCGGGCATCAGCTACGCCCAGGTGCCCGGCTCCTGCTGTCGCCACCGCCACGTCCCGATGTCGTCGCCCTCGAACGTGACAGTGCTGGCCGCGAGCATCCAGGGATGGACCATGAGAAGCCCGCTGCGGTGTACCGGCTGCAGGCGTGAACGGCCAGGGCTCTGAGGGCCGGGCCGGAATCGATCCACAGCTTGTCCGTCAGCGGCGCACACCGACAACCCTGCATGACGCACCACCAGCCCGCAGGCGCCCGCCAGCGGGACATGGCCGCAGGCGGGCCGCCACGATATGCCCTGTAAGAGCGGGAGGGTGTTACGGGTATTGCTCCCTTCCCAGTGGGTGTGGTGAATGGCTCTGGGCTGGGGAAATGTGGTGGGAAGGTCTTGACCTGTGTGATGGCAGCGTTACGAGTTTCTGAACCTCTTGCACCATGTCCGCCTCGTTGGCTCGGCAGGCCGCCGCTTCGACGCGTTGACGGCCGAGCCCTCTTGCGGAGGCTCGGCCGTCAACGTGACGCGCAGGGCCTGATCAGCCGCGAGCCGGGCGCGGACCTTCTGCCGATCGGGTGGGCGCCGAGCAGGGCAAGCACCACGCGCGCCGCACGCTCGGCTTCCTCCGCTGTGTCGGATTCGCCGCGTTCCTTCACACGGTCGAGAACGCTTCGCGTCGCAAGGTCATCAGCCGCCACCCCTTGGTGTTGTCGGTTCCACAGGGGGGCGGAGGCCGGGGAGGGGGAGGTCGATGGGCCGTCCTCCGCACCGGTTCCGGACTGGTCAGCCGGAGATTTCCTTGCGGCCGGAGCCGGTGCCGATGGAGACCTTGCGGGGCTTGGCGCGCTCCGCGAGCGGGATGCGCAGGGTGAGAACGCCGGCGTCGTAGTCGGCCTGGATGCGCTCGGTGTCGAGGGTGTCGGCGAGCATGATCTGGCGGGAGAAGACGCCCAGGGGCCGCTCGGACAGCTCCATCTTGACGTTGTCGGCCTTGGCCGTCGGCCGTCGCTCGGCCTTGACGGTCAGCATGTTCCGCTCGACGTCGATGTCGATCGCGTCCGCGGTCACGCCGGGGACATCGAAGGCCACCACGTACTCGTCGCCCTCGCGGTAGGCGTCCATCGGCATCACCGATGGCTTCGACCAGGTGCCCGGACCCGTCAGCTGCTGCGCCATCCGGTCCAGCTCACGGAAGGGCTCGGTGCGCATCAACATTGTGAAACACCTCCAGCAGGGTCGAACGGTTGCTGCCAATGCGCTGCACAGACCCTGTTGTAACATGTCATCCAGTGGATGACAAACATGTCGTCGTCAACCTGATGACATTCTGAAGGAGGTGCCCGTGACCGCAGCCCATCAGCCGCCCGCGCCCGGTAGCGAGGCCCGCAGTCCGGCGTCCTTCATGGCTGCCGCGGCAGCCCTGGCCGCCATGGACGACGCGTTGCGCGACGCCCAGAACGACACTTCCGACGCCCTCGGGCCCGGCCCCGAGCAGGCTCTGGCCTCGCTCATGCTGCTGCGGCAGGTGCGCGAGCAGCTCGCCGGCTGGGAGACCGGTCTGATCGAAACCGCCCGCGATGCAGGCGCCAGCTGGGCAGAGCTTGCCCATCCCCTTGGTGTCGCCAGCCGCCAAGCTGCTGAACGCCGCTACCTGCGCGGCCGGCCCGGCCCCGCCGGTACCACCGGAGAACAGCGTGTGCAGGCCACCCGCCAACGCCGCGCCGCCGACCGCACCGCCGCCACCTGGGCCCGAGCCAACGC
The DNA here is from genome assembly GCF_008042035.1 of Streptomyces sp. col6. Classification (GTDB taxonomy): domain Bacteria; phylum Actinomycetota; class Actinomycetes; order Streptomycetales; family Streptomycetaceae; genus Streptomyces. The sequence goes on from NZ_RDBL01000027.1 coordinate 151,789, forward strand.
AGCCGACCTGCGCCGCCTCGCCGGACAGATCACCGCTCTCGCCCACCTCACGCCCGAAGCGCGCTCGGCACAGGCCGCCCTGCACACCGCTCTCGGCGCCACGGACGCCGCCGAACTCATCGCGCCCCTGGCCGGCATGCGTCCCCACCTCGACGCCCGCCACACCGCTCTCGTCGACTCCCTGGACGTCCTCGAAGCCCACCGCACGACGACAGCCTCCGACGAAGACTGACCCGCACACGCAGAGCCATCCTCCGTCCGCGGTGCGCACCACCTGCGCGTCACGCCGACGAGGCCCCTGCCCGAGCCCCATCCGTACCTGACCTTCCGCTGAAAGGACCCAGCATGCCCAGCAGCGTCGAGACGCTGGAATTCCAGGCCGAGACCCGCCAGTTGCTCCGACTGGTGATCCACTCGATCTACTCGAACAAGGACATCTTCCTGCGCGAGCTGATCTCGAACGCCTCCGACGCCCTGGACAAACTGCGGCTGGCATCACTGACCGACGCCAGCCTCACCGAGAACGGCACCGCTGACCTGCACATCTCGCTGGAGGTCGACAAGAACGCCCGCACCTTGACCGTCCGCGACAACGGCATCGGCATGACCCGAGATGATCTCGTGGAGCTGATCGGCACGATCGCCAAGTCCGGCACCGCCGCCCTCCTGGAGAAGATCAAGGAGTCCAAGGACGCCGCCACCGCGGAGAGTTTGATCGGGCAGTTCGGCGTCGGCTTCTACTCGGCGTTCATGGTCGCCGACAAGGTCACCGTGCGCACCCGGCGGGCTGGCACCGACTCCGGTACCCAGTGGGAGTCCGACGGCGAGGGCTCCTACACCATCCAGGCCGCCGCCGGCGACCTCCCCGTCGGCACCTCGGTCACCCTGCACCTCAAGCCCGCCGACAGCGAGGACGGACTCGCCGACTACCTCTCCGAATCGAAGATCCGACAGATCGTCAAGCGCTACTCGGACTTCATCCGCTGGCCGATCCGCATGGCCACCGACCGGAGCGATGCCGACGGCGAAGCCACCTCCGACCTCGACACGCTCAACTCGATGAAGGCGCTGTGGGCCCGGCCCCGCAGCGAGGTGACCGAGGACGAGTACAACGAGTTCTACCAGCAGATCAGCCACGACTGGCTGCCCCCGGCCGAGACGATCCATATGCGCGCCGAAGGCACCTTCGAATACGAGGCGCTGCTGTTCATCCCCGAACAGGCCCCCTTCGACCTGTACTCCCGCGAGTCCAAGTCCGGCGTGCAGCTGTACGTCAAGCGGGTGTTCATCATGGACGACTGCGAAGCGCTCATGCCCAACTACCTGCGCTTCGTCAAGGGTGTCGTGGACGCCCACGACCTGTCGCTGAACGTCTCGCGCGAGCTCCTCCAGCACGACCGCCAGATCCAGGGCGTGCGCCGACGCCTGGTCAAGAAGGTCCTCGGCGCACTCAAGGACATGCAGGCCAAGGACACCGAGCGCTACACGAAGGTATGGGCCCAGTTCGGCCGGGCACTGAAGGAGGGCCTGCTCGAGGACCCGGACAACACCGAAGCCCTGCTGGAGCTGGTGTCGGCCGCCTCCACCCACGACCCGGAGAAGACCACCACACTGCGCGAGTACGTCGAGCGCATGAAGGACGGCCAGGACACCATCTACTACCTGACCGGCGAGACCCGGGCCATGGTGGAGAACTCCCCGCACATGGAAGCCTTCGCCGCCAAGGGCTACGAGGTGCTCATCCTCACCGACCCCGTCGACGAGGTATGGGTCGACCAGGTCCCCGCCTTCGACGGCCATCGCCTGCAGTCCATCGCCAAGGGCCAGGTCGACCTCGACGAGTCCGCCGACGGCGAAACGGAAACCGACACGGACAAGGCCCAGCGCGAGCAGGACTTCGCCGCCCTTCTGCCCTGGCTGACCACTACCCTGTCCGACCACGTCAAGCAGGTACGCCTGTCATCACGCCTGACCACCTCGGCAGCCTGCATCGTCGGTGACGCCCACGACGTCACACCCACCCTGGAAAAGATGTACCGGGCCATGGGCCGGCAGATGCCCACCGTCAAAAGGATCCTGGAACTCAACCCCACACACCCCCTGATCACCGCACTTCGCACCGCACACCACGCAGACGCCGAGGCCCCCGCTCTGACGGAGATCGCCGAGCTGATCTACGGCAGCGCGCTGCTCGCCGAAGGAGGAGACCTGCCCGACCCGGCCCGCTTCACCCGGCTCCTCACCGACCACCTGACCCGCACCCTGTAATCACAGAAGCAGCCCTGCACAGAGGAACCGTCTGTTCCGGCATTCCGCTCGGAGCGCTGGAGCAGACGGTGCGACCGTGACCGCTGCCAGGTGGACCATGTCCCCGCGCGTCAGGAAACCGCCCAGGCCATCTGCTCTGGGCGGGATCATGGGACGGCGGGGCGGGTGCGCATCGGGTCGTCATACGCCGGCGAGGTCGGCGTCCGCAACCGTTCGTGGGCGCCCTTCCACCAGGCGAAAGAGCTTCGCCGCATGAAGCGGCGTTCTCGGGTGTCCCAGGCTCATGTGCTGCGTTGGTCGTGTGTGTCCTGGCGGAGCTGTTCGGTGTGCCGCGTGAAGGTGTCGATGCGTTCGGCGAGGCCGGCGTCTTCGGGCCGTAGGTACGCGCGCGCGGCGGTCAGCGGGCGGACGAGGCGGGCAGGGTCGTTATCGGCGAGTGCCAGGTTCAGCTCGCCGACCGCGTCCTGGGCATTCTCGGGCAGGTCGGTGAGGGCGGTGATCTGTCCGGCGAGGCGGCGCAGGTCCGCTGCGTTGTCGCGGGCCCATGCGGTGACGGTGCGGTCCGCGGCACGCGAATTACGGGTGGCCTGGACACGCTCCTCACCGGTGGATCCAGGCGTGCCGGGGCGCAGTCGCAGGTAGCGGCGCTCCGCGGCCTGGCGGCTGGCGACACCGAGGGGGCCTGCGAGGTCGGCCCAGCTTGCTCCCTGCCCGCGGGCGGTTTCGATCAGTCCGCTCTCCCAGCCGGCGAGCTGTTCGCGGACCTCGCGCAACGTCAGCAGGGCCGCCAGGGCCGGGCGCGGGCCCGCGTCAGCCGGAGGTGGCTCCGCGTTCGGTCTCCGGGCGGCGGATCGCTGTGCGTCTTTCAAGGACTGGTTGATCGCTTCCAGCGCCGCGGAGGCGGCGAGAAAGGAGACCGGCGCGGCCGGTGTAGGGGCTTCGTTCATGGAGCTCTCCGTATCGCGTCATCCTCCAGATGACTCTGCGCTTGTCGTCGTTTGGATGACATGTTACAACGGTGGCACGTTGAAGCGCATTGGCAGTTTCTGCCTGAACCAACTGGAGGTGTTTCGCGATGTTGATGCGCACCGACCCGTTCCGCGAGATGGACCGGATCGTCCAGCAGCTGTCGGGTACGTCCGGTACGTGGTCGAAGCCGTCGGTCATGCCGATGGACGCCTACCGCGACGGAGACGCGTACGTGATCGCGTTCGACCTGCCCGGTGTGAGCACCGAGGCGATCGACATCGACGTCGAGCGGAACATGCTGACCGTGAAGGCGGAGCGCCGCCCGGCCGCCAAGGCCGACTCCGTGAAGATGGAGCTCTCCGAGCGGCCGCTGGGTGTCTTCTCCCGCCAGATCATGCTGGCCGACACCCTGGACACCGAGCACATCGAGGCGGACTACGACGCGGGTGTCCTGACCCTGCGGATCCCGATCGCCGAGCGCGCCAAGCCCCGCAAGATCAGCATCCGCGCCGACGCCGGCCCCAAGCAGATCTCCGCCTGAGGTCTGCGCACCAGCAGCCAGCGGAGGGCGGGGGAGAGCCGACCCCCCTCCGGCACCCGCCCTCCGCCACCATCCTGATCTTCTTCACCCCTCTTTCCGGAGGTGATGTCGATGTCGATGCGCAGGGAGCCGTTCCTGGCCCACGTCCAGGAACGCGGCGAGTACGAAACCGCTGAGGAAGCCGACCGCGTTGCCCGTGTCGTCCTGGCGCTGCTTGGTGCCCACCTGGTCGGCACGGTCCGGGCCGAGCTCGCCGCCCGGCTCCCCGAGACGTACGCCCTGATCCTCCTGAACCCGCTGCAGGCTGCCGAACCGCTTTCCCCCGAACGGTTCGTGCGGGCGACCGCGGCCTGGATCGAGGGCGCCACCGAGGAGACCGCCCTGTGGGACATCGGCGCGGTCCTGTCCACCGCGGCCGCCGCCGCGGGCGATGTCCTCATCCGCGAGGTCCTCCTCCAGCTCCCGCCCGGATACGACCTCCTCTTCGGCCACCCCCAACCGGTCTGACCGCCACCGGCCCAGACCGGCTCCCTCTGCACAGAAAGGCAGCCACAACCGTGTACGACCAGCCTCGAACGAACGCCTCCCAGACGGCCATGACGTTCGACCAGATGCTGGAACGCGTGCGCTACGAGGGCGCCTACCCCACCCGTGAACGCGCCGCTGAAGCCGTCCACCAGGTCCTGTCCGCTCTCGGCCGCCAGCTCACCGGCGACGAACGCGTCTACCTCGCCCAGGTGCTGCCCGTCGAAGCCGCCCTCACCCTGACCGCCCAGATCCCCGACACCGAACACCTCACCGGCTGGGGCTTCGTCAAGGACCTGGCAGCCCGCACCGGTGCCACCCCGGCCACCACCCGCTGGGACACCGGCGCCGTCCTCGCCGTCGTCACCCGCCTGGCCGGCCCCGACCTCCTCGCCCGGATCCTGCGCCGGCTTCCGGGCGGCTACGCCCTCCTCTTCGGCCAGGCAGAACTGCGCCGTCCCGCGCCTGCCGCCGCCTGACCGGCACCCCGGCGGGCGGGCACACGAGACGGGTCCGGGACCGCTACTGCGGTCCCGGACCCGTCGTGTGAGGCGGAGTCTCAGTGCTTGAAGGTGTCCTTGATCTTCTCCTTGGCCTGGTGGGCGTCGCCCTTGGCCTGCTCGGCGCGACCCTCGGCCGTCAGCCGCTCGTTGCCCGTCAGGCGGCCGGCGGTCTCCTTCCGGGCAGCGGGGGCGGCGATCCGGGCGCGGGTGGATCCCGCCGTGGACGTGGCGCTCGCCGCCGTCGACGTCGCCGCGATCGTTTTCACCGTCCGCGAGAAGTTCTCCCGGCGCCACATCCTGGCCGAAGCGCGCCGGCACCTGCTGGAGACGCTGCGCGGCCGCGAGTTCACCCCCGGCCTGGACGACTCCATCGCCGACCGGGCCCTGCTCCGCCACTCCCGCCGCCACACGGTCACCAAGCCCGGCCGTGGGGCGCCGACACCGGACCGGATGACCTACACCGCCGACTTCCCCCTGCCGCACCGGTGGTGGGCCGCCCCCGCCCAAGGCGCATCGCCTCGTGAGTCCAGCCGCTACGAGCGCGCCCGACTCGCGAGCCTCGCCGTGCAGAACGCGATCCGCGACGCCCGCATCCGAGCGGACACCGCCACCGAGGCGGCGACCACGACCTTGACCGTCTTCACACCCGCCGATCACCGCGACCTCGAGGGCGCAACGGCGTCTGCTCCCCACGCCGTCGACCACCCCGGCCGGGACACCGCCCTCACACCGGCACAGCGGTCCGCAGCCGTCCGTGCCCACCAGCAGGCCGCGATGCCCGAAGCTGCCGACGGACCCGACAGGCAGGCCGATCCCGCCAGCCGCTGACCGCGTCGAAGACGTTCGCGATCGGCTCCGCGACCCGGCAGCCGCACGCGACATCCTCGACCTCGACGGCTTCCACCCCCGCGTCCAAGACATCGTCCTCAACACTCCCGGGGCCCTCGAACTGATCGACAACCTGGTGTCGTACGCGATGCTGCTCGCGGGCCCCCGCAGCATCGCCGTCGGATGCGCCGGCGGCCGTCACAGGGCCTGCGGTTTGGTCCAAATCATTGGCCAACGCATCGGCGACCTGGGCCGGGAAACCACGATCGAGCACATGCACGCCCATCTCCCCCGCGTGCTGAAGACGGCCGCCTCATGATGTGCCTTCTGTTAGTTCGCCTGACGAAGGCGGTCGAGCTCGTCCCCGATCGCCTTGCGCAGCAGGTCGTGCTGCGGTCCGAGTGCGTACTGCTGGTCGGTCCACCTCTCGCGGGGATAGAGCCACACCGGCATTCGCACCAAGTCGGTCGGCTCCCACTCGAACCGGGGCCATACGTGCGCATGCAGGAACCCATCGGTGTTCCCCAGGATCTCCAGATTGACCCGCCGGAAAGCCGCATCCAGGTGACGCGATGCCCGCTCGACCGCTTCCCCGAGTTGGTCCATGTCGGACAGGAAAGCCAGCCGCTTGCCCCTGGGCAGGTCCGACAGCCTCTCGACCTCAGGATCATCCACCAGGAGCACCGAGTAGCCCGGCAGGAACTGCACATCGCCGATCACTGCGAATCCCGCGCTCAAGCGCCGCAGAACCGTGGGGTTCTCGCCTCGCAGGGCACACCCGATCCGATCCATCCGCCAGTCATCAATCATGGCCAGAACCTACCCGACCGTGATCATCACCCCGGATGAGCGCATCGGGACATCGCAGTGACCGCCATTTCTTAGTCCGGAAAAGTTCGGTTGCGGTGGCAGAGGCCGTAGGCCGCCGGGTCTGGGAGGCGATGGACGGCGAGTACGGAGTGGAGATCGAGCACCACCACATCGACCACCCGGTGCTGCCCTCCTCTACTTGCGTATAGCGCCCGCACAACGGCGGCCGGCCACCGCGTGGACCCCACTCCGGTGCGTCCGCAGCTGTGGCGACCCCTTCTCCGGAGGGCGTGCGCTGCGCACCTCCTGCCCGTCTCAGCCGCACCCCCAGCTCTGCGACCGCCATGACGTCCCCGGTGTCGGCGGTCGGCCAGAGGGCGGACAAGGGGGTGCTATCGGCCGTTCCACGCGGTCCGCTGCCTACGTCCATGATCAGTGCCTATCGATCCGCCACTGGCCTGGTCAGGACAGTTCCGGACCGGGCGACGGCTCCACGCTGTCGGACGGCTCCGGGGTCTCACGCTCGCTGGGGCCGAACTGCTTCGCGATGTTGTTCCACATGAAGCCGTCCCGCCAGCCCGACTTCGCGCCTGCCCAGCCGAGCAGTGCCCCGAGGGCCTTCTCCTGGGAGATCGCCTGCGTCTGGTAGTGCAGCTCAGCCACGCCGTCTCGGTATTCCAGCTGGTAGGTGTTGTTCTCTCGAAGCAGGACCTGGATGTACCAACTACCGGGCCGCTCCTCGTCCACCCGCTCCAGGACCATGTGGGCGTCCCCCCGCCGCAGGTTGGCCAGCATCGTCCCGATAGCAGGCTTGGACGGACGCTTCACCACGTGGCCGCGCTCGTTGGTCGCAATCAGCATGGCCAGATCATCCAGCAAGGGTCTGACACTGCTCAGCCGCGTCCTGACCGGGCAGGTCAAACTTCGATGGCACGAACCGGGCAGTGGTCCAACTTCAGTGGCAATCGATCAAGGTTCGCTGTCATAGGACAGCCGTGTGCGTACACGCCCACGGACGAGGGACCTACGTGCACAAAAAATCGAACAGATGCTCTAATCGGTGGATGGACTCCCTCCGCTTCCCTGACAGCCTCGTCCGTGCGCAGCAGGCATGGAACGCCACCTACAACGCCCTGGCCGTACCGCACCCCCGCCACTCCACCGTGCTGCGCCGACGCCTGCTGCGGCTGTCGGTCCTCCTGCACACGCACCCGTTCTGGTCGACCACTCCCGGCTGTGTGCCGGCGGCCCGGATGGAGCTGCGCCGCCGCGCCCGTGCGTCTGGGCAACGACGTGATGAGCGATCGGCGTGAACCCGGCCGGGTTGTCGCCGCGGCAGGAGGCCGTCCTGCGCGCGGTGCGGGAGTGGATCGCCGAGCACGGTGAAGGCCCGTCGGTCAGGGTGATTGGTGCCCGGGTCGGGTTGCCGAGTACGAGCTCGGTCGCATACCTGCTCGGGCGCCTGGAGGTGCTCGGGTTCATCAGCCGTACCGGCCGGCGCTGGCAGACCTGCCGCCTGCATCCCTAACCCGGGTACTGGGTCAGCGGTCCGGGCGCTGGGCGGACCGGGGTGGAAACGCTGGCTCATTCGCTGCGGGCGCTGACCCGAACACTGCCCCAGGCCCACAGCGCCGCTTCCGGCTGGTCTCGTTTCTCCTTGGCGCAGCGCGCTGCCCGGAACTCGTCAGACCGTGGTCAAGGGGTGCCCCCGCAGGCTGCCCGTGTCCCCGTCCGGTGCAGTGAAGGAGCCCCGATGCCGTGTACCACCTGTCCGCGAGCGTGCCGCCGTACGTCGTCGGCCGCCCTGCCCGTAACCCTGGCGACCTTGAGGTGTGGGCCCGGCCGGCACCTGCGGTGGCCCCTGCAGATGCCCGATGGGATCCCCCTTCGGTGCCCGGTCGTCGAAACCCCGCGAAGGTGCTGGTCAGGGCGGAACGGAGCGTTGAAGCTCCTATAGATCGTCAAGTCGGGTAGTGAGGTCCATAGGATGCGCTCGTGACTCGGTTTGATGAGGTTAAGGCGACGTTCTGGGGCGAGGGCCTGTACGGGGTTCAGCCGCCGCTGACCGACGCGGTCGTTCAGGATGCCGAGCGCCAGCTCGGTGTCCGTCTGCCGGCCTCGTTGCTGGAGATCTTGCGGGTCCGAAACGGGGGTCCGGTGGCGGAGGTGTGGAACGCGTTCCCGACCGATGTGCCGACCTCGTGGAGCGAGAACCACGTTCCGCTCGACGACATGATGGGCATCGGCCGTCACGACGGCCAGCCGTCGTTGCTGGACTCGGGTTATCTGGTTGAGGAATGGAGTCTTCCTTCACCTCTTGTGCTGCTCTCCGGTGATGGCCACTGCTGGATCGCCCTCGATTACCGGACATGCGGAGAGCAGGGGGAGCCGTCCGTGACGTAGGGTCTCGCCGGTGCTGGTGGAGCTGCCGTTCGCGGCGAGGCGGTGGGTGCGCAGGTCGGCGAGGGCTGCGGTGTGAGTGGCGGTGCGGGCCGTCTTTTGCTTCGCCGAGGTGGGCTTGTCGGTGTGGCGGTGGTTCAGGTCCCCCTGCCGGTGGCCGGGGCCTGGAGCACCCCGGGCCGGGGCGGCGCCCAGGCCGACATCGTCCTCACCGCCCCCCAGGACAACATCCCGCTGCTGTTCATCGAGGTCGACAACTGCCACGAGACCGCGGAAGAGCTCGCGGGCAAGCTGGAGAAGTACGCCCGCTTCTACCACCGCAAGGTGAAGGACACCGCGGGCAAGGCGCAGCCGATGTGGCGCACCCGCTGGACCACCCCACCCGGGACATGGGGCGACGACCCGTACCCACCGGTGCTCCTGGTCTTCAACCCGCTCGGTGCCCGCAACCCCGAGCGGGTGGCGGCCGACGCCGCTACGGTGATCGCGAAGTGCTGAGTTCCAGTCCTTGTCGATCGCCGCCCGTTCCGCAGCCCGGTCGGGGTCCTTCCCGAGGCCGTTCTTGGTGCCTTTGCGGCGGAGGTTGGCCATGTACTGCCCGATGGGTACGGGCCCGGTGCCGGTGGGGTCGTCCCAGACGGCGTCCTGGCGGGGTGCGAGGTGCCCGGTGGCGCGCCGGTAGGAGCGGAGCGCGGCGAGCTTGGCCTCCCACGCTTCCTCGCCCGGCTCCCAGACCATTCCGGCCTCCGGCGCGTCCAGCAGCACCTTGCGCCGTTCTTCCAGCTTCCCGCCCCGCAGCGCTTTCCGCTGCTGATGGACCCAGCGGCCGAGCGGAAAATCCTTCGTGACGCCCACTTCCACCTCGACGTCGTAGGGAACGGCGTAGACGCCGGTGATCTCGTTCTCCTTGCGCCACCGGAGCAGGGCTTGGTAGCCCTCCAGCCACACCAGCGACTCCGGCCGGTAGACCCGGGTCCGCAGGAACGCCGAAATCGTCGCCGCGTCCCGGGGACAGCGCGGACTCGGCAGCCGCGCCTGCGCCGTCGTCGTGCTCCTGGTCCTCGCCGTCGCCGTCGCTCTCGCCGGCGCCGACGATCCGCCCGTCCTCGTCGCGCTGGACGTGGATGGTGCGCTGTCCGCTGGTGAGGGCACGGGAGGCGAGCTGCTCGACCAGACGTTCGTCATGCGAGCGCAGGCCCTTTATCTAGGGGTGGTTTGGGTGTGAGGGATGTTTGTTTGGGTTGTCACCTGCGGAGATGATGTCGGGTGAACTACGTGGTAGACGTGGGGGAGTGCTGGTTACGTGCGGTAGGTGGATCGGGTTGCCTGCGCACGCTGCACGATCCGGACGCGGTCGAGCTGGACGAGAACGACGACGGCATATTGGCGCGGCGGCTTGCATGCGCAGCAGTGGGACGCCGTCGCGGGCCATGGCTTTCCAGTCGTTGTAGTGGTTCTTCATCCGGGGGTCCCGCAGCCGGTTGTGCTGGACGGTGACGACACGCGACTCGAAGCCGCTATCGCCCAGACAAACAGTCAGCGTTCAAAAATGGTGACGGCTTCGGACGGTGTCTTCAGCGGTCGGCGTTCGACAACGCTTGTGCCCGTTAACACCCTCGTAGCTGGTCCGTCTTTGGCGACGACGGATCTTGCTCCGACGACGGAGCCCCAGCCGACTGTCGCTCCAGGTGTGATTGTGGCGGCAGCCCCGACCCACTCTCCTCCGGCCGCTGCTCCGCAGCGCCAAAGCTAGGGGCCAGTAGTTGCGCTCAGGGCGCGTCCCTCCCAGATGAACGGGCCGTCGGCGTGGTCGGGGGTGTAGGAGGCGCGGCCGCCGGGCCCGTACGCGCTCAGTGCGACCATCAGTCAGGCACTGCTGGCGAGCATGTCTCTGGTTCAGTCGGTAACGTCAAGCGGCCCGCCGACGAACTCGTGGTAGGTGCGGCAGGGCACCGGCTCGGTGTCCGTCTCGCCGATTGCTGACCCAAGCCCGTTAATGCACGGGTCAGCGAGTTGCCCAAGTGGGACCGGGAGCAGGGAGACGATCGGGTGAGTGAGGTCAGCGACCGGCGGGCCGCAGTGAGCGAGCAGCTCTCACCAAGCAGCGACAGGCTTGCTGACGCTCACCGGCGGAGCGTGAAAGTAGTCCCGAGTCCCTGAGGGCGGTCAATGCGGTGCGTTGAGTAGCGCAGGCGCGTGCGTGTCCTCTGGTGTGGGGGCGAGGAAGGAGGCCCGCCGGCTGCCCGCTCGTTCTGCGGTTGCTGCCTCGGCTTGTGGTCGGAAGTCCTCGAGCGGCGCTGACGCTGACGAAGCGCTGTGCGCTGCGGAGCAAGGAGTGGTGCGCGCAGCGGGGGGACTCGCTGTTGGTCGTGCCTAGCGTGCTCTTCGGAGCAGCACCTTCTGCTCCGACGTACCCCTCTGAGTGCTGGAAGAAGACCATTCATGCAATCCTTTCCCGCTCCGCCCTCACCTGTCCTGGAATCGGCCGCCGCTGCGTTCGCCGAGGCGACCGAGCAGCCCCCCTACCTCTTCGACCTCGCCCCTGCCGAGGGGCGTGCCGCCGTGGACGAGGCGCAGTCCGGCTCCGTGGAGCTGCCAGAGGTAGACGAGGAGTGGGCGACCGTCCCGTCCGATGCCGGCGACGTGCGCGTACGTATCGTGCGGCCTGCCGGGTCCACGGGGCCGCTCCCGGTGATCCTCTACATCCATGGTGCCGGCTGGGTCTTCGGTAACGCGCACACCCACGACCGGCTGGTGTGCGAGCTCGCCGACGGAACCGGCGCGGCCGTTGTCTTTCCCGAGTACGCGCTCTCGCCCGAGGCACGTTATCCCGTCGCGATCGAGCAGAACTGGGCCGTGGCGCGCTGGATCGTCACCGACGGCGCCCTGTACGGCTTGGACGGCGAACGGATCGCCGTCGTGGGTGACTCGGTGGGCGGCAACATGAGCGCGGCGCTCACCCTCATGGCCAAGGAGCGCGGCGGCCTCGCTCTGCGCCAGCAGGTGCTGTTCTATCCGGTCACCGACGCCTCCTTCGACACTGCCTCCTACGAGCAGTTCGCCGAGGGCTACTTCCTGCGCCGTGACGGCATGCGCTGGTTCTGGGACCAATACACGACCGAGGAGAGCGACCGCGCCCGCATCACCGCATCCCCGCTGCGCGCCACGACCGACCAGCTGACCGGCCTTCCGCCGGCGCTCGTCATCACCGCGGAGGCGGACGTGCTGCGCGACGAGGGGGAGGCGTACGCCGCGAAGCTGCGCGCCGCCGGGGTGCCGGTGACCGCCGTGCGGTACCAGGGCGTGATCCACGACTTCGTCATGCTCAACGCGCTGCGCGGAACACAGGCCGCCGAGTCCGCGATCTCCCTCGCCGTCGCCACACTGCGTTCGGCCCTGTCGCCGCGCTGATCTCCGCGTCACCCCGCGGTATCGAACCCTGCCCCAGGCGGGACCGGCCTCCATGCGACACCGGCCGGTCCCGCCCCGCCGTGCTGCCCTGATGGGGCGGCAGTCTTCTCCGACAGGTGATCATCATGACCACACCTTCACCCGCCCGACGCTTCGAACCCGATCTGCGCGCGATGACCCGCATCAACCTGCGGCCCATCGCTTCCCCGATGCCCCTCGGCTTCTACGCCGTCGGTATCGCCTCCGTCGTCGCAGGGACCTATCAGCTCGGAATCCTCGGCGAGGACGCGGGCCGGGCCGTGGCCTTCACGATCCTGCCCGCGTTCGTCCTGCAACTTCTGGTCGCTGTACTCGCCTTCGGAGCACGTGACGTCCTGGCGGCGACGCTCATGGCGTGTTTCTCCGGTATGTGGCTCGCCAACGCCCTCGTCCTCGCCCTGCACCCGGAGCACGGACCGCGCGTCCTCGGCGTGCTCAATCTGTGCTTCACGCTCTTCGCGCTGCTCATGGCGTCCGTCGCCCGCGCCAAACGCGCGCTGTGGTTCGTGCTGTGCGTGGCCGTGCCCCGCTTCGGTGTGGCCGCCGCTGCCGGGCTGAGCGGCGCGCACGCGCTCACCGTCCTCTCCGGAGCTCTCGGTCTGCTTCTCGCGGCCGTCGCCCTCTATGCCGCGTTCGCGCTGATGCTGGAGGACATGCGGGGCGAGGAGGTGCTGCCCCTGGGTCGCAGCGGCCCGGCGCACCACGCCGTCGAGGGCGACCTGAGTGTGCAGCTGCGCAACCTCGAACGTCACGCAGGCGTGCGCCGCACTCTCTGAGGACCGACGCAGCCCCTACGTTCGGGCAGGCGTCGCGTTCCTGCCGCCGTGCCCCTTCCACAACCCACTGGAGCCTCTTTCCATGACCAGCAGCACCCCCATGCCCGTCGGCGGGTTCACTCCGCAGCCGGGCCTCGCCCCAGCGGCCGGCGCCGACCTCGTCGTCCGTAACGCCAAGGTGTGGACCGGTGACCCGGCCCGGCCCGCTGCTTCGGCCCTCGCCGTACGCGACGGCGTGATCCTCGCGGTCGGTGACGAGACCGACGTCGCCGCTGTGACCGGCCCAGGCACCCGCGTCGTGGACGCCCTCGGGCGCCGTGTAGTGCCCGGCCTCAACGATTCCCATCTGCACGTGATCCGCGGCGGACTCAACTACGTACTCGAACTGCGCTGGGACGGTGTGCCCTCGCTGCGACAGGCCCTGGCCATGCTGCGTGAACAGGCCGGGCGTACGCCGAAGGGCCAGTGGATCCGTGTCGTGGGCGGCTGGACCGCCGACCAGTTCGCCGAACGCCGCATGCCGACCGTCGCCGAACTGACCGCGGCCGCCCCCGACACACCCGTCTTCGTGCTGCACCTCTACCAGTCCGCGCTGCTCAACCGGGCCGCCGTCCGCGCGGCCGGACTCACCCGCGACACCCCCGACCCCGCCGGCGGCCAGATCGTCCGGGGCCGCGACGGCGAGCCCACTGGCCTCCTCCTGGCCGCTCCCAGCGCCCTCGTCCTCTACTCGACGCTCGCCCGCGCCCCCGGCCTCGGCCCCGAGGAGCAGCGCCTGTCCACACGGCACTTCCTGCGCGAACTCAACCGCTTCGGGCTCACCTCGGCGGTCGACGCGGCAGGCGGCTTCCAGAACTTCCCCGATAACTACGCCGCCGTCACCGACCTCGCCCGCGCCGGAGAGCTGTCCCTGCGCATCGCCTACCACCTCTTCCCCCAGACCGCCGGGCAGGAACTGGCGGACCTGGCCCGCTGGACGGACATGGTGAAGCCTGACGAGGGCGACGCCTGGCTACGGCTCAACGGGGCCGGCGAGAACCTGATCTGGGCCGCCGCCGACTTCGAGAACTTCGCCGAACCCCGTCCCGGCCTCGCCCCCGGCTACGAGAGCGAGTTCGAGAAGGCCGTCCGGCTGCTCCTCGAACACGGCTGGGGCTTTCGTCTCCACGCCACGTACGACGAGACGATCCGCCGGGACCTCGCCGTCTTCGAGAAGCTCGCCGCCGACGGGCTGTTCCCCGGGCAGGGCCGCTGGCTCTTCGACCATGCCGAGACCGTCTCCTCCGGCAGCCTGGAGCGGATCGCCGCGCTGGGCGGGGCCATCGGCGTGCAGAACCGGATGTCGTTCCAGGGCCGGGTCTTCGCCGAACGGTACGGAGCACAGGCCGCCGCCCGCACCCCACCGGTCAGCGAGATGCTGGAGGCCGGTCTGACCGTGGCCGCCGGGACCGACGCGACGCGTGTCTCCTCGTACAACCCATGGGTCGCGCTGCACTGGCTCGTCACCGGGCGCACGGTCGGGGACCTATGCCTCTACCCGCCGGAGCGGCTGCTGAGCCGCGAACGCGCCCTGGAGCTGTACACCATCGGCGGAGCCCGGATCACGGGCGAGGCGAACGTTAAGGGCACCCTGGGCGTCGGCCGCTACGCCGACTTCACCCTGCTGAGCCACGACTACTTCTCCGTCCACCAGGACGACATCCCGCACATCGAGTCCGTACTGACCGTCGTGGGCGGCCGGATCGTGTACGCGGCGGCCGAGCACGAGGGCGTCGATGAGGCGCTGCCGCCGCTCGCCCCGGCCTGGAGTCCCGTCGCCCACTTCGGCGGCTACCAGGCCACACCGCCGCCAGGTCTCATCGGAGCGCGGCAGGCCGACCGGATCGCCGAGGCGGTCGGCGCCTCCGAACAGCACCGGCAGTGGCGGGTGGCGCGCGGCTTCGCTCCCGAGGGCACCGCGCCACGGGTCTTCGACCCCTGCTATGTGCTCTGACCGACCTCACCACAAGGAGAAACACGCGTGGACAGCGCGCTGTTGCTGCTCCGGCTCGTCACGGGACTGCTCGTGGCCGGCCACGGAGTGCAGAAGATCAGTTTCCGGCTCGGTGGCAAGGGCCTCGCGGGCGGCGTCGAGGAGTTCCGGCAGGACGGATTCCGCGGCGGGCGGCTCACCGCTCTCGCCGCCGGAGGCACCCAGGTGGGCGCCGGACTGCTGCTCGCCGCCGGAGCCCTCACCCCGCTCGCCGGCGCCGGCGTGATGGGCGTCATGACCGTCGCCCTCACCGTCAAACGCCCGCATGGCCTGTGGGTGCAGAACGACGGCTACGAATACCCCCTGCTCCTCATCGCGGTCCCGGCCGCACTCGTCCTGGCCGGCCCCGGTGCCTGGTCACTGGACTCCCGGCTCGACATCACCCCCTGGCCCGCCTGGCTGAGCACCGGCTGCCTTGCACTCGGGCTCGCCAGCGGCCTGCTGACCCGTCTGCTCCTGCACCGCACACCCTCACCCGCGACCACCCCGAGGAACGCCTCATGACAACCCAGCAGACCTCCCGCCCCGCCGTACTCCAGGAATTCGGGACGGTGCGCCCCGTGCCGCTAGGCCTCACAGCCGACACCCGGCGGTACGCGGCCCAGCGCCTCAACCGCGTACTCGCCGACACCCACATGCTGTACGCCCTCTACAAGAAGAGTCACTGGCAGGTGCGCGGAGGCCTTTTCCACTCGCTGCACCTCCTCTTCGACCGGCACGCCGGCGAACAGCAGGCGCTCGTCGACGAGCTGGCGGAACGGGTGCAGATCCTCGGCGGGGTCGCCGTCGCCGATCCCCGGCACGCCGCCGAACTGACCTCCGTGCCCCGCTTCCCCGACGGGACCGAGGACGTGCCGGATCTCCTGCACCGGCTGCTCACGACACACGAAGGCATCCTCGTGGACGTCCGCGAGGCCGCCACCCGGATCGGCGCCCTCGGCGACCCCGGCACCGAGGACCTGCTCGTGTCCTCGATCGTCCGCACGGGCGAGCGGCAGGCGTGGTTCCTCGCGGCCGAGGCGGCGAAGGACGCCTCCGCTCCCGGCAACCTCCGGGCCCGCTGATCCCCCCCCACCACCCGCCCCGCGCCCGGTCTCCCGGACGCGGGGCGTTTCGCTGCGCCCGCGCGGCCTCCTGGGACACCCACGTACCGTGAGTCGGCGACGCAACGGTGGCTCCCCACGCCCGGACGCACGAAGGTGCCGGGGTGGTGACGTCGTTCGTCACCGCCCCGGCACCCGGGAGCCTTAGAAGAAGGGAGTTACCGCTTCAGGAATGCCAGCAGCGCCTCGTTGACCTCCTCCGCGTGCGTCCACAGCAGACCGTGCGGGGCGCCGTCGATCACGACGTACTCGGCGGCGGGCAGCGCCGCGTGGAAGCGCTCGGCGGTCGCGCCGATCGGCAGGATGCGGTCACCGCTGCCGTGCACGATCAGGGCCGGCACGTCGATCTTCGGGATGTCGTCGCGGAAATCGGTGAGCCACGTCGGGACGGCCGCGCGTGAGGCGTACGCGGAGGAGCCCGCCGCCGTCGCCCAGTTGGCGCGCACGACGGCTTCGCTGATGCGGATTCCGAGATTCTCGTCCAGGTTGTAGAAGTCCCGGTAGAAGTCCTCGAAGTAGGCGTAGCGGTCGCGGGTCACGGCGTCCAGGATGCCGTCGAAGACGGCGCCGTCGACGCCGTACGGGTTGTCGTCCGTTTTCAGCAGGAAGGGTTCGAGGCCCGCGAGGAACACCGCCTTGGCAACGCGCCCGGACCCGTACCTGCCGAGGTAGCGGCCGACCTCGCCCGTGCCCATCGAGAAGCCCACGAGGACCGCGTCCCGCAGGTCGAGCCGCTCCATGATCGCGTGCAGGTCGTCGGCGAAGGTGTCGTAGTCGTAGCCGGTCGTGGGCTGCGACGACTGCCCGAAGCCCCGCCGGTCGTACGTGATGACGCGGTAGCCGGCGTCGAGCAGGACGGGAAGCTGCTTCTCCCAGGAGTGGCCGTCCAGCGGGTAGCCGTGGATGAGGACGACGGGCCGGCCGCTGCCGTGGTCCTCGTAGAAGAGGTCGATGGGGGTGCTGTTTTCATGGCCGACGGTGAGGAAAGACATGGTGGGTTCCTTCGGGAAGGCGGGATGGGAATGACGGGTGCCCGGCACCACATGGGCGCCGGCACCAGGGGGGGATCAGCCGGCCGCGTGCGGGCTGATCATCGACTGGGCGTAGACGACGCCCATGCCGTACGCGCCACCGTGCTCCTTCACGACATCGAGCGTCGCGGCGTAGGTCTCGCCGCGCGCCCAGTCGCGCTGGAGTTCGAGGAGCACCTGGAGCCAGGTGACGGGCACGGCGCCCGCAGCCGTCATGCGCTGCATAGCGTGCTCGTGCGACTCCGCGGTGACGCCCGCGGATGCGTCGGCGACGACGTACACCTCGTAGCCCTGACCGAGCGCGGACAGGGCGGGCAGGACGAGGCAGACCTCGGTCCAGAGGCCGGACAGGATGATCTTGCGGCGTCCGGTGACCTTGACCGCCTCGACGAGCGCGGCGTCTTCCCACGCGTTCATCGAGGTGCGGTCGATGACCTCGTGCTTGGGGAAGACATCCAGGAGCTGCGGCAGGATCGGGCCGGAGAAGGACTCGGCGGCCACCGTGGACAGCACCACCGGCACGTCGAAGACGCGCGCGGACTTCGCGAGACCGACCGTGGCGTTGATGACGCCTGCACGGTCGGCGCTCGCCGCGCCGAAGAACATCTGCGGCTGGTGGTCGACGAAGAGCATCATCGCGCTGTCGGCTGTCAGCAGGTCCGGACTCGGGGCGGCCTGGACGGAGCTGGGATCGAACATGGTGATTCCTTGGGTGAGATAAGCGGGATGAGGTAGGAGCAGCCGGACACCGACCGGTGCCGCGCTCGGCATGGCGAACCTACGGCTTTCGGAGAAAAGGCAGTTGACTGTGAAGGCCCGCTTCCTGTGCCCTGCCTGCACACCTGCGGCCCCGGGACGGAGACGTCAGCCGGCCGTCGTGAGGCCCGCGAGCAGTTCGTCGACCGCTCGCGCGACGCACTCCGCGACCGCCGGCGGCCAGGTGTCGGTGCGGGCGAGATAGGTGAGCACAGCGGCGGTACGGAGGTACAGGACGCACCTGCCTGAGGGCGACCGCAGGACCAGTTCCGTATGAGTACCTGCCGCACGTACGCGTACGTCGCCCTCACCGGCCAGGCCGTGCACACCCTCCTCCAGCAGAGCCCGCGCGAAGACCCAGGTCACCGCCGGTCGACCGTCGGGTGACAGGAAGTCGCAGTGGACGGCGAGCGGGTCGTGCGGAAGATGCCGCAGATGGACGGTGAACCGTGCCAGATGAGCGTGCGGCCCGACGACGTCCGCGGTCAGTACGTGTACGACGCCGTTCATGTCCGCTCCGTCCACGTACGACGGCACAGGCCCCCCCCCGAGCCCGGCGGCTACCCCGCCGAGTTCGCGTGGGGGCTGCGCAATTGCGCCGCGAACGCACGGATGCCCTCCTCTTCCTGCTCGGCGAAACCGGACACCGCCGAAGCCCCGCGCACGGCAAGGGCGGTGGCGAGTTCGGCCGCCGCACGCTCGATGCGGCGGGGCAGCGCGGCATCGGCCTCCTCGGCGCCCGCACCCCAGTCGGCGGTAGCCGCGAAGACACCAGTGGGAACGACCGCGGCACGCAGATACGCGAAGAGAGGCCGCAGGGCGTGGTCCAGGACGAGCGAGTGCCGACTCGTTCCGCCCGTCGCGGCGACGAGGACCGGCCGACCGGTGAAACCGTCCGGGTCCCACAGGTCCACGAACGACTTGAAGAGCCCCGAGAACGATGCCGCGAAGACCGGCGACACCGCGATGAGCGCGTCGCTCGCACGTACGCGCTCCAGCGCCTCTTCGAGGGCGGGCGGCGGGAAACCAGTGACGAGAGCGGAGGCGATGTCACGGGCGAGCGGACGCAACGAGACCTCCTCGGTGACGCACTCGACCCCCACCTCCGCGCAGGCGTTGCGCGTCGCCTCGCCGAGCCGGGACGCGAGCAGAGCCGTCGCCGAAGGGACGCCGAGCCCGCCCGCCACGACCACGACGCGCCGCACGGGGCGGCTCATCGGGCGATCCCCGCCAGGTCACGCACGCGCGCCGCGTGCGTGGGAGCCTCGGCGACGCCGGTGGGCCGGGCAGCCGCCAACTCACGGCGCAGCACCGGAACCACCTCCTCGCCCAGGATGTCGAGCTGTTCGAGGACCGTCTTGAGCGGCAGCCCGGCGTGGTCCATGAGGAACAGCTGCCGCTGGTAGTCACCGAAGTCCTCACGGAAGCGCAGCGTCCGCTCGATGACCTGCTGCGGCGATCCGACGGTGAGCGGGGTCTGCTCGGTGAACTCTTCCAGCGACGCCCCGTGCCCGTAGACAGGCGCGTTGTCGACGTACGGCCGGAACTCCCGCATGGCGTCCTGGGAGTTCTTGCGCATGAAGACCTGCCCGCCCAGCCCCACGATCGCCTGCTCCTCCGTACCGTGGCCGTGGTGGGCGAACCGTCTGCGATAGAGGCGGATGAGCCGCTGGTAGTGGCGCGCCGGCCAGAAGATGTTGTGGGCGAAGAAGCCGTCCCCGTAGAAGGCCGCCTGCTCGGCGATCTCGGGGCTGCGGATGGCGCCGTGCCACACGAAGGGCGGCACGCCGTCGAGCGGGCGCGGAGTGGAGGTGAATCCCTGCAGCGGTGTGCGGAAGCGGCCCTCCCAGTCGACGCTCTCCTCGTCCCAGAGCCGCCGCAACAGTGCGTAGTTCTCCACGGCGAGCGGAATCCCGTCCCGGATGTCCTTGCCGAACCACGGAAACACCGGGCCGGTGTTGCCCCGGCCCAGCACGAGGTCGGTCCGACCCTCCGTGAGGTGCTGGAGCATCGCGTAGTCCTCGGCGATCTTCACCGGGTCATTCGTCGTGATGAGCGTCGTCGCCGTGGACAGGACGATGCGCTCGGTGCGGGCAGCGATCCAGCCGAGCACAGTGGTGGGTGACGACGGGACGAACGGCGGGTTGTGGTGCTCCCCGAGAGCGAAGACGTCGAGACCCACCTCCTCCGCCTTGAGCGCGATGGCCACAATGGCCTTGAGCCGTTCCCCCTCGGTGGGCGGCCGTCCCGTGACGGGGTCGGCGGTGACGTCGCCGACGCTGAAGATGCCGAACTGCATGGTGTTCCTCACTCGAAGCCTGCGGCGCGGCGGGTACCGCGCCGGTGCGAGGCTAGGAGCGGGGGAGCGGGCCGGGGAGCCGCTCGGTGTACGGGGCCTTGCCGCTCAGCGCCCGGCCGTCGGCCGTCGTAGGAAACGCCCCGCCTCGTCCGGCACGCCGCTCGCGGCGAAGGCGCGCGACCGCCATTCGAGCGGTGAACATCCGTGCAGCTGGCGGAAGGTGCGGCTGAAGTGGGCCGCGTTGGTGAAGCCGCACAGCTGGGCGACGGCGGCCACGGTCACGGCCCGGCGCCCGGGCCTGGCCAGTTCGCGTGCGCTCTCCTCGAGCCGACGCCGCTGGATGAGCCGGCCCACGGTCGACTCTTCCGCCTCGAAGACCCGGTGGAGGTACCGCAACGAGATGTGATGGGCCCTGGCTATGGACTCCGGCGAGAGCGAAGGGTCCCGGTAGTGCCCGTCGATGTACGCCCTGACCCTGCGCACCAGCTCTCCGCGCGGACCGTTCTGCACCGTCCCCGGATCCGGCGCGCTGTGCTCCAGTACGAGGAGCGTCACCAGGTCCACGAGCGCGGCCCCCAGCCGTTCGCCGACGCGGGGTGCCCAGCCCGCGGGGGAGGTGACTGCCGGGAGAAGCGACGCGAGCAGCGCAGCTGTCCCGGCCGTCGTGGGCAGGGCCGTGCCGGCTACCGAGCCCAACTGCTCCGCGGAAAGACCGACCGCCCGCGCGGGCACCCGCAGCACAACAGCGGTGAAGGGGCCCGCGTACGACAGGGAGCACCACTGCGCGCTGTCGTGCATCAGGAGCACACTCGGCCCGGCCAGGACATCGGCGTCACGTCGCCGGTACGTTGCCGAGCCGTGCGGGTGCAACAGGAGCACGAGGTCCGGCTCGTCCGCGCCCGACCTCCGCACCGGGACTCGGGTCACGCGCTGCGCGCCCGACACGACGGCGGAGACGGTCACGGCCCCCAGCCGGTGTATGACGACGTCCCCGTCCGGGGCCCTGCCGTCGGCGGTCGTGACGGACACCGGCATCGCGGCGTCGCCCCACCGCGAGCCCCAGCGGGCGAGACCTTCCTCATCGTGGACGGGGGCGGCAGGCAGCAAAAGGCTCAAGTGCGTGCTCCTTGTCTCCTGGGAACGGAGTGGGAAGTCGGGCGGGAAGTGCGGAAGGAGCCGACCGCAGATCGCCCTGCGTCCGGCTCCTTCCGCCGAATCCCAGCCAACCAAGCCGCCACTGCGGTAACCAGGCAGACACCAGGCGGTTTGGAACTGCCTGTCCGCTCCTTCGCCCAGGCGCCCTACTCGAAAGCAGTGCGGGAGGGCAGAGCGCCCGTACTGAGTCCGGCCAGACCCGCCCGCGCCTCCTCCCGAAGTTCAAGCGGAGCGGAATCGCCCAGCCCCAGCACGGCCCGGTAGTCGCCTTCCGCCTCCGCTGCCCGGCCGAGATGGGCCAGGCAGTGGCCCCGGTACAGGTGGATCTTGGTCGTCGCGAGGTGGAATCCGCTGTTCGCGTACGTTTGTTCCAGCCCGGCCAGTACTGCGGCCGCCTCTTCCCACCGGCTCTCATTCAGGTAGACGAAAGCGACGTGGTATCGGGAGATGCGGACAGTGACGGCGTAGCGCGGGTCATGTACCCCGCCCGGCAGTTGCGCCAGTGAGCCCATCACCGCGTGGTGCGTCTCGATCGCCTCCTGCCCGCGGCCGGCCTTGCGCAGCACTGTGATGTTCATATTCGCCGCTTGGAGATACCGGCGAGTGTCGCCCGCACGCAAGAAGAGATCCATGGCCTGCGCGATGTCCTCGACGGCGGGCACCACATCGTTCACGACATCGCGCAGCCAGCCCAGATACATGTATGCCTCCGCCTGCCGGCCGAGGGAACCGCACGCGGACGCGATGGCCAGCGCGGAGATGGCGGCCTCGAGCGCTTCCTCGTGTCGGCGGTGGCACTGCCAGCGCACCCAGGCAAGCATGCTCAGGCATCCGGCCTGGGCATCGAGATCGCCCGTCGCCTCGGCTGAACGGGCGCCGAGGGCAAACACCTCCGACCAGTGCCCCCAGGAAATCCAGGAGTTGCACACGCCCTCGACGGCGAACGCGATCACGACCACCCGTCCGGGATCCTGCTGCTCGGTTTCCTGCCGCAGCGCCGCGAGCCAGTTGTCGCTCTCTGCACGCAGCCACTCCAGGGCCTGCTCACGGGTACGGAAGTGTTCAGGCGACGCCGTCGAGTCGCTGCCTTCCCGGGCCTCCTCCTCTCCAGTGGCGACCTGCGCGGCAGCGGCGACCGTATCCAGGAGCCACCCGCGCAACCGGGCGGCAGCAGCCACCGAAACCGCCTCGTCGTCCGTGTCGCGATTCCGTGCGCGCCCATACAGGCGCAACAGGTCGTGCAAGCGGTAGCGATCCCCAACCGACGTCATCAGGAGCCCGGCCTCCAGCAACTCCTCCAACGTGTCCTCCGCCTCCACCACACTCGTCTCCGCGAGCACGGCTGCGTACGGAATGCTGAAGTCCCCGCCGGGAATCAGCGACAGCAGGCGGAACACACGCGCCGTTTCGGGAGCGAGGCGGGAGTACGACAGGTGAAACGCCGAGGCGACTCCCAGATCGCCCGCGCTGAGGGCATCCATCCGGCGGTCCTCGTCGGCGAGCCGATCCGCGAGCCGTCCCAGGGTCCAACCGGAGCGCGTCGCCGCCCAGTTCGCCGCGACCCTCAGGGCCAGCGGGAGGTGGCCGCACAGTCCGGCCACCCGGGCCGCCGAGTCCGGGTCGGCATCGACCCGGCCGTCGGCCACGACCGCCCGCAGCAAAGCGGTGGACTCAGATCCGGCGAGCGTTCCCAGCTCCAGGCGGTGCACACCGCTCAGCCCGGCCAGCGGCCGGCGGCTGGTCACCACGACGAGCATCCGCCCCTCCGCCGGGAGGAGCGCCCTGACCTGTGCCTCATGGCCGGCATTGTCCAGAACCAGAACGGCACGCAGCCCGGCGACGGTGGACTGATAGAGCGCCAGCCGTTCCTCACCGGTGAGCCGGCCAACCTGCGCGTCGTCGACCCCCCAGGCGTTCAGCAGCCGGACGACCGTCTCGTCCGGAGTCGGAGGCCGGTCCTCCAGGCCACGCAGGTCGATGAAGAAGGCGCCGTCGGGAAAGTCCGAGCGCCGCTCCTCGGCAAGACGGAGTGCCAGGGTCGTCTTGCCGCTCCCGGGCACCCCGGACACCACGGCCACCGGCGGCAGAGGCGGTGCGGTCCCTGTGGGCACCGCACCAGAGCGAGCGCCCTCTTCGATCAGGTCACCCAGCACCCTCAACTCGCCTTCGCGCCCGACGAAGTCGCGGATGCCTCGAGGCAGCGGAGCAAAATGCGCGGTGGGCGCGGACACGTCGGCTGCCCTCTCGCTGCGGTCGGCACGCGCGGCCACGAGCAATTCCTCGGCCTCCGCTTCTCCGAGCCGGAGGCCCTGCATCAGCGCGGCGACGGTGCCGTGCCTGGGCTTCGTGCTGCGGCCCCGCTCCATGTCACTGATCGCGCGCACGGACACCCCGGAAGCCTCCGCGAGCTGCTCGATCGTGAGCGCCCGTGCGAGCCGCAGCCGACGTACCAACCTGCCGAGAGAAGAGACCGTCACCGGGTGACCGTCCCGAACCATGCTGGCCTAGCCTTCCTCGTGGATCCGCCGGAAACGAACTGCGGCTGCATCGACGATGGTGTGCTCATGAGGAGCGAAGCGCTCTCATGAGCACACCGGACGAAGATGGGCAATTCACTGCCCTTGACATTAGTACTCGCGCACCGGGCTCTGATGGCCGCCCCCACCAGCCGCGATGCACGAGTGACAGATCGAACGCCGGGAGTACGCCCGGCAGGATGCCAGGCGCGGTAGGAGGCACGCCTACCGCGCCTCGACCCGGCGCGCACCGCGCTGATCGTGATCGACACGGCGCCGCTCTTCGTCCAGGCGAGCCCGTACTAGGGGCTGTGTGATGTCGTGATCACGCGGTGCTCGTGAGGCCCCCGGGACCGGCCGAACCGCAGGGGTCAGCCCAACCAGTAGTGCTCGACCTTGTCGAACCGTCTGGCGTGAAGGTCGTCGCGGCTGATCAACCAGCTGATGTCGCCGTCCATCCAGTCGTACTGGAGCGACTCCATGTTGAAGGTCGCGAGGTGCAACAGCGGTTGTCCGGGCAGCTCCCGCCATGCCCGGTCGTAGACCTCGTCGAACCGCTCCGGGGCGTCCCTGAGTTCGCGGACCGCCTCCTCCCGCAGGGGAGCAGGTCCATCACGTACTGGTTGCCGACGAACCCGCTGCCCGGATTGATCCGCCCTTCCGCCTGGACGGCTTCTACCGGACGTCCCGGCCGCTGGGCAACGTCGGGCGGGAGTCTGGTGCTGACGTCCGCGCACGTCGCAGCGGGGGCCGGTGAGCGGGTCGAGGTGTTCCGGCCCGGCCGTGACGGCGTGTGTGGCGGGCGGGTGGTGTGGTGCGGCACGCCCGGGGGGCGGGACGACGCCGCACTGGTCCTGCTCGACGACGGACCCTCATGGTCCTGGCCGGGGATGGTGCACTGGGGGCGGATGATCACCGACGAGCCCGGCACGGCGTGCCGGACATGGGGTGTGCCCGACGTTGCCCAGCGGCCGGGACGTCCGGTAGAAGCCGTCCAGGCGGAAGGGCGGATCAATCCGGGCAGCGGGTTCGTCGGCAACCAGTACGTGATGGACCTGCTCCAGCACCCTCCGCAGTGGTCCCAGGACGGCACCTCCCCTTGGGGCGGACTGTCCGGGGCAGCTGTGTTCTGCGACCGGCTGCTGACGGGAGTGGTGGCCTCCGACCGGGCGCATTCCGGCCACGGCCAGCTGACCGTCGTCCCGGCCTACGTTCTGCATCACGATCCGGCGTTCCGCGCGGCGCTGGCTGAACACGGCGGACCTGCCACCGGCTTGGAGGCGGTGGAGTTCCAGCACCTGGCCGACACCCCGACCGGCAGAGGCGGGGCGGGGGCGGCGTCGCCCGCGGTCCTGCTCCAGGCAGGCTGGCAGACGGTGCCGTTCCACGGCCGGGACGAGCTGCTCACCGATCTGCTCGCGTGGTGTGGCCGGGGCGGGTTCGGGGCGTGGCTGCTGCACGGGCCCGGCGGGCAGGGCAAGACCCGCCTCGCCCACCACCTGACCGGCCTCCTGGGCGCCGACAGCTGGGCCGTACTGTGGCCCCGCTCCGATGCCGACGCTGCCCAGCTGCGCGAGCTGCGGGATGTGGTCAAGCCGCTGCTGATCGTCCTCGACTACGCCGAGGCCCGCACCGGACAGCTGACCGCGCTCATCGAAGCCGCCGCCGACCACCCGGGCGCCACCCCCTTCAAGGTGCTGCTGCTGGCCCGCACCGACGGCGACTGGTGGGCCCAGGCCAGGCACGCCTCCCGCCTTGCCGAGGACTACCTCGACGATGCGCCCTCCGTGCTGCTGGCGCCGCTGGAACAAGCTCCGGAACCGCGCGCACAGGCTTACCGCACCGCCGCCCGCGCCCTGGCCGACGCCCTCCCCCGCGTGCGCGGCTTGGCCGGACACGACTGGCCCGCCGTCGCCGACGCCTTACCGCCCCCGAGACTCGACCAGGGCGCGTTCGCCAACGCATTGACGCTGCAGATGACCGCCCTCGCCGACCTCCTCGACGCCGCAGCCAGGGGTAACGCGGCGGCGGTGCCGACGGCTGAGCGGGCGCAGGGCGTGGAGGACCGGCTGCTGGGGCACGAACGCCGCTACTGGCAGCAAAGCGCCACAGCACGCGGCCTCGATCCAGCACTGAGCGGCGGCACGCTGGAAACGGCCCTGGCCGCCGCCCACTTGGCGGGCGCCGCTGACCGGGAACAGGCCGATCACACCTGGTGCAGGATTCCGGCTCTGGGCGATCAGCCACGCGATCGGCGCGACCAGATGACCGCCTGGATCGGCGCTCTTTACCCGCCCGCCGCGCCGGCCCGGCCATGGGGCGCCCTCCAGCCCGACCGGCTCGCCGAACGCCACATCGGACGCGTCCTGGACTCCGACCCCGCCCTCGCCCAACACCTGATGAGCGGCGCCGACGACGTGCAGACGGCCCAGCTCCTGACCGTCTACAGCCGTGCCGCCGCCCACCCGGTCTTCGACGGCCGCCTCGACATCCACCTCACCCACCTGTGCACACACCTGCCAGCACGGCTCGCCTCCCACGTCATCACCACCGCCATCCAGGCCGACCACCCCCAACCCCTCATCACCGCTCTCAACACCCTCGCCACCGACCCCACCGTCGAACCCGGCGACCTCGCCACCCTGTATAACCGGCTCCCGCACTCCAGCCAGCGCCTCTCCCGCACCGCCGTCAACCTCTCTCAGGCCATCACCAACCACTGCCGCGCCCTCGCCGAGGCGAACCCGGACGCCCACCTGAGTGATCTCGCCACGTCCCTGAACAATCTCTCCGTCCGTCTGGGGAACGCGGGGCGGCAGGTGGAGGGACTGAACGCGATCGAAGAAGCCGTCCGCATCCGCCGAGCCCTCGCCGAAACAAACCCAGACGCCCACCTGCCCCACCTCGCCAGATCCCTGAACAATCTCGCCGTAGACCTGAGGAAGGTGGGGCGGCGAGCCGAGGGCCTGAACGCGATCGAAGAGGCCGTCCGCCACTACCGCATGCTCGCCGAAGCCGACCCAGACGCCCACCTGCCCGAACTCGCCATGTCCCTGAACAACCTCTCTGCCGAGCTGGGGGACATGAGGCGGCGGGCCGAGGGGCTGAACGCGATCGAGGAAGCTGTCCGCCACTACCGCATGCTCGCCGAATCCAACCCGGACGCCTACCTGCCTGACCTCGCCATGTCCCTGAACAACCTGTCCACCGACCTGGGGGACACTGGACGACCGGCCGAGGGGCTGAAGGCGATCGAGGAAGCCGTCCGCCACTACCGCATGCTCGCCGAATCCAACCCAGACGCCCACCTCCCTGACCTCGCCATGTCCCTGAACAACCTGTCCATCCGGCTGGGAGACACTGGACAACCGGCCGAAGGGCTGAACGCGATCGAGGAAGCCGTCCGGATACGCCGCGCACTCGCCGAAACCAACCCAGACGCCCACCTCCCTGACCTCGCCACATCCCTGAACAACCTCTCCGTCGACCTGGATGAGGCGGGACGACTGGCCGAAGGTCTCGATGCCGTCGTGGAGGCCGTGCACATACGCCGCACCCTCGCCGAAACCAACCCGGACACCTACCTGCCCGACCTCGCCACGTCCCTGAACAACATGTCCAACTATCTTGCGAAGGCCGGACGACCGGCAGAGGGGTTGAACTCGATCGAGGAGGCCGTGCATATACGCCGCACCCTCGCCGAAACAAACAGAGATGCTCACCTGCCCGAACTCGGCGCCTCTTTGTACAGCCTGTCCGTCCAGCTGGGGAACGTCGGGCGGCAGGTGGAATGCCTGGAGGCGGTCGAAGAAGCCGTAGGCATCCACCGCACTCTCGCCCAAGCCAACCCAGACGCCCACCTGCCCGGCCTCGCCATGTCCCTGAACAACCTGGGCGGCCGGCTAGGGGAAGTAGGGCGGCGGGCAGAGAGCCTGGACGCCACCGAAGAAGCCGTACGCATCCGCCGCACCCTCGCCCAGGCCAGCCCAGAGGCCCACCTGCCCGGCCTCGCCATGTCCCTGAGCAACCAGTCCATCCGGCTGGGAGAGGTCGGGCGTCCGGCGGACGGCCTGCTCGCGATAGAGGAAGCCGTACGCATTTACCGCACCCTCGCCGTAACCAACCAGACGCGGTTTGACCCGTATCTACAACGTTCACTGGACATCGCCGCTTGGCTCAGGTCCCTTCCGCAGTAGAAGGTCACCCCCTGCTTCTTCGCCGCTCCCCCTTCGATTCGGCCGTCGTACCAAGCGTTGTCCTGGGTACTGAAGGGACAGCACCAGCAGGAGGCCGGGCGCAGTCGGGGGCAGGTGCGACGAGTGCAGGTGGTTGCCGGGGGCGGGCCGCAGCCGGTGCTCCGACAACAGCCGTCCGGGTGATCCATCCCGACAGTGGCGGCGTGCCCTCGCAAACCGCATTCGAGCATTCACACTATTCAATGGTGTCCACGTACGACTTCCCCCAGGTCCTGCGCGACACCCCGCTCGCCCTCCACCGCGCCCGTGCCGCCTACGGGCAGTTCGCCAGGACCTGCCGTGGTCGGCCGAATCGATGCCCGGGTGAGAGGCGGGCAAGCAACTGCACTCCAGCTACCGCCAAGCCCGACAGCCCCGGCTACGCCCCCGAACAGCACGAACAGGTCAAGAAATTCCGTGCCGAGCTCCTCGGGCTCAGCGCCTCCGTGACCACGCACCTGGACTGGGCAACGTTCAGCGAAGGCGCCGTGAAGGGCACGGACGGCGCTCAAGCACGCCCACGAAGCACAGCCCGACGGCGAGACGTGCTGAACACCGTGGCCGGCTCCGGCTCCATATCCCCGCTGGACAAGTGGCGTGGCACGCGGGAGTACCTCGCGTGGCAACTGCGCTGCGCCGACCAGCGTGTGCGCGAGCTCGAAGCCCAGGAAGAGCAGGAATGGCAGCAAGCCGCCCAGGAACGGGAGCGGGTATGGTTCAAACTCCAGCCGGGGCGTTCGCACGAGGGCGCGCTCTTGCCCTGCGGGGACTGCGCCGCCCGGGCAGGGTCAGGACGCGGAACGCTTTTCCGCCGTCCTCTTCGAGGCTGTGGTCTTCTTCGTCGCGGTCTTCTTGGCCGCCGGCTTTTTCGCGAGGCTCTTCTTGCGGGGCCGGATGTCATGGACGGTGGCGCCCTCGCCACTCTCGCCCCGCTTCTCCTTCGCCGCCGTGACAGAGGCGTTCAGAGCCGGTCCTCGACAGGGTGTTCCCGTTCGAGGACGCCAGGCGCGCATCGTCAACCTGCACGAGTGGGCATGGCGCGTTGCGTCGTCGAGAACGGATGGCCCGTGCGGCGGGCGGCAGAGCGTTTCCAGGTCAGCCACACCACCACCGCCTGCTGGGCCCGCGGCTACCGGCAGCTCGGCGTCACGGGAATCAGCGACCGTTCCAGCAGGGACAGGGGGTCCAACGGGCCCTGCCGATCTCTTGCACCAGCAGTACCGATATGCGCGATTCGACACGGGAGTTGGCCGTCGCGACGGCAGTAATTATTCTGTCACTGTGGCGCTTCTGCTCTGGTTTGCGTGGAAGCGTGCCTTCTTCTGACGGTTCCCGCAGGTGTTCATGTCGCACCACCGGCGGGTGCGGCTTCTACTGGTGTCGAAGAAGGCGGCTCGACAGGTCGGTGAGGCGCAGAGGGCCAGCCGCCCGTCCCGTTCACCGGCGACGATGGCGATCGCGTCGGCGGCGATCACGCCCAGAGCATCCTCCAGCGCGGAGGCTGGTTGCAGCTGCCAGCGGCGCTTGCCCTCAGGTGTCAGCATCGCGGTGGCCCGGCCCTGTCTGCTGCGGTCGTTGAGGATGCGGACAGCGCAGGCGGGCAGCGGGTCCTGGAGCGCGGCTGCGGTCGCGGCCGCGTGGATCGACTCCCTCAACTCCCGAGCGAGGTCGAGCTGCTCGGGAGTGCAGGAGCGCACATCGAGGCCGTAGATCGCCAGCCAGTCGACGAGTCGTCGCGGCGCGGGAATGCGCTCCACGGCCTCGCCATGCCGCTCGGACAAGGTCCCCGTGAAGCTGGTCGCCAGTACGACTCCGAGGCGGAAGTGGGGGAACTCAGCAGGCATCGAACCACCATAGCCGGTTGCGCGCAGGTACAAGGACACGCTAGAACCGTCATTGCCGGTTCGCACTGGGATGCTGCCGGTACGCGATGACCAGGAGGTCCC
The DNA here is from genome assembly GCF_008042035.1 of Streptomyces sp. col6. GTDB lineage: Bacteria > Actinomycetota > Actinomycetes > Streptomycetales > Streptomycetaceae > Streptomyces. Next base: position 181,932 of record NZ_RDBL01000027.1, read on the forward strand.
ATGTCTCGCCCCACCGATGACGTGTACGCATTCACATCCCGCACCACCGACGCCGAACTCGACGACCTGCGCGCGCGCCTGTCCGCGGCGCGGCTGCCGGAGACCGAGACGGTGCGCCGCGCCGCGCCGGGCCCGCACCGGTGGGACCAGGGCGTACCGCTCTCCGACCTCATCGATGTCGTCCACTACTGGCGCACCGGGTACGACTGGCGGTGTTTCGAGGACCGCCTGAACGCGATCGGCCAGTACCGCACGACCATCGACGGCCTGGGAATCCACTTCCTTCACCGCCGATCACCTCGAACGGATGCCACACCACTGGCCCTCACCCACGGCTGGCCGGGCAGCGTCGCCGAGTTCATCGACGTCGCCGATGAACTGGCGGACCCGAAGGATGTCAATGCGCCGGCGTTCCACATCGTGGCCCCGTCACTGCCGGGCTTCGGCTACAGCGACAAACCGGACGCCGCAGGGTGGGGGGTCGGAAAGATCGCCGCCGCCTGGGTGGAACTCATGCGCAGGCTCGGCTACGAAAAGTTCGCAGCCCACGGCGGCGACTGGGGAGGCGTGATCACCACCGTCCTCGGCGGCAGGTTCCCCGCCCAGGTTCTCGGCATCCACACCACGCTTGCCCAGGCGCCACCCGGGCTGACCACCGATGGGCTGGCGCCGACCGAACGCCAGTGGGCCGAGGAGACCCGCGATTTCTGGCACCACCGCTCGGCGTACGCGAAGCAGCAGGCAACCCGACCGCAGACCATCGGCTACTCGCTCGTCGACTCCCCGGTCGGACTCCTCGCCTGGATCCTCGACAAGTTCGCCGAATGGACGGACACGGACGACAGCCCGTTCGAGAGGATCTCGATCGACCGACTCCTTGATGACGTCACCCTGTACTGGCTGACACGGACCGGTGCGTCGGCAGCCCGCATTTACTACGAGAGCCACGGCGGCGTCAACGCCCTCGACCCCGACCTCCGCGTCGGCGTCCCCTCAGCCATCACCACGTACCCCAGCGATATCGAAAAGTGCCCACGGACCTGGGCACAGCAGCGGTACCAGCAGATCGTCCGCTGGACGACGGCCGAAGCCGGCGGCCATTTCCCGTCGCTGGAAACGCCGGAATACTTCGTCAAGGACCTGCAAGCAGGCATGACGGCAGTCCTGACCGCCAACGGCTGATGAGCAGCAAACGAGCCCTGAACCGAGTCAACGCGGCTGGGACACTGTCTGGGTCACTGCCCGCCACAGATGGGTCAAGCACGCCCGGACGAGGGCGAGGTCGTCCATGAACAAGAGTCCGGCCTCGCTGTGCCCACCGATCTGAAGGGCGGTCCGCGTCCCACGGTCCCGGCGGCGTACGTCGCTACGGCGGGACGCGGTCCGTGGTGGTGTGTGATCAGGCGTGGCTGCGTCGGCGGCGCATGGCTGTGAAGCCCACGGCGGCGGCCGGCCACGCTCGGCATGACGGCGATCGCGGCCGCTGCGGGAATGCCCGCGTGGCTCGCCGGCGTACTGATCGTCGCCGGTGTTGTCGTGCACACCATTGGGGAACTCTGGCCCTCGGCGGCCTCGTTCAAGCTGAGCTTCGGACTCGCGCCCGCCCAGCCGCAGGGCCAGTACTCCGGACTGCACGCCACCGCCACGGGCCTGGCGAGCTTTCTGGCGCCGTCTTTCCTGGCCCTGTTCTGCATCAACTGGGGCGTCCCGGCTGGCTGGCACTGGGTGGCGTCTTCTTGCTTGCGGGACTGGCGATGCCGAATGCGGTCCGGTGGGCCGAGCAGGCCGGCCCGACAGCAGCCGGACAGGCCGCTCCCCAAGCGCGACCACAGCCCGCGCTCAACCCACCCATCGGCGGTGGATCACGGGGCAGCTCCGGGGCTGGTGGCACGAGCTCGTTGGGCCTGGGCGTGGATACCTACAGATAGCGCTGCGTCGTGGTGACTCGACCGAAACGAGGGAAGATCCTCTCCACCGCGAAGTCGTGTTCCTCCGACGCCATGCCCGACATGGCGTCGGCGACGAACTCGACCTCGTAACCGAGATCGCTCGCGGCCCTGGCTGTGGACTCCACGCCCATGGAGGTGACCAGTCCGCCGAAGACGACCGTTTCGACGCTCAGCTCCCGCAGCTGGGCGTCGAGGTCCGTGGTCGCGAACGCGCCGATGCTGCACTTCACCAGTACGACATCGCCGTGCTGCACCAAACCGGGCGCGAAGCCGCTGCCCGGCGGCTGCTCGACGACGTTGGGCCGGTCCACGCGGACCTGGACCACCGGCCGACCCCGCGCACGGAAGGCATTGGCGAGCTCCAGGCATCGTTTCAGCACCTCGTCGCCCGTGTGCGGGGCCAGGGGTAGCGCGATGATGCGCGGCATCAGATCGATCAGCACCAGAGCGGTTGTCATACCGCTAGACCATAAGACCTTTCCAGGTGGGCAATCGTCGTCGGAGCGCAATTACGAAGTCGAGTCGGGTGCGGCCATGACCCACCGGATCGTCTTGGTCAGGGCGTGACCTGCCGGGGGCACACACGCCTGCACCGGCCCTGGGAGGCGACGCAGGCCCAGGGACGTCTGCGCCCACTGAGGGAGGGAGGCGACCGCGTTCGCCGCGAGAACGGCATACGGAGCTCGCGCGACCCATGGGAGCGGCGGGTGCAGCAGAATGAAGCGGGCGGCGTCGCGCGCCTCTCTCGTGCCGCGCAGTTCGCTGCGATAGGCGGCGAGCCGCTCATCGAGTTCTCGTCGGGTTGTCGGGGGGTCGCTTATTCCGAGCGCCCTTCCCACCAGAGCCATATCTGCCACGTAGGCGTCACAGCCATCAGCGTCGAGGGGCTCGGCACCAAAACGCTGGTGAGCAACGAGGAAGCTGTCTGCTTCGGCTGCATGGACCCAACCGAGAAGATGAGGATCCGATGCCTCGTACGGATCACCGTAGGCAGTGGTGCCGCGCACGTGGCTGTGGACCTCGCGGACTCGCTCGACCGCTTCCCGGGCATGCTCGGAGGTTCCGTAGGTGGTCACAGCGAGAAACGTGCTCGTTCGTTGGAGGCGTCCCCACGGATCACCGCGAAACCCGGAGTGCGCGGCCACAGCGGCCATCGCCAATGGATGCAGCGACTGCAACAGCAAAGCCCTCAGCCCGCCGATGAACATCGACGCGTCGCCGTGGACCCTACGAACAGGGCGGCCGGCGCCGAACCATCGCGGGCCAGGTGTCTGATGGATACGAACTCGGTTCTCGGGCCCCATGGGGCCGGCGACCCGCTCGAAAACGGCACTACCCATACGTTCGCGTAGGTGCGGAAGCGCTCGGGCGAACGAGGTCATGACCTCAGTATGCGCCTGCAGGGCTGACAGCCGCGAGCTTCAGCACCGCGCCCCTTACGTTGCGCGGTCATGTTCCGACCGTCCCGGGTCAGGGGAAGCGGTCAACTAACGATGAATCTCCGACTCAAGTCACTAGGTCCGACTGCGTGTCTCCTGGCAGATACCGACGCATAACACCAGGTCGTGATCGGTCCCGTAGGCCCACAGTCCGAGAAGCATCGAACGCGCGCTACGGGGCACAGGAGAGCCAACTGGCCTTGTACACATCGTTGGTGGGACCGCCAACCCTGGCGGGCACCGAGGAAGCGAGACGTCATGCCGCTGACATTCCGCAAGAGCTTCAGGATCCTGCCCGGCGTCCGCCTCAATATCAACCGGAAGTCCTGGTCGATCACAACTGGAGGCAAGCACGGGCCCCACCACACGCGAAGCAGCACCGGGCGCCGGACAACCTCGATGAACCTCCCCGGGCCCTTCGGCTGGCGCAAAACCAGCCGCAGCTAGCCACCGAAGCACGACACACGTGGCCCCGGCCGGGCGGGCCGGGGCCACGTGTGTCGTGCTTCGCTGCGCCCTGCGCCACCGTGCCGCACGAGCAGCACTGGAGCGGCTGCTGCACCTCGCCGAAGGCGAGCACCACCGCGGTCTTCATGGCAATCACTCAACACCCGCTGCCCCCGGCACATACCCCGCCCGCAGAGCCCTCGCAGTCAAACCGGACAGGCAGCCTCACCCCGGTCAGAACCCGAGCTCGCGGACACCCCCGCCAGCCGGTTACTGGACTCAGCCGCAGCCGTTCCCGGTGTATGCCGGGACGCGGCAGCGGTCTGACCATCCACGCTCCGGAGTGAACGCCCGGCAAATCGACCCGCCATGCAGGCACCAGGCCGTCACGAAGAGCACGAACCGTCTGTGCTGATCTTCGAAAAGGACCCGCGTACGCATCCTCGTCTCCCTGCCGGCCGCCGCCGCGCTCGCCGCTCTCACCACCCACGCACACGCGGAAGCCGGGCCCATCGGCGAGAAGGGCAGCGTCCTGACCCTGCCCATGACCGACGCCCTGCAGGCCCTGCCCGTCACCGACGATAGCCGCGCCGGCTACGAACGGAGCAACTACAAGCACTGGATCGACGCCGACAAGAACGGCTGCAACACCCGCGACGAAGTCCTCCTGGCCGAGGCCGTCATCGCACCGGAACAGCGAGCACGGTGCAAACTCACCAGCTGACAGTGGACCAGCCCTTACAGCAACACCTACGTCGACTCCCCCAGTGCTCTGGACTACCACCTCGCGCCGCTAGCCGATAGCTGGGGCTCGACGTGGGCAGAGTTGTCTCGGCTCCGTCATGCCGCCGGGTGCGGTGATCGCCTCCGACCTGGTAGGGAAGGTGCGGCTGTCGCTCGTCCATGTGATGACAGTGCCTTGTGCGTCGCGAGATCCTGGTACAACGCCACGGTGTCGCATCTGGGGCAACCGTGGGAGCTGGTGTGGGCTTCTACCGATGTACCGGGCTCAGTCGGGGGGATGAGTCCAGGAGACTCGATCAGACCATCTCGGGGGGTTCCTCCGGAGCGCCGGCGAGGTTTTCGAAGTACTCGTCGATCAGACTGATCAGGCCAGCCACGGCATGCTGCTCAGTCATGGGCGACCAGGGCTTCTCGGGGCGCCCGTCAGGAAAGATCAGGTTCTCGGCCAAGGCCCAGTACACCAGGTTCCAGCCGTATCCCAGTTTGGCTGCGAGCCACTCCCTGAACCCATCCAGCACGGCTCTGTCGGAGGCGATGTCGTAGCCGTTGAGGAACGCGACCACCGTCCCGAAACTCAAACGGTCGACGAACATTTCCGGCCTCCTCCTGAAGTGGGCCCAGAGATCCTGGTGTGACCGCGCCGGCTTGCCCCGGCCGCGACCCCAGGCAGCCGGCACGTGCCTCAGATCAGTGCCGACCCCCCAGACGGAATACGAGACCGTCTCCGGCCCCACACCAAGAGCAGCGAGAAGGCTTGCCGTGCGGGCCGCTGGATCGACAGGCCCACCCTTGCGGGTCCACACGTGGGTTCCCGGAGCATCCCCCTCATGGTGGGTGACGACGAAGTCCGTCCCGTCCAGCACAAAGAACGCCGCCCGCACACGGCCGTGCCCGTCCCACGAACTCTCAAGGCTCAGCTTCAGCCGCCGTGCCACCGCCTCCAAGTCCACTGAGAGCAGCGCCAGAGAGCTCAACGGCCAGGTGGCGCTCTGGAACATAGAGGCCTGCCGCACCGGATTGCGCCCACTTGCCCGGGGCTCCGCCGCAGGCTCCCAGTCACCCTCTGCATCTGGTACTTCGATCATCTCGGTCACGACGGATAGTCAACCAGTACCGAACTCGTTCCTGCTGGCCATCAGCTGTTCACGAAGCTCCGGTCACAGCCATGACCAAACGGCTCCACCAAGGCGAATACCGCACAGTTGGAATGACGCGCCCCGCCAGTCGGGCCTGGACCTGGACGCCAGCCGAGCGCGAGGCGTATGCGAACGACATCGACGAGGACCGCTCCCTGATCGCGGTCACCGCCGCGACCAACCGGTCCAACGCTGACCAGGACCCCGCCGAGTGGATGCCCCCGTATCAGCCCGACCGTTGCCAGTACCTCACCGACTGGATCGCCACCAAGCTTCGCCGGCAACTCGCCATCGACAACGCCGAGCACAACGCCCTCCTCGTTCAGGGCATCGCGTCCCGGGCTGCGTGCGTAGCGGTGGAGCCGCGTACGGGCTCGAGCTCGGGGAGGTCGAGGCCGGTGGGGATCGTGTCCCAGGACGTGTCGGCCTGGGCCGTGTGTGCGGCGACTGCGCAGACCTCGGTGATCGTGGGCTCCAGGGCGGCGACGATGCGGAGGGAGGCCAGTGGTGCGTCGTCGGCCAGGACGTCCGGACGCTCCCGCAGGCGGGCGCGGAGATCAGCGACGTCCTCGGGAATGGGGACGCTGCGGCAGCCCGGATGGTGCACGAGATGTTGGCCGGCTCGACCGCTTCCGGAGACGCTGAGCGGGACGTCGCCGGCTACCAGCGAGCGCGGACGGATCCGCGTCGGCCCCGGCGTGACGGAGGGAGCCAATTTATGAGGGTCATGCTGCGAGCCCGTCTGGACCCCCAGCTCGCGAACGAAGCGGTCAAGAACGGCAGCCTGCCGAAGACCATGCAGTCGCTCATGGAGCGGCTGAAGCCGGAGGCGGCGTACTTCGGTCCCAGCGAGGGAAAGCGGGCCTGCACCTTCGTCTTCGACATGCAGGACAGTTCGCTCCTGCCCTCCATCACGGAGCCCCTCTTCGAGGGCCTGGGCGCGGAGATCGAGATCCAGCCGGTCATGAACACCGAGGACATGCAGAAGGGCCTCGCCGCGCTGCGACAGGGCTGATTCGCGCAGCATGGACCGGCTCGGGCCCTCCGTCGCAGACCGGGCACGGCGTTCACCGGACGGCCGCCGGACCGGACGAACACGGGGGCATTCCGGCGTTCCTGGTCCCCTCACCGGGCCAAGCCCGCGCTCGGTAAATGGCGTCGCTCCTCTCGTAACGGGTGGCCGGGCCGCGCGCTGCTTGAGCTTGTCGATGCAGGGCTCGACCGTGTTGCGTTGCTTGCAGACGCCGGGGTCGAACGCGGGTGGACGGCTGCAGCGACGGCCGAGCCCGTGGACGGGGTGCCGGGCTCATTGGGATCGAGTCGGATCTCCGACAGGCCGGCGGGAGCCAGCGTGCCTTTGTCGAACACGTAGCCGTGCTTGGCGGCGGGCCAGGATGGCTCGGGCGGCAGGAAGTGCACAGCCAAGAGTCGGCCGCAAGGTCGGGCGAGGCCAGTATCCTCGACGGTCTCCCTGATCGCGGCGGTGCGGGGTGACTCGTCGTGGTCGGCTGAGCGAATCGGGAAGGTCGTCGTCGCCGCGGTGCCGGCTGTCGGGGTGCGGACGGGCTGCGCGACGGCCACTGGCCAGGAGAAGGAGACGGTCCGGCCGGCACCTCTGCTGGCGGTGCTCTTCGGCCTCTGGGCACCACGTACGCAGCGACACGGTTTCCTGGATGAGGCATCATCTCGGCGTTGTCGAACCTGGCGGCTGTCGCCCTCGTCCGGACCGGGCCGGGTTCAGTGCGCGGCGAGCAGTTCTCCGTACCAGGTGAGCGTGGCGTCGACCGTGGTCGGCATCGGGTTCGGAGCGAGGCCGTACGCCTTCTCGATGGCCGTGGAGTCGACGATCTGCGCCTCCGTGTGCTGGTAGAACATCTCGGCGTACTCCGCCATGAACACCTCGTCGAACGGGCCGTACGGGCGCGGCTCGGCTATGACGGTGAGGTTCAGGGGGCGGCCGATGCGCTGCGCCACCAGGTCCATGATCTGTCGGGTGGTGAGCGCGGGTGCCGTGGGCAGGTGCCAGACTCGGCCGTCACCGTCCGGGTTTTCGCCGAGCGTCGCAAGGCCTGCCGCCACGTCCCCGATGTACGTGTAGCTGTGCGGCAGGTCGATGTCGCCGAGTACTGGGACCTCTTCCCCGGTCAGCGCGTTCGGGAACACCGCGCCGCCGAGCGTGGAGTTGAGGACTCCGGGGCCGACGAAGTCGGCCGACCGGCCCAGCACGACGCGCAGCCGGCCCTCGTCGTGGGCGGCGAGGTAGCGGGCGTCGAGCTCCGCGCGCATGCGGCCCTTGCGGGAGGTCGCGTTCCAGGGGGTGTCCTCGGTCATCACCGCGCCGTGTGTCTCGCCGTACGGGTAGAGCGTGTCGAGGACGACGAGGCGCGCGCCGGCAGCCTCGGCCGCCGAGAGGATGGACCGTTGGATGCGCGGCATGACCTCGACCTGCAGGTGATAGCCGACGTTCAAGCAGTGGTAGGAAACCGCCGCCCCGTCGAGCGCGGCCTGCGCTCCTTCCGCGGTCGACACGTCGGCGGCGAACCGCTGGACCCCGTCCGGGGCGTCGCCGTCGCCGCTCCGGTCCACCAGTCGGACCCGGTGGCCCCGGCCTGCCAGCTCCGTCGCGAGCGCGGTGCCGGCGGGGCCGGAGCCGAGGACTACGTGGAGATCGCGTGCTGTGGTCATGAGGACTCCCGGAGTGGTGATGATTGACCATTGCTTTCGTTATGGACTGTAACTGTTGCGACGGTACATCGCAACAGCTTTTGTTAGACTCTGTAACTGAAGTGAGCCTGTCTAGCAAGAGGACCGGGAATGGCAGAGACGCAGCAGGGGCCGAGGGCCAGATACCGGGAGCAGACCCGGGCGGAGATCAAGGAAGTCGCGCTGCGCCAGCTCGCCGATGGTGGTGTGGGGACGCTCGCGCTCACACGGATCGCCAAGGCGCTGGGACTCTCGGGCCCCGCCCTCTACCGCTACTTCGCCAACCGCGACGACCTGCTGAGCGCCCTGATCAGGGACGCGTACGACGACGCCGCAACGGCGATCGGCGAGGCCGCGGCCACAGCGCGCGACCGGAGCCCGCGCGAGCGGCTGCGCGTGCTGGCCGGGGCCTACCGTGCCTGGGCGGTCTCCGAGCCGCACCGTTATCTGCTGATCCAGGGCTCTCCGGTGCCAGGGTATGTGGCCCCCGACGACACCCTGGAACGCGCGCGCGCCGTGCTCGGGCCTTTCCTGCCGGTCTTCACGAGCGGCTCCCCGGGAGCTGGCACGGCCGCGATGGTGGACCGGATGGTGGCGTGGCTGGAGACGGACGCCGGCGTGGGGTCCTGGGTGGCGGAATATGTGCCCGACGCCACGGGAGACGTCAGGGCCTCGGCCGTTGCCCTGGCCGGTGCGGTGCTGGCATGGGCGCAGTTGCACGGGGCGGTGGGCCTGGAGGTGGCCGGGCAGTTCGCCGGCATGGGCCACGACGGGGAGATCCTGCTCGCTGCCCAGAACGGCATGCTGGCGGACGCCTTCGGCCTGGAGTAGGCGATCGCGTCCGGGAGTCCAGGCCCGTCGGCCGTTGCGTGCTCCGTCTGTGCAGGGCGGGCCGGCGGTCGGTCGATGAGTTCCGGGGGGCGCGGGGGTCAGCAACATAGGACCGCTCACAGGCTGATGCACTCGGACCGAAGGAACAGCATGGCAAAGCTCATCTATTCAATGGTCACCTCGCTCGACGGCTACGTTGAGGCGGAGGGCGGCCTCGGCACCGGGGCCGACGACCCGGAGGTGCACACCTTCATCAACGACCTCTTCCGCCCCGTCGGCACGTAGCTCCACGGCCGGCGGATGTACGAGACGATGGCCTACTGGGAAACCGCGCAGGCCGAACCCGGCCAGCCGCCGCACATCCTGCAGTACGCCCGCGACTGGCAGGCCGCGGAGAAAATCGTGTCCTCCACGACCCTTGAGTCGGTGTCCAGCGCGAAGACCCGGATCGAGCGCACCTTCGACCCGGAGGCGGTGCGTGATCTCAAGGCCTCGGCCGATCACGACATCACCGTCGACGGCCCCAACCTCGCGGCCCAGGCGATCACGGCCGGGCTGGTGGACGAGTACCACCTGTTCATCACCACGAGCGTAGTCGGCGGCGGCAAGCGGTTCTTGCCCCGACGGCCTACGCCTCGATCTCGACCCGGTCGAGAAGCGCGCGTTCGACAGCGGACTGGTCTACGCGTGCTACCGGACCGGCTGAGCCGCAACGGTCGGTCCCGCCTCCCGGTGCAAGGGGGAGAACTACGCCCAGCGTCCAGCAGCCCCTAGGGTGCGGTTGGCTGCTGCGCGTCCATCCATGTGGAGGTCGTCATCGACCCGACACCCGCATGGTCGTCGTGGTCGGCCGGCCCCTCGCCGGGAACCGCAACGACTGCAAGGCCTGGGAGGAATCCGGCGCCAAGGTCGCCGTGGGCAACACTCTCACGGTCGCCGACGACGGCTCCCGGGCGCCGGGCTCGTCATCCCGCACCGTCGCAAGCGCGGCCAGACCGAACTGCCGGCCTGGAAAGAGGCACGCAACAAGTCCCGCAAGCAGGTCCGTGCCCGCGCCGAACACGTCTTCACCCGCATGAAGACCTGGAAGGAACTCCGCAACTGCCGCCTCGAAGTCGACGGCGTCCACCACGCCATGCTCGGCATAGCCTGTCTAGACAATTTCGCCGTCGCCGGATAGATCGCACGCGGCACGGTGGCCCGCGACGTCTGGCTACTCCAAGATCCTTAACGGGACAACCCTTAGCTTGTTCTTTATCTTCTGGCGTTGCCGGAAGTGGTGCGGGCAGAGTGGGCGGCATGTCAGAGAGTTCTGGATCGGTCCCGTCGGATGTTGATGACCGCGAGGCGGTGGAGCGCATCCTCCGTCGTCCCTTGAGTCAGACATGGCCAGCGGGTGCACTGGGGCCGAACAGTCGCGTCACCGTCGTCCGCGCCCAGGACTGGGACGGTCCCTGGCAGGTCGAGTTCGCTGGAACGATCGATGCCATGGGTGCGCCCGAACCCAACGAGCATGCCGACGCCCTCGATGGCGAGTTGCTGTATTGGGTCACCTTCGACACGCCGCAGTACGACAGCGGCGGGGGCGGCCCCTATCGCAAGGCCCGGATTTGGGGTCGTTACCTCAGGGCCGAGCCGAAGTCCGGGGTGTAGTCATCCCGCAGGTCGTCTTACTGCGCTCGAATTCTCCGTCGAGCTGAGTTGCTCACCTGGGGATTCTCCGGACGTAGGGGCGGCCTTCGTCTGATCATGTGCTCCGACCAAGGTGCACGTGACCACGACGAAGGCTGTGAGGGTGAGTCTGCCGCCTGATGCTGTCCGGAGGGAAGCGTTCGCGGAAGCGTCACCAGCGCCGGCGCGCGTCCCCCCGCGCGCCGCACCGATGCACGCACCTAACGGAGCGTCTTCCGTGGACGGGCCCCGGCGGTGTGCGGGGGGGGACGCCCTGGCCCGAGCTGACTGTGCAGCGATTCCGGGTCCCCGACCTGAGTGGTCCTGGGGCACGCGGGGAGTGGGGGTGGGGGTCAGCGGATGTAGACCTCGATGCTGGTGCTGGACGGCAGATGGAGGGCGTCACCGGTGAACGACGCGGTGTAGGTGATGTAGCCGCGGGTGGTAGCGCGGTCAGTGAGGGCGAAGGTCTCGTCCGCGGCAAGAGTGGTGGGCGGGAGCTTCACCGGCTTCGTGGCGTCGGGGTCCAGGCGGGTGAGGGTGACGGTGGTACCAGCCGGAAAGGGCAGGTCGGAGGCGAGACGGCCGGTCAGGGAGCGAGTGCCTGAGGGGGTGGTGGAGGGTATGTGCAGTACGGTCTCGGTGGCGGCCTTGCCGGGAGTGGTCAGTACGCGCAGGACGACCGGTGCGCCCTGGCGTGTTTCCCGGGTGACGGCGAAGAGGCGGCGGTTGTCCGGCGCCCAGCCGAGGCCGGCCGGCAGCAGCAGCGGGGAGGAGTCACCGGAAGCGAACTCGAAGACGCCGTGCGAGACACGGGCGCCCGGCTTGAACATGAAGACGTCCGAACCGTGGCTGCTGTCCACCCCTGCAGCGACGGCTCCGTCGGCGGCGACGGCCACCGCGTTGGGGTAGGCCGCGGCCGGGTAGCGGCCCGCGTCGGCGAGGTCGGAGGTACGCAGCACCTGGTGGTAGTAGGGGCTGCCAGTGGCCAGGATGACGTTCTTGCCGTCGGCGCTGAAGGCCAGGTCCCGGGTGTCGCCGGCGTCGGGAAGCCGTCGTTCGGCCGTGCGGCTCGCGGTGGCGGTGTGTACGTCGTACACGGCGAAGGTGGCTGGGCTGACATCCCGCTCACCGGCGACCAGGACACCGGGGGCGGCCGCGGAGGTGGCCAGTGCGGGTGCGGAGTACCAGCCGTCGCCGGTGGCCTGGCCCAGGGTGACGACTGGGCGCGCCGTGGTGAGGTCGACCGAGCCGATGTCGCCGGCGCCCTCGGCACCGTAGCCGAACCACAGGCGCTCACCGCTGACCGCGAGGGTGCGCGGAGCCGTGCCGACGCCAGTGGCATACCTTGCGACGACCTCGTGGGTGGTGGTGCTGATGGCCGCGACGGTGTCCGCATCGGGCAGGGCCGCGTAGAGGGTGGCGGCATCCTTCGACAGGGCCAACTGCGCCGCTCCGGACAGGCCCGTCACCTGCTTCAGCACCACGCCGTCGAAAGCGGTGACGACGACCGCCCCGCGCGCGGGGTCACTGAAGTAGAGGCGGCCGTGGACGGCGTCAACGACCATGTCGCCGTAATCGTCGAGCGGCAGGACGGCGGAGACAGCGCGGGGCTGAGCGGCGGTGGCCCATCGGACCACCCCGGCAGCTGCACCGGATGGGTCACCAGCGGCGGCAGCCGCCGGGGTCAGCAACGCGACGGTGAGGGCGGCAGTGCCCCAAATGCGCACGGCGGAGCGGGCGCGCGGCCGGGTGACAGTACCCGCCACGGCCTGGGCATCGGTGCTGGTGCCGACTCTGTGACGACGTGAGAGCACTGGTTCTCCTCTGATGAGTGCACGGTGTCCAGCCCGACGTGTACGGAGCCGGGACGAGGAACGCGGTCCCCGGGGGCACTTCACCCCGCGGTGGTGATGGCGCGCCGTCCACCTACCCCCGCCAACTCCGTTGATGGCAAGCACATCGGAGGTGACGGAAGGTCACGTAGCGGCACTGGCGGCGCAGTTCATTGAAGCGCCCTCGCTGACCACTGAGTTCGCAGGCGTGGAGCCCTCAGAGCGAGGAGGCCGACCGGTGATGCGGGTGGAGACGGGCCCACGGGGTGAAGCACCCGCCCGAACGGGGTGGGACGCTTCGTGCGTACCCGGCCGGGTGCGTGGGCGGCTCAGGAGATCGCCCCATAGATGTTCCGTTTGTCGCGATCTGCACCCGCGGGCTGATCGAACCCGTGCCGGTGGAGGTGTAGCGGTACAGGTCGCCGTAGCCGTTGACGCCGATCAGGTCGGCCGTGCCGTCACCGTTGAGGTCGCCCGGCACGGCGGTGTTGTAGATATCGAAGGCCGTGCGCCGATCACCTTGCGGGCCTTGAGCGGCTCGGAGGCGTTGCCCGTGCTCGCAATGAGCACGTGACTTGGGCGCCATACTGAAGGGGGTGACGGAGAGCTTCTCGCTCTCTCATGAGTGTCGGTGATAAGCCTTGTTGGCGATGCGCCAACTGCCGTCAGCGCGAATCAGCAGGAAGATGTCGGTGAAGGTGTCCGCGCCGTGCTGGAGCGTCATGGTGGCGGTCGCGATGGCGCCGTGGACGTCGACGGTGTCGATCCGGCGAGAGCGGGTGGGTTCGTCCGGGGCCGGCTGGCCGTGGAAGAGAGCGCAGTATTCGTCCAGAGGCCACGAGACGAAAGCGCCGCCCCGGATTCCCTCGATGTGGGCTGTGGGCAGGAACGCGTCGCGGAAGTGCGTGGGCTCGCCGGTGGCGTGCCCACGAATATAGGCGCGGAGCGGGTCAAGAACGGCGTCCGACACAGCTGGGACCGTGGCGGCCATGGCAATGTCGGACTCGGGGGCGGCAGGGGTGTCAGCCAGACCGGCGGCGCTGCGCAGAGGCGTGTTCGACGCGTCGGCCAGCAGAGCCATGTCCTTGGCCAGCGCACCAATCGTGAAGTCGGCAGTGCCGACGGGTGGCTTGCCATCAAGGAAAGGGCGTTTGCGGGCCACGAGCCCTCCGAGCTGGCCGAGTTCGAGGACATCCAGCACCGAAGTGCGCGGCACGCCGAGGGAGTCTGCCTGCCGAAGTGAGTCGCGCAGTGCGAGGACAGCACCGGCGAGGCTGTTGTTGGCGATCAACTTGAGCGCGGCGGCGGTGGAGGCGTCGTCGACGCGCCGCACGGTGCCGAGGGATTCCAGAACCGGTCTTGCTCGATCGAGCGCGTCTTGGTCGGCGGCGGCGAGAATCTGCAGTGTGCCCGCAGTGGCAGCCGGCACGGAACCGAGCACGGGGGCGTGGACATAGGACGGGCCGAATTGCCGGGCCAGATTCGTCGCCTCGGCAGGGGCGATGGTGCTGGTGTTCAGCACCATCGTGTCCGGTCGCAGCGAGTCACGGACGTCGTCGAGGACCTGCTGGCAGGCCGGACCGTCGAACAACGCCAGGAGCACGAGATCGGCCCCAGCCACTGCCTCATGCGGATCGCCGATCGTCTTGAAGGCGCCCGATGTGAGCCGTGAGCGTGTCCAGCCCACGACGTCCCGGCTCTGGGCAGTGAGTCGAGTCGCGATCGCGCGACCCATGCGCCCCAAGCCGAGGACGGCGATCGTGTGTGGTGTGGTCATGCACGCCACTGTGGTGCACCAGGAAGGCTGCGACAAGCGCATATTGTGCAGGTCAGCCATGCGGAAGGCGCATGCCAGGCGGGCATACTGGCGCCATGGAACTGATGGTGTGGCGCACCTTCGTGACCGTGTGCCGACTCGGGTCATTGTCGGCTGCGGCCGCTGAGCTCAAGCACACGCAGTCGGCAGTCTCACGGCAGATCGCAGGGCTGGAGCGGCAGCTCGGCGTGCCTCTGGTTGAACGCCATGCGCGCGGTGTGTGTCCTACGCCTGCCGGCGAAGTGTTCCGGCGCCACGCGGTAGCCACGCTCAACGAGGCCGACCGCGCTGTTCGTGCCGTACGAGAGGTTCGTGACGGGGCGTGCAATCGGCCGCTTGCTGTTGGCGCGACACCGTCTCTGGCTGCAGGGATCGTTCCCGAGGCCATCCGTGGGCTGCTCGAGCGAGCTGGATCCATCCGGTGGAACCTGCTGCCGGATCTGAGCGCGCAACTGCACAACCGCGTGATCGCCGGCGATCTCGACATTGCTGTTGTCACCGATGCACCGCCGGGGCTGCCCCATGACCACCGGGTCGAACGCCGGTTCCTCGGGCTGGACGGCATGGTTGTCGCTCTGCCGGTCGGCCACCCGCAGGCCGGGTGCGGCCCGGTGCACATCCGGACGCTGGCCGGCCAGATCTGGGTCGAGGACAACGACGGCTCGGCGGCGCTCCTGCGCCAACACGCCGCCCGTGCCGGAGTCAGCGCCCGCATCGACCTCACCGCAGCCGATCTGGCCGGCAAAATGGCCTTGGTCGCGACCGGTCATGCCATCGCGCTAATACCCGGTGTACTGAGGGGCGCGCTCCGGACCGGCATCACCACCATGCCTCTCGTCGATCCTCCAACTCGTGGCATCTACGCGATCACACCACGCCGTGCCCCCCACCCCTCCGCAGTGCCCTTGCTCGACCAGCTCGCCACGTCCTTCGCCTCGGTCCGTCCTTTCCTGACTCCTCAGCAACCGCTGGAAAGGGACGACCATGCCGCCGCGTCGGCATTTCACAACAGCGTCACGGAAACGCCCCGAGTATGAGGCCCTTGCGCCAGGAGCACGTCTCCCGCCCAGTACCTCTCTCCGTGCGCGGACGTGCTGGAGGGTGGCGGTAGCAAGACGCCACCCTCTGCCTCGCCGGACTCCACATCGCAGCCATCTTCATATGGCCGGCGAGATGATCCGAAAAAACGGCATAGATCCCGCTCACTCGCGACACGTTCCAGCGACTGTGCGCGGCGTCGGCCGACGGGCTTGCGCGCGATGCAGCCCACGAGCTCCGCTGGAGCGCTTGGCGCCGCCGTCATCAGAGGCCCAGGCCAGTCACCACCGCCGACCATCCTCGTTGCACATGAGACCGCGATCTGGGCGGGGGAACGGGCGGGCAGCGCAAGTACGGTGATGGGCCTTGCTCAGACGCCGGGCCCTTGAGTTCGACTGTCTGCGGCGGTGTTGTCGGTATCGGTCGGCGGCACTTCGACGGGGAAGAGGATCGGGCTGATCAGGTACTGCGTGCGGCCGGGTGATGGCTCATTGGCCAGGCCAGGGGCGATTGCCCGTCGCATCCCGTCGATGATGTTGTGCAGTTCATCAGCATTGAGCCAGATGGCGTGCTGTCTGTAGCCAACGAGGTCGGCTACCGGGTCGGCCGTGTCGCGGCCGAGGTATGCGGTGAATTCGGCGGTCAGGACCGCCATAGCGGCAGCGAAGGCGCTGCGGTGGTCCTTGAGCGAGAGGGCATTGGCCGTTGCCGGGTCGATTCCCGCGCGCTCGCGGCGCAGACGGTAGTGGCGCTCTACCGCGCCGCGCACGCGCCGTTCCTGGGCGACTTCCAGGACCCCGCCGGCCGTGAGTAGGTCGACGTGGCGGTAGACCGTGGCCTTGGAGACGTCCCGGATCCGGTCGCACAGGTCGGCTGTGGTCAGTTCCCTGCCGCCGCGCATCGCATGAACCACTCGCAACCGCACGGGGTGCGCCAAGAGTTCGAAGGCATCCATCCCGCAATGATCTCACGTCATGCTACCGTTCGCATAAGTTGAGAAAGGTTGTGATGGGATGCCCGAGAAGGCAGCGACGGAGCCTATGACCGGCTCAGAACTCGCGTGGACGCCACCGCCGTATGCCGAGCTTGGCAGCTTCAGCGAGCACGAAGTCACCGTCGGAGACGGTCCACTCGCCGTGCCCGGCACGATGAGTGTCCCCAGCAGGCAGGGGCCCGGCCCCGGCGTGGTCCTTCTCGCCGGTGGTGGACCGTTCGACCGCGACGAGACCAGCGGGCCGAACAAACCGCTCAAGGATTTGGCCTGGGGGCTCGTCAGTCGCGGGACGACCGTGCTGCGCTTCGACAAGGCGACGTATGTGCACCGCGATGTGGCCGCTGTATCGGACCTGACGATGACGCAAGAATACGTGCCGCATGCCGTCGACGCGGTCGATCTGCTCCGCACCCACGCCTCGGTTGACCCCGAGCGGGTCTACGTCCTCGGCCACAGCATGGGCGGCAAGGTCGCCCCCGCCGTCGCCGTCGCCGCCCCCACCGTGGCGGGCCTGGTGATCATGGCCGGTGACACGCAGCCAATGCACCACGCCGCTGTCCGCGTCGTCAGCTACCTCGCCACAGTACTTCCCGACCAGATCCCACCTGCGGTCATCGAGACCTTCCAACGGCAGGCCGCCCTGGTCGACAGTGCGGAACTCACGCCGTCAACCCCAGCAGCCGATCTCCCCTTCGGCCTGTCGGCGCCCTACTGGCTCGAACTACGTGACTACGACCCGGTCACGATCGCCGCCGAACTGGACAAGCCGATGCTTATCCTCCAAGGAGGCCGTGACTACCAGGTCACCATCGACCATGACCTGGTGCAATGGCGAACCGGCCTGGCCGGCCACCCACAAGCTGATCTACGTGTCTACGAAGCCGACAACCACCTCTTCTTCCCCGGCACAGGGCCATCCACCCCCGCCGATTACAGCACCCCACAGCATGTCGACCCCGACGTCATCTCCGACATCGCCCATTGGCTCAGCCACCACCACAAATGAGCGTCCGCGCCACTCGCGCGGCTACGACAGATTTCCCTTCGGCCGGGGCCGACGGCAACGATCTCGCACGCCGTCGACCGCGATCGTTGACATCTCACCGCCGAGACCGCTGGCGATCTCGCTCTGCGCGCCATAGGACAGCCCGACTTGTACAGTTCACCGGTGGTGGAGATCGAGTCGAGCCAGCGCGTCAGCTGACCATCAGGTCTCGTCAGCGACGGTCTGGGCCAGGGCGCGCAGCCCGGCGGAACGGTTGTCTGTCCGCCACATCAGCGCGTACTCGACCGGATCGGCATCTTCGAACGGGACATAGGCGAGGCCGGAACGCGCCTGGTAGGGCTCCGATCGGAGAGGTGCGACGGTGCCGCCTCTGCCCGCCGCGACGAGCAGGAGCACGCCCTGCCAGCCGCCCGCGGTCGGGCCATGCTCGACCGGCAGCCCCAGGGGGGTGCTGCAAGGGAACAGCCGGTCCCCCCACAACTGGGCCATCCCCGAGGCGGTGACAAGGGGCAGGAGGGCCAGGTCCTCGAGGGACACGGTTTCCCGCCGTGCCAGGGCGTGCGAGGCGGGCACTACGAGCGCCAGGCGTTCACGGGAGAGAACCGGTCCCACGGTGATGCCGGCCAGGTCGACGGGCGGCACCGCGACCGCTACGTCGATCTGCCGCTCCCACAAAGCCGTGACGACGAGGTGGTAGGCGACCTCGTGGGGCTCGACGGTGCAGCGCGGATACCGGGCAAGGAGGGTCTCGGCGGACCTCAGGACGAGTTCCCCGGACCACGGGGCGGTGAAGCCGATACGGAGCACGTCACCGAGGCTCCCGTAGGCCGCCCTCGCGTCGGCCACGGCACGCAGCGTCCGCTGATGGGCAGGGGCCAGGTCGTCCCGGAACTGCCGGCCAACCGGCGTCAGACTGACATGACGGCTGCTGCGCTCGAACAGCGCGCCACCGATCCGTCGCTCCAGCGCCTTGATCGTCTGGCTGACCCGGCCGGGAGTGATTCCCAGGCGCTCGGCAGTGCGTGCGAAGTGCAGCTCATCGGCCAGGGCGAGGAAGGTCTCGATCTCGTACCGCTCCACACAGGCCCCTCTCATCGGCGCGGACTGCGTCGTCGCCTTCCGGCTCGCTGTCGCGCCACCTCCTGACGGAGGCTACCGGCACCCCCGGCAGCGACGCGCCTGGGTCAGCGCATCGGGCCGCCCCGTACTGCGGGGGGCGCTGGGCGACTCGTGCCACCAGCCGCTCCGCGGACGCGGTGCTCCACTCCGGCACCGCTACCGTTCACAACGGCTGGCCTACTGGGCCGGTGAGATAGGTCTGGGCGTGTCGCAACTACCGTCGGCGTCGAATGTACCAACCGGCCACCAGCACGATGAGGATGGCAACCACAAAGGCCCATATGGTCGTTGCGCCGTGGTACGAGCGGTAGGCAATCAGAGCAAGCATGTTCAAGCGGGTACCCCAGGCGTACGACTTCAGCCGGCGCGCGTCGCCTACCCCGGTGCCTGGGCTGAGCGCTGCAAGGGGAACGGATCACGGGGGTGCTCTGAGGGGCGTACTCGCGGACGAATGCAGCAAATGCCAGCACTTCTGGCACCTCGGCTTCGGTGAGCCAGACCAGCGCCCATTCGGTTGTGGGCGCGTGTGGCATGGACAGGAACCGTACGCCGGGATGTGTGTAGTAGCGCAGCACGTGAGCGTTGAGCGGTAATCCCTGGTGACCACGGGGGTCCGGCGTGGCCAAGCCGATACCGGACAGCGTTCCTGATGGGTCCACCGCTTCCACCTGTCCGGAAGCGCGGTGAACCGTCTTGCGCCACGGTCCGCCCGGAACCTCCCACGGCAGCCGTGCGGCCGTTTTGCTCGGAGGTTTAGTCCAGCTCAACCTCCTTTTACACATGCGGTGTTGTTCCCATGGGCTCTCGGGTGCCAGCGTGGAGGCATTCCATCTCCCCCTCTCACAGGAGTGACACGTGCCTGTACGTGAACAGGTGAGCTTCGTCGGCGCCAAGGGCAAGCTCGCAGGCAATCTCTATCTGCCCGACGCCGATGCGGCCGCAGCGGCAGCAGGCGTGCTGGTCGCCGGTACCTGGACCTCGGTCAAGGAACAGATGGCCGACCGCTACGCACAGGAGCTGGCCGCGCGCGGCTACGCGGCGCTCTCCTTCGACTTCAGCGGCTACGGCGAGTCCGAGGGCCAGCCACGTGACTACGAGTCGCCGGCGGCGAAGGCCGATGATCTGGGCGCTGCGGCCGACTTCCTCGCCGGCCACCCGGCCGTCGCCGACGGGACTCTCGGCGTGCTCGGTATCTGCGCCGGTGCCATGTACGCGAGCGCCTTCGCCGCGCAGGACACCCGGGTGCGGGCGCTGGCGCTCATCGCTCCGTGGCTGCACGACCGCCGTGTCTGCGAGGAGAACTACGGCGGCCCGGAGGGCATCGCGACGAAGAAGGAAGCAGCGGCCGAGGCAAGGCGGCGGTACGAAGAGGCCGGTGAGGTCACCTATGTGCCGGTGGTCAGCGGCAACATCCCGGAAGCGGCCATGCCCTTCGACATCGACTTCTACCTGAATCCGGAGCGGGGCGGGATTCCGCAGTGGCCCAACCGGTACGCCGTGATGGCCTGGGCCGAGTGGCTCGACCACGACGCCATCGCCCTCGCCTCGCGTGTGACCGTACCCACGCTGCTCGTGCACAGTGAGGACGCCGCGATCCCGGACGGCGCCCGCCGCTTCCACGCCGCCTGGCCGGTCCCTCACAGTTCTCGTGGACTCAGGGCACCCAGTTCGACTTCTACGACCAGGCACCCCAGGTCCGCCTGGCCGCCGATGCCGCCGCCGAGCACTTCGCCCGCACGCTGTGAACAACGCCGCCCGCTCGACCCGCAGAAACAGGATGACCACCATGCCCGAAATCGCTGAGTCTCTCGTTGACAAGTACGCCGTAGCCGAGACCTGCACTCGGATGGCTGTTTATGCCGACCGCCGTGAATGGGAGAAGTTGGACGCGCTCTTCGCCGACAAGGTCGTGCTCGACTACACGAGTCTGAACGGCGGTGAGCCGGTCCACCTCACGCCGAAGGAGATCACCGGGAGCTGGGCTGCCACACTCTCGGGCTACGACTCCACCCAGCATCTGCTCGCCAACCACCTCGTCGATCTCGACGGTGACCGGGCTGTGTGCACTGCTTCCTTCCACGCCACCCACCGTCTGGCAGCGCCCCATGGCGCGTCGCTGTGGACACTCGGCGGTGACTACCGCTGGGGGCTGACCCGCAGCGGAGACCGCTGGCTGATCGACGCCGTAGTCATGGCTGCAACCTGGGGCGACGGCAATCAGGGGCTGCCCGCGCGGGTGGCCGGCTGATGACCACCGGCACACAGTCCGCGACTGCCACTGCCAGGGGCGGCTCACCCGCCGTACTGGGTGCCGCCCTGTTGGGCTTCTTCCTGATCTCCCTGGACGCGTTGATCGTCACGGTGGCCCTGCCCGACATCGGGCGCAGCCTCGAAGTCGGGATGTCCGGTCTCCAGTGGGTAGTGGACGGCTACACGCTGATGTTCGCTGCCCTGATGCTGTCCGCGGGCGCACTGTCCGACCGTGTCGGGGCGAAGCAGGCGTTCGGCGGAGGCCTGGTCCTCTTCGCGGTGGCCTCCATGGCATGTGGGCTGGCGCCCGGGCTCGCGGTGCTCGTCACGGCCCGGCTGGTGCAGGGCGCCGCAGCCGCGGTGATGATGCCGGCTTCGCTGGCACTGGTCCGCCAGGGCTACCCGGATCAGGCAGAACGGGCGAGGGCGATCGCCGTCTGGACGGTCGGAGGCGCGGTTGCCGTGGCGGCAGGTCCGGTGGTGGGCGGGGCGTTGACCGCGTCCGCCGGCTGGCGGTGGATCTTCTACGTCAATCTGCCGGCGGCCGTGTTGGCACTGGCTCTCCTCTCTCGGGTCCCCGCGTCCCGGCGGCTGCCGTCGCGACTGGACTGGCTCGGACAGGTGACGGCGGTCCTGGCGATGGGCGGGCTGACGTACGGCGTGATCGAAGGGGGAGCCGAAGGCTTCGGCCGCGCCGGAGTTGTGGCCTCCCTGGCCATGGCCGCCGCTGCGGCCATGGGCTTCCTCGTCGCCCAGGCGCGAGGCGCGCACCCGATGCTGCCGCTGCCACTGTTCCGGACCCGCGTGGTGACGGTGTCCCTGGTGGTGGGCTTCATGCTCAACGCCGCCTACTACGGCGGGGTATTCAACTTCAGCCTCTACCTCCAGCAAGAACGCGGCCAGACTTCCCTGCACGCAGGCCTGATGTTCATCCCGATGACAGCACTGGTCGCGATCGTGAACCTGGCCTCCGCCCGACTTGCCGCCCGCTACGGACCTCGCGTCCCCATGGCAGCCGGCCAGCTCATCGGCGCGGCAGGGCTCCTCTCCCTGCTGATCGTGGGCACGCACACCTCGGTATGGGTCGTCGCCGTGCTGATGGTGCCCGTCGGCCTCGGCGGCGCACTCGCGGTACCCGCGCTCACCGCCATGCTGCTCGACGCCGTACCCGCCGACCGGGCGGGAACAGCCGGCGCCGTGCTCAACACAGCCCGCCAAGTCGGCGGTGCGATCGCCGTGGCTGTCTTCGGCGCCCTGCTGGCCGGAGCGGACTCCTTCCTCACGGGCATGCACTGGAGCATGCTGCTCGCGGCCGCCGGGCTACTCGCCACCGCCGGCGCAACGCTGATGCTCCCAAGGGCCCGTCGCGCCAGTGCCCCGGCGGCCGCATGACGACCCGCCGAGCCTCAAGACGACTTCGACGACCTCACGACGAAGGCCCTGCAACCTCAACGAAGCGTCGCCGTTCCGCCACATGAGCGTGTACTCAGACATGAAGGCCTTGTTGCGGCGAATTGCATGGGAGGGGACGGCTGCGCTCGGGCGGCGGCGCGTCGAACAGCTGCCGAACGCAGCATCGGTGACGCTCGCGGTGTTCCCGGGCAACTACAAGAGCCCCGGCCACCGGCTGTGTGGCGGCCAACTCACCGTCCTGGCCCGCCTCGGGCGGGGGCTGACGGCCTAGGACCTGTTCGGTCGATCATGTTCGAAGCCAGATGGCGATTGCTGCGGCGGTCACGGTGCCGAGGTAGACGTTGCCGCGCTTGTCGTAGCGGGTGGCGACCGCCCGGGACTGTTTCAGGCGGTTGATAGTCCGCTCGACGGTGTTGCGCTTCTTGTACCGCTCCTCGTCGAAGCCGGGTGGCCGTCCTCCGCGTGAGCCTTTGCGTAGGCGGGCGGCCTGGCTGTCGGTCTTCTCCGGGATCGTGTGGCGGATTCCTCGGCGCCGAAGGTAATCACGGACGGGCCCCTTGCTACATGCCTTGTCGCCAGCAAGGCTTTCCGGCTTCACGCGCGGTCTCCCCGGCCCGAGTCTGAGCACTCGGATCTTCTCCATCACGGCGATGAACTGCGTGCAGTCCGTCCGCTGACCTGGGGTAACAATCAGCGACAGCGGGCGGCAGCGTCCATCCGCGCTCAGGTGGAGCTTGGTGGTGAACCCGTCGCGCGAGCGGCCCAGGCCCTCACCTCCTGCACCACCTCCACCAGCCGGGCGGCGAGACCCCACCACGTCGTCTCGTGCTGCTGTTCTGCCGTTGCGTCCCCTTTTGAGACGGAGGTCGGCGGCGGTTCGGTGCGGGCGCCGGCCGCGTGCTGATGTGCTCGCGCGATGGTGGAGTCGACCGAGATGTCCCAGACGATCTCACCGGCCGCGTCGGCCACGGCCTGCGCCTGTTGGAGCAGCCGTTCCCAGGTCCCGTCGGCCGACCACAGGCGGTGGCGTTCATAGACCGTCTTCCACGGACCGAACCGTTCGGGCAGGTCACGCCACTGAACGCCGGTCCGCACCCGGTGCAGAATCCCGTCGATCACCTGCCGGTGATCCCGCCACCTGCCACAACGCCCGTTACTGACCGGAAGGAATGGCCGCAGCCGTTCCCACTCGGCATCCGTCAGATCGCCCCGCCTCATGTCCATAAGAACGATCAGCAGCAAGAGTCAGTCGCATGCTCTTCCGGATCAGTCCTAGTCTCCTGAGAAACCGAAGATTCCCAGGTGAGTCGGCCTGTCGTCGGAGTAGAGGACGATGTAGTAACCGGTCCACCGCATGTGGCACTCGCCGAGCAGGCTTTGCTCGTGCTCCTCATGGCTCGCAGCCTCATTGGCAGCAGCGGCGAATTCCTCATACTGCTCGACCGGCGGGCGGTTTGTGCCGAAGTGGTGCATCACGCGGCTGAGCGCCAGAGGACGCAGGGTGCCGTAGTCGGCGATACCGGACCTCGTCGGCGGGTCATCCGTGGCAACAACCCTGTCGATGTCGAGGATCGTGTGGGTGCCCTCGGTCCCCATGAACTCCTCGTCCTCGTAGAGGTCCCCCAGGCTTCGGTATCGGGCATCACTGCCGTACTCCTCCTGGAACACCTTGGCCTGCAGTGTCGCCAAGGCCGCTTCGACATCGCCGTCGTACCTGGTGACGTAGTCCCATCCGCCGGCACCCATCGAGCCACCCCTCCCTGATGATCGTGAACGCGCGAACGATAGCGGCGGGGACTGACAACGCTGCTGCCTGGTGTCGGGCTTTGCTCAACGTCCCGGATTGAGGTGTCCAGGCCCGTCGACCGCGTTACGGAGATCGCCCGGACAGGCCCTAGGCGGATCGGTTATTCCCTTCACGGTCGAGGATGGCGTGGACGACGGAATCGCGCCATTGGCCCGCCTTGAGGATGTGCTCGCGCATGATTCCCTCCTCGACCATCCCGGCGGCGGTCAAGGTCTTTGCTGACGCTGTGTTGTGCGGGGACCGTGCTCCCCAGATGCGATGCAGGTTGAGTTCCTCAAAACCGAGACCTAGGAGTAGGCGGACCGTTTCGAGGCCGAGACCGGCCCCCCAAGTGTCGGGGCGGAGCGCGAAACCCATCGTGGCCCCGCGCGGCTGATAGGGGTGGTCATGACACGATTATCGAACCCCGACCGTCAGCCCGTCACTTACCTCGCAGCCCAGGTCACCGCCGCCGACTGCGCCCTACACCGACAGGCATCCTGGCCACGGCACCCGGCACATCCTGGTCGAGCCCGAACTTCAAGGCGAGGTAGTGCAGCCCAGTTCAGTCGACACGACGCAGTCGCGTCGTGGCGACCGCACCGAGGGCGCCACCCACGGCGAGGACCACGAGCCCTCGTAGCCAGACGTCGCCTTCGATCTGTGTCGCGAGCCCGACGCAGGAGGCGGAACCGAGGACGGGCACCACCGTCGGGGCTCTGAAGTGGCCGGGGCGCCCCGGGTCGCGGCGGAGCACGAGCAGCGACGTGTTGACCAGGAAGAAGACGACGAGGAGGAGCAGGACCAAGGTCGAGGCGAGCGTGGAGACGTCGCCGGTCAGCGCGAGCAGCAGCGAGAGGGCGGTCGTCGCCGCGATCGCCGCCCATGGGGTGCGCCGGCGCGGAAGCACGGACGTCAGGAATCGGGGCAGCAGCCCATCGCGGGCCATGCCATACGCCAGCCGCGAGGACATGATGCCGGTCAGGAGCGCCCCGTTGGCCACGGCCACCAGCGCGATGGCGCTGAACAGCCAGGTGGGCACGGACCCGGCCGTGCGGACGACTTCGAGCAGCGGCCCGCTGGACTCGGCCAGCTTCTCCGTCGGCACGGCGGCCGCGGCGGCGGCGCCGACCAGGGCGTAGACCGCGCCTGCGGTGAGCAGCGCGCCGAACAGGGCCCTCGGATAGGAGCGGCGGGGGTCGCGCGTCTCCTCGGCCACGTTGACGGAGGTCTCGAAGCCGACGAAGGAGTAGTACGCGAGGACCGCGCCGCTCAGTACGGCCAGGACGGGCCCTTCGCTCTCGGTGCCGAGGTCGGTGAGTCGGCCCAGGTCCCCGTCGCCGCGCAGGACGATCCAGCAGCCGAGTCCGATCACCAGCAGGAGGCCGCTGACCTCGATGACGGTGGCGACGGCGTTGGCCCGGGTCGACTCGCTGATGCCCCGGGCGTTGAGCAGCGCGAGGGCCACCAGGAAGACGACGGTCACCAGGATCAGCGGGAGCGTGACGAATTCGGAGAGGTAGTCCCCGGCGAACCCCCGGGCCAGGGCCGCCACCGACACCACCCCGGCCGCGAGCATGCAGAAGCCGGCGAGGAAGCCGGTGAAGGGCCCGTAGGCCAGCGTCGCGTAGTGCGAGGCGCCGCCCGCGCGCGGGTACTTCGTGGCCATCTCCGCGTACGAGGCGGCGGTCAGCAGGGCCAGGCACTGCGCCACCAGGAGGGGCACCCAGACGGCGCCGCCGGCATCGGCCGCGACCTCGCCGACCAGCACGTAGACCCCGGCGCCGAGGACGTCTCCGAGGATGAAGAAGTAGAGCAGCCAGGTGGTGAGGTCCTTCTTGAGGCTCGTCGGTGCGTCCGGGCTCTCGGGCGTGGTTCGGGAAGCTTTCACGGGGCCCGTATACCCGGTGCGTCCCCCGGCAGACGGCCCGGGGACGGCCGGAGGACGGCCCGCGTCGCCCGTTGGAACGTGTCGCCGATGCGAATGGGCCAACCGAGGCGTCCGCCCGTGGATCAGCGGGTGCGCGTGGTCGGGCGATGCCGTCCCAGCTCGTTGCGACCACTCCGCGCGGCGCTGTTCCTCCCTCTCCCCCTCCCCCACGAGGTTGGAATCCAGTGAGCGACAACGAGATCCCCGGTGCCCCGGTCCCGAACCCGCCCGGATCGACGAGCCCACGAAGCCGCGCGGGCCGCTGCCGCCCAGGCACGACCAGCCCGGCCCCAAGACCGTGAGCCCGACCGGGCAGCCGACCGGCGCCGACCAGGACAAGGGCGCGTGGTGCCGCCGCACACAGTGTCGTCCCCCGTACGGCGCGGCGGCGGGCATCACGAAGGCCGCGTTCCTCGCCGAGACGCCGGTCTTCGTCCGCTTCTCCACCGTGCTCGGCTCGCGCGGTTCCGCCGACACGGTGCGCGACACCCGGGGCTTCGCGACGAAGTTCTACCGACGAGGGCGTCTTCGACCTGGTCGGGAACAACATCCCGGGTGTTCTTCATCCAGGACACGATCAAGTTCCCCGACATCATCGACGCGGGCAAGCCGCACACGGACCGGGAGATCCCGCAGGCGCAGAGCGCCCACGACACCTTCTGGGACTTCGTCACGCTGCACACCGAGGCGACCCACCACACCCTGTGGAACATGTCGGACCGGGGCATCCCGCGTTCCTACCGGATGATGGAGGGCTTCGGCGTCAACCCTTCCGGCTGGTCAACGGCGAGGGTGCGACCACGCTGGTGAAGTTCCACTGGAAGCCGAAGCTGGGCGTGCACTCGCAGGCGTGGGAGGAGGCCCAGATCACCTCGGGCATGGACCCGGACTTCCACCGTCGTGACCTGGCCGACGCGATCGAGGCAGGCGCCTTCCCCCAGTGGGAGCTGGTTGTGCAGACGTTCCTGGACACCGAGGACCAGATGTTCGAGGGCATCGACCTGGTGGACCCGACGAAGATCGTGCCGGAGGAACTGGCGCCGGTCCGCCCGATCGGCTGATGGCGCTGAACGCCAACCCGTCGAACTACGTCGCCGAGACGGAGCAGGTCGCTTTCAACGTCGGCCACCTGGCGCCCGGCATCGACGTCACCAACGACGCGCTGATGCAAGGGCGCCTCTTCTCGTACGTCGACACCCAGATCACCCGGCTCGGCGGACCCAACTGCGCGCAGCTGCCGATCAACCGCACTCACGCGCCCGTCAACGACATGCTGCGCGACGGGATGCACCAGACAGCGGTGCACCGGGGGCCCCGTACCGGCCCAACTCGCTCGACGGCGGCTGCCCCTTCACCTCCGGAGCGGACACCGGTGCCTACATCGAGGCGCCGGGCGATGTCCCGGCGGCCCGTAAGGTGCGTGACGCGGCGGCCTCCTTCGACGACCACTTCAGCCAGGCACGGTTGTTCTGGCTGAGCATGACGCCCACGGAGCGGGAACACATCACCGCCGCGTACACCTTCGAGCTCGGTAAGTACTGGGACCAGGCGGTCAAGGAGCGGGGCCTCAAGGTGCTCGCCAACATCGACCCCGAGCTGTGCGCGCACGTCGCCGAGGGGCTGGGTCTGTCGGCGCCCGAGGCGACCGAGCCCCTGGCCTCGCCCGAGCCCAGTCCTGCCCTGTCCCGGCTGGGGCATACCTGGCCGGTCGACGGGCGGATCGTCGGCATCGTCACTGACGGGGAGACCGGCCTGGACGCCGTACGGGAAGCGCATGGCGCGG
The DNA here is from genome assembly GCF_008042035.1 of Streptomyces sp. col6. Classification (GTDB taxonomy): domain Bacteria; phylum Actinomycetota; class Actinomycetes; order Streptomycetales; family Streptomycetaceae; genus Streptomyces. Next base: position 209,822 of record NZ_RDBL01000027.1, read on the forward strand.
TTCTCGACGCCGGGGTGGTCCCCCTGGTCATCGCGCCTTCGGGCGGCAAGCTGGGTGCCGGGAGCGACGCGATCACCGTGCAGCGCACCTTCGCCACGGCCCGGTCGATCGAGTTCGACGCGATCGTGCCGGCGAGCGCGCCCGCCCCGGCCCCGGACGCCTACGGAGCCCGTGACGCCAAGAGCGACGACCGGGCCCGGTCCACCGGTGTGGACCCACGCGTCCTGCTCCTGGTCACCGAGGCGTTCCGGCACGGCAAGGCCGTCGGGGGACCTGGACGACGGCGAGGGCGGACCGCCGGAGCCGGAGGAGGGCGAGACACGCTCGGGGCGACTGAGCGCGGCGGACCAGCTGCCGGGACGGCGCACCGACGTCTACGCCGACGACGTGGGCATCGACGGCGGAGCGGCCTCGGCCGAGGAGGCCGCCGTGCACACCACGGACGAGGAGGAGGGCCAGGGGCGGCCGGGCTGACCCGCGGCTCACCCGGATCATTCGCGTACAGGGAGGGTTGTCGGTGCTGGGGAGTGAGAAAACGGCGGCTGTGCGGGAGCGGCTGGGGGCGCTGACCTCCGATGCACGCCTCCCCGACCGGTACCAACTGGTGCAGTCCCTGAAGGCCGCCGCCGCTGCCGCCCTCGCCTGGGCGCTCACGGGGTGGTGGCTGGCGGCGCCGATGGCGCTGATGGCTCCCTGGGCCGCCGTCGCCCTCGTTCAGGGAACCGTCTACCGGTCGCTGCGCTCGGCGGTCGAACTGATCGCGATGATGGCCTCCGGCACCCTACTCGCGGCGGGCGCGGCAGCGGTCACCGGCAACACCATGACGGCCATGCTCATCGCCCTGCCGCTCACCGTGCTCCTCGGGAACTGGCTGCCGGTCGGCGAGCAGGGCCTGTACGCACCCACCACCGCCCTGTTCGTCCTGGCCTACGGAACGTACTCGCTGTCCGCTGTCGGACACAGGCTGCTGGAAACGGTGGTGGGGGCCGTCGTCGGGATCGCGGTGAACGCGATCGTCCTGCCGCCGGTGCACTCGCTGCACGTCAGGAACCTCGCGTGCGCGCTACCAAGGGACTGCTCACGGCTGCTGCGCGAGCTGAGCGAAGGACTGGTCGAGGAATACGACGAGGAGCGGGCGGAGCGCTGGCACCGGGCCGCCGGGGAACTGCCCGGCGCGCTCTCGGACCTCCGCGCGGCGCGCGGCTGGGCGACGGAGAGCTTCCGCTTCAACCCCGGCCACCGGATGCGCCGGAGCACCCCCTCGCCCTCCGAACGGTGGGACGTCGTCTGGGCGCAGGTGGGAAACCAGCTGCTCACCATCACGCTGACGCTCTGGGAGACCGCGTCCGAGCGGCGCGCGCTGCCCCGCCCGTCGGGGCCATTTCTGGAGGACCTGAGCATCGTGCTGGCCGCCGCGTCGAAGGTCTGCGCCGCCGACGAGACGATCATGGAGCAAGGGCCGGACGACGCATGCCTGGGGAAGCGCGCCGGCCACCTGGCCGAGGCCCGGCGCGCCCTGGCGGCGGCCAAGCGGCATCTGCGCGGGCCGGGTCCCGATACCGGTGCCTCGCTCGGCAGCCTGGTGGCCGGCTGCCAGGCCCTGCTGGACGACCTGACACCCGGCGAGGACGACTCGGCGCCTCTCGCCGGCGGCGCCCGCACCGGCCGGATCTGAGGAGTACGCATGACACGGACGGACCGCATCGCTCAGCCCTGGGGCACCCGGCCCCCCTACGGTCCCGGCGAGCCCTGGCCCGTACGGGTGGACACCCGGCTCGCCGACGGGGTGACACCGGATCAGGTCGAGCGGTGGGTCAGTCGGCGGCGATCCTGCACTCCAACGGGGACGGTCTCGACATCGCCGTGAAGGACGGCCGAATCGTCGGCGTGCGAGGCCGGGCCGAGGACCGGGTCAACCACGGCCGCCCGGCTCCGAAGGACCTGTTCGGCTGGCAGGCCAACGGCTCGCCCGACCGGCTGACCCGACCCCTCGTGCGCGACGGGCACGGGCGGCTGGTGGAGAGCGACTGGGACACCGCGATGGATCGGGTGGTGGGTCGCACGAAGGAGCTGCTGGAGGAGCAGGGGCCGTCCGCGGTGGGGTTCTACGCCTCGGGGCAGCTCTTCTCGGAGGAGTACCACACGCTGACGCTGATCGCCCGGGGGGCATCGGCACCAACCACCTGGGTCCGTCGTCTGCGTCGACCCCCGCCCCACGCCGGTGGCGCAGGCGGCGACCGTGCATCTGGCCCCGCGTCCGGGACGAACGTCGCCCTGATGAACGGCCTGCTGCGGGAGATCGTGGAGAACGGCTGGACCGATCAGGAGTACCTCGAACGCAACGTCGTCGGTTTCGACGAGCTGAAGAAGCGCATCGACGCGTACACACCCGATCACATGGCGGACATCTGCAAGGTCCCCGCCGCGCAGATCCGGGAGGCGCGCCCACGCGCTCGGCACCGGCGAGCGGCTGCTGTCGACGGTGCTCCAGGGCTTCTACCAGTCCCACCAGGCGACCTCGACGGCCCGCTGTTGCTTGTGGTGCTGCGGGCGGAGGGTCGGGGGGACTTCGCCCGTCCGGCGGTTCTTGCGGGCACGAGTCGTTCCCTGCTGCGCGCGGCTGACGCCGGCCTGCTCGCCGCTGTGGGCCTGGTGCCCGGTGGCGTGCCTCCGGTGAGCCACCGGCCCGGGGTGCCGTGCCTGATCGATGCTGCGGTCACCAACCCGAGCCGGTCCGTCTACTGCGGTGCCGGATCGGCCGACCGCACTCTCCAACTCAACTCCGCTGACCTGGCACGCCTGCCCCGCGCCCAGGTGGGCACATTCTCTGGGTAGCCGTGCCGCCTGGACGCAAGCCCACCCCTCGTCACGCGCTGCCGGCGCACTGGAACGGCCGTTCCTGGCAACGGGTCCCGGCGCCCGCAGGCACCGGCAGAGTGAACGACCTGGCACTCGCACCCGAGGGAATCGCGATCACAGGGGCCGTGTAGGACCAGCTCCTGATACCCGATGAGCCGGTCCCGGGGATTTCGTCAGCACCCTGGTCGACAACCTCTTGATCAGGGTCGCCGCCAGGCCGGCGCCAAACGCAACCGACTGAAGAGGCAGATTATCGAGCAGGACAACCATCGCGCACACATGGCAGCTTTTTTCATCTGTATGACAGCCTCTTGCGAGGACGTGTTCACGTCAATACAGTTCCCGGCGTGAAGTTGCAGCGCTACCGGCGGTTCGTTCGCGACCCCGCGGGGCGCCGCAGTGGAGAACTGATCGGAGGAGCTCTCGGTGGGATTCACGCGGCGCACGTTCTTGCAAGCGGCGACGGCGGCGGGGCTGACAGGAGTCATCGCGGGCGGGGAGGCCGCGCTCGCGCCCGCCTCCTTCGCGGCCAGCGGCCCGGGGGACGTGGTCGGCAAGGTGACCGTCGGGTATCAGGGCTGGTTCGCCTGCAAGGGCGACGGCGCCCCGATCGACGGCTGGTGGCACTGGGCGCGGAACTGGGGAGAGTCACCCTCCGCGTCCAACCACGCCATCGTCGCCTGGCCCGATGTCCGTGAGTACCCGGCCACGTACCGGACCGCCTTCGGCAATCTCGGCAACGGGCAGTCGGCCTCGCTGTTCTCGTCCTTCGACCAGTCCACCGTCGACACCCACTTTCGGTGGATGAGGCAGTACGGCATCGACGCGGCGGCCCTCCAGCGGTTCAACCCCACCGGGGGCGAAGGGCCGACGCGCGACGCGATGGCGAGCAAGGTACGCGCCGCCGCCGAGGCCGAGGGCGTCAAGTTCTACATCATGTACGACGTGTCCGACTGGATGTCCATGCAGACGGACATCAAGGCCGACTGGACCGCCAAGATGCGTGCACACACCGCTTCTTCCGCCTATGCCCGGCAGAACGGCAAACCGGTGGTGTGCATATGGGGATTCGGCTTCAACGACGCCCAGCGGCCGTTCGCCCCGGAGGCGTGTCTGGACGTGCTGAACTGGTTCAAGACCCAGGGCTGCTACGTCATCGGAGGGGTTCCGACATGGTGGCGAACGGGCGACCGGGACTCCCGGCCGGGCTTCAGCGGTGTCTACCACGCCTTCGACATGCTCTCGCCGTGGCTGGTCGGCCGAATCGGCAACGCCGGCGACGCCGACAACTTCTACAACGCCGCGACCGTGCCCGACCTCGCCGAGTGCACCGCGCACGGCATCGACTACCAGCCGTGTGTCCTGCCCGGGGGGGTCACCGAACGCCAGCGCGCCCATGGCGACTTCATGTGGCGGCAGTTCTACAACATGGGCCGGGCCCGGGTGCCCAGCGTCTACATCTCCATGTTCGACGAGTACAACGAGGGCAACCAGATCGCAAAGACCGCGGAGTCCCGGAACTGGGTACCGGCCGGGTCGGGCTTCCTCGCACTTGACGAGGACGGCACGGCCTGCTCGTCCGACTACTACCTCCGGCTGACCGGCGACGGCGGACGCATGCTCAAGGGCCAGCTCGCCCTCACCGCCACCCGTCCCACCCCACCGCTCATCGGCGGCAACGACAACCAGCCGCCCACCGCACCCGGCAATCCGCACACCACCGCCGTCACCGACACCACGGTGGCCCTGGCCTGGACCGCCTCGACCGACGACGCCGGCGTCACGGGCTACCGTGTCCGCCGAATCACCGGCGACACAGCCACCCCGGTCGCCACCGCCCCGGCGAGCGCCACCACCTGCACGATGACCGGTCTCTCCCCCTCCACGTCCTACACCTTCGACGTCCAGGCCCTCGACTCGGCAGGCTCCGTCTCCCCGCCCTCGGCCCGGATCGCCGTCACCACCGCGGCCAGCGGCGGCACCCCCACCGGCGACCTGGCCCTGCACCGACCGGTCTCCGAAAGCAGCCACACCCAGACGTACAGCGCGTACAACGCCGTGGACGGCGACCCGAACACATACTGGGAAAGCGCCAATCACGCATTCCCCCAATGGCTCCAGGTCGACCTCGGAACCACCACAGCCGTCCGTCGCATCGCCCTCGCTCTTCCGCCGTCCACCAGTTGGACCGCTCGCACGCAGACAATCACCGTCGAGGGCAGCACCGACGGCACCTCCTTCTCCGTACTTCGCGGCAGCACGGACTGCTCCTTCGACCCGCTCGCCGGGAACACCACGACTCTGACTCTGCCCACCGCCACGGCCACCCGCCATCTGCGGCTCGTCTTCGCTGCCAACACGGGCTGGCCCGCAGGCCAGGTAGCCCAGCTCCAGGTCTACGGCACCTGACCCCGGCAGCAGGGGATCTCGGCCGGTGCGGCGAGAAGTGGGGTCTCCCCTGCTCAAGCGAAGCCGAGAGCTTGGGGAAGTGCCAGGCGTCGCACAGCAGAGGGGAGTTTGACGACAGGCCCCAGGGGCCACGCAGGGCCAGCACCAGCCAGCTCTCCATCGAAGGCAGTCCAGTCCCAGGGGCCGTCGAACCGCCATTCCCGGCCGATGATGTCGGCGACTTCGTCGCCCACGGCTGTCCACGAGGGTCATCAGCCAGGGGGCTGATCCGGCACGCAGGCAAGGGACTGCTGCCCAACCGTCACGGCAATGACCGCTTCAGCATTCGTGATGGTTTCTCAGCTTGTGGTGGTGTGTGGCCGCGTACTGAGACGCCGCCACCGCCGGCGAACGGACGGATCCGGTGCACGCCTTCCGGCCAACGCCGGCTTCGACGAACCCATTGGGTCCGTGAACGACGGATGCCTCTGCAGACACAGACAGCGGGCAGGACAGATCTCGTGAGGTTGCGCCAGAATGGGCTCAACGCACCAGGACCCCAAGGCCATTCACACCAAGATCGCCGAGATGGTCATCTGGCCGGCCTCTTCAGCGGCGCACCGGCCCAGAACTCAAGCCGGATGCCACAGCCCCGTGGCGGCTGCCGCCACGGGGTCGTCGCTTCGCCGGTCAGCCGCAGACAGTGTTCTGAGCATCAGGTCGGTTGCCACCGCTCCGGGAACCAACCCAGAGGCGCAGACGCTGCGGAACTGGGCGCGGGCAGCCGTGGCAACCGTCCCCGGAGAACACCGGCCCTAGAAGGTCAGGAGTCGGACGGGGCCGGCGGAGCGGGAACCGTGCTGTAGAAAACCGAGCGCCCTTGCTTGGATCGCTCCAGCAGGCTCTGCGCGACTCCCTGTTCCAGAGCATTGCGCACCACCGTCACCTGAACCGTGCGCTCGGGGTGCGCTTTGCTCAGCGCATCCGAGACCTCGGCCGCAGACCTGGGTTCGCCCTGTCCGCCCAGGTAGGCGGTGGCCAGCTCCAGCCAGGTCGCCCCGCCCGGCTTACTCGCTGAGGCAGACTTCCTGGCAGCCTTGCGCCCGCCTGCGGCACCCGACTTCCCTGTCGATGCCGTGCTGCTGGATCGCCGGGATGCCGGAACCGCAGCCGCCTTTGGACTCTTGCCCTGCTTGGCCGTCTGCTTGGGTGCACCGCCGAGCACATCCTGCATCTTCGTCAGGACCTGCTCACTCTCCTCCAGACGGACGAGCTCGTCCCGCAGCCGATCCAACTCCGAACGCACACGCTCCTGCTCATCCCGGTTCGCAGACAAGTCGTCAGCAACCCGCTGTGCATAGTCCGTCGTGATACTCCGGGCAGAAATATTGGTGGACATGTGGTCCTCGGCTTTCGACGTGGGGGGTTAGCAGTAGCAGCGATAGTACTCACACCACTCGAACCACCCCTCCTTCGCGTCCTGCGGCATAACGCGACTTGCAGCAGGCAGGAAGAAGCTCAATGAGGCCGCAGGTGCGAATGAAGGCTGGACTGGGACCACAATTTCGTAGGCAGGCGTCAGCCGAGGCGGAAGAATGTTCGACTTCAAGCCCTCGAACCCCGCACGCAAGTGTTTCCTTTGGCGCCTTCGGCTCTCCTGTCAGACCGCCGCCCCCACTGCGTCTCCATCACGGGGTCCCGGGGACTTCCGCGAGGAAAGGCGGGGTTCATCATGCGCCGAAGCCGTCATCTGCAGCGTGGGCCGGGCGGGGTGGGCACGTGTGGGTGGTGCTCCAGTGGCCGGCATTGGTCAGAAGTGGCTCGGAGCCGGACTCGGTCCGGAAGGTGAAGGTGACACCCGTCGCTTCGACCAACAGCGCTGTTTGTCCGGGCGGCTGGTGGAGCGTTACCGGGCTGAAGCGGCAGTCCATCGCGCTGAGCTCGGCCGTGATGTGTGAGTGTGTGAGTGGCCCCGTGAATGTCGCGCATTTCTCCGTTCCGAGAACGGGAAGCTCGACGGTGTCTCGCCAGGTCTGGACGCTGATCATCGTAACGCGGCGGCATCGACAGACGCAGAGCCCAGCATCCCCGTAGGAGAACAGATGCGGCCAGCGCCGTCGCTTGCTCACCCGACCGATGTCCCATGGCGGCCCCAGAATCGCCGCGATGTCGTTGAGAGACGCGCCGCAGTGCAGCGGGCCGATGGCTGCGGAGGAACCGAACTCGGCCAGGATTCGAATCGCGGTCACGCAGCGGAGCGTGCCACGTGACCGGTCGGACATCCATCGCGTTGATCCCCCCGGAGGAGGCCAGTACGCATCACACGGTGTAGACGCGTTCGACTTCGTAGCGCTGCGTGTGCAGGTCCCAGTAGAGGGCGGCGACCTCCTCGGCCGAGGCCGCCTGGACTCCGGGCGGGCTGTCCATGCACACGCCGATGGCGACGTGCCCGCTTGGACGCCGGTGCCGGCCAGTTCCCTGTGCAGGCTGAGTACCCAGTCGCGCAGCACGGGTTGGGCGACTTTGAGGATACTGAGCACCGAAGTGGGGCGAGCTGGGATCGAAATACACCTCAACACCCATCAAAACGGGCTCCCGATCTCCCTGGGCATCTCCAGCGCGATACGACAGCGAAGGCCTGGAACCGCTCGCGCGGCGGCCCATCAGCTCCCGCGCGGCCGCGCCGCCGGCGCCCGGCAGGACTGCACGCCTACAAGAAATACGGCTACCACCACCCTCGTCGACAACATCCACTACCGGCCCGCCCGCATGGGTGTCGAGTCTTCACAACGTCTGGAACGTACTCGATGGGTAGTGGAGCGAACTGCGTCCTGGCTGGCCGGCTGCCGACGCCCCCATCGTCTCTGCGAACAAACGGGTGAGCACTTCCTTGCCTTCGTCGGTGACACGGGCGCCCTCGTCTGCTACGCCGCCTCCCCCGAAACGGGGCGGGCTCAGGTCTCGGCTCAGCCCACGCGTCCTGGCGGCACCTGCGCATAGCCCCCTTCCCGAAACACGAACACGGTCGGCTCCGTATCGTGTTCGTGACGCAGATAGCCCCCGTATCCCGGGACTGCGATGTGTGGTGCGACCAGAGCCAGCAGGGCGTCCATCATCAGCAGGTTGTCATCGACCCAGTAGTTGCGCGCGAAGAGTTCCCACATGGGGTGGCCTCGTTCGTCCTCCATCGACTCCGAACGGCGCAGGGCTGCCGAGTCTCCTCCTGGTAGTCGGCTGCCGGGGTGCGTGAGAAACAGCGGCCAAGGATGCTCCTCCTCGTCCAGGCCCGCTGGACAGTCGGAGATTATGCCCAAGTGCCAGCGACAGGCGGCCAGGACGGACTCCGGTACGTCACAACGCAGGAAACAGGACAGAACGATCTCGTAGCGCTCACTCATGGCCCGCATTATGCGTGCCCGCACTGACAACGCCGACGGCGTACCCGATCTCGGCGGCGGGCATGCCGGGCTCGGTGGCCAGTATGCTGTTTCTACTCGCCGCCTGCAGCGGCTACTTCGTCTCGTCGCGGGTGATCATCGCGGAATTTCTTGGTGCAGGTTCCGTCCGACCCAACCCGTCGCGTTTACGCAGGCGCCGGTCCGGCCGTGGTTGTCGGACCACTCCTTCTGCTGCCGAGCTGATCGGGCACCCGTCACTGCCAAGCCGGACCGCAGCCTTCAGCTCCACCGGTCCGACGTATCGGTAACTCCGCCCCCGCACACTCACATCAGCCAACCCGGAGCACTTCCGACACACGCCGTGGAAGGGTGGCGCACACTATCCCTGGCTCGCCTGTCCGGCGCTGCCTGCAACCACGGACGAGCACTGCGACCACCGTTTTCGATGCATGTCCTAGTGCGGACAAAGGGCCCTTGGCCTCTTTCGCTCGCCTTCCGGGGTGAAGGTGAAGGTGTCAGGGAAAAGGCCCTCACCGAATCGCACCGCGAGGAGCAGCGGCTGCTCGTGGTCGGGCGGCCAGGAGTTGGTTCCTGGAGCGCTGCCGTTCCACAGGTGGAAGAGCACCATCGGCTGCTCCATGTCCTCGCTGAGGTAGCCCAGGGTCTTCCCGTACAGGGGGTTGTCCCCTCCCAACAGGACAGAGGGGGGCCCGAACGTCGCGGTCACATCCGGCCATGTGCGGTCCTTCTCGGCCCACTGTCGCACGGATCCCGTGAGGGTCTCGTACTCGGCGGTTGTGAGGAGTCGGTCCGACTCCAGCCAGCCGCATTGCTGTGCGAATTCCGCGTACACCGAGGCCATGCCGTCGTTGTAGCTGTGGCCGGGGATCAACTCCCTGTAGGCCCCGGTCACGCCGGTGGCCCTGAAGGTCTTGTTGTCAATCCAAGCCTGCCGCTGGGGGGTGTAGGCGTCGGGCCGCCGTTCGACGAACAGTAGGTTTGTGATCAGAAGGTGGAGCGCGACCTCACCTCCGAACGTCTCAGGGGAACGAAGGGCGCGGTTGAACTGCTTAATGAGGTGGGCGTGTATCTCAGCTGCGGTTGCAGGGGAGTTGGCAGATGTCACCCCACAGTTTCTCGCACATGAGGGCTGGCCGGCCAGCCCAGAGTTCCCTCATCGACATTCCAAGGAGTCGGCGAGGGCAGGGGGCGTTGGTTCGGAAGCAGTGGCTGGCGGCGGGCGGCAGGTCGGCGCCCGGCGCCGCGGTCCACCACCGCGCTGCCGCTGCCAAGACTCTCTTGAGAATAGAGCGACCGGCCGGTGCTTTCGATCTGCCATCAGGACAGAGAAGGGCAAGCGACTATGTCGAGCACAGGCCGCATCGCCCGCGTGAGGCGACGCAGCGGGAGGCTGACGAGGCGATTGTTCGTTCTTTTGAGTTGCCTGTGCGGTCGCTTGTGCCTGAGCGGGGGCTCGTAGTCAGTTGGCATGGCGACGAGGTCGGGGAAGGCCCGGGGCGCGGCCCGCCCCCGGGGGTCCAAATACCGATGCCCAGCGCGCCTTGGAGATTGCCTGCGAGCTTGCCCTGGGTGCCGACGAAGCTCACCTGTTCACGTACAGGCACGTGTCACTCCAGAAGAAGGGGGTGGAATGCACACACGCTCCCACCCGCCCGTTATGTCGAGCAACACCCGACGGTTGGACGGAGGTTGATCCGAGATAGACCTGTCCACGCCGATACTCCCTGTCGGGTTCGCGCGGCCTGCGGAAGGCCATGGCAGGGAGCCGGGGCCGAGCGGCGCGGATCCCCGTCCGGCCGTGTGTACCCTCTGGGCGGCGGTGTACTCGCGTGGACGCTTGCCTGAGCGTGGTGATCTACTGCGTGCCATGACGACTGTGACGAAGCTTCAGCCGGGCCCTGTCATCGACGAGATCGTCCGGCTTCTGACCGAGCACTATGTCTTCCCCGGCATAGCCGGGCAGCTCGCCGAACTGCTGCAGGAACGGCTTGCCGAGGGCGCATACACAGGTGCCGAGGCTGAGGAGCTCGCGCGGCTGGTCACCGAGGACCTCCAGTCCGTCAACGGCGACCGCCACCTGAGCCTGCAGTACCACACAGACCAGGTACCCCCGAAGAAGGGGGCGGCAGTCCTGGAATCCATTCGTAAGGACTTCGACACCTCGCTGGGCGGTGTCCCCCGGGTGGAGCTGCTCGACGCAGGGGTTGCCGTACTGGAGCTGGCACCCATGCTGTTTCCGCTGGAGTGGGCCGCCGAACCTTTGAGCGCCGCGCTCACCCTGGCCTCCCGCGCCCAGGCAATGATCGTGGACCTGCGCGGCAACCGGGGCGGCGACCCCGATACCGTCGCCTTCGTCTGCAGCCACCTCCTGGACGAACGCACCCACCTCAACTCCATGTACTGGCGTGACGGCGAACGAACTGAGCAGTCCTGGAGCCAGCCGCACGTCTCCGGCGCCCGCTTCGGCGGAACCAAGCCGCTCTACGTCCTGACCAGCAACCACACCTTCTCCGCAGCCGAAGAACTGGCCTACGACCTCCAACAACTCGGCCGCGCGACGGTCGTCGGCGAGCACACCCTCGGCGGCGCACACCCAAGGGAAGGGTGGACCGTGCACCCGCACCTGGAAGCCTCCATCCCCATCGGCCGTGCCATCAACCCCATTTCCGGCACGAACTGGGAAGGCACCGGTGTACAGCCCGACGTCCCCTGCGCTGCCGCGGACGCACTCGAACGGGCTCATACCCTGGCCCGCGCCGAGCTGGCCGGCTGATTCTCCAAAACTCGGCGCGTAGTTCTTGCAGCTGACCGATAGCCGCTGCGCGGGCCCCGGAGCCAGCGGCGTACCCCGGGCCTACTGCGTTGTCGCCTCAGTGCCTGGTAGTCACGTGTGCCGCCTTCAGCACTCCAGGCCGCAGGCACAACCGTCGGGCACTGCCTTTCACATCATGTTCGGAGCCGGATGGCGAGGGCTGCGAGGGTGACGGTGCCGAGGTAGATGCAGGCGTGTTTCTGTAGCGGGTGGCTACGGCACGGTATCCCTCAGGCGGTTGATGGCACGCTCGGCGATGTTGCGTTTCTTGTATCGCTCACTGTCGAAGCCGGTGGGACGGCTGCCTCGGGAACCGCGATTCTTGCGGCGTCGGGCGACGCGGACCAAGGACGAAGCCGCCACCTGCCTGCTGAGCCGGGCTGCCCGTCCCGCACCGACCCGATCTCCGACGGCACCCTGGAGCGACTGTTACGCCTGGTAGAGGAATGTTCTGCAAGATCCACGGAACCATCGACCCGCCCCGGGACTCAGAACTACGACGGAGCCGCGCTGGGCACAGCCAGCCGGCTGCTCAGGCCGGTGCAACCGCATGAGCAACGCCCCCTGCCGGACGATGCCCTCGAGGATGCGTCAGAGCGCTCCTCCTGTGCGCCTACGCGCCCCCGTACTGGCATGGTCCGCCGCTTCGGCTGGCCTCACCATGAGCGCGGGGACCGGGGTGCGGCCGATTGCCGCACGCCGGGCGAGGACTGGATCAGAGATGCCGCACAGCGTGGGGGACTCATGGGTCGACGTTGGCTGGTGACCGGGTGCTCGTCGGGTCTGGGCCGGGCTCTGGCGGAGGCGGCCGCGGCCGCCGGACACCAGGTAGCCGTCACAGCCCGCAGCACCGCGGGATTGGAGGAGACGGTTATCCGCTATCCGGGGCAAATCGTGCCGATCCCGTTGGAGCTGCGCGACGCGGTCCAGTGCGAGGAGGCGGTCCGTCAGGCCATCGCATGTCTCGGCGGCATCGACGTCCTGGTCAACAATGCCGGGGCCGGGCTGTTCGGCACGACAGAGGAGGTGTCCGACGACGAGATCCGCGATCAGATGGAGACCTTGCTGATCGGCCCGTGGCGGTTGATCCGCCTCGTCCTGCCGGGCATGCGTGCCCAGGGCCACGGCCACATCGTCAACGTGTCGTCGCTTGCCGGCCGGATGGCCTTTCCGGGCCTCAGCGCCTATGTCGCGGGGAAGTTCGCGCTGGAGGGCATGAGCCAGGCGCTCGCTGCCGAGGTCACCGCCCTCGGAATCCGGGTCACCGTGGTCGAACCGGGCGGCTTCGCCACACGCTACGGAGCCTCGCTCACCCGCTCCGCGCGCCGGATGCCCGAGTACGCCGCCGCGACAGCCGGACTATTGGACGGACTGCGCGGTATGGCCGACGACGCGGCGATGGGCCGCTCCGAGGACTTTGCGGCCCGGGTACTCGCCCTCGTCGCCTCCCCCGATGCCACGCCGCTGCGGGTCCCGGTCGGAGAGGACGCCTTTCTCTACCTCGAAGCCGTGGAGCAGGCCGCTCGCGACGAACTGGCCGCCGCCCGCCTCCTCACAAGCGCGGCGCCACCCCCGGGCGTGGAGGGCGTCGCCCACGACCCGGTATGACACCGGGCGCAGGACCCAGCATGGCCCCGTTGGCTACATGGCACCTTTCGTACGAAAAGCAGCAGCTGCTGACGCCAGCCACCCCGCTCTGCGCTGAACGGCAGGCCCTAGCTAGGTGTCCGCGGGTCAGGGCGTTGTCGACGCCTGAGAGGGTCTTCAACTGGTCGCCACGAGTGCCGGAAGATTGCGGTGGGACTGGGCGTTGGCTGCAGGTGTGAAGATAAGCGAGGCTTCCAGAGTCAGCGGTGTGAGCGCGCGGTCGTTGCGGCACTACGAGGACGAGGGCTTGATCGTCCCCGGTCGTTTCAGCAACGGGTTCCGTGACTACTGCCGGACCACGATAGATCGGGTGCTCATCATCCGGTCACTGCTGGACTCCGGGCTGCCCGTGCGGTTGATCAGGGAAGCCCTCCCCAGCCTCACTGCCGGCTCCGAGGCCAGCGGGGAAGCGGTGAGCGCGGAGTTCCTGCACGAAGTGCAGGGTTACCGCGATCGGCTTGCTGCTCGCATCGCCGTCCTGAGCGATCAGCAGGCAGCCCTCGACGCCTACCTGAGAGAGGCCCGTCGTGCTGATCTCTGACGGCCGCTTGACCTTGACGTAAGTGTGAGGTTCCTACGTTCGGTTCATGCAGATCAACGAGCAGCAGCACACAGTCGAGCAGACGGTTCGAGCCCTGGTACAACAGTCGCACCAGGGGCCGAAGGACCTGACTCTTACGACGGATCACCGCCGCCCTGCCCCGGGACCTGACGAATACCTGATCCGCGTCGGCGCCGCCGGGGTCAACTTTGCCGATGTCATGCAGACCCATGGCACCTACGGCGCAGGCCCGCAGGCACCCTACGTGGCGGGCTTCGAGGCGGCCGGTGAGATCGTGGGGAGCGGCCCGGACGTCGATAATCCATTGCCGTTCGGCACCCATGTCATCGGAGCCGGCACGGGCGCTTTCGCCCAGTACATGACGATGCCGGCAGCAGGAGTACTTCCCGTACCGTACGGCTGGAGCGACGCCGAAGCTCTGGGCCTGGTCCTGAACTGGGCCACCGCCTTGGCGGCACTGAAGCCGTTGGGCGAGATCAAGGCGGGTGAAGTGGTGCTCGTTCATGCCGCGGCCGGCGGCGTCGGGCAGGCTGCCGTCCGCCTCGCCCGCCACTACGGGGCGCGGGTGATCGCCACGGCCTCGCCGGAGAAGCACGACACAGTCCAGATCCTGGGCGCCGAGAAGGTGCTGGACAGCCGTCGTCCTGATCTGGCTGAGGAGATCCTCCGCGTGACCGGCGGAGTCGACCTGGTGCTGGAATCGGTGGGCCAGGCCACGTTCACAACCAGCCTGTCCGTCACCAAACCCTTCACCGGACGCATCGTCGTGTTCGGCGCCGCTTCCGGCGACGCAACGCTGACCACGCACGACCTGGTCTTCACCCATCAGGTTCAGATCAAGGGCCTGCACATCGGCGCGCTGGCGGTAGCAGCCCCGTCCGTCTATCAGTCGTTGCTCGTCGAGATCGAGGCCCTGATCGCCCGCGGCGTCTACACCCCCGGGGCCCCCCGCGTGCATCCTTTGGCTGAGGGACCGGCGGTAATGCAGCAACTGGAAGCGGGCCAGACCCGTGGCAAGCTGGCCCTCGATCCCTGGCGCTAGGAACGAACGCCTGTGCTCCCCAGGGACGACTTCGGCTCGTGCAGCGTTGCGCGGCGCCAGCTCGCCCTCCACCGCACCCGTGCCGCCTACGAGCAATACGCCGAGACCCTCCCGTCCGAAGTCAGCGCCACCGTCACCACCCACCGTTACTGGGCAATGCTCGGCGAAGGCGTCGTGAAGGGACGGATGGCACTCGAGCATGCTCACGAGGAACAGGTCGACGGCGAGGCAGGCTGAGCAGCGTGGCCGGGTCCGGCTCTATATTCGCGCTGGCGAAGTGGCGTGCCACGCGGGAGTACCTCGCGTGGCAGCTGCGCTGCGCGACCGGTTTTGATCGCCTGGAGGGCTCTACCGGCGGACGGCCGAGATCAGTCCGCCGGGGCGCTCTTCAGGCTGCGGAGGGGTTCTCATCGGGCGGCCGTAGACGGCAGCGCGCTCACGCAAGGTGTGACTGTCGGCCCTCCAGCCGTGCCCGCTCAGCCAGCCCACCGGGTCATCAGGCATTTCCGAGACCCACATGGACGCCGCCGATCCCGGTGCGGCGTCCGCGCCGAAGCGCTCGATCACGCCGCGCGAGCCCAACGTCACCCCTAGGGGCTGTGTGATGTCGTGATCACGCGGTGGTCTTGAGCAGGTCGTCGATCCAGATCATGGAGGCTCGGAGGTGGAGGCCGGCAAGGTAGCTTTCGGGTGACTTGTCGTAGCGGGTGGCGACGCCACGCCAGGCTTTCAGCTTGTTGATCAGGCGTTCGACGGTGTTCCGTTCCTTGTAGAGGTCGGCGTCGTGGCTGATGGACCGGCCGCCGCGTGAGCCCTTCTTCTTGCGGTTTGCGGCCTGGTCCTTCTTCTCCGGGATGACTGCTTTGATGTTGCGTTTTCGCAGGTAGCG
>NZ_RDBL01000027.1:225539-338472 GCF_008042035.1 Streptomyces sp. col6
TGCAGAACCTCGTGCTGGCCGCCCAGAACGACGTCCCCGCCTCCGAACTCGGCGCGGCCACCTCGGTCCTGTCGTTCTTCCGCAGCCTCGGCGGCGCCATCGGTACGAGCGCGCTGGGCGCCGTCCTCGGTCACCGGGTGGCCGAGGAGCTGAAGAAGGGCTTCGGCGGTGCGGCCGGCGGCGGCACCGGCGGGGCGCGGAACCGTCGGTGGGGACCACCCAGAGGGTGCCCGCGAGGGCGAAGGCCGCCAGGCGCACCGGGGCGTCGGTGGCGTACGAGACCACCCCGGAGGAGGTCTCGCGGGCGCGTTCGCGCCGGGCCCGCTCCTCCGGCGGGACCTCGCCGGGCTCCTCCTGAGCGAAACCGGGCCCGAGCGGGTCGGCGAGCAGCCTCTCCGCGCCGTCCTCGTACAGCCAGAGCCGGCTCACCGGGTCGGTGCCCGAGGTACCCCGGACGAACACGATCCGCTCGCCGTCGGGGGAGACGGTGAACTCCCGGGGCACGCCCAGCGAGAAGCGCCGCGTACGGGCGAACTGGCCGGGGAGCGCATCGGCGGGCGAGCCGGAGGGGTCTGTCATCCCGACACCATGACAGGTGGCGCGGGGCGAAAGCCGTCCGGGGCCCGTCCGCCGTGGACGGGCCCCGGGAGCGGGGATCAGTGCGCGGCGGGCGCGGCCGGCTGTGCCGCAGCCGTCTCCTCCGCCAGGCGCTCCATGCCGCTTTGGGTGCGCAGCGGCTTCTCCTTGATGAACAGCACCGCGATCAGCGCCAGGAAGGCGAAGGGGGCGCCGATCAGGAAGACGTCGGCGGTGGCGACACCGTAGGCGTTCTCCACGATGACGCGCGCCGGCTCAGGAAGCTTGCTGAGCTCGGGGACACCGCCGCCGGTGCCGCCGCCGGCCGCACCGCCGAAGCCCTTCTTCAGCTCCTCGGCCACCCGGTGACCGAGGACGGCGCCCAGCGCGCTCGTACCGATGGCGCCGCCGAGGCTGCGGAAGAACGACAGGACCGAGGTGGCCGCGCCGAGTTCGGAGGCGGGGACGTCGTTCTGGGCGGCCAGCACGAGGTTCTGCATCAGCATGCCGACACCGACGCCGAGGACCACCATGTAGACGCTGAGCAGGCCGAAGGAGGAGTCGGCGCCGATCGTGGAGAGCAGGCCCATGCCGGCGGTCATGATGACGCCGCCCGCGATGAGGAAGCCCTTCCACTTGCCCCGGGCGGAGATGATCTGGCCCGCCACGGTCGTCGAGACCATCAGACCGAGGATCATCGGGAGGCTCATCAGACCCGCGATCGTCGGGGACTTGCCCAGCGAGATCTGGAAGTACTGGGAGAGGAACACCGTGCCGCCGAACATCGCCACACCGACCAGCAGGCTCGCCACCGTCGTCAGCGCGACGGTGCGGTTGCGGAAGATGTCCAGCGGGATGATCGGCTCCGCCACCCGGGACTCGACCCACACCGCGGCGGCCAGCAGAACCACACCGGCGGTGACGAGCGCGGCGGTCTGCCAGGACGCCCAGTCGAAGCGGTTGCCCGCGAGGGTCACCCACAGCAGCAGCGAGCTGACGCCGCTCATGATGAGGACGGCGCCGACGTAGTCGATCTTCACCTCGCGGCGGATCGTGGGCAGCTTCAGGGTCAGCTGGAGCAGCACGATCGCGAGCAGCGCGAACGGTACGCCGATGAAGAAGCACCAGCGCCAGCCCAGCCAGGAGGTGTCCACCAGGACCCCGCCGATGAGCGGCCCGGCGACCGTGCCGACGGCGAAGACGGCACCGAAGACGCCGGAGTATCGGCCGAGTTCGCGCGGCGGGATGATCGCCGCCATCACGACCTGGGCGAGCGCGGTGAGACCGCCCGCGCCGATGCCCTGGACGACACGGCTGACGATGAGCAGCCCGACGCTGTGCGAGAAGCCCGCGACGAGCGAGCCGACGACGAACATCGACAGGGAGAGCTGGATGAGCAGCTTCTTGTCGTACAGGTCGGAGAGCTTCCCCCAGATCGGCACGGTCGCCGTCATGGCGAGGAGTTCGGAGGTGACGACCCAGGTGTACGAGGACTGGGTGCCGTGCAGGTCGGCGATGATCCGGGGCAGGGCGTTGGAGACGACCGTGGAGGCCAGGATGGCCACGAACATGCCGGCCATCAGGCCCGACATGGCCTGGAGTATCTGGCGGCGCGTCATGCCGGACGCGGGCCCCTCGGTCGGACCGGCGGCGCCGGTTTCGGGTGTGACGGCAGCGGTCATCGGCTGACGTTCCTCATTCTCTGGTGACTGGCTCCGCGACCGGTGGTGCCGCGCGGAGTGGTGGTGCGGGCGCGCCGGGCGCGCTCAGGCCTTCAGACCGGCGGCCAGCGAGGCGAACGCCTCGCGGTACAGGCTCTGGAAGGTACGTGTACGGCCCGTGGCCACCCAGACCTCGACCGCGGCCCGCACGGCGGCGACGGCCACGTGCGCGAGAAGCCGGGGATACAGGTCGCTCTCGGGGTCCTGGCCCAGCCGCTCGGCGACGACGGCCACCATGGCGGTCTCGTCGGCGCCCCGGGCGGCCAGGAAGTTGGGGAGCAGCGCCGGGCTCTTCTTCAGCACCGCCAGCTGGAGCTCCCAGCGCTCGTGGTCCTCCTCGATGGAGGCGAGCTCCTGGGCGATGGCCTCGCTGAGGGCTTCGAGCGCGGTGAGGTGCTCCGGGGCGTTGAGCACGGCCCGGCGGGTGCGTTCGGCGTTCTCCTGGGCGGGACGCGTGATCGCGTCCTCCAGGCACGGGAAGTAGTTGAAGAACGTGCGCACGGAGACGCCGACCGCGGCGGTGACCGCTTCCACGGTCACGTGCTCGAAGCCGCGGTCGGCGGCCATGCGCAGGGCCGCGCCGGCCAGGGCGTCACGCGTGGCGCGCTTCTTGCGTTCACGCAGCCCCAGGGGCGGGTCGTCGCTCATGAAGGTGCATGCTATGCAATTTTGCAGGACGGGCAAAATTGTTGTCGGCGGCCCCGGCGGGGCCGGACCTCACCCCGCGGCCCGGTCCGGGAGCGTCGGGAGGATCTTCTCGACGACGGAGAGGATGACGCCGTCGTCGGGGAGGGCGGACCCGGACTCGCTCCACACGGTGAAGTCGAAGGAGCCGCCCGGGTCCTTGCGGTCGAGGGCCACCGTCAGCGTCCTGGCCAGGGGGCCCTGCGTGCCGGGCCCGCCGGACGCGTCGCCCCCGATGCGGAACTGCATGAGGTGGTCCGAGGTGAAGACCGCGGGCCGGCCGAGGACCTTGTCCGGCCTGGGGTCGAGGGTCTGGGGCGCCAGCACCTTCACGTACTGGGCGACGGTCAGGTGGTTGTACGTCGCCGAGAACTCCACGGTGTACGTCTCGAACTGGACCCGGGCCTCCGGCTCGGCGACCTTGTCGGCGGTCAGCGACGCGGTGCCGCTGTTGCCGTAGGCCACGGTCGCCTTCTCGCCGGGCGTTCCGAGCAGCTCCGCCAGGTCGGCGCGGTTGAGCGCCTTGCACAGGTCGTCACCGGTCACCGCCCCCGGCGTCAGGGCGTACGCCTTCGGCAGCTCCTTCCCCGCGTCGTGGTCCGTGCAGGAGGCGGGCTTGCGGGCGCCGGCGGTGTCTTCCCCCGTGAAGTGGGGGGCCAGCCACACCGCGCCCACGAGCGCCCCGACCAGAGCCAGGGCCGCGAAGACCTGTGCCCCGGCGCCGGGCCCCTTCTTCTGCGCGGCAGGGGCCGGAGCCGGTGCCGGTGCCGGCGGGGCTGCCGCCGCCGGGGTCGTGGTCGTGCCGGACCAGCGGGCACGCAGCGCCTTGACCACCGTGTGGACGCGGAACGCGGTGGCTATGAGGAAGACCGCGCCGATGCCCGCCAGGATCCACCTGCGTTCGTCGAGGGCGAGATACAGGATGCGTACGCCGAAGACGGACCCGAGCAGGATGAAGAGGGGTTCGCGGACCCAGAAGGGCAGAAGGCGGAGAAGGAGACCGAGCACCCGGTGATCTCACCAGATCGTGATCATGGCCGCTGTGACGGAGGCCATAATTCCGGGCATGTTCGGACTTGGTGAGTACCTGTGCACGGTCTCCCCTCGCTCAGCCGGCCGGCTGCCGGAGTACGGCGACCCCGCGCGGCTTCAGCACGAGGGCGCCGTCCGCGTCGTTGTCACCCAGCAGCACCTCGCCGGTGGGGCCGGGGACGGTGACCGTCCGGTCGGTCCTGTTGACCAGGAACCGGAACGTGGCGTCCGGCCCTCTGCGTACGGTCGTCTCGACCGGGCCGCGTGCGGCGGGCGGCAGTTCGGCGTGCACGCCGGCCGCGTCCAGCAGCCGAGGGAGCAGCTTCGCCAGCCCGGCGGTGCCGAGCCGGGTGGAGACGTACGCGGCGGACCCCTCACCCGTCGCGAGCCGGGTGACGGCGGGGCGCCCGGCCTGCACACCGGTGCGGTACGCGGAGAGCACCTCGGTCCCCGGAGCGGTGGCCGTGATCCGGTCGGTCCACAGGGTGCCGGTCGTCCCGTCGTCCAGCTCCACCGTCTCACCGGCGACCAGCGGTCCGAACTCCTCGATCCGGATGCCGAGCAGCTCGCGCAGGGCGCCCGGGTAGCCGCCGAGCCACACGTGGTCGTTCTCGTCGACGATGCCGGAGAAGTAGGTGGTCACGAGATGGCCGCCCTGTTCGGCGTAGCGCGTCAGCGCCTTGCCCAGGCCGGCCGGGACCATGTGCAGCACGGGGGCGACGAGCATCCGGTGCCGGTGCAGATCGGCGCGGGCGGTGACCAGATCGGCGCGGATTCCGGCGTCGAGGAGGGCGGTGTACCAGTCCAGGGCCTCCTGCCGGTAGTCCAGCAGGGCGCTGGGGTGGGAGTCCTGCTCGACGGCCCACCACGACTCCCAGTCGTACAGGATGCCGACCGGAGCCGGCTCGCGCACGCTGCCGGCGACCGGGGCGAGGTCGCGCAGGGTGGCTCCGAGGTCGCACACCGAACGGAACAGCTCGCTGTCCTCGCCGGCGTGCGGGAGCATCGCGGAGTGGTACTTCTCGGCACCGGCCGCCGACTGGCGCCACTGGAAGAAGCACACCGCGTCGGCCCCGTGCGCCACATGCAGCAGCGCGTCCCGGGCCAGATCGCCCGGCGCCTTGGCGACGTTGACGGGCTGCCAGTTGACGGCGCTGGTCGAGTGCTCCATCAGGAACCACGGCCGCCCCCCGGCGATGCCGCTGGTGAGGTTCGCGGAGAAGGACAGCTCGTCACGGTCCTGCGGCCCGGGGTGGACGTAGTGGTCGTTGGAGACGAAGTCGATCTCGTCCGCCCAGTCCGGGTAGTTCATGCCGCGGGTCCCGCCCATCACCATGAAGTTGGTGGTGACGGGGACGCCCGGCGTGAGCTCGCGCAGGATGTCCCGTTCGGCGCGCAGGTGCTCCTTGAGCATGTCCGATGAGAAGCGTTTGAAGTCGAGCTGCTGGGTCGGGTTCGGGTGGGAGGCGGCCAGGCGCGGGGGGAGGATCTGCTCCCACGCGGTGTAGTGCTGGGACCAGAAGGCGGTGCCCCAGGCATGGTTGAGCGCGCCGAGGGTGGTGTATCGGTCCTCCAGCCAGTCCCGAAAGGCGCGGGCGGCGTCGTCGGAGTAGTCGTAGACGTTGTGGCAGCCCAGCTCGTTGTTGACGTGCCACGCGACGAGGGCCGGGTGTTCCGCGTAGCGGGCGGCCATCGTCCGTACCAGCTGGAGCGCGTGCCGGCGGAAGACCGGGGAGGTCGGCCGCCAGTGCTGGCGGGCCCCCGGCCACACCGTCTCCCCGTGCGCCGTGCGGGGCAGGATCTCGGGGTGCGCGGTGGTGAGCCACGGGGGAGGGGAGGCGGTCGCGGTGGCGAGATCGACGCCGATCCCGTGCGCGTGCAGGAGGTCCATGACCTCGTCGAGCCAGCCGAAGTCCCAGGTGTCCGGGCCCGGTTGGAGGCGCGCCCAGGAGAAGATCCCGACGGACACCAGGTTGACGCCCGCCCGGCGCATCAGCCGGACGTCCTCCTCCCAGACGTCGCGGGGCCACTGCTCGGGGTTGTAGTCGGCACCGTGGACGAGACGGGGGCCGGAGGTGCCGTCCGCGCCGCTGGGGCCGGACAGGAGGTGGGAGATCATGACGGTCCTTCCGGAGATGGCACCGGCGGGCGGCGCGGACGCCCGTCCGCGCCGCCCGGGGCGTACTACTTCTCGACGGTGAAGCCCTGCTCGTCGCCGTACTTGACGGATGCGTCCTGCCAGGCCTTCAGACCCTCGGCGAGCGTTGTGCCGGAGACGTACGCCTTGCCGGCCGTGTCGTTGAAGACGGAGTTCGCGTACACCTGGTACGGCAGGTACGACCAGTCGTCGGGCACGGCGGCGGCCGACTGCGCGAAGACCTTGTTGGCCTGCTGCCCGCCGAAGTACGGGAAGGCGGTGTTCTGGAACGAGGCGGACTCCAGCTGCGCGGTGGTGGCCGGGAACGCGCCGCCCTTCACCCGGGTGTCGACGCCCTTGCCGGCGTTCGCGTACTCGATGAACGCGTAGGCCAGCGCCTCGTTTCCGCCCAGCTCGGGCAGGGCGAGGGCGCTGCCGCCGTTCTCCGCGCTCGCCGTGGCGCCCGCGGTCCACTGGGGGAGCGGGGCGACGCGCCAGTCCCCGGCCGCGTCCTTGACGCCCGACGCCAGGTTGGCCGGCATCCACGCGCCGATGGCCAGGGTGGCTATCGTGCCGTCGCCGAGGCCCTTGTACCACTCGTCCGACCAGCTGGTGACCGGTGCGACCAGCTTCTCGTCGAGCAGCTTCTGCCAGGTGGCGGTGTACTTCGAGGCGCCCGCGTCGGAGAAGTCGATGCGCACCTTCGTGCCGTCGACCTTGTACGGGCGGGAGCCGGCCTGCCACAGCATACTGGTGGTGAACCCGGCGTCCCCGGTGTCGTTGGTGATGTACGCCTTCGGGTCGGCCTTGTGCAGGGCGCGGGCGGCGCTCACGTACTCGTCCCAGGTGGTGGGCACCTTGATGCCGTGCTGGTCGAAGACCTTCTTGTTGTAGAACAGGGCCATCGGACCGGAGTCCATGGGCAGCCCGTACAGGCCCTCGCCGCCCGCCTTGATGCCGTTCCACGGGCCGGGTGAGTACTGTTCGGCGAGCTTGTCCGCCCCGAACTTCTTCAGGTCGGTGAGCTCCTTGGTCAGCGCGTACTGGCCCATGGCGTAGTACTCGACCTGGGCGACGTCGGGTACGCCCTTCTTGGCCGCGATGGCGTTCTGCAGGGCCTTGTACTGGTCGTTGCCGGTACCGGCGTTGACCAGCTTCACCTTGACCTTGGGGTGCTCCTTCTGGAAGTCGGCTGCGACCTGCTTCAGCGTCGGCTCCCACGCCCAGACGGTGACGGTCCCTCCCTTCTCCAGGGCCGCCTGTACATCCGAGGCGGAGAGCTTGTCGGGCCCGGAGGCGGAGTCGTCGGAACCGCCGCAGGCGGTGAGCGTGCCGGCCAGGGCGAGAGCGCAGAGGACGCCGGTGCCGCGCAGCAGGCGGTGTGAACGCTGAGACATGGTCGTTCCACTTCTTCGAGGAATGGAGGTGAGGCACGGAGCGGGAGCGGTGGGGCTACTCCTTGACGCTTCCGGCGGCGAGTCCCGACTGCCAGTACCGCTGGAGCAGCAGGAACGCGGCGATCAGCGGGACGACCGTGATCAGGGAGCCGGTGATCACCAGATGGAAGACGGGCTGCCCGCCGGCGGTCGCGGCCTGGGCGTTCCAGCTGTTCAGGCCCAGGGTCAGCGGATACCAGTCGGGGTCCTTGATCATGATCAGGGGCAGGAAGTAGTTGTTCCAGGTGGCCACCATCGTGAACAGCGAGACGGTGACGATGCCCGGGGCGAGCAGCGGCAGCGAGACCTGGAAAAAGGTGCGCAGTTCACCCGCGCCGTCGATGCGGGCGGCCTCCAGCAGTTCCGCCGGAATGGCCTCTTGGGCGAACACCCACATCAGGTACAGGCCGAAGGGGGAGATGAGGGAGGGGATGATCACCGCCCACGGGGTGTTGGTGAGGCCCATGTTGCTGAACATCAGGAACGTCGGTACGGCCAGCGCGGTCCCCGGGACGGCGACCGCACCGATGACCACGGCGAACACGGCCCGGCGCCCGGGGAAGGCGAACTTCGCCAGCGCGTACCCGCCCAGGACGGCCAGGAACGTCGCTCCGCCCGCGCCCAGGACCACGTACATCAGGGTGTTGAGGAGCCACCGGGTGAAGACGCCGTCGTCGTAGGTGAAGGTCTCCCGGATGTTGTCCCACAGCGCGAAGTCGCCGTCGAACCAGAGCCCGAAGGAGCGGGACAGCCCCTCCTGGGTCTTCGTCGCGCTGATGAGCAGCCAGACCAGCGGGATCAGGCTGTACAGCAGCACCAGCCCGGTGAGCAGGGTGAGCAGGACGCTGCGGCGGCGGTGCCTGGGGGAACGCGCCCGGGTGGTCACGCGCAGCCGGGGCGCGGAGCGGGTGACCGCGGGGGAGCCGGTGGAGGACGTCATGGTGCCGGTCATCGCCGTTCACGCTCCCTTGCGCATGCCGCGCAGCTGGACGACGTAGGCGACGGCCATGGTGATCAGCCCCATGACGATGGCCACGGTCGCGGAGTAGTTGTGCTGCTGGCCGGAGAAGGACAGCGAGTACGTGTAGAAGTTGGGCGTGTAGTCGGTGGTGATGGCGTTCGGGGCGAGCTTCTGCAGCACGCTCGGCTCGTTGAAGAGCTGGAAGCTGCCGATGACCGAGAAGATCGTCGCGATGACGAGGGCGCCGCGCAGGGCGGGCAGTTTGATCGCGCCGATGACACGGAACTGTCCCGCGCCGTCGATCTCGGCCGCCTCGTAGAGCGAGTGCGGGACGACCCGCAGGGCCGAGTAGAAGATCAGCATGTTGTAGCCGGTGAACTCCCAGGTGACGATGTTGCCGATGGAGGCCAGGACGAGGTCGGGGGAGAGGGGGTCCGGCAGCGAGACGCCGAGCGCCGCGTTGATGTCGCTGACGAGCCCGAAGCGCGTGCCGTACATGAACCCCCACATGAGGGTGGCGACGACGGCCGGCACCGCGTACGGAAGGAAGACCGAGATGCGGAAGAAGCTCTTGCCGTAGAGCCGCCCGCTGTCCAGGGCCAGCGCCACCAGGAGCGCGATGCCGAGCATGACCGGCACCTGGACGCAGAGGAACAGCGAGACCCGACCCGCCGCCGCCCAGAAGTCCGGGTCGCTCAGGGCCTGTTCGTAGTTGTCCAGGCCGACGAATGCGGTGCCGCCGATGAGCCGGTCGCGGAAGAGGCTGAGGTAGAGCGAGTACGCGATCGGCGCCAGGAAGACGAGGGCGAAGACCGCCACGAACGGGCCGATGAAGGCCCACCCCGTCCAGGAGCGGCGGTCCCGTCGTGCGGGGGGCGGCGCAGGGCGCCGTTCTGCGGCTGCCGGGGATGACAGCGTCGTCATGATCGTTCCTCGCTCATCCGGGTCTGGACCTGGGGCGCGGTCCGGCGCGGACGGCCGGACACCGTGAAGCGGGTGATGGTTGCGCAAACATCACGCACGGCGATGTGTCGTCGGCTGCTATGTTTGCGTAAACATCGGGTGGCGGAATGTCTACACTGCCCGAACGGTGCGGTCAAGAGTCCCCGGGGCGGCCGGGGCACGGACGGCGGGTGGCTGACAGAGAGTGGACATGGCTGAGGAAACGTCCCCGAATGCGTTCGGAGCGACCGGACCCGCAGGTGGGCGGGGTGGTGCCACCGCCGCCCCAGCCCGTCGGAGCGCGCGGCACGGCGGGCGGGCGACCGCGTCGATGGCGGACGTGGCACGGCTCGCGGGCGTCTCCGCGCAGACCGTCTCCCGGGTCTCCAACGGCTACGCCGGGGTCAACGACGCGACGCGCCGCGCGGTCCTGGACGCCATGAAGGAGCTGGACTACCGGCCCAACAGCGCGGCCCGCGCGCTCAAGCGCGGGGAGTTCCGCACGATCGGCGTCATCACCTTCTCGCTCGCCACCACGGGCAACGTCCGCACGCTGGAGGCCATCGCCACCGCCGCGGCGCGCGAGGGCTACGCGGTGACCCTGCTGCCCGTGGCCCTGCCGACGCAGGACGAGGTGCGCGGCGCGTTCTCCCGCCTGGAGGAACTGGCCGTCGACGCGGTGATCGTCATCATGGAGGTCCATCTGCTGGACGCCGTGACGCTCACCCTGCCGCCGCACGTCCAGGTGGTCGTCGTCGACTCCGACGCCGGCGACCACTACACGGTCGTCGACACCGACCAGGCCGGCGGCACCCGCGCAGCCGTACGCCATCTGCTCGACCTCGGGCACGAGACGGTCTGGCATCTCGGCGGGCCGGAGGACTCCTTCGCCGCCCAGCGCCGCGCGGACGCCTGGCGGGCGGCACTGGCCGAGGCCGGCCGGGTGACGCCACCCCTGGTACGGGGGGACTGGTCGGCGGAGTCCGGCTACCGCGCGGGCCTCGAACTCGCGCGGGCGTCCGGCTGCGGGGCGGTCTTCGCGGCCAACGACCAGATGGCGCTGGGGCTGCTGCGCGCGCTGCACGAACGGGGCCTGCGCGTGCCCGAGGACGTGAGTGTCATCGGGTTCGACGACATCCCCGAGGCGTCCTCGTTCCTGCCGCCCCTGACCACGGTCCACCAGGACTTCGCCGAGGTGGGCCGGCTCTGCGTGGACGCCGCCCTGCGCAAGGTGCGTCAGGAGGAACCCGAGCGGGGGACGACGCTTGTCCCGACCCGGCTCGTCCTGCGCGCGAGCACGGCCCGGCCCGGCCGGCGGGACGCGGAGTGATCCGGTACCGCCGGCCGAGCATGCTGACGAACAGTCAGGCGAGCAGCTTTCAAAGCCGGTTGTCCCCGCCGTTGCAGGCGTAGGTGGCGACCTGCGTGTGGACGGCCGGGGTGGCGCCGGGCGCGTCCAGGCACCCTTGTGTGCCGAGGCTGGGCAGGGCCGTGGTGGGCGAGCCGGTGCGGGTGCCCCAGGCGTACGCGAGGCGGTCGAGGCCCGTGGTGTTGTGGACGCGCAGCCGGGGGGAGCGACGCGGTGCCCTCACGGCGGTAGAGCGCGTACCAGTCGTAGTCGGGACGGCATGTCCACCGGCACCACACCGTCGGCGCTGCACGTGGCCGACTTCAAGCTTCCCGCCCGAGGGGAGGCGCACAGGGCAGAGCCTGCCCGGTCCCCGGATCAAGCGGGCCCCGCCCTATGGTGTGTTGTTATCGCTCACCTATGCGGCGTTCTCTTCTGTAGTAGCCCAGTGATGAGGGGTTGAGTGAGGCTAAGTTAGCGCTCACAATGCTGGGTGTGTATCAGTCCGAGAGAACTCCTCCGACCTGCTCCCCGGCCCCCGTCTCCGGAGGCCCACCCGTCTGCCGCCCCGATCCGTACTCCGGGCAGCGCTGGACCTTCGGCTTCCCCGGCGGGCTCGTGGCGGAGGTGCACACCCGTGGCGCCCGCCTCCACAGCCTCTGGGCACCCGACCGGCACGGCGCCCCGGCCGACGTCGTCCTCTCGCCCGCCGACCTCGCCGAGACGGCCACCACCGCCCGGTACTTCGGTGCCACGATCGGCCGTTACGCCAACCGCATCGCCCACGGCCGGTTCACCCTGGACGGCACGTCCCACCGGCTGACGACACAGGACAACGGCCACTGTCTGCACGGCGGAACGGACGGGTTCGACAACCGGCTCTGGGAAGCCGAAAGCGTGCACACCCCGGAGCGGACCGGGGTGCTCCTGCACCTCCGCAGCCCCGACGGCGACCAGGGCTTCCCCGGAAACCTGGACGTCACGGTGGGCATGCTCATCGGCCGCGACGGAGACCTCACCTTCTCCTACGCGGCGGTCACCGACGCCGCCACCCCGGTCAGCCTGACCAACCACGCCTACTTCAACCTCGAAGGCGAGGGCGCCGGCGACATCCTCGGCCACGAACTGTCCGTCGAGGCAACCCACTTCACACCGGTCGGCCAGGACCTCATCCCGCGCGGCGGCCATCTCCCCGTCTCCGGCACACCGTTCGACCTGCGCCGGCCGCGCGGGATCGGCGAGGCACTGGCGTACCCGAGTCCCGAACTCGGCTCCACGGACGGCGGGTTCGACCACAACTTCGTACTGAAGGCGCGCCGGGACGAGGCGCCGCGCACCGCCGCCGTCCTCCACGCCCCGGCCACGGGCCGGTTCCTGGAGGTGCTGACCACCGAACCCGGCCTCCAGGTGTACACCGGGGGACAGCTCGACGGGGCTGTCGTCGGCAAGAGCGGTACGCGCTACCGGGCGGGCGCGGGCATCGCGCTGGAGACCCAGCACTTCCCGGACTCGCCCAACCGCCGCGGCGACCCGTCCACCGTGCTGCGGCCCGGTGAGGAGTACCGGTCGAGGACGGTCCTGCGGTTCGGCACCCGGGACTGAAACGGCATGGCTGTGCCCGCCGGTTCACCGGACCGGCGGGCACAGCCACGTCAGGGGGAGGCGGTCAGGCGCCCGCCCTCCGCTTGTTCCACACGTCGAAGCCGACCGCCGCCAGTAGCACCAGGCCCTTGATGACCTGCTGCCAGTCGGTGCCGACCCCCACCAGGTTCATGCCGTTGTTGAGCACACCGAGGACCAGACCACCGATGATGGCGCCCAGCACGGTGCCGACGCCCCCGCTCATCGACGCGCCGCCGATGAACGCGGCGGCGATGGCCTCCAGTTCGAAGTTCACCCCCGCCTTCGGCGAGGCCGCGTTGAAGCGCGCAGCGAAGACCAGCCCGGCCAGCGCCGCGAGCATCCCCATGTTGAGGAAGACCGCGAACGTCACCTTCCGGTCCTTGACCCCGGACAGCTTCGCGGCGGGCAGGTTGCCGCCGATCGCGTACACATGGCGGCCGATGACCGCGTTGCGCATCACGTAACCGAAGCCGACCAGCAGCACCGCCAGGATCAGCAGCACCACGGGCGCGCCCTTGTAGCTGGCCAGCAGCAGGGTCGTCACCAGCACGGCGGCGACCAGGGCCGTCACCTTCAGCGCGAACAGACCCGTGGGCAGGGTGTCCAGCGTGAACTCGCGCTGACGCCGGCGGTCCCGCAGTTCCTGGAACACGACGTACCCGGCCAGTCCGAGGCCCAGCAGCAGGGTGATGTTGTGGTAGTTCGTCTCCGGCCCCACCTCGGGCAGGAAGCCGTTGGCGATCCTCTGCAGGCCCTCCGGGAACGGGCCGAGCGTCTGGCCCTTGAGGAAGATCTCCGTCAGCCCGCGGAACAACAGCATCCCCGCGAGCGTCACGATGAACGAGGGAATGCCGACATACGCAATGAAGAAGCCCTGGAGCGCCCCCGCGACGGCACCCAGCAGCAGGGTGAGGAGCACCGCGACGGGCCACGCGAGATGGTGCTCGACCATGAGCACCGCCCCGACGCCTCCGACCAGGGCCATCAGGGAGCCCACCGACAGGTCGATGTGCCCGGAGATGATCACGATCATCATGCCGATGGCCAGGATGAGGATGTAGCTGTTCTGCAGGACGAGGTTGGAGACGTTGCGCGGCAGCAGCAGGTCGCCGCCCGTCCAGATCTGGAACAGCAGCACGATCAGACCGAGCGCGAAGAGCATGCCGTACTGGCGCATGTTCCGCCGTACGCCGTCCAGGAGCACCCGGACGACCGGGACTCCCGTCGGCGGTGTCCCGCCCTCGCCCGGGGGCGGGGTGGCTTTCGTGGGGGTGCTGACGTCGGTGCTCATGCCTGCTGTCCTTCGGTGGGGGTGGTACCCGCGGTGGCCACCGGTGGTACGGGGGTGTCCTGGGTCATGTGCCGCATCAGGACTTCCTGGGTGGCGGTCTCGCGCGCGACCTCGCCGGTCAGCCGCCCGGCGGCCATGGTGTAGACGCGGTCGCACATGCCGAGCAGTTCGGGCAGCTCGGAGGAGATGAAGAGGATCGCCTTGCCCTCGGCGGCGAGCCGGTCGATCACGGTGTAGATCTCGAACTTGGCCCCCACGTCGACGCCGCGCGTCGGCTCATCCAGGATGAGGACGTCGGGACCGGTGAGGATCCACTTGCTGAGGACGACCTTCTGCTGGTTGCCGCCGGAGAGACGGCCGACCGGTTCGAGGACGTTCGGGGTCTTGATGTTCATGGTCCGCCGGTACCGCTCGGCCACCTTGCGCTCCTCGTGGCCGTCGACGACACCGCGCCGGGCGAGGTCGCCGAGGGAGGCGAGCGAGATGTTCCGGCTCACCGAGTCCCCGAGGTCGAGACCGTAGTGCTTGCGGTCCTCGGTGACGTACGCGATGCCGTGGGCGACCGCCTCGGGGACCGTACGGGTACGCACCTCGCGGCCGTCCTTGAGGACGGAGCCGCGCTCGTAGTGGCCGTAGGAGCGCCCGAAGACGCTCATCGCGAGTTCGGTCCGGCCGGCGCCCATCAGCCCGGCGATGCCCACGATCTCCCCGCGGCGGACCTGGAGCGAGACCCCGTCGACGACCCTGCGGCTGCGGTCGAGCGGGTGGCGCACCGTCCAGTCCCTGACCTCCAGGGCGGGGCGGGCGTCGGCCTCGCCCGTGTACGGCGTGCGGTCGGGGAAGCGGCTGTCGAGGTCCCGGCCGACCATGCCGCGGATGATGCGTTCCTCGGTGGTGGCCGGGTCGTTGACGTCCAGGGTCTCGATGGACCGCCCGTCGCGCAGGATGGTGACGGAGTCGGCGATCCGGGCGATCTCGTTGAGCTTGTGCGAGATGATGATCGAGGTGATGCCCTGGTCCTTCAGTTCCCGCATCAGCCGCAGGAGCTTGGCGCTGTCCTCGTCGTTGAGCGCGGCGGTGGGCTCGTCGAGGATCAGCAGCCGGACGTTCTTCGCCAGCGCCTTCGCGATCTCCACCAACTGCTGCTTGCCCACGCCGATGTCGGCGACGCGGGTCTCCGGGTGGTCGTCGAGGCCGACCCGCTTGAGCAGTGCGGAGGCGCGGCGCAGCGACTCGCGCCAGTCGATGATCCCGCGCCGGGCCGGCTCGTTGCCGAGGAACACGTTCTCGGCGATCGACAGATGGGGGACCAGCGCGAGTTCCTGGTGGATGATGACGATGCCGCGCTGCTCGCTGGCCCGGATGTCCTTGAAGTGGCACGGCTCGCCGTCGAAGAGGATCTCGCCCTCGTACGTGCCGTGCGGGTGGACGCCGGAGAGCACCTTCATGAGCGTCGACTTGCCGGCGCCGTTCTCCCCGCACAGGGCGTGCACCTCGCCGCGCCGCACGGACAGGGTCACCTCGGAGAGCGCCCTGACCCCGGGGAACGTCTTGACGATGGAGCGCATCTCCAGGACCGGGCCGGTGGGTGCGGGGGATCCGGGTGCGGCGGAGGTCACCCGAGCTCCTTGGCGTTGATGTAGCCGGAGTCGACCAGGATCTTCCGGTAGTTGGACTTGTCGACGCTGACCGGGTTCAGCAGGAAGGCGGGCACGACCTTCTTGCCGTTGTTGTAGGTGGAGTCGTCGTTGATCTCGGGCTTCTTGCCGTTCAGGACCGCGGTCACCATGTTCGCCGCGACCTCGGCCAGCGCGCGGGTGTCCTTGTAGACGGTCTGGGTCTGCTGGCCCGCGATGATCGACTTCACGGAGGCGACCTCCGCGTCCTGACCGGTGACCACCGGAAGCGGCTTGGCCTTGCTCCCGTAGTCGTCGGACTTCAGGGCGGACAGGATGCCGATGGAGATGCCGTCGTACGGGGAGAGGACGGCGTCGACCCGTGCGGTGGAGTACGAGGAGGTCAGCAGGTCGTCCATGCGCTTCTGCGCGGTGCCGCCGTCCCAGCGGAGCGTGGTGACCTGGTTGAGCCGGGTCTGCTTGGAGCGCACGACCAGCTGCTTCTTGTCGAAGTAGGGCTTCAGCACCTTCATGGCGCCGTTGAAGAAGTACTTCGTGTTGTTGTCGTCGTTGGACCCGGCGAACAGCTCGATGTTGAAGGGGCCCTTCTTCGCGCCGTCCTTCAGCCCCAGCTTGTCGACGATGTAGGTGGCCTGGAGTTCGCCGACCTTCTCGTTGTCGAAGGAGGCGTAGTAGTCGACGTGCGGGGAGCCCAGGATGAGCCGGTCGTACGAGATCACCGGGATGTCGGCGTCCGCCGCCTGCTGGAGGACGTTGGAGAGCGCCTCGCCGTTGATGGCGGCCACGACCAGCGCGTCGACACCCTGCGTGATCATGTTCTCGATCTGGGCGACCTGCTGGTCGGGATCGTCCTCGCCGTACTGCAGGGTGGTGGCGAACCCGGCCTTCTTCAGACTCGCGGTCATGTTCCTGCCGTCGGCGATCCACCGCTCGGAGGACTTGGTGGGCATGGCGATGCCGATGGTGACGTCCTTCTTGTCCTTCTTCTCCTGGCTTCCCCCCTCACTGTCCTGTCCGCAGGCGGTGAGGAGCAGGGCGCAGCCGGTGGTCACCGCCACAAGGGCGGACGCGGCTCGGAAGTTCTTCATGGGCATGACCTGGCAATCCCGTCGTCGCGAGTGTGGCTCCGCCCGGAACGGGGCGGGGCGGCACGTGTCCGCGTGCCGCCGGGAGGGCGTCGTCGTTCCGGGGCTAAGGGTGGCCGGGGTTCGGCGGCCTTGATGGAGCTCGATTGTTAGCGCTCGCATCGAAGGGTGCAAGGGGCCTCGGCGCTTTTTCTTGGGGCGGCGTGCGGCCGTAAGGGGAGAAAAGGGAGGTAATCGTTGCGCATCTCGCAGGTCGCATCGGATGGTCACGCTACGTATGGAGCCCGGCTTCGCCCCCGGGCCGGCCGGGAACGACAAAAGTGCACGCAACCCTTGCCCCCAGAGATTGTGAGCGCTAACAATCAACGGGGGTGCTCAGCCGCCCCGACTACCCCTGACGAGAGAGACCGCATCGTGACGCCACACGCCTATTCCGACCCCGTCGACCGTCACCACCCCGAGGCCTGCACGGTCGGAGTGGACTTCGGCACCCTTTCCGGGCGCGCCGTGGTGGTCAGGGTGCGGGACGGCGCCGAACTCGGCTCGGCGGTCCACGACTACCGCCACGCCGTCATCGAGGACCGCCTCCCGCTCACCGGCGTACCGCTGCCCCCCGACTGGGCGTTGCAGCACCCGGAGGACTGGCGCGACGTGCTCCGCACCGCGGTCCCCGCCGCCGTCGCGGCCGCCGGGGTCGACCCCGCGCAGGTCATCGGCATCGCCACCGACTTCACCGCCTGCACGGTGCTGCCGGCCACCGCCGAGGGCATCCCGCTCGCCCTGCTGCCCGAGTGGTCCGACCGCCCGCACGCCTGGCCGAAGCTCTGGAAGCACCACGCCGCGCAGGAGCAGGCCGACCGCATCAACGCCCTCGCGCACGCCCGGGGCGAGCAGTGGATCAGCCGGTACGGGGGCAGGATCTCCTCCGAGTGGCAGTTCGCCAAGGCCCTCCAGGTGCTGGAGGAGGACCCCGGGGTCTACGCCGCCTGCGCCCGCTGGATCGAGGCCGCCGACTGGATCGTCTGGCAGCTGACCGGCGCCGAGTCGCGCAACGCCTGCACCGCCGGCTACAAGGGCATCCACCAGGACGGCGCCTACCCCACGCCCGACTACCTGGCCGGCCTCCACCCGGACTTCGCCGACTTCCCCGCGACCCGCCTGGAGTACCCGCTGTCGCCGCTGGGCTCGCGCGTCGGCGGCCTCAGCAGCCGTGCCGCCGCGTGGACCGGCCTGCCCGAGGGCATCGCCGTGGCCGCGGGCAACGTCGACGCACATGTGGCCGCGCCGGCCGCCGGAGCCGTCGAGAACGGCCGGCTGCTCGCCATCATGGGCACCTCGACCTGCCATGTGCTCAACGGCGCCACCCTCGCCGACGTCCCCGGCATCTGCGGCGTCGTCGACGGCGGCATCGTGGCGGGCGCCTACGGCTACGAGGCCGGGCAGAGCGCGGTGGGCGACATCTTCGCCTGGTGGCTCCGGCAGGGCGTACCGGACGACTACCGCGCCGAGGCCAGGGACGCCGGCGAGGACCTGCACCAGCTCCTGACCCGCAAGGCCACCGGCCGGCCGGTCGGGGCGCACGGACTGGTCGCCCTGGACTGGATGAACGGCAACCGCTCCACCCTGGTCGACCACCACCTCTCCGGAGTCATCGCCGGACTCACCCTCGACACCCGGCCCGAGGACATCTATCTCGCCCTGCTCGAATCCACCGCCTACGGCACCCGGGTGATCGTCGAGGCGTTCGAGAGCGGCGGTGTCCCCGTCGAGGAGTTCATCGTCACCGGCGGGCTGAGGAAGAACGCCCTGCTCATGCAGATCTACGCCGACGTGCTGCGCCGCCCCGTATCCCTGGGTACCTCCGAGCAGGGGCCCGCCCTCGGCTCGGCCATCCATGCCGCCGTCGCCGCGGGCGCGCACCCGGACGTCCGGACCGCCGCCGCCGCGATGGGCAGCGTACGGCGGCACGCCTACCTGCCGGACCCCGCGCGGGCGGACGCCTACGACGCGCTGTTCGCCGAATACCGCGCCCTGCACGACCACTTCGGCACCGGCCCCGACCTGCTCCTGCATCGGCTGCGGAAGATCCGCAACGCCGCGCGCACCGCGACGGCCGGCTGACAGACACACCCGTCACCCGCCCGGGACCGCCACGCCCGGACCCTTCGTCCAGCACATCGAGGAGCACACCCGACATGACGCTCGCCCAGCCCGACCGCGAGATCTGGTTTCTCACCGGCAGCCAGTCCCTCTACGGGGACGAGACCCTGGCCCAGGTCGCCGAACAGTCGCGGGTCATCCGCGACACCCTCGCGGACCAGCCGCAGATGACGGTGCGGCTCGTCTGGAAGCCGGTCCTCACCGACGCGGCCGCCATCCGCAGGGTCTGTCTGGAGGCGAACGCCGACGACCGCTGCGTCGGTCTCATCGCGTGGATGCACACCTTCTCCCCGGCCAAGATGTGGATCGCCGGCCTCGACGCGCTCCGCAAACCGCTGCTGCACCTGCACACCCAGGCCAACCGCCGACTGCCCTGGTCCACCATCGACATGGACTTCATGAACCTGAACCAGGCCGCCCACGGCGACCGCGAGTTCGGCTTCGTGCAGACCCGCCTCGGCGTCCCCCGCAAGACCGTGGCCGGCCATGTCACCACCCCCGAGGTCGTCGACCGCATCGCCGGCTGGGCACGCGCCGCGCTCGGCCGCGCCGAGCTCTCCGGCCTCCGGCTCGCCCGCTTCGGCGACAACATGCGCGACGTCGCCGTCACCGAGGGCGACAAGGTCGAGGCCCAGCTGCGGTTCGGGGTCTCGGTCAACACCTACGGCGTCAACGACCTGGTCGCCGTGGTCGACTCCGCCGACGAGGACACCGTCACCGCGCTCGTCAAGGAGTACCAGGACCTCTACGCCCTGGCCCCCGAGCTGCGCCACGGCGGCGAACGCCACGACTCCCTGCGCTACGCCGCCCGCATCGAGGCCGGACTGCGCGCCTTCCTCACCGAGGGCGGCTTCCACGCCTTCACCACGAACTTCGAGGACCTCGGCGGCCTGCGCCAGCTGCCCGGCCTCGCCGTGCAGCGCCTGATGGCGGACGGCTACGGCTTCGGTGGCGAGGGCGACTGGAAGACCTCGGTCCTGCTGCGCACGCTCAAGGCCATGGCGGACGGGCTGCCCGGCGGCACGTCCTTCATGGAGGACTACACCTACGACCTGACGCCCGGTCAGGAACTTATTCTGGGCGCCCACATGCTGGAGGTGTGCCCCTCGCTCACCACGGCGACCCCGTCCTGCGAGATCCACCCGCTCGGCATAGGCGGCCGCGAGGACCCGGTCCGGCTCGTCTTCGACGCGGCCCCCGGGCCGGCCGTCGTCATCGGCCTCGCGGACATGGGCGACCGGTTCCGCCTCGTCGCCAACCACATCGACGTCGTCACCCCGCCCGAGCCGCTGCCCGAGCTGCCCGTCGCCCGCGCCGTCTGGCGGCCGCGCCCCGACCTGCGCACCTCCACCGAGGCCTGGCTGACCGCCGGAGCACCGCACCACACCGTGCTCACCACCGCGCTCGGCGGCGAGGAGCTGGAAGACCTCGCGGAGATGCTGCGCACCGAACTCGTCGTCATCGACCAGGACACCACCATCCGGCGCTTCACCCGTGAACTGCGCTGGAACCAGGCCTACCACCGTCTGGCCCAGAGCCTGTGACCGCCGCCGACGCCTCCACCAGGACGGAGCCCCTCGTGACCGGGACCGTAGCGGAAGACCTGCGCCGCGAAGTGCTCGAAGCCAACCTCCGCATCCCCCGGGCCGGGCTCGCCACCCTCACCTGGGGCAACGTGAGCGGGGTCGACCGGGAGGCCGGGGTCTTCGTCATCAAGCCGTCGGGGGTCTCCTACGACGCGCTGGGCCCCGACGACCTGGTCGTCGTCTCCCTGGCGGACGGGAGCGTCGTGGAGGGCCGGCTGCGCCCGTCCACCGACACCGAGACCCATCGCAGCCTCTACCTGGCCTTCCCCTCGATCGGCGGGGTGACCCACACCCACTCCACCCACGCCGTCGCCTTCGCGCAGGCCCGGCGCCCGATACCGGTGCTCGGCACGACCCACGCCGACACCTTCAACGGGCCCGTCCCCGTCACCGCCGCCCTCACGCCCGAGCAGTGCGCCAAGGACTACGAGTACAACACCGGGCAGGTCATCGTGGACCTCCTGGAGCGCGACGCCACCCGGGCCGAGGAGGTCCCCGGCGCGCTGGTCGCCCACCACGGGCCCTTCACCTGGGGCGCCGACGCCACCAAGTCCCTGGAGCACGCCATCATCTGCGAGGCGGTCGCCGAGATGGCCCTGCACACCATCGCCCTGGGGGCGGTCGAACCCCCGCAGCACGTACTGGACCGCCATTTCACCCGCAAGCACGGGCCGGGGGCGTACTACGGCAACCCAGGAGCCGCGTAACACCACCGCGTGACACATGCCCGGGTCCCGCACACCGTGTGCGAGACCCGGGCACCGGTCATCGCACGACGCCGAACGCGGCGTCGGCGCGCCCGGTGGCGTCCGTGACGGGGTCGAGGCGCAGCTGGAAGGCGCGTGCGACATGGATCGTCGCCCGTTCCGCTGATCCGGTCAGTGGCCGCGGGGCGCCCGTACGCTCTCGCGCTCGACGAGCTCGGGGGTGATGACGGGCTGCGCGCCCGTGGTCCCGGCGCCGTTCAGCAGGCCGAGCAGAAGGTCGAGCGTCGTGGTGGCCACCGCGCCGAAGTCCTGGCGCACGGTGGTCAGCGGCGGCGAGTAGTACGCCGACTCCGGTACGTCGTCGAACCCGACGATGCTGACCTGCTCCGGGACCGAGCGCCCCCGCTCGGTCATGGCACGCAGGGCGCCGAGGGCCTGGTGGTCGTTGGCGGCGAACACCGCGGTGACGTCGGGCATGCGCGCCAGCATCTGCCCGGCGCGGTATCCGGAGGCGGCGGACCAGTCGCCGGTGCTGATCGGCGGCACCTCCGCACCGGCCTCCTGCAGCGCCCTGCGCCACCCGCGGATACGGCCGGCCGCGTCGAACCAGTCCGGCGGGCCGGAGATGTGCCACACCGTCTCGTGGCCCGCGTCCAGCAGGTGCTTCGTGGCCTGGTACGCGCCGTGCTCCTGGTCGACGGACACCATCGGCGCACCGCGCTCGGGGTCGCCGTCGATGGTGACCAGGGGGACCTCGGCGGGCACTCCGGCCAGCGCCGCGTCCGCCGAGGCCGTGGGGGCGATGACCACGATCCCGGCCACGCGCTCGTCCCGGTGGCGCTCGACGGCAGCGGTGATCGAGGCCGGGCCCAGCTCGGGCACCCGGTGCACGCTCACCGCGAAGCCCTCGCGGGCCGCCGCGATCTCGAATGCGGCCAGGAGCGAGGACGGGCCGTAGAGGGTGGAGTTCTGGGCGATCACGCCGATCAGCTGGGACCGCCCGGTCACCAGCGCACGGGCCGCGCGGTTGGGCCGGTAGCCCAGCTCCTTGACGGCCGCGAGCACCCTCAGCCGGGTCTGCTCCCGCACATTGGGGTGGCTGTTCAGCACCCGGGACACCGTCTGATGGGACACGCCCGCGAGTCGGGCGACATCGGTCATCGCCGGCTCCCGCACCACTGGACTCGTCACCGTGGCGTCCTTCACACCCATCTCCTCCTGACGGTGACCGCCCCGCCCCGCCCGTACGCGGGAGACATGGGTGATCCGCATTGAACGTTCAATCTACGCCCCGGCCGGGGCGCGGCCCCGCGGTGCGGTGCCGATCGCCCGGCCTCTCCCTGCGCAGACCCATAGTGAGCGCTAACACTGTCGTCCACAATAAGTGCGCCCCGATGCCGAATTGTGGTTTCCCCAGGGGTTGACGCCGTAAATGTTAGCGCTCACTGTTGACGCCCGTGGCCCCCGATCGCATGAGGTCGGTGGCAGGGACGCACGGTTCACGATGGAGGACGACGCTGTGTTCAAGAAAATTGCCATGGTCGGCTGTGCCCTCGCGCTGGCCACGCTGACGGCCTGCGGAAGCGGCGACGGCGGCGGATCCAAGGGGGCCGGCGGAGACAAGCTGGTGATGGGCTTCGCCCAGGTGGGCGCGGAGAGCGGCTGGCGCACCGCCAACACCAAGTCGGTCCGGGAGTCGGCCAAGAGCGCCGGGATCGAGCTGAAGTTCTCCGACGCGCAGCAGAAGCAGGAGAACCAGATCAAGGCCATCCGCTCCTACATCCAGCAGAAGGTGGACGTGATCGCCTTCAGCCCGGTCGTGGAGACGGGCTGGGACGCCGTCCTGCTGGAGGCCAAGCGCGCCAGGATCCCCGTGATCCTCACGGACCGGGCCGTAGACTCCTCGGACACCTCCCTGTACAAGACGTTCCTCGGCTCCGACTTCGTCGAGGAGGGCCGCAAGGCCGGCAAGTGGCTCACCGAGAACGCGAACGGCCCGGCCAAGGTCGCCGAGATCCAGGGCACCACCGGCGCCGCCCCGGCCATCGACCGGCAGAAGGGCTTCAAGGAGGCCATTGCCGGCACGTCCGACATCAAGATCGTGGCCTCGCAGAGCGGTGACTTCACCCGGGCCGGCGGCAAGCAGGTCATGGAGGCACTGCTGAAGTCGCACCCCGACATCAACGTCGTGTACGCCCACAACGACGACATGGGCCTCGGCGCCATCGAGGCGATCAAGGCGGCCGGCAAGAAGCCCGGCACCGACATCAAGATCATCACGGTGGACGCGGTCAAGGCCGGCATGCAGGCCCTGGCCAACGGCGAGATCAACTACATCGTCGAGTGCAACCCCCTGCTCGGCGACCAGCTGATGGACCTGGCGAAGAAGGTCGTCAAGGGCGAGAAGGTGCCGGAGCGCGTGGTCACCGACGAGGCCGCCTTCACCTCGGAGCAGGCGGCCAAGGTCCTCAAGGACCGGAAGTACTGACAGGCGCCGCGGCCCCGCCACCGGGACGGGTGGCGGGGCCGCTCCCCCCTTGACGAAAGCACGGGTCATGACCGATTCCCCAGCGGCCGGCGCCAGCCCGGTCGTCGACATGCGCGGTATCACCGTCGAGTTCGCCGGCATCAAGGCGCTCGCGGGCGTCGACTTCCGCCTGTTCCCCGGTGAGGTGCACGCCCTCATGGGTGAGAACGGCGCAGGCAAGTCCACCCTGATCAAGGCCCTCACCGGGGTCTACCGGCCGACGGCCGGAACCATCCGGCTGAAGGACGAGCCGGTCGAGTTCACCACCCCCGGCCAGGCGCAGGACGCCGGGATCAGCACCGTCTACCAGGAGGTCAACCTCTGCCCGAACCTGTCGGTGGCCGAGAACATCCTGCTCGGCCACGAACCGCGCAGGCTGGGCGCCATCGACGGCAGGGCCATGCGGTCCCGCGCCGGGGAACTCCTGGCCCGGATCGGTCTGACCATCGATCCCGCCTCCGTGCTGAGCAGCCATTCCATCGCCGTACAGCAACTGGTGGCGATCGCGCGGGCGCTGGTGGTGGACGCGCGGGTGCTGGTCCTGGACGAGCCGACGTCCAGTCTCGACAGCGACGAGGTCGAGGAACTCTTCCGGATCGTGCGCGTCCTGCGGGACGAGGGTGTGGCGATCCTGTTCGTCTCGCACTTCCTCGACCAGGTCTACGAACTGTCGGACCGGATGACCGTGCTGCGCAACGGCACACTCGTGGGGGAGTACCTGCCCCAGGACCTCGACCGCATGGGCCTTGTGTCGGCGATGCTGGGCCGCGAGCTCGGCGTCCTCTCCGAGGTCGAGCGCCGCTCGGAGGAGCGGGCCCCGGGCAGCGCCCCGGTCCTGGTCGCCCGGGGCCTCGGCCGGGCCGGTGCGATCGAGCCGCTCGACCTGGAGATCCACGAGGGCGAGGTCGTCGGCCTCGCCGGCCTGCTGGGGTCCGGCCGTACCGAACTCGCCCGGCTGCTGTGCGGTGCCGACCGTGCCGACCGGGGCACGCTCACCGTCGGCGGCGAGACGGTCCGGCCCCGGGGGCCGCGCTCGCTCATCGCCAGGGGTGTCGCCTTCTGCTCCGAGGACCGCAAGGCCGAGGGCGTCGTCGCGGATCTGAGCGTCCGCGACAACCTGATCCTCGCCACCCAGGCCTCCCGGGGCTGGGCGCGGCCGGTGCCCCGCCGCACCGCCGAGGCGATGGTCGCCGAGTACATCGAGCGGCTGGACATCCGCCCCGCCGATCCCGACGCCGTGATGGGCAACCTGTCGGGCGGCAACCAGCAGAAGGTCCTGCTGGCCCGGTGGCTGGTGACCCGGCCCAGGCTCCTGATCCTCGACGAGCCCACGCGCGGGATCGACGTCGGCGCCAAGGCACAGATTCAGAAAGTGGTCGCCGAACTGGCGGCCGAAGGCATGGCGGTGCTGTTCATCTCCGCCGAACTGGAGGAGGTGGTACGGGTGTCCGACCGGGTCGTGGTCCTGCGGGACCGGCACAAGGTGGCCGAACTGTCCGGCGGCGACGTCTCCGTGGACGCCGTCATGTCGGCCATCGCGGCCGACGCCCACAGCGGGGCGGCGGTGGCCTCGTGATCCGCGGACGTCTGCTCTGGCCGCTGATCGCGCTCGCCGGCCTCCTCCTGCTCAACGTCGTCTTCACGCACTCCTTCCTGGCCCTGCGCATCCAGGACGGCCACCTGTACGGAAGCCTCGTCGACATCCTGCGCAACGGCGCCCCGACCATGCTCATCGCGGTGGGCATGACCCTGGTGATCGCCACCCGCGGCATCGACCTGTCCGTGGGCGCGGTCGCCGCGATCGCCGGTGCCATCGGCTGCACCTGGATCGCCGACGGCGGAGACGTGCCGACCGCGATCCTCCTCGCGCTCGCCGTGTGTGTGCTGCTCGGGCTGTGGAACGGCTTCCTGGTCTCCGTGCTCGGCATCCAGCCGATCATCGCGACCCTCGTCCTCATGACGGCCGGACGCGGTGGCGCGATGCTGCTCACGGAAGGCCAGA
Source organism: Streptomyces sp. col6 (assembly GCF_008042035.1). Classification (GTDB taxonomy): domain Bacteria; phylum Actinomycetota; class Actinomycetes; order Streptomycetales; family Streptomycetaceae; genus Streptomyces. Next base: position 250,995 of record NZ_RDBL01000027.1, read on the forward strand.
TCGTCACCGTCGACAGTTCGGCGTACCGGCAGATCGGCGCGGGCTTCCTCGTCCTGCCGATCGCCATCCTGATCAGCCTCGCGGTCCTCGGCGGGGTCGCCCTGCTGACCCGCCGCACCGCCCTCGGCATGCTGATCGAAGCGGTGGGAGCCAACCCCGAGGCCAGCAGGCTGGCCGGAGTGCGCTCCCGCACGATCACCTGGACCGTGTACGTGTTCGCCGCCTGCTGCGCCGGCGTGGCGGGTCTGATGATCAGCTCCAACGTCAGCGCCGCGGACGCCAACAACGCGGGCCTGTGGATCGAGATGGACGCCATCCTCGCGGTCGTGATCGGCGGCACCTCGCTCGCCGGCGGCCGTTACTCGCTGGGCGGCACCCTCATCGGCGCGCTCGTGATCCAGACCCTGACCACGACCGTCTACACCATCGGCGTACCGACCAACGTCACCCTGCTGTTCAAGGCGGTCGTGGTGATCACCGTATGCCTGCTGCAGTCCCCGCGCATGGCCCGGATCATCGGCGGCCGGCGCAAGACCCCCGTTACCGCACCCCGACCCCGGAAGGTGGCCGCCGGATGAGCACATCGGCCCTCGCATCCGTCCGACTCCGCCTTCCCCAGCGGTTCCTGCCCGTCGTCGCGACCCTCGTGGTGTTCGTGGTGACCTTCGGGACCGGGTCGGTGCGCTACCAGGACTTCGCCTCCGGCCAGGTGGTCGCGAACCTCTTCATCGACAACGCCTTCCTCATCGTGCTCGCCGTGGGCATGACCTTCGTCATCCTCACCGGCGGCATCGACCTCTCCGTGGGCGCCGTCGCCGCGCTGTCCACCATGATCGCCGCGTCCACCCTCCGGGCGGGCTGGCCGCCCCTGCTGTCCGTACTCGCCGTCCTGGTGGCCGGAACGGTCCTCGGCCTGCTGATGGGCCTGGTCATCCACTACTTCGACGTGCAGCCGTTCATCGTCACCCTGGCCGGGATGTTCCTGGCCCGGGGGCTGTGCTTCCTCATCAGCGTCGAGTCGGTGTCCATCGACAACACGGCCTTCCGTGACTTCGCCACCGGCACGATCGAACTGCCCGGCGACGTCACGGTCACCTACAGCGTGCTCGTCGCCCTGGCCGTGGTGGCCGCGGCGGTGTACGTCCTCCACCTCACCCGCTTCGGCCGCACCGTGTACGCGGTCGGCGGCAGCGAGACCTCGGCACGGCTGATGGGGCTGCCCACCACCCGGGCCAAGGTGGGCGTCTACGCGGTGAGCGGCTTCTGCTCGGCCCTGGGCGGTCTGCTGTTCGCCCTGTACATGCTCTCCGGCTACGGACTGCACGCCGTCGGCATGGAACTCGACGTCATCGCCGCCGTCGTGATCGGCGGCACCCTGCTGGCCGGCGGGGTCGGCTATGTGGCCGGCTCGATGGCGGGCGTGCTGGTCCTCGGCACCGTACAGGCGCTGATCTCCTTCGAGGGCACCCTCAGCTCCTGGTGGACCAAGATCGTCATCGGCGCCCTCCTGCTGGCCTTCATCGTCCTCCAGCGCCTCATCGTGCGACAGCGGCGGTAGAGCGGCCCGGCCCGAAGAGCACACACGTCCGTGCGACACCGAGGAACAGCGTCCGCCCCCACCGGACCACCCCGTCACCCGACGACGAGACGAGGAGCGCACACCCATGAGCCCAGCCCTCTCCAGGCGCACCCTGCTGCAAGCCGCGGTGTTCACGGCGGCCGCACCCGCCATCGGAACGGCCCTCCCTCCGTCGGCGGCCGCCGCCGCACCCCGCGCGGCGGCCGCCCCGGCCCTCCCCGTGCCGTCCGCCTGGACGGTCCGCCCCTTCGCCCTCCAGGACGTCGCACTCGGCTCCGGACTCTTCGCCGGCAAGCGGCAGTTGATGCTCGACCACGCCCGCGGCTACGACGTGAACCGGCTCCTCCAGGTCTTCCGCGCCAACGCCGGCCTCACGACCGGCGACGCCGTCGCACCCGGCGGCTGGGAGGGGCTGGACGGCGAGGCCAACGGCAATCTGCGCGGCCACTACACCGGCCACTTCCTCACCATGCTCTCCCAGGCCTGCGCGAGCACCGGCGACATCGCCCACGCCGACAAGATCCGTTCCATGGTCGGCGCGCTGACCGACGTACGCGAGGCGCTGCGCCACGAACCCCGGATGCTCGCCGTCCCCGGAAAGTTCGGCACGGGGCAGGACAACGTCCGGGGCTCCTACCAGTACGTGGACCTGCCCGGCACCGTCCTCGGCACCGGGACCGCGCTCACCCTCTCCGCCTGGATCAGGCCCACACACGCGGACAACTGGGCCCGGGTCTGCGACTTCGGCAACGACACCACCCGCTACCTGTACCTAGCGGCCCGCGACGCGAACGGCGTCCCCCGGTTCGCGATCACGACCAACGGACCCGGCGGCGAACAGTCGCTCACCGGGAGCGCCCCGCTGCCCCTGAACCAGTGGAGCCACCTCGCCGTCACGATCGGCGGCAACACCGGCACGCTGTACGTCAACGGGACGGCCGTCGCCCGCAACACCTCGATGAGCCTCGGCCCGGCTGCCCTCGGCACCCTCGCCGACCACTGGCTCGGCCGCTCCCACTTCGCGTCCGATCCCGTGTTCGCGGGCGCCTTCGACGAGTTCAACCTCTGGTCCAGGGCGCTGACCGCCGCCGAGATCACCGCCCTGCAGACCCGGCGCGCACCGGAATCCGCCGCCGGGCGCGGCAACCTCGCCTCGTACGACTTCTTCGAGACCACCGGCGGCACGTTCACCGACGCCTCGGGCCGCGGCCTGCACGCGACCCTCCGCCGTACCTGGGGCGCCCCGAGCCACCCGGGATTCCTCGCCGCCTACCCGGAGACCCAGTTCATCGAACTCGAATCGATGACCAACGGCGACTACACGCGCGTATGGGCCCCCTACTACACCGCCCACAAGATCCTGCGCGGTCTGCTCGACGCCCACCTCGCCACCGCCGACGCGCGGGCCCTCGACCTCGCGTCCGGGCTCTGCGACTGGATGCACTCCCGGCTCTCCAAGCTCCCGGCGGCCACCCTCCAGCGCATGTGGGGCATCTTCTCCAGCGGCGAGTTCGGCGGGATCGTCGAGGCGATCGTGGACGTGCACGCCCTCACCGGCAAGGCCGAACACCTGGCGCTGGCCCGCCTGTTCGACCTCAACCGCCTCATCGACGCCTGCGCGGCCGGCAGCGACGTCCTCCACGGCCTGCACGCCAACCAGCACATCCCGATCTTCACCGGCTACGCCCGCCTGTACGACGCCACCGGCGAGGAGCGGTACCTCACCGCCGCCAAGAACTTCTGGGACATGGTCATCCCGCACCGCATGTACGGCATCGGCGGCACGAGCCAGGGCGAGTTCTGGAAGGCCCGGGACGTCATCGCCGGAACGATCAGCGCGACGACGGCCGAGACCTGTTGCGCGTACAACCTGCTCAAGCTGAGCCGCACCCTGTTCTTCCATGACCAGAACCCGAAGTACATGGACTACTACGAGCGCGCTCTGTACAACCAGATCCTGGGCTCGAAGCAGGACCGGGCGGACGCGGAGAAGCCGCTCGTCACCTACCTGATCGGCCTGTCGCCCGGCCATGTCCGCGACTACACCCCCAAGCAGGGCACCACCTGCTGCGAGGGCACCGGCATGGAGAGCGCCACCAAGTACCAGGACTCCGTCTACTTCGCGCGCGCAGACGGCAAGGCCCTCTACGTCAACCTCTACAGCGCCTCCACCCTGACCTGGGCGGAACGCGGCGTCACCGTCGTCCAGACGACCGACTACCCACGAGAGCAGGGCACCACCCTCACCATCGGCGGCTCCACCGCGGCCTTCGACCTCAAACTACGGGTGCCGGCCTGGGCGACCGCGGGATTCCGGGTGACCGTCAACGGCACCCCAGCCGGCGGCACACCGGTCCCCGGCAGTTATCTCACCGTCAGCCGCACCTGGACCGAGGGCGATGTCGTCAAGGTGGAGATCCCCTTCCGGCTCCGGGTGGAGAAGGCCCTGGACGATCCCTCCCTCCAGACCTTGTTCCACGGACCCGTCAACCTGGTGGGCCGTCACTCCTCGACCACCTACCTGCCGGCCGGGCTGTACCGCAACGCCGCGCTCTCCGGCGACCTGCTCCCCTCCCTGACACCGGTGGCGGGCAAGCCCCTGCACTACACGCTGGACGGCGTCGAGTTCGCCCCCTTCCACGAGGGCACCACCGACCCGACCCACGCCTACGTCCGGCGCGCCGAACCCCGCCTGGCCTTCGGCGGCACCGACTCGGGCGCCACCAACCCGGCCCGCGCGGACGGCACCACCCTGCTGGACGAGATCTGGTCGGCCGCGCCGTTCGCCTCCAAGGACGCCCTGGTGAACCGGGTCCGGACCACGGTGGACAGCTGGGTCTCCGCCGGCCTGCTCACCCGGGCGGACGGCCAGAAGGCACTGACGACCGCCCAGAACGCCACGTACGTCGCCTGACGCCCGGTCCCGCGCACCGCTCACGGTGCGCGGGACCCGGCGCAGCCGGACGGTCAGGACTCTCCCGCCGTCGCGGCGACCGTCCCGGAGTGACGCGCGGGGGCCGGGAGGTGTCCGGTCCGGCCCGGCCACCGGAACACGAGGCGGGAGTGTTCCTTGTCCAGGACGTCCCCGGCGGGCAGCAGTTCATCCGGCGTACCGGCCGGATGGAGGGTCAGGACGGGCTCGGCGTGCCGGTCGTTGTCCTCGGCCCGGATGTGGCGGTCCCAGGCCCGCACCGTGGCCGCGAGCCGCTCGGCGAGCCGCGGGCCCTGCTCCCCGAAGGCGTGGACGACCCACTCCCATTCCTTGTCCTCCGGCAGCTCGCCGTGCCGGGTCTGGACATGGGTCAGGTACGCCAACGAGGCCTCGCCGAGGACGGCCGGCGCGTCGCGGCCCTTCGAGAGGGCCGTGACGCCGGTGTCCCGATGGGCGTGCAGCCGGACGAAGGCCGGCAGGGTGGTGGCCGCGTACAGCTGAAGGGAGCCGAAGTAGGCGTTCGCCCCCATGGTGATGCCGGTGGCGAGGTCGTGCCGGGGCCCGCGCAGCGCCTCCTCCAGGCCCGCCGTCGGTGCGGCGGTGCCGTGCTCGAAGCGAAGCGTCAGTTCACCGTCGAGGAGGGCGGCGGACGGGATGGCGCGTGCCTGCTGTCCCTGGTCCCGGACGAAGCCGCAGTACGTGAAGTGCCGGGCCTCCAGCACCTGACCGTGGCGTTCGAAGGCGACCGCACGGGTGTAGCCGCCGATCTCCAGCGGCAGGACCAGGCGCCCGCCCTCGGCCAGCTGCTCCCGCCAGGCCGGCGAGACGTCCCAGCAGCTGTACGTGATCATGCTGCCGTCGAAGCCGCCACGGGGCACGAGGTGGGCGGGGGCGCCGAGTGCCGCGTCCCCCTCGACGACGGTGACCCGCCCGCTGCCCGCCTCCGTGAGGAAGCGGCGGGTGCGGCGCACCACCCACGGGTCGATGTCGGCGGTCACCACGCGCCCCGCGGCCCCGGCGGCATGCGCGATCAGCTCGGCGTTGTACCCGCCGGAGCCCGCCTCGAACACGACCGCGCCCGGCTCCGGGCACAGGCTCTCGATCATGTCGGCCTGGAGCCAGGCCGCGGACACCGAGCTGATCGCCACCCCCACCCCGTCGCGCCGGGTGACGACGGCCCGGTCGCCGCCGTCGTACGCGATCGCGAGAGGTACCTCCGGGGCGAAGCGGTGGCGGGGCACCGTCCGCAGCGCGTCGCGCACCCGTTCGGACGGGGCCCAGCCGCCGCCGATCACCGTCCCGGCCATCGCATGACGCAGCCGGACCGCCTCGGCGGGCTCACCCGGCACGGGCGGCTGCTCGCCGACGACGGGGTAGGAGACCACGGACGGCAGGCCGGGAACGACCCCCGGCCACACGGCGTCCAGCGCCTGGGCGGCCGGCACGAACACGGGGCCGGCGCAGGAGAGGGCGTGCAGATCGAAGAACTCCCAGCGGGAGAACAGCTTCTCCTCCCGGACCGCCGGGGTGCCCGTCCAGGCGTTGATCCGGACGACGGCCGTGAGCCGTGGAACGCCGTGGCTGTCGTCGACCAGCACGGTCACCACATGCGCGTCCGCCGGTTCGGCGACCAGCCCGGTCTCCTCGGCGAGTTCACGCACGGCCGCGGCGGCGAAGCCCTCGGCCCCGGTGGTCTTTCCGCCGGGCAGCTCCAGCATGCCGCGCCGGGACCGGCCGAGCAGGACCCGGCCGGCGTCATCGGTGACGACGGCGAGGGCGCCGGTCAGCGCATGGCCCGTCGTCGGGCTCTTCTCGACGGCTCGGGTGCCGGTGTGGCCGGGGCCGCGCAGGACCAGGAAGGCCAGGCCGTCGGCGTCCAGCCGCTCCACCATCCGCCAGCCGGCGGCGAGTACGGCGATCTCTTCCTCGTCCAGGGCGATCCCGCGCCGTTCCTCCGGCGTGTGCTCCACCACCGGCGTGACGACGATCAGAGCACCGCCCTCCCTCAGCCGCTCACCCAGCCCGTGCACGACGCGACCGCGGTCCTTCAGGAACGGGTATGTCAGCCGCAGCACGACCAGGTCGTACCCCTCCTCGTGCAGCGGGGCCGGGTCGTCGCGCTCAATGTCCAGCGGCAGCCACCGCACGCCCTCGACACCGGCGTGCTCCTCGCGGGCCCGCCCGAGCGCGTTGCCGGCGAAGTCGACGGCGTCCACGGTGTGACCCAGCGAAGCCAGGAGGACGGCCAACTCGCCGGTGCCGCAGCCCACATCGAGCGCGCGGCCACCGCCTTCCGGGACAGGGGCGTGCTCGGCGAACAGCTCGCGCTCGCGCTCACCGACCGGCCGGAACCCCTTGCCGTCGCCGAAGTGCCGGTCCCACTCATCGCGCGTGGTGTATGTCAACGTGCTGCTCCTCGTGTGGTGGGGGCGTTCACGGGCGCGGCTCCCGCTCGGCGTATTCAACGACGCCGCAGCGCTGTCGAGCACCTGCTCTTTCGGACGGGCCGGATGTGCCGGGGTTGAGCGGTCCGGCGTCGCTGCGCACCGCACGCCCCTTGCCGCGCAAGGCCTCGCGGGTGGGGACCGGTTGGCCGAAACGCCGATGCACGCGTGCCGTCACTGTCCGCGATCGGCCGCGCCCCTCGGGGCCCGGCGACGAGGCGCCGGGCACAAGTCGGCAGCCTGTGTGTCACTTTCGGGTGGGGTCACCCGTATGGATCGTTCCCTTCGGTGATGAAAGTCGTTGGGGACTCTGGAATCCCGAAAATGATCACGATCGAACACCCTGCGTGTCCGGTGCGATTGCAGGAGGTAGGAAATGCTCTCTCTGCTGGAGAGCTTCTACGACACGATGGACGAGCTGCACGTCGACTTCTGCCGGCGTCTGGAGGACATCGAGCAAGAGGCTTGGTCCGCCCCGGTGCCGAGTGCCTCCGACGAAAGCGGGCACGACCCGCAAGCGGACAGGTTCGAGGAGATCCGGTATCCGCTCGGGCTGCGTCAGTTCTGGACCGATGACCGTCTGTCGCCCGAACCCGCGGAAGAACTGGAAGAGAAAGGGCTTGAGAAGAAAGGGTTCTCCGGCCCGTCTCACCCTCACCGGTGACTCGAAGGAACGATTCACCTCCACCCGCCCATTCGCTCGCTCCTACGAATGCAGAGACTGTGAAGAAGCTCATCGCGACCGTGCTGTTCACCGCGACGTTTGTCCTGGGCACCGCCATGGCCGCCCCCACCACCCTGACCGGCTCGGCCTCCGACTTCGTCGGGGGCGCCCCATGAATCCGCCGGCCCGCTCCGAAACCCGTTTCCCGTAAGGGAGTTGCCTCCCGTCGAGCTGGTGCGGACGTCGCTCGTGAGGAAGCATGGGCCTGCGCGGCACGGAGTCGTCCGTGCCGCCGTCGTACGAGGCGAAGAGGGCCGATGACTGACGGGCAGGGCAACCAGGTGGCGGTGGACGGGTTCGACACGGGCACGCCGCACTCGGCGCGGGTGTGGAACTACTGGCTGGGCGGCAAGGACAACTACGAGGTGGACCGCCGGCTCGGCGCCACGATGGAGGAGCTGTTCCCCCAGATCATCGGGATAGCCCGCGCCTCCCGGGCGTTCCAGGCCCGAGCAGTGCGCCATCTGGCTGCCGAGGCGGGGGTGCGCCAGTTCCTGGACCTCGGCACGGGCCTGCCGACGGCGAACGCCACGCACGAGGTCGCCCAGGCCGTCGAGCCGACGGCACGCATCGTCTACGTGGACAACGACCCGATCGTCCTCGCCCACGCCCAGGCCCTGCTGACGAGCCGGCCCGAGGGCGCCACGGACTATGTGCACGCGGACCTGAGGGACGTCGAGGCGGTGCTGCGCCAGGCCGCCCGCACCCTGGACCTCGACCGGCCGGTGGCCGTGATGGTGCTCTCGACGCTGGGGCACGTGGCGGACTCGGAGGAGGCCGCGGCGCTGCTCCACGGCTACCTGGACGCGCTGCCGGCGGGCAGCTACCTGATGCTGTGCGACACCATCGAGACCACGGAGACGAAGGCGGGGTCCGACGAATACGCCAGCGGCGGCGCCATGCCGTACGTCTCGCGTCCCAAGGAGCTCATCGCCGCCTTCGCGGACGGGCTCGAACTGGTGGAGCCGGGCTTCGGCTCGATCAGCCTCTGGCGCCCCGAGGAGCCGGTCGTCGGAGACCCGGTCGACCAGTGGGGATTCGTGGCCGCCAAGCGGTAGCCGCCCCGGACGGCCCGGCCCGAGGGGTGGGTAGCCTGGCGAAATGCTGACAGAGGTTACCGCGACCCGCTATGTCACGCCCCTGCGTGAAGGCGGCTCGCTCCCCGGGATCGTCGAGGCCGACGACCTCGGCACGTACGTCATGAAATTCACCGGAGCCGGCCAGGGCCGCAAGACCCTGGTCGCGGAGGTGATCTGCGGGCAGCTCGGGCGCCGGCTCGGGCTGCGCGTGCCCGAGCTGGTGCAGATCCAGCTGGACCCCGTCATCGGGCTCGCCGAGCCCGACCAGGAGGTGCAGGAGCTGCTCAAGGCCAGCGGCGGGCTCAACCTCGGGATGGACTTCCTGCCCGGCTCGCTCGGCTTCGACGCCCTCGCCTACGAGGTGGACCCGCGCGAGGCCGGGCGGGTCGTCTGGTTCGACGCGCTGATCAACAACGTCGACCGGTCCTGGCGCAACCCGAACATGCTCGTCTGGCACGGCGACCTCTGGCTCATCGACCACGGCGCCACGATGATCTGGCACCACAACTGGCCCGGCGCCCAGGCGTCCGCCGCCAAGCCGTACAACGCCTCCGACCACGCGCTCGCCCCGTTCGGACCCGACATCGCGACGGCCGCGGCCGAACTCGCCCCGCTGGTGACGCCCGGCCTCCTCGCCGAGGTCGCCGCCGACGTCCCCGACGAGTGGCTGGTGGACGAGCCGGGCTTCGACTCGACGGACCAGCTGCGCCGGGCCTACGTGGACGCGCTGCTCGCGCGGGCGGCCACCATCCACGAGCGGATCGTCATGGACGCGCCCACCCCCGACAAACCCTCCCAGGCCCCGGGCTGGATCACCGAGCGCCTCGCCCCGCGCCACCACCTCACGGACAGCGACAAGGGCGGCCGGGCATGAACGAGCGCGATGTCTTCGAGTACGCGCTGCTGCGCGTCGTACCCCGTGTCCAGCGCGGGGAGTGCTTCAACGCCGGCGTGGTGGTCTACTGCCGTGCCAAGGGCTTCGTGGCCGCCCGCACCGAGCTGGACGAGACCAAGCTGAAGGCGCTGGACCCCGGCGCCGACGTGACCGGGGTCCGGGCCGCACTGCACGCCGTTGAGGGCGTCTGCCGCGGCGGTACGGACGCGGGCCAGGCCGCCGGCGACGACGCGGGCCGCCGCTTCCGCTGGCTGATCGCGCCCCGCTCCACCGTCGTACAGCCGGGACCCGTGCACAGCGGCCTCACCACCGATCCCGAGGCCGAGGTGGAACGGCTGCTCGACCTGCTGGTGCGCTGACACGCACCCCGGGCCGCCGTCCGCGCACCGTGTGACGGCGGCCCGGCGGAGTGTGACATGCGCCGCTGCGCCCGTGGGCCGTTGACACCGGGTGCCAGGGCTTCTAGCGTCTCGTCTGCTGAAGGTACTAAGCGGTTGCTCAGCCATCGGGCCGGTTCTCTCCGGGAGCGCCCCGACGTCCGCTGAGCCGCTATCCAAGGGCGAGGAGAGCCAAGCATGTCCACCAGCGAGCAGCGCGTAGCCATCGTGACGGGAGCGGCCCGGGGCATCGGCGCCGCCACCGCGGTACGTCTTGCGGCCGAGGGCCGCGCCGTCGCCGTACTCGACCTCGACGAGGCGGCCTGCAAGGACACCGTCGAGAAGATCACCGCCGCCGGGGGCAAGGCACTCGCCGTCGGCTGCGACGTGTCGGACAGCGCCCAGGTGGAAGCCGCCGTCGCGCGGGTCGCCGCCGAGCTCGGCGCCCCGACCATCCTCGTCAACAACGCGGGCGTGCTCCGCGACAATCTGCTCTTCAAGATGAGCGAGTCCGACTGGGACACCGTGATGAACGTGCACCTCAAGGGCGCGTTCCTGATGGCCAAGGCCGTCCAGAAGCACATGGTGGACGCCAAGTTCGGCCGGATCGTGTCGCTGTCCTCCTCCTCCGCCCTCGGCAACCGCGGCCAGGCCAACTACGCGGCGGTCAAGGCGGGCCTCCAGGGCTTCACCAAGACCCTCGCCAAGGAGCTCGGCAAGTTCGGCATCACCGCCAACGCCGTCGCGCCCGGCTTCATCGTCACCGAGATGACCGCGCAGACCGCCGCCCGGGTCGGCATGGGCTTCGAGGAGTTCCAGGCGGCCGCCGCCACCCAGATCCCGGTCCAGCGCGTGGGCGTCCCCGACGACATCGCCAACGCCATCGCCTTCTTCGCGGGCGACGAGGCCGGCTTCGTCTCCGGCCAGGTCATGTACGTCGCCGGCGGACCGCTCAACTGAACCGAAGGGCTGCGGACATCATGACTGAGCAGGACAGCGGCAAGGTCGCGCTGATCACCGGCGCGAGCCGGGGCATCGGCTACGGCATCGCGCAGGCGCTCGTGGAGCGCGGCGACCGGGTGTGCATCACCGGACGCAACGAGGACGCCCTGAAGGAGGCCGTCGAGGCGCTCGGCGCCGACCGGGTCATCGGCGTCGCCGGCAAGGCGCACGACGAGGCGCACCAGGCGGCGGCCGTCGCCCGCACCATGGAGGCGTTCGGCCGGGTCGACTTCCTGGTCAACAACGCCGGGACCAACCCGGTCTTCGGGCCGATCGCGGAGCTCGACCTCAACGTCGCCCGCAAGGTCTTCGAGACCAATGTGATCTCGGCGCTCGGCTTCGCCCAGCAGACCTGGAAGGCCTGGCAGAAGGAGAACGGCGGGGCGATCGTCAACATCGCCTCGGTCGCCGGCGTCTCCGCCTCGCCCTTCATCGGCGCGTACGGGATGAGCAAGGCGGCCATGGTCAACCTGACCCTCCAGCTGGCGCACGAGTTCGCGCCGGTGGTCCGGGTCAACTCGATCGCCCCGGCGGTGGTCAAGACCCGGTTCGCGCAGGCGCTGTACGAGGGCCGCGAGGCGGAGGCGGCGGCCGCCTACCCGCTCGGCAGGCTCGGGGTGCCGGAGGACATCGGCGGCGCCGCCGCCTTCCTCACCTCCAGCCAGTCGGACTGGATCACCGGCCAGACCCTGGTGGTCGACGGCGGCATTTTCCTGAATGCCGGAGTGGGCTGAGATCGGCCTGGGCCGATATGGCCGCGATTGCCTCAAGTGCCCCGCCGGGCCGACGGATTGACCTGGCGGGGCGCTGCGGTATGGTCTGCCGACCCATGGCTGATCGAGGAGCGTGCACGTGTTCTACCGGGCCAGTCTGCAGGTCGCTGCAGCCCTTGCGTCCCTGTCCTTGCTGGCCGGTTGCGGGCTGCTGCCCGGCGACGGCTCGGACGTGGACCAGAAGCTCGCCGTCGGGACGACCAGTGAGCCCTCGACCCTGGATCCGGCGGCGGCCTGGGACGGCTCCTGGGAGCTCATGCGCAACGTGTTCCAGACCCTGGTGAGCTTCCCGACCGGCAGTACGACGCCCGAGCCGGACGCGGCCGAGGAGTGCCGGTTCACCGACCGCACCAGCACCGCCTACCGCTGCAAGCTCCGCACGGGGCTGAAGTTCTCCAACGGCGACAAACTCGACGCCGAGGCCGTCAAGTACTCCATCGACCGGATCTCGCAGATCGGGGTCAAGGGCGGGCCCGTCGGCATGCTCGGCTCGCTCGACCGCGTGGAGACCAAGGGCGACGACGTCGTCATCTTCAATCTGAAGAAGCCCGACGCCACCTTCCCCTTCGTGCTGGCCACCCCGGCCATGTCCCTGGTCGCGCCGAGCGCCTACTCGAAGCACAAGATCCGCACCGACGGCAAGGTCACCGGCTCCGGCCCCTACCTGCTGGACTCCTACAAGCAGGGCGACCGCTCCGAACTCGTGAAGAACCCCGACTACAAGGGGTTCGCCGACCGCAAGAACGACGCGGTCACCATCCGGTACTTCAAGACGTCCAGCACCATGGTCGAGGCGCTCAGGAAGAACGAGATCGACGCCACCTACCGCGGTCTGTCCGCCGAGGACGTCGTGAGCATCGAGGACAGCGGCAAGAACAGCGATCTCCAGATCGTCGAGTCGACCGGCGCCGACATCCGCTTCCTGGTCTTCAACCCGGACGACCCGGCCGCCGGGAAACCGGCCGTCCGGCGCGCGATAGCCCAGCTGATCGACCGGGACGCGCTCGTCGCCAAGGTCTACCGGGGCACGGCCGAGCCGCTGTACTCGATGGTCCCGAAGGGCATCGCAGGGCACGCGACCAGCTTCTTCGACACCTTCGGCAACCCCAGCAAGGAGAAGGCCCGCCAGATCCTGGCCGACGCGCACATCACCACCCCCGTCGCCATGACCTTCTGGTACACGACCGACCGGTACGGATCGTCGACGGCGCCCGAGTTCGACGAGCTCAAGCGCCAGCTGGAGGCCTCCGGACTCTTCCGCATCACGCTGAAGCACAGGCCGTGGAAGACCTTCCAGGAGGGCTTCACCAAGGGCGAGTACCCGGTCTTCGGCCGCGGCTGGTTCCCGGACTTCCCGGACCCGGACAACTTCATCGCCCCGTTCGTGGGCAAGAACAGCGTCACGGGCATGCCGTACGTCAAGGACGAGATCACCAAGCAGCTGCTGCCCCAGTCCCGCAAGGTGAGCAACCGGGGCGCCGTCGGCAAGGAGTTCGAGCGGGCACAGAAGATCCTGGTCGACGACGTGCGGCTGCTGCCGCTGTGGCAGGGCAAGCTGTACGTGGCTGCGGGCGACGACATCGGCGGCGGCGAACGCGCCCTCGACCCGCAGACCGTCATGCAGATGTGGGAGCTGTACCGCAAGGCCAGCTGGTAGCTCCCCCGCGCGGGCGGGCCTCCGCGGCCCGCTCGCGGACCGTGTTGTCAGTGGCGCCCGGTAGGTTCTGGGAGCAAGAACGGATTGCTTACCGGAGGTTGTTCACGTGACCGACACCGACCTGCTGCCCGAGTCCTGGCGCGGCGTCCTCGGCGAAGAGCTGCAGAAGCCGTACTTCAAGGAGCTCGCCGAGTTCGTCGAGGAGGAGCGCTCCGCCGGACCGGTCTACCCGCCCCGGGAGCAGGTGTTCGCGGCCCTGGAAGCGACCCCCTACGACAAGGTGAAGGTCCTGGTCCTCGGCCAGGACCCCTACCACGGCGAGGGCCAGGGCCACGGCCTGTGCTTCTCCGTGCGGCCCGGCGTGAAGACCCCGCCCTCGCTGCGCAACATCTACAAGGAGATGAAGGAGGAGCTGGGCCTGCCCGTCCCGGACAACGGCTACCTCATGCCGTGGGCCGAGCAGGGCGTCCTCCTGCTCAACGCGGTGCTCACCGTCCGCGCGGGCGAGGCCAACTCGCACAAGGGCAAGGGCTGGGAGAAGGTCACCGACGCCGTGATCCGGGCCGTCGCCGACCGCCCCGACCCGGCGGTCTTCGTGCTCTGGGGCAACTACGCGCAGAAGAAGCTCCCGCTCATCGACACCGAGCGCCATGTGGTGGTGAAGGGCGCGCACCCCTCGCCGCTGTCCGCCAAGAAGTTCTTCGGCTCCCGGCCGTTCAGCCAGATAAACGAGGCCGTCGCCCAGCAGGGCCATCAGCCCATCGACTGGCGCATCCCCGACCTGGGCTGATGGCCCCGAGCCTCCACGCGCCCGCCCGTCCCGGCGGTTAGCGTCGAATCCGACGCCCGGCCGGCCGGCGGGTGCGGGCGCGTGGTGAGGGAGGCCGTGGTGACGGAGCAGCGGGAGATGTCGGAGGACGTCTTCATGACCAGGATCGGCCAGGCGGTCATGCTGCTGCACGGCGGCGACCGGGAGGAGGCCCGCAACCGCTTCACCGTGCTCTGGTCGGAGATCGGTGACGACGGCGACGCCCTGCACCGGTGCACGCTGGCGCACTACTTGGCCGATACGCAGGACGACCCGGCCGACGAGCTGGCCTGGGACCTGCGGGCACTGAACGCGGCACGGGCGCTGGCCGACGAGCGCGTGGCCGGGCACCGGGACGCCCTCGCGGTGCGGGCCTTCTACCCCTCGCTGCACCTCAACCTCGCCGCCGACTATGTGAAGCTCCAGCGCCCGGCAGCCGCCCGGGACCATCTGGAACGGGCTCGGGCGGCCTCGGTGGTACTGGCGGACGACGGCGCGGACGACGGGTACGGGGGAGGCGTCCGGGCGGCGATCGGCCGGCTGGAGCGGCGGCTGCGCGAGTGGTGACGGCCGACCCGGTCAGGCCGTCACCTGCGCCGCGTCACCGGCCGTAGGTGTGGTCGCAGATACGGGACTGCGGGCTGCCCGCCGGCCAGTGGCCGTAGCCTCTGCCGAGGGCGCACACCCCGGTTCCGCCGCCGGGCGCGGGCAGGGCCGGCGCGGGGACGGCCGGGGGAATCCGGCGCGGCAGCGGACGGACGGGTGCGGGCCGGGGCTGCTGCCGGAGCGGCGGGCGCGCCTCTGCGGGGCGGGCGCGGGGCGGGCGCCGAGGACGAGCGGACCGCCGAACCGTTCGGCGGCGGCGGTGGCGTCGGTGCGCGCCGGACGGCGAGGCCGAGGGGGAGCGCTCCGCCTTCGGCACGGCCTCCAGGGTGTCGTGGACCGGCGAACGGGCGATCTGCGGGGCCAGGTGGTGCGCCGGCCGGCTGACCTCGGAGCGCGGCGGGGCGGCCGGCTGCGGCTGGACGGACACACACCCCGACAGGGCCGCGACGGCGAGGCCGGCCAGGAGCTTCACGGTGGTTCTCGTTCGTTGCACCTGATCAACTCTGGGGCGCCGCTGACCGGCCCGTGAGTCCGTACACGGCAATTGGCCCGCACGAGTGACACCGGTCAGCACCGCGCCCCGAGCGCCGCCCCGAGCCCGCGCCGCCGCCCTGCGCGTCAGTGCCCCAGCATCCCGCGCAGCAACTCGTCGAAGCCGGTGCGCAGCTCCGCCTCGCTCGGTACGGAGCGGTGGTACGAGCCGGCCGCGCACGAGAACATCAGCCCCTCGCACCAGGCGACCAGGGACAGCGCGTGCCGCTCCGGCTCCGGTGAACCGGCCGCCGTCATCAGCGCCACCAGCGGCGTGCGGAACTGCAGGCCCGTCGCGTCGAAGAAGGCCCGCAGCCCGGGGCGCCGGGTGGCCTCCAGCGCCAGTTCGTACCGGCAGACGAGCAGCTCCGGGTGGTGCGTCAGATAGCGGTGCAGGGCGCGGGCGAGCGCCGCCACCAGCTCGTCGGTGCCGCCGCCCGCCGGGAGTCCGCCGGGGGCGAGGACACCGGCCTCCCGCTCCGCCAGTCGTCGCACCGCGGCTTCCAGCAGGGACTGCCGGGTGCGGGTGTGGTTGGACGTGGAGCCCTGTGGCAGCCCGGCCCGCTCGTCCACCGCGCGATGGGTCAGCCCCCGCATACCGCGTTCCGCGAGGAGGGCGAGCGCGGCGTCGGCGATCAGATCGGCCCGGTCGGAGCCGGTGGGGCGTGCGGTCATGGGAGCAACCTACCGGTGCAACTACAGGTGTAGTACATTGGGCGGGTCACTACAGGTGTAGTTGCGGCGGAGGGAAAGTCATGGACATGCCCCGTGCGGTCGTCATCGGCAGCGGGATCGGCGGACTCACCGCCGCCCTGGCCCTGCACCGGTCCGGCTGGCAGGTCACCGTGCTCGAACGCGCGGACTCCCTGGAGCCGGTCGGAGCCGGCATCGCCCTCGCCCCCAACGGCCAACGGGCGCTCGACGTCGTCGGGCTCGGCGACGAGATCAGGTCCCTGGCCGCCTGGCAGGGCGAGGGCGGAATGCGCGCGCCGTCCGGCCGCTGGCTCGCGCGCACCGACGCCACCGCCGCCGCCGAACGGTTCGGCGGTCCGCTCGTCCTCGTGCACCGGTCCGTCCTCATCGACCGCATCGCCGCCCGGCTCCCCGCCTCCGCCGTCCGCACCGGCTGCCCGGCCCGCCTGACCGATCCGGGCACGGTGGGCGGCGCCCCCGCCGTCGTCTCCACGCCGGAGGGGACGATCGAGGCCGAACTCGTCATCGGCGCCGACGGCATCCACTCCGCCGTACGGACCGCGCTCTTCCCGGACGCCCCCGGCCCCTCCTACGCCGGCTTCACCACCTGGCGCGTCGTCGTCCCGGCCCCGGAGCGGCCCTTCGCGCCGCACGAGACCTGGGGGCGCGGCGCCCTCTGGGGCACCCAGCCGCTCAAGGACGGCCGGATCTACGCCTACGCGGCGGCGACCGCGCCCGCCGGAGCACGGGCCGACGACGACGAAAAAGCCGGACTCCTGCGCCGCTTCGGCGACTGGCACGACCCGGTCCCGCAGATCATCGCGGCCGCCGCACCGGGGGAGATCCTGCGCAACGACGTGTACCGGATGGACCGTCCACTGCCCGCCTTCCACCGGGGCCGCACCGTGCTGCTCGGGGACTCCGCCCACGCGATGGCCCCCACTCTCGGCCAGGGCGGTAACCAGGCCATCGAGGACGGCATCGTGCTCGCCCACCACACGGCTCCCGGCCGGGACCTGGGCGCGGGTCTCGCCGCGTACACCGCCGACCGGCTGCCCCGTACCGCCGCCGTCGTGCGCAAGGCCGACCGCGTCTCCCGGCTCATGAGCCTCAGCGGCGCCCCGGCCGTCGCCGTGCGCGACTTCCTGATGTCGGCCGTCTCCCGCCTCGGCCCCGGCCTCGTCCTGCGCACCTTCGACGGGATCGCCGACTGGCGGCCGCCGGGGGACACGTATGCTGCCGGGACGACGACGGACGCGCCCGCGGCGTAGCGGCCGGGCCCTCCCGACGCTCGCGGCGCACGGCGCTGACCAGCGAGAGGAACACCCTGTGAAGGTCGGCTGCATCGGGCTCGGGGACATCGCGCAGAAGGCGTACCTGCCGGTGCTCGGCGCTCTGCCGGGCATCGAACTCCACCTGCAGACCCGCAACCCGGCCACCCTGGACTCGGTCGCCGCCGCCCACCGCATTCCGGCGGAACGCTGCCACCGGGACCTGGACTCACTGCTCGCCCAGGGGCTCGACGCCGCGTTCGTGCACGCCGCGACCGCCGCCCACCCCGAGATCGTCGGCCGGCTGCTCGAAGCGGGCGTCGCCACGTACGTCGACAAGCCGCTCGCCTACACGCTGGAGGAGTCCACGCGCCTGGTCGAGCTCGCCGAGGCGCGCGGCACCGGTCTCGCCGTCGGCTTCAACCGCCGGCTGGCGCCGGGATACGCCCAGTGCGCGGAGCACCCGCGCGAACTGATCCTCATGCAGAAGAACCGGGTCGGGCTCCCCGAGGATCCCCGGACCATGGTCTTCGACGACTTCATCCACGTCGTGGACACCCTGCGCTTCCTGGTGCCCGGCCCCGTCGAGCGCACCGTGGTGAGCGGCAGGCTCGTCGACGGACTGCTGCACCACGTCGTGCTCCAGCTGTCCGGCGAGGGCTTCGCCGCCATCGGCGCGATGAACCGGCTCAGCGGCTCGACCGAGGAGCGGCTGGAGGTCTCCGGCCAGGACTCCAAGCGCGAGGTGCTGAACCTCGCGGAGGTCATCGACCACAAGGGGCAGCCGAGCGTGCGCAGGCGCGGCGACTGGGTTCCGGTGGCCCGTCAGCGAGGCATCGAGCAGAGCGTGCTGGCGTTCCTGGACGCCGTGCGCGAAGGCCGTCCGCTGAGCGCCCGCGACGCCCTGGAGACCCACGAACTGTGTGAACGGGTCCTGCGCGAGCTCGACGCCGCGTAGCCCACGGCGCGCTATACCACTGCCGCTTCCGCCGGCCGTGTACGCCTCCGGGAGCGCGCGGCCCGGACGCCCATCGAGGCGCAGTACACGGCCAGCACGCCCAGCGCCCCGTACACCGGCCAGTCGCCCAGCCGTACGTACAGCGTCGTGCCCCGGGCCAGCGGTACCCCGTAGACGGCGGTGCCGCTGGTGTCCGTGCCGAGCCGGGACCCGACCGCCTCGCCGTGCGGGCCGTACACCGCGCTCACCCCCGTGAGGGTGGCGTGCACCATCGGGCGTCCGCTCTCCGCCGCCCGCAGCGCGCCGAGCGAGGCGTGCTGGCCGGGCGCCCAGCCGTGCTGGAACGACGACGTGGACGACTGGGCGATCAGCAGCCCGGCGCCGTCCCGGACCAGCCGCCGGCTCATGTCGGGGAACGCGGACTCGAAGCAGACCAGCGGGCCGATGCGCAGCCCGTCCGCGCCGGGCACCCGCATCGTTACCGGGCCGGTGCCGCGCAGCCGGTCCTCGCCCGCCGCCCGGCCCATCGAGGTCGCCCAGCTCAGCACCGACCGGGCCGGGATGTACTCGCCGAACGGCACCAGCCGCATCTTGTCGTACCGGTCCCCGGTGAGCCCGTCCGGCCCGACCAGCACGGCGCTCTTGAAGATGCCGGTCCGCCCCGCCCCGTCGGTCTGCCGGGCGTCCACGTTGACCAGGACGTCCGCGCTCACCGCCCGCGACAGCGCCGCGAGCCGGGCCGTGATGTCGGGCCGCCGGACCGGATCGACGCCGACACTGCTCTCGCCCCACACCACCAGGTCCACGTCCCGCCCGGCCAGCGACCGCGTCAGCTTCTCGCTGAGGTCGAACCTGCGCTGGATGCTGCCCGGCCCGTCCACGATCCCGGGCTGCACGACGGCCACCCTGGCTGTGCCGGTCCGCTCCGGCTGTGGCGCCCACATCCAGGCGGCCCCGACCACGAGCGCCCCCACCAGCAGCGACACGGCGGCGGCGACGCGGGCGGCGGAGTGCACCAGCAGCACGGTGAGCGCGGTGTTCACCGCCACCACCAGCAGGCTCACCAGCCACACCCCGCCCACCGACGCCAGCCGCAGCGCCGGCTCCACCTGCCACTGGCTCGCCCCGAGCAGCCCCCAGGGGCCGCCCAGCGCCTCCCAGGACCGGACCAGCTCGATCATCAGCCAGCCGCACGGAATCACGACCACCGCCGCCACCGCGGACCACCCGCCCACCGGCCCGCGCAGCAGCCGGCCCACGAGCACCCCCCACGGCGCCCACAGCAGACCGAGCAGCGCCGCGAGGACCACGATGAACACATGCAGACTCGGCATCAGCCAGTGGTGCACGGCGATCATGTAGCCGGTCCCGCCCAGCCAGGCGTCCCGCGCCGCCGCCCGCCCCGTACCGGCCGACCGGATCAGCAGCAGCAGCGGGACCAGGCAGACATAGGCGAACCACCACAGCGAGGGCGCGGGGAAGGCGAGCGCCGGCAGCGCACCGGCCACCAGCGCGGCGGCCGCGCGCCCCGGTGTCGGGTCCAGCATCCGTGCGCCCCGCTCGCGCCACCCGGCCCCTGACCCCATGCCGCGCCTCCTCGCCCCACCCGCAGGCAGGTCCGTCCGCCATCCGATCCGGCTCTCCTGCCCAGTGTGGGGCAGCGGACGCGGCCCGGCCGTCAGCAGGGGACGACGGCCACCGGGCCCATGGCGTGCGTGAGCGTCGTGTGGGCCACCGGCGAGAGTCCGAGCCCCAGCGACTCACCGCCCCGCCGCCGCCCGACGACGGTCAGCGACGCCGTGGCGGACGCGGTGACCAGGGTGCGCGTCGCGGAACCGTTGACCGGCTCCTTCATCACCTCTACCTGCGGATACGCGGTGCGCCAGCCGGCGGTCAGCTCGGCCAGTGACCGCTCGGCCGCGTCCGCCGCCGCGTCCCGGTCGAAGACGGGCCCGCCGGACAGCATCGACGAGAACATCGTCCAGCCGTGCACGATCCGCAGCCGCGCACCCGGGTGCGCCGCCGCCGTCGCGAAGGCGAAGTCCAGCACCCCCTCGCTGCTCTCGTCGGCGGCCACTCCTGCCACGATGTCCGGGAAGACCTCGCCCGTTCCGTCGCCGGGCTTCTCGTCGTCCCGGCCGCCGTGGACGATCACCACGGGGCACTTCGCCATCGAGGCCGTCGCCAGGCTGTTGGACCCCAGCATCAGGGAGCGGAACCCGCCGAGCCCCCGCGAACCGAGCACCACCAGCGAGGCGTCCCGGCTCAGCGAGACGAGCGCCGCCGACGGGAAGTCGAGCGGTGCGAGCGTCGAGGGCCGCAGCCCCGGGGCGGTCTCCGCGACCCGGCGCACGGCCGAGGCCAGCAGCTCGCCGGCCTCCTGCTCCTGCGCCTCCTGGTCGGTGCGCCGGGAGAGTTGCCTGACGTGCACGATCAGCAGGGGCAGATCTCGTGCGACCGCCTCGCGCGCCGCCCAGTCCAGCGCGTCCATGCTGTGCGAGGAGCCGTCGACCGCCGCGATCACGGGAAGCTCGGTGCCACTCATGGGTTCCTCTCCGCCGGTGGGGACCTGCCCCGTACGCTACGGCCGTCCGGGCGCGGATGCCGAGGTGGGAGCGGCCGTCCGGGCCCCGGCACGGCATACCGCCGCACGTCGTAGTACCTGTGGGCCGGGCCGCCTATGCTCGCGGGATGGAGCAGAGCGAAGTGGTGAAGCGTGTGGTCGGCATCCTCACCGAGGCGGGGGAGATGCGCCGGCTGCTGGAGGAGAACCCCGACCGCGAGGACGCCGACACCGATTCGACCGTGGTGACCGCCCTTCTCAACGAGACGATGCCGCGGATCGCCATCCCGGAGGACGCCACCGTCGAGGACGTCGTGGTCCTCGTCGGCCGTGAGGTCGGCGGCGCGGTCGAGCAGCTCGTCGGGGCGTTCACCCTGGCGTTCGCGATGCTGGCCCAGGTGCACGACTCCGGGCAGACGGACGTCACGTCGGCGGACGTGCTGCAGGACCTCGCCCTGCGCGCCGAGCAGTTCGGCGCCGAGGGCCCCGGCGACGCGGAGATCTGACGCGATGTGCCGCCCCCGGCGCGACCGGGGGCGGCACACGCGCGGAGGTCAGCCCGCGGACTCGCCCGCGTGCGGGCTCAGCGCACCCGCGCCGACCAGGACGAAGAGCAGGATGCCCAGGGCGATCCGGTAGATCACGAAGGGCATGAAGCTCTTCGTCGTAATGAACTTCATGAACCACGCGATGACCGCGTACCCCACACCGAACGCGATGAAGGTCGCGAAGACGGTCGGGCCCCACGACACATGACCCTCGCCCGCGTCCTTGAGCTCGAAGACGCCCGAGGCGAGCACCGCGGGAACCGCGAGCAGGAACGAGTAACGCGCCGCCGCCTCACGGGTGTAGCCCATCAGCAGACCACCGCTGATGGTGGCGCCGGAGCGCGAGACACCGGGAATCAGGGCCATTGCCTGGCAGCAGCCGTAGATCAGGCCGTCCTTGACGCCCAGTTCGCGCAGCGTCTTGCGCTGCTTGCCCGCGCGGTGCCTGCCGCCCGTCTCGTCGCGGGCGGCCAGCCGGTCCGCGATGCCGAGCACGATGCCCATCACGATCAGGGTGGTCGCGATCAGCCGCAGATCACGGAAGGGCCCCTCGATCTGGTCCTTGAACGTGACACCGAGCACACCGATCGGGATCGAGCCGATGATGACCAGCCAGCCCATCTGGGCGTCGTGGTCGCCGCGCATCGAACGGTCCGTCAGCGACCTGAACCACGCCGAGACGATCCGGGCGATGTCCTTGCGGAAGTAGATGAGGACCGCGGCCTCCGTGCCGATCTGGGTGATCGCGGTGAACGCCGCACCCGGGTCGTGCCAGCCGGCGAACGCCGCGGTGAGCCGCAGGTGCGCGCTGGAGGAGATCGGCAGGAACTCGGTCAGTCCCTGGACGAGGCCGAGGACGAACGATTCGAACCAGCTCATGGGGCTTGGGCCATCCCGGATTGCTCATGCGGCGGCCGACGGCGTATGCCGTCGGCGGCGTGCGGATTGCGGTCGTGGCGAGGACAGGGCCGCGCGGGGCCCCGTCTCGTCTTCGGTCGCGGGCAGCGTATCGCCCTCGGGTGAACAGCCGACGACACCCCCCGCGCCCCCGGCCGGTCGCGGTCCTCAGGCGCCCAGGCGGTGACGGCGGCGCCAGGCGACCACGGCCGCACCGGCCCCCGTCAGCACGATGAAGCCCATCGCCGCGAGGAAGGCGGGGGAGGTCGGCGAGGACGCCTCGCTGCCCGCCACGACGTACGCGGCCGTGTTCGGGACCGAGCCCAGCCCCGTCGCCACCAGGAACGGCGGATAGCCCATGCGGGAGACGGCGGCACAGTAGTTGGCGGCGGCGAACGGCACCCCGGGGAAGAGCCGCAGCGCCAGCATCGAGCGGAAGCCGTGCCGGCTCAGCTGACCGTCCGCCGCCCGCAGCCACCGCCCCCGCACCAGGGTGCGCAACGCGTCCTGGCCCAGGACCCGGCCGAGCATGAAGGAGATCCCCGCGCCGAGCACCGTACCGCCGAGCGCCGCGGCGAGACCGGCCTGCGCACCGAACAGCGCGCCCGCCGCGAGGTTCAGCAGGGGGCGCGGCACGAACGCCACCGTGCAGACGCCGTACGCCAGGCCGAACACCACGGCCGCCGTGGAGCCGCCGCTCAGCTGCCCGAGTCTCCCGGAAGTCAGCAGTTGCTGCGGCTCCAGCAGCAGCATGGCCGTGGCGGCGGCCACCAGCACGGCGACGAGCAGCGAGAGCCGGGACCACGGCGAGAGCAGCACGCGCGTGCAGCGCACGGCGAGACCGGGGGCGGGCCGGGTGTCGGGGACGACGTCGAGCATTCGGGGAGAGTAACCGACAAAGGTGTGTGATCGCCGTAATGCGCCCCTGCCCGGCTCCGGCGGCCCGTGCCCAATCCCCGTACGGTCCGCCGTAATTCGCTCGACGGGCCGACGGGCCGTCGGAGATGATCGGGCCATGTTCCGGTACGCCTTCCCCGCAGCGCCGTCCGCAGTCGCGGACGCGCCGGAGGCTGCCGTCGACACCCTCGCAGCAGGTGGCGCCGCAGCGCTCACCGCTGCCGCAGCGCCCTTCGGCGGCGCCCGAAGCTGACCCTCCCCCGACTGTCCGGCGGACCCCGCGAGGGGAGGGTCGGCCGGGCCCCGGGGTCCTCACGTCACGCTTCGCATCCCAAGGAATGAACCCATGCCCAAGACGGCATACGTGCGCACCAAGCCGCACCTCAACATCGGCACCATGGGTCACGTCGACCACGGAAAGACGACTCTGACCGCCGCCATCACCAAGGTGCTCAGCGACCGCGGCACCGGCACCTTCGTCCCCTTCGACCGCATCGACCGCGCGCCCGAGGAGGCGCAGCGCGGCATCACCATCAACATCGCGCACGTCGAGTACGAGACCGGCACCCGCCACTACGCGCACGTCGACATGCCGGGCCACGCCGACTACATCAAGAACATGGTCACGGGCGCCGCCCAGCTCGACGGGGCGATCCTCGTCGTCTCCGCGCTGGACGGGATCATGCCGCAGACCGCCGAGCACGTGCTGCTCGCCCGTCAGGTGGGCGTCGACCACATCGTGGTGGCGCTCAACAAGGCGGACGCCGGCGACCCCGAGCTGACCGACCTGGTCGAGCTGGAGGTGCGCGAGCTGCTGTCCGCGCAGGGCTACGGCGGCGACACCGTGCCCGTCGTACGGGTGTCGGGGCTGCGGGCGCTGGAGGGCGACCCGCGCTGGACCGGTGCCGTGGAGGCGCTGCTCGACGCCGTCGACACCTATGTGCCGATGCCGGTGCGCTACACCGACGCGCCGTTCCTGCTGCCGGTGGAGAACGTCCTGACCATCACCGGCCGGGGCACGGTCGTCACCGGCGCCGTGGAGCGCGGCACGGTCCGCGTGGGTGACCGGGTGACGGTCCTCGGTGCGGACACCGAGACGGTCGTCACCGGCCTGGAGACCTTCGGCAAGCCGATGGAGTCCGCCGAGGCCGGCGACAACGTCGCGCTGCTGCTGCGCGGCGTCGAGCGCGACCGCGTGCGCCGCGGTCATGTCGTCGCGGCGCCGGGCAGCGTCACCCCGAGCCGGCGCTTCACCGCGCGGGTGTACGTCCTGTCGGGGCGCGAGGGCGGCCGCACCACCCCGGTCACCACCGGGTACCGGCCGCAGTTCTACATCCGCACGGCCGACGTGGTCGGCGATGTGGACCTCGGCGAGGCGGGGGTGGCGCGGCCCGGGGACACGGTCACCATGACCGTCGAGCTGGGCCGGGACATCCCGCTGGAGCCGGGCCTCGGCTTCGCGATCCGCGAGGGCGGCCGCACGGTCGGCGCGGGCACGGTCACGGAGCTGCTCTGAGCCCCGCGAAGACCGTGGGCCCGCCTCCCCGGACGCTCCGAGGAGGCGGGCCCACCGCACAATGGGGGAGTGAACGAGTCGATACCCGTCATCCGAGATGTGGACCACGGCACCGCACGGCTGCTCCCGGACGTGGACCGGGAGCGGGCCTGGCTGCTGACGGTCGACGGAGCACCGCAGTCCTACGTCGACCTGGACGCGCCCGAGCACCTGGAGTTCGAGTACGCGCGACGGCTCGGCCATGTCGTGGACTGCGCGGCGGACCCGGGCGAGCCGCTGGACGTCCTGCACCTGGGCGGCGGCGGTCTCACCCTGCCCCGTTATGTCGCGGCCACCCGCCCCGGTTCCCGGCAGGAGGTGGCGGACGCGGACCGCGCTCTCCTCGACCTCGTCGCGGAGCACCTGCCGCTGCCCGAGTGCGGCGGCATCACCGTGCACGCGGCGGACGCCCGCGCCCGGCTGGAGGAGACGGTGCCCGGCTCGCTGGACCTGCTGATCGCGGACGTCTTCGGCGGGTCACGGGTGCCCGCCCACCTCACCACCGTCCCGTACGCGCGGGCGGCGGCGCGGGCGTTGCGCCCGGACGGGATCTACGCCGCCAACCTCGCGGACGGGCCGCCGTTCGGTTTCCTGCGCTCGCAGCTGGCCACCTTCGCCACCGCCTTCACCGAGCTGGCGCTGATCGCGGAGCCGGGCGTGCTGCGCGGCCGGCGCTTCGGCAACGTTGTCCTGGTCGCATCCCGCGCCCCGATCGACACGGCGGCCCTGGCCCGCCGGTGCGCGGCGGACGCGTTCGCCGCGCGGGTGGAGTACGGGGAGGCGCTTGAGGCGTTCGTCAACGGCGCCCGGCCGGTCGGCGACGAGGACGCGGTCCCCTCACCCGAGCCGCCCGACGGCTCCTTCCGCATCGGCTGACGTGGGCGGCACGAGCGGGGCCGCGGCCACCTCCACCGACTCGGTCCTGCGGGTCAGGTTGCGTACGTCCGGCACGAAGAGCACCGCGCCCGTAACGAGCACGACCAGCCCCGCGCAGCCCCACAGCGCCTGACCGCGCCCGACCAGCGACTCGACGGGTCCGGCGAGGGCGGTGGCGACCGGCACCATCGCCACCGAGCCGAACCAGTCGTAGGCCGAGACGCGCGACAGCTTCTCCTCGGGGATCTCCTGGTGCATGGCGGTCATCCAGGAGACGCCGAACACCTCGATCGCCGTACCGCTGACGAACATCACCACGCAGAGCCAGGTCGCGGACAGCGGCACGGCGAGGCCGGCCGACGGCAGGGCCAGCGGGAAGACGCAGAGCGTTCCGGCCAGCAGGAGGCGGCGCGGCTTCCAGCGCATCATCAGCAGTGCCCCGGCCAGGTTGCCGACGCCGAACGCGGCGAGCGCGAAGCCCCAGGGCCGGGCGCCGCCGAGTTCGTCGCGGGCGACCAGCGGACCGTAGACCGCCTCGGCCGCGCCCACGGCGGCGACCACCACGGAGAACTGGGCGACGATGGCCCAGAGCCACGGCCGGCCGGTGAACTCCTTCCAGCCGTCCCGCAGGTCCGCGAGCAGCCCGCCCCCCGGCTCGCGCGCCGGGATGTGGCTGACGTCGAGGAAGGCGCGCAGGGCTCCCGCGACCGCGAAGGCGGCGGCGTCCACGGCCAGCACCCAGCCGGGGTCCATCGCCGCGATCATGGCGCCGCCGAGGGCCGCACCGCCGATGGCGGCGCCCTGGGTGGACATCCGGAAGAGCGCGAAGGCACGGCTCGCCTGTTCGCCGCTGACGCTCGACATCAGCATGCCCTCGGCCGCCGGGCTGAAGAAGGCCTGCCCGGTGCCGCACAGCGCGGTGAGCAGCATCATCTGCCACAGCTGGGGGTCGCCGGCCAGGACCAGCAGGGCGAAGAGGCCCTGCGAGACGCAGTTGAGGGTGTTGGCCGCCACCATCACCCGGTGCCGCGGCAGCCGGTCCGCGATCGCCCCGCCGATCAGCAGGAAGAGCACCAGCGGCACCGTCCTGGCGGCGGCGACGAGGCCGACGTCACCGCCGTCGCCGCCGGTCTGGAGAACCGCGAACGCCGCCGCGATCAGTGCGCCGTGGGTGCCCAGGGCGGTGATGATCGAGGCGGCGGTGAGCAGCCGGTAGTTGCGCCCTGCCGGGACGGGGCGGGTGGAGCGGGAGGCGGGGGCGGCTGCGTCGGTCACCCAGGGACTATCGCGGCCGCGCCCCCTTTGCGCAAATGAGTTCCCGGACCGGGCTCAGGACTCGCTGTCGGTGTCGGTGATCGGCACGGTGCGCACCGTGCTGAGGATCTTCTCGATCGTCGCGTTGGGCAGCTCGTCGTCGACACCGGCGGCGGCGTACAGCACCCAGGAGGCGAAGGCGCCCTTGGTGTTCTTGAACGTGAAGGCGTACGTCTTGCCGTCACTGCTGCACTTGGAACGCTTGGTGACGTTGGGCGCGGTCGCGGTGACCAGGCTCCCGGTCAGCCCCGACTTGGTGGTGTACTGCTTGGGCTTGCTGATCTTGATGGTCTTCTTCGGCATGTGCTGCGCGAACGCGGCCCAAGCCCAGGTGCCGGCCTCGTTCCGGGCGTTCACATCGGCGTCCGTGGCGCCCTCGGCGCCCCGGGTGCCGGTGCCGGCCAGGCTGTAGTTGTCGTCGGTGCCGTCCTTGTCGGCGTCGTCGGTGCACCACTTCTTCTTGAGGTCCGCCGGCCCGGTGAACCCGATGAGCGGCATACCGTCGTTCTTCTTCTCGTCCTCGAAGAAGGACAGCACGCCGGGCGGGGACACCTCCCAGTCGCCCGGCACGTCGAACTGGGTGCCCCACTTGGGGTTCGTCACGACCTTCCAGCCCGCGATCTGCGGCTTGGCCTCGTCGTCGCCGCCGCGCGGGTTGGCCTCGGACGGGGACGCGGAACCGGACGGCTTGACGGGCGCGGACGACTTCTTGCCGCCGGCGACGTTCTTGCCGTCCTTGTCGTCGTCCTTGTTCAGCACGATGACACCGGTGACCGCGGCGGCCACCACGACCGCGGTCGCCGCGACGATCGCCACGATCGTCGTCTTCTTCTTGTTGTTGTCACCGCCGGGCTGCGGATCGCCGGGAGGTCCGGGCACCGCGTACTGCGGTGCCGTGGGCTGCTGGTACGGGTTGGGCTGTCCGTAGCCCCCCTGCCCGCCCTGCTGCGGGTACCCGTAACCGGGCTGCTGCTGTCCCTGCTGCTGGTATCCCGGCTGCTGATAGGGATTCGGCTGCTGGTACCCCGGCTGCTGGTACGGGTTCTGGTTCTGGTCCTGCGGGTTCTGCTCGCCCCCGGGCGGCTGCTGTCCTGGCCACATGGCGAGTAACGATAGAGGTGCCCCGCCCGGCGTGCTACGTCCGCCCCCGTGTGCGAACGGTGAAGGAGGGGCGGCGGCCGGACGGGACGTGGCCGCGAAGGCATGGCCAAAGGCTGCTACCCATGAGTAACATCGGTCCATGAGCGCTGAACAGATGACCGCGGGCGAGATGCTCGCCGCGACGGTCCCCATGGTCCGGACCCTCAACCTCGAATTCCTGGAGTCCACCGCCGACCGCGCGGTGGTCCGCATGCCGGACCAGGCCGACTACCACAACCACGTCGGCGGACCGCACGCCGGAGCCATGTTCACGCTGGCGGAGTCGGCGAGCGGTGCCATCGTCATCGCCGCGTTCGGCGACCAGCTGGCCCGCGCCGTGCCGCTCGCGGTGAGCGCCGAGATCGGCTACAAGAAGCTGGCCATGGGGGAGGTCACCGCGACCGCCGTCCTCGGCCGCCCCGCCGCCGAGGTCGTCGCGGAGCTCGACGCGGGCGAGCGCCCCGAGTTCCCGGTGACCGTGGAGATACGCCGCGGGGACGGAGCCGTCACCGGGGAGATGACCGTGGTCTGGACCCTGCGCCCCCACTCCTGACCCGTACGACCCGACGGCCGCCCGACACCGGACAGGTGCCGGGCGGCCGTTCGCGCTGTCCGCCCCGGTGAAGCTGAGGGTAGGCTTCCCGCGCTGCGCCGATGAGTTGTCCGGCGGGCGACGAGACATCACACGTAAGGAAACGGCGTTGCACATCCAGGAGTGGCTGGAGACCGTCCCCGCGATCAGCGTGTACGTCCTGGTGGGCGTCGTCATCGGACTGGAGAGCCTGGGCATCCCGCTGCCCGGCGAGATCGTCCTGGTCAGCGCGGCGCTGCTGGCCGCGAGCCACGACGGCATCAACCCCTGGATCCTGGGCGCCTGCGCCACGGCGGGCGC
The DNA here is from genome assembly GCF_008042035.1 of Streptomyces sp. col6. Classification (GTDB taxonomy): domain Bacteria; phylum Actinomycetota; class Actinomycetes; order Streptomycetales; family Streptomycetaceae; genus Streptomyces. The sequence continues at coordinate 280,006 of NZ_RDBL01000027.1, forward strand.
CGTGATCGGCGACTCGATCGGCTACGCCATCGGCCGCAAGGGCGGCCGGCCACTGCTGGCCTGGCTCGGCGGCAAGTTCCCCAAGCACTTCGGAGAGAGCCAGATCGCCCTGGCCGAGCGCTCCTTCCAGAAGTGGGGCATGTGGGCGGTGTTCTTCGGCCGCTTCGTCGCGCTGCTGCGCATCTTCGCGGGACCGCTGGCCGGGGTGCTGCACATGCCGTACTGGAAGTTCCTCGTCGCCAACGTGCTGGGCGGGATCGCCTGGGCGGGCGGCACCACGGCCGTCATCTACTCGGTGGGCGTCGTCGCCGAGGCCTGGCTGAAGCGGTTCTCCTACCTGGGCCTGGCCATCGCCATCCTGATCGGCCTCGCCTCGATGCTGATCATCAAGAACCGCGCCAAGAAGGCCGCCGCCGCGCACTCCGAGGCGGCCGCCGAGCCGGAACCGGGGACCGTGCCGGTCGCCGACTGAGCGGACGGCGTTGTTCAGCCGCCGCACGCCTCGCGGTGCGCCTTGGCCAGCTCCACGTAACCCACCGCGTTGAAGCGGACGCCTTCGAGCTCCTCCTCGGTCAGCTGCCGCTTCACCTTCGCCGGGACGCCCGCCACCAGGGAGCCCGGCGGTACCCGCATCCCCTGCGGGACCAGGGCCTGCGCCGCGACCAGCGAGCCCGCGCCGATGTGCGCGCCGTTGAGGACGGTGGCCCCCATGCCGATGAGTACGTCGTCCTCGATGGTGCAGCCGTGCAGGACCGCGTTGTGCCCGACCGAGACCCGCTCGCCGACTGTCACCGTGAAGCCCGGGTCGACGTGCACGCTGCAGTTGTCCTGGATGTTGGAGTCCGCACCGATGACGATGGGGCCGCAGTCCGCGCGCAGCACCGCCTGATACCAGAGGCTGGAGCCCGCCGCCATCGTGACGTCCCCGATCGCGACCGAGGTCGGCGCGGTGAACGCGTCCGCGTCGATGGACGGCTCCTTGCCGCCCATGCCCATGATCAACGCCTGCTCCGCCATCGCGCGTTCCTCCGTGCTCCGCTGCCGTGGGTCGCGGCGGCCACGGCGACCCCCGGCCGTCCGCCGGGGAAACCGTATGCGACGCACCGCCGTCCCAGGCCTGTTGGGGTGAAGATCACAGGCCGGTGCGGCCGAAGGCCCGGTGGGCGCGGACTACCGTGAGCGCGTGCCCAAGAACAGAAACGCGTTCTCCTCGCTGACCGCCTGGCGGCGGCGCGCCCTGTCCGGGGCCGTCCACCGCTGCTGGCGCTGGGCGCGCGAGGCGGGCGCGGTGACCGCCGAGCACCCCGGGGGACTGCGGTTCGCCCGGATCGGCGGGGGCACCCGGCTGGCGTTCCCGCAGGGCACCGTCTTCGGGGAGCCGTGGATCGAACTGGGCGACCACTGCATCATCGGCGAACAGGTCACGCTGACGGCGGGACTCATGCCCGACCTCGATCTCGGCCCCGACCCGATCCTCACCCTGGGCGACGGGGTGGTGCTGGGCCGCGGCAGCCATGTCGTCGCCGACACCACGGTGACCATCGGCGCGAACACGTACTGCGGGCCGTACGTCTACATCACCTCGACCAACCACAGCTACGACGACCCGCACGAGCCGGTCGGCAGGCAGTGGCCGCGGATGGAGCCCGTCTCCATCGGTCCCGGCTGCTGGATCGGTACCGGTGCGGTGATCCTGCCGGGCGCCCGGCTCGGACGCAATGTCGTCGTGGCCGCCGGCGCGGTCGTCCGCGGCGAGGTGCCCGACCGGGCGGTCGTGGCAGGCGCTCCCGCCCGGGTCGTACGCAGCTGGCATCCGGACCGGGGCTGGGAGCCGCCCCTGCGCACACCGGCCCCGGTGCCGATCCCCGCGGACGTCACCCCGGAACAGCTGCTGGCCGTGGCGGAGCTGGAAGAGGGTTAGGGCCTAGGGCCTTTCGTCCGGATCAGGCCGGGCTCGCGCGCTGACCCGGCCCCGCGCTCAGCCGGTCGCCAGCAGGACCGTGCCCACCAGTGCGAGTCCGGCGCCCGCCGCCTGCACGCCCCGCAGCCGCTCCTTGAGGTACCCGCGCGCGGCCAGGGCGGTGACCACCGGATAGAGCGAGGCCAGTACGGCGGCGACGGTGACCGGGCCGTGCTGCGCGGCCATCGCGTACGTGCCGTTGGCCGCCACGTCCGCGAGCCCGACGAACGCCAGCGCCGGAAGGGCGGCCCGGACCGCCGCCGCGCCTCCCTCCTCGGGCAGCGCCCGGCCGCCGCGCCGCACCGAGACGTACAGCGCCCCGCCGCCCACCGCGATATTGGTCAGCCGCTGCACGAACAGGGCGAGAAACAGCCCGGTCACTGTCGTCGACGCCTCGGCGATCAGCGACATCACGGTCCCGAAACCGAAGGCGGCCACCAGCGTCAGCAGGATCGCCCGCCGCTGCACCGGGGCCCCGCGCAGCTGCGGGCCGCCCGCCATCACGATGCCCGCGACGGCGACGGCGACCCCGGCGCACTGCAGGAGCCCCGGCCGCTCCCCGGCGATCAGTCCCACGCCCACCGGTACGGCCACGCCGAGCGAACCGAGCGGGGAGACCACACCCATCGGTCCCAGAGCGAGCGCCTTGTAGAAGCAGAGCATCGCCATCGGCCCCACGACTCCCGCCCCGACCGCGAACCAGAGCCGGGGACCCGCCTCGCTCCAGCCGCCCGTGACGGTCACGATCACCCCCAGCACCGTCGCCGCGATGATCTGCGAGACCACGACCACGGTGAGCGCGGGCGTGCGCCGCGTCAGCAGACCGCCCCCGAAGTCGGCCAGTCCCCACAGGAGGCTGGTGGCCAGGGCGAACAACGCGGTCATGGGTGCCTCGCAGTACAGTGCGGTGAACAAGTGGGTGCACTCCACCGTAGTGCAGGATGCTCGACTACGTCATACAAAATATTGGACGGAATGTGACTGACCTCGATCAGCTGACGCAGTCCCTCGCGCGCAACCTCAAGCGCTGGCGCGGTGAGCGCGGCTTCACCCTGGACGCGCTGGCCGCCCGCGCGGGAGTCAGCCGGGGCATGATCATCCAGATCGAGCAGGCCCGCACCAACCCGAGCGTCGGCACCACGGTCAAGCTCGCCGACGCGCTCGGCATCAGCATCACCACGCTGCTCGACTACGAACAGGGCTCCCCGGTCCGCATGGTCCCCGCCGACCAGGCCGTACGCATGTGGTCCACCGAGGCGGGCAGCGCCACCACGCTGCTGGTCGGCACGGAGGCCCGCGGCCCCCTCGAACTCTGGTCCTGGCGGCTGATGCCCGGCGACGGCAGCCGGTCGGACCCGCACCCCGAGGGCACGGTGGAACTGCTCCACGTCACCGCCGGCACCCTCACCCTCGTCGTCGACGACACCCCGTACGCCGTGCCCGCCGGCACCTCCGCCACCTTCGAGGCGCACCACCCGCACGCGTACCGCAACGAGGGCACCGAACCGGTCGAACTCACCATGGCCGTCAGCATTCCGCCCGTCAGATGAGACGCCGCACACCCCCGCGCACGCCGCTGTTAGCGTGACGCGCATGCGCGCACCCATCGGCTCCTTCGAGAACGCCAGCCCCGCCGTCGACCGTCAGGACCTGCTCACCGCCCCGGTGGCCGAGGCGGTGCGCACCGGCTGGGGAGGCATCACCCCCGACCAGGTCCTGCACGTCGACACCGACCCGGAGATCGCCGACACCGCGGTCTTCGTCGCGCACCACGGAGCCGATCTGCTGGAGCGCTCGGCGAACTGCGTCGTCCTGTCGGGCAAGCGCGCCGGAGAGGTCACGCTCGGCGCCTGCGTCGTCCTGTCGCACTCCCGCGTCGACGTGAACGGCGTCGCCCGCAAGCACCTCGGCCTGCGCAAGGCACGCTTCGCCTCGATGGATACGGCCGTCGGCGAGACCGGCATGGAGTACGGCGGCATCACGCCCGTCGGGCTCCCTGCCTCCTGGCCGCTGCTGATCGACTCCGCCGTCGTGGACGAGGAGTGGGTCCTGATCGGCAGCGGCTCGCGCCGGGGCAAGCTCATCGTGACCGGCAAGGCGCTGGCCGCACTGCCGGGCGCCGTGGTTCTCGAAGGGCTGGGTGTCCGGGCCCCCGAAGCGTCCTAGCCGAGGCGCGGGATCTCGATGGCGGGGCAGCGATTCATCACCATGTCCAGCCCGGCCGCCCGGGTGCGCTCGTACGCCTTCTCGTCGATCACACCGAGCTGGAACCAGACGGCTCGCGCGCCGATGGCGGCCGCCTCGTCGGCCACCGCACCGGCCAGGTCGCTGTTGACGAAGACGTCCACCACGTCCACCGGGAACGGTATGTCCGCCAGCGAGGCGTACCCCTGCTCGCCGTGGACCCGTTCCGCCTTCGGGTGCACCGGCACCACACGCTTGCCGAAGCGCTGCAGCACCTCGGCGACCCCGTAGGCGGCGCGGGCACGGTTGCCGGACAGCCCCACCACGGCCCAGGTGTCGCCGGTGTCTTCCAGAATCCTGCGGATCGTCTCCGTGTCTGCGTCCATGATCCGCACAACCGGCGGCCCGCTCCGGCCATTCCCGCGAGGAAGCATAGGGTGGCGGGATGCAGGAGCAGTACCGGACCGTCGCCCGCGCGGGCGTCCACGAGAGCGAGATCAACCGCTCCCGCTTCCTCTGCGCGCTCGCCCCTGCCGCCACCGAGGAGGAGGCACAGGAGTTCGTCGCCCGCGTCCGCAAGGAGCATCCGACCGCCACCCACAACTGCTACGCGTACGTCATCGGCGCCGACGCCTCCGTGCAGAAGGCCAGTGACGACGGCGAGCCCGGCGGCACCGCCGGTGTCCCGATGCTCCAGATGCTGACGCGCCGCGAGGTCTGCTACGTCGTCGCCGTCGTCACCCGCTACTACGGCGGCGTGAAGCTGGGCGCCGGCGGACTGATCCGGGCATACGGGGGAGTGGTCGGCGAGGCGCTCGACGCACTCGGCACCCGCACCCGCCGCCGCTTCCGGCTCGCCACCGTCACGGTCGGCCACCAGCGGGCGGGCCGGCTGGAGAACGAACTGCGGGCCACCGGACGGACCGTGCGCGCGGTCCGGTACGCCGCCGACGTGACCATCGAGATCGGGCTGCCGGACGCCGAGGTCGAGGAGTTCCGCCGCTGGCTGGCCGACGCCACGGCGGGCGAGGCACGCGTGGAACTGGGCGGCGAGGCGTACGACGACGCGTGACCCGGCCGGTCACGGACCCGGCGGGACTTCACGGACGCGCCCTCGGTCCCCCGGCGTGATGGGACACTGTGGGACGTGAGGGCACAGGGGCGGAGGAAGCGCATGCGGACCGGAGCCGGGTCTTGAGGATTCTGCACACATCGGACTGGCACCTGGGCCGGTCGTTCCACCGGGTCCCCCTGCTCGAAGCGCAGGCCGCCTTCCTCGATCACCTGGTGGCCACCGTCCGCGAGCACGAGGTCGACGCCGTCGTCGTGGCGGGTGACGTGTACGACAGAGCGGTGCCCCCGCTCGGCGCCGTGCAGCTCTTCGACGACGCCCTCCACCGCCTGGCCGGCGCCGGGGTGCCCACCGTGATGATCTCCGGCAACCACGACTCGGCCCGCCGGCTCGGTGTCGGCGCCGGGCTCATCGGCCGGGCCGGCATCCACCTGCGCACCGACCCCGCGCACTGCGCCACCCCCGTCGTGCTCGCCGACGCGCACGGGGACGTGGCGTTCTACGGGCTTCCGTACCTGGAACCGGCCCTGGTCAAGGACACCCTGCGGGCCGAGCGCGCCGGGCACAAGGCCGTGCTGACCGCCGCCATGGACCGGGTCCGCGCCGACCTCGCCGCGCGCCCGGACTCCACCCGGTCCGTCGTCCTCGCCCACGCCTTCGTCGCCGGCGGCGAACCCAGCGACAGCGAACGCGACATCACCGTCGGCGGCGTCGCCTCGGTCCCCGCCGGAGTCTTCGACGGCGTCGACTACGTGGCCCTCGGCCACCTCCACGGCTGCCAGGCCGTCACCGACCGGGTCAGGTACTCGGGCTCCCCGCTCGCCTACTCCTTCTCCGAGTCCGCCCACCGCAAGACCATGTGGCTCATCGACCTGGACGCCTCGGGCGCCGTCACCGCAGAGCGCGTCGACTGCCCGGTGCCCCGCCGCCTCGCCCGGCTGCGCGGCCGGCTCGACGAACTGCTGAACGACCCCGCGCTCGACCGCCACGAGGACGCCTGGGTGGAGGCCACCCTGACCGACCCGGTCCGCCCCGCCGACCCCATGGCCCGGCTCACCGAACGCTTCCCGCACACCCTCGGCCTCGTCTTCGAACCGGAGCGGGCGCCCGACGACCCGGACATCTCGTACGCCCGCCGCCTGCGCGGCCGCGACGACCAGAGCATCGCGGAGGACTTCGTGGCCCACGTACGCGGCGGCTGCGGGACCGACGCACAGGAACGGGCGGTGCTGCGCGGCGCCTTCGACCACGTTCGGGTCGACGACGGCGTCCGCGAGGTGAACCGGTGAGGCTCCATACCCTCCGCATCACCGCGTTCGGCCCCTTCGGCGCCACCGAGGAGATCGATTTCGACGCGCTCTCCTCCGCCGGCCTCTTCCTGCTGCACGGACCGACCGGCGCCGGGAAGACCTCCGTCCTGGACGCCGTCTGCTACGCCCTGTACGGGGCGGTCCCCGGCGCCCGCCAGAGCCCCGGCACCTCGCTGCGCAGCGACCACGCCGCGGCGGACCTGCCGACCGAGGTGCGACTCGACCTCACCGTCGGCGGGCGCAGGCTGGAGATCACCCGGCGCCCCGCCCAGCCCCGCCCCAAGAAACGCGGCGGCGGCCACACCACGGAGAAGGCGCAGAGCTGGCTGCGTGGGTACGACCCCGACGACGGCTGGCAGGCGCTGAGCCGGTCGCACCAGGAGATCGGTGAGGAGATCACCCAGCTCGTCGGGATGAGCCGGGAGCAGTTCTGCCAGGTGGTGCTGCTGCCGCAGGGCGACTTCGCACGCTTCCTGCGCGCCGATGCCGAGGCCCGCGGCCGGCTTCTCGGCCGGCTCTTCGACACCCGCCGCTTCGCGGCCGTCGAGGACCGCCTGGCCGAGCTGCGCCGGACGGCCGAGGCACAGGTCAAGGCCGGTGACGACCAGATCCTCGGACTCGCCCAGCGCATCGCCCAGGCGGCGGGCCCCGCCGCGCGCGAACTCGGCCTGCCGGACGTCCAGCCGGGCGACCCCGGCCTCGCGGACGCGGTCCTCGGCTGGGCCGCGACCGCCCGCAGCGGCGCCCGCGAACGGCTCGACATCGCCGCGTCGGTCCTCGCCACGGCCGAGCACCGGCACGCCGACGCCCACCGCGCCCTGGACACCGAACGGGAACTCGCCGCGCTCCAGGAGCGGTACGCCGAGACCCGGCGCCGGGCCGACGCCGTGGAGACCGGCCGCGCCGCGCACGAGGGTGCGCTCGAACGCCTCGCGCGGGCCCGCAAGGCGGACCTCGTGGCCCCGGCGCTGGAGCTGCGCGAGGCGGCGGAGCGCGCGTACCGGCAGGCGCGCGAGGCCCGGGACCGTGCCGGGGACCGGCTGCCGGAGACCCTGGCCGACGCGGGCGCCGAACAGCTGGCGGGCCTGGAACACCGGCTCCGCGAGGAACGGGGCGGCCTCGAATCCGCGCGCCGCGCCGAGCGGCGCAGTGCCGAGATCGACGACGAGCGCGCCGCCCTGGAGCGACAGGCCGGGGCCGACGACGCACTGGTTCGTGACACCGAGGGCTGGTTGGCCGGCTGGGAGACCACCCGCCAGGACCTCCAGGCCCGACTCGACGCGGCGCTGGAGGCCGCGACCCGTACCGAACTGCTGGCCAGGCGCCTCGATCCGGCCCGCCGCCGCCTCGACGCGGCCCGCCGCCGGGACACCCTGGCGGCGCAGGTGACAACCGCCGGACTGCGGCTCGCCGACGCCCGCGAACACGCCCTCGGTACCCATGAGCACTGGCTCGACCTGCGCGAGCGCCGGCTGCGCGGCATCGCGGCCGAACTCGCCGCGCAACTGGCCGCCGGTGAGCCCTGCGCGGTCTGCGGCGCGACGGACCACCCGGCCCCGGCCCGCACCGGCGACGGCCATGTCGACCGGGCGACGGAGGAGGCGGCCGAACGCACGCACCGCGGCGCGGAGCAGGCCCGCGCGGACGCCGAGCAGGCCCTCGCGGTGGTCCGCGAACGCCACGCGACGGCTCGTGCGGAGGCGGCGGGGGCCGCCGGAACGGCGGACGGCGGGACGGACCCGGCCGGCGCCACCGGTGCGGCGACGGGTCCGGACGCCACCGGGCAGGCCGACGACGTGACCTCCGTCTCCACCGGGGCAGGGGACAGCGCCGATTCCGGCGTGGCGCCGACCGTCGCCGCGCTCGCCGCCCTCGTCGACGCCCTGGCCGGCGAGCACGCGGAGGCGTACCGGACCGCAGCCGGGGCGCACGCCGCGCGGGAGGCGCTGGCGGCGGCCGAGCGTGAGCAGCGCCGGCGCGCCGAGGACCGGCAGCGGGCCGAGCAGCGCGCCGCCGCCCGCACCTCGCGGCGCGAGTCGCTGGACGCCGAACGGGCCGCGCTCGACGAGGTCCTGGACCGGGCACGCGGCGGGTACGCGAGCGTCGCCGAGCACGCCGCCGTCCTGCAGCGACGGGTCGACCTGCTGGTCGAGGCGGCCGGCGCGGTGCGCGAGGAGGAGAGCGCGGCGGCACGGCTCAAGGAGGCCGACGACCGCCTCGCGGACGCAGCGTTCCGGGCCGGTTTCGAGACCCCGGAGGCCGCCGCCGCGACGCTGCTCGACGACGCGGGGCAGCGTACGCTCCAGCACCGGATCGACGCCTGGCAGGCCGAGGCGGCAGCGGTCGCGGACCGGCTGGCCGAGACCGCGGCCCGGGACGCCGCCGCGCGTCCGGCCGCCGCCCCGGACGCGGCGCGGGAGGCGTTCGACCGGGCCGAGCGCGCGCTGCGCGAGGCCGCGGCGGGACTCGACGCCGCCCGGGAACGCTGCGCCGAACTCGCCAGGCTCTCGCGCCGGGTGGCGGACGAGGTGCGCGCGCTGGGACCGGTGCGCGAGGAGTACGAACGGGTCGCCCGGCTGGCCGGGCTCACCGCCGGCACCTCGGCGGACAACGCGCGCAAGATGCGGCTGGAGTCGTACGTACTGGCCGCCCGGCTGGAACAGGTCGCGGCGGCGGCCACCGCCCGGCTGAGCCGTATGTCGGCGGGCCGCTACCAGCTCGTCCACTCCGACGCCCGTACCGGCGCCCGCAGATCGGGGCTCGGCCTGCACGTCATCGACGCCTGGACCGGTCGGGAGCGCGACACGGCCACGCTCTCCGGCGGCGAGACGTTCTTCGCCTCGCTCGCCCTGGCGCTCGGCCTCGCCGACGTCGTCACCGACGAGGCGGGCGGCGTACGCCTCGACACCCTGTTCATCGACGAGGGGTTCGGCAGCCTCGACGACCAGACGCTCGACGAAGTGCTCGACGTGCTCGACTCGCTGCGGGAACGGGACCGCAGCGTCGGCATCGTCAGCCACGTCGCGGATCTGCGCCGCCGCATCCCTGCCCAGCTCCAGGTGGTGAAGGAACGGCACGGATCGGCCGTGCGCCTCCGGGCGGAGGCCAACGGGCTCAGCGACTGATGGCGCGCCCCGGCAGGGGCGAGGAGTAGACGACGCTGGTGGTGACGGAACCGAGCGCGCCGATCTTCCCGGAGACGGTCTCCAGATGGCTCATGGAGCGGGCCGTCACCTTCAGCACGAAGCAGTCGTCGCCGGTGACGTGATGGGCCTCCACGACCTCCGGCGTGGTCTCCAACAGGTCGTGGAACGGCTTGTAGTTGCCGTTCGGGTACCGCAGCCGTACGAAGGCGAGGATCGGCAGCCCGAGCCGTTCCGGATCGACCACGGCCGCGTACCCGCTGATGACCCCGGCCTCCTCCAGCCGGCGGACCCGCTCGGTCACAGCGCTCGGCGACATGGCCACCGCACGCGCGAGCTCCGCGAACGAGGCCCGGCCCTCCCGTTGCAGCACGTCGAGAATGCGCCAGTCGGTGGCGTCCGGGGAATAGTCGCTCATGGGGACAGGGAACCGTGGATTCCCCGGCGGATCAACCCAGGTACCGGGGATCCCGCCTTCCGGGCCTGGCCGGACGATCATAGGTTTTCCGGCATGAGTCCTCAGCCCGGCGCCCTCGCCGACCACCCCGTCCTGCGCGTTCCGCCCGCCGCCCCGGCCGACGCCGTCGCCTACTTCGGCGCCTCGCTCGCCTTCCACGCCGACGTCTCGGACGTCGCGGCGGCCCTCGCCGCCGGCGGCGACCCCGGCTTCGTCCTGCTCGACTCCCGGTCCACCGAGTCCTGGGACCAGGGACACATCCCGGGCGCGGTGCACCTGCCGACCGCGCTCATCGCCGAGCAGGCGCCCCGGCTCCTCGACCCGGCGGTGCCGGTGGTCACGTACTGCTGGGGCCCCGGCTGCAACGGCGCCACTCGCGCAGCCCTCGCCCTGGCCGGACTCGGTTACCGCGTGAAGGAGATGCTGGGCGGCTTCGAGTACTGGGCGCGCGAGGGCTTCCCGTACGAGACCTGGCAGGGCGAGGAGCGGCGCGCGGCCGACCCGCTCACCGCCCCGGCCGGCACCGACGACTGCGGTTGCTGACGACCGCCGGTCCCCGGACACACCGTCCGGGGACCGGCAGCCGAGGGCTCAGAGCTTCGACAGCTCGTCGACCAGGTCGTCCAGGCCCAGCGGGCCCTGGGACAGGGCAGCCATGTGCCACGCCTTGAGGTCGAAGGCGTCGCCGTGCGCGGTCCGGGCGTTCTCCCGGCCCAGCAGCCAGGCGCGTTCACCGAGCTTGTAGCCGATCGCCTGGCCCGGCATCGACAGGTAGCGGGTCAGCTCGCTCTCCACGAAGTCGGCGGGCCTGCCGCTGTGGTTGCCGAAGAACTCCTGGGCCAGCTCCGGCGTCCACCGCTCACCCGGGTGGAACGGCGAATCGGCCGGGATCTCCAGACCCACGTGCATGCCGATGTCCACGATCACCCGGCAGGCACGCATCATCTGCGCGTCCAGGTAGCCGAGCCGGCGCTCCGGGTCAGGCAGGAAGCCCAGCTCGTCCATCAGCCGCTCCGCGTACAGCGCCCAGCCCTCGGCGTTGGCGCTGACGATGCCGATGGACGCCTGGTAGCGCGACAGGCTCTCCGCCACGTGCGCCCACTGCGCGAGCTGGAGGTGATGACCGGGAACGCCCTCGTGGTACCAGGTGGACACCAGGTCGTACACCGGGAAGCGGGTCTCGCCCATCGTCGGCAGCCAGGTGCGCCCGGGGCGGGAGAAGTCCTCGGAGGGGCCCGTGTAGTACGGAGCGGCCGCGCCGCCGGGCGGGGCGATCCGGGACTCCACCCGGCGGACCCGCTCGGCCAGCTCGAAGTGCGTCCCGTCCAGTGCGTCGATCGCCTCGTCCATCAGGCCCTGCAGCCACGCCTGGACCTCGTCGACGCCCTCGATGTGCTTGCCGTGCACATCGAGATGGGCCAGCGCCTCCCAGGGGCCCGCGCCCGGCAGCACCTTCGTTGCCTCGGTCTTCATCTCGGCCAGCAGCCGGTGGTATTCGGACCAGCCGTACGCGTATGCCTCGTCGAGATCGAGGTCGGTGCCGTTGAAGTAGCGCGACCAGCGGGCATACCGCTCACGGCCCACCGTGTCCGGCTCGCCCTCGATCGCGGGGGCGTACACCTCGCGCATCCAGCGCCGCAGCTCGTCCAGGGCGCCGGCGGCCTGCGCGGCGGCCTCGTCCAGGTCCGTGCGCAGGGCGTCCGGGCCGGCGGCGGCGAAGTCCTGGAAGAAGCCCTTCGTGCCGTCCCCGACCCACTCGTCGAGCTGGCCGACGAAGGTGGCCGTGGCACGCGGACCGCCGTACAGCTTGCGCTCCAGACCGAGCGCCAGGGACTCCTGGTAACCGGCGAGCGCCGCCGGGACCGCCCGCAGCCGCTCGACGACGGCCGCCCAGTCCTCGTCCGTCTCGGTGGGCGTCACCGTGAACACCTCACGGATCGAGTGGGCCGGGGAGTGCAGGTTGGAAACGGCGCGCAGCGCCTCATCGGCCTCGTGCACGGCCAGTTCGGCCGTCAGGCGTTCCCGCAGCAGCCGGCCGCAGCGGCGCTCGGCGTCCTCGGCCGCACCGGGCAGCTGCTCCGCGCGGTCGAGCCGCGCGAGGGTGTCCCGCGCCAGCGCGGCCAGCTGCTCCTGGCCGGCGGGGGAGAAATCGGGAAGGCGGCGCGAGCTTGCCGCGACACCGAGGTAGGTGCCGGAGATGGGGTCGAGTTCGATGAACGCGTCGACGTAGGCGTCGGCGACCTGGCGGGGCAGCGCGCTGCTGGAAGAGTCTGACATGGGGCCATCCTCGTACGTGCGGGGGTCCCGCGTCACTATCAATCGGCGGGACGGACCTGACCCGGAACCGGGACCGCAGCCGCCCCCGGCACGGGCGGCAGCAGCGGACCGCACTCCCACTGCTGGTAGATCAGCCGCGTCTCCACCCGGGCCACCTCCCGTCGCGAGGTGAACTCGTCGAGCACGAGCCGCTGGAGATCCGCCGTGTCCGCCACGGCCACATGCACCAGATAGTCGTCCGGGCCGGTCAGATGGAACAGGGCACGGGACTCCGGCAGCGACCTGATCCGTTCGACGAACGGCCCGATCAGCTCCCGGCGGTGCGGACGCACCTGTACGGAGAGCAGCGCTTCGAGCCCCCGGCCGAGCCGTGCCGGGTCGAGGCGCAGCTGGTGCCCGAGGATGACGCCGGTGCGGCGCAGCCGGGTCACCCGGTCCAGGCATGTCGAGGGTGCGACGCCGACCTCGGCCGCCAGCTCCCGGTACGTGGTCCGGGCGTCGTTCTGCAACAGCCGCAGAATGTGCAGGTCGACCGTGTCGAGAGCGACGGAATCAGTCATTCGCCGAACGTAGCACGGGCTTTCGGCCGCCCGGTCCGGTGAGCGTTCAGAGTGCGAGCATGGACACCGAATCCGCGCTGCCGCCCTCGACGACAACCCCGTCCAGGGCGCTCGCCACCGAAGCCGTGCACGCCGGACGCGACGACCTCGCGGCCCTCGGCCTGCACGCCGCGCCGATCGATCTGTCGACCACCTACCCCTCGTACGACTCCCGTGCGGAGGCGGAACGGATCGACGCCTTCGCCACCACCGGGGCGCGCCCCGACGGGCCGCCCGTCTACGCACGGCTCGACAACCCGACGACCGCGCGCTTCGAAACGGCGCTGGCCCGTCTCGAAGGCACCGCGAGCGCGGTGTCCTTCGCCAGCGGCATGGCGGCGCTGACCGCGGTCCTGCTGGCCCGCGCGAGCGTGGGGCTGCGCCATGTGGTGGCCGTGCGGCCCCTGTACGGATGCAGCGATCACCTGCTGGGCGCCGGGCTCCTCGGCACCGAGGTGACGTGGACGGACCCGGCGGGCGTCGCGGAGGCCATCCGGCCCGACACAGGTCTGGTCATCGTGGAGACGCCCGCCAACCCGACGCTCGCCGAGGTGGACATCCGAGCCGTCGCCCACTCCTGCGGTGCGGTGCCGCTGCTGGTCGACAACACCTTCGCGACCCCCGTCCTCCAGCGGCCCGTCGAGCACGGTGCGCGGATCGTGCTGCACAGTGCGACGAAGTACCTGGGCGGGCACGGGGACGTCATGGGCGGAGTCGTCGCCTGCGACGAGGAGTTCGCCGCCGTGCTGCGCCAGGTGCGTTTCGCCACCGGGGGCGTCCTGCACCCGATGGCCGGCTACCTGCTGCTGCGCGGGCTCTCGACCCTGCCGGTGCGGGTCCGGGCCGCCTCCGCGAGTGCGGCCGAACTCGCCCGCCGGCTCTCCGCCGACCCGCGCGTCGCCCGCGTCCACTACCCGGAGATCGGCGGTGCCATGGTGTCGTTCGAGGTCTACGGCGACCCGCACCAGGTGATCGCGGGGGTACGGCTGATCACGCCCGCCGTCAGCCTCGGCAGCGTCGACAGCCTCATCCAGCACCCGGCCTCCATCAGCCACCGCATTGTGGACGAGGGAGACCGGCACGCGTCCGGTGTCGGCGACCGGCTGCTGCGTATGTCGGTCGGTCTGGAGGACGTCGAGGACCTGTGGGCCGACCTGTGCCAGGCGCTGAGCGGCGAGGAACCCGTACGCCGTGAGGTCAGCGTTCAGCCTGTTCGTACGGCAGCGGCGGCAGGGAACGCGCCGGGGTCGTGGCAAGGCGCGCGGTGATCACGAGCGTGCCCTCCTCGATCTGGTAGTCGAGCGGCAGCGAGAGCGCGCGCATGGCGGCGACCATGCCGGTGTTCGACGCCTGGGTGACGGCGTAGACGCTCTCGCAGCCGGCCTCCCCGGCCATCGCCACCAGACGGGCCAGCAGTTCGGAGCCGATGCCGCGCCGCTGCCACTCGTCCTCGACGAGGAGGGCGACCTCGGTCTCGTCGCCGTCCCAGAGGAGGTGGCCGAGGGCGACCAGCCGGCCGGACGCCGTCTGCACGGCCAGGGTGCGGCCGAAGCGGGGGCTCAGCAGGTGGTCCAGGTAGCGGTCCGCGTCCCGGACCGGGCCGTGGTAGCGGAGCCGCAGCGTCTGCTCCGAGCAGCGCCCGTGCATGGCCACGGCCGCTCCGTGGTCGGCCCGGTCCGCCCGGCGCACGGTGATCTCGTTGCCCTCGGGCAGCGTGAGCACCTGTTCGCCGCGCGGGACGCGGGGGCCGAGCCGGGCGTCGAGCTCCACCAGCGCACGGGCCCGCGCGAACTCCGTGGGCGTGAACGGGAGGTAGGGCCGCTCGACGGTGATGACGCCGCCCGACGGGTCGCGCAGCCGCATCACCGTCTCCTCCAGCACTCCTTCCACCGGGGCGGTCTCGCCGGTGGCGCGTCCGGAGACCGACACGGCGGGCAGCGAGTGGATCGTGCACCGGCCGAGCAGCTGCCGCAGGGCGAGGGGGAGTTCGGCGGCGTCGAGCGCCGTACGGGTGGCGAGGCCGAGGACCCGCGTCGGGGCATCGACCAGGTCGTGGGCGTCGGCCCGCTCGGTCCAGGTGGAGCTGCCCCCGGCGGCGGACACCGCACGGGCCAGCTGCGGGGCCGGCAGCGACGCGGGCACCCGCAGCAGGAACTCGTCGACGGTGCCCTGCGCCAGCGGATGCGTCTGGAGCGTGAGGATGTCGATGCCGTGCCGGGCCAGCACGGTGCACAGGGCGGCCAGGCTGCCCGGGGCGTCCCGCACGGTGGTCCGCATCCGCCACAGGACGGTGTCGCCGGGGTCGGCGGTCGCGGTCGGCCGGCCCGTCTCGTCGGCCACCTCCACCTCCGTGCCCGCGGATTCGGGCGGCGGGGGCGGCGCGTGGCTGTGGCGCCGTGCCCACCAGGTGTGGAACGCGGCTGTCGCGGTCAGCGCCACCGCGGACGCGATGAGCAGGTACGGGCCGTCCGGCTGGTGCCCGATCAGGTTGGCGATCGCGTCGGCGACCGCCACCGCCGTGAACAGCGCGGCGAGTTCGATCATGTCCCGCCGCCAGTGGTGGGGGCGGCGGGCACTCTTCGCGGATGTCACATCAGTCATGAATCCACTGTGACCGCACCGTGTTGCCTGATCACGAACGCTCTGTGACCGATGGGTTAAAGGGTCATTGGGCTTCCTATCGTCGGTTTCGGGCGAGTTGGGCAGGCGTTTCGAAGGGAGCCCGGGGAGGCTTCAGGCCTCCCGCACGGTCATGCGGAGGCCCCCGGCCGGCACGCGGTCTCCAGGCGTATCGCCTGCCGCACCAGCTGGGTCGTCCCGCCACGCGCGGCCGTTTCGGCCAGACCCGCTAGGGGACCGGTCTCCGGCGGCCCGCAGCGCTCCGCGCACTCCGCCGCCACGGCGAGCAGATCGCTCAGCCCCCGGGGCGCCCGCTCCCGGGCCAGCAGCGCGGGCAGCACGGGCACCAGGACGGACAGGACGGTTCCGTACGCCCCGGTCCCCGCCGCCGTGCGGGCCGCGTCCGCCAGACGGCCGGGCTTGACCGAGTCCCGTTCGATGAGAGTGGCCAGCTCGCCTCCGAGGAGCCCGGCATCGAGCCGGCCCCGGGCGGCCAGCACCAGAAGGGCGTCCACCGCCGCGAGCCGGTCGTCCGAGTGCCGGGCGCCCAGCCCGTAGGCCAGAGCGAGATGCAGGGCCCCGGCGGCGGGTCCGCCGCTCTCGGCGAGCGCGGGCAGCAGCGACGTGGTCCCCCGCTGCTCCTCGACACACGTCGCGATGGTGGGCAGCAGCCAGGCCGCGAGCGTCTCGCCGTCCTCGGGCAGGGTGGCGGTCCAGTGCGGCGATTCCGGACTCCAGTGGTAGCAGCGCTGGTTCCGCGGGGAGTGCGGCCGCCCGAGCCAGTGGAAGGGGCGGGGGAACTTCCGCTGGACGAGCACGTTCTCCCTGGTGGCCAGCAGCACGCGCTGCACCTTGGTGACCGTTTGCAGCAGCCAGTCCCGGGCGACGGCCACCTCCGTGTCCACATGGCGGGGGACCACGGCGGCCACCGGCTCGTCCGCACGGAGCCACGCCGCCAGCCGGTCGCCCTCCTCGGTGCCCAGCGCGGCGGCATGGCTCGCGGCGTCCTCCTCGCCCGTGCGCCGCACCCGCAGCAGTGCCTGGGCGAAGTCGACGGGCCCGGCGAGGACACCCAGAGCCTTGTATCCGCGCAGCCGCTCGACCAGCTCCGGGGCATCGATGTGCCCCGTGTGCCAGGTGGGCGTGGCCAGCAGATAGGGCACTCTGCCCGTCCGGACCTCGGAGGCCGCCTCCCACAGGCGGGCGTACAGGATTCCGTCGAGCACTTCGTGGCAGCAGGCCCCCGGTGCCGTCCGCCGAGCCTGTCCCTCACCGATGGCCTGTTCCGAGACGTGTCCGAGCAGCGAGGCCGCGACGATGTGGAGGCCGTCGTGGTTGCGGGTCATCCGCCAGTCGACCTGTCCCCGTGGGAGCCCGTCCCACCACTGCCCGGACAGGGCGCTCCCCAGCGCCTCGGTCAGCTCCTCCCGCCCGCTGCGGGCGAACCGGATCAGCCCGTCCAGGGCCCGTTCGAACGCGGTGATGTCCTCGGGCGCCGAGCGGAGCAGGGCCACCACCTCCTCGGTCAGTTCGGCCACGGACGCCGGCGGCGGGCCGACGGGGCGCGGGGCCGGGGGCGGCGGCAGGATCTCCTCATAGGCGTCGGCCTCCGGCTCGTCCTCCAGCAGCTCCCCGAACACGGCACGCGCCGCCTCCCGGTGCACCGGCGCCAGCAGCGAGGCCATCCGGGCCGCCTCCTCCCGGACCCCGGCCGTCGCGGCGGGAACCGCGCGGGCGGCCAGCTTCAGCGCCCGCTCCTGCGCATCGGTGTCCGGATGCCCGAAGGCGTCGGCGATGACGGGGAGCAGCGCATCGGCCGTCGAGGGCTCCCGGCGCAGTACCTTCCCCAGCTGGACCAACTGGGCGCGCACCAGCTTCTTCTCCGTGCGGAACAGCACCGCGCCGGACACCTCGGCCAACTGACGGACGGAGAGCACGCCTTGCGCGTCGAGCCGGGCCAGTACCTCCTGGGCGTGGCCGGCCACCGGCGAAGGCCCGTCGGCGGCCATCGCCATCCAGTCGGCCACCCGCGCCGCCTCCTCGTCGGCGGTGGGTCCGAGACCACGCAGCACCAGCAGGCAGAAGCGCAGATCGGTGGGCTTCCCGCCGCGCAGCAGACGTGTGACGCAGCTGTCGAGCAGGGCGCCGCGATCGAGCAGGCCCTCTGCCACGAGGGCGGACAGAGCCGCCGGCCAGTACCCCTCGGGGGAGCGGCTGTCGACCCACGCCACCACCGGCGGCAGCTCCGGCATCGTCAGGAGGTGCGGAATCAGGACGTCGAGATGGGCGTCCGCGCGCAGGACGTCCACGAGCGCCTTCTCGGGCCGTGACTGCCACCGCGCACCGTTGATCGCCTCGGCCCACGTCCGGACCATGCCGTCGGAGGCGGGCAGCGGGCAGCCCGCCCTGAGGGACAGTTCCACGACGAGCCGGTACTCCGCGTCGGACTCCACGGCGCGCGCCGCCAGCCGCCGGGCGAGATCGGCCAGCCAGGCCGGATCGCGGTCGGCGAGCACCTCCAGTACCCACGGGTACGGCGAGTGCACCCAGTCGCGCATCTCCCGGGCGCCGAGCCAGGCCGCACAGCCGGCGGCCCCCGTGTGGCAGCCCGCGCCGGCCACCAGCAGGGCCTTCCGGGCCCTGGTGCGCTCGCCCCAGGCCCAGCCCCGCGCCTCCTTGCGCAGATCCTTCAACCCGTCGAGCGCCGCTTTGCGTTCGCCCCGGTCGAGCCGGGCCAGCAGGCCCTTGACGTCGTCCACACGGCCCTCGCGCACCGCGTCGAGCAGGGTGCTCACAGCGCACCTCCGGCGACCGTCGCGCCCCGGCGGACCATCCGCACGGCCAACGCGTGCTTGCACGGGCCCCGTCGGCCCCGGTAGTCCGCCCACCACTGACAGGTGCAGCTCAGCGCCCCGGATCGCTCGCGCACCTGGTAGCGCTGGTCGCCCGAACGCACCGCAGCCACCTCGCCGTCCAGGACCACCGCACCCTCACGGGCCAGCAGCCGAGCCGCCACCAGCCGCGGATTGTGCCGCTCGGCGCGGTCCGCGTCGTACGGCAGCTCGCGGTGGAAGTACGCCGCGTCCGCGAGGTCGTAGCCCACCCGGCCGGCCGTGCCCAGCCGGACCAGCGCGGCCCGGACCCGCTCCACCGGAAGCCCCGACTCCGCCGCCAGCCGGTCCGGCTCGATCCGCGGCTCCCACGCCAGCAGCACCGAGATCAGCTCCGCGTCGGCCGCTGCGTCGTCCGTGGCCAGCGCCTCCAGGACTCCGCCCTCACCGGAGAACCCGCGCGAAGCATCGGGCGACAGCGTCAGCGTGAGCCGCATCCCGGGCAGCACCACCTCCCAGGCACTCGCGGTGGCCGCGCCGTCGGCCGCCGGCCCGTACACGCGCAGCGCCGACGCGTACCGCAGTACCCGTTGCAAGGCGGCCAGCCGCTGAGGGCCGGGAAGGCAGACGGCACCGGACACCGGCCGGGTCGTGGGCCGCAGCGCCCGCCCGGCCGGCACCACCCACTGCGCGCCGCGTGTGGCGGCCCCCGACGACTTGGGCAGCGACCGCAGGAACCGTACGGCCTCCGCCGCCGGGAGTTCCGCCCGCAGATCGAAGGAGGCGGAGGCCACCTGCGCCTCGGCGAAGCCTCGCAGCCAGCGGTCCGGCAGCGGCACCTTCTTCTCCACGACAGCACCGTCCATCGTGGTCACCGCCATCTCCTGCGGGCCCACCCGCAGGTGCAGCGGTTCGTCGCCGCCGATCCGCGAAAGAGCCTCCCGCAGCGGATTGTTCACATCCACATTGGTGGTGCCGTGGCCCGTCCCGAGGCCTTCCAGACCCTCGCTCAGCACGTCGAGCCGTGCGTACACCCCGCAGCACCCGGAGAACGACTCGAAGCGCAGCCGGTCGCCGTTGCCCGTCACCACCGGGTCGAGCGAGGACAGCAGCGTCCGCTGGTAGTAGCGCGCGGCGGCGACGTCCGCCACGGCGAGCAGGCCTCGCGCGGCGATGTGCGGCGAGGCGAGGAAGCCCGCGAAGAAGCGCGGGTGGGCTTCGGCGCCGAGCGGAGTGGAGCCGCCGGCCGTCTCCAGGCCGAGCGACCGCCCTGCCTGCGAAGAAGCCAGCGCGGAGGGACGTGAGTAGGCCAGGGCCTGCACGGTTCGGGTCATGGAAAAACCGTAGAACCCGCCACTGACAATCGATCTTCGTCGCAGGTCAACGGGGGTTCCGGCCAAGGCCGGCGAGCGTGCGCACCCCACGGACGATGTCCGTCGTCGCCACGTGGGCGTAGCCGAGTACGAGACGGACACAGCCGTCCGTGGGCCGCGCCGTTCCGTAGTCGCGCAGCAGGCGCACGGCGATGCCCGCACCGGCCGCCCGCTCGGCGAACTCGCCCTCCGGCCCCCAGCGTTCCGGCAGCCGCGCGATGGCGTGCAGGCCCGCCGCGACACCGCTCACCTCGGAGCCGGGGAAGTGCTCGGCCAGCGCCCGTGTCAGCGTGTCACGCCGTTCGCGGTACGCACGCTGACAGCGCCTCAGCTGACGGTCGTAGCCACCGCCGGACACGAAGTCGGCGAGCACTGCCTGATCGAGGGCAGGGTTGCCGAGGTCCATCGTCCGCTTACGGTCGACGAGTTCGTCGGTCATCGAAGCCGGCGCCACCAGCCAGCCCAGACGCAGCCCGGGAGCCAGCGACTTGCTCACCGATCCGGTGTAGGCGACGCGTTCCGGATCAAGGCCCTGGAGGGCGCCGACGGGGGCGCGGTCGTAGCGGAAGTCACCGTCGTAGTCGTCCTCGACGACGAGCCCGTCCGTCGCCCGCGCCCAGGCCAGGAGCCGGCTGCGACGGGACGCGGAGTACGCGACGCCGGTGGGGAACTGGTGGGCCGGGGTCGTCACCACGGCGCGCACTCCGGAGCGCACCAGTGGCTCCAGGGCCAGACCCTCGTCGTCGAGCGGGACCGGGACCGTGGCGACCCCGGCGGAAGCGAAGAGCGCCGAGTGCTCGGGGCTTCCGGGGTCCTCCACTCCGACCGTGCGCATCCCGCGCCCGCGCAGGACGAACCCGAGCAGGGTCGTGGCCTGCGCGACTCCGGAACAGACCAGCAGCCGTTCCGGATCGGCGACCACTCCACGCCGCCGGGTCAGCAGGGCGGCGAGGGCGTCGCGCAGCTCCGGCAGACCGCGCGGATCCGGGTAGCCGAGGGCGGCGTGCGGCAGTCGGCCGAGCGCCGAGCGGTGGGCCGCGGCCCAGGCGCTGCGCGGGAAGAGGGAGAGATCGGGCGTACCGGGCCGGAAGTCGACGAGGACCCCGTGGGCGCGCGGCGCCAGGTCCCGCGCACCGCCCGCCGCCGCCCGCGCGGACCCGCCCACCCAGGTCCCCGCACCACGCCCGCTGCGCAGATAGCTCTCGGCCGTCAGCTGCTCGTACGCCTCGGTCACCAGGCCGCGCGAGACCCCGAGGTCGGCGGCCAGCTCACGGCTCGACGGCAGCCGCGTCCCCGCGGCCAGACGGCCGGAGCGGACCGCCTCACGCAGCGCCGACTGGAGCGCCCGGCCCCGGCCACGGACCGGAGCCGACGCCACCGGCAACAGCAACTCCCAGGCCGCTGAGACGGATTCATGGCCTCCGCCGCTGCTTCCGGCGGGCGAATTGGTCCCCGAAGTCGTCATGGAAGTGGACCTTAAACCGGACCATCCCGCTCCCTAGCGTCGGTCCCATGAACGTGACCTCTCTGCGCGGCCCTCTGCTCGCCGCCTTCGCCTGCGTCCTCGTCGGTGCCTCCTTCACCGCCAACAGCGTTCTCGGCGACTACCCGTACGCGGGCGGCCAGGCGCTGCGCTACGGCCTCGCGGCACTGCTCCTGCTGCCCCTGATCCACCGGGAGGGCGAGCCGCGCCCCGCCGTCACGCTGCGGCTGCTCACCGGCCGGCAGTGGGGGCGGCTCGCCCTGCTCGCCGCCGTCGGCATGGTCGGCTTCAATCTCGCCGTCCTGACCGCCGAACGCTCCGCGGAACCCGCTGTTCCGGGCGTCTTCGTGGGCTGTGCCCCGATTCTCGTGGCCGTGCTCGTACCCCTGTCGGAGGGGCGCCGGCCCACACGTCCCGTGCTGTACGCGGCGGCTCTGGTCGCCGCGGGTGCCTTCACGGTCCAGGGCTGGGGACGGACCGACCTGGCCGGCATCCTGTGCTCCGTCGGCGCGCTGGCCGGCGAGGTGGGCTTCGCCGTCCTCGCGGTGCCGGTGCTGCGTCCGCTGGGCCCGAAGCTGCTCTCCATGACGGTCTGCGTGATCGCGGCGGGCGAGTCGGCGGTCCTGGGCCTGGTGCTGGACGGCGGCGGCTTCCTGCGGGTGCCGACCGGGGCCGAGGCGCTGGCGCTGATCTGGCAGGCGGCCGTCGTGACCGTGATCGGGTTCGTCTGCTGGTACATGGGCATGCAGCGCATCGGCGCCGAGCGTGCCACCCTCTTCTCCGGCCTCATCCCGGTCTCCGCCGCGCTCACCGCCCCGCTGGTGGGCACCGGCTCCTACGGACTCGCCCAGGCCGCGGGCTCCTGCCTCGTCGGCCTCGGCGTGGCCATCGGCTCGGGAGTGCTGGGGCGGCGTGACGAAGACCGGGTGGCGGGTTCAGCGGCTGGTGTCGAGGATCACCCGGGCCACCAGAGCGGGGTCGTCGTTCATGGGGACGTGACCGCAGCCGGGCAGCCGGACCAGCCGGGCGCCGGGGAGGGTGTGCTTGGCCCTGACACCCTGGCGGCGCAGCAGGAGCCGGTCGCGGCCGCCCCAGGCGATGGTCACCGGTAGTCCCGGTATGTCGTCGGTGAACAGCACGTCGCGGCCGACGGTCAGGGTCTGGTGGAAGCCAGTCGCCTCGCGCAGCGCCAGCGTCTCGGAAACAGCCGCCGAGGGCGAGCGGCGGCCCGGCCGGGCGTAGATGGTGCTGGTCAGCGCCGTGCGCCCGGCCGCCGTGCGGGACAGCCGCTCTATGAGGGGCAGCGGCATCGACTCCGCGGCCAGCCGCATCGCGCGCAGGGTCCCGAAGGCGTAGACGCGCTCGCGCTCGGTCCAGAACCCGGCGGGCGAGAGGGCGGTCACCGACCGGACCGCCCCGGTACGCCCCAGCTCCAGCGCGAGGAGCCCGCCGAGCGAGTTGCCCGCCACGTGGGGGCGGTCCACGCCGATCGCCTCGCAGAACCCGGCGAGCAGCGGCGCCACGGTCGTCAGGTTGTACGGAACGTCCTCGGGAAGCGCGGGCGAGACGCCGAAACCGGGCAGGTCGACGGCGATGACATCCCGCTCCACGGCCAGGATCGGTATCACCGGGTCCCAGGCCTGCCGGTGGTGGCCGATGCCGTGGAGCAGCAGCAAGGGCTCCCCGGAACCGCTCCGTTCGTAGGCCACGGACACGGTCCGGGGCCCTCGGGGTGACTCGACGCTGAAAGAGACCGTGCTGGCCATGGCGGTGCTCCCGGTCGTTGCGACACGGGAAGCCGTGCCGGCAAGCGGCTAGACATTGCGTCAACAACAACTACCGCCAAGTAGCTTCCAGTTCAAGAGGTCCGTCCGTCTTTGCTCGACGTGATCCGACCCCTGGATTCTTTCGGCCGATATGGCCTATTCCGTATGGTCACGGCGGAATCGTTCCGCAGCCCCGCGTACCCGCCCCGACGTGGGGCTTTGTGCTGCGCGGGGCGCACCGGTCCGCGAACGTCCTGTGAACGCTGTGCGGCGGACCATCCATTCACAGGGTCCCCGGCGCAGGATTGGTCTTGACCAAGGGGGTGTGCCGTCCTATGGTCTCAACGTTAAGACAGGAACCTTTAATAAATAACGTCGCGGAAAAAGCCGCTGGGCGATTGCGGAGGACAGGGTGGGGACCACGCAGCTGGAAACGGTGCAGGAGCCGAAGTACTGGCACCTCAAGACCGTGCTCAGTGAGGCACTCGACTCGGACTTTGCGGTGGGGGAGATCCTTCCCAACGAGCGCGAGCTCGCCGCCCGGTTCGGCGTCGCACGGGCCACGCTCCGGCAGGCCCTGGAGCAGCTCGAACTCGAAGGCAGGCTGCACCGCCGCCGCGGCGTCGGGACCACGGTCGCCCCGCCGCGCGTGGGCGTGGCCGTCTCCACGGACCGCAACGACTGGAACGAGGGCGGGAACGGCGAGGCCTGGCAGCCGGTGGACTGCGAGAGCGCTCCCGCCCCGGCCGCCGTCGCCGCGACGCTGAACGTCGGCGCCGAGGAGCCCCTGCACATCGTGCGCCGCATCCGGACGAGCCACGGCCAGGTGGTCGCGGCGGAGCTGCTCTACGTGCCCTCGTCCTCGGTGCCCGACCTGTCCGGCATAGACGCCCCGACCGGCGCGGCCCGCGCCCGCAACATCGTGCGCGAACTGCACCGGCTCGGCCTCGACGGCCAGGACCGCTCCGTCGAGCTGGGCTCCGCCCGCGCCGACGACGCCAAGGAACTGGACCGGCTCCCCGGCGCCCCCGTCCTCGTGGTCACCACTCGCTACCTCGCCGCGGGCGGCACGGCGGCGGTCTCGATCGCCACGTACCGGGCCGACACCTGCCGCCTCACCTTCGGGGACTCGGGCGACCTGGAGATCAGCCACCCCGGGCAGGAGCGCCAGGCGTCCTGACACGGGGGCCGGCACCGGGTGCGAGCCCGCACGACAGGCAAGCTCGCACCCTGCGGCCGGTCGCACCACGATGGGCCGTAGCGGTGCTGCGCGACGCCGCCGGGGCGCGAGCCCGCATGACAGGGAAGCTCGCCCCCAGCGGCCGGTCGCACCGCGACGGGCCGTAGCGGTGCTGCGCGACGCCGCCGGGGCGCGAGCCCGCACGCCCCGCTCTTCACCCCACGGCCCGTCGCGCTCAGCGGCGGGCCGTCACCGTTCCCTCGACGGCGAACAGCTCTTCCTCCACGTGGTCCAGCGCGAGTCGCAGCGCCCCGGTCGCCACCGCGGCCTCCCCCAGGAGCGACAGGGCCACCCGGGGCGGGCGCAGGCAGTAGCGGGCCAGCTCGCCGCGGAGCGGGTCCAGCACGCCGTCCAGCCCGGCGGCCCAGCCGCCGACCACCACCAGCTCCGGGTCGAGCGCCAGCACCAGGGCCGCCACGTCGTGCACCAGGCGCTGGATGAACCGCTCCACCGCGGCCTGCGCCTGCTCGTCCCCGTGCCGGGCCTTCGCGAAGACCGCGGCGACCGCGTGCTCGTCGAGCGGATCCAGCGGGGTGTCCGTCGTCGACAGCAGGTGCTCCGGTGTCACGTCCCGGCCGAGCAGGTGCAGCGCGCCGATCTCCCCGGCCGCGCCGCCGAACCCCCGGTGCAGCCTCCCGCCGATCAGGGAGCCGGCCCCCGGGCTCAGCCCCGCCAGCACGAACACGATGTCGTCGGACTCCGTGGCCGCGCCCTTCCAGTGCTCGGCGACGGCGGCGGCGTTGGCGTCGTTCTCCACGAGGACGGGGCAGCGGAAGGAGCGCCTCAGCCGTTCGCCCAGAGCCAGGCCCGTCCAGTCCGGCAGCGCGGTGCCCAGCCGCACCGTCCCGTCGGCCTCCACGATGCCCGGACTGCCCACCCCCACCGCACGCAGGCTGCTGCGGGCCACGCCGGTGCGGCGCAGGACATCGGCGACCACGGCCCGGACCCGGTCGAGCCGGTCGTCGGCGTTCGCGGTCTCCGACACCTCGCGTGAGCCGGCACCGATGATCCGGCCGTCCAGCCCCGAGAGCAGAGCGGACACGCGGTGCGGGCCGATCTCGATGCCCAGCAGGTGCCCGGCCTCGGCCCGGAAGCGGAAGCGCCGGGCCGGTCGGCCCTGGCGGCGGGCCTCGGCCCCGTCGGGAGCGCACTCGACGACCAGGCCGGCCTCGAAGAGCCCTTCCACGACGCCCTCGACCGTCGGACGGGACAGGCCCGTGATGCGGGTCAGGTCCGTGAGGGTCGAGGAGGAGGCGCCCCGGAGGGCATGCAGTACCACCGCGGAATTGATCCGTCGCAGCAGCGACGGGTCCCCACCGGTCAGCCGGCCCACGGTGTGTCCTCCCAGCTCGTGCGCATGTCAGGCGGATGGTACTCGCTGCTCAGGGGGAGGGCGACCGTGGGTTGCGGTGCTGTGGGGCAAGGCCCGCGATCAGCCCGGAGCGACGAACCCCGACTCGTAGGCGGCGATCACCGCCTGGGTGCGGTCGCGCGCGCCCAACTTCGCCAGCACGGCGCTGACATGGGTTTTCACCGTCTCCACCCCCACCACGAGCTTGTCGGCGATCTCCGCGTTGGTCAGCCCTCGGGCCATCAGCCGCAGCACCGCTGCCTCACGCTGGGTGAGCGCGGCCCGCTTCAGCGCCTCGCGCGCCTTGTTCGTGCCGTATTCGGCGGCGAGCTGCCGGACCGCCGCCGGGAACAGGAGGGACTCTCCCTCCGCCACCAGCCGGACCGCGTGAACGATCTCCGCCGGCCGGGCCCGCTTGAGGAGGAAGCCGTCCGCCCCCGCGCGCAGCGCCTCGTAGACGTACTCGTCGTTCTCGAATGTCGTCACCACCAGGATCTTCGGAGGCTCGGGCACGGTGCGCAGCACTACCCGGGTGGCCTCTATGCCGTCCATGAGCGGCATGCGGACGTCCATCGCCACCACGTCGGGGCGCAACTGCCGTACCAGGGGGATGACCGCGGCGCCGTCGCCCGCCTCACCCACGACCTCGATATCGGGCTGGGCCTCCAGGACAGCCCGCAGTCCCGTGCGGACCAGGGGCTCGTCGTCGACCAGAAGAACGGTTACCGGCATCGCGTCAGCCTATTCCGTGCAGCGGGAGGCTCGCGTGCACCGTCCATTCCCCGTCGGACGGCCCTGTCCTGGCCCTTCCGCCCAGCAGCGCCGCGCGCTCCCGGATTCCCCGCAGCCCGCTGCCACCGCGGCCCGGTGCTCCCGGGGATACCGGGAGCGGGTTGCTCACCTCCAGCTCCAGCCTGCCGTCCGCGACACGGATGCGGACGCGGACCGGAACGGCTCCCGAGTGCCGCAGGACATTGGTGAGGGACTCCTGAAGGATGCGATACCCCTCCCGGGACACCGGCTCCGGCACCAGCTCCAGCGGCCCGGTCACCTCGGCGTCGACCTTGGCGCCGGAGCCCCGCGCGGAATCCAGCAACCTGTCGGCCTCGGTCAGCGACGGCCGCTGCCCGGGGGGTGCGTCCGTCTCGCGCAGCACTCGCAGCACCCTTTCCAGATCCTCCAGGGCGTCCCGTCCCGTCTCCTCGATCACCGCAAGGGCCCGGTTGGTGAAGTCCGGGTCCTGTGTCGCCCGTGCCGCACCCGCCTGCACCACGGCCACGGTCAGGGCGTGCCCGATCGAGTCGTGCAGTTCGCGTGCGATCCGATTGCGTTCGAGGAGCTGCTCGGTGCGCTCCTCCAGCGCGGTCAGGCGCTGTACCGGTGTCGGACCCAGCAGCCACCGGGCGGCGGCCGTGATGATCTCGCCGCAGCTCACCACCACGGCGAACAGCATCACGACAGGGACGGGGGACAGGAGAGCCGCCCACCAGTGCGCCCCCAGCCCGGTGGCGAACCCCTGACCGGTCGATGCCCAACCGAACGAGGACCGCACCAGGTCGACGGCGGTCGTCGACAGCAACACCGTGGCCAGCCCGGTAAGTCCTGTACCGAGCAGCCGTATCTCCAGCCAGAGAGCGGTCCTCCAGCGCTCCGACCACGACGTCGACGGAGCCACCGAGATGGTGGCGTCCGAATCACCGCGCTCCGCGGGAGTAAGCAGCAACTGCGCCTGGATTCCCTCCGCGAGGCGCATCCCAGGTATCAGGCCGACCATCGCGGCGAGAACCACGGGCACCCAGGGCGTGTCCATCGAGATGAACAGCCACACGCTCACGACGGCAGCGGGCATGAGCAGGTGCAGCCAGCGGGTGTACGTGACCGAGGCGGTCAACGGGCGAAGGAAGTGGTACATGCCGCCATCGTGCCAGTGGGAGGAACACGGCAACTCCCCCGAGCGAGGGAGGTGATCCACACGCGCGGGGGAGGAGAGGAGCCGGCCCGGAGACGAGGCTGAGGACATGACCAGCATCGATGTCCACGAGCTCACCAAGGACTACGGCGGGAACCTTGCCGTGGACCGCCTCACCTTCCAGGTGCGGCCCGGCCGCGTGACCGGGTTTCTCGGCCCCAACGGCGCCGGGAAGTCCACCACCATGCGGCTGGTCCTCGGCCTGGACCGCCCCACGAGCGGCACCGCGACGATCGGCGGGCGGCCCTACACGGCACTGACCGACCCGTTGCGGCGCGTCGGAGCCTTGCTCGATCCGCAGGCCGCCCACGGGGCTCGGACGGCGCGCAACCACCTGCTGGCCCTCGCCGTGAGCAACGGCCTGGGTGCCGCCCGGGTCGAAGAGGTGCTGGAGGAGACCGGTCTCGGGCCCGTCGGCGGGCGGAGGATCAGGACGTTCTCGCTCGGCATGCGCCAACGCCTGGGCATAGCGGCCGCCCTCCTCGGAGATCCGGACATCATCATGCTGGACGAGCCGTCGAACGGGCTGGATCCCGAAGGCATCGTCTGGATCCGCGAACTGATGAGGCGACTCGCCCGTGAGGGCCGCACGGTGCTGGTCTCCAGCCATCTGATGAACGAGACGTCCTCGTTCGCCGACCATCTGATCGTGCTCGGAAAGGGGCGGCTGCTGGCAGATCTCCCGATGCGTACGTTTCTGGACTCCCGCAGCCGGCCCCGTGTCCGGGTGCGCACGACCGAACCCACCCGCTTCGGGGAGGTCCTGACCCGCGAGGGATACCGGGCCGTGCCGAGCGAGGACGGCCGCTGGACGGTCGAGGGCGTCAAGGCCGAGGAGATAGGCGCAATGGCAGCGAGGGCAGGCATCCCGGTCGTGGAGCTGATGGACGAGCACACCACGCTGGAGCAGGCATACCTCGATCTCACCGCAGACGCGACGGAGTTCACGTCCGCCACCCGCCAGGAGGTCTGACCATGCCCGTTACCACCGTTCTGCACTCGGAATGGATCAAGATCAGGTCGGTGCGGTCCGTGCTCGGATCGCTGGCGGCCATCCTCCTTGTGACGATGGCGATCGCCGTGCTCACCGCCGCCACCGTGGGCCGGGCGGAGGCGGACGACGCCGATGCCGAGCTGCTCTTCGGAGCCTTCTACGCGCTGAACTTCGGCCAGATCGCGGCCATCAGCTTCGGCGCGACGGCGGTATCGACCGAGTACGCCAACGGCGCACTGCGCATGTCGCTCGCCGCGGTTCCGAATCGGACGCTCTTCTTCACGTCCAAGGTGTCCCTCATCGGGACGGCAGGGCTCGGGGTCGGGCTCGTCACCAGCTTCGGCGCTTTTCTCGTGGGCCAGTTGTTCATGGGGGACGACGCCATAGGGCTGAGCGAACCGGGCGCTCTGCGTGCGGCGTTCGGGGGAGGGGTCTACCTGGCACTGATGGCGTTGTTCGCGGCCGGTCTGACGTTCCTGCTGCGAAGCGCGGTAGCTGTCCTCAGCGTGCTCATCCCCTTCATTCTCATCGTGTCGTTCGTGGTCGGGGACGTCGCCGGCAGCGCTGCGGACTACCTGCCCGACCGGGCCGGGCAGTTGGTTCTGCACCAGCACACCGAAGGGAGCCTCGGCCCCTGGGCGGGACTGGCCGTCACCGCTGCATGGGCCGCCGCGGCCCTGCTCGCCGGCTGGTGGTGGCTGAAGCGCCGGGACGCCTAGGCAACCCTGTCCGGGGGACGAGGTGGATGAAACCGTCTCAAAGTGCGGAGCGAAACTCCGATTGTCAGTGGAGGGAGGTTTACTGACGGCATGACCACCGGACATCACCTCCGCCTCATCGACGGGATGCGCACCCGCGAGTTCCCTGTGGAACGTGTTCGGTCGGGTTCGGGAGTCAGCGGTCCCGGTTACCACACGGCGTTCCTCCACATGGACGACGCCTGGGAGGACGACGAGGCCGCGCGGCTGGAGCGCCGCGCCCAGTGCCTCGCGGACCACGAGGCGCTGGTCACGCTGCTCGGCAGCCGCTGGGGTGACCCGGAGCCGGTCAGCCTGTTCAGCGCCCAGGAGCGGCTGGTGTCCGGCGAGGAGATACCCGCGCCGTGGGCGGACACCGTCGCGGGGTGCGAGTACCTGCACCTCTGGCACATCGAGGAGCGCTGGATAGCGTTGGCGCTCTCCCTGGAAGAGGGCGGTTCCGGCTGCGAGCTGAGCGTGGTCGTGACGGAGATCGACCCGCCCTGACTGCTCCCGGGAGACACGGGACTGGCGCCGGGGAGAGACATCGGGCCGGCGCCTGGGCGGCGCGGGGCTGGAACCCGGGAGAGATACGGGGCCGGCACCAGGGAAGCGGGGCCGGTGCCCCGCAGGCGCGGGGCCGGCCGGGAGGCCCCGTCCTAAGGGGAGTCGGCCTCGACGGCGGTGCGCAGGCGGCCGTACTCCTCGGCCATGGTCCGGGCCGTCCAGTGGGCGTTGAGGCCACTCGGATTGGGCAGCGCCCATACGCGGGCTCCGCCGACCGTCCGCTCCTGGGGCCCGATGTGCGCCCGGCGGTCGCCGAACGCCGTGCGATAGGCGGTGATGCCCACCACGGCCAGCCATTGCGGGCGCAGTCGCTCGACCTTGGCGGTCAGAATCCGTCCGCCGGCCCGGAATTCCTCGGCGGACAGCTCGTCGGCCCGTGCGGTGGCCCTGGCGACGACGTTGGTGATGCCCAGCCCGTGGTCGAGCAGTTCGGCCTGTTCGGCGGGGAGCAGCTGTCGCGGGGTGAAGCCCGAAAGGTGGAGCACGGGCCAGAAACGGTTGCCGGGAAAGGCGAAGTGGTGCCCCGTGACCGCTGTGGTGAGGCTCGGGTTGATCCCGCAGAACAGGACGCGCAGGCCGCCCGCGACCACGTCGGGAACAACGCGGTCGCGGGCGGCCTGGAGCTCTTCGGGCGTCATCTGAGGGATGCGGTGACCGTTGCCGTCGCCGTCAGAGGATGGAGCCCGGGGCGTATGCGGCGGCCTCGGGGTGCTGCTTGGTGATCTCCTCGATCCGGGAGACGAGCGCGGTGACCTGGTCACCCGCGGCGCCGGTGAAGGAGAGCTTGTCGGCCATCAGCTCGTCCAGCTGGGCGCGGTCCAGGGGGATGCGCTCGTCGGCCGCGAGCTTGTCCAGCAGTTCGTTGCGCTCGGTTCCCTGCTCACGCATGGCGAGGGCGGAGGCGACGGCGTTCTCCTTGATGGCCTCGTGGGCGACCTCGCGGCCGACGCCCGCGCGCACCGCGCCCATCAGGACCTTGGTCGTGGCGAGGAAGGGGAGGTAGCGGTCCAGCTCGCGGGCCACGACGGCGGGGAAGGCGCCGAACTCGTCGAGCACCGTCAGGAAAGTCTCGACCAGCCCGTCGAAAGCGAAGAACGCGTCCGGCAGGGCCACCCGGCGGACCACGGAGCAGGAGACGTCGCCCTCGTTCCACTGGTCGCCGGCCAGCTCGCCGGTCATCGACGCGTAGCCGCGCAGGATGACCATGAGGCCGTTGACGCGCTCGCAGGAGCGGGTGTTCATCTTGTGCGGCATCGCTGACGAGCCGACCTGGCCCGGCTTGAAGCCCTCGGTCACCAGCTCGTGGCCGGCCATCAGCCGGATGGTCTTCGCCACCGAGGAGGGTGCCGCCGCCAGCTGGACCAGCGCGGTCACGACGTCGTAGTCGAGCGACCGCGGATAGACCTGGCCGACCGAGGTGAAGCCCTGGGCGAAGCCCAGGTGGCCGGCGATGCGCTCTTCGAGCTCGGCCAGCTTCCCGGCGTCACCGCCGAGGAGGTCCAGCATGTCCTGCGCGGTGCCGACCGGCCCCTTGATGCCGCGCAGGGGGTAGCGGCCCAGCAGGTCCTCCAGCCGGCCGTACGCCACCAGCAGCTCGTCCGCCGCGGTCGCGAAGCGCTTGCCGAGGGTGGTGGCCTGCGCTGCGACGTTGTGGGAGCGGCCTGCGACGACCAGCTCGCGGTACTCGGCCGAAAGCTTGCCGAGGCGGGCCAGGACGGCCACGGTGCGGTCGCGCATCAGCTCCAGGGAGAGCCGGATCTGCAGCTGCTCGACGTTCTCGGTGAGGTCGCGGGAGGTCATGCCCTTGTGGACGTGCTCATGACCGGCGAGGGCGTTGAACTCCTCGATCCGGGCCTTCACGTCGTGCCGGGTGACCTTCTCGCGCTCGGCGATCGAGGCCAGGTCGACCTGGTCGAGGACACGCTCGTAGTCGGCGAGGGCGGCGTCGGGCACCTCGATCCCGAGGTTCTTCTGGGCGCGCAGCACCGCCAGCCACAGCCGGCGTTCCAGCTTCACCTTCTGCTCGGGGGACCAGAGGACGGCCAGCTCCGTGGAGGCGTAGCGGCCGGCCAGGACATTGGGGATGCGAGGCTTCGCAGACACAGCAGTCACGTGTCCTGATTCTACTGGCGGTTTGTGCAGCTCAGCGCCGAGGTCCGGTTTGTGGGTTGCTACGAACCGGACGAGCGCCGCGCCTCAGTGCTCGCCGCTCTCCACCCGGCGCCACGCGGCCACCGGCGCCGCCGCGCCCTCCTCGTGCGGGGTGACCCAGAACGCCCGGCCCAGCTCGGCGTTGAACTGCGCTCCCGCCCGTCCGTCGCCGGACGAGCGCCCCGTGAGCCGCCTGCCGATCCAGGGCAGCAGGTGCTGCCGGGCGAAGCGCACGTCCTCCACCCGCCGGGCGGCCCAGCGCGGCGGGGCGGAGGCGGGAAGCGGGGTCTGCCAGTCGCTCTCCTGCGGCAGCCCCAGGGACTGCCAGACCGCCTCGGCGACCCGGCGGTGCCCTTCGGCCGTCAGGTGCAGCCGGTCGACGTCCCACATGCGCTGATCGCCCAGTGCCGGAGCGCCGTACAGGTCGACGACCACGGCGTCGTGGCGCGCCGCCAGCTCGTCGACCAGGGTGAACAGCTCCTCCATGCGCGGCCGGAACCGCTCCATCACGGGGCCGTTGCGGCCGGGGCTGCGCATCAGCACCAGCTTCTTGCAGGTTGGCGCCAGGCGCTCCACCGCCTCCTCCAGCCGTCCGCGCACCATGCCCATGTCGCACTTGGGGCGGAGGGTGTCGTTGAGGCCGCCGACCAGCGTCACCACATCCGCCCGCATCGCCGCCGCCACGTCCACCTGCTCGTCCACGATCTGGCTGATGAGCTTGCCGCGTACCGCGAGGTTGGCGTACCGGAAGCCGGGCGTGCGGGCGGCGAGCCGCGAGGCGAGCACATCGGCCCATCCCCGGTACGAGCCGTCGGGCAGTAGGTCCGACATTCCCTCGGTGAACGAGTCGCCGACCGCGACGAGACTGGTGTAAGAGGCATTGAATTCCATGGCGAGGCGATCGTATCGCGGTGCGCCACGGTGCCGCCGGGTGATCGGTGGCTCCGGGAGCCGGGCCCCGGAGCCACCGATCAGGGTTCAGCGGCTCTGGGGACGCCCCACCAGTTCCCGGAGCACGTCCTCCATGGTCACCATGCCGGCCAGCCTGCCGTCGTCGTCGAGCACCGCCGCCAGGTGCGTACGGCTGCGCCGCAGCGCGGTCAGCGCGTCGTCCAGCGGTGTCGCCGCCCGCACCCGGGCGATCGGCCGCATCGAGGAGACCGGGAACGGCATGTCGCGCGGGGTGACGTCGAGCGCGTCCTTCACGTGGAGGTACCCGAGGATGCGCTGCTCGGCGTCCATCACCGGGAAGCGCGAGAACCCCGTCTCGTACGACAGCCGCTCCAGATCCTCCGGCGTCGCCCCGACCCGGATGTACATCACCCGGTCCACCGGCAGCACCACGTCACGTACCGGCCGCCGTCCCAGCTCCAGCGCATGGCGCAGCCGCTCGGCCGCCCGGTCGTCGACCAGCCCGGCATCGCCGGCGTCCTTCACCAGACGGGCCAGTTCGTCGTCCGAGAACGTGGCCGCCACCTCGTCCTTCGTCTCCACCCGCAACAGCTTCAGCAGCGCGTTGGCGAAGGCGTTGATCGCGAAGATCACCGGGCGCAGCGCCCGCGCCAGCGTCACCAGCGGCGGGCCGAGCAGCAGCGCGGACCGTACCGGCTCGGCCAGTGCGATGTTCTTCGGCACCATCTCGCCCAGCAGCATGTGCAGATAGGTCGCCACCGACAGCGCGATGACGAACGAGATCGGATGGACCAGTCCGTGCGGCACACCCACCGCGTCGAAGACGGGCTCCAGCAGATGCGCGATCGCGGGCTCGGCGACGATACCGAGGACCAGGGTGCACAGCGTGATGCCCAGCTGCGCCGCCGCGAGCAGGGCCGAGACGTGTTCGAGCCCCCAGATGACGCTGCGCGCCCGCCGGTTGCCCTCCTCGGCCTGTGGTTCGATCTGGCTGCGGCGCACCGAGATGAGAGCGAATTCCGCGCCGACGAAGAACGCGTTCACCACCAGTGTCAGCAGACCGATGAAGAGCTGTACGGCGGTCATCGCTCATCCTCCGACGGCTGGTGGGAACCTGTCAGCGGCGCGTGCAGCAGCGCTCGGGCGGCGCGGCGCCCGGAGGCGTCCACCACATCGAGCCGCCAGCCGGCCAGCTCGATCGAGTCGCCCACGGCGGGGATGCGGCCGACCTCCGTGGCGATCAGGCCCGCGAGGGTTTCGTAGGGGCCGTCCGGCACCCGCAGCCCGATCGCTTCCAGCTGGTCCGTGCGGGCGGCGCCGTCCGCCGACCACAGGACCCGTCCGTCGGCGTCCTCACCGGCCGGTGCGAGGTCCGGCGTCTCGTGCGGGTCGTGCTCGTCCCGCACTTCACCGACGACCTCCTCGACGATGTCCTCCAGCGTCACGACGCCCGCCGTGCCGCCGTACTCGTCGATCACCACCGCCATGGCGAGCTTGCCCGACAGCCGGTCGAGCAGCCGGTCCACGGTCAGTGTCTCGGGGACGAGCACCGGCTCACGCAGCATCTCGGACACCCGCTTGCGGGGCCGCTGCTCGGCGGGGATCGCCAGGACGTCCTTGATGTGGGCCACGCCCACGACACTGTCGAGGCTGCCCCGGTACACGGGGAAGCGGGAGAGACCGGTGGCCCGGGTCGCGTTGGCGACGTCCTCGGCGGTCGCGCCGACCTCCAGTGCGGTGACCTGGACGCGCGGGGTCATCACGTTCTCCGCGGTGAGCTCGGGCAGGCTGAGGGTGCGGACGAACAGCTCGGCGGTGTCCGCCTCCAGCGCCCCCTCCTTTGCGGAGTGCCTGGCCAGCGCCACCAACTCCTTGGGGCTGCGTGCAGAGGCCAGCTCCTCGGTGGGTTCGAGGCCGAAGCGGCGCACGATCCGGTTGGCCGTGTTGTTGAGGTGGCTGATGAAGGGCCGGAAGACGGCCGTGAAGGCCCGCTGCGGGGTGGCGACGGCCTTCGCCACCGCGAGCGGCGAGGAGATGGCCCAGTTCTTCGGGACCAGCTCGCCGACGACCATCAGGAACACGGTCGACAGGGCCGTGCCGATGACGAGCGCCACGGACGACGCGACGCCGGAAGGCAGGCCGACGGCCTCCACCGGCCCCCGGATGAGCTTGGCGATGGAAGGCTCGGAGAGCATGCCGACGACCAGGTTGGTGACGGTGATGCCGAGCTGGGCCCCGGACAGCTGGAAGGTGAGACCGCGTACCGCCTTCATCGCGCTCGCGGCCCCGCGCTCGCCCTGCTCGACGGCCTTCTCCAGCTGGCCGCGCTCGACCGTGGTCAAGGAGAACTCCGCCGCGACGAAGGCGCCGCAGGCGAGGGAGAGCAGTACCGCAACGAGCAGCAGAAGCACTTCGGTCATCGGTTCACCTCCGTCCCATGATCGGGCAGGGACTGGTGGACCGCGCGATGTCGGCGGCTGCGGCTACTGGGAGGCTCGCCCATGGGCGGACGCTCACACCTCTCGTCGGAAGGGAAGGACTGAACCCTCATAGTAAAGGATCGGCAAAGTGGCGTACTTCTCGGTCACCTGCCCCTGTTCCCGCCCCCGAGTGGCTTCACCCATCGCCGCCAGTGGTTCTCGCGGTCGTAGCCGGCCGCCTGCCAGGTGTGGTGGGCGCGCGCGTTCTCCTCCAGGACCATGGCGTCCACCCGTCGGCCGCCCAGCTCGGTGAAGCGCTGCTCCGCCGCCTCCAGCAAGGCGGTCGCGATGCCCTGGCGCCGGTGGTCCGGATGCACGGCCAGCCGGTAGGCGGAGCACCGCCAGCCGTCGAAGCCCGCGATGACCGTCCCCACGAGCGTGCCCCTCCGCTCCGCGAGCAGCAGCGCGCCGGGATCGCGGGTGATGAGCAGAGCCACGCCCTCGTGGTCGTCGCTGATGCTCGTGCCTTCCGCCGCCGTGCGCCAGAACGCCAGCACGGCGTCGATGTCGGACGGGACTGCGCGGCGTATGTCGAGATCACTCATGCGGTGAGCCAATCAGATGATCGTTTTCCTGTGCGAGCGGATTCCCGCCCGGTACGGGGGCGGCTCGACGCCGTACAGGACGGCTCGCGGCTGGTACGGGCCGGCTCAGCGCAGCCGTACCGGCAGGGCGTCGATGCCGTAGACGATCGACAGCTTGCGGAAGGCCAGGTCCTGCGGCTGGGCGGCGAGCCGCATCTCGGGAAACCGCCTGACCAGGGCCGGAAAGGCGGAACGCAGCTCCATCCGGGCCAGCTCCGCGCCGATGCAGCGGTGGATGCCGTGCCCGAAGGCGAGGTGGCCGGCCGGAGTGACCCGGTCCACATCGAAACGCCCGTCGTCCGTGACGTACGCCGGGTCCCGGTTGGCCCCGCTCAGCGAGCAGAGCACCATGTCGCCGCGCGGGATGACCACCCCGGCGATCTCGATGTCCTCGCGGGCGAACCGGGGGAAGGCGATCTGCACGGCGGAGAGGTAGCGCAGCACCTCCTCCGCGAAGGGCGCCGTCACGCCGTCGTCCGTACGCAGCCGCGCCGCCACCTCCGGGTTCCGCAGCAGGACGAGGGCGCCGAGCGCGATCGTGCTGGCGGTCGTCTCGAACCCGCCGGTGAGCACCCCGTCGGCCAGGCCCGCCAGTTCCTCGTCGTCGACGCTGTCCCCGTGCTCCCGCACGATCATGCCGAGCAGGCCGTCGCCGGGGTCGCGCCGCTGGGCCCGGACGACGCCCCGGAAGTAGTCGAGCGACGCGGACATGGCGCCGAACGGCGCGGTCGTCCCGGCGAACAGGTCGAAGCGGTCCATGGCCAGCTTCTGGAAGTCGTCGCGGTCCTCGTACGGAACCCCGAGCAGTTCGCAGATGGTCAGGGACGGCACGGGCAGCGCGAAGGCGTGCACCAGGTCGACCGGTCCCGGCGCGGCGGCCATCGCGTCCAGGCGCTCCGCGACGATGGCGTCGATCCTCGGCGTCAGGCGGCGCAGCCGGCGCATCGTGAACTCCGGGGTCAGGATGCGACGCAGCCGCGTGTGCACCGGCGGATCGCTGAAGCCCAGCCCGCCGGGGCTGTGTTCGGCGACTATGCCCGCGTTGCCCGCGAGATGGGCGAAGTCGGTGCTGAAGCCCTCGGTGGAGCCGAGCACGGCCTTCGACTCCTCGTAGCCGGTGACCACCCAGGCGTCCATGCCGAACGGCAGGGCCACCCTGGTCACCGGCGAGCTCGCCCTGACGTCGGCGAGCTGCCGCACCGGGTCGAGCCCTTCCCTGCGCAGCGGCATCAACAGCTGCTCGGGGAGGAGCTTGATGGTGGAGGACCCGAGTCCGTGCTTCTGGATCCGGGCCAGGTAGCTGCGTCCGAGCCGGGCGGTGATGCGGGAACGGAACGTCGTCGTACTCAATGTCACTCCATGAGTCGTCGCGAGATCTGGTCGGTTGGCGCACCTGCGGCGCCGAGACGTGGCCGACTGCGGTGACTTCGGCTACCTGAGCAGGAATTATGACCACGTGTTCGAGCACTGGGGGGCCGGGGTGCGGAATAGGTCCGCGACATCCCGGCGGGACGGGCGCGCGGCGGCCGCCGGACTCCCGCCCGCGTCCCTCCTCTTGCCGGTGCTAGCGATTGCGCGCTAGCGTGAGGGGGTGCCCAAGACACAGCTGAACGTTCGAGTGGACGAGGCCACCGCGGAGGCCGCGAGGCAACGCGCGCTCCAGAGGGGGATGAGCGTGAACCGCTACATAGAGGAGCTCGTCAAACAGGACGCGGGCGAGGTGGGACACACCTTCGTCGAGGCCGCGGCGGACTTCATGAAGCAGTACGAATCGGTGTTCGCCGAGGAGTTCGGCACGGAGGGCAAAGGCACCCGTTGAACCTCCGGATCCAACTCTCCTGGCTGCTCATGGTCGCGGAGCACAAGACGCCCGGCGACCCGCAGGTGACCGACTGGGGCGCCCTGGTCGCGGCCGTCGCGCGCCACGAGGCGGAGATCTTCGGCAGCCCCGTCTACAGCGATCCGCACTCCAGGGCCGCGGCCCTGCTGCAACTGCTGCTGCACGTCCCGGCACTGGAACGTTCCAACGCCATGTTCGCCTCCGCCGTCGCCTACGGCTATCTGGTGGCGTCCGGACTCAAGGTCATCACGTCGCCCGAGCAGGTGCGGGATCTGGCCCTGCTGGTGAAACAGGGCGAGGCCGATGTCCGGGCCATCGCCGACGAACTGCGCCAGTGGAGTCTGTGAGCGAGGGTGTGGCCTACCGCCGTGTCGTCACGACAGGTCCGCGTGCCACGCCCAGCACGCAGGACGAGGTGGGCAGCCGGATGCCCCCCTCAGGCAGGTTGACCCGCCGGTACGACTCCACCGTGAAGCCGGCCGCCGTGATCGCTGCGAGCGTGTCGCGCGAGGTGTGACAGCCCCCGGCCACCCAGGGCCAGAAGGTACGGTCCAGGGCGCGCTGGGTCGCCGCCATGGCCCGCTCGTCCGCCCGGACGTGCTCGAAGAACCGCAGCTCGGCACCCGGGCGCAGTACCCGCCGGATCTCCGCGAGCGACCGCTCCACGTCCCTCACGGTGCACAGCACCAGCGAGGCCACCGCCCCGTCGAAGGCCTCGCTCTTCACCGGCAGCGCCTCCGCCGTCCCCGGCACCACATCCACCGGGATGCCCGCCCGCAGCGCCGAGCGCACGGCCAGGCGGCGCAGCGTGCGCTCGGGTTCGATCGCCACCACCTCCGACACCGGGGGCGGGTAGTGGGCGAAGTTCAGGCCGTTGCCGACGCCGATCTCGATGACCCGCCCGGTGAGCCCGGCCAGCAGCTCCGCCCGGATCGCCGCCAGACCGGCGGCGGACTCGGCGGCCACGCTCATCCGGGCGTAGCAGCGCGCGAAGACGGGGTGGTGCACCGCGTCCCTGGGGGTTCTCGTACTCCGCAGCCGCATGGCGACCTCCTCGAAGGACCGGATCGCCCGCGCCGGCGGCGGCGTACGCCCCGCGCGGCCCGAGCGGCCGGGAAAGGCAAAGGTCCGGCACCTTCGATTCTGCCCCGTTACGGGCGACGTAGCCGGGCGGCGAAGGAGCACGAGCCGGGGGTCCCGCGGCCGAGCCGGACGGGGACGCCCGAGACCATGGCGCCCCGCCGGACACCGCGGCCCCCGGCATGCGCTCCGCTCAGCCCAGCGGCCTGTGCCCGCCCAGCGGTTCCGCCAGCCAGTCCGCCGCCCGCGCACGGAAATCCGCCGGTGCGAGCGACCCCGCACCTTCGGGAACGATGCCGAGCAGCGGGGCCCCCGCGGCCACCGGCAGGTCCGCCACATTGCAGCGCTCCGCCAGGTCCGGCGCGCCCGGCATGCTGCCGATGACCACGCCCGGGCAGTCGAGTTCCCGGGCCCGCAGCGCCTCCGCCGTCAGCGCCGTGGAGTTCAGCGTGCCCAGACCGGCCGGGGCCACCACCAGGACCGGGGCCGCCAGCAGCCGGGCCGCGTCCGCCAGGGTCGCGCCCTCGTCGTCGAACCGTACGAGCAGCCCGCCCGCGCCCTCGACCAGGACCAGGTCGTGGTCGGCGGCCAGCTTCGCCGCCGCCTCGGCGATCTCGTACGGGCGTACCGGCTCCATTCCGGCCCGCCGTGCCGCCGTCGCGGGCGCCAACGGCTCGGGGAAACGCGCCAGTTCGACCGCCGTCACATGCGTGCCCGCCAGCCGCGCCACCTCGGCCGCGTCGCCCGGCTCGCCCGGCTCCAGACCGGTCTGGGCCGGCTTGAGCACCGCCACCCGACGGTGCGCGGCGGCCGCCGCCACGGCGGCCGTCACGATCGTCTTGCCGATTTCCGTGCCGGTGCCCGTCACCACCAGAACGCCCATGTCTCAGCCCTCCCGCGCCGCAGCGCACACGGCGCGGCAGATCCGTGCCACGTCGTCGTCACCGGTCACATACGGCGGCATGGTGTAGACGAGGTCGCGGAACGGCCGCAGCCACACCCCTTCGCGCACCGCCGCCGCTGTCGCCGCCGCCATGTCCACCTCGTGGTCCAGCTGCACCACGCCGATCGCGCCGAGGACCCGCACATCGCGGACCCCGGGCAGCGCCCGCGCCCCAGCCAGCCCCTCGGTCAGCCCGGCCTCGATGCGCTTGACCTCCTGCGCCCAGTCCTGGCCGAGCAGCAGGTCGATGGAGGCGCAGGCCACCGCGGCGGCGAGCGGATTGCCCATGAACGTCGGGCCGTGGGCGAGCACCGGCACCTCGCCGCGCGAGATGCCCTCGGCCACCTCGCTCGTGCACAGCGTCGCCGCCATGGTCAGATAGCCGCCGGTCAGCGCCTTGCCCACGCACATCACGTCCGGGGAGACCCCCGCGTGGCCGGCGGCGAAGAGCTGTCCCGTACGGCCGAAGCCCGTGGCGATCTCGTCGAACACGAGCAGCACGCCGTACGCGTCGCACGCCTCGCGCAGCACCCGCAGATAGCCGGGGGAGTGGAAGCGCATCCCCCCGGCGCCCTGGACCACCGGCTCCACGATCACGGCCGCCAGCTCGTCCGCGTGCCGTTCGATCAGCTCGTGCAGGTGTGCCGCGTACGCGGGGTCGGGCTCGGCGTCGTATCCGGCGGGCGGTTCGTCGGCGAAGACCTGACGCGGCAGTGCGCCCGACCACAGCTCGTGCATCCCGCCCTCGGGGTCGCACACCGACATGGGCTGCCAGGTGTCCCCGTGGTACCCGCCGCGCCAGGTCAGCAGCCGCTTCTTGGCCGGCCGCCCGGCCGAGCGCCAGTACTGCAGGCACATCTTCACGGCCACCTCGACCGACACGGAGCCCGAGTCGGCGAGGAAGACGTGGCGCAGCGGCTCCGGGGTGATCTCCACCAGCCGGGCAGCCAGCCGCACGGCGGGCTCGTGCGTGAGCCCGCCGAACATCACATGGCTCATCCGGTCCAGCTGACCGCGCGCCGCCTCGTTCAGCACCGGGTGGTTGTAGCCGTGCACGGCGGACCACCAGGACGACATCCCGTCGACCAACTCGTGCTGCCCGTGGGCGGGTTCGGCGAGCCGCAGCCGGACCCCGGACGCGGACTCCACGATCAGCGGCTCCTGCCGGCCCGGCATCGGGCCGTAGGGGTGCCAGACGTGCGTCCGGTCCAGGTCCCGGAGTACGGCGGGGGAGAGCGGCTCAGGCATTGGGAGCGAGATCCGTGCCCGCGCCGCGGCGGCGGACCGCTACCAGATCCGTACGGGCACCCGGAACCTGCGGCTCCGAAGCCTCCGCAGCGGCGGCGACGGTCTCGGCCTCCGCCGACGGCGCCTCGCCGCAGGGGCCGCAGCCACCTCCGTGCGAACCGCAGCCTCCCGACTCCGATGCCGCATCACCGGCGTGCGAGCCGCAGCCGGCCGCCACGTCCGCGCGGTGCCGGGGGAGCGTCGTCGTACCCGCACCCTCCACCTCGAAGCCGGCGTCCGCGATCATGTCCAGGTCCGCCTGGCCCGCCTGGCCCTCGCTGGTCAGATAGTCGCCCAGGAAGATCGAGTTGACCAGGTTGAGGGCGAGCGGCTGCATCGAACGCAGATGGACCTCGCGCCCGCCCGCGAGCCGCACCTCGACGTCCGGGCAGACGAACCGCACCATCGCCAGGATGCGCAGGCAGCGCTGCGGCGTCAGGTTCCACTCCTTGGCGAGCGGGGTCCCCTCGAACGGGATCAGGAAGTTGACCGGCACCGAGTCCGGGTCCAGCTCGCGCAGCGAGAAGACCACGTCGACCAGGTCGCCGTCGCTCTCGCCCATGCCCGCGATCAGCCCCGAGCACGCGGAGAGACCGGCGGCCTGCGCCTGGTGCACCGTGTCCACACGGTCGGCGTAGGTGTGGGTGGTGGTGATCTCCCCGTACGTCCCCTCGGACGTGTTGAGGTTGTGGTTGTACGCGTCGGCGCCCGCCGAGCGCAGCCGGTCGGCCTGCCCCTCGGAGAGCAGACCGAGGCAGGCGCACACCTCGACGCCCTCGTTCTGCTCCTTGATGGCCTCGATGGTCTTCGAGACCCGGTCGACGTCCCGGTCCGTCGGGCCCCGGCCGCTGGCCACCAGGCAGACGCGCTTGGCGCCCCCGGCCACCCCCGCGGCCGCCGCCTTCGACGCCTCGTCGGGCTTCAGCCAGGTGTACTTGAGGATCTCGGCCTTGGAGCCGAGCCGCTGCGAACAGTACGAGCAGTCCTCGGGGCAGAGCCCGGACTTCAGATTGACCAGATAGTTCAGCTTCACCCGCCGCCCGAACCACTGACGGCGCACCTTGCCGGCCGCGGCCACCACGTCGAGCAGTTCGTCGTCCGGGGTCGCCAGTACGGCGAGCGCTTCTTCACGGGTCGGCAGCTCGCGCCGCAGCCCCTTGTCCACCAGCGTGTTCAGGAGGTCCATGGCGACGATCCTGACGCACGGCACCGCCCGTAGCCAAGGAGGAACCGGACAACAGAGCTCACGGGGGGTGTGTGCATTGCCACACCGTGTCTCGTCGTGAGCGCGGTTAGGGTCTGTGAACTGCCTACAAGAGGGACGCCCATGCCCGCCACCCCGTTCGACTGGATCGACGACGAGGCCCGCCGGCGCGCGGACGCGGGGCTGGTCCGCAGGCTGCGGCCCCGGGACGCCGACGCGGAGCTGCTGGATCTCGCGAGCAACGACTACCTCGGCCTGACCCGGCACCCCGAGATCACCTCCGCCGCGGCGGACGCGGCACGCCGCTGGGGCGGCGGATCGACTGGCTCCCGTCTCGTCACGGGCTCGACCGCGCTTCACGCGGAACTCGAACGCGAACTCGCCGCGTTCTGCGGCTTCGAGGCCGCTCTCGTCCTCTCCTCCGGTTACGCCGCCAACCTCGCGGCCCTCACCGCACTCACCGGACGCGGCTCCCTCATCGCGTCGGACGCGGGCAACCACGCCTCCATCGTCGACGGCTGCCGGCTCTCCCGGGCCGAGACAGCCGTCGTCCCGCACGCCGACCCCGAAGCCCTCCGCAAGACGCTCGGCGGGCACCCCGGCCGGAAGCTGGCCGTCACCGACTCGGTCTTCTCCGTCGACGGCGACGCCGCGCCGCTGGACCGGCTGGCCGCCGTCTGCCGGGCGGAGGACGCCGCGCTCCTGGTGGACGACGCGCACGGGCTCGGCGTCCTCGGCGACGGCGGACGCGGCGCGCTCGCCGCGGCGGGACTCGCGGGCGACGAGGACGTCGTCGCCACGCTCACCCTCTCCAAGTCGCTGGGCAGCCAGGGCGGCGCGGTCCTGGGCCCCGCCCGGGTCATCGACCACCTGGTCAACACCGCCCGTACGTTCATCTTCGACACCGGGCTCGCCCCGGCGGCCGTCGGCGCGGCCCTGGGCGGACTGCGGCTGCTGCGCCGGGAACCGGAGCGCGCGCTCCGGGCGCGTACGGTCGCCACCGCGCTGTACGAGGGGCTGACGGCGGCCGGTCTGACCGCCGTGCGGCCCGACGCGGCCGTCGTCTCGGTCCGGGCGCCCTCGCCCGACGCCGCCGTCCGGTGGGCCGCCGACTGCAGGGCGGCCGGGATGGCGGTCGGCTGCTTCCGCCCGCCGTCCGTTCCCGACGGCATCTCGCGGCTGCGGCTCACCGCCCGCGCCGACCTGACGGACGGACAGATCGCGCGGGCGGTGGCGACGGTGCGGCAGACCGCGCCCCGGGACTGAGGCGCGGTCCGGTTCAGCGTTTCAGGCCGGAGACGAAGGACGTCCAGGCCGGGGTGGAGAACTCCAGGGGTGTCCTGGCCACGTCCTTGGAGTCGCGCACGGCCAGCAGCCGTCCGCTCTCGAACGGAGCGGTCTCCACGCAGTTGTTCATCCCTGTGCTGCGGCTGCTGCGCCGCCACCGTAAGACGTGCTGGGCGAGGCGATCGGGCATGACGCTTCCTCCGGGCGGTGGGGGGTCACCGATCGTCGCGGTCGATCGCGGCGATCAGGTCCAGCGTGTGCTCCGGCGACAGCGCGTGCGTCTGGAGGGTCCGGAAGGCCGAGCTGTACGCCGCAAGGTCTTCTTTCCGTTCCAGATAGAGGCTACTCGTCAAGTGGTCAAGTACGACCACGTCAAGATCAGAAGCGGTCGGAAAGGAGAAGATGACGAAAGGACTGGTGAGGCTCACATACCCGCCGACCGAGAACGGAAGTAACTGGATTTGCACGTGGGGAAGTTGGGCCACCCGCGCGAGATGGCGCAGCTGTTCCCGCATCACTCTTCGGCCACCCACCTCCCGGCGTAGCACCGCCTCGTCGAGCACCGCGCTCAGGCGCAGCGGCGGGTCGTTCCGCAGCACGCCCTGCCGGGTCAGCCGTACCTCCACCAGGGAGTCCAGCTGACCGGACGGCAGCCCGTCGAGGGTGGCCCGGGTCACCGCGCGGGCGTAGTCGGCCGTCTGCAACAGGCCCGGTACCACGGAGGTCTCCAGGGTGCGGGCGGTGCGCGCCTGCGACTCCAGGCTGATGAAGTCGCG
Organism: Streptomyces sp. col6; assembly: GCF_008042035.1. Lineage (GTDB taxonomy): Bacteria > Actinomycetota > Actinomycetes > Streptomycetales > Streptomycetaceae > Streptomyces. Next base: position 324,482 of record NZ_RDBL01000027.1, read on the forward strand.
GTACTGCGGCGGGATGAGACCGCGGTACGCGTGCCACCACCCGGCGCCGCCCCCGCCCGCCGATCCGGCGAGCGCGCCCAGGACCTCGCGCAGCTTCGGATCGTCCATGCCGTACGCGTCCAGCAGCCGGTTCACGTCATCCGGCCGCACCCCGCTGACACCTGTCTCGATTCTGCTCACCTTCGACTGGTGCCAGCCGAGCAGTCCCGCGGCCTCCCGGCTCGTGAGACCCGACGCGTGGCGCAGACTCCGCAGCTCCTCCCCGAGCTTGCGGCGCCGCACCGCAGGACCGTGCTGCATCTGATGGCTCCCTCCCGCTGCCTGACGAGGGGACAGTGTGGCTCCGGCGGGAGGCCTTGCGGGAAGAGTTCACCGGTTTGAGCGACAGATATATGCATATCTTGGCCGATCGCCCCCGCGCGGGGCAGCATCGGTGGCAATCTGGCGCGAAGCGCGACCGGACGGCTTGCCGGGCCGGTACTGGGTGGGAAAGGGACGGCTCGCCATGGCAGACCATCAAGAAGCACGTGTCACTCTGCCGAGCGAGCCGGTCTCGGTCTCCGCGGCCCGGAGATACGTGGCCCGGGTACTGGCCGAGTGGGGCATGCCCGACGACGCGGAGGCCGCCGACTCCCTGCGGCTGATCATCTCGGAGCTGGCCACCAACGCCGTTCTGCACACCTTCGGCCAGTCACCCACCTTCACCATCGACCTGCGGCTGGAGCGGGAGGAGCGGCTGCGCCTCGGCGTGACGGACAGCCATCCCCGCCGGCCCCAGCGGCTGCCCGCCGCCGTCCAGCAGGACAACGGGCGCGGCATGGTCATCATCCGCTCGCTGGCCAAGGAGCACGGCGGCCGGCTGACCGTCACACCCACCGCCGACGGGGGCAAGACCGTCTGGGTGGAACTCCCGTGGCAGGTCCCCGTCCAGCCCTGAGGCCGGGCACGCCCGCCCCGCCGGCGTCAGCCGACCCGGCCGTAGTAGACGCTCCTGGTCCAGATCTTCTCCAGGCGGACCACGGCACCGGTCTTCGGCGAGTGCCAGATCTTCCCACTGCCGGCGTAGATGCCCACGTGGTAGACGCTGCGCCCGGCATGGAAGAAGACCAGGTCACCTCGTTGCCGCTTGGACGCCGAGATGTGCCTGGTCCTGTTGTACTGCTGCTGGGCCGTCCGGGGGAGTTTCTTGCCGGCCTTCTTGAACGAGTAGAGCGTCAGGCCCGAACAGTCGAAACTGCCGGGCCCGGTGGCACCCCAGCGATAGGGCGCCCCCTTCTTCGACGCTGCGATCTTCAGAGCCTTCATCGCATGGCCCGCCGCCTGCGCCTCGGACGCGGCACCGGGGACGAACAGCGTGCCGCCGACGGCGGCGAGAGTCATGACCGAGGCCGTGGTGGCTCGGGCGAGCAGAGACGGGACCTGAACCTGCGCACTCATGCGCAACCCTTCGTCAGCCGCCTGTGAAGGATGACCTGTCGGGTTCGGGCTGGCGAAGTTGCCCGGCCGCGCTCGGCGGCTTCACCCCGAGGGACAACCGGAGATCCGGCGGTCCCGTAGTGCTCGGGTCCTCCACTCCTGCCGATCCACTCCTGTCGACCAGTCATCCGGACGGCGGCAGGACTCGGCGTCCGCCCGGACCGCCCCGCCGCGGTGGCGGGGGCTTGTCGTCCCACGGATCTTGACTCACCTCGGGCCCGTTTTCCGAGGCGAAACAGCCATAAGTGAAGATCGTCACGGATGGTCCGTTCAGGTGGACAGGGGGCTTTCCGGCTGTTCGCCCGCCTCCCGCGGCCGTGGCCGTACCAGCGGTGTCGCGAAGGAATCCACCCCGCGCGCATCAGGAAAAGGCAAATCGGGCCGTCGCTCGTGAGGGGGAACGCCTACGCCGAACGAGCGAAGAAAACCCGTTCGCCCGTCGGGCGTGTCGGCGCGATCCGCTCCGTCAACTCGGCGGAGCGGGCGGCAGGGTGACTCGGGCCGCCCGCCGCTCCCCGTCCAGCGTCCGCAGCGCCCGGGTCAACGTGGTGCTGTGGATGCGTGTTTCGCCGCGCCGGTGCATCAGCGCGAGCGCGTCCCTCAGGGCCGCCGCGTGCGAGGCGAGCGCCTGGGCGGCTCGCAGGGCGGTGTACGTGTCGTCACCGCGGGCCGGGTTGATCCGGCCCAGCTCGTCGAGGACATGCAGATAGCGGTCGATGAACTCGCACTCGGCCCCCGTCAGGGCGGGCAGCGGCGAGAACTCCGGTGGCTGCATCCCCGGTTCACCGCTCGGAGTGCGGCGGCACCGGGACCCGGTCCCGCACGATGTGGTCGACGATCCCGTACGCCAGCGCGCCCTCCGCGTCGAGGACGAGGTCGCGTTCGGTGTCCTCGGAGACCTGCTCGGCGGAGCGGCCGGTGTGCCGGGCCAGCATGCCGGTCATCGTCTCGCGCATCCGGGCCAGTTCGCGCGCCTCGATCTCCAGGTCGGACGGCTGCCCCCGCAGGGGCTCGTCGAGCGCGGGCTGGCTCACGACCACCTTGGCGCCCGGCAGCATGTGCCGTCGGCCCGGCGCGCCCGCGGCGAGCAGGACCGCCGCGCCGGCCCCAGCCCGGCCGAGGCAGTAGGTCTCCACCTCGCAGCTGAGGAAGGCCATCGTGTCGTAGAGGGTCGTCATCGCCCCGTACGAGCCGCCCGGCGAGTTGATGTACAGCGAGACGGGCCGGTCCGGTGCGTCGTGCTCCAGATACATCAGCTGCGCGACCAGATCGTTGGCGGCGGTGTCGTCGAGGTCCGTGCCGAGGAAGACGACGCGCTCGGCCAGCAGCTTGGAGTACGGGTCGAGGGTGCGGGTCCCCCGGGAGGTGCGCTCGGTGAACTCGGGCAGGACGTGACGGGCGGCGGGACGGTACACGGCTGTGCCTCTCCTCCGGTGGCGCGGGCGCAGCGGAGCACCCGCACACGCTTCCGTAAAAAATGTACAGGACGTACAGAAGGTTATGATGGGAGCATGGCTTACGAGATTCCGGTGACGCAAGCCCGTGCTGAACTCGCCGAACTGATCAACCGCGTCGTCTACGGCGGCGAGCGCGTGGTCGTCACGCGGCACGGAAAACCGCTCGTCGCCCTCGTGTCGGCCGCTGACCTCGAACGACTCGAGAAGGAGGAGGCGGCGGAGCAGGAGCACGTGATCAGCTCGGTCTCCTCGATCGACTCCGGGGCGTCCGCTCCGGGCGAACGGCAGCGCTTCGGCATCGCGGCTGAGCACCGCGGGCACCACGGCCGGGACGACTGACCTCCGCACACGGCAAGGCGCCCCCGCCCGCAGGGGCGGGGGCGCCTTGCCGTGGTGTGCGAGCGGATCAGCCCGCCAGTGCGGGCTCCCGCGCGGCCGGGGCCGGCGAGGCGCCCTCCATCGTGGTCCTGCGGCGGCCGCCGGCGAGTACGGCGGCGAGTCCGAGCACCGCCCACACGGAGAGCGTCAGGGCCGCGCCGCCCGCCGTCGCGCCGTCGAAGAACGCCACCGACCGCAGCAGTGACCCGCCGGCCCCCGGCGGCAGCAGCTGGCCGAGCGTGCCGACCGGCCGGGGCAGCAGCTCGGGCGCGCTGGTCACTCCGGAGAACGGGTTGCCCAGGAACACCATGAGCAGGGCGCCGAGGCCGATGCCCGGTGTCCCGATCAGGGCGGCGAGCCCCGCCACCGGCGCGCCGATGGCGAGTACGGTCAGGGCGATGCTCCCGGCCTCGGCCCACCAGTCGCCGGTGAGGGCGCCGAGCCAGCTGTCCGTCACGGCGGTGGCGAGGAGCCCCACCGCGACGGACACGCCGAGCAGTGCGGCACCGCCCCGTGCGCCGCGCACCCGCAGCAGGGTCACGGCCGCACCGGCGGCGACGCCTGCGATGGCCAGCGGCATGATGCTGGAGCCGAGCACCGCGCCCCTGGGGTCGGCGGCGGGGGCGGCCACGACGTCGGTGACCGGGACGACGGAGCCGGCCGGTGCGCCGGCGCTCACCGCCTCGTGCAGCAGCTGGGCGACCACGGGGCCGGCGGCGCTCGCCGTCAGGAGCGCGGGGCCCTTCTCGGAGACGACGACCGCGCCGTACACGGTCCGGTCCTCGATCGCTTCCCTGGCGGCGGCCTCGGAGGCGTAGTGGTGGATCTCGAAGGCGCCGTCGTGCTCCTCGAACCGCTGCTGGACCTGGTCCGCGGCCGGCGCGGATCCGGCGATTCCGATGGGCAGGTCGCGCGGTGCCGTCCGGGCGGCGGGCCAGGCGAAGGCCCACAGGGCGAGGGTCACCACCACCGGCACCAGCAGGACGACCCCCACCATGCGGCGGTTCGGGGTGAGGGACATGGCACAGACCTCGATTCAAAGAGAATGATCGTTCGTTTTATGTCTCTGTCACTGTCGCCCCGCCCTCGCTTCCTTGTCAAGAATGAATGTTCGTTTTAGTTTGGGCGCATGGCACGCGTATCCCAGGAGCACCTCGACGCCCGCCGCCGGCAGATCCTCGACGGCGCCGCGCGCTGCTTCGCCCGCGACGGATTCCACGGCACCTCGATGCAGGATGTACTGGGGGAGGTCGGCCTGTCGGCGGGCGCCGTCTACCGCTACTTCAGCGGCAAGGAGGACCTGATCGCGGCCATCGCCACCGAGGCGGTCGACGGAGTGCGCCGGGCCTTCGAGGGGGCGGCGCGGGACACCCCCGTCCCCGCACCGGACGTTCTCATCGGCCGGGTGGCGCGGTCCCTGTTCGGGAACGGCCTGGAATCGGGGCGGGGGCTCGAGCCCCGGCCGTACGCGGGGCTGATCATCCAGGTGTGGTCCGAGACCCTGCGCAGCGAGCGGCTGGCGGCCACCCTCACCGAGGCGTTCGGCGGGCTGCGCGGGGCCTGGACCGAGCTGGTCGGGCTGTACCGGGAGGCCGGTGTGCTCCGGGCCGAAGTGCCCGACGAGCACGTCGCCAGAGCCCTGATCGCGACGGCCCAGGGGTTCATCGCCCAGCTCGCCATGTTCGGCGACACCGGCCCGGAGGTCCTGGAGAACGGCCTGCGCGGGCTGATGTCGATGGACGCGGTGAAGGCGGGCTGACCCCGCCCGGCCTCACCCCTTCCGGTCGTGCTCCGCCAGCCAGGCGTCCTCCGCCGCGTAGTCGAACAGGCTCGTGCCGTACGACCGCAGCATGGCCGGGTACGCGTCCCGCCAGTCCCGTCCCGCGAGCTGCCCGGTGATCCACTCGACGGTCTCCGGCAGCGACTCGGCGTACCCCGTCACGGGCCGGTAGCCGAGTTCCCGCTCGGCCGCCGACATGTCGAAGACGATGGAGTGCGGCGCGCTCCAGGGCGTCGAGCCGACGTCATCGGGGGACGGCTCGCCGGGCATCAGCACCGTTTCCGTGCTCCGGCCCAGCACCGCGTCCACCGCCTCGCCGATCTCCGCGACCGTCGGCGCCTGCGGATCGGCGGCGTTCAGCACCCGGGAACCGGGCCGGGCGGCGGCCAGCCGGATCAGCTCGGCCATGTTCGCCGAGTGGACCGGGTGGAAGCGGGACGCCCCGCCGTACGCCAGTACGCGACGGGTCCGGCCGTCCAGCGCCCGCTTGACGAAATACAGCTCACGCGGTGACCGGCAGTGCGGGCCGTGCACCGCGCCCGCCCGGAGCAGCGTGGTGGGCAGCGCGTCCCCGGCCTCGAGGAGGTCGCGTTCCAGCTGGATCTTGCGCGTCGCGTAGGTGGCCTCGCCCGGCGCCACGGTGTCCAGCGACTCCGGGATCGGCACCGGATAGCGGGGCGCCCCGCCCGGCTCGCCCTGCGTGTCGAAGCTGTGGCCCTTCTCGTCCTCGTACACCGCGCCGCTGGAGACCACCACCGCCGAACCGATCCGGTCCGCGAGAGCGGTCAGTTGCCGGGCGTGCTGCCGCCCGTACGCCACCATGTCCACCAGGACGTCGCATCCGGGGCCGAGCGCCGATGCCAGCGCGCCCTCCTCGTCGCGGTTCAGGGCGACCGCCCGGACCCCCTCGTCCCACGTCTCGTCGCGGCCACCGCCGCGCGAGGCCGCCGTCACCTCCCAGCCGTCCTCCGACAGCGCGCGCACGGCGGCCCGCCCTATCTGTCCCGTCGCTCCCAGTACCCATGCGTGTCCTTTGTTCACGCTCCGCACGCTAGGGCAGGAACAAGGCGCTGACCAGGCAGTTTCACCGCTCGCGAATCCGCTCTCAGCGTCGCAGCTTCGGGAACCGGCCAGGCTGCTTCTCCTCGGCCGCCTGCTTGACCTTCACGGCGTACTCGTCGACGTACTCCTGACCGGAGAGGCGGAGGATCGCGTACATGATCTCGTCGGTCACCGCGCGGATGGCCGCCTTCTCGTTCTCCAGGCCCTCGTAGCGAGAGAAGTCCAGCGGTTCACCGAAGCGGATGGTGACCGGCTTGATACGGGGGAGGCGCCTGCCGGGCGGCTGGATCTCGAAGGTGCCGACCATGGCGCACGGCACCACCGGCACCTGCGCCCGGATGGCCATGACCGCGACCCCGACCTTGCCCTTGTAGAGCCGCCCGTCGTGCGAGCGGGTTCCCTCCGGGTAGATGCCCAGCAGCTCGCCCCGGCCCAGCACGCCGAGGCCCTCGCGGATCGCGGCCTGCCCGGCCTCCTTGCCCGACCGGTCCACCGGGATCTGGCCGGCGCTGCGGAAGAAGGCGGCGGTCAGCCGGCCCTTCAGCCCCGGGCCGGTGAAGTACTCGGCCTTGGCGAGGAAGGTGATGCGCCGCTTGATGATCGCGGGCATCAGGAAGTGGTCGGAGAACGACAGGTGATTGCTGGCGACGATCGCGGCGCCGTCGTCCGGAATGTGCTCCGCACCCTCGATGACCGGCCGGAACAGCAGCCGCAGCACCGGCCCGAGAACGACGTACTTGAGGACGTAGTAGAACACGGTGTCTCCCCGGTGTGCGGGATCAGCGGGTCATTGCATCGCCGTGCGGGCGGTCCGCTCCTTCCCGGCGGTCGATCGTAGCCCGCTGTGACATGTACCCCGCACTCAGGACGGGAAGCCGGACGGCCCCTCACACGGCCGTTCCCTCACATGGCCGCGCCGAAGTCCTGCGTCCAGACGATGCCGCCGGGGCTGTCCTGGATGCCCACGCCCAGCTCCTTGAAGGAGCAGTTCAGGATGTTCGCCCGGTGGCCGGGGCTGTTCATCCAGGAGTTCATGACGTCGGCGGGCGTGCGCTGGCCCTTGGCGATGTTCTCGCCGTACGTGCTCCACCGGTAGCCGGCGGCCGTGATCCGCTCGCCCGGACCCGACCCGTCCTGCGAGGTGTGCGAGAAGTAGTCGTGCGCGGCCATGTCCTCGGAGTGCCGCTGCGCGGCGGTCGTCAGCTGATCGTTGCCGGTCACCGGACCGCAGCCCTCCTTGGCCCGCTCGGTGTTGACGAGCGCCAGGACCTGGTCCGCGTCCGACGACGCGCTCGGCGTGGGCTGTGCCGGGGCCGGCCGGGTCGCCGGGGCCGACTTCGGCGCCGACGGGTGCTTGCTCGCGGGCGCGGTCTTCTTCGGCTTCGGAGCGGCCTTCGTCTTCGTGGCCTTCGGGCTCGCGCTCCTGCCTGCGGAGTGCGAGGGGGATGCGGACGGCGTCGGGGAGCCGGAGGTGTCGCCCGACGCGGCGGCGGTGGGGGGACCGGAGGCCTCGGGGGCGGTCGCCACGGAGACCTCGTCGTCGCTGTCACCCGTCGACAGATGGACGACGGCGCCGCCGGTGCCCAGGACGCCCACCGCGATGACGGACGCCACCACGGCGTTGCGCCGGCGGCGGCGCTGCGCCTGGCCCCGTCGCAGCGCCGCCCGGCCGGGGCGGCCGGACGCGGACAGGGGCATTGTGGCGGCGACCTCGGTCAGCCGCGGCGCCTGGCCCGCCGCGACGGCCGCGAGCGGCACCAGCGCCAGCCCCACCAGCAGGCCCTCGGCCGGGACGAGCCCCGAGCCGAAGCCGGAGCAGACGGTGCAGCCGCGCGCGTGCCGTGCGATGCGCTTGCGCCACAGCGGCGAGGGCGCCCCGTCCCATCCGATGAGGATGTCGTCGAGGAGCACGCACCTCGGCTGCGCGGCCAGCGCACCCACCACCACCCGGGCGGTGTCCAGCTGCGCCTTCATCCGCTGCACGCGTACTGCGGTGTGCTCGGGGGACAGGTTCATCGCGGCGGCCACCTCGGCCCGCGTCAGCTCGCCCGCCGCCTCCAGCCACCACAGGGAGAGCAGCGCCCGGTCGTCCTCGTCCACCCACCGGGTCGCCTCCGCGACCTGCCGGCGCTGCCCCGAAAGACCGAGCCGCAGGATGGTCACATCGACGAAGTCGGCAGCCGGGTCGACCCGGTCCTGGCCGTGTGTCATGGGTTCCACGGGTATCGCCGCGGTCTGCCGGTCGCGCCAGTGCCCGCGTATCTCGTTCATCGCGATGGCCACCAGCCAGGAGCGGAAGCTCTCCGGATGCCGCAGGCCCGGCAGCGCCCGCAGCATGCGCAGGACCGTCTCCTGCACGACGTCGTCCACGTCCGCGTGCCCGTTCAGCGCGCGGCCGACGATGTTGTAGAGCAGCGGCAGACAGGACGCGACAAGGTGGTCCTTGGCGCGGGCGTCCCCGGCTCTCGCCGCCTTGATCAACGCCCGTTCGCGGTCCTGGCCCATGCTGTGCTCACTCTTCCGGAGTCCTGTTCTGGCTTCACGCACACCTGGGAGATGCGGCCCGGCGGGGACCATAACAAAAACCCGTCGCTCATCTGTACGTAAAGAGGCTCGGTCGCTGTGCGGGAAAGCGGTCCGGCCCCGCCACACAGGTGGCGGGGCCGGACGCGGTCACCGGATCATCCAGTGGGTGTTTCAGGGAGCGGTGCCCCAGGAGAGCGCACCTGCCGTGTACACGCCGACCTTCGAAGCGTCGGCGAACGAGGTGCCCGTGCCGTGACTGTAGTCGTCCGCCTCGTTGAAGTTGGACCAGTCGCTCTTGTTCAGCCGCAACTGCATCTCACCGGTGGAGGCGCCTGCCGCGAGGCTGCCGCTGCCGAAGGAGACCTCCAGGTAGTGGCTGGCACCCGCCGCCGAACCGTTCGTCTTCACCGCCAGGCTCAGCTTCCCGCAGCCCAGGACCGCGTAGTCGCACGAGGTGCCGAAGGTGGAGGAGCCGGACTCGGGGGTGAACCAGTAGCGCAGCTTCACCGTGGACAGGTCCACCGCCGTGCTGCCGGTGTTGACCAGCTGGAGACCGAACCGGATCTGGTTGTCGGTCGCGGAGGAGTCGTTGTTCTTGTACTGGACCTTCAGCGAGCCGGTTCCGGTGCCACCCCCGGCGGAGGTGGTGACGGAGAGGGCCGAGGAGGCCGCCGAGACGTTACCGGCCGCGTCCTTCGCCTTGACCGTGTAGCTGTACGCCGTCGAGGCCGACAGACCCGTGTCGGTGTACGAGGTCGTGGTGGTCGAGCCCACCTTGGCGGAGCCCCGGTACACGTCGTAGCCGGTCACCGCCTTGTTGTCGCTCGACGCGGACCAGGACAGCGAGACGCTGCTGCTGGTCTTCGCCGTGGACGTCAGACCGGTGGGCGCGGTGGGCGCCTGGGTGTCGGTGCCACCGCCGGGGTTCTCGCCGCCGCCGTCGATCGGCGGGTAGGCGTTGCGCACCAGCTCCTGGAACTGCGCGGAGAACCAGTGACCCGCCAGCGGCGAGTTCGGCAGCGCGCCCGTCTTGCTGTTGCCGTTGCGGCCGTTGCCCTCGTACGTCGGGTCGCACATCCGGTCGAAGCCCTTGCCCTCGTCATTGTCCTCGGGCTGGCTGTTGCCGTCCGACTCCCCCGGGGGCTTCGCCCACACGTAGGCGTCGATCCCGGGCTCGGGGGCGGTGGTGGGACGCTCACCGATGCCGGCACCGCTCTGGTTGCACCAGTTGCCGGCGTGGATGCGCCGGTCGACGCGGCCGCCGTTGACGTAGTCGTCCACGCTGGTCAGCGGGCCGGCGGAGGTGGGCCGGTCGGCGCCGCCCCAGCCGTTGCGGGCGGTGTCGATCAGCATGCCGATGTTCGAGTTGAAGCCCTGGCCCACCAGCTGGGTGCGCAGCGCCTGGGCGAATGACAGCTCGTCGACGTAGTAGTTCCAGTCGACCCACTTGGACTGGCGCACGGTGGTGCCGTTCACCGAGTCGGTGACCTTGAAGTTCGGCTCCTTGAGGGCCGAGTAGTTGGCCGTGTTCACGATGAAGCCGGCGACATCGTCGACGGTGGCACCCTCGGACGTCGCGGCCTTCTTGAACTCGACCCCGGCCGGGACCATGTTGCTGTCCCAGCCCAGCCAGCCGTGGTGCGCCGCGTCCACGTAGTTGTAGACGTTGGGGATGGCGCCCAGGGTGTGCAGGGCGTAGCCGATGCCCTTCTCGTAGTTGCCGTTTGCCTTCATCGTCGCGCATGCGTCGGTCGAACCGGCCGTACCGCCCGCGTTGGTGACGATGTTGGGCAGCGAGTCGGGCTCGATGATCGTGACGATGCGCAGGTTCGCGTACGCCGGGTCGGCGAGGATCTCGGAGATCGGGTCGATGTACTCGTCCTTGTAGCGGTCGAGCTCCGTGGGGCCGAGCTCGCCGTTGGACGCCAGGGCGGCACAGTCGCGTCCCGGCAGGTCGTAGATGACGACCTGGAAGAGGTTCGCGCCCTGGTCGAGGGCGGTGTCCAGGTGCTCGCGCAGGCTCATCGCCCCCGGCGTCCCGCCGATGGCCGCGATGCGGTCCATCCAGACGAAGGCCGGCGTGTCGGCGATGGCAGACCCGCCCGGCTCTGCCGCCGCCTTGGCGGACCAGTCCGGGTTCACATATGCCTTGGCGCCCACATAGGGGTTGTCGACCCGGGCCGCCGCGGCGTCGGCGGTGGTGGGGAGGGCCACCGCCAGGGCCGCGCCCATGGCCAGGGCGGAGGCTGCGGCCAGCCTCCTGCGCAGCCGGTTCTTGATGGTGCCTCTGGTACTCATTGCGGCTCCGTGCTCCTCTCGTACGCCTGCGGAAACTCCCCGCAGACGGGTACATGGGGGGTGCGGCCCGATGGCGGGCTCAGCGGGGTGAGTGTGTGACCCGCCATCGGGAGTGGGTGGGTGACCGGCCCTCCGGCCGGTCACGGGGTGGTGCCGACCGCCTGTTACGGCTCGACTCCCCAGGCCAGCGCGCCGGCGACGTAGGCGCCGACCTTCGTGGAGTCCGCGTAGGAGGTGTTGGTGGCCCGGCTGTAGTCGTTGCTCTCGTTGAAGTTCGACCAGTCGCTCTTGTTGAGCCGCAGCTGGATCTCACCGGTGGACGCGCCGGCGGCCAGGGTGCCCGCACCGCCGGTGAAGCCGACCTCCAGGTAGCGGTCGGCACCGGTCTTCGGGCTGGAGACGGCGGCCACCGTGTGCGTGACGGTGGAGGAGCCGAGTGCGGCGTAGTCGCAGTACGTGCCGAAGGTGCTCGGCCCGCCGTCCGCGGTGAACCAGTACCGGACCTTGACCGTCGACAGGTCGACGGGTGCGCTGCCGGTGTTCACCACCTGGAGGCCCAGCCGGATCTGGTTGTCGCTCGCGGAGGAGTCGGTGTTCTTGTACTGGACCTTCACCGCGCCGGTGCCGCCCGAGCCGCCGGACTTGGTGGTGGCGAGCACCGCGTCGGACAGTGCCGAGGTGTTGCCGCCCGCGTCCCGCGCCGCGACCGCGTAGGTGTACTCGGTGGCGGCGGCGAGCCCGGTGTCGGTGAACGTCCGCCCGGTCGCGTTGCCCGCCAGCACACCGTTGCGGTACACGTCGTAGCCGGTCACCGCGACGTTGTCGGTGGACGCCGACCAGGAGAGCGAGACGCTGTCCTTGGTGGTCGCGCTCACCGTGAGACCCGCCGGCGCGGTCGGCGGCTCGGTGTCGCCGCCCGGCTCACCGCCGCCGCCCTCCACCAGCAGCTCCGCGTAGATCGCGAAGGCCAGGGCGAGCGCGGCCTGCGCCCAGAAGCGGTGGTACGTGAAGACGGGCGCGTCACCGCCGTCCAGGTACGCCTCCACCTTGGGCCAGTCCGGGTCGTCCTTGTACCAGCTGCGGATGCCGATGAAGGTCGAACCGGGCCGGACCGGGTCGCCGTTGGGCATGGTGCCCGACCAGCCGGAGGGGATGTACACCTCGTCGTCGAACCGGTTGTAGTCCAGCCGGGTCTCCGGCACCGAGATGCCCTTGTCCGTGGTGTTCGTCGCCATCGCGTCCAGCAGCGCCTTCGCCAGCGCCGCCGCGTCCTCGTCACCCGACTTGGCGGCGTAGTAGGTGAGCGTCTTGACGTACGCGGCGCCCACGCCGACGTCGTTGGCGTAGTCCACGACCGAGACGTGCAGACCGGAGTTGTCCCCGGGCGAGGTGGCGTTCCAGGTGTCCGGCTCGCCCGTCCAGTTCAGCGTGGAGGGGAAGCGGAAGCTGCCGTCGGCCCCGATGGTCGTCTCGCTCGACGCCCAGGCGACCCACTTCGAGAGGACGGCCCCGGCGGTCGCGTTGCCGGTCACGTAGTAGTACGCGGCGACACGCTCCATGCCCCAGGCCTGGAAGCCGAACCAGTTGTTGCTCGCCGGGTCGTGGTACACCGGCTGCCAGTCGTACGCCATCCCGTAGAAGGTGGGTGTGCCGGCCGGGGGCGCGCTGTAGCTGCCCTCCCAGCTGTTGGTGCAGCCGCCCGCGAGGGCGCCCTCGCTGGACTGGAGCCAGGTCAGGAACTCCAGCTGCCGGGTCAGGCTCTTGGACCAGTCCGACCTGGCCGTTGCGGACTTGGGGGTGAGCGAGGGCACGTTGGACAGCGCCCAGGCGGCCAGCGGGTTCTGGTAGCCCTGGTGCGACGCGCCGTCACCGATGCGCCAGGCCCAGCCGCCGCCGCTGCCCGCCGCGGCCCCGCCCCAGGCGTAGTACCACGACAGCAGGTAGTGCTGGGAGTCCCGGCCCGACGCGGCCGGGCAGGAGTTGGGGTCGGTGCAGTTGCCGATGCGCTTGAAGTACTTGTCGAACATGGCGTAGCGGAGGTAGTCGCCCATCTTGGCGGCCTTCGCCACCGAGGCCGCGACCTGGCTCTCCTTGCCCTGCTCGGCGGCCCAGCGGTACGCCCAGTAGGCCGCCTGCACCGCGCGGGCGTCGGCGTCCGGCGCGTTGGTGTACTTCCACTGCTTGGCGTAGCTGGAGTCCTTGACGAACAGGTCGAGATACCCGTTGGGGCCGCCGTACTTGAAGAGGTCGGTGGTCGGTTGCGGGACGGTCTCCCACACCGACTCCTGCGCACCGCGCTGGTAGGTGTTGATGAAGGAGGCGCCGGCGCCCGGCCCGGACTCGCCCCCGGTGCCCGGCTTGTTGCCGTAGCCGTAGACATTGTCCAGGTCCATCAGCCAGTGCATGCCGTAGACGTCCATCGTCCCGTAGGACGAGGCGAGTTCGGCCGACAGCGGGTCGGTGCCCACGGGCACCGTGCCGTCCAGCGCGGAGGGGTAGCCGCTCGGCAGCGGGTGCTCGGGTGCGTAGGTGGCGGGCGCCGAGGGGTTGTACGAATCGCTGGTGGACTGGTCGGCGTGCTGCGGAATGATGGTCTTCTCGGCCACCGCCCAGGCCGCGTTGAACGGCGCCCAGTCACCCGTCACCCGGCCGTAGGCCGCCTCCAGCCACATCCAGAAGCTGACGGCCTCCGACGTCGTCTGGTGGCCGTGGTCCGGCGCCTCGACCATCAGGGTCTCGACCGAGTGGTACGGGAGACCGTCGGGGCTGAAGTAGCCGTTGGCGGCGTCCTTGATCTTGCCGTACTGGGTGAGGAAGGCCTGGGTGTACGGGTCGTCGGCCGCGGCGGCCTTCCGGGACCCGGTATCCGCCTGTGCCGAGGCGGGGCCGGCGACCGCGGTGCCCTGGGTCAGACCGAGGGCCAGCACGCTGCCGCCGAGGGCGCTGCTGAACGTTCTACGTGATATCGACACAAATCCTCCAGTGGCGGGTGTCGTCGAGGGGGAGGGGAGGAG
>NZ_RDBL01000027.1:338572-370497 GCF_008042035.1 Streptomyces sp. col6
GGCGAGGGCCGCCCGGGGGTGTTTGCGGCGTTCGCATCCCCGTCGCCGGGCGCGAAGGTGTACGCGTCAACGCATCCCCGCGTCCCGGCGGCCGGCCGAGCCGGAGAGGCCGGTCGCGCGGCCCGGCAGCCCGGCAGGAGCGGGCCGCGACCGGTCACCGTATGCACTGGTTCACCCCGGCGAAACGCTGCCGGAATCGCCGTCCGCCCGGCCCGGACCCACCGGATGGGAGCGCTCCACCCCGGGGTCCCGTGCTCCCGGAGCGCGGAACGGCCGCGGCCGCCGCCGTTCGTGGGCGCAGTCGTCGGCCATGACCGATTACTGGCGGCAGGACCGGACAGGCAGTGCCCTCCGGGGCGAGAATCCGACGGTGGAGCGACGAGGGCCATGCGCTCGGCCTCCGGCACGCCGCCGTGCGCGACGCGGTCGACGGGGAGCCGGCGCGCCTCACGTCTCCCGCGTAGCCGCCATCCCGATCGTGATCAGTCCCAGCACCACCCAGCCGAACCAGAGCCAGCCGTTGCTTCCCAGGGCCACCGTGTAGGCGGTCACCGCCACCAGGGCGCCGGCGGTGAGCATCCCCATCGTCTTCGTGGATCCGGACATGCGCGCACCCTCCTCATCGGCCGCGCGGCCGTCCAGCCCATGGTCACCCGAAAGGAGGGGTTACCGCTACTGTCCGCGCGCCTGCAACGACGCGAGATACGCGTTGTACGCCTGCAGCTCCTGGTCCCCGTCGCGGTCCGCGGCCCGGTCCGTGCGCTTCGCCGTGCGCTGTTCCGAGCGGTACCACTGGAACACCAGGGCCACCAGGACAACCACCGACGGGATCTCGCTGAACGCCCAGGCGATGCCGCCCGCCGCGCTCTGGTCGGACAGCGCGTCGATGCCGAGCGAGGCCGGCGGGTTCTTGTACACCTCGACCATCGGCGTGGACGCCATCATGAGCGCGATCCCGAAGAAGGCGTGGAACGGCATCCCGGCGAACAGCTCCAGCATCCGCATCACATAGCCGGGCCGGTGCGGCCCGGGGTCGACGCCCATGATCGGCCAGAAGAAGAACAGGCCGACCGCCAGGAAGTGGACCATCATCACGAGGTGGCCGGTCGTCGAGCCCATCAGGTAGTCGAAGAGCGGCGTGAAGTACAGGCCGTACAGGCTGGCGATGAACAGCGGGATCGTGAACGCCGGATGCGTGACGATCTTCATGTACCGGCTGTGCAGCAGCATCAGGAGCAGCTCGCGCGGCCCCTTGCTGCCCCGCCGCGCGACGGGGAGGGCGCGCAGCGCCAGCGTCACCGGCGCGCCCAGCAGCAGCAGGATCGGCGACAGCATGCTGATCACCATGTGCTGCACCATGTGCACGCTGAACATGACCATGCCGTAGTCGTTGAGCCGGGTGCACATCACCAGCGCGATGGTCAGCACACCGATTACGAACAGGACCGTGCGGCCCACCGGCCACGCGTCGCCCCGCCTGCGCAGCCGCAGTACCCCGTATCCGTACAGCAGCACGGCGAGGACGCAGCCGATCAGGAAGAACGGGTCCGCGGAGAAGTGGAGTCCGCGCCCCAGCGTGAACGGCGGCAGGTCCATGTTCATGCCGTGCCCGCTGTGATCCATCTGTTCACTCCCGATGGGAACGCCGGGACGTCCCTGTTTCGTGCTGGTTGTCCCGACCAGAGTAGAACCGCCCCCGGCCGCTGATGCGGCCGGGGGCGGTCTCGGGTCGGGGTGTCGGGCTCAGAGCACGCACTCCGCCTCGGCGTACCGGGCGGCGGGGACCGTCTTCAGGGTCTCCACGGCGTGCGCCAGGGGCACCATCGTGATGTCCGTACCGCGCAGCGCGGTCATCATGCCGAACTCGCCGCGGTGCGCCGCCTCCACCGCGTGCCAGCCGAAGCGGGTCGCGAGGACGCGGTCGTACGCGGTCGGCGTGCCGCCGCGCTGGACGTGGCCGAGGATCACCGGGCGGGCCTCCTTGCCGAGACGCTGCTCCAGCTCGACGGAGAGCTGGGTCGCCACGCCCGTGAAGCGCTCGTGGCCGTAGACGTCCTTGGCGCCCGACTGGAAGTCCATGGAGCCTTCGCGCGGCTTCGCGCCCTCCGCGACCACGACGATCGCGAACTTCTTGCCGGCCGAGAAGCGGCGGCCCACGACCTCGGTCAGCTCGTCGATGTCGAAGGGGCGCTCCGGGACGACGACGGCGTGCGCGCCGGCCGCCATGCCCGAGTGCAGGGCGATCCAGCCGGTGTGGCGGCCCATGACCTCGACGATCATGACGCGCTGGTGCGACTCGGCGGTGGTCTTCAGCCGGTCGAGCGCCTCGGTGGCGACGCCGACCGCGGTGTCGAAGCCGAAGGTCACGTCGGTGGAGGCGATGTCGTTGTCGATGGTCTTCGGGACCCCGACGATCGGCAGCCCCGCCTCGGAGAGCAGGTTCGCCGCCTTGAGGGTGCCCTCGCCGCCGATCGGGATGATCGCGTCGAGACCGAGGTCCTTGACGTGGCCCCGGGCCGTCTCGACGCCCCCGCGCAGATGCGCCGGCTGGACCCGGGAGGAGCCGAGGATCGTACCGCCCCGGGCCAGGATGCCGCCCACGGCGTCCAGGTCGAGCTTGCGGTAGTCGCACTCCAGGAGGCCCCGCCACCCGTCGTGGAAACCGATGACCTCGTCGCCGTGGTCGACCACAGCGCGGTGGACGACGGACCGGATGACGGCATTGAGGCCGGGGCAGTCGCCGCCGGAGGTGAGCACACCAATTCGCATTGCCCGGGAAACCTTTGCAACGTGGGCCGACGACCGGACCACGTCGTCCGGTTGGATCCCCGCCACCCTACCGGCGCAGGGTGGCGGGACCGAACCCGGCGTCCGCCTGCTGGACGCCGCTCAACTGAGCTGCTTGCCCCTCATCGGACCATGGGTGAAATGCCTGGTCAGGCGGGCTGCGTGGCCGCGGCGACGCGCTCCGCGCGCAGCGCCTCGTACCACCGGTCGTCGGTCGGCGGCAGGGCGTTCACATCGAGGGCCAGCTTCAGCAGCAGGTCCGCGATCATGGGGTTCCGTGCCATCACGGGACCGTGCATGTACGTGCCGAACACCGTGTCGTTGAACGCGCCCTCGGTACCGTCGCCCGTGCCGTTGCCCCGGCCGAACCGCACCCGCGCGAACGGCCGTGCCGTCGGCCCGAGATGCGTGACGCCCTGGTGGTTCTCGAACCCGGTGAGCGGCGGAAGCCCCAGCTGCGGCTCGATGTCCGCGAGCACGTCACCGACGCACCGCGCACCCTCGCCGCGGGTCGAGACCACGTCCAGCAGACCGAGACCCTGCTCGCGCTCACCGAGGTCGTTGATGAACTCGTGGCCGAGGATCTGGTACCCGGCGCAGACCGAGAAGATGATCGCGCCGTTGGACGCCGCCCGGCTGAGGCCGCCGTCGCGGCGCAGCCGCTCCGCCGCCAGCCGCTGCGGCCGGTCCTCGCCGCCGCCGATCAGATAGATGTCGCCCGACGTGGGCACCGGCTGGTCGCTGCGCACGTCGACGCGCGCGACATCGAGGCCGCGCTGACGGGCCCGGCGCTCCACCACCAGGGCGTTGCCCTGGTCGCCGTAGGTGCTCAGCAGGTCCGGGTAGACCCACACCAGCCGCAGGCTGTTGTTGCTCATGCTTCGTCCTCTCCGGAGGGGCCCGGGGCCGGGGTCAGTTGCCGACACGGCGGCGCAGATCCTGGAAGGCGGTGTAGTTGGCGATGACCTCGATGCGTCCGGGCGGTGCCTGCTGCACGGCCTCGTCGAGGTTCTCGCAGACCCGGAAGTCGAGTCCGGCCACTTCGAGACGGACCGCGAGGTCCAGCTTGCGGTCGCCGAGCACGAAGATCGGGTGGCCCGCGAGCTGGGTGTAGTCCACGTCCCACAGCCACGAGGTGTCCGTGCCGTCCGCGCCGCGCGCGTTCACGGACAGGATCACCGGGGTGGGCGGCGGGTCGATCAGCGAGAACGTCTCCAGCCAGCCCGCCGGGTTCTTCGCCAGCAGCAGCCGCAGCTCACGGCCGAGGAAGCTCACCACGTCGTAGCGGCCGGCGACGGCCTGCACCTGGTACATGCGCTCCAGGGCGACCTGCGGCGGCACACCGAAGACGGCGGCGACGGCCGCCGAGCTGGTGGCGTTGGCCTTGTTCGCGCGGCCGGGGAGCTGGAGGTGGATCGGCCACGCCGAACCGTGCGGGTCGAGCACGTAGTCGCCGTGCAGTACCCAGCTCGGCGGCGGACGGCGGAAACCGCACTCGCCGCAGAACCAGTCGTCGCCGGGGCGCTGCATGACGCCGCCGCAGGACGGGCAGGACCAGGCGTCGTCCTTCCACGCCTGGCCGGCCGCGACCCACACCACGTTCGGGGAGGAGGAGGCGGCCCAGACGATCAGCGGGTCGTCGGCGTTGGCGACGATCACGGCCTTCGAGCCGGACAGCCCCTCACGCCACTTCTCGGCCAGCATCCGGGTCTCCGCGGCGCGGTCCAGCTGGTCGCGCGAGAGGTTGAGCAGCGCGATCACCTTGGGCGTCGTGTCGCGGGCGACGCCGGCGAGGTACTTCTCGTCGACCTCGATCACGCCGTACTGCGCGTCCGAGCCGCCGGCCAGCGCCGAGGTAATGCCCGCGGGCATGTTGGCGCCCAGCGCGTTCGACACGACCGGGCCCGCGGCACGCAGCGCCTCGGCGATCAGCCGTGTGGTGGTCGTCTTGCCGTTCGTCGCCGACACGAGGATCACGTCCAGGTGCTGCGCCAGCCGCCCGAGCAGGTCGGGGTCGAGCTTGAGCGCCACCCGGCCGCCGATCACCGATCCGCTGCCCCGCCCGGCCGCCCGCGACACCGCCGCAGCGGCCTTGCCCGCCGTCACGGCCAGCTTGGCCCGCGGCGACAACGGCTCCGTGTTGCCTGCCATCGTCCTAGATCCTCCTTGCATCGGTCCGCCGCCCAGCCTATCGATGTCCGGCACTGTGACCGTACGGCGGCACCGTCCGGCACGCGGACTTCCCTTGGAATGGAGGACGCGTGAGCGGGCCGTCGCGTTCTCCACGGGCCCGTCGGCGACGGAATCCGGGTGCACGGGCGGCCGGGGGCGCGTTACCGTCGGCGTATGGACGTCAACGGCATCACCACCACCGCGACCGCGCGAGCGACCAGCTCGCCGGTTGCCGCCGTCTGACTTTCCCTTCCACCGGCGACCGGAAACGGTCCGTCGGTGGTGCCGAGGAGATTCTCCCCGGCCGGGTGACCGAACGGTCCCGTTCTCCGGCGCCTTCCGCGATCGCGCGAAGGAGCCGTCCCCATGGACACCGAACAGCTGGCCCGTACCTTCATCGAGTACTTCGAGGAGCGCGGCCACCGCCGCATCACCGGTTCCACCCTGCTGCCGCCGCCCGGCGACCCCGTGCTCTTCACCACATCCGGGATGCATCCGCTCACCCCGTACCTGGAGGGCCGTCCGCATCCGCTCGGCAGCCGGCTCGTCAACCGGCAGCGCTGTCTGCGCACCACCGACCTGGACGAGGTCGGCGACGCCACCCATCTGACCGTGTTCGAGATGCTCGGCAGCTGGTCGCTGGGCGACTACGAGGGGCCGCGGAGCCTGGAGTGGGGCTACGGGCTGCTCACCGAGGGCCTGGGAATCGACCCCGGCCGGCTGCACGCCACCGTGTACGCCGGTGACGACCGCACCGAGCGGGACACCGCCTCGCTGCGGGTGTGGCAGGACCTGGGCGTGCCCGTGGAACCGACCGTCGAGGACAACTGGTGGTCCAACGGGCCGGTCGGGCCGTGCGGCCCCGACTCGGAGATCTTCCTGTGGAGCGGCGAGGGGACGCCCGTCTCCACGCCCACGGGCGACGACCGATGGGTGGAGGTGTGGAACCACGTCACGATGAGCCACCGCAGGCTCGACGACGGATCGCTGGTGCCGCTGCCGCAGCGCAATGTCGACACCGGGCTCGGTCTGGAGCGGCTGGCCTCGCTGCTCCAGGGCCGGCGGTCGGTGTTCGAGTGCGATGTCTTCGACCCCTGGCGCCGGCTCGTACCGGCCCTGTGGCCGCTGGACGAACCCTCGCTGCGGCTGGTCTGCGACCATCTGCGCTCCGCCGTCGTCATCCTCGGCGACGGGGTGCGCCCGGCCGCCACCGGGCGCGGGTACGTGCTGCGCCGCCTGCTGCGACGGGTCCTGACCGTGCTCCGGCGCGACGATTCCTCGCGCACGCTGGGCGATCTGCCGGCCGAGCTGGTCCGGCACACCCTGGACCGCTTCCGGCAGGACCTGGACCCCGGCGAGGTGCTGCGGGTGCTGGACGGGGAGGAGCGCCGGTTCGTGCGGCTCCTGGAGCGGGGGCGGCAGGTGCTGGCCCGGCCGCGGTTCAGGGGGCCGCTGACCGAGGAGGACCTGCACTACCTCCACGACACCCACGGCCTGCCGCGCGACCTGGTCACGAGCCTGCGGGAGGAGTGAGGCGGCGGCGGTGCCGGGAGCGGTCCGCTCCCGGCACCGCGCACGCGTTACGGAGTGACCACGTTCCCGCCGAAGGACACGACCAGGTGGCCGTCGGACGCGAACGACCAGGCGAGGGCGCCGGAGTACGCGGAGCACCGGGAGCCGTTCGACCCGGACCAGAACTGGTTGGAGCCGTCCGCGTCGCCGACGGTCTTGTCGTTGGAGCCGTCACCGCTGCGGCAGGAGGTGTTGGAGCGGAACACCGAGGTGCCCTTGTCGAAGGAGAAGTTGCGCTCCGCGTTGTCGATGCCGACGTTGTCGGACACGGCCATCGAGCCGGGGTTGCTGTTGTACGTGAAGCCGTGGTGCCCGTTGTTGTAGGCGATGTTGCGCCGCACGACGTGGTTGACCTTGATGTCGTCGCCGCCGAGCTTGAACCCGTTGCGGTCGCCGTCCTCGTTCACGGTTCCGTCGGAGAGCGTGCCGTTGTCGTAGCTGAGCGAGTCCTCGATGGTCACCGGGCCGATCGGACCGGTGTCCGTCTTGGTGTACAGGTCCCAGCCGTCGTCGATGTTGTTGTGGGAGACGGCGTAGCGGAACACGTTGCCGGGGCCCGCGGTGAGCTTGGCGGCGAAGCCGTCGGCGTCCTCGCCGTCGGAGTCGGCGTTGTCGTGCGACTCCGAGCTGAGGACGAGGTTGTTCGCGGGCCACTCGTCGTCGGGGGTGCTGGAGGAGATACGGGAGATCTGCAGGCCGGAGTCGTGGTTGAAGCGCGTCACGACGTGCTCGATGACGTTGTTGCTGCCGCCGACGAAGATGCCGTTGTCGCCGGCGTGCTCGACCGTGAGGCCGTCGATGTGCCAGTAGGCGCCGTTCACGGCGAGTCCGCGGTTGGCCGGGTCCTCGCTCATCTCCGAGAAGTTCAGCACCGGCTTCTCACCCGGGTAGGCGGCCATGGTGGTGCGGGCGCCCGACGTGCCGTCGTTGCCCGGTGGCACGGTGACCGTCTGCCCGTAGTGGTACGTACCCCCGCGCAGGTAGATCGTCCCGCCGGCGTCCACCCGGCTGATCGCCGAGGCCAGTGTGGTGGGGTCCGATTCGGTACCGGCGGCGTCGGCGGTACCGCCCGGTGCGACGTACAGCGCGGCGGCCGCCAGCTGAACGGAAGCGTTTTCTTCGGTCGGGGAGGCCTGCGCGGTGGCACCCAGGGCGGCGAGCGAGCCCGCCAGCAGTCCGGCACATGCGAGAACAGGTTTGAGCTGCATCTTCGACTCCAGGTGGGGGGAGTGAACCGAACGGGCTGCCGTCCGGTGTGGTGCAAGCGCTTTCCGTCGACCGTAGAGTGATGCCATGGGCACGTCAATGGTCATGCATGTGTTTGGTGATCGGATATGTGAACAGCTTCTATGGGGCGGTGTACGGGCGCAGCACCATGAGGGAGTCTTCCGGCGTCGCCACCATGGCAAAGGGGAACCGGTCGAGTTCGAGGCAGAGTGCCACGTCATCGGGGTGGGCCCCCTCGCGCACGCCCTGCGCCAGTTCGGCGGCGGCGCGCGAGTCCCCGGCCCGGCGCAGGTACGGCGCCGCGTCCACCGCCTCACCGGCGGCCCTGCGGGCGATGTACTGGGCGCACGCCAGATCCTCCTCGGCGCGCCCCTCCTCGCCGGTGACCACGAAGGTGACGTCGTCGCAGCCGCGCTCCCGCAGCAGCCGGGCCGTCGCCTCCGCCACCACGAAGCCGGCGCACAGCACCAACGACGCGTCCTTCACCGCGAGGGCACCGACCGTCCCCGCCGT
The DNA here is from genome assembly GCF_008042035.1 of Streptomyces sp. col6. Classification (GTDB taxonomy): domain Bacteria; phylum Actinomycetota; class Actinomycetes; order Streptomycetales; family Streptomycetaceae; genus Streptomyces. The sequence goes on from NZ_RDBL01000027.1 coordinate 346,844, forward strand.
GGTCTTCTGCACCACGGTCCGGCCGCCCAGGTCCCGCGAGCGCAGCAGCGCCGGCGAGTTGACGGCATCGAACCCGGGCGCGGGCGCCCCGTCCTTGAGTGCCACCCAGTCCGGGTGGCGGCCCTTGAGCGCCAGCGCTTCGTCCAGTGAGCCGGCGAGCACGATCTTCTCCGCGCCCCGGGCGAAGGCCCAGGCCGCCACGGTGTAAGCGCGCATGACGTCGACGACGACCGCCACGGACGGGGGCGCGGACAGCTCGGCGATACCGAGGAAGCGGGTGTTCATCCGCCCATGATCGCCCACGGCCGGCCGCCCCCGCACGAGTGACCGGGACCAGGGCGTTGACGCAGGCTCCGGGCGGGCCGTCCGGCGTCCTGGGCGGCACCTCGCGGAACGTACGATGACCGCCATGCGCAACCGCCCCATCCCCGGCAGCTCCGGAATCGTCCGCACCATGAGCCTGCTCGGCGACCCGGTCCTGCACGCGGCGTGCGAACCGGTCACGGCGTTCGGCCCCTCGCTCGCCCGGCTCGTCGAGGACATGTACGCCACGATGTACGCGGCACGGGGCGTCGGGCTCGCCGCCAACCAGATCGGTGTGCCGTCACGGGTGTTCGTCTTCGACTGCCCCGACGACGAGGACGTGCGCCACCTCGGTCACGTGGTGAACCCCGTCCTCGTGGAGGCGGACGGGATCACGGTGCGCGGCTCCGAGGGCTGCCTCTCGCTCCCCGGCCTCGAGGCCGGCACCCCGCGCTTCGACCACGCGGTGGTCGAGGGCGTCACGATGACCGGCGAGCCGGTCCGGATCGACGGCACCGGATTCTTCGCCCGCTGCCTCCAGCACGAGTGCGACCACCTGGAGGGCCGGGTCTACACCGACCGGCTGACCGGGCTGCGCCGGGCGCGGGTGCTGCGCGCGGCGCGCCGGGCGTCGTGGGCGCGCCAGGGCTGACCGGCCGTCAGAAGCCGGGGCCGTCCGCGCGGTCGCCCGCCGCGGCCAGCCTTCCCCAGAGGAGGTCGGCCAGGCTGCGGACCAACTGCTCGCGCGAGCAAGGGCGTTCGCCCAGCCACCAGTCGCCTGCCGCGTGCATCATGCCGACGATGCCATGGCCCCAGATGCGGGCCATCGCCTCGCTGTCCGGGCCGAGGTCCACCCGCTCGGCGATGACGGTGGCCAGTTCCTCGCCCAGCCGGCGCAGCAGCGGTGCGGAGTGCCGGCCGACGTCGAAGCCCTGCTCGGGGGAGGGGGTCGCGTCGTCGGACGGGTGCATCAGGAAGCGGTAGACCTGGGGGCGGGCCTCGATCGCCGCGAGGTAGGTGTCGAGCGTCGACTCGACCCGGGCGCGCCGGTCGGCGGGGGCGTCGAGCGCGGCGCGCAGGGCGCTCAGCAACGCGTCGGTGTGCCGTTTGGCGAGGGCGCGGTAGAGCCCGCCCTTGTCGCCGAAGTGCCGGTAGAGGATCGGCTTGGTGATCCCGGCCTCCGCCGCGATGGCGTTCATCGAGGCGCCGGGGCCGTCCCTGAGCACCACGCGGTCGGCGGCCTCCAGCAGCTCGCGGCGGCGGCCCTCGGCCGTGCTCCGCTGGCGCGCGGCCTGTCGTGTGGTCTCCACGTCGTCTCTCCCGCCCCTGACCGTGCTGTCCGTCGTGCCTGCGCAACGTAACACCCTGTCCGGCGCGGTGCGGATGGCGTCTCATGTGGTTGACAGAGGCTACTTGCCGGTAACAGACTGTTGTTACCGCAAGTAACCAAGCGTTTCGACGACAGCACGTGGAGGGGAACATGGCCGAGTTCACGCTCGAGCTCAACGACGACCAGAAGCAGGTCCGCGACTGGCTCCACGGCTTCGCCGCGGACGTGATCCGTCCGGCCGCCTCGGAGTGGGACGAGCGTGAGGAAACTCCCTGGCCCGTCATCCAGGAGGCGGCGAAGGTCGGAATCTACTCCCTCGACTTCTACGCCCAGCAGTTCTTCGATCCTACGGGCCTCGGCATCCCGATGGCCATGGAAGAGCTGTTCTGGGGCGACGCGGGCATCGCCCTGTCGATCGTCGGTACGGGCCTGGCGGCCGTCGGCGTCCTCGCCAACGGCACCGAGGAGCAGATCGGCACCTGGATCCCGCAGATGTACGGGGACGCCGACGACGTGAAGGTCGCGGCCTTCTGCTCCTCCGAGCCCGACGCCGGCTCCGACGTCGCCTCGATGCGCACCCGCGCGGTCTACGACCAGGCCAAGGACGAGTGGGTGCTCAACGGCACCAAGACCTGGGCGACCAACGGCGGAATCGCCAACGTCCACGTGGTGGTCGCGGTCGTCGACCCCGAGCTCGGCTCCAAGGGGCACGCCTCCTTCATCGTCCCGCCGGACACCCCCGGTCTCTCCCAGGGCCAGAAGTTCAAGAAGCACGGCATCCGCGCCTCGCACACCGCCGAGGTCGTCCTGGAGGACGTGCGCGTCCCGGGGCACTGCCTGCTCGGGGGCAAGGAGAAGCTCGACCAGCGCCTGGCCCGCGCCCGCGAGCGCGCCGCCACCGGTGGCGAGCGTGTGAAGAACGCGGCGATGGCCACCTTCGAGGCCTCCCGCCCGGCCGTCGGCGCGATGGCGGTCGGCACCGCCCGTGCCGCGTACGAGGTGGCGCTGGACTACGCGAAGACGCGCACCCAGTTCGGCCGCCCGATCATCGACAACCAGGGCGTCGCCTTCCAGCTCGCCGACATGCGGACCCAGATCGACGCGGCCCGGCTGCTGGTGTGGCGCGCCTCCTGGATGGCCACCACCGGCAAGCCGTTCGAGTCGGCCGAGGGCTCCATGTCCAAGCTGTACGCGAGCGAGACGGCCAAGAAGGTCACCGCCCAGGCCATCCAGATCCTCGGCGGCAACGGCTTCACCCGCGAGTACCCCGTGGAGCGCATGCACCGGGACGCCGCGATCTACACGATCTTCGAGGGGACGAGCGAGATCCAGCGTCTGGTCATCGCCCGCACCCTGTCCGGTATGCCCATCCGCTGACCGCACTTCGCGGTTCGCGTACGCGATCGGCCCCCGTCCCCCGGACCACTCCCGGGGGACGGGGGCCGATCGCGTTCGCCGTCACGATGGTGTGCTCCTGCCATGTACCTGTAGATTCCCCGTGGAGATCGTGACCGGGTGATGGAGGGGGCAGACATGGTGGGGTCCGGTGCTGGACGGGTCGTGGCGGTCGCCGCCGCGGCGTTCGGGCTCGTCGTCACCGTGCCGGCGACGGCCTCCGCCGAGCCTCGCACGGTCGACGCGGTGTTCGGCGGCTACGGGGAGTGGAACGCCGATCCGTACGGCGCCGCCCCCGGGGACTCGATTCGCGCCTGCGACACGGAGGCCGACGGCTGGAGCATCGAGGTGAAGCTCGACATAGACCGCGACGGCACCTGGGACCGCGTCGCCACCACGCGCGGCCACACCTCGCCCTACTGCACGCCGTGGAGGACCGGCAACATCAAGGAGGGCACCCCCGTCCGCGTCCAGATCACGAACGTGGCCGGAGACGCCACCTACCCCAAGGGTTCCCTGCTGCTGAGCCGCGCCTGAGACAGGCCCTAGGCCGGCAGCTGGGCCTCGATCGCCGCCACCAGCTCCGGGGCGTCCGGCTCGGTGCGCGGGCGGATACGGGCCACCGGCTCACCCGCCGGGGAGATCAGGAACTTCTCGAAATTCCACTGGACGTCCCCGGCCTCTCCGGCGGCGTCCGCGAGCCGGGTCAGCTCCACGTACAGCGGGTGCCGGCCCTCGCCGTTGACCTCGGTCTTCTCCAGCAGCGGGAAGCTCACCCCGTACGTCGTCGAGCAGAAGGTCTCGATCTCCTCCGCGCTCCCCGGCTCCTGGCCGCCGAACTGGTTGCACGGCACACCGAGCACGGTGAGACCCCGGTCCCCGTACTCCTTCTGGAGCCGCTCCAGACCGGCGTACTGCGGGGTCAGACCGCACTTGGATGCCACGTTCACCAGCAGCACCGCCCGGCCGCGGTAGTCGCCCAGCGACGTCGGCTCGCCGGAGAGGGTGCGCAGCGGAATGTCGTACAGCGTCATGGATGTCTCCTCGTCGGTGTCTTCGGGGATCATTCTCACCCCCGGCCGCCCTCCGCCACGACGCCGACCGCCTTGTAGTAGAAGGTCGTCGGCTTCAGGACCCCGGCCGGGTCGCCCGCGTAGTCCGGGACGGACCCGCACTCCGTCCAGCCCGCCGCCCGGTACAGCCGCTCCGCCGGGCTTCCGCTCTCGGTGTCCAGGATCAGCAGCGTGATGCCCTCCTCGGCCGCCGCGCGCTCGACCGCGGTCAGCAACTGCCTGCCGAGACCCTGTCCGCGCGCCGAAGGGCGGACCATCAGCTTGGCCACCTCCGCGCGATGGCGGGCATTGGGCAGCGGCGCACGGGCCAGGCCGATCGTGCCCGCGACGCGCCCCCCGTCCCGGGCGACCCACACCTGCACCTGCCCCGCCTCCACGGAGGCGGCGCGGACACGCCACCACTCGGCGGCCGTGTCCCGGTCCAGGGGCGCGAGGAATCCCACGGAGGCGCCGGCCTCCACCGTCTCCACCAGCAGCGCGCCCAGCTCATCGGCGTAGGTGACCAGCTCGGGTCCGGACAGGGGCACGATCTCGGTCATGGGGCAGGGTCCTTCCGCGGAACGACGGGGTCCGGCGCCGGAGGCGTCCACCCCTCCGCACGTACCGGCGTGCGGCGGCGTGATCATAGCCGCCGACCGGGGGCCGGGCGACGGGCGCCACCCCGCCCCTGCCCGCCCGGCTGCCGGACACGCCCGGCCGTGTCACGCTGGAAGCGGAACGCCCGGTCCGGTACCCGTTTCCACCGGGCGACCGTGCCAGCAAAGGAGGCCAGACATGGCCAACACGGGCAGCGCACCGGCGGCGGCACACGGCACCGGCGGATCACATCATCCTCTGAGGACGGGCTGGACCGCCTTCGCGGCGATCCTGATGATCTTCGGTGGTGCCATGGCGATCTTCCAGGGGATCTCCGCCATCGCCAAGGACGACGTATTCGTCGCCACGCGCAACTACATCTTCCAGTTCAATCTGACCGGCTGGGGCTGGATCCACCTCATCCTCGGCATCGTCATCGTGCTGGCGGGCTGCGCCCTGTTCACCGGAGCCCTCTGGGCGCGCGTCGTCGGCGTGATCCTCGCCGGCCTCGGCGCACTCGCCAACTTCGCGTGGCTGCCGCACTATCCGCTGTGGTCCATCGTGCTCATCGCCATCGACGTCTTCATCATCTGGGCGCTCTGCACGGGCGGGGACAACCGCGCGAGGGCGTGAGCGGGCCTCACGGCTCCCTCAGCAGTACGAGCGTGTCGCCCGGGGCGGACTCCGGGCGACCGCTGTCCGTGACCGGGACGAGCAGTCCCTCCGGACGCACCACGAACAGCACATGCTCACCGGCCGACGGCGGGCCGTCCGCCGCCCGCGTCACCACGCGCGCCCCCGCCTCGTACTTCCCGGCGATCTCGGGACGGGTGAGGCCCGCCCCGAAGAGGGAGTCGCCCGCGGTGTACGGGGCCACCACGCCATGGCTCGCGGAAGCGGGCGCCAGCCGCCCGACCGTCCCCTCTACGCTCTCCCGGAGCGTGAGTGAGGCCAGCGCGTTGAAGTCGTCCTCCTCGGTCAGCAGCAGCACCGAGGTGATCCCCTCCAGCTCCGCCCCGGCGCCGGTGGCCGAGGCCAGCAGTTCACCGGGCACCAGCTCCAGTCCGGCCGCCTCGATCCGCGCCCGCTCCTCGTCCGCGCCCGCCCACATCAGCACGTCGAGCCCCGCCGCACGCAGGCCGCGCGCCAGGTCGACGGCCCAGGGCGCCCCGCCCACCAGGAGGGGCCTGGACCGGGCGGGCCGCAGCACCCCGAGCCGCCGCGCCATCGGGAACGCCGTCAGGCCGTAGAGCATGACCGTCGCGACGATCACCACGAAGGTGGCGGGCAGGATGCGCTCGGCACCGCCGACGTGGTGCGCGGCGAGTTCCGCCGAGAACGTGGAGGCGGTGGCTGCTGCGACGATGCCCCGGGGCGCCATCCAGCCGATGAACCACCGTTCCCGCCCCGGCACATCGGTCCCGGCCGCCGCGAGGTGGGCGATCAGCGGCCTGGTCACCAGGACGAGCAGGGCGACCAGCGCCAGCGAGGGCAGCACCACATGTCGCAGCGAAGCCGGTGTCACCGTCGCCGAGATGGAGACGAACAGCAGCCCGATGATCAGGGAGACAAGCGTCTCGAAGAACGGCCGGCGCGTGGGCAGGTCGAGGCCCGGCAGATTGGCCATGGCCATCCCCATGACGACGGCGGAGATCAGCCCCGTGTCGTCGCGCAACGCGTCGCAGGCGGCGGCCACCCCGATCACGGCGGCCAGTTGCACCGACGTCGCCAGCTCCTCGCCGAGCCGCACCCGCGTCAGAACCAGCCACAGGACCGCCGCCCCGGCAGCGCCCGCCCCGACGCCCACCGCCGTGCTGGCCAGGAAGTGGCCGAGCCCGCTGCCGAACCCGGGCCTGCTGCCCGCGAGGACCCCGTGGAAGACGAGCGCCCCCAGGATCCCGCCGACCGGGTCGATCAGTGAGCCCTCCCAGACGAGAATGCGCTGCAGCCGTTCGGTGGGCCGTACGAAGGCGAGCAGCGGCCCCACGACGGTCGGGCCGGACACGACGAGGATCGCCGCGAGCATGACCGCCGCCTGCGCCGACATGTCCAGCACCGGGACGGCGAAGAGCGCGGCGGAGACCAGGGTCAGCAGCGCCCCCAGCCACAGCAGCCGGACCACCACCCGCCGGTTGTGCCCCTTGAGCCTCTTCAGGTCCAGCCCCAGGCCGGCGTCGTACAGGATGACCGCCACCGCCAGCGACACCAGGGGCGAGAAGGCGGGGCCGAGCAGCCGTTCCGGGTCGACGTCGTCGGTGAGCGCCCCGGCGGTGAAACCGGCCGGCAGCAGGACGAGCAGCGCCGGTACCCGCAGCCGGCTCGCCAGCAGCTGCGAACCGACCGCGAGGACCACGATCAGCCCGAGCCCCACGTACACCTGATCCGCCGTCATCGACCCGCCTCCTCGGGCGCGCCCCGGGCGCCGGAAGCGACCCGCACAGCAGCGCGCGCGACCACCTTCCGTGGCCCCGCGCGACACGCACGCGAGGGCTCGCGCTGTGGGGTGCAGTCGGCGGCCGGGATCGCCCGATCGGATCAGCCGCCCTCAGCTCCCGGCCGCCCGCTCCTTCGGGGACCAGCGCGCGGCGGGCCAGTTGTACCCGCTGAAGCCGTCGGGCACCTGCCCGCACGGCGCGTACACGCTGACGAACAGAGTCGTGGTCGAGGTGTTCCACCGGACGTCGACCTTGTCGGAGCCGTCGGGGCTCAGGAACCGGTATCCCCGCTCACGGAAGGTCGCCCCGGAGCGGTCGCCCTCGTAACTGACCTTCCAGCCCTGCTGCTCCAGCCGGCCGCGCACCCGCCGCTGTGCCTCCTCGGCGGTCGCCTCGGGGACGTCGGGCACGCTCCAGCCGAGGCCGAAGCTGTAGACGTCGTCGCGTGGCTGGTCGATGTGGGCGACGCTCCTGAGCCCCCGGTAGTAGCAGCTGCCGGTGGCGACGGTGCCCGGACTCGCGGCGTACTTCCCGGACAGCGCGAAGCCCTCGTACACCCAGTCCGACCGGTCCTTGATCCGCTGCGCGACGGCGTCGGGGTCGACGGTGGGATACGGCGCGCCCTGCCACACCCGGTTCCCGGCGATGACGGCGGCGACGGACAGGACCGCCGTCACCAGGGCGGCGGCGGTGAGGACAACGGTGCGGCCGGAGGAGCGGGCACCGCGTTCGGGGGTCGTGAACATGTGTGCGAGGTTAGGCGGCGGAGGCGTGCGGCGTATGAGTAGTCCTACCCAGACGGATTCTGAGTGTTCATCACACCGGGCGTGCCTTCTGTCGCTCCTCCCGGCCCGTCACTCCCGCTTGTCGTCCCAGGGCATGCCGAGCCAGCTGTCGAACGAGGTGACCAGCGCCGTCAGCGCCGCCGCCAGCCGCTGGTCGGCCCACTGCGCGTGCACGACGACCTCACCGTCCGACCAGAACTCCAGCGGGGTCTCGCCGGCGGCACGCCAGCGGATGCGCCGGGGGCCGCGCGGTACGTCGCCGCCGCCTCCCAGGAGGCTCCCCACACAGATCGCCACCCACAGGGGGAACAGCAGCCACCACAGGTACCACCAGAAGATCCGGCCCTTGAGGCCGACGGCCTCGGGGCAGCCGGTCTGCGCGACCGTCCAGCGGGTGCGCAGGCCCTTGCCCGAGCAGGCCTTCTCACGGACGACCGAGCCGAGCACCTCGCCGTAACCGCCCAGCACCTGATACGCCGACACCCCGTCGATGGCCGACGTGGTGACGACGGTCGCCAGCCTTGCGCGCCGCTCCGGGTCGGCCCACAGGACGAAGGAGCGCGCCCCGGTCTTACGGGCGGCGAGGTAGTCCGGTATGCCGCCCGGCGGCAGTTCGCGCTCCAGATGGGCCAGCGTCCGCGACTCCCCGGCGGGTTCGTCCCTGACGGTGACGACATGGCTGAAGGGCGAGACGGGGGCCGTCACCGCCGCACCCTTCCGCGCCTTCTTCCCCGTGGCTACGGGACTCACTTTCAGGACGGTGGCCACCTGCACTCCTCCGTTGTGGTGATCGGGAAGTCGAACAGTAGCCCCGCCGCCTGAGAGGATGACGACGTGGAGTCACCAGAAGCCGAGCCCCTGCCCGGCACCGCCGAGGCGACCGGCCCCCGCGTCGTGCGCTGCCGCCTGTGCGGACGCCCGCTCACCGGCACGGACTCCCGCCGCACCGGTCTCGGCCCCACCTGCGACGCCAAACTGCACCCCGCGCCGCCCGACATCCGTCACCGGCGGCACGAGGTCGAGCAGGACGTGCTGCCCGGGACCTGAGCCGTTACGCGGACGGCGCGTCGCCCAGCCGCCGGAACAGGCCCTCCTGCACCACCGACACCAGCAGATTGCCCGCCCGGTCGTAGATCCGGCCGCGCGCCAGACCCCGCCCGCCCGTGGCGACCGGCGACTCCTGGTCGTACAGGAACCACTCGTCCGCCCGGAACGGCCGGTGGAACCACATCGCGTGGTCCAGCGACGCCATGTCGAAGCCGCGCGGCCCCCACAGCGGTTCCACCGGAATGCGGACCGCGTCCAGCAGCGTCATGTCGCTCGCGTACGTCAGCGCGCAGGTGTGCACCAGCGGATCGTCGCCCAGCGGCCCCACCGCACGCATCCACACCGCGCTGCGCGGATCCGCGTCCTTGATCTCGTCGCGGGTCCAGCGCAGCCGGTCCACGTAGCGGATGTCGAACGGCTGGCGCCGCGCCATCCGTTCCAGCGCCTCCGGCAGCCCGCCCAGGTGCTCGCGCACCTCCTCGGCGACCGTCGGCAGCTCCTCCGGGTCCGGCACCACCCGGGCGGGCGGCAGCTGGTGCTCGAAGCCCGCCTCCTCCGGGCGGTGGAACGACGCCGTCAGGTTGAAGATCGTGCGGCCCTGCTGGACCGCCGTCACCCGGCGGGTGGTGAACGACCTGCCGTCCCGGACGCGCTCCACGTCGTACACGATCGGCACCCCGGGACGCCCCGGGCGCAGGAAGTACGCGTGCAGCGAGTGCACCGGCCGGTCCCCGTCCGTGGTGCGGCCCGCCGCCACCAGCGCCTGCCCCGCGACCTGGCCGCCGAAGACCCGCTGAAGCGACTCGTCGGGGCTCCGGCCCCGGAAGATGTTGACCTCGATCCGCTCCAGGTCGAGCAGATCGACCAGGCGCTCGGCGGGGTTCGTCATGCCGTTCCTCTCCGCTCTCACAGCTGGCCCACGGACGTGACCCGCACGACCGCCCGGCCCTCCTCGTCCGACGCGGCGAGGTCGACCTCCGCGCTGATGCCCCAGTCATGGTCGCCGTTCGGGTCGGCGAACGTCTGGCGGACCCGCCACAGGCCGTGCGCCGCGTCCTCGTCGATCTTCAGCAGCTTCGGCCCGCGCGCGTCCGGGCCGGTGCCCAGCTCCTCGTACTCGTCCCAGTACGCGTCCATCGCCTCGCCCCACGCGTCCTCGTCCCAGCCCGCGTCCGCGTCCAGCTCGCCGAGGTCGCGGACCCGGTCCAGCGCGGCCAGCTCCACCCGGCGGAACATCGCGTTGCGTACCAGGACCCGGAACGCGCGGGCGTTCGCCGTGACCGGCTTGACCTCGTCCGCCCGCTCCTGAGCCTGCTCGGCCGTCTCCACCTCGGGGTTGGCCAGCTGCTCCCACTCGTCGAGCAGACTGGAGTCGACCTGACGGACCATCTCGCCCAGCCAGGCGATCAGATCCTCCAGGTCCTCGGACTTGAGGTCGTCCGGAATGGTGTGTTCCAGCGCCTTGTACGCACTCGCCAGATACCGCAGCACGATGCCCTCGGTGCGCGCCAGCTCGTAGTTCGACGTGAACTCCGTGAACGTCATGGCCCGTTCGTACATGTCGCGGATCACCGACTTCGGCGACACCGGATGGTCGCCCACCCACGGGTGGCTGCGCCGGTAGACGTCGTACGCATGCCACAACAGCTCGCTCAGCGGCTTCGGGTACGTCACCTCCTGGAGCAGCTCCATCCGCTCCTCGTACTCGATGCCGTCGGCCTTCATCTGCCCGACCGCCTCGCCGCGCGCCTTGTTCTGCTGCGCGGCCAGGATCTGGCGCGGGTCGTCGAGCGTCGACTCCACCACGGAGACCATGTCCAGCGCGTACGACGGCGAGTCCGGGTCCAGGAGCTCGAACGCGGCCAGCGCGAACGTGGACAGCGGCTGGTTCAGCGCGAAGTCCTGCTGGAGGTCGACGGTCAGCCGCACGATGCGGCCCTCCGCGTCCGGCTCGTCCAGCTGCTCCACCACACCGCCGTCCAGCAGCGACCGGTAGATCGCGATGGCCCGGCGGATGTGCCGCAGCTGCGCCCGGCGAGGCTCGTGGTTGTCCTCCAGCAGATGCCGCATCGCCTCGAAGGCGTTGCCGGGGCGCGCGATCACGGACAGCAGCATCGTGTGCGTGACCCGGAAACGCGAGGTCAGCGGCTCCGGGTCCGACTGGATCAGCTTGTCGAACGTGGTCTCCGACCAGGCCACGAAGCCCTCGGGCGCCTTCTTGCGGACGACCTTCCGCTTCTTCTTCGGGTCGTCACCGGCCTTCTTGACCGCCTTCTCGTTCTCGATGACGTGCTCGGGGGCCTGCGCGACGACGAAGCCCGCCGTGTCGAAGCCGGCGCGCCCGGCCCGGCCGGCGATCTGGTGGAACTCCCGCGCCCGCAGCGTCCGCACCCGGGTGCCGTCGTACTTGGTGAGCGCGGTGAACAGCACCGTACGGATCGGCACGTTCACACCGACGCCGAGCGTGTCCGTACCGCAGATCACCTTCAGCAGACCCGCCTGCGCCAGTTTCTCCACCAGCCTGCGGTACTTGGGGAGCATGCCCGCGTGATGCACCCCGATGCCGTGCCGCACGTACCGCGAGAGGTTCTGGCCGAACTTGGTGGTGAAGCGGAAGTTGCCGATGAGATCGGCGATCTTCTCCTTCTCCTCCTTGGTGCACATGTTGATGCTCATCAGCGACTGCGCCCGCTCCACCGCGGCCGCCTGCGTGAAGTGGACGATGTACACCGGCGACTGCCGGGTGTCCAGCAGCTCGGTGAGCGTCTCGGTGATCGGCGTCAGGCGGTACTCGTAGCTCAGCGGCACCGGACGCGTCGCCGAACGGATCACGGAGGTGGGCCGGCCGGTGCGCCGGGTCAGGTCCTCCTCGAACATCCGGACGTCACCGAGCGTCGCCGACATCAGGACGAACTGGGCCTGCGGAAGCTCCAGGATCGGGATCTGCCACGCCCAGCCGCGGTCCTGCTCCGCGTAGAAGTGGAACTCGTCCATCACGACCTGGCCGATGTCCGCGTACTTCCCGTCGCGCAGCGCGATGGAAGCCAGCACCTCGGCGGTGCAGCAGATCACCGGGGCGTCGGCGTTGACCGAGGCGTCCCCGGTGAGCATGCCGACGTTCTCCGTACCGAACAGCTTGCACAGGTCGAAGAACTTCTCCGAGACCAGCGCCTTGATGGGCGCGGTGTAGAAGGTGACCTTGTCCTGGGCCAGGGCCGTGAAGTGCGCACCCGCCGCGACCAGGCTCTTCCCGGACCCCGTGGGCGTGGAAAGGATCACGTTGGCCCCGGAGACCACCTCGATCAGCGCCTCCTCCTGAGCGGGGTAGAGGGTGATCCCCTGCGTCTCGGTCCAGGACGAGAAGGCCTCGAAGAGAGCGTCGGGATCGTCGGTCGGGGGCAGCTGATCGATAAGGGTCACGCCCCCATCTTGCCTGCCTTCCGCTCCGATGAGGGAACCGGACGACGGCCGGAAGATCACGGACGATACGCTGCCCTCTCAACTCGGCCGCGCCGCACCGGCGGTGGCCGGATCTCGCGCCAGGGGAACCCCTCGGCGCTCTCGGCGACACCTACGGGGGCTCGGCAGTCATGATGGGACCGGCACACTCTCTGTCAGGGGCAGCGGCCTGGCTGGGGGTGGGCGCGGCGGCGGCAGCCGCCGGCCACACCATGCCGTGGCCCGTCCTCGTCGTCGGGGCCCTGATCAGCGCGGGTGCCGCGCTCGCCCCCGACCTCGACCACAAGTCGGCGACCATCTCGCGCGCCTTCGGACCCATCTCGCGCGGGGTGTGCGAGATCGTCGACAAGCTCTCCCACGCCGTGTACAAGGCCACCCGGATGCGGGGCGACTCCAACCGCAACGGCGGTCACCGCACCCTCACCCACACCTGGGTGTGGGCGGTCCTGATCGGGGCGGGCGCCTCCGCCGCCGCGATCACCGGCGGCCGGTGGGCGGTGCTGGGCATCCTCTTCGTCCACCTCGTCCTCGCCGTCGAGGGGCTGCTCTGGCGGGCCGCGCGGGTCTCCAGCGACGTCCTGGTGTGGCTGCTCGGGGCGACCAGCGCCTGGATTCTCGCCGGCATCCTGGACAAGCCGGGCAACGGCGCGGACTGGCTGTTCACCGACCCCGGCCAGGAGTACCTCTGGCTCGGGCTGCCGATCGTGCTCGGCGCCCTCGTCCATGACATCGGCGACGCGCTGACCGTCTCCGGCTGCCCGATCCTGTGGCCGATCCCGGTCGGCCGCAAGCGCTGGTACCCGATCGGCCCGCCGAAGGCCATGCGCTTCAGGGCAGGCAGCTGGGTCGAGATCAAGGTGCTGATGCCCGTCTTCATGATCCTCGGCGGCGTCGGTGCGGCAGCCGCGATGAACGTCATCTGAGCCACCCCGGGGGGGCCGGCGGACCGGCCCCCCCCCGGGAGCCCTCATCCGTGCCAGGACCGCCAGAGCGCCGCGTACGCACCGTCCGCCGCCACCAGCTCGTCATGGCTGCCCAGCTCACTGATCCGGCCCTGCTCCACCACGGCGATCACGTCCGCGTCGTGCGCGGTGTGCAGCCGGTGCGCGATCGCCACCACCGTACGGCCGTCCAGCACCCGGGCCAGCGACCGCTCCAGGTCGCGGGCCGCCCGGGGATCGAGGAGCGAGGTCGCCTCGTCCAGGACCAGCGTGTGCGGGTCGGCCAGGACCAGCCGGGCCAGCGCGATCTGCTGGGCCTGCGCCGGGGTGATCACCAGACCGCCCGAGCCGACCTCGGAGTCGAGCCCGTCCTCCAGCGCCTTCGCCCAGCCGTCCGCGTCCACCGCCGCGAGCGACGCCCACAGCTCGGCGTCCCCGGCGTCCGTACGGGCCAGCAGCAGGTTGTCCCGCAGCGAACCGACGAACACGTGGTGCTCCTGGTTGACCAGAGCCACCTGCGAGCGCACCCGCTCCGTCGCCATCCGCGACAGCCGCACCCCGCCGAGCGTCACCTCGCCGGTGCGGGGCGCGTAGATCCCAGCGAGCAGCCGGCCGAGCGTCGACTTGCCCGCCCCCGACGGGCCGACCAGCGCCAGCCGCGTACCCGGCGCGATGTCCAGCGACACCCGGTGCAGTACGTCGACCCCGTCCACGTACCCGAAGCGCACCTCGTCGGCACGCATGTCCCGGCCGTCCGGGACGACCGCGGCGTCGCCCGCGTCCGGCTCGATCTCCCGGACACCCACCAGCCGCGCCAGCGACACCTGGGCCACCTGCAACTCGTCGTACCAGCGCAGGATCAGACCGATCGGGTCCACCATCATCTGGGCGAGCAGCGCACTCGTGGTGACCTGGCCGACGGTCATCCACCCCTCGATCACGAACCACCCGCCGAGCAGCAGGACCGCTCCGAGAATCGTCGCGTACGTGAAGCTGATGACCGGGAAGAGCACCGTGCGCAGGAACAGCGTGTACCGCTCCCACGAGGTCCACTGCTTGACGCGCAGGTCCGACAGGGCGACCCGGCGCGCCCCCAGCCGGTGCGCCTCCACGGTCCGGCCGGCGTCCACGGTCTCCGCCAGAGCCGCCGCGACGGCCGCGTAGCCGGCGGCCTCCGAGCGGTAGGCCGCGGGCCCCCGGCGGAAGTACCAGCGGCAGCCGATGAGAAGCACGGGCAGCGCCACGACCACCGCGAGGGCCAGCGGGGGAGCGGTGACGGTGAGGGCGGCGACGAGCAGACCGACCCAGACCACACCGATCGTCAGCTGCGGCACGGCCTCGCGCATGGCGTTGGCGAGCCGGTCGATGTCCGTGGTGATCCGGGACAGCAGATCGCCCGTGCCGGCCCGCTCCAGCACCCCCGGCGGCAGCCGCACCGACCGGACGAGGAAGTCCTCGCGCAGATCGGCGAGCATCTCCTCGCCCAGCATGGCGCTGCGCAGACGCATCATCCGGGTGGCCACCGTCTGCACGACGAGCGCCAGCGCGAACACCGCGGCCGTGCGCTCCAGATGCAGGTCGCCGGCGCCGTCGGACAGGTCCTCGACGATCCCGCCCAGGAGGTACGGGCCGACGACCGACGCGGTCACCGCCAGAACGTTGAGCAGGGTCACCACGACGAACGGCTTCCGGTGACGTCGCATCAGCTCCACGACGTACGCCCGTACGGTCGTGGCGCCGGCGACCGGCAGGGTCGTGGCCGTCTCCGGGGCCGCCGGGTCGTAGGCGGGGGGTTCGTGGGCCGGTCTCTCGCGGGCCGGCGGCTTCCGGGACGGTGGGGCGATGCCGGTCATGGCCTCTCCTGTCATGCCCGTTCCTCGACTTCCTGGTTCGTGCCGATGCCCTCGTGCCGCTCCGGTGCGGCCGTGGGCGCCATCTCGTCGTCGGTGTCGCGGGTGACGACGGCCCGGTAGCGCTCCTCGGTGCCCAGCAGTTCGCGGTGGGTTCCGACCGCGACCACCGTGTCCCCGTCCACCAGCGCCACCCGGTCGGCCAGGTCCAGCAGGAGGGGCGAGGAGGAGAAGGCGACGGTCGTACGGTGCGCGCGCAGCTCCTTGATGCCCGCGGCGACCCGGGCCTCGGTGTGCGAGTCGACCGCGGAGGTGGGCTCGTCCAGGACGAGGGTGTCCGGGTCGGTCAGCAGCGACCGGGCCAGGGCGAGCCGCTGGCGCTGGCCGCCGGACAGGGACCGGCCGCGTTCGGTGATCCGGGTGTCCAGCGGTTCGCAGTCGGGGTCGGGGGATGCCTGGGCCAGTGCGGCCAGCACGTCGTCGCACTGCGCGGCGGACAGCGCGGCCCCGGCATCCACCCGCCCGGACGACGGCACGTCCAGCAGCTCGCGCAGGGTGCCCGAGAGCAGCACCGGGTCCTTGTCCTGGACCAGGACAACGGTGCGCGCCGCGGCCGGTTCCAGCTCGTCCAGCGGTACGCCGCCGAGCAGGACGGAGGGCGGTGCGGGGGCGTCGGCCCCGGCCTTCGGCTCCTCGGGCTGGGTGTGGCCGCCGAGGCGTTCCGCCAGCCGGCCCGCCTCGTCGGGGTCGCCGCAGACCACGGCGGTGAACAGGCCCTGCGGGGCGAGCAGTCCGGTGGCCGGGTCGTACAGGTCGCCGGACGGGACGGCGGTGACCGTGGCCGTCCGGGCGGTCCGGCGCAGCGACAGCACCCGCACGGCACGCTCGGCGGACGGCCGCGAGAAGGAGTAGGCCTGCGCGATCTCCTCCACGTTCCGCAGGGGGAACAGCATCAGCGTCACCGCGCTGTACACGGTCACCAGCTGCCCGACCTCGATCACGCCGTCCCGGGCGAGGGCGGCGCCGTGGATCACCAGGGCCAGCAGCAGGGCGCCCGGCAGCAGCACCTGGACCGCGGAGATCAGGGACCACATCCGGGCGCTGTGCACCGCGGCCTTGCGGACCTCCTGCGAAGCGCGCCGGTAGCGGTCCAGGAAGAGTTCCTCGCCGCCGATGCCGCGCAGGACGCGCAGCCCGGCCACCGTGTCCGAAGCGAGTTCGGTGGCCTTGCCGCCCTTCGCGCGCTGCACATCGGCCCGCCGGGTGGCGCGCGGCAGCAACGGCAGGACGGACAGGGCGAGGAACGGCATGGCGATCGCCACGAGGACGCCCAGGGGCGGAAGGTAGACGAGGAGCCCGACGCTGATGACGACGAGAACCGTGGCGGCGGCCAGGAACCGGGACAGGGCCTCGACGAACCAGCCGATCTTCTCCACGTCGCCGGTGGACACCGCCACCACCTCGCCCGCCGCGACCCTGCGGGTCAGGAGCGAACCCAGTTCGGCGGTCTTGCGGGCCAGCAGCTGCTGGACCCGGGCCGCCGCGGTGATCCAGTTGGTCACGGCGGCGCGGTGGACCATGGCGTCACTCAGCGCGGTCACCACGCCCAGCAGTGCGGTGAGCGCGCCGGCCAGCGCGAGCCGGCTCCCGGACCGGTCGACGACAGCCTGGACCGCGAGCCCCACCGCGAGCGGGTATCCCGCGATCGCACACTGGTGCAGCAGCCCCCACAGCAAGGACTTGAGCTGCCCGCGGATCTGATTGCGGCCCAGCCAGAGGAGGAAGCGGGGCCCTGAACGGACGTCGGGATCGCCGGGGTCCGGGTACGGAAGGTCGCGAATGTGCATGACATCCCAAGGGATCGGAAGAGGCCGGGCCCGCGAGCGCGTCGGGGCAGCACTGGATCACCTGCGGGGTGCGCAGGCGGGGGAACCAAACCGTGCAAGCCTCGCGTAACCGCGGGGAGGCGGCAAACGGTTTTATGCCGGGGGAGAGGGGCGGCGCCCGGGGGTGCGCGACCCCGGGCGGGTAAAGATTCGGCACGCTTTCCCCTGCCCGCCCCGGGGCGGGCGAACACGCACATCGCCAGGTGCGAGCATGGACGGATGCATATAGCCGGTGCGGTACGAGTGGTGGTCTCGGCGGCCGCCTGTGGTGTCCTGCTCACGACCCTGACGTCCTGCGGGGACGGGCACGACGCGAAGAAGGGCGCCGACGCCGGGCGGTCGGCCGCCGCCGGGAGGGGCGGCCAGAAGGCCCCGACCACGCATCTGAAGCGCATCCCCGATGTGGGCGACCGGCTCCAGTCGCAGATCCCGGCCGAATCCCGCCAGGTCGTCGCGGTCTATGGCGCGGGCAAGGACTCCGCCGACTCCACCGTCGTGCTCTACACCAAGTCCGGTTCCACCTGGGACAAGGCCGCCGGCTGGAAGGGCCACAACGGCAAGAAGGGCTGGACGGCCGATCACCACGAGGACGACAAGCGCAGCCCCGTCGGCGTCTTCACCCTGAGCGACGCGGCCGGTGTACTGCCCGACCCCGGCGCCCGCCTCCCGTACACGCAGACCGCCTCGATCCAGGCCCCGCACTACTGGGCCAAGTCCCAC
Organism: Streptomyces sp. col6; assembly: GCF_008042035.1. Taxonomy (GTDB): domain Bacteria; phylum Actinomycetota; class Actinomycetes; order Streptomycetales; family Streptomycetaceae; genus Streptomyces. Next base: position 364,644 of record NZ_RDBL01000027.1, read on the forward strand.
TGGCACGACTTCGACTACGTCATCGCGATCGACTACAACCGGGTCAAGGGCACGCCGCCCAACGACCCGACGCGCCCTCAGGGCCAGTCGAAGGGCGGCAGCATCTGGCTGCACATGGACCACGGCAGCGGCACCTCGGCGTGCGTGAGCGTGTCCAAGCCGGCCATGGAGAAGCTGCTGCGGACCCTGGACCCGAAGCAGCACCCGGTCGTCGTCATGGGCGACCGGGCCAGCCTCCGCGCCTGACGGGAGGGCCCGGCAGGCGCGTACGTCTCAGGCCGGGCCCGGACGGGTCGCCCACTCCAGTTCCATCAGTGCCGAGTGGTACGAACGGCCCGTCGCCCGGTCCATGCCGATCTCGCACATCCGGTTGGCCGAGAGATACGCGTCGTACTCCCGGGACCGCACGTCGGCGGCCTCCTTCGCGGTCGCCGACGCGGTCAGCTCCTCGTGCAGCATCCCGCGGTCGCCCGCGAAACCGCAGCACGCGGCGTCGTCCGGGATCACGGCCTCGTGCGCACAGGCCTCCGCGACGGCGCGCAACTGGGCGACGTCGTCCAGGTGTTCCATGGAACAGGTCGGGTGCAGCACGGCCGCGTCGGACTTCCGCAGCACGGTCAGCTCCGGCAGCAGCTCGTCCGCCGCCCAGACCAGGGAGTCGACCACCGTCAGCTCACGGTGCAGCGCCCTGTTGTCCTCGGTGAGATACGGAACCACCTCATGGGCGATGCCCAGCGTGCAGGACGAGGCGTCGACCACCAGCGGCAGCTTGCCGCCGGCGGTCCAGCCCCCGGCGGCCTCCACGATCCGGTTGGCCATCACGGCGTTGCCGGAGTCGTACCCCTTGGAGTGCCAGATCGTGGCGCAGCAGGTCCCGTTGACGTCGTCCGGGATCCAGACGGGCTTTCCGGCGCGGGCGGACACGGCGACCACCGCCTGCGGCAGGGACGGGCCGCGATGACTGTCCGGGCTGCCGAAGATGCGGTTGACGCAGGCCGGGTAGTAGACCGCGCTCGCCTCCGCCCTGGAGGTGCGCGGCAGCTTCCTGGAGGCGGCGCCGGGGATCTCCGGCAGCCACTCGGGCACCAGGTCGGGGCGCACCGCGCGGCGAGCGAGCCGGGTGACCCCTCGCAGCAGCCGGTCGTCGATCCTGCTCGCCGCTGCGACCGCGAGCCGCGCCGCCGTCTCCGCCGCGCCGAAGTGCTTGGCGGCGAGCGCGGCGACCCGCTCCTCGCGCGGGGAGTGCCGCTGGTGGCGGAAGTCCTTCATCATGGCGCCCGTGTCGATCCCGACCGGACAGGCGAGCTTGCAGGTGGAGTCACCGGCACAGGTGTCCACGGCGTCATAGCCGTAGGCGTCGACGAGCCCGGTCTCGACGGGGGAACCGTCGGGCTGGCGCATCATCTCCCTGCGCAGCACGATGCGCTGGCGCGGTGAGGTGGTCAGGTCGTGGCTGGGGCAGGTCGGTTCGCAGAAGCCGCACTCGATGCAGGGGTCGGCGATCGCCTCGACCTTCGGGATGGTCTTCAGCCCTCGCAGATGGGCCTTCGGGTCGCGGTCCAGCACGATGCGAGGGGCCAGGACCCCGTCGGGGTCGATGAGCTGCTTCGTCCGCCACATCAGATCGGTCGCCCGCGGACCCCACTCCAGTTCGAGGAAGGGGGCGATGTTGCGGCCCGTCGCGTGCTCCGCCTTGAGCGATCCGTCGAAACGTTCCACCGTCAGCCGGCAGAAGTCCGCCATGAAGGCGGCGTAGCGGTCGACGTCGGACGGCCGCGCCGCGTCGAAGGCCAGCAGGAAGTGGAGGTTGCCGTGCGCGGCGTGACCGGCGACGGCGGCGTCGAAGCCGTGCTCGGCCTGGAGCGCGAGCAGTGCCTCGCACGCGTCGGCCAGCCGGGAGGGCGGGACGGCGAAGTCCTCCGTGATCAGCGTCGTGCCCGAGGGGCGGGAGCCGCCGACCGCGGTGACGAAGGCCTTGCGGGCCTTCCAGTAGCCGGAGATGGTGCGGGCGTCCCGGGTGAACTCGTTGGTCACCGAGGTGACGGGCCGGACCAGCTCCAGCTTCCGCACCACATCGGCCGCCGCCCGCTCGTACGCCTCCTGGCCCGCCTCGTCCGGCGCCCGGAACTCCACCAGCAGCGCGGTGGTCCGCTTCGGCAGCCCGGCCCAGTCGGCGGGGACGCCCTGCACGCTGACCGAGGCGCGCAGGGTGTTGCCGTCCATCAGCTCCACGGCGATGGCACCCGCCTCGTTGAACAGCGGCACGGCCGCGGCCGCTGCGGTCAGTGAGGGGAAGAACAGCAGTGCCGTGGAGATCCGGCGGTCCAGCGGCAGGGTGTCGAAGACGACCTCGGAGATGAAGCCGAACGTCCCCTCGGACCCGACCATGAGACCCCGCAGGATCTCCACCGGAGTCGAACCGTCCAGGAACGCGTCCAGCCGGTAGCCGTTGGTGTTCTTGATCTCGTACTTCGCCCGGATGCGGGCGGTGAGCGCGGCGTCGGCCTCGATCTCCGCCTTCAGCGCCAGCAGTCCCTCGCACAGGCGCGGCTCGGCCCGGACCAGCTCCTCGTCCGCCGCCGGATCGCCGGTGTCCACGACGGTGCCGCTGGGCAGCACGAAGGTGAGCGAGGAGACGGTGCGGTACGAATTGCGCGTGGTGCCCGCCGTCATACCGGAGGCGTTGTTGGCAACGACCCCGCCGATCGTGCAGGCGATGGCGCTGGCCGGGTCGGGCCCCAGCAGCCGGCCGTACCGGGCGAGGGAGGCGTTGGCCCGTACGACCGTCGTCCCGGGGCGGATGCGGGCGCGGGCCCCGTCGTCGAGGACCTCGATGCCCGCCCAGTTCCGCCGGACGTCGACGAGGATGTCCTCGCCCTGGGCCTGGCCGTTGAGACTGGTGCCGGCGGCCCGGAAGACGACGTTGCGACCCCTGCCGTGCGCGTACGACAGGATCGCGGAGATGTCGTCGATGTCCTCGGGGACCACGACCACCTGGGGCACGAACCGGTACGGGCTGGCGTCGGAGGCGTACTTCACCAGGTCGGAGATCTTCCAGAGCACCTTGTGCGCGCCGAGCAGGGCGGTCAGCTCGTCGCGCAGGGTCTCCGGTGTGCCGGGTGCCTGCGCGTCGGGGACGCGGTCGTGGGAGGGCGGACGCACCGCCGCGGGACGCAGGGTGTCGGGGTCCGGCTCCAGCAGCGGCATGGTGGTTCTCCTCGGCGGCTCGTCGGGCCGGCGGCTCGGCGCCGCGTCCCGTGCCCGGTCAGCAGCGGCGCTCCGGCATTCCGTCGACCAGGGCGGTCAGCAGACCGCCGAGCACCTCGCGCTGGCCGGCGGTCAATGGAGCCAGGATCTCCTCCGCGGCCGCCCGGCGCGCGTCGCGCAGCGAGCGGAGCGTGGCGATGCCCTCGTCCGTGATCTCGATCCGGACCACCCTACGACTGTCCGGATCCGGGACGCGGCGCACCCTGCCGCCGGCCTCCAGGGCATCAACCAGGGTGGTCACGGCGCGGGGCACCACATCGAGACGCTGCGCGAGATCCGCCATCCGGGGCGGCCCGTCGTAGTGCGCGACGGTGCGCAGCAGCCGGAACTGCGCGGGCGTGATGCCGATCGGCTCCAGCTGGCGGCTCTGGATGCGCTGGAGCCTGCGCGTCAGCCGCAGCAGCTGTTCGGCGAGCATGCCGTCGGGGTCGGGGGAATCCATGGGCCAATACTATCAGGACATGGTTCATTGTGAGTAGGGGTAACAATGAGCTATGCTCTCATTCGGCTCGACTGTCACGGTCGCGATTCCCGCGTCCGGACGGTCCCGCCGCGCCCACCGCGAAGGCATGCGCCCGTCACCTGTGGCCGTGCCCTCCCGAAGCCGCACGCTCGACGAAGGAGCCCATGAAACCCGACGAACCCACGTGGACACCCCCGCCCAAGGACGCCGACCAGCCACCCGCCGAGCTGCGCCGCATCCTCCGCCTCTTCCGCCCGTACCGGGGCCGCCTCGCCGTGGTCGGACTACTCGTCGGCGCCTCGTCGCTGGTGTCGGTCGCCTCGCCGTTCCTGCTGCGCGAGATCCTGGACACCGCCCTCCCGCAGGGCCGGACCGGGCTGCTCACGCTGCTCGCCCTCGGCATGATCCTCACCGCCGTGATGAACAGCGTCTTCGGCGTGCTCCAGACCCTCATCTCCACCACCGTCGGCCAGCGCGTCATGCACGACCTGCGCACCGCCGTCTACGCGCAGCTGCAGCGGATGCCGCTCGCCTTCTTCACCAGGACCCGAACGGGTGAGGTGCAGTCCCGGATCGCCAACGACATCGGGGGCATGCAGGCCACCGTCACCTCGACGGCGACCTCCCTCGTCTCCAACCTCACCGCGGTCATCGCCACCATCGTCGCCATGCTCGCGCTCGACTGGCGGCTCACCGTCGTCTCGCTGCTCCTGCTGCCGGTCTTCGTCTGGATCAGCCGCCGGGTCGGCCGCGAACGCAAGAAGATCACCACCCAGCGCCAGAAGCAGATGGCGGCCATGGCCGCCACCGTCACGGAATCCCTCTCCGTCAGCGGCATCCTGCTCGGCCGCACGATGGGCCGCTCCGACTCGCTGACCCGGGGCTTCGCCGAGGAGTCCGAGCGGCTGGTCGACCTCGAAGTGCGCGCCAGCATGGCCGGACGGTGGCGGATGTCGACGATCGGCATCGTCATGGCCGCCATGCCCGCCGTCATCTACTGGGCGGCCGGCATGGCCCTGCGGTCCGGCGGACCGGCCGTCTCGATCGGCACCCTGGTCGCGTTCGTCTCGCTCCAGCAGGGCCTCTTCCGCCCCGCCGTGAGCCTGCTCTCCACCGGTGTGCAGATGCAGACGTCACTCGCGCTCTTCCAGCGGATCTTCGAGTACCTCGACCTGACCGTGGACATCACCGAGCCGGAGAATCCGGTGCGCCTGGAGAAGATCCGCGGCGAGGTCCGGTTCGAGAACGTGGACTTCAGCTACGACGAGAAGAGCGGCCCGACCCTCAGCGGCGTCGACGTGACCGTCCCCGCGGGAGCGGGGCTCGCCGTCGTCGGCCCCACGGGCTCCGGCAAGTCCACCCTCAGCTACCTCGTCCCCCGGCTGTACGACGTGACCGGCGGCCGGGTGACCCTCGACGGGATCGACGTGCGGGACCTCGACTTCGACACCCTCGCCCGCGCGGTCGGCGTCGTCTCCCAGGAGACGTACCTCTTCCACGCCTCGGTCGCCGAGAACCTGCGCTTCGCCAAGCCTGACGCGACCGACGAGGAGATCGAGGCGGCGGCCCGCGCGGCCCAGATCCACGACCACATCGCCTCGCTGCCCGACGGCTACGACACCCTCGTCGGCGAACGCGGCTACCGCTTCTCGGGCGGCGAGAAGCAGCGCCTGGCCATCGCGCGCACCATCCTGCGCGACCCGCCGGTGCTGATCCTCGACGAGGCGACGAGCGCCCTCGACACCCGTACCGAATACGCCGTGCAGGAAGCGATCGACGCCCTCTCCGCCGGACGGACCACCATCACCATCGCCCACCGCCTCTCCACGGTCCGCGACGCCGACCAGATCGTCGTCCTCGACGCTGGCCGCACGGCGGAGCGCGGCACCCACGAGGAACTGCTCCAGCAGGACGGACGGTACGCGGCACTGGTCCGCCGGGACACGGAAATGGCCCCGGTCGGAGGCTGATGACCCCCCACCGGAACGGCATCCCCCGAGCTGGGACCGGGGCGGGTTAGCGTGCCCGCATGGCGCACCAGACCCCGGAAACCCCGCCCCGGTCCCAGCTCGGGGGATGCCGTTCCGGTGGGGGGTCATCAGCCTCCGACCGGGGCCATTTCCG
>NZ_RDBL01000028.1 GCF_008042035.1 Streptomyces sp. col6
GCCCCAACGGCCGCGACGCCCGCCGCACCACCGTCGCCGTCCTCGCCCTCATCGGCGTCTTCTACCTCCTGCCGCCCGTCTACGGAGCGCTCGGCCGGCTTTACGCCCCCGAGCTGATCCACGGCGGCGACGCGGACGCCGCCGTGCTCCCCCACACCGAAGCCCGAGCCGAAACCGAAGCCCTCGCCGTCGCCGTCCGTGCGTCCCTCGCCGTCGGTCCACGTAGCGCTCCCCGCGTACCGCCGCCCCGTGCGGAAGACACCGGAGCGCCACACCTCCTTGGTCACACTCACCCTGGTCATCACCGCCCCCGCCGTGTTCGCCGTCGCCGTACTGCGGCCCCGTTCCCGATGAACCCCGGAGACGCTCATGTCGGAATGGCTCGTTCTCACCCTCGCCATGGTCGCGGCCACCGCCGTCGTCCTGACCATCGCCGTCCTCAGCAACCGCAGGCTCCCGGAGGACGACGACCCGTCCGAAACCCCCGACGTCATCGAGTACATGACGATGATGATCGGCGTGATCTACGCGATCGTGCTGGGCCTCGCCATCGCAGGAGTCTGGGAGGGCCGGAGTGCCGCGCAGGAGTACGTACGCCAGGAGGCCCAGGCCCTGCACGAGGTGAGCGCGCGTTCCTCCGTCTATCCGCAGGAGGTGCGCACCCGTATCCGGGCTGATATCGACGCGTACGTGAGCTATGTGGTGCACGACGAGTGGCGGACCATGACGAAGCACGGGACGCTCAGCGACCGCGGGGCCGAGCTGCTCGACAAGGTGCGCGCCGACGTCACGGACTACCGGCCGGCGACGGACCACGAGGGCGAGGCGTACCAGCCGCTGGTCGACCAGGTGTCCGCCGCCGACGACGCCCGCAGCTCGCGCGGACAGAGCGCCGGCGCCACCATGCCCGGGGTGGTGTGGTTCGGGCTGATCATCGGCGCCCTGGTGACCGTCGGACTGATCTTCACGCTCCAGATCCGCCGGACCTTCAGGGAACTCCTGCTGGCGGGCCTCTTCAGTGTGCTGATCGCCTTCCTCCTCTTCCTGATCTGGGACTTCGACTCACCGTTCGGGCGGGGCTTCTCGGCCACCGCCGCACCCTTCCTCGATCTCTTCCCGGGAGCGGCGGGCGGGTAGCGGACGCCCCGTCCGGACCGGTGCGCCGCCCGGGGGACAGCGGTGCCCCATTCGCCGGACCCCGATCGCGGGCGAAATGCACCACTTCTAGCGTGGGACCCATTCGAGGTGCATTTCTGACGCTTTGTGGAAATCCGTTCCGCAGCTGCTCCTCGGGGACCCGGAGGATTCACCATGCGCGCAATACGTGTCGCCCCCGTCGCTCTGCTCGGCGCCGCAGCACTCGCTCTCACCGCCCCGGCCGTGACCGCGTATGCCGCGACCACGGGCGGACCGTCGGGCGGCGGAAACGGATACACCGTCACGCCGTCGGTGGTCGCGCCCGGGGGCAAGGTCACCCTGGCGGCCCGGGGGTGCTCGACGACCGCCACGGCGTCGTCGGGGGTCTTCGACACCGTCACCATCCCGGCGAACGGCAGCAGCCAGGCCACCGTCGACTGGGACGCCAAGCCGGGCGCCGCCTACGAGGTGACGTTCATCTGCAACACCTCACCCAGCTCCACGGCCAAGGTGAATCTCACGATCAGCGCGGCCACGGGCACGCCCACCACGAGCTCGACGAGCACGGGCGCGGCCACGGCCTCGCCGGCCGGGGTGCAGGGCGGTCTCGGCGGCAGCATCGACAGCGCGAACTCCGGTGAGATCGTGGCGGGCACCGCGCTCGCCGTGGCCGCCGGTGCCGGTGTCGTGTTCTTCGTGCGTCGCCGCAGGGAGAGCCGCTCGCACTGACCGGTACGAGCGGATGGGCAACGAGAGTCGCCCCGGGTCCTGTCACAGGACTCGGGGCGACTTCGGTTATCGGTCCGGCGGAGGCGTCCTTGCGGTCAGGCCGCCCCATGACCCGTCCTGCGGCGGCGCATGACGTACATGCCCCCGCCGAGGGCCGCCGAGGCGACGAGGCCCGCGCCGACACCCATTTCCGCCGGGGTGGCGGCCATCGAGCCGCCGAGCCCGCCCTGGGCGCCCCGGCTGTCGAGCACGGTGAAGCGGTGGCCGGCCGTCCGGTCGGTGCCGTCGCAGCGGACCGTCAGGTTGTACGTGCCGGGGGTCGCGTCGTTGAAGATGCGGACCCGGGCGTGGCCGACCCGGCCGGCCGAGAGCCGGGTGGTCCGGAAGGCGTTGGACGAGACGCTGCCGCCCCGGCCGCAGCCCTCGGCGCTGACCTGCATGGCCGCGCCCTGGTGCACGCGCTCGGGGTCGACGGTCACGTTGTTCGGGCCGTTGTTGCGCCCGTTGTTGTTCCCGTTCCCGTTGCCGTTGTTGTTCCCGTTGTTGTTGCCGTTCCCGTTGCCGTTGTTGTTGCCGTTGTTCCAGCCGTCCGGGTCGTTCCAGTCGTTCTGGTTGTTCCCGTTGTTCTGGTTGTTGTTCTGGTTGTTCCCGACGTCTCCGCCGGCGGCCGCCATCGGGGCACCGACCCCGAGGGCGGCGACGGCGGCCGCGGCGACAACGAGAGCGCGTGTAGCACGCATCGTTCGAACCTCCACCGGGAAGCGCCCCGGGGCTCTGTGCACCGGTATGGATCGACGAGAACGCCTCCCATGACGAACCCTCACCAGATCCTTGATCCACCGCATTTCGGCACTGCTCCACACCGGTGATCCGACACGCCGCGCGAACGGCCCTGCGGCTGACGGACTCGCAGGTCACGGGCCGTCAGAAGTTTTATCTCCGCGCTACTCCGATAAGCATCCGGGTGCGTCGCCGCCACCCGTTCGCCCTTCTCTGATCGCCGCCCGGTCGCACCGCGCCTAGCGTTCTGCTCGTCGCGACGAAGGGAGAACCATGGGCCGGGACAACTGGCGACCGGAACGGATCAGATACTCGCCCTGGGGCGCGCTCGCCCTGGCGGCCCTCACCGGTCTGGCACTGATGCGCAACGGAGCCGACTTCTCCCCCGGCCCGCCGCAGCCGGTCGCCGCCGCTTCGGTGGGCCACCAGAAGAACGCCCCCGTCGCCCCGGTGGCGGGCCCGGCGGTCAAGCCCCTCCCCTACGCGCCCGTCGCCCGTGTGGCCATCCCCTCGATCCAGGTCGACGCACCGGTCATCGACGTGAACCTGGACCCGGACGGCTGGATCGAGACCCCGCCACCGGAGGACCCCAACCTGGCGGGCTGGTACCAGAACGGCATCGCCCCGGGTCAGACCGGCACCTCCGTCATCGTCGGCCATGTCGACAACAAGGCGGGCCCCGCGGTGTTCTACGGCCTGGGCTCGCTGAAGAAGGGCGACCACGTCGAGGTGGACCGCAGCGACGACCGGGTGGCCGTCTTCGAGGTGTACGGGGTCGAGGTCTTCGCCAAGAACGACTTCCCCGGCGCCCGGGTGTACGGCGACACCGGGCAGGCCGAGCTGCGGGTCATCACCTGCGGCGGCGGCTACACCAAGGCCAACGGATACGACGGCAACGTGGTGGTCTTCGCGCGCCTGGTGGACACCCGCTGAACGCCGGGGTCCGTCGGGCCGGTCCACGGGTACCGGCCCGACGGACCGCGGCGTTCACCGCCGTTGCGGCACCGTGAGCCGGTATCCGTCGTCCAGCAGCTCCGGCAGATACCGGCGCAGCGCCGCCACGCTCTGCGAGCGGTTGCCGCCCGCGTCGTGCGCGAGCACCACGACGCCGGGCCCCGCCCCCTGCCTCACCCGCCGGACGATGGTGTCGGTGCCGGGCACGGTCCAGTCCAGCGTGTCCACGGTCCAGGCCATCGGCTCCATGCCCAGGGCGGCGCCGATCTCGAAGGAGTTGCGGTTCCAGGCCCCGTAGGGCGCGCGGTACCAGAGCGGCGCCTCGCCGGTGATCTCCTCGATGACGTCGCTGGTACGGCCCAGCTCGTCGGTGGTCCCGGCCCGGGAGAGCCTGGTGACCAGCGGGTGCGTCCACGAGTGGTTCCCGAGGGTGTGCCCCTCGTCGGCGATCCGGCGGACGAGGTCTCGGTTGTCGTTCGCCATCTCCCCGCAGAGGAAGAACATGGCCCGTACGCCGTGCTCGCGCAGGGTGTCCAGGATGTGCGGGGTGTAGAGCGGATCGGGGCCGTCGTCGAAGGTCAGCACCATGGCACGGCCCACGTCGGTCAGCTGCTCGAACGGCCGGGTGCGGACCGGCGGAGCCGCCGGACGGTAGCGCAGCGGCGCGTGTCCCGTCATGGGCTGGAGCCGGTAGGCCAGGGGCCGGGCACGGAAGGCGGCGGCCTGCGATCCGGCCGCCCCCGGCACGGGGTTCGCCGGTTGACGGGCCGGGGAGGTGCCGGGGTCCGCGACGACCAGGCCCACGGCGGTGGCGGCTCCCAGGCCCGCGGCCAGCCGCAGGACGGTTCTGCGCGGGGTCGGCCTGTGATCACTCTTCATCCCCCACTGCTCGCACGTCCGCCGGGCGACCCGCTTCAGCGACACCGCTCGCCAGGTGTTTCGCACCCGGATGGCGGGAACGACCCGGATGGCGGGAACGCGTCCGCACACCCGGTGAGCGGAGCACGGCGCCCGGGAGGCCGGGCGGGGGGCCGCGGAGCGAGCCGATAGCCTCCTGCCGTGACAGATCAGCACTCCCACCAGTTCGAACGTGGCACGGACGGCCCGAAGGTCATCGTCGCGGGCCTCGACGGTTCCGAGTCGTCGATGCGCGCCGCGGCCTACGCGGCCGGCCTCGCCCGTCGCCAGAGGGCCATGCTGGCCCTGGTGTACGTCCAGCCCGTGCTGGCGGCGGGAGCGGCGCTCGGGGCTCCGGTCGGTGACGCGACCGCCGAGGTGGCGGAGGGCCTGGTGGAGGAGATCCGGGCGTCGACGGCCCGGATGAAGGACATATGGGATGTGCGCTGGGAGTTCCACACCTTCCGCGGTGACCCCTACAACGGTCTGGTGACCGCCGCCGACGAACTCAAGGCGGACGCCGTCGTGGTGGGCGCGTCGGAATCGGCGGGCCACCGCTTCATCGGCTCGGTGGCCGTCCGTCTGGTGAAGGCGGGTCGCTGGCCGGTCACCGTCGTGCCGTAGCCCTCCCCGCCGTGGTTCCGCGGCCCCGCCCCGGGTGCCGTCCGACCGCTCACCGCACCATTCGCCGCTCTGAGCGACCGCTCGTCGCACGGAGCCGCGTTTGTCCTGTTCCTCGTGGCCTGAATGCGCTCGTATACGCCAGGTCGGCAACGAGGCGGCAGGAACTTGGCGGGAAGGGCGTTCACCATGACCACGACGACGACCGATGAGCGGGCCCTCGCCGAGCTCCAGCGTGAACACGGGCCGGCCCTGTTCCACTTCCTGCTCGGCCTGACGTTCGGCGACCGGCAGCGCGCCGAGGACCTGCTCCAGGAGACGCTGGTGCGGGCGTGGCAGCACCCGGAGGCCTTCGACGGCCCGTACGAGTCGATGCGGCCCTGGCTGTTCACCGTCGCGCGCCGGCTGGCGATCGACGCCCGGCGCTCCCGGCTGGCCCGTCCGGCCGAGGTCAGCGACGTGGTCCTGGAATGCGCCCCGGCCGGGGGCGACACCGCGGAGTCCGCGGTCGCGGCGCTCGATGTCCGCGAGGCGGTGCGTGCCCTGAGTCCGGAGCACCGGTCGGTCCTCGTGCAGATCTACTTCCGGGGGCTGAGCGTGGGCGAGACCGCCGAGGTGCTGGGGATACCGGCGGGCACGGTCAAGTCGCGTTCGTACTATGCGCTGCGGCTGCTCTCCGGGCGCCTTCCCGGCTACTCCAGCAGGTCCTCCTCCCGCAGCAGCGCCAGCAGTTCCGCGGCCTCCGCGGTCGCCGCGTAGTCGGCGGCGCACCGGTCGCAGCCGCGCAGGTGACGGGCGACCGCGCGGGCCTCGCCGTCGGTCAGCGCGTCCAGGACATAGGCACCGAGCGACTGCCGCACGTGCGGTCCCTCCCCGGGGTCGGCGGTCATCGACACCTCATGTCTGTGACGGATCGGGTCCGGCGGATCCTGCTCTTCTGGCCACGCGGGGCGCGCTCCCCCGGTTCAATGCTGCGTGGACCGTACGGCCCACGAGAACGAGGAATGAGGCGATACGGGATGCCTCCGGAACGTCATGAGGGGTCCGGCGAGGGCGAGCTGTCGGTGCCGATGGCCTGGATGTACGCGGAGTACCTCGCCGACGAACTGCTGCGCACCGGCGACCTGATGGAGCCGGCGACGCTGGAGTACCGGGCGGGCCGGGACGCGCTGGCGCTGACCATCTTCCTGCTGGACGGTGCGGTGGCCGGGCGGTTGCCGGCCGCGCGGGTGGACGAGCTGCGCCTGCTCACCGCATACGGGGCTTCCTGGCGCGGCTGGGTGTGCGAGCGGCTGCACGCCCCGGCACGGTCCTGCACGGGCGCGGACCTGGCGCTGGCGCGGGCGGCCTGGCGTTGGCTGGAGGAGACGGAGCTGCTCGCGGCCGACCTGGAGGCCATCGGCCCGCCGCCGTGGGGGCCGGCGGACGGCGCGGAGCGGGACGTCGAGGAGGCCGTACAGGTATGGACCCCGGCATGGCAGCTGGGCCTGCCGCTGGGGCATCTCGCGGTGCACCTGTACTGAAGCGTCGGTGACGGCGTCCGGTCAGGAACCGTGCACCCCGGCGCGGTACTTCGGCAGCCGTACGGTGATCCGCATCCCGGCGCCGATGCCCGTCTCGATGACGAGCCCGTACTCGTCCCCGTACACCTGGCGGAGCCGTTCGTCGACGTTGAGCAGGCCGATGCCGGTGGACTTGCCGCCCTCGCCGCGCAGGATGTGGCGCAGCCGCTGGGGGTCCATGCCGGTGCCGTCGTCCTCGATGACGACCTCGGCCTCGGAGCCGGCGTCCAGGGCGCTGATGGTGATGCGGCTGGAGGTGACGGCGCCTTCGAGGCCGTGTTTGACGGCGTTCTCGACGAGGGGCTGGAGGCAGAGGAAGGGCAGGGCGACGGGCAGGACCTCGGGGGCGACCTGGAGGGTGACGGAGAGCCGTTCGCCGAAGCGGGCGCGGACCAGGGCGAGGTACTGGTCGATGGAGTGCAGTTCGTCGGCGAGGGTGGTGAAGTCGCCGTGGCTGCGGAACGAGTAGCGGGTGAAGTCCGCGAACTCCAGCAGTAGTTCGCGGGCCTGTTCCGGGTCGGTGCGGACGAAGGAGGCGATGGCGGCCAGCGAGTTGAAGATGAAGTGCGGGGAGATCTGCGCGCGCAGGGCCCTGATCTCGGCCTCGATGAGCTGGGTGCGCGAGCGGTCGAGTTCGGCCAGTTCCAGCTGGACGCAGACCCAGCGGGCGACCTCGCCCGCTGCACGGGCCAGGACGGCCGACTCACGCGGGGCGTAGGCGACAAGGGTGCCGAGGACCCGGTGGTCGACGGTCAGGGGCACGGCGACGGCCCACCTCAGTGGGCAGTCCAGGTCCTCGCAGTCGCTGCGGAAGGCGGTGTCGCGGCCGGTCTCCAGGACGCCCGCGACCTGGTCCATGACGTGCCGGCCGTGGTGGTCGCCCTCGCCGTCCCAGACCAGGACCCCGTCGCGGTCGGTGAGGCACAGCGCGTCGGTGCCCAGCAGAGAGCGCAGCCGGCGGGCCGACCGGCGGGCGCTGTCCTCGGTGAGCCCGGCGCGCAGGGGTGGCGCGGCCAGGGACGCGGTGTGCAGGGTCTCGAAGGTGGCGTGCTCCACGGGCGTACCGACATCGCTGGTGCGTACGGGTCTGGCGGTGCGGCGGCCGAGCAGCAGGCCGCCTCCGAACAGCAGGAGGGCGAGCAGCACGATGACGGCGTATCCGGCCCCGGTCACCGGTGCCTCCCGGTGGTGAGTGCTTCGGGCAGGTGGAAGCGGGTCATGGCGGCGTTGGTGCCGGGGGGTATCCGGCTCGGTGTGGCGAGCGAGACCAGGATCATGGCGAGGAAGCCGACGGGTACGGACCAGACGGCGGGCCAGGCCAGCAGCGCGTGGGGCCAGCCGGGCGGGCGTACCGCGCCGCTGACCGTGATGGCGACGGACAGCAGCGCCGAGCCGCCGCCCAGCAGGAGGCCGGCGACGGCTCCGGGCGGGGTGAGTCTGCGCCACCAGATGCCGAGGACCAGCAGCGGGCAGAAGGAGGAGGCGGAGACGGCGAAGGCCATGCCCACGGAGTCGGCGACGGGGACCCTGCTGACCATCAGCGAGCCGGCCAGCGGCACGGAGATGGCGAGGACGGTGGCCAGCCGGAAGTGCCGGACCCCGCGCGAGGGCAGCACGTCCTGGGTGATGACCCCGGCGACGGCCATGGTCAGCCCGGACGCGGTGGACAGGAACGCGGCGAACGCGCCGCCGGCGACGAGCGCGCCGAGCAGGTCGCCGCCGATTCCGCCGATGACCCGGCCGGGCAGCAGGAGCACGGCGGCGTCCGCGTCGCCGCCGTGGATCAGCTCGGGGGCGTAAAGCCGGCCGAGCGCTCCGTAGACGGGCGGCAGGAGGTAGAAGACGCCGATGAGGGCGAGGACGGCGACGGTGGTGCGGCGGGCGTCGCGGCCGTTGGGGCTGGTGTAGAAGCGGACGACGACGTGCGGCAGTCCCATGGTGCCGAGGAAGGTGGCGACGATGAGGCCGTAGGTGGCGTACAGCGGGTGGTCGGCGCGGAAGGGGGAGAGCTGTTCGTCGAAGCTGATGCGGGGCTGTCCGTCGCCCTGCCAGGCCAGCACCAGGAAGATCGCAGGGACCAGGAGCGCGGTCAGCTTCAGCCAGTACTGGAAGACCTGCACGAAGGTGATCGAGCGCATGCCGCCGGCGGCGACGGCGAGGACCACGACGGAGGCGACCAGCACGTCGCCGAGCCAGCCGGGCGCCCCGGTGAGGATCTTGAGGGTGAGTCCCGCGCCCTGGAGCTGGGGCACGAGGTAGAGCCAGCCCGCGCCGACGACGAGCACGCTGACGAGTCTGCGCACCTGCCGGGACTCCAGGCGCCCTTCGGCGAAGTCGGGCAGGGTGTACGCCCCCGAGCGGCGCAGCGGGGCGGCGACGAAGACCAGCAGGACCAGGTAACCGGCGGTGTAGCCGACCGGGTACCAGAGCATGTCGGGCCCGTGGACGAGGACCAGGCCCGCGATGCCGAGGAAGGAGGCGGCGGAGAGGTATTCGCCGCTGATCGCGGCGGCGTTGAGCCGGGGGCGGACGGTGCGGGAGGCCACGTAGAAGTCGGAGGTGGTGCGGGAGATGCGCAGTCCGAATCCGCCGACGAGGACGGTCGCCAGGACGACGACGGCGACGGCCGTCACCGCGTACGTGCGGCTCACGGGGCGGGGCGGCCTTCCACGAGCCGGGCGAAATCGCTCTCGTTGCGCTCGGCACGGCGCACGTACCACCAGGCGAGCAGGGTGAGCGGCGGGTAGGCGGCGAAGCCGAGGACGGCCCAGACGACGGCGGAACTGTGCAGGGCCTCGAAGACGAGGGGCAGGGTCCCCACGACGGCGGCGAGGACCGCGAAGGCGGTCAGCCCGGCCCGCAGCTGTCCGCGCATCAGCGAACGGACGTAGGCGCCACCGAGCGCGGTCTGCTCGTCGATCTCCGACTGGGTGCGGTAGCGCGGCAGCGGGCGCACCCGCCGGGGCTCCCCCGTCACCACTTCGCGCCGGGGTATGGGCTCTGCGGACATGGGGCCGGAGTGTAGGCGGCACCCGGCCCCGCTGGGAAGGGGGTTGGATCGGGGTAGCCGCTGGTCAGCGGCCGGTCCGGCGCATCAGGAGGTCGCGCAGCGCGCGGGTGTGGCGGCGGCTGACGGCGAGTTCGGCGGTGCCGATGCGCACGCTCATGCTGCCGGCATCCAGACGCAGTTCGTCGATCCGGCCGAGGGCTACGAGGTGGCGGCGGTGGATGCGGACGAAGCCCCGGGTGCGCCAGCGCTCCTCCAGGGTGGTCAGGGGGACGCGCACGAGGTGGCTGCCGGTGGCGGTGTGCAGCCGGGCGTAGTCGCCCTGGGCCTCTGCGTAGGCGATGTCGTCGATCGGGATGAAGCGGATGACGCCGCCCAGTTCGACGGGTATCTGGTCGTGTGCGGTGTCGTGGACGGGGGCGGAGCGGTCCCCGACCTGCTCGGCGACGCGCCGCACGGCCTCGGCGAGGCGTTCGCGGCGGACCGGTTTGAGGACGTAGTCGACGGCCTTGAGGTCGAAGGCGTGCACGGCGAAGCCCTCGTGGGCGGTGACGAAGACGATGAGCGGCGGCGCGGCGAAGCCGGCGAGGAGCTGGGCGACGTCGAGGCCGGTCAGCCCGGCCATGTGGATGTCGAGGAAGACGACGTCGATGGCGGACGGGTCGTCGGGCCCCGCGTCGACGGCGCCGCCGATGCGGCGCAGCGCCTCGGTGGCCCCGGTGGCTCCCTCGGCGCTGCGGATGCGGGGGTCGGCGCGCAGGAGGTAGAGGAGTTCCTCCAGTGCGGGTTCTTCGTCGTCGACGGCGAGTACGCGGAGCATGAGGCCGGAGTGTAGGGCCTGTCCCTGCCGATGGCTCCCCTACTTGAGGAGCCTGGACATACGGCGGTCCGCGAGCGGTTTGCCGCCCGTCTGGCAGGTAGGGCAGTACTGGAGCGAGGAGTCGCTGAAGGAGACCTCGCGGACGGTGTCCCCGCAGACCGGGCAGGCCTGTCCGGTGCGTCCGTGGACGCGCATCGCGCTCTTCTTCTCGGCCTTCAGCCGGCCCGCCTCGACGCCGCCGGAGCGTGCGACGGCGTCCAGCAGCGTGGAGCGCATCGCGTCGTGGAGCCGGGTGATCTCGTCGTCGGTGAGGTTCGCAGTGAGCTTGAACGGCGACATCTTCGCTACGTGCAGGATCTCGTCGCTGTAGGCGTTGCCGATGCCGGCGATGAGGGACTGGTCGCGCAGGGCGCCCTTGATCTGGCGCCGTTCCCCGGCGAGCAGTGCGGCGAACGCGTCCCGGTCGAACCCGGGGCCGAGCGGATCGGGCCCGAGGCGGGCGATCCCGGGCACCTCGGCGGGATCGTGGACCAGGTGGACGGCGAGGCGTTTGGTGGTGCCGGCCTCGGTGAGGTCGAAGCCGTCGCCGCCGGTGAGGACGGTACGCAGGGCGAGCGGGCCCTTGCCGGGGCGGGGCGGGGCCGCCGGGAAGGCGTCGTTCCAGCGGAGCCAGCCGGCCCGCGCGAGGTGGGTGATCAGGTGGAGCGGGCCGACGCCGATGTCGAGGAACTTCCCGTGCCGCCGTACGTCGGTGACCGTGCCGCCGTGCAGGGCGGTGAGCGGCGGGTCGTACGTCTTGAGGACGCTGATGGCGAGCGGCAGGACGCGGTCGATCTCCTTGCCGACGAGGTGGTCGTCGAGGAAGAGCCGCAGGGCTTCGACTTCCGGCAGTTCAGGCATGGTCCCAGCCTGCCGCAGCCCCGCCCGGGACGCCTACCGAAGGCCGTACACGCGTTCGGCGGTGGTGGCGAGCACAGCGTCCCGATCCCCCTCGCCCAGGCCCTCGATCAGGGCGCGGGCGGTGTCCAGGACCTCTCCGTACGTCGCCGCGAGCCGGCACACCGGCCAGTCGGAGCCGAACATGAGCCGACCGGGTCCGAAGGCGTCGATGACGGCCTCGGCATAGGGGCGCAGGTCGTCGGTGCTCCAGGTGCGCCAGTCCGCCTCGGTGACGAGTCCGGAGAGCTTGCAGACGGTGTTGGGGAGGGCGGCGAGGGCGCGCAGATCGTCCGCCCAAGGGTGGGTCCGCCCGGTGGCCACAGGTGGCTTTCCCGCGTGGTCGAGCACGAACACGAGGCCGGGGAGCGCGGCGGCCGCCCGGGTGGCGGCGGGCAGCTGGTGGGGCAGGATCACCAGGTCGTAGACGAGCCCGGCGTCGGCCACGGCGGCCAGGCCGCGCAGCACGTCGGGCCGCAGCAGCCAGTCGGGATCGGGTTCGCCCTGGACCTGGTGACGCAGGCCGACGAGCCGGTCGCCGCCGGGGAGTTCGCGCAGGGCGGCCAGGGTGTCGGCGATGTCCGGTGCCGTGAGGTCGCTCCAGCCGACGACGCCGGCGACCAGGTCGCTGCCGTCGGCGAGCGCGAGGAACTCGGGCGTCTCCGCAGCCACGGTGACGGTCTGGACGAGCACGGTGGCGCCCACCCCGGCCGCGCGGGCCTCGGGTTCCAGGTCGGCGAGGGTGAAGTCGCGGCGCAGGGGGGCCAGCGCCTCGCCGGTGATCCACTCCTGGTCGCGCACCGAGAGGTCCCACACATGGTGGTGGGCGTCGACGACGCGGGGCCGGGCGCTCATCTCACAGCTCCCAGACGACGGGGAGCCCGGCTTCGGCGCCCTCGGCCGAGTAGTCGTGGGCGACGTCCAGAAGCTCGTCCATCCGGGCCTGCCAGGTGACGTTGACGGGCAGCCGCTCCAGTTCGGCGAGGAGGCGTGCGTAGTCGTCGCACTCGATGAGGTGGAAGAGGTCGGTGCCGCTGCGCCAGATCGTCCAGGAGCCGGCGCCCGCCGCCCGGATCGCGCGGGTCAGCTCCGGCGGGACCTCGCGGTGCGCGGCCTCGTACGCGGCGACGCGGTCGGCGCGGACCTTGGTGTGCAGGGCGATACGCATGTCAGTGTCCGTTCCCGGGCAGCAGGCCCTGGTCGCGCAGGTCGTCCCAGAGCGCGTCGGGGATCGCCCGGTTCAGCTGTGCGGCGGCGTCGCGCACCTCGTCCGGGGAGCGGGTGCCGACGAGCACCCCGGCGACGGCCGGGTGGGTGAGCGGGTAGTGCAGGGCGGCGGCTCGCAGCGGCACACCGTGGGCCTCGGTGACGCCCTTCAGGCGCAGGGCCCGGTCCAGCAGGTTCAGCGGGGCGGTGGCGTAGTCGTAGGTGGCGCCGGGGCGCGGGTCCGCGAGAAGGCCCGAGTTGAAGACCCCGCCGACGACGATGCTCCGGCCCCGTGCGAAGGCGGCCGGCAGGAGGTCGCCGAGGGCCGCCTGGTCGAGGAGGGTGAACCGGCCGGCGCACAGGACCACGTCGACATCGGTGTCGCGTACGAAGCGGGTCAGCATCGCGGTCTGGTTCATGCCCGCGCCGATCGCCCCGACGACCCCTTCGGCGCGCAGCTTCTCCAGTTCCGGGTACGCCTCGCGGAAGGCGGGTTCGGCGTGGTCGTCGGGATCGTGGAGGTAGGCGATGTCGATGCGGTCGAGGCCGAGGCGGTCGAGGCTGTCCTCGATGCTGCGGCGGACGCCGGCGGCGCTGAAGTCCCAGCGGCGGCGGTGCGTGGCGCGTACGGCGAAGCCCTCGGAAAGTCCGTCGGAGGCGGCGGTCGCCCCGGGCGGGAGCGGGTCGAGCACGCGGCCGACCTTGGTGGAGAGCGTGTAGGCGTCACGCGGGCGGTGGCGCAGTGCCTCGCCGAGGCGGCGTTCGGACAGGCCGAGTCCGTAGTGCGGCGCGGTGTCGAAGTAGCGGATGCCCACGTCCCAGGCGGCGTCCACGGCGGCGGCGGCCCGCTCCGGCTCCACCTCGCTGAAGAGGTTGCCGATGGCGGCCGCGCCGAAGGAGAGTTCGGTGATCTCGACCGCGCTGTCGCCCAGCCCGCTGCGCCGCATCCTGTCGCCGCCCTCTCCGATGATCGCTGCCACACAGCGAATATTCATCGGACCACTTGAGTGCGTCAACACCCCTGACACCACTAATCCCGGCGATCCAGGGACCACCTGTCCGATCTATGTTCTGATCATTGGCTCTCCTGCACCTCAGCGACGAGGGCGGCCATCTCCTCGTCGGCGCACCGCGCCAGCCGTTCCAGGTCGGGCAGCGCCTTGCCGTCGCCCACCAGACCGACGTGCACGCGCGAGCCGTACGTCGTCAGCGCGACGGCCAAAGACTGTCCCCGGGCCAGCGGAGCCATCGGGTAGAGCGCGCTCAGCGGGCAGCCGGCCAGCGAGAGCCGCGAGCGCGGCAGGGGCACGCTGGTGACCAGGACGTCGAAGAGCATCCGTGCCGCGCTCCCGGCGAGCGGCGCGCCGAAACGGTGCGCCAGCGGGGGCAGTTGGTCGGCCAGTACGGCGACCGCACCCGCCCCCCGCAACGGACCCGCCGCCTTGTTGCGGTCCATCGCCTCCCGCACCGCGCGCAGCCGCTCACGGGGGTCGGGCTCCGAGACGGGCAGGCCCAGGAGGTAGGCGGACAGCTGGTTGCCGGTGGCCGTGGCCGCGCCGCCCGGCCGGCGCCGCGACACGGGGACCAGGGCGCGCGGGTCGTCGCCCCGCGGGCTCTCGCCGCGCTCCAGCATCCAGCGGCGCAGCGCCCCCGCCACGACGGCGAGCAGCACATCGTTGCCGGTGCCGCCGGTCGCACGGCGGACGCGTCGCACAGCCTCCAGGTCCAGGTCGGCCGTGGCCAGCCGGCGGGTGCCGCTGGAGCCCGCCCTGAGCGCCGGTGCGCCGCGCGGGTCGAGGCGGCCGGCCCGCACGAGCGAGGCGCCGACACCGAAGGCGCGGCCCAGGTCCTCGATCCGGCCGAGGGCGAGTCCGGCGACCTGGCGCGGGCCCGGCATCCAGGACCGGGGCGGTACCGGGCGCGGCCGTGCGGCCGGACGGGTGCGGGCGGTCGCGGGGGCGATCTGGTCGAAGATCCCGGCGCCGATGGCGACCGCCCGCATTCCGTCGGCGAGCGCGTGGTGGAGCTTGACGAGCACGGCGAAGGGGCCGCCGCCGGGTCCGTCGAGGAGGTACATCTCCCAGGGCGGCAGACCCCGCGGCAGCGGCCGCTCCATCAGTTCGCCGGCCAGCCGCGTCGCGGCCTCCATGAAGTCCGCGCCGCCGGGCGCCGTCCCGTCGGCGGGCAGCCGTACGCGACGGACGTGGTGGTGCACGTCGAAGTCCGGGTCGGCGGACCAGGCCGCGCCGCCGACGGGCAGCAGGACATCGCGCACCCGCATGCGCAGCCGTGGGACGGCGGCGGCGCGGGCGCCGAGGAGTTCGAGGAGCGCGTCGGGGCCGGGGTCCGCGCCGGGCGGCGGGGCGAAGACGGCGAGCGCGCCGAGATGCATGGGGTGGGCAGCGGACTCGAGGTGCCAGAAGGCGAGATCGAGGGGTGCCAGTAGCTCAGTGCCCAACGGGTCCTCATGGTGTCGAAGAGGGGAGACCGACCAGGTCGCAGTCAATCGCCGACGGTCCATCACGGTCAAGTACCGACAGGTTACGTTCAGTTACAATCCAGTTGCGCTCAACCCCTCCTCCGTCCGGACGAAGGATCACCGCCGGGTCAGTCGCGTGGCGGAACGACGAATTCGCTCCAGACGCACTTGCCGGTCCCCCGGGACTCGACGCCCCAGGCATCCGCCAGCTGGTCGACGAGCATCAGGCCGCGGCCGGAGACCCCGGCCTCTCCGGCGTCCCGGCGGCGGGGCAGCGCGCTCGACCGGTCCTCGACGTCGACCCGCAGCCGCCGCTCGGGTCCGGTGAGCACCCGGATCGTGACGATGGCACCGCCGTCGGTGTGCATCAGGGCGTTGGTGACCAGCTCGTCGGCGGCGAGCTCGACCTCGTCGGCCCGGTCCTTGGCGCCCCAGGCCCGTACCGCCGCGCGGATCATGTGGCGCGCCGAGCTGAGCGCCTCGGGGTCGTTCTGCCCGACGTGCTGCTGGAGCCGGCCGCCCGGCTGGGGGGCCTGCGCGGCCTTGCGGCGCAGCAGCAGGATGGCCACGTCGTCCTCGCCGCCCCGCTCGTCCACCGAGACGCAGAGCCGGTCGGCGAGCCGGTCGAGATCCTGCGGGCCGTTCGTGATGAGGGAGGTGAGCCGCTGTGTGCCTTCGTCGAGATCGGCGCCCGGCAGCTCCACCAGGCCGTCGGTGAACAGCACCATGGTCTGCCCCGGGTCCAGCTCGACGGTGCCGACCGGGTATTCCAGCCGGCCGAACTCGGCGGAGAGCCCGAGCGGCAGCCCGCCCTCGGACGGCACCCGGTGGCAGCCGCCGTCGGCGTCGCGCACCAGCGGGTCGACATGGCCGGCGCGGACCAGCTGGACGACGCCGGTGGTCAGGTCGACCTCGGCGTAGGTGCAGGTCGCGAAGCGGTCGGTGTCAAGTTCGTGCAGGAAGACGGAGGCCCGCGCCATCACCGTCGCGGGGCTGTGGCCCTCGGCGGCGTACGCGCGCAGCACGATGCGGAGCTGGCCCATCACGGCCGCCGCGTGGGTGTCGTGGCCCTGGACGTCCCCGATGACGGCCCCGACCCGGCCGCCGGGCAGCGGGATGACGTCGTACCAGTCGCCGCCGATGTCCCGGCCCAGCCGTGCCGAGCGGTAGCGCACGGCGATCTGGGCGCCGGGCACATCGGGGATCCGGCGCGGCAGCATGGCCTGCTGGAGCCCTTCGGCGAGGTCGTGCTCCTGTTCATAGAGCATGGCGCGCTGGAGGCTCTGGGCGATGGAGCTGCCGAGGGCGAGCAGCAGGTTCCGCTCGTCGGCGGTGAAGCCGTCCTTGCCGCTGTAGAGCAGGCCGAGCGCGCCGATGGGACGGGCCTGGGCGATCAGCGGGAGATAGGCGGCGGACGTGATGCCGAGGTGGCTGATGTGCGGCCACAGGACGGGATACGAGGTCGCGAAGTCCTCGGCCGACTCGATGAAGCGGGGGCCGAGCGTGCGGACGACCTCGCTCATCGGGTACTGCTCGTCCGTCCGGGTGTACCGCGTGCCCGGTACGAACGAGCCCTCGGGCCCGTCGGCCACCAGATGAATGCGCCCGGCCTCGATCAGCCCCATGACCAGGCTGGTCGCGCCCAGCAGGACCATGCCCTCGGAGTTCTTGAGGACCTCGATGACGTCCTTGACGGTACGGGCGTGGGCCAGCGCGGCCGTGGTGGCGTCCACCAGGCTGGTCCGGCGCCTCAGCTCCTCGTCCAGCTCCCGGCGGGCGGCGGACTCGGCGAGCTCGGGGCCCGCGTCCCGGACGATGCCGATGATCCGGCGCGGCCGGCCGCTGTCGTCGCGCCGTACGAAGCCCTGGGTATGCGCCCAGCGCAGCGTCCCGTCGCGCGACTGGAGGCGGAAGTACGCACCGTAGTTGCTGCGGCCGCTCTTCAGCACCTCGGAGACCATGGCGTCCAGCCGGACCCCCTCGTCGGCCGGCACGCGCAGCCCGAGCGTCTGGGGCCGGTTGTCGTACTCGTCGGCGCTCAGGTCGAACACCTCGAGGGCGGGCCGGTCCATGTGCATGAGGCCGCTGTCGAGATCCCAGTCGAAGCTGCCCATTCGGTTCAGGGCGAGGCTGAGATCCGGGTGGGCGGGCCAGTCGTCCGGGAGTGACAGGGCACCCGCTACCCGATCATCCATATGCGTCACTCTGCCACTATTTGTCCGAATCTTCGACCGAACCGTCCATTTGGTGAACGTGCGATGGAACACATTCCCGGAAGCGCCGGCAGGGCCTGATCCCAAGGATTTCCGGCGTTCGAAGCCGGGGCTGAGGGCGAATACCGCCCGGTAACGCCACCCCCGCCCCGAAACCGGGCCTGAGCAGGGGCTAACGTGTGCGTCGGGGGTCGACTAAGCCTTGCCTTACCAACCGGCCCTGCTCCTGATCGTCCGTTCGAAGGAACAGCTCGCCATGACACGCCCTGTCCGCGTCGCCATCGTCGGAGCCGGTCCCGCCGGCATCTACGCGGCGGACGCGCTGCTCAAATCCGACGCGGCCGCCGACCCGGGCGTCTCCATCGACCTGTTCGAGCGGATGCCCGCCCCCTTCGGCCTCATCCGCTACGGCGTGGCTCCCGACCACCCGCGCATCAAGGGCATCGTGCAGGCGCTGCACCAGGTCCTGGACAAGCCGCAGCTGCGCCTCTTCGGCAACGTCGACTACCCGAACGACCTGGACCTCGACGAGCTGCGCACGTTCTACGACGCGGTCATCTTCTCGACCGGCGCCGACGCGGACCGCGCCCTGGACATCCCGGGCAACGAGCTGGACGGCTCCTACGGTGCCGCCGACTTCGTCTCCTGGTACGACGGCCACCCGGACGTCCCGCGCACCTGGCCGCTGGAGGCCGAGAAGGTCGCCGTGCTGGGCGTCGGCAACGTCGCGCTGGACGTGGCCCGCATTCTCGCCAAGACCGCCGACGAGCTGCTGCCGACGGAGATCCCGGCCAACGTCTACGACGGCCTGAAGGCGAACAAGGCCCTGGAGGTGCACGTCTTCGGGCGGCGCGGTCCGGCCCAGGCCAAGTTCAGCCCGATGGAGCTGCGCGAGCTGGACCACTCGCCGAACATCGAGGTCATCGTCAATCCCGAGGACATCGACTACGACGCGGGTTCGATCGAGACCCGGCGTGGGAACAAGCAGGCCAACATGGTCGCCTCCACGCTGGAGAACTGGGCGATCCGCGACATCGGCGACCGCCCGCACAAGCTCTTCCTGCACTTCTTCGAGTCGCCCGTCGAGATCCTCGGCGAGGACGGCAAGGTCACCGGGCTGCGCACCGAGCGCACCGAGCTGGACGGCACGGGCAACGTGCGGGGCACCGGCGCCTTCCACGACTGGGACGTGCAGAGCGTCTACCGGGCGGTGGGCTACTACTCGCAGGAGCTGCCGAAGCTGCCCTTCGACATCGCGTCCGGCACGGTGCCGCACGCCGCGGGCCGGGTGCTCGCGGGCGACGAGCCGATGGAGTCGGTGTACGTCACCGGCTGGATCAAGCGGGGCCCGATCGGCCTGATCGGGCACACCAAGGGCGACGCCAACGAGACGGTCGCCTGCCTGCTGGAGGACCACGCCGCCGGCCGGCTGCCCGCCCCGGAGCGGCCCGAGCCCGAGGCCGTCACCGCCTTCCTGGAGGAGCGCGGCATCCGCTACACCACCCGCGAGGGCTGGTACCGCCTCGACGCCCACGAGCGCGCCCTCGGTGCCGCACAGGACCGTGAGCGGATCAAGGTCGTGGAGCGCGAGGGGATGCTGGACGCCTCGGAGGCCGGCCACTGACACCACGGCGAAGGCCCCGCACACCCAGAAGGGCGTGCGGGGCCTTCGCCCTGAGGGGGGTCTGTGGGATCAGCGCCCCTGGAGCGCCTTCACGTTGTCGCCGAAGGTCCAGTTCTTCGAGCCGTCCCAGTTCAGCGACCAGGTCATGAGGCCCTTGAGGCTGTTGCCGTAGTGGTTCCAGGCCTGCGAGACGAGGCCCGTCGACATGTAGCCGCCACCGGCGCCGGGCTGGGCGGGCAGACCGGGGACCTGCTTGTCGTACGGCACCCGGATCGTGGTGCCCTGGATGGTGAGGCCCTTGTCGAGGCAGTCGGTCTGCGCGGTGAAGCCCTCCACGGTCCCGGCGGAGTACGAGTCGCCGGAACAGCCGTACATGCTGCCGTTGTAGTACTGCATGTTCAGCCACCAGAGCCGGCCGTTGTCGGCGTACTTCTTGATGACCGGCAGATAGGCACCCCAGATCGAGCCGTAGACGATGCTGCCGCCGGTGACGTACGCCGTTTCGGGCGCCATGGTCAGGCCGAAGTTGGACGGCATCTGCGCGAGCACGCCGTCGATGATGCGGATCAGGTTGGACTGCGAGGCGGACAGCTGGCTGATGTTGCCGGTGCCGGTCAGGCCGGTCTCGATGTCGATGTCGATGCCGTCGAAGTTGTACTTCTTGAGGATCGGCACGACCGTGTCGACGAAGCGGTCGGCGACGGCGGTGGAGCTGAGGTCGATGCCCGCCGTGGCGCCGCCGATCGACATGAGGGTGGTCAGCCCGGACGCCTTCGCCTGGCACATCTCGGCGGGGGTCGGCACCTTGACCGTCGAGTCCATCCCGTCCTCCCACAGGACGGTGCCGTCCGAGAGGATGACCGGGAAGGCCGCGTTGATCACGTTGTAGCCGTGTTGCGGGATGCGGCTGTCGGTGACGGGGATCCAGCCCAGCGGCGGGTGCACGCCGTTGGAGGCGCCGTCCCAGTTCTCCCAGTAGCCCTGGAGCACCTTGCCCGACGGCTTCGACTTGACCGCACAGGTGTCGTCCTGCGCGGAACTCGGCGTGGCCGCGACGAGCATCTGGACGATGCACGCCGCCGCGAGGCCGGCCCCCAGCAGACGTGATGTGCGACCGAACATGGCGGGACCTCTTCCTGGAATGGCATGCCCCTGACAACACGCAAGCGGAATGACGAACGCCGCCCAACGTAAAGTGGTCCAGACCTTCCGTCAATAGGTCTGGACCAAAGTGGGGCCGGTGTGCCTCATGGGGAGGCGTGCTCGTTGCGGGCCCGCTCACGCACCCGGTCCGGATACTTCTCGGTGACCCGGACGGCGATCACCAGCAGGACGATCGGGATGATCCAGTTGAACCAGTCACGGCCGGACGAGGTGTGCAGCGCGAGCAGACCCAGCAGCGCGGTCGCAGCGAAGACCGTGCCCCACAGCAACGTGAGCACCCGGTTGACGTGGTGGAACACCGGCGAGTCCCACACCTCGCGGGGTGTGGTCTCCCGGGCGTACTGCTCGGTGAACGGAACGAACGCCAGCGAGCCGAGCGCCACCACCGCGATCACGGCACTGGACAGCACCTGGGCGTACTTCTCCACCCAGTCGAGGTCCTGACGGTCCAGGAACAGCGCCAGCACGCTCAGCACCGCGAAGAAGACGATGCCGGTGACCTCCAGGGCCTTGAAGGAGCCCCGGAGCATGTCGGGCAGGTTGAGCACCAGGGCGGCCACCAGACCGGCCAGTGCGGCGTACTCCCAGGTACTGGGAGAGGCCACGACGATGAAAATGATCCACGGGGCGAACGCGAAGAACAGATTCCCGGTCCGCCGCCCGGAACGGGTTTCAGCCACCGGACACCTCCCAGGGTGTGGCCCGGAACGGCGATGTGCCGCGTCTTCCATGGTGGGCCCGGGAGGCGAACGCCGCATTCCGCGTACCCGCGAGACGCGTTGCGGCGGACCGGGGCCGGGGATTGAATGAAGAGTCAGCCCGGCCCGTATCCGGGTGCGCCCCCACGTCCCGGCAAGGGAGGCCGCCATGGCCGCACATGCCGCACATGCCTTCGACCCGAGCCGCGTGGTCCATCTCTCCGGCCGCTTCGCCCCCGTCACCGAGGAGGTCGACGAGGCCGAACTGAACGTGACGGGAGCCCTGCCCGACGAGCTGGACGGGGTGTTCCTGCGCAACGGGCCCAACCCCCGCTTCACGCCGGTCGGTTCGTACCTCTACCCGATCGACGGCGACGGCATGCTGCACGGGGTGTGGATCTCCGGCGGCCGGGCCCGCTACCGCAACCGGTTCGTCCGGACACCCGCCGTGGTCGCCGAGGAGCGGGCCGGGCGTGCGCTGTGGGGCGGGATCGAGTCGATGATCCTGCCCCAGGCGCCGGACGTCGAGCCGGAGTTGGCCGGCACCTTCCGCGACATGCCCGACATCAACGTGGTCCGCCACGGGGGACGGCTGCTGGCGCTCGCCGAGTCCGACTGCCCGTTCCTCATGACGCCGGACCTGCGGACGGTCGGCAAGGAGACGTTCGGCGGGGCGCTGCCGGCCGGCATCACCGCGCATCCGAAGACCGATCCGATCACGGGCGAGATGCTCGTCTTCTGCTACGGCCTGGAGGCGCCGTACCTCACCTGGTCCGCGATCGGCCCGCTGGGCGACGTGGTCAGCGGCCCCACCCTCGTCGAGGGGGTCGACGAGCCGATGATGATCCACGACATGGCGATCACCCCGCGCTTCCTGGTGCTGGTGCTGGCGCCGGTGTTCTTCGACATCGAGGCCGCCATGAGCGGCGGCTCCATGATCGACTGGCGGCCCGAACGCGGCACCCGGGTCGCCCTGATCCCGCGCGACGGGAGTCCGGTGCGCTGGGCCTCGGACGACGCCTTCTGGCTGTGGCACACGGTCAACGCGTACGACTCCGAGCCCAGCGGCGGAGACGTGGTGCTGGACTATGTGCAGTGGACCCGCCTCTCCCTGGGCGCGCCCGTCGAGGGCGCGGCGCCCAACCACGCGGGCCTGGTGCGCGCGGTCATCGACCCCGCGACCGGCACGATGCACCGCACGGTGCTGGACGACGCCCGGATGGAACTCCCCCGCACCGACGACCGGCTGATCGGCAGGCGCCACCGGCAGCTCGCCGTGGCCTCGGACTCGGGCGACCCGGACCTGCTGCCGGGCGAGTTCGACGAACTGCGCTGGTACGACGGCAACGACCCGTCCGGTACGCATGTCGCGTGGCGGGCCGGGAACCTCTCGGTCGGCGAGCCGGTCTTCGCCCCCGTCCCGGGCACCGGACCCGGTGAGGGCGGTTACTGGATGACGTACGCCACCGACCGCACCGACGCGAGCAGCTGGCTGCTCGTCATCCCGTCCGAGGACCCGGCGTCGGGGCCGGTGGCCCGGGTGCGCATACCGGTCCGGGTCCCGTTGGGCCTCCACGGGAACTGGCTGCCGACCGAGGAGTGAGCGCGTCGGCCCGTACAGGACCTGGTGATCAGTCGTCCCGGGGCAGTCGGATGGACGTGGGCGGCGCCTCGCTCACGGGCGGCTCGTCCGGCTCCGACGGATCGCCGGACGGCTCGTCCGTGGGGTCGCCGGTCGGCGTGGGGCAGTGTGTCTCCCCGGGCGACCGGGCGGGAAGACCGCCGGCCACAGCCGGTTGACCGGGCGGCGTCGGCGTGTCCGTCGTCGGGCAGTCCTCCGGCGGCCGGGTGGGGGACGGTGACGGCTCCGGCGTCCTGTCGGGGCGCGGGGACGCGCTCGGCGTCCCGGGCTTCCTCGTACTCGGGGGCGGCAGATCGGGGAGCGGGCCGGTGATGTCGGTGCCGGGGTCGTAGGGCGGCGGCACTTCGGGCTCGCGGTCGCCGGCGCCCTCGTCACCGGCGGGCCGCGCGATCCAGCTGTGGTGCACCACATCGACGATGACCAGCTCCGCCACCGGCCGCGCGGCGGGCTCGATGACGACGGTGCGCGCCGGGTCGAACCCCTTCCACCGCTCCCCCGCACCGGCAGCGGCGCCCCCCTCTCCGGTCGGCGGGGCCAACGGGTTGCCGCAGGCGCAGCGGACCCGGGGCAGCCCCCGGCCGTCCACCATGACCGCGGTGCCGGCCTGGAGGACGGACTGGTACGTGGTGACGGCCCCGGCCCGGAAGCCGTGCCCGGTGACCAGCGTGTCGGCGCGCAGCTGGACGGGGGTCAGGCCGCGCAGAAAGCCGGCGAGACGGTCCCGCGGCACCGACACGGTGCGGGCGAAGGCCTCCTCCCTCGCCGGGTCGACAGCCAGCATCCGGATCAGGGCCTCGACGTCGCAGGACGGAACGGCGCGCGTACCGGCGTACAGCCCCGGTGTCGATCCGGTGCGGGTGACCTCTTTTCCCTTGCCGGGCGCGGACGGCGAACGGGGCGCCCCGGACCGCGTGGCGTCCGGCCGCACGACCGGACCGCCCGCGATGGAGGCGGTGAAGGGAGCGGTGCCGGGGTCGGCGGCGGGCTGGAGGAGTACGTCGCCCGCGCCGGCCGTCCCGGTGGAGGGGCCGCCGCCTTCGGAGGTGTCCCGGGTGCAGCCCGTGGCGAGGAGGAAGCCGGCGGAGAGCAGGGCGAGCACGGTGTGCCGCAGTCGTATGCGTGAGTGCACGAGAAGGTCTCCTGCCTGGTCACCGGTCTCCCGGTCGCTCCCCCCATGTCTGCCGCACATCGGTCGGCCCCGCAAGCCAACCGCCTCCCGGGAGGCGTGCGCCACTGCCGTCTTGAACGCGTTCAAGTAACCCCGTAGAGTCTGCGGCGACGACGGTTTGAACGCGTTCAACTCGGGGATGGTGAGTCATGTCGGTCCTTGTCGGGCTGATCGTGATGCTGGGAATGCTGGTGATCGTGCCGGCCGGGCTGCGGCTCGCGGACGCGCCGGAGCTGGACCGGATCAGGCGGTTCTGGCCGGTGTTCGCCGCCCCGGGCGCGATCTCGCTGTGGCTGCCGCGCGGCACGGCCGCCACGGTCCTGGCCCTCTGCTACGGAATCGGGGCCGTGCTCCTCGCGCTGCACGCCGTGCCGCGCGCCGCCCGCCACGACGGCCCGCTGCGGTCCCGGACGACGGCGCCGGCCCAGATCGCCCTGCTCACCGCGCTGGTGACCCCGGCCGTCGCCGCCACCGCGCTGGTCGCCGAACGCGCCGGGCACCCGCTCTTCGGCTTCGGCCTCGGGATCCTGGCGCTGACCGTGCCGCACTTCCACTTCGCCGGGTTCGCCGCCGCCCTGGTCGCGGGTCTGGTGAGCCGGGTGGCCGACGGCCCGGCGGGCCGGTTCGCCGCGCTCAGCGTGCCCCTGGGCACCCTGTTCGTACTGGCCGGCTACTTCATCGGCGACTGGGCCGAACTCGCCGGGGCAGTCGTCCTGACCGCCGGCATGTGGACCGTGGCGCTGCTGACCTGGCGCACGGTCCGGCCCGCCCACCGCGACCGCGCCACCCGCCTGCTGCTCGCCGTTTCGGCCGCCGTGCTCGCGGTGACCATGGTCCTCGCCCTGACCTGGGCGCTGGGCGAGGCGACGGGGCTGCCGCACCCCGGCCTGCTCTGGATGGCCGCCACCCACGGCGTGGGCAACGCCCTGGGTTTCGCACTCTGCTCGGTCCTCGCCTGGCAGCGCCTGCACCTCCACCACGACGAAGGAAGCACCCGATGAGCAGCCTCAGCTACCCGGAGGCGGGCGCCACCCGTCTCGGCCCGCTCCCCGACGGCTACCACCACCTGCACCACCGCACCACGGTCGGGCGCGGGCGCGCCGACTTCGAGGCGGCCGGCGCGGCGATCACCGAGTTCCGCATGCACCGCGGATCCGGGGCGCGCGTCGAGGCGTCCGCGCCACGCGCCGACGCGGGGACGGCCGTTCGGGTGGCGGTGCAGGCGGGACCGCTGCGGCTCGCCGTCCCCTGCCGGGTGATCTGGGCCGAGTACGGTCCCGCGCGGATCGGGTTCGGCTACGGGACGGTCACCGGCCATCCCGAGTGCGGCGAGGAGTGCTTCGTCGCCGAACTCGCGGAGGACGGCACGGTCTCGTTCAGGGTGATGGCGTTCAGCCGGCCCGCCCGCTGGTACTCACGGCTCGCCGGTCCGCTCGTACCGCCGCTCCAGAGGTGGTACGCCCGCCGGCTCGGCCGCACCCTGCGCCGCATCGTCACGCAGGAGCGCGAGCGGCGCGAGGCGCCGAGCCGGTGAACCGGTGAGCCCCGGAACACCGGCGGGCCGATACTGGTACCGATGGAGTGGTTCACCGCTGACGGGTACTGGCTCGGCCGGCTGGTCTTCCAGAAGGCCCTCGCCGTCATCTACCTGACCGCCTTCCTCACCGCGGCGCTGCAGTTCCGGGCGCTGATCGGTGAGCGCGGCATGCTGCCCGCCGGCGGGGTCCTGCGGCGCACGGACTGGCGGACCGCCCCGGGGCTCTTCCGCCTCCACTTCTCCGACCGTTTCTTCGCCGTGGTCGCCTGGGCCGGCTGCGCCGTCTCCGTCG
The DNA here is from genome assembly GCF_008042035.1 of Streptomyces sp. col6. Taxonomy (GTDB): domain Bacteria; phylum Actinomycetota; class Actinomycetes; order Streptomycetales; family Streptomycetaceae; genus Streptomyces. Next base: position 25,467 of record NZ_RDBL01000028.1, read on the forward strand.
CACTGATCGCGGGCGCGGACAACCATGTGCCGCTGGGGGCCGCGATGGCGCTGTGGGCGCTGCCGTGGCTGCTGTATCTCTCGATCGTGCAGGTGGGCGGGGTGTGGTACGGCTTCGGCTGGGAATCGCTGCTCCTGGAGACGGGTTTCCTCGCCGTCTTCCTGGGGAACGCGGGCAGCGCGCCGCCCGTGCTCGTGCTGTGGCTGCTTCGGTGGGTGCTGTTCCGGCTGGAGTTCGGCGCCGGGCTCATCAAATGGCGCGGTGACTCCTGCTGGCGGAATCTGACGTGTCTGGACTTCCACCACGAGACGCAGCCGATGCCGGGGCCGCTGAGCTGGTTCTTCCACCGTCTCCCCCGGCCCGCGCACCGCGTCGAGGTCGCGGCCAACCATGTGACCCAGCTGCTGGTCCCGGTACTGCTGTTCACCCCGCAGCCGGTGGCGAGCTTCGCGGCGGGCCTGATGATCGTCACCCAGATGTGGCTGGTGCTCTCCGGCAACTTCGCCTGGCTCAACTGGCTGACCATCACGCTCGCCCTGCCGGTCATCGACTGGTCGCCGCTGACCGAGCCGCCCGCCCAGCGGGGCGCACCCGTCTGGTACGCGGTACTGGTCGTCGCCGTCACCGCGCTGGTCCTGGTACTGAGCTACCGCCCCGCCCGCAACCTGGTCTCCCGCCGCCAGGTGATGAACCGGTCGTTCGACCCGCTGCACCTGGTCAACACGTACGGCGCTTTCGGCAGCATCAGCCGGGTCCGCCTGGAGGTGGTGGTGGAGGGCACCGAGGACGCGGTGGTCCACCCGGGCACGGTGTGGAAGGAGTACGGCTTCAAGGGCAAGCCGGGTGATCCGCGCCGGCTGCCGCGCCAGTTCGCCCCGTACCATCTGCGGCTGGACTGGATGATGTGGTTCGCGGCGCTCTCGCCCGCGTACGCCCGGTCCTGGTTCGGCCCGTTCGTGGAGCGGCTGCTGGAGAACGACCGGGACACGCTGCGGCTGCTGCGGCACAACCCGTTCCCGGACGCCCCGCCGGCGCAGGTCCGGGCCCGGGTCTTCCGCTACCGCTTCACCACCTGGCGCGAACTGCGGGCCACCGGCTGCTGGTGGCACCGCACCTTCGTACGCGACTTCCTGCGCCCCACGAGGGCGTAGCGGGCTACTTCTCGCTCTCGCGGGCCCGCAGCAGCCGGCTGATCTGCTGGACCAGTTCGTCGTCGCTCGCCACCCGCCGCCCGGAGACCAGGGCGCCCAGGCGCTCGGCGGTCTGGAAGTCGTACGCGCGCTCGGCCTCTTCGCCGGGCACGGTGGCGTACTCCTCCTTCGCCCGGAAGCCGACGGTCAGGTCGACCGCCTTCGCGATGATCCAGGTGAGGATGAACGAGAACGCGATCACGGAGACGATCGCGACGAGCTGCTTGCCGAGCAGGCCCCAGCCGCCTCCGTAGAACAGGCCCTCCTTGCCGCTGACGCGCGCGGTGGCGAAGAGGCCCACCATGACCAGACCGATCAGGCCGCCCACGCCGTGCACCCCGACCACGTCGAGCGTGTCGTCCACGCCGAAGCGGAACTTGAGCGTGATCGCGTACGCGCTCACCGCACCGACGACGAGACCGGTGATCACCGCGCCCAGCGTGTTGATCTCGCCGCACGCGGGAGTGATGGCGACCATGCCCGCGACGGCCGACGAGACGACGCCCATGGTGGTCACCCGGCCGGTGCGCCACTTCTCGACCAGCGGCCAGGTCACCATGGCGCCCGCCGCGCCGAGCTGGGTGTTGATGAACGCCGCGGCGGCCGTGCCCTGGTCGGTGAGCGCGGAGCCGGAGTTGAAGCCGAACCAGCCGAACCACAGGAGTCCCACGCCGACGACCACGAGCGGGATGTTGTTGGGGCGCTCCTCACGGCGGGCGAAGTCGCGCGGAGCGCGCAGCACCAGCGCGACGGCGAGCCCGGCCACCCCCGAGTTGAGTTCGACCGGCAGCCCGCCGGCGAAGTCCAGGGCGCCGAGGTGCTTCACGATCCAGCCGTCCTTGTCGAACACCCAGTGCGCGAGGGGGATGTAGACGATCAGCAGCCACAGCACGACGAAGACGAGCCAGCCCCGCATGGTGGCGCGGTCGGCGATCGAACCGCTGATCAGCGCCACGGTGATGACGGCGAAGCCCATCTGGAACGTGCTGTAGATGTACGTGGGGATGGCCCCGGTCAGCGTGTTCAGTTCGATGCCCTTCATGAACACGTGGTCCAGGTTCCCGATGAGCCCGGCGCCGCCCACATCGGACCCGAACGCCAGGGTGTAGCCGATGACCCACCAGACGAGGGTGCCGAAGGCCAGCGCGGCGAAGCTCATCTTGATCATCATGAGCACGTGCCGGGTGCGCACCATGCCGCCGTAGAAGAACGCGAGGCCGGGTGTCATCAGCAGGACCATGGCGGTGGCGGCGAGCAGCCAGGCCGTGTCCCCGGAGTCGTACGCGGCCGGCATGGGCGCGGGAGCGGTGATCATCGGCAATACCTCGTGTAGGAGAGGGGCGGGACGGGAAGCGCTAGGGCTTGCGCAGATCGGGCGGCGGGTGGCCGGTGAGCAGCAGGCGTACGGCGTCCCAGGCCGCCCGGTGCGCGGCGGCGACCCTGACCGGGCTGTCGTCGAGGAGCCGGAGCCACGCGCCGCAGTCCCGGGGCAGGACGCTCACCCCGTACAGGACGCCGAGCCCGGCCAGTGACTCGTGCAGGGTGTCGGCGAGCGCGGCGGCGGGAACGCGGTCGGTCACCACGAACAGCGAGGCGACGTGGTCGTGGCCGGCGAACACCCCGGGGCCGAGGACTCCGGCCCCCGGCTGCCGGGGCGTCAGGCGCAGGGTGTCGACTGCGAGGAGGGTGCCGTCGGGCCGGCTGATGCGCAGGTCGGTGGCGAGCGTCCGGTAGGCGTGGCGTTCGCCCCGGGCGAGCCGGCCGGCGGTGAGGGTGTCACCGGCCAGGACCGTGGCGCCGGGCGCGACGGTGATCTCGGTGCTCTGGTAGAACCGCGCGTCCGCGAACGGGATCAGCGGGTCGGGGAGGTATTCGACGTAACTGCCCGCATCGGCCGTCAGGTGCACCCGCTGGCTCGCGTAGTCGTGCTCCATCCGGAAGATCTTGGTCGCGGCCTGGGTCGTCAGATGGACCTGGGTGTCCGGGCCGCAGCGGAAGTCCATCCGGTAGCGGTCGGCCTGGGCGACGCCACCGCCGGTCGCCATCAGATAGACGTACGCCATGCCGGGCTGTGCGGGGTCGATCCACAGCGGCTTCATGATCTGCAGCGGTGTCTTCTGGTAGCGCCCGACGAGTTCGGTGCGCCCGCCCCGTACGGCGAAGTCGAGGTCGAGGATGCCGACCTTGGCCGGGGAGCCGGGGGCCAGTGTGTCCGGGACGGAGGCCAGGGCCGCCACGTCCGGGGGGACGCGGACGGCGGTGTAGTACTCCGCGTCGAGCCGGCCGGCCTTCGGCCGCTGCGGGGCGAGCGGCATGTCAGATCAGCACCTTGCGGCGGGATTCGAGGTAGCCGGCGATCTCGTCGACGCCCACGCCGGTCAGGCAGTCGGTGAGGACGACGGGACCGTCGCCCCGGACCCGGTGCGCGTCGGACTCCATGACGTTGATGTCCGTACGCACGTACTGCGCGATGTCGATCTTGTTGATGACCAGGAGGTCGGAGTCGGTGATGCCGGGGCCGCGCTTGCGGGGCATCTTCTCGCCCTCCGCCGTGTCGAGCACGAAGAGGAAGAGGTCGACCAGGGCCGGGCTGAACGTCAGGGTGAGGTTGTCGCCGCCCGACTCGTAGAGGAGCGTGTCGGTGTCCGGGAAGCGCTCCAGCATCTCGGCGCCGGCCGCGAGGTTCATCGTCGGGTCGTCGCGTACAGCGGTGTGCGGGCAGGCGCCCGTCTCGACGCCGACGACGCGCTCGGGTTCGAGGACGCCGGCCAGCGTGCGGCGCACGTGCTGGGCGTCCTCCTGGGTGTAGATGTCGTTGGTGATGACGGCGGGGCGGTGGCCGCGCGCGATGAGGACCGGGACCAGCGCCTCGATGAGCGCGGTCTTGCCGGAGCCGACGGGTCCGCCGATGCCGACCCGCAGTACGTTGTCGTCCATGGTGCTCCTTGGGGTGTCGTGGTGGGTGCTCAGCTGGCGAAGAGGCGTGCCTCGGCGCGTTCATGACGGCCCGACATGACGTCCGAGGCGAAGACGGTGGCGCCGACGTCGTCGAGTTCCCTGCGCAGCGCCGCGTCGGCGGTGGCCTCGATGACGGGTGCGGCGCCCCTGAGCAGGGTCTGCGTCGTACGGTGGTCGGTCAGCCGGAGCCGCAGGGCGGCGCCCGCGAAGCTGGCGCAGAACGCGAACAGGTCGGCGGCGACGGCCTGCCGGACCGGGACACCGGTCGCCGCGTAGACGACACCGGCCGCCACCGCCTGGGTGCCCGGGGCCTCCCGGCGCACGACCCGCTCGTAGTAGTCGCCGATCTCCGGGCGGCCGAAGACCTCGTGGCCCAGGTCCAGGAGCTGGCGCCCGGTCCGGGTCGCGGCCTGGCGCATCTCCCGGCCGAGCTTCGTGGCGAAGAGGTGCTCGTCGATCCGGACCACCGCCTCCGGATCGCCCGCCGCGGTCGCCCGGTGGGCGAGGGCGAGCGCGGTGGCGTCGGCGGGGCCGACCCCGTGCAGCAGCAGGTCCGCCAGCAGCGACGGCAGGCTGTCCGCGTCCACGGCGCCCGCCTGCGCGTAGGCCTCCAGGCTGTGCGAGAGCGTGTAGAAGCCGCTCGGGAACGCCGAGTCGGTCAGCTGGAGACTGACGAGAAGCGGTCCCAGGCCCGTGGCGGCCGTGGCCGCGGCCGGGCCGGGTTCGCCCGCGGTGTCGCCCTCCTTGCGGTACATCGGCCCTAGACCAGGAAGTAGAGGTGGTTCAGGGGCAGCTTCTCGGCCGGGTCGATGGTGGCGACCTTGCCGTTGAGCGTGACCTTGAACGTCTCCGGGTCGACCTGGACATCCGGCAGCACGTCGTTGCGGACCATGTTGTGCTTGCCGATGGTGCGGGTGCGGCGCACGGGCAGGACCTTGCGTTCCAGCCCGAGCCGCTCCGGCACGCCGGCGGCGATGCCCGCCTGCGACATGAACGTGGCGTGCGTGGCCTGGAGCGCCTTGCCGTACTGGCCGAACATCGGCCGGTAGGTGACCGGCTGCGGGGTCGGCAGCGAGGCGTTGGGGTCGCCCATCTGCGCCCAGGAGACGAGGCCGCCCTTGATGACCATCTTCGGCTTGGCGGCGAAGGAGTGGATGGGCCAGAGCACGATGTCGGCGAGCTTGCCCTTCTCGATCGAGCCCACGTAGTCGGAGATGCCCGTGGCGATGGCGGGGTTGATGGTGAGCTTGGCGAGGTAGCGCAGCACCCGCTGGTTGTCGTTGCGCTCCGAGTCGCCCTCCAGCACACCGAGCTTGTCCTTGCAGTGGTGCGCGGTCTGGAAGGCCCGGGTGACCGACTCGCCGATGCGGCCCATCGCCTGGGAGTCGGAGGAGAACATGCTGATCACACCGAGGTCGTGCAGCACCGACTCGGCGGCGATCGTCTCGGCCCGCACCCGGCTGTCGGCGAAGGAGACGTCCTCGGGGATCTCGCGGCTCAGGTGGTGGCAGACCATCACCATGTCGAGGAGTTCGTCCACCGAGTTCTTGGTGTACGGCAGCGTCGGGTTGGTCGACGACGGCAGGACGTTGGGCTCGCCGGTGACGCGCAGGATGTCGGGGGCGTGGCCGCCGCCCGCGCCCTCGCTGTGGAAGGTGTGGATGGCGCGGCCGTCGATGGCGGAGCGGGTGTCCTCGAAGAACCCGCCCTCGTTCAGGCTGTCGGTGTGGATGGCCACCTGGACGTCGTGCTCGTCCGCGACGTTCAGCGCGTTGTCGATCACGGCCGGGGTGGAGCCCCAGTCCTCGTGCACCTTGAGCGCGCAGGCACCCGCGACGACCTGCTCCTCCAGGGCGCCCGGCAGGCTGCCGTTGCCCTTGCCCATGATGCCGAGGTTGACCGGAAGCGTCTCGGCGGCCTGGAGCAGCAGACCGATGTTGTACGGGCCGGGGGTGCAGGTGGTGCCGTTGGAGCCGTCCGTGGGGCCGGTGCCGCCGCCGATGAGGGTGGTGATGCCGTTCGTCAGCGCCTGTTCGGCCTGTTGCGGGGCGATCAGGTGGACGTGGCTGTCGATGGCGCCCGCGGTGGCGATCAAGTGCTCGCCGGCGATGGCCTCCGTGCCGGGGCCGATGACCAGGTCCGGGTCGACGTTGTTCTGGGTCTGCGGGTTGCCGGACTTGCCGATGCCGACGATGAAGCCGTCCTTGATGCCGATGTCGCACTTGACGACGCCCACCATCGGGTCGATGACGACCACGTTGGTGATGACGGTGTCGAGCGCGCCCTGGGCGGCGGTGGCCTGCGGGTCGGAGGCCATGCCGTCGCGCATGGTCTTGCCGCCGCCGTAGACGACCTCGTCGCCGTACAGGCCCTCGCTGTAGTCCTTCTCGACCTCGACGACGAGGTTGGTGTCGGCGAGGTGGAAGCGGTCGCCGACCGTCGGGCCGAACATGTCGGTGTACTGCTTGCGGGGCAGGATGGGCATCAGCGCGAACCCTTCTTCTTGTCCTTGGCGGCCTTGGAACCCTTGGCCCCGTCCTTGCCCGCGCCCTTGGACTGCGCCTTGGAGCCGGACCCGGCGGGCTTGTTCTGCGCCCCCTGGAAGCCGCGTTCGATGGCCCTGCGGACGGCTTCGACGCGTGCGGGGTGGGAGGCGAGGCTGCCGTTGAGCAGTCCGCTGAAGCCGGTGAGCCGGCCGGTTCCGGCGTACGCGCAGAGCTCGACCTCGCGCGTTCCGCCGGGCTCGAACCGTACGGAGGTGCCTGCGGCGATGTTGAGGTGCATGCCGAGGGTCGCCTCGCGGTCGAAGGAGAGCGCCGAGTTCACCTCGAAGAAGTGGTAGTGCGACCCGATCTGCACCGCCCGGTCGCCGGTGTTGCTCACGGTGACCTTGAGCGTGCGGCGGCCCGCGTTGAGTTCGATGGGGCCGTCCCCGTACAGATACTGCTGACGGAACGTCATGCGATGCTCCTGATGCCTCGGTCCGCTCCAGCGGCGGACGGGTGGTGGTGATGCCGGTGGCCGGTCGTGGGGCCGTGCTCGTGGGGGTGTCCGTGCGCGTGGTCGTGGCTGTGACCGTGGCCCTCGCCCGGCGGGTGGGTGTGCGCGTGGCCGTGGTGGTCGGCCGCCGCGAGGCCCGTCGTGATGCCGTCGTCACCGTGCTCGCTCCAGCGCCGGCGCGCGTCGGCCGCGCGCTCGTCCAGCACGCGGCGCAGGGCGGATTCCGGCACGAGAGGGCCCGCGTCCGCCACCGGCACCGCCGCCTCGCCGACCGGGCACACCTCCGTGAACGAGGCGGGCAGCAGCGCCACGCTCGCCGCGCCGAGCAGCCCGCAGCGCCGGACGCCCTGGGCGGGGTCCGGGTCGCCCCCGTCGAACGCGACCTCGACGAGGCCGTGGCGCCCGTAGCGGCGTACGAGGGCGGCGACCCGGTACAGCTCGGCGTCCTCGAACGGGTCGCCGGACGGGGCGCTGACAAGGAGCGCGGAGTCGGCGGGCACCCGGCCGGCGGCGGCCCGCAGATGGGCGACGAGATGCTGGGCGGTGCCGAACGGCTCCCCGAGCAGCACCTCTCCCGGGCCGGCGCCGGGCACGGCGCGCAGGGTGCGGGCGGTGTCCGCGACGAGACCGGGTTCACGGCCGAGGGTCATCGGGACGACGACGACGCGCTCGCCCCGGCGCAGGTGGGCGGCGACGGCGCGGAAGAGGGCGCGCCCGTTGGGGACGACACCCACGCCCGGGTCGAGACGTCCCTCCAGCGCCCGGCCGTACGCGGCTTCGTGGCCGCAGACGGCGATGACGGCCGCGTTCCGGGCCATGGTCAGCCGCCGATGGGGTCGTGGACGGAGACCAGCTTGGTGCCGTCCACGAAGGACGCCTCGACCTGGAGGAGGCCGAGCATCTCCCGTACGCCGGGCATGGTCGCGTCCTCGCCCACGATGTGGCGGCCCAGCTCCATGCAGTCCGCGACGCTCTTCCCGTCGCGGGCTGCTTCGAGGATCGCCTCGGTGATCAGCGCGACCGACTCGCTGTAGTTGAGCTTGAGGCCACGGTCCTGGCGCTTGCGGGCCAGGTCGGCCACAACGTACACGAGCAATTTGTCGATCTCGCGGGGGGCGAGGTTCATCGGGGGTACCTTCCTCGGGATATGCGGTGGGTCAGCTGCGGCGCAGGCGCGGCAGCAGGGGGACGGCCGCCAGCAGCGTCCAGGTGGTGAGGATGAACGGCCAGGTGAAGGTGTGGCCGCCGAACGGTTTGAAGAAGGAGGTCAGCGACGCGGTGAGGCCCGTGCTGACCATCGCGCCGAACATCGCGTAGACCGCGGTCCAGGCGGTGTTGGCCATGAAGACGGCCCCGAGGCCGATGGCGACGAGCACCGCGTTGTAGCCGTAGATGCCGTTGGCGATCAGGTCGGTCGGCGCGCCCAGCAGCCAGGCGGCGACGATCCCGGCGACGCTGCCGGCCGCCGCGTAGAACCCGACGCGCGGCCCGGCCAGGGCGAGTCCGGCGAGCATGATCAGGCCGACGTACCAGCTCTCGACCAGGAAGATCTGCGAGACGTTGTTGAAGAAGGCGTGCCACAGGTCGTTCCACGTGATCCCGGTGTCCCCACTGGTCGTGCTGGACACCGCCGCCGGAGCACCGTGCCAGACGCGGTCGAAGGACGGGGCCCCGACCACCATCACGCCGGAGACCAGGCAGAAGGGCGCGGTCATGGGGGTGAGGTGGTACGGCGCGAGGAAGGTGGCGAGGGACGCCATGAGGATGACGCACAGGACGGCGCCCACGACGGTCAGCACGTAGGTGGCCGGGTGGTTGCCCAGGGAGGAGACGAGGGCGATACCGGTCAGGCAGCCCGCGAACCCCTGCATGCCGAGCGCGATGCTTCCCCGGTCGACGGCCAGCACGTAGGCGGTGGCGGTGGCAATCAGTGTCCCCATCGTGGCGAACAGGCCGGTCTGCCAGCCCGCCGCCCACAGCCCGGCGAGGATCGCGGCCCCCGTGAACAGACTGGCCTGGAAGTCGACCTGCCCGACGCCTCGCAGCGATGCCAGGAGGTACGCGGTCGGCTGACGGCTCTCCAGCCGCCGCACGAGGTCAGGCTCGGCGAGGGACAAGGCAGGCTCCAGCGGCTCGTCGCGGGTGTGGTCCGGGCGCGACGGAGATCATGACAAATCCGTCATATGCCATACAGTCACATAACCTTGTGGTTCTCATGCCGGAGCCGGACCGGGTAGACCACTCGAGTACACCGCGGGGGCACGCCGCGCACCGGACCCTCGGCATCCGGCCACCTTCCGTACGTTCGCCGGATGGCGCAGAAGATGCGGTTGCACCGGCACAGTCACCCCGACCACCATCCCGGCGTACAGCTCCCGGTCGTGGTGGCCGTCGCGGTCGGCGGGGCCGCGGGGGCCTGCGCCCGGTACGCGGCCGAGCGCCTGTGGCCGACCGGCACCTACGCCTTCCCCTGGACGATCCTGCTGGTCAACGCGGTGGGGTGCTTTCTGATGGGCATCCTGATGGTCACCCTGAAGCTGCGGTTTCCCGGTGCTCCCCGGCTGATCAGCCCGCTGCTCGGCACCGGGGTGCTCGGCGGGTTCACCTCGTTCTCGCACTACGCGGACAACGTCCGGCAGCTGTTCGACAACCATCAGCCCGGCTACGCGGTCGGCTGTCTGGTGCTGACCGTGGCCGCGGCGCTGGCGGCCGTGACGGCGGGGGCGTTCGCGGCGCACTTCGTCGTCGGCCGCTCCTACGGCACCGAGGGCGAGGCATCATGACCGACTGGCTGCTCGTCCTGGCCGGCGGCCTGGTGGGGGCGCCGGTGCGCTATCTGCTCGGCGTGGACGCGAAGTTCCGCCTGCACAGCGTCTTCCCCTGGGGCACCTTCGCCGCCAACGCGGGCGCGGCGCTCATCCTCGGTTTCGTCGCGGAGGCGGCGACGGACGGCAATCTGGGCAACCGGCTGAATCTGCTGCTGGCCACCGGCTTCTGCGGGGCCCTGTCGACGTGGTCGACCTTCTCCTACGAGCTGCTCACCCTGAACTCGGCCCGCCGGCTCGGCCTGGCCGCGGGCTACCTCCTGCTCACCGTCGGCGCCGGGGTGGGGCTCTCCTTCGCCGGGGCCGCCGTGGCGCGTGCGGCGTTCTGAGGGCGCGGCAGGCGGGGGCAACGCGCTGTGGCCCGCCCCCGTCGGGGGCGGGCCACAGCGCGTTGCGAGGCTCAGTCGATGCCGGGCAGGATGTGCGGCTCGGCGAGGTCGTCCTCGTAGCCGGCCAGCCGGATCGGTGCGGACCTGGCCCAGACCTCGATGTTCTGGAGCTTGTCGCTGCCGGATCCCGGCTTTCCTCGCCGGTCGGCCGGGCGCTCCTCTTGCTTCGTCAATTCCGGTGTCGTCACCGCGCACTCCTTCGTGTCGCGTAGCCCCGGGCGTTGCCGACGCTCCGGTTCTCATTGCCGGGAATCAGGCGCCCATGCGGGGCAGGGGCAGGAACAGTTCGGTCGCGGTGGCGCCGGGTACGGGGCGGGACGGCGACTTGGTTGACAAGCCTGTCCCAGGACGGTCGAGGAAGGTTCGTGGACTCCTCGATGACGTCCGTTCACATCAGAGTAACCAAATGAGCGCGTCCGCGCTCGATGGAACGTGTGCTGTGAGTCACTTTCAGCCACCGCGTACGGAAAAGACCCGGCCAGGAAATCATCCCGGCCGGGTCTTCGCACGGTGGGGGCGCGCACGCCCCTCTCCCCTACCAGTTGGCGGGGGCGTAGTCCTTGAGGAAGCAGCCGTACAGCACGTCGCCCGCCTCGCCGCGCACGATCGGGTCGTAGACCCGGGCAGCGCCGTCGACCAGGTCGAGCGGGGCGTGGAAGCCCTCCTCGGCCAGTCGCATCTTGTCCGGGTGCGGACGCTCGTCGGTGATCCAGCCCGTGTCGACGGCGGTCATGAGAATGCCGTCCTTCTCGAACATCTCCTGGGCGCTGGTGCGGGTCAGCATGTTCAGCGCGGCCTTGGCCATGTTGGTGTGCGGGTGCCCCGCCCCCTTGTAGCCCCGGCCGAACACGCCCTCCATCGCGGAGACGTTGACCACGTACGCGTGCTTGGCAGCGGTCGCCGCCATGGCCGGGCGCAACCGGCTGATCAGGATGAACGGCGCGGTCGAGTTGCAGAGCTGGACCTCCAGCAGCTCGATCGGCTCGACCTCGTCGACTGTCTGGATCCAGCTGTTGGTGTCGTGCAGGTCCGGTACAAGCCCGCCCGCGTCGATCGCGGTCCCGGCGGCGATCCGGGCCGGCGACGCCGAACCGCTGACCAGCGCCAGGTCCGTGACGTCCTGCGCGCTCAGCTGCTCGCTGCGTGCCGCGGGCAGCGCGGCGACGCGGTCCACGCTGCCGCTGCCGAAGGTGCCGATCACCTCGGCGGCGGGCAGCTCACCGGCGGGCAGCGGGGCGGACTCGGCGGAGAGCAGCTCGCTGTACGCCTGCGGCGAGCGGCGGACCGTCTGCGCCGCGTTGTTGATCAGGATGTCGAGGGGACCCTCGGCCGCCACCGAGTCGGCGAGGGCGACGACCTGGGCGGGGTCGCGCAGGTCGATGCCGACGATCTTCAGGCGGTGGATCCACTCGTCGCTGTCCTCCATCGCCTTGAAGCGGCGGATCGCGTCGTTGGGGAAGCGCGTGGTGATCGTGGTGTGCGCCCCGTCGCGCAGCAGCCGCAGCGCGATGTACATGCCGATCTTGGCGCGGCCACCGGTGAGCAGTGCGCGGCGGCCCGTCAGGTCGGTGCGCGCGTCGCGCCGGGCGCGGTTCTCGCGGGCGCAGTCCTGGCAGAGCTGGTGGTAGAACGCGTCGACCTCGATGTAGCGCGTCTTGCACACGTAGCAGGAGCGGGGCCGCTGGAGGATGCCGGCGATCTCGCTGGTGGCGGACGAAGACGGCAGGACCCCCTGGGTCTCGTCGTCGATGCGCTCGGCCGAACCGGTGGCGGTGGCCTCGGTCACCGCCTTGTCGTGCGCGGTCTTGGCGGCCCGTCGCTCCTGGCGGCGGCGCTGCTTCACGGTCCGGTAGATCCCGGCGGTGGCCCGGCGCACCGCGACGGCGTCCGGGTGGTCGACCTCGATGGTGTCGAGTTCGTCGAGCACGCTCAGGCAGACGGCCAGCCGCTCCGGGTCGATACCGGGACCGAATTCCTCGGTTCCGGCCACGATCTCGGGGCCGTTCTCTGTCACCGTCATCGCCGTTCCTCTGTACTCGTGCCGCCGGCCTCACTGCGGGCCGAACGCCCCGGTCAAGTTTGCCATGATCCGCGGGCTGCTCCATTCGGGTAGGGCGCGGCGTGCGGAACGACCGCGAAAAAGATTCGCATCAGTTGTGCATGCCCTCGCCGATCCGGGGCAGGCGGTGTGCGAAGCACTTGGCGACAAGGAGGGGTCCACATCATGGCGACCACGACGGAGCAGACCGGCGGAGTCCTGAGCGAGGCGTGCACGCTCTCCGGGCAGGATGGCGCGCCGCTCGGTGCGGGGACCACGGAACTGCCGTGGATCGAGGACACCGGGAAGGTCGCTCCGAAGGACGCCCGTGCGCTGTCGAAGATGTTCCTGGACCGGCTGCAGACGCTGGAGGAGGGGACGCACGAGTACCAGTACGCGCGCAACACCCTCATCGAGATGAATCTCTCGCTCGTGCGGTACGCCGCCTCGCGTTTCCGCAACCGCGGCGGTGACGACACCGAGGACATCATCCAGGTCGGCACCATCGGTCTGATCAAGGCCATCGACCGCTTCGACCTCTCGCGCGAGGTGGAGTTCGCCACCTTCGCCGTTCCCTACATCGTCGGCGAGATCAAGCGCTTCTTCCGGGACACGACCTGGGCGGTGCACGTCCCGCGCCGGCTCCAGGAGCTTCGGGTCGACCTGGCCAAGGCGAAGGAGACGCTGTCGGCACGGCTGGACCGCGATCCGACGGTCGCCGAGCTGAGCGCTCACCTCGGCCTGCCGGAGGAGGAGATCATCGAGGGCCTAGTCGCGGCCAACGGGTACTCCGCCGGTTCGCTCGACACCCCCAGCTCGGAAACAGACTCCGGCAACGAGCAGCGCTCGTACGCCGATGTGATCGGCGAGGCCGACCCCGGTATGGAGACCGTCGAGAACCTGCACACGCTGGCGCCGCTGCTGGAGAAGCTGGACGCCCGCGAGCGCCGGATCGTCCAGATGCGCTTCGGCGAGGAGATGACGCAGGCCCAGATCGGCGCGGAGCTGGGCGTCTCCCAGATGCACGTGTCCCGGCTGCTCGCCCGTATCGTCAAGCGGCTGCGCGCGGGGATGTCCGTGGAGGCCTGATCCGTCCCCGGCCTCGGGCGCGCGAGCGTAACCGGTCCCGGGGCCGAACCACCCTATCGAATCGGTCACACACCGACGGAGTGTGGCCGAAGACGCTGTGAATGACGCCCGGCGGCGAATCGCCGGGCGTCATTCACATATGCTGCGCAACACCGGCGGGTGGCCCGCACGGTGCGAGGAGAGAGTGAAATCGTGGCTGAGATGCGCATGGGCGCCCCGGCCCGACCTCCAGCCGCAGGGGCCTTCCCGGTCCAGGCGGCTTCCGAGGCGGGCGAACGGGGCTCCGTGTGGGACGTCAGCGGCACCATTCTCCTCGTCGAGGACGACGCGGGTGACGCGCTCCTCGTCGAGGAGATACTCGCCGACGGTGAGCTGGACCCGGCCCTGACCTGGTGCAAGACCCTGTCCGAGGCGCTGGCCTTCCTGCGGTCGCACCGGGCACCCGTCTGCGTTCTGCTGGACCTGCATCTGCCCGACGTGCACGGCCTGAGCGCCGTCACACAGATCGTCGAGACGTCCCCGGACGCGGCGATCGTCGTCCTCACCGGCCTCGCGGAGGCCGACGCGGGGCTCGCCGCGGTGGCGACCGGCGCGCAGGACTACCTCATGAAGGGCCTGCTCGACCCGCAGGCCCTCGCGCGCGCGATCCGCTACGCCCTCCAGCGCAAGCAGGTCGAGCAAGCGGCGTCCGCGCTGCAGGCCACCCAGCTGATGGCGCAGGAGAACGCGCGCCTCGAACGCGGGCTGCTGCCCGTCCCCCTGCTGAACGACGACACCTTCCAGGCCGTCGCCCGCTACGAGCCCGGCCGCGCCCACGGGCTGCTCAGTGGCGACTTCTACGACGTGGTCCAGACGGCCGACGGCACGGTGTGGGCGGTCATCGGTGACGTGTCCGGGCACGGTGCGGCGGAGGCGGCGCTCGGCGTCTGCCTACGGGTCGCCTGGCGGGCGGCCGTGCTGTGCGGGACGGATCCGCTCCAGCAGCTCGGGCTGCTGGAGTCGATCCTGGTCGCCGAGCGCTCCGACCCCCACCTCTTCGCCACCGTCACCACGCTCGCCTTCCCGCCCGGCGGCGACCGCGTCCAGATCGTGCGGGCCGGTCACCCGGGGCTGCTGCTGCGACGCGGCACGGGCGTCGAGTGGGTGGAGCCCGACGGCGGTATGGCGCTCGGCCTGCTGCCCGGGCACGGCCACTGGTCGGTCACCGAACTGGAACTTACCCCCGACGCGGCCCTGGTCCTGTTCACCGACGGGCTCTTCGAGGGCCGCACCGGGCCGCACAGCCGGCTCGGTGAGGACGGGCTGCTCGCCATGGCCCGTGACCTCGCCCCGCTCGCCGCCCGCCCTTACGTCGACGCACTGGTCGCAGGCGCCACGGAGGCAGCGGCCCCGCACGGAGGCCTCGCCGACGATGTCGCCGTCCTGCACCTCGGCTGGAGAAGCACCGCACATGAACAGTGAGATACCGGACACCACCGCGAAACCGGCCGGAACCTGGGCACGGCTGTCCGTCCAGAACTGGGTCCACCTGATCCTGGGCGCCTTCGTCCTCGTCGTCTGCGGCTGCGTGGTGGCGGGAGGGCTCGTCCTGGCCCGGATCTCGGACAGCACCACCGAGCTGGTGGACCGCGTCCAGCCGGCCCGCTCCGCCTCCTTCCAGTTGCAGAACGCGCTGCTGAACCAGGAGACGGGGGTACGTGGCTTCGCGCTCACCGGTGACGCCTCGTTCCTGGAGCCGTTCGCCGCGGGCAAGAAGGAGGAGACCGACCGGCTGGCCCGGGTGCGCTCCGCGATCGGCGACGGCCAGCCGTACAACCGCGACCTGGACCGGATCGCCGCCGCCGCCGCGGACTGGCGCAGGGTGCACGCCGACCCGCTGATCGCCGATGTCCGGCGCGACGGCCCCGGGGCACGCTCGTCCGACCGGACCGCCGAGAGCAAGGCCGCCTTCGACAAGCTGCGCCGGCTGTACGGCACCCAGCAGGCGCATCTCGACGCCGCCCGGGACCGGGCGCGCGCCCAGCTGGACGACGCCCGCCACACCCGCGACCGGGTGCTCATCGCCCTGCTGATCGTCTTCGCGCTCTGCGTGGTCGCTCTCAGCGTGCTGCTGCAGCGCACGGTGGGACGGCCGCTGAACGCCCTGGCCGAGGCGTCCCGCCGGGTCCGCTCGGACAGCTTCCGCGATCAGCGGATCGAGGTGGACGGCCCCTCCGACGTGCGGGCGGTGGCCGCCGCGGTCGAGGACATGCGGGCCAGGCTGGTCCTGGAACTGGATGCCACGCAGGAGCGGGAGAACGTGCTCGCGCAGCAGGCGGTGGAACTGCGCAGGTCCAACTCCGAGCTGGAGCAGTTCGCGTACGTCGCCTCGCACGACCTCCAGGAGCCGCTGCGTAAGGTCGCCTCCTTCTGTCAGCTGCTGGAGAAGCGGTACGGGAACGAGCTCGACGGCCGCGGCAAGCAGTACATCGACTTCGCGGTCGACGGCGCCAAGCGCATGCAGGTGCTCATCAACGACCTGCTCACGTTCTCCCGGGTGGGCCGGGTCCACGACAGCTGGACCCCGGTCGAGCTGGACCGGTCGCTGGACCGGGCGCTGGCCAATCTGGGGATGGTGATCGAGGAGTCGGGCACCACCGTCGTCCGCGAGACCCCGCTCCCCTCGGTCACCGGGGACCCCACGACGCTCGCGATGATCTGGCAGAACCTGATCGGGAACGCCGTGAAGTTCCGCCGCCCCGACGAGCCGTGTGTGATCACGGTCGGGTGCGAGCGGCAGGGCGACGACTGGCACTTCACCGTGGCGGACAACGGGATCGGGATCGCGCCCGAGTTCGCGGAGAAGGTCTTCGTCATCTTCCAGCGGCTCCACGCCCGCGACGAGTACGACGGTACGGGCATCGGCCTCGCCCTGTGCCGCAAGATCATCGAATTCCACGGTGGGAGGATCTGGCTCGATCCCGATTCCCGTGAGGGGGCACGGGTCCACTTCTCCCTGCCCGCCGACCCCGAACCCGCGGAAACGAACGACACCGCTTCCCCTGCCGAGATCTCCGGAGACGCCACGTGAACACCCCCGTACAACCCATCGAGGTCCTGCTCGTCGAGGACGACCCGGGCGACGAGCTGATGACGCGTGAGGCGTTCGAGGACAACAAGATCCGCAACACGCTCCACGTGGTCCGCGACGGCGAGGAGGCGCTCGACTTCCTCTACCGGCGCGGCGCCCACACCGAGGCCCCCCGCCCCGATCTGATCCTGCTCGACCTGAACCTGCCGAAGTACGACGGCCGCCAGGTGCTGGAGCAGATCAAGCGGGACCCGGAGCTCGCGCTGATCCCCGTCGTCGTGCTGACGACGTCCTCCGCCGAGGAGGACATCCTGCGCAGCTACAAGCTGCACGCCAACGCCTACGTCACCAAGCCGGTCGACCTGGACCAGTTCATCGCGGCCGTCCGCCAGATCGACGACTTCTTCGTCACCGTGGTGCGGCTTCCCGGCCGCGCGTAATATTCGCTTTCGACGCATGGGAGTGGGATCTCCCGACGCGGGTACACGATCACAAGAAAGAGGTCCCTGACCTCCCCGCTGCGCCCTGGCTGGAGCACATGAACGAACAGGCGATCTCCCGGCAGGACGACTCCGCCCGGAGTTGTCCGCCCACGGAGGCATTGCACAGCGCCGAAGTGTTCGACGGCGAGCCGGGGTGCATTGCCCAGGCACGTGCTCTGGCCGACCGCTTCCTCGGCCGGCTGGTGTCCGAGTGGATGGCCGTGCTCGGTACCCACACCCGCAACGACCTGATGCTCGCCGTGAGCGAGCTGGTGACCAACGCGGAGCGCTACAGCCACGGCCCGTACCTGCTGGAGCTGGAAGGCACGGCGGAGCGGATCAGCATCACGGTGTACGACAGCAGCAGCGCGCTGCCCGTCTTCTACGCCCCCGACCCGAGCCGCCTGGGCGGTCACGGCATGGAGATCGTGGTGGCCCTGTGTGACCGCGTCACGGCCGAGCGTGTGCCGGTCGGCAAGCGCATCCGGGCCGAGTTCACGCTGAGCAGCTGAACCCGCCGGGGAGCGCCGGACCCGCGCCGCCCCCCGCGAGAGGTCAGCTCCCGGCCTCCGGCCGGCCGAACCAGTCGATGCACATGACCAGGGCGTCGTCGAGCGTGTCCGACGCCCGGTGCTCCGCCAGTTCCCGCAGCACTGCGCCCGGCACTGCGGCCGCCGGCAGCAGCCGCGTGGCGAGGACGGCCCTGGCCAGCCCCCGTTCCGCGAACATCTCACCGCGCGGGGAAACCGCGTCGTACACCCCGTCGCTGACGAGCAGCAGCCGGTCGCCGGGGCGCGCCTGAAGGCGCTGGACGGCGTACTGGGACTCCTCGAACATCCCCAGCGGGAGCTGGGCGTCGAGAGCCACCCGTGTGACCGTTCGGCCGCGCAGGCGCCACAGCTGCGGGGAGCCCGCGTCCACCGCCTCGACCGATCCGGTGGGCAGGTCGAAGCGGAGCAGCAGGGTCGAGACGTGGGCGGCGCCGCGGTGCTGTTCGTAGATGGCCTGGTCGGCCAGGGCCGCCTGGTCCGCGATGCCGATCCCGGCCCTCCTGGCGTTGCGCAGGGCATTCACGGCCAGGTTGGTGAGCAGGGAGGCGCGGATGCCCTCGCCCATGCCGTTGGTGACGGCGACGCTGAGCTGGTCGCTCTCCGCCGCCCAGTCGAAGTTGTCGCCGTGGATGGCGTAGGCGGGTTCGAGCTGGGCGCCTATGGCGTACTCGGCGGCGGTGAACGATCTGGCCGGAAGCAGCTGCCACTGCATCTCGGCGGCGAGGGTGAGACGCGTGGTGCGCCGGGCCCGCTGGTAGTGGTCGGTGTCCCGTTCGGCGACGACGATCTCGTGGGCGAGGAGATCGGCGACCTGGGCGAGGTCGTCCATGACCTGCGGCGTGGAGCGCGCGGAGGGCAGCCGGACCGTGAGAATGCCGAGGCGTTCGCCCCGGACGGTGACCGGGAAGTAGTGGTCGGCCGCGTCGTCGGAACCGGTCCGGCCCTGATGCGGGCGCTGGCTGCCGAAGGCGCGGCCCTGCGTGCTGTTGTGCAGGGAAAGCGGCTGGGCGGGCCCGTCGGCGGGGTCGACCGGGTTGAGCACGGTCATTCCGTAGTCCGCCAGGAGCAGTTGTACCGAGAGGGCTCCGTAGGACTGCGCGAGGAGCTCGCGCACCGTATGGACCAGGGCATACGGTGGCGCCGCGCGTAGCGCTCGTTCGATCCCCGTGGGGGCATTCACGCTGTTTCGCCCATTCTTCGGTGAGTGGCGGGAACGGAGCCAGGCTGACAGGAGCACGCTACGGGTGACAGAGTGGAAGAATGCCCCACCGCACCGGACTCCCTCACCGCCCTGAACAGGTGTCCGAGGACGTCTGTGCCGCGTCCGAACTTCTGGAGGTGTTGTGGGGGCGTGGCCAGGACGCCGCCGCCCGGGGTCTGGTACCCCCCTCCCAGCTTCGCGCGCTCCTCGTCATCGAGCAGCAGGAGGGGAGCAATCTGCGCTCGCTGGGCAAGGCGCTGGGCTCGCGGGCGCCCTCGGTGAGCCGCCTGTGCGACCGGATGGAGGCCATGGGCCTGGTGCAGCGGGACCCGAGTCCGACGAGCCGCCGGGAGGTCGAGCTGCGGCTGACCCTTCAGGGCCGCGAGCTGCTGGAGGAGTACCGGGCGATCCGCACGCGGGAGCTGACCTCCGTCCTGGAGAGGATGCAGCCCTCCGATGTGGCGGCGTTGGCCGTGGGGCTCGCCGCCTTCCGCTCGGCGGCATCGCAGCGGCTCACAGGCGAGCGGAGTACCGCCGCCCGGCTTCGCGACGATGTCGCGGACAGTGCCTAGCTTCATGCACGCCCCTGCTTCCGCGTTCCGGAGGCGCCGCTCGGCGGGCGCTCACGTTGATCGTTCGGTACAGATTGTTGCCCCACGAAGAATGTTGTCAAATGGCAACTGTTACTTTTATCGTTGAGCATTCCCGCCGCGAGCAGGGACGGAGCAGAATCGGACCGTCCTACTGATCCCGGCGGTACCCCCGCCGCCCAGTGCATCATGAGGTGAACGTGCTTCCACCGCCCAGCGCCGGCAGAGCCATGCAGATCGTCCCACGGCACGAACGTGGGGCGTTGGTTCTCGTGGTAACCGGTGACCTCGACATCGACAACGTCGCGCCCCTCGGCGCGGCGCTGGAGAACGCGTCGCGGGAGGGCTCCGGACCGGTCGTCGTCGACCTCTCGGATGTGAGTTTCGCCGACTCCACAACGGTGAACGTCATCTTGCAGGGGCAGACGGCACTCGGTCCCCGGCTGCGGCTCGCCTCGCCGTCGGTCTTCATGGAGCGGCTGATCTCCGTTCTGGGACTCGACAGCGCGGTCCCCGTCTTCCCGAGCGTCGCCGAGGCGATCGACCCCCCGCTTCCCGCATAGGCGGGACGCGAACACGAAGCGCCCTTCCTCCCGGCCGGCCGGGAGGAAGGGCGCTCGTCGTGCGGTCGCCGGTCAGCCCAGGGCGGGCGGGGCGTCCTCGGGCGAGGTGCCCCATGCCGACGGCTCGTCGCCCACGGTGAAGGAGAGCGACCGGGCCGAGCGGATGTCGTCCGTGGTCAGATACGTACGCGACTGCTGCGCGCCGTCCAGCCCGGCGGACTGGATGTAGCGGTCGGTGTCCGACGTACCGGGAGCGCTGACGGTCAGCGCGCCGCGCGGGTAGTAGCGCCGGTCGAGCTTGATGTCGACGCGTTCGAACGCGGGCGTGGACAGGCCCCAGGTGTCGGTGCCCGGCTGGACCGGGAAGACGCCGATGGACGACAGCACCATCCAGGCGGACATCGTGCCGAGGTCGTCGTTGCCCGTCATGCCGGTCGGGCCGTTGGTGAAGAGCGTGAGGGCCGCGTGGACCACGTCGGTCGTCTTCCACGGCTGGCCGGTGGAGAGATAGGTGTACGGGGCGATGAGGTCGGGTTCGTTCTGCGGGTTGTACTTGTCGGCGTTGTAGTACGCGTACGGGCCGTTGACCCACACCTCGCGCGCGGTCTTCGCGGGGTCGGCGAGGAGCTTGTCGTACGCGAAGAAGGAGTCCAGCCGCTGGTTGGCGGCGTCCTTCCCGCCGATCAGGTCGACCATGCCGGGGATGTCCTGCGGGACCATCCACTGGTACTGCCAGGACGTGCCCTCGTGGAAGCCCTCGCTCTCGGCCGGGTCTGCGGGGCCGGTGAACGCGCCGGCGGCGTCACGGGCGCGGAAGAAGCCCGTGGAGGAGTCGAAGATCTTCCGGTAGTTCTGGGCGCGGGCGTCGTAGCGCGCCGCGTCGGCCTTGTGGCCGAGGTCGCGGGCCATCTCGGCGAGCATGCCGTCGGCCAGGGCGTACTCCAGGGTGGCGGAGGCGCCGTGGTCGAAGTCGGAGTCACCGGGCTTGGCGTGCGGCCGGTCCTTGATGTACGGGGCGAAGCCGTCCTTGAGGTACTGGACGTTGGCTTCCCGGCCCACGGGTGCGGAGTCGGTGGGGGGCACCCCGTCGGCGTTCTTCTTCAGCGCGCGGTACGCCTCCTCCTCGTACCCCTTCAGCAGGCCCTGCTGGTAGGCATTGGTGAGGAAGGGGGTGACGGGGTCGCCGGTCATGATGTTCGTCTCGACCGTGCCGTAGCCCCACTTGGGCAGCCAGCCGCTCTCCGCGTCGATGCGCAGGACGGATATGGCCATGTCGCGGGACTCGCGCGGGGCGAGCAGCGAGAGCAGCTGGGCCTGGGTGCGGTAGGTGTCCCAGAGCGACCAGTTCTGGTAGTACGTGAAGGTTCCCCTGCCTGAGACGGCGCGGTGCTTCTTCTGGTCCCAGCCGGTGTAGCGGCCGTCCACGTCGCTGCCCACGTTGGGCGCGAGGAAGGACCGGTAGAGGGAGGAGTAGAAGGTCCGGCGCAGTTCGTCGCTGCCGCCCTGGGCCTTCACGCCTTCGAGGCGGTCCTCCCAGGTGCGTTCGGCGGCGCGCCGGACGTGGTCGAAGCCGCGGCCGCCCTCGGCGCGGAGGTTGAGCGCGGCGCCCTTGGCGTCGACGTAGCTGAGGGCCGTGGTGGCCTCGACGGTGCGGTCCTTGGTCGTGTCGAACCGCAGCCAGGCGCCGTTGCGGGCGTCGGTGGCGGTGGACTTCTTCGCGCCCTGGGTGACGGTGTCGCCGTTCCAGGTGCCGGAGGTGGTGAAGGGCCGGTCGAAGTGGGTGACCGTGTAGACCGTGTACGGCTTGGTGTCCTGGCAGAAGCCGCTGCCGGTGATCGCGGTGCGCACGGTGCGGTTGTCCAGGATCTCGACCTCGGACGAGAGCGTCCTGTGCAGCGACTGGCCCGCGTTGAGCAGGACGTTGGCCTTGTCGGTGGCCGGGAAGGTGTAGCGCTGCACGCCGGTGCGCTGAGTGGCCGTCAGCTCGGCGTCGATGCCGGTCTTCAGCCCGACCCGGTAGTAGCCGGGGCTCGCCTTCTCGTCGTCGTGGCTGAACTCGGCGGCGTACTTCGCGTAGTCGGTCTCGGTGACGTCTCCGGTGGTGGGCAGCGTCGGCAGGTCGCCGCCGAGGCCGCAGCCGACGCCGGAGAGGTGGACGGAGGAGAAGCCGCGGATGTGGTTCTCGCCGTAGTCGTAACCGGTGTTGTGGCCGGTGTCCGGCGAGAGCTGCACCATGCCGAAGGGCACCGAGGCGCCGGGGTAGGTGTTGCCCTCGTTCTGGGTGCCGATGAACGGGTTGACCAGGTCGGTCAGCCGGCCGTCGGTCCGGGGGGCGGCCTCGGCCGTGGCCCCGGGGATGAGGACACCGCCCAGGAGCGCGGCGGCGGCGAGTGCGGCCGCCGGGCCGCGCAGTCTCGGCCGTGAGGTCCGGTGCATGGGGTGACTCCTCCTTTGGACAACGTTGTCAGAGCGCGATCATTCTTGGATCGGGCCGCGACCCCCGTCAAGGGGTCGGACAGGAGCCTTGCGTGTCGGTCCGGTGAAGGCGGCCGCCCCGCATGATCCTTCTGACGTCTGCCGCCTGGAGGACTACCGTCAGGAGGAGGACACCGGGACCACTCCCGTACTACCAAAGCAGTACGCCGGATCGCCGCCTCAGGGACGACGACGCGGCGGCTGGAAAAGGGGATCGTGGTGTACATGAGTTCCCTTGCGCTGTCCGTGCTGCTGTCACTGGTCTCCGCGGTCGCCTACGCGGCCGGGGCGATCGTCCAGGAGCGCGTGGCCGCGGCCTCGGACGGCCGCTCGCTCGCTCCCCTGCGCAACCGGGTCTGGTGGGCCGCGGTGACGCTGAACGGCCTGGGCGCCGTCCTGCACGTCGTGGCGCTCGCGTACGGCCCGCTGAGCCTCGTCCAGCCGCTTGGGGCGCTCACGATCGTCTTCGCGCTGCCGATGGCCGCGCTGTTCGTGCACCGCAGGGCGGGGGCGACGGCCTGGCGCGGCGCGGTCATGGCGACGGTCGGCCTCGCGGGGCTGCTCGCCCTGACCGGCAGCTCCGACGCGCACAGCCTGGGTGGCCCCGAGCAACTGATGCTGGCCGTCGTGACCTTCGGTGCGGTGGCCGCGCTGATCCTGCTCTCGCGGGCGATGCGCCGGCCGGTGATGCGAAGTGTGGTGCTGGCCGGGGCGGCGGGCGTCGCGTTCGGCATCGCGTCGGTGTACACGAAGACCGTGGCCATGGAGTGGACGGCGGGCTCCGTCACCTCCGGGCTCCCCACCCTGCTGGTGATCGCGGCGCTCGCGGGCTCCGGGCTGCTGCTGGCGCAGGCGGCCTACCGGGGCGCTGGCCTGACGGCCCCGCTGGCCACGGTGACCGTGGTGAACCCGGTGGTGGCCGCGGCGGTCGGCATCACGCTGTTCGGCGAGCAGTTCCGGCACGGGGTCACGGGCACGGTGCTCGCCCTGGTGTGCGGGGCGGTCGCGGCCGGCGGGCTGATCATGCTGACCGCGGAACGGATGAGCACGGAGCGCCTGGCGCCTGCGGCCACGGAGGCGGGGACGGACGCGCCGGCGCAGGACGCCGCACCTGCCGACGGCGAGGCTGTGGCCGCGGGCGAGGAGGCCGCGGATATCGAGGAGACCGGGGGTTCCGGGGATGTGGCGGAGGCCGCGGATTTCGCCGGGCCCGCCGGGGCGCCGGCCCCGACGGGCGTTTCGCCCCGTCCGGTGGAGCCGGTTCCCGTCGCCGCTTCCGGGGCCGCGGACAGGCCGACCCCTCCCCCGGCGCTGCCCGTGCGGATGCCCCTGGAAGGGCTGTCCGGCCGGGTGGAGTTCGGCCCTCCCCCGGGCGCCGGACGCAGAACCGCCGCCGGGGAGGCCGCTGACGGCGGGGGCGTTCAGACCCTGACGCCGCCCGCCCTGAGGTAGGCCAGCGGGTCGATGTCGGAGCCGTAGCCGGGGCCCGTACGGACCTCGAAGTGCAGGTGTGGTCCCGTGACATTGCCGGTGGCGCCGGAGCGGGCGATCCGCTGGCCGCCGCCGACGTGCTGCCCGCCGCGCACGAGCAGCGAGGACAGGTGCGCGTACTGGCTGTACTTGCCGTCGCTGTGCCGGATGACGATCTGGTAGCCGTACGGCCCCGCCCAGCCCGCCGAGACGACCGTGCCCGCCGCCATCGCCTTCACCGACGTGCCGGTGGGGACGGGGAAGTCGACGCCCGTGTGGTAGCCGCTCGACCAGGAGCCGGCCTGGTGGTACGGGGTACCGGTGCGGGCCTCGACGGGGGCGGTGAGCGAGCTGTGCGTCTTCTTCGCGTGCTCGGTCTTGTGCGTCTCGGTCCTGCGGGTTTCGGTCTTACGGGACTCGGTCTTGTGCGGCTGGGTCTTCTTCGGCTGCGGGTGCGACTGCGGCTTGGCCCGCTGCTCGCGCTGCTTCTCCGCGGCGGTCTTCGCGCCCGGCTTCGGGGCCGCCTTCGCAGCGGCCTTCGGTTCCGCCTTCTTCGCGGTCCTCGGCTCGTTCTTCGTCGCCGTTCGCGGTGCGGGCTCGGCCGTTCTCGGGGTGCTGGTCAGGCTCAGGCGCTGGCCGGGGAAGATCAGGTCGGGGTCGTCGCCGACGACCGCGCGGTTCGCCGCGTAGAGCCGCTGCCAGCCGCCCCGGACATGCCGGTCGGCCGCGATCCCGGAGAGCGAGTCGCCGGGCGTGACGGTGTACGACTCCCGCTTGCCCGGCACCGTCGTCGGTGTGGCCGCCCGGGTGGTCCGTGGCGTGGTCTGCGGCGCACGGGACGACGGGGACGCGCTGTCCGGGCTCTTCGGGGTCGTCACAGGGGCGGTGCGCTCGCTCTGCGGGCTCACGTCGGGCGTGCCGCCGCCCCGGGTCAGGCCCGCCTTGGTGGAGCAGACCGGCCAGGCGCCGGGCCCCTGGCCCTCCAGGACCTTCTCCGCGATGGCGATCTGCTGGTCCCTGGTGGCCAGATCGGCACGGGGCGCGTAGACCGTGCCGCCGTACGCCGCCCAGGTCGAGCGGGTGAACTGGAGGCCGCCGAAGTAGCCGTTGCCGTTGTTGATGTGCCAGTTGCCGGTGGACTCGCACGCCGCGACCTTCTCCCACACGTCCGCCGAAGCGGCGCCCGCGGACGCGGCCGTGAGCAGCGGGAGCGCGAGGCCGGCGCCTCCTGCCGTGACGGTGAGCGAGGCCCGGTTGATGCGGCTCGGCTGGTATCTGCGGTGCCGTCCGTTCGCGGCCATGACTGGGCTCCCCCACTGCTGTAGGACACGTCGCAAACGGTCAACTTATGTGCGAACACTGGGTGATCACAAGAGCACGGTACGTTTCGGCCATGGCCGGGAAGGGCCGCCGGTGCGCGGTCAGCGCAGGGCGAAGGTCAGCGGCGGGGCGATGCCGAGCGAGCGCTCCGAGGCGCCGGTGGCCTTCCCGTTGGCGCGGGCGGTGAGCGTGAGCAGGTGCTCATCGGCGGCGTCGAGCTGTCCGGTCCCGGCGAACCTGAGCCGGACCTTCCGCCGTGTGTCCGCGGGCAGTTCACCCAGCGGCAGGGTCAGCGGATCGGCCAGCAGGGTGCCGTCGTCCGGTGGGGACACGTCCTTCCAGCGGCCCCCTCGTACCACTGGGTGCTCAACTCCGTGGTCACGCGTCGGCGTTGCGACACGGAGCAGGCCGCACCCTCGGCGGGGTTGTCCGGTCCGGACTCGCAGGCGCCGAACTCCGCCTGCACCTGGGCCTGCGGGTACGCGCTGTGCGAGCGGTTGGTGACGGTGTACGTAACCTCGGTCCAGCGCCCCCGGCCCAGCGCCGCGGGCTCCTTCATGACCGCACGGTCGAGCGACAGGGCGGCCGGCCGTACCGCCCCGCGGCCGCGCGCGAGCGTCCGCGCACCGTCGAGCAGGGTGACGTCGACCGGGATCTCGTCCCCGTCCACCCGGGGGCCCACGTGCGGGGTGACGCCCAGGAAGCCGAGCAGGCCGCCCTTCGGCAGGGTCATACGGAACGTGCCGGCCGAGCCGTCCGCGTCGGCGGTGAGCGCGCTGCCCTTCCAGTCCGCACCGGTCTTCTCCTCCAGACCCGGCAGGGGATCACCGCCGCGGGCCTCCCCGATGTGCACCCGTACGACGGTTCCCGGGCGGGTGCGTCCGTCGTTGTGGAGGTGCAGGGCGAGCCCGAGCCAGGTGTCACCCGCCCTGCCGATGTTCTCCAGGGACACCGACACGGGCGGCGAGGCCAACGGGCTCGGCGCCGGCGCGGGGGCGTTGCCGCCGCACGCCGTCACCAGGACGAGGAGGGCGAGGACGCCCGCGATGCGTATGGATCCCATGTATCCCCCCGCGGACCTCACGTATCCCGGCCTCACGCCCCCCAGGACAAGGCCGGGGGCATCCTAGGGCCTGTCGTCAAACTCCCCTCGTCGCCCGGAGGGCGGCCGTGCGGCGTCTGGTGCATCCCCAGGTTCTCGGCTTCGCTCGAACAGGGGAGACCTCACTTCTCGGCGTGCCGGCAGCGATCCCTCGTACTGGACGTACTTGGGATCTCGGCCGGTGCGGCGAGAGTGCGTGCCAGGCGTCGCACGGCAGAGGGGAGTTTGACGACAGGCACTAGGCGCCACCCCTTGGCCCGCGCCCGGACGCGCCTCGCACGGCCCCCCATTGACACGGTCGGCGGCGACCGGCGACCCTGGGCGCGACAGCCCGGGAGAGCGCTCTCCAGCAGGCGTGGGAGCGCGGTGCACGAAGGAGCATGGCCGCCATGACGGACGAAGAGACCGAACCGCTGCTCGACAAACTCGACGCGGCCATGAAGGTCCGTCTGCTCACCGGCGCCAGCACCTGGCGCACCTACGGCGAACCCGCTGTCGGGCTGCGGCCGCTCACCCTCTCCGACGGACCGGCCGGCGTACGGGGCGAGACGTGGGACGAACGCGAGACCTCGCTCGTCCTCCCCTCCCCCACCGCGCTCGCCGCCTCCTGGGACGAGCGGCTGCTGACGGACCTCGGCGCGCTGCTCGCGTCCGAGGCGCGCCGCAAGGGCGTCGACGTGCTCCTGGCCCCCACCCTGAATCTGCACCGTTCACCGCTGGGCGGCCGGCATTTCGAGTGCTTCTCCGAGGACGCGCTGCTCACCGGCCGCACCGGGGCCGCGCTCATCAGGGGCATCCAGTCGGGCGGAGTGGCGGCCACCGCCAAGCACTTCGTGGGCAACGATGCCGAGACCGACCGGCTGACCGTGGACGTCCGTATCGACGAACGCACCCTGCACGAGGTGTATCTCGCCCCGTTCGAGGATGCCGTGTCGGCCGGGGTGTGGGCGGTCATGTCCGCGTACAACAAGGTCGGCGGCGTGACCATGTCCGCGTCCCCGCTCCTCGATCGCCCCCTCAAGGAGGACTGGGGCTTCGACGGCCTCGTGGTCTCGGACTGGGGTGGCGTGCGCGCCCTGCTGGAGACCGCCCGGTCCGGCCAGGACCTGGCGATGCCGGGCCCCGACGGCCCCTGGGCGGCCGGACTGCTCGCCGCGCTCGAACAGGGGCTGGCGCCGGCCGAGGCCGTCGACGACAAGGTACGCAGGCTGTTGCGGCTGGCCCGCCGGGTGGGCGCGCTCGGGGCGGACGGCCTGGGCGCCTTCGGGTCCGACCGCCCGGCGCACCGGGTGAACGGAACCGGGTCCGGCCGCCCCGCGCACCGCCCCCCGATGGCTCCGGACGCCGCGCGCGCCCTGCTGCGCCGCGCCGTCTCCGCCGGTGCGGTGCTCCTGCGCAACGAGGGCGGGCTGCTGCCGCTCGACCCGGCGGCGCTCGGGTCCGTCGCCGTCATCGGTCCGCACGCCACGGCGGTACGCATCCAGGGCGGCGGCAGCGCGGAGGTGTTCCCCGAGCACGTGGTGACCCCGCTGGCCGGCGTCGAGCGGGCACTGGAGGGGGTGGCGTCGGTGACGTACCGGCCGGGTCTCCCGCCGTCGGCCCGGCCGCAGCCGCTCGGCCGGGACCGGGCCCGCGATCCGCGGGACGGCGAGCCCGGGGTGCTCGTGCGGCTGCTCGACGCGCACGGGGCCGAACTCCATGCCGAGCACCGGCTGTCGGGCCGGATCGTGGAGCCCTCGGTGCCGGCCGGGGACGCGGCGCTGGTCGAGATCCGGGCGCTGTTCCGGCCCACCGAGAGCGGCAGGTGGACCTGGGCGGTGGGCGGCTGGGGCGACATCTCGCTGGCCGTCGACGGCCACGAGGCGCTGTCCGGCACGTTCCCGCTGGACAGCGACGACCCGACCCGGGTGCACGTCGCCCCGCCGCTGCGCACCGTCGGCGTGGAGATGACGGCGGACCGGGAGGTGGAGGTCGTCGCACGGCGTTCACTCGCCCCGGGTTCGGGCGTCGCCACGGTCCTCGCCGCCGCCCCGCCCGCCGGTGACGCGGACGCCGCACGCGCCGAAGCGGTCGCCGCCGCACGCGCGGCCGACGTCGCGGTGGTGGTCGTGGGCACGACGGAGCAGAGCGAGTCGGAGGGGCACGACCGCGAGAGCCTGGACCTGCCGGAGGGCCAGGACGCGCTGGTGCGGGCGGTGGTCCGGGCCAACCCGCGCACCGTCGTGGTGGTCAACGCGGGCGGCCCGGTCGCCCTGCCCTGGCACGAGCGGGTGCCCGCGCTGCTGCTCGCCTGGTTCCCGGGCCAGGAGGCCGGGGACGGGCTGGCCGACGTGCTGTTCGGGCGCGCCGAGCCCGGCGGCCGGCTGCCGACCACCTGGGCCGCCGCCCAGGACGACGTACCGGTGCTCGGGACCGCCCCCGGCGCCGACGGGCGGCTGCACTACGCGGAGGGCCCGCACATCGGGTACCGGGCCTGGCTGCGGTCCGGGGGCGCTCCGGCGTACTGGTTCGGCCACGGGCTCGGATACACGGCCTGGGAGTACGAGGAGCTGACCGCCCCGGAGCCGGTGCGGCCCGGAGAGCCCTTCGACGTGCGGGTGCGGGTGCGCAACAGCGGGCGGCGGCGCGGCCGGGAGGTGGTCCAGGTCTATCTGGCCCGGAGCGGTTCCGCCGTCGAGCGGCCGGTGCGCGGGCTCATCGGGTACGCGGCGGTCGAGGCGGAGCCCGGGGAGAGCGTGGTCGCGGTGGTCCGGGTGGACGGGCGGGCCCTGGCCCACTGGTCGCCCGCACGCCACGGGTGGGAGACGGAGCCGGGTGCCTTCACGCTGCTCGGCGGCCCTTCGGCGGGTGATCTGCCGCTCACCGCGGAGGTCGTGGCGCTGCCGGGCCCGGACTCGGCCGGGAAAGGATCCGGTAACGGTTCGGAGCACGATGGAGAGCGCTCTCCGCTGATGCTATAAATGCGCTCATGACGGATGATCTGCGACCGGCCGGAACACCCACCCTTGAGGACGTGGCGAGGGCGGCCGGTGTCTCCCGCGCCACCGTCTCCCGGGTGATCAACGGCGTACGGAATGTCGACCCGGTGATCCAGGAGGCCGTGCGGCGGGCGGTCGCCTCCACCGGCTACGCGCCCAACCGCGCGGCGCGCTCGCTGGTGACCCGGCGCACCGACGCCATCGCACTGGTGGTCTCCGGCGCGGGCGTCGAAACCGAGACGGAGCCGGAGGAGGGCATGTCCCCCGAGGACGCGGAGGGGAGCGACGGTTCGTCGTTCACCGGGCAGGTCTTCGCCGACCCCTTCTTCGGCCGGGTGGTCACCGGGGTGGTCAACTACCTGCGGCCGCGCGGGATGCACCCCGTCCTGATGTTCGCCGAGACGTCACGGGCCCGCGAGGACGTGGTGGCGTTCCTGCGCCAGGGCAGCGCGGACGGTGCGCTCGTCGTCTCGACGCACGCGGAGGATCCGCTGCCGGGCATGCTGACGGACGCCGGGCTGCCGGCCGTGCTCTACGCGCGGCCCGCCCGCGCGGCCCGGATCAGCTATGTCGACGTCGCCCACCAGGACGGCGCGCGACTGGCCGCCGAGCATCTGCTGGCCCGGGGGTGCCGCCGTATCGCGACGATCACCGGCCCGCTCGACGTGCCCGCGGTGCAGGAGCGGCTGGCCGGCTTCCGGGACACGATGGCGAGCAACGGGCATCCGTACATCGCGATCGCCGAGGGCCGGTTCACGCAGGAGAGCGGCGAGACCGCGATGGAGCGGCTGCTGGCCGAACACCCCGATCTGGACGGGGTGTTCGCGGCCAACGACCTGATGGCCACGGGTGCCTGCCACGTCCTGCGGGAACGCGGCAGGCGAGTGCCGGAGGACGTCGCGGTGATCGGCTTCGACGACAGCAGCGCGGCCCTGGCCTGCCGTCCGCCGCTGACCACCGTCCGCCAGCCGGTGGAGGCGATGGCCGCCGAGATGGCCCGGCTGCTGATCGAGCGGCTGGCCAAGCCCGAGGGCGCGGCGACGTCCGTGATCTTCGAGCCGTCGCTGGTGGTGCGGGACTCGGCGTAGGCCAGGCGGCGGGCCCGTACGGCCACGGGCCGGGTAGGACGCGCTGTGAACCCGGCCCACCGCCCCCGCACTCACCCCGACCCCCCGCACTCACCCCGACGCATCCACCCCCGTCCGGGGCCGCTCCCGTCCGCGCACCGCTGCCGCCGGGGTCCGGGGCGCCGGCCCCGTGGAGCCCTGCCGGGGTGCCGGTGACGGGCGGCTGCCGCCGCGGGCCAGGAAGTCGGCCAGGGGAAGCGTCGCCGCGCCGACGGTGACCGCGTCGGGGCCGAGGCGGCCCAGCTCGATCGTGGTGCGGCCCGCCGCGTGCTTCAGCGCGTACTCCTGCGCGTACCGGCGGATGTCGGGCAGGAGGTGCGGGCCTATCAGCAGCCCCGCCCAGCCGCCGAGCAGGATGCGCTCGGGCAGGAAGAGGTTGATCAGGTCGCCCAGCGCCGCGCCCAGGCACTCGGCCGTCTCGTCGAGCAGGGCGACGGCCACGGGGTCGGGCTCGACGCCCGCGGCCGGGTAGGCGGCGGCGAGGAGCGCGGCGAGCGCGGTCTCGTCGTCGGCGTCGGCGGGCAGCGGGCCGCCCGCCTCGTGCCAGCGCTCGCGCATCGCCTCGGCTCCCGCGTACGCCTCCAGGCAGCCGATCGAGCCGCAGCGGCAGCGCCGGCCGCGCAGCTGGACCGTGCTGTGCCCCCACTCCAGGGCCTGGCTGCTGCGGTCCTCGTCGAGCAGGTCGCCGTGGTTCACGCAGGCGCCGACGCCGGAACCGATGAGGGCGATGGCGGAGGCTCCGGCGCCCCGCCCGCCGCCGAACCACATCTCGGCCTGGCCGAGCGTCTTGGCGCCGTTGTCGATGAAGAAGGGCACCTCGGGAGGCACCCGCACGGCGTCCCGGAGCAGCCGCTCGAAGGGGACGGCGCTCCAGTCGATGGTCTGGCCGTGGACGACGGAGCCCACGTCGCCGATGACGCCGTCCGGCGCGGCGCGCTCGATGATCCCCGGGACGCCGATGCCGATACCGAGCAGCCGGTGCGGGTCGGCGCCGGCGTCCCGCAGCACGTCGGCGACGCCGCTGCGGACATGGCCGACGATGCGGTCGACGTCGTAGCCGTGCTGGGCGAGCAGCCTTTCGGTGCGGGCGAGTTCGGTGAGGGAGAGGTCGAAGAGCTCCACCCGGATGCGGGTCTCACCGATGTCGATGCCGATGAGGAGGCCGCCGCCCGGGGCGACGCGCAGCAGGGTACGGGGGCGGCCGCCGTCGGACTCGACGACACCGGCCTCCTCCAGGAGATTCTCCGCGGCGAGTTCCGCGACGACGTTGCTGATGGATCCCGAGCTCAGCCCGGTGGCGGGACCCAGCTCCTGGCGGCTCAGCGGGCCGTCGAAATACAACCGTTGCAATACCCGCGCCCGGTTGCCCCGTCGCAGGTCACGCACGGTCCGTCTGTTGCGCTCAGCCATGTGGCTCCTTCCCTGACGGAAACATACCGCGACCCCAGGACTTGACGCGACCTTCCCTCACCTCTTAAATCACGTCATAAATTAAGTCCTGAAGGTCGTTCGGTTCTCGAACGCGACCTTCCTCCCCGGAAAGGGGCCATCCCGTATGCGCACCATCAGAGCCGCGGCAGCCGTCACCCTCGCGATCTCCATAGCCGCCGGTGTCACCGGCTGCGGAGGCGGTTCGTCCTCGGGCGGCGGCAGCAACGATTCGCCGAAGACGCTCACGTACTGGGCGTCCAACCAGGGCCCCAGCATCGAAGCCGACAAGAAGATCCTCACTCCCGAGCTGAAGAAGTTCGAGAAGCAGACCGGCATCAAGGTCAAGCTGGAGGTCGTGCCCTGGGCCGACCTGCTCAACCGGATCCTCGCCGCCACCACGTCCGGTCAGGGACCGGACGTCCTGAACATCGGCAACACCTGGTCGGCCTCGCTCCAGGCGACGGGTGCGCTGCTCCCCTGGACCAAGGAGAACTTCGACGCGATCGGCGGGCGCGACCGCTTCGTCGACTCCGCGGTCGCCTCGGCCGGCGCGGAGGGCAAGGACCCCTCTGCGGTGCCGCTGTACTCCCTCGCGTACGCCCTCTACTACAACAAGAAGAGCTTCGCCGAGGCCGGCATAGAGAAGCCCCCGGCCACCTGGGACGAGCTGGTCGCGGACGGCAAGAAGCTCTCCAAGAACGGCAAGTGGGGGCTGGGCGCCGAGGGCTCCAACCTCTCCAACAACATCCACCAGACCTTCGTCCTCGGCCAGCAGCACGGTGCCGACTTCTTCGACGCCGAGGGCAAGCCGACCTTCACCTCGGACGGCGCGGTGGCGGCCGTGAAGCAGTACATCGACTTCATGGCCAAGGACAAGATCATCGCCCCGGGCAACGCGGAGTACGCCCAGAACCAGTCCCTCACGGACTTCGCCAAGGGCAAGACCGCGATGGTGCTGTGGCAGGCGGCGGCCTCCACCTTCGCCTCCCAGGGCATGAAGCCCGAGGACTGGGGCTCGGCGCCCGTCCCGGTCGCCTCCGGCACCCCCGGCCAGGGCAAGAACACCAACTCCATGGTCGCCGGAATCAACATGGCGGTGTTCAAGAACACCAAGAACATCGACGGCGCCAAGAAGTTCGTGAAGTTCATGACGAGCGACGCCGAGCAGAAGCTGCTCAACAAGACCTACGGGTCGATCCCGCCGGTCAAGACCGCCCAGGCGGACGAGGCGTTCTCGGCGCCCGACCTCGCGGTCCTGCGCGACACCCTGGCCAAGAGCGCGGCCCCGCTGCCGCAGGTGCCCAACGAGTCGCAGTTCGAGACCGCCGTCGGCACCGCGGTCAAGGAACTGTGGGCCGATGCGGCGGCCGGACGCCCCGTGACCAACGAATCCGTCAAGGCGCGCCTGGAAAAGGCCCAGCAGACGATGCAGCAGTAAGGCAGCCCTCATGACCGCCACCGTGACCACCGACAGCCTGACGGAAAAGTCGGACAGGGTGACGAGCCGGGGCAACGGGGGTGCGCGCAGGAGACTGCCGCGCATCCCCGACCGGATCCGCCAGGGCGGACTGCCCTATCTCCTGCTCCTGCCGGCCGTCCTGCTCGAACTCCTCGTCCATGTGATTCCGATGGTCATCGGAATCGTGATGAGCTTCCGCCAGTTCACGCAGTTCTACATCAACAACTGGGGCGGGGCGCCCTGGAGTGGCTTCGACAACTACAAGATCGCCGTCGACGTCAACGCCCCGATCGGCGAGGCACTGCTCCACTCGTTCTTCGTCACCTGCGTCTTCACGTTCTTCGCCGTCGGCCTGGCGTGGCTGTTCGGGGTCGCGGCGGCGATCATGCTCCAGGAGAACTTCCGCGGCAGGGGAATCCTGCGGGCGATCTTCCTCGTCCCGTACGCCCTGCCGGTCTACGCGGCCGTCATCACCTGGGCCTTCATGTTCCAGCGCGACAACGGCCTGATCAACCACGTACTGCACGACCAGCTCGGGCTCACCGACCAGCCGTCGTTCTGGCTGATCGGCGACAACAGCATCTACGCGCTGATCATCGTCTCGGTCTGGAAGGGCTGGCCCTTCGCCTTCCTCATCGTGATGGCCGGGCTCCAGAACATCCCGCGCGAACTGTACGAGGCCGCCTCGATCGACGGCGCCGGCATCTGGCAGCAGATCCGCAAGATCACGCTGCCCTCGCTGCGCCCGGTCAACCAGGTCCTGGTGCTCGTCCTGTTCCTCTGGACGTTCAACGACTTCAACACCCCGTACGTGCTCTTCGGGAAGGCCGCCCCGGAGAACGCGGACCTGATCTCGATCCACATCTACCAGTCCTCGTTCGTCACCTGGAACTTCGGCACCGGCTCCGCGATGTCCGTGCTCCTGCTGCTGTTCCTGCTGGTCGTGACGGCCGTCTACCTGCTCATCACCTCACGCGGAAGGAAGGGTGCCGATGCCTAGCCATGCCCAGCCGTCCGCGCCGCCGGCGAAGACGGGAACGCGCTCGCGGACCCGTTCCCCGATGGCCGCGCCGCAGTCCTTCCTGTGGGCCCGCCGGTTCATCCTGGCCTTCCTGACCGCCTTCGCCCTGCTGCCCGTCTATGTGATGGTCAGCAGCTCGCTCAAGCCGCTCCAGGACGTGTCGGGGAAGTTCCACTGGATCCCGTCCGGGCTGACCGTGAAGCCCTACTTCGACATCTGGGACACCGTCCCGCTCGCCCGGTACTTCGTCAACTCGCTCATCGTGGCGGGCGCGGCGACAGTCCTGTCGGTGATCATCGCGGTGTTCTCGGCGTACGCGGTCAGCCGCTACAAGTTCCGCGGCAAGCGGGTCTTCACCGTCACGGTGCTCTCCACCCAGATGTTCCCGGGCATCCTCTTCCTGCTGCCGCTGTTCCTCATCTTCGTGAACATCGCCAACAGCACGGGCGTCGCCTTGTACGGCTCGCGCGGCGGACTGATCCTCACGTATCTGACGTTCTCGCTGCCGTTCTCCATCTGGATGCTCATCGGCTACTTCGACTCGATCCCCCGGGATCTGGACGAGGCCGCGCTCGTCGACGGCTGCGGGCCCATCCGCGCCCTGTTCAAGGTCGTGGTGCCGGCCGCGGTGCCGGGCATCGTCGCCGTCGCCGTGTACGCGTTCATGACGGCGTGGGGCGAGGTCCTCTTCGCCTCCGTGATGACCAACGACACCACCCGCACCCTGGCCGTCGGCCTCCAGGGCTACGCCACCCAGAACGACGTGTACTGGAACCAGGTCATGGCCGCCTCGCTCGTCGTCAGCGTGCCCATCGTCGCCGGCTTCCTGCTCCTGCAGCGCTATCTGGTGGCCGGCCTCACCGCGGGAGCCGTCAAGTGACCGCCCCGGAAAGGAAGTCCGTGAACGACCTCAGCGCCCTGCCGGCCGGCTTCACCTGGGGCGTCGCCACCGCCGCGTACCAGATCGAGGGAGCCGTGACCGAGGACGGCCGCGCCCCCTCCATCTGGGACACGTTCTCGCACACCCCGGGCAAGGTGGCCGGCGGCGACACCGGGGACGTGGCCTGCGACCACTACCACCGGGTGCCGGAGGACATCGGCCTGATCAAGGAGGTCGGGGCGAACGCGTACCGCTTCTCGCTCGCCTGGCCGCGCATCGTGCCCGGCGGCGACGGACCGGTCAACGCCGCCGGCCTCGACTTCTACGACCGGCTGGTCGACGGGCTGCTGGAGGCCGGGATCACCCCGTTCGCCACGCTCTACCACTGGGACCTGCCGCAGGCGCTCCAGGACCGGGGCGGCTGGACCGTACGGGAGACCGCGGAGCACTTCGCCGCGTACACGTCGGTCGTCGTGGAACGGCTCGGGGACCGGGTCAAGGACTGGGCGACCCTCAACGAGCCCCTGTGCTCGGCGTGGATCGGCCACCTGGAGGGCACGATGGCGCCGGGTCTCACCGACCTGACCGCCGCCGTCCGGGCCTCCTACCACCTGCACCTGGGCCACGGCCTCGCGGTCCGGGCGATCCGGAGCATCTCCCCCGACGCGCGGGTCGGCATCGTCAACAACCTCAGCCCGGTGGAGGCGGCCACCGACCGCGAGGCGGACCGGGCGGCGGCCGTGCGCGGGGACGGACACACCAACCGCTGGTGGCTCGACCCGATCCTCGGGCGCGGCTACCCGCAGGACATGGTGGACCTGTACGGAGTCGAACTCCCGCTCCAGGACGGTGACATGGAGCTGATCTCCGCGCCGCTGGACTGGCTGGGCGTCAACTACTACTTCCGCCAGGTGGTCACGGCCGACCCGTCCGGCCCGGTTCCGCACGCCAAGCAGGTCTACCTGCCCGGCTCCCGGCACACCCACATGGACTGGGAGGTGCACGCCCAGGGCCTGGAGCAGCTGCTCCTGCGCCTGACCGAGGAGTACGGCTTCGAGCGCATCTACGTCACCGAGAACGGCTCGGCCTACCAGGACGTCGTCCTGGCCGACGGCTCGGTGCACGACCCGGAGCGCACCCAGTATCTGGAGGAACACCTCGCGGCCTGTGCACGCGCCGTCCGCAAGGGCGCCCCGCTGGCCGGCTACTTCGCCTGGTCGCTCCTGGACAACTTCGAGTGGGCGTACGGCTACGACAAGCGCTTCGGCCTGGTCCACGTCGACTACGCGACCCAGCGCCGTACGGTCAAGAGCAGCGGCCGGCGCTACGCGGAGCTGATCCGCGAGGCATCGACTCCCCGCTCCCGCAAGGCCGCCTGACCTCCGGCCGCGCACCCCGGCAGCCCCCGGCCGCGACGGATCACCGCCGCCGCCGGGGGTTTCGGGCTGCGCGGCGAAGCCGCCGGGGCGGCGACCGGCCGCCGAAGGCCGTTCGTTAGCATCCGTCGCATGACGAGGCGGGGGTGGCGGCTGGGCTGCCTGGCGGTGCTGACGGCGATATGTGTGTCCGGTCCGGGGCGCCCGGAGGTCATCCGTACGGCGTCCGACCTCGGCCCTCTGCCGGCCGACCGCTACACCTACACGGCGCAGGACTACCAACGGTCCCAGCAGGCAACGGCGTTGCTGGTGCGCCATTGCATGGCGGAGCGCGGCCACGCGGACTTCCCGCTCGACCCCCGTAACCCCAGTGACCCCATCACCCTCGCGGCGGTCTCCACCGACTACGGCGCCCTCGACCTCGCCTCCGCCCGCCGTTGGGGCTACGGCTGGGATCCGGCGACGTCGCGGGCACACCGGCCGACGGGCCGCCGGATGACCGATGCCGAGTACGCGGACTACCCCGCCTGCCTGTCCCGGTCGGATCAGCGGCTGATGCGCGGCATCGACCTCCGGCGGGACTGGCTCTACGCGGGCACACGCGCCATCGAGACCGACAAGGCGGTCAAGCGCGACCCGGATCTCCGCGCGGCCTGGGCCGCGTGGTCCGGCTGTATGGCGGACCGGGGGTTCACACGCTACGTGGACCCGGTGGCGGCGTACACGGACGCCGCCTGGCACCGGGGCGGCGACGGCAACACGAGGCACACGCGGCGGGAGCGTGACACCGCCGTCGCGGACGTCATCTGCAAACGCCGCCATCACACGCCCGAGATCTGGCACACCGCACGGGCGCGGATACAGACCGTCGACATCACACAGCACCGCGCCCGCTACACCGCCGGCCTGGAGGCGCTGCGCACGTACCGGGCGACGATCACCGAGGTGCTGCGCACGCTCGGGTGAGGACTCCGGTGGAGCGCGGCCTACGCTCCCCCGGTCGCCCGCGACCAGTTCGACAGCAGGTAGTGCAGGGCGTCGACCGCGCGTTCCCACGAGGCCTGGACGGGCCGCGGGGCCTCGAAGCCGCCGTCGCCCTCCAGGGCGGTGAAGCCGTGGAAGGTGCTGCGCAGCAGCCGTACCGCGTCGGTGAGGTCGGGTTCGGTCAGACCGTACGCGCGCAGCATCGCCGAGGTGGTCCGCAAGGTGCGGTGGTACGCGGGCGCCTCGGCGACGATCGCGGGGTCGACGGGGTACTGCGTGGCCGCGTACCGGCCGGGGCACTCCAGCGCGAAGGCGCGGTAGGCACCGGCGAACGCGACCAGGGCGTCCTTCCCGGCCCGGCCGGCCACCGCCGCCTCGATCCGGTCGATGAACTCCTCGGCGGCGAGCAGCGCGACACGGGTGCGCAGGTCGCCCAGGTTCCTGACATGGGAGTAGAGGCTCGCGTCCTTCACGCCGAAGCCCCGGGCCAGTGCGGAGATGGTGACCTTGTCGAAGCCGGCCGAGTCCGCCAGATCTGCCGCAGCCGCCACGACCCGTTCGGTCGTCAGCCCCGCGCGAACCATGCCCACCCCCGCCTGTGCGTTTCCCAGGGCCCTTGGCCTGGCCTTTGCCGAATATACACAGAAGCCCGTGGTGGCCACGGAGAGCCGTGGCCACCACGGGCTTCCGTACCGCGCCGACAGCGGGGAGTGGGTCGACACGGTGGCGGAAATCGCACGGGAGAGCGCTCTCCCATGACGCCCCAGTGTCTCGCCGCTGTCGACGGAGTGTCAAGGTTCGGCGGTGTCCGCGCATGACTGTGAGGCCCCGGCGCGCCGGGGCCCCACGGCTCACGGATCAGCTGGTGGGGAAGTTGTCCGGAGTGCTGATCCGGGACTTGAGCAGTGCGCCCGACTCGGTCAGCACACCGCTGCTGCTGTAGTCGCCGCCCTCACAGGTGCCGGGCTTGAACGCGGCACTGCTCTCGTTGGCGTCGGAGTAGGTCCAGTTCGCGTAGCTGATCTTCAGCTGGTCGAGCAGGTCCAGCCAGGCGGTTGTGCTCGCCCGGTCCAGCGCGCCGCCGCCGGTGGCGCTCACGGTGCCGAACTCCGTTACGAACAGCGGGAGTTGCGACGCGGCCCGGCTCACCGTCGCGCGGTAGTTGTCCTTGTGGCTCGCGGCGTAGAAGTGGAACGCGTACATGATGTTCGTGGCGTTGACGGGGCTGTTGACGACCTCGCTCTCGTTGGACCCGTCCGAGACGCCCAGGGAGGACCAGCCACGGGTGCCGACGATGACGACCGCGTCCGGGTCGGCGGCCCGGATCACCGGGATGACCTGCTCGGCGTAGCTCTTGATGCCCGCCCAGCTCACACCGTTGGGCTCGTTGGCGATCTCGTAGATGACGTTCTTCTTCGAGGCGTTGCGGGCTGCGACGGACGCGAAGAACGTCTTGGCGCGTTCCAGGTTGTAGTTGGGGTCGCCCGGCGTGAGGGTGTGGAAGTCGATCAGGGCGTACATGCCACGGGCCTCGGCCATGTCGACGAGGCCGTTGACCTTGCTGGTGAAGCCCGCCGGGTCGGTCTCGTAGCCGTCCTCCTGGACGTACATGGCGGTGCGCAGCAGGTCCGCCTTCCAGTCGTTCGCCAGCGCGTCCAGGGACGCGTTGGTGTAGCACTGGCTGAACCACTGGAGGCCGTGCGTGCTCATGCCGCGCAGCTGGATGGGGCGGTTGTACTGGTTGCACAGGTTCACGCCGCAGACGTGGAGCTGACCGTTCGTCCCCACCGGGGTGCCGTCGCCCGTGGCGGGCGGCGGTCCGTCGTCGTCTCCCCCGCCGCCGACGGACCCGGTGCACGCGACACCGTTGAGCGTGAAGCCCGTGGGCTGCGGGTTGGAGCCCGTGAACGAGCCGACGAAGCCCAGATCGGCCGAGCCGCCGGTGGCCAGGCTGCTGTTCCAGTCGATGCCGGCAGCGGTCACCGTGGAGCCGGACTGCGACCAGGTCGCGTTCCAGCCCTGAACCACCTTCTGACCGGAACCCGGCAGGGTGAACTTGAGCTGCCAGCCACTCACGGGATCACCGAGATTGGTGACCTTCACGCCACCCTGGAAGCCGCCATCCCACTGACTGGCGACGGTGTACTCCACCTTGCAGCCGGTGGCGGCCGCCGCCGGAGGACTGGCCAGGACCGTCAAGCCCATGACCGTCGCGCCGGTCGCCAGCAGAGCCAAGAAGCGTTTCACAGCATTTCTCCTCGTTCGAAGGGGAACAACTGAGGAACTTTCGAATGGGAGCGCTCCCAGAACCCATCGGGCCGAGACCGTACACGCCGCCGCACCCCCACGCATAGGGATCCGACGCTGTCATGCACAAATAAACTTGGGAGCGCTCCCAGACACAGGAGCCGATACCGGCCGCCGATCGCCCCGTTCACTCGGGCGTTCACCCTCCTGGCCGTAGGATCGGGGGCTCTTGGGGGTGGGAGATGCTGAACAGAAGTTCCGGCACGCCGACGCTGGAAGAGGTCGCCGCGCTCGCCGGGGTGGGACGGGGCACGGTCTCCCGGGTGATCAACAACGCTTCGGGCGTCAGGGAGTCCACCCGCCGCGCCGTGCAGCGCGCCATCGACGAGCTGGGTTACGTACCCAACCTGGCCGCGCGCTCCCTGGCCGGGCAACGGGCGGGAGCCGTCGCCCTGGTGATGACGAAGACGGACTGGCGGCTGTTCGGTGAGCCGTTCTTCTCGGAGATCGTCCGCGCGGTCGGGGACGCCTTGGACGAACGGGGCGTGCAACTGCTCCTCACCCTGGTCCGGACCGACAGTGAACGGCAGCGGCTCCTGGAGTACGTACGCGGGGGCCGGGTCGACGGAGTGCTGCTCATGTCGGTGAGCGCCGAGGACCGGCTGCCGGACATGCTCGCGGACGCCGGGGTTCCCACGGTGCTGCTGGGCCGGCGCTCCGGTGACGAGCGGGTCACCTACGTGGACGCCGACAACGTTGGCGGCGCGCGGGACGCGGTGGGCCACCTGGTGCGCGGCGGCCGGAAGCACATCGCCGCCATCACCGGACCGCCCGAGATGTACGTCGCCCAGTGCCGGCTGCGTGGATACCGGGAGGCACTGCGCGAGGCGGGATGCGCGGAGCTGCCGTCCCTGGTCGTGCGGGGCGACTTCACCGAGGCCAGCGGCCGGCGCGCGATGACGGACCTGATCCAGCAACACCCGGAGGTCGACGCCGTGTTCGCCGCGTCGGACAGCATGGCCGCCGGTGCGCTGGCCGCGCTGCACGCGGCGGGACGCCGGGTGCCCGACGACGTCGCGGTGGTCGGCTTCGACGACTTCGAGCTCGCCGAGCAGACCGAGCCGCCACTGACGACGGTCCGCCAGCCGATGGAGGAGATCGGCCGGGCCATGGTGCGGCTGCTGCTGGAGGAGATGAGCCGGCCGAAGGTGGCCTGGCACCACGTGATCCTGCGGACGCGGCTGATGGTGCGCGGGTCGGGCTGACACACGAGGCGCCCGACGGGCGGCGCGGCAACCGGCGCCGGCGCGGCAACCAGTGACGGTGCGGCGGGCACCGCCGGTCCGCCGCACCCGGTGCGCCACCGGGCGCCCACCACGGACCCACCCCACCGGCGGCCCCTTTCGGCCGATCCCGTCCGCGCTGTTGTCAGGGACACGGCGATTCCCCTACAGTCCCCTACCAACGAATGCATGGGAGCGCTCCCATGCATTCGTTGGTAGGGGACTGTAGGGGAAT
>NZ_RDBL01000029.1:0-24412 GCF_008042035.1 Streptomyces sp. col6
CGGACTCCGGGGACGGCGACATGGCGGCCAGGCTACGCGGGCCCGGAAGCTCCTGACGTACACCGGTGCCCACGCCGGCGATGTCCGTGAGCTGCGCGCGGGAGTCGCCGATTCCCTGCGGGGAATGGGCCGAGGGCCGCCCCGCGGCCCGTCGGCGCCCCGCCTGCGGCCCCCCGCCTCCGCGCGCCTCACCCCTGCGTCGCCGCACCGATCCGGTACACGACCTTCCCCGCCACCTCCTCGAAGCCCAGGGACGCGTAGAACCGCCGGGCCCGCGGGTTGGACGTGTCCGCCATCCACTCCATCCGGCTGCACCCCGGACGGGCGATCGCGACAGCGCGGAGTTCTGCCATCAGGCGGGCGCCGACACCCCCTCGACGGGCCGACTCCCGGACGTACAGCTCCTTCAGGAACAGTGCGTGTGTCGTCCCCGTCGCCGGCCAGAGGAACGCGTAGGCGGCCATCCCCGCCAGGTCGCCGTCCCCGGAGTCCGCGACCAGCGCGTGGGCGAGCGGGGCGGCGCCGAACAACGCCGCCTCGGTCTGAGCACGGCGCTCCGCGAGAGGCTGGATCTCCGTGGCTCCGTAGAAGCGCTCGATCTCCTCGATCAGGTCCGCCAGCGCGGGGATGTCGTCCCGGTGTGCGGTACGGATGGTCACGGTCATCGGTGCGGGTCTCCTTCGGTTCGGGCGGCGGCCGGTCCCGGGCAGGCCCGACAGCGGGCCCGTCGGTGCCGCGGCTCGGCGGATTCCGGCGCCTGCCGACGCACGGTACGGCCTGCCGCCGGCCCGCATCGGCCTGGACGCCGCCTACTGCGGCTGTCGTAGAACAGCTGCTGATTCGCATGCGGGACCGCCTCCCGGGCACCGGGCGCATACCTGACGTAACGGTTTCGGTTTGGGGAGGCTGCCGCAATGGCGAATGTGAAGTCCCGTGGAGCGAAGGCGACCGCGTACGGAGTGGCCGGGCTGCTGGCCGCCGCCGCGCTGGCGGGGTGCGGGTCGGACAGCAAGGACGACTCCGGGGCCGCCGCGAAGCCGTCCGGGGAGACGGGCAAGTCACCCTCGCAGGTCGTGCAGGCGACCAACAGGAACACCACCGATGCCGGGTCGGCACGGGTGAAGATCACGACCTCGGTCAGCGCCGAGGGGCAGAGCCGGACCGTCACCGGCTCGGGGGTCATGGACTTCGAGGGCGGCGAGAGCAAGCTGACCATGGAGCAGTCGGGTCAGCGGCTGGAGCAGCGGGTCGTGGACGGGATGATCTACCAGAAGCCGCCGAAGGGGCAGGGCGGGCTGCCCGGCGGCAAGAGCTGGATGAAGATCGACATCGAGAAGCTGCGTACCTCCGGGGCCGCCGGGAACGGCCAGGTCAGCGATCCGACCGACTCCTTCGCGTACTCGCGGGCGCTGTCCGGGAAGGACGTGAAGAAGGTCGGTACGGAGAACCTGGGCGGTGTCGAGACGACGCACTACAAGGTCGGCCTGGACATCGACAAGCTCGCCAAGGGCGACGCGGCGCAGGCGAAGAAGCTGCGCGAACAGCTCGGTGAGACGGTGCCGGTGGACCTGTGGATCGACGGCAAGGGGCTGACCCGGCGCCAGCAGATCGAGATGACCGCGCAGCCCGCCGGCGGTGCCAAGGAGTCCGGTTCGGCGAACCAGGGCAAGGCCAAGGTCGTCATGGACTTCAGCGACTTCGGTACCGACGTGGATGTCGACACTCCCGCCGCCGGGGACACGGTCGATGTGACGGACAAGGTCGTCAAGCAGGCCGGCCGGCAACAGCAGCAGTCCTGAGCCATCGCGCCGGCGGTTCCGGCGCAGGGCCCCACCGCACCGAGCCCTCGGTGCGGTGGGGCCCTGCGCCGCCCCGCGTAAGGTGCCCGGATGATCGTGATTCCTGAGGAGTTCGCGCGGACCACCATCGCCCGCGAGGGGACCGCCGGGGCGGACTGGCTGCGGGAGTTGCCCCCGATCGTGGAGGAGCTGGCCGGGCGCTGGGGCTGCGCGCCCGACGGTGAGGTCATGTACGGGGGCGTGGGGATCATCGTCCCCGTACGGCGGGACGCGACGCCGCCCGCCGTGCTGAAGGTGTCCTTCCCGCACCCCGGCAACGACCACGAACCCGATGCCTTCGTCGCCTGGGGCGGGCTCGGGGCCGTATCGCTGTACGAGCGGGACGACGCGCGGTACGCGATGCTGCTGGAGCGGGCGCAGCCGGCGACGCTCGCCGAGGTGGCCGACGGGGACGACGTGGTGACCGTCGCCGCGCGGCTCGGGCGGCGGCTGGCCGTGCCCGCGCCGGACGGGCTTCCCCGGCTGAGCGACCGCGCCGGGGAGTGGGAGGACGCGCTGCGCAAGGACGCCGCCGAGCTGCCCCACGCCCTGCCGCGCCGGGTGCTGGACGCCGCCCACGCCACCGTGAGGGAGTTGGGGCGTGAGCAGCCGGACACGCTCGTGCACGGCGACCTGCACGGGCGGAACATCCTGCGGGCGGAGCGCGAACCATGGCTGGCCGTCGATCCCAAGGGGTACGCGGGCGATCCCGCGTACGACGCCGGCGCGTTGCTCAAGTCCCGTGCGTACGCCCTCGCGAAGGCGGGCGACGATCTGGGCCGGGCCGCTCACCGCATCGTGGACCTGTACGCGGACGCGGCCGAGCTCGACCGTGAACGCGTCCTGCGCTGGGCCCAGTTGCATGCCGTGCAGGCCGCGTTCTGGGCCCGACGGCACGGGTTCCGGGTCGCGCGGGGCGGGCCGGAACTGGAGTGGATCACCGCCTTCGCGGACCGGCTGGCGGAGCTGCTCACGGAGCGTCCGGGTTCCCGGCGGGGCTGACCGGCGCGCCTCCGGTCCAGGCCGCCACGCCGGTGCCGCCCCGTCCGTGGCGTACGCGTCCCAGCAGGCTCTGCCCGCCCGGCCGTCGCCGTGCGGCCCGCCTCGGGGCTTGATCTAGACCCCGCTCCAGCTCGTAGCTTTCCGGCATGAGCATCCGGACCAGCACCATGCAGCAACCCGTCAACTCGCCCTACTCCGCGGCATCCACCGCCCAGGACGTCATGGCCGGGGCCGACTTCTCCGGCAGGACCGCCGTCGTCACCGGTGGTTACTCCGGCCTCGGGCTGGAGACCGTGCGGGCCCTGGCCGCGGCCGGCGCCCGGGTCATCGTGCCCGCACGCCGGCCCGAGGCCGCCCGCAAGGCACTCGCCGGACTCCGGGGCGGGGCCTGCGAGATCGTCCCCATGGACCTCACCGACCTCGACAGCG
Organism: Streptomyces sp. col6; assembly: GCF_008042035.1. Classification (GTDB taxonomy): domain Bacteria; phylum Actinomycetota; class Actinomycetes; order Streptomycetales; family Streptomycetaceae; genus Streptomyces. The sequence continues at coordinate 3,270 of NZ_RDBL01000029.1, forward strand.
TCCGCTCCGCCGCCGCGCACATCCGGGAGACGGCCGGCCGGCTCGACCTCCTCATGGCCGTCGCCGGGGTGATGCTCACCCCGGAGCGTCGCGTCGGGCCCGGCTGGGAGTACCAGCTCACCGCCAATCACTTCGGGCACTTCACCTTGGTGAGCGAGCTCTACCCGCTGCTGCGCGCCGCGCGGGGCGCCCGCGTCGTCGTCTACAGCTCCGGCGGCCACGGCATCAGCGACTTCCGCTGGCACGACCCGCACTTCCGTACCGGCTACGACCGCTGGCAGGCGTACGGGCAGGCCAAGACCGCCAACGTCCTGTTCGCCGTCCACCTGGACGCCCTCGGCCGCGGCGACGGAGTCCGGGCGTTCGCGCTCCACCCGGGCAGCATCATCACCGGCCTCCAACGGGAGCTGACGCACCGCGAGCTGGTCGATCTGGGCTGGGTGGACGAGCAGGGAACCGTGATCGGCAAGGGCTTCAAGTCCCCGTCGCAGGGCGCCGCCACCGGACTGTGGGCCGCGACTTCCCCGCTCCTCGCCGGCCGCGGCGGGCTCTACCTGGAGGATTGCGAGGTGGCCCGGGTCACCGAGGAGGACGCTCCGGAGGGCGACGGCTGGGTCCGCCGGTACGCCGTCGATCCGGCCTCGGCCGCACGGCTCTGGGAACTGTCCGTCGCGGCCACCGGGGCCGGACCGATCGGCTAGCGCCTGTCCGGCGGATCTACGCGGGCCCGCGTAGATCCGCCGGACAGGCCCTACGCGCGGGTGGCGAGGTCCGCGTCCGTGATGGGGCGGACCACCCGGCACGGCGTACCGAGCGCGACACTCATCGCGGGGATGTCGCGGCTGACCACGCTCCCCGCGCCGATGACCGAGCCGTAGCCGATACGGACGCCGGGCAGGACCACGACATTGCTGCCGATCCACACCTTGTCCTCGATCACGATCGGCTCCGAGAACCGGCCGAAGTCCGCCCGGCGAGCGGGGTGGAGCGGGTGTCCGGTCGTCGTCAGGGTCACGCTCGGAGCGATCATGACATCGTTGCCGATCCGGATGTCGACGTCGTCGACGAACGTCAGGTTCACGTTCCCGAAGAAGTCGTCGCCGATGTGGACGTTGCTGCCGAACGCCGCGTGGAACGGGGCCAGGAGCGCGGTGCGTTCGCCGACGGAGCCCAGGATGTCGACGAGGAGCTTCCGGCGTCGCTCCGTGTCGCCCGGGGGCGTGTGGTTGTACGCGAAGATCTCGTCCGCGCGGCGACGGTGGGCCAGGAACGCCGCCTCGGTCTCGGTGTAGACGCGCCCCTCGGCGATCCGGGCCCGTATCTCGTCGTGATCGGCGTCAGCCATCGTGCGGTGTTCCCTTCGTCGGGTGTGCCGGCTCGGTGAGCCGCAGAGCGTACTCCTGGGCGATCGCGGCGTTCGGGGCCGCCGCCCGCGCCGCCTCGTACATCGCCGCCGCCTCCCGCGTACGGCCGAGGCGCCGCAGCGCGTCCGCGCGGACGGCGGGCAGGGCGTGGTGGCCGGCCAGCTCCTTCGGCGTACCGAGTGCGTCGACGGCGTCGAGCTGCGCCTGCGGCCCGTCGCGCCGGCCGAGGGCGACGGCGCGGTTGAGGGCGACGACCGGGTTCGTACGCAGGGCGAGCAGGCGGTCGTACAGGGCCACGATCGCCGCCCAGTCGGTCGCGGCGGCGTCCGGGGCGAGGGCGTGCCGCGCGGCGATCGCGGCCTGGAGCGCGTAGGGACCGCGCGCCTCAAGCGGCCCGCGGGCGAGGGCCGCACCCCCGGCGCGGAGGGGCCCGGGGCCCGCCACGCCGGCCGCGAAGCCTCCCTCCAGGACCCCGGCCGGCGTCTCCCGGACCAGCTCCGCCCCCTCGGCGATCATCTCCCGGTCCCACCGCGACCGGTCCTGGTGCTCCAGGGTGACCAGGCCGCCGTCCTCGTCGAGCCGGGCGGCGCGGCGGGAGTGCTGGAACAGGAGCAGCGCCAGCAGGCCGCGCGCCTCCGGCTCGTCCGGGACCTCCGCCACGACGAGGCGGGCCAGGCGGACGGCCTCCTCGGCGAGCCGGTCGCGGGTGGTGCTGCCGTCGCTGGGCGCGTAGCCCTCCGTGAAGATCAGGTACAGCACGGCGAGGACCCCGCCCAGCCGCTGCGCGCGGGCGCCGGGCGGCGGGACGCGGTACGGGATGCCCGCCGCCGCGATCTTCCGCTTGGCGCGCAGGATGCGCTGCGAGACGGTGTCCTCGCCGACCAGGAACGCGCGGGCGATCTCGCGTGTGGTGAGCCCGCCGACCGCGCGCAGGGTGAGGGCCACCCGGGCTTCGAGCGGGAGCGCCGGGTGGCAGCAGGTGAAGATGAGCCGGAGGCGCTCGTCGCCGGGCGGGCCCGGTTCGTACGCCTCCTCCAGCGCCGCCGCCTCCGCGATCCTGTCGCGCTCCGTCGTACGCCGGCGCAGTACGTCGACGGCGCGGCGCCGGGCGGCGGTCACCAGCCACGCGCCCGGCCTGCGCGGAACCCCGTCGCGCTCCCAGGCCGGCAGCGCACGGGCGAACGCGTCCTGCGCGCAGTCCTCGGCCAGCTCCCAGTCGCCGGTGAGCCGCACGAGGGTGCCGAAGACGACGCCCCACTCGTCGCGGTACGCCGAGGCGAGTGCCGCCCGCACATCCGCCGGCGCGGTGCTCCCGGCGCGCGTCCCCGCCGGCCCGGTGCTCCCGGCAAGTGGCCCGCGTACGGCCTCCGGCTCCCCCTCACTCACCCCAGGTCACCCCAGAACTCCCGCAGTTCCACCGCACCCGACCGGGCCATCGGACACCGGCCCACATACTCCAGCGCCTGGTCCCGGTCGCCGTCGACGAAGACGATGCCCGTGACCCATTCCGCCACGTCCGCGTACCCCCCGTCCGTGATCAGGAGTTCGCCCCCGCGACGCCGTACGAGCGTCGCGTCCTCCACCGGGCTCAGGTGCTCGCCGCCGAGGTAGCGGCCGGACGCCAGGCCGTCGCGTACCCACGCGGCCACCGCGGCCGGGTCCGGGGTGTGCGGCGGCGCGGCCGGGTCCGTGCGCACGATCGCGAGGAAGCGGGAGGCGGGCGCGTCGCCCTCGTGCGGGACGTTGTCCGTGCCGGGGCCGTGGTCGACCGGTTCGACCGGGCGGATCTCGATGCGGCCGGCGGTCGCCATCGGGTGCGAGGCGGCGACCTCGATCGCCTCGTCGAGGTCGGCCGCCTCCAGGAGGTCGTAACCGGCGATCCACTCGGCCGTCTCGGCGAACGGGCCGTCGGTGACCAGGACATCGCCCCCGCGGACGCACACCGTGGCCGTCTCCCCGACCGGCTTGAGCGGCATCCCCTCCAGCCGGACGCCGCGCCCGTTCCACTTCTCGACCCACGCCTCCACGTCCTCCTCGGCGCGCTCCCCGGCGGGGTCCGTGGCGATGAACAACACGTACTTCATGACCGTTCTCCTTGCTGCCGTTCCGAACGTTTCATGAGGACGACGAACGGCGTCCGGCGAATCCGACAGCCCGACGAAAAAAGTTTCAGGACGGCCGCCACCAAGCCGGGCCGTCCGATCTCTTGACGTGCCCCTGACTGAATGGCTTCATGGATGCGCACCGGTGTGGGAGCGCTCCCACACCGGTGCGTCCGCCTCTCCTCCTCCCCCATCTGGAGCCGCAGTGAGTACAGCGAGACATACGGCGAAGCGCCCCGCCCCCGTCATCCTCACCGTCCTGGCCACCCTGCTCGCGTTCCTCGCCCTCGGCGGCCTCGCCCCCGCGCAGGCGGCCGCCGGCACCGGCCTGCACATCAGCGACGGCCGGCTGGTCGAGGGCAACGGCAACGACTTCATCATGCGCGGGGTCAACCACGCGCACACCTGGTACCCGGGCGAGACCCAGTCGCTGGCCGACATCAAGGCGACCGGCGCCAACACCGTCCGCGTCGTGCTGTCCGACGGCTATCGCTGGAGCAGGAACGGGCCGGACGACGTCGCCGCCGTCATCGCCCAGTGCAAGGCGAACCGGCTCATCTGCGTCCTGGAGGTGCACGACACCACCGGATACGGGGAGGACTCCGCCGCCGGCACGCTGGACCACGCGGCCGACTACTGGATCTCCCTGAAGGACGTCCTCGCCGGCCAGGAGGACTACGTCATCATCAACATCGGCAACGAGCCCTGGGGCAACACCGACCCGGCCGGCTGGACCGCCCCCACCACCGCCGCGATCAAGAAACTGCGCGCCGCCGGATTCGCGCACACGATCATGGTGGACGCCCCCAACTGGGGCCAGGACTGGCAGAACGTCATGCGGGACAACGCCCGGGCGGTCTACGACGCCGACTCCACCGGCAACCTGCTCTTCTCGATCCACATGTACAGCGTCTACAACACCGCCCAGAAGGTCACCGACTACCTCAACACCTTCGTGGACGCCGGACTGCCCCTGGTCATCGGCGAGTTCGGCGGGCCGGCCGACCAGTACGGGGACCCGGACGAGGACACCATGATGTCCGAGGCCCAGCGGCTCGGGCTCGGCTGGATCGCCTGGTCCTGGAGCGGCAACACCGACCCGATCCTCGACCTGACCATCGGCTTCGACCCGGCGCAGCTCAGCTCCTGGGGCGAGCGCATCTTCCACGGCGCCGACGGCATCGCCCAGACCTCCCACGAGGCCACGGTCTACGGCGGCGCGTCCGAGGACACCGAGGCCCCGACCGCCCCGGGCACACCCGCCGCCTCCGCCGTGACGGACACCTCGGCGAAGCTGACCTGGGCCGCCTCCTCCGACAACGTTGCCGTCGCCGGCTACGACGTCGTCCGCGTCAACGGCACCACGGAGACCACGGTCGCCTCGTCGGCCACCACGAGCGTCACCGTCACGGGCCTGAGCGCGGACACCGCGTATTCCTTCGCGGTCTACGCGCGGGACGCGGCCGGCAACCGCTCGGCGCGGTCGGCCGCCGTGAACGTCACCACGGACGAGGGCTCGACGACGCCCGCCGGCAGCTGCTCGGTCGGTTACAAGGTGGTCGGCCAGTGGCAGGGCGGCTTCCAGGGCGAGATCACGATCCGCAACACCGGCACCGCCGCCATCGACGGCTGGACGCTCGGTTTCGCCTTCGCCAACGGGCAGACGATCACCAACATGTGGGGCGGTACGCCCACGCAGACCGGCGGTTCGGTGAGCGTCGTGCCGGCCTCGTACACCGCCACGATCGCCCCGAACGGGACGGTGACCGTGGGCTTCACCGGCAGCCAGAGCGGTACGAACGCGGCGCCGGCCGCGTTCACGCTCAGCGGCGCGGCCTGCGCCGCCGCGTGACACGGAGCCGGCCGGTGGGGGCCGTACGCCCCGCCGGCCGGCGCCCGGTCGTCAGCCGGTGACGGCGGCGCGCTCGTACGTCAGATACACCACGCCGCTCCGCAGGAGCGCCTGGTGCATGAGTGACCAGGCGGCCGGCTCGAACACCGCCTTCCGTCCGAACAGCGGGATGCCCGCCCCGATCGTCGTCGGGCTCAGCTTGAGGATCAGGGTGTCGATCTCCCCGTAGAGGGACGCGGCCAGCTCGCCGCCGCCGACGAGCCAGATGTCCTTGCCGTCCTCCTGCTTCAACTCCCGTACGCGGGCCACCGGGTCGCCCGCCACCAGCTCCACGGCCGGGTCCGGGCTCTCGCCCAGGGTGCGGGAGAACACGAGGTGCCGCAGATGCGGGTAGGCGTCCGTGACGCCGGCGTCGAGGCCGATCTCGTACGAGCGCCTGCCCTCCAGGACCGTGTCGAAGCGGGTGCCCTCCGCCGTCACGCCGAGCGCGGCGCGCGCCGGGCCGGGCAGCGTCTCCGGGTACTCGGCGATCAGGTGCGCGAGGTAGTCCTCCGGGATGGGCCAGAAGCCGTCGGGGCCGGTGGGGTCGGAGCCGTCCGGTCCTGCGATGAAGCCGTCCAGGGTCGCGGCGATGAAGTACACGAGCTTGCGCACGTACGGCCTTTCGTCCGGGGAACGGCCGCTGCGTCGGGGCCGTCGGCCGTTCATGATCGAACAGACACCCCGGGCAGGCAACGGGAATACCAGCCTCCGGTGGCTAGACCGCGTCCTTCCCGGCCACCGCGTCCAGCGCCGGGGCGATCACCGCGAACGCGCGGTCGGTGAGGTCCGCCGGGGTGTCGGTGGAGCCGTCGGCGCTCCAGCGGTGCAGTACGGCGTCGAAGGCGTTCAGCGCCATGCCCGCCGCCAGCCCCGGGTAGAGATCGCTGTCGGCGTCGGTCCCCAGCCGCTCGGCCAGCTCCCGCGCGAGGTCCTCGCGCCACCGGGCCTGGCGTTCCAGGAAGCGCGCCAGCAGCGCGGGCGTACGCAGGATCAGGCGTACGACGCGCAGCGCACGGTCCCCATGGTCGGCGCACTCGCCGAGCGGGACCCAGACCGCGTGCCGCAGAGCGACGGACGGCGACTCGCCGGCGGGGCGGGCGGCCAGTTCGGCGCGGATGCCGGTGCCCATGTCGGCCAGGAACTGGACGACCACATCCTCCTTGGACGCGAAGTAGCGGAAGAACGTCCGCTTCGAGACGCCCGCCGCCGCCGCGATCTCGTCGACGGTGACCGCGTCGAAGCCCTTCAGGGCCAGCAACTGGAGTGCCGCTTCGGTCAGTTCGTCGGAGACCAGCCGGCGCTTGCGCTCGGCCAGGGACGTTCGGGGAGTGCTCACCTCCTCACGGTACTCCATGCCTTGCATGTCACTCAATGCCATCTTGACACTTGGTGTCACGAGAGGCAGCCTGTGCCGTATGACTCAGCAGGAACGCTGGACCTCCGAGCACATCCCGGACCAGACCGGGCGCGTCTTCGTCGTCACCGGGGCCAACAGCGGCCTCGGCCTGGCCACCACCCGGGCCCTCGCCCGCCGGGGCGGGCATGTGGTCCTCGCCGTGCGCGACGAGGCGAAGGGGCGCCGCGCGGCGGCGCAGCTGACCGCCGCACAGCCCGGCGCGCGGCTGGAGGTGCGCCGCCTCGACCTGGCCGACCTCGATTCCGTACGCGCCTTCGCCGAGAAGCTGCACGCCGACCACACCCGGCTGGACGTGCTCGTCAACAACGCCGGGGTGATGGCACCGTCCCGGACGCTGTCCCCGCAGGGCCACGAGGTGCAGTTCGCGACGAACCACCTCGGCCACTTCGCGCTCACCGGTCTGCTGCTCGGCCTCCTGACGGCGGGCGGCGATCCCCGCGTGGTCACCGTCAGCTCGCCCAACCACCGCAAGGCGCACCTGTACTTCGACGACCTCACGGGCGAGCGCCGGTACTCGCCGATGGGCTACTACAACCAGTCCAAGCTGGCCAACGCCGTCTTCGGCCACGAGCTGCACCGCCGGCTCACCGACGCCGGCAGCCCGGTCCGCAGCCTGCTGGCCCACCCCGGCTACACCGCCACCGGCCTCCAGTCGGACGGGCCCGTCGCCCCGGTGGCACTGCTCTTCGGCCGCGTGCTCAGGCCGCTCGCCCAGACCCCGGACCAGGGAGCGCTGCCGCAGCTGTACGCGGCGACCGAACCGGCCGCGCGGGGCGGCGAGTTCATCGGGCCGGACGGAAGGGGCGAGCTGCGCGGCGCACCGACCCGGGTCGCGCTGTCCGCCGGGGCGGCCGACGCCGCGACGGGGAGGCGGCTGTGGGAGGTCTCGGAGCAGGCGACGGGCGTGCGCTTCGGCCTCTCCCCGGCCCGCTGAACGTTACGGCTCCGGTAGGTCCTCAACGGTCCCCCGCCCCAGGGATTTGGATAAAGTGCCGTGTCTACAGCAGCGGCTCTTCGGGGGAGTTTCGAGTTCATGAGCGGTCAGCAGCCACGCAAGGGTGGCAACGCGCAGGTCTTCCAGCCCCTGGAGGGCGACGACCCGACCACCATCGCCGGCTACCGGCTGGCCGCCAAGCTCGGCGCGGGCGGCATGGGCAAGGTGTACCTGTCGTACACGCCCGGCGGCCGCCCCGTGGCCATCAAGGTGATCCGGCCCGAGTTCGGTGAGGACCCGGAGTTCCGGCGGCGGTTCGCGCAGGAGGTGCAGTCCGCACAGCGCGTGCAGGGGCTGTTCACCGCGCCCGTGATCGACGCCGACACCCAGGGCGCGCAGCCGTGGCTCGCCACCGCGTACGTGCCGGGGCCCTCGCTCGCCGACGCGGTCATGGAGCACGGCGCGCTGCCGGTCGAGGCGGTGCTGCTGCTGATCGCGGGCATGGCCGAGGCGCTGCACGTCATCCACGGGGCGGGCATCGTCCACCGCGACCTCAAGCCGTCCAACGTGCTGCTCGCGGCGGACGGGCCGCGTGTCATCGACTTCGGTATCGCGTACGCGGCCGACGCGACGTCGCTCACGGGCAGCGGGGTCACCATCGGCACCCCGTCGTTCATGGCGCCGGAGCAGGCCGCCGGGCGCCGGGTCACCGCCGCGACGGACATCTTCGCGCTGGGCCAGGTCGCGGCGTTCGCCTGCACCGGGTCGCCCGCGTTCGGCGAGGGCACCTCGCACGGGGTGCTCTACCGCATCGTGCACGAGGAGCCGGACCTCTCCGGTGTGCCGGAGCGGCTGATGGAGCTGGTCGGGCGCTGCCTGGCGAAGGACCCGCAGGAGCGGCCCTCGGTCGCCGAGGTGATCCAGCTGTGCCAGACCGCGAACGCGGAGACGGTGCTGCGGCGGCCGGAGGACTGGCTGCCGCAGCCGGTCGCCGCCGACATCACGGTCCGGGCCGCCGCGCCGGCCCCCGTACAGACGCCGCCGCCCCCGTCGGCCGCGCCGGCCACGCCGCCGGCCCCGGCAGCCCCGGCCGCCTATTCGCCCACGACGCCGGCGCCGAGCACCCCGCCGCCGGGGTACGGTCCGCCGGTCACCCCGGCGCCGGGGCAGGGGCCCGCGCCGGTGCAGGGGCCGTACGGCGCGCCCACCGCGCCTGCCGCGCAGACGCCCGCGTACGGGTACCCGGCCGCGCAGCAGCCCTCGTACGGTTACCCGGGTCCGGCGCCCGCGTACTCCGGGCCGGGCGCGCCGCAGTCGCACCTCACGCAGCCCACGCCGCAGGCCACCGCTCCGGAACCGCCCAAGCGGCGGCGGGGGCGGGTGGCCGCCCTGGCCATCGCCGCCGCGCTGCTGTTCGGCATCGCGGGCGGGGGCACCGCGTACTTCCTGCTCAAGGACGACGGCAAGGAGTCGCAGAGCGACACCACCGCCCAGGGCAAGAACTCGGCGTCCCCGAAGGCGAGTACGAAGCCCACCGGCGACCCCACCGCATCGGGTGACGACGGCGGCACGGAGGAGCCGGACGGCCAGAGCCCCGCCACCTCGGACCCGACGCCGGCCGACTACCCGGGCATCAACCTCACCCAGGGCTACCACCTCACCTTCGGGGACGAGGATGTGCGGCCGCAGGACGGCGAGGACGACGGGTACGAGCTGACGTACGACTCCGGCGGCTACATCGAGGCGGAGAGCGAGGGCGGCAAGCTCACGCTGCTCGACCCCGGGCAGGCCGGGTCGCTGGACGTGTGCCGCGCGGAGACGCGGTTCGCCACGTCCATCGAGACCAGCAAGCTGTCCAAGGGGCGGCAGGTCTGCGTGACCACGGGCACGGGGCACATGGCGCTGGTGACGTACCAGGGCCACTCGCCGGAGGACTCGCCGAGCGACTACATCACGCTCGATGTGACGGTCTGGCGGAACGCGATGCGGTAGCCGGCTCGCGCCGGCGGATTTCGGGCCCCTCCGGTTTCAAGCCCCTCCGGCGATTGAGGAGCGGGGGCCCGGGGGCAGCGCCCCCGAAACGCGTCACCCCGTGATCAGGCTTTGCAGCGCCGGCGCGTACAGGTCCGCGATGCGCTCCGGCGTCGCGGACGCCCCCGCCCCCTCGCGGTGGAGGCTCAGGGTCGCGCCGAGGCCCAGCAGGTGCCCCGCCAGGAGCTCCGCGCGCAGGGCTCGGTCCTCGCCGGGGAGGCGGGCGGTCAGCGCGTCGGTGACCTGTTCGTGGAAGCGGTCGCGGAGCAGGGAGCGTTCGTCCTGGTTGCCCAGGGAGAAGACGACGCGCAGCAGCGGGTCCGACTGGAGCGCGCGGCGCCGGGTGATCAACGTGACCACCATGTGCCGGCCGAGCACGTCGAGCGGCGCGTCGAACAACAGCGCGGCTGCGGGCCCGAAGTCGGCCACCGTGTTGAACAGTTCCTCCTTGCGGCCGAAGTGCTTGACGACCAGGGACGCGCTGACCCCCGCGTCCGCCGCGATCCCCCGGATCGTCACCTCGGCGTACGGCCGTTGCGTGAACGCCCGCCGGGCCGCCCGCAGGATCGCATCGCGGCCCGTGCCGCTGTCCGTGGCCGGGGTCGTCGCGATGGCCTGGCCGCCGGTCATGCGCCCTCCTGGATTCCCGCCGGCCGCGCACCCCCCGTCAGGGTGCCCGGCGCCTTGCGGCTCTCCTCGACCGTACCCGCCCCGGCGGGCCTGCCGCCCGGCAGCATGAGCGTGACCAGCAGGGCGAGCAGCGCGGCGCCCGCGGCGATCACGAAGACCAGCTGGTACGCGTGGAGCGTCGGCGCGGTCCTGCCGCCCGCCAGGAAGGTGATGTTGGCGAGCACGGCGGCCACCGTCGCGCTGCAGAACGCCTGTCCGATGGACCGCATGAGGGTGTTCAGCCCGTTGGCCGCCCCGGTCTCGCTGACGGGGACCCCGCGCATCACGAGGGCGGGGAGCGCCGAGTACGCGATGGCCGTGCCGGAGGCGACGACCGTGGCGCCCGCGATGATGAGCCACAGGCTGTGGCTGGTGAAGTACCGCACCCCGTAGCCCGCGGCGATGATCCCGGCCGCGAGCGCCAGGCTGACCTTGGGGCCGTGCTTGGCGGAGATCCGGGCGGAGACCGGGGACAGCGCCACCATGGCCACACCGCCCGGCAGCAGGCACAGACCGCTGACGACGAGCGAGGCGCCGAGCCCGTAGCCGGTGGCCTTCGGCTCCTGCACCATCTGGGCGGTGACCAGCGAGTTGGCGTAGAAGGCGAAGCCGATGAGCAGGGCGGCGATGTTGGTGAGGAGGACCGCCGGCCGGGCGGAGACCCTGAGGTCGACCATGGGCGTCGCGACGCGGAGCTCGTACGCCCCCCAGACCAGCGCCACCACGACGGCCGCCACCAGCAGTCCGAGCGTCCGGCCCGAGGTCCAGCCCCAGTCGCCGCCCTGTGTCACCGCGAGCAGCAGGCAGACCAGCGCACCCGACAGGCCGAGGGCGCCGAGCGCGTCGAAGCGGCCGCGGCTGCGCAGCGGGGACTCCGGTACGCAGGTCAGCACGAGCACGATGTCGATCAGGCCGATGGCGCCGGAGACCCAGAACATCGTGTGCCAGTCGAAGTTCTCCACGACCAGCGCGGCGATCGGCAGGCCGACGGCGGCGCCGATGCCGAGGGTCGAGCTCATCAGCGCGACGGCGGACAGCACGCGCTCGGGCGGCAGTTCGTCGCGCAGGATGCTGATGCCCAGCGGTACGACGGCGATGGCGGCGCCCTGGAGCGCGCGGCCCGTGATCAGCACCCCGATGTGGGAGCTCGCCCCGCACAGCACCGAACCCACCACGAGCACCGCGAGCGAGGCGACGAGCACCCGCCGTTTGCCGTACATGTCGCCGACCCGGCCGAGGACGGGCGTGAAGACCGCGCCGGTGAGCAGCGTGACGGTGACCAGCCAGCTCGCGGCGGCCGGGGTGGCGCCGGTCAGCTCGGGGATGTGCGGGAGCAGCGGGACGACGATCGTCTGCATGACCGCGACGACGACCCCGCAGAAGGCCAGCACCCCCACCGCGAAACGCGGGTGCGGGGCCTGGACCGCGGGGGCCGTGGGGGCAGGTATGTCTGCGGGCATGTCTCTCCGTTGCGGGCTCGTCCGGCAGGACAGGGGTGCACAAACGTTCACCTCCAGGGTAAACGCTTGTGCACCCCCTCGGCGACGGGAGGGCCGGAGCGCGAGTTAGCCTCGATCCGGGCGCCGGTGCGGCGCGAGGCGGCCGGCGCGTACGCGTGCGCCCGGCGCACACCCATGACGTGGACGAAGGCGGAGGTGGCTGCGATGGCGAAGGTGCCGGCGGCGGCGGTTGCGGCGGGCGGACTGGTCGGCGGTTACGCCGTCGCGCGATGGACCCGCAAGCGGCCGCTGGGCGGGGTCGCGCTCGCGGCGGCGGGCGGTGTCGCCGCGTACGAGTGGAACCGGCAGGCGGGCCCGCGCGCGGCCGTCGCACTGACCACCGCGTACGTGGCCGCGTTCGCGGGCTCGCACCCGCTGGCCAAGAAGGTCGGCGCCTGGCCCGCCGTCTTCACCGTGGCGGGCACGGTCGCCGCCGCGTCCTGGGCGGTCACCCGCCGGGCGTCCTGAGCCGGGGCGCCCTCCGGGCGCGGTGGTGGGGCGTACCTGGCCTGGGCGTGCCTCAGCCCGGCATCCCCGATGCCTGGCTCCCCTGACCCGGGCATCCCCGGGCCTGGCGTCCACGACCCCGCCCGCTTCTGGCGGGAGCGCGGGCGCCGCACGGGCACGGGCACGGGCGCCACGGCAGCCCGCACCCGAACGGCCGCCGGCCCCCTACCCGACCCCGCCCCGGGGCCCCCTCACCGCCACAGAGCCCACGACACCGTGTAGATCGCCAGGCCCGCCAGCGCACCCACCACCGTGCCGTTGATACGGATGAACTGCAGGTCGCGCCCGATGTGGGCCTCGATCTTCCGCGAGGTCTGGTCCGCGTCCCAGCCGGCCACCGTGTCACTGATCAGCGACGTGATCTCCGCCCGGTACGTCGTCACGACGTACACCGCCGCGTCCTCCAGCCAGCCCTCCAGCTTCGCCTGGAGCCGGTCGTCCGTGGCCAGGCGGGCGCCCAGCGACATCAGGGAGGCCCGCGCGCGCAGCCGCAGCTCGCTCTGCTCGTCCTCCGCCGCCGCGATCACCATCGCCCGCACCGACGCCCAGGCGGAGGCGATGACGTCCTGGACCTCGCCGCGCCCCAGGATCTCCGACTTCAGCCGCTCCACCCGGTCCCGGGTCTCCGAATCGGTCTGCAGGTCGGCCGCGAAGTCCCCCAGGAACGTGTCGATGGAGCCGCGCGCCGGGTGCCCCGGCATGTCGCGCATCTCGGTGACGAAGCGCAGCAGCTCCTTGTAGACCCGCTCCCCGACCCGCTTGTCGACGAACCGGGGCGTCCAGCCCGGCGCCCCGCCCTGCACCGCGTCCATCACCGAGTCGCCGTGCAGCACGAGCCAGTCGTGCGCGCGGGCGCAGACCAGGTCCACGAGCTTGCGGTGGCCGCCGTCCGCGACGACCTTCTCCAGCATCTTGCCGAGCCCGGGGCCGATCTCCACCGCGTTCGCCCGCCGGGTGATCGCCTCACCGACGACGGCCTGCACATCCGCGTCCCGCAGGACGGTGAGCGCCCCGCGCAGCGCGGTCGCCAGCTCGGCCGTCACCCGGTCCGCGTGGGCCGGCTCCGCGAGCCAGCCGCCGACCCGGCGGCCGATGCCCAGGGAGTGAATCCGGTCACGTACGACGTCCCCGGAGAGAAAGTTCTCGCCGACGAAGGAACCGAGGGAGGCCCCGAGCTGGTCCTTCTTGGTGGGAATGATGGCGGTGTGCGGAATCGGCAGACCGAGCGGACGCTTGAAGAGGGCCGTGACGGCGAACCAGTCGGCCAGCGCACCCACCATGCCCGCCTCGGCGGCCGCGGCGACGAAGCCCGGCCAGCCGCTCACCCCCTCGTGCTTCGCCCAGGTGGCGAGGACGTACACGAGCGCGACCAGCAGAAGGAGGCCGGTGGCCGTGGTCTTCATACGGCGTACGCCACGACGCTTCTCCTCGTCCGCAGCGGTGTACGCGAACGAGGCGAGGCCCGCGGGTCTCGCCCTCCCACCGGGCCCCGGGGGCAGTTCGCCCCGCTCGGTCCGCCCGGTCCCGTCGATCCGTTCCATCCGCTCCACCCGTCCGCGTACGCACGGCCCCCGGCGACCGCTACGCATTGTGCCTACCTGACCTACTCCCGGGCCGCACGCCGAGTTCCCCGTGCCCTGCCTCATCATGGGTAGCGGTCCGCTCCCCCCTTCTTTCCTCTTTTCCGCAAGGAGACACACCGCCCATGCCCAGGCGCCAGGGGTACGCCCTGCTCATAGCCCTAGTGGCGGGTACCGCCGCGCTCGCCGCAGCCGTGGCGTTCGCCGGTTCCCTGCTGTTCACCGGGGACCGGGCGACCGCCGCCGCCACCACCGTCCCGCAGGGCGTGGCCCGGACCCCGGCCGCCCCGGCGCACTCCTCCGGGCACTGGCTCGCCACCTGGGCGGCGGCCCCCGTCCTCGGGGTGGCCGACCCGGCGCAGGCGCAGGACCAGAGCCGGCGCGTCATCCGCAACGTCGTGCACACCAGCATCGGCGGCGCCGAGGCCCGGCTCACGCTGTCCAACCTGTTCGGCACGGCACCCCTGCTCATCGAGAACGTCACCGTGAACACCCGCCCGGTGACGTTCCGCGGGGCCTCATCCGTCACGGTCCCGCCCGGCCGGCAGACCGTCAGCGACGCCGTCGCCGTCCCGGTCGACGCCGACGCCGACCTTGTGGTCACCCTGCGCACCCCGACCGCCGACGGACCGGTCACCTCGCACCCCAACAGCCACCAGACCTCGTACACCGAGGACGGCCGGGGCACCTGGAGCACCACGCAGTGGCGCTACCTCACCGCCGTGGACGTACGCGGCGGCGCCACGGCGGCGACCGCGACACTCGTCGCGTTCGGCGACTCGCTCACGGCGGGCACCGGCTCCACCACCGACGCCAACACCCGCTGGCCCGACCTCCTCTCCGACCGGCTGCACGGCCGGTACGCGGTGGTCAACCAGGGCATCGGCGGCAACCGCCTGCTGCGCGACCGCATCGGCCCGCGCGCCAACGACCGCTTCGAGCGCGACGTCCTCGGCGTCTCCGGTGTGAAGACGGTCGTCATCGCGCTCGGCATCAACGACGTCCAGCTGATGCCGAGGGAGGCCGACCCCGAGCGGATCACCGGCGCCCTGCGCAGCCTCACCCAGCGGGCCCACGCACGCGGCCTGCGGGTCGTCGGCGCCACCCTCATGCCGTACCGGGGCGCGCGCAACTGGACGGCCGCGGGCGAACGCGTGCGAGAGCGCGTCAACGCGGAGATCCGGGCCGGCGGCATCTTCGACGAGGTCATCGACTCCGACCTGTCGATGCGCGACCCGGCCCAGCCGCAGCGCCTGCGCGCCGCGTACGACTCCGGCGACCACCTGCACCTGAACGACGCCGGCTACGCACGCGTGGCGGGACTGCTGGACGTCGACACGCTCCTCGGGACCAGGGCGACGACCGACGCGCTCTGAGAAGGAGCGACCGGCTACCGGTCGCCCTTCTCCAGCCGCCCGCGCTCGCGCTCCGCCTCCCGCAGCCGCTGCTTCTCCGCCTTGCTGCGCTTGTGCTCGACGCCGACGCCGCCCATCAGCGCGAATCCGGTGATCCGGACCCGGGGCGCGTCGGGCGCGGGGACCGACTCGTCCCTGGCGTTCTCCCCGAATCCGCCCATGATGCCGATGCCCCGGACCTCCACGTTGAGGTCCGGCGGGACCGTCACCTGGATGCCGCCCATGATCGTGATGCAGCGGATGACGGTCTCGCGGTCCTCGAAGTCCGCCTCGCGCAGGTCGATCTCGCCGCCGCCCCACATCGCGAACGCGGTGAAGACCCGGCCCACCGTCCAGTTGCCCCGGCGGCGGAACCCGCCCCAGAACGCGAAGGCCCCGCCCGACGTGGCCGGCTTGCCGATCCGCTCCGACCAGCGGGCCGCCGACCCCGACCGGCCCTGTACGGCCGGCGAGGCCGACGGGGAACCGGCGGCCGGCAGGTCACGGACGAGCGGTTCCAGCTCCCCGTGCGTACGGGCCTTGTACGCGCTGTCGAGGCGCTGGTCGAACTCCTCCATCTCCAGCCGGCCCTCGGCCACCGCCTCCCGCAGGATCTCGGCAACACGTTCACGCTCGGCGTCGGAGGCCCGCATCTCGGGGAGTTCGCTCGTCATACCGCGCAGCCTATTGAACGTGTCCCCTCACGTCACCGGCTCCCCCGGCCGCTCCCGCGCGTACATCCTGGCGATGACGGCCTCGATGTCCGGCTCCCGCACCGAGAGGTCCACCAGCGGGTACTCCGCGGCGATCCGCGCCACCAGCGGAGCCGCCGAGGCCGACGCCGGAAAGGCCAGCCACTGGCGCGGCCCCTCCACCTTCACCGTCCGCACGGACGGCTCCGACTCCAGTTGGATCGGCGGGAGTTCGCGCTCCAGGTCGACCACGAGCGTCCGCTCGCTCTCCCCCACCTCGTGCAGCCCGGACAGCGCACCGTCATACATCAGCCGCCCGTGGTCGATCACCATCACCCGGCTGCACAGCTGCTCGATGTCCGTGAGGTCATGGGTCGTCAGCAGCACCGTCGTCCCGCGCTCCGCGTTCAAGTCCCGCAGGAACTCACGCACCTTGGCCTTCGACACCACATCCAGGCCGATCGTCGGCTCGTCCAGGTAGAGCACCTCCGGGTCGTGCAGCAGCGCCGCCGCGATGTCCCCGCGCATCCGCTGCCCGAGCGACAACTGCCGTACGGGGACGTCCAGAAGATCACCCAGGTCGAGAAGTTCGACGCACTGGTCCAGATTCGCCCGGAAACGCGCGTCGGGCACCCGGTACATCCGGTGCATCAGCCGGTACGAGTCCCGCAGCGGCAGATCCCACCACAGCGTCGTGCGCTGCCCGAACACCACCCCGATCCGGTGCGCCAGCCGGGTCCGCTCCCGTGACGGGTCGATGCCCGCGACCCGCAGCGAACCGCCGCTCGGGGTGAGGATGCCCGTCAGCATCTTGATCGTCGTCGACTTCCCGGCCCCGTTCGGCCCGATGTAGCCGACCATCTCGCCGCGCTCCACCCGGAAGCTGATCCCGTCGACCGCCCGCACCTGGCGCCGCTCGCCGCGCAGGAAACCCGTCCTGCGGCGGACGTCGAAGACCTTCTCCAGCCCGTCCAGCTCGATGAAGGCCTCCCCGGCACCGGTATGCCCGCCCGTGGCCGATTCCGTGTCCGTACTCATGCCGCTTCCTCTCCCGTCCTTCAACTTCCCGTACTCCGGTACGCCCGCAGCCCCACCCGCCACGCGAGGCCCGCCCCGGCCGCGCAGACCGCGGCCACCACCGGCGGCAGGAACGCCACCCCGTCCGGCAGCCCCAGCGGCAGCTCCCGGCCGAGGATGTACAACGCCGGCAGCCAGTTCACGAAAGCCAGCGGCACCACGAACGTCACCCCGCGCACCAGGTCCTTCGCGAAGATCGTCGGCGGGTACTGGAGCAGCGTGTTGCCCCCGTACGTGAACGAGTTCTGCACCTGCGAGGCGTCCTGCGCGATGAACTGGAACGCCCCGCCCGCCACGAACACCGCCCCGAAGATCACCGCACCGCTCAGCAGCATCAGCGGCAGCAGGACCGCCTTCGCCACGGTCCACTCGATGTCCACGACCACCAGCCCGTAGCCGAGCACCAGCAGCCCCTGGGTGATCCGCCCCAGCCTGCGCAGCGCGAAGCGGTCGGCCGCCACCTGCGCCAGGACCGGGACCGGCCGCACCAGCAGCGTGTCCAGAGTGCCGTCGCGCACCCGGCGGCCCAGCCGGTCCATCGACCCCATCAGCAGATCCGCCAGACCGAACGCCGTACCCGACGCCCCGTACAGCAGTGCGATCTCCGGGAGCGTGTAGCCGCCCAACGCGTCGACGTGCGCAAACATCAGCATGATCGCCACGAAGTCGAACGCCGTCGCCGCGAAGTTCCCCACCGCCGTCATCAGGAACGACGCCGGATACGCCATCGTCGAGCGCAGCCACATGCCGACGATCAGCCCGTACGCCCGGAACCCCTCGACGAACCCCGGCCGCGGCGCGAACACCGCCCCGGGCGCCTCCGCCACCGGCACCTCCACCGCCTCAGCCACCCTGGACCACCACCCTCCGCGTCGCCACCGACTGCACCATCCGCCCCACGAGCAGCAACACCGCGGCCCAGGACGCCTGGAACACGTACACCCGCACCAGACCCCAGCCCGTGTGCTTGCCCAGGAACACATCCGCCGGCACCTGGAGCATCGCCGACCACGGCAGCAGCCGCGCCACCTCGCCCAACAGCCCCGGAAACAGCGTCAGCGGCAGCAGCATGCCGGAGAAGAACAGCCCCGCCAGGAAGGAGATCTGCGCCGCCCCCGCCCCGTCCATCAGCCAGAAGGCGGACAGCGCCACCAGATAGCGGATCGCGAAACTCACCACCACACCCAGCGCCACCGACACCAGGAACCCCAGCCACGGCCAGGGCGACCCCGGCAGCGCCAGATCGAAGGCGAGCGCCCCGCACACCATCGGCACGATCCCGCGCCCCAGCAGATGAAAGGCCGCACGCCCCAAGTCCTGTGCCAGCCACCACATCTGCAGGTCCACCGGCCGGTAGAGGTCGACCGCGATGTCGCCCGTGCGGATGCGCTCGATCAGCTCGTCCTCGAAACCGCCGCCCATCATCACGCACGTCATCAGCAACGCCTGGCCCAGCCACACGAACGTGAGCGCCTCGGGCATGTCGTAACCGCCCAGCCGGGGCCGCTCGTCCCACAACGCCACAAAGGTGTAAGCCAGGATGAAACCGAAGACGGTGTTGGTGAACACCCCCGCCGCCGTCTCGATCCGATAGGTGGCATAGCGGCGGAAACCGCCCGCCGCCACCACCGCGTAGACCCGCACAGCAACCGCCTCCCCGTCAACGGGTGCCGCACCGCGCGTGGACACCAAAGCGCAGAACCCTAGTCCAGCCGCGGCAGCCGCCGCGACCGCTTTTCGGCAGTTGTTCCGAGGGTTATGAGACAGAAAAGGGCACTATGGGGGAACTGACCGCGGCCGAGGAGTCTGCACCGACATGAGCGACGAGCCACAGCAGCAGAACGGGGACACCGACCCCCCGGGCTGGGCCCCCAGGGACCTGCCTGCCGACGCCGCCGCCCCGGAACCGGCCCCCGACCGCGAGACCCCGAAGGCCGCCGACGGCACCGGCGCGAAGAAGCCCGGCAAGACCAAACGGCCCAAGCGCACCGGCTGGCGACGGCTGATCCCCACCTGGCGCATGGTCCTCGGCGGCATCCTGCTCCTCGCCCTGATCCTGATCGGCGGCTTCTTCGCCGGCTACCAGCTCGTCGACATCCCCCCGGCCAACGCCAGCGCCACCGCCCAGTCCAACGTCTACCTCTACGCCGACGGCACCGTCATCGCCCGCGACGGCGACGTCAACCGCGAGAACATCAAGCTCGCCCAGGTCCCCCGCACCGTCCAGCACACGGTCCTCGCCGCCGAGGACCGCGACTTCTACTCCGAACGCGCCGTCGACATCAAGGCGATGTTCCGGGCCGGCTGGAACACCCTCACCGGCAAGGGCAAACAAGGCGGCTCGACCATCACCCAGCAGTACGTCAAGAACTACTACCTGGGCCAGGAACAGACCGTCGTCCGCAAGATCAAGGAATTCTTCATCTCGATCAAGCTCAACCGCGAACAGTCCAAGGACCAGATCCTGGAGGGCTACCTCAACACCAGCTACTTCGGCCGCAACGCCTACGGCATCCAGGCCGCCGCCCAGGCCTACTACGGCAAGGACATCGGCGACGTCACCACCGCCGAAGGCGCCTACCTCGCCTCCCTGCTCAACGCCCCCAGCGCCTACGACGTCATCGCCCACCCCGAGAACAAACCCGCCGCCCTCGCCCGCTGGAACTACGTACTCGACGGCATGGTCAAGGAGAAGTGGCTCGACCCCGCACAGCGCGACGCGATGACCTTCCCCGTACCCGGCCCCGTCAAGCCCGCCAACAGCCTCTCCGGACAGCGCGGCTACATCGTCAAAGCCGTCGAGGACTACCTCACCGACAACGACATCCTCGACGAGAAGACCCTCGCCACCCGCGGCTACCGCATCACCACCACCCTCCAGAAGAAGAAGCAGGACGCCCTCGTCGAAGCCGTCGACGACACCGTCATGTCCAAGACCGACGACGACCGCGCGGCCGACCGCAACGTCCGCGTAGGCGGCGCCTCCATCAACCCCGCCGACGGCCACGTCGTCGCCCTCTACGGCGGCATCGACTACACCCGCCAGTACGTCAACAACGCCACCCGCCGCGACTACCAGGTCGGCTCGACCTTCAAACCGTTCGTCTTCACCTCCGCCGTCGCCAACGGCTCCACCACCCAGGACGGCCGCCGCATCACCCCCAGCACCATCTACGACGGCACCAACAAACGCATGGTCGAAGGCCCCGACGGCCCCACCGGCTACGACCCCGCCAACGAGGACGACCGCAGCTACGGCCCCATCACCGTGCGCACCGCCACCGACAAGTCCGTCAACGCCGTCTACGCCCAGATGGCCGAGGACGTCGGCCCCGAGAAGGTCCGCCAGACCGCCGTCTCCCTCGGCATCCCCAAGGACACCTCCGACCTCACCCCCACCCCCTCCATCGCACTCGGCGTCGCCACCGCCAGCGTCCTCGACATGACCGAGGCCTACGCGACCCTCGCCGCCCACGGCAGACACGGCGCCCACGTCCTCGTCAGCAAGGTCACCAAGGACGGCGAGAACGTCACCCTCCCCGGCCGCACGGTCAAACAGGCCGTCAGCCGCGAAGCCGCCGACACCACCACCTCCATCCTCCGCAGCGTCGTCGACGGCGGCACCGGAACCGCCGCCCAGGGCGCCGGACGCCCCGCCGCCGGAAAGACCGGCACCGCCGAGGAGGACAAGGCCGCCTGGTTCGCCGGCTACACCCCCGACCTCGCCACCGTCATCGCCGTCATGGGCCAGAACCCCGACACCGGCGCCCAGAAACCCCTCTACGGCGCACTCGGACTCCCCCGCATCAACGGCGGCGGCGCCCCCGCCGAAACCTGGGCCAAGTACACCGGGACCGCCCTGCGGGGCACCCCCGTCCAGGACTTCGACCTCGACATCGAGGAGGGCACCGACGACACCGCGCTGCCCACCGAGGAGGACACCGCCCCCGGCGACACCGGCCGCCGCACCCCCACGGACAGCC